>CBDDLD010000006.1:0-5958 GCA_965230605.1 Winogradskyella sp. | reverse complement strand
AGCCAACTGATCTATCGATTCATAAATTTTCTTGCGAAAAGCTACCCAAAAAAACTCTTCTTGCATAGTTCTATGAAAACGTTCACAAATACCATTTGTTTGAGGGCTTTTTGCTTTGGTTTTTGTATGTGCAATATCCTCTATGGTTAAGTAAAGTTGGTATTCATGATGTTCTCTTTTTCCGCAATACTCAGTACCTCGATCTGTCAATACCCTTAATAGCTTTAGCTCATGTTGTTCATAAAACGGTAAAACCCTATCGTTAAGTAAATCAGCTGCAACGATTGCATTCTTACGATCATAAAGTTTTACAAAGGCCACTTTACAGTAGGTATCTATAAATGTTTGAGCGTATATTCTCCCAATTCCTTTTACTGTTCCCACATAATAAGTGTCTTGAGAACCCAGATAACATGGGTGATGAGTCTCTATTTCTCCATGAGCTTGCTTTTCTTCCTTTGCTTTTTCTAAAGCTTGTAACTGAGCTTCTGTTAAAATAAGATCCTCTTGAGCAGCTTTAGCTTCTAATGCCTTTAATCGCTTTTTTAGCGTCTCTAAATCATGACGTAGCCATACTGATCTTACCCCTCCAGGTGATATGAATATACCTCGCTTTTTTAGTTCATTACTTGAACGTTGTTGACCAAAAGCAGGGAACTCTATAGCTATTGCAACTACTGCCTTTTCCACCTCCTCACTAACTCTGTTCTTTAAAACTGGTTTCTTACGACTAATTTCTTGAAGTGCTAGTTCTCCACCTTGCTCGTAGAGTTGTTTGAATCTGTAAAATGAATCTCGACTATAGCCCATCACTTTACACGCCTGTGAAACACTTCCTAGTTGTTTACTAAGCTCTAATAATCCTAATTTGGTCTTGATGATTTTGTCTTCACTTGTCATCACTTAATCTGTTTTAATATTATACAATTTAATTAAAATGTCAGATTAAGTCTTAACTAATACAGTTTAATACAACTACCAAAAATTTAGAATTTTAACAACTAATTAGGCCCTGCTGAGAAACTAGCCATGCTTGATTTCACAAAACCTATCCTTTTTGGCTAGACTCGGTGTTATTTTTGCCTGGAGACCGAATGAGTACACCATTTGATTTGAAATACCCAATATATAGGCATAAAACAAGCTTGCACCCATTGAGAAAGTCTGAAAAGCCAGATAATAAGGTGCTGCCCCTGTCCATTTGACAAGGTTCAACACCAAAATAATGGATGCTATCCACGATTGGGAGGTAATGGCCAGCTTAGCCCTGATTCGGTTCATTCCATAAGCTGTTTTCGCCTGTCCGAACTTACCTTCTATCGGGTTGCGCTCTCCGGGTCTTAGGTGGTTGTCCACTGCTGGATAAACCGGACTAAGCTGACCCCTCAAAATTTTTGGAGTTAGTAAAAGAATTGGTAACGCGCCGTAGGCCTACATATCAATTGTGCCCAGATAATTGGTAGTAATTTTAAAAACAATAAAGCTGCATTTTTTTCTAAGTACGTTCCTCGGACGGATACGGTAGTTATTGCATTTATTTATTTAGATAATTTTCGATAAATGCTTCAACTTTCTTTATTCTGTAATCATTTTTATCAAAGTATTCATGTAGTATTTTCCTTGACGAAATCCAAAATTCAAGAGCCTTTCCAATATTTCCTTGATGTACATTTACCCAAGCCAAATCTGATAAAAGCCCGGAAAGGCGAATGTGATTATCTCCAAACTGTTCTTTCACTGTATTTATAAGTTCTTCTAATAATTTAGACGAAGCTTTGTAATTAGATTTTTGTTGATATAATTTAGCGAGATTGGATTTGCAATCTATGATTTCTAAGGTGATACAACTATTCTTAGTTAAGAATACATTTAAAGCCAGACTTGCAGATTCAATGGATTTATCAATTTCACCTAATTTTTCATGAAGATTAGAAACCTCTACAAGTTGACGAGCTACCAGGTGACTATTATAACCATGAATCTTTATTCGTTTTTGTAGAAGCTTTTTCATTAATTGTTGAATAGAAATTAACAAGTTTTTAGCATACTCATATTCGCCCTGTTCGGTCAATATAGATTCTATTCCAAGTAGTGAAGTGGCGAGTTCGAGGTTTTCACTTTCTACATAACTCCATAGTTCTTCACTAAACAAATAACTCGTTACTTTATCAAATTCTTCATAATCTTCGAGATGATGATAGATACTTGCAATTGAAATCAACGAACTGATCAAAAATCCATTCGGAAATTTTTCATAACTCTTGCAAAAATTAATGACTTTTTGTCGATAGTCTAACGCCATATCATAGTTCCTCATAAGCCAATATGTATGAGCGATATTTGCGTAACTTTGAACTAATAAAGGATGGTCTTCAATTAGCCGTTCTTTGCGGATATCTAATGCCTTTAGCTCAAACTTTAAAGCAGATTTATAGCTACCTTTAATTCGCAGTGTAATGGCCACTTGTGCATAAGCAATGGCTAGATCAGGGTGTGTTCTATCTATGTTTTCCAAATGGTTAATCGTCTTGTAATGGTAGTCCAAAGCTAGATCTATGTTCCCTAAACTTTTGTAAACAAGACCATAAATATTCAAGATGTAAGACTTGTTGATGTTATTTGTGGATTTAAAGATTTGATCATTTAATTTCAATGCTCTATCAAGATAATCAAGGGCCAAATTAAAGTTTCCGACATCTAAATAAATGCTAGCCAATTCCTTATAATTTAAGATGAATATCGGATGATTGGAATCAAATATTTCTTCCCGAATATGAAGAGCCTTCAGGCCGTACTTAAGAGCGCTTTCGAAATCCAGCAAATCTCTATAGTAGATTGAAGCGTTAGTATATTCATTTGCTAATATTGGGTCGTATTGTTCTAAAATTCCTTCAAAAAATAAAATAGCTTTAAGTTGAAATTCTATTGCCAGATTAAATTCGCACAAATAGTTATAGGTTTCTGCCATACCACTGTAAATAAATGCGAATTTTTCATCGGGTGTTTTCGAATTTTCCTTGTAAATAGAAATTATCTTCGTTTGAAGATCCAAGGCTTTCTGGTAGTTACCTAATTTATTGTGAGCTCCAGCCAAACGTTCATAAGTGCTCAATAATCTAAAGTCTTCAGAACTATAAATCACCTCTCTTATTGATATGGCTTTCTCATAATAGTTTAATGCTGTATTGAATTTATATGTCCACCTTAGATGGATATCTCCAATTTTTACATAACATAAGGACAAGTCAGCACCATCTGAGTCTATTTTTTTTTTATGAAATGATTCAGCTTTTTGAAAGTGAGCTAGAGCTTCGTTGTGATTACCCGCTGTGATATAAGCATTTCCTAAATAAGTTCGTAAATTTACGATTTCTGGACTTTCTAAGTAGTTATTCAGGAATTCACGAGATGAAGTTGTGCTTATGAGTGATTCAGCGTATTTGATCCACCTAAATGTTCTTACAGGATTTTCATTTTTTTTATGTTCAAGTTTTTTTATCAAGTATTCGATTTGGGGCAGAATTTTGTCCCAAATATTGTGTTTGTAATAATCAAGCAAGAATTCTTTTATTATGGGACTGTTTAATTTAATGGAAGCCTCTTGATTATTAAGTCCTTCTAATATCCAACCTCCGCGTGTAAGATCTGTTAAAGCATTATCAAATTCATCTAATTGGAGTTCCTCAATGAAAAAATGCTCAATATCCACATATGGAATTGGTTCTAAGGGAAAGAAGGAAAATTGAAACAAAATATCAGATTCAAGCGAACTTAATGAAGAAATATCATACAATTCTCTTAGCAATAGATTAACATTTTCCTTTCGAAGGTCATGAACTATTTTTTTGTTCTCAGCGACGAATAGTCCCTTCAACGTAAATCTTAAATTCAACTGCTTTAGTGTATGTTTTCCTTTTTTTCTCCTATTGAATTCTCTTAAATACTTGGCAAATAAATGAATCAATAAGGTGTTATATTCAATGTTCTCTAAAAAATATTGTAGCTCCTGGTTAAATTCATAAGAATTCTCATCGTAAATATTACGGAATAGGCGCATAGCCTTATCAACATTCAAGTGCTCTATTCTGATTCGTTCAAACTTTCTACCTAAATCTACTTCATTGCACCGACTAGTTATTAATATATTCCAATTCAAAGAACGGAAGTGCATAAAAAAATCACGCAGACCTCCTTCATTGTCTGCGTTATCCAATATTAATAGACAGGGACCTTCCGATGATAAATGGTTAAGGATCAAACACATCATCCGAAATTGATTTTTCGTAATTATGTCTTTTCTATTTATTTGAAGGTAGATATACAAATCTAACATTTCGTCTACGATCCCGTATTCGGCATTAATCCACACATAATGTTTGTAATGATTTTCATTATCTTGCAGATATTTCGCGGCAATGGTTGTTTTACCGATTCCTCCTTCACCATTTATAAAAACAGCCGCATTAGAATTATTTTCAAAAGTATCTGAAATTTGTTGAATTTCCTCTCTTCTCTGGTACTCTTGTGGAATAATATCAATACTCACTCCCGTGAGGTTTTGGTTGTATTTTACTTTTTCTCCTCGTTCATTGATTATAATTACACTATCTGAGACATTTTGAATAATAACACTATTGGATATATGAGAATTTATATGGTTTGATATGTCGGACATATTCTCAATAATTCAGATTTGCCTTTGCCGAACTCAACAATAAACGACTAATTTAATGGCCTATCAGTAAAAATTAAAAGGATAAATATAGATTCTAAGCGCCTCTTTTTTTAATGGTTATTTCACTATTTGAGACATCTTGAATTATTTCGGTATTTGTAAAAGTTCCAGAAATTGAATTTACTTTATTAATTGGATCAACATTTTTTGTTTCCACCTCCTTCAAAAATTGCTCCATTTCATTCTTGAAGTTTGTTGGAGATTCAAGCGCTTTTTCAATACAATTCTTAATTCCTCCTTCAATGATATCATCAGGTTCGTTACCATCTATTAACGACTTTGACCATTGTTCAAATACCGATTGTCTAGACTCACTATTATAGAAGAGACCTTTGACAGAGTCATATGCTTTTACTAAAAGTTCCTCTCCAATACTCTGTATGTCCTTCTTGATAAGTTTTAGTGCTTTATTGTCTTTAAAAAAAGGAAAAATCCAATTCATAACGGGATTTAAAACACTGATTATTTTGTTGTTTTCCATATTATTAAAAATTGTTATGACTTCACGAAGTCGTTAAAAGTGAGGACTAGAATTAAACCACAAATTTAAGGCCATTAAAACTATATAACTTTAAATATGGAGTTATTTCTAATAACTATATAATAGTAATAAATATACTAATTTTTTACAATAAAAAGCATTTGGTCATTATGTCAACATTTTTTTTTAAGTTTTTACCATTAAAAGATTCTGTTGAAGTGTGTATTTAGTAGCGAGCACCTAGGTCGACACACATAGAATTAATACCTATTGTCCCATCACTAAATGTCACAATGCTCTCTACAATATTAAACTGTCCGTTTTCAATGCTAGTACTTTTAACAATGCTTTCTCTTAACTATCGCAACATATCCCTATTTCCTCAGGTGTGTTAGATTTTTTATACAAAAGCTCATCGAGATCACTAAGTTTAGTTGTCTGGGAGTTTTTGCAAAGTTTGAGTTAGTCATTCCAGTAACTTAAAATTCACTTAAGAGCTTAGGGATACTTTGAATCATTCAATTTGTTTTTAAAAATGTTAATAAGTTTAATACAAGATTGTTAGTATAAATCATTATTATTTATGACGTCCTGTGTATGAATACAAAAGGTTGTACTCTTTCCGGGTCAAAGTATTTCACCATAAGTTCTGAATTGAATTATTTATTGTAGTTAAGTGTGTATGACAACATCACTATAGTGAATACCAATATTTAGTACATCCTACCAAAGTACCACCTTT
>CBDDLD010000005.1:0-80606 GCA_965230605.1 Winogradskyella sp. | reverse complement strand
GGCAGAAAGATGGTCTACCAATATCTGGGGCAACAACATCAAGCTATAAGGCGAGTGTAGAAGGAAATTATAATGTTGTTATTACAGATAGTGTCTGTACTTCTACATCTACTATTGTTCCTGTTGATATTAAGGATTATCCGCAAGCCAACTTACTGATACTTGGTGATACTACGTATTGTAGTAGTGATAGTGTTTTATTGGCTTCTACAACAGGATTAGGCTATTCTTATCAATGGTATCAAAACAGCAGTCTATTGCTTGGTAAAAACGCCTCTATTTTGTCACCAAATTCAAGTGGTCATTATTACTGTGTTATTAATAATGGCGCTTGTAGTACGGCTACTAATTCTGTAGCTATAACCGTATTACAAGAGCCTACTATGGCACTTAACCATTTATCTGCAACACAATTTTGTAGTGGTGATGATGTTGTTTTGAGTGCTGTTGGAAGTAGTGGAATAAGCTATGATTGGTACAAAGATGGAAGTCTATTATCTGGATTTAATAGCGCCAATTATACCGCATCTACAACTGGTATCTATCAAGCAAAAGGAACGTTAAATGGCTGTGAGGGAGAATCCAATACGATTGCTGTAACAGCTTATCCTAGAGCTTCTAAGGGGATTAGTATCATTGGTGGCTCAAGCTTATGCCAAGGACAGGTTAAACAAATAGTTGTTGAAGGCAATTCCGACTATAGTTATCAGTGGTATCACAATAATATTCCAATTATAAATAGTGATACTAGTAGCATAGAAGTTGGGACAGGAGGAAATTATTGGGCGATTATTACAACGAATAACGGTTGTATTGATACTACACAAATGGCAACGATTATTATGGCTCCTAATCCTCCTCCTAGTACACCGACTATTGTTCAGTCAGGTACAACCTTAATCGCTTCGCCAATTCTAAGTGGGATACTTTATCAGTGGTATATCAATGGTTTTGCATCGAATACAGGGGCATTTATCAATGCTTCTGCAACAGGAAACTATACGGTTGTCGCAACTAATATCTCTGGTTGTGCTGCTGTAGCCGATACTTCTATTTCAATGACTTTCCCAACAGCTTATATTCCAACCAATTCTTCTTCGATTTGTACTGGAGACTCTCTTTTATTGGTCGCCATGAGTGATAGTACTTATTCCTATCAATGGTTGCACAACGGAGATACAATTATAGGGGCAACAATGGCTAGTTACTGGGCGAAACAATCTGGAAATTACCGGGTTATGGTTGGTCAAAATGGATTTAATAAACTGTCCAATATTGTATCTATCACTGCTAATGCAGCACCCTCTATTGCGATTAGCAGTAGCGGAACAACTACCTTATGTGAAGGGCAAGAGCTTACCCTAATTAGTAATACAAATGCTCCATTTATTCAATGGTATAGAAATGATACGGCTATTGTTGGAGAAGTATTTACTACTTATAATGCCAATGAAAGTGCTTATTACAGTGCAAAAGCAAGAGCGATTAATGGATGTACAACACAATCTACCAAGTTATTGGTAAGTGTCTATGAATATCCAACGGTTCATTTATCTGCTGTAGAAAAAGTAACGATTTGTGAAGGAGATAGCTTCTTAATAGAGACAACTGCTGATAGTTTATATCAGTATACGTGGACAAACAATACTCTGACAATTCCGAATGCTAATAGTAATGCATTATGGTTAAGAGATGCTGGAAACTATAAAGTTTATGTTGATAATCATGGTTGTATTGATAGTAGTCAATGGATCAATCTCAGTCTTGTTGCTCTTCCCAAAGATACGATTAGCATTGATGGAAATACAACATTTTGTACAGGAGATACCATTCAATTAAAAGCAGTATCAGATAGTCACTATCAATATCAATGGTACCAGAATGGACTGCTTTTATCTATGGAAAACGATTCTACATTAAGTGTAACCGATGGTAGTACCTACTGGGCAGTGATCGATAACCAATCTTGTAAGGTAATATCAGATACGATTGACCTTAGCGTTTATTCACTTCCTATTGTCGAGTTGAGTCATTTTGATACCATCCGTATTTGCGAATCAGAGCCATTAAGTATTGCAACACTTGATCTTTCTAATCATACCTACCAATGGTATATGAATAATACACTACTCCCTAATACGGATACAGCAGTATATACCATTGATTCATCAGGAGGGTATCATGTTGTGGTAAGTAATGGTCATTGTTCTACAACCTCTGATAGTGTCTGGGTAATAATAGATACGTTTCCAACCGCTGATTTAAACTATTCAGGAACCGTCTATTTATGTGAAGGAGATAGCATCACATTATCGAGTATAGCTTATGCCAATTCCTATCAATGGTTTAAAGATGGTCACCTTCTGACAGGCGATACCTTAGGAACTATGATGATTGACAATGAGGGAATTTATCATGTAATGCTTGCTATGGGCAGTTGTTTATTAGCCTCAGAACCAGTAGAAATTTTAACAACTTCTATTCATCAACCAGCTATACACGGGATGAAAGATTCTGTTATTTGTTCAGGGGATAATGCCTTTCTTTATACCAAATATCTTCCCAATACAACCTATCAATGGTTCTTAGATGGGCAAACCATTCAAGGAGGAACAAACTCAGGACAATCGATTACAGGAGGGGGGACTTATAAGGTTATTCTGAACCAAAATGGTTGTGAGGATAGTGTTAGTATTACTTTGAACGAACTAATAGTAAACCCTCAAATCACTTTACAAACGGATACATTATGGGCAAATTATACCAGTGGACAGGCTTATTTATGGTATCACAATGGGCTGTTAATAGACTCTACGATGGTACCATGGACAACAGTGACGGCTAATGGTGCTTACCATCTAGTGGTAGAGGATAGTACAGGCTGTACAGGAAGCTCTAATATATTGACTGTAGCAATGCTTGATCTTAATCTTATTGGTGGAAATGATTTAGAAATTGTTGTAGCACCGAATCCTACTAGTGGAAACTTTACCATATACCTTTCTAATTTAAAGGAGCAAAATATTCAAATTCAATTTGTTGATGTTCTTGGAAGGGTGATTTTTTCTACTAAAATGGAACAAGTAACATCAAATACAACACTAGAATACCGCAGAGAGCATATGTTGGCAGCAGGAATTTACTTCTTGAATGTTTTAAGAGAAGACCAGACTACTATTGGAACTCAAAAAGTAATTATACGATAAAAATGATTCAATTGGAGCATGGTGATGCTGCTATTATCATGCTCCATTGCTTATTTACAAAACAAATACACTATGAAATTATTTTTTATGATGTTTTGCTTATTGCTGTTTAGTATAGGAATACGAGGACAAGATATAATATATACGTTACCACATGGAGGAGGATCAACTCTTTCCCCAACTACTGGAATGCGTTTGGACTATGTGATTGGACAGTATTTTTACAGCGATGCACAACAGATCAATACAGGACTTTTAGATTGGGTGCTTATGGTAGAAGAAGTACCTACTAGTATAACAAGTGTTAAGGCAGATGATCCTGTAATGCAAGTTTATCCCAATCCTGCCAAAACCTATGTAACTCTTGATCTTTTTAGTAATTATGACGAAAAAAATACTTGGACAGTAGCTTTATACAATAACTTAGGGCAAGTAGTTCAGCAACGCTCATGGTTGATAAAAGTAGGAAAAAATTATCTACATCTCGATGTAAGAGACTTACCCAATGCCACTTATTTTATCAAAGTAAGCCCTGCTAAAGAAACGCTTTTTAAAACATACCAACTAATTAAACAATAACATGATGAAATATACCATAACGATATTTATATTATTGAGCACGATAGTATCCTTAATGGCTCAAATACAAATACCTGAAAGCTTTGCTTTTCAAGGTTTGGTAAGAGATGGGAATGTACTTCCCCCAAATCCTCCTATTATTTATTCCAATACGACTATATCCGTTCGCTTTACCATAAAAGATGGTACTGCTACTGGACCAATTGTTTATCAAGAGGAACACCTAAATTACTTACAGACAAATGATTTAGGCATTTTTAATGCAAAAATTGGTGCTGGAACACCTGTAGGAACTCATAATTTTAGTGCAATAGATTGGTCAAGCGAAAAATACTTGTTGATAGAAATTGATCCTGTGGCCAATATTCCAGCTAATTATACCTTATGGGATGATGCACAAATTCTGACGGCACCTTATGCTTTTTATGCTGAAACAACAGGACAAAAGTATGCTGTAAGTGATCTAACAGATGTTGATGTATCTAGTCTACAAAATGGTCAAACCTTAGTGTGGGATTCGAACAATCAAGTATGGACGCCAATGAACGTATTACAGTATATCGCAGGTACAGGAATTATTATTCAAAACAATAGTATTGCTGCAGATCATACCAATGCCATCTGGAATGCAAATGCCTTCAATGGAATTGGTGTAGCTGTAAATCCTCCTAGTAATAATCAGGTATTGCAATACAACAGTGCTAGCAATCAATGGATGCCACAAACCCTCAACTTGAATAATTATACAGCAGGAAATGGGACATTAATTTCGGGTAATACCATTAGTGCACAAACGAATAGTCCATTATGGAATGGAAATGCTTTACAAAATATTCCTGTATCAAGTGTCTTTCCAACGAGTTCACAAGTACTTACCTTTGACGGTACAAGTTGGGCACCTGCTACCTTGAATCTAAATACCTATTCAGGTGGTGTGGGGGTTAATGTTTCTGCAACTAACCAGATTAGTGCTCAAACAACAAGCCCTATTTGGAATGCAGGTACTATTCAAAGCATACCCATTACAACTAATTTGCCAATGGCCGATCAGGTTCTCAAGTTCAATAGTGTGACAGGAAATTTTGAATATGCCGATGATGAAAATACGACCTATACTGCAGGGAATGGCATTTCGATTGGTGCCAATGGGCTTATTAGCAATACTAGCCCGAATATTCCCATTACGTTAACAGCAGGAGGGGCAACAACTATAACAGGAACCTATCCTAATATTACCATTACTTCTATCGATACCGATACCGATAACCAAACCTTAGATCTTACTAACTTGAGTCCTTCACAACGTAGAATTTCCATCAAAAAGGGCAATAATATCATCAATGCGGTAACCGTTGACATCAATGATGCCGATGCAGATCCTAATAATGAGTTACAAACCCTAGATTTACAGGGGACACAATTGCGTATTATGAACGGAGGGACTGTAACAGATTTTGTTAATTTACCTACTACTACGGTCTCCGCAGGATTTGGTTTGAATAATTCTGGTGGTCAAATAAACTTAGACAATCCACTCAACTCGGATTGGAGGATAACAGGAGTGCTAAGGGTAGGAAATCCTAGTGGAACCGCAAGCTCTGGAGATATTTTAGCTGGAGACGATATTGTTGCCAACGATAATATTTCGGCAGGGCATGATATTACAGCTGCTTTGGGTTATATACGAGCAGGTTTTCCCTCAATTTCTTATGGTAATGGTGATATAGCTGCGACCAGTGATGTATTGGCTGATGATAACATTATATCAAGAGGAGGCTCTATACTAGCGGGTTCTCCCTCGAGCGCTTATGGTTCTAGAGATATTGTAGCCCAAAGTGATGTAATTGCAGATTATGATATACGAGCAGGGGATGATTTATTTGTAGAAGATAATGCTACCATTGGAGATGATGTGGCGATTTATGGTCAGCTTAGGATTGGAAATAATATTCCTTATAATGGTAATTTTGGAGTATATGATGGAGATTTAGAGGTTGAAGACGAGGCATTTATTGGAACATTTTTGTATGTTAGAAGGGATATACACGGGAGAAGAGATGTTTTTGTAGATCGAAATTTAAGAGTAAATGGGAGTGCTTCATCCTATTCTTCTACATGGAATGTTATTTCAGATAAACGCCTAAAAGATATCAAAGGAACTTATTCCAAAGGTTTAAAAGAAATTGCAAATTTGGATGTTATTGAGTTTAAGTATAAAAAAGATAATCCACTTGGGCTATTATCAGAAAAACAACATATTGGTTTTGGAGCACAAGATTTACAAAAGGTCTTTCCTGAAGCAGTACAAAAAACAAAAGATAAGAATGGTCATGAAACAGACTATTGGGGGATTAATATTAATCCAGTGCTTATGGCATCCATCAATGCCATTAAAGAGCTAAAAACAGAAAACGATGCTTTAAAAGAAAACTTACAAGCATTGGAAGAACGGCTCCATCAATTAGAACAAAGACACTAATGCTGTGCAAAGGAAGTTGCCTCAAGTACGCCTATAGTTTGGGGCAACTTTTCTTTTGTTTTAATATAAAACTTGTCTTGACAGACCAATTGCGTCACCGAACCGCCACAGAGCATCATAATCTGTGAAGCACCACAATCCAACAAGGCTTTGTGAGCTTGTTTTTCGGTACAATATCCATGATAAAGCAATACCGTTTCATGAATACCATCTCCTCTTGTTGAACCACTTTTGGGGCTATCTTTTAGCCCAATATAAGTTCTTCCTACTATCTGATCACCCAAGTTGTCTTTGTTACATCTTGGATGTAATCCAACAAGAACATTGGGTGATCTTGGCAACTGCTTGACAAGGTCATCATAAACATTAGAAGTATTTTGGTACGCTCTAATGACAGCACTTTTTTGATTTATCATCAAGAGCATTTTATCATAACCATTATCTCCAAAACCACAGCTTTTTATTTTATTGTTGATTTTGATAGGAAAGGGTAATCTAGCCGTATTTTTTGTATACCAACCAAAAAAAGCACCACTAGATAATGAAAAGGCATCAGCATATTGCGTTTTAAAACGGCTCCAAATAGAGGATAAATCATTTCGCTCAAAGGTTGGATCTGGTAATCCTCGCTTTGTGTCAATAGTAGGCTCTAATAAAAATACAAGTTTTGCACCTGCACTCAAATCTATGGTTTGTAAATATTCTTTATATCCATTTCTATCTGTCCTTCTAAATAACTTTACAGCATTACCACGACGCTCTAGTTTAAAACTAGAGGGTATTGTGAATTGAGGATGATAATTGAGCTCAATAATAACTAAAACTAGACTTGTTAGTACAATATATATAAATTGTTTCAAAATTGACAGCAATTCTCGGTTTGTAAAAAAAAATATATCATTCCAAAAGAGGAATGTTAATAGTAAGTTCTTTGACAAGAAAACGATAAATAGCATTCATAGAAGCGCAAGGGAATTGATTAAATACTTCCCTGACTTTTTGCCAAGTAAGCTTTCTAGGACCAAATTTATCCCAAACACGATTGAAATATTGGTCTAAATGTTGGGTGATTTGGTCAACCAAAAACGCCAACATGGTCAGCATAGCAAAGTTTGTAGCCAGATACTTTTTACCATGTCCATAATTATGTTCTAGGTGATAACCTTGATTTTTGAGTACATTAAACGTCTCATTTTCAACCTTTCACCTGCTTCTAGCAGCAACAGCTACAAATTCTTCTAAGCTAAGTTCGTGTATAGTCAAATCTGTGAGCCATTTACCATCATAATAGACTTTACCTGTTTTGCTGTCTATTTCAGTATACTGAACATAATTAACAAGCAAATCTTGGTTTTGTCCATTGAAGATTAAATCTGTGGTATAAGAAGCTTTGCAAATACGACCTTTTTTACGCCATTGTTTTGTTTGTAACTGATCTTGCTGCTGTAAACGCTCAGCTTGCAACAGGGCATAACCTTGTTTTACCACTGTTATAAATTTCATTTTCTCGCTTTGAGCTAAGCGTATGAATGGAGCATTGGCATACAAAGCATCTGCAACGATTAAGAGCTTGTCATCAGGCATGGAAGACCGCAAAGATGGAATTAAAAGTTTACTAGCATTCAGTTCACAATCATTTTTTTTATTCCCATCTTGCTGAATAATAGCTTCTGCATCAAGCGGAAAAACTGTTTTTTGATTAGGATGTACTTGAACTACTGCTAACATTTGGTGATAGTATTGTTTTTGTCCATTCCGCAATGTTTTTACCAAGCAATTTTCGCAGCTTGTTTTACAAGAACAATAGGTACCTGTTGCATCTAAACTTGCTGCTAAATAGCCGCCAAGCACTTTGCGAGATGAAAATATTTTTTACTCTCGTAGAATTGGCTGCAACTTGGCAAGTTGGTTAGATAACTCTTTGGGTAATATTTTGTCTAAGGTTTCACGCATTGCTGTATCTGATGGTATATTAGTTAAGCCATAAATGCGCTTCAGATTAGCTGCTCTTGCGGGAAATTCTTTACGAAATTCTAGCAAAGATGGGTCTTTCAACGAGAACATTGCAAAGGCTCCCATTAGTGAATCTATCTGTTGGTATGACTTATTGTATTTGCGACTATCTGGAATTTCTGTTAAATTTTCGCGTACTTGCTTTATTAAATTATCTATCATTATTCGTTTTCTTACAAAAATAAGCATTTCATATTTTATTTTTCACAAACCGAGAATTGCTGCAAAATTGATTTTTATATAAAAATAATGTTGTTTTGAACAAAAATAACTGAGTATAGGACAACCCGCAGGCTCACGTAGTAAAATATAAAAATAGGATTAAAAGTTTGTCTTGATTTAAAAACATCCTTTGGATCGCGATCTAATATCTAAAAAGTAGTACTACTCAAACCAATATCTAGATGGTGGATATACATTTTGGCTTTTTGTACTGCAGGTAGCAAAAATAATATAATGCAAAATATATTTAAAATGAAAAAAAAAAATAGAATTTTATTACTAGAAGATGATTCGGATGTATTGCATAATTTATCAGAGGAATTAGAAGATTTAGGCTTTGAAGTCGTCTGTACCCTCACCAAAAGAGAAGCTTGTAGCCAACTTCGTAAAACCGTATTTAGTCTAGCTATTTTAGATATTAGATTGCGAGATGATTTTGAAGGAGGAATAGAAGTCGCACACTATATAAAAGAGCATATACAAATTCCATTTATTTATTTGACCTCTAACAATGATAATAGAATTAAGGAAGCTGCCTTTAAGGTAGAACCCAATAGCTATCTACCCAAGCCCTATAGTATTCACGTCTTATTGCCTGTTATAGAATTGGCCTTTTTTAATTATTCTAAGCAAAGTAATTTTAGAGGTTTTCCTAAGCCCTTAACAGACTCTATTTTTATAAAAAAGAATAGACTTGTTCCCTTGAATAATGGAAAATTTAAGTTGGTAGAGGATAAAAATAATTTTGGGAAATCTAAAATCATGCAATCAGATATTATTTGGATTCGAGTCAATAATAACCGAATTTTCTTAAAAACCATTCATCAAAAAATCAATCGATCTGGATACATACCCTTAGAGCAGCAAGATTGTTACTGTTTATCCACAACACTCAAGAATTTTGAGGGCTTTACTAATTCTTGGTTTATTAAAAGAGCAAGTAGTGCTGCATTGGTTAATTTAGATTATGTAGAAGGTATTATAGACCAAAATCAAATCATAATGAGTGACAATAGTATCATAAGAGTAACCAATAAACAATTACTCGATTATTTTAATATTACAAAAGCAAGATAAATGAGTACTAGAAATAATTGGTCTATAATGATCGTTTTGTTGCTGTATAGCCTGATGGTCAAAGCCCAATTTTGTGGCACGAATAACTTTACCATAAAAAAGCCTGCCATTATATACCCTAATAAAGCAGTAGATATCCAGACAGAAAATTTTTTTATTTTAGTAGAAAATAGAGATAGTAATGCCTGGGCAATTCGCCTTCAAGTTTCTACAGACACCGTTAAATATCCATTTACAGAAGTTGACGGCTTTATTTGTCAAGAAAATAATTGGAACTATACGGATGATGTAATTTTACATAACCGCTCTGATGTTTTTAGACAAGGAAAACCTCAGCATATTATCCCGCTAAATTTTTCAGAATCAGGTTCCTATTTTTTTACTTGTAGAGCAGGGCGTAGTGCTATGAGTTCTGCTTATGCAGCCCCCATAAAGTTTAATGTTGATGTTCCAGAAACAAGTATAGATGAACTATTGGGGGAAGGTAGTTATCTAATTCAACAGTTAGACCATAAGAAATTATTCAAATTATTGGCTAAACAAACAGGGAGTATTGCGCCGAGCAATCTTTCTGTAGAAGAAAAATGGTCTTATTATCAAAATATACTACCAGAAAAGATACTAGAATCTTGGTTTTGGTTTTATCAAGCGCAGTATTATTGGGAACGGAATTATTTAGATTATGGATTGTGGTGCTTGCAGCAAATTAATATGGCTAGTAATCCTCGTTTTAATAAATATTGGGTAGAACGATTGTTTAGAGTGAAAAATTTAAAGACATCTAGATCAATATTGGTAATTCAAGAGGAGGACAAGTATAGAAATGGACTAGAATTAATCGAAAGCTTGCAATATGATTCTGCTCGTGTCATTCTAGAAAACTACCTTGTTGAGGCGAGTGATAACGACAAGCTCAACACTTTCTATTGGCTGTTTTACCTAGCTACTCAACAAGAGGATTTTGCCAAACAAGAAGCCTATTTGTTAAAAGGGTACGAACTAGCACAACGGATAGGAAATGATGATAATATAGGAAGTTATGCTTATCATTTAGGTTGTTTTTACAAAGAGAATAATGCCATATTATCTGCTAAAGAGTTTCTAGATATAGCTCATACATATTTTTTATCCAACGGTAATGCTTATGCTTTAGGGAAAGTAGACTATCAATTAGGGCTTCTTTTTTCAGAGCAGGGGAGCATAGATTTTTCTATAGATTACCTAGATAATGCTAGAATAATAGCTTCTTTTGTAGGCGATTTACCTTTACAAATTAATATCTATCGAGAATTAATTCATAACCTATTTGCTCTTCAAGATTGTAAAACAGCAGAAAATTATACAGAAACTTTACAAGTGCTAGAAGATTCTTTACAACGTGTTAGACTTAGAGAAATAGAATTTATTGCCAATATAAGACTAGCAGAAGAAGCTGCTTTAACAGCTCAATTGTCAGAAGCATCAACACAACGTCAACTACTAAACTTCCTATTCCTATTATTGATTTTTGGAATAATAACGATCATTTCGATTGGTACTGGTGTTTATTTGTATCGACAAGGAAAAGAACTAAAAGAAAAGGATAAATTTCTTCAAGCGGCTTATTTTAGAGAAACTAAATTAAATACTTTATTAAAAGAAGTATACAGGGAATCTATTCATCGAAGTAGAAATTACTTTTCAATATTAGGAGCAACAATTAATAAAGAATTGAGGAGAAGAAAAAAAGAAATACCAAATACTTTTTCTGACTCAGGGAAAGATTTTTTATCTCACTTGCAACAGAAAATTTTTATTTTTCGAAATATCAACGAAGCATTAAGTGGAATCTCAACTCAAAATTTAGATCAATTAACAATTGATGTAATACCTATTTTGAAAACATTGCAAAGTGATTTTCAACTTAATTATCCTCAAATAAAATTTGAGTGTGTATTAATGGATTCATTACTAATGGATTATCATAGAGTTGAAATTATTTGTTTGATTATTCATGAAACTATTATAAATGCAATCAAGCATGCTTTTGATGAACGCTGCAAGTATCCAGCAATTAGTTTTAGCCTTGTAGCAGAAACTGAAAACAATATCTGTATGCTAATAAAAGATAATGGAAAAGGAATGTCAAACTTGCTGAAAGAGAACGGTGGACTAAAGCGTATCAAAACTTTTGTGACCCTATTAAACGGAACTTTTTCGTTGGATAATAAAAATAGAGAAGGAACAAGTATTGTTATTCGATTTATTTTTAAATCGAGAGAATAAGTATGATAAGAGTAGGGTGAATTTTTAATACAATAAAAAAATATTAGGGGATAAGCCATAATTTTGTGTTTCTGTTCTTATCAAAAGAAATACACATTTTGCATGAATTATAATATACGATTATCAAAGTGAGTACACAACTGATTGTAAATTTAAGTCCATCCGATTTTAGCTTTTGCCACTTTTTACTTAAATATGCGAAGTTACAAACTAGTAACGTCCATTACTGTTAAGTATCTCTTTAAGAACACAAAAACTTAGCTATTATATGTTAAAAATAAATAAAAATAGACACTTGTGTTTTATACTTATTTGACTTAGCTTTGTAGTGTCCCTCTCACATCCACCCCTAAATGGATGTTTTAGTTTTATTTAAAATGACTTGTTGTTTTATCAATAAGTTATTTGTACCATGTATTTAACTAAACAAAACTCATACTATGAAATCATTAACTCTTTTATCAAAAACAGCTCGTTTTTGTTTATTCCATGAAAATTCTTCTTTGACGATTTTTTGTCAACCTACCATTACAACTTAATTATTCCAATCAGATAAATGCCTCTTTTTTAGCAAAAGGCTTTTTTCATAATGGACGTTCGTTAGACGGATTGTACTTTTCAATGGTTGAAATGTACCTTTCGTTAGATATTTTGTTCCTTTTTGAATTTACCTTTGTGTTTTTGACCACTAATATTGCTAAGTTAAAGCTTATTCCATAGAAACTAAATTAATGTAACCTTTGAAGTATAGTAATCCAACAGAGATGAAAAATATAATTGTAATTTTATTTTTTCTTGTAATAGCCTCTTCGATATCTGCCCAAGTTCCCACAAAAGGATTAATAGCAGAGTATCTCTTTACAGATGGTTCTTATAAGGATACCAACCCTAATAAACAAGGATCGAATGATGCAACAGCAACCAGTACTGTATCCTCAACAGAAGACCGTTTTGGGAACCCGAACAGTGCTAAAGACTTGAGTGGTATTCATGGTCAATCAAAAGATGCTTCTTATATTAATTTAGGAGCTTCTACCATTTTAAAACCAAGCAAAGGATCAATTAGTATTTGGGTCAAAATTGATAGAATATCTGAAAGTGGATGGGGGTATACTTACAATCCTATTGTTTTAGCAACGAATTCAAATAGTCCAGAAAAAGATGCAGAAGCTTATGCCTTGTACCTTCATACAGAGACACAAAAACCTTCTGCTATTACAGTAAACCCACCCAGTAAAAAAACAGAAGCTATTGGAGAGAAGGTATCTTTTAATGAATGGCATCATTACGTCATTAGTTATGATGATGATCGATTAAAGCTTTATGTAGATGGCGTTTTAGTGAGTGAAGAAAGTAAAGGATATAAAAGTACTTTTTCTAGTGATAATATTTACATAGGAGGCTCTAAGTTAGAAGCTGATAGTCGTGCTTTGGATGGTCAGGTAGATGACATTAGAATTTATGATCGAGTACTAGAGAAATCCGAAGTGAAAAATTTACACAGAGAGGGAGAATCTGAGGTGGTTCCTGTTTACGTAGAATTAGGAGAAAATTTAAGCGATGCTTTTGCCAAACAGATAGATAATTTGCTACGCTTTAAATTGAATCAAGATTATGCAGTAAAGAGTGGAGGAGAAGTAATTGAGTACACTATTTATAAATGGGACAGAACAAGCCATCCAGGAAAATTTAATCTCAATTATGGAACAAATTGGAAAACGATTGATTTATCAAGCCATAATTTAGAAAGAGATACTCATTATACTTTAGAGTTTAAAGCAAATAAAGGACAGGAATACATTTTAAAGTTTAAAACAAAATAAAGTTAATGATGAAACACGTTTGGGTGTTAATTCTAGCCATTGGAATCAGTTCTTTGATTGCTGCTGTTGTTTACAATGCAATTCCTAAAACAGCTTTTGTAGACAATCAAGAGTTATTTAATGCCTTTCAAGGTAGAAAAGAGCTAGAAAATAAATTGGAGCAAGCATCCAATGCTCAAAAAGCTACATTAGATTCATTGGGTCTGCAAATACAAGCTTTGCAACAACAATCATCTATTGATGATCTAAGTACACAACGCTTAAGTCAGATGATGCAGCGGTATCAACAAATGAACCAAGAATATCAAGGTTATTATCAATATAAGAGCCAAGAATATACAGAAGCGATTTGGAAACAGATTTCTCAATATGCGCTAGAATATGGACAGGCTCATGGCTATGACTATGTTTTTGGAATAGCAGGAAGTGGTTCTTTGATGTATGGTAAACCACATTATGATATTACAGAAGACGTCTTAAATTATATCAATCAAAAGTATGAAGGCAATTAAGTTTATTTGGTGTAGTTTTCTTTTATTGAATTTATGGAGCTGTGGATGTGAAGAGTTGCCCCCCTCAGATTATGTTCAGTGGGTCAATAACGCAGAAAATGGACTGTTAAAGGAAAAAACAATTCCACCTTTAACTGTAGAGGTTTTGTACAAGCCATTAGCCTATATTGTCGCGAACGAAGAAAGAAGTAATGTTATATCCAAAGAAGTATATCAAGGGCGAATAAAAGAATTAGAGGGATTGCAGTACTACACGTTGAAACTGGGGATCATGGACGAAAATTTGGACGTTACGAACTATGAAGTGACCAATAATGCCGAGCAGCAAGAACGACTAAACTATTTATCTTTTGCCATGCAAAGAGATATAAAATTAATAGATGGGAAGGACACTTTGCCCTGTAAATTATTCCATTTTGAACGTTCTTATGATTTATCTTCTACTAGAACATTTGTTCTAGCCTTTGATCAATTAGAAACGAATCAGAATCAATCTAAAACACTGATTTTAGATTTACCTTATTTTAAAACAGGACCAATCAAACTAAACTATAAAACCGCTGATTTGGAAGCAATTCCAAGCCTAAAACTATAAGTAGAATTATTATGAGTCAACTAACAAATCCCAATCGAAAAATTATGCAACGAATAGCTTGGTTTTTCATAACATTGATGATTAATCAAATTGCTTTTCCAGCCGCAGCGTTGGCTTTAACTTCTGGACCATCACAGCCAGAAGTACAAAGTTTTCAGCCTGTAGGAACTACAGAAATGGTGAATCTATTTTCTGGAGATTTCTCTTATAATGTCCCCTTATTTGAGGTTCCAGGACCTGATGGTGGCTATCCTGTTAATCTATTCTATAATTCTGTAACAGATGCAAACAAAGAAGCTTCTTGGACAGGTTTAGGTTGGAATATCAATGTAGGTTCTTTGTCTAGGAGTATGCGTGGTTTGCCCGATGATTTTGATGGAGAGCAAGTGACTCGAAAATTAGATATGCTCAAAAACGAAACCATTGTAGCAGGAGGGAATGTAGGGCTTGAAATTGGTGGTTATGATGGCGCAAAAGATATTCTTAAAAACATAGGAGCATCATTATCTTTAGGCGTTAGTTATACTTACAATAGTTATCGAGGAGCTGGTTTTTCGATTGATCCAACGATTGGGTTGAAAGGCTCATTTGGAGGAGATAATGGCACTTATAAACCTCGTTTGAGTTTAGGTTTAAATTTATCAAGTACCTCAATGGCGAGCTTGAATACTAGTTTTTCGATGAGTAAAACAACAGGAGATGTTACTCGTGGTTTTAATTTTGGATTGAGCTTCAATGGGAGAGAGGGCTTGTCAGGAATGAATCTAGGGTATACAGAATCCCGTAACGATGAAAAATGTTTGGATGAGGAAGTCATAAGAAATGATAAGGTTGTTAGTCATACTGGAAACCCTGCAGGTGGAGGCGTGAGTGCGAGTTATTCTTTTGCAAGAACAGCTTATACCCCAGAAGTGAAAATTCCTTGGACGGGTTGGAATTTGGCTGGAAGTTTTAGTTTTGCACCAGGAGCAGCAGTTGTTTATGGAACTTTTGGATTTAATGGCTCTTATTCGGTACAGAATGTACAAAATGGAGGAATTCCTCAATCCAGTAAAGCTTTTGGATATAATTATCTACAAAATGGTTTAGATGATAATAGGAGTCTGATGGACTTTAATCGAGAAAAAGATGGAGCAGTACATCGACACAACAGATTTCTAGCTACACCGAGTTTATCTTATGACATATATTCTGTGGTTGGACAAGGAATAGGAGGAATGTATCGAGCGCATCGCTCGGATTATGGTTTTGTATATGATCCTGAACTTTTTGCCAATACAGGAGGAGGATCTGTTGGTGCTCAGGTAGGTTCTTACCTAAAAGTAGGGATAGATGTTAGTTTTAATTACTCGGAACAATCGAACTACAGATGGCCTAAATACAATGGCTATTTTGGCAACAAGAATGAAAGTTATGGTTTTAAAACGGCTCAAGAAGGAGCGGATTTTGAGAACGTCTATTATAAAACGGCTGGTGAAATGGCAGCAGAATCTTTGGATGCCTATGATTATATGGGAGGTGATAAACCTTTACGTTTAAAGAAAAATGCTGATTTCCAGTATGATGGAACAGATGGAGGAAGCTTAGAAAGTCAAGAAGTTAAGATTGACAATGCAGGGAATCTAACACATAATTACGAACCTACGATTAAGTTCAATTCAGGAGAGAGTAAACGAGCAAATCGGAGAGCTCGGAATATGGCGATTCAAAATATTTCTAACAACGATTTATTGGATGATAATGGCGATGAAGTACTACCAGAGTACGATGTTAAATACTACGACGGAACTACAGGAGGAGCGATTACGCAAACACAATACGCCAACCAACCTAGAAATGATTTAAATCGTACAGCGAACGAGCAAAATGCAGGTTTTACAGCATTAGGGATAGATGGAGTTCGTTGGGTATATGGTTTGCCTTTGCAAAATCATGTTCAAAAAGAAGCTATTTTTAGTGTTGATACTGTCGATAAAAATGCTTGTTCAAAACGAGTTTATTTACCTGCTTTGGGTAACGGTGAAATTGATTACAAACGTCAAGGAACACATAAGTATATTGATGAGAAAACCATCCCAGAATATGCTCATTCCTATATGTTAACCTCTGTATTAGGAAGTGATTATGTGGACATTGACAACGTACCTGGACCTTCTGATGGGGATGTAGGATATTGGATGAAGACCAACTATGTGAAGTTGTCCGATAATTATCAATGGAGAGCGCCTTTCTTTGGCGCTAATCTGATACAAGGTTTTGAGAATAAGGCAGTGGATGATATGGGCTCGTTTATGTGGGGATCTAGAGAGGTTTATTTGCCTGCAACGATTGAAACTAAAACACATATTGCTTATTTTGAAATCTCTCCTCGTAAGGATGCAAGAGGAGCAGGGGCATATGTTCAAAACGAAAATGACCCATTAGGAGCTTATTCTTATAAATTGGATAAAATCAAATTGTATTCTAAAAAAGAAGTAGCAGCAAAAGGCATTGCCAGTGCGATTCCTATAAAAATTGTCAATTTTAGTTACGATTATAGTTTGTGTCCGAATGTAGAAAATAATGAAGATGCTACGGAGAATGGAAAATTAACCTTGAAAAAAGTTTGGTTTACTTATGAAAACAGTACCAGAGGTTCCCTTTCTCCTTACGTATTTAAATATGAAAATTCTAATCGAGGATACGACGAAAAGGCGGTAGATCGCTGGGGGGTTTATAAAGGCTATGCTCAAGAATGTGACAACCTTCGAAATCCATATACGAAACAATTTGATCATGATGATCCTAATTTTAAATCCAATTTGGATAGTGATGTAGCTTCATGGCATCTATCTAAAATTATCACCCCTTCTGGAGCAGAGATGAACATCGAATTGGAACGAGATGATTATGCCTATGTACAAGATGCTGTTGCCACTCAAATGCAACCCTTGACAGGTTTAGGAGTAGATGAAAATAACAACAATTATCCAGATCATGGCAATGTAGATGGTAAGGTATTTATCAATAAATATGGCACAACAGGAGGAAAAGAACAGCGGGTTTATTTCAAATTAGAAGAGCCACTTCTGCCGACAGAGCAAGATAAACTAAAGAAATATATCGAAGATTTACCTGTAAGTAAACGAAGTGATGGAGGAGATCGATTGTACAAACAAGTTTATTTTAAAATACGCTCTAATTTAAAAACAACTTCAGATGAAACCTATGAGTATGTGACGGGCTATGCAGAAATAGAAAAAGATGGAGACGGATTAGATATGATTGGTTTTGATCCGAATAGTCCTACCGATGTTAATGGTGCTTATACCGAAGCATATCTTACTTTGAAGGTATCGAGAAAAGAAGTGAAAGGACAACGTTATCATCCTATGATAATGGCGAATTGGAACTTTTTGCAAAATAATTTGCCCGATAGAATGTTTGTGATCAACCAAAACCCTGATCCAGAAAATGCGGTGCCAAGTATGGCAGGATTTGGGGCTGGTTTAGGAGCGATTTTTAGTGGTTATTACTTGTTTGCAAGAAACAATAGCTTTGGTCAAGAAATTGATTTATCAAAATCCTTTATCAAGTTAAATACTCCAGATAGAATTAAGTATGGTGGAGGAGCGAGAGTGAAACAAATTACCTTGGAGGATAACTGGGCACCAGAAGCCAACTTAACGAATACCTTAGGAGTAGTTTACGATTATACAACGACAGATGAAAATGGAGAGGTGTACAGTAGTGGAGTAATGGAGAATGAAACCTCTATTGGTTACGATGCTTGTGCTTTGAAATATGCTGATATACACGAAGAAATTCAAGGCGGTATTGTTAAAGATATTCATATTTATGAATACCCGATTAATGAGGGAATGTATCCTGGTAGTGGGGTAGGATATAGTCAAGTGACGGTAAGAAGTTTAGCATCCGATTATGCTTATAAAGCTGCTACTGATCCTGTGAATCATCCGCTGCCTTCCGATTTGCCAGCAGGTTTTGGAACAACTGGTCAAACGGTGAACGAGTTTTATACAGCGAAAGATTTCCCTGTGATTACGGACAAAACGGATTTAGACGATACTGAAACGCAACCGTGGTTGTCGATGTTGATGAGTTTCTTAATTATGACTCGTAGAGATGAATATACAGGAACACAGGGCTATAGCATAGAGTTGAATAATATGCATGGTCAAATGAAAGGAACAAAGACTTATGCACAAGATAATACAGGAAAAGTCATCAAAGAGCCTTTAACAGGAATGTCTTATGAATATAAAACGAAGACGAAATATGTTAAAGATCGAGGTCGTTTTAAGACCGTGAAAGTGGTGGATAATGAAGTTGATGTTTTAATAGATGACGATCCGAATGATGTAAGTGCAGGGAATTTGGATGCTAAAGTAGAGCCTTGTTTGGTGGGAGTAGATTATGACTTTGTAATGGATGGTAGAGAGTCAACCTCTATTTCTGCATCGACAGGAGTAGCCGTGAACATAGATGTAACGCTTATTTATCCAGTGCCTTTCCCATGGCCTCAGTTTAATTTGAATGGAAATAGAACTCGATTGGCTGTAACGAATAAGATTATCAATCGAAGAGGTATCATGACAAAAACACATTCGTTTGATGGGCAATCACACATTACCACTACTAATCAAGTATTTGATAAATATACAGGACAGCCTTTGTTAACTTATACGGATAATCAGTTAGGAGGAGGTATTTATAATTACAAAACACCTGCTTATTTAGCACACAGTACACTAGGAATGGCAGCAAATAATGTGGGGATGAAGTTTGAAGGAGATCTACAAACAGCAAGTCCTACGGAATACCGTTTGCAAGGTGTGTCGAATGCAATTAGTAATGATTTGATTGCTGGGGATGAATATATCTTAAGCAAAGATCAATCTAAAACTAGAGCGATTTATTTGGGAGATGATTTATTTAGTTTGGAGGGTAATCTATCCAGTTATACAGATATTACCTTCCATAACATACGTTCTGGTAATCGAAATGTGTTATCCTCTACGATTGCTCAATATAGCACGATTCATCATGAAGGAGACGACGATAGTGCTAATCCGTTGAAAGGGCGGGCAGCCAAAACGTGTAATCCTGATTTTATAACTTTTGGTGCAGGTCCTGTCCATAATATAGTAAATGCCGAATTTGAAGCAGCTGTAAGAGCTTATAACAAAGCAATTATAATATTTGACAATGGAGGGGCTAACGTACCAGTATCAGGAGGTTTTTTAGGAGTTGCTGTAGCTGATGTTCATTCATCTTCTTCTATTTGCGGTTATCCTGTTTTCATGGAAGATATGACCTATCGTTATGGTTCTACATTGTCATCTGGTGCCCCTTTTTTACGAACCAACATACTGGCATCTGGAGGTTGGTATAAAAGTGTTGTTGATCATCCTAATGCTAACTTTAATCCTGCAGACATTTTAAAAATTGATATTTTATATGGACAAATAGACCTTACTGGACCTATTCCTGCTATTATGTGTCGTTTTTATACTTCATCAGGGACTTTTGATCTCCCTGTTATTAGTGCAGAAAATTCTAGTTGTTCTGCAATTGGAAGTCAAAATACGCTCTCAATCATTGCGGAGAACAATGCAACAACTGTCAAGCATAAGGAAATAGATCAAGTTTTATCAGCATCAGCAAGTGCTTATTCAGATCAATGGAACCTAGAACATTATGATCATTGTTTGAATAAAAATCCTTGGCAAAATCCTTATACAAAGGGAGAAAAAGGCGTTTGGCGTCCAAAAAGTACTTATGACTATATTAATAATCGAAACTTTAGAACTTACCACCCAAATGGAAATGGAAGTTTAAAAGATGTAGACATCAAAAATTCAGGAATTATAGATAATGTTTCATTATTCAATTGGCAAAATCCGTTTTTTGAATATTGTAATCAAAATTGGGTTCGAACAGGGAATGTTACTAAATACAACTTAGATGGTACAGCTATCGAAGCAAGAGATGTATTAGGAAACCATCAGGTAGAAATTTATGGTTATAATGATAACCTTATAGTAGCTAATGGAGTAAATACAAAATATTACGAAATAGGATATGAAAGTTTTGAAGAACCAGGAACAACAGG
The DNA here is from genome assembly GCA_965230605.1 of Winogradskyella sp. Lineage (GTDB taxonomy): Bacteria > Bacteroidota > Bacteroidia > Flavobacteriales > Flavobacteriaceae > CBDDLD01. The sequence goes on along the minus strand of CBDDLD010000005.1, from coordinate 59,720 downwards.
AAATATTCAAACAGTGGCTGCTGCAGGACATTACAATAATGGTAATTTAGATTTTCTACCATTTTTAAATTGTTCAAATTCGATAGTAAAACGACAAGAAAATTATCGTTTATGTTATCCAACTAAATTATCATCTAGTGGAAATACAGTATATATCTTAGTTTATAAGCCCTATGATGAATTAAGTAATATTAATTTATCTGAAATAAGTTTAAATTTAACAAATGGAGTAACTAAAATTGAAATCCCTGCAACTTCTTTAATTCAAGAATATAAGGTTAATTTAAATTTAGGAGATCATTTTCAAATACCAGGCTTGGCTCCGACATTAGATGAAACAACAAAAGATCAATTTACTATTTACGAGGTAGAAATTCCTAATACTGTGAATTTAGGTACAAATTGGTGGGCAGGAGATGCGACATTAATCTACGAACAAGATTTGACGAATACAAATTCTATTTTGCCTAGTTCTGGGAAAGCACAATTTTCAACAACAAAGGCACATACAGGTAAACACAGTTTACAATTAACGATGGGAGTTAATCAAAGACTCACATTTCCTCAAAATACATTACACTTACAATTAAATAAAGACTATATATTTAGTGCGTGGATTAATGTAGGATCTACTTTTGGTAGTGTATCTAAAATTAAACATACTTATGATAATGGTGAGTTAGAAATTAGGATGGGTGGAACTTTGATGAAACCTAAGGGAGCAATTATTGATGGCTGGCAACGAGTAGAAGGAGCGTTTAATTATATAGGTAATAATGATTTAACATTTTTGGATAATACAGGCACAAGAGTAATGTATATTGACGATATACGAATTTATCCTGCAAATGGCAATATGGAGTCTTATGTATATGACCCTGTTAATTACCGTTTAAGAGCAACCTTGGACAATAACAACTATGCTACGTTCTATGTCTATGATGATGATGGTAGTTTGATTTTAGTAAAGAAAGAGACAGAGCGAGGAATTAAAACAATTCAAGAATCTCGTAGTTATGTAAAACGCCATAATCAATAAATTATGAATAAATTATTATTAATAGTAGGATTCTTTATTCTATTATCACCGGCTCAGAGTCAGTCTTTTGAAGAAGACATGACTAAAATGCAAACTGCCTATAATGGAGTTGATGATTTGTATTTAGAAATGGAAAATAGTATTTGGCAAGATAAGATAGTTACAAAAGAACAAAAGGCTATTATTCGTAAAAAAGGTGCCTTGTATTTTTATGAAATAGACGATGCCATCATGCTAATTAATACAAAGTACATTTTGATGATCGATCATCAAAACAAGACAATTATATACGATAACTGGACGGAAGCTAAAGCAGCAAAAATTGCTCAACAACACATCCCAGTTGCAGCAGATATTCTAAAAAAATATCCATCTGTTCACTACAAAGGTGCTACGAATGGATATAAGAATTACATCCTAGAGAACGAAAATACACAGATGAGTAAAGTCGAAATAGCATTTGAGCCTAAGACTGGGTTCATGCGTAAAATTCGATATTATTACAACCCTAAATTATTAGAAAAAGAAGTGTATACAGAGTTAAACATGAAGGTGATTAACACAAAGCCTTCGTTTACGACAAGTACTTTTTCTGAGAAACAATTTATCACCCAAATCGGTACTCAATTCAAAGGAATTGGAAAATACAGTGACTACGCTGTTCGTAGTGCTAAATAATGACCATGACATCCAATAAAAAGAATAGAAATATGAAAACCTTAATACTTCCTATGCGATTTCTTGTATTGTTATTAGCAGTATGCATTGGCTTACCATCTAATGTGCATGCTAAGGATATTACCTATACTAACCATGTAAATAAAGTAGATTTAACGACTTCTACTGTAATTAATGTCATTGATCCTTTATATACACAGTCTGGAGTAGGAGTTGATTTTGTACGTAATTATACTGCTATACCAACATTGGTTTATAATAGAAATTCCAAAACAGATATTGCAGGTAATGTTTGGTCTTACGAAATTGAATACGATCTCTTATACAGCGATCCTGTTGCTGGACAATCTATTGCAAAATCAGGGATACTTTTTATTGAACATAACAATACAAAAGGAATTTATGAATCTATTGGAATTCATGAGCAGGTTGTTGGTGATGTAAAACTGAGAGTAAATTCAATTACTCCTACAGGAGATGTGCCACATGATATACATTTAGAATTAAAATTAAAGGTAGAACGGTATGATTATTTAGATGAAACAGATCCCATTACAAAAAATGAGATGGTCTTGGTTAGCTCAAGCAATAATCAGGTAGAAGTAGCTTGGCAGCCTGTTGAAGGAGCTGAATATTATGAATTAGAATGGGTATTTTGGGATACACAGTTTAATACTCAAGCATCAGTACTCAATTCAATGGATTTGGAAACCGTTTTTGAAAGAGCGGTTAGTATAGAAACAAAATCTACTTCTCACCAATTCGATTTATTCTATCCCGCTGGTATTGTATATGTAAGAGTACGTCCTATAGGGCGATATATTCGTAATGTTGGATCGAATTATGAGCATTTAAAATATGGGACTTGGGTTCAAGGTATTAATCCTAGCACAAACAGCCTTGTTATAGGTTTATTCCTAGGTTTTGAAGCAGATGAAATTTGGCAAGTACAACGAAATTTTGCTGAAAATGCAAAAAGCAAACAAGTTATTCAATATTTTGATGAAGCAATGAAAGGTAGACAAACCTTAACAAACCTAAGTAGTAATGATTTAACGATTGTCAATGAAAATGTTTATGATACTGAAGGGCGACCATCTTTAACGATATTACCTGTACCTGTGAGAAAACTAACAGGAAAAAACCCATTAGAATTTGGTGCAGGAACAGATGCTACTACTATAACAGAAGGAGGTTTAATTTCGACAGGAGCAATTGATTATACTCGTAAAGACTTTGATAAAACAAGTTATGCCGATCCTTTAATAAAAGTAGATGCTCAAGGAAAGGAACATGTGAGTAATGTGTATTATAGTTCTGAAAATCCTTTTGACAATCATATTCATCGAAACTATATTCCTGACGCAGAAAATTTCCCTGTAACACAAGTAAAGTTTTTAAATGATGCCACAGGACGTATAGCACGTCAATCAGGAGTAGGTGCTTTTTATCAACTAGGTTCTGATCATGAAACCAAATATTTTTACAGTAATCCCACTCATGCTGAATTAAGAAGACTATTTGGTAAGAACATAGGAGATGAAATACATTATCGTAAAAATTATGTGGTAGATGCTAATGGGCAAATTTCTGTAAGCTATATAAATCAAGGAGGACAAACAATCGCCACAGCATTGGCGGGAAAAAGCCCCGAAAATGTGAATGCCTTAGAAAGTGAGTTGGATGCTACTAATACAATTAAATCTTCAATTATTGGCAAGAATGTCATTGATGAATCTGAGCAATTGAGTACCTTATCACATTCTATTTTTTGTGATGAAGCCCCTCGCACAGACAAATTTACCTATACATTAAAGGGAGGAGCTATGTATTTGCCTCATGTAACCACTTCTATTTGTATTGGTTGCCAATACCAAGTCAATATTAGTTTAATAGATGAGAATGGAATAACAATTCCTTTAATACTGCCAACACCTTCTAATAATGGTTCTGCTCCTATTTTTAATGGAATAACAGTGCAGTCAATCAATGGAGAAATTGTAGTGGACTATAATAGTTTACATCAGAATACTTGTACGCCTATTCCGACTGTAGACATTGAGTTTGAGGCAACATTATCCAATGTAGGATCTTATACTTTAAGAAAAGTATTAAGAGTAATAGAACCTAACCCGAATCAATTAATTACTCATTTAGAAAATAATGATGTTTTAGAAGATAAACAAACATTTATTGAGCAGTATATCACTGCTAATTGGGATCCTAATGAATGTGATGATTGTAATGATAATATTCGATTAAAACTGGCTGAGGAAATTGCAGCAGCAGAAGACCCAATTGGTGCCAATGGAGAAATAGGGTCACTAGAATATCAGCGTTATTTTGATCTAGTTCAATATTACTTATTGAATACAAGCACTTATCCAGATTGTGATGACTTACGCAAAATTTTAGCTTTAGAAACTGGATTAACAAGAGAATGTGATGCGAAGCTAGAGTTGATGAAACAACAAATTGCCCCTGCTAGTGATCCATCAACAGGTGCACAAGGTTGTTTGTATGGAGAGAATGGATTTTGGCAAAATGTTTATAATACGAGTAATCCAATAGTGATAGAAAGTTATGATAACAATGGAAATGTTATAACAAACACTTTTAGCAACCAAACTCAGTTTATCAATTTTATTCAAAATGATTGGCAAGAACATTTTGTAGAGGTTCCTGAAATATTGCAGGGACATCCAGAATACTGTGCTTACGAAAGTTATTGTTTGGATGAAAATACCTTAAAAGGTCGTCGATTTGATTTTGAATTGGCTGGTTTAGAAACATGGGCAGAGGCAATAGATTTTGGTGCCAATTTGCAATCGCCAATAAACTTAGTGGCAGAGCAATTTACGAAAATAATAGATATGGATCCATTATTCACGGCTCACCCCAGTTTGTATGCACAAATGAATGCAAATTTGTCCAATTATTGTACGACAATGTATACCAACAACACGGCAGCACAGCCTGTAAATGTGATGGGCTGTGGTAACGGTTGTTCGAGTGTGATTTGTTATATTAATAATATATTAGGTGACCCAGCACAGTATAATCCTAACAATTATACGAGCTTAGCACCTCCTTATAATACCATTAATACACCAGATATTACGCCTTTATCGAATGAAGATAAGTGGAGATTGTTTAGAGGAATTTATGCGGCTGAAAAAGCAAAAATACAACAAACATATATTGATGGAATTACTTCGTGTCCTAATGGTGCGCCTTATACAGGTGCAAGTTCTTGTGATCCGATTATTAATGGAGATGAAACGGCACAGTGGATGAGTGACAATGGTGGAGGAAGTCCATCTAATTTGGCAGATGTCCAAGCTTTAGGAAATACCTTGAATCAAGATAATTGTGCCGCAATTTGTTTAGGAAATGCACAACGTTGGATTGGACAATTATGTCCAGATATGGATAAAACAGATCCTCAATATCAACAATTGATCAATCACTTTGTCGCTTTCTGTACAGGAGAATGTAGCGCTGTTGGAACTGATAACCCTATGGGATATATTTTTGATGAAAACCTTACGCCAATGGATCCTGATTTAGCACAGGCGCAAGCGATTTTGACCACACATACCGATTGTGGCTATGATTTAGTAACGAATCAACCGCCTTATATTGATGTTGTTTTTGCGAATAAAACGGACGTTTATGAGTGGAATACTAATATTCATGTAGCGGGAGCTCACCAACGTTGTGATTATTTAAGTTGTCTTTTTAATGAATTAAATAACAATGCTATTTTTCCAACAAAATATACAGATATAAACGCCAATTGCCCTACTAATGCTTCTATAACTATTGATCAGGGTGTTTTAGTTGGTTATGCTTTTAATTCTCCAATGACAACGACCTCTACTTTAACCCATTGTAATTACACAGGTGTGTATTTAAGAAAATCACAGGGGAATGATGATAATATGGATGTATATATAGGTAGTGGTGGCTTTAGTGTTAAACTAATAAATCAACAAACAGGAGATGTCCTTAATTTCTTAGAGATACAAAGTATAAGTAATTATAATTGCTTAACAAATACTGTAGATGTTACTATTTTGCAACCATGTACTGTTCCTAGTTTACCTCCTCCTTATAATACAATAGGTTATGGACATATAAATTGTACTGATATTAATCCTGATTGCTCCTCAGCAACACTACTAACTATTCAAGCTCAAATTAACCTCAGCTCAATAGATGGAGCTTTCCCTTGGGGGAATGAAGGTATTTGGGTACTTAAGAAAAATCAAGTTGCAATCAATATTGATTCTGTAAAAGTTCAATGCGAAGAACAACAAATCGCAGAACTTACACGTAAAGCAACAGAAGCTTATGACAAATATTTAGAAGATCAATTAGCTCAATTAACAAATGGAGATCCTTGTATGGCATTTAGGGAAACGATGACTACAGAATATAAAACAACAGAACATCATTATACCTTATACTATTATGACCAAGCTGGTAATTTAATACAAACTATACCTCCTTCTGCGGTAATTCCATTACCTGATAATCATTTTGATGGTACAACAATAGGCTCAATTGCTGGTGTTTGGGATGGTACTGACCCTAACCATGATTATGAAATGACGACTACCTACCAATATAATACAGTAGGACAAATAGTAGAACAAGAATCACCAGATGGAGGATTAACAAAGCTTAAATATGACTATGCTAACCGTTTGCGTTTTTCTCAAAACGCTAGACAAGTTCTAAACGATCAATATTCCTATACAAAATACGATAAACAAGGAAGAGTTATTGAAATTGGACGTTTAGATGGGCATCCAGTAATTAGTGATTGGAACTTAAATAGAACAACTTTTCCTGAAGCGATACTTTCGGTTCATGAAAGAATTATTACAGAATATGAAAATGCTAGTTTTAGTCCAATTATTCAAGATAATTTAAGAGGACGGATAGCTCGAACATATAATGATCATATTGCTACCTATTATAGTTATGATGTTCATGGTCATGTTAAAAAAATACATAATCAAATTAATATTTTGGGAGCTTCAGAAATTGAATATAATTATGACCTCATTTCTGGCAATGTAAAAGAAGTTGCCTTCATGAGTGGTACTAAAGACCAATTTTTTCATCGTTATGAATATGATGCTGATAATCGTTTAATTTTTACTGAAACTAGTAAAAATGGATATGCTTGGGATTTAGATGCTAAATATTTTTATTATGCACATGGTCCATTGGCTCGCATAGAGTTAGGTGAAGATAAAGTTCAAGGACTAGATTACATGTATAATATTCAGGGATGGATAAAAGGAATTAATAACACTACAAGTAAACGGGATTTAGGGCAAGATGGATTTATTGCTACTGGTCCAGGAACTGGACTACCACATAATTATAATAAATGGTTTGGCTATGATCAAGCAGCCTACTATTTGGGGTATCATAGAGAAGATTACAAGACAATTAACACAGGAATTGATTTAGGTGTTTTTGCTCATTCTAATACTACTATATTTAATTCTGATATCACAGGTAATGGTATTACAGAAGGATTATTTAATGGTAATGTTACATTTATGATTAACCATATTCCATCTTTAGTGCCTATTAATCCGTTGACAAAAGCAACACAAGCAATGGTCTATGAATATGATGCGTTGCATCGTATTACAAAATCGGAATCTTATGCATATACTAACGGTTGGAGTAAAAGTGGTTTGAGTAATGCCTACAGAACAGCTTATTCTTATGATGCTAATGGAAATATTAAAAGTTTAGATCGTCATACTTTAAATACAGCTACTAGTTCATCTACTCATATTGACGCATTAAGTTATAATTATGGGGTAGGAAAATTAAAGAACCAACTTATCTCTATAACAGATCCTATGTCAACTACTATAGGTATTAATGATGTAGATGGAATGAATTATACTTATGATCCAATTGGTAATTTAACAACAGATGGAACTAATACTATTAAATGGAATTCTCAAGACAAAGTATCAACTGTTAGTAATAATGATTATGATATTACCTATACTTATGATGTTAATGGACATAGATTAAGTAAAGAAATAGCCCCTAAAATCCCATCAAATAGCCCAATTAGAACAACTTTCTATATTAGAGATGCGAGTGGAAATATTATGGGTACGTATATAGTAGAAAATATTGCAGGAACGTTTAGTAAAAAATTAGAAGAAACTCCAATTTATGGTTCTAGTCGTTTGGGAATTCATCAACATAATGTATCTTTAGATGAATATACTCCTCTTACTAACCCTAGTTCAATGAATGCATCTTTGGGCGAGAGCCTTGAAAAAGATAGAGGCAGTAATGGAACTCGTGGAGAAAAGATCTTTGAAATTTCTAATCATTTAGAAAATGTTTTGGTGACTGTTAGTGATTTGAAACTTGGTTATTTAACAGCACTTGGTCAAACGACAGCTCAAGGATATAAAGCTGAAGTGCAGTCTGCTCAGGACTATTATCCATTTGGGTGGACAATGCCTGGTCGATCGTTTAATCCAAGTTCCTATAAACATGGTTTTAACGGAAAAGAGAATGATCGTGAGTGGGGGAATCAACTTATTCAAGATTATGGCTTTAGATTATATAATCCATCTATTGCTAAATTTCTTTCTGTTGATCCATTAGCTGATGGTTTCGCTTTCTATACTCCTTACCAATTTGCTGGGAATATGCCTATTGCAGCTATTGATTTAGATGGTCTCGAAGTTGATATTCATACTTCAATAAATGCAAAAGCTCTGTATAATCCAAAACTTGACGTGGATATGAATAATATAGGGTTAGGTTCTACAGCAAAAACAATAAATGGAAATAAGGTTGCCACAACTTCTTATACCAAATTTGGAGGAGGGAGAAACTATGTTGCATATTGGAATGAGGTCTTAAAAAATTATCCTCAAACTTTAAGCCCTGCAAATAAAGCAAAAATCAAAAATGGTGCTCCACCTGTTGTTGATGAAGTTTGGATAAAACATAACCCTAAACATGCTGAATATGCTGGCGACATATTAATTCATCATCATAAGTACCAAGGACGTTTTGCAACAGCAATTCCAGAGAAAGCTCATCGATTTTTTAGTAAAGTATTACATCCCTTTAATAAGGGAAATAAATTTAGATTTGGTCTTCTTACTAAGTTTAGTAAAAAGATAATGTTAGTAGGGTCTGGTCTTACTTTTGCTTTTTATGCAAATGGACAAATGAGTCCAGTTGATATGGTTGATCCCATTGGAGCTGCTGCTGTTGTAGATGCATTTATGGAAAAAACTGATGCCCAGCTATTGCAATTTGCCTTTTCTCAAGGTTTCAAACCGTTTATGGACTATGTCAATAATAGTGATAATACAGGTAAAGCTCATATTTTTTATGCTACATATGAAGAAGCAAGAGATTTTGCATCTGGTCAATTTACTCCAAGTATATCTCAAACTACAGAACAAGTATATTCAAGTGATAAAGAAGCTAGTGAATTCTTAGGTAAACGGGTATCTCATGCTATCATATTTTATAGCCCAGATACAAAAAGTGAACCAGTACCTGCAGGTATGATAGATATGCCTGTTGAAAAATAAATATATAAATGAAAGATTTTTTTGAAATTATTATTGGAAAAATATCTAATGTAGTACCTACTACATTAGATATTAAAAATAATATTGAAGACTGTTCAGATGAAGATGCTTTAGCTATTAAAGAAATGTTTTCTTTGAAGATGAAACATAAATTTATTGAACGTAATGATTTTTTACAAAACTTTGTAGTGAATGTAAATTCTAAAACGTTCCAATGCTTTGGCTTTTCATTTATCCCCAAATTAGAGACAGATGATAAGTATAACTATTTTGGAAGATTAGATTCTTACTTTCTAGCAGAAGATAAATTAAATAGTGAAATCTTAATCGTAGATCGATATGATTCTTTCCCTAAAAAAAAATATACCATAGCACCAAATTTTAAATCCTTCTTAGAGTTATTACCTATTCTACTTGAATATGATAAATATGGGTATATCGGTGTTTCATATACTGATTCAAAGAAGAAAGAAGTTTTAAGCAAAATAAAGAATCATTTACATAAGAGAAAGTATTATTCTTTTTTCAAAGAATCTATAATTTAGAGATCATATATACTCTTGGTTGTGTTGTTAAATGTATGATGGAAGTTCATTGAAATAAAAGACAAAAATTTTAAACAAATGCCATTGATACTTAAGTTTCTTAGAAAACTTGGTAGTTCTTCGGTGAAATCGTGCAATTTTAGAGCGAATAAGAGTATTAATACCTTCAATATCTTTAGTAAAAGATTTACCAATAATATGTTGATAATAAGGTAAGACCTCTTTAAAACTCTTAAAAGCATCTGTACAGTAAAATTCAATTTCTATATCTAGACACTTTAATTGTGTCATTAAATATCGAAGTTGCTTTTTTGTACGTTTGCCCATTGTTACAGCTAATATTTCTTTGGTCTCAGGAGCGTAAACGTAGAAAACCCACACTTTTTTATCTTTCTGATTCACAAAGGAATATAACTCATCAATTTGCACTTTTTTATACTTCTTTTATCTAGGAGCAATTTTAATTTTTTCTCCTTGCTCTAGTATAAATCGAAGAGTAGTTTTAGGACTAATTCCAAATATTTTGTAACAATCTCTAATACCACTACCATGTAATAAAGAACTTTGTAGCTGGGCTTTCATACTTGGATCTGCTCCTTGGTATAAATATTCAGCTTGAAATTGTTTGCCACAATTCTTACACAGAAAGTTTTGTCTTCCTGTGGTTTTTTTCCCGTTTTTAACGACCTTTGAATTGTGGCAATGAGGACATTTTATTTGTATAGATATTGAACACATCTTACAAATATAGTCTTCATTGTCTTTTTTCTAACTTATCATACAATCTACATCACTACCATACTCTTAGGCATACACGATATAAATATTTGATTAAAAAAATGGAAAAATGAAAGCACAAGTTCTAAAGCTTATAATATTAACTTTAATCGTTTTCCTTTGTCAGAAGAACCTATCTGCATCACATATTGTAGGTGGTGAAATTACTTATAAATGTTTAGGTAATGACCAGTATGAAATTAATTTAAAGGTATATCGTGATTGTAATTTTGGAGTCACATGGTTTGACAATTCTATTTCCATTGGAATTTTTGATGCTCAAACTAATAACTATATTTCTGCATTTATGATTCCTTTAGATACAGCAAGTAATGATACTATTAGCTTAGATTATCCAGATAGTTGTATTCATAATATTTGCGTGCATTATACCGTCTATTCTCAGATAATAACTCTTCCTTTTAGCAATACAGGATATATTTTAACTTACCAACGTTGTTGTAGAAGTAATGACCTTATTAATATAAGTAGTCCCTCTTCTACAGGAATGACTATTACAACAGAAATAACGTCAGAAGGAATGTTAAGTTGTAATAGTTCGCCTCAATTTAATAGAGAAATCCCCCTAATTATATCTACTATTGATACCTTTTTAACTAACTTAAATGCAATAGATATAGATGGAGATTCATTAGTCTACGAATTTTATTCTCCTTTAAATGGAATGACAAATTTAAATCCTATCCCTAGTCATCCTAGTGCCCCTCCTTATAGTATTGTATCGTTTCAAACCCCTTATAGTAGTTCTAATCCTTTAGGAGGAAACACTCTATTAGAATGGGATGCTTCAACAGGAGCATTTGCCATATTACCAAGTAATATAGGTAGTTATGTAATTGGATTTTCAATTTTAGAATATAATTCAGCAGGAGTATTATTAGGTAAAACCTACAGAGATATTGTCATTCGCTCTAGCCCCTTGCCTTGTTCACCAATTACTTCCTTTGGTAAAGTAATAAAAGAGGAGACCTTAATTCAATTATTTCCAAATCCTGTCAAAGATCATCTTCAAATAGAAGTAAACCATGAAGAAAAGGTGACACTAAGAATGTATTCTGTAGAAGGGCAGGAAGTATTGACAAATAAGATGTTTAACAAACAAACTACAATAGACCTTAGTGCCTTGCCAAGAGGCGTTTACTTTATAGAATTTCAATCTAGGTTTAATCGAATTACAAAGAAAATTATTAAAGAATAGTGTCAACCTATTTCAGTACCATTCAATTTCTCCCATAATCTTTCTTATGTTAAATAGAAGTCTTCTATTACATACCTTCCCTCCAAAATAGTCGTATATATATATGGTGATTCCATTTCATGCAAGATTCCTACTCTATTCATAAATCGGAATTGTTACTTTTTGCTTGGCAAAGAGCAATGAATGCCTACACTAGTAAAGACACCTCATTACAATTTCGAGCTAATCTTTATTTACGAGTTAACATCGTAATATCTCCAAGCCCTTCTAGCACACAGTTCCAATCAATGGTGGGATAACAACACTGCCTATTATGGAACTGATTATAGATTAGTCTGCAATGGGGTGTCACAGTTGTTGTTATCCTGTTTTTGTAGAATAAAATCTGAGTAAATCTCTAGCTTAGAAATAGAAACATACTTTAGTTCATCTACCCATCTTTTTTGGGAATTTCGCCATCATCAAATCCTTCTGCAAAAAACTCAGCAACAGTAAGTCCATGACTTTCAATAATTTTTAAGAGTGTTCCAAACCTCAAGTCAGACCCCTTTTCATATCGCCCATATTGAGCACGTGCAATATCATGATCATAAGCAAATTTCTCATAGTTCTTATACCCTTTTGCCTTACGCAATTCTTTTAGACGTTGACCTAAGTTCTCCAAACCCATTTCAACAAATTTATTTTTTTCATCCATTATACAAATGAATGGAAAATAACTTCCAAAAGGTACTACACTTTTATTACTACACATTTAGTACTACTTTTTAGTATCTTTTTTGTTTTTTTCCTATATTTGAAAAACCAAACCATTTTCTCATTAAATCATTTTTTATGAAATCACTCCTATACAGCTTTTTGACACTCTTACTGTCAATTGCTTTTTTTGATGTAAATGCACAAGATTTTAAGACTGGCAATATGGTCTTTTTTAGAATGCAACAACAAAAGGTTCTTGAACTTAATGGTAAAATCCCTCGGGGCATTTATAAGTTCGACAAAAAACTCTACATCGTAGGAACAATCGTCTCTCAGAAAAAGAAATATAATCTAGCAGACGTACAAGTTAAATACTATCTATATACCTGCTCTAACACATCTGAAACATGGATAAAAACCAATAAAATTCAGGTACAAAAACGCCTCAAAACAGATCAGCTTATCACAACAGAGGTTTGGGATGCTACAGAAAGTTTAAAATACCAACAGAATGTTTATTACCTCCGCCCTTTTACCAATGAAGCACTCGAAGTATTAACACGAGGCAATATCCTACAAACAACCGATTCTTGCCCAATTATCATTGCCAAAAACCAAAAACAATAATTTGAATCATTCTCAAAATAAACGTTATGCAAATTATCCTATACTTCTTCCTACTAGGTATAGCACTCAATAGTTTTGCTCAAAGCAAAGCATTGGTAGTCTGCCAGAAAAAAGTGGATATAACAATCCCATTCTACGAAGTTCGAGACATGGATTGTATTTACTACAATAAACCTCGATTCGTAGAGAAAAAACAAACACTACCCAATGGCTATTTTACACTGAATACTTACGACAAGTTTTCTGTATTCGAGGGAAAAGTAGCAGCATTCTCAGATAAAAAAAGTCCGCTCTTAGATAGTTTTAATATTCATGTTCATGAAAAACGCAACTCTAGTCACCTAGGAACGACTAACTTCATCATTTATTTGCAAGAAAAAAATACGAAACAAAAAGAGGCCGCTCGACTCAAAGCGATTGAACGTAGTTTACAAAAACAATTCCCTGCCTACAAACTTACCCTTACCTCTTTTCGCTCTACCCATAATGCCAAAACAACATTCAAAGTCAATGTATTTTCTAATACTGGTGGAGATGAATTTGAAACAACTGAGAATCAAACAAAGCGGTTTAAAAACATGGCAAAAGAAATTGATACTGTCTTAGATAAACTCATCAAAGAGCATATTAAAAAACCTGTTCAAAATATTAAAGAACAGATTGTACGTTCGGAGCAAAACGCTATTAAAAGAAAGCAAAATCCAAATAAACTACATGTGTTGAAATTTGATATTGAAAAATTAGGAGAATACGACGCTGATAAAAAGCGCTTTCAACAAGTCACTTGTATGAATGGAGTTCGACTACAATACCTTGGCGCACCTGTGGAACAAGCTCGAAAACTTCGAGAAAATCCAACACAATATCAGATCAAGGTATACATATTTGAGCGCAATATGAGAACACCTTGGTTACCTAATAAAGACCCTTCTGCTTTTGGATTTTCTGAAATTGTAAACAAAGAAACTCAACAACTTCTGATTAGAACTTTTGCTCGGTTTGAAAAATCCAATAAAGCTCATTACAAATACACTTTATATTTCCCAAGATTATAAATATCAATATAATTATGAAAACATTTTTAGTTCTTTTCGGAAGCTTTTTATTCTCTGTTATACTCCCTGCACAAACATTTAAAGCAGGTGATGTTGTCTATTTCAAAGCTACCAAAGTGGAGGTAGATGGAAGATATTATTTTTCAAGCCCTGTTTATGTTATTGCCACAGTTAGAAAAGTCGTTGGTTCAAATGCTATACTTGATACCGACTTATATCTTTATAAGTGTCGAAAAGACGATTCGTATTGGCAAACTGGAACCAAACTAAGCATTGCAAAACGTTTTGGAGTAGGGCATGTATATACTACATGGCGAACGTCTCAGAACAAGGGGTACACATGGTCTACGAGAAGTATAAAACACTATACAAGCAAAGTAGAACAACAACTAACTGGTGGAAAAATTAGAACAGCATCAAAAGACTGCTCTGTAGTTGCAGATACATAAACCGATTCATCATTCAAAAAAAAATTATGATACTTCGCATTGCATTTATTTTAGGGCTGTGTACCCTTTCATTAAACAGCTTTGGTCAGAGTCTGGAGACTGATTTACAATTTTTACTAGACAAATTTCCATCTATCCACGATATGAAAAAAGAAAACACGTGGAAGGATAACAACACAGTAAGTTACTCTTTTAATAACACCAAAACCAAAGGAATACTCTTCAAGTACAAACGTATTTATTACTATGGAAGAGAAAAATACTGCTTTGACAACTTTACCATTGAAATAGAGAACAAAAGATACCGCTTGTCTTGTGATGATGGTATAGATGAGGCTACTTTTTATGTAGAAACTCGTTCAAACTCTAAAGAAAAATGGGAGAAATCAAAGAAAATAGAAATCGAAAAAACAAAGCTTTCATCCAACATAAAATTTACACTAAGCTTTTCTCAAGGAACATTGTCAAGTCTTAGATAGAAATTCCTTGAAAAACTAAGTTTTATTTCAAACAGGCTATCAAAATAATTTTGGTAGCCTGTTTTCATACGACAACAACTCATTTTACTTTGTCATAAACTGTACTGCTTCATTGACAAAGCTATGCAGTTTCTGCTACAAAGGAAAAGCAGAAAGTGCGAGATTGGTTGGTGCATCAAGGAATGTTTCTTTGGTAGGCTCTTACCGATTGTCTTGTAGAATGACCGTTCTACAAAGAGAACAAGTAATGTATGTCCCCTGTTAGGGTATGTTTGTCTGACCGATAGGATCTTTTTAGCAGCTCAATGATGGGGGGAGAAGCTCGGTCCAAGGCAACTAAGGCTCCAGAGCCAATTTCCGTACTTTCGGCGTAAAGCGTTTTTAAAACAGTTAGAGATTTCATGTGTCAGAAAGTAAAAAATTAAAAAACACACAGTCTACTGTGCAAGATTTCTGACAAAGGGTAAGAGCGAGGTGCATTCTACTCGAATCTACTATCAGACAAAATTATTTTCTATACCCAAAAGTCGTAGTATCGCTAATCAACAAGTATCTACAGCTATTCAGCAAATAAAAAAGCACTTGCTTCGTATACAAGAATGTATCGTAGAGCACCTTTTTTGGAAAATAATTGACTTTGCTTTTTTTACTTCTAAAATTAAAGCGCAAATCCAATACAGTTCTATACAGAGCAACCCTTCAATCCCACCACAATAGTCCCTAATAACAGGATAACACTAATACCTGTTATTGGACTAGGTCTGCCTAGGCTGTGATTGGATTTGCGATTAGTTGTTATCCTGTTTTTGAGGAGCTCTAACTTGACCTTTATAGGCTTTTTCAAGCGTATAGTACTCTAATCAAACTGCCATAAAAGTGGCTTCAAAATTGGACTATTTTCCACTTTTGGAGGCTTTTTTATGCGCTTTCATAAAGAAGCTCATTTTCTTTTCGGCAGATGCAAGGCTTGTGCTAGAGTTTGACAAACAGTCCTTTTTCCAAAGGGCTGTTTTTGCTATTTCACAAACCTACCATTTACGAATTTAAAATGAGCATATTATGCAAGAAACAAGTCAAAAAAAATCCACAGCACCCAAGCGAATAGACTTCTATCGGGTGGTGACGAGGAGAATTATCAATCAACTACAACAAGGCGAAATACCATGGAGAAGGACGTTTAAACATCCTTACATTGGTTTTGCTCAGAACTACTATTCAGGACATCGATATAAAGGGATTAATTGGCTGTTGCTCAACCTTATGACTTCCCATGAAGTTCCTTTCTATCTAACTTGGAATCAGATTCAAAAGCTTGGTGGTAACGTGTTGAGGGGAACAAAAGCCAATGAGGTTTTCTACTTCAACTCTTACTATCGAAATCGAGCTGGAGATTTAATTTCTGTAGTTCAAGCACAGCAATTAGAAGCAAGACACGAAGAAGTGCAGCACATTTCGTACCTTAAAAAACACTGTGTTTTCAATATTGCTTGTACTCGTGGTCTTACGTGGCAAGAACCAGAAGAGAAACATCAAAAAGATGTAATCACGCATTGTGATTTAATCTTGGATAGTATCAAAGAAGGTCCTGTTATCAAAAATCAAGAAGAATTTGATGCTTATTACCACCCACTTCTTGATCATATTGTACTACCACAATTCAAAGTCTTTAATGATCCTGAAACTTACTATCTTCTCTTATTTCATAATCTAATTCACTGGACAGGAAATATAAAACGTCTTGCTCGTTTTGGCATTATGGACAACACGTTGGGTGATCAGCTAATCTACTCCGAAGAAAGTCTTATTGCAGAACTTGGAGCCTGCATGTTAACCGCTATTGTGGGGATTGAGCAGATCACTCAATTAGAAGAAGAGTCGGATCATGTTTTAACTTGGATTGAAGCAATGGAAGAAGATAAACGTTTTATCTTTCGTGCTGCATCAAAGGCACAACAAGCCGTTGATTATATCTTAGGAGGTCAACGAAGCTAATATGGAGATTCAATTTCTTTTTGACTGTATCGGTTGTGATTACAAACAGCTCCAAATGATAGAAGCTTATGAGTCGCTCTGGTTCAGTCTCAAACCTGCGACCAACGACCAAAAACAAGCACTTGTCAATCTAGGAGCATTCAGTTATGAAGCTTTATTTAAGGATTACTCTGTAACAGTCAAGCAATTTTCATATGAGGACAAACAACTGCTCGTTGTTGAATGGTCTCGAATACACTTTTTTTACGAATTACTATAATATTATTTACGGTAGAGAAATAGCTGGGAGGTTGCCTATTGAGCAATCTCCTTTTTTTTATTTTTTAAATCTAAAAAAAGAGGCACCAGATAGTTCTGATACCCCTACAATTACTCTTCTAGTACTCCCAATCAAATAGAAGTGTACAGTAATTGTGCTGGGTAGGCTGCTCTCCTGTTTGGAGCGACGCTCTTGTGACTTGATCAATAAAGAAGAGTTTGTATTCTGTCTCTTTTTGCTCAAATACTTGCAAGTAGTCGATGCCTTGTTGTTGCTGCACTAAATTCACGATATGCGCATAAATGAGAAGGATTTCCTCCTTTGATAAAGTCTCTTCAACATTTTTTGTCACAAAAAACTTCCCATCAAACCAGTAATCTCCTGTGTCATATTCGGGGGTTTTATACTCCCAACCAACATCTGTAATATCCATTTCATTGCTTTTTTGATTAAAATTTAGATTAGCAGATGAAATGGTAGGGCTTGTTGGGTTCTTGTCAACCATAAAATGTTATAATAACATATGGGTTGTACAATGTGTGAATATGGATAATAAAACTTCCAGTAACAATATATCTATAGAAGCCCTACTTTTTTGAATGAATAATATTTATCTTTTTCATGATTTAAAATAATATGGTCGTAATATTTTATATCTTTTTTATAAAATAATTCGCGACAATACACAAATAGTGACAGACCACCTATTGATGGTTTAAGTACTGTTGATTGCTTAGAATGATTATATGCACTTGCAACTCCTGTTGCATTCAATAGAATGATTCGTTCTAATTGCCTTTGTGTATCAATTATCATTTGTTCCTTATTTCCAATTGACTCTAAACTTATTCCTAAAATTCTTTCATTACGAAAATATAATACCATGTAATTCTGCTGTCGTTCTATACATTTGTGGTCCCATCGATTCCAAAAAATTTTATAAAGATCATCTGATTTCTTAATTTGAATACCATCATTTGAAGCTGTTAAAAGAAGTTTATTGGATTCAGGATTAAATAGAAAGGGTATACTAGCTATTGTTGCGTCCCCTAAATGACTATTGCTGAAGTATTGGATCATATTCTTGTTTGTTTTTCTCACTCATTTATGGCTACTCAAAGAACATATAGAGTGGGTGTATCAAAAAATAACTCTACATATTCTTTATAAAACAAAGGAAAAAATTAATCAACTGCAATAACTAAGGGAACATACCTTTCTTCATCTGAATATAGTATAGGCATGGGAAGTAAAGCTACATACAAGCCAGAACATATTCGTATATTTGATAAATTTATTTGTATTTTTTTTCGATTAAAAATATCTGTTCTCTTATAAAGCATTTTACCTTTTAATCTTGTTGAGATCACATGAACAGTATCCTTTGGGTTCTCATCATAAGTATACAAATCTTCTGTTGACCAATATAAGCTCTTACGAGTATACTTCTCTATAATACTTCTCTTAGTAGCATATCCAACAATTAATTTATCCTTTACAAATTTAAAGGTATCAGCATTTTCTATAATAGGAGGAAAGGCAGTAACTATTTTTGTCAAATCCATTTCTTGAAAAATGGATATCAACTCTTTATAATAAATAGGATATAAGTAGATGTTTTCAGAGACAACTTGCAGGTTCATTAAATGAGGAAATAACCATTCAATTTTATTATTTTCTATTAATTCAAATGTAAACATTTCACGAGAATTAATAGGTTCTGATGATAGTAGAAAAGTATCCATTTGCATCAATCTGACTCTTCCATATTTGCCAAATCTTTCGCAATCTGAAGTAAAAATAGACCCCATTTTTTCTGATACAAACTGAAAACTATCACGAATTGAAAACAATTGTATTTCTTTTTTTAGATTTAATTCAGGTTCATTTCTTACTTCCTCTTTGCTAAAATAAAGAACTCCCCCTGCTGTAATACCTATACAGAAAAATATAGATGTTATTATTTTAAAATATTTAAGAAAAAAAAGAAGAAGAGAGTTTTTATGACGTTTTATTACAAAATTTTTCCCGTAAAGAATATCCTTTTTTTTATTTCCATCCTTATCTATATATTCTATCTCATATCCATGAAAATGATCTATTTTAATACTTTGAATCTTCTCTTTTAACTTTGGAGGCAGGTTTCTTTTATCCTTATATAAATCAATTAAATTTTCTATACCCAAAAAATCATCTAATGACTTTGGCAATATGTACTTTCTAAGTTCACTCGATTTCTCTATATTTTCATGAGAGAAAAGTGATGTTTCAATGTTATCAGACAAAAACATATAAATAACATCTAAATATTCCCATTTACTAACTCCTTCGGTTGGTTTAATTGAAAAAATTCTCTCAAAGGTCGTTCGACTGATATTACCTGGTTTCAATTTTCTTATATAAGTTGGAATTTTTTTTTGTATAAAAAAATCATTAATAGCTCTCCAAGTTTGTTCATTGCTCGGCAATTGTCCCTCTTTCCAATTCTCCATTTCTTTCATTCTAGGATTTTTAGAAAAATATTCAGCAGCTCTATTTTCAACTAAGATGTAGAATGATTCTGGAAAATGATATTGCATTTTTTATTTTTTTTTTGGTCTCACTGGTTAGACCTGCAAGCACCAAATATACTGATTATAATTGCATTGTACTGAAGTGTTTAACTATTTCTTTTGGAAATAATAGAACTCAAAACTATTAAATAAAATTTCAAAAAACAAAAATTATGAAAAGAACAAATATAACACGCTCTACAAACATGCAGAGCTTAGAATTAGAAAACAAGCTAGATGCGCTTATAGCCGAGGCACTAGACTATGTTACAAATGCGGGTATTAGCGATGGAGTTGACGGTATTGCATTGGAAGAGGGAAAGAACCGTGTAAAAAAGTATTTAGAGGCAAAATTCAAAGAATTCAAAGAAGAAGGCAAAACATTTTTTGAGGAATGTTTGGTTCCAAATAGTCAAAAAATGTATGAGTTCATTCGGTACTCCTCTACACAGACTTTGGACGTGGAGCATACTCCAGCCTCTAAATTAGAAGCGTTAGAAAGCCCAATTCAAGCCATTAAAGAGTATACAAAAGCTCGTATTGAGGAAGAGAAAAAAGGCTTAGTATCTGAACAAGCAATGATTACTGAACACGACGAAAGAGCGCTTAAGATAAGAACACTCCTAGGTGGAGTTCCACTCAAAAAAGGACGGAGAACGTTGGTATATATCACCTTCATTATCTTATTGGCAGGCATAGACATTGCTATCAATTACAAAACAATAGAGCTAATTGGAGAAATGGCACCTCTTTTCTCGCTTTTAACATCCATCGCAATCAGTTCTCTATTTGCTGTGAGTGCCCACTTTGCAGGAGAAGGGCTTAAAAAGAGAGAGAAAACAAAAGCCTTTATCACTATTCTAATCGCCATTTTAGGTTTCGTCGCTCTTTTTTATGGGCGTTGGGTTAAGGGTGGGGACCTCTTTTTGACCATTTGGAATGCATTATTTTTCAGCATTTCTTGTATTGTAGCATATACTTACTCCCTTACTCAAGAAGCCAAAGAGAGATTTGAAAAATACTACTCGTGCATGGAAACGATAAAAAAGGCGAAAAGAAAACGTCAACAACATTTCAAGAAAATTAAAAGTCTGAGAGATCAAGAATATAAAGATATTTCAAATCTAAAAAAGACAAAAAATGCTCCTAAATGGCGTGCACGGTTTAATCAAGATACGAATAGTACTCCAACCACTATTGCTGTAGAGGAAGTTGAACACTGGCGTAATGTGATACAAACCTATGCTACTGGGTTTGAGAAGCGAATTGACAAATCTTTAGAAACGGTTATTGCCAAGTATGATGTATACCATCAAGAAGGGACAATACAAAAGGGACATAGAAGTAACTCAAAGTAATCATTTTCCTCCCACCAAGTTGCATTTGGCTTGGGGGGGGGTAATTCTTTTAAAATTTAATCGCATGAAAAATTTAATCTTGTTACGCATAATACCATTCATTGTTTTCTGTTGCTTAACCGCTTGCCAATCAGAAACGCCTCGTTATACAAAAGTTGTAGTACTCGTAGACATAACAGATTCTACGCTTACAAAGCAAATAGATGTAAACAAAGCAGCCCACTTTTTACTAGAGCAGTCTCAAATCAACACCATAGAAGAAGCCTCCAGTAATGGTTTGAGTATAGAATTTTCTACGCTATCGGATCGGTACGAAAACCCGTTGTCAGAAACATTTGACTTGCCCATTGGAGGTTCAATGTTAACACAGATAACTAAAGAACGCATAGAACAGCAAATTGATATTCAAAAAAAAATATCAACGACTTTAAAGCAGTTAAAAAATGCTCCTGAACAGCAAAAAGAAAGCTCTAACCTCTACAGTCCAATAACAGATGCTATCAAACGTCTAAATGAAGGAGATAGTCACAAAAGGATTCTTTTAATATTTTCAGACCTCATGCACCATTCTCATGTAGGCGGCTCTTTATATGATGATCCAGAAGCATTTGTAGAAATGATACGAGACAAAGCTTTTTCTCCTTCTAAAGAGGTAGACGTCGTTGTCGTTTTTAGACCACAAACTCTAGCGGAAGATAAGCGTTACCGAGAAGTCATCCAACCTCTTTGGAAAGAAGCTTTGAAAGGTGCTCATTTGAAATTTATTCCTCAAATCTAAATTCATCACACAAGATGTCTGGGAGCTTATTTTGCTCCCAAGCATCTTTTATACAATAGCAACATCATGGGAATTATCATCACTTTTATATTAATTCTTTGGGTACTTTCTGTCTTTGGCAAAACGCTTACAGGAGTCTTTGCTCCAACAAAGAATAAAAAAGAAAGTCCACTTATCAAAACTACTACAAGCATCACTTCAACGCTTGTAAAAGAAACCGTAAAAACAACAGGAAAAATTGCTTTAGGGGCAGGCACCTACACAGGGAAGTATGTTAAGAATAAGCTTGAAAGTCCAAGTACCAAGTTTGGAGCAGCTCGATTTCAAGAACCTCATGAGATAACAAAACTCCTCAATGCTTCTCACCAAGGGCTTTGTCTCAATACCCAACAATATACCCTTAATTTAGAGAATAGCTTTAAACATTTATTACTCAGTGCCCCCTCTGGTATGGGCAAATCAACTCGATTTGTTGTCAGTTCAATTTTGAATCAGCTCGATAGTGGGGGAAGCATTGTGGTAACGGATCCTAGCTCTGAAGTAAGAATGCTGACGTCTGGATATGCTGCTCGTCAAGGCTATCGAGTAAAGATTATAGATTTTTCTTCCCCACAAACATCCTTGACGTATAACCCAATGGAATACGTATCCAATGACCGAGAAATTGCGAACCTTGCCAATACGCTTATATCTTCTGCTTTTGAAACTACAGCTGCGAGTGCTTTTTGGAACGATTCTGCGGCTGCTTTAATCGAAACCCTTATAAGGCTGCTAAAACTGCCCCATAATGCATCATACGCAAACCTCGCAAACATTAGGCACCTGCTCAACAACTTTGGAGATGGTATACAACTTGCCCCTCTTTTTGTACATCCATCTGTTCCTAAATCTCTTTTTTCAGAATTCTCGGCAATCGTTCAACAAGACACGAGAGTACTCCAAAATATTATTTCTACAGCACGAACAGCTCTCAAACTCTTTACAGATAGTGGTATTTGTGCCCTTAGTTCTAGTACTTCTGATCCGCTTGATTTTACAAGCATTCGAGAAGAAAGAACAATCATCTACATTTCCTGTAATGAAGCTGAGATTTCTCACCTACAATTCTTTCTAAAAATACTGTATCAGCAGCTCTTTTCATTCTTAACTCAAAAACTAAACCCAACTGCAACTCCTGTATACATGTACTTAGACGAATTCCCTGCAATGGCAATAGAAAACATAGATTCTATTCTTTCAATCATTAGAAAATACCGAGTTTCCTGTTCAGTAATCACTCAAAATACGAGTCAACTTAAAGCAATATATGGTACGGATAAAGCCACTACTATTATTAATGGAGCCATTTCTTCAAAATTATTTCTTGCAGGGCTTGATATGGAAACATCTAAGGAAGTAGAACAGCTTTTAGGAACACAGACGATAGAAACTGTTGACCCTTGGACACAGGAAAAACAGGCTCCTTATCCTCGGGCGCTGCTACTTGCACAGGAAATACGAACACTAAAAAAAAACGAAGCTATTTTTGTCCATGCAAATGAGCTTCCCATAAAACTAAAAATCTCTGCTTATTATGAAAATCCAAGATTAAAACAACGAACAGAAATCACAGCTGTGCAAACTCCATCTTCATCACTACAGCCAGTAGAATTTCTACCACTTCCAAGTATTCTTAATCCGAACACAGATAGTGTTCAATCCGATGATGATCTTTTATCTGGGGTTTCATTTGACCTATAAAATATTTGAAATAAAAACAAGGCACTAAAGATCGCTTCCCTAGTGCCTGTTTTTAAAGCCGATATCTTAAAAAATTAAAATGATTGTTGTCCTGACAATTCAGTCATAAGAGTTACTAAGCTAAGACCAGCTATGACTCCACTAGTCGTTTTAACCTTAGGGCTATCAGAAGTACAAGTAACAAGCAGGGATAACGCTAATAGAGAAGCGCTAACATTTCGAGTTTGCTGACTATAAGCATTTCCACTCTGAACATAATTTGCAAAATGCTCGCAGTTGTTAAAAATAAAACTGTATGACTTTTTGTTTAGACAACTTAATGCTCGTCCTAAAGCCAATTCCCTTTGATAATCATTACCATTAAAAGCTCTTACTCTAGATAAGTCCATCTTTTGTCCATAATGATTCATGTCTGCCCAACTCACAAATTGGACCGTTTTGTTTTTATAAATACTTGGATAATTTGCAATGAACACTGGTTCATTATTCATTTCATCATGCCCCAGAAAAATCATATAATGATCTAGAATAGCTCCTGTAGCATTTCTCAATACAACAACATCAAGAGGTTGTAAGTTGTGTTGAACAATCTGATATTCAACTCTTTCAAGAAGAACTTGTTTTTGTAAAGAAACTGTTTGCATAAAAATAATTTAAATTAAAAAAAATGCCAATTCCTTTAACAGGATTGGCTTTAACTCTTTCAATATACGGCTTTTATATGAAAATGTTTTGAAAATCAAAGGAATGCTCCCAAAATAGGGGCGTAATTCGACACTTTGTTTGTACTGTCATGCGAATTATAAGAAAAACAGTCCTAATCCGTCTAAATAAGCTTGTGTTTCAATTTCTTGACCAAGTGCTTTTGTATCTTTTAACTGTTCTAACTTTGTCATGCGTTTTTCGTACTCCTTAAACGCTTGTTGCTTCTTTCTAAGAATTTCAGTCAATCCAAGTTTTTTAAAGTTATATGTCTGCTCATTAGAAGAGACACCTATAAATTTATCTTGTGCAATTATTCTTTTTAGTCCAATTTTGGTCGTATAAAAGAACAACTGTTGCATACTCTTACTTTTATCTATCAGGTTCACCAATAAAATCTTCATTTGCTTTTCTCGTTCTTTATTGGATTGGATTTGTTCAATTTCTTCCCGTTTGTTACGGTAAGTTTCTAGCAATTTATTTTGACGTTGTTGTCGCCCCTCCTGTAATTGACGTTGGAGTTCTCGTTCACTCAAGACACTTGCTAAAAGATTATGCTTTGTTTGGATTTGCCCTAGTAAAACCTTCTTCCCTCTACCCTCTAACGCAAGAAGCATTTCTTTGCTAATCCCAAGTGTTTTAAACCGATACTTACGACCTTTATTCGGTCCATATTTAACTCCTGCCAGTTTTTCATGATAAAAATAATAAGATAGCTGTTCTTGACTTTCAATGAGCTTCAAAAAGGACGCTACATCTTTTGCTTGCTTATACATTTGTTGCACAGCCAAAGACAAACGCTCTTTATCCATTTTTTGACTCCGTCCCATTCGTTTTTGAGCTTGATAAGCTCGTTCTTGTCGTTTACCTTTATCCTGTTCTTGACGAGAATGCTCTCGTTCTTTTTTATTCAGATGAACAATCGAGTGGCTTAGATCTGGATATTTTTCTAGTTGGTACATTTCTATTTCTTTACGAATTGTAGCGAATTTCTTTTTATCTATCCGCATTACTTTGGACGAACAACAAGCCGTTCCACTAATCAAAATGTGGACATGATAGTGCCCCTCTTCTATATGAGGTTTGGCCAAAACGACTCCATCGTTTGCCCGAAGCTCAATATACTTTTTAGTCATATCCTCTAGCATTTCTAAACTTACTTTATCCTTTTCGTGAAAAGCAAGAACTTCATGATACAGCACTACCCCATTCTTTCTTTTTTTACGAAAAGTATCGTTGTCATAAAATGCCTTTTTGAACCCCTCATTGTCTCGCGCATACATATTCTGAGCAATAAAAAATGTATCATTAATATCTGTAATTCTTTCTTTGTCCGAAAGTACATAATCCACCAAACGCCCTATATCACTTTTTTGTTTACAACTCAGCATTTTGATAATCATAGTTCTTCTTTTTTGCTTGATGCTCTTTGAGAATTTGTTCAACCTTATGGAGATACTGGGGGGCACTTTTTAATGCTTTCTTTAATTGCACCTCTAAACTATCTGGCTTGCAAAGATTGGATTCAATACTTCTTTCCATTCCTTGGAGCAAGGTGTAAAGGAGGTTTATTTGTTCTTGCTCTACTGCTTGGTGGCTATTTATATGCCGTGCTATTTGATTGATATTGGTACCAATTTTTCTAAGCTGAATAATGGTCTCTTGCACCTGCTCTTCATTTGGAATTACGTAGACTTGATTGAGGTAACCGAAGATAGCTTGCTTCATAAAATCATTTAATTTCATGTTATGTTGTTGAGCTGCCTTTTTTAATTGTGTATCTTCCTGCTCATTCAGACTAATGGTCTTCCGAATCCGTTTATGACCATACAGCTCTTGATATTTTTTTTGATAGGCTTTTCGCCATTCTATTTGAAGTGCTGCTCGCTGCTCTTTACTCAGTTTATCGGTAAGGTTATTGGCAAGTAAGTATTCTTGGAAACTTTTGTATCGCATTTATTCTTCTTTTTTTGGGGTGTGAAATGCTTTAGTATTTCTGGGGTCATAGGGCAGCGCCCCTAGCAAGCTGACAATTTATTGGAGGGCAAGTTGGAAACAAACTCTTTGAGTTTGGCACCAACTTGCATACTTGCTAAAAAAATAAAGCCGCTCTTTATAAAAAAGTATATCCTAGCCTTTTAAGTTCCCATCACTTCCGCTTTTTTATTCCGCTCTTATCAAAATACTTTAAAAACTTTTGGGCTATTAGGGCAACCTATGTATAGTCCATCCCACATAAACAGAATGCTTTTTTCTTGGCCTTCTGTCTTTTTATTTATTCATCCATTCTCTATGGTGCAGTCTTCAAAAAATTCAGCAAATCAAGTAAAACTTCAACAGAGTAAAAATGGTTTAAAGAAAAGTAAGTTTATAAAAAAAGAAATTCGGCTTCGTCCACAAGAACTTGCTCTCTTACAACAAGCAACTAAACGGCATAAAAGTCGCTTAACCGTCTTTATAAAACAAGCAGCTCTTGCTTACGTCCAAAGCGTTTATATTTTACCTGACGATACACAAATCAAACACTTTGAAAGAAGCCTTCGACAAGTCAGCGACGCCATTCATCATATTGCTCAAAAAGCACAGGACTTTACCGCAGACCAGTTTCAAGAAATTCAAGATTTAATCACCATTCTTGAAACTTCATTGCATCGTATTTTTCACCAACCACAAAAACTAGAAACACTCTTAGAAGAAATGGTTCAAAACCATCCTCATCTTCATACTTGGGTAAAAGAGCGCCTAGAAATCATCGAAAAAAGAATGTCTCCATAAGTGTCTTTTTATTCCCTTTTTGATGACATGATTATCAAAACCTTTGCTCGTAAATCTCCCAATTTTGCTCAATTAATCCACTACATTATCCAAGATAGACCACACAATCAACACCCTTTACGTTTTTTTCAGTGCCTCCCTTCTCAAAAAACAGAGACTATTATCCAAGCATTTCAAGAAAATGATTCCTATCGAATACCTCGCAAAAATGGCAATGCTTGTTACCACTCCATTCTTTCCTTTCATGCCCTAGATAATTCCTTTATCACGCCGAATATACTCTATGATTTAATAAAAAAATACATCCAATTGAGGGCTCCACATACGCCTTGCTTTGCACAAAGTCATCACGATAAAGAGCATGTTCATATCCATGCACTCATTGCAGGGAATCAATACAAAAGCGTCCAGACAACCAGGCAGAGTAGAAAAGAATTTTATCAACTTCGAGTGACTTTAGAGCAGTATCAACAAAAACACTACCCACAATTACAGCATAGCTTAGTGTATGAGAGAATGAGAACCTTTCCAAAAAGAAAACTCCAACAAACACTTTTTCATGCCTATGACAAGGCAGAAAATGAAACGCAATTTTTCCAATTCCTACACAGAGCACTCCCCAATATGCTTTCCATTGATAAAAAACAGCAACTCCTCTCCTATCAAAATCAACACTATAAGTTCTCAGATTTTGGGATTGATCTTAAGATTTTTAGACGCCTACAAGAACTTCATCAAATTGACCGTGCTTTTACAAGAGGTACATCACGAGAACGCTAATTATTTCTTTATCCCTTTCTATGCCACAACATTTTAAATCTGCTCATTTTTTACCCTTTTGGAAACGTTGGCTCTTACTCAATCCTTGGAATAAAGGATTGGTTATTGATGGAAAAAATAAAATACCATTAAACAAGTCTTATGAGCACCTTTTATTAGTGGCTCCAACAGGATATGGAAAAACCAGTCGCTATGTTTTGACCAACGCATTACGATTCGATGGTACCTGTTCTGCTGTATTTACCGACCCTTCAGGGGAAATCTATGCCACAACTCATCGCTATCTAAAAAAGAAAGGGTATCAGGTCAAATGCTTTGATTTACGAGAAGAGTATCCAAGTCTACAATACAATCCTTTCACTCGGATTAAATCTTCTTCTCATGCAGCAAAAATGGCTCATATTATCATCCATGCTGCCTATCCTACTCAAGGGAGTGATACCTTTTGGGTCGATTCTGCCAAAGCTTTCTTAGGCTTATTGATCGAATATCTTGCACAACAAAAAGAATATCCTCCTACCCTACTAAAACTCTATCAGCTCTTACAACAAATGAGCTTCAATCAAAAACAATTATACAAGAGATTTAGCCAAGTACTCAACCAGGAACAATTTGAACGTTATAAAGCCTTTCATGCTCAAGATGGAAAAACGATCGCTGGTATTCTCTCTACCTGTAAGACAGCACTTCACCCTCTTTCTGATGTACTTATTAGAAATATTACAGCTAAAGAAACACTTCAGTTTGAAACTTTGAGAACACAACCAACCATTCTTTTTATCGTTGTCCCAGAGCAAGAATTGGCCTATTTTAGCTTCTTGCTCTCTCTAATATACAGTCAACTATTTCGATTCTGTCTCTCTATGCCAACAGGAAAAAACACCTATTTGCCCATTCGTTTTTTCTTAGACGAGTTTGGAAATATGAACATTCCCAATTTTCCTACTTATCTCACGGTCCTTCGCAAAAGAAAGGTTTCTGTTAGCATTATTATTCAAGAACTCGAACAACTTGAATTTCAATATAAAAACCAAGCACAAACCATTATCAATGGTGGATGCAACAATCATGTTTACTATCCAGCACTAGGACTCAACACCTGTCAACAACTCGAAAAAATATTGGGTACGAAAACAGTTTCTAAGCAACAAAATGGAAAGACTATAATGACTCAACAACCACTCATGAGCAACGATGCTATTCGAACCATGCCTATCCATCGTGCTTTATTTATTGCTGGAAATCAACGCCCTATTTTACTTAAAACCAAAGCTTGGTTTCAACAATTTATGCTCCGAAAAAGAGTGTAATAAAATCATCTGTTTTTGAATAAATATTGTGTTCAAAAAATAAAAAACCGGTTCAATCGCATACTTGGGGGGATTTCCCTTCTCTTTTAATTTTCTAGCTTTCTATCCATGCAGTTTCATTCATTAGTTCCAGAGTTCAAACAATTTTGTCTTCGTGAAAAGGGATTAAAATATCAATCTTATAAAGCCATTATTCAGCATGTCGAGCAATTGTTAGAGTATCTCCAAAAATCAAGTATCAAATCCATTCGACCAACAGAAATACGAGAATACCTTTATGCTACTTCTATAAAAAGAGCTTGGAGCCCTAAGACGTTTAGAAATAATCTTCAAAGTATCAATAGTTTTTACGATTGGGCATTAAAAAAACACTACGTTCGGAAAAATCCTGCTAAAAACATTGAAAAGCCCAAACTCCCTAAACCACTTCCTAGATACTTGGCAGAGAAAGAAGCAAAACAGATTGAACAACAAGCTCAAAAAAGCCAATGGTCCTCTCCTTTTATTCAAATAAGAAACTATACGGTTATTGCCACCTTTTTGCAAACAGGCATTCGACTTAATGAATTGAGACAATTAAAAAATACAGATATTGATTTTCAACAAAAAACGCTCAAAGTAAGAATGGGGAAAGGACAAAAAATGCGGCTTATTCCTATCCATCCAACCCTAAAAATGATTTTAGAACAATATCTAACATTCTTAGAGAAAAAACAGATTTCTAGCTCTTGGTTATTTCCAAGTTCTAGAACAAAATATCCATTAAGCCCTAAATACATTCAAGATATTTGCAGAAAAATATCCATTGAAACAGGAATAAAGTTTACGCCACATATGCTAAGACATACTTTTGGAAGACGATGTACTGACCAAAATTTACCCTTTTTCAAACTCAAGCAAATTATGGGGCACAGTAGTATTGTCACGACAGAACGTTATGCCTCTATTTCAATGACAGGACTTCAGGAAAGTTTCAATAAAATCAATTTTCATTAAAAAAGGGTTTACAATTGAAGTGATAACGGTTAGGTTTTAGTTACTACTTACAACAACCCGAAGGTTGTATAGCTGATATACTTTTCGATAGATAGAAGGAGTTGAAACCTAGTCATAGATTGTCTTTCAAGCACTTTTAGATACAAAATCAGGGCTCATAACCCGAAGGTCGGTGGTTCGAATCCACCCTCCGCAACCAATTTGAATCTATAACTGACAAAAGTACTCGTTCAACTATTAAAACTTAACATGCTATACACCGAGGGCATAACCCGAGGTATTAAAACATGTACAACATTATACATCTTCACCAACGTTTTTGCGAATACTCCCTTGTCTTTAAAGGCAATACAAAATCAACTATCCTTGCATTTGAGAATAGCTTCAAAACTTTTCTCAAGAGTACCGACCAACTCCATGTTCAAAAAATTAACCGACAAGATATTGTTCGGTTTGTTATTGATGGTAAAACCATGAACAAATGGTCTCCTAAAACCATCAGAAATCAATTACAATATCTAAGTCTTTTCTTTGATTGGTGTATTTCTGAAGGGCATTTACAAGAAAATCCTACCAAAGATATTCCTCGTCCTAAATTGCATAAACAACTCCCAAAATCAATTTCAAAAGAAGAAGCCATAATACTCATTGAGTATACTCAAAATTACCCCTATTACTATTCCTTTGAACGGTTTCGTTCTACCGCTATCATCGCCACATTTCTATTTACGGGGGTGCGACTCAAAGAGCTTGAAAACCTTACTATGATAGATATTGATATCCAACATACAAAAACACTCACCGTACGAAAGGGAAAAGGAAATAAAGATAGAGTTATTCCCCTCAATAATCGACTTATTGATATTTTACAACGATACTTAAAAGCACGAGATAAACTTCAAAGGAAAACACCCTATTTTTTCACTTCACTACGACACGATAAAAAAATGGGGGGTTCTACTGTTAAATGCTTAATTGAAAAACTACGAGAACGCTCAAATATTCATTTCTCTGCCCATATACTCCGACATACTTTTGCTACCCTCATGCTTGAAGGTGGTTGTGATCTTTTTAGTCTTTCTAAAATGATGGGGCATTCAGACATTAAAACTACTTCTATTTATCTCAATGCAACAACTGCTCATCTCCAGCAACAAATTCATAAACACCCTTTGTATTGGTAATTTTTATTTTGGTGGAGCATGCTTCTAGCAATGCGAACCCCGCTGAAGCGAGATTCGACAAAGTAGAACCAATAAAAAATTCAAAGTACTCTTCATGAATAAAATGATTCAAAGAATATGGCATTAACTACCATATTCCCAATCTTGATACATTTGATAAGCTACAATTTCAACAGCAGCCCAAGCTAAATAATTTTTTAAATCTTTATCATTTGGGATAATGATTTCATATTCACTTCTTATTTTCTCTATTTCGTTATAAAAAGTATTAAAGAACTGATGCGTGTCGTGATAATAAACTAGCTCCCCTATCATACCAGATATACAACCATGTGATGCCAAATCATCAAAGAATGATTTTGGAGATTCAGTTTCAAGAGCAATTTTAGCAACAAATTTAGCGATGCTATTAGGTTGCTTTTCAACAACTGTTTTCAAATAGTCTTCTAAATTGATGTGTGTAGTTTTCATGGTATATTGGGGTAAAAAATAAAAACTACTTTATGCTATAGTCCAAACAAACGAAAAGCAAGGAGGAACTCGTAGAGGCAAATCCTTGTCTTTTCTAGTGAAGTGCTAGACTATCTTTACAATAGTTTGATTTTTCCAATTGGCATGAAAATTATACTCTATTTTGATAAATACGAAAGTATTTTTGGAACAGTTGGTGGAGCAAGCTTCTAGCAATTAGAACTATTTTTGAATGAACGCCTTCAGGGCATAGTCATTTTCTGCACATATTTTTTATACGAGCGGAAAGGCAAAGTTTTTACAAATTTACTTTTAAATTATACACCCCAAGATGTTTTGTGAAATCTACCTAACGGTTACCATCTTTTCAGCTTCTCTAAAATAATGAGACACTCTAATATCAAAACCACATACCTATACTATATGGATGCTTAAACTCCTCATTTGCAAAATCCATCAATATCATTTATACTGAATAAGGATTCATTATGGATTTGACATTAATAAACAAAATGACTACATATCAAGAATATTGGAACCTGTTGTTATCTATGTTTGATCCCTATGAAAGAGTAAAATTAGTTTGTTACAAACATGAAGTAGAACGTTTCACTACTTCTGATACAAAAGAATATACTATACTCTCTAGAGAGGTTGACAACTTAGTTAGACTAGAGCAATTCTACGATACAGAAGAGGGACTTCATAGTCTAGTCTTAGAATTAGTATTAAATGCTAAAAAAGGAATATCTGAAGAGGAAATCCTTCCCCAACTTTCAAAAAAAAAAGCAATTTAGTAACAATGGAATCGCTGTTTGCTTATTCAAGAATTATCACAAAGGTAAATAAAACTGTTAAGAGAAAACACTTTACAGTAGAATTCATTCGTGCTGTATCTTCAAAAACAAATAAAGCTATAGCTTTCAAAGATTATACTCCAAAGTTCCAGTATACTCACCTCATAAAGGAATCACCTTATCGGTTATCAAAAATACTTAAAGAACGACAGAATATTGAACCGTCAAATATAAATTACCAAATCATACAAGCAATCAGATTTATTTTTTTGCTTAAAACAGATCGAATAGAATATATAAAAGATGCCATAGAAATATTGGGAATTTCTCAAGAACGAGGACAACGACTTTGGAAGAAATACAAAGAAAAAGGATTGGATGCCATTTTAAATCCACCAACATCTGTCATTCAAATACCTAACTATTCTGCTTTAATCAAAGAAAGTCCAGAAGAACTTCAGTCACTTGCCTCTACATACAAAAACAAAGGCATCCAGAAAAAATTGTTATTTCTTATGCATTTAAAACAAGATAGAAAGGCTACTCAAAAAAAAGCAGTTCAAACTGTTGGCTTATCCAAAAAACAAGGAAACAGTATTTGGAAAAAATACAAAGAAAAAGGATTGGGTGCCATTTTAAATCCGCCAGCATCTATCATCCAAATACCTAACTATTCTGCTCTAATCAAAGAAAGTCCAGAAGAACTTCAGTCGCTTGCTTCTAGCTGCAAAAATAAAAATATTCAAAAAAAACTATTATTCCTCATGCATTTAAAGCAAGATAGAAAGGCTACTCAAAGAACAGTTGCTCAAACTGTTGGCTTATCCAAAAAACAAGGAAACAGTACTTGGAAAAAATACAAAGAAAAAGGACTTCAAGTATTTATACAAAAACAATAAAATTTCTTTTGTATAAAAGTTCCTTGTTAGATCAGTCTAGAGTAAGCCAATATTAGAACTATCTTTTAAAAAGACGATTTAACTACTCAAAAATATAAGGTTACTCTTTCTAGATGAGTAACCTTGTATAAATTGCTTTATGAAGCTATATCTTGAAAATCCGCTATAATACTTTCGGCTATTTTTTTGAAAGCAAAAAGACAAAGTTTCATGAGAAAATTATAACTAGGTATCAATTGTATAGCATCTTTCATATTATCATCATCTAGAATATCCTGTAACTCTTCGTAGTAGTCAGTACAAAATTTTAAGATATTATACTCTTCAATTATATGATACCCTAATGTTTCTCCGTCATCATATTGATGCTTAATTACATCAATAAAATAAAGAGGATTTCGACCATTCTCATCTTGAAAATTTAATATATAATCCGCAACAAAGTTTCTCAGTGTTTTAGATTCAGTACTCACAATACCTTTTAGGTAATAGTCAAAAGATGTTGGTGTAGTTTTCATGGTAAATTGGGATAAAAATAAAAACTACTTTATGCGTCAGTCCAAACCAACGAAAAGCAAGGTGGAACTCGTAGAGGCAAATCCTTGTTTTTTTTAGTGAAGTGCTGGACTAGCTTAAAAGTCGTTTGATTTTTCCAATTACCATGAAAACTACACTCTATTTGAATAAAGATGAAAATATTTTTGAAAAAGAACATCAAAAATAATTGTTTACAAACATTATTATGTAAACAATGTAACAAATGCCCATAGAGCAAATATAAAGTACCATCACTGGTATTACTCTGTAAACATTGAATAAATTTTTATCATTTCTTTTCTCTACAAACAAATATTACTATGTTTACAATGTTGTTTATGTAAATTCATATTATCACAAAACAAAAAACATATTCATAAACAAAGGAAACATTGTAAACATGAAATCAAAACAACCAATAATTATAGCCATAAGTAACCATAAAGGTGGCGTTGGAAAAACAACCTCAACTCTTAATATTGGTGCTGCACTAGCAAGATTAAAAAAATCTGTATTATTGATAGATTTAGATCCTCAGAGTCATTTAAGCGATAGTGTTGGAATAGAAGAACCAGATTTAAGTGTCTACGACCTCTTAAAAGGCAAAAAAATAGTCCCTACGGCAATATTTAAGAATTTGGACATAATCCCTAGCAGTATAGATTTGTCGGGCGCAGACGTAGAATTAGCCAATGAGATTGGAAGAGAATTGCTTCTAAAAAAGAAAATTTCAAAACTAGAAAAAGTTTATGATTTCATTCTCATTGATTGTCCTCCCTCATTGAATGTTTTAACCGTTAATGCCTTTGTAGCTGCATCGGAGGTTTATATTCCCTTACAAGCAGAATATTTAGCCTTTAAGGGGCTAAGTCGATTAGTCAATATTATAGAGAAGGTTCAAGAATCACTTAATCCTGATCTTTCTATATCAGGAGTGTTTGTTACTCGTTACGATAGCCGAAAAATACTCAATAAACAAATTGTAGATATTTCTCAGCAGCATTTTGAGAATAAATTCTTCAAAACAAGAATACGTGAGAACATTGCTGTTGCGGAAGCTCCTAGTCAAAACATGGATATATTCACATACGCTCCAAATAGCAATGGAGCAAAAGATTATCTTTCTCTTGGAAAAGAAATACTCAAAAAGCACAAGTAAACATCACATACAAAGAATACAATGTTTCTTTTGTAAACATTTAAAACATAGTAACCATGGCTAAAAAGAAAATTCAAGGCTTAGATGGATTATTAAAAAAAACAACCCCATCAGAAAATAATAAGCACAACGAAGTAGAAAGAGAAAAGAATCAGCCTATTAGTTCAAGTAAGGCAGGAACAAAAATAGGAGAAACGAGAGCAACCTTTATTGTGAATGAAGAGATACTTGATTCAATTAAGGCACTCGCATTATGGGATAGGGCAAGTATCAAAGAAGTAATCAAAGAAGCCTTGGAAGATTATATAGAAAAACAAGATGGAAAGAAAATGAAACAAGCTATTGATTTTTATAATAAAAAGAAAAAATCTGTCTAATGTTTCCTTTTGTTACACAATAAACAATGTTTACAAAGAAATAAAAGAAAACATTAAACTTTGATTTCTACGGACAAAAACAGGGTTTCGGAAATATTTTTTTAAGAAAAAAAAGAAAGTTAAAAAAGAAAAAAACAACAGGCTTTTAACTTTTGTTGTTTTTTCTTTTTTATTATTTTAATATTTAATGCTTTGCAATGTATTGATTTTCAGTTTTTTGTAATTTAAAAAACGGACAAAAGTAGGGTTAAAAGCGGACAAATTCAGTTTTTGCTGCGGACAAAAGTAGGGTTAAAAGCGGAAGTTAGTAGGGTTAAAAGCGGACAAAAACAGGGGTGATAACGGACAAAAGTAGGGATAACGGACAAAAACAGGGTTTTAAGAAAAATAACCCTACTTTTGTCCGTAGTTAATAAATGTATAGCATATGGATTTTAATTATAATGATCTTGCGGTAGTTAAGTCAAACCGTATTATTGAAGCAAAATATAAATTAGGTGCTCGTGCACAGAAGTTTATATTACTCATGGTTTCTATGATCGAGGTAAAAGATGAAGCCTTTAAATATCAAACGATCAAGATAAAAGATATAGAGAGTATCTTAAATATTGATGGGAAAAAGTGGGGAGGGATTTATCAAGAGATGAAAGATATTATTCTTTCTCTGAATAATCGACCACTTAAAATTCAAAATGATGACGGTTCAATCTTAATCGTTAACTGGATTGCTTCTGCTGAAATCCGTAAAGGAAAAGGAGTTGTTGAGTTTGAGTTTTCCGAGAAATTGAAGCCGTATTTATTACAACTCAAGAGCCATTTTACAAAGTTTAAGCTTCATAATATTTTAAAACTTAGAAGTTCTTTTGCCATTCGTTTATACGAATTGATGAAAGCACATCAGTTTTTAGGAAAGGTTTCCTATACTCTTGTAGAGTTAAAAGATATTCTAGGTATAGAAGGAAAATATAGTGCTTATTACGATTTTAAGCGTCGTGTTCTTATTCCAGCTCAGAATGAATTAAAAGAATTCTCTGACGTGTATTTTGAGTATGAGGAACAAAAACAAGGACGCTCTATTCATACCTTGATTTTTCGCATCTTAGAAAATAAAAAAGTAACAGAGACTATCCCGCCTGAAAATGATCTTTCAGATATAAGTGATGCCATTATTAAATCAATCCAAGAGTTTGGTTTTTCTGCATTTAAAGCAGTTGAGTTATGCCAGTTAGGGTTTGATGTTATTGCAGATCTAACCGTAAGAGGGCAGGTCATGAAGCAATATGATTCTTTTGAAATGTTTCTAACCGATAAAATCGGATTGTTAGAATTTGAAACACGACAAAAAGAAATCAAAAATAAAGCAGGGTATTTTTTAAAGGCACTTCAAGAGAACTATCAAACAAAAGAATATGATCTCTTTAAAAAACGGAAAATAAAGAAAAAAGAGAACCAGCAAGTTAATGCATTAAAAGCACAATATTTGGAGTTATATGAAGCGCAAAGTAAATTATTCGCTACGCAACAACAACAGCTTATTGAGAGCATTATACAGAATAATGAAAACCTTATAGAAGGAATTATAGAAGATAATCATTTAAAATATAAAAAAGAGGATTATGAGACCAATATCATGTTTCGCACAAAAGTGAATTATTTAATCACAAAGAAATATCCTGAGCATTTTGTATCTCTTAAAGCAATAGAAACGAATATGAAACAGCTGAAAAGTTCTATAGATAAAATGTAATAAAGTATTACAAGGTATACATTGTTTTTTATGTAATGATAGATTACATTGTAAACAATGTATCTATTGTTTATAGTGTAAGATATTTTATTCTTTCTCTATTGTATTATTACCAGACTTTTTGCTGGTCTTAGCTTCTTCGATTTGTTTTTTAAAATTAGAAGAAGAAACGACTTTTTGATTTGTTTCTTTTTCAAGTGCTTTGAGTGATTTTCCAGCAGCTTTACCACCTTTTTGAGCGGCTTCTTTATTCTCTTCAAATCCTTGTGCATCCTCATCTTGGGCTGTTTGCCGTGTAACCTCTTCCCCAAGCATAGTAAAGATGAGCTCAAGGTTGGTCATGTGGTCACGAAGATTTTCTTTCTTTAAATTTTTCAAGCTTTTATGTTGAGAGGGGAGGAGCCCAAATGTTGCTTTAGATATTTCTGCGGTTAAGATAGAGTATTCAATTCCCTCCTTTACACCTCGATCTTTCCATTCATCAGTAAGCTGTCCTCGAACCTTTATAGACTCTAGGCGAGTAGCGATCCATTCATCGCTGTATCCAAGGGCTTGATAATATTGTCGTGCCCTCTCAGCTGCTAATGCAGGATTATTAATTTCATCAATACGCTCACTTCCAACTTTTGCTAACCAGAGCTTAAATGGCTCTAATTTTTTAGAAGTAACAGATTGAAGAACTCTAAAAATACCCTCTCGATTAGAGCAAATTAATTTTTGAGTTCCTCCTTGGGTTTTTATAGGAAGTGGAAGGGTGATATTATCCCAAACTTCTGCTAAACCTTCGTCTCTTTGACGCATTCTCTTTAAATATTGCTTGGCATCCTTACTTTGTGTAGCTACCTGTACAATATCAAGAACAACATACCAAAGTTCTCCTTTATACTCTATTGAACGTACTTCTTGGTCTTGGAACACGAGTACTTTACTATCTTTTGGGTCTATTTTATCCATTTCTTATATACTTTTATTGTGTATCAAATATACAACTATTTCTCTCATATTTCAAGGGGGGGTACAAATTGTACCCCCCCCCTTGAGGAAACCAATACGCTAATTCGCATATCGGTATAAAGCATAAGAAAAGGGACCGTTCCAAAGAACGATCTCCAAGCTATTTCTATTCCACCGTGATTAGAGTAATTGTGTTTATATTTTAGTTGCCAAGAATATATTTGACAGCGCTTTCAGCTTGTGGAGCGACTCGAAAAATAAATCGTTTATCCTCCTTCATACAAGCTAACCAAGATTGTAAATAAGCTGCAGAGTTGTGCAAAAGATTTTCCTTCTGAATTCCTGTCAAAGCAGCAAGAACACAAGCCCCAAGTTCAGCTATTAATTCTTCCTCAGCGTAAATCATTTTATCTTTTTGCTTCATCTGGAGAATTCCTTTTCGTGCTAACCGAGAACGATGCCCAGTCCAATGAATTAGTTCATGAAAGAGAACTCTGTAATAAGCTTCGGCTCCATGTTCTTCAAACTGCTGGAGCTTTGGCATATTGATATAATCTAGAAGAGGTGCATAATAAGCTCTATTTTCGTCTGAAAATTGAATTTTAGGAGCTTCTTCCATTGCATCAAGCAGTGATTCACAGTGCCCAATTGGCCAAATCTCTTGTTTTTCAAGAGTTGGCTTCTCCCATTCAATACCTTCTGTACAGCTGATATTAAAAACAGTATATCGCTTTAAATAAGGACGTTTTTGAATTGGAGTTTCATTTTCTTCCGCAGTTCGTATCTCTGTAGCAGAAAGCTTTTTTCCATCTTCATTTGTACAATAAAAATTGACGTAATAAATGTATTCCGCTTTTGAACCTTTAATGATTTTTCCTCCTAATTTTTGAATTTGTTTCCAAGTCAAGTAATACGGCACTTCATATTCTGCGATAAAGTTGAGCAAGAACCAATTGATTCCTGTGTATTGGTGTTTGGTGAAAAAGTTCTGGGCAAAGCCGTATTCAGAAGTTTTGAACAGCTGTTTCCAAGGAATCGTACCGTTTTCAAGTAATTGGATAAGTTTATCGGTTACTTCTTGATACACGTCTGTATCCAAAGCATTCTTTTTATTTTTTTGCATATCATCGTCGTTTTGATAAAAAAATGTGGTGGGAATGTGAAATAGCAAAAACAGCCCTCGAAAAGAGAGCTGTAATCGGATGATAGCATAGGTAGGAGGGAGGGCGAAAAGAAAATGATTGAAGTCTATCTCTACTCTAATAATTGCTTTTGAATGCTTTTTGCGATGACAAAGGCAAGTTGGACAGGAACAGCATTCCCAACCATTTTATATCCCGTTGTTAAGCGGTCATAGAAAAAGAGAAAGTTATCTGGAAATGTTTGTATTCGAGCACATTCTCTGATGCTTAAACGACGATAGAGCGATTCTTTTTGTGGTAAAAAGGTGTATGCATCTTTTGTTTGTTGGATCATCTTTGGAGCTTGTGGATGAATAGGAGCATGCCTTCCACCTGCTTGA
Source organism: Winogradskyella sp. (assembly GCA_965230605.1). Classification (GTDB taxonomy): domain Bacteria; phylum Bacteroidota; class Bacteroidia; order Flavobacteriales; family Flavobacteriaceae; genus CBDDLD01. Next base: position 19,651 of record CBDDLD010000005.1, on the reverse strand, counting down.
ATGGTAAAGCTTTGTTGGTTCCATGTTCGGACACGGTTTCGAGAAAGGTAACGGGAAGAAAAGTCCCCTGTCATATATTCATGATTGGGAATAGCACATTGTTCCTTGTTAGAGTAGTTGTTTGCTTTTCCAGATAGAACGTTTGTTTGAAGGTCTTTTATTGCTTGGTGAAGCGTCACTTTAGATGGAAAGGGGGGAGGAAACTGATACTTTATACCAAGGTCTTTTCGAAAACCAACAAAAAATACTCGTTTTCTGTCCTGTGGAATTCCATAGTCTGCGGCATTAAGCATTTTTACGTTGAGTGTATACCCAATCTGATTGAAAGTGTTACAGATATTTATAAAGGCTGTTTTATGCTTTCTCTGAAGTAATCCACTGACATTTTCCATCACAAAAAAGCGAGGTTGTTTTTCTTTCACAATGCGAATGAACTCATAAATAAGTTGTCCACGTATATCTTGTATGCCTTTTGTCAACCCTGCTTGACTCCAACTCTGACAGGGTGGACCTCCAATAATGCCATCACAGTTGGGGATTTCATGAGCTGGGATATAGGTTATGTCTCTTTTGTCAAGGATTGTTTTGGGGTGGTTGTAATGATAAGTTTTCCAAATGTCTTTCTCTCTTTCATTTGCCCAAATTATGGTAAATCCAGCATTTTTAAAACCCAAATCAAAACCACCAACACCTGCAAAGAGAGAAATGACATTCATGTAGAAAAACAACAAAATATCCCCCTTCACATAGAAGGAGGTCAACTTAAATAAAAAGAAAGTCATTTTATTTGAACGACTTCGTCAGGGAGCTTAGCATAAAAGTTTTCTTTGCCGAAAAAGAAAATGGCATCCTTCTACAAAAACAGGATAACAACAACTGTGACACCCTATTATACAGGTTAAATCTTCCGATAAATCCATATATAGCAGGCAGTATTGTTATCCTGCTATTACAGATGTGTATATGGAGACTAAAAACTACTTCAAGGATTGATGATAAGAATCTCAAAATTAGGGAGTTTTCAGCATGAATTGGGTATTGCGGTTTGCGAGCGCACAAAAAGATTTAATGAATATTGCATAATAGAGTGTCCTCTATATCGTAAAGATTAATTGGGGATTGGCAAGTTTTTTTCAAAGTAGTGATGGACGTTACTAGTTTGTAACTACTTTACTCAAATTGTTTTGTACCAAGATTCTATTTCCGAATTGAGTTTATTTATAGAAATCTGTAGTTCTTTAATTTTCGAAAAAGCATCTTTGTATAATTCTTCTTCTCCTTTAAGAATTGGGGCTTCTAATTTTTTTATTTGTCCTCTTAGATCTTTAAAATATACATTTACTTTGTTTTCAGTACGATTTGTTATTTTCTTAGAAACCTCATCAATAGAACTTATGTAAGCATCATTTATCTTACTAAACAATTTATTGTATTGTATCCTTGATTTATCTATAATATGACTTATTTGCTTTGCTCTTCTCTCCTTAGCAGAAAAAATAAAGCTTCCAAAGAAACCTGTTATAGCAGTTAGTATTGCAGCTGGGGGATTTATAAACAATCCAATTATACCTGTTAAAAATCCTACCCCAAGAGATGGAATAAGACCATTATCAGGAAAATCAATATCTCCAACATCTGAAAGATCAATAATTTTCTTTTTGGTATCTTGTATTATAATTTTGCGGACTTCTTTCAAATTATCCTCAACCCAGTTATCTATAGTTTGCTTCAATATACTTAATTGATATCTATACTCACTATTTGTAGATTCTATTGTTTTATGTGCTTCTTGAGTTAAATAATCTCGAATGCTTTTTTTATTAGGAATTTTTTGATTTATATCAATACTCTTTAACTCTGTTTCTAAATGTAGCAGAATATCATTTTTCTTATTATCCAGAGATTTAGTAATTCTTTTCTTTATCTCATTCTTATTTTGATTATAAAGAGCCCCTATCTTAGAAATACTATTTTTAGCTTTTACTATAGCATTTTCAAGTTCTTTTCTCTTATCATTATCAATCAAACGGGTATTTAGTAATTCTTGTAGTTTTTGTGTGGAGTGAAAAATTTCTTTAGAAACATTATGAAGTTGAATAAGCCCTATTTTATTTTCGCTCAATAGATAATCCCAAATATCTGTTTCTAACTGTTTAACAGAGTCATTACCTTTTGCCTTTTCTGTTCGAATCTTTAAACTTTCTTCTGCACTGATATAATAAATTTTATCCGCTACCTTGTCATAAAGATCTAACTTTTTTAGGTCTTTATCTACTCTCTCTTTAAGTAGATTAAGTTTATTCCCTGTCAATGCATTTACTTTATTAAATACTAGAAAAATCTTATCTAGAGATTGTCCTAAATCTGTTATATGACTCTTATATTCTTTTTTAAATATAAAACCACCATTTTCTGCTGGAGAGCCATCAATTAGATACAAAATAGCATTTGCTTTAGTTACAGTGCTCCATGTATAGTTATAAATATTATCGTCAGGGTCATCTAATCCTGGTATATCAAATAACGATAATCCATATTCTAATTGCTTATTAGACAAATAAACTACGACTAGAACTACATTTTTATTGTTATCCTCATTCTCGTCTTGTGAAGCATACTCTTTAATTATTTCTGTTGTTAGTTTCTGAGTTATACTTTTCCCCCCTTTAAAGATAATTTTTACTTCATCTGTTTTACTTGGTAGAACTTGAATAGGAACTCCTGTTGTTTGAAAAAAACCTGTTGGAGATACACCCTTTCTTTTTAAAAGAGCATTAATTAATGTGCTTTTACCTACTCTTGAAGGTCCTGTTATTGCTATTCTATAAATAGCTTCTTCTAACTGTCTATTGAGTTCTTTTATTGAGAAATTAACAGATTCCAACTTGAATGGATTCACAAACTCCTTATAGACACTCAATAAATCACTACATCTATTTTTTAGATTAAAGTATACCCCTGGTTGTATAACTTTTCGACTGGATGGTTTCCAGTTAAATACATAGTCTCGAATAATATTTTTATTCTCTTTTTTTAATATATTCTCAAAAGGAATTTGGAGAGTGACTGTCTTTTGACTCACCCAATTTTCATTTTTCGAATCAAGAGAGCTAATCAAAAAATCATCTATCCATAGATAGTAAAAAGTTCCATCTGATAAATCATTTAGAACAAAAGCAACTGCTAAATTAAAACTATGCCACTGTATAATTTTTTTTACAGGAACAGAAAATGCAATATGCTGAAGTCTTTTCTTAATATTATCTGTTGATTTTAACTGTATAGTAAAAAACTTTCCATCTGGAGATAAGCTTTCACTATTTACAATAGGGCTATTAAGTTCAACAATAGCGTCTATTCCGTAATCTCTTGTTACCCATTCACTTGGCATATAAATCCCCATTTCATCTATGAGTTCTTCAAAATGCCTTTTCGATTTCCATTCTTTTCTATGTGATTTATGTATTTCAACAGGGTCTAGGTTCATGACTATGTATTCATTCAGTTTTTTAATAATTTCTCTATCTCTTAATAGAATATCTTCTTTCTCGCTTTTTAAATGCATATTCTCCACCTTCAAGTATTTCACACACATGCTCTCTTATCCCTTGACGTTCTAAAACTATTGGATTTTTTTCATCAATTGGCGAAGTATTTTCTATACTTCCTGTGATATACTGAAACTTTTTTCCATTCTTATTTTTATTCTTAACTCCATGCTGATTTGCGACGATTACCATTTCAGAATCTGTACCTATAACAATATTGGGATTATGTGTTACAAGGATAATTTGCCGCTCTTTCTTCTTATTTTTTAGATACTCAACCAAATCATTATAAATAGCTCTATTGTCTAGGTCATCTTCTGGCTGATCTATTAATATTGGACATTTTTTATCACTAAAGTCAAGTAAGAGTTTTAAGACAACAAATGCCTGTTTTCCCTCTGACATTTCACTGTATTTATCATTTTCATAGGTAACTTCATAAGAGATTTTATAGTAACTTTCTTCTAAAATTCTTTGAATTAAATTTCTATGATCATAACTATTTTTTAAGATTACTTTACCATCTAATAATATTTCTAGTTTATTCTTAATTTCTTTTTCGTAACCTAAATTACCACTTTTTCCATGATTAAATGAGGCTAGATTTTTTCGTTCATCACTTCTTAAATTTATACTATCATTCAATAACCCACCATATTCCGTCTGCTTAAAATTAGGATAGGCTTTAATTTTCAAATCTTTAAATGAAGTTGTTAAATTCTTAGCAATTTTGTCTGCCTTAGAAAAATATAATTTATGTTTTTCCAGTACCTGACTTTTCAAACTTTCATACTCTTTCTTCAAATTATCTATTTCTTCATTGAGCTTTTGAATTTTTTCTTTTTTCTTTTTCTCTAGTGCCAGTTTTCCTTCTAAAATATTTAAAGCTTGATTTTTATCCAATACATCAATACCTTTTAGATAAAGAGGCTCTTGCTTTAAGGTTTGATTATTCTTATTTAAAGTTTCAATTTCTGCATCTATATTTTTTTCAATATCATTAATTCCAAGTTCCCACTTTAGGTTAAATTCATTAGATATATTTTTAAATAATACATATAATGAGTTTTTATTTTCTTCTAGCAAATTAAGTAAGCTAGGTACGTCCTGTATTAGCTTTTCGTTTTTTAAACTTTCTAATGATTTCTTATCTGCACCTAATTGCTCTATTCTTTTAGTATTACTATTTATCTTATCTTTTATTTCATGAAATTTCTTATACTCATCATCTGAAAACTGAACTTTCTTCTTTGATAAAATAACTTCTCCTTCTATCTTTTGAATTTCTTCATCAATTCCTTTCAAATCCCCAACATCAACTATTTCATGTTTTTTTGCCTTGATTTTATCTTCAATGCTGAAAAGTTGGTTTAGGTTTCCTTGAATTTCTGTCTTATTTTTAGTAATAAAATCATCAAATTCTTCAAATAAATTTCCATTTGATTTTTCCTTTAATATATCTTTGACAAGACCATCAAATTTATTTGAATCTCTAGAATATTGAACCATATATCCTTGATTAAAGAATTCTATCTCTCTTTCATCATTTTCAAGTTTATCCTTCCAGAATATCTTGATATTATGGGAAATATCTTCAACTAGTCTATTATATTCAGGATTTTCTTCTTTTACATCCACCTCTGTTTTTAATCTTTTAGTTATAGCAGATAGCAAAATAGATTTTCCTGTAGAACGACCACCTATAATGCAATTTAACCCTGAATTAAGTTCAATTTCTTTATTTTGAATTTTAGAGTGATCAAAAACTATTTTATCAATAACTTGATAGCCCGTTTTATTTTCAGGATAATTAGGTTGAATTAAAACTCTTTCTGTTGGTTCATATAATGTCTGTTTTAATCCATTGAATGTTGGGTCAGATTTTATCCAGCAATACCGTTCTTCATCTGGTTTAAATACTTTACTATTCTCGTGTGCATCACAACCATGATAGCAAGGCATCAATGTTTTGTTTTTTCGTATAACTTCATTTATACTATCAGCTCCTTGACCAGAAAAGTAACTTCTATCATTTTTATTTGATGAGAAAATAGCATCTGAAAATTGAAAAATAGATTCAATAGTTGTTTCTAAAAGAGACTTATTGTTACCATTTTTTAAGTTCTTATGATCTCTTAATCCACTTACACCATCTTTTCCATTTGCAACAACAATTATTGTATTTTCTCTTAATTCTCTATCTTTTTTGAAGATATTTCGGAGATTATCAATGCTTACTACATATTGTTCAGCTCCTTCTTTTTCTGCAGCTACTTCATTCAATGTTTCATTCCCCAAATGTTTTCGCCCCAATGCAATGAAGTCTTCTTTTGTTGCATTATATGACCTGTCTTGATATTCAAATTCTAACTTTGAAAGAAATTTAGACTTTATTTGCTTTGCCATTGTAGGATTAAATAAACAATGGATATTAATTGCCTTTGATTTACCTGTAACTGGATATATTCTTAACTCTACATTAGGTATAACTAAATCAAATGTTTTTGTAATCTCTCCACTCCTTATTTTTTCCAAAAAAGTAAAATAATTATCTATACCAAAATAATCTGTAATGCCAATAACTGCAATATCTATTGGAGAGTTATTTATCGATTCTATGTATTTTTTCCATTTTTCATCAATTGTACGTCCTTCAAATTGATCATTTTTTCGAGTACCTGGTGTATGTATATGTAAATCCCAAATACGCCACTGGGAACCTTTTTTGTACGTTGTTTTATCTTTTTGTTTTGCAAATGTTTTTTGATCTAGCATACAGGGATTATTTTTGAAAAAGAAACATTAATATAATTATAAAAACTAGAAATATTGAAATAATAAGGATATGATTTTATCTTTTTTTATTGTATTAGTAATTTAAAGAGGAATTATTATATCTCACTCTTTATACATTGAGTCAAAAACAAAAGATTACAAGCAAAACAAAGTCATATTAAAAATAACCTTTTTATATGTTTTATTAAGTTCAAAAAAAGGACCGCTTATTTGTGGTAAAAAATCCCATACTAACATACGCTAGTATAGGATTCTTATGTCTTTACTTATGAATATCCCTATTTGGTTTTATAGGGACTTTTGTGTGTAATCTTTGAAAAATAGAATTAGGTGTAAATCATTCAATTTACTATACTATTCTTATGGCACTACGTAATGAACTTGCAGTAAAATAACCATGATACATAGCTCGTCCTGAACCAACAATTACATAAGTTATTCCACTAGCATATCTTCCACTTAATCCTCCTCCAAAAGCAAGAATCAAGTTATTAGCACTAGCGGTGGATCCAGTTACACTTTGCCCTATTCTATTGTACTGTAACTCTGTATCACATGGTATGTCAGCCCATGAATTTTGCACGCTCCTTGAATCATCAGTACTATGAGAATTCCAAGTAGACATTCCTCCTAGCCAGTTATTAAAATCTTCATTTGGGCAGAATGCTTTACCTTGAGAATCTATATTATTGAATTTTGAAAATTCCGCATTCAAAAGTTGATCTTGAACATCAAGGTCTAGATTATGAAATGTAGTTTGATATTTTTCAAAGGCAATTTTATTAACGTTCTCACTAATTTTGTCCATCATTTCCATTTCTTCTTTTAGATTAGGAGTGATTTTCCCTTCATGTAATTTCACATTCTCTTGGCGTAGTAAAGAGTAAAATTTTGTAACATCATTATTACTCAATTGGTGTACTTGAATAATAAGATCTATATCATTGGAACTAGATGGATCTATCATTGATTGTACTAGAATTTCTATTTCTTGATCGGATAGATCAAATTCATTAATGGAAATATTTTTGATGTCTTGACTCATTTTCTCAAAGGATGTGACTTCATTAACGGTCTTGACTTGAGTCTCTTGTTTTTCGCACCCAACAATTCCAAAAATTGTAATAATGGCAAGGCAATAAAAAAGTAACTTTTTCATAGTATATGATTTTATGTATTAAAAAATGTGATGATAAGAATTTGAATTTTTTCTTTTCCAATACAAACATAACATATACGATTATCTGATTCTTGTCGAAGTTTTATCGTATTTTTATCAAAAAAACATAAATCAATTATAATCAACAGATTATGGCAGCAACTAATCACCCTTTTTTCTTTCCTCTACTTAAAAAGCTTATTATTGTAACACTTCGAAAAACGAATGCCAACAAAATTACAGGGAAAGATAAAAAAATAATTAGCCAAATAAGTGGAATCAAACAAAGCTATTGTGAACGAATATTGGCACTCGGAGTATACAGAAGTAAGGTTGGACAAACGCCCATTGGAGAAGACACTCTTTCCAAACTTGTAAAATGCTTACCTCATAAATGGGGCTATGAAAACTGGGATGTGTTTTGCTTTCAAGAGCAAAAAAAAATGAAAGATACACAACTTATTAGTGATCTTACAGACAGTGACTTTTACATACTAAGTAAGCATCATCAAGAACGTATAAAAAATGAAATTGAACACAGAGCAAGTCTTTACATTCAGGATCTCCAAGGCAAGGATGAAATTCAAAATTTAAAAACTAAGCTATCAGAATCACTTTCTGAATCTAAGCCCATACAATTGGCAAAGGATATTTCTGACAGTGAGACTAAAAATCTTTCTTCTGCTAATCAACACAATATTCCTCAACATTCATATTCTTTATTTTCTCTGCTAGTACCTATTTTATTAGTGATTTCCATAGGAGCACTTTTTTATATTTCTCAAATGAGAACATCATCAAATAATCATGATGATGAGATAGAAATAGAACGAATTATACGAAAAGCATTGCAATTTGAATTCAATGCCTACAAAGGTGTGCCGATGGATAAAAATTGTTGGGATACGCTTAACTATAGTTGTATGTGTGAAACTCCATGTCTGGAAAAAGTCAGAAGAGGCTATATGCCATATTTAGATAGTCTAAAAGAATATATGGGAGCAGATTTAATCACACAAATTCGAAATGTGGTAGGCGGTTCTGTTTGGAAAGGATGGACGCTTCAAAATAAATATAACATGTCTAACATGAATGTAAGTGCCATTGATGAAATAAAAATAATAACAGGTGATAGTGTTGCATACGCCCAAACAAGAGAAAATTGTTCTATTCAATGGTTCGATATAGAACTAGGAGAATATGTATACTATTATAATAGCCCCGATACATACCGTTATACCTTGGAAAAGAAAGACGGGCAAAACTGGAAAATAATGGATGTTGAAGATAATACGCAAGGAAGAATTATAAGAGCTGCACTCATATGTTGTAATCTGCAAGAAGGTCTTGTAAATGTGCATACGACTCAAGAAAGTATATTGAAAGCGTTGGAAGGAAAAGACCTAAATCGTGCTTTGAAATATCTTCAGTGCTTTCATAGGGACAATAATAAACCCCTTCCAGATCAAGCCCATACAATTTATATCGAATTAAAATACCTCTATAAAAATCTCAATACACACGTAATAAAACCTCATGAATTCAACCAACAGAAAATTAAACTTGTTGAAAAATTCTCACAATGGTTTGAAAATTATAATATAGCATCTCTGGAATTATAGTTTTCTTTAAAGATCTAATTTTTTGATCCATATTACCGCTAGTTTAAGTTCAAAAAAAGGACCGTTTAGGATTTACTTTTTACGTTTGGTAAATCCTTTAATATCTACACCTTGATGCCTAAGGTATTTATAGAGTGTTGCTTTGCTAATAGAAAGGTTTTTACAAATATCTGCTATACTCAATTTTTCATCCTTATAGAGCGCTTCGGCTGAAATAGCTGTTTTTTGTGCATCCTCTGATAAGCCTTTCGGTCTTCCACCCACTCGACCTCTTGCCCTAGCAGCTTTGAGTCCAGCTTGGGTACGTTCACGAATAACATCTCGTTCAAATTCTGCCAAACAAGCAAAAATATTGAAGATTAGTCTTCCTTGGGAGGTGGTGGTGTCAATTGGGTCATTGATACTTTGGAGTCCGATTCCTTTTTCATTTAATTCATGTACCAATTGAACCAAATGTTTCAGTGATCGACCCAATCGGTCCAATTTCCATATCACTAAAATATCTCCTTTTCGTAAATGAGAAAGGAGCCGGTCTAATTCTACCCGTTCAGTTTTTGCCCCACTGACCACTTCATGGAAAATCTGTTTACAGCCTTCCTTTTTCAAGGCATCAATCTGCAAATCTAAAGATTGATCTTTCGTACTTACTCTTGCATATCCTATTTTCATGCTACAAGTTTACAAAACTTATGTAAAAGAATCAAATTAAACTTAGATTAGATAGACCAGTTTTTTGAACATCGCTATGAGGCAATTTTGAGCTTCTCTGATCTTGGGGCTGAGTTTATTAAAACGGTCCTTTTTTTGAACTTGGGTATAGGGCAACAGTAACTTTAATATCCTGTTATGTGATTCATAGTTAAAAAAGAGCCTTTTACAATTTCATTATTCCGTTGATTCCTCAACAGGATATGACAATTTATAATCTTAATATATTAAAACTTGAATTGATTCTAATAATTTACCTTGAGCAGTTAGCTTTAGAAAATAGACCCCAGAAGGAAGATCCTTTGTTTCGTTTAGGACTAGTGACGATACTCCTGAGGGGACTTCCTTAATTAGTAACTTTTTTCCCATACTGCTATATAATTCTATTACCATAGTTTGATTTATGGTGTTTTTTAAATCTACCGATAAACGACCTCTAGTTGGGTTGGGATTTACTTGAACATGTGGGGCGCTGTAGAATGGTTCACAATGAGTACTAACTAATTGATCTAAAGGCTGCAAATTTGGTTCTACTCCTTCTATAGATTGAAGACATACATTAATACCACCTGTTACATATTGACCACTAGGAATAATGATGACATAATATGTCTTGCAGGTAGGTTGAAAATAACTAGGGAGTTGGGCTGTTGCTTTGAAGCTCATCTGACCAGCCGAATAAGTACCTCCAATTAAATAATTCTCTTCATCACAAATATCTTCTCGAATATAGAATTTTCCATCTGCTATAAAAGCAGTCCCATTGCATTTAGATACTTCAAAAGTAATTTGATCACGATCAATTACCGCTGATGCCTGAATAACCCCTCCAATAACTGGTGTGCCGTTACAAGATGTAGTCATCCCACAAATAGGTAAGGCATCATCATTTTCGATCGAATAGGTTTTGGGGGTTGGCGCTGCTGAAATTCCTATAGCATGAGGAACAGGTCGATCCATAAAGAACATAGAATAACCACCAAGGGCAATTTGTGATGATAGACTTCCGTCAAAAGCCATTGCTTGTATCGATCCAAAACCTTGTAAAATAGTATTGACTCTAACAGCACTCATAGTAGCACTTGTCAGGAGGTATATTTTTGAATAACCGTTATTGTTTAAGTTACCTCCAACGCCTACAGCGGTTCTTCCTATAAGGGCTATGGGGCTTTTTTGTCCAATTTCAAGACCTACTATAATGTTACTTGCAGAATCTGTCTCAACAACATTAGGATATAACCCATTATAATCTACAATTTCAGCCCCTCCACTTTTTAATTTTAATAGGCGTTTTCTATAAGGCTCATTGTTGCCAAATCCAATGGTTTTTACTGATCCTCTGTGTTTTATGGGAAAAGACATAGCCGCAATACTTGTAGGGTCCGACCAATAGAAACTACCGTTGATGACAGAAAAAGCATCGCTCCCTTTTTCTGCTACCCAATCTTCCCAAAAATCATTTAATCTATGTTTTTTGTATTTGGGATAATAGGTATTGTTCAGGTAAAGAGTGCCCTCTTTTCTACCTAGCATAGATTCTATATGAGCTCCTTCATCCAAATTAACTACTTGCACATAACAACTCTCTAAGGAATTATAATACAACTGAATACCTGGAGCTTCTTGTATCAATGTATACCCTAAAGGTGTTTGGGCGCTTAAAACTATTGTTGATCGTATAAAGAGAAAGCTTAAAAGGAATGAATTTATTGAGATGGTCGTAAATAAATTTGACATTATTCTATTTTTTTAATTTTAAATGCAAAAAATATACGAATTTTCTATCTAAATAAGAGTAGACAAATTTGTTGAATTTTTAAATAAAATTCGCCTACCCAAGGCTTAATATATTCTATATCAAATTATTGAGACAAAAAGGAAAGTTTCTTGTTGGGAATCTATAAAGGCGTTCAAATCAAATACAAGATAAAAACAAATAAATACAGGACATTATAAACCAATGGCAAGACAGGATGAGCAAGTTATCTTTATCGTCAATATATTTGTATTGAATTCAGACATAAATATTTCTGGTAACGTGGCCACAGCACCAATTTAACTTTCAAACTAACTATTATGAATGTCAAATTGTTTGTTATAACGTTTGCTATTATTTGTTTAGAGCTAAATCCTGTCAATGCCAATGCTTCTTCCTATATAGAAGAATCTAAAGTAAATATTGTAAATGATGGAGGTATTAGAACCATTGTTTTAGGTTTTGCCTCTGCTGAAATCTATCAAGAAACCTCTACATTACTTTCCATTAAAATTTATGACGAAGTAGGAAATATGATCTACTCCGCACAAACGATGGCACTTTCAATAGAAATTTCTACAGAAGGATGGTCTACAGGAAAGTATAAAGTAGTCACAATGGCAGAAGGAGAGCAGGTGTCGCAAGATTTTGAAATAGATATACTCTAGTCGTCATTTTATGAATGGATTACTTAGACTATGGGCTTTATAAAATGCTCATAGTTTATTCATCAATTGGTAATAAATACCTTCTAACCAGGTAAAGTAGAGCGTATCTAAGGGTAGTTGTTGAAACCAATCTTCGATTGCTTTTTTCTGCACTTTCTTAGACGTATATTCAAAGGTTTTTATAAGTTGTTCAAGCTGCTGTTTAAACGCTAGTTTTTTTTCTTTGAAATAGATTGGCAGTTTTTCTTGTGCCGTATTGCGATTGATCAGTCTTTGATAACTATCAATTAGTGTTTTAAAATCGAGCTCGTATGCATAATCCATCTGTTCTATATAGGATTCAATAGCTGCTTTTATTTTTATAATATGTAGATGAATTAAATAGTAGAGACGAAGTCCTATAGGAGGCAATGGAGCAGCTGTTTGTAACTTCTGTGCTAAAAGAATCCATTGTTTGGAAAGAAGTAAGGTAGCTGTCTGGCAAAGATAGATAAGACTTTCTTGATGATGGGTAGAAGGGATATACTCTTGTTCTATAACCATTAGAAAATCAATATCTTTACAATTGATAGAAGAAGAAATTAGATTGCTTATATCGCTAAAATATATGACCTGACTTTGTTGAAATAAAAGTTTTTGACAATGTGCAATACAATAGAGCCGATGAATTTCTAGATGGAAATTTGAGGGACGTTGTGTATTGAAAAAATTAATTAGGCTATTGATTGCAAATTCTTTGTGCGTTTGTTCTAGTGTTGGCTGACCAATTCCTTGCCTTACAATATCCATCCATATTGCTTTGACCTCTTGCTGTTGATGATACGTATAAATGACTTGGTACAAGGCATAGTACAAGGATAGAATGGGGTGTTGCTGAAAATCAGTATCTGAAAATTGATCGACAGATATGAAGCGCTGTACTGGGATATCATTTGTTTCCAAGCGATAAGCTCGGCTAATTTTTTCTAAGGCAAATCGTAGTTTGTGAATCGTATAATAGATATCCAAATGATTTTCTGCGATTTTTAAACGTTCCGTACTTTCTGAACTATCCTTGGTTTCATTTAATGCAGAGAAATAGATGGCTTCATTCACATTAAAACTATTGTGATAATCTTCTAGTAAATGGGGTTTTTTTATAGCGCTAGCATACTGATTCCTTTCTTCTAGTAAGAACGGATTATCAAGGTACTGAGCCAAAATATTTAATCGAATATTGGATTGTTTCCTCCCTGAAAGCTGTAGCAACGAAAACTCATAAAAGCGCTCAATAAGTTGATTATAAGAATAATCTAAATTGTTCTTTTTAAGTCTCAGATGGAGAATTTTACCCTGGTTCTTGGTAAAAGAGAGGAGTACCGCAGTATAAAAATTTTTTAGGTTATCTGACTTTAGGTAGGACTTAAAGGCTTGGCGATCCTGTTGGGACAAGAGCTGTAAAATATGCTCTACTTTTTCTTTTTTTTTCATAGTAAGCAAGACAAGTTATCTGCTGTAGTTTATGTTTTTTTTTAATGTTTAATTATTGGAAATGAGTCAATTATAATTGATTGATGTTTCTCTAGGTTTAAATAAATAAAAAATCTGTCTTTGAGTAAAAAAAACTTACTAAATATATTGAATAGGGAATCTTCTGAAAACCTTTGAATTATGAAATTACTAAAAAAATAGAGCTTATGCAAAAACAATTACCCTTGCTTTTTTTATTATGGATAACCTGCTTTATAAGTTGGGGACAATCTCCTCAGGTCAGTTCGCCTTTTGCTGTTGGAACTTGGGCACCACATCAACAACAGTTAGTCAACGGATGTGGTACTCATATTACAGAACAACAACTAAACACCATAGAAAATAACCCTGTCTTTCAACAGGCATATAGAGATCATTTGAGTAATTACGCCAATCAAGCAACACGTTCGATCGACTATATTCCGATCAAAGCACATATTGTACGAACGAGTGGAGGTAGCGGTGGTTTAACGCTGACACAGCTAAATTCAGCTATTGCTACGATGAATACCTATTACATCAATTCAAGTATGCAATTCTTTCTTTGTGGTAGCGTCAACTATATTGATGATGATAATTATTACAACTTTGATTCAGCAGATGAAGCCACCTTGCATGGTGCAGAGGGCGTCGCCAATCTAATTAATATTTATTTTTGTAATTCCATTATTAGTAATGGTAAAAGCTTGTGTGGTTATGCTTATACTCCTGGTCTATTTTCACCAGATATTGTTTTAATGAAAAATAGCTGTGCTACGAATGGGAGTACACTTACACATGAGTTGGCACATTTTTTTGGATTAGCACACACCCATGGAACATCAAATGGTGTATTGACAACAGAACTGGTAGATGGTTCTAACTGCGGAACTACTGGCGATCCTCAATTAAGCTCGGATAATGTTTCTAATTGTGTTTATGATGGTACCGCACCGAGCACAGGAGGCATAAATACAGATGCGAATGGAGATTTATTTGCTCCCGATCCTAATAATATTATGTCTTATGCTCCCAAAACATGTCGTACTTTTTTATCACCTGGACAGTATGCACGTATTCGAGCAGGTTATGCTACACGAAATTATTTCACCTGTCCGTCTACTTCCAGTCAAAATACAGTTTATTCCATTGTCAATACCGCTACTTTACCCAGTTGTGGCTCCACCGAGCAATGCAACAGCTCTTGGACGAGTAGTACTTACTATGGTCGTGAAATTCAAGCTACGGCAAGTATTAATGGAAATCAAATTATTTTTGTGGTCTCTAAATGTGATGGAACTGCTTTTAATCATGGGGCTAATTATGGCGTACGAGAAGCCACTTGTGTTACCAATAATACCAATATAGCAGGAGGGAGTTATACTAGTGGTTCTACTAGCTTCACCATAACGGCTCCTTTGCCAGCTAACTTTACATCAGGTGTCCGAACCTATTATGTTATGACCAATCCCGCTGGTAGTCACTATCGTACAGGAGGAATTACAGTCAGTGCCAATGCTTCTCAAGCATCTGCACCCAATTTAGAAATAACCGATCCAATTACACTCAACCCTTCTGGTTCTACTCTTACACAGGGAGATTTGAGAACAGTAAGTGTCGATGTAAGTAATACGGGAGCTGCTTGGTCTGGAAGTATCCATTTGAAAATTATTTCTAATACGACCAATCAAATTCTTAAAACACATGCTGTTTCTATTAATGCCAATAGCACACAAACAATTAATTTTTCCAATGTTAGTTTTAATAACCCTCCAGGAAATTATTCTTTACAATTAGCTTATGAAACAATTGGTACTAGTAATCAAATTGCCTTACAAGGTAATCCAGTCAATTATGCTAGTAGAGTGATACAAATCCAGTCGAATGGAACAAATGCATTATTACAGCCTAATTTTTCTATTGCGGGAGGCTCTTATTTCAATAGTCAATCGGTCGTCTTGTTCAATCCCAACCCTCAGGGAAAGATCTATTATACCGAAGGGGCAACTAATGCTATTCCAAGCCCCAATGCCACCGTTGGGACAGAATATACTGTTCCTATACAAGTAACCACAGATAAAGTCATCAAGGCAGTTGTCGTTCATAATGGACAGGCTAGTAATATACGAACAGAAACCTATACGATTACGTCCAATAATTCTGTAGGGGCAGTAACTCACACGCTATCAGGAATTGTGAAAGATGCTTCAACCTTGCAGCCCATTGCAGGAGCATTGGTTAATTTAAGTTCAAATACTGGGGGGCTTTCTACTACTGCTGATGCCTACGGAGCTTATTCCTTTACCCTTTCTGATGGATGGACTGGTTTTATTAATGCAGCAAAAGCAAGCTATCAAACTTCTTCATCCATTAATCTAGGTCCCATTAGAGGAAATACAACTAGAGATATTACACTAAATGCATTACCACAAACGGGAGATTTAACCATAAATATTCTGCCCAATAGCGTTCAAAATATAGGAGAATGGCGAGAACAAGGAGGCTCTAATTGGTATCCTAGTGGTTATACCTTATCTAATCTATCGGCTGGACCAATTGCTATTGAATTTAAAAACATTGGTAATAATTGGACAGCCCCTAATAATCAAACTATTTTATTAGGAAATGGAGCATCCAAAGCCATTGATGTTCAGTATACCAATGGTGCATTGGGCTTGGATTGTTCGGGATGTTTGAATAAGCTTCGAGTAAACACACAACCTCTGGAAGGGGCATCTTACGTGGCCACTTATCCCAAATTTTCTTGGGAACACGAATTAGGAAAAGGCATTAGTTCTTATCGTTTATTTGTATCAAAAGCGGCAACACCTTCTGTTATTGAATTTGATCAGACTATAAGTATTCCTGGGAGTGAAAACTGGCTGTCTTATCAAATGACGACCAATAAGTTGGACCATAATGAAACCTATCGTTGGAAAATAGTAGGTTTGGATGCCAATAGCAATCCTATTGCTTGTTTTGAACGTACTTTTTCGACTTATTTATCTCCAGACAAAGATCCCAATCCTACTTGTAATAGTCCTTGCACCGGTAGAGATATAGTCCCTAATACTTCTACAGAGTCTTATGGGACTCCATTGGGGAATAGTAACAATGTAGTAATTTATAAAAATGGTGATTGTGCTTGCCCAGGAGGGAATAGCTACCGAACGTATATGGGGAGACCAACACAGTATCCAGTTAATGGATCCAGAAATCACTATGGATGGCAGTGTACGGAGTATGTCTATCGATATTATAAGCAAGTGTATGGTTTGAATATCAGGCCAGGGCATGCCAAAGCATATACTAACCTAATAGGAAACAGAAGAGGAATTAAAGCTTATAGGAATGGTCAAACCTCTATGTTACCACAGTTGGGTGATTATGTCGTTTACAATTATGGTACTTATGGTCATGTTGCTATTGTTGATCGTGTAGAGCCACAAGGTGGAAATATTTATCATGTTTATTTAGCACAGCAAAATGTTGGTATTCGTACGTCTAATCATACTAATCGACTTAAAGTAGTTCGTCAAGAAAGTAATGGCAATTTCTCTCTGTTAAATGGGACTGGAAGAGATGCGAGTTGTGTGGGGTGGTTTCGTGCCAAACCAAGCCTTACAAGTCCAGGTAGTACGACTAACTTTACCACAATCAATACCTTGTCGCCAGATTATACTTGGGAAAAACACGATGGAATCAAGGAATATGAACTTTTTATTGTAGAGCTAGATAATAGTGGATGTGGAACACTGCATCATCAGATGACGCTTACGAATAATACGGTTAATAATGCCACCATTCCACCATTAAAAAATAATACAAAATATAAATGGAGGGTCTTGGCATATTATCATAATGGTGGGAAAGTAGCTAGTGATGCGCATTATTTTGAAACCAATGCTTCTACTTGGAACCGTTTTAGTACATGGGTTTTAGAAAATAATGGAGGAAGTTCTTCGGTAAATTTGTTAACGCTTGGGTCCGTATTAAGTGGAGCAAAGGTTTATACAAAAATAGGCACTGAAATTTATGAGCAAGGGACAACAGATCTTAATGGTCAATTTACAGCTTCAATTGGACAAACACCAAGTATTGATGATAGCATAAGAATAGAGCACACAGGATATGAGTCAATAAGTTTTCCAACTAGTTTACTCTTGCAAAATACTAGTTCTGTTGGTATTCCTATGTTTGAACAGATAGGAACACAGCCGATGCTTCCTAAAGTTTTTGTTACCAATGGAAATAATGTACGCAACACAAATGCGGTAACATTTAGCGTGAATACTAAGAACATAACAGGCTATCAAGTTTTTGGGGAAGAAGGAAGTAGTTCACTATTTTTTGGTGCCAATGATACATTAATTACTGTTCCACTACTAGATACAGGACTCAATATAATTGGGTTTGAGTTTTATAATACAGTAGATACCATTCAATTTTCTTATCCTGTTTACTACACACCATCTGTTTGGTCAAATTCCAACTATACGGTCCACATTAGTAATCCTAATCAACTCAAAGGAAAACTTTATGTAGATGATTATTATTTACGAGATTTAAATACTTCTACCAATGTTTTATTACCTAGCGGTAATCATAAAATAAGCATCCATGCCAATGGTCTACTGACGCAAACATGGGAGGTAGATAGTCTCACTCCAATTGTCGTTTATACGCCCCAAGACCGCTTGCCAATGATCACGACTCAAAGCATTAACAATAGTAACAATAAAGGAACCTACCTTGGAGCTTCTGTTAGTACCAAAAGTAATGGAAGTAATGCTTATACCATTACAAGAGCAGCGGCTGATTATAGCAGGTTGGGAGTGAATGTTATTGGGGAGTCTATTCAAGTCAAAAAAATAGCTTCTAATACAGATTCTATTGATGTATTGGTCTATGTTGATGTAAACCAATTGTTGGATACCGCAGCACTTTATATTCTAAAAGAATCATCTAATGGCATACACAAAAATAAATTTAATGCACAAATACGTTTGGATACATTTTCTCAGAAGTGGAGTTTACTAGGTTTGACAGAAGATAGTAGTCGTTATTCTATTGCTGTACGACAAGCACCCATCGTTAAGCATCCCATCATGAATGGTTTTTCAGAAAAGGACACGCTCTTATTACCTATTTCCTATTTTTTTGCTGATCCCGATAGTATTACACAGGATTTGTGGTGTACGATAGCTACTTACAATACAGGAGCATTAGCGGTAAGTTTAAACAATGATACGGTTCGTATCTATTCAGTTGGTGGATTTACGGGTACAAGCACTATAAGTTTGACGGCTGTACATGACGATATAGCCCTGACAGAACAATTTGATTTTGAAGTTTTTCCTGCCTTGAATCTTGGGAATGATACCACTATGTGTAATGGTGGAAGTGTGGTATTAGAAGCAGGCTTTAATTCAGGTTTGTTATACGAGTGGTCAACAGGCGCATTTACCCCTTCCATTACGGTCGTTACATCAGGGACATATAGGGTTACCATAACGAATATTTTAACAGGCACAACAGAAGAAGATTCCATACAGGTAGTCATTAACGAAAATCCATCTAATAATATCATTAGTGCAAATGCCTTAACTGCTTGTGAAGGACAACATATTACACTTAGTGGAATTTTTGGAACAAAATATCAATATCAGTGGTTTCGAAACGGATGGCTAATTCCCAATGCAATAAGTCAGTACTATCCTGCCAATAATAGTGGAAATTATCATTTAGAAATTGATGTTGAATCTTGTATTTACACAAGCCCTTCTGTTTCTGTGAACTTTATTAGTGCTCCTAATTCTATGGTCAATGTTGGTACTAATCCTGTTTGTATGGGAGATACAGTAGCCCTTCAAGCGATTCAGAATAGTGGCTGGGTTTACAGTTGG
>CBDDLD010000004.1:2672500-3274052 GCA_965230605.1 Winogradskyella sp. | reverse complement strand
ATTCATCACCATTTGGTACGGTTCTAATAGCCATAATTTCAACATTGTTGGCTACGCCATTTGCACCTAAACCATTATTACGTTCGGCTGCAATAATTCCGGCTACGTGTGTACCATGACTTTCACTTTTCTTTACGTGTTTTACATTGCCGTTACCATAACCTACATCAGAAATATCATTAATATTATCGCCAGTTTTTCTTCCTGAGAAATCTTTATTTAAGTTATAATTTAAACTCTCATTAATACTTACTAAAGCATCACCAATCTCTTTCTTGGCCTGAACCATAGAGTCAATACCATTACTGTACATAAATTGAGCAATTTGAACAGCCTGCTTTATAGAAGCATCTTCAGTTTTTATGGCATTAACTTCCTCTTTTGTATAATCGTTTTTGCCAAAATGCTTTGTTAGAACTTCATCAGCATTATTTACTGCCTGAGAAATTTGATCATATTGGGTTTTTCTACCTAACCACTTTTGGTACTCTGAATCATAAAGGGTTTCAGCTTCTTTGTAACGCGGATCAGATGAATTTCCGCTTTTCAATAAACGAACAAATTCTAATTGCTCATCATACGCATCTCCTAAAAAATTCCAACCATGAATATCGTCCACATATCCATTGTTATCATCATCTTTGCCATTATTCGGAATCTCATCTTTGTTGGTCCATATCACATCATCTAGATCTTCATGGTCAATATCAATACCAGAATCAATTACAGCTACGATAACCTTAACACCTTTTTTGTTTTTGATGATTTCTGAGTAAGCTTTATCAACACTCATCCCAGGAATAGTATCTTTTTCAAGGTCTAAATGCCCCCAATTTTGCTTCTCAGATTCAGTAAGCTCAGAAACTTTTATAGGTGAAGTATCTATATTTTCAAGAGGGGTAGATATAATAGAACTTCCACCACCACAGCTAAATAAAAACCCTGCAGTTACAACACCTATCAACGCTTTAGTAAATTTCATATATATAGTTTTTAGTTAAAAATATCGTTACAAGTAAATGTCTCATTGAGCCTAACGCCCTTTTCTGTATGTTTTACAGTGATGATCTCATTATGAGCATCATGCTCTAAAAATAAATAATAATTATGATCAGCAGCTAATTTTAAGAACAGTTCTTTCTCATCTAAAGTTAATAAGGGACGGGTGTCATAACCCATTACAAACGGTATGGGTAAATGTCCAACCGTAGGAACCAAGTCTGCCATAAAACAAATAGTTTTTCCTTTGTAATGAATCATTGGAATCATTTGTTTGTCTGTATGGCCATTAGCGAAAAAAATATCAAACCCTAGATCAGAATTCTTTAGGATATGTTTATCAGGAAGTCCGGTGAAACATAAACGACCACTTTCTTCCATAGGAATAATATTTTCTTTTAGAAAAGACGCACGTTCTCTTCGGTTAGGTTGTGTTGCCCATAACCAATGGTCTTTGTTGCTCCAAAAATTAGCATTTTTAAATGCAGGTTCATACCCTGTCTTATCGGCATTCCATTGGATGCTACCGCCGCAGTGATCAAAATGTAAATGCGTCATAAAAACATCAGTAATGTCGTCTCTATGAAAGCCATGAACTTTTAAAGATTTATCAATAGAATCATCACCCCATAGATGGTAATAACCATAAAATTTATCGCTCTGCTTATCTCCCATGCCTGTATCTATTAAAATAAGACGGTTACTGTCTTCAATTAACAAACAACGTGCCGCAATATCAATCATGTTATTACTGTCGGCGGGGTTGGTTCTTTGCCATAGTGATTTTGGGACAACACCAAACATGGCGCCACCATCGAGTTTAAAATTTCCAGCTTGAATAGGGTATAACTGCATAAGTCATGCAAAATAACAAATCTGCCACAATTTGTATAGTAAGTTTAGAAGATATTAAGAGATGTTATGATATCTTCATTAGTTTCAATCCGAATAGGAAAATGAACTATAATTAGACAAGATTAAAATATGGTTACCTAAGTATAGTATTTTGGCTACTTATAGATATTATTCTTATTTTGACAAAAAAATAAAATGTTAGAATTAGCAGGCATAATTATATTAGGAATACTAGCGCAATGGTTTGCATGGCGTTTTAAGATTCCTGCAATATTACCATTAATACTCATTGGACTTCTAGTGGGACCTATAGCTGCAGAGTTTTTATCTGAAGACGGATCAAAATGGATAGAGCCGATTTGGAACGGTAAAAAAGGGCTATTTCCTGGTGAGGGCCTATATTATTTTGTGTCTCTAGCTATTAGTATCATTCTTTTTGAAGGGGGGTTAACCTTGAAGCGTAATGAAATTAAAAATGTGGGTCCAGCTATTACAAAGCTAATTACTTTAGGTGCCGCAATTACTTTTATAGCTGCTGGTATTGTTGCTCATTATTTATTTGGATTGAGCTGGGAGCTAAGCTTTTTGTTTTCAGGGCTTATTATTGTAACCGGCCCCACAGTAATCACACCAATCTTAAGAAATATTCCATTAAAGAAAGATCTCTCTGCAGTTTTAAAATGGGAGGGTATTTTAATAGATCCTATAGGCGCTTTGGTTGCGGTATTGGTCTTCGAATTTATTAGTGTTGAAGGTGATAGCGGGTTTACTAAAACTGCATTTATTGAATTTGGAAAGATCATACTTTTTGGAACCACATTCGGATTTACTTTTGCCCACGGATTGGCATTCGCAGTAAATAAGAAATTAATTCCACACTATCTTTTAAATGTGGTATCCTTATCTGTAGTTCTGTTGGTATTTGTAGAGTCGGAAATCTTCGCACATGAATCAGGTCTATTAGCAGTTGTAGTTATGGGTATGGTGTTAGGAAATAGTAAGCTAGAGAATATAAAAGAACTACTCTATTTTAAAGAATCATTAAGTGTCTTACTTATCTCGATACTCTTTATACTTCTGGCAGCAAATATTAATTTCCAAGATATGATGCTGCTTTATGATTGGAGAACTGCTGTGTTGTTCCTTATAGTAGTACTCATCATAAGACCAATGAGTGTTTTTGCAAGCACACACGGATCTACATTGAAACGCAACGAAAAAATATTTATTAGCTGGGTAGGTCCTAGAGGTATTGTTGCCGCCGGTATTGCATCGCTTTTTGGGAGTAAGCTGATCAAACAAGGCGTAGAAGGTGCTGAGTATATCACACCTTTAGTATTTATGATTGTTTTAGGCACCGTGCTTCTGAATGCGACCACAGCACGCTTCTTTGCTAAAATTGTTGGTGTTTTTCTGAAAAAATCGGAAGGTATTTTAATTATTGGAGCATCCGACTTGTCCATTACTATAGGAAACTATTTAAAGGACAATGATCGAAATGTTGTACTTATTGATAGCAACCAATACAATATTAATAAAGCCAAAGACATTGGGTTAGAGGCTATAAATGCAAATATTTATTCTGAACAATTAACGGATAATATAGAACTCAGTGACGTAGGCTACTTAATGGCGTTAACCCCAAGCAAGGACATTAATAAATATGCTATCAATAAATTTAAGAATCAATTTGGAGAAAATGGAGCTTTTAGATTGATCAATTCCGAAGAGATGAATGACCCAAATAACAATCCTGAAGAGGGCTTATTCTCTCACACTGACGACTTTTATTCACTTGTTGAGGTTCTTAAAACCTATCCGGGTATTCAAGAGATAGCTATTAAAGACGAGAAGCATTATGAGGAGTTGATTGATATAACAAAACAAGATAAATCGATTATCCCTATCTTTTTGAAAGACCCTGAAGGAGAGCTCCTTATTTTATCAGCTAATGGTTCTTCTAAATTTGGCAAAGGCTATCAGCTGGTATATCTAGGTAAGTCATTTTAACTAAAACAAGAACCCTCGCATTAATAATACGAGGGCTCTCTAGAAATTATGATTATGTATAGTTATCATAACTATTATATCTATACTAATTAGCTCTTGCCATCAGACTCTGGACAACCACCGTTTGAGGATGGACCAGGCTCATTAGGACAATTATCTTTTTTATCTTCTATGCCGTCTCCGTCTGTATCAGGGCAACCATTAAACTCAGGTAAACCAGGTGTGTCAGGACATGCATCATCTTCATCCCAAGTACCATCACGATCCCTGTCAGGTTGTGGTTTGAACAACCCATCGTCTAGGTGCCATCTTAGAGTTGCACTTACAGCATTATCTTTATTAACACCTAACCATATATTGTCTTGGTCAAACTCATTTCCCCCAGCTTCTAAAGTTCTACTTAGATAAGACACAACAGGGATTTCAACACCTATGGAAGCTCTACTACATAGCCTAACATTTACACCAGTGTATAAGCTTGCACCATATCCTGTAATATCTTCTTCAAAACCAGAGAAGTCTCGATTTCCTGTTTCATAGAATGCATTAATTCCATAAAGTAATTGTACTTCATTAAATGCAGTAATACGGTCAAAATAAGTGAGCTTAGGGCCAACCCTAAAGACACTTTCATCAAAACTGTCAGAACTTACACTATGGTAGGTTGCAAAAGCACCCAGATATCCGGCTCCATTCGGGTTTTGTCTGTCGCCTATTATTCTGGTTAGAAACTCAGCTCCAAAACAAAAAGCAGTATCACTATTACCATCGTTATCATTCCATCCAAAGCCAGCACTTCCTCCTAAGGTATTGTTTGCCCACCCCACCCCGTCATCTAAATTATCATAAACATCATTATAGGAAAAATCTACACCAGCAGACCATTTAAGAGGAGAAGCTCCTTCTTCATCATCTAGAGTCGCTATATTATATAGACCTTGGGCACCCATTGTTGTAACTCCTCCTAAACATATGAGGATCATAATAAGTTTAACTGTTTTTGTTTTCATAATATGTAGTTTTATAAAATTGATTAATGGCTAAAAAATATACCTTCTTTTCCCTTGAAAAATAGGATAGTTAGCTAAACCGGCTCCATCAGTAAGAGTAGGTGTAGCTCCGTAGGGTTGTAATGACTTTACACTTCCTTTAATGACTGATGTGGGTGTTGCATTTGAGTGTCTTGCTAAAACCGTTGCAAATGATGAGAATGATGGAGAATCAGGAGTGGTTTGGTCAGGCTTACAAGCGCTCAACCAGCAAACATTAGGAATTTGCGCACCCTGTATAGAGCGGACAAACCTTGATGACTTTGCTCTATAACCGATGCCTCGGTATAAATTGAAATGAGCAGGTTTGTGTAGACCTCTTCCGGGATCACCAGAATGACAACAGTCGAACACAACATAAAAATCCATAGGCGAAGTGACACTTTTAAGAATACCCACCATTTCATTATCCGTAATTACAGTAGATCTTTTTCCAAAAGGATTTCCATTACTGTCGTATTCAATTTCTGTTTCATAAGGACATATTGCTTCATCTAAGCCATCAGGTTCTTCCGGACCAGCGTTTAATACATTAGTTCCGTGACCTGCAAATATTAGCACACGAACACATGGGTACTCGATTATAGGATACTCCTTAATTTCTTCTGTCTGTTGAGTTTCTGTCTTGCCTTTGTATTTGCGCTCTGCGGTTTTATCAAAATAACTTTCACATTTGTCATTAACAAGACCCCTAACCGCACTTAGAATATTAGCTTTAGTTGCTTTATCGTCAAGAATTGTGGTAATCTCAAAATCTTTGTCAATAGCCTTAAGTGTTGCTTTCCATAAAGCAACATCTGCATGAGTAAAGTTTAGATCTGAGATGTTTTTGTAATCATTTACTCCAATAATTACAGCTTTTTTTGTTTTCATAATATGATGTGTTTGGTATTACGGTTTATAGAAGCTATTCCTTAGGGGAGTGTCTTTAAAATCAACACAAAAAGAGTACTCTAAATGTGTAATTACCATTGATAAGTTAGATAAGAAATATGTCTAAATAGAATGAATTTAGAATACTAACCTTTAGAGTGAGAATTTAATATCAACAAAATAGAATTTAAAAGAAACTACTTAAATTGTGAAGTAAAGCACTTGTTTTGTTTGATGAAACCGGGAGTTGTTTTCCATTTGAAAGTTCTAAAACAGAATCTCTCTTATGAAAGGTTTTGGCATAAGTTAGATTTGCGAGATAAGATTGATGAGTTCTAAAAAAAGAATAGGACTGTAATTGATCGTTGTAAAATTTCAGTGGTTTTGAGACTACAATTTTTCGATCATCATTAATATAAAATTCAGAATAATTATTGTCAGATTTCACATAAATAATAGCATCTACAGATACAATATGAACGGCTTCAATATTTTTTAGAACAAGTCTCTTATTTTTTTGATTTGGATTAAAATTATGAAAGAAAGTCTGAATTTGTTTGTTATAACTTTCTTGATCAATGAGTGATATGGCATTTTTAACTGCAGCGATAAGACCATCGTCATCAAAAGGTTTTTCTATAAAATCTAAAGCACTAAATTTAAAAGCCTCAACGGCATACTTACTGTAGGATGTAATGAAAATAATCTTAAACGGTAGAGTGTTGTAGCTTTTGAGTAATGAAAAAATAGTGTCTTCCCCTAAATTTATATCAGATAAGACAAGGTCTGGCTGGTGTCGATCCAAAGCCAATTTTGCATCTCCAGTATTGCTTACAATATCTAAGCAATTGATAGAAGGAAATGCTTTTTCAATGATATCTTTAACATCATTTGCCGTGTATAGATCATCTTCGATTATTAAGCATTGGTGTGACATAGGTTAAAGATATCTTAAAGGAAATAATAAAGCAACTTTAGTTCCTTGTTCACCATCAGCTTCATTTTTAGAGGCAACCTCAAGCTCTACCGGATATTTTTCTGTTTTCATTAGGTTGTCTAGGCGTTGTTTAGTTATTGAAGTACCCATAGATTTGTGTAAGCTATTGGCATTTGATTTGTTTTCATCTATCCCTTTTCCGTTATCTATGATTTCAACAAGAATGGAGGCATTTATTAATTTATAATTTACTTCTATTTTGCCACCATTAACTTGACTAACACCATGTATAATAGCATTTTCAACAAAAGGCTGTGTGATCATTGGAGGAATACATGTGTTTTCTTTATCCAAATCAGAATCAATATTAATATTATAGTTAAAATTATTATTGTTAACCAATTGTTGTAGTTCTAGAAAATCACTTATAGTGTCATAATCTTCTTGGATAGAAATAAACTTTTCTACAGAATTTTCGAGAATGTTTCGCATTAACCCGCTAAAGCTGGTAATGTATTTAGTAGACTTTGAGACATCATTTTTTTTAATAAAGTACTGTATTCCATTAAGAGCATTAAATAAGAAATGAGGATTAAGCTGCATCTGTAATAGCTTTCGTGTTAACTCTGAAAACTGTAGATTTTGCTTGGTTTTGTGGTTTTTATAAGCAAAGAATAAAGCCACCAATGCGAGAAAAATACCTAAAGCAGAAGCCCATAATATGTTTCTTTGATTAATTAATTGCGAGGTTTTCAGATTATTATCTGCTTCTAAAATCTGAATTTCTTGAGCTTGCTTTTCGGTTTCAAATTCTGCTGTGATCTTAGCGATACGCTCATTTTGATCAGCAAGATTTAAGGAATCTTTTAGTTTGCCATAGGCCTTTGAAATACGCAAAGCATTGACATAATCGCCTTGGGTTTCATAAGCCTTAACTAAGGTTTCCCCAATAGATAACTTGAATTGTTTTTTGATCGAATTCCGATATGCGAGTTCTAAATATTTTACAGCATTCTTATAATCGTTAAGTTGAAGATAGGCCTCACCAATGTAAGCGTAACTTTTGTCTATATTGGTTACATAATTGATTCGCTCTTTAATCTTTACAGATTCTAGATTTGCCCAAATAATCTTTTCATAGTCATTAAGCTCTATATAACTCTGTCCTAAATTATAGTAGATAATGGCTGCTAATCTAGAGCTTCCCTTGTTCTGTATGCCTGAAAGCATTTTTTCCGATAAAGCAATTTTTTCTGACTCCTTGTGAGTAGACGGAGCTATGTTACTACTATCTGAATCTGTATGCTCATTTCCCCCTATGGCTAAGGATTTGTCATAGAAATAGTTAGATAAGTCTTTCCGACTTATTTTACCATAAACAACACCAATTTGCAGATAGGCCTTCCGCAAACCCTTAATGTTATCCGCTTTTTCAAAATGACGAATAGAAGTAAAATAATTCTCTAGAGCAAGGTCATAGTTTTCCTTTAAATACTTTATAGAACCAAGATTATAGAATGTGTCTCCCTTGAGGGAATTATTTAAGGAATCTAAATGCTTCAGGTTAAAATCAAACAACTGCTCTGCTTCATCATACTTTTTTTGAACAATTAAATAGGTGTTCTTATAGATTATAGATTTTGCAATAAGGTTGACGTCATTAATAACCACACTTTTTTGATATGCTTCTTCCGCATAATAAAGTGCACTATCTTGATATGTTTTATAAAAGTTATTTGCTTTCTTTAAAAGAGAATCTATATCTGAAGCTGTTTGAGCGACCCCTTTAGAAAAAAACAACAGGCATAATAAGAATATATAGCAACAGCGTTTTTTCATACTTAAAATTACAAAAAAAACCGAGGCTAATAACTTCGGTTTCAATTATGTATATGTGGGTTTTAATCGTTCAATTTTAGTACTGCCATAAACGCTTGTTGAGGTATTTCTACATTTCCTACTTGGCGCATACGCTTTTTACCTTTTTTCTGTTTTTCAAGAAGCTTCCTTTTTCTTGAAATATCACCACCATAACATTTTGCAGTTACATCTTTTCTTAGGGCCTTAATTGTTTCTCTGGAAATGATTTTAGCGCCAATAGCAGCTTGAACCGGAATATCAAATTGTTGACGAGGTATAAGCTCCTTAAGCTTTTCACACATCTTTTTACCAATGGTGTATGCGTTATCTGCGTGAATTAATGCTGAAAGTGCATCTACCTGCTGAGCGTTTAATAAAATATCTACACGAACTAATTTTGATGCTCGCATACCAATTGGCGAATAATCAAAAGACGCATAACCTTTAGACACAGTTTTTAAACGGTCATAAAAATCGAAAACAATCTCTGCTAGAGGCATATCAAAACTAAGCTCAACACGCTCTGTAGTTAAATACGTTTGATTCGTAATTTGCCCACGTTTCTCTATACACAAACTCATCACAGGACCTACAAAATCAGCCTTAGTAATGATAGTCGCTTTTATATAAGGTTCTTCAACACGATTTAAAGTAGACGGTTCCGGCAGGTCCGTTGGGTTATTTACGATGATGATTTCATCAGGGTTTTTATTAGTGAACGCATGATAACTAACGTTAGGTACCGTAGTAATAACAGTCATGTTGAACTCACGCTCTAGTCGCTCTTGAATAATCTCTAAGTGCAACATGCCCAGGAAACCACATCGAAAACCAAACCCTAAAGCTGCAGAGCTTTCAGGAGCAAAAACTAAGGAGGCGTCATTCAACTGAAGCTTTTCCATAGAAGCTCTTAGCTCTTCATAATCCTCAGTATCTACAGGGTAAATACCGGCAAATACCATTGGTTTTACATCTTCAAACCCTTCAATGGCATTAGTTGTTGGAGTCTTAGCATCAGTTATAGTATCACCTACTTTTACCTCTCGGGCATCTTTAATTCCTGTAATAAGGTAGCCTACATCTCCGGCAGAAATTTCTTTTTTAGGAACCTGATTCAATTTTAATGTCCCTACTTCATCAGCAAAATAGTTTTTTCCTGTGGCAATAAACTTTATCTGTTGGCCTTTTCTGATGGATCCGTTGATAACTCTAAAATAGGTTTCAACACCTCTAAATGGGTTATATACAGAGTCAAAAATTAAGGCTTGTAAGGATTCATCCGGGTTGCCTTCAGGAGCAGGAATGCGCTCAATAATGGCCTCCATGATTTCCTCAATTCCTATTCCTGTTTTTGCACTGGCAGGAATAACTTCTTCCGGATCACACCCCAATAGATCAACTATGTCATCTGTAACCTCTTCTGGGTTAGCACTCGGTAGATCGACTTTATTAAGCACAGGAATAATTTCAAGATCATTCTCAAGTGCTAAATACAAGTTAGATATGGTTTGAGCCTGTATGCTTTGTGCCGCATCCACAACTAAAAGTGCGCCTTCACATGCTGCTATAGAACGAGAGACTTCATAAGAGAAATCAACATGCCCGGGTGTATCAATAAGATTGAAAATATAAGTTTCTCCCTTATATGTATACTCCATCTGAATCGCATGAGATTTTATGGTAATTCCACGTTCGCGTTCTAGATCCATATTATCTAATAACTGATCTTGTTTTTCTCTATCAGTTACAGACCCAGTAAAATCCAACAAACGATCAGCTAAGGTACTTTTACCATGATCGATATGGGCAATTATGCAAAAATTTCGGATGTGCTTCATCTACCTTTTTCTAATCCATTTTGAGCTGCAAATATAGGTGTTTTATAATGCTTTAACCTATCAAATTTGACAATAAGATATGCCGATATGTATTAGAAACCGTAACATGAAGTAAAAAACTATTTATATATTGCAGTACAAACCCAACTAATGATAGCCAAATTAAAACTCTTTGTTTGTGCTTTTTTTTGTGTCTTAGCCTCAACATTATCTTCTCAAGAATATACAATTTCTGGAAAAGTAGTGGATGCTGAAAACAAGCCTGTGTCTTTTGCTAATGTTGTAGTGCTAAAAGCAAACGATTCCACTTTTGTAGGTGGGACTAGTACTGATGACTATGGGGATTTTTTAATTAATAAACTCAAAGCAGGAGACTATATCCTTAAAATCAGCTTTATTGGATATAAGAATGATTTTCGAAATATAACGTTATCCTCTGATTCAAATGTAGGCACTGTAGTTATAATAGAAGATTCCGAAGCTTTGGATCAAGTAGATATTGTAGTAAGGAAACCCACAGTCGTTAGGCAACCAGATCGATTAGTATTTAATGTAGAAAATACAGCCTTATCCGAAGGGTCTATTATGCAGGTCCTTAAAAGCACCCCCGGAATTATAACAAGTCAGGAAAATATTACCATTAAAAACAACCCGGCTGTAGTATACATTAATAACCGTCGTGTACAATTAACATCTAGCGAACTAATTCAGTTGCTTGAAAACTCACCGGCAAACAGTATTAAATCTGTTGAGGTTATTACTAACCCACCTGCAATCTATGATGCTGACAGTGGTGCTGTTGTTAATATTGTAATGAGTAAAAACTTGGTCACGGGTTATAGAGGTACGCTATTTACCAATTATACCCAAGGTGTCTTCCCTAGGTACAATGCAGGGACAAGTCATTTCTTTAAGAGTAAGAAAGTTAACTTCAACCTCACCTACAGTTATACAAAGAGTAAGATTAATAGGGATAACGATGAAATTGTAAATTATTTAGACCAATCTCTGAGGTTAGATCAAGTGTGGCGTTCAGGCATTAATAGAAACACCTGGTCAGAAACACATAGTTTAAATTTAAATTTCGATTATTTTATTGATGACAGAAATACATTAAGCTTAACGTCAACCGGATTGTATGTGCCTTATTTCAAATATAGAATAGATAACAATACAGTTATCAGCGATAATAATCTTAACTTTTTATCACGCTTTACTTCAGACAACTTATCGCTAGACAATAAGTATAATATTGGTGTTGATTTAGATTATAAACACGAGTTCAAGAACAACTCTAGTCTAAACATCAATGGGCACTATACTAATTATGACTATGAGCGTGATCAAAACGTGTTCAGCAATTTCTTTGATATTAATAATAGCTTTGATAGCAGCTCTGAGTTTAATACTATAGCAAATCAAAATACTGAAATAATTGCGTCTAAAGTAGATTATAATACTTCAATGGGAGAAGATGGATCGTTTGACATTGGAGGCAAGTTTTCTAATGTCAAAACAGAAAGCGATCTTACAAGAATAGACATTATTAATGGTAATGAAATTGTAAATGCAAACAATAGTGATGCCTTTAATTATGATGAAAAAGTATATGCAGGCTATGTAAACCTTAGTCAAGATTGGGAGACGTGGAGCTTAAATGTTGGTGTAAGAGCCGAACAAACAAATGTTGAAGGGCTTTCTATTACTCAGAATGTGACAAATACGCAAGATTATTTTGAATGGTTTCCCAATGCGAGTTTAAGCCATCAGGTTACAGACAACTTTAGTCTCTATGGAAATTACAAACGTAGTATCCAGCGTCCGAATTATACAAATCTAAACCCATTTACATTCTTTTTAAACGAGAATACGATTGTTACAGGGAATCCTAATTTACAACCTACGTTTATTGATCATTTTGTGATAGGAACTAGCTTTTTAGAGTATTTCACAATAGAAGCGTATTACATGAATTATGATGGGGCAATAAACGAATTACCACGTCAGGATAATACGAGCAATATTATTGCTTACACACCTGTAAACATAGATAAAACAGTAGACTTCGGTTTTGATTTTTCTACAGCATTTAGTGTTACAAATTGGTGGTATCTGTATTTTGTCACATCCTTTTATAATATTTCAGAAGAGGTTGATTTTGGAAATGGATTTGTTGAATTAGATCGTTGGTCAAACTACAGTGAGCTAAGCAATAGTTTTTCATTTTTGAAAGACAAAAGCCTTAATGCAAACCTATCTTTTGTTTGGGCAGGTAAAAATTTACAAAGCTTAATGACTGTAGAAGATCGATTAATCACAACATTCAGTATTTCAAAAACAATTTTAAATAAAAGAGGTGTGCTTAGCTTGTCTGTTGAAGACTTTTTCAACTATCAGGACTTTACCTCTAGTACCCGTTATTTAAATCAATTTAGCTCAGGCTATACCGATTTAGATAATCGTTTTGTTAAGCTGGGTTTCACATATAAGTTTGGAAACACAAGACTAGAATCTAATGAACGCGCTACCAAAGCTGAAGAGCGAGAAAGAATAAAAGATTTCCAGTAATTATTAGTCTTGCCATTCTGCAATAAACAAATTGGTATCTCTACCACCTCCGTTGTTACGATTAGACGAAAACGCCAAATATTTTCCATCATTTGAAAACACCGGAAATGCATCAAAAGTTTTACCATGTGTTATACGCTTTAGGTTTTTCCCATCAATATCTATCATGTATAAATTAAATGGAAAGCCACGTTCTGCTTCAAAGTTTGAAGAGAACAATATTTTCTCACCAGAAGGGTGAAAAAACGGACTCCAGTTGGCATTACCCAAATCTGTAAGTTGTCTTAAATCACTTCCATCTGCATTACAAATGTAAAGCTCCATTTCGGTTGGTTCAACCAAACCCTTCGATAATAAATCTTTATAGTCTTTTATCTCTTTTTCTGTTTTAGGGCGAGAAGAGCGGAAGATAATCTTAGTACCATCTGGAGAGAAAAAAGCACCGCCATCGTAACCTAGTTCGTTGGTAATTTGTTTGACGTCTGAACCATCGAGATTCATAGTGTATAATTCAATATCTCCGCTTCGGGTTGAGGTAAATACAATTTTATCACCTTTAGGAGACACTGTTGGCTCGGCATCATACCCAACTTCATTAGTTAGTTGCTTAACGATATTGCCTTCAAGATCAGCAACAAAAATATCATAACTGTCATAGATAGGCCAAATATATTTTCCATTTAAACGAAGTGGAGTTTCTGGGCACTCCTTGTCATCTAAATGTGTAGAGGCATAGATAATATGCTTGTTATCGGGCAAAAAGTAAGAGCATGTGGTTCTTCCCATACCCGTGCTAACCATTGGAGGCATTTTATCTTCAAAAGTTTCATCAAAGTTCATTAAAAACATTTGATCACAACCAACCCCCCATGCTTTATTATTAGATTGAAATATGAGTTGCTTATCGTCAAAACTCCAATAGGCTTCAGCATTATCTCCTCCAAAGGTAATTTGTCTAATAGATTTAAAATGGACCTCTTCAGGGTAAATTAACGTGTCTTTGATAACGACTTCTTCTTTAGATGATATTGTTTTTGATTCTGTTTCATTTTTACATGAAACCATAGCGAATACAAAAAGGATAGTAAGTATAGTATATCTACTCATAATATTGCCTAATTTTGCGCAAAAATAAGGCATAACCAACAAATCATCATAATATTGATGCGGGTTTGTAAAATTGAAGTTTATGAAAAAAGGATTGTTTCTGATTGTATTATTGATTGCTTTTTCTTGTAAAGAAGATACTAAAGTTGAAGAATCTAAAATAAAAGAGGATGTATTTTTCCTAGCAGACGATAAATTGCAGGGGCGTCAAACAGGGTCTGAAGGCGAGCAATTAGCAGCAGAATATATTAGCAAAAGATTTAAAGAAATAGGTTTAGAGGCAAAGGGTACAGAAGGATTTTTACAGGCGTTTACATTTAAACCACAAACAGATCCTCATAAAGATGTAGAGTTCACAACCAATGAAGATGGTACAATCACGGGCAAAAATGTTATAGGATATTTAAATAATAACGCACAACAAACAATTGTAATTGGAGCACATTACGATCATTTAGGTTTCGGTGGAGATGGTTCGTTATACAGAGGGGGTGAGGCGGCCATTCATAACGGAGCTGATGATAACGCTAGTGGTGTTGCAGTGATGCTAAATCTAGCCAGCAAATTATCTGTTAGAAATGACACTTCAAATGTTAAGGATAAAAACAACTATCTTTTTATTGCCTTTTCTGGGGAAGAGATGGGGCTCTTAGGGTCTAATTACTTTTCAAAAAATCCAACTGTAGATAAGGCTTCTATGAATTACATGATCAACATGGATATGGTGGGGCGCTTGAAAAAAGATAGTACACTTGCAGTTTATGGTGTTGGAACATCACCTATTTTTAAACAAACACTAAAATCGCATAATGATAAATTCAAGCTTATTGAGAACGAAAGTGGTCTAGGACCATCTGATTATACTTCCTTTTACTTAATAGATATTCCTGTCCTTCACTTTTTTACAGGGCAACATGAAGATTATCATAAGCCT
Organism: Winogradskyella sp.; assembly: GCA_965230605.1. Lineage (GTDB taxonomy): Bacteria > Bacteroidota > Bacteroidia > Flavobacteriales > Flavobacteriaceae > CBDDLD01. The sequence goes on along the minus strand of CBDDLD010000004.1, from coordinate 3,259,022 downwards.
GGAGATGACTCCGAGAAGTTAAATTATGACGGGATGGCTTTAATTTCAGAATATATTTTTAGCATAATTAGAGACCTTAATGATAATGGCAAATTAGCATTTAGAACCACAAAAAATGAAAGTGATGAAGTGCCTCGATTTAAAGTTGGGCTTGGTGTTGTGCCTGATTATTTGTTTAGTGGCGAAGGCATGCGTATAGATGGTACTCGTGAAGATACGCCTGCTCACAATGCCGGACTACAAAAGGGAGACATTGTAATTAAACTTGGAGATAGCTCCGTTACCAACATGATGAGCTATATGAGAGCGCTTTCAGTTTATGATAAGGGTGATGAAGCTGCTATTACTGTAAAACGTGGTAAAGACACGATAAATACCAAGGTTCAATTCTAGAAAAATTAACAAAAAAATTCCTTTTTAAATCTCTTTTTTCCTCCTTAACCAGTTTTAATTGCTGATGTTCAAGGGGTGCATTTAGTTTGTATCGTCAACCAATAATATCACGAGTATTACTCTGATATTGAAATTTTGAGGATATGAAATTGTATAGACTCTTTTGGTGTTTCCTTGTTATCGCTTTTACAAGTTGCACCACAGCCGTTATAGAAGAAGCGGTCGTTAACGAAACAGTTACTTATGAAGGGCAAGTAAGGTCCATTGTAACTAATAACTGCACTACAAGTTGCCATAACCCATCATCATTGGATGCCGGATTAAACCTAACTACATATCTAGGCATGCGAGATGCCACTGAAAATGGCAATGTTTTATCACGAATTAATAACGCAACTAATCCGATGCCGGTAGGAGGTCAAATGCCCCCGATTCTTATTGCTACTATAGAGCAATGGGCCGCACAAGGATTCTTAGAAAATTAGATTATGAAAAAGTATATCATTATTACAGTTTTATGCTTTAGTGCATATGGCTTTTCACAAAAGCTATACACTAAAACAGGGATTACAGAATTTAAAGGTTCTGTCGAAGCTTTTGAGCCTGTAGAGGCTAAGAATAAAAGTACTTCTGTGGTTTTCAATACAGAAACCGGAGACATTGCAGCACTATTGTTTGTTAAGGCATTTGACTTTAGGGTAGCATTGATGCAGGAGCATTTTAACGAAAATTATATGGACTCAAACACCTTCCCTAAAGCAACATTTAGAGGTAAAGTGCCTGGATTGGTATATGAGACCATGGAAGGTTCTAAGCAATATATAATCTCCGGGACCTTAAATGTAAGAGGAAAAGGCAAAAAAGTTGAAACACTTGCCACATTTCTAAAGGAAGGCGAAAAGCTTAAAATAAAAGGAGCTTTTAAAGTTAAGCCACAGGACTTTGATATAAAAATACCGGGAATAGTTCGAAAGAAAATTGCCGAAGACATTATTATAAATTTTGAGTATGAGTTGGTCCAAAAAAAGTAAATACGGTTTAGGGGCCCTAGTGGTAGTTATTTTGTTAGCCACTCTAGGGTATCAATATGTGATGCGTCCTGCAAAATCTATTGAAGAAAAGAAGGCTGAATATGTAGGGAGCGCCACGGAACTCTTAAAAGAAGTAAATAAAGATACTCAAGTATGGCAGGACAAAGTGGTGTCCATATTTGGACGGGTCACTAATCTTGATGACAAAGGGTTTATGTTATCCAGTACTATTTTCTGTCAATTAAAAGATTCTTCAATTGTTAGAGAATTAAAACTAGGCGATAGTGTGTCTATTAAAGGACGCATCATTGGCTATGATGATTTATTAGAAGAAGTAAAACTAGATCAATGTATTATAAAATGACAACGCATAATTTAAAATTAAAGCTAGCGTATTGCTTTTTGCTTTTGTTCTCTGGACTTTATGCTCAGGATGACCTGCTGGATGAATTAGATGACGATTCAGAAGACACATCGTATGAACTACCGGCATTCAAAGCTATGAAAATTGGAAACTTACAGTCAACAAAAATGGCTGAAAAAGGAGATTTCTACCTTATTGTATCTCATAGATTTGGAGCCCTCAAAGAAGGTTTTGAAACATTTTTAGGACTAGATGAAGCTAATACTAAGATTCAATTATTATATAGTTTTTGGGATGGTGTTCAATTCAGCATAAGTAGAGAATCGTATAACCGAACATTTGCGGGGTCTGCTAAAGTGAGACTGATGAGACAATCAGAACGATTCCCCGTAAATCTTGTTGGGTACGGAACAGTTAACATTAATACATTAGTAGACGAAACTATTTTCCCCGGGTTAAAATCAAGTGATCGTTACAGCTATGCCACTCAGTTATTGATTTCTAGACGATTTTCAGAGAAGTTTTCTTTTGAGTTAGCTCCAACGTATTTAAGGGAAAATTTACAAAACCTAAATATTCTACCGGAAGCAAGACACCATTATTTTGCTTTAGGCTTTGGGGGACGATATAAGCTGAGTAAACGCATAAGTTTTAATGCAGAGTATATCTATAATGCCAGTCGGCAAGACAATTCTCCATTTGATAATGCCTATGCTTTTGGTGTAGATATAGAAACCGGTGGCCATGTCTTTCAACTGCTATTTACTAATGCACAGTCTACAAACGAACCAGGGTTTATAAATAGCGCTGAAGGCGATATTCTTTTTGGGTTTAATATTGTTCGGGTATTTTAAGGAATCAGATCCTTGGCAAAGCTTTTTTTGTTTCTCATGAAAGCCCTAAATTTGCCGCATGGTAAAAATAGGCCAAATAGAACTACCCGATTTTCCATTGCTATTAGCACCAATGGAAGATGTTAGCGACCCCCCGTTCAGAGCATTATGCAAAGAACAAGGTGCTGACGTGGTATATACAGAATTTGTGTCTAGTGAGGGGTTAATTCGTAATGCAGCCAAAAGTGTTATGAAGTTAGATATCTATGAAAAAGAACGCCCTGTTGGGATACAGATCTTTGGTGCCAATATGGACAGCATGCTACAAACCATAGATATCGTAGAGAAATCTAATCCAGATATTATAGATATCAATTTTGGATGTCCGGTAAAAAAAGTAGTTAGTAAAGGTGCTGGTGCAGGAATTCTTAAAGACATCTGTCTCATGGAGAAGCTTACTGCGGAGATGGTAAAACGCACACATTTACCGGTTACTGTAAAAACGCGCTTAGGCTGGGATCATAATTCTATTAAGATTGTTGAGGTTGCTGAACGCTTACAAGATGTTGGGTGTAAAGCCATTGCAATTCATGGTAGAACCAGAGCACAGATGTATAAAGGTGATGCCGATTGGAAACCTATTGCTGCTGTAAAGAACAACCCAAGAATGCACATTCCGGTTTTTGGTAATGGTGATGTGAACACACCTGAACGGGCTGTTGAAATGAGAGATAATTATGGATTAGATGGCGCGATGATTGGAAGAGCTACCATTGGGAATCCATGGTTTTTTAAACAGGTGAAACACTATTTTAAAACAGGTGAGCATCTGGCTCCTATTTCAATGACAGAGCGTGTAGAAGCAGCAAGACGACACCTTCAAATGTCTATTGATTGGAAGGGCGAAAAACTTGGAGTTTTTGAAACACGAAGACACTATACCAATTACTTCAAAGGCATACCAAATTTTAAGGAATACCGAATGCGAATGGTAACTAGCGATGAGTCAAAAGATGTATTTGCTACGTTTGATGAGGTTCTCGAAAAATTCGCAGACCACCAATTCTGCTAAACCGTTTTTATAAGTCTTTTTGTAATTCGTTGAGAGGCAATTTTAGAAGCAATAACACCTAACAGAACGATTGTTGCTAATACGATAAGAATATTAGCAAATGTCATTACCACCGGGTATGGTAATGAAGGTGTAAGCATAGCAAGACCAAACTGCTTTTGAATGTAAACGATGATTACACCTAAAAGAACACCAATTACACCACTTAATATGGTCATAAAACTGCCTTGAGTAAAGAAAATAGATCGTATGGATTTTGGCTCTAAACCTAAATTATATAAGGTGTTCAATGACTGCTTTTTATCTAATATCATCATGATGATAGCACCAATGACATTAAAAAGAGCAATAATAATAACCAGAGTGAAAATAAGATAAACAGCAAGGTTTTCTGTATTGAGCATTTTAAATAAAGCGTCATTTAATTGTGCTCTGTTTTTTATAACAAAGCGTCCTTCAAATTGTTGCTCAATAGCTGTTCTTATTGCATCCTCATTAGTCCCCTTATTTAATTTAAGCTCTAAGGCGCTCACCTGATTGCTTTTGTAGCCTAGTAATTCTCTAGCCATAGTAATATCAGAAAAAAGATATTCATTATTCAATTCTTCATTGATATTAAAGAGTCCCACATTAGTTACAACGGTGGAGCTATAAGCACTATTTAATGAAGAAATTTGGCCCTTGCCTGGCTTTGGAACATATAGCGTGAGGGGCTTCATAAAATCAAAAACACCAAATGATAGATTATTAGAGATACCCCAACCGGAGACCACCTGATTGCTCTTGGGCATTACCCAATTACCTCTAGTAATCATTTCGTCCACTTTAGTCACACCAACATAATTGGTGTCAACACCTTTTAGTGTAGCGAGCAAGTTCTTATTCTCAGATTTAATGACAACACGTTCTTCAACGATGCCTGAATAACCTGCAACGCCTTCAATATTCAAAAGCTGAGATCGGTCCACTTCAGAAAAAACAAAAGACTTGCCTTCAATAGGGATCAGTTTTAGGTCTGGGTCTACAAAAGAAGAAAACTGTAAACTGTAATCTTTTAAACCCGCAAACACAGAGAGTACAATATATAAAGCTGCGGATGCTATAATAACGCCTGAGGCTGCAATGAGCGACATTATATTTATAGCATTATTATTGCTCTTGGCAAATAGATAACGTCTAGCTATATAAGTGGAAACATTCAATCTAGGACTTCTTTCGTTTATCCAATAAATCAGGATTATCTAATGGGTTGTCTTTACCCTTCAAAGAACGCTCAATATTATCGATATATTCTAAAGAGTCATCTATAAAAAAATCCAATTGCGGCATACGGCGCAATTGATGGCGTGTACGTTGCGCCAATTCATGTCTAATTGAAGTAGTATTAGACTTAATGCCTTCTAAAAGTTCAGAGGATTTTTCCGTTGGAAAAATACTGAGATAAACTTTAGCAATAGATAAATCTACTGTGACAGATACTTTAGTTACTGATATGATTACACCCCTAAGACCACCAGAGGTAGCTGCATTTTGCAATACATCTACTAAATCTTTTTGTAGAATACCGGCTATTTTTTTCTGTCTGTTACTTTCCATAATGCAAAAGTATAGGATAATGAAAGATTATTTTACTTTTGGACCACAATTTTTGTACCTTAAATTACTAAATATAAAATAGAATGAATAAGATTGAACACATAGGCATAGCAGTTAAAGACATTGATACATCTAATGAAGTGTTTGCTAAACTATTTGGAGAATCACATTATAAAATAGAAGATGTCGAAAGTGAAGGCGTAAAAACCTCATTTTTCAAAGTCGGTGAAAACAAGATAGAATTATTAGAGGCTACACACGCAGAGAGCCCAATTGCTAAATTCATTGAAAAACGAGGGGAAGGTATTCACCATATTGCTTTTGATGTTGATGATATTGAAAGTGAGCTAAAACGCCTTGAAGGGGAAGGGTTTCGCATCATTAATGAAGTGCCTAAAGAAGGGGCAGATAATAAGCTTGTAGCGTTTTTACATCCAAAATCAACTAATGGCGTATTAATAGAGCTTTGCCAAGATATTAAGCCGTAAATGCTTGTGCGGTTTTAAAATATGTAGTAATATTGCAGCCAATTTGGTCCTATAGCTCAGTTGGTTAGAGCACCTGACTCATAATCAGGGGGTCCATGGTTCGAGCCCATGTGGGACCACCTTTTAAACAAAGCCTTACAGAAATGTAAGGCTTTGTTAGTTTATCCTTTATTTATTTAGTCTTTAATGATATACAAACAGATGTATTTGAGCCCAATAGTCAGACAATACAATTCATCAGTAAAATTACTTTTTTAAAACAATTTTAGTCAGTTTTATTTTTATTGCCCCACCTATAATAGCAAAGTTCCTTAAATCTTTAAGGAACTTTGTCTTAGAAGTGTCTAATATTAATCTAACCTATTAACTCTATAAAAATACTAGCCTTCGTTTTCTATTAAATGTAGTTTGTTCATTTTTTCAATTAAATCACCGGTAATAGCAACTACAGCCGGTTTGGGAATTTTATCTTCATCAAATGGCCATGTGCTTGTTGGAGCGTTCAGGTCTTTTGTTTGCTCACCGGGGTGCTGCACACTTAAAAAAAGTGTTTTTCCATCTGGGGAAAACCAAGGGCCGGTGAGTTCAGCATCTCGAGGTGCTGAAGCAACACGAATCACTTTTCCTGCATCTTCACCATATCTTGGGATTACAAACAAACTATTGTTTTTAAAAGGAACGTATGGCTCCCCTTCTTTATTCATAGAACTGCCAGACATATCTGAAGTGATCCAAAGATTCCCGGACATATCAAAAGCTAGGTTGTCAGGACAGGAGAAGCCACTCTCTTCACCTCCCGCTTTGTAAGTAGAGGCTTTAAATGTTAGGGCATCAAATTTTCCATCAGATTCTTCAATTTTTAAGATAGAGCCATGATAATCATCTTTACGTTTGTTATTGGTTAATGAGATAAATATATTCCCTGTAATAGGGTCAATTTCTATATCTTCAGGTCTGTTGAGCTCTGTAGCCCCTAATAGTTTAGCTGCTTCCCTTGCTCGTATTAAAACTTCAGTTTGATTTTTAAATTTCTTTTTAAGCTGAGGTTGAGCCTCCCAGTCGAGGGCCATCCATTTTCCGTTATCAATATCTGCTACATATAAAGTACCTTCTTTTAAAGAGCCTGGTTGAGACGATACAAATTTATAAATGTGCTCATCTGCTTTATCATCTCCAGAATATGCAACTACACGCCGATCTTCTAATTCATACAACGTACAGCACTCATGCGAAAATCGCCCTAATGCTATATGCTTTTGTGCAGTGCCATCTTTTGGATTGACCTCCACAACCCACCCATAATGCTCTGGGGGGTAGTCATAGAATTTATCCCAACTGTAATCGCCAGGTACTTTAGAAGGATTATTTTCTTCATCATATATAATTTCCCCAAAAAAGTGTTGATAGTTTTCCTCACAAGTAAGGAAGGTGTTCCAAGGCGTGATACCTCCAGAACAATTACTATTTGTGCCTATCGCTGTGGTTTTTCCGGCAATAGGAGTATCCCAATTTAATGCCATAGGTGTCATAGCAGTGATACGCCTATTATGCGGATCCCCTTCAACGACTTTCCATATGCCGTCTTGCTCTTTTACTCTTACAATACTCCCTCCAACATTGTACATTTCTTTATCTACTTGTGCTTTAGTTCTACTAGCCCTCGTATCGGTGTTATAATTATAGTTAGAGACAAATAAAGGATTCACATACTCATGATTGACCCATAATAACCCATCTTTAGGATTGTTTTCATCTAATGGAATAAAACAAGTGAAATCGTTATTGTATCCAAAATAATCATCTCCGCTAATTTTATCGCCCCATTTTAAGACGATATGATAATCTAAACCATTAGCCAATAAAAGGTCGTCTTTATTAGAAGGGTTCAATGACTGTAATGCAACTTCTTGCAGTCTCTTTAATATGTCTTGAGGTGTGCTTTCTATTGTTGATGCAGGTGTTGAGTTGTTACCGCACCTAATTAAGAAGGTAGGTGTAACAGCTATTCCCAAACCGGCTCTACCTAAAAAAGTAATAAATCGTCTTCGACTATATTCCATAATTATGTAAGGGCTTTGACTATTATTTTTAAATACATTGTTCGCATTTACCTATTAATATGATTTCAGTAGAATCTACTTGATGGTTTTTGATGACTGGGATTTCAATATCTATTGATAAGCATTCTACATTACCACATTTGCTACATTGAAAGTGAGGGTGAGTGTCGAAATGTTTATGGGTATCACAACCATCACATTTGGCATACCACCTTAACCCATCACTCCCCCAAAACGAATGTACAATACCATCTTCTTCCAGTTTATCTAGAATCCTGTAAATGGTAGTCTTATTCATTTCCTTGCCTAAGAGATCAATCAAATAAACAGCTGACAAGGCTTTATTGTTGTTTTCAAAAGCATTTAATAAGGCCTGAACTGATTTTGTTCTTCTAACGATTCCCATACCGCTAATTTAGTACAACTAAGTTGCAATAAAAAATATTATACTTACTTTTGCAACTCAGTTGCATTTACTATGATTACATATAAACAGAAATCTGATACTATAGGTGTGTTTGCAAGTAGCTTATGCTTAATACACTGTGTAAGTACGCCTTTGCTTTTTATAGCTCAAGCCCATGCTGCGTGCTGTGATGTCGATGCCCCAAGTTGGTGGAAAAGCTTGGATTATATTTTCTTAGCCGTATCATTTATTGCTGTTTATTGGTCCGCTAAATCCACCTCAAAGCAGTGGATAAAACCAGCTATGTGGATTACTTGGGCACTATTAAGTTTTATTATTCTTAATGAGAAAGGACAATGGTTAGCTTTACCAGAGTATGCTATTTACATACCATCACTCGGTCTAGTGTTTCTTCATGTATATAATTTGAAATTTTGTCAATGTAAAGAAGAAGAGTGTTGTGTTAACTAATTGAAAGGTTTATGAATAAAGAAGAAATAGAATTATTGGGAGACAACCATGTTGGGACTAGTGTTGAGACACCAATGCATCCGGATGCATTCTCTAAGACGGATGATGAAAAAATAAAAAACATTCAGCATCATTTTGAAAAAATAATGATTGAATTAGGGCTAGACCTAACAGATGACAGCTTATCCGGAACGCCATACAGGTTCGCTAAAATGTATGTTAAAGAACTATTTTATGGTTTAAATCCAGCTAACAAACCCAAGCTTTCAACATTTGAAAATAAGTATGGCTATAAGAAAATGCTAGTTGAGCAAAACATATCCATTGATTCGTCTTGCGAACATCATTTCCTTCCTATTGTTGGTCATGCCCATATTGGTTACCTGCCAAATAATAAGGTAATAGGTCTGTCTAAAATCAATCGTTTGGTTGATTACTACGCACATCGACCACAAGTACAAGAACGCCTTTGCCTACAAATTTTGAAGGATTTACAAGAAACCTTAGGAACTGAGGATGTTATTGTTATGGTAAATGCCAAGCATTTATGTGTATCATCTCGAGGGATTAAAGACAAGGAAAGTTTTACTACAACTTTGGAATACGGTGGATCCTTTAAAGATGACTTAAAGCGAAAAGAATTTTTAGATATAATTAATAATCAAACATTAAAACAATGATCACAAAAGAACAAGTACTAGATGCTCAAAAAAGTTGGGGAGATGGCGTTGTAAAGATAGGCTCTCTAAAAGAAAATAGATCTGAATGTGAAGCTTATGCCAGCAAATTTCTTGATGAACGCTATGCTTTTGAAGCGGGTTCGGTTTTATTTAAACCTACTAAGTGTGCTATAGAACAATTTAGACCAACAAAACCAGAAGCTTTGTCTTATTTTATTGCGGGTGAAGATAGAGCTTGCCAAGAAGACAAAGGGTTTGCAATACAACCTTGGACAAAAGTCAGGTTTGAAAATGCTGGTTTTATAATAGAAGAAAAGCGCGCCATTGCTATGGGAAACTATTTTTTCACTGATTTAAATGGCGATGAAGCAAAAGTAGAATACACTTTTGGTTATAAATTAATTGATGGGGAGTTAAAAATTGATTTGCACCATTCGTCATTTCCGTTTCCTCACCCTGATGATGTTGTGTAATAATGTATAAAAGACTGTTTATTTTATGCCCAACGGACTGCTTAGAATCCATTATTAATGACACTTTTAAGCACGATAACTTTTTTTACACGTCTCTTGGGAATTCTTTTACTTCAGATAATGAAACAATAGAATACATTAAAAGACTGGTCATAAAACACAACATTAGAAGAATCTATTTTGTCCTCTCCAATGACAATCAAATTATTTTTGATGCCTTGGGAGGGCAATTTTTTTCTGAGATTAGAGAGTTAAAAAAATTCTATTGTGAAATAAGTAGACAAAAAGAAGACTCTAAAGTATTATGGTCTAGAAAAAATTCTCAATTCTCAATTCTCTCTTATTATATGAACAAAAAGATAAGTGAGTTAAGACTAGAGTTAAACAATTCGCTTAACCACTCCTTTGAAGTAAACGGTCTGGTTTATAATAAAGATGTTAAAGCTTTTGAGGATATATATCCAGATTTATTTTGCATCAAAAAATATCAAATAAATTAGAACTTATTAATACATCTGCATTATTTTGAGGATAGTTATTTAACAATCACCCACTTTGTTTTTGCCTTTCCGCGCTCCCAGGTTCTCACATAAGCTTTGAACTCCTTTTCGGTTTTGTGCTTTTCTTTATTCCATTTAAAAGGAATACCATTCCATTTCATCTCTAAATCTCCAGTGGTTCCTATAATAGCAGACCAACCATGTGGATCCTTCTCAGGCATATGCATTTCAGGTTTCCCATTAAACTTGGACGGGTAAGGTGCTTGCATAAATATAGAATGAATTTGAGCAAACACATGACCTTCATATTGCGTAATAAACATAGCTTCTGCCCAATGGTATACCCCACCCATGTTCCAACCTACTCTAACGGCATAACCTTTGCTGACATAGTCATTCAAGGTTTTTAAACTTCCCGAAACAACAGTTCCATTTTCATCAGCTTCATAAACTAGTTGATAAGAATTATTCTGTTGCGCTGTAGCCATTGTAACAGACATTATGACTATAACTATAATTTGAAACGTTCTCTTTAAATATCCCATAAGATTTGTTTTTTGATTTCTTAAATTTAATACTGAGAACATTTCTAATAAACTATATTCAATGAATGTCTATGTATTTTCAACCAACGGAAAAACTCAATTGACGTTTTCTTTTTAATATTGAAACATGATTCAGCAAAGCAATAAAGCCATCAACAAACGACTCTTTAAAATCTTCTTCTTTTGGATACTTTTTTGGCTTTTGCAATCTGTATTGATGAGTGGTGGGCAACATATTGACTTTTACTTGATAAAGAATATTGTTATTGTTAGCCTCCAAGCTATTATTGCCCTTACTAACTTATATGTGCTTTACCCGTATTTTTTTGAAAAAAGAAAATTCATTTTATACACTATCATTTCCATTGCTTTTATTTACATAATATTTACACTATCATTTTTCTTTATAGACGCCATTCTTTCAGCCTCTTATTCTATACAATCAAATTATAAAGGCATTCAATTTTCAACAGATTTTTGGAGTATTCTCTCAGGCTCTTCTTTTTATTCGCTTGCCTTACTCTGTAGTACCCTATACAAGCTGTTAACTGTAAACCGAACTATTGAGATAGAAAACAAAAAGATGAAGCAAGGGAGTAAAGAGGAAGTGCTTTCTATAAAAGAAGGCAACACGACTCATTTCATAAATATTGATGAGATTCTTTTTATTAAAGGGTTAAGAGAGTATGTGGTTTGGAATACCGAAGATCAAAGGATTATTTCATTAGAAAGCTTAAAAAGCATTGAAGAAAAACTTGGAGATAAAGGTTTTAAAAGAGTGCATAAGTCATACATCATTAACACAAATAAAATTAATGCATTATCAAGCTCTAGTGTAAAGGTTGGAGGAGAGGAGATTCCGATTGGTCGAAAGTATAGAGAAAACACCCAAAATTTATATGATTTGATGTAATACATTTCAGATCAAAGCCTTGTTTTTCAGAAGGCTTTTCAGTTTTAATTAGCGATTTAAAATTTCAATATTATCTTTGTGTTAAATAATAGGTAGGTAACTATCAAAATTAAGCTAAAATCGGACGATTTTACGTATTTCATCGATGATTTTTGCATTTAAAAGATAATTTTTCATCGAAATAATTTTGAAGGCTGGTAAATTTTTATAAATTTGACCTTTGTTTAGAGGTGTTTCCAAATGGAAATGTCTATAAAGTAGAAGACTTATAGTGTTGAGTCGAGTATTTAAATTCTTGTTGACATATTAATTTAGATTCTTTACACAGCTGAATATGAGTTAATTAGAAATCTCTTTTGAATAAAAAATGAGTAAGAAAAAAGTTTTTGCCTCAATACTGCTTATACTCACAAGCCTACCCTCTATCGCTCAGGGAAGTGCGCCGCCACCTCCTATGCCACCTCCACCACCAGGATTACCTATTGATAATGCAGTATACGCATTGTTAGTAATAGCTATAATTTATGGTGTTTTCAGATCGTTTAAGTTGAGTAAGCAAAATTAATTGTAAGCTTCATAAAGTCGCTTAATATATTTACCAACAACATCAAACTCCAAGTTAACAATACTTCCTTTTTGTAGCTGATTGAATGTAGTGTGTTCAAAAGTATAAGGAATAATAGCAACAGAAAATCCGTTGTGTTCAGAATTAACAACGGTTAAACTTACCCCATTTATAGTTATAGACCCTTTTTCTATAGTTACGTTATTTAGTGACGGATCATAATCAAAGCTAAATACCCAACTTCCGTTGGCCTCTTCAACAGAACGACAAACAGCAGTCTGATCTACATGTCCCTGAACGATATGTCCGTCTAATCGATCACCAAGCTTCATAGCCCTTTCCAAATTAATAGAATCACCAACTTTTAGACGACCTAGATTGGACTTATCTAGTGTTTCTTTAATAGCTGTTACGGTGTAAATGTCCCTCTCTATATCTACAACAGTAAGGCACACTCCATTATGGGATACGCTTTGATCTATTTTAAGCTCAGGTGTAAGTGTACTCTTAATTTTTATATTGATATTGTCCTGAGATTTTGTTATTTCTTCAACAAGAGCTAAATCCTCTATAATTCCGGTAAACATATTCTGTTTTATTAGTTAAATTTGTTAGCTGTAAATTTACGTACAAAAGAGAGGGATTCATGAAAAAAACAGAAAAAATAAGAGTAGGAATATCTATTGGAGATTTAAATGGAATAGGCCCCGAAATTATTTTAAAAACATTTGAGGACCCAAGGTCATTAGATTTATGTACACCGGTCATTTTTGCATCGTTTAAAACCATTTCCTTTTTCAAAAAACATTTTAAAAGCAAAATAAACTTCTATGAAGTTAAGAATACTAAGGCGATTGCAAGTGGCAAAGTTAATGTTGTCAATGTTTGGAAAGAACCTGTAAAAGTAGAGTTTGGTAAGGAAGATAGTACCAAAGGTAACTATGCAATAAAATCTTTAAAAGCTGCAGTAAATGCATTAAAGAACGATGAGGTAGATGTGTTAGTCACTGCACCAATAAATAAACATAATATTCAGTCTGATGCATTTGCTTTTCCTGGTCATACAGATTATCTCAACAAAGAACTTCAAGGAAACAGTCTTATGTTTATGGTGGCAGAGTCTTTAAAAGTAGGTTTGCTTACCGACCACGTGCCTGTTAAAGATGTCCCAACGCATATAGATGAAAAGCTTATACAACAAAAGATAGAAACCATTACCACATCTTTAAAACAAGACTTTTCTGTTAGCAAACCCAAAATTGCAGTTTTGGCTATAAACCCACATGCTGGAGACAATGGTGTTATAGGTAATGAAGACGATACTATACTTAAGCCTGTCTTAGAAAATCTAAGGGCAAAGGGGAGCTTGGTTTTTGGGCCTTATTCTGCAGATAGTTTCTTTGGATCTATGAGCTATAAGAACTTTGACGCTATATTGGCTTCGTATCACGATCAAGGATTAATACCATTTAAAACGATTACGTTTGGAGAAGGTGTAAACTACACAGCAGGTTTAAATAAAGTTAGAACCTCACCAGATCATGGAACAGCATACGAAATTGCAGGGAAAGGTACAGCCGATGAAAGTTCATTCAAGCATGCTGTTTATACAGCAATAAAGATTTATAGAAACAGAAGTGAGTATTTGCAATACAATAAAAACCCACTGCAACCATTAAAGAATTAGATATTAACATTTTTTGTTTATATCTAACTGCTACTAAGCAAAAAAGTTATATATTTGCACGCTCAAAATGTGTGTGATTAATGAAAACAATGAAAGCGTATACAATACCTTTTGTAGGGCTAAAGCTAGGAAAACATCATTTTGACTATCAAATTGATAATACGTTCTTTTTAGAATTTGAGTATGATGAGTTTAACGATGCTCGTCTTAAAGTAGATCTTTTGTTCGAAAAAAAAACAACACTATTAGAGTTGATTTTTAAAGCCGAAGGAACTATAAATGTTAATTGCGACCTTACTAATGAAGCTTTTGACTTACCTGTAAAAGATGAGTTTAAGCTTGTGGTGAAGTTTGGAGAGGCCTACAATGACGATAATGAAGAGATTTTAATTCTACCTCATGGTGAATATGAAATCAATGTTGCACAATACATATATGAATTAATTGTATTGGCAGTTCCTCAGAAGAAAGTTCATCCAGGTATAGAAGACGGAACATTACAATCGGATATACTCAATAAATTAGAAGAATTAAGCCCAGAAACGGAGACAAAAGATAAAGTACAAGAGGAAACAGATCCTCGTTGGAATATATTAAAGAAACTATTAACGGATAAATAACATATAAAATGGCACATCCTAAGAGAAAGATATCTAGAACCAGAAGAGATAAAAGGAGAACGCATTATAAAGCGACTGCGCCTCAGATAGCGACATGCCCAACAACTGGTGAGCCACACTTATATCACAGAGCTCACTGGCACGAAGGAAAATTATATTACAGAGGACAGGTTCTTATAGACAACTCTTCTGAAGAAGAAAATTTAGCATAAGTATTATGCAAGCATATAATAAAACGCTCAGCAATGAGCGTTTTTTTTGCTTTAATTTTTCCAATAAGGCAAAAACTACTTAATTTGCATCATTATTTGCCAAAAAACATGGAAAATTGATCGAAATTAAGTCAATTTTGATGGTTTTCTATATTTTAATTAATCTAACAAGTTAATAAATGGGTAAAGTCACAGCAGCAATTACAGCTGTAGGAGGTTATGTTCCTGATTATATTTTATCAAACCAGATCTTAGAAACCATGGTTGATACAAATGATGAATGGATTACCACCAGAACAGGAATCAAAGAACGCCGGATATTAAAAGAAGAAGGTAAGGGTACCTCTTTTTTAGCGATAAAAGCAGCGGAAAACCTTATTCAGAAGAAAGGAATAGATCCAAAAGACATAGAATTAGTAATCGTTGCAACAGCAACGCCAGACATGAAAGCAGCCTCTACAGCTGCTTTTACTGCAACTAGTATAGGCGCAGTAAATGCTTGGTCTTTTGATTTGGAAGCTGCCTGCTCTAGTTTTCTGTATGGTATGTCGGTAGCATCTAGTTACATAGAGTCTGGGAAATATAAAAATGTACTTCTTATTGGAGCAGACAAAAATTCTTCAATGATTAATTATGAAGATAGAGCAACGTGTATTATATTCGGTGACGGTGCCGGAGCAGTTTTGTTTGAAGCCAATGATGAAGGTCTTGGACTTCAAGATGAAATTTTAAGAAGCGATGGAAGTGGTAGAGAATTCCTTCAAGCTAAATATGGAGGTTCTTCATACCCATCCACACCAGAAGCCATAAAGAATCATGAACACCAAGTGTTTCAAGATGGTAAAACAGTATTTAAAAATGCAGTTTTTAATATGGCAGATGTTGCAGAAAAGATTTTAGAGCGAAATAATTTAACAAATAAAGATATTGCATGGTTGGCAGCACACCAAGCCAACAAGCGAATAATAGATGCCACTGCACAGCGCATCAATTTAGAAGATGAAAAAGTAATGATGAACATCCAAAAGTATGGCAATACCACCTCTGCTACTTTACCATTGCTTTTGCATGATTATGAAAGTCAACTAAAAAAAGGAGATAATCTTATTTTTGCGGCTTTCGGAGGTGGATTTACTTGGGGTTCTATATACTTTAAATGGGCCTATAATTCCTAAAAAACTAACTAACTAAAAATCTAAACACTATGGATTTAAAGGAAATTCAAAACTTAATCAAATTTGTAGCTAAATCAGGTGCAAGTGAGGTTAAATTAGAAATGGACGACGTTAAAATTACAATTAGAACGGGTTCAGATTCTGAAACTACAATCGTTCAGCAAATGCCTGTGGCTGCTCAACCTGTAGTTCAGGCACCAGCTCCGGTAGCTGCTACTCCAACTGAAATACCAGCACCACCACAAGCACCAGCAGAAGACGATTCTAAATATATCACCATTAAGTCTCCTATCATAGGTACATTCTACAGAAAACCATCCCCAGATAAACCTGTTTTTGTTGAGGTTGGATCTGAAGTTAAAGAAGGTGATGTACTTTGCGTTATAGAAGCAATGAAGCTATTTAACGAAATCGAATCTGAAGTATCAGGTAAGATCGTTAAAGTATTAGTTGACGATTCTTCTCCTGTAGAGTTTGATCAACCATTATTCTTAGTAGACCCTTCATAATCGGTCATACACTTGTTATCACAAGACGTACAGACTTTTAAACCGAAGACATTATGTTTAAAAAAATATTGATAGCCAATAGAGGGGAAATTGCGCTAAGAGTAATTAGAACCTGTAAGGAAATGGGCATTAAGACTGTAGCGGTATACTCTACAGCAGACGAGGAGAGTCTTCACGTCAAATTTGCCGATGAGGCTGTTTGTGTTGGTCCTCCAGCAAGTTCAGAATCATACTTAAAGATGGCTAATATTATAGCCGCTGCCGAAATCACAAATGCTGATGCAATACATCCCGGTTATGGATTTCTTTCAGAAAATGCCAAGTTCTCAAAGATATGTGAAGAACACAACATTAAATTTATTGGAGCTTCTGAAGAGATGATTTCCAAGATGGGAGATAAAGCTACTGCAAAAGCAACTATGAAAGCCGCGGGAGTACCATGTGTTCCTGGTAGCGATGGTATTATTGCTGACTTTGAAGAATGTGAAAAACTAGCGGTAGAAGTTGGATATCCTGTGATGCTAAAAGCTACAGCAGGTGGTGGAGGTAAAGGAATGCGAGCTGTTTGGAAACCAGAAGACCTCAGAGATGCTTGGGATTCTGCTAGACAAGAATCTAAAGCCGCATTTGGTAACGATGATATGTACATGGAAAAACTTATAGAAGAACCTAGACATATCGAGATTCAGGTTGTAGGGGATTCAAGAGGGAAAGCATGTCATTTATCTGAGCGTGATTGTTCTGTTCAACGTCGCCATCAAAAACTGACAGAAGAAGTGCCATCACCTTTTATGACTAATGCACTAAGAAAGAAAATGGGTGAAGCCGCAGTAAAAGCTGCTGAGTTCATTAAGTATGAAGGTGCCGGAACAGTTGAGTTTCTAGTAGATAAGCATAGAAATTTCTATTTCATGGAAATGAATACACGTATTCAGGTAGAGCACCCTATTACAGAGCAAGTTATAGATTTTGATCTTATTAGAGAACAAATACTTGTAGCTGCAGGAGTGCCAATTTCTGGTAAGAACTATACACCAAACTTGCATTCTATAGAGTGTAGGATAAATGCCGAAGACCCTTATAATGACTTTAGACCGTCTCCAGGTAGAATAACTACACTGCATGCGCCAGGTGGTCATGGTGTTAGATTAGATACTCATGTTTATGCCGGATATGCCATACCGCCTAACTATGACTCTATGATAGCTAAGCTCATTACTACTGCTCAAACCAGAGAAGAAGCTATTAACAAAATGAAAAGAGCTTTAGACGAGTTTGTTATAGAAGGAATAAAAACCACAATTCCTTTCCATAGACAACTTATGGAACATCCTGATTATTTGGCAGGCAATTACACTACGAAGTTCATGGAAGATTTTGAAATGAGTCCTCCAAATGAAGAATAAATAGACAAAAAGCCGAATTATTTAATTCGGCTTTTTTTATGAGCAATAAGGCTCATGACTTCATTTTTTTCATAGTCTCATCGCAAATAAGTATCTTAGACAAAAGTTGTGACTAATCTTATTTGTAATACCATGAAGAAGAAATACACTATAGGTTATTTTTTGACCCTAACGCTTTTAAATTGTTCTTTCATATTTGCGTTTCAGGGGAGACAAAAACTTTGGAATCAATTATCGCAAGACTCTAGAATAGAAACGGCTCAATGGGAAAGGAAAACAGTCCCTAATGAGAGTGTTAGGTTTTCATTAGACATTGTTTCCGTTGAAGCTATTTTAAGCCATGCTCCAAGCCGAAAAACAGCATCTATAGAATCGGGAGTCCTAATAGATTTTCCATATTCTGATGGCTCTATGAGATCTTTCAAGGTATTAGAAGCTTCCGTATTACATCCAGAGTTACAAGAAAGACACCCCAACATTAGATCTTATGTAGGGTATAATATAAATAGCCCTAGTCATACTATTAGGTTCAGTATCTCGCACAAGGGATTAAATGCTATAATCTTAAACTCTGAAATGGGAACCCAATACATTGATTGTATCACTAAAGACAGAAACATCTATATGGCATATGCCAAGCAAAGCATACCAGCATTAGAAGATGAGTTTTCATGTAGCACAGAAGATGCGGACATTAATTTTGACAATCAAAACACTGACTTTTCAAATCGAAATGCTGATGATGGTCAAATGAGAGAGTTTGCTTTAGCTTTAGGGTGCACAGAAGAATATGCCACCTATCATATTAATCAAGCTGGATTGTCTGGGGGGACAGATGCCGAAAAAAAAGCAGCTGTTTTAGCAGTAATGAATGATGTAATGACTAGAGTCAATGCTGTATATGAAAATGAATTATCTGTGACCATGACATTAGTGCCTACTAATGAAAATATCATTTTTCTAACAGACACATTTTTAACAAACAATAACCTAAATAACTTAATCAATGAAAGCCAGCAATTTATAGATGCATTTGTTGGCTCATTATACGATATTGGACATATGTTATGCACAGGACCTGGAGGTTTGGCTCAACTATTTTCTCCATGTACAGCAAATAAAGCAAGAGGAGTTACAGGTTCTGGAGTACCTGCTGGTACAGGTTTTGAAGGGATATTAATGCACGAGCTTGGTCATCAATATGGTTCTCCACACACATTTAATGGAAACGCAGGAAGTTGTTTAAATAACATCTCTACGAGTTCTGCATATGAACCGGGGAGCGGAACCACAATAATGGCTTATCCTGGTATTTGTAGTAGCCAAAACATTCAAGTGACCAGAGATTTATATTTCCATCAGAGAAGCTTACAAATGATGTGGGATAATATTTCATTTGGAAACAGTACTTGTGCTCCACAAACCGCAACAGGGAATAGAGCACCAACATCGGATGCAGGTTCAGATTATGTGATTCCCATAGGAACACCATATAAATTGACAGGAGCTTCAACAGATCTAGACGGCGTGTCTTCGCACACCTATTGTTGGGAACAATACGATTTAGGACCATCAGGAGTACCTTCACCTACTACATTACAAGGCCCATTAGTGAGGTCTTTTCCACCAAGCTCAAGCAATGAAAGATATGTTCCTAGACTTGAAGATTATGTCAATAATGTGGGTTCATCTACTACATGGGAAAGTTTAATGTTACTAGAAAGAGCTATTACCTATAGGCTGACTGTTAGAGATAACGATATCAGAGGAGGGCAAGTAGATCAAGACGAAATGATCATAAACGTAACCAATACTGCTGGCCCTTTTAGAGTGACATCACAAAACCTTTTTAATACAACATATACCGGAGGCAGTGTTCAGACTGTAACTTGGAATGTAGCTAGCACAGATACCGGCCTTACAAACACATCAAATGTGAATATTTTATTGTCTACCGATGGCGGCTTAACATTTGATACTGTTTTGGTATCTAATACCGCTAATGATGGTTCTGAAGACGTAACCATTCCTAATGTCGATGCATCATCATGTCGGGTTATGGTAGAAGCTGTCGGAAATATATTCTACAATTTGAATGTACAGAGTTTTGCTATTGAGGCTAATTTGAGTGTTGGAGATAATATTTTTAATGAGGGCATTAGCTTGTACCCCAACCCATCTACAGGCACATTTACTGTAGACATAGCTTCGTTAGCGAATAATGATGATATTACAATTAAAATGTATGATATTAGGGGTAGAGAGGTGCTTTTTAGAACCTATTCAGCTACTTCAGAGTTTCAACAAACAATAAAATCATCTGCACAAGCAGGGTTATATCTTATTAAAATAGAGCAAGGAACCTCTTCAGCAGTTAGAAAATTAGTGATTAAATAACGCATTCTGACTGACTTTTTTTATACTGAACTGATAAATCAATGGCTTATTTTTTTGTCAGTCAGAGAAATACACTTTAAATTTAAAGATTCTAAATAATAACTTAAACTATGAGCAAAAATTACATAAAAAAAGCACTCCTTATTCCTGTGCTATTGTTTTCTTTAGTAGCAGTATCACAGAGAGCGGACAATTTATGGACAAAGGTAGATGCTTCAAAAGTACAGCAATCACAACTATTAACCAGAAAGATTGTTCCGGTAAAAGAAAACTACTTTCAACTGAATATCACTGCGCTAAAAGCTACATTGTCTAATGTAGGTAATCGATACGAGTCAAATAAAGCAGTGATTCAATTACCAAATGCTGACGGAAAACTAACTCGTTATGAAGTTTCTGAAGCTTCAATTTTAACACCAGAGTTTCAAGCTCAACATCCAGATATCAGATCTTATGTTGCAAGAGGAATTGATAATCCTACAGAACTCGTAAGGTTTAGTATTACACCTCTGGGGCTTAATGCCATGATAATGGGAACTGATCGTGGAACCACATTTATTGACCCTATGTCAGTAAATGAGAATCTACACTCGGTTTATGCTAAGAGAGACCTTGAGGCTAGAGATTTTGATTTCGAATGTGAAGTTATAGGCGAAGAACAATTAGAACAAAACAGAGAAGCGGTTTCTGAATTTGCACGTAATGCTGATGATGGACAAATGAGAGATTATAGATTAGCATTAGCTTGTACTGGAGAATATGCTGCATTTCATGTAGGGCAAGCCGGTGTGGGTGGAGGTACTGTTGCAGAACAAAGAGCAGCAGTATTAGCAGCAATGGTAGTAACTATGACCAGAGTTAATGGTATATACGAAAGAGACCTATCAGTAACCATGTCTTTAATTCCAAACGATAACATCATTTACCTAAATGGAGCTACGGATCCTTTTGATAATAATAATCCAGGATTACTTATAGGACAAAGCCAAACCGTAATTGATGGCATCATCGGAAATGGAAATTACGATATAGGCCATACGTTTAGTACCGGTGGAGGTGGTTTAGCCGGTTTAGGCGTTACTTGTACTACGGGCTCTAAAGCTAGTGGTATTACCGGGCTTCCACAACCAGTTGGTGATCCTTTCGATGTAGACTTTGTGGCTCACGAATTAGGACATCAGTTTGGTGCACCACACACTTTCAATGGAACTGCCGGGAATTGTGCCGGAGGAAACAGAACAGCATCTAACGCCTATGAACCAGGTAGTGGAACAACCATTATGGCTTATGCTGGAATTTGCGCACCGCAAAATGTACAGACAAATAGTGATGCTTATTTTCATCAAAAAAGTTTACAAGTCATTTGGGATGATATAACTGCACCACCAACTTGTGCTGCACAGACTGTTACAGGTAATAGCGCACCTACTTCAGATGCGGGAGCAAATTACACCATCCCTGCCGGAACACCATATAAGCTTACAGGAGCTTCCACAGATGCAGATGGAACAGGAACACATACATACACTTGGGAGCAGTATGATCTAGGTCCTGCAGGACTACCAGCTGCGACCAATTTACAAGGACCTTTAACACGTTCTTTTGAAGGCACAAATAACCCAACAAGATATATTCCTCGTTTATCTGATGTTGTGGCGAATGGAGGAAATTCTACAACATGGGAAGTACTCCCGTTAGTAACAAGAACAATGAATTACAGATTGACAGTTAGAGATAATGATTCTAGAGGAGGCCAAACTGCAGTTGATGAAATGACCATTAGCGTTAATAATGCTTCGGCATTTTTTAGAGTGACTTCTCAAAATACAGGAGGCATTACTTGGGATGTTGGAACCACTCAAACGGTTACATGGGATGTGGCAGGCACAACTGGAAACGGGATTAATGCAGCCAATGTAAATATCTTATTATCTACGGATGGTGGTGCAAACTTTGATACTGTATTAGCATCTAACACTCCTAATGATGGAACACATGATATTACTGTACCGAATGTATCTTCTGTAAATTGTAGGATTATGGTAGAGGCTGCTGATAATATCTTTTTTAATGTAAATACAAATCAGTTCGCCATTGGAGCATCTCTTACATGTAACACTTATGAAGCAAATAATGTAAATGGTGCTATTCCGGATGGTTTAGATGGTTCGGGGACAATGCCGGGAGCGCCTTTATTTGATACAATAAATGTACCAGATGATGTTACTATTGAGTCTATAAAAATTACAGTAGATATTACACATACTTGGATTGGAGATTTACTAATTCAAATACAACACCCAGATATAGTTACAGATAATACACTATTTGTAAACGTATATGCTGGAGATTGTGGAAATGATGATAACCTTAACGTGACATTTGAGGATGGTGCAGCAACAATTGTCTGTGCTTCGCCTACTGTGGGTACAGTAGCACCTGCTAATCCATTGAGTTTGTTTAATGGGTTAAGTTCTCAAGGAGACTGGAATATTGCTGTTGTTGACTTCTTTAATCAAGATACAGGAACATTAAACAGTTGGTCTATTGAAGTATGTAGTACTTCGAGCCTTTCGGTTGATGATGATGAATTATTAAGCGACCTTAGTATTTATCCAAACCCTAATGATGGAGAGTTCAATGTGAACTTTAGCCCAAAATCAGGAGAGGATATCACTATTGAAGTTTTCGATATAAGAGGACGTAGAATCCTTACAAACACATATAATAGCGTTAGCAGATTTGAAGAAGTTATAAGACTTAATAACGCACAATCTGGAATGTACCTATTAAGTATTTCTGACGGTGGTCAGAAAGTAACTAAGAAGATTATAGTAGATTAATGATATAATTGAAAATTAATATAAGGCTCCTTATTTTTAGGAGCCTTTTTTCATTTATGGAACTATCGTATTGGGAAATAAAATCATGGATTAGTAATGTAGACTATACCATTGTTGGTAGTGGAATCGTTGGCTTAAACTGTGCATTAAAACTTAAAGAAAAGCATCCTAATGCCAATATTTTAGTCATAGAAAAGGGCCTTTTACCTCAGGGAGCCAGTACTAAAAATGCAGGATTTGCATGTTTTGGAAGTTTAAGTGAACTATTAGAGGATTTAAACAATCATTCCGGAGATGAGGTCTACCAATTAGTTGAAAAGCGAATTAGAGGCTTACAGCAGTTAAGAAGCCTATTAGGGGATGATGCCATTAACTACAAACAGTATGGGGGTTATGAATTGTTTAATGATGATGAATTGTTTAATAATTGTTATGAACAAATGCGAGAAATTAACCAATTATTAAGTCCAATATTTAATGATTCTGTTTTTAACTTTGAAGCAAATGCATTTGGATTTAACAATATTAAAGACCATTATGCTTTTAATAAATACGAAGGACAAATTGATACCGGAAAAATGATGAGCGCCTTAATAGATAAGGCACAAAAAGTAGGCATTAAAATACTCAACAATACAAAGCTTATAGCATATAGCGAAAACGTAAATAGTGTAAGACTACAAACCAATCATTTTGAGTTTAGTACACATAAACTTTTCATTGCAACAAATGGGTTTTCAAATCAACTAATTGATGAAGAAGTTATACCGGCCAGAGCTCAGGTGTTGATTACAAAGCCTATTAGGGATTTACATATAAAAGGTACCTTTCACTTAGATAGAGGGTATTACTATTTTAGAAATATAGGAGATAGGATTCTATTTGGTGGAGGACGTAATCTAGATTTTGAAACAGAAACAACAACGGATTTTGGACTCACGTCCCGTGTTCAAAATGAGCTAGAAAACATTTTGAAGTACACAATCTTACCAAACAAAATATTTGAAGTCGAACACCGTTGGAGTGGTATAATGGGTGTTGGGCCTCAAAAAAAAGCTATTGTAAAAGCCCTTTCTAACCATGTTTATTGTGGTGTTCGTTTAGGAGGAATGGGTGTGGCTATAGGTAGTACTATAGGTGTTGAACTCGCAAATTTAATAGAATGAAAAAGAATTTAAATTATATACTAATAATTAGTAGTCTGCTGACTTTCTCTTTCAGCCAGGCCCAAATTAACTTTAAGATCAGAAATCTAGGTGTTAATGTCGATGGACATTTCAATACTTATACAATTGATGTCGATTTTGACACTGAGGGCAACTTAAAAAAAGTGAATGCACGTGTAGATGTTAAATCTATTGAGACAGGAATAGAAAAGCGTGACAAGCATATACTTGAAGAAGATTATTTTTATGCTGAAAAGTATCAAAATATTATACTAGAAACTATTGAACTCAAAAAGCAAACCTCGGATCGCTATGAGCTAAAAGCTAAACTTACCATAAAAGGAAAAAGTAAAACAGTTGATATCCCTATTTCGGTTTTAAAGAATGGAAACAAGGCAACTATTGAAACCTATTTTGAAATAAACAGAAAAGATTACGGTGTTGGTGGTGGTAGCCTTGTAATGAGTAAAACGGTGAAGATAACAGTAAGGCATCAACACGAATTTTAAATGAATTCTGAAGAAGCATATTATGATGTTATATGTGTTGGTGGCGGATTATCAGGACTTACAGCAGCAATTCATTTGTCAAAAAAAGGATATAAGATTCTAGTTCTTGAGAAAAGCCAATTCCCCAAGCATAAAGTTTGTGGCGAATATGTTTCTAACGAAGTTTTACCATATCTAAAATCATTAGGCTTCAATCCATTTGAACACGGAGCTCAGAACATTTCAGAATTCGAACTCACAACAGTAAACAATAAAACCATTACAACTAAACTGCCTCTAGGAGGGTTTGGTTTAAGTCGATATACTATGGATTACGAACTCATGGTATTAGCAAAAAAACTCGGTGCTAAGGTTGAAAAAAATACAGTTGTTGAGATCAATTTCATAGAAGAGGAGTTCACCATAGTTACCAAATCCAAATTCAAATATAAGTGTAAATGTGTTATAGGCGCATTTGGGAAACGCTCCAACATAGATGTATCACTTAAACGAAAATTCATACAAAAGCATTCCCCTTATTTAGCTGTAAAGCTTCACATGAAAGGTGGTTTTAACAAGGATAAAGTTGCATTACATAATTTTCAAGGGGGGTATTGTGGGGTTTCAAAAGTAGAGGATGATATTATTAATGTATGTTATATTTCGAGCTATAAAAGGTTTAAAACATACAAAAATTTAGAGCAATTTAAAGAAGTCATCCTGTTTAAAAATGAGGCATTAAAAGAGCTTATTCAAAATAGTAAGCCTCAGTTTGAAAAGCCCTTAACCATCAGCCAAATATCATTTGAGATAAAAACACCTGTAGAAGATCATATAATAATGTGTGGAGATTCTGCAGGGATGATTCACCCACTTTGTGGTAATGGCATGGCTATGGCAATACGAAGTGCAAAAATAGCTTCAGAGCACATTATTGAATATCTTGAAGGAAGAATGACAAGATTAGTAATGGAAGAGCGCTATAAAAATGCTTGGGAAAAAACATTTCGCTTAAGGCTAAAAACAGGGCGAATTATCGATTACTTATTTAGGCAATCATGGCTCACTCCACCAGTGTTATTTTTACTCAGAACATGGCCTACCGCTTTAATTAAGCTCATAAAACTAACGCATGGAAAACCTATGAAAGCTGTATGAAATGGTTAGTAGATACGACATATAGAAGTAAGGATAAAGAGATCATGGATGATTTTTCAATGGGTGGAGATCTCTTAAGAGATACATTGAACAAGCTTGGACGAATTAATAAATGGCTTGGAGGTAATTCGGTAACCATAAATGGCATAAAAAGAGTATTAAATAATACACCAAAGCAAAATGAAATCTCGATTGTCGATCTGGGTTGTGGTCATGGTGATATGCTACGATTAGTAGCAGATTTTGGCCGTAAGAGGAATTATAAATTTAATCTCATAGGGATCGATGCCAATAAAGATGCTATAAACTATGCTAAAACTTTGTCTGAAGACTATCATGAAATTAGCTATAAGAACATAGACATTTTCTCTGAAGAATTTAAAGGTGAGAACTATGATATTGTTTTAGCAACATTATTCTTACATCATTTTAACGAAAAAGAAATCAAACAATTATTGACAGTGCTTTCAAATAACAGTAACTTAGGAATTGTAATTAATGACTTGCACAGACACCGTTTAGCCTATTATTTGTTTAAGCTTTTAAGTGTTACCATTACTAATACTATGATAAAACAAGATGGTCTAACATCTATCTTAAGAGCTTTTAAACGCAAAGAGTTAAAAGCATTTGCAAACGAACTAAATCTAAGATCTGAAATCTACTGGAAGTGGGCCTTCAGGTATCAATGGTTAATATTGAAATAAATGGCAGTTAGTATAATCTCCATAGCAAAACAATTACCTCAGTATACCAGAAGGACTGAAGAAATACTACCATATGTTGAAAATTGGTTAGAAGGACAAGATGATCGCTTTAAAAGAAAAGTCCTTAAAATATTTGAGAATGCAGCCGTAGATAGAAGATATTCAATTATGGATGCTGATGAGGTATTTAGGAATACCTCTTTTGAAGCTAAAAACGACATTTATGTTAAAGAATCTATCGAGTTGGCGGAAGAAGCACTCAAATCTGCATTAAAAAAAGTAGAACTCACACCAACAGATATAGATTATATAATTACAGTGAGCTGTACTGGAATTATGATTCCTTCACTAGATGCTTATCTCATCAACAGATTAAACATGAAGCAAGACATTGTTCGTCTTCCCGTTACAGAAATGGGTTGTGCTGCAGGAATTTCGGGAATGATATATGCTAATAATTTTCTAAAAGCCAATCCAAACAAGCGTGCTGCAGTGATCGCAGTAGAATCGCCTACAGCAACATTTCAATTAGAAGACTTTTCTATGGTAAATATCGTGAGTGCAGCAATCTTTGGAGATGGAGCAGCATGTGCTATTTTATCATCTCACAAAGAAGAAGGCCCTATCATAAAAGACGATGCTATGTATCATTTCTATGATGCAGAACACATGATGGGATTTAAACTTAGAAACACAGGGTTACAAATGGTCTTAGACCAAACAGTACCAGAAACCATAGCCAAGCATTTCCCGCAGATTATTCATCCATTTTTAGAACGTAATCAATTAACAATAGAAGAGATAGACCATTTAATATTTCATCCGGGAGGCAAGAAAATTGTCCAAACTGTGGAAGCCTTATTTGGTATTTTAGGGAAGAACATAGACGACACTAAAGCTGTTTTACGTTTGTATGGTAATATGAGCAGTGTTACTGTGTTGTACGTATTAGAACGATTTTTAGATAGAAATATACCTAAAGGAGAGAAAGGGCTCATGTTGAGTTTTGGACCCGGATTCTCTGCTCAAAGACTATTATTAGAATGGTAAATGAATTTAAAGAACATAATTATTGGGCATTGATCATAGGTGGAAGCAGTGGTCTGGGCTTGGCTACAGCTAAAAAGCTAGCATCTCACGGTATGAATATATGCATAGTATACAGAAGTTCTAAAATGCATGAAGGTCAAATTCAAAATGAATTTAAAAGTATAAAAGACAACAAGATTAAGTTCAAGGCTTTCAATATAGATGCTTTTAAGAAAGAAAATCAAGATAAAGTTGTAAACGAAATACAGCAAGCTTTAGGTAATGAAGGACGCATTAGAACACTGGTTCATAGTGTAGCAAAGGGAAACTTAAAACCCATGGTATCTAGTAAAGAGAATACACTTAAAAATGATGATTTCAGATTAACCATTAATGCAATGGGTGTCAGCTTGTACGATTGGACAAAAGCATTATACGAAGGGCAATGTTATGCAGAAGATGCCAGAGTAATAAGCTTTACAAGTGAAGGTAATACAAAAGCATTGAAGTATTATGCAGCGGTTTCAGCAGCAAAAGTAACCCTAGAAGCTATTACACGAAGTATCGCTATGGAATTTGCTCCATATGGTATAAAAGCTAACTGCATACAGGCAGGAATAACAGATACAACATCTTTGAGAATGATTCCTGGAAATGAAAAATTGAAAGCTTTTGCTTTAAAACGAAACCCACACCATAGATTAACACTACCGGAAGATGTTGCCAATGTGGTCTACTTATTGTCAAAAGACGAAGCCCGTTGGATTACCGGAGCTATTATACCTGTGGACGGAGGTGAACATTTAAGTTAGATGAATACAGAAAACATCATATCATTACTTCCTTATACAGAGCCTTTTCTCTTTGTAGATGACATTGAACATGTATCAGCAGAAGGTATCACAGGGATTTATTCATTTAAAGAGAACGAATACTTCTACAAAGGACACTTTAAAGAAAAGCCTTTGACTCCGGGAGTTATTCTTACAGAATGTATGGCACAGATAGGTGTTGTCTGCTTGGGGATATTCTTAGCAGGTGATGAACTAGACATGAAACATAAACCTCAAATTGCATTAACTTCTCATCATATAGATTTTTACATTCCGGTATTTCCGGGAGAGAGCGTAAGAGTGGTTTCAGAAAAAGAAGTCTTCCGATTCAATAAGCTAAAATGCAAAGTACAGATGTATAATTCTAAAGATAAATTAGTTGCTAGAGGTGTAATCTCCGGAATTTTAAAACCTACTCATGAATAAACGTGTGGTCATAACCGGTATAGGCGTTGTAGCTCCTAATGGAGTTGGTATTGATGCATTTACATTAGCACTCAGAAATGGGTATTCAGGAATTCGCTTTTTCCAGCAGCTTAAAGACCTGGGTTTTTCATGTCAAATTGGGGGTATGCCAGAAATTTCTAAAGAACTAAAACGGAATTATTTCAGTGAATTAGAGCTTCGAGGTTTTGATAGCTCGGGCATTCTATATGGATGCATTGCCGGAATTGATGCATGGAAAGATGCTGGGCTTTATCTTGATGCTTCAGATGAATTAGATTACGATTCCGGAACAATTTTTGGGACAGGGACCTCTGGCGTTGATAAGTTCAGAGAGGCCATATACAAATTAGATGAAAACAATGTGAGACGTTTAGGGAGTAATGTTGTTATACAAACTATGGCCAGTGGCATAAGTGCCTATTTAGGAGGGAAATTAGGATTAGGTAATCAGGTGACCACAAACTCATCGGCTTGTAGTACAGGAACAGAGGGTCTAATTATGGGTTTTGATCGTATTCAATCTGGTAAAGCTAAGCGTATGCTGGTAGGGAGTTGTAGTGATAGCGGCCCCTATATTTGGGGTGGTTTTGATGCTATGCGGGTAATGACTTATAAACATAACGATTCGCCTCAAAAAGGATCTAGACCATTAAGCGCTACGGCATCTGGTTTTGTTCCGGGGAGCGGTGCTGGAGCACTAGTGCTAGAGTCATTAGATAGTGCATTAAACCGAGGTGCTACTATTTATGCTGAGGTTTTAGGAGGGGAGATTAACTCTGGGGGTCAGCGGCAAGGAGGTACAATTACAGCACCTAATGCTGAAGCTGTGCAGAAGTGTATAAAGAATGCGATTATAAATTCTGGCGTGCATAGAGATGAAATAAAAGTTATTAATGGCCACTTAACTGCAACAACTAAGGATGCTTTAGAAATTGAAAACTGGACGAAAGCCCTTGGCAGGTCGGGGAAAGCTTTTCCATATATTAATGCCACTAAGTCTACTATTGGACATTGTTTAGCGGCAGCCGGATCTATAGAATGTATTGCTAGTGTTATTCAACTTAAAGATCAGTTTGTTGCACCTAATATAAACTGTGAAGACATTCACCCGGAAATAGAGGAATTAATAAACTCTGAATGCATCCCTACATCAGAAAAACAACTAGATTTTGATATCATAGCCAAGGCTAGTTTTGGTTTTGGTGATGTAAATGCCTGTGTTTTATTTAAGCATTATAAAGCGTAACTTTATAGTGTAAAAATGAGCTATGAACCAAGATGTATTAATCTCCAAATTAAAAACCATTGTCAAACCCTACATCCAAGATGAGGAAGCCTATGAAGCCTTATCAGAAGACACAGATTTTGTAAATGACCTAAAAGTGAACTCTGCCAACTTAGTAGATATTGTTTTAGATATCGAAGATGAATTTGATATACGGTTAGAGAATGAAGATATGGAACATATGCTCACAGTTAAGGCTGCCATAGATATCATAACCACTAAACTGAATGCGTAATGGTAGGTAATGACATTATTGATGTCAAAAAAGTAAGGCAAGAAATTAGGTATAAAGACCCTAGATTTATTGACAAGCTTTTTACTACAGCAGAGCAATTCTATATAAAGCAAAGCCGAGACAGTATTTTAATGCTATGGCGCTTATGGAGTATAAAAGAAAGCGCTTATAAATTGTTTATTCAAAATGGAGGAGGGCGCTTTTTTAATCCCAAGAAAATAAGTTGTGTCCTTGATGGAAACCATAGTATAGCTTCAATTAACACGTTTAAATGTAAAGTCACTACAAGAATATCGTCTGATTATATTTTTAGTCATACAGTAACGAATAGCAACAACGTTATATCTAAACAAGTTCATATTGAGTCAACAAACCAAAGAGAGCAATCAAAAGAACTTTATTTTTTGTTGAAAAAAGAGATATCTGAACGTCTTAAAGCGAATATGAGTGACATATCGCTAAAGAAGAATACTATAGGTGTACCATTGCTGTATTTAAACAAAACACAATTGAATTGTAGTGTGTCATTATCTCATCATGGTAACTATGGCGCCTACTCTATTTGTAAGTTATGAAACAACTGCAGAACATTATAGCATCGATTATTCGATTCCGGGTTCCTATAATTATAGTAATCACTTTGTTAACTGTAGTTTCCGGTCATCAAACAACTAAGAAGTTGAGTGTGGACAACTCATTATCTATTTGGTTTCTTGAGGATAATCCAAGTTATAAAGCATACATAAAATATCAAGAAGATTTTGGTTCAGATGAAATTTTTGTAACCATGCTCCCTGTTGAAAATGCAGTGGACTCCTCTACGGTGTTTCGACTAAAACAACTACACAAATCCTTAGATTCTCTATGGTACGTAAATACATCATTTAGCCTGGCAAAAGCACAATATCCTATTTACGCTAATCAAAAGATAACGTTTGATGACCTGTATAACCCTAAACGAAGTGAGAGAGGGCTAAAAAACCTATTTAAAAAACTACCAAACATAACAGAACAGTTAGTTACTTCTGACTATAA
The DNA here is from genome assembly GCA_965230605.1 of Winogradskyella sp. GTDB lineage: Bacteria > Bacteroidota > Bacteroidia > Flavobacteriales > Flavobacteriaceae > CBDDLD01. The sequence goes on along the minus strand of CBDDLD010000004.1, from coordinate 3,227,400 downwards.
GAACTTGTTTTTATACATTCAATTAAAACCTACTCCAACCATAGAGGTTAAACGAGAGGTCATCGCTTCAGAGATCAGAGGAGTCATTGAACAGTATTATTCCAAGTATCATTTATCTGGAGCGCCTGTACTTAATGAAGCCTATAGTAAAGGGATTTACAAAGAAAGTCTTGTGTTTGGTATTTTAACTGTATTGGTCATTTCCTTAATGCTATTGTTTTTACTGCCTAGTAAACGTTACCTTATTATGTCTTTGCTTTCAGTAGGAATTCCTATAATATTTTTATTCGGAATTATTACATCTGCAGGCTACGCATTAAATATGATTTCTATGCTTATACCCACTATTCTTATGGTTTATAGTGTAAGTGATGCTGTTCATATTATTAATATTTACCATAAAGAAGGTCTTATAAATGAAAAACTAAGCAAGGTAGAATTGATTAGCTTAGCCGTAAGAAAGAGTGTTACACCGTGCTTCTACACAACATTAACCACATTTGTTGGATATTTCGCATTATACCTTTCTCCGTTACCGGCATTTAAGAACATGGGTGTATTTACGTGTATGGGTCTTTTCTTAAGTTTTATTCTGGTATACATTATTACCATTATTGGGTTCAGTTATATGACTATAAATTTTAAAGCTGCCCGACCTGTTATACGCCTCAAAAAGATGAGTCATACTAGTGTGATTGACTGGATTAACAGGGTTACATCTACTAAGAAGAATACAATAATTGTTATATTTTCTTTGATATTGAGTTATGGTCTATATTCTGTATTTAATGTAAAGATTGATACAGATTCTCTAGATCTGTTAGCTGAGGGTAAAGCAAAACAAGATTTAAGAATCGTTGAAGAACAATTACAAGGCAGTTCAAGGTTACAATTAAATGTATCTTCAAAGTCGGGATTAATGATTGATAAAGATGCTGTGGTATTGTTAGAAAAGTTTCAAAATAAGTTATCAGAAAATAACCTGATTGCTTCACCTGTTTCAGTAGTTAATGTCAAAACTTTTTTAGAGCAAAGAAACCCGATATTGTTTCAGTCTAATATTAACGAGTCAAAATTGAAGTCCACACTAGCTAATTTGGACAATAAGGATAACTCATTTTTCAAGCTCTTTTCAAAAGATCTAAAAACTGCCGGAATCACTGTGAGTGTCAAAGAAGTAAAAACCTCAGAACTAGAACAGCTTTTAGAAACTATTGGTAATGATTTTAATGAAACCTTTAAAGGCAAGGATTATGAGTTAAAAATCAACGGTTTTTCTGTTGTTTTTTCCCAATTAAACGACTTTATACTTCAAACTCAGTTTAAGTCATTCTTTGCTGCTTTTTTTGTAGCATTCCTAGCCTTGTGGTTTTTTATTAAGCGATTTAAAACCACAATTTTAGTCCTCATCCCTAATATTTTACCACTAGCACTACTAGCTATTGTGATGAGCCTTCTCGACATTCCTTTAGATGTATCTACGGCAATGATCACACCAATAATGCTAGGTATTGCAATGGACGACACCATTCATTTAGTATACAAATACAAAAGAAGCAAAGCCATACAAGGTGATTCGGAAAAACGAATGAATAAAGCAATGCATTATACAGGAAGCGCATTGTTTTCTACCACTTTTGCTCTGGTAGCTGGCTTCTTAATTATAAGTTCTAGTGCAGTCCCCTCTGTAAGAGATTTTGGTATTTTATGTGCTGTTACTGTTGCTATAGCACTTATTACAGATATTTTTTACCTACCAGCATTATTAAAACGATTTGATAAATAATTAAGGCTTTATAACAATGTATATTTCGGTGTCTGGCTCTATAGCTGAGGTATGTTCAATATAAATTATACTAGAATTGTAATTGGCTTCAATTAATGTGTAATTACCTTTAAAGTAGGAAGTAATGACCTTCACAGAAATCTTAGATTTTTCTACGATATGTATTTGATGTGCATAAACAATCCCATAGGGTTCAATAATAGTATACTCGCCAAAGAAAGAGGCAATTAATGGGAGCTTAGGGTATTGGAATAACTCCTCAGGAGTTCCACTAGCAATGACCTTTTCACTATCTAAAACCAATATTTTATCTGAAAACCCCATAACATCATCCTTATCGTGAGTTGCAACAATACACGTAATTTCATGGTCTTTGAGGTATTTAAATAGTTTTCGTCTTAAGGACTGCTTTTTAAAATTGTCGATATGGCTAAAAGGCTCATCTAATAATAGGATCTCGGGCGATTTTGCCAAAGCCCTAGCTAGCGCTACACGCTGTTTTTGTCCGCCACTCAATAGTTTTACTTTGGTGTTTGCAAAAGCTTCTAGCTCTACGACTTTAATTAATTCAGAAATGCGTTCTTTTTTTTCTTCAGGATAGAAGTTGGACAAATACTTACCTATATTTTCTTCGACTGATGTGAATGGCATAAGGTCAAATTCTTGTGCAACGTGTTTAATAAAATCATACCCTACAACAAGGTTATAGGCAGGGCCTAGTATTTTAGTGTTATTCCATAAAATTTGCCCTTGATTAAGGTCATACTCGCCATAGATAAGTTTAAGTAGGGTGCTTTTTCCTGACCCGCTTTCACCAATTATAGAAACATGTTCCCCCTTTTCAGCAGAAAATAGGATATCGTTTAAAATGATGTCATCATCATAAGCAAATGATATGTTGTTTACATTAAGCATATGGTGCAAAAATAAGACATAAAAAAACCGTTAGATCAATCTAACGGCTTTCATTTTTTATTTTGAATCAATTATTTTTTGATAAACTTGCGCTTAATACTTCGTCCATCAGATTCTATTCTAAGGAAGTATACCCCACCTTGTAATTTTGACACATTTAAAGAATTGTTAGTCAGTCTTTTATTTAAAATACGTTTGCCATTAATATCAAAAACTGTAGCGATTCTATCAGTGACGTCACTAGAAGTAACAATGTGAAGAATATCATCCACAGGGTTAGGGCTAATGGTTGTATCCTCTAATTCCTCATCAGCAATGGTTAAAGCACTGCCTTCAACGATATTGTGTGTTGTGTTTTTATCTGGATTAGGAAGGTTATCAATAACCCCAGACGGCCAATAGACTCTTATATGATCAATACTTTCCTCAGATCCTAAACCGAAATGTACGGTCATAGAACTCATAAATTCAAATCCTTCACCACTTCTTACATCTCTTATTTGGGTTCCTGTACTTGTAGTAATTTCTACTCTAGCTCCAATACCGTTTGCATTACTCTGTACACCTATGGTATTGATCTTAACCCAGTTGTTACTGTTACCACCATTGTAGTATATGTTTCCATTGTAATAAGTATCTATAAACCCATCATCATTTAAGTCACCAAATGAACCATTTTTATAATTAATTTGAGTAACATCAGCATCTTCAAAAGTCATATCTCCCTTACCATACATAATAGATCCATTGCTTATAATATCTAAGTATCCATCATTATCAATATCATAACTGGCATTTTCATGGCCTGTTGGAGCGGAGATACCTGCACCAGCGGTAACATCAGTAAAATCATAATTAGGAGGACCATTATTTCTCATTAATTTATGAGCTCCAGAGCTAGCGCCTACAAATACATCCATATCACCATCATTGTCATAGTCTCCCCAAGTAGATGACCAAGTTTGCATGGGGTCATTTAAGTTAATGCTCGCTGCATTTTCAGTGTAGGTGTTATCACCGTTGTTACGATGCATTTGATTGGTTCTTCTGGCAACTTCACCACCACATTTTGCGGTAAACATATCAATGTTTCTGTCGTTATTATAGTCTATCCATATAGAACCATAATCACCACCAGAAGGATATTCTCCCAAGTTGTAAGGAGCTCCAGATGTGACACCAGACTGATAGAATGTGAATACACCACTTCCGTTATTAATATAATATACATTGGGTTGTACATCGTGGCACACAAAAGCATCTAGATGTCCATCATTATTAATATCTACAAAATTTGAACGTTGAGAGAAAACATACTCCCCACCAGACAATTCAGTAAAGCTTAGGCCGTCATTACTGGCTCTCATAAAAGTAACACCACTTCCAGATCCGTATAACAGGTCTGTTTTACCATTTTTATCAAAATCACCAGCAGCCATACTCCAAGTTGGTAAGTCATCTGCAGCAGGTGTAGTTATGTTGAGTTCATCAAAACCACCAGAAGCTCTTTGCTGCCATATGTTAACATTAGTAGCTGTAACTCCAACAATATCATCCAGATAATCGCCATTCATATCTACAACAGCCAAATCGTAACCATCAACAGTTATCGGCGTTGTAGAGAAGTTAATTCTTGCCGGTGTAAGCGTTGTAAAACTAACCGGGCCAACCCAATTACTGTAGTCTCCACCACCACAATTACCTCTTACATATACTTCATATGCAGTACTCTCTGTGAGTCCATCAGCATCATAAGGATCATTATCTGTGGTTGGTGTACCAGATCCACCGGGCACACCTGAACCAGCACTTTGAATTACGATTTCCCATGATGTTTCATTAAATCCTGCTTCCCAAGAAATATCTGCTGAGGTGGTATTAACATTACCCACACTTAATGACGTAATATTTGGACACGAAGGAGGTGTAGAAGAGAATAACGTCGGAGAGTTAAAACAAAATCCCCAACCATAAGAGCCATTATCATCGTAATGGATACGGTATCTAAAATTAGCTAATTGATTAGCAGAAAACCCATTAATATTGAGTGCGCTATTGGTTAAAGCATCTCCTGTAGCACTACAAAAATTTGAAGTTGGTGAATTACTGGTATTCGTATCGTAAGGACTTCCCCAATTAACCCATGCACTGGCATCAGCATCCCAATATTGTATGGTTATGGTTTCCGTTTGAAAAATAGTTAAAATAAAAGAAGAGCTTACGTTAATCCAAACTTCTCCAGCATTAAATGCAGAAGTAAGATCTATAACAGGAGATTCAGCAGCTATATTATTTACCGAAGAAGAACCTGCTTCGTCATCATCAAATGAAAAGTTAGAAGAAGTCGTTGTCGGATTATCAGTAAACACTGAGGAGCTATTATCATAAGAACCTGTTATGGACCAATTAGCATTGGGCCAATTGGCCGGCTCATTTACTTGCTGGGCGCTAACAATACCAGCAGCTAAAATGAACAGTATTAATAAAGTAGTTTTTTTCATTATGATTGAGTTTAGTTAAGTTGTATATTTAATTAATTACAGTTGTCGGTTAATGAGTTTATCCATTCTTCAATGAGTCTAACCCCCTCTTCATGTATCAAAGTTCTACCAAAAAGAGGCATTCTTATTTGTTCTTCTGAGGTATTCATTCTGTAATGAAGAATTGATAGTTCTTTGTCGCTTGGCATTACTATTTTTGAGTTAGGTATAAATTGTGTGTCTGGAGTTACACAAACCCCTATGTTTTCATCAGTGTTATTTTCTTCATAAGCAAAACGCATAGACCTGTATTCACAGTAACTTTCGTCAGAGTGACAATGTGCACAGTTTATATCTAGATAGGATCTGACTCTTAAATCTAAGGATTGACTTTCATCGTCCCAAGCTACAGTGGTATCTATATTTAAAGGAAGGTCACTATCTAAATACCCAATTTGTATAAGCTTATTCAGTTGATTGCTATCACCATCAGTATAAGAAAAAGTTTTATTAAGGTTTTGTGGCTTAGGACCAATAGGTAATGGGGTTCCAAATTTATTATGACACGTAAAACACTCTGACCTTGATGGAATTCTATAATTTACAGATTGGGTTTGGGTGCCTTCCATCCAGCTTAGGTTAACAAAACTACCCTCATTATCTAAAGTGGCCTCAGTTTGCTCTTCATTCCACACATATTCTGCAAAATCCCAACCTTCAGCTTTTTTATACATGATGCGAGTCTCTAATAGTCTCGTCTGATTTTGAGGTAATACGTTTTCGTAGAAAAAGTTTTTAATGATCATTGTTCCCGTAGGAAAGTTAAGAGTACTGTAATCACTTTCATAAGTTGCCTTTTCACCATTTGGCATCCAGATGAATCTTTTTTTGTGGGCATAATCACTGAATAAAGGCGATATAAGCTCGTAAGGTGTAACACCAAAAGTAGGGTTGAGATTTTTTAATTCTCCTTGAAAAAAATTATAGTCTGATAAGTTTTGATAGGGGATATTCTCACTCTCATAATTAACAACAGATAATGAACTTATATTGATAGTAATGGTTTCTGTTTTACAGTTAGCAGGTGAAGCAGAGTCACATATGGTATATTGAAATGTGTCCTGCCCTATGATGTTAGGTGTTGGAGTATACTCTATGTAATCGTCAGATAGTACAGTATTAGTGCCATTATCCTTAATTATTGCAATACCTTTTGATGCGGCCGTGATCGATAACTGTCCTTGATTTGGAATATTGAAGTCATTTTGAAAAATAAACACTTCAGTTTGGCTGTTCTGATTTATAGTAATAAGATCAGAATTTGTTTCAATTTCAACAGGAGAAATAGAGTCATCCTTAGCACAAGACGACGCAAACAATAGAAGTATTAGAAAAATGAAATGAGGGAATTTATTTTTCATTGATTTAGTATGTTCGTATAATAGAACAGGTTTCATTAGCAATTTCCTACCTTTTTTGTTAAAAAAGTGTGTAAATCTAATAAAATAATAATAATTGAAGTCTAATTATCTAAAAATTAGATAAATGACTACCGCTTTATTTGAAAAAATTATACCTCAAAAGAAAGTATTTATTTAACACTTTGAACCTGATATACCGATTAAAATTATAATACAGATAGAAGATATATGTAGGAAAGAAAAACGCTAAGACCTTGTTTTTCTTACATAAAACGGGTTTAACCTTTACAATAAACCTAAAAAAATATTCTGGTTTCAATAAAAACTTGAGCGTCTTTTTCTTAATATTCCTAACTTCAGGAACATCATATTTTACTCCAACTTGGTTATCTCCAATATTCTGATAAAAACCATCATTTAAAGATTCCAAAAATTTCAGCCTTTTAGAGCATAAAAACAGTCCTGTTCTCATGGCTTTTTTAGAAAGTACACGCTTTACAATAGGTTGACTATAACAAACAGTATCGAGTTGACTAAGAAGTGATTTATGAATTTCAAACATAATCGTTTGATGATTTTCTATATAATTATCATATAACCACTTTTCTTTGGGTTGATGATGTTCTATGGTGAATTCATTAGCACCTATTTTATATCCGACAGGACTTCCATGATGTGCAGATAAGAACTGTTCATATAATTGCGTGTTAGCCATTAAAATATAGTCATCATAGTCTATATAAGGAAGAATAGAAAAGTTTAATCCAAAACGTTTGGTTTTCGGTGTTAAGTTATAGATTTCTTTAAGTCCTAAATAATACCCAGTAACGTTTACATCTTCTCCAAAGAATTTATATAAAGATTCTTGCATGGTGCCTCCCCAACCTATATCTACTAAGGTTAAACCATCTTTATGAATATCGACATTAAAAGATTTAATATAGGCATCGAATGCAGTTTTATTAGAATGACGAGACGCATTGTAATAGTCTACAAATATTGAATGATTCTTGAGTTCCAAGAATGCTTTAGAGTCAAATAAGGATGCATGCTTTTCTTCGGAATCATGTGTTAATGACGCCGTAATTTCCTGTAGTTTACTACTATTGAATCCAAATGTGTTTAGAAAATCTAGTACTGATAATTCATCAAAATTAGCTTTGAGATAGGTGAAATCTTCATCATCTAGACCCTTTAATGTTATTTGTAAAGATGATTGCCTAGAGATTCTAAGATAATGTGTGTTCACTTTAGTGATACCATCTATACTAACATGATCTTGATAAGAGTCGAATAGTTTTTTTAAATAAAGCCCTTCTCTAGATAGAAAAAACAGGTCTTTTATTTGATTTTGCTTACAACGGTAGTAGAGCTGTTCAACAAATAGATGATAAAACAAGATGTATTCTGTAAACGGAATGGATTTATTTTTTCGGCAGGCTTTATATATCTTCGATATTATTCGATTAAATTGTTTTTTGTCATTACCAATATTATTCCGTTTATTTTTTCGAAGTTGTTTTTTATGAGGTAGAATATATGTGTTTAAGTTGCTCTTTGCGGCATTTATACCATCACTAACTTTATTATCGCCTATCATCAAAGTGTATCTCGGCTCTGCCTTAGTAATTTCAATAACATCTTTATATATGGTACCGTTATATTTACTTTTTTCTTGAGTAGATGAGCTAAACAAGCCATTAAAAAGATGAAGTATACCATGAGAACCTAGCATCTTTTCAAAAAGAGAAACCGGACCATAAAAGTCAGAAATAAGATAAACGTCACCACCATCGTCTTTGAAGCTTTTTAGGATAGATACAACATTTTCATTTAAGTACTGTGTACTCATTTCTGCTTTTAGATCAGCAACTTCAAAAATACCTAAGAATAGCTTTGCCTGATCTTGAGAAAGAATGTCTAAGTTTATAACACGTTTTAAAACTTCACGTTTTAGATCTTCATAAAGAACTTCTACATCATCTCTGTCTAATTCAGTTTTTAAGTAATGCGTAGACTCTTTTCGAATAAAATAAAGCTGATCTGTAGAACAATTTAAACCTAGTTCGCGGATCATTATTTTTGACCATATGCGCTGAACTTGATTAGGGTGAACAGTTCTATGAACAAGGGAATCAAAATAATCAATATATATAGTTTTGATCCCCTTGTTGAGGATAATATTTTTTAGTTGGTTAAGTTTCAATAATATGGTTTTAGGCTAGCCCTTTACCTTTTCTTGGGTTTTACTAGGTAATACATCAAACCCCATGTTATAAAGTGTAAAACCAAAAATATCAGAGTATTGTTCTATAGTTTTACTTACCGGAGTTCCTGCACCATGGCCAGCATCGGTTTCAATTCTTATTAATGTTGGGTTATCACCACCTTGTTTACTCTGTAGCTCCGCCGCGAACTTAAAACTATGAGCAGGAACAACCCTGTCGTCATGATCTCCTGTTGTAACTAATGTAGCAGGGTATTGAACCCCTTCCTTAACATTATGTACTGGAGAATATCCTTTTAAATAGTCAAACATTTCTTTACTATCATTGGCAGTACCATAATCATATGCCCAGCCAGCTCCAGCAGTAAACGTATGATATCTTAACATATCCAGAACACCAACAGCGGGTAAAGCTACTTTCATTAAATCTGGACGCTGTGTCATTGTTGCACCTACCAATAAACCACCATTAGAGCCTCCTCTTATGGCAAGGTAATCAGATGAGGTATAGTTCTCTTTTATCAAATATTCGGCAGCTGCAATGAAGTCATCAAAAACATTTTGTTTTTTCATTTGAGTTCCGGCATCATGCCAAGATTTCCCATACTCACCTCCACCTCTCAAATTAGGTACAGCATAAATCCCTCCTTGTTCCATCCATACAGCATTAGCAATACTAAATGAAGGTGTAAGGCTGATGTTAAACCCACCATAACCGTATAAAATTGTTGGGTTTTTACCATTGAGTTCCATGCCTTTTTTATGAGTAATAATCATCGGTACCTTAGTTCCATCCTTAGATGTGTAGAAGACTTGTTTACTTTCGTAATTATCAGGGTTAAAATCTATAGCTGGTTTTCTAAATAGTTCTGATGCCCCATTTTGTATATCATATTTATAAATACTGCCCGGTGTTTTATAGTTTGTAAAAGAATAGTATAGTTCTTTGTCCTCTTTTTTAGCACCAAAGCCACCTGCACTTCCAACACCAGGAAGCTGCACTTCTCTTACTAATTTACCATCATAGTCATATTGTAGAACCTTAGACACTGCATCAACCATGTACTCAGCAAAGAAATAGCCGCCACCTGTTGAAGGGCTTAAAACATTTTCAGTTTCAGGAATAAAGTCCACCCAATTGTCAGGCGTTGGATTAGATGCATCTACAGTGACAATTTTTTGATTAGGCGCATTTAAATTTGTAACAAGGAATAGTTTTGACCCTTCATTTTCTATAACATAAGTATCACTATCTGTATGCCCCAGAATTTCGACTAGTGGTGCATTAGCAACTGAAAGATCTTTTATATACAACTTGTTACCCGATGTAGAAACTCTTGGAGATATTAGAAGGTAACGATCATCTTCAGTGACTCCACCATATATATAGCGGTGTTTCTCCGCTGCTGTTCCTCCATAGATTAATTGATCTTGGTTTTGAGGTGTTCCTAACTTATGATAGTACACTTTATGTTGATCTGTTTTTGCTGATAGTTCACTGCCTTTAGGCTTATCATAGCTAGAGTAGTAAAAGCCTTCGTTTTTATACCAAGACATACCACTAAATTTAATGTCTACCAGAGTATCTTCAATAATTTCTTTGGTTTCGGTATCCATTACTAATATTTTCCTCCAATCGCTACCACCTTCAGAGATACTATAAGCTAAAATTTTTCCATTTTTTGAAAAACTCGCACCACCTAATGAAACGGTACCATCTTCTTTGAAAGTATTAGGGTCTAAAAACACTTCTGCAGTACTCGGATCATCCCCTGTTTTATATCTGTATATTACATATTGATTTTGTAAACCATCATTTTTATAGAAATACGTGTAATCTCCTTCTATAAATGGGGCACCTACCTTTTCGTAATTCCATAACTTGGATAATCGATCTTTTAATTCTTCTCTGTAAGGAATGTTGTCTAAATAACCAAAAGTAGCTTCATTTTGTGATTTAACCCATGCTTCGGTTTCTTCACTTCTATCATCTTCTAACCATCGGTATGGGTCTTTTACTTCGGTTCCAAAGTAAGTGTCTATGGTGTCTACAGTTTTCGTTTCAGGATAGTCTATAGCCATACTTTTCCTTTGATCTTTTTCTTTTGCACAAGAAATAAAAATTATTAGCGTTAACGCTAGTATATATGTTTTTTTCATAATTTGGTGTTTGTGAGAAATTCAAACCCTAAATTAGTTAAAAAAGCTCTTATCTAGATAAGAGCTTTTTTAAATTTTATGATAGTATTAACTTATTGCTTAATAAATTTTTGAGATCTAATTAAACCATCTTTCATTATTCTCAAAATATAATTTCCGGCAGATAGTTTAGAAACATCAATCTGATTTGAAGAAAACTTACTATTTAACACACGTTTTCCAGTCATATCAAATACAGAAAATATTGCCTCATCAAAACCGTAAGTTGCATTTAAATTAATAATGCCTTTAGTTGGGTTAGGATATGTGATAAGGTCTTCTACCAAAGAATCTTCAAGGCTAAGAGAGTCTCCCTCCATAACTGTAATACTAGAATTTATTGCTGGGTTAGAGATGTTATCTACAACACCAGAAGGCCAATAAATTCTGATATAGTTTATAGCAGTATCTGTACCTATACCAAAATGTGTATTAAGCGTATGCATATATCTAAAGCCTTCACCACTTCTTACATCTCTGATTTGAGTTCCAGAGGCAGTATTTATTTCTACTCGAGCCCCGATACCGTTTCTATTACTTCTGTTAGCAGCTGTATGAGCCATACCAACAGTTACAATCTTTATCCAGTTATTACTAGTACTTGTAGCACCATCATTAATGTACTTACTGTTACTAGAATACATGTCAAGGAAGCCATCGTTATTTAGGTCGCCAATACACCCACCAAAAGTTGAATTTGGTAACGATAAACTAGAAATAAAATTAAAAGTCATATTTCCATTTCCGAAAAGAACATCACTATTTGTGAAGATATCTAGGTTACCATCATTATCGAAATCTACAGCGATATTTTCGTAACCTTTAGTAGCGCCTGCAACACCAGATCCTAATGATACATCTGTAAATGTACCATCGCCATTATTTCTCATTAATCTATTGGCATCTCCCGCATCACTAGATCCTACATAGGCGTCCATATCTCCATCGTTGTCAAAGTCACCCCATGCTGCAGACCATGTCTGAACCGGATCTGATAAATTAGAACTCATTCCAGCACCAGCTACCTTAGTAAATGTACCATCACCGTTGTTTCTGTATAATTCATTGGTTCTTCTAGCTGTAGAGCCACCACACTTTGCCATAAACATATCTATATCTCTATCATTATCATAGTCAATCCATATAGAAGCGTAGTTTCCTCCATCAGGATACCCTCCAAGACCGTTAGTATTACTAGAGGTTAATGCATAACTATTAGTTGGTCCTTGGTTGGTATATGTAATACTTTCATCAACATCATGACAAACAAAAGCATCTAGATAGCCATCATTATTTACATCAACGAAATTTGAACGTTGAGAAAAAACATATTCATTAATGAAGAATTCACTGTAATCTGTACCGTCCGAATTTGCTATTAAGAAACTAACACCATTACCATCACCATATAAAAGATCATTATAACCATTAGCATCTATGTCACCTGCAGCCATACTCCAGAAAGGGTCATATTCAACATTTTGAGGTAATGTAATTTCTGCTTCGTTAACATCTAACTGACCACCAGCGGTTTGATAGTTAATGTATATTTTATTACTACTTACTGAAACTACATCATCAAGAAAGTCACCATTCATATCCACAATGGCTTGATCAAAATTACCTGGTGCACTTACAGAAGACTGCGTAAATTGTATAGGTGATGTTGGTGGTGGGGGTGGTGCAGCAGCCTCGGTAAGCATAAAATCGAAATCGCTACTATTAGTCCACTTATCATCCCATACAATGTAATATGTGACACCTTGTTGTACATTAAATGTGGCTACAGACAAATAGGATTGTCCATTTGTACCTTCAAAATCACCAGAATCATCATCTCCTCCAATACAAGTATACGAGCCACCACATGTTCCGGTAAAGACCTGAACTCTAGTGTCTTTATTACCATTTTGACTGAGGTCAGAAGTTACTGTAACTTCATAATCGTCATCCGGGATATATTTTACCCATTCTCCAAAGTCTACATTACTTCCGGTACCTTGACAGAAAATAGGTGGTAAATCACCATCTATGGTGCCGACACTGTAAGTAACATCTTTAACAATAGTAGAGCTACTTTCAGCAGCACTACAAGAGTCGTAAGTTTGTGCTGTTAAAGAAAAAAGGGTTAGAAAACCTAAAGTTGATAGTATTATTTTTTTCATTTTCACGGGGTTATTTATTCGCATTCTATGGTTAGTGAGTTGATCCATGCTTCAATAAGCTCAACTCCTTCGTTATGTTTTAATGTTCTTGCCAATAAAGGCATTCTTAGTGATTGGTCTACAGAGTTGATCCTAAAAGCTAAAATGGAACGCTCAGAATTACCAGGCATTACTATTTTTGTCAGAGCAGGATCAAACACATCATCAGCATCAACACATACACCTAAATTTATAATGTCTGAAGATTCGCCAAAAGCAAACCTTACAGGTCTGTAATCGCAATGCCTATTATCAGAATGACAGTGTGCACAATTAATATCTAAATAAGATCGGGCTCTCAATTCTAAGGATTGTGAGGTATCTGTCCAATCTACAACAGTATCTATATTATTAGGAATATTATTACCATTTAAGTAACCCATGTCTACCCATTTATCTAACTGGTTGCTACTACCGTCTGCGTAGTCAAATACTTTGTTAAGGCTACTCGGTTTAACACCTATAGGAAAGGGAGTTTCATTATCTTGCTTATGGCAGGTCAGACATTGAGATGCAGCTGGGATACGATATTCAACACTTCTAGTTTCGCCATTTAACACAAAATCGACAGGCAAACTACCCCCACTCAAGCTAAAAGTAGCTTCGGTCTGATCTTCATTCCATATATAGTTGGCAAAAATCCAACCTGTTTCTTTCTTAATTTGGAGTCTGGTCTCTATGATTTGTTTTGAATTACTAGGTAATACATTATCGTAATAGAAGTTTTTTATAAGTACTGTTCCTACCGGGAAATCAATTAAATTATGGTCACTAACATAATCTGCACTAACACCATCTGGCATCCACAGAAACCTTTTCTTACTGGCATAATCTGAAAATAAAGGCGAAATCATGTCGTAGGGTAATACACCATAGACAGGATTTAAATTGGACATATCACCATCAAAAAAATTGTACTCGGAAAGTGTTTGATATGGGACATTAGCTAAGTCGAATACTACAGGAGATATCTGATTGATCGGATCATCATCTGTAGGACTATAGTTATCGTCACCCGCACAAGACATAAATAGTAGGCAGGTTATTAGGATATATGTGCAATATCTCAGCATTATTAGTAGGAATTTGGACATCCAATATACCTAATAATGTTTGTAACCTATGAATTAATTAGTTAAACGACATATTTTGTGGTTATTATGCCGTTATTCTCTTGAAATATGGCTGCGATTTATACTAAGCTTTTACGAACTAAATATTCTGCAATTTGTACCGCATTAGTAGCGGCTCCTTTTCTTAAATTATCACTCACAACCCACATATTTAATGTGTTAGGTTGAGAACCATCTCTTCGGATTCGCCCCACAAATACATCGTCTTTGCCATTTGCATACATTGGCATAGGGTAGGTGTTAACATCGGTATTATCTTGGACCGTTACACCATCGGTGTTATTAAGGAGTTCTCTTACTTTATTAATCTGAAAATCATCTTCAAATTCTACATTTACAGCTTCACTATGACCTCCGGCTGTTGGGATTCTTACAGCTGTAGCAGTAACTGCAATAGTTCTATCATCAAGAATTTTTTGAGTCTCCCTTACGAGCTTCATCTCCTCTTTAGTGTAGCCATTTTCTTCGAACACATCGCAATGTGGAATAGCATTTTTGTGAATAGGATATGGATAAACCATCTCTCCTTTTTTATTCTGAATCTCATTTTCTAATTGCTGAACTGCTTTAATCCCTGTGCCTGAAACAGATTGGTATGTAGAAACTACAATACGCTTTATTTTATAAGCATCATGCAGAGGCGCTAAAGCCATAACCATCTGAATTGTGGAACAATTAGGGTTGGCAATAATTTTGTCTGAGCTCTCTATTGTAGAAGCATTAATTTCTGGAACTACAAGTTTTTTTGTGTGGTCCATACGCCAAGCTGAAGAATTGTCAATGACAATTGTACCAATTTCAGCAAATTTAGGGGCCCATTCCAATGAGGTACTTCCTCCAGCAGAAAATAATGCAATGTCTGGCTGTTGTTTTATAGCTTCAGGAATACTAATTACCTCATGATCTTTACCTTTGAACTTTATTTTTTTACCCACAGATCGCTCCGATGCTACAAGTAATAATTCATCGATAGGAAATTGCCTTTCTTCTAAAACGTTTAACATAACACCGCCAACTAATCCGGTGGCACCAACTATTGCTATTTTCATAATTAAAGCTTCTAATAAAAGTCAACAAAATTAAACATAAACACAGACGAAAATGATAAAAATATGCTAAAAAAGAACCGCTTCTTTTAGGAAGCGGTTTGGTTAATATAATGCAGTGTAGCGGTACGCTAGCCTTTTATTATTTTTTAAGAAGATCTCTGATCTCTGCCAGTAGTTCATTATCTGATGGTCCAGCTGGAGCTTCAGGAGCTGGCTCTTCTTTTTTCTTCATCTTATTTACTCCTTTTATTACCATAAACATTACAAAAGCAACGATAATAAAATCGATGACATTTGTGGCAAAATCTCCCCACATTAGGGCTACTTCACCAACCATTTCTCCGGCATCATTAACGGTACCTTCTGTGATAATCCATTTTTGATCTTTAAAATCAGAGTTAAATATTAATCCGATAAGTGGAGATACGATGCCTCCTGTAAATGATGTTACTACCTTGTTAAAAGCAGCACCCATAACAAAGGCAACAGCAATGTCTACCAAGTTGCCTTTCATGGCAAACTCTTTGAATTCTTTAAGCATAATAATAAAGTATTAGTTAGTATATAAGCGGCAATTTAGTGAAAATTTTAACATTTACAGGTATTAATTGATAAAGTAAATGAAGTATTACCTTATAATAGAGCGTTTTACACGTTGCGATACAGAAGTAATGATCTCATAAGAAATAGTACCTACAGAATCTCCTAATTCTGATGCCTTATGAGTTCCATCAAAGATGATGACTTCATCGCCTTCTTTACAATCTATTCCAGAGACATTAACCATAATCATGTCCATACATACATTGCCTATAATAGGTGCTTTTTTACCATTAATAAACACATAACCCTTTTGGTTTCCAAAACTTCTATTAATACCATCTGCATGGCCAACTGGGATGGTTGCTGTCTTTTCATAACCTTCAGACGTATAGGCCCTGTTGTAACCCACAGATTCATTAGGCTCTATCCTATGTAATTGAGAGATAACAGACTTTAATGTTGCAATAGGTATTAAATTTTGATCCTCTTTAGAGGTATTCCCAAAACCATAAAGCCCTATACCGCAACGCACCATATCCAAATGTGCTTCGGGATAGTTTATAACTCCGGAAGTATTACATAAATGTAACCAGGGTTTATAGTCTAGTTTAGTTATAAAATCATTTGAAATTGCCTTGAAAGTCTTGATTTGTCTTTTTGTGAACTCTATTTCGTTAAGGTCTTCGCTAGCTGCTAAATGAGAAAATAATGAGGCTACCTTTACAGAAGTCGTTGAGTTGAGTTTCTCTAGAATATAATCGACATCATTTTCCCAAAACCCTAAACGATTTAGGCCAGTGTTAAATTTAACATGAACTGGATAGTCTTTTTGGTTGAGATGGCTGGCAACATCTATAAATGCGTTAAGAACTTTAGCATTGTATAGGCTGGGCTCTAAGCAACGTTGAATGATGGTTTTAAAACTTGTTGGTAATGGATGTAACACCAAAATCGGTTTGGTAATTCCTGCATCTCTGAGTGCAACCCCTTCATTAGTATAGGCAACGGCAAAATAATCAACATCTAAATCCTGAAGGTAGCGAGCAACTTCACAGCTGTCACTTCCGTAAGCAAAGGCCTTTACTACAGCAAGGAATTTAGTGTTTGAATCAATTTTAGACTTTAAGTATTCGAAATTATGCCTAAGAGCATTAAGATTAATTTCCAATACAGTCTCTTCAGCTTTTGGCATCTGATTTTTTGTGTTTTGGCGAAACTTCTTCTGCATCATTAACTTTCATATTCCTCACTTTGTCTCTAAGCATTGTTTTATAGAAGGCTGCTCTACTTAAAGGCTCGTACTCATCTACCTCACCTAAAAGTACCAAGTCATCACTTTTGGATTTACGATAACTATATTGAGCTAAATTGCCGGTCTTTGTACAAATGGCATGTACTTTAGTAACATATTCTGCAGTGGCCATGAGATAGGGCATAGGACCAAATGGGTTACCTTTAAAATCCATATCTAAGCCAGCAACAATGACCCTTACTCCTTTATTGGCCAAGTCATTACAGACACGTACAATTTCATCATCAAAAAATTGAGCTTCATCAATACCTACGACATCGCAGCCATCAGCAAGAATAGGAATATTAGCAGCAGCAGGAACAGGCGTAGATCTTATTTCATTAGCATCATGAGATATGACCATTTCATCGTCATATCTTGTATCTACAGCAGGTTTGAAAATTTCAACTTTTTGACGTGCAAATTTGGCACGTTTTAAACGGCGAATCAATTCTTCAGTTTTACCAGAGAACATCGATCCACAAATCACTTCAATCCACCCAAATTGTTCTTTATGATTTACCGTATTTTCAAGAAACATTTTGTAATTTTAGCACTAAAACGTAGTATATTTTCGTTTGTATAAAGGTGGCGTAAATTTATTAAAAATCAAAAGTAAAACAGATGAAAAAGAAATTAGAATCAGAATTGGTAAGTATAGCTCACAGGATTCTAAAGTTGAAGGGTAAAGAAGATGTAGATAGAATGCATGATGAGGTTTCAAAATTGTATGAAAAATTAACAGTTTTGAAGTTTGCCCATGAAAATTTTGAAGACGACATGCCTACTATTGGAAGTGACTCTTCGTTTTTTGATATGCTAGATACCGCATTTAATAACAAAGTAAGCGACACTATAGAAGTTGAAGACAAAATATATATCAATCTAGACGATGTAGAAGATGATGGTATTGTAGAACCAGTGATGGAGAAAATTAAAGATATGGTTGCTCAAATGCCTGAAGAAACTCAAGTTGTTGACGAAATAATCGAAAGTGCCATTCCTAAAGTAGAGTACCATAAAAATGATCTTGAAAATATAGCTGCAGACTACGGAAATATTCCAGAATTTGAACCTGTTGAGGTTGCTAAAAAAAGAGAAGCTGATCAGAAGAAATCACTTAATGATACTCTTAAAGGAAAGGCTTTAAAGATAGGTTTAAATGATAAAATAGCATTTATAAAACACTTATTCGAAGGCAAGAATGAAGACTACGATCGCGTCATTTCTCAAATAAATACTACAAACTCTATCGAAGATGCTCGTCGATTGATCTTAGATATTGTAAAGCCTGATTACAATAACTGGGAAGGGAAAGAAGATTATGAAGAACGTTTTATAGAACTTATTGAAGGACGATTCAACTAAACTTTATGCGTGTAAAACAAACCATTTACTGGTTAGCAACAGCTGCACTGTGTGGCATAATGCTTTACTCTGCATACATGTATTTTACGAATACAGAAACCATAAAAGGCTATTTTGAAAATTTTAATTACCCTACCTATGTGGTTATTCCATTAGCAGTTTTAAAAATCGTTGGTGTGGTAATGATACTTTGGCGTGGTAATAAATGGATTACTGAATGGGCTTACGCAGGGTTTTTCTTTGATTTAATCTTAGCAACTGCTGCGCATTATTATGCCGGCCATGGTATTATAGGTTTTTCATTATATGCCTTAATTGCACTCTTCCCGTCTTATTTTTTAGGAAAACAAATTAGAGACTAAACAATTATGCTAACCTAAGATATAAGGGCTTTTTTAGTGTACTATTCCATAATTGAATGAATTAGAATCAAATAAAAGATCGTAAATTTGGAACTCAATAAAGCTGTATATGAAGCTGTACTTGGTACCAACACCAATAGGAAATCTTAAAGATATTACGCTAAGAGCCATTGAAGTTTTAAAGGAAGTTGATCTTATCCTAGCAGAGGACACCAGAACTTCGGGGAAACTATTAAAGCATTATGAAATTGCAACGCCGATGCAAAGTCATCATATGCATAATGAGCATAAAACGGTTGCTAGTATTATTCAAAAATTGAAGTCAGGGATAACCATCGCGCTCATAAGCGATGCCGGAACACCGGCAATCTCTGATCCAGGGTTTTTACTGACAAGAGCATGTATAGAAAATAATATAGAAGTTGAATGTCTACCAGGCGCAACAGCTTTTGTGCCGGCATTGGTTAATAGTGGCTTACCCAACGACAAATTCGTATTTGAAGGGTTTTTACCTGTTAAGAAAGGACGACAAACACGACTACTTTTATTAGCTGAGGAAACCCGAACCATGGTGTTTTATGAAAGTCCTCATAAGTTGATTAAAACCTTAACGCAGTTTTGCGAGTATTTAGGAGAAGATCGCCAAATATCTGTATCTAGAGAGCTCACAAAACTTTTTGAAGAAACTATACGAGGCACTGCTAAAGACGTTTCAGAATATTATACCAATAAACCCCCTAAAGGCGAGATCGTGATAATCGTGGAAGGGAAAAAATAATGGAAGACTTACTTCAACACATAAGACAATGCACCATATGTAAAAGTCATTTGCCGTTAGGTCCAAGACCTATAGCAACCGCAAATATAGATTCTAAAATTGTCATTATTGGCCAGGCCCCGGGCACTAAAGTACATGCCTCAGGTATTCCATGGGATGATGCTAGTGGTAAGCAACTTCGTAAATGGCTAAATGTATCTAATGAAGATTTTTATGACACTACTAAGTTTGCCATTATTCCTATGGGGTTTTGCTATCCGGGTAAAGGGACTTCTGGAGATCTTCCTCCAAGACCTGAGTGTGCACCACAATGGCATCAACAACTTATGGATAAGATGCCCAATGTAGAACTCCTAATTCTAATAGGCGCGTACTCACAGAAATATTATTTGAGGGATAAAGCAAAAAGAACATTAACCGAAACTGTAGGAGGTTTTAAAACATACCTACCGCTTTACTTTCCTTTACCACATCCATCACCGAGAAACCGTTTTTGGTTGAGTAAAAACCCTTGGTTTGAGAAAGCAGTCATACCAGAGTTACAACAGAGCATCAATAGAATACTATTCAATATGTAATAAAACCCCACTATTTAGTGAGGTCTTATTAAGTATATACGATCTAAAATCTTTACACTAGTATTGGGACCCGTCATGTTTACCCTCGTTCCATCCATGTTTCCCAAGGTATTGTTCACCACTTTCTACAGCACCTTCTTCAATAGAGGTCCCCATAGAGTCATTCCAACGGTTGAGATATCCGAATAATGAGATGACACCAAGCATTTCTACGATCTCGCCTTCATCCCAATGTTCATACAATCGCTTTTTAATATCTTCATTAACAGCATTAGGCACTAAACTAGCTGCTAAACTAAAATCTAATGCAGCACGTTCAGCATCAGAAAAAGCAGGGTGTGTTCTATACTCCCAGATATTATCTAATTGTTCTTGTTCTGCGCCATAACGTTCTGCGGCTCTAATAGCATGAGCTTGACAATAACGACAGCCGGTAGAATTACTACTTACCCAGGCTATCATACGTTTTAATGCTGAGGTTACTCGGCCTTCATTAGCCATAACAGCTTTATTGAGATTGATAAACGCTTTAGAAATTGCAGGACGGCGTTGCATGGTTAATACAGAATTTGGACAAAATCCTAACGTTTCGTTGAAGAATTCAGCGAGTTCTTTAGTTTCTATATCATGATCTGGATGTAATGGTGTTACTAATGGCATAGTTGTTTTTTTAATGGTATTTTTGAAGATACCAAGAAACAAAAAAAACTTCATATATGGAGCATAAAATATCGACACAATGGAAAGGCGGATTAATCTTTGAATCGGACAATCCTAGTGGGAAAATGGTGACTATGGATACTGATATTGAAGGATCAGATGTACGTTATGGACTATCGCCAAAAGCAATGATGTTATCATCATTAGCAGGGTGTTCAGGATTAGATGTGATTTCTATTCTGGATAAGATGAAAGTCAAAATAGATGATTTTAGAATGGATGTTTCCGGGAATTTAACAGACGAACATCCAAAATACTATGATAAAGTTGAAGTAGATTACTACTTTGAAGGCGCTGAAGGAAATGAGGATAAATGTCGAAGAGCAGTAGATCTATCTGTAGAAAAATATTGTGGAGTTATGGAAATGTTCCGCAGGTTTGCAGAGGTCAATATTAATATACATTTTAGTTAATTTATGCGATGGACGCTTAAGCCTATTCCTGATGCTACAGATATATCTGCTTTAAAAGAAACCCTAAAAGTAGATGATATAATAGCGACACTTTTACTTCAAAGAGGGATTGCCACATATGATGAGGCTAAAACATTTTTTAGGCCTCAAATCGAAGATCTCCATGACCCTTTTTTGATGAAGGACATGGATATTGCGGTTTCTCGTATTGAAAAGGCTATAGAAGGGGAGGAATCTATTTTGGTTTATGGCGATTATGATGTTGATGGGACTACGGCCGTAGCTTTAATGACGTCTTATTTAAGAACCCATACTGACTTTGTTGCTACCTATATTCCGGATCGTTATGATGAAGGTTATGGAATATCACTAAAAGGAATTGATTTTGCTGACGACAATGAGTGTTCACTTATAATTGCATTAGATTGTGGTATAAAGGCGATCGATAAGATTGCTTATGCCAAAGAAAAAGGGATCGACTTTATCATATGTGATCATCACAGGCCCGGTGAAGAGCTACCAGATGCCATTGCCGTACTAGACCCTAAGCGAGACGACTGTGAATATCCTTATAAAGAATTATGTGGTTGTGGTGTAGGGTTTAAGCTTATACAAGCATTAGCATCTAAGCAAGGACAGCCAATAGAAACGTTAGTGCCATATCTAGATTTAGTGGCAACAGCCATAGGTGCAGATATTGTCCCAATTACAGAAGAAAACAGAATTCTTGCCTATTATGGATTACAGGTGATTAATTCAAATCCACGACCGGGTTTTAAGGCGATTATGGCTGAGGTTAAAAAAGAAGAATTAACGATTACTGATGTTGTATTTATTATTGCACCTAGAATTAACGCTGCTGGTCGAATGAAACATGGCAATCATGCGGTTTCTTTATTAATGGAGTCGGACTTCAACACAGCAAGTGAATATGCAGTTGAAATTAATCAATACAATACTGATCGTAGAGATGCTGATAAACAAATTACAATAGAAGCTTTACAACAAATTGAAGATCTAGAAGAGCAAGATCGATTTGCTACTGTGGTATATGATGAAAATTGGCATAAAGGCGTTATAGGCATAGTTGCTTCTCGGTTAACAGAAACATATTACAGGCCAACATTAGTATTTACTAAAAGTGGTGATAAACTAGCTGCTTCTGCTCGATCTGTAAAAGGATTTGATGTGTATAATGCTTTAGAAGCATGTTCTGAATATCTAGAACAATTTGGGGGGCATAAATATGCTGCCGGACTTACATTAAAACCTGAAAATTACGAGGCGTTTAAAGCAAGGTTTGAAGAGATTGTATCAAAAACTATAGACCCTAAGTTATTAATACCGGAGCTTAAGATCGATATGAAGATTAGTTTAGATCAAATAAATGGTCGGTTAATGCGCATATTAAAGCAATTTGCACCATTTGGCCCCGGAAATATGACACCGGTATTTTATTCGGAACGATTAAAAGACACTGGTTATGGTAAACGTGTTGGAGATGGAGGGAAACACCTAAAATTAACGATGGTACAAGCAGACTCTAATAAGATAGGCGCTATAGGGTTTAACCTTGGAGACAAGTATCACCTATCATTAGATCGAAAACCAATAGATGCTGCTTATACCATTGACGAAAATCATTGGAACGGAACAGTGAACCTTCAATTGAAACTTAAAGATATAAAACAGTAGAAGTGGCAAAAAATGATCCATACGCAGCATTACGCTATAAAGAGTTTAATACCTTTTTGTTGGTACGTTTTGCATTGGTATTTGCATGGTCCATGCAATTTATAATTATTGAATGGGAAGTGTATCGTATTACCAAAGATCCATGGTCTATAGGCCTTATTGGGTTGATGGAAATCATCCCTGCTTTCACGATGGCTTTATTTGCCGGGCATATTGTAGATCAGCGCGAAAAACGAAATCTATTAGCTATATGTATTGCCGCATTTTCACTAATTAGTTTTGGATTATTTTGGTTAACATCTCCAACAGCATCTGAAAACTGGTCATCTAAAACCATATTAAACTGTATATACGCCTTGGTATTTTTTGGAGGGTTTCTACGATCGTTTTTTGGACCAACTATATTTTCTTTAATAGCGCTTATAGTTCCAAAGAAAATGTATCCTAATGCAGCAACGTGGAGTAGTTCAACAAGACAATTAGCTGCCGTTTTAGGGCCAGCATTTGCAGGCTTCTCTATAAAGTGGATTGGTGTTTACAAATCATTAATCATTGTATTTGTTTTGGTTATTTTTTCATTAATAGTACTGCTCTTTATTAAGAAAAAGCCCGTGCTTAACCCAAAGATTGGTGAGCCGGTTATGCAAAGTTTAAGAGAAGGGGTAAAATTCGTTTTTAAAACTAAGGCTATTCTTGGTGCACTTACTTTAGATATGGTAGCAGTACTTTTTGGGGGTGCTGTGGCATTACTAGCAGTATATGCTGAAGACATTTTACATGTAGGTGCTGGAGGGTTCGGAATTATGAGGGCAGCTCCAGCAGTAGGTGCCGCGATCGTTATGTTATTTACAGCGTATGTGCCAATAACCAAAAAAGCAGGAATAAAATTACTTACTGCGGTGTTCTGTTTTGGCATCAGTATCATAGTTTTTGGAATATCTAAAACCTTCTGGCTCTCCGTATTTGCCTTATTTATAAGTGGACTCGCCGATGGGCTATCCATGGTGATACGACAAACGATTTTACAGCTTAAAACACCAGATCATATGAGGGGTAGAGTGTCAGCGGTAAATTCTATGTTTGTTGGGTCTTCTAATGAGTTAGGCGCTTTTGAAAGCGGATTAACGGCTAAGCTAATGGGTACCGTTAATGCTGTTGTTTTTGGAGGTACAATGACGTTAATAACTGTATTTACCATTGGGTTAAAAAATAAAACTCTAAGGCATTTAGATTTGCGTGAAGATGTAGAGGCACATAATAAAGCCGAAGATTAACTTAAGAATTTAATAATCAAATCACTTATTACTTCAGGCTGTTCTTCCTGAATAAAATGTTTAGCATCTAGGTGATAAATATTCTCGGGTTTAATAGCTAAATCCTTAATGACATTATCACTTTGTGGACCCCACTTTAAAAACGAGTCATTTTTACCCCAAATAACCATGGTAGGGGTATTTATTTTTTTAATTACGGAAGTATAATCGGGCAATGCATTACAGGTTTGTGAGAAGAAATAATACATCGCTTTGGTTTTTCCCGCTAGTAAAGGTGCTTTATACCCTTCAATGTCTATGGCGCTGAGGTTGTTCTTAGTAAGTCCTTCTTTAAACAAACCATTTAGCATTAAGTTGGTAGTGATACCATTTCTATAACTCCACATGGCTAGTCTAGCCATAAGCCCAGGCTCAAAACGGATTGGAGGTGCAAATCCAGCCTCGTAAATAATTGTGTTTAAAATGATTAATCGGGTAATTCTGTTTGGTGCTTTTTTGATCAGTTCCCAAGTCCACAACCCACCGGCATCGTGCATAACGTGGGTCCAATGATCAATGTTCAAATAATCAAGTAAAGCCAATAAGCGTTCTGCATGTTGGGCTTCAGAATAAATATCATAACCTTTTGGAGAATCACTAGAACCAAACCCTAACATATCGGGGACAATAACACGATGGCCGTAATCTATTAAATGATCTATAATATGTCTGTATAACCAACCCGACGTAGGGACACCGTGTAGTAATACGATAACAGAACCTGCACCTTTGTCTATATAGCGCATTTGACCGTCTTTAGAAAAAAAGGTCTTTTGTTCAGTCTTAAATTCTGAGTATAATCTCTGAGGCACTTTAGGTATGCTGTATTGGTTGAATGGTTTATTAGTAGGTTTTTAATTCAAAACCTTTCTCATCAAAAACACCATAGGTGTAATAACTGATCCAATCGCCTAGATTAATGTATTTCGAGCTTTCGTTTAAATCTATTTCTAAGGGTAAATGACGATGTCCAAAAACAAAATAATCACGATGTTGTTCTGCCAGTTTTCGTTTGCTGTAGGCTACCAACCATTCTTCGTCTTCTCCTAAAAACTTAGCGTCTTCGTCTCCTGAGATCAATTTGTTTTTAACCGATAAGTATTGTGCAATTTTAACACCAATATCTGGGTGTAACCACCTAAACAACCATTTAAAGAACGGATTGGTAAAGACCTTTTTCATTCGCTTATAGCCTTTATCACCCGGTCCTAACCCATCGCCATGACCAATAAAAAAGGTAGAATTATTGAATGTAAATTCTTTAGGTTTATGGTAAACAGGAATATTGAGTTCTTCTTCAAAATAACCATTCATCCAAAGGTCATGATTGCCCACAAAATAATGTATAGGAATGCCTGAATCGCTCAATTCTGCAAGCTTACCCAAAGTTCTTGTAAATCCTTTTGGAACTACTGTTTTATATTCGAACCAAAAGTCAAACAAGTCGCCAATAAGAAAGATAACTGCAGCATCATGCTTTATCTCATCTAACCAAGCAACAAATTTTTTCTCTCTGGGCAATGAAGCTTCTCGAGTTGGTGCTCCAAGATGATTATCGCTCGCGAAATATATTTTTTTCCCTTCAGGAATTTGCATATGTAAATATATGAATTACGTTCAAGAACACTAAACTATGGGTTATCGCTAGCATACCATTCGGCATAACATGTTGCTGTTTCTCGAAGTTTCAATGAGTGTAAGGTGATATTACTAGGTAAATGTCTTTTTATTTTCTTAGCAAAGTCTATGATCATCATTTCACTAGTAGGTTGATAATCTACAAGTATGACATTGTGCCCCCTACGCTCTAGCTCTTTGGCAAGTTCTACATGTGGTGTGTTCTTATTAAATACTGTAGCATGATCAAAAACATCAACAATCTCCTCCTTTACAATCTTTTTAAGATCACCAAAGTCGATAACCATGCCGTACTTAACATTAGAGTTGTCATTAATGGGAGTACCAATTACCGTAACATCGAGATGATAGCTATGCCCATGAATATTTTTACATTTCCCATCATAACCATATAAGGCATGACCGGCCTCGAAAGAAAACTGTTTTGTAATACGTATGTTACTCATTAACGTCTTTTATTTCTATTTACAAAATAAACTACTATAAGAATAATAGCAAGCACTAAAAAAAGATAATTACTTAACATAGTTAATCTTTGTTTATTGTATTTTTTCGGTGTCTGTATATGATATATGCAATTATAACAAGAACTAAGAAAGGTAGTATACTACCAATGAAAACACCAATGCCATAACTGCTATCAGGTGCTTCTTCAAGCTTTTTATTAACATCTACATCTTGCAATAATTTCAAAAACAACATTTACCGCATTTTAAATAATGGGCAAAGTTAAGCCTTTTGCGCCAAGGGCATAAATGTTTTCCTGAATATTATAATTAGAGGGAAGCCTCTGGCAATGATCCAAAGTGTCATTGCAATAAAAATGGCATACAGTTTAAGGTCAAAGCTATCTAGCCAGAATAATAATGGCGCAAAAATCACAAATGTGGAAAACAAGAGGATATTCCTTAGGTATTTCATACGCCCTAGCCCTTTAAATACGCCATCGAAGATGAAAGCTAAAGCACATAAAGGTTGCATAGCAAGAACTATCCAGAATACATCGTAGAAGGCATCTAAAACCATACGGTCTTTTGTGAATAAAAGCCCGATAGGGTAGTACACTATAGCCCCAGCAACCCCAATAATAAGTCCAATAATTACACCATACCTAATAAGCTTGTTGCTTAAGGCGATTAATAATTTATAATCTTTGGCTCCCAAAAGCTTTCCTGATAGGATGTTTCCTGCACTGGCATAACCATCGATTAAAAATGCACCAAAGAACCAGAGGTTTATAGCAATAGTATAAGCGGCTATATATGATTCTCCATAAGATGTAGCATAACTAGTAGCAAGGTAAAGTGTGATATTAAGTGCTAATGTTCTGATGAACAAGTTAACGATCATTAATAAAAAGCGATTGATCTCTTTATGAAAGGGAAACTTGATTAACAGTGGAATACTGGTTTTAGTCAGCAAATAATACAAAGAACAAATAGCCATAAGTACTTGAGCAATAACACTTGCATAAGCAGCACCTTGTAAGTTCATTGGCTCAATAAAACCTTCAATACCGTAGACGAGAATAACATCAAGCACAATATTAGCAGCTGCACCAACAATAGCAATGATCATAGGATAAAATGTGTTTTGAAGCCCTCTAAAGGTGCCAAACACAGCTATAGTAAATAGCGTGAAAGGAAATCCAAACACACGGATTCTGTAATAGTCGACACTATAATCTAAAATCATGTCTGACGCATTATAGAGCTTAAAAATAGGTTCAGCTAAAGGGTAGGTCACAATGATAATAAGTATGCTTAGTGATGTAATAATGAAAATAGCTTGAGCAGGCAAATTCTTTATAGCATCAACCTTACCGGCACCTAAGTATTGAGATACAATAGAAGATATTGCGCTACGCGTTTGTCCTAACACCCATATAAGCATGGATAAAAATGTTGAAACAATACCTACTGCAGCTAGAGATATCGTAGCGTTTACTTCAATATTACCTACAATAGCAGCATCTGTTAAAGACAGAATAGGCTCAGACACTCCGGAAATCAATGCTGGGATGGCTAATTTATTGATGGTTTTTAAGCTAATACGATTACTCAAAGCACAAGTTCATAACAGTAAAACGGATGTTCACTTTGTTTAGGAAAATAAATATCACCCAAACGTTTATAGCCGCGAAGTTCGTAAAACTTTTGGTTTCTGGGATTTTGAGAAAAAGTGTCTAATCTAACCGATTGAAAGTTGTGTTTAGAGGCATAGTGTTCTGCGTAGGTCATAAGATGTTGTGCTATGCCTTTTCTCTGATGATCCGGGTGAACAGCTAAGCGGTGTATATAAATGTTATTTTCATTAGATGTGAGCCATTTAATGGGGATATATTCTTCATCCATAAAAGAGGAGATGACGATACAGGCGACGACCTCAGAATCAGATTCATAAACATACAACTCACTACGATCAACGTCATTTATAAAAGGTGCTTTAGTTGGGTAGTGTTCATTCCATTGAAAAATGCCGTCGGCAATCATTTTTTTTGCACAGGCCAAAGTGATATTCATTATTGTATCAATATCAGAATGTGTGGCTAATCGAATCATATATTATATGTACTTTTGTGACAATTAAAGCAGTTAACACTCTTATCTTATGAAAAATATACTTGTTCCTGTTGGTTCTTCCGATAATGCTAAAAGTCACTTACAATATGCAGTAGACTTTGCAAAAGCATTTGGTGCCAAAGTATATGCAGTACAAATATATAATGTTTACACTAAGGCGGGCACAATGATTAAAGTAGATCATATCATTGAGCGAGAAAGTAAAGCTTTTTTAGACAATCTGGTTGCCTCTATAAATACCAAAGATGTTGAGGTTATTACCAAAACAGTTAAAGGAAAACTCGTGGACACATTAGAGTACGTTTGTGAGGCATTAAGTATTGACCTTATTTTACTAGAACCACGAACCAACTCTATTAAGGATGAGGTGTATTTAGGAAAAACATCCGGAAAGATCATAAAGCAAACCCAAATACCTGCGCTAATAGTACCTGAAGGCTATACATATAAGCCTATTGTTTACGTTTTAATGGCGATTAAATCTGCTATCATTAAGAAAGAAAGTGCTTTAAAACCTTTGATTGCTATTAAAGAACAATTTAAATCTATAATTAACTTGTTATTAGTGAAAACTCCATACTATGATGAGGGTGATTTTGATGTGAATGACAAATTAGGAGCGCTAATTACTAATACTACAACTACAGAAAATGCAACAACCTTTCAGGGGGTACTAGAACATTACAAGGATAATGATCCGGATCTACTATGTGTTGTTCGTAGAAAGCGCGGGTTCTTTAAGAAGCTTTGGGAGAATAATACCGTTCTTAAAAAAGACTTTCACAGTACAACGATTCCTGTACTTGTTTTAAAAGGCTTAAAATAACTTGAATTTTAGTATCATTGCAATCCATATGGGGATGTAGCTCAGCTGGCTAGAGCGCTTGACTGGCAGTCAAGAGGTCGGCGGTTCGAGTCCGCTCTTCTCCACTACACTAAAGGCTTTCAAGAAATTGAAAGCCTTTTCGTTTTTTGATTGATTGGATTATAAAAAAGCAGAAGGAATTAGATGTTACAGTGATTGGTTGTATCAATTTATCAAAGTTGTAAAATCTATATTTAACGCTCCGCTATTATTATTTTACTCAATCAACATGAGTAAAAATCTTATTTACTATTTTCCATTGATCATTAATCTTTGTCATGGATAAATAGTCATGATAATTATATCCTAACATTGGCACATGTAATTTTACCATAGCAATTTTACCTATAATATCAATACTTATGGTTTCCATTTTAAATGGTTCTTTTAGATCATTTGGGCTTTGCCTTTCTCTTACACTATTGAGATATTCAGTTAGGGTTTTTATATAAGTTGAACCATTGATATCTCCATAAAGGATTACATTTTCATGAAAACAAGACCTAAGTTTCTCAGTATCTCCAAAGAAGATACCTTCAAAGTAATTATCGATCACGTTCTCAACGTGTTTTATGTGTTCTCTGTCCATCGTGTTCAAATTAAATAGTATGTCCAATAGTGTGTCCGCCAGCGACATTAACTGTTTCCCCAGTAATAAAGTTGGAAGATGCCAGATAATAGGCAGCTTCTGCTATTTCATAAGCTTCACCAATTCGATTTAATAAATGTAAGCCAGCTAGACTATCAGCATCTTCAATTCCAATTTTCCCTTGTAATGGGCTTCTGATTATCCCCGGCGCTATCGTGTTTACCTTAATATTATTCTTGCCAAATTCTGCAGCTAATTGTCGGGTTAAAGAGTGGATAGCACCTTTACTTGTAATAGGAGCTGTAGCGGGAAATCCATTAATGGCATGCTCTACCAAAACAGTGCCTATATTTATAATAGAACCATTTTGCTGTTTGATCATCTCCGGGATTGCTGCCTGAGTAGTAAAATAAGTCCCTTTCAGGTTGACACTCAAGTATAGATCTAGTTCTTCTTCTTCTACATTTAGAAATGGCTTTGGCGAAAACATCCCCGCATTATTAATTAAAACATCTACAGAATTGAATTTTTCCATAGCTAGCTTTACAAGCTTTTGCCCTGTTTCTTTTTTTGAAATATCACCAGCCAGATATATCGTGTTGGATGGTGAGCCAAGATCAAGATATGCTTCGATTAAGTTTTCTTCATTTGAGGAATTCATCACTACATTGCTTCCCCTCTCTATAAAGTATTTCGTAATTTCTTTGCCTATTCCTGTTGAGGCTCCTGTTATAATTACAGTTTTATTTTTCATTTTGTTTGTTTTTTAGTTCCTAAATATTGTTTTGCATTTACTCCCCAATTCCCTAAAGGAACTTCTTCGATAACAACATGGGTTGTCTCGGGGTTTTTGTTCAGTACATCAACTACGAGCTTAGTAGCTCCTTCAATTAATTGACGCTTTTCTTCTATTGTCACTTGTTCATCAGTGACTTTAATATTAATGTATGGCATAGGTTTATGATTTATAAATTGTTGTATTTAATCCCATTTTGAATGTGTTGATATGGCATATCTTCCTGCCCCGGTAAAGAATAAGGTCATTGCTCCTAATAGATACAAAGCCTGTAATTCTATTCCCCAACCACCATATTGATTTAGTGTGAAAATGTCTGAGCTATGGGCAAGTAAGATGGCGATCAAAAAGTTGAAAGCTATAATCAGACTAGTCAATTTAGTCCTATAGCCAATAACTATAAGAATAGGTGCTATAATTTCTCCTATAAAAACTCCATATGCTAAAACGCTAGGAATTTGGGATCCTTCAAGAAGACTCCGGATAAAACTATAACCAGAAGTCATATTTGCTATACCATGGAATAGTATAAGTATCCCAATAGTACTTCTAAGTAATAACAATCCGATGTTATGACTTTGTTCTTTCTTTAGTGCATTCATATTTTAACTTTTTTAGTTTAAATGATTTTACAATGCAAAGTTGAAAGATTGAGCTGAGGCCTAACAGGACATACATCACAAGATTAGAGTGACCTATATCACTTTTAAAATGAAGAATTAAGAAAAATAGTGGCTATTTATTCAATCTACTTAGCGTTTCTCTAGAGACACCCAGATATGCTGCAATCATTTTTTTAGGAACGCGTTGGAAAAGTTTTGGGTACTGTTCAAGGAGCATATCATATTGTTCTTTAGCAGAGTTTTTTAGCAGAGATAAAATTCTGTTTTGGAGTGCGATACGCCCCATTTTACTTTTTTTGGCCCAAAATCGCTCCATTTTGTGCATTTCTGCGGTTAGTTTTTCACGATTTTCAAAAGTGATGTACAATAATTCACTATCCTCTATGCAATCGATAAAAGTCTTAGACTGAACTTGCTTTACAAAGGATTCATAATCCGTAATCCACCAATTTTCCATTCCAAATTGAAGAATGTGCTCTTTCCCGCTTTCATCTATAAAATAGCTCTTCAGGCAGCCTTTAATAATCCAGTACTCTTTATCAACAAACTCTCCTTCCTGAATGACATACTGATGTTTACGTTTTTTGACATGTTGAAAATGACTTAAAACAAAATCAAATTCTTCATCAGTAAGGCTGATTATTTCTTCAATATGCTGTCTAAGCGAATGTTTCATTACTGTATATTAAAATTTAAATTCCCAACCTAGGTAAGTGCTTTACCTTATGATAGCATAAAGCAGCTCTTACACATGCTTTGAGCTCAGTTTTAGGGATATCTTCATCAACATGGAAAACCAGAGCACGATTACCTTCAAATCTGAACATATTTTGGTAGACCATTCTAAATGTAGACACCAACTTGCTTGTACACTGAAAGTACATGGCATACTCATCAGTAGTATTTTTCTTTTTATTTATCCTGATAGTACTTCCGTACTTCGTTAAAAAACTTGCCTCTCCCCATTTAAGTGTTTCTTCAAGGATAGTTATGTTTTCTATTTGCTCAGCGGTTTCAACAACCAGTTGCCTAAGCTCAAATAGTTTTGTTTTAATAGGCTCAGGGTAATTGTTGTAGATGTCTTCAACTCTCGGGTCTATCTTTAGATACATCTTTGCCATATCATCCTTTAAAATACTATTCTTTTTTTAAACCTTTAATGATGGTATTAGAAACTTCCAATAACGCATCAGGTAAGCTATCTTTTTCCCATGGATGTTTTGTGTTGAATACATGATCAGCACCATCTATAAGCGTTAATTGACTCTCAGGATGCCAATTGTGTAAAGCTTTAGCAGCATCAACTGAGACTGTAGGATCTTCAGTGCCATGAATAATAAGATATGGTTTCTTGAGTTGGCTAACAGCTGTTTTTATAGTTAAACGGCTTTCATTATCTAGAAAATCTTGATAAAACTGATAGTAATGCGGCATTTGCTGTTTGGTACGCCCGTTAGTAATATACATCACGCCCTCTTTTCTCCACTGATTTAGAGCTTCACCGCTTACAAAACGAGACTTATAGTCACTGACTCCGGCTAAAGTAATCACCTTAGAAATTCTAGGATCTTCATTGGCCTTAATAAGTACTATACCACCACCTCTACTATGCCCAACAAGGATGATTCTACTGGTATCAATATTATGATTTGATTCGAAGTGATTAATACTCCAGGAAATCACATCATCTAAATCTTTCAGTTCTTGAGTGTAATTGTTATTACCAAAGGCTTCGAGGTCAGGGAAGTCTATAGGTTGTTCTATTGTGCCTCCGTTATGAGAAAAATTAAACTTGATAAAACATGCGCCTGCTTTGGAAATTTCTTTTGCCATGAGATCCCAGGCTCCCCAATCTTTAAAACCCTTATAACCATGACAAAAAATGACTATAGGTTGGGAAATATGATTTGAAAGGAGAAACGTATCAATGAGTATTGGTTTTTGGCCACTTCTTTCTATGATAATATTCTTCTCTATGCCCATACTATTTAATTTCTTTTTCAGTAAAAGCAATGTCTGGATTGCAAATTTCTTTAATGAGATGTTTCAGTTGATTTTCAAATGCTTTGAGTGTGTCTTCTGTTATTGTAGTGTCTTTTGTTCTACTATATGTTGAAGGCTTTTGCGAAAATTTCATGACACCTTGATTTAAATTCTTGAATGATATAATACCGGCTTCTGCTGGTAGTGTGAGTTGCTGCTTTTTATTTAGCATGTAGGCATAAGTCAATAGCTGAAAAGGCTTACTGTACTTGTTATAATCTGTGATGATATCATCCCAATCCACAATTTCAACTTGGTTTTGAATAACTTTCCCTGTCTTATAATCTATAACTCTGGGAGTACCGTTAAAGAGATCAATTCGGTCTACTTTTCCGGTTAAGTATATATCAAAGCCTAGTTCTGGAATTGAAATTGGGACTTTACTTTCAGTCTCTACAGTTATTATTTCAATGTGATGCCCTTGCTCTAGGTCTGCAATCTCTAATCTTAAAAAATTATAAATGTAGCGCTTAGCAATCTCAAAAATGATAAGATTTTTGCCTTTTTTAAGTTCTCCTTTTTTATAGATATCTTCAAAATGGTGGATGACTGTAGATTCTATTTTTGGAATCAATTGCTTCAGGCCTGGGACAGTCAAAACTTTTCCAATGAAAGGAGTATAAAACTCCTCTAAAGTATTATGAATTACAGAACCTAAAGTATTCGCAGCAACAGTTTCTTCGACATCATTATCGGTCTTTATGCCTAGTACTTTTTCTAAATAGAAGTCAATAGGGTTTCTGATATAGTTGGTTAATGAAGAAGGTGAAAACCCTTTTTTAGCAATAGCTTCCAATCGCTCTAAAACGGCTTTCGTTTTTTTAACGGATTGCTGCTTCTTTTCTATTTGCGGGACTTTTGGAATCACATACTTATGATCAATCTTATGAATACCCTCAACATCTAGCTGGGTGATAAAACGACTTTTTTCTCCACCTTTCAGTGTGTCTACTTCAACATTATACAGAATGTATGCATTTTTAGCTCGCTGTAATAGCCTATAAAAATGATACGTGTATACAGCATCTTTTTCTTTATATGTTGGTAGCTTGTTTTCCTTTTTTACATCAAAAGGAATAAAAGAATTATGGGACTTGCCAGAGGGCAATATCCCTTCGTTAACTGACGCTATAATAACGGTTTCAAAATCTAAAACTCTAGATTCTAACATTCCCATGATTTGAAGACCATTTAATGGCTCTCCCTTAAAATCTAAAGTTTCATTACTTAGCAGTTCTTTATAAACTAAAAGTAATGAAGCAACATCTTTTATGTAATCGTATTTAGAGTTGAGTTCATTGATTTGATTAAATAAGACATTAATCCTATACAAGTATTCTAGTTCTAATAAATTCTCAGATTTATCTATATCGAGTTGCTCTTTAATTTTAAAAATGATAGCAGAGCATGTGTTTAAAATGGTATCTATGTTAGTTTTCCAATTTCCAAATAAAAGGTCTAAAACGTTATGATGACTTTTGGTTATTGATTTTAAATCTTGAAGTGTAGTATAAATAATATTATTTAGCTGTATATATTCAATAATACGAGCAGCACTATTACCGGAATCATCATTAAAGATGATATGAATGAGAGGGTGCGATAATACACTTATAGTGTCTTTATAATAAAAAGAAGTATCACTCTTTTTATGAATGAGGAATAGCTTTTCAAACAGTGATACCAGAGGAATTGATTTTAGAGGCAGCCCCATAGTAATATTAAGAGCTCTCACCTCTTTTGGAAGAGAATTTAAAACAGGGATTAAGAGTTCTTCTTCACCTAAGACAACAGCTGTATTACTTAAATCAGAGCCGCTTTGAATTAACTGATGTAATATGACACCTATTGATTTAGCTTGCCCTACAAGTTTTGAAGCTCCGATAACTTGAATGTTTTTTTCTTTGGTATACCAACTACCTATCCAGTTAAATGGATGCTTAGAAAAGTATTGCCATAGCGATCGATGCCTCCTCAAGAAAAGACCTGCATCATGAATGGGGTCTTCAATAAAAGTTTTATCTATGTCCCAATAAATGTCTGCAATTTCATTATGAAGCAACTCTTTAATGATAGTTTCTTCGGCTGTGTTTAATGCATTAAATCCAACAAAAACATGAGTCTTGTTATTATTTTGAATGTAAGACTCCAAATGTTCTACAGCTTCTCTATATATGATACCTTGATAACCAATACCAGATTGTAGTAGCGCATCAGTGAAGTGATTATAATACAACTTGAGCTTATTCCAAAAAGACAGATAGTTTTTTATAAACTCTGTTTGTTGCTCTTGTAATGACCAATGATTGAGCTCTTGGATTGCACTCAGATACTCAAATATATGTTCTTGAGGAATAAGATGCCGATCAATCTCATTGAAGTCTTGAAGTAGAATTTGTGCCCATTTTGCAAAACTATCAAAAGACTCTAGTTCCTCTTTTTTTGTTATTGACTGATAGGAGTCGTAGAGTCTAAATAGTAGTTCTGAATTAGTAGCTTGTTTGAGTTGAGAGAGATCTTCTACAAAGGCTTCAATACTTAAAATCTCAGGGGATAATATGGTTCTCTTTAATTTTTGAGATAAATGGTGTTTAAAAAAAACACCAGCTCTTTTACTTGGAAGTATAATAACTAATTCAGAAAAGTTATAGTTCTTTTCTATAAGATCATCTAATACGTCCTCTATAAAATGCGTCATAGTATAAAAATAAAAAACGCTTCGGATTCCCGAAGCGTTTTTTATTTTTTATGATGAGGGTAGATTTAGTTAGCTAAGTTGATCTCAACTCTTCTGTTTTGCTTTCTACCGTCTCTTGTTTTATTATCAGCGATTGGCTTAGACTCACCGTAACCTTTAGATGATAATCTAAATTGATCAACACCATTAGCTACTAAGTAATCTTTTACTGAAGCAGCTCTAGCTTCAGATAAAGTAAGATTAGATTTTTCGCTACCTACGCTATCTGTATGACCTTCTACTGTAAATTTAGCAGTTGGGTACTTATTAAGGATAGCAATGATATCTGCTAATACAGCTTCAGATTCTTCTTTTATAGAAGATCTACCTGTATCAAATAAGATAGTTTTAGCATACTCATTTAAAGTATCTTTTTCTGCTTCAGTGATTTCAGGACAACCATTGTTAGCTACAGTACCAGCAACATCTGGACAGTTATCATCTTTGTCTAATACACCGTCACCATCTCTGTCTGGCCAAGGACATCCGTTGTTAGCAGAAGGACCAGCTTCGTTTGGACAGTTATCATCACCGTCAGCGATACCATCACCGTCAGCATCAGGACAACCAGCTAATGACGCTAAACCTGCAACAGTAGGACACTTATCATTTTTATCCATTACTCCGTCACCGTCACCGTCAGGACATCCGTTGAATTCAGCTAAACCAGCTGTATTTGGACAATCATCTTTAGAATCTTGAATACCATCATTATCAGAATCAGGACATCCGTTGAATGCTTCTAAACCAGCTTCTTCTGGACAAGCATCATCGTAATCGTAGATACCGTCACCATCAGTATCAGTACCACCAAATTTAAATGTCACACCTACTGAATGTTGGAAATGCTTAGGAATTACATCATCTTCGAAAGCGTGCTTGTATGCTGTTTGAGCATCAATGGCCACTTTTTCAGAAATCCAGTACTTTAATCCTACAGTACCATTGAAAGTACCAGCACCAAGATCATCAATCCAAGTGTAACCACCACCAACTCCTAAGTAAGGATCGATAGAGTTAGACTTTATTAATTTCATAAAACTGTAGCTGATTGTACCGTCAACAGCATAATAGTTTAAATTATCAACTCTGTTAGTAGTTTCTTCTCCAGTTACTGGGTCAGAGTTAGAACCAAACTTATCTATGATGTTAAGTGTACCAGTAGCTGTAAAGGTAAATCCATCGTTGATATATCTAGATATAGCAACTTTTGATAGGAAAGGAATAATGTTCCAGTGATCGTTTGCATTGAAGAATTCATCAAAGTAGTCTCCTTGAGGTGCGTCTTCACCTACAGGATAAGGATCAACCGCATTGATTCCTATAGTTACAGCCCATGGGTTGTTTTTATCTTGCGCATCAGCACTAGCGAAGCTTAATAAAAGCACTGCCGCGAAAAATAATCTGCTAAGATTTTTCATATTCTAAATTTTAATTTTTAAGTGTTAATTGTTAGCAAAAGTAAGTTGTTAAATATTATTAACAAAGACAAATATATAAAAATATTGATACAACGCTTTAAAATAGCGAGTTTGGAATCATTTTATATAATATTTAAGGCTTTCCCTACTTTAACAAATGCGTTGATAGCTTTGTCCAAATGTTCCTGAGTGTGAGCAGCTGATAATTGTACTCTAATTCTTGCTTTTCCTCTAGGTACGACTGGGAAAAAGAATCCGATGACATAAATGCCCTCATCTAACAGCATATTTGCCATAGTTTGCGATAGTTTAGCGTCATATAACATTACAGGAACAATTGCAGAATCACCATCTATAATATCAAATCCAGCTGCCTTCATCCCTTTTTTAAAATAATTAGTATTCCATTCTAACTGGTCTCTGAGGGTTGTATTGTTTGTTAGCATATCAAATACCTTAATAGAAGCACCAACAATGGCGGGAGCCAGAGAGTTAGAAAACAAATAAGGTCTAGAGCGTTGTCGAAGTATTTCTATAATTTCTTTTTTAGCAGTAGTATACCCGCCCATGGCACCACCCATAGCCTTTCCAAGAGTTCCGGTAATAATATCTATACGGCCCAGTACGCCTTTTTCTTCTAAAGTTCCTCTACCAGTTTCACCTATGAATCCTGTAGCATGGCATTCATCTATCATTACTAAAGCATCGTACTTATCAGCCAGGTCGCAAATTTGATCTAAAGGTGCAACAAGACCATCCATAGAAAAGACACCGTCAGTAACGATGATTTTGAATCTAGCCCCATTTTTATTAGCCTCTATGAGCTGTTTTTCAAGATCTTCCATATTGTTATTCTCATAACGATATCTTGCAGCTTTACACAACCTAACACCATCAATAATTGAAGCATGATTTAAAGAGTCGGAGATAATTGCATCTTCCTTTGTCAGTAAAGGTTCAAAAACACCTCCATTAGCATCAAAAGCTGCAGCATATAGTATAGTATCTTCAGTACCATAAAAATCTGCTATTTTTTGCTCTAATTCTTTATGAATATCTTGAGTACCACAAATAAAACGCACTGAAGACATACCAAAACCGTGAGAATCCATAGTATCTTTAGCTGCTTGAATAACTTCAGGATGAGAAGAGAGGCCTAAATAATTGTTCGCACAAAAATTTAAAACGGTGTCTCCGGTATTTAATTTAATCTCTGCTCCTTGGGGCGAAGTAATAATACGTTCACTTTTAAATAACCCTGCGTCTTTAATATCATTTATCTCGTTTTGTAAATGCTCTTTTATGGCTCCGTACATAGTTGTTTTTTATAAATTATTTGTGTTACAAATGTAGTATCATTCTTTGAGTTGAACTACTTTAATATCATCATTAATATATACAAGTAATTTTTCTGTAACCCTGTAAGACATTTGATGCAATACTTCAGCATAAGAATTTAACTGTAAGTGATGGCTGTAATCCTCATAACCAGTTTTATAATCAATTAGTACAGCCTCGTTTTCAGAATTAATTACAACCCTATCTGGTCTTAGTATACGCCCATCTTCAGTAATAATATCTTTTTCATTATACACCCTATTTTGGTCAGAGAAGAACATTTGTAACTTCTCATGATTTACAATTTTAGAAACGATTTGTTTTAGTTCTGATATACTCTCTTGCTTTATTAGGCCTTCATTAACAAACATATTGAAGGCAAAATCAATATCATGACTCGTATGAATTTGAGACATAATGTTATGTATTAAGTTGCCTCGTTCTATAGCATTTTCTTGATCAGTGTCCCATAAACCTCCAGATTCTGTGAGTATTTGTAAGTTGTGGTCTTCTTTAGCTGTAGAAACAAATTGAGCAGCGACAGTATGATTCTCAATATGTTCGTTATTGAGCGTTTCTCTTTCAGGGTTGCCAAAGCTATACTCCAGTGTGTTCTCTTCCCAGATATTAATATGTTCTAGATAGGCTTTAAGGAATCCTGAATATTTTTTTGAACTGTAGTCATTTCTAGAAATAATATAAAGTTGCTCTACAGCTCTAGTTAACGCAACATACAACAAGTTTATATTATCTAATTCTAATTTAGATTGATGTGATTGGTATATAGCATTACAGGTGTCATTAAAATACTCAAAATTATG
Organism: Winogradskyella sp.; assembly: GCA_965230605.1. Classification (GTDB taxonomy): domain Bacteria; phylum Bacteroidota; class Bacteroidia; order Flavobacteriales; family Flavobacteriaceae; genus CBDDLD01. The sequence goes on along the minus strand of CBDDLD010000004.1, from coordinate 3,187,472 downwards.
AGTATAATTAAGTAAAGCATGTGAGAATCCGTAGTAACTATCAGAGTCCAATTGAACCCATTCCTTTGGTTCTAACTCTCTGTAAATATCTAATTCTGCGAATGGAAAAATAACAACCGGGAACTCTAAGCCCTTAGCTTTATGGATTGTCATAATCTGGATAGCATCCTGTGTTTTAGGAGAAGTAATGGAAAGTGTGTCTTTTTTCTTATCGAAATAGGCGATAAAATCGTTAATGTCTGAGGTATACCTTTGGGTAAATTCTAAAGCAAAATCCAAATAGAATTCTACATAAGCATTTGAGGTCTTTACTAGTCCAAAATCTCTGACTATATTCTCTATAAGCTCATACAAAGGCGCTTGTAATAGCTTAACTAAGTCTGACTTTATGCCAAACAGGTTCAAACTTAATAAAAAGTCTTCAAGATTTAAATGAATATGCTGCTCATAAAAGTGATGAGAATCATCTATCTTTAATAATTGTATCAGATATTCCAGTACATTCGCTTTATGTGTATAGCTACTTGGTGTTACTATTAACTGTAGCATACTGTTTATGAAACGCACTTCTTCAGAATGGTTAACAGTTAGTGTTTCTGAAGTAATAACTTGTATGTTATTTTCGTTTAAAATATCCGCTACAACTACACCTTCTTTCTTATATCTAACTATAATACAGATATCACTGTATTGATATCCTTTGTCGATGCATGAATTAACAGTTTCTAAAACTTCTTCTGCATATATCTCATTCTTGTTTTGCGAGCTATCAATTTCTAGAAAACTAAGGTTTACATAGCCCATGTTGTCTTTATACGAAAGCTGAGGTGCAGACTTGTATAATTCAGCATATGACAAATTATTAATAAAAGTGCTGGCGATATAATTGAAAAAGGTATTGTTAAAATCAATAATGTTTTTAAAACTTCTGTAATTGGTATCTAAAGCATATATTTCAGCATCTACCTGAAACGGATTTTCGGTTGCATTGTACAAATCGATAAATTGCTCTGCAACACCCCCGCGCCACCTGTAAATAGATTGCTTAGCATCTCCAACTAACATTAAAGACCCTTTTTGACCTTCAAGATTTTCTCCTGAAATGGCATTATCAATTAAAGGAGTTAGATTTTGCCATTGCATTTTAGAAGTGTCCTGAAATTCATCAATAAAATAATGCTTGAACTTTTCTCCTAAACGTTCATAAATAAAAGGGGTAGGTTGGTTGGCTATTTCATTGCTTATAATAGTATTAAATTCAGAAATTAAGACTTTATTTTGCTCTTCTTTAATGGTGTCTAATTCTTGATTTATAGCATTTAATACAGAAAGAGGAGTACAATTCTTATATATAGCCTTCAGAAATTTGAGTTTAAAAACAGCGCTCTTAGTATTTTCAAATGCATTGATAATTTCTGGCTGAATATTATCTATTACAGAAGCAATATACTCAGTGACACGTTTAGGATAAAGCGGTCTGCTTTCTAGTAGGTCTAACTGCCAGTTGGCATCAAATTTAATATCAAAACGTTTGTTTTTGAGATTTAGAAAATGATTAGGTAACGATTTCCTATTAAAATCATCAAAACTTAGACCAGCCTCTTCTATTAGTGTTAATATGGTTTCAGCAATCGTTACAATAAAAACCTCTTCATCTTTTATTTTTTTAATTAATGATGTTTTTAAAGCCTCAAAATCGTCTAGGGTCTTTTCCTTAAGCGCATTAATGTATTTATAATCGTTTTCACTAAATAACAGTTTTGAAATTTTATTGAGATCGTATGAGATATCCCAGCTCTTACTATCATCAGCTTTTTCTATTGCAAAATCGATAAGAATTTTAGTCAGTTTTTCATCGCTTCCTGCTTTAGAGAGCAATCTGTCGACTGCCTCAGAACGCATGGTCTCCTGATCGAGTTCCACTTCAAAGTTTAGAGGAAGTTTTAAATCAAAAGCAAATGTTCTTATAATCTTATGTGTAAATCCATCTATTGTTGATATGTCAAAAGCAGCATAATTATGGACAATATGTTTTAGTATGGTTTTAGACTTTTGATGTAGAGATAGAGGTGAAATAGAGAGCTCCTCACAAATAACGTCAAACATTGGATGTGCTTCTTGAAGTATTTCTTCTTGGCTAAACAACTTAAGCATCTTAATGATGCGCTCTTTCATTTCACTTACTGCTTTATTAGTAAATGTAATGGCTAGAATATGCTTAAAGGCTTCCGGATCTTTTGATGCCACCAAAAGTTTTAGATAAGACTTAGCGATTGTGAATGTTTTTCCACTCCCTGCCGAAGCATTGTAAATTTGAAATGAAGATTTCAACTAATGATAAATTTTATACCAAAATAAGTATTCTTAATAATTTAATAGAGATTTCTATTTATCAATATTGTAAATTTGTAAGAATTGAAACAGTAACTAAAAACAACAAAAACTATGGCTTTTGAATTACCAAAACTAAAATATGCATATGATGCTTTAGAACCACATATTGATGCCCGTACTATGGAGATACATCACTCTAAACATCATAATGGCTATACAACAAAATTAAATGCTGCAATTGGAGGTACAGATGTAGAAGGAAAGTCTATTGAGGACATTCTTACTAATCTAGACATGTCTAATAGTGCTGTACGAAATAATGGAGGTGGATACTATAACCATGCTCTATTTTGGGAAGTTATGAACCCTGAAGGAAAAGGGTATTTATCTGGAGAATTAAAAGATGCTATCGAGGATGCCTATGGTTCTGTTGATGCTTTTAAAGAAGCTTTTGCTAAAGCTGCAGCCACACAATTTGGTTCTGGGTGGGCATGGTTATGCGTTCATAAAGGTGGAAAGGTAGAAGTATGCTCTACACCTAACCAAGATAATCCTTTAATGCCAGGTGTTGCGTGCGGGGGTACTCCTATCTTAGGTTTAGATGTATGGGAACATGCCTATTACTTAAACTACCAAAACAGAAGACCAGATTATATACAAGCATTTTTTAACGTAATTAACTGGAATGAAGTTGAAAGACGTTATGCAGAAGCTAAATAAAATTTAGAACAAAATTTAGATAAAAATAAGGCCAAACTTCATGTTTGGCTTTTATTTTACATAAAGGTTATGAAATGAAAAAAGGTGAACAAGAGTTCACCTTTTTTGCCCCAAATCTACCATAAACTTAACCTACTTATGTTATGGTGATTCAAATATAAGTTTACATTATTTTAACTAAAGAATTTATTGGATAAACGACGCATAAATTAGTCTAACCGAGGAAACGCTATTATTTATAGGTGTTTTACAAGGAAACGGGTATAAGAGAAATGAAAATTAGGAGTGTTAAATAATAAAAAAAGGTGAATGTTAATTCACCTTTTTTTGCCCCAAATCTACCATGAACTTAACCTACTTATGTTATGGTGATACTAAAGTATATTAATTTGTTAAAGCGTGAGTAAATATTGGATGAAATGCATTTTTTTTAGGCAAAGCGTTATTTTTTTCGGATTAAACGCTTTTTTTTTCGATTTTCCTAATAAGCACGTTCCTTGTTTCCTTCATAAAAATTAATGAAAGCTCGGTTAACTACCCTATTCCCGCCTACCGTTGGATAGTCTCCTGTAAAATACCAATCGCCTAAGTTTTTTGGACAGGCTAAGTGTAAATTTTCTACAGGTTGGAAAATAATATCAACGTCAGCATTAACATCATCATCACTTAATAACTCAGAGATCTTTTTAGAGATTTCAACGTCAGTAAATTGATTGTAAATCTCTTTGACAAAGTTCTTTACGTCTTTATCTTCTATGTCAACTTGTGCCTTACATTTTTCGTAAACTTCTTTTACTAAGTCGTATTTATTATGATCTTTCAATAACGCCAATGCTGCTCTAAAAGCAACTAAACTTTCTAAATTGGCCATATCTATTCCGTAACAATCCGGATAGCGTATTTGTGGAGCAGAAGAGACCACTACAATCTTCTTGGGGCTTAGTCTGTCCATCATCTTAATAATACTTTTCTTTAAGGTAGTTCCCCTTACAATACTATCATCTATTATAACCAAATTATCGGACGGTTTAATAACACCATAAGTCACATCGTATACGTGGGCAACTAAATCGTCTCTACTGCTATCTTCTGTAATAAATGTTCTAAGCTTAACATCTTTTATGGCTATCTTTTCTATTCGAGGCCTTTCAGATAAGATTTCAGTAACCCGTTTAGCAGAAAGCTTTCCGTTTCCGGCCAAAATAGCTTTTGTTTTCTTTTCATTGAGATGTTCTTCAACAGTATCTATCATTCCAAAAAACGACGTTTCCGCTGTATTCGGAATATATGAAAACACAGTATTTTCTGTATCGTTATCTATGGCTTTTAATACTTCAGGCATTAATAACCTCCCTAATGCTTTACGTTCTTGATAGATCTCAGCATCACTACCTCTAGAAAAGTAAATACGTTCAAAAGAACAGGCCTTACGTTCAAGAGGCTCAATGATTTTCTTAATCGTTGTTTCTCCAGATTTCTTAGTGATGATTGCATGACCAGGATCTAACTCAATCACATCTTCGAATGCAACATTAAATACTGTTTGAATAACGGGGCGTTCAGACGCTACAACAACAACTTCATCATCTTTATAGTAATAGGCCGGACGTATACCCGCAGGGTCTCTTAAAACAAAAGAATCCCCATGACCTAATAAACCAGCCATAGCATAACCTCCATCCCAATTTTTAGAGGATTTTTTAAGGATTTTAGCAATATTAAGACGTTCAGCTATTAATGGAGAGCATTCGCTTTTGGAGTACCCTTCTTTCTTTAAATCTTTATAAATTTTTGAAACAGCATCATCAAGAAAATGACCAATTTTCTCCATTATGGTAATGGTATCTGCTTTTTCTTTCGGGTGCTGGCCAAGCTCAACCAAATTGTTAAAAAGTTGAGTCACATTGGTCATATTAAAATTCCCGGCAAGAATAAGGTTTCTATGCATCCAATTGTTCTGTCTCAGAAAAGGATGTACACTTTCAACACTATTCTTTCCAAAAGTGCCATAGCGCACATGGCCCAATAACAATTCTCCTAGGTATGGGATGTTTCGTTTTTGGAGATCTACATCATTATTGTATTCAGGATGCTGTGTAAGTTCATTGTTAATGCGGGCATTGATTTGAGCAAAGATATCTTGTATAGGCTGTTGTTCAATAGACCTTACACGGCTTATGTAACGCTCACCAGCTTGCATATCTAATTTAATACTTGCAAAACCAGCACCATCCTGACCACGATTGTGCTGCTTTTCCATCATTAGATACATTTTATTTACGCCATAAAATGCACTACCATATTTTTCTTTGTAGTATTCTAAAGGTTTTAAAAGTCTTATAAGTGCAATACCGCACTCATGTTTTAGGATATCGCTCATTGCAAAAGCTGGTTAATAAAAAACGCGCTCATGTGAGCGCGCGTATATATTATGTTAATTCTATTTCAAATTGAGTTAGGTTCTTAAATTGCTGTAGGCGTTTCATAACATCTTCTTTAGAGAGCTCTTGCATACGCTCTGTACCAAATTTCTCAACACAAAATGATGCTAAGGTCGAACCATATATTACTGCATTTTTCATATTCTCAAATGAATAGTCTTCGGTTTTAGCCAAATACCCTGTGAACCCTCCAGCAAAAGTATCGCCTGCTCCAGTAGGGTCAAAAACCTCTTCAAGCGGTAAAGCAGGAGCATAAAACACACTGTCATCATGAAATAATAAAGCACCGTGTTCTCCCTTTTTAATAACAACATACTTCGGTCCCATCTCATGAATTTTTCTGGCTGCAACAACAAGTGAATATTCATTAGTTAATTGCCTCGCTTCTTCATCATTTATGGTAATAACATCAATATGTTTCATAACATTATGAAGATCTTCTAATGCAGTATCCATCCAAAAGTTCATGGTGTCTAAGACTACCATCTTTGGTCTTTTATTCATCTGATTTAGAACACTCATTTGAGTAGATGGATGTAAATTACCCAGCATTACAACCTCTGCATCTCTGTAAGATTCAGGAACTACAGGTTTGAAATCTGCTAACACATTGAGTTCGGTAACCAAAGTATCTCTAGAATTCATATCATTGTGATATAAGCCACTCCAGAAAAAAGTTTTACCATCCTTAACAATTTCAATACCGGAAGTATCAATGTTGTTATTTGTAAGTAAGTCTAGATATTCTTGTGGAAAGTCTCCACCAACAATTGAAACCACAGTAGAATCTACATTAAACTGTGATGCTGCAAGTCCGATAAAAGTTCCAGCCCCTCCTAAGATCTTATCAGTTTTACCAAAAGGTGTTTCAATAGCATCAAAAGCTACTGTACCGACAATTACTAATTTACTCATAAAGAGAATTTGAATTAAGGTGCAAATATACGTCGATAAATAAAAACCTCATACTTTTACAGGTGAGTTTTATCTACCATAGTTTTTAGAGTTTCGTCGTAACTCTTGAAATGTTTTAAAAGGACCTTTTACAAGTAGGCTATTTATTACAAAAGCAGGAAGACTACCTTCCGGATTTAAAAATAATTGTTGAGTAACCATAGTTTCATGATCTTTTTTTTGCTCTAAAAGCCAATGCCCCATTAAGTTTTTGATTCGTATGGTTTTGTCTCTTTCGGGGATTCCTTCAGGCAAACCTTCTATAGTTAATTTATACTTGGAATTAGATAATTTTTCCACTGTGATTAGGGTAACTACGTCTCTATCCCTTACTGGCCAAGGGAGATCTTTATAGGCATAAAACACATGTCGATTTTTGCCTAGCATTTTTACATAATAGCTAATGCCAGCTTTACATGTATCATTATATTTTGGTGCGGTGAGTAACTCGTGTAATATATTATCTATAGATGTATTAATTGTGGAAACGGCCTTATATTCTTTCAATTTTGAATCAGGAACACTTCTGGTATATACTTCAATATTATCTTCACTCTTTTTTAAAACCCATGCATCTTGAGAAAATCCCATGGTAAACGATAAAAGAAAAATGAAGCTAAAGCTCTTAATCATAACATCAGTAATTTTTAAAGCTTAGTTGTCAATGTTTCAAAGACATTACACTAGGAAGTGTTATTTTCTTCCAAAATCTGCAGGAATCTCCCCCCAAGCTTTGGTCTCCCATTTTACAATAACTGTTTTGTAGTGGTTATTGTTGAGCCAAAGTAAAGCCCTGTCTACTAGCTCAAAAAGGGACCTGTTTTTTTCGGAGCGCTCTAGTTTAGTGTTACAAGTTTTCTTTTTTACCCAGCTCATGGCTGTCCTAGAATCTGTGTAGATGATTTTATCACTCTGCTTTTGTTTCAATAGTGCTAATCCGTGAACAATAGCTAAAAACTCACCAATATTATTAGTACCCTCCTCAAAAGGTCCTTGAATAAATAGCTGCTTTTTGGTTTTAGTATCCACACCTCTGTATTCCATCTTACCAGGATTACCACTAGAGGCAGCATCTACACATATGGAGTTGAAGTTAGGTTGACCAATCTTTTTTAGTTGTGCATCAGATAATTCACTTTTAAAGATCTTAGATTTACCAATGTAATCTTTGTAATTGCCTTTCAAGGCCTTTTTTGCAGCTTCAAAAGTATCGAATGACTTGTATTGAGCACCTTTAAAATCTTTGATTTGAGCTTTACAGTCTTCCCAAGATTCAAATACCCCGGTGTGGTGTCCTTTCCATACCGTATAATATTTTTTCTTTTTAGACATCTAGAAGTATTTTATCTACAACTTTTGGGAAGTGTTCCATTTCTAGCTCATGAATTTTACGGGCAACATCTTCTGCAGTATCCGTTGGAAGCACATCACATTTGGCTTGAAAGATTATAGCGCCCTCATCATAATGCTCATTTACATAATGTATGGTAATACCACTTTCTACTTCCTTATGTTCAACGACGGCATTGTGGACATGCATACCATACATGCCTTTACCACCATACTTTGGAAGTAGGGCCGGGTGGATATTAATGACCTTATTAGGGAATGTATCTATAATAGCTTTAGGGAACTTCCATAAAAAACCTGCTAGTATAATAAGGTCTGGTTGTTTTAATTTTAATATATTTAATATGTCATCAGATTTAGAGAAAGACACTCTATTAAATGACATTGCACTAACACCAAGGGCTTTGCAGCGGTCTAAAACTTTGGCATGAGGATTGTTAGTCAACACCATGTCGACCATAGCATGATCTCTGCTTTGAAAAAAACGAATTAAATTTTCAGCATTAGATCCGGAACCGGAAGCAAAAATCACAATATGTTTCATGTGCAGATGTCAATGTTTATGAGATTGAAAAACAAAAAAAAGAATAATAATTTACAATTAGAAAGTAAAAGCAAATTACTTGTACTGATTTTAAGCACTTAAACGCATATTTTATCGGTAAAGGTGATATTTAAAATAAAGTTTTTTTATTTTTGCGGTCTAATTAAAACTTAAAATTAAAAGATTATGTCAGACATTGCATCAAGAGTAAAAGCGATTATCGTAGACAAATTAGGTGTTGATGAAAACGAAGTTGTAACTGAAGCTAGCTTCACTAATGATTTAGGAGCAGACTCATTAGACACTGTAGAATTAATTATGGAATTTGAAAAAGAATTTGATATTCAAATCCCAGACGATCAAGCTGAAAACATTGCAACAGTTGGTCAAGCCATTTCTTACATAGAAGAAGCAAAATAAGCATATACATTTATGGAATTAAAGCGAGTAGTAGTTACTGGTTTAGGTGCCCTAACGCCAATAGGCAATACCAAGGATGAGTACTGGAACGGTCTTGTAAATGGCAAGAGCGGTGCTGCACCTATAACACATTTTGATGCTGAAAAGTTCAAAACACAATTCGCTTGTGAAGTAAAAGATTTTAATGTAACTGACTTTATTGATAGAAAGTTAGCTAAACGTATGGATAAGTTTTCGCAGTATGCTATGGTAGCTTCTGATGAAGCTATTGCAGATGCAAAACTTGACCTTGATAATTTAAACAAGTACAGAGTAGGTGTTATATGGGGAGCAGGAATTGGTGGCCTTGAAACTTTTCAAGAAGAAGTCTTAAGCTATGCTAAGGGCGATGGAACGCCAAGGTTTAACCCGTTCTTCATACCTAAGATGATTGCAGATATTGCTCCAGGAAATATATCTATAAAACATGGATTTATGGGGCCAAATTATACCACAGTTTCTGCATGTGCATCATCTGCTAACTCTATGATAGATGCATTAAACAATATCCGTTTAGGACATTGTGATGTCATTATCACCGGAGGTAGCGAAGCTGCAGTTACTATAGCTGGTATGGGTGGATTTAATGCCATGCATGCCATGTCTACTAGGAACGATAGTCCTGAAACAGCATCTAGACCATTTGATGCTAACCGTGACGGTTTTGTATTAGGTGAAGGTGCAGGAGCTATAGTTTTAGAAGAATACGAACATGCTAAAGCCAGAGGCGCTAAGATTTATGCTGAGGTAGTTGGTGGTGGACTATCTTCTGATGCTTATCATATGACAGCACCACACCCAGATGGGATTGGTGTAATTGCTGTGATGAAAAATTGTTTAAATAATGCAGGGCTAAATCCTGAAGATGTAGACCATATAAATACGCACGGAACATCGACTCCATTGGGGGATGTTGCAGAGCTTAAAGCTATATCTGAAGTATTTGGAGATCATGCTAAGAACATTAATATTAATTCTACGAAATCTATGACAGGTCACTTATTAGGTGCTGCTGGTGCCATTGAAGCCATTGCTTCCATATTAGCGCTAGAGCATGGAATAGTTCCACCGACCATTAACCATTCAACGGTTGATGAAAACATAGACTCTGAATTAAATTTAACACTCAATAAAGCTCAAAAGAGAGACATTAAAGTGGCCATGAGTAATACCTTTGGATTTGGGGGCCACAATGCTTGTGTAATATTTAAAAAAATAGATTAAATCCCGAATGGGTTTCATTCGTAACATACTAAATTCCCGTTCCTCAAAAGACGGGAATTTTTTTTTAACACTTCAAAATATCCTTGGGTTTAAGCCCAAGTCAAAAAACCTATACATTAAGGCATTTACCCACCGTTCTATGAACTTAAAGGACGACAAGGGTGTTCCTATTAATTACGAACGTTTAGAATTTGTAGGTGATGCCATGCTCAGTGCGGTTATAGCAGCATATTTATATGATGAAGTGCCTCATGGGGATGAAGGTTACCTTACTAAAATGCGTTCTAAAGTAGTGAGTAGAGAACACCTTAATGAGCTAGGTAAGGATCTCAATTTAATAAATTTAGTAAGGAGTAAAATTCCAAAGAGTAATTTTGGGAATAATATTCATGGGAATCTCTTTGAGGCCTTAGTTGGAGCTATATATTTAGATAAAGGCTATAGCTTTTGCGAGAAATTTATATTTGAGAGAGTTATTAATCCATACGTAGATATAGAAAAATTAGAAGGCAAAGTAATAAGCTATAAAAGCCTTCTTATAGAATGGTGTCAAAAAGAAAAGAACACATTCGATTATGATGTGTATGAAGATACCGGCAACGATAACTTAAAACACTTCTCCGTTAAGTTGTCTATAAATGATAAAGTGGTAGCAAAAGCCAGAGCTACTTCAAAAAAGAAAGCAGAGGAGAAAGCCTCTAAAAGAGCTTTTTTCGCTTATCAAAAACAAATTGCCAGATTTATATAATCTAGAACTCATTACCCCTAGTTTTAAGAAATTATAACGCAAACGTTTTCGTTACGTAAACCCGTTAAGATTAAGAGAAAGTTGGCATTATATCAGGGATTATACATTATATTTACATCGTAAAGAGAATGGAAAATGGCTACACATAAGCTTTTAGTAGATGATTTTTATGACGCTACATATTCACTTTTAGCAGTGCATTGTCGTCTTCAAGATTTTCGTTTAGCCTATTTGCTCAATAAACATTTAGAGTTACAATTAGAGCGTAAAGCCAGCGATCTGGACTTTAATTACTTTTCTTCATCATATTCTATTTATGAATGGGATAACGCTGCAGACTATATTACTTGGAACCTTGTTTCCAATGTTTGTAAGAAGGAGGAAGATGCATTGTACAGCTCAGGAGCTTTATTTCAGGATAGTGATAAGATGGTAAAGACCTACAATCTTATCCCAGAGTTTAAAAATGTAGATTATTTTATAAAGATCTCTAATGAAATTCAAAATGTTAATGAAAAAGTAATCATTAGTAAATTACAAGCAATCCCCCAGATCATAACGAGCTATACTGTAGATATTTCCTCAATAAAATCAAAAGAACATTTAATCTTTTAATGCATGCCGAATAAGAAAACGAAAATAGTAGCAACACTTGGCCCTGCAACTAGCAAAAAAGAGACCCTAAAGGCAATGTTAGATGCTGGCGCTAATGTTTTTAGAATTAATTTTTCACACGCAGATTATGAAGGTGTAATAGAGCGTATTAAAATGATTCGGGAGCTTAATGAGGAACATGGATATAATGCAGCTATACTAGCAGATTTACAAGGTCCTAAGCTTAGAGTAGGCTTAATGAAGGGTGATGTTATAGTTAATGAAGGGGATGAAATTATTTTTGCTACAGGAGAACGTTTTGAAGGAACTAAAGAGCGTGTTTACATGACATACGATCGCTTTCCGCAAGACACTAAGCCGGGAGAACGTATTTTATTAGATGATGGAAAATTGATCTTTGAAGTTGTTTCTACTGATAACAAAAAAGAAGTTAAAGCAAAAGTCATACAAGGTGGTCCTCTTAAGTCTAAGAAAGGCGTTAACCTTCCAAACACTAATATATCTCAACCGGCACTAACCGAAAAAGACATTCAAGATGCCATATTTGCTGTTGGACAAAAAGTAGATTGGATGGCATTGTCTTTTGTACGTCATGCAGAAGATTTAATGCAACTCGAAAAATTGATTAGTGAGCATAGTGATCATAAGATTCCGATTATTGCTAAGATTGAAAAGCCAGAGGCTGTTGAGAATATTGATAAAATTGTTGCTTATTGTGATGGTCTTATGGTGGCTCGTGGTGACCTTGGGGTAGAAATCCCTGCAGAGGAAGTTCCATTAATTCAAAAGAAACTAGTGCTACGTGCCAAGCGTGCCAGAATTCCTGTAATCATTGCAACTCAGATGATGGAGTCTATGATCAGTAGTTTAACACCAACAAGAGCAGAAGTGAATGATGTTGCCAACTCTGTAATGGATGGCGCAGATGCTGTAATGCTTTCCGGTGAGACCTCAGTAGGACAATATCCGGTACAAGTAATTCAGCAAATGGCTAATATTTTAAAAAGTGTTGAAGATTCACCATTAATTGAAGTGCCACAATCACCACCTCATATTCGTACAAAGCGTTACATAACAAAATCGATTTGCTATCACGCAGCACATATGGCTAATGAGATTAATGCTAAGGCCATCTCTACATTAACCAATAGTGGCTATACTGCGTTTCAAATTTCTGCATGGCGACCACAAGCCCATATTTTAGTGTTTACTTCTAACAAGCGTATTTTAACTCAGCTTAATTTATTGTGGGGTGTTAAGGCATTTTATTACGATAAGTTTGTGAGTACTGATGAAACTATTGAAGATGTAAATGCCATTGCTTGTAAAAAAGGTTATCTCGATGTCGGCGATATGCTTATCAGCTTAGCGGCGATGCCTATAAAAGATAGAGGTATGGTAAACACATTACGTGTTACTGAAATAGAGAGTTGTAATTTTTAAGAGAGCTTACAATTCAAAAACATCATAGATTTTTCCTATTCGAAAACCTTGGTCTAAGACAGTTTGAGCTTCTTCACTATTGTGATTAATCACTGGATTTGTATGATTAAAGTGAATAAAAATGATCTTTTGACGTTCTTCTTTATTTAGATCTTTGAATGTTTCCAAACTTTCAATAATGAATGGATGCGGTATTTGAGAAATATCTCTATTATTGATTTCTTTACCACTGTAAAAAGTAGCATCTAAGAAGGCATAATCTACTTGTTTGACTTCTTCAATAATATCTTTTTCCCATTTCTCCCACTTATCAATATCAGGAATGAACAGTGCCGTCTTATTTGGCCCTTTAATTTTATACCCTACAGTTTCAGAGTACTCATCTCTATGAGGCACTAGAAAAGGTGTTACTTGGAGTTGACCTGAAAGGTGTACAGGTTTCTCATGTTCTATTTGATTCAGAACAATATTACTTTGAGACACCAACTGACTCCAAGGGCCATTAGTCTTAAGGTAAGACTTCATTCTAGGCATTACATATACAGGAGTAGAATTTGTATTCATAGCTTCTTTACCTAAATACATTAGCCCGGTATAGTGTCCGATGTGCGCATGGGTTATAAAAATACCATCAGCGACTTCACTATCATTCTCTAGTTCGTATTGAGTTAATGCTTTCATTTGTTGAGGCATATCAGGAGTAGCTTCAAACAGATACGTTTTATGAGATGGGTAATCTAATACACCTAAAGCTACAACTTGCCTATTTATATCAGGATTTTCAAAAAGCCCTTCGCAACACTCTTTTTTACATCCAATTTGAGGAGAACCGGCATCTTGAATAGTCCCTAAAATGATTAAAGAGGTTGAATTGATAGGAGTTACAGTTTCAGTATTTTCTTTGGAAGTAGGAGTGGTTGTATTGTTGCATGACAACAGTAGAATTACACAAATAAAACAATAAGCTCTTTTCATATAGAATACTTCAAAATATAAAGCTAAGGAATTAAAAATCAAACTTCAATTGCACACTCACTGGCTGCTCGGGCTTTTCTTTTTTGGTAGATGACTTTTCAGTGTTAAGGTTAGAGAGGGAGATTCCAAGGAGACGAACTGAATTTTTCAGCTTATCCTGATATAAAAGATCTTTTGCAGTTTCGAAAATCATCGAAACATCACTTACAAAATAGGGTAATGTTTTGCTTCGAGTTTGTAAAGTGAAGTCGCTATATTTTATTTTTAATGTTATCGTTTTTCCAGCTACATCACTTTTAGTTAAACGTTTAGAGACTTCTTGAGCAATATGTTCTAACTTTTCTAACATGAAGATCTCTGAGGATAAATTTTCGCTAAAGGTGCGTTCTGCAGCCAAGGACTTTCGAGTACGATGAGGCTTGACCTCACTATTATGAATTCCCCGTACTACATAGTAATAGTAGCGCCCGGACTTGCCAAATTTTTCATCTAGATATTCCAGAGATTTTGACTTAAGATCTTTCCCGGTAAAAATCCCTAGCTGATACATTTTTTCAGCAGTTACCTTACCTACGCCATAAAACTTACGTATATCTAGATCTTCTAAGAATTGAATGACATCCTCAGGGTTTACTGTTTTTTGCCCATTAGGCTTGTTATAATCACTCGCTACTTTTGCAATAAATTTATTGATAGAAATACCTGCTGAAGCAGTTAGTCCCAAATCTTTGTGAATACGCTCCCTAATGTCTTTAGCAATTAAAGTTGCTGAAGGCAAGCCTTTTTTATTTTCAGTAACATCTAAATAAGCTTCATCAAGAGACAAAGGCTCTACCAAATCAGTATATTCATAGAAGATAGCACGGATCTTTTTAGAGATCTCCGAATAGCGGTCGAAACGGGGGCGAACAAATATTAGATCCGGGCAATTCCTTCTGGCTTGCATACCACTCATAGCACTTCTTACCCCATATTTCCTAGCCTCATAGCTAGCAGCACTCACAACACCACGCTTACTACTACCTCCAACAGCAATAGGTTTTCCGCGTAATTCCAGATTATCCAATTGCTCTACAGACGCATAAAAAGCATCCATATCGACGTGAATTATTTTTCGGATTGGTAAATCGCTGTGCATAATGTAAATTTAGGCATATAAATTCGTAAATAATTAAAGTTTAACTTAGGTTATTGTGGTAGAAATAGAGCGTAAATTTTTAGTCACTTCAGATGCGTATAAACAAGATGCACATCAGCACATACGGATTACTCAAGGGTTTTTAAACACCCATCCTGAACGTACAGTAAGAGTGCGACTAAAAGGCGATGATGGTATACTGACCGTTAAAGGAAAATCTTCGGATGATGGATTGGCCCGTTTTGAGTGGGAAACAGCAATTTCTACTGATGAAGCTAAAGCGCTATTGCAATTATGTGAAGATGGAATTATAGATAAAACACGATATTTAATTACTGTTGAAAACCATACCTTTGAAGTGGATGAGTTCTATGGAGATAATGAAGGTCTGATCATTGCTGAGGTAGAATTGAATTCGAAAGAGGAAACATTTATAAAGCCGAGCTGGCTAGGTAAAGAGGTTACCGGAGATACAAAATATTACAATTCACAACTAAGTCAACACCCATATAGAATGTGGGAATAAAATAAAACAACATGAAACAAACACTGTTACTTCTAGCCCTAGTTTTTGCTTTTATATCTTGCGATAATGATAAGCATCATAAATCGAAAGATCATGATTACGATACCGAAGAAAAGCATTCTAAGCGTAAAGATCATCACCCGAAGAAGTCTATAGCTCAGGTAAAAAAAGAACTTAAGGAAGACGGCTACGAGATCTTTGATTATGTAGATGAGAAAACTAAGGATACGGTTATTATGCAGCAATATTTCATTGCATTTTTAAAGTCTGGGCCTAACCGCTCTCAAGGTGAAGAAGAAGCTAATAAATTACAAGAAGCACATTTGGCACATTTAGGTAAAATGTACGAAATGGGTTATGCTGATATTTCTGGACCTTTTGGAGATGATGGTGACATAAGAGGCATTACAATTTATAATGTTCCGACATTAAAAATGGCAGATAGTTTGGCTAATGCAGACCCTGCTGTAAAAGCCGGACGATTGGTTATTGAAGTTCACCCATGGTGGGCAGCGAAAGGTTTTCCGTTGAGATAAATGCCTTTACCTCTATACAACAAATTAGCTAAAATTTTGAGGCTAGTAATAGCCATCGCATTAATTATCCATTTTGGTTTTAAAGATTACTTTTACTGGTCCTCTTTGATTTTTTATGCGTTCCCCTTACCAGTTATTTTAGGTTTTAGCTTACTGTTAATCTTTTTAGAAGTCAAGCTGTACAGAGGAATAACAATAATCATTTCTATTATAATTGCTATACTTTGGCTTAGCGAAAGCTATAGATTTAATAATGCATATGAAGAATCTGATAAAGGCTTTGAGGTTGTATTTTGGAATGCTTTTCATAGCAGAAACTTTCAAGATGCATTTGAAGAGAATAATGGTCTTCCCGATGTCTTTGTAATGGTAGAATCTGATAGTGTAGATGTTGAAGAAATATCTAAAAATCACCCAGAATATTATTTTTTTAAATCTGAAACTAACATTTCAATTTTTTCGAAAACAGTAATAGAAGGAATTAATCAAGTAGTATCAAAAAATGGAACAACTGTCTTAAATTTTAAAACTAGTGGAATTAGTTTTTATGCAGTAGATCTTTCCCCTAACTTATTTAATTTCAGAAAACATGAACTCGAATATATATTATCTCAAATCAAAAATGAGGCTAGAACAATAGTTGTTGGGGATTTTAACACACCACTTAATTCAGTCCATTTCAAAAAATTTAAAGAAGACTTTGATCATGCATTATATAAAAAAGGCAGAGGTTTTGTTGAAACTTGGTTTTGGAATATACCGATACTTTCTTTGGACCATATTTGGGTGTCAAAAGATTTAGAAGCGCTTAATGCTAATAAAATAAAGACTATAAAATCTGATCATTGTATATTATCAATAACAATAAAAAATAAAACCCGCTCAAACTAGAGCGGGTCTTAAAATTGGGTTGGTTAGTTAGTAAAATCTTTACTGCTGTTGCGGACCACCGCTTACGATAAGGAACTCAGATCTTCTATTGAGTTGATGTTCTTCTTCGGAGCATTTATTTCCACAATTAACTTTAGGTTCGCTTTCACCTTTGCCCATGCCGGTAATTCTAGAGGCATCAATACCTTTGGAGATAACGTATTGTACAGTTGTTTTAGCTCTTCTATCGGATAGTCTTTCGTTATAAGGAGCAGATCCTCTGCTATCGGTATGCGAGGTAGCATTGATAACCATATCCGGATATTTATTCATAATCTGTACGAGCTTATCGAGTTCGAAGGCTGCTTTGGCAGTGATATTCGATTTATCAAAGTCGAAGAATATTGGATTAAGCACCACTTCATCTTGAACAATAATTTGTTCGATAGGATCTAAAGAGATCTGTACCGGGTTTTCTTCTTCACTAACTCCAGCTACAGTTACTCTTTTACTTTCATAGCCATCTTTAGTAACTTCTAGAGCTGTGTTTTGTTCACATTCTACGATAAACTCAGCGATCCCTTGATCGTTAGAAGACTTAGATACAATTTTATTACCCTGATCGTCATAGAGCGATACAGAAGCTCCAGCGATAGGTTCTCTGGTTTTATCATCTAAGATAGTAGCAATGATAAGGACATCACAAAGGGGTTGTAGTTTTTTAATAGCATAGACATCATCACTACCTGCGCCTCCTTCTCTGTTAGAAGATACAAAGCCTTCACCAGCCTCTTCATCAATAGAGAATGCAAAGTCATCTGCATTACTATTGACTGGTATACCGACGTTTCTAATCGGCGCTAGTTTACCATCGATTTCTTTAGTGTAGAAGACATCCATACCACCAAGTCCTAGGTGTCCATTAGAGGAGAAGTACAGGGTATTATTACTACTGATGTATGGGAACATTTCCTGACCTTCGGTGTTAACTTTCTGTCCCATATTTTCAGGGGTTCCAATACTTCCATCAGCATTAATAGGCGCTTTATAGATATCAAAGCCTCCATAACCATTAGGCATATCAGATGCGAAGTATAGGGTACTTCCATCAGCACTTACCGAAGGGTTTTTAATAGAGTAGTTTTCGCTATTAATAGCTAGAGACTCTACGGTATCCCAATCTCCACCAAGCTTAGTGGCTTTAAAGAGGTGTAATACTCCTAAACGGTTTTTAGTAAGCGAGTCTTTTTCATATACTTTTTCAAAGAAACTTTCTCTGGTAAAGTACATGGTTTTATTATCTGGTGTAAATGCTACCAGTCCTTCATGGAACTTAGTGTTGATCTTATCATTCATAATGGTAGCTGATTGATAGGATCCATCAGAGTTTTTAGATAGTGAATAGATATCTAAGAACGGTTCTTTATTCCATCCGTAGTTTCTTCTGTTGTCATTACGAGCAGAAGCGATATAGAGTTTACCATCATTTAGCGTTCCTCCGAAGTCAGATTGTTCAGAGTTAAAGTCGAGATTCTGGACATTAAACTTTTTACCTTTTTCAAGGATTTTAGGCAGGTAATCAGGATTTTTTCTAAATGCAGTTGCTCTATCGTCAGAAGGTCTCATTGAGGCGAACTTTTCCATCTGTGCATTAGACTCTTGATACTTACCATTGGCTTTTAGCATTTGTGAGTATTTGTATATGGTCTCAGGATCTTGAGAAGACTGTAGTGCTTTAGCATACCAACGTTCAGCTTCAACGGTATTAAAGACATTGTAGTAGCATTCTGCGAGTTGTTTATAGACATAAGCATCCCCTTTACCATTATCGATCAGCTTTTGGTAATCTTCAGCGGCATCGACAAATTCTAATCGTGAAAAATGCTTATCAGCTTTTTTAGTGTCTCTGTTCTGAGCAGTTAAGCATAAACTACTCATCAGGGTAATGATTAATAAGAATTTAAAGTTTTTCATAATGTTTAGCTTAACAGATTAGAAATATCTAGGTGAACGTGATACTTTTCTTGGGAAATTAAGGTCGAAGAGTAAGAACACCTCATGAGATGCAGGCGCAAACTCTCTAATATCAGAAGTCACGGCATCATAGGCATACCCGATTTTCACTGTTGGCGTGATAGCAAAGTTGACCAGTCCAGAGAAAGAATCATCTAAGCGATAAGAGGCTCCGATTTCAAACTTTTCAAAGAAGAGTGCATTAAGGTTGATGTCAAATGATGTTGGCGCATCAAAAGCAGACTTAACCAAGAATGTTGGTTTAAGTTTTGTATTTGGTGAGACCTGAAAGACATACCCACCAGTTAAGAAATAGTGACTGGTTTCAGATCCGATTTCAAACCCATTAGCATCTAGGTGTACTGAATCTAAGATGTTAGGTACAGAGAATGCTACATAGTACTTATTGGTGTAGTAGAAGAACCCGGCTCCAATGTTGGGGGTTACTTCATTAATGTTCTGATTAAAGAACGGGTCATTGGGATCGATAAGATCCAGACCTGCGAGTCCAATATCATGGAATGTGGCACCAGCTTTAACACCAAAAGCTAGGCGATGTTCACCTCCGAGTCTTAGAGTATACGAGACATCTGCATAGGCATTGGTTTCTTTTACAGGGCCAATCTGATCCGCAATTACAGAAAGTCCTAGTCCTACATTATTACCCACGGGCAGGTGTCCGAAGAGTGTTCCTGTTTTAGGCGCTCCATCAATTCCTGTCCACTGTGTTCTGTATAGGAGCCCAAAGGATAGGTTTTCTTTAGAACCCGCATAGGCAGGGTTCATAACATTCATGTTATACATGTACTGAGTGTACTGCGGATCTTGCTGTCCATGAGCCTGGACAGCAATTATAAGCAGCACTATGATAAATAGTCTTTTCATATTAATTAAGTTGATTCAGTTAGTTGTTAGCGATTAATGTAAATCCATGCACTTCTAGACTTGGCTCCTCCTTCATATACCATGGTATAGAAGTAGGTACCAACAGGGAGTTCTTCTCCATCGTTAGTTTGACCTACCCATTCATTGGTATAATTAGACTTAGAGTAGACTAATGTTCCATTTCTATTAAAGATCTCAAGACGAACTACATCATAGCTGCTAAGATCGAAGACATCGTTTACACCATCGTTGTTTGGTGATATACCTTGTGGGATTACACACGACTCGAGCTCAATAACATCAATATCAATAGCATTTGAACATCCAGTATCATTGAATGTAACTTCAATAGTATACGTACCAGCTACAAGAACAGGTAATGTTAATCCGGTTTCCCCTGGAATCAAACCACCATCTAAGAACCAGGCTATAGTCACTTCACCAGCAGTGAAGTTATCTGGTACTGCTGTGATCTCAATTGGTACTGTTGCATTAGGACATACTTCGTAATCGAAATCTTCTGGGAAATTAGCAAGTGGAAGTAGTCCAAATACAAGATCAAAAGAAGTTGTTGCATAACATCCCGTTGTATTATCTTCTACCCTCGCATAAATGGTCTGAGGGTTAGAGATATTTTCATAAGGTGAATTTAATGCATTAATACCATCAATTGCATCTTGCTCTGTCTCGTGATAGGTCACCGTATAATTTGCCGGATCTTGTGTTCCTAATATTGGGTCATCATTTTCGTCTAATTGGAATAAAGTAATACCATCAATTGAACACCCAACTAAGTTTGGTGGTTGATTAGCTACCGGAGGCTCTAAGAATTCAACTAAAATTTCATCAGTAAGGAAACATTGATTAGAAAATATAACTTGAGCAGTATATAAATCCGGTTCAGTAACCGTTAATGTTGAAGAGGTTTCACCGTCGATTAGGATACCATCTTTGAACCACACGTGTTCTAAGTTTGGCGCTTGAGTATCTAGTACTATAGGCTCACCTAAACATGCCGCTTCACCTGAAGCAATGGTAATATCTTCACCTAAGTTTAATTCTCCAAGGTCAAAACTTCCAGCTCTTAAATATACTCCTGAATCTAATGCAGTATCTGTTGCATCTGCGATCACAAGTTTAATATGATATGTTTCACCAACAATAACAGGAGCCTGAGCTGTAAATACAGCGGTTCTACCATCAAAAGAGATTGGAGGTAAATTCTGAGGAGTATAGCCTCCGAAGAATTCTTCGTTTACTGCAGCACATCCTGGATTTTCAGGGTGAATGTTCGTTACTAAGATTGGTGTATTAGTACCAGGTAATACCGCTAAATTGGTAGTAACACCATCAGGGTCTGTTAGTAAAAATGCAAATGCATCTGAGAATGTACATTCAAATGTTCCACCTTGGTCTCCATCATATTCCTCAGAAGCCATTAAGAAGTCAAAACTAATTTCTTGAGCTAGAGGAATAAAATCAAACTCGATGATACTAGCGTTATTTGATGTAATACCTACGGCAGCATTAAGTTCGGCATCTCCAGGCCAAGCTGTGGAACCTTCACTCATAGCATTTACATTTGGACCTGATGCTAAACTTGCATTACCACTAGTAAGAATTACACCTTCCTCAAATGGGAATCCACTTCCTTCAATTGAGAAATAGCCAATACCATTATCTTCTCCAAAATCGGTTCCTGTTGAAGATGTAATATTGGAAATTTGAGCACATTCGCCACCGATTAAAATATCTTGAACAAGTTCATCAACTGTATATGTTGTTTGATCAACAATAACACTATTACTTCCTGGTCTTATACAAAGATCAAAAGTTGTCGTTTCGTTGTCTGAACCTGCAGAGAATACTCTAATATAGTATGTGTTTCCAACCACTAATGTAGGCGTAACACTAGCTGTATTATCTGAACAATATAATTCTATAAGGCTTCCACAATCACCCTCATAAACTGCATGATCTAAATTATCAGGGCCAAAAGCACCGCTTATGTTTTCTAAAATAATGATTTGCGTTTCATTTAAGGCTGTAAATTGATACCATACATCATCATCAGGATCACCATTACATGTACCACCCGGCACACCAGAAGGTGTTGCTTCTAGTAGAGTTCCTGGGTTGATTAAATCACAAGTATCATCGGCATTGACAAGAGCTAAAGTTGCATCCACACAGTTATCATTTTCCGGGGGACAATCAGCAAGTTGAATAGGTTGACTATTAATCACACAATTAACATCATCATCACTAGTAATGGTAACAATAACATCTGTTAAGAATGGGAATGGTCCTACTTGATATACACCTGTAGCATTAACAGCAACAGTATTGGCATCAATATTATTTGAAATCGTTAGTGAATTGGCATCTCCTAAACTCGTTACATTTACATCGATTAAGAACTGATCGCCATTATCACAATCGTCAATAACCGTATAAGTTGCTGCAGGATTGATACATGTTGCACATGAGACTGTGTAATCAATTCCATCAGATAAACCTGCACTTCCTGATGCACAACTTACTACACCATCAGACTGTACCGTAAAGAAGATGGTATCACCAGTAGATTGGAATGATAAACCAGAGATGTCACCATTATTACCTTCATCGTTGTATAATTCAGTAACCCCATCAGAGTCTAAAATTACAAGTGTATCCCATGGTAAACCTTCTACAGCACCTGAGTTGATTACTAAATTAAGAGGCGACCCGTCTGAACTTGTATACTGGAAGACATTACTCTCGTTATTCTCATAACAATAGGACGTATTCAGAGGTCCTGCTGTACAGTCTACAATATTATCGATACAGAAAGGTTGCGTTAAGGGATCACTTATTAATAAACAATTGGCATCATCATCATTAGTAACTGTAATCTCAACGTCTGTTGTATTTGGATAAGGCCCGAAAGTAAACACACCCGGAGCTGATGCTGTCTGAGTTGCACTACCTTGGTTATCACTCAAGGTTATCGAAGATGCTGAACCAACACTAGTAAGATCAACATCTATAAAGAACTGCGGTCCATTCACACAATCGCTTACTACAGCAAAATCTGCAGTCGGGTTTTCACAGGTAGCACATGATACTGTATATTCAATACCATCAGATAAACCTGCACTTCCAGCTGCACAACTTACTACACCGTCAGATTGAACTGTAAAGAAAATGGTATCACCTGTAGATTGGAATGATAAGCCAGAGATATCACCACCATTACCTTCATCATTGTATAATTCAGTTACCCCATCAGAATCTAGAATGACTAGTGTATCCCATGGTAAACCTTCTACAGCACCAGAGTTGATTACTAGATTAAGAGGTGATCCGTCTGAGCTTGTATATTGGAAAACATTACTTTCATTGTTTTGATAACAGTACGATGTATTTAGAGGTCCTGCTGTACAGTCTACAATATTATCTAAGCAAAAAGGTTGCGTTAATGGGTCGCTGGTTAATGTACAGCTAGCATCATCATCATTAGCTACTGTTATGGTCACATCTGTAGCATTTGGGAAAGGCCCAAAAGTAAACATACCCGGAGCTGATGTTGTTTGATCTGCACTACCTTGATCATCAGAAATTGTTATTGAAGAGGCAGACCCTAAATCTGTTAAGTCTACATCAATAAAGAATTGTGGACCATTTGCACAATCACTTCTAACATCATATGTCGCTGAAGGGTTATTACAAGTAGCACAAACCACAGATGCCTCAACAGGTGTAAACCCGCTATCTTGACAATTTATTGAGAAATCTGAATTGATATACCATGAAATATTATCTCCTGTGGATTGGAAAGTTAAACCGGTAAGGTCTCCTCCATTTGTTCCGTTGAATAATTGAGTAACCCCATCAGAATCTAGTACAACAAGTTCATCACAACAGCTTTCTACTTGTCCGGTATTGAATGTTAGTATTAATTGACTACCATCAGAACTTGTGTAACTAAAAGTGGCAACAGAAGGATCATCATCAATATCGTTAAAATAACAGAAGTTTGTTACCACAGGTCCTGCAGCACAATCTACAACTGCATTAGGATCGTCTTGGGTTGTAAACGACTGCTCTGTACAGGTATCTGTTGTTGTCCCATTAGCATTGTATGCAGTAATAGTCACATAATAAGTTGTTGCATAGTTAAGTTGTCCTAGAGCATACGTTGTAACATTACCTACATCTAAATTATCTACTACATCATTTCCGCCTGGTGCAGTACCAACAGTTAAGAAATACCCAGTAGGAATACCAGAAGCAGTAGACCAAGAGATATTACCATCAATATCAGCTGCTGTTTCACCATCTACTGGTGTTGTTAATATAGAGTCACATGATGGAGGGTTATTAGCAATTTGTAATGCTGAAATATTATCGAAATAAAGGTAGTAGTCACCACCTGTTTGAGTTGCTACGAACTGAAGTTTAAAATCAGAACCCATTGGCAGATCAGCTGCTACGATGGTATAATTTAAGGTAGCACAGTCAGAAGATGTGGTATGATTAGAGTCATCAATAGTATCGATGTCTATCCAATTAGCACCATCATCAGTAGAGTACTGAATGACAAAATTTCCCCATCCTGGAGGTGTTGCATCAGTAGCTGCAGACCAGTCTACAATTTTGTAATCGAAGCTTAACGATAGATCAGTAGCATTGGATTGCCCAACAATGTTTGGTGATGTAAGATCACCAGAAGTATTTCCACTGTATAAATTTTCTCTGACAGATTGGCCAGAGCATGCTTGAGTAGCACTGAAGAAGAAACCACCTGTTTCCCAATCAGAGGCTCCACTATCGAAATCTTCACTAATAGCGATTTGTGCGCTTGCAGAAAATGCGATAAGCATTAAAAGCAAGCTTAGCGTAATTTTTTTCATTGCATTTAATTAAGTTGGTTACTACATAAAACCCCACTCATAGTTGTTTATTTATTGAGTGGGGTTTTTAATATTTTATATTGACATAAATATTTTATTGATTTTGTTGCGGACCACCGCTTACGATAAGGAACTCAGATCTTCTATTGAGTTGATGTTCTTCTTCGGAGCATTTATTTCCACAATTAACTTTAGGTTCGCTTTCACCTTTGCCCATGCCGGTAATTCTAGAGGCATCAATACCTTTGGAGATAACGTATTGTACAGTTGTTTTAGCTCTTCTATCGGATAGTCTTTCGTTATAAGGAGCAGATCCTCTGCTATCGGTATGCGAGGTAGCATTGATAACCATATCCGGATATTTATTCATAATCTGTACGAGCTTATCGAGTTCGAAGGCTGCTTTGGCAGTGATATTCGATTTATCAAAGTCGAAGAATATTGGATTAAGCACCACTTCATCTTGAACAATAATTTGTTCGATAGGATCTAAAGAGATCTGTACCGGGTTTTCTTCTTCACTAACTCCAGCTACAGTTACTCTTTTACTTTCATAGCCATCTTTAGTAACTTCTAGAGCTGTGTTTTGTTCACATTCTACGATAAACTCAGCGATCCCTTGATCGTTAGAAGACTTAGATACAATTTTATTACCCTGATCGTCATAGAGCGATACAGAAGCTCCAGCGATAGGTTCTCTGGTTTTATCATCTAAGATAGTAGCAATGATAAGGACATCACAAAGGGGTTGTAGTTTTTTAATAGCATAGACATCATCACTACCTGCGCCTCCTTCTCTGTTAGAAGATACAAAGCCTTCACCAGCCTCTTCATCAATAGAGAATGCAAAGTCATCTGCATTACTATTGACTGGTATACCGACGTTTCTAATCGGCGCTAGTTTACCATCGATTTCTTTAGTGTAGAAGACATCCATACCACCAAGTCCTAGGTGTCCATTAGAGGAGAAGTACAGGGTATTATTACTACTGATGTATGGGAACATTTCCTGACCTTCGGTGTTAACTTTCTGTCCCATATTTTCAGGGGTTCCAATACTTCCATCAGCATTAATAGGCGCTTTATAGATATCAAAGCCTCCATAACCATTAGGCATATCAGATGCGAAGTATAGGGTACTTCCATCAGCACTTACCGAAGGGTTTTTAATAGAGTAGTTTTCGCTATTAATAGCTAGAGACTCTACGGTATCCCAATCTCCACCAAGCTTAGTGGCTTTAAAGAGGTGTAATACTCCTAAACGGTTTTTAGTAAGCGAGTCTTTTTCATATACTTTTTCAAAGAAACTTTCTCTGGTAAAGTACATGGTTTTATTATCTGGTGTAAATGCTACCAGTCCTTCATGGAACTTAGTGTTGATCTTATCATTCATAATGGTAGCTGATTGATAGGATCCATCAGAGTTTTTAGATAGTGAATAGATATCTAAGAACGGTTCTTTATTCCATCCGTAGTTTCTTCTGTTGTCATTACGAGCAGAAGCGATATAGAGTTTACCATCATTTAGCGTTCCTCCGAAGTCAGATTGTTCAGAGTTAAAGTCGAGATTCTGGACATTAAACTTTTTACCTTTTTCAAGGATTTTAGGCAGGTAATCAGGATTTTTTCTAAATGCAGTTGCTCTATCGTCAGAAGGTCTCATTGAGGCGAACTTTTCCATCTGTGCATTAGACTCTTGATACTTACCATTGGCTTTTAGCATTTGTGAGTATTTGTATATGGTCTCAGGATCTTGAGAAGACTGTAGTGCTTTAGCATACCAACGTTCAGCTTCAACGGTATTAAAGACATTGTAGTAGCATTCTGCGAGTTGTTTATAGACATAAGCATCCCCTTTACCATTATCGATCAGCTTTTGGTAATCTTCAGCGGCATCGACAAATTCTAATCGTGAAAAATGCTTATCAGCTTTTTTAGTGTCTCTGTTCTGAGCAGTTAAGCATAAACTACTCATCAGGGTAATGATTAATAAGAATTTAAAGTTTTTCATAATGTTTAGCTTAACAGATTAGAAATATCTAGGTGAACGTGATACTTTTCTTGGGAAATTAAGGTCGAAGAGTAAGAACACCTCATGAGATGCAGGCGCAAACTCTCTAATATCAGAAGTCACGGCATCATAGGCATACCCGATTTTCACTGTTGGCGTGATAGCAAAGTTGACCAGTCCAGAGAAAGAATCATCTAAGCGATAAGAGGCTCCGATTTCAAACTTTTCAAAGAAGAGTGCATTAAGGTTGATGTCAAATGATGTTGGCGCATCAAAAGCAGACTTAACCAAGAATGTTGGTTTAAGTTTTGTATTTGGTGAGACCTGAAAGACATACCCACCAGTTAAGAAATAGTGACTGGTTTCAGATCCGATTTCAAACCCATTAGCATCTAGGTGTACTGAATCTAAGATGTTAGGTACAGAGAATGCTACATAGTACTTATTGGTGTAGTAGAAGAACCCGGCTCCAATGTTGGGGGTTACTTCATTAATGTTCTGATTAAAGAACGGGTCATTGGGATCGATAAGATCCAGACCTGTGAGTCCAATATCATGGAATGTGGCACCAGCTTTAACACCAAAAGCTAGGCGATGTTCACCTCCGAGTCTTAGAGTATACGAGACATCTGCATAGGCATTGGTTTCTTTTACAGGGCCAATCTGATCCGCAATTACAGAAAGTCCTAGTCCTACATTATTACCCACGGGCAGGTGTCCGAAGAGAGTTCCTGTTTTAGGCGCTCCATCAATTCCTGTCCACTGTGTTCTGTATAGGAGCCCAAAGGATAGGTTTTCTTTAGAACCCGCATAGGCAGGGTTCATAACATTCATGTTATACATGTACTGAGTGTACTGCGGATCTTGCTGTCCATGAGCCTGGACAGCAATTATAAGCAGCACTATGATAAATAGTCTTTTCATATTAATTAAGTTGATTCAGTTAGTTGTTAGCGATTAATGTAAATCCATGCACTTCTAGACTTGGCTCCTCCTTCATATACCATGGTATAGAAGTAGGTACCAACAGGGAGTTCTTCTCCATCGTTAGTTTGACCTACCCATTCATTGGTATAATTAGACTTAGAGTAGACTAATGTTCCATTTCTATTAAAGATCTCAAGACGAACTACATCATAGCTGCTAAGATCGAAGACATCGTTTACACCATCGTTGTTTGGTGATATACCTTGTGGGATGACACATGACTCAAGTTCTACCACAAATACACTTATAGAGTTGACACAACCTGAATCATTAAATGTGATTTCGGCAGTGTAGTCACCTTCAACTAATACTGACGATAGTACTAAACCAGTTTCTCCCGGAATTAGAACACCATCTAAGTACCATGCTATTGTAACATCAGCTAAAGTGAAGTTTGATGGAACTATACCTATGTCTACAGGTACAGTAGCGTTAGGACATACTTCATAATCAAATTGGTCATCAAACGTAGCTAGAGGTACAATGTTAACTACAATATTGAATGATACTACATTATGACATCCACTAAGTGTATTTTCGACTCTAGCATAAATTGTCTCACCTGAACTTGTATATGGGTTTGGTAAATCTCCGGTACCTGCATCTGCATCTGCTTGAGATGCATGATAGGTAATAACCACATCCGGGTCAGTACTTATTTCATCGTTCAAAGATTGTAAATCAAATGAAGTACTACCATCTACCGTCCCATCAAGATCATCGCACACAATAAGGTCATTTGGCTGGTTAACTGGAGGAAGTGCATTAACTACTAATTCTACTTCTGATAGTTGTCTACATCCTAAGAAACCATCGTTAGCTGCATCGGTATCTTCAACTCTTATAATTAAAGTTTCACCTGCAGAAGTATAAGGAGATGTAACCGCATTAATAGCTTGGTTGGCATCAGCTGTACTCGTGTAGTATGATACTGTAAAATCACTACCAAACCCTAAAGATGTTGTTAATGCATCTAGATCGAAATCTTCTACACCATCAGCAGTTGGGCCATCACAAACTGTAAGGTTTTGAGGTGCCACTGTGCCTGGGTCATCATATAAGTTAACACGAACGATTTGAGAGAATGCATCATCATTACAGTTATCATCAAAGGCTTGTACCTGATAGATGTCAGATTCTGTAACCGTTAATGTTGGTCCTGTTTCACCAGTAATTACAAATCCATTTTGATACCAGATATAGGTGTCTGCAAATGGTGAATCTGCTTCTATAGTTACTGAAGTAAATCCACATACAGAAGCTTCATCAGGCGTAGAAGGGTCATTATCAACATCTGAGAATACCACTTCGTTACTTGTAATTTCAGCTTCAATTTCAGCAGTAACTGTTCCACTACCAGTATCACTAGAGTTGGTTTGTCCAATTGAAATATTACCTGGTTGATCAGAGAAGTTAGTTACTAAGAGAATATAGATTTCACCTTCAATGGCATTATCTATAGTCAGATTCTCAGTAGAGAAAATGGAATAACTACAATCAACAATATTACCAAATGGGTAGAAGTCCGGGTTTGATGTATTATTAGGACAATCACCACCAGGGTTTGGACATCCTAAATCTAAGTTACCACAAGCATCGTCAACAGAAGTGAAAGGCCCCCATAGTACGAAATCCACATCTAAACCATTACCATTGTCATCAGTCTGAACGATCTCTATTTCGATTGTTCCAGAATCACCAATTTGGATAATGTTCCAAGTTGGGTTTGGAGCAGAGAATAAACAAGCAATATCACTTGGATCAGGAATACCTACAATATTTGATGTTACTAATGCGCCATTTTCTGAACAGAAATTCACAGCATTTTCACATATAATATTGGTTGGTGCTTCTCTAATACATAAATCAAAAGTAATTGTTTCGTTATCTGAACCACCCGAGAATACTCTAACGTAGTATGTGTTCCCAACCACTAATTGAGGTGTAACACTAGCATCATCATTAGAACAATACAATTCTGTTAAAGAACCGCATGTGCCTTCGTAAACCGCATGATCTAAGTTAAATCCACCTTGAATATTTATAAGTGATATTAATTGAACTTCGCTAAGTGCTGTAAATTCGAACCACACATCATCATCAGGATCTCCACCGCATGCTGCTCCAGGCACACCAGAGGGTGTTGCTGCTAAAACAGTTCCAGGAGTGACCAAATCACATGTTGCACCATCGTTAACTACAGCGTTTATGGCACCATCACAATTATCATTATCCGGAGGACATGCCAGTACTTGAATTGCAGGACTATTAATAACACAATTAACATCATCATCACTACTGATAGTGATAACTACATCTGTTAAGAATGGGAATGGTCCTACTTGATACACACCTGTAGCATTAACAGCAACAGTATTGGCATCTATATTATTTGAAATCGTTAAAGAGTTAGCGTCCCCTAAACTCGTTACATCTACATCTATTAAGAACTGATCGCCGTTATCGCAATCGTCAATTACAGCATAAGTAGCTGCAGGGTTGATACAAGTTGCACACGATACGGTATAATCGATACCACCAACTAATGCAGCACTACCAGAAGCACAACTTACAGAACCATCAGACTGTACCGTAAAGAAGATGGTATCTCCAGTCGATTGGAATGATAATCCTGAGATATCACCATCATTACCTTCATCGTTATATAATTCGGTAACCCCATCAGAATCTAGAATGACTAGTGTATCCCATGGTAAACCTTCTACAGCACCAGAATTGATCAATAAATTAAGAGGTGATCCATCTGAGCTTGTATATTGGAAGATGTTACTTTCATTATTCTCATAACAGTATGACGCATTAAGTGGCCCGACTGTACAATCTACTACATTATCTAAACAGAACTCTTGAGTTAATGAGTTGCTAGAGATAGTACAATTGGCATCATCATCATTAGTAACTGTAATGACTACATCTGTTGTATTTGGATAAGGCCCGAAAGTAAACACTCCTATAGCTGATGTTGTTTGATCTGCACTACCTTGATCATCAGATATTGTGATTGAAGTTGCAGAACCAATGCTAGTAAGATCTACATCTATAAAGAACTGAGGTCCATTGACACAGTCGCTTACTACAGCATAAGTTGCCTCTGGGTTTTCACAGGTAGCACAAGCTACTGTATATTCTATTCCTGCAGCGCAACAACCACTGCCAGATTCACAGCTTACTGAACCATCAGATTGTACTGCGAAGAAAATTGTATCTCCAGTTGATTGGAAGGTTAAACCAGTGATATCACCAGCATTTCCATAAGGTGTTGTAGGATTTAGGTTAGTTACCCCGTCAGAATCAAAAATAACAAGCTCATCAAAATTATTCTCAACACCTCCAACATCGATTGTTAGATTAAGAGGAGAACCATCAGTACTTGTATATTGGAAAACATTAGTATCATTGTTACCATAACAATATGTTGCACTAACAGGTCCTGCTGTACAGTCTACAATATTGTCTAAACAGAAAGGCTGAGTTAATTCTGCACTAGAAATTTCACAGTTAGCATCATCATCATTTACTACGGCTACATTCACTGGAGTGCCATTTGCAAATGGACCGAAAGACACTAAGCCAGGTGCATTAAGAACTTGTGGAGCACTTCCTTGGTCATCACTAACAGTAACAGATCCGGCAGACCCTAAGTCTGTAACATCTACATCTACAAAGAATTGTGGTCCATTGACACAATCACTTCTTACGTCAAACGTTGAAGTAGGGTTTACACACGTTGCACAAACTGCAGTGAAGTCCCATTCTACACCACAACAAAAACTACCTGAAGCACAACTTACAGATCCATCAGCATCAATTTCTAGGAATAAAGAATCGCCGGTTGAATCAAATTGTAACCCTGATAGGTCTCCACCATTATTTCCTTGATATATTAAAGGTGCAGTATTATCTGCTCCGTCATATACTAAAATATCATCACAACAACTTTCTATGCCTCCTGCGTTAAATGTAAGTCTCACCGGACTACCATCTGTAGACATAAATAACCATGTTGTATCATCATTATTACCATAACAATGTGTCAAATTTAATGGGCCAGCAGCACAATCTACTTGGTTTAAAACACATTGATCTTGAGTTAATGCATCACTAACTATAGTACAGTTAGCATCATCATCATTAGCCACAGTAGTTGTTACTACAGTACCATTAGCAAAAGGACCAAATGAGAATAATCCTGTAGCTGAAGTATTTATAGGTGTACTACCTTGATCATCAGATATTGTTATTGAAGAGGCAGATCCTAAATCTGTTAAATCTATATCGATAAAGAACTGAGGTCCATTTAAACAATCCTGTCTTACCGCAAATGTAGCATTAGGATTATTACAGGTAGCACAGGCTACTGAAGCGTCTATTTGTGTAAATCCACTAGATCCACAATTTATAGATCCATCAGATTGAATATACCATGAAATATTATCTCCAGTGGATTGGAAAGTTAAACCGGTAAGGTCTCCTCCATTTGTTCCGTTGAATAATTGAGTAACCCCATCAGAGTCTAATACAATAAGTTCATCACAACAGCTTTCTACTTGTCCGGCGTTGAATGTTAGTATTAATTGACTGCCATCAGAACTTGTATAACTAAATGATTCATCTGCCGGGTCTATATTATTTGTAGAGTAACAATACAGAGTATTAGCAGGACCAACAGCACAATCTACAATAACATTAGGATCGTCTTGAGTTGTAAACGATTGTTCTGTACAAGTGTCTGTTGTTGTTCCGTTTGCATTGTATGCAGTAATGGTTACATAGTATGTTGTAGCATAGTTAAGTTGTCCTAAAGCATAAGTTGTAACATTGCCTACATCTAAATTATCTACCACATCATTTCCTCCAGATGTAGTACCAACCGTTAAGAAATATCCTGTCGGAATACCAGAAGCTACCGACCAAGAAATATTACCGTCAATGTCGGCTGCTGTTTCACCGTCTACAGGTGTGGTTAATACAGAATCACATGATGGAGGCATAAGCGCAGCCTGAAGCGCTGAAATATTATCAAAATAGAGGTAATAATCACCGCCTGTTTGAGTAGCTACAAACTGAAGTTTAAAGTCTGACCCCATTGGCAGATCAGCTGCAGCAATTGTATAATTTAAGGTAGCACAGTCAGAAGATGTGGTATGATTAGAGTCATCAATAGTATCGATGTCTATCCAATTAGCACCATCATCAGTAGAGTACTGAATGACAAAATTTCCCCATCCTGGAGGTGTTGCATCAGTAGCTGCAGACCAGTCTACAATTTTGTAATCGAAGCTTAACGATAGATCAGTAGCATTGGATTGCCCAACAATGTTTGGTGATGTAAGATCACCAGAAGTATTTCCACTGTATAAATTTTCTCTGACAGACTGACCTTCACATGCTTGAGTAGCACTGAAGAAGAAACCACCTGTTTCCCAATCAGAGGCTCCACTGTCAAAATTTTCACTAATAGCGATTTGTGCGCTTGCAGAAAATGCGATAAGCATTAAGAACAAACTTAGTGTAATTTTTTTCATTGCATTTAATTAAGTTAGTAAACAAAAAAACCCGTAATCAGTTGATTACAAATAATTTATATAGCTTTAAAATCGATAAGGGGTAGAGTAAAAAAAAGAGCGCTGATTAGACGCCTTTATTACGCATTCCCGAATATATATAAAAATGATTGTTAACAGGATGTTAACAATGTTATAATAGATTAAATGCGTTAATCATCGACAAAAAGACAGTAGCTGTTTTTCAGGTTTTTAGGCTTCGATTTTTAGCTGAATATACACAGGAAAATGGTCGCTATAACCCCCTTTATATTTCTTGCCTACATAAGTCCTAAACGGTTGCCCTTTATATTTACCATGATATTGGGTTAAGAATTTATTATCAAATATATCAGCTTTAAGAAAATCTATTTTAGAGTAGGTAGGATCAAAGACATTAGAGCTAAATAAAATTTGGTCAAAAAGATTCCATTCAAAATCGTGATTAAGGCTACCACGTTCTTTAGACCAAATGGTTTTGAAAGGATTAAATAACTGCCCGTTGGTTTCAATATTTAAAAGGCTATTATTATTCGGGTTATCATTAAAGTCTCCCATTACTATGATCTTAGGATTATCATAGTCACTTTTAAGTGATTCTATAATTGAAAGCACTTTGTTGGAAGCGGCCATGCGTTTAAACTCCGTTTCTTTTTCTCCTTCTCTACGGGACGACCAATGGTTAACGATCACATGAATGAGTTCTCCATGGAGATAGCCTGAGACTAGAAGGATATCTCTAGTATGATCTCTATTTCCAAATTCATCTTCAAGATAAACAGAGAAAGGTTCTGAGTGTTCTACTTGAAAAGATCTGGAGTTATAGAGTAATGCGACATCAATACCACGTTCATCTGAAGAATCGTAGTGTACAAAGTCATAACCGGAATTTTCTAATTGTTCATTTTTTACAAGATCTCTTACCACATGTTCATTTTCTACCTCAGCAATACCAATGATAGAAGGTGCAGAATCCAAATTGCCAATTTGTTTAATTGTAGCGCTGACTTTTCTTAACTTATTTTCGTAGCGTTTCTTAGTCCAACGCTTTGCAGAATCTGGAAGAAAATCCTCATCATTTACATTCTCATCATCTACAGTGTCAAACAAATTTTCTATGTTATAAAACGCTATAGTGTGAATTCCGTAGGTTTTAGAAGTACTCATGGCGATAAATATAATACTTAAAACACAATTTGTCATTATCCATTTATTTACCTTTGCCCATTATTTCAAATTATGTTAGAGAAGAAAGAGAGCGTATTAGAAAAGGTAGTGCTTATTGGTGTTGTGACTAAAGATCAGGATGAATCTAAATCAAAAGAGTATTTAGATGAATTGGAATTTCTTACCTATACTGCTGGCGGAAGCGTTGTAAAACGATATACCCAAAAGATGGCTATGCCAAATCCTAAGACATTTATTGGAAGTGGAAAGATGAATGATGTTCAGGATTATGTAAAGGAACATGAAATAGATACCGTAATTTTTGACGATGAATTATCTCCGGCACAAGAACGTAATATTAGCAAGATTTTAAATTGTAAAATCCTAGATAGAACCAATCTCATTTTAGACATTTTTGCTCAGCGTGCACAGACAAGCTATGCAAGAACTCAGGTAGAGCTTGCTCAGTGTGAGTACCTTCTACCTAGGTTAAAAGGAATGTGGACTCACTTAGAACGTCAAAAAGGGGGAATTGGAATGCGTGGTCCTGGTGAGACAGAAATTGAAACAGATAGACGTATTGTAAGAGATAAAATTGCCTTGCTTAAGTCTAAAATCAAAACTATAGACAAACAAATGGCTGTTCAGAGAGGGAACAGAGGTAAGATGGTAAGAGTGGCTTTAGTAGGGTATACCAATGTTGGTAAGTCTACATTAATGAATGTGATTAGTAAGAGTACAGTATTTGCAGAAAATAAACTCTTTGCAACTTTAGATACTACAGTCCGAAAAGTCGTCATAGGTAACCTTCCTTTTCTGGTTAGTGATACCGTAGGATTTATAAGAAAGCTACCAACGCAATTGGTAGAGTCTTTTAAGAGCACACTTGATGAGGTTAGAGAAGCAGATATACTATTACATGTGGTAGATATATCGCACTCTAATTTTGAAGAGCATATTGAATCAGTAAATCAAATCCTTGATGAGATACAGAGTAAGGACAAACCAACAATTATGGTATTTAATAAAATAGATGCTTATGAACCTGAACCTTTTGATGATGATGATCTGGTAACTGAACGTACAAAAGCCAACTATTCTATTGAGGAGTGGAAAAACACCTGGATGGCGAAAATAGGAGATAATGCATTGTTTATCTCTGCACTAAACAAATCTAATTTAGATACATTTAGAAAGCGTGTGTATGAAGCTGTTAGAGCCATTCATGTGCAACGTTTTCCGTATAACCATTTTTTATATCCTGATGTAGAAGATATATAAAACAGGGCGACACAATATGTCGCCCTTTTCTATATCTTATATAATGGTACGTATTAAAAATTATAACTCAATCCTAGAGTCCAATACGTTTGAAGGTCATTGTCAACATTGTCAAATGTAGCATTGGTATCCCCTAATGTGTTAATCGCATAATTTAAAGCCTCTTGTTTGTTGCTTCTTAAGCCGAAGTCAAATCCTACACCAATAGCTTTCCATAAGGTATATCCAAACGAGTTAATCCATGTCCAGTTAGATAAGTCAGAAGTCTCATAACTATGAAACATAGAAAGGTTAGATTTTAAATTTATAGCACCAATACTAGCCGTATAGTCAGCAACTATTTTTGCCCCGAGTGAAGAGTCAAAAATGGCATCTTGATCACTAAATACAAAGTTGTAGTTTAAAGGATGAATTACGACAATTAAATTTGTCAGAGGCGTCCATGTCATACCCACACCT
This sequence comes from Winogradskyella sp., assembly GCA_965230605.1. GTDB lineage: Bacteria > Bacteroidota > Bacteroidia > Flavobacteriales > Flavobacteriaceae > CBDDLD01. The sequence goes on along the minus strand of CBDDLD010000004.1, from coordinate 3,151,330 downwards.
ACATCTAAATAACCAGGATCGTTAAAGTTGTTTAGTAGAGTTGTTCTATATTCTGCTAAACCAGAAACAGCCCATTTTTCACTTAGCTTTCTACCGTATAATGTAGAAATATTAAATACATCAGTTGTTGGTTCAAAATCATCGCTGTCTGTATCAATATCTTTATTGTCTAATTTTACCCAATTAAGGTTAAGATTTAATGCATTTCTCCAGAAGTACTTATCTTCTAATTTATTGGCAAATCCGTTTACCGTAAAACCAATACTACCAGAGGAGTTATTAGGTGCTCCTTGAGCAAACCAATTATTGAAACCTGAAATACTACCTCCAATGGTACCAAAGGCACCAACGCGCCATCCTGGTAAAGCATCAATTTGAGCTTGAATATCATCTGCTTCTTTCTGAAAAGCATCTGCTTGTGATTGCTTCTCTGCTTTTTGAGTTTCTAGCTCTTCTTTTGTTTGTGCAAAACCTGTAGCAATTGCAAAAAGGAACATAAAGATTAATCCTAACTTTTTAGTCATAATGAATTAGTTTTAAGTGTTTTATAGTTGTTGATAATTTGTTACAAAGATAATTGAATTTGATAATTAAGGCCGAAGATAACCTCCTATCCATTCATTAGACCTATTTGTGATTTAAAAGTCACAAACCTCATGCTTTTTTCTTAAATAAAGGTACTGCGGAACAGGCTTCACCATACATTATAGATTTTGCCACAGGTTGAAGCTTTTGTGTAAGCATTAGTAATGCATTATCGGGTACAGGTTTATTAGCACATCCTTTAATTATTGTTGGTAAACCTTCATACTCACTCACATTTATGTTGGCTATGATATCTTTATACAATAATGTGTTCAATTGTTCTATAGTTCCTATACTGCAATATTTGGCATAAGGCTGTAGATGAGTGGCAACTAGAAGGTAAGCCCAATCGGGAATAATGGCATCTGTAGAACAGTACAACGCAACATAAGTACCCTTGTATTGAGACCAATCATAGTCACTAACATATGTTCTAAAGTCTTTTTCTCTGAGAACTAAACCTTCATAAAGCCAATCTTTAATATCAAGGCTAGTACGAGGACCTTCAGGATATAGTTCTTCAAGGTCAATGACTTTTAATTTACTGTTGGCAACTCTATTGACAATTTCTTCAGCCATTTTATAACATTCCTAATTCAAGTTTAGCTTCTTCACTCATTAAGTCCTGAGACCATGGCGGATCAAAAGTAATTTCTACTTCGGCGTCTTTTACGTCTTTTATAGACTTCACTTTTTCTTCTACTTCTAGTGGTAAAGTTTCTGCAACCGGACAATTAGGCGTTGTCAATGTCATTAAGATTTTCACATCATAATCTTCATTAACAAAAACGTCATAGATGAGTCCTAATTCATAAATATCCACAGGGATTTCTGGATCGAATATGGTTTTTAATACGCGAACTATTTTTTCGCCTAATGCTTCTGTATCTATTGTGATTTCAGTCATTCTAATTTAATTGCGTTTGATACGCTATAGCGTATAATTTTAATTGCTTGATCATACTTACCAATCCATTAGCTCGAGTTGGGGATAGATGCTCTTTTAAACCAATCTCGTCAATAAAATTGGTGTCAGCGTCAATAATGTCTTTTGGATGTTGATCGGAAAATACTCTAATTAAAATTGCGATGATACCTTTGGTAATAATAGCATCGCTATCTGCAGTGAACATTATTTTATCATCTTCCATATCTGCATGCACCCAGACCTTACTCTGACAACCTTTAATGATATGATCTTCAGTTTTGTACTTTGGATCTATAAGCGGAAGTGACTTCCCAAGATCAATCATATATTGATAGCGATCTTCCCAATTGTCAAACATTGAAAACTCGTCAATAATCTCATTTTGTATAGCCTCTATAGACATAGCTATTATTTTTTACAAAAATACGATATCTCTAGTTTTTAGACAGGTTTTCTTTGATGGATAACACTTTATTAACTAATTCTTCTATAGCCTTTGGAGGGTGGCCATGATCGAAGGTAGGCGTACTAATTTCATCACTTCCTGTTGCGAGTTTCAAAGTGGCATGCGGAGCTCCGTCAAAAAGGCGCTTATCTGTTGGTGCTTTAAGTGAGGAAAAAGAATTTATATCTACATCTTTTAACAAATCAGAGATAGCCCTCCAGTCATTCTTATCACAGCTGTAAGAAGTTACTTTTTTTAAAGACCTGTCTGTTGATATATGCACAGTATCTTTAGAAATACATATATATTCGAAGGCACCACGAGATAATGCCTGGTATGTTATTTTTACATCAGATTGATCTACAAATTCAGTATTTCTTGCATTGTCCTCCTCTAAAGCTTGTTCTTTTGAACTTTTACACTCTTTAGCTGAAAACATAATTACTAATATGCTGAGTAATATTTTCATGGGTTGTCTATTTATTAGAAATTGAACACCAAAAATGAGACCAAAATTTATTTGTCTTCTGTTTTAAAAGTCATTACAAGACCCCCATGTTCAGAATAAAAATGCAAGATGCCATTAACCACATCATATCTTTTTGTTTTTTGCAAGGCATTTGTCAATTCCTGTTCTACGTCATTATATGGGCATACTTTTTTTGTCATTATAATATCACCGATCTCTACATCGTAGTTTTTAAAAACCACTTTACCATTGAAATTGTTACATCCGGCATACCCTTTAAACGTACTGCTTGTTGGAGAGAATTTGAGGAAAGGAGGCTCTTTAAAATTACTAATGTCACCTATGCTAGTTACTATCCATGTTCTTAGTCTGATATCTTCAGCAACTTTCTCCTTACTAATAACTTTAGATAGGTTATAGGTATTAGTTTTTTCATTATAAGCTAATTGTAATTTATAGTTGTAACCTTCCTCAAAGTTGAAGCCTTCGATATCATTCGGAATTGTGATCCGATCTTCAGAATCTGTAATTTTTATTTCAAGACAATTGGCTATGGAAGCGTCTTCACAACTCACCAATTTACTATAAACATTAGCTTCAATGATTTTATCTTTAGAACAAGATGAGAATACCACTAATACAAGCAGGTATAAAAGAAAATGTTTTTGCATAGGATTTTATTAATATCGTAAATGTATTAAAATTTACGACAACATTAAGATGGCCTTTTTAAGCGCAGAAACCATAAGGTCTATTTCTTCTTTTGTATTATAGAACGCAAAAGAAGCTCTTATTGTCCCGGGGATATTATAGAAGTCCATTATGGGTTGCGCACAATGATGTCCTGTACGAACTGCTATTCCCATTTTGTCTAAAATAGTACCAATATCGTACGGGTGAATATCATTTACGTTGAAGGATATGACGGATGTTTTATATTCTGAAGTTCCATATATTCTAAGTCCTTCAATTTCGGAAAGCTGTTGTGTGGCGTGTTCTAACAATTCATGTTCATACGCAGCAATGGCATCAAAACCAATGGCATTCATATAATCTACAGCAGCTCCAAAAGCAATTCCTCCACAAATGTTTGGAGTTCCTGCTTCAAACTTATGAGGTAAATCTGCATAAGTAGTTTTTTCAAAAGTGACTTCAGAAATCATTTCTCCTCCGCCTTGGTAGGGTGGAAGCTTATTTAACCAAGCTTCTTTTCCATAGAGCATTCCCATTCCAGTAGGGCCACACATCTTGTGAGCCGAAGCCACATAAAAATCAACATCTAAAGCTTGTAGGTCTGGCTTAAGATGTGGACATGCCTGAGCACCATCAATAAGAACCGCAGCACCATATTGATGTGCATTATCGATAATGTACTTTATAGGATTTATGGTCCCTAAAGCATTAGATATATGATTTACAAAAATGAGCTTTGTATTGTCGTTCAGTAATGCATCAAATTCAGAAAGTATTAACTCCCCATCAGTATTCATAGGGATAACCTTTAGTTTTGAACCTGTACGTTCACATAACATTTGCCAAGGGACAATATTGCTATGATGCTCTAAAGCTGAGACTAATACTTCATCTTCTGGCTTTAATAATGATGAAAATCCATTCGCTATCAAATTGATGCCATGAGTAGTTCCTGAAGTATATATAATCTCATGCGGATGTTTTGCGTTAAAATGCTTTTGAATTTTAATACGAGCTTGTTCGTAAGCATCAGTTGCCTCTTGACTAAGTGCATGCACACCTCGGTGTATGTTTGCGTTGTAATTACTGTAGTAATCTACAATAGTATCAATAACTATTTGAGGTGTTTGAGAAGTTGCAGCATTATCAAAATATACCAGAGGTTTCCCGTTAACTTCTCTTTGGAGTATTGGAAAATCTTTTCTTATAACTGATATATCGAGCTCTGTATTTGTCAATGCACTTTTTTTACAGGTCGAAACCTATATTTACACCTAATTTGTTAGCTAAAATCTTAGTAATTCTTGCTTTAATTTCAGGAATCTTCACGGAATCTAATACATTATTACTGAATGCGAACATGAGCAATGCTTTGGCTTCCTTTTCAGGAATACCTCTAGATCTCAGATAGAATAATGCACTTTCATCTAGTTGACCTATAGTACAACCATGGGAGCATTTTACATCGTCAGCAAAAATTTCGAGCTGAGGTTTTGTGTTGATAGCTGCTTTGTCACTAACTAATATGTTATTATTAGCCTGAAAGGCATTTGTTTTTTGAGCTTCTTTTTCAACAACTACTTTTCCATTGAAAACACCGGTAGCATTATCATCAAAAATACCCTTATAGTCTTGGTGGCTTTCACAGTTAGGTTCTATGTGATGCACCAAGGTGTTGTGGTCTACGTGTTGTTTATCGCCAATAACAGTTATCCCCTTCATTGTAGAGTCTATACGCTCCCCATGCTGATAAAAGTTAAGATTATTACGAGTAAGCTTACCGCCAAAAGAAAAGGTATGTACTTTTGCTATACTTTCTTGCTTTTGCTTGATAAATGTATTGTCTATTAAAGAGGCATTACTATGATCATTTTGAACTTTATAATAATCTATAATAGCTCTTTTATTAGCGAAGATTTCAGTAACACTATTCGTTAAAATAGGATTGTCTGTTAAGCTCTGGTGTCGTTCAATAATCTGAACATGAGAGTTCTCACCAACCACGATTAAATTTCTTGGCTGTAGCATTAAGGCTGATTCATTTCCTGTTGAAAAATGAATCACCTGAATAGGTTTTTCTACAAGCTTGTTTTTCGGAATATGGATGTATGCTCCTTCATTAGAAAACGCAGTATTCAATGAAGATAATCCATCTTTTTGAGCAATCTTATTGAAATAATTTTCTATAACTAAACGGTATTTTGTCTTTGTTAGTGCTGCTGACATTAGACAAACATCGATACCGTCATGCGTAGTTTGGGATAAATGCGATGAGTATCTACCATCTACAAATACGATCTTGTAGCTATCAATATCATGAATAAAATACTTCTTAACGTCTTTGTAATCTAAAGCATTTTCATGTTTAGGAAAAACACTGTAATCATGTTTAAGTATAGTGTTTAAAGACGTATACTTCCATGCTTCTTGTTTCTTAGACGGGAAGCCTTGATCTTCAAAAGCTTTTATAGCTTCAATTCTGATGTCGTGGATTGGTGAATCTACGTCTACAGTATTTTCAAAAGCTAAAAAAGAAGAGACTAATTTTTCCTTTAGATCCATGGTGTTAGGCATTTACTTCTTCTTTAATCCAATCGTAACCTTTAGCTTCCAGTTCGTGAGCTAACTCTTTTGGGCCAGATTTTACAATTCTACCATTATGAAGCACATGAACATAATCCGGAACTATATGATCTAATAAACGTTGGTAATGTGTAATAACAATAACAGCATTATCCTTACTCTTTAACTTATTTACACCATTAGCTACAATACGTAATGCATCAATATCTAATCCGGAATCAGTTTCGTCTAAGATGGCTAACTTAGGTTCTAACATTGCCATTTGAAAGATTTCATTACGTTTCTTTTCTCCACCAGAGAATCCTTCATTAAGTGAGCGCGATAAGAACTTTCTATCAATTTCTAACAGTTCTGATTTCTCTCGAATGAGTTTAAGCATCTCGTTGGCCGGCATATCTTCAAGACCTTTTGCTTTTCGAGTTTCATTAATGGCTGTCTTCATGAAATTAGTAACACTAACCCCAGGAATTTCAACCGGATACTGGAATGATAAGAAGATGCCTTTGTGAGCACGCTCTTCTGCTGCCAGCTCATCTATATTTTCGCCCTCAAGTAAAATTTCTCCTTCTTCTACTTCATATTCTTCTTTTCCGGCAATTACTGAAGCTAAGGTACTTTTACCTGATCCATTAGGACCCATAATAGCATGAACTTCTCCGGGCTTAACTTCTAAGTTAATACCTCTTAATATGCTTTTATCCTCTACACTGGCGTGTAAGTTATTAATCTTTAACATGTTTTTAGTTTGATAATTTTATAACATCACCTTTATTCTCGGCTGGAGCTTCAACCTTCAATATCTCTTTAATTTCTACTCTGTATTTCCAGGTGTTTTCTTCACCACTTTCAAAACGCCTCACTCTGACAGTTACAGGAACCATATCTGTCTTTTCTTTTTTGAAACGTATAACCTCTGCATTAAGCGCTTTCATTTTATCATCTATCACAACACCATAAATGTCATTTGGAGTACTTAATACAGCAGCATTTTGAGCTTCATCGTATATAAAATCTCCTCTCATGGTTATTAAACCATCGTTTTGATCATAGGATTTTGAACTAGCTTCAGTAGTATTAACTTGAGTGCTAGCATCATTTTTGCAAGACAAAAATGATAAAGTAATAACAAGAAGAAGAACTGTTTTTTTCATATAATATGCTTTTATCCGACTGAACCTTCTAAACTGATTTCTAATAATTTTTGTGCTTCTACAGCAAATTCCATTGGAAGTTTATTTAAGACTTCTTTACTAAAACCATTGACAATTAATGCAATAGCTTTTTCGGTATCTATTCCTCTTTGATTACAGTAAAAGATCTGATCTTCTCCAATTTTACTAGTAGTTGCTTCGTGCTCAATTTGAGCAGATTTATTTTTAGCTTCTATGTATGGGAAAGTATGTGCACCACATTCATTTCCCATAAGCAAGCTGTCACATTGAGAAAAGTTTCTTGCATTTTCTGCCCTAGAGCCTATCTGCACTAAACCTCTGTAACTATTTTGTGATTTCCCTGCAGAAATACCTTTAGATATTATGGTAGACTTAGTGTTTTTACCAAGGTGAATCATTTTAGTCCCGGTGTCTGCTTGTTGGAAATTATTAGTGACTGCAATAGAATAAAATTCTCCTACTGAATGGTCCCCTTTAAGAACACAAGAAGGGTATTTCCAGGTAACAGCACTTCCTGTTTCTACTTGAGTCCAAGAGATTTTAGCGTGTTTTTCACATAGACCGCGCTTAGTAACAAAATTGAAAACGCCACCCTTACCTTCAGCATTTCCAGGATACCAATTTTGAACAGTAGAATACTTTATTTCAGCATTTTCTAGTGCAATAAGTTCTACAACAGCAGCATGTAATTGATTCTCATCGCGCATAGGTGCAGTACAACCTTCTAAATAACTGACATAGCTCCCTTCATCGGCAATAACTAAAGTTCTTTCGAATTGTCCCGTTCCTGCCTGGTTGATTCTAAAATACGTAGAAAGTTCCATCGGACATTTTACCCCTTTTGGAATGTAACAGAAACTACCATCACTAAAAACGGCACTGTTTAGGGCTGCATAAAAATTATCTTTTCGCGGCACTACTGTACCAATATATTTTTTTACCAGCTCAGGATGTTCTTGAATAGCTTCACTAATAGAACAGAAGATAATACCTTTTTCTGCTAGTGTTTTTTTGAAGGTTGTAGCCACAGAAACTGAGTCTACAACAACGTCCATGGCAACACCGGCTAATTTTTTTTGTTCGTCTAGTGAGATTCCTAGTTTATCAAATGTTGCTAATAGCTCTGGGTCTACTTCATCCAAGCTATCATATTTAGGCTTGCTATTTGGTGCTGAATAATATGAAATACCTTGAAAGTCAGGTTTTTGATAATGCACATTTGCCCATTCTGGTTCTATCATTTTTTGCCATGCTCTAAATGCTTCAAGACGCCATTCGGTCATCCACTCTGGCTCTTCTTTCTTTTTTGAGATAGCTTTTACAATATCTTCATTAAGGCCCTTTGGGAAAGTTTCAGATTCAATATCTGTATAAAAACCATATTCGTACTCTTTGGTTTTTAACTCTTCTCTTAAATCATCTTCAGTGTATTTACTCATAGCTGTTTAATTATAAAGAGAACGATTCTCCACACCCGCATGTTCTATTCGCATTTGGGTTATTAAATACAAAACCGGTACCATTTAAGCCTCCGGAATATTCTAAAGTAGTACCAATAAGGTAAAGGAAGCTGCGTTTGTCTACAATGATTCTTACACCATTATCTTCAAAAACTTTATCTTCCTCTTCTGCTGAGCTATCGAATTTTAGGTCGTAAGACAGGCCAGAACATCCACCGCTTTTAACTCCAACTCTAACGTAATCAGATGTTGGGTTAAAGCCGTCTTCAGTCATAAGTTCTATAACCTTATCTCTCGCTGTTTCAGAAACTTTAATCATATCTTAATCAGATTAGTTCTAAATAGACTGCAAATATACGATATAAGTAGGCTTTTACCACAAATACTAACATTATATTAGCATATAATAGTATAGGGTCTGTTTATAGGAGAATTTAAATTAAAAACAGAGGTAAAGTGTTGTATTTTAATCAGATAATAATGATGGTTTCTCAATACGACGCTTAAGAAGAAATAATCGTCTTAATGTAGTTTGCACATTTTTATTGGTTATTCCAGACTCATCAAAATTACCCTGAGCATCTGTTTGTACTGTGATGTTACAATGAGCACAAACTAATTGATTGGGATTTTGGTCTGACTTAAAAAAGTTATGGCCAAAAATAGCACAGGACAACGCTTGGTTAGTTGTAGTAGTTTTCATGTAGGTTAATAAAATTTGGGACATGTAATGTACTCAAATCTTATAAAACCAACGTTAAAAAGTAAATATTTTCGATGAAATGCAATAAGTAAGACTGTTAGCTATCTAATTTTTACCAAAAGTAAATCTTTCATGCCTTTGTTTTCAGTGATATCATAATCATTACTTTCAGTTTCTCCAACAACATAGATATGACCTGTAGTTGTTTCTATGACATCATGTGCTAAATCCAATCCGCTTCCTCCAAAATTCTTTTGCCAGATTAGATTTCCACTCTCATCAATTTTCATTACCCAAAAATCATTATCACCATAATTTATGCTAAGGTCATGGTTATTACTTTTACTATAACCACAGACTACATAGCCATCTACCGATGATCTAATATTAGTAGCGTAATCAAAATCTGAGCCGCCATAGTTATGCTTCCATATAATATTACCCTCATCACTAATCTTAATGAGCCAAAAATCTGAACTTCCAAGATTATTGTTGATGTCAACATCATCACTAAATGAATTTCCTACAACAATGTAAGCGTTATCATCAGTTTTTATAATAGCTCTAGACTGATCTATCCCGGTACCTCCAAAAGATTTTTGCCATAAAAGATCCCCTGATGCACTTAGTTTTAAGACCCAATAGTCGTAGGTTCCTCGACCATCTGTGATATCGAAGTCATCACTTTCTGAGTAACCGGTAACTATAAAACCACCATCATTGGATTGAAGCACATCAAACGCTCTATCGTTATTAGTGCCTCCAAAGTAACGTTGCCATATAACATTGCCTTGAGCATCTAATCGGTGGCACCAAAATTCGCCCGTACCATGTCTTCTAGAAGAAATATTGGCACTTCTGTTGGTGTTTCCGGCACCTCCTGATGAGGTGACATCTAAAAATCCAGCCATAAAATAACCACTGTCATCAGTCTGCAGTAATGCATAAGCATGATCGTGTCCGGAAAAGCCAAAGCTGTTTTCCCATTGTATAGTTCCATCAGCATCGGTTTTAACAATCCAGTTATCATGAAAACCTTCATTATTGCTACCGTCTCCATCACTACTCATGCTATATCCGGCCATAGCAAAACCGCCATCATTGGTTTGAATTAGTTTTCGGCCTCTATCATCACCAGAACCGCCATAGGTTTTATTCCAAAGCAGGTTTCCGTCAATATCAACTTTGGTCAGCCAATAATCATTTACATTGAGTGTTTTATCTATAATGTCACCATCCGTACTAGATGTGTAACCTAGTATAGCAATATTACCATCATTGGTTTCTAGTAGAGAAAATCCGAAGTCCGCATCCGATCCTCCAAAAGTTCTGGCCCATTCTGCAATGCCTTTGAAACTGCCATCATCTATTGAATCATCATCAGAATCGCAAGTCCATAGCAAGACTGGGAGTAGGAAGATTATAAGTTTATTAGGGTTCATAATCAGTTTGATAATTAGTTAATACTTTCCCTGATTATAAATAAGCCTCCTTCAATATCACTTACAACGATATGACCGCTTTCAAAGAATGGATATATATTCCAAGCACCATGAAAATCTGTATCATCATCTATTGGGTAAGTATCAAAAAATCCAACTTCGGTCATGATATTACCATCTAAACCAGAAATATCAATTGCTCTAACGCCTGCAGAATAGTTGGCTACATAAAAGCGATTGCCTACAACATAACCATTGTGATCTATAGCTGCTGTTGGGCCTGAATAATTCATATGAAACGCAGGGTTATCTAAATCTGAAAAGTCAAAAACTATGGTTCTAGAATTAAGGCCAAAGTCTATTTCATCAACTTCATCACCTAAAAGGAAGTATTGCATGTCTTCCGTAAACCACCCCTGATGTGTATATCCAATGTTACTGTAGTCTATAGTAGAAATCTGTACAGGATTAGCTTTGTCAGAAACATCAATAATCACAACAACATCTTCATTACTTCCGATGTAAATTTCACTATTTGTATAATCTGAATCTGGACCAGTATAAGTTACGACTTGGGCATCGTGTGAATACGCATCATCTTCATATCCTCCGGCAGCTGTTGGCATTGTTGGGTTCTGTATATTAACAAAGTGAGGTCCTCCACTGAAGGTGTCTGATCCTACCACATAGGCATATCCAGAATCTTCGTTAATAACAATATTGTGTGCGTTTCCAAACTCATTGTAATTGGCATCAGCGGCAAACGTTTGAGGGGGGTTAGCTACGTTTCTTAGTCTAGTAAGATCAAAAACCTGCATTCCATGACCTGGGGCTTCACTTACAATAAAGGCGTGATTATTATAGGTTTTAATATCTCTCCAATCACTAGAAAAAGTAGCCGTTGGCAGTGTGCCTAACAGAATTGGATCTGTAGGGTCTGTGATATCTACAAACGCTGTTCCTTCTGTTGTACACACTAAAGCATATTCGTTACCATTGTCCGGATCTGTCCAACCCCATGAGTCGTTACCTTCAGCTCCGGCTCCACCAAGATCTTCAATTGGGATATGGCCCATCAAATCATAACCGTTACATGGATATATACCAGCCATTCCATTTTCACATGGGAATTGAGGCGTAAAAGCAACAAGATCATTGTCACAAACATCACCAATACCATCATTATCTGCATCTTCCTGACCAGGGTTAGCAACTAATGGACAATTATCGGTAGTATCTGGGACACCATCGTTGTCATCATCGTCATCACAGGCATCACCAACGCCATCATTATCGGTATCTAATTGATCTTGATTTGCAGTGTCAGGGCAATTATCTGAACTATTAACAATGGTATCATTATCGGAGTCTGTATTTGCAGGATTGCCATTATCGTCATCGGAACATGCTATAAAAAAGCAGCATAAGATGATGAGTAGGTACTTCAATCTTAAGTCCATGGTAAACAATTTTTTTAGCAATTTACATTAAAAAAAGCATATGCTAGTCATAACAATGAAGATTAACAATGGTTTTCACTTTAGTATTTAAGAAAACCGTAATACTTTTGCAGCATGTTAGAAGATAAAAATCCACAACGCACACCTATAAGTCAATATGGAGAATTTGGTCTTATAGATCACCTTACTCATAACTTTAAGATTAAACAAAAATCTACAATTAAAGGTATTGGTGATGATGCTGCACTATTAGATTTTGGTAAAAGCAAAGTGGTTGTTAGCACAGACCTTTTAGTCGAAGGCGTACATTTTGATCTTAGCTACATGCCATTAAAACATTTAGGGTATAAAGCAGTTATTGTAAATCTCTCTGATATTTATGCTATGAATGCTAAGGCTACTCAGGTTACAGTTTCTATTGCTGTATCTAATCGTTTTCCGGTTGAGGCTTTAGAAGAGTTATATTCAGGAATTCATACTGCTGCAGAATTATATGGTGTTGATGTTGTTGGTGGGGATACAACATCTTCAACTTCAGGGTTAGTCATTTCAGTCACTGCAATAGGTATAGTTGACAGCAATAAAGCAGTGTTTAGAAAAGGCGCTAAGGCCAATGATCTTTTGATAGTTACCGGAGATCTAGGTGGTGCTTATATGGGGTTACAAGTATTAGAACGTGAGAAGGAAGTCTACAAAGTAAACCCAAACAATCAGCCTGACTTATCTATGTATACTTATATTGTAGAAAGGCAGTTAAAGCCTGAAGCTCGTAAGGATATTGTTGAACTTTTAGAAAAACTAGATGTAGTACCTACGAGTATGATAGATATAAGCGATGGCTTGTCATCTGAGATTATGCACTTGTGTAAACATAGTAAGGTTGGTGTAGATCTTTACGAAAATAAAATTCCTTTAGACCCACAAGTAATATCAACCTGTGAAGAATTTGATATAGACAGTACAACTATTGCAATTAATGGAGGTGAGGATTATGAGTTATTAATGACGATTGCACAAGAAGATTATCCGAAGATTAAAGCTAATCCGGATTTAACTGTTATAGGTTATATTACAGGGCAGGAGAAAGGGATGCACTTAATAACGCGTGCAGAAGAACGAATTCCAATTAAAGCTCAAGGATGGTCGTCTTTTAATAGTCAACCATAAGAATTTTTTGGCTTCTTTCTAATCGTTTCATGTGAACTCGGTTGAGCACAGAATTAATTTCTTTAAATTTCTTGGTGAGGGGGATAAGATTTCCGTTACAATCTGTAGTAACTTCAGAATTACAACGTTTACATTTGTACTCCTTAACATGGTAAGTTACTTCTCTAGTCACTCTGTAATCATGACCAAAAACTGAGCAGTAAACATTTTTCATTTTAACTGACGATCTTTAGAGGGTTAATTATAGTTTAGCTATAGGATTCTAAAGATATAAAAATCAGTTATTAACACATTATCAACAATTAATAAATCGATGAAGTGAGAGATTTCTGCTTTAAACGCATCATTCTTCGGTTATAAATCTTCTCTAAAGTTGAATTTATCTCTTGGTATTTGGGGGTTAGCTCAATTAAACGACCATTACTGTTAGTTGTTAGTTGTTTCTTACAACGTTTACAAGTGTATTCTTTAACATGGTTAGTAACTTTCTTTGTCATTTCATAATCATGGCCAAAAAAGCTGCAGTAGAGTTTACTAGACGTTAGGGGAAAAGTAGTTTTTTTCATGCGTGGTAGATTAGGAGCCTAAACTTAGAAAAAAAATCATACTAATTACGTTTATCGTCATAAGTTTTCGATAAAATGCTTTATATTGTAAGATAATTCTGATTTATTTTCTATATGACTCATATGACCTTCTGAAAATTCTACATAGTCAATATCTGTATTTTCTATTTTAGAAATAATGGCATCACCATTTACAACAGGATCCTTTTTTCCTATAATAATTAATTTTCTAGACTTCAGTTGACTGTATAATTCAAAATGATCTTGTCGTATCTTCATTCCTTCTTGCGCAGCAATATAACCTTGTAATGGTGTTTGTAGTGCTAATTGTAATGCATGCTCAAATGCATCTTTAAACAAGACTCTACTTTTGGGTGTAAATAAATTAGCAAAAGATAGTCTTACCATATTTTCAAAATTAGCTTGCACCATTTTATTGGCTCTAGTCCTTATTACCTTTCGTTCTTCATCATCACTTTCGAAAGTAGAATTCATTAAACACAAACTTTTAAAAAGCTGAGGTACTTTTTTTGCAAGCTCTAAAGCAACATAGCCTCCCATAGAATGTCCTATGAAGCTGGCTTTACCAACGTTTAAATGGTTTAATACCGTATAAACCGCGTCTGCCATATCTTCCATAGTATGGATATAACCAATACAACCTGTTTCTCCATGACCTAATAAATCTATCCTTATAATACGATAATCGTTACATAGCTCGGCTGCCAAATCATCCCACATATGGATACTTTCCAAGAACCCATGTAATAATACAATAACACTACCGGTTCCTTCATCGTTATAATTTATTCGTATCCCTTTGTATTTTAAAGCCATAAACGGCAAAGATAATTACTAAGAGCTTGTAGCAAATTAAATCTGTATAAGTATTTATTATATTTGAGACATTCATTAAACAAACTCTAATGTTAAAGCACACATTTTTTATTATACTATTTGGCTTTTCTATTGTCTTTTGTAAAGCACAAATACAAGAAGCTAATTTAGATGAACTCGTTAAAGAGACATTAACCACTTTCGATGTTCCAGGAATATCCGTTGGGATTATAAAAGATGGTGAAGTAATCTATGCTAAAGGGCATGGAGTGAGGTCACTCACTAATAAACAACCAATGAACGCCAACACAATGGTTGGTGTTGCCTCAAATAGCAAAGGGTTTACATGCTTTGCTCTGGCAATGCTTATTGATGAAGGTAAACTAAACTGGGATGATAAAGTGCGGAAATATATTCCTGAGTTTCAACTCCACGATCCTTGGGTTACCGAGGAATTTACAGTTAGAGACTTGGTAACTCATAGAAGTGGTTTAGGATTAGGAGCAGGTGACTTAATGTTCTTTCCTGAAGGCAGTGATTTTGCCGTTAAAGATGTTATTAAAAATGTTCGTCACCTAAAACCAGAAAGTTCATTCAGAAGTACATTTCAATATAATAATAACATGTTCATTATTGCTGGGGAAGTATTGAAGCGTGTCAGTGGGATGACATGGGAGGAGTTTGTAGAAAACAGGATTATGAAACCTGTTGGAATGATAAACAGTAAAGCGTCATACAATAGAGTAAAGGACAAGTCTAATATTATTGATGCGCATACCAGAGCTGAAGGTAAGGTTATCCAAATTCCTCATGATTGGAGTGAAACAGCTAATGCTGCCGGTGGAATAGTAAGCAATGTAACAGATATGCTAACTTGGGCTAAATTTTTAATGAATGATGCTGTTACTGAAAAAGGAGAACGCTTATTGAGTAAGCAGCAATTTCATGAGCTGTGGCAATTACAGACACCGCTTCGTGTACGACCAGGAGATTGGTACGATTCTAATTTCAGAGGCTATGGTTTGGGCTGGTTTGTAACCGATGTAAAAGGAGGGTATAAACAAGTGTATCATACAGGGGGCTTGATTGGAACTGTAACTCAGTTTACTATGATTCCAGAGCTTGATCTGGCTATAGTCGTCTTAACAAATCAAATGAACGGTTCGGCATTTACGACCATAACAAATACTATCAAGGATAGTTATTTAGAATATCCTAATAGAAATTGGCTTAAAAATCTTGGAGAACGAAACGCAAATTATTTAAAATACAATGACAGTATAAAAAAAGCAGTTTATACTAAAGTAGCTAATGCTAAAAATAACAAAGGCCTTCCAAAACCTTCTCAGATTACTGGCACATATACAGACAACTGGTTTGGTGACGTAAAGATAGGTCATAACGGTAATGGTTACACTATTAATTGTGTGAGATCACCGAGACTATTTGGCGAACTTCTACCGTATAATTCTACCACTTATGTTGCTAAGTGGAATGATAGAAGTTATGACGCAGATGTGTTTGTACAATTTACCTTTGATGAAGAAGGAAATGTAACTAAAGCCACTATGAAATTTATAGCACCAATTACCGATTTTAGTTTTGACTTTCACGATCTCGAACTTATAAAAACCAAATAATTGAACAAATCCAAGCAACTTCTAATTACAAGTTTTGCCTTGTTTTCTTTATTCTTTGGGGCAGGCAATCTTTTATTACCACCCCTCTTAGGATATAATGCAGGTGAACAATGGATATGGGTGACAATAGCTTTTATAATCCCTGCGGTGATCATCCCTATTTTTGGAATTATGGCCCATGCCAAATTACAAGGCACCATGTATGATTTTGGAAAGAAAGTGTCCCCAATTTTCAGTATGGTATTCTGTGTTGTTATCTATATTATTTCAATAATTATTCCTTCACCAAGAACAGCAGCAGCTACTCACGAGATCGCCATTCATCCTTTCTTTGGAACAGATTCGTTATTAACAAGTGCGATCTATTTTGCTCTAGTACTTGTTTTTGTTTTAAACCGATCTAAGATACTCAGTATTATAGGGAAGTTCTTAACACCACTTATTGTCATAATGCTATTAATGGTTATAGGAATAGGATTATTCTCTAGCAGTATGATCACAGAACCAACGCAATTTGACGTGCCTTTTGTGAGCGGTATTCTAGAAGGGTATCAAACGTTTGATGCTATTGGAGCTATTGTTGTTGGTGCTGTAGTTATAGTATCCTTAAATTATAACAAAGAACAGTCTTATGAAGAGAAGAAAACAATTATAAAAAAATCTGGTATAATTGCCGGACTAGGACTTTTTGTAATTTATGCAGGACTCATATCTATTGGTGCTTTTTATGGTTCAGAAATAAGTATAGATCAAACACTAAGTAATGATATGCAACGTGCCAATCTTCTTAGAGGGATTAGTATATCTGCACTTGGAAACTTTGGAAATACAGTATTGAGTATTCTTATTGCTTTGGCATGTTTTACAACTGCGGTTGGTATTGTAGCAGGTGCTGCGGACTACTTTAAGGGCGTATTTAAAGGATCACAAAATGCTTATATCATAACAGCTATCATTGGAAGTGTAGCAGGTATTGTTGTTGGGCAATTAGACTTTGGGACCATTATTCATATTGCAATCCCTGTGTTGTTGTGTGTTTATCCAATTACAATTATACTCATCTTCTTAAATGTATTATCAGAGCAATTAAGCTCTAAATGGGTGTTTAAAATTGTAGTATGGACTACTTTATTATTCAGCATTCCTGACGCAATACAATTCTTATATCATAGTGATGAATTAAAAACGATAATGAGTTATATCCCTCTGGCTAATTATAGTTTTGGTTGGGTCTTGCCTGCATTAGTTAGCTTTGTATTAACAAATGTGATTTTGAAGATGAAGCGCTAATCTACTGCTTCAAATTCTGCACAATCTATTCGTATTGTACTATGAGTTAGTGGTTTTTTAAGCAAATTACAATAATGCGATTCTCCGTTATTTTCATAGAACTTGCATTTAAAACAAGTACGCTGTACCGTAAGTATACCAGCGGAGTTTAATTTGCTGATAAGCGTACTTATAGACTTAAAAAGAGCCTCTTGTTCAGTCTCTTGTAATTGTTGCAGCTGTTGCCTTAAGGGTGAAATAAATAACTCAGTGTCTTTAACCATGAGCTTTCCACTATCGGAGAGAAAAATGCTATAACGCCTACTATCTTCTGAAGAATAGTCTTTAACAATTAACGCTTTTTTATCTAATACTCTAACAGCGTCACTTATTGTAGGTTTAGTGACATTGAACTCTTTAGCGAGGTAGCTGACATTACAATAATCCGCTTTATGATTCGCTATAAATATTAGAATCTGTATTTGTATTGGACTTAATCCATGATGCTTGGCTTTTTCCCATAAGAGAACCTTGAACACTTCAGAAATACGTTGAAGGCCAACAGTGATTTTTGATGCTAGATCCTGATTCTGATTATTTAAATTGAATACACTTTTACTCATAGAATAAATTGCCTGCTATGGTTTGCATAACAGGCAAAGTTAGAAATCCTAATTAAATTATTCACAGTTTTCCATTTCAATAATAAAAAACCCTTGCGCTTCAATAGCCCGAATCATTGCATCTGTAGCTTGTTCGATATGACAAAATCGACATTCTTCAGAAGACAAAGCTGCCGTATTAAAAGGCTTACTTTCTAAGAACTGCTGCCCATATTTATAGACAGTAGGTGCATCATTGAGTGTGCTAGGAACTACAATGTCAAAATGCATGGTTGATCCATTGTCACGCTGCACATAGGTGTCCCATATAGATACTTTCATAATGCTATTGTTTTACGGTATAGGGTAAGGATAGATCGCCACTTGCCACACTAAATACTTCATAAACGCCAAGCATTGGAAGATCCGTCTGACTTGTATTTACTTTCATAAAGGCCGCAACCCCATCATATTTAAAGTTAATATTATTATTCATTCTATAATCCGGGACAAGCACCGTTATGGTTTGCTGATTTGTTGTCACAGGATACCCCGGTGAGTCCATATACATAGGCATCCCGGGATTAGTTGGAGGAAGTACAACGGTATTATCGGCTTTTTTAAACTGTTTTACAGCCAACCCTCCTGGTACACGTTCATCTTTTACCAAGATGACCCAATGAGGATGCCAAATAATACCATCATTATCGTAAATACGGTCGTTGTTTTCATCCCATAGGGGTGTGTCATCAAAATCTGGATGAGATGTTAACGCTAATGCAACGATGCCTTCTGTTTTGTTAAAACCAACATCCGTAGATTGTAATGATGTAGGAAATACATAACCAAGAACAGGAGCGCCATCTAACTGGCCCGCAGGCGTAGGAGTGGTTTTACCGGCTTCTCCCTTTACGGTAATATTCCAAACCGTTGCACTAATCTTTGGTTGATGTGTGACATCAACCTTAGTGATCATAAAGTTATCGTTCTTATAACTTGATTCTTGAGCACATGACATAAATGTGCTCAATGCGATAGTAAAAACTAATAAAAATGTATGTTTCATAATTGTATAATATTTATAATTAGGATTCCTAACTATATAAATTAAAAAAAGATTAACCTTTTACGTCAGCCATTGAGGCACCAAAGTTAATATGAAGGACATTACCATTTGGAGTGACCAATGCTGGCACTGAATTTACTCCAGCTGCTTCAGCTTTACCAATTTCTGAAGGAGATTCTCCTAAATGTACAATGTCAATTTGATCTTGTCCTATAAGATCTACAATGTCGAGTTCTGCACTTAAGCAAACTGGACATCCTGCGTGATAAAAAATGGATTTACTCATAGTATTTAAAATTTTATTTATTGCAAAATTGCAATGTAAATATAGTAAGGATTCCTAACTATAAAAAATATTCACTATTGTTTTTGAGAATAAAGTCATAAATAGAGGCTATTTATTCATCAAATCCTCGATCTCTTCAACCTCAATAGGAATGTTTTTCATCAAGTTGATTGGTGCTCCGGATTCTTGAATCACAACATCATCTTCTAAACGAACACCAAAACCTTCATCCGGAATATAAATCCCCGGTTCTACAGTAAAGACCATATTAGCCTGCATAGGTTCATGAAGCAAACCATAATCGTGTGTGTCTAAACCAATATGATGCGAAGTACCATGCATGAAGTATTTTTTATAAGCCGGCCATTCTGGGTTTTCATTTTGGACATCAGCTTTATCTAATAATCCTAACCCTAACAACTCAGAGGTCATTAACTTGCCAACTTCTACATGATATTCTTCCCAAAAAGCACCTGGAACTAACAGTTTGGTAGCTTCATCTTTAACTCTGTTTACAGCATTATAAACTGCTTTTTGACGATCGGTAAATCTACCGGATACAGGAATAGTGCGAGACATATCGCTAGAATAATTGGCATACTCTGCACCAACATCCATCAAAATAAGGTCACCGGCTTTACACTGCTGATTATTTTCTATATAGTGTAGGACATTAGCATTATTACCTGAAGCAATAATTGGTGTATATGCAAAACCTTTTGAGCGGTTGTTTAAGAATTCGTGCATAAACTCAGCTTCAATATTGTATTCCCATACATCCGGCTTCACAAAATTTAAAACACGTCTGAACCCCTTTTCAGTAATATCACAAGCTTTTTGCATGAGATCTAATTCAATAGAATCTTTAACAGACCGTAATCGTTGTAATATAGGATTACTCTTAGCGACACTATGTGCAGGGTATTTGCCCTTTAACCATTTAGTAAAGCGATCTTCGCGTGTTTCGGTTTCAACAGATGCCCTGTAATGCTCATTCGTATTAATGTATATAGTATCACATTGTGTCATTAATTCAAACATTACCTTCTCCATATCTTGTAACCAATATACAGTTTTAACACCTGAGGTTTCAAGCGCCTTTTCTTTGGTTAGTTTTTCACCCTCCCATATAGCAATGTGTTCATTGGTTTCTTTTAAAAAAAGGATTTCTCGGTGCTTTTCTTTAGGACAATCAGGGAATAATACTAAAATACTTTCTTCCTGATCTACACCACTCAAATAAAAGATATCTCTGTGTTGCGCAAAAGGTAAAGTACTATCAGCACTAACAGGGTAAATATCATTACTATTAAAAACAGCCAAACTATTGGACTTCATTTGCGACATAAAATTTGTTCTGTTTTTTATGAAAAGTTGACGGTCGATTAAATGGTATTTCATTAGATGCTAGATTAAATTAATTTGAAAAAAAGTAAGATTTTCTTTAAAAATATCGATAAATTGTTATATTTGTTCGTTGAAATGCATGTTTAACCCCAAATCTTAACCATGAAAAAAACTACTTTCAAGGCCATTTCGATGGCAATTTTGTGTCTATTTGCGATACATTTTACTGCTAAGGCACAAGAACTAACTTACGAAATTCCATTGGAGGCGCAAGTCCATGCTTCAACTCAAATAGTTGAAGGTAAAGTTATCTCAAAAAAATCATATTGGGATGCTAACAGACAAAATATTTACACGGTAAACACAATCGAAGTTTACAAGGTATTTAAGGGTGAGCCTCTCACAACAATTGAAATTATTACTGCAGGTGGTACAGTTGACCTAGATCATGAGATTGTAACACCAAGTCTTCAATTAGATGTAAAGAACATTGGGATATTTACTTTAGTAGATAATACCATTAATGTTCCTATAAATCACTCGGCTTTTAATGCTTTTAGTGATGCTCAAGGCTTTTACAAGTATAATATGTTTAATAATACAATAGTAAACCCCTACCACATAAGGCAAAACATTACCGATTTTTATGGTGAAGTCGTTAGTTTGACTAACAAGGACTATGAGGTTGTTGGTGAATTTGATGTAAATGATGTCATAAGTAATGCACTTGCAGGCAGAGGGCCTATGACAATTACATCTATAAGCCCAACAACTGTGACTGCTGGAACAAAAACAGTACTAACAATAAATGGTTCTGGTTTTGGAGCCACAGCTCAAAATATAGGTTTTGCCAATGCTAATGATGGCGGTGCTACATACACAGGAGCATTAGCGACGCAAATACTAACTTGGACAGACTCCCAAATCACAGTTGAGGTGCCATCTCGAGCCGGAAATGGCGGAATAGCAATAATAAATTCAGCATTTACTGCAGTTTTAGCTACATCTCCACAGGCATTAAGTGTGGAATACGCACACATCAATGCTGTTTCTGACGCTATAACTACAGATGTTGATATAGCTTATGTAACGCAACATGTTAATGATAACGCAGCCGGAGGTTATACATGGCAAATGTTTACTGATTTCGATGCTGATGCTGCTGCAAACGCATCTTTTGTCAGAGCCTTAGATACATGGCGTTGCGAGACAGGCGTAAACTGGACAATCGGAGCAGTAACAACTACAGATGTGGTTGCCAACGACGGAATAAATATTATTAGAATGGATAATGGTTCAGAATTACCAAGTGGTGTATTAGGGCGATGTACTTCAAGATTTTCAGGGTGCTTTATAAGTGGAGGAACAGACTTAGAATGGTATGTATCTGAGCTAGATATTGCTTTTGACGATGGTACTAATTGGCAATTCGGACCTGGGGCACCATCATTCTCACAATTTGATTTTGAAAGTGTAGCTGTACACGAGCTTGGCCATGGTCACCAATTAGCACACGTTATAGATTCTAATGTAATTATGCACTATGCTATAGGAAATGGACAATCTAATAGGACTCTAAGTATGGGTGATATCAATGGAGCTGGTCATATACATACACGTAGCACAACTACTACTGCATGTACACAAACCTCTATGGTAAATTTTGATTGCGCAATCCTATCTGTATCCTCAGAAGAGTTAAGTGCTGCTATTAGAATTTATCCAAATCCGACCAAAGGACGTATGTTTATTAATAATGACAGTTTCATAGAAATTGACTCGGCCATAATCTATGATGTTAATGGTAGAATTGTAAAAAATATTAAACTGAGTAATGCACAAATGCATGTCATTAATTTAAGTGATGTAAGCAGTGGTGCATACTTTATAACGATAAATAGCGGTAGTACTTCATTTACCGAAAAGATAATAATTGAGTAGTTTTTGATCTATTAATCTAGTTAGTGTTTAGAGGCAGTTCTTTTTAGAGCTGTCTCTTTTTATTATAGGTGTAGTGTTAAACTTAAGCCTACGATTTTGAAGATGTTTGCATTATGGTTAATTTCATGGCTCATAAAATTCCAACCTATGTTAAAATCTAAGCTAACCCTAGCAACCTTAGTTCTAAGTTCGTTCATTGCATTAGGACAACAACCAGCGACTTCAGCTGAAACAGTGATGAAATCATTAGAGCAAAAACAAGAAATGACTAAACGCTCTATTGTAAAGAATGTTCCGTTTAAAAATATTGGACCAACCATAATGAGTGGTAGAGTTACCGATCTCGATGTTAATCCGGAAATGCCTTCAGAATTTTATGTGGCTTATGCCTCAGGAGGTGTATGGCACACCATAAATAATGGGACAACTTTTGAGCCAATTTTAGACAGCTCAGATACACAAAATGTAGGTGATATAGCAGTACATTGGCCAACTCGAACGATTTATGTGGGTACTGGTGAAAATAACTCCTCAAGGTCCTCTTATGCCGGGATCGGAATTTTGAAATCAACAGACAATGGAAAAAGCTGGACTAATGTAGGTCTTAATGATTCACATCATATAGGTCGTATATTAATTCACCCTGTTAATCCGGATGTTGTTGTGGTTGGTGTAACAGGCCATTTATATTCTCCAAATAATGAACGCGGGATCTATAAAACAAATGATGGAGGAAAGACATGGCAACAGACTTTATTTGTAGATAATGTGAGTGGAATTATTGACCTTAGACATAGTCCTGAGAACTATAATGTGATGTTTGCAACCTCTTGGACCAAAGACAGAAAAGCATGGAATTTTGATGGCAGTGGTAACAACTCAGCTATTTATAAAAGCGAAGACGCAGGAAATACTTGGGCGAAGGTTTCTACAGAAGGAAGCGGATTTCCAACAGGTAGTGGTGTTGGTAGAATAGGTGTTGCTATCTATGATGATAATACGATCTATGCCATCCATGACAGCCAATTTAGACGTCCATCTGAACAAAAGAATGATGACCGTAGAGGACTTACAAAAGAGGATTTTAAAACCATGAGTAATGCTGATTTTTTAGCCTTAGAAGATAAAAAGTTAAACACCTTCCTTAAGACTAATGGGTTTCAGGAAAAGTATAGAGCTGAGAATGTAAAGCAAATGGTTAGAAGCGGTAATGTAAAACCAATAGATCTGGCCAAATATTTGGAAGATGCAAATTCATTACTCTTTGATACCCCAGTTATAGGAGCTGAGGTTTATAAAAGCACAAATGGTGGAAAGTCTTGGAAAAAAACACATAAAGACTTTTTAGATGGAATTTATTTTAGCTACGGATATTACTTCGGGCACATTCATGTAGCACCAGATAATGAGGATAACATATATATCTATGGTGTTCCTATATTAAAATCTAAAGATGGAGGAAAAAGTTTCAAATCTATAAGTGCAGAAAATGTACATGCAGATCACCATGCGCTTTGGATTAATCCTAAAAATCCAAACCATATTATCAATGGAAATGATGGCGGTGTTAACATCACATATGATGATGGAGAGAATTGGATTAAAAACAATTCGCCCTCAGTCGGACAATTCTATGCCATCAATATTGATCATGAAAAACCATATAATGTTTATGGAGGATTACAAGATAATGGTGTGTGGGTAGGTGCAAATAATGCACGAGAAGACAAAGGGTGGCATCAAGGCGGACAATATCCTTGGGAGTTTATTATGGGTGGTGATGGTATGCAGGTTCAGATCGATAATAGAAATTCAGACATCGTATACACCGGGTATCAATTCGGAAATTATTTCAGATTAAATAGAGAAAGCGGTAATCGTGCTTACATTCAACCAAAGCATCAATTAGGAGAAAAACCATACCGATTCAACTGGCAAACCCCTATTCTATTGTCACCTCATAATCAGGATATTCTTTATCTGGGAGGCAATAAATTAATGCGTTCTATGAATCAAGGGGATGATTGGGAAGCTATAAGTGATGACCTTACCAAAGGAGGTAGAAAAGGTAATGTAGCCTATGGAACATTAACTAGCATCAGTGAATCTCCATTCCAATTTGGCTTGATTTATACAGGCAGTGATGACGGCTTAGTACATGTTACTAAAAATGCCGGAGGAAGCTGGACTAATGTTTCATCGAGTTTCCCTCAAGACTTATGGGTAAGTCGTGTCGTAGCATCACAACACAAAAAGGAACGTGTGTATGTTACGCTTAATGGTTACCGATGGGATGATTTTTCTGTATATGTATATATGAGTGATGACTATGGATTAAACTGGAAAAATATTAGTGCAAATGTTCCAGCGTCACCAGTGAATGTTATTAAGGAAGATGCTTCAAACGAAAATATACTTTATTTAGGAACGGATAACGGTGCCTATGTATCTTTTGATCAAGGAGAATCTTGGGATATATTCTCAAAAGGATTGCCTAATGTAGCCGTACATGATATTGTTCTACAACCAGAAGCTAAAGACCTTCTCATAGGGACTCATGGGCGAAGTATTTATAAGACGAGTATTGCCCCTTTACAAGAGTTAGATGCTGAAGTTATAAATAAACCAGCGCATCTTTTTGCTATTAATAGTATTAGGTATTCGCCAAGATGGGGAAGCTCATGGAGCCAGTGGTTAGATGCGTTTGAACCTGAAAGAACAATTAGATTTTATAGTAATACTTCAGCTAAAAAAGAGATTTTAGTAAAGTCTGAAGGAGGAGCTACCTTAAATACAATATCAGTAAATGCAGATAAAGGATTTAACTACATTGACTACAATCTTGAGCTCACAAGTAAAGGGAGAAAAGCCCTTATGAAAGAAAAGACGGATATAGATATTAATAAGGCTAGTAATGGTAAATATTACCTGCCTAAAGGAGTGTATACCATAGAAATTGATGGTGAAAAAACAAAACTAGAGATTAAATAAGCGAAAGCTAATTATAATCGTTCTAAATAATTAATTAACATACGGCGCAGTTGTCTAAAATCCAATTGCGCCGTATTTTTGTTCTACTAATAAAAGATTCGATCTATAATGAGTGGAATTTTAAGTTCTTCAATAGGAAGAAAGTTTGCTATGGCGCTCTCAGCACTCTTTCTCATGATTTTCCTTCTTCAACATTTTGCAATCAATATTCTCTCTGTTTTTAGTGCAGATGCCTTCAATAGCGCATCACACTTTATGGGGACATTTTGGGTGGTGCAATACATTTTACAACCCATACTGATTTTTGGTGTAATCTTTCATTTTGTCATGGGATTTGTTCTTGAAATTAAGAACAATAGGGCCAGGCAAATTAGCTATGCAAAAAATAATGGAGGTGCTAATTCATCGTGGATGAGTAGAAATATGGTATGGAGTGGATTAGCAATTTTAGCATTTATCGTATTGCATTTTATAGATTTCTGGATTCCGGAAATGAAGTATAAGTATATAGATTTTCTACCTGAAGACCCTAACAGATACTTCCACGAATTAGTAGAGAAATTTCATAGCCCGGCACGTGTAGGTGCTTATGTAGTAGCCTTTGTGTTTTTAGCATTGCACTTACTTCATGGATTTAGTTCTGCGTTCCAATCGATTGGAGCTAACAATAAATACACAAAAGGCTTAAAAGGATTCTCAAAAATTTATGCAATAGGAATTCCTCTTGGGTTCATTTTTATTGCCTTATATCATCACTTTGTCGGACATTAATTACTTATCATAAAGATGGCTTTAGATTCAAAAATACCTCAAGGACCACTAGCAGATAAGTGGACAAATCATAAAAACAATATAAACCTTGTTAACCCTGCCAATAAACGATTGATAGATGTGATCGTTGTCGGAACAGGATTAGCAGGGGGTTCAGCTGCAGCTACCTTAGCAGAACTAGGATATAACGTAAAAGCATTTTGCTTTCAAGATTCACCAAGACGAGCACACTCTATTGCAGCACAAGGCGGAATTAACGCAGCAAAGAATTATCAGGGCGATGGGGATTCTACCTACCGTCTTTTCTATGACACTGTAAAAGGTGGCGATTACCGTTCTCGTGAAGCAAACGTATACCGATTGGCTGAGGTGTCAGCTAATATAATTGACCAGTGTGTAGCACAAGGTGTCCCTTTTGCAAGAGACTATGGTGGACTATTAGATAACCGTTCTTTTGGTGGTGTGTTGGTATCTAGAACATTCTATGCTAAAGGACAAACGGGACAGCAGTTATTACTTGGAGCTTACTCTGCTATGAACCGACAAATTGGTCGTGGTAAGATTAAAATGTACAATAGGCACGAAATGCTAGATGTTGTTATTGTAGATGGAAAGGCTAGAGGGATCATTACTAGAAACCTAGTAACAGGTGATATTGAAAGACATTCAGCCCATGCTGTTGTTTTAGGAACTGGGGGGTATGGGAACGTATTTTTCCTATCCACTAATGCTATGGGAAGTAATGTAACAGCTGCATGGAAGGCTCATAAAAGAGGCGCTTATTTTGCAAACCCTTGCTACACCCAGATTCACCCAACATGTATTCCTGTTTCAGGAGACCATCAATCTAAACTAACGCTAATGTCAGAGTCGTTACGTAATGATGGACGTATTTGGGTGCCTAAGAAAATGGAAGATGTGAAAGCAATAAGAGACGGAAGCTTAAAACCTACTCAAATTGCTGAAGAAGATAGAGACTACTACCTAGAGCGACGTTACCCTGCATTTGGCAATCTAGTGCCAAGAGATGTAGCGTCTAGAGCTGCAAAGGAACGCTGTGATGCAGGTTATGGTGTGAATGCCACCGGAGAAGCAGTGTATTTAGATTTTGCTTCAGCAATAATGCGTTATGGTAAAGAACAAGCACATGTTAAAGGGCTAGATGAAAATGATAATGCATTAGTAAAACAACTTGGAAAGGAAGTTGTTAAGACCAAATATGGAAACCTTTTCCAGATGTACGAGAAAATTGTAGATCAAAATCCATACGAAACACCAATGATGATCTACCCAGCAGTACATTACACCATGGGAGGTGTTTGGGTAGACTACAACCTACAGACAACTGTACCTGGTTTATATTGTATCGGAGAGGCTAACTTTTCAGATCATGGAGCTAACCGATTAGGAGCCTCTGCTCTAATGCAAGGTTTAGCTGATGGTTATTTTGTATTGCCTTATACCATTGGAGATTATTTAGCTGATGATATTAGAACAGGTCCAATTTCCACAGATACTCCAGAGTTTGAAGCTGCTGAAAAGAGCGTCCGTGACTCTATAGATCACTTAATTAATAATAACGGAACAAAACCTGTAGATTATTTCCACAAGAAATTAGGTAAGATCATGTGGAATAAATGCGGAATGGCCCGTAATGAAAAAGGACTTAAAGAAGCTATTGAAGAAATTAGTACACTACGTAAAGAATTCTGGAATGACGTTCGTGTTCCGGGAGGCGCTAATGAATTTAACGAAGAGTTAGCTAAAGCAGCACGTGTTGCCGATTTCCTTGAACTGGGAGAGCTATTCGCTAAAGATGCATTATTAAGAGAAGAATCAGCTGGGGGGCATTTTAGAGAAGAGCACCAAACAGAAGAGGGAGAAGCAAAACGAAGAAAAGAATTCCAATATGTGTCTGCATGGGAGTATAAAGGCGAACCTAAAGACGCTGTGTTACACAAAGAAGATTTAGTATACGAAAATATAGAAGTAAAAGAAAGAAGTTATAAATAGGAAGACATGAATTTAACGTTAAAAATATGGCGTCAAAAAGACGCAAACGATAAAGGAAAGATGGTAGACTATCAAATTTCAGAGGTGTCACCTGATATGTCTTTTCTTGAAATGCTTGACGTCCTTAATACTCAACTCATAGAGAAAGGTGACGAGCCGGTTGCTTTTGATCATGACTGTAGAGAAGGTATATGTGGTATGTGCTCATTGTATATCAATGGGGAAGCTCATGGGCCAGATAGAGGCATTACAACCTGCCAGCTACACATGCGTAAGTTTAAAGATGGAGATACTATCTATATAGAACCATTTAGAGCCAAAGCATTCCCAGTGATTAAAGATTTAGTTGTAGATAGAAGTGCTTTTGATCGTGTACAACACGCTGGAGGATTTATATCTGTTAATACTTCAGGAAACACAATCGATGCTAACGCCATTCCAATAAACAAACACGATGCCGATACGGCATTTGATGCCGCCACTTGTATTGGATGTGGTGCTTGTGTCGCCTCGTGTAAGAACTCTAGTGCGATGTTATTTGTGTCTGCTAAAGTGTCACAATTTGCATTATTACCTCAAGGACAGGTTGAAGCTACTGATCGTGTATTAAACATGGTAAAACAAATGGATGAAGAAGGTTTTGGAAATTGTACCAATACAGGAGCGTGTGAAGTAGAATGTCCTAAAGGCATCTCTCTAGAGAATATTGCACGTATGAATAGAGAGTACTTGGCAGCGACTTTTAAAGGATAAAAAATCATTATAATTTTCATATAAAATCCCGAGCTTATGCTTGGGATTTTTTGTTGTAACACTTCAAAAATCCTCTCGTCTTTAATACGAAATCAAATCAATCAAAATGATGAAGTATTATGTTTATTGCATTTTTGCTATCCTCTTATGCACATCATGCTCAGCACCTCTAAATGAAGTCACTTATGTTGTTTCTCCTGATAATGACAATGGGACTCAACTTTTAAAGGTCAATATGCAATTTAAGGCCGAACCCAATGGAAAAACTACGTTATTATTTCAGGACAATGGTTGGGGTGAAGATAGTCTATACAACGTGATTCATCATATGAAGCTCCCTAATATTGAAGGCGACATAACAGTCAATAGGGATAGTGGATGGGTTACAATTTCGCACCCGAAGTCGCTTAAAACTATAGATTTTGAGTACACCATAAAACGAGATGTAGAAGGTAAGCTTACGTCAAGATCGACCTATAGGCCTATTATAAATGAAGACTATTTTCATGTGTTTTCCCACAATCTATTAATGCTTCCAAGAGATTATGCTAATACTTCGTATGATCTGTTCAATGTAAATATTTCATGGAAAGGGTTTCCGGAAAATTATGTCATACATAATAGCTTTGGGAGTGGAGTACAAGAACAGTTTATAGAAGAAACGAACGAGCGGAAATTTCATAGTGCTGTCTTTATGGGAGGAGACTTTAGAATACACCATATTAATATAAATGAAAATGATGTTGCCTTTGCAACTAGAGGTGATTGGCAAGCTTTTGATGATGAAACCATAATCAAGGCTTTGAAAACAACCATCAAAACTCAGCGCGATTTAATGCAAGATCATTCTCAAGACTATTTTTCGGTGAGTATTATACCTACAGTTCAAGAACGAGGAAGCAGTTTTCAAGGAACAGGGCTTACCAATTCATTTGCCATGTCGGCATCGAATAATGAATATTTAGAATTTCAGGGATTAGTGTATTTGCTTAACCATGAACATCAACACAATTGGATAGGACATCTCATTAAAAATGATAATGAAGAAGAGCAATATTGGTTTAGTGAAGGGTTCACCGATTACTACACCATAAAGAATATAGCTAAGAACAAGATTAATAATTCTAATGCAGATTACTTTATAGAAGAGCTTAATGGTTTTATCAAAGCATTGTATAATTCGCCTGTTAAAGAAGCACCTAATAGCGAAATCAATTATGATAATTTCTGGACCAATAGAGACTATGAAAAATTACCTTACAGAAGAGGTGCCGTATTTGCATTTTATTTAGATCAAAAAATACAACAACAAACAAAAGGAGAAAAGAGTTTAGATAATGTCATACTTCGTATAAAACAAGATGCACTCACTAAAACGCAAAGATTATCACACCCATATTTCATTGAATTGATGACAGAATATTTAGGTGCAGACTTTAAAACTATTTTTGAAAAACATATCGTTGAAGGAAAATTAATAGATTTGCAGGCCATGTTCTCAGAATTTGGATACGAATATGATAAGACCACTGATGTTTTTGATCTTGGTTTTGAATATTCTGATGACCGTAGATCTATTGCCTCAATAGATAAGAATTCTGAAGCCTATAAAGCTGGTTTAAGAATTAAGGATAAATTTAAGAGAATAAGTGTATACAATGGTTACATTGAATACAAAGCAGAATTCACAGTGGTAAGAGATGGTAAAGAAATAGACATTTCATATTATCCTGTAAAACATGCCAATATTGCCCAATTAAAAATCAATGACCACAATAAAAAGATCTTAAACCTATAAGTATTATTTTTAAGTGTTGATCCCAAGCTTTTGCTTGGGATTTTTTGTTTATTTACAGTCCAATGTAGATAATGAAAGACCCAAGATTATTTTATAACGCACAGTTAGCCCATTATACAACTGTAGAAAAAGAGTTAAAGCAACAATTAATTACATATAGTATGTATCGTCTCTCTGTATTTATAATTACAGCTGTGGGCGTTTACTTTTCATTTTCCTATTGGCAAGTCGCTTTAGGAATTGCAATTGCAGGAACTGCTGTTTTTCTCTTATTGCTTTCTAAATATGTAGACATAAAATCGAATAAAGATCTGGCAAAAGCATTAATTGAAATTAATAAAATAGAGCTTAAAATTGCGGATGACGATTATCACTGGCGTGATGGAGGTGTAGAGTACCAAGAGGCTGACCATCATTACAGTTTGGATTTGGATCTTTTCGGTAGAGGATCTTTTTTTCAATATATATACAGAACGGTAATACAAGAAGGACAAGATAAGCTAGCTAATGCCATAAAGGCTAATAACATCAGTGGGATTAATGAACGGCAAGAAGCGATTAAAGAACTAGCCTCTAAAGTAGCTTGGAGTCAAAATTATTCAGCAGTAGGAAGTCTTATAAAAGTAGAGACTTCAGCACAACATATAATCAATTGGCTTGCCGGATATAAACCATTTTTGCCAAGTATTTTTAAGTGGCTACCTATGGCTTTTATAGGAGCGTCACTACTTGTTTTAGTATTAACCGTATTTGAAACTATTCCTATTATTTATATAGGCTATTGGTTATTAGTAGGATTAGGAATCACAGGGTTATATCTCAAACAAACTAATAAGCTGGCGTTTCACACCTCTAAAGCTAAAGAAACATTTAAGCAATATGCAGAGCTTTTAAAGCTTATTGAACAAGAAGATTTTACCTCAGAATTACTTCAAGAGAAACAGCAAAAAATAAGAACAGCAGATAAATCAGCTTCAGAAATATTTAAGGACTTTTCCAAAGCCTTGGATGCTCTAGACAATAGAAATAATCTTTTATCCGCAGTTTTAGGTAATGGTTATTTTCTATGGGATATTATGCAAGTGCACAAGATCGAAAAATGGATTTCTAATTATGGAAGTAAAGTTAACGACTGGTTTGAAGTCGTCACATTTTTTGATGCTTATAATAGTCTGGGAACATTTTCCTATAATCACCAAGAGTATGTCTACCCTACAATTACTACATCAGGGCCAACTATTGAGGCTAAAGCATTAGGACATCCATTATTGATAAGCGAAAAACGGGTGACCAGTGATCTTAAAATAGATAGTGATGCCTTCTTTATTATCACCGGAGCTAATATGGCTGGAAAGAGTACATTTTTAAGGACTGTTTCTTTACATATTGTAATGGCAAACATGGGTTTACCTGTATGCGCCGAAACAAGTAACTATGTTCCGATAAAGTTAATCACTAGTATGCGCACAAGTGATTCATTAACTGATGAAAGTTCCTATTTCTTCTCTGAATTAACGCGATTAAAGTTTATTGTAGGCGCCATAAAAGAAGATCAGTACTTTATTGTTCTAGACGAAATTCTAAAAGGGACAAACAGTACAGATAAAGCTATTGGCTCTAAGAAGTTTGTAGAGCAGTTGGTAGCAACAAAAGCAACAGGCATTATTGCAACCCATGATCTTAGCCTTTGCAAAATAGAGCAGCATCTAGAGCCTGTAAAGAATTACTACTTTGATGCAGAGATTGTTAATGATGAGCTGTATTTTGATTATAAGCTTAAAGAGGGCGTGTGTAAAAATATGAATGCAAGCTTCTTATTAAAAAAGATGAAGATTGTAGAATAACTATTATCGTATTACTTTAATTAAAATAGGAGAAGGTGGTTTTAATTTGAAATTAACACTAGAACAAGAAACCACAATATCAAAAATTTGAATTCGGTCATTTCTTGTAAGTTTATTAAGTTCCTTTTTCGCCATATCATTCATCTTGTTGCCGGTTATTCTAATTATTCTATTTCTTGGGAGTTTTACTTTAAATGCAGTTACTAAAAAATCCATATCATAAAGGAAATCGCCAATTTTCATTCCAATTTTTCCATTCATAAGCTCTTGCTTTGTCAGCCTCAACTCACATTTATTACCGCAACCTAAACCATTGATAGTGCCACGTGCATGACCCATAGTTTTAATTCTTAGCGTCTTAGTGTCAGTAATAGTATCTCCATTAGCCATTACACCTTTAACTAATATATTAACTTCTGAACCACTTTGAGGGATCATAGAAAAGCCTCCATTATTATCAACTTTTTTTAAGCCTGGTGCAGCTACTATGATTTCTTTAGCTTTAGGAAAAGAGATTTGAATGGGGTTAGTAACACCTCTGTATACAACATTCATCTTTTTAATCTCCATTATACTTCCCGTATTAGAATTATCCGTTTTGATGAGCATTGAACAACATGTGAAAATGACTAGTGTGCTAAGGAAACTTATTCTGAAAGTTTTTTTCATTATGTGGTTAGTTTAAACTTTCAACGCTTTTTTTCTGAAATTTATTATAACAAAAAAACCCACTCTATTAGAGCGGGTTTTTATTTTGTATAGAAAATAAGATCAGTCTTAAGCTTCAAATGGAATTACTGAAACGTAAGATTTATTATCCTTTTTCTTAGTAAATTTTACGATACCATCAACTTTAGCATGTAAAGTGTGGTCTTTTCCAGCATACACATTCTCACCAGGATTGTGTGCTGTACCTCTTTGTCTAACGATAATGTTTCCTGCTAATGCAGCTTGTCCGCCAAAAATCTTAACACCTAAGCGTTTCGATTCTGATTCTCTACCGTTTTTCGAACTTCCGACTCCTTTTTTATGTGCCATTGTATTTCGATTTTATATTTTAAACTAACTTAAAGCAGCGATTAGATCAGCTTTCTTCATTGAAGAAATACCTGTAATTCCTTTTGCTTTAGCCATCTCTTTTAACTGAGCAACAGTCATGCTGCTTAAGTCTTGAGTTGTTGATTCTTCTTTTTTAGCAGTAGGTTTTGCCTTTTTTGGCTCTGCTTTTGCTTTTGGAGCTTCTTTTGCCGGAGCCGCTTTCTTCTCAGCTTTTGCTGGTTTAGCTCCTGAAGCTACAATGCCTTCAATTTGAATTTCAGTTAAAGGTTGTCTGTGACCATTTTTCACACGGTAACCTTTACGTCTTTTCTTTTTGAAAACAATCACTTTATCTCCTTTAAAGTGTTTTAAGACTTTTGCACTAACTTGTGCTCCGCCTATAGCTGGGGCGCCTACAGTTACTTTGTCACCGTCACCGATTAAAAGAACATTGTCAAATGCAACTTTCTTTCCTTCATCAGTAGATAAACGATTAACAAAAACTTTCTGGTCTTTTTCAACTTTGAATTGATGCCCTGCTATCTCTACAATTGCGTACATAGCGTAACGTTTTTATTAATTAATTTTACTCAAAAATGAGTGCAAATATACTGCTAATTAATTAAACTACAAACGTTTTATCCGTTTTGAGGGATATTCCAGCTCTTTTTAAAGTATTGCATACATGTTAGTGTAATGACAACTGTAGTTGCAAAGCCCATAATGGCAACAACAAAAGTAACCAAGCCTACATGAACATTATAGTCGTTTTTAAATACGGTAAGCAGTTCAGCTAAGAAATTAGGGTTGATTTCAGTAGCATAAAATAAGAAGAAGAATGAGAAAACAAGTGTAGCTACAAAACCAGTCACAATACCTAAACCAAAACCTTTAGAATACCTAAAATTATCACCTTGTTGAAGCTTGTAATATTTAATTGTAGTATAGATGCCAAATGCAGTGATTACTGAATTGAATAAACTAAACGCAGGGTTAGTGTGCCATCCGAATAATGCAAGGAATAAGAAATAAGCTATGAGCGCAGCACTTATAACAATACCAAACCGAATAGGAAGAATGATGTTTTTCATAAGCGACGATTTTGATGGTTGCGTACTAAAGTTCGTGAATTATCCTCAAAAAGCCGAATTTTTTAGTATAGTTTTTACATTTAATTCAAGAAAAGCCTCTAATCATTTCTTATTTTTGTGTTTCTTGCTGTAACAAATACTCTTGTAGCAAGACAAACACTAAAGACATTAATTAAAACAAAAATTACAATGAAAAAAAGCGTATTATCTCTAGCTGCTATGTTGCTTGTTGGATTTTCTTCAACAGCTCAGCAAGTAGAGTTTGAGGAGTATGATTTAGATAATGGGATGCATGTCATCTTACATCAAGATAATTCTGCTCCTGTGGTTACGGTTTCTGTGATGTATCATGTGGGAGCCAAAGATGAGAATCCAGACCGTACCGGGTTTGCTCACTTTTTTGAACATTTATTATTTGAAGGTACTGAAAACATAGCTCGAGGCGAGTGGTTTACTATTGTGACTTCTAATGGTGGTAGTAACAATGCTAATACTACAGATGACAGAACATATTATTACGAAGTCTTCCCATCTAATAATGTAGAATTAGGACTTTGGATGGAGTCTGAGCGTTTACTTCACCCGATCATTAATCAGATTGGTGTTGACACTCAAAATGAAGTTGTAAAAGAAGAAAAACGCCTTAGAGTAGACAATCAACCATATGGTAATATTTTAGCTGAGATCAAAAAGCTAATGTTCAAAAAGCATCCTTATAAAGGAACAACTATTGGTGAAATGGAACACTTAGATGCTGCAACTCTAGAAGAGTTTAAAGCATTCAATAAAAAGTTTTATGTGCCTAATAATGCAGTATTAGTTGTTGCAGGTGACATTGATAAAGCTGAGGTGAAGAAGATGGTTCAAGACTACTTTGGTCCAATTCCAAGAGGGAATGATATAGTGCGTAATTTTCCAAAAGAAGATCCTATAACAGCACCTATTAAAGGAAAAGCTTATGACCCTAACATCCAGATTCCGGCTGTTATAGCATCATACAGAACCCCTTCATTTAAAGAAAGAGATTCTTACGTTCTAAATATGATCTCAAGTTATTTAAGTGGTGGTAAGAGTTCAGTATTATACAAGAAAATGGTAGATGAGCAAAAGCAGGCATTAGCAGTACAAGCTGTTAATATTAGTCAAGAGGACTATGGTATTTATGCATTATTTGCTTTACCATTAGGCGATGTACCATTAGCTGACCTTATGAAAGAAATGGACGAAGAGATTGTTAAGATTCAAACCGATTTAATCTCTGAGCGCGATTATCAAAAACTTCAAAATCAATTCGAGAATCAATTTGTGAACTCAAATTCTAGTGTTCAAGGTATTGCTAACTCTTTAGCTAGATATTACATGCTATATGGCGATATCAACCTTATTAATAATGAGATTGAGATCTACCGATCAATTACTAGAGAAGAAATGAGAGAAGTTGCCAATAAGTATTTAAAACCAAATCAAAGAGCAATTCTTGAGTACTTACCTAAGAAAGATGAAGAATAATATTAAAATGAATTACACTATGAAATTAAAAATATCAGCATTCATTGCATTGTTCTTTATAACAATCGGTGTTAATGCACAAATAGACCGATCTAAGCAACCTGAACCAGGACCGGCACCAGAAATTAAACTAGATGTTCCTGGCGAGTTTGAACTTAACAATGGAATCAAGGTATTAGTGGTAGAAAACCACAAACTACCTAGAGTATCATACTCACTTCGTATAGACAACAAACCAATAGCTGAAGGTAATAAAGCAGGTGTTTCTGATTTACTGGCAGCTATGCTAGGTAATGGAACAACAAACATTCCTAAAGATGAATTTAATGAAGAGATAGACTTTTTAGGAGCTAATATGGGATTTGGTTCTAGTGGAGGTTTTGCAAGTTCATTATCTAAATATTCAGATAGAATAATAGAGTTAATGGCTGACGCAGCAATTAATCCACTTTTAACTGAAGAAGAGTTTGAAAAAGAGAAAGAAAAGCTAGTCGAAAATCTAAAAAGTAATGAGAAAAGTGTTGATGCTGCTGCCGGACGTGTAGGAGGCGCCTTATCTTATGGTGTAGATCACCCATATGGGGAGTTTGTAACTGAAGAAACAGTGAATAATGTTCAATTTTCTGATGTCTTAGATTTTTATAAAAAACGATTTAGCCCAAACGATGCATATATCGTAGTTGTAGGTGATATTGATGTAAAGACGGTTAAGAAACAAATTAAAAAGCACTTCGGTAAATGGAGTAAATCAGACATAGCAGAAATTACGATACCTGCACCTAAAGCAAATGTAACAGGTACGGAAATAAACTTCGTAGATATGCCTAATGCGGTTCAGTCTAATATTTCTTTGACTAATAATGTGGATTTAAAAATGAAAGATCCAGATTACCACGCCGTATTAATTGCTAATAAAATATTAGGTGGCGGGTTTAATAGTTATCTTAACATGAACCTTCGTGAAGAACATGGATATACGTATGGAGCGCGTTCAAATGTTGGAGCAAGCCGTTATGGAATATCACGTTTTACTGCAGGTGCAGCTGTTAGAAATGAAGTTACAGATAGTGCCGTTGTTCAGACATTAAAAGAGATTAAGAGAATTAAAACAGAACCTGTTGCTGCAGACGCCTTAGCTAATGCTAAAGCAAAGTATGTAGGTGATTTTGTATTAGCATTAGAGCGACCTCAAACTATCGCTAACTATGCACTTAATATCAAATTGAATGACCTACCAGCAGACTTTTACTCTAAATACTTAGAAAATATTAATGCTGTTACTGCAGAAGATGTAAACCGAGTAGCTAACACATATTTTAAGACTGAAAATGCACGTATCATTGTAGTAGGTAAAGGAAGTGAAGTACTAGAAAACCTAGAAAAAACGGGACTGCCTATTAAGTATTATGATAAGTATGCTAAAGGTGTAGATAAACCGGTATTTTCTAAGCCATTACCAAAAGACCTAACAGCTTCTACTGTTGTTAAGAACTATGTAAACGCTGTTGGTGGTGAAGCAAATCTAAGAAAAGTAAACTCTACATTGACCAATGCTGATGTGACAATACAAGGCGCTCCATTTAAGCCTAAGGCCATTATTAAACAAATGGCCCCTAACAAGTTCTCTATGGAGATGATGGTAGAGGGTTACGGTACAGTAATGAAGCAAAAATTTGATGGTGCTTCTGGATACCAAGAGCAACAAGGTCAAAAAATACCAATGTCTGATGAAGATGTATCTTCTAGAAAATCAGAAAAAGGGCTTTACCCTGAATTGTATATGGAAGCATCTAATATCTCTCTTGAAAGTTTAACAACTATAGATGGAACAGATGTTTATAAAATTAAAGTTACGAAGGGTGATGAAAGTTCTTTTAGATATTACGATGCAAAAACGAACTTATTGGTAAGAACAGAAGAGACTAATGAAGCAGCAGGGCAATCAATAACATCCATTACCGATTACTCTGACTATAAAGAAGTAGGTGGAGTTATGATTCCTCATACAACGAAAATTACTGCTGGGCCACAGATATTAATTTTAAACACTACAGATGTGAAAATTAATGAAGGTGTAACAGAAGCAGATTTTAATTAAACAATTAAAATAATATATAGAAAGCCGGAACATAAGTTTCGGCTTTTTTATGCCTTACGCTTATGAGAGAGATATACACCTAAAAGAATAAGTAAAGAAGCAACACCCTGCATAAAGCTAAAAGCCTCTCCATCTAATACTCCCCATACAAGTGCCACAATAGGCATTACATAAGTGACAGAAGACGCAAACACTGGCGTAGAAATATGAACTAGTTTATTAAATAATACTTTAGCAAGTGCTGTCCCAAAAAGCGATAAGATAAGTACGTATATTAATGATATTTTTAATTCAGGATGGCTTAAACGTTCTTGTGTGAAAAAATCGGTAAAGAGGAGAATTATAAAAGCAGGAATAATTATAAATATATAGTTCCCCGTAGCAATACTTAAAGGTTTTACATCCTGTAAGTAACGCTTAATAATATTAACATTACAAGCATACATAATAGTGGATGCAATCACAAAACCGGCATACAAATAGTTTTGATGCGGATTAAGCTCTGACCCTTTGAAAATAAGAATAGCTGTGCCAATAAAACCGATGATAACTCCTAATACTTGACGCTTTGTAGAAGCAATTTTAAAAACAGCAAAACCTAAAAGAATCGTATTTAGTGGAACTAGTGAGTTTAATATGGATGCCACAGCACTATCAATTTCTGTTTCTGCAATAGCAAAGAAGAATGCTGGGAAAAACGAACCTAAAAACCCTGAAATGGCAATCCATTTCCACTGTTGTCTATTTATGTTTTTTAAACTATTGTATCCAGCAATAAATAAAAGAAGTCCTGTAAAAATAGTTCGTAAAGCACCTAGTTGATATGGTGTTAACCCTAATAAGGATTTCTTTATCAGAATAAATGAGCTCCCCCAGATTATAGAAAGGATCAATAGGTATAGCCATTTAACGTTAAGGTTTTTCATACAAAGACGTCTAAAATCAGTCACAAAAATCGTTAATTATTTCGCAAGAAACACCTTATTTTATTAGATTTGCTCATAATCCAATATTAAAAACCTATGAAGACATTGAAAAATATAGTTGTTGTTTCATTATTACTTGTCATATTCTCGGCTTGTAAGAACGAGTCTCAACCAGAAGTAAAAACAGTTGATGTTGAAGTTAAAGAAAAAGATGTTACTGAAGCCTTAGATCCAAATGCTACCTATGCTAAAGTAGAGTTTAATATTGAAGGGATGACATGTGCTATGGGTTGTGCCAAAAGTATAGAAAAGAAAATGGCAAAAATGGAAGGAGTAAAATCTGCTAAAGTTGATTATGAAAAAGAACTAGCAATGGTAGAGTATGATGAAGCCAAAGTAACACACAAATCTCTAAAAGAAGCCGTAGCTAAAGTAGGAGAAGCTTACAAAGTTAAGGATATGAAAACGGTTGAAGAGTTTAACGCTGATAAGAAGTAAACTGTAAATAGAAATTATATTAAAGGCCACTCATACGAGTGGCTTTTTTTATGATATCTGTAATAAGATAACCGCCAAAAGACCGCACATTAGCGGAAATAGGATTAGTTTCCAAATTGGGTGCACAACTTTATTAGACTTAGCATTTAATACGGTTCTTCGCTTTCCATTATAGCGCATCCAATTCTTAAAAAATATAAAGAGTGCTATGATTATAAATAGGATTAAAGCCTTAGAATCAGACATCGTTTGTAGCTTCATTTGCTTAGCAAAGGCCATAAAGAAAATACCCAACAAGAAGAGTAGTAAGAGCTCTAAAAAAACAATATAATATAGAGCCAACCTAAGTGCTGTTTTTGCAGAACGTTTCTTTAAATGATTATATACAGAGATATAAAAGGAGTCTAACATGACTGCAAAATAAAAAAACCGCACCTTATTTACATTAAGATGCGGTTTTTTATGCGTTTAAGTTACCGACTAGTTACCTGTAACTTCTACGTTATCTACGTGATATCTTGTTGTTGCACTTGGGTCAGAGCCTTCGTATAAGAAAGCAATGTACACATCACCATCTAAACAAGAAATGTTTACAGGACCAACAGGCTCAAAGTTACCAAACCCTGATGCAGGACCCGTAGGTATTGTTACATCTAAAGGTAACCATGTAGCAGTTGTTACATCTCCAGCAAAATCTGTAGATGCATATACACTTAAAATATTTCCGTTATCGAAGTTCACCTGAATATCAAAAGACAATTCCTCACCAGTAGTAGAATCCATGTTGATAGCTGGTGTTACTAACCATACATCAATATCGTCTTCATTACTGTTGAATCCAGAGATTTGAGCATAGCTATTACCGGCAAAACTACCTTCAATCCAATCTAAACCTCCACCGTTAACATTGACGTTTGTCCAACCTTCAGCAGTGAAGTTACTGAATGATTCAAAGTCTTCAGAGAAGAAAGCTGCTCCACCACCAGAAGCACCTGGGCATTCTAAGAAGTCAGGATCGCAACGGTCTGTGTTAGTTAAGTTAACATCCTCAGGAGAGTTTACAACCACATTAAATACATCTCCAAAGAAGTTCTTAGTAAGTATAGCATTGATATTTCCTCTTCCAGAAGGTAATGTTAAACCTTTAAAGTCAGCAAAAGTACTTGTGCTGAATATTGTTGAAGATGCAGACACACAACTTTCTAAGGTACGCTCACCATCAAACTGATCACCTTGTTCAGATGCGTAAGATAATGGACTATCTCCTGTCGCTTCATTTCTGTTAAACTGAACATCTTGTAATTCTACAAATAGGTTTGTTTTATCATCGGCGAATTCAGCAAATGCTATAGGTAAAGGCACTAAAGTAGCTACTTCAGCTGATCTTAAGATAAAGTCATTTTCAGAAGGAGCAGGAATTTTGTCAACTTCGTTTCCGTTTAATGCTCCAAGTGTAAGTACACCATTTGTGATACCTACTGAAAGCCCTTCTAACTTAATGAATACTTTTCGTCCTACTTCATATCTTATAAAAAGAGGATTTACATCGATAAGAAGTTTAATTCCTATAGTAGGGTTTTCTGGACGGTCTTGTATTATGATCTCCTCAAAGAAGTTACCACCTTCATCAGAAGATACAACATAACCTACCATGTAGGTGCTAGCTGTATCGAAATCGAAAGTAAATGTAGTATCCTCATCTGCGTAGTCTAATACAGCATTGTTTTGTTCATTTGCTAAAGCTCCTGCCACAGCAGAAATTGTAGTCTCAGGGCCATCTAGCACAGGCTCTATTACTGCAGTATTTGGTGTGTTAAAATCATCATCATCAACACAGCCTGTAAATACTACTAAACCTAATAGTAATAGTGTTATTTTTTTGAAATTAATTGTTTTCATGTTATGAAATTTATTTTGTTCTATCATTGATTAAAATCTTACATATACGTTTAGGTAATAAGTAGTACCATTACCAAAGAAATACCTTGGACCAAATACAGGACCATTATCTCTAGACTTATCTTCTAGTACACGTCTATAGTTAGCTAAGCGAGATTGCTCAAATCCACCTGTTCTATAGTCTTCGTTGAAGATGTTGTTTATAGTAGCAAAGAAACCAACAAAGTAATCGTTGATCTTCCAAGACTTACCACCGATAACGTTCACTAACATATAGTCGTCAAACTGTTCTTGCTTTAACAATTCTCGTGCAACATTAGGGTCGTAATCGTTAAACGTGTTTCCATCAAAATCAGAACTAAAGTTCGCTGATCTTGCTAAGTTACTTACATCGATATATGCATTAGAGAAAAAGTTCGTAGTGACACCAACATTCCAATAATCAGGATCTCTATATTCAAATCCTATTTGATAAGCGCGTTCCGGACCTCCGGCAACATGCACATCTTTTAATTGTGTTGTACCATCACCAAATGTTAATGGACCATCAAAGTCTACACTTGTTAGATATAAGTTTGGATCGTTTTGGAATGTGTACTGCCCCATCGAAGCTGCAGCTTTAAGCTTGATTGTTGGTGTAACCTGAGCTTCAATACCCAATTCAACACCTACATGACGTCTTTCGATATTCGTTAAGATCTCTTGTACAAAAGCATCACCGTTATCTACACCAAGTCCAGCTAAATCTTCAGTAAAGTAGAATCCGATATCGCTTCCATCTTTAAATCCGGTATAGAATCCTGTTAATCTTGCTTTCACCTTAGGTGATCTAAAGATATAACTAGCATCTACAGATTGAATTTTTTCACTTTCTAAACCTATAACTGTAGCATTAGTTTGACGTGCATTACTGAAAGAACTTCTTATACCAGGGGCCTTAGTGAAATAAGTACCATTTACATTAATTAAGTGCCTTCCAGTTACTTTATAAGTGAAACCTGCTTTTACACCATAATTAGAAAAGTCTAACTCATCACTTTCTCCAAAAGAACCGTTATTACCTCCGCCAGGGAAGAAGCCGTTTTCATATAGTCCATTTCTTTGGTAAGTGGTTTGTGAAATATTAGCTCCTACGTAGAAGTCTACTTTATTATACTTAAACTGTGCTTGAGCGAATCCACTAATAACATTAGCATCCATCTCATAGTTATACTTATAACGTTGTCCTTCAGTGGCAATTCTGTTTCTATTTCTTAAATCACTTTGAGCTAAGTTAGCAGCAACTTCTTCATCAATAGAGTTATCATCCTCTTCAGCAAAGAAATCCACATCTAAATATCCTGTACCACCTAAAAGGTCTTCGATACGAGCATAGTTTTCACTCTTTAAGCGTCTGTAATTAATAGCAG
The DNA here is from genome assembly GCA_965230605.1 of Winogradskyella sp. Lineage (GTDB taxonomy): Bacteria > Bacteroidota > Bacteroidia > Flavobacteriales > Flavobacteriaceae > CBDDLD01. The sequence goes on along the minus strand of CBDDLD010000004.1, from coordinate 3,108,031 downwards.
CATTTAATCTGATATTATCAGCAAGATCAGCATCTAAAATAGAGTTAACACTTAATTGTTTGTCTTCAATAACATCAGCTTGTAAAACATATAAAGAGTTTCCACCCTGAGCTCTTAAAGTAGCATTTGCTTCGTATAATCTGTTCCAATCCCATTGACCGTCATTTACAAATTCTTCTTGAGCTAAGAATGCTTGTTGATAGTCATAAGCTGTTGGATTTTGATCTTGTAAAAAGAAACTTGGTAGAAGTTGATAATATGCTGGACTTGGGTTTCTGGCGCCACCAATAAACACCTCTTCATTACCAATAGTCACTAAGCGTGTACCTCCATTATCTATTCGTGTATTAGCAATTTCACCAAATTGATACGCTACATTCGTATTTAATCTTACTTTAGAAGAGATATCCCAATAGTGATTTAACATTAAGATTGGTTCTTCAATTTCTCGTATTCTTGAGTTTCTAATATCACCATCTTGTTCTCCCCAGAACGGGTTATAGCGTCTTCCTTTTAAACGGAATACTTCATCAGTAATTGCCGTAGAACGACCACGTCTGTTTTGTGCATAAATTCCGGTGAAGTTAATACTATGTTTATCGTTAAGTCGCTTTTCAACAGCAACGAAGAATGAATTAGAATCGTATAAAGTTCCATCTATGTAACCTTCTTCACCAAAACGACGCGAACCTAACACAGAGTAAGACCATCCACCTTCTAATAAACCAGAGCTATAACTAGCCATAACTCTACCTTGATAACTTCTATTAGCTGAGGCATAAGAGATACGTCCTCCTCTTCTATATTTAGAAGCTCTCATTATAATATTATTGGTACCGGCAAGATCACCAAAATTGTAATCGTTAGCAGCCATACCCATTGTAAATTCCTGATTTCTCTGAACATCATTTAACCCACCCCAGTTGGCCCATTGTGGACGACCGTTAAATTGCTTGTTCATTTCAACACCGTTGATAAGTACTTTACCATTTGCATTGTCTAATCCTCGAGGTCTAAAGAATGTAGCGCTAAAATCGAAAGCTGCTGCATTTAAAAAGACATCTCTAGAAGCTTGTAATAGTCCGGAAACATTATCTGTTAATCCATCATCTTCACTATTTAAGTTATCGTCCGAAATGGAGATAATAAATAGATCCTTTTTATCACTCTGGTCATAATCTAAAGTCATACCACTTATATCTACGGTTTGACCTTCATTTACAACGATAGGATAACGTTTTGTAACATAGCCTATTTTTTCAACCTTTAAGACTTGGTCACCAAGAGGTACTCCTTCGGTGAATGTAAATTCACCAGAGGCATTGGTTTTAGCAACTAGGCCGGTCTCTTCAATAGTAATAGTTACATCTGGAATTGGCTCTCCTGTAGTGCCATCTAGAACACTACCTTTTATTATGGTTTGCTGTGCAAAACCTAATAAGGAGAAGGTAATTCCAAATAGAAAAAATAAAAAGCTTTTTTTCATACCTAAGTTTAAAATTGATTAATTTTTTAGTACATTAAATTATGGTTATTAAGGGCGTGCAAATGTACATTATTTATAATAAATAGCTACTTTTGGCAAGCAATTTGATTAACGATATAACAATTACATAATATAGACAATGAGATTACTTAATAGACTTACATTACTACTAGTCTTTTTAACAACTTTCAATCTTTGGGCGCAAGAAGAAAAGCGGTTCAAGATACATACCATTGCTTTCTACAATTTAGAAAATTTATTTGATACCATAAATGACCCTTTGAAGAATGATGAAGCGAGTCCGATCATGGAAATGAAAGCTGATGTTCAAGAGATTTACAAGAAGAAATTAAAGAATATGGCTAGAGTGGTTGGAGATATAGGAAGCGACCTAGCTAATAATTCACCTGCCATATTAGGAGTTGCTGAAGTTGAGAATAGAAAAGTTCTAGAAGACCTAGTTAATGACCCATTATTATTACCTAAAGATTACGGTATTATTCATTATGATTCCCCAGACCGTAGAGGTATTGATGTAGGATTATTATACCAAAAAGCAATTTTTAAACCTATTAGCTCTAGTAAGCATGAGCTTAAAATTTATGATGATCTTACCAGAAAACGCGTATATACAAGAGATCAGTTGTTGGTGAGTGGTGAATTAGAAGGTGATCTTATTCACATCATAGTAAACCATTGGCCTTCACGTAGTGGAGGGGAAGCTCGAAGTCGTTCTAAGCGTATGGCTGCAGCCAAGCTTAATAAGCGTATTATTGATTCTCTACAGTCAATTGACCCTTATGCGAAAATCTTTACAATGGGTGATCTAAATGATGACCCAACTAATGCTAGTGTAAAGGATATACTGAAGGCAAAAGATGATAGAAAAGAAGTCCCCATGAAAGGTATCTATAACCCTTTTGAAAAGCAATTTAAAAAAGATGGCTTGGGTTCTAATGCGTATAGAGACAGCTGGAGTTTGTTTGACCAGATTATGATGACTAAACCATTGGTAGAAAAAGATTATTCATCGTTTAGATATTACAAGTCGGGAATATTCAACAAAGTATATCTGACCAATAAACGAGGACGCTATAAAGGTTATCCGTTTAGAAGTTTTGCCGATGGTGGCTTTACAGGTGGTTTTAGTGACCACTTCCCCGTATTTGTTTATGTGATAAAAGAAGTGAAGTAATACCCTTACTTAAAACCTATCATATTGAAAAACCCAAGGCTAAGCTTTGGGTTTTTTATGCTTTAGATTTAGTTAATTCATACAACCTTTCCGCTTATTTCAGTATTTATCCGTTTGTTCCTTTTATCCTAACGTTTGTTACATTGCTTTAGTGTTTTGAAAATAGCGCCAATAACTTCATTGAAAGTATTTTATCAACCATTCAAAACACATTGAATTATGAATTTAATTAAATTTTTCAGAAAACCTCATTTAGCTCTCCTTTTAGCATTACTGCTAATATTTTCTTCTTGTAGCCAATATGAATATGATAATATTGGAACTAATCTGAATTTAGAGGATTTTGCTGAAAGGCATATTGATATTTCTTCAAAAGTAATTGCACTACTAAATGAGGAAAAAAATATTGATATACATATCATAAAAATGATACCTCCTACCGATGATTATACGAAGCAAGAACTAAATAAGGTATTTGAAATTTCTGGAATAAAAGAATCAACGAAACTAGTTAATCTATTCTCAGAAATGAATGAGAACGCGAAGAACTATGTCAGAAGCAACCCCTACAGTGATTTGGAGATAATAGAAGAAAGCATAACTTCAGTATTAGATAAGAAATCTAATGATTTGAATTTTGCATTAAGACATGGAGATTGTGAGGAGGAAAGAGATGAGGCATATGCCCGATGTGATAGAAACTATGTCATTAGTGTTGGAGTTGCTGTAGTTTCAGCATTTTATACTTTTGGGGTAGGGACATTATTGGCAGGTGTAACAGCATTGCTGATATGGGCAGATTGTACTGATGCTGCTTGGCATAATTATCGTGAATGCATTGGAGAAGAATAATATTGCTATGAAGAAAAATATAATTTTCATCCCCCTTATTTTAATCTTAGTTATTCAATATTTTGATAGAGAAGACAACTATTTTTTTATCCAGATTATCTTAGCTGCAATTGTCTTTATAATTGTTAGTTATTCTGTAGTAAGAAATAAAAAACGGAATGATAAATAATCATTATGAAAATAGTTTTATTACCATTAATAGTTTATGTTCTTTACATACGAATAAAAAGTATTTCTACTGAATTAAAAGAAAAGAACAAAGAACAAATAATTGTGGAAGCTATACTTCTGTCGATTACCTGTATAATAATATTGGGGTTATATATAATAATTGAGTATGTGATGCCTTGATTTAAATTTATAATGTCTAATAAAAAACCCAAGGCTAAGCTTTGGGTTTTTTATGCTTTATAGTCAACTAGCTCATAAATGGCTCTCCTTTTTTACTATATTTAACTGTCCGTTGAAACTCTATTGAAATGACATATTAAAATAGATGAATATGAAAAAAATAATACTTGTACTAATTGCTACCATTATATATTCTTGTACAAATGACACCGCACCTGTTACAGAAGACGAAACGAATAAAGTGATTATGTTAAAAGTTGATGTTTTAACCAATGAGTTTGAAGGAGGTAAGGAATTTGAGTTTGCTGAATCCGATAGCTTTACTATTTCATATGACTATTATCCTCCAGGTGATTTTGGAGGTGTTCAATTATTTTACAGTGAGCTCAATGAAGAGATTTTTACTGGAACAATTATCTGGTTAGGACTTGGCCATAGATCTTATCCTGAAGAAATTAGTTCGCCGGAAAATTTCATTATAATGAACGACAGTTTAGAATTACCAGAAGCCAGTATGTTTGAGACCATACTGTTAGAAGATTACTCATACTGGTACTTTTTTGATACCATTGATTATACCGGCATATGGAATTCTATAGCAAACTTAGAGGTTGTAAACGAATATAGAAATTCTAATCCTGAAGGAAAAATTAACCTATTCCTTTATACACCAAGTGTTGGTATTGGGAATCCTGCCGATTGGGACTGGTATATTTTTATGAAAAATTAAACCATGTATTCCATGGAATCTTCGCTAAGACTAAGATCAATGCTAAGGTGTAAAAAATAGCCAGCATTTTAAACTTAGGTTTAGAGACCAGTTTCTTTTTGTGTTTAGAATAGCCCACAGTCACAAAAACGACCGCTAAGATCATCGTTATAGGGTGTTCTATAATATTAGATCGCAGTACTGCATTCTTCATCACTTCGCCCATACCTCCTACTTCTTCAATAGTTCCAAAGTAATCCTTCATAAAGAACAATACAATACCAATGAGTAATTGGATATGCATGGTAATTAAAGTGAATAAAGACAGTCTAAAATCTCTTGCTCCAAATTCTTTATCACCGAAAAACTTAATTAATGCATTAAACGTTGCTAAGACTAAAACTAAAAGTACTAAGTAAGCCCAGTAAGAATGTATAAATTGAATCGTTTCCATAAGTGTTAGTTAATATTCGATAACAAAAATAATGATTTTGTGGCGGTCAGATTAATCTACAATGGTAATTGTACGTTTTAATTCGTTACCAAGCTCATCAACTACAGTGATGAGGTGTGAGCCTGTTTTAGGGATCACTGCCATATCATGAATATCTCTGGTGCTACCAACGTAAGTATCATCCACATACCAAAACAGATTGAGCTCAGGTTTTGAGTGTGCCACTTTTAATATGAGGTCATTAACCTTACCATCAAAGTCTTTCGGTAAAAAGATCGTGTTTTGAGTATTTGGGTATATAAACTCCATGGTAGCTCGGGTATTTGCAATACAATCATACCTGAAGGGTGGCAAAGGTTTATAGAAAGGGTCTTTAGATTGGTAATAGTAGCCTTGTAATGGCGGCAACACAAACCAGGGTTTATGACTGATGGTACTAGCGTCCTCACAAGATACGTTAACCTGATAGGTTTCTGTCTCGTCAAGGTGGATAAGTTTATGATACGGACAAGGTGCTGTTTTCAGACCACTCAATTGAACAAATGACTTGCTGACATCATCACAAATTGATGAAGCTCTATGTCCACTTTTTGTACAGATGTCAATCTCTTGCATTTCATCATAAGGCTTGGTAAACCAAGTACTGTTTGGTAATAGATCAAAGACATCAAATAAAATAGGCGCAGCGGTTTGAACGCCAACTAAACCCGGACGACCTTCCCCATCAGCATTACCAACCCAAACGCCAACCACATAATCTTTAGTGGTACCAATGGCCCAAGCATCGCGATAGCCAAAACTTGTTCCGGTTTTCCAGGCAATTTCTTTAGAAGAATCATAAAACTCCCAATTGTCATCACCTTCAGGTCGATTCACTTGCTTTAGGCTTTCATAAGTTAAATAGATAGAAGCGGCATCAAAAATGACTTTTTCATTGACCTTTTTACCAAAATCAATTCCGGTGTTTGCCATTAACTTAGGTTCTTGCAATTCGTTACTATAATATTCACTGGATGTGGAATTAAAATGATTCAAGGTGGATGATAAAGCCGCATAGCTTTTACACAGATCCCATAGGTTGCTCTCCGCACCACCGAGAATTAATGATAACCCATAATGATTCGCATTGTGTTTTAGATCATTAAGCTGAAGTGTCTTTAAATAATGATGAAATCGATCGAGACCAAAATCATGTAGCATACGAACTGCCGGGATATTCAACGATCGAGATAAGGCTCTACTAGCCGGCACCGCACCATCAAACGTTTTATTGAAATTCTCCGGATTATAGTTGCCAAAATGTGTTGGGATATCGGGCACTAAGGTATTGGGGAGGAGCTCTCCTGAATCTAACATTGCTGCATATAGGAAAGGCTTTAGAATACTTCCCGTGCTTCGAGGTTTATCGATAACATCAACACTTTTGTGATGAGTTTTATCCGTCGGGGAGTTGCCGATATAGGTCAGAACTTCACGAGTGTTCACATCCATAATGAGTACAGCACAATTGTAGATCTCATTTTGTTTTAACTGCTCATAATGCCGTTTTACAATAGCGTTAGACTGTGATTGAAGATAAGCGTCAACCGTAGTCTGAATGCGTTGTCCTCGATTACCTTTGCTTATGCGTTGTAACAGATGAGGTGCTAACTGAGGTAAGGGATAAGGCTTTTGAGGAAGGGGTTCTAAAACAGAAAGCTCATAGGTAAGTTCATCAATAATTTGCTTGTCCAATAGCTTTTTCAATAAGCGATTCCTTTTCTTTAATAAGTGTTCCTGATTTTTCCCCGGGTAGATGAGACTCGGTGCATTGGGTAAAACAGCCAATGTTGCATTTTCGGCCCAGGACAATTCATGTGAGCTTCTATTAAAGTACCGCCAGGATGCGGCATCTAAACCAACAACATTACCACCAAAAGGCGCATGACTTACATAAAGCTTTAAGATGTCATCTTTAGAATGCCTAAACTCTAGGCGCGTCGCCAGAATAAGTTCTTTGATCTTTTCGGAGTATGTTCTGGATTTTCCTTTTCGTGATAACCGAATCACCTGCTGTGTAATGGTACTACCACCGCGTTTGACTTCCCCCGAACTTATATTTTCCTTTATGGCCTTAACTATAGATATGGGATTGAATCCGGGATGCTTGTAAAAATATTCATCTTCGAATTGAAGTACACAGATTTTGAATTTCTCAGGAATACTATCCACTTTCGGGAAGCGCCACTGACCGTCATCAGCGATAATAGCTCCCAAAAGGTTATTAGAGCGACTGGTAATAACCGTTGCCGTTGGGTCTTTGAACAACTGGTTAGGCAAACAGAAGTAGTAGGCGATTAATAGAATAAGTAAGACTATCGATCGCTTTTTATGGCGTTTTATATATGTAACAAGACGTTTCAAGGATTAAATTCGTATTCGCGTTCTACTTTACAAACTCTTACATTATACCAGTTATACCATTTAGATCGTCCTAGTTCTTGTGCCATCAAATGTTCAGAATGAGACTTCCATGCCTTAATAGCATCAAGACTTTCCCAATAACTCACAGAAATACCGACAGCGCTTCTAGCAGAGTCGATACCTAAAAAGCCATCTTGTTCTTTGGCCAGATCTTCCATGCGTTGTGCCATTTCATCATAACCCGCTGTGGTATCTGTGTGGGTTGAGGTGAAAATGACAGCATAGTACGGTTTAAAGTTTTTCATACATTTTATTTTGCAAAATAAGTTCCAGTAGAGTCACTAGAAATAGATTTTATTATTAATACTCTTGATCCGTCTATTCTTTTTTTAAGCTCTTTAATGACTGCTACTTTTTCATCATTTTTATAAATAGTATCATTAGTTACTTTGTACATCCTTTTAAAGGATACAAAATCACCAATATGAACTCCTCCACCGTGTTTCCATTTATAGCTTTCTAATATCTCAATGTCAGAAGTACAAGAACTTACATATGCTCCTGTAGCAATAAGTAGAACCACAACTTTTGGTTGAAAAAGCTTCATTATTTTATGACTTCTATCCATTGTCCTTTGTTTCTCACTAAATAGTCATTGTCATACATGGCTTCAGCCTGAACACCAGGGAGGTAATATTTTCCTAAATAGGACGCATTCAACATTACCGTAAATGTTTTGGTGCTTCCGTTTCTTCCACGTCTATCCATATCAAAATAGAAGTTAACACGGTCGTCCCTGAGATCTGTGTGCCTGGCAGGGCTAACAGTTGTATCTCCAAAATCTGTAAAACGAGTATTGACAATTTCCCATCCCGAAGGAAAAATTTGTGTCAGAGCCACATCATTAACACGCTCAGCTTTTTGATTTTTAACGCTTACTGTAGCAACAAAATCTTGACCCTGCTGTAGCTTCGAAATATCAATTCTATTTCCATTCAGGTCTTTATAGGTAACAGATACACTCAAACCGCGTTGTGCTACCAGCTCTTGTCCTAATGGTAACTTCCCTGAATTTAAAACCCTCACGTAAACGGCATTGTCTTTCTGATTGGTGATCTTCAGGCTGTTGTTACCCTCTTTAATATCTAAATCTCTGAGTGCAATGGTGCTCTCCGTATCAATGGTTTGGGTTGCTCCATTAAGTGTATAACTGAGCTGCATAGCTTTTCCTCCGTTATACTCAACGAGTCTTGTCATGGCTAATAAGCTGTAGGCTGTGGATTGTGTGCTCATCCAGCCATCACCTGATAACACTTTAGCAATAGATCTTGCCAATTCCTGAGTTTTAGGGTTTTTAGTGATCACCATAGTTTCTAATGCCATAGCTCTATTTCGATCTACAGATCCATAGGTGTAATAATCATAACGCTTAGGCTCAAAATCAACATTAGCTGTTTTGGAAATTGCATCACTAGCTTCTGTTTGTCCTGCTAAGGCATAAGCAGCCGCTAATCGCCATTTGGCTTCGTTGGAGATTTCACTAAATGCCCTCAATCGATTCATAGCAGCTAGATCAGGCTTTCCAGCTAAGGCAAGTGTATACAGGCGATAGGCCTGTGCCAGATCGGAGTTATAATTTCTGTAACTTGGGCGCCAATTTCTGGCTTCGTTTTGTTGATAGCGAATCCAGTTAGACTTGAAAGAGATAGGCAGCACATAGCCTTTCTTTTCGGCTTCTAACATAAAATGTCCGGCATAGCTTGTTCCCCAATCATTAGCTCTGCTTTCCCCAATCCAATAACTTAAGCCGCCATCTGGACGCTGGAATCTTCCAAGGCGTCTAATCCCTTGTTTTATGTTATTTTGAATCTTAGTTTTTTTGGTATCAGACAGATCAAAAATATCTGCTAAGAACAATTGAGGAAATACACTCGATGTGGTTTGTTCCACACAGCCATGAGGATATCTTATAAGGTATTGCAAACGACGTGTAAAATCCATGGGCGGAAGTGTAGAAAACTCAACGGTAGCCGTATTACTTCCCGGAACTCCAAATGTGGATATCGATACAGTTTCAGAAGTATTTGCTTGTAAAGTATTGTCGATGTATTTTGAAGTCATAGGATTTGGATTGAACACATCAATCTCTACCTTATAAGTAGATCGCTCTCCATTACCGGAGGCAATAACTTCAATTGTATTAACCCCTTTAGCTTTACTGACATCCAGTTCAAAATACGCCATTTTTTCATCGGGCTTATCGAACCTCAGAGATTGGCTTTTATTACCTACAATGGATATATCGTCGCTAAGCTTCAAGCTTAAAGACACATTTTTTACTTTAGGCTTCATGGCAAAAACAGTCACCGGGAGCATTACTTTTTCACCCGGACTTAATTTACGCGGTAGTGATGCTAAGACCATTAATGGCTGCTTTACAGGAACAGTTTTTTCATCACTACCATAAGCCGCTTTGGTGTTATCACTGGCAATGACCATAGCTCTTACCGAACCTACATAATTAGGCATTTTGATATCATGCGTATCCGTTTCACCCTTACCTAATAAGAAAGGACCAAGGTAGGTGACTACGGGTTTAAATCGATTGGCTTTCTTGTTTTTACCTTTGGCAGCGCTACCATCACCACCAATAGCAAATACCTGATCGATACTTCCGGAATAAGCACCAATAACATCATCAAAAACATCCCAGGTTCTAACCCCCAAGGCTTCTCTGGCATAAAATGAATTCCATGCATTGGGCGTTTTAAAACGCGTTAGATCTAAAAGGCCTTCCTCAACCACAGCAATGGTATAGGTCATTGGTTTATCATTCTTTTCTGAGACTTTAATCGTATAATTTGTTTTTGGCTTCAGTTCATCCGGCATCGAAATCACAGGCTGAAGCTTGGTCTCAGGATTCTCAACTAGCAGTGGAATAATACCATATAATCGTATAGGGAGATCGTTAGACGAAATAGCATGAGGTTGAAGTAATGAAATATTAACGAACACATTAGGCGCCATTTCTGAAGTTACAGGAATGTCTACTGTCGTTTCACCCTTAGAAGTTTTAACCCATTGATGGCTTAATACCTCAGAACCGTTTTCAATACTCACCAGAGCTCTACCTTCACTAGCGGAAGGGAATGTAATTTTTGCAGTTTCTCCAACGTTATAATTTTCTTTATCGGAAGCAAACACCAACATTTTTGCAGCTTCCTTATCACCGGCTGGTGAGTTTTGCCACCAGTTCTTGTAAAAATATGCTGTTCTTCCGGTAGCATGACCACTTTTAGGGTCTAAAATTCGAATAAGAAAACGACCACGGTCATCATCAGGGATATTAATTTTGAAACTGGTTTTTCCATTATTACCGGTAGAGATCTTGAAGCTTTGTACGGGTCTATGATAGTTGCTAGATACATAGCTGGAAAGATCATCATAAGAGGAGTTCCACCACCATCGCCATTCTACCTTATACACTTTAACTTCCAAATCGTCTCTGGAAACAGGCTTACCATAGGCATCAACTGTAGCAATATCAAACGTATGATCTTCTCCTGTAAAATATGAGCCGTATGCATTTCCTTCAGGGGACCTTAGACCTACAAACGATTCGTATGGAGCATAAGTTTTGGTAAAAGCATCAAGAGAAAAATCGCCCCCATTTTCAAAAGCACGAACCAAAAACTGAACATTGAGCATTCCCGGAGCGTTTCCGGAGACACTAAGGTTTCTATTAATTACGGCCTCACCATTTGCATTGATATTACCTTCAAAAACATTAATCTCTTCAGTACTGAATTTTCGTGTTGGATCATTAAAGATGTACGACTTATAATTTTTAAAACTGGTATTAGTTGTACTGAATTTAGCTTTGACTTCAGCCTTAATATTTTTCGCAGGTGCGCCATGTAACCAAGCTACTTTTAGCGTGCCATTTAATGGCGATTTAGGAGTTAAGACATCATCTTTAAAGTCAACCTTGATCTTTAATCGGTTAGGTTTTACAGTTTCGATTTTTAAATTTTTGTTGAATACTGCGCCCCCAACAGAAACTTTAGCGTTATAGTTTCCTGTCTTGTAGTCTGCTGAGGTTGGAACTTTAAATGCAAATACATTATTGATGTTGTCTACAGAGACTTTACGGTGCACTAACTTACCTACAGGGTCGGTAATTTCTAGTTTTACGGGGTGACGTTTAGGAAGCTTATTAGCATTGTCATTAAGCATAAATGTGAGAAACAATGTGTCTCCCGGGCGCCAAACGCCACGCTCTCCATAGATATACCCTTTTAGTCCGCGCTGTAATCGCTTACCGGAAACATCAAACTTACTAAGCGATAGAGCATTTCCATCTTTTAGCTTTACATAACTGTTATTTTTCCCTTTGCTGACAATTGCAAAAGCGGCATGTTTATCAATATCTACTTCTGCAATACCATCGCCATTGGTTGTGATGTTCTTTAAAGCTTGTTGTTGGTAATTATATAGTGTGATCGATGCACCAGATTCCGGATTTGTAGTTAAGATGTCCGTAACGGCAAAAACATAGGAATTATTACTACCGCGTTTTGCGATGACTCCTAGGTTAGATGCTATAAGATTTTGAGAAACTACTCTATTTCTATTATAATAGGCATCATGACATGGATTGTCTCGTTCTCTCCAATTATATCTGTAGTTTCTATAATTATAAGTAAGGTCATCCCAATAGCGCTCTTCCCTAAGTTCTTCTTCTTCAATTGAAGCCAGATCGTTTTCATAATAGGTTTCTTCTTCATAATAATCCTCTTCATCATTGTCATCATCAGAATTGATGTTGCAATCGTATAATGAATACGACTTATTGAAACTTAATTCAACTCTATAGATAGCGCCGGGATCTGCCTTAAAATAATTAGAAAGATCAATACTGTACGCCTTCCATTTTCCGGTATTCTCTGATGCATTTTGAACAAGGGTGATGGTCTCCTTGGCTATTCTACGACCAACTTTTTTAATGCTATAATCATTATTACTATTTAAATTATCATCTTGTAAGAGCTGTAGAATGTTATCTTCGAAGATCTTGATGATTCTTACATCGACATGACTGAGGTTTACCGCTTCAAAATTAAATCTAAGGGCTTCAGAGTTTGGTAAAATAACACCGTTATTTACTAGACGCACCTGAGGTTTTTGAGATTCGAAAGTGATTGTTCTAGAGAAGGCATTTTTTAGCTTATAGTTATCGGTATTTGTAATACCCTGAAAGGCTTCAATCAATATATCTCCGGTTAATCGTGTATTCGGATATACTTTTAAGACATTACCATCAACAATATATTTTGGACTACTAACATTCTGAATACTAATCAATCCATCAAAGTTTTGCTGTTTTTTTAGAGGGTCAGAAAAATTAATAGAAAGGTGTTGTTCCGGTGTTTGAATCACATTCACATCAACAATTGTGAAATTATTTTTTCCAGGGATTGCAATATCACTCTCTCCTTTATTATCTGCTTTTATAGCTTTTCCGTTCCATTTTACGGTAATACTTCCATCATTAATAGTACGATGGATACTGTCTATTTTAAATTCGAAATATTTTGAAGTGCCACTAACTTCATTCCACACAATAGATAACGCTTCATTGTTTTGGCTTGCTGAAATCAATGCTTTAGCATCTTCTAGTGTTATAATATCTGCTGACCTTATTTCTCCATCTAAGTATTGCCAATCTTTAGAATAAGACTGCAGATTATTGGTGATAACATTAAAGTTTGGCGTTAAGGTTTTAAACTGAAATGTGTAATTTTTGAAATCTGAAGGAATGTCTTTATAAATCTTATTGAGCTTTACTGTAACTGTATATTCTGTGGAAGGATCTAGGTTTTCATCAGGAGTAAAGACTAAAGTATGCTTATTTATTGCTTTGAGTTGACCTTCTACATAGGGTGAAATCGAGATAAGACTTTTATCGACCTCTTCATCAATTTCCCAAGCTTCTACCGCTTCTGTTACACTAATTTTAATAGGGTTAGCAACAGAGGTTAACCCCGATGTGGTATAACTTATATAATCTCTATACTTAAAAAGGTTATCGGTTTCTACTACCTTTTTCTTACATGAAACTACTATAGCCAAAAGTATAGCTATGGCAAAGAATTTTTTGTTTTGCATAGTGTTGATAGATTTAGAATGAACGTGATTTAAAAGAAGTGGTAGGTCATTTCTTGTTAAATAACTACGCAAGGCCACTCGCTTTTAGATTTTGAGGTGTTGTTAAATTGTTCTTAAATCTTATTGTTCGTAGATGCCAATGACTAAATCACCTTTATCATTCATACTTGCTCTGTACATTCCGGCAGTATTAAATTCGAAAACCATATTACCGTCTTTATCGACAGCAACGATACCGCCATCACCACCTAAACCGCCTACTTTATCATGAATGACTTCTCTGGCAGCATCTTTTAGACTCATGCCTTTATACTCCATAAGGGCAGAAATGTCATGAGCCACCATAGCTCTTATAAAATATTCGCCCCAGCCTGTACTAGAGACCGCACAAGTTGCATTATTGGCATAGGTGCCAGCACCTATAATTGGAGCATCACCGATACGCCCCCATCGCTTGTTGGTCATGCCTCCTGTAGAGGTTCCGGCAGCTAAATTGCCATGTTTGTCTAGAGCCGCACAGCCAACAGTACCAAACTTTGAATCTTTGATATGGGGATCGTAAAAAACTGCCGTTTTACCATCATTATTTAGCTTAGCTTTCTCTCTGTCTTTTACGCGCTTTAAAGAATTAAAACGGCTTTCAGTGTAGAAGTATTCTGGCTCTACTAATTTGATGCCTTGAGATTCAGCAAAAGTTTCTGCGCCTTTCCCGGAAAGCATCACATGATTTGATTTTTCCATCACAGCACGGGCAAGATTAATAGGATTTTTAACTGTGGTTGTTCCCGCTGAAGCCCCTGCGTTTAATGTTTTTCCATCCATAATAGAAGCATCTAATTCGTTAGTTTCTTCATGAGTGAAAACAGCACCTTTTCCGGCATTAAATAATGGGGAATCCTCCAATACATTGATTGTTTTTTCTACAGCGTCTAAACTTGTACCTCCATTTTTTAGGATGTCGTGACCAACTTTTATGGCTTCTTCAAGCTTAGCTTTGTAAGCAGCCTCTTTCTCAGGAGTCATATTTTTCTTTAGAATAGTTCCGGCTCCTCCGTGAATAACTATGGCAAATTCAGGTTTCTTGATCGTGGTATTATCTTTAGCATCTGCCAGCGCTTTTGAAGCCTCTTCGGTATTTGAATTTTGACAGTTAAATAAGATGATGAAAAGGGCTAGAATGGAAATTAGTTTCTTCATGATAAAACATAAAATGTTAGTGCTTTAAAGGTACCATTTTTATGAGACAATTGTCGTCATTAGAACGACTTTTTATTAGTATATTCGCAGAACATAAATCATAGAAAAAAATCAATATAATATGCAAGCAGTTGCTACTGATTTCGGAATAGAGCAAGCCCTTAGTCAATTAGGCGTTAAGGCAGTTAATGAAGGATCTTCCACTGGGTCTGAATGGTTTTCTAATGGAGAACTTGTAGAGAGTTATTCACCTGTTGATGGCCAATTGATCGGGAAGGTAAAATCTACAACTCAAGAGGATTATGAGCGTGTTATGAAAGCAGCGACTTCTGCTTTTAAAACTTGGCGCGTTATGCCGGCACCACAACGTGGTGAAATCGTGAGACAATTTGGAGAGAGACTAAGAGAGCTTAAAGAGCCATTAGGAAAGTTGGTTTCTTATGAAATGGGTAAGAGTTATCAGGAAGGATTAGGTGAAGTGCAAGAGATGATCGATATCTGTGACTTTGCTGTTGGACTATCGCGTCAGCTTCACGGTCTAACAATGCACTCTGAGCGCCCTGGGCATAGAATGTATGAACAGTACCACCCATTAGGTGTTGTGGGAATTATATCTGCATTTAACTTCCCAGTTGCTGTATGGTCATGGAATACTGCACTGGCATGGATTTGCGGAGATGTATGTGTATGGAAACCTAGTGAAAAAGCACCTTTGTGTGGTGTTGCATGCCAGAATATAGCTGCAGAGGTATTTAAAGCAAATGGATTACCTGAAGGCATTTCTTGCTTGATCAATGGTGATTATAAAGTTGGAGAAATGATGACTACAGATAATCGTATTCCTTTAGTTTCTGCAACAGGATCGACCAGAATGGGTAAGATTGTTGCTAAAACTGTAGGGGAGCGTTTAGGAAAATCGTTATTAGAACTTGGTGGTAATAATGCCATCATTGTAACTCCGGATGCAGATATTAAAATGACAGTCATTGGTGCTGTATTTGGTGCTGTAGGAACATGTGGGCAACGTTGTACATCGACAAGACGATTAATAATTCACGATAGTATTTATGATAAAGTCAAAGATGCTATTGTAGATGCTTACGGCCAATTAAGAATAGGAAACCCATTAGATGAAAATAACCATGTAGGACCACTTATCGATACGGATGCTGTAGCAATGTATAAGACAGCTCTAGAAAAAGTCGTCGAAGAAGGTGGTAATATCGTTGTTGAAGGTGGTGTACTAGAAGGAGAAGGCTATGAAAGTGGCTGCTATGTAAAACCGGCTATTGCTGAAGCTGAAAACCATTTCGAAATTGTACAGCACGAAACATTTGCACCGGTATTATATTTATTAAAATATTCTGGAGGTGTTGAAAATGCTATAGATACACAAAACGGTGTTGCTCAAGGTTTATCTTCTGCAATTATGACTAATAATCTTCGTGAAGCGGAACGTTTCTTAAGTCATGCCGGATCTGATTGCGGTATTGCAAATGTTAATATCGGAACCTCAGGGGCTGAAATCGGAGGTGCTTTTGGTGGAGAGAAAGAAACTGGTGGAGGACGTGAGTCAGGATCTGATGCCTGGAAAGTATATATGCGTCGTCAGACCAACACCATTAATTATACGACAGACTTACCTTTAGCACAAGGGATTAAGTTCGATCTATAATAAGTAGATTATGAAACGGAAGGACGTTCTAATATTACTAGTAATAAATATAGTACTGACTAATATTTTTGCATATCTGGACTATGGCGGTGGATTTGGATATTTAACAGAAATGTGGAGCTTAGTGCTGTTTACCATAGCGGCATTTATGATACTTCCTTTATTGCTTCTGTATTTCTTTAGAAAATCTAAGTATCGCCTTCTGATCTCATGCTTAGGTTTTGTGCCGGTGCTATTCATTATTGGGTATTTACTTCTGTAATTTAGAATAGGTATCTTTTAAAATAATATGAATTATCCAAGAAAGCTGTTTCTTTAAGAAATGGCTTTCTTATTTAATAAGTTTATCAATTTGTTGCTTTAAAAACCTATTTTCCTTTTCTAGAAATTCAATATAATCCTGATATTGTCTTATGTCATTTTTGAAACTATTACTTTTAAAAAGGATGTCTTGATTGAAAGATAGAAGCTGAATTAAACTTATCTCTAATAGTTCCGCAATTTTGACCACCCGAGTTAAATCAACTTTTGTGACACCATTTTCAATATTACTATAAGTCTTTTGACTTATACTTAATTGATCTGCCATATATTGCTGTGTATAGTCTTTGAGCTCTCTTACTTTTCTTATTTGTACTCCAATATCTATAGGCATAAATTTTTTTCACAAGGTTAAGATGGTTTTTATTGAGCCTCAAAAGAGAAGTAATAAGTGGGAATAAATACAAAACAAGCGGTATAAAATATGTATTAAGAAGTATATATTATACGTAAAATTGAGAAGAGCTAATGTTTTACTATGTTAAGTTTGAAGTCCAAACCTTACAGTTTTATGAAAACAATATTTTTTAGATGTAGGATGTATATTTTTGGGGCTGTCTTTTTGATAGTCTTTTCCTTCTCTTGCTCTAATCAGGTAGTCGAGGAGGATTACATGATTGGAGATTCTCCACATATAAACCTACAGGATAAGCAGAGCGATAGAGCCTTTACTTGCCATAGTTTTACAGTGGGATCAAGTTTTTTAGGAATTAGTACAACTATACATTACTGCTGTCTTGGAGAAACTCTATGTGGGGCTCCAATAGAAACTGGATGTATATGTGGTTTTGTGAGTGATTCGACTTATGAAGAAATTATGGGAATAGGAAGGACAGATTATTTTGAAAATAAGATTCATATATCAGAATTTATTGCAGATAAGTCATTACAATCTATTACAATAACAGATTCTTCGGAAATTGATATTAGTAACATGAACTATATGGTGAAATGTAAAACATATTTAGTTGATAAGAATGGGTATATTAGCTTAGAATTGGTAGCTAAAAAGAATTAAATGGTTAAGAATAAATATCTGTTGAGGGTGATTGCTCTTTTGATTGACACAACATTCGTTACTTTTATAGCGAGTCAGTTTAAGAGTATTTTTAATGGTCATTTAGCACCTATAGATATAATTAATCTCAGTTTTGAATTACCGTTTCTTTTACTGTACTTTTTTGTTTTTGATTATCGTAATAATGGCGAAACCCTTGGCAAGGTTATGGTGAACATTATTATGCCTAAAATTACTTTGAGGTTAAAGCTTGTAAGAAGTGTTTTAAAGACCATAAGCATTATTTTTCTTCCTGTAACTGTAATTTTCTATTTGTATAAAAAAGAAATCTTACATGACTATATTTTAAAAAATAAATTTATACATAAACCGTTTCATTAAGAAACGGTTTTCTTATGGAACATAAGCAAGTTTTAGCACTTACCATAATAAGCTTTTTATTGTGTAATGCTGTTGCTTATTTTGACGAGGGTCTGAACAGCTTTAATTATCTAACACATGGCGGTGATTGGGTTGCATTATTTATGTATACTGTTTTGTTTTTGGTACTACCTCTGATATTATTCTTTAGTTTTAAAAAGTCAAAATTAAGGCTCCCCATTGCACTTATTGGATTTGCTCCAGTGGTATTATTATTGACCATCCAATTGGCATAACGTTTTGGAATAAGATTTGCATTCAATTAAACATTGGAAGATTTATTCAGTCTAACTCGTATGCAAACAACTCATATACAACATCTTTTTTGGAGAGCAGGCTTCGGAATAACACCTAAAGCACTAGATCGTATTAGTAAGCAATCTAAGGCAAGAATTGTTGACGATATTTTTAAAGGTTCAAAATCTTTCACACCGCTTCAAATCGATCTTTCAGAGTTTAAAAAAATAGATCCCAGACAGCTCATCAAGAACCCTAAAGCGATTAAAGAATTTAATAGTAAAAGTAGAGAACGTATTAAAACCTTGAACTTTAAATGGGTAGAACGATTGATGACTAGTGATGAGGTTCTGAGAGAACGAATGACCTTATTTTGGGCGAATCATTTTGTATGTAAGGATAACAATGTTGTTTTTGTACATCAATACAATAATACCTTGAGGCAATATGCTCTAGGAAATTTCGGGGATTTTATAAAAGCAGTTTCCAAAGAACCTGCAATGATAAAATACTTAAATAACAAGCAGAATAGAAAGTCTAAACCTAATGAAAACTTTGCCAGAGAGCTTATGGAGTTATTTATGCTTGGAGAGGGTAATTACACGGAACACGATATTAAAGAAAGCGCCAGAGCATTTACGGGCTATAATCACAATTTTAAAGGGGATTTTATTCTAAGACGATTTCAGCACGACTATGGAGAAAAGACATTTCTTGGACATACAGGAAGTTTTGATGGTGATGATATCATAGATATTATTTTGCAACAAAAAGCATGTGCAAGGTTCATATGTCAAAAGGTATACCGATACTTTGTAAACCCTAAACTTAATAAAGCTCATATTGAAGCTATGGTAGATGTCTTTTACCCATCATATAATATAGAACAACTGATGCGTTATGTGTTTTTATCAGATTGGTTTTATGAGTCTCAGAATATTGGAGTGAAGATTAAATCGCCAATAGAATTTATTGTGGGGCTTCACTATGTTGTGCCATACCGATTTAAGAATGAAAACGATGTTTTAAAAATACAACGTCTTTTAGGGCAAACGCTTTTAGATCCTCCAAATGTAGCTGGTTGGAAAGGTGATACCAATTGGATTGACGCCAACACCATTATGGTAAGATTGAAACTTCCCTCACTATTGTTAAACAATGGAAGTATTTCATTAAAAGGCAAGGGTGATTTTAATGACAGTTTTAGACGCTACTATTTTAAACATAATAAGGATAAACTACCTTTTAAAACAGAGCCAGATTGGGAGACGTTTCACGCCTATTTTAAAAATGTTCCGATAGATCATTTACCAAGTTATATGATCAATGGTGAATTTAACAATGGGACCGAATCTTACATGAAAGAACTTGCTAAAAACTCTAAACAAGATTTTTGTATTCAACTCATGTCTTTACCAGAATATCAAATGTGTTAGTTATGAAAAGAAGAACATTTTTAAAGAATTCAGCATTAGCAAGTGGTGTTACAATGGTTCCTAGTTTTGTAAAGGCGCTAGAAGGCGTTGCAACAGAAAAACTAGGCTACAAAAGATTAGTTATTGTGCAACTATCTGGAGGAAATGATGGTTTAAATACGGTTATCCCCTACAGAAATGATATTTACTATAAATCGAGACCCGGCATAGCAATACAAGACGGAATTATAAAACTTAATGACACTTTAGGTTTGCATCCGGGGTTATTAGCTCTTAAGAAACTATATGACGAAGGTTTTCTGAGTATCATTAATAATGTAGGTTACCCAAATCCGGTTAGATCACACTTCAGGTCTATGGATATATGGCATTCTGCAAGTGATTCTGACGAATATTTACATACAGGATGGTTAGGGCGTTACTTAGATTTATATGGAAAGCGTCCATACAATGCTATAGAAACAAATGAAGCCCTAAGCTTAGCGTTAAAGGGAGAGCGATTCAGCGGTATTGCTACTAATGATTATAGGGTGCTTTATAACTCTTCTAGAGATCCATTTTTTAAAAATGTCATTAATCATCTTGAAGATGAGCATTTAAGTGAGCATAATTTAGGCTATCTGTATAAGACCATGATAGATGCGAAGTCTTCAGCCAAATATATTTATGAGACTACAAAAGTACGTTTGTCATCGCCTTCATATCCAAAAAATAAGCTTGCAAGGCAGCTAAAGAATACAGCACAATTCATCAACTCAGGAATAGATACAAAAGTATTTTATACGTCTTTGTCGGGGTTTGATACCCACGCAAATCAATTAAATCCTCAGAACAGATTATTAGAAATATATGCCAATAGTATAAAAGTGTTTGTTGATGATCTTAAAACTCATGGTACATTTAAAGACACTCTTATTGTGACGTTTTCAGAGTTCGGAAGGCGAGTAAAACAAAACGCAGCTAATGGAACAGACCATGGTACTGCGGGGAATGTGTTTGTAATTGGGGAAAATCTTAAAAAAGCAGGCATATATAATGAGTTGGCTTCGCTAGAAGACCTAGATAATAATGGCGATCTAAAATTTAATATCGATTTTAGGTCAGTCTACATGACAATTCTTAATAAGTGGATGGACGTAGATGGATCAAAAGTGATCAAAAAAGATATAACTCCCTTAAATTTTATCTAATAAAAAAACCCTGTTTCAATGCCAAACGTAGTTGGGAGAAACAAGGGTTGTTTATAATTGATTAATAGCACTACAAAAATGCACAATAATCTAGATTGAATTGTAAAAATTATGATGAACGGCAAAAAAAAATGTATGAATGGTTAGCCTAGGATTTTGCTGCCGATGAGGCGCAAAAAAACCCGTTAAAAATGACAAATTTTGTATGACTAACTGTACTTTACTTTCCTTAGTATTCTCAAAGCTGCCTTATAGGAAACATAAACACTTTTACTGTGCTTTTTTAAATAAGGTTTGGCTTCCTGAAGCTTGTCTATAGCCTCATGAAATAGATTAATATAGCAAATAAGATAAGTTGAAGGTAGGTTTATGAGATCAGCCTCTTCATTGACTGTAAGACTTAGACCTTTTTTGAGCTTTTCAAGTATAGCGTTATTAGTATTATAGATATGATGTAGTGTTTTTTTATCAAACTGAGGGGGTTCAAACAACAAGCTCGTTTCTATGGTGTAGTTTACATTATTTTCAAAATGAATAATGGTTTCTTCCAGCGGATAGTATTTGTAGGAGTTTTCAAGGCCTAGGTTTACATACTCTATAATTTTAAAAGAGTCTTCCGTAAACGAGATAGCCACTTCATCTAAAGCAGAATAAAACAATCGCTTTTGCTCATTGATCAATTCAATATCAACCCTAGAGAAAAACACTTCATTTTTCACATGCTTACGTTGCCCAGCCCAGCACAATACAAAGTATTCCTTAAAGACTTTGTATTTAGGCTCAAAATCCTTTCGCTTATTCATAAAAGCAAAGACACCATTGAGTGTTAATTCTATATTGTTCTGTGCATGCTTTTCAATAGCAGCAACAATTTTAGAGTTTACATCTTTAATCTCTATATCAAAGACTTTAGGCATGCTCATGCTGCCATCCCTAAAAAAGACAGAACCACCATAGTATTTCCAGATATTTTTTCTAAGTGAGGTGATTTCATTAATGGGCCTTATAGTTACCAATCCGACCACTTTGTCATCCGGAAGATGCGGAAAAGGAATGTTTTCATATTGCACAATTGGAGGATTAGAAAGATAAGCATTGATGAGGTTCTGTATTTTACTGTCATCAAAAAAATCGACACCAAGAATTTTATTATCCTCATCATCAACACCAATAACTATGTAAGAGTTGTTTTTAGGGTTACTGTTAGATAGTGCACAGATATGTTTTAAGAACTTAGCCTTACCCTCTTTAAAGCTAATATCAACTTTACGCTTTTTATCATAAAAACTATTCTCGTCATTATGAGCAAGTAGGTTTTTGATAAGAAGGCGTTTGTTAATCATGATCTTTACTCAAATACTGAATCTGGTTTAAATGGACTTTTTCACTATAGTACTATTGGCTTGTGCTGTTGGAAACACTAATACATCAGCTAGGTTAACATGAGCGGGTCTAGTGACCGCAAAATGAATGATTTCTGCAATATCATCAGCTTGTAGAGCCTTATAGCCTTTATAGACATTATCAGCCACTGCATCACCCTTGAATCGTACTTGAGAAAATTCGGTCTCCACAAGACCGGGGTTAACAGCACTAACTTTTATACCATAAGGGTTCAAATCAATTCGCATGCCTTCAGTTATAGCTAAAACAGCATGCTTACTAGCACAATAAACGTTACCTTTTGGATATACTTCTTTTCCTGCGGATGAGCCTATATTGATAATATGCCCACTTTGACGTTCAATCATTCCTGGTATTATAGCTTTACTAACGTATAATAAACCTTTAACATTGCCATCCATCATAGCATCCCAATCATCTATATTTCCCGATTGTATAGGGTCTAAACCATGTGCATTTCCTGCATTGTTAATTAATATATCAATGGCTTTATAATCTTCATCCAAAGATCCTATGGCATCTAGGGTTTGAGCTCTATTACTAACGTCAAAATTTAATGTGGTCACATCCGTTTCTTTAGATAAAGCTTTCTGAATACTATCCAAACGCTGTTGTCTTCTTCCGCATAAAACAAGACGTATTCCATGCTTAGCGAATTTATGCGCTGTTGCTCTCCCAATGCCACTTGTGGCTCCTGTTATTAATGCTGTTTTAGTCATAAATTATTGATCATTTTAATTAAGGTACTTTATGCCCTTGACATGCCACCAAAATCAGAAACCAATCTTCTAGCTCAAGTTCAATGTCTAAGGCCTCATATGCTTGTTGTAGTCGTTTCGGATTTGCAGTACCTACAACAGGATGAATATTTGAAGGATGTTTAAGTATCCATGCCAGCAACAACTGATCTTCAGTCGCATTATATTTATCCATTAATTCACCCAATTGCCTGTGAATCCTTCGCGTTTTTTCATTGTCATCTCTAAAAACACTTCCAAGAGGCGACCAAGCCATTGGTAAAATAGATTGCGTTTGCATATAGTCTAAAGTCCCATCATGCATAGCAGAATGTTGCGTTAATGAAAACTCGATCTGATTAACATTGACCTGAGTTTCACCAGCAATCAATGTCATTTGTGAAGCCGTAAAATTAGAAACTCCGAAACTTTTAACCTTTCCTGAATT
Source organism: Winogradskyella sp. (assembly GCA_965230605.1). Lineage (GTDB taxonomy): Bacteria > Bacteroidota > Bacteroidia > Flavobacteriales > Flavobacteriaceae > CBDDLD01. The sequence goes on along the minus strand of CBDDLD010000004.1, from coordinate 3,084,330 downwards.
CTTCAAGAGGTCTACGGCCTCAGAAATCTCATCTGCTCTCATTAAAGGACTAGGCCTATGAAGTAAAAGAAGGTCTAAATAATCTGTTTTTAAATCTGATAATGATTTTTCTACGGACCATATGATGTAATCTTTACTGTAATCGTAATGTTTAACCGTATTGGTTCTGTTATCACTTAAGTATTGTATACCGCATTTTGAGATCAATTGTACTGAGGATCTATTGATACCACTTTTAGTGAAGGCATTGCCAAATTCTGCTTCAGTGGTGTAACCTCCATAAATATCAGCATGGTCAAAAGAGGTAATCCCTACTGAGACGCAGTGTTCTATAAGATGAATCATTTCAGAACTTGAAAGCTGTTTACCCCAACTACCCCATCCCATAACACCAGAAATTATTCTTGAAAATTTCAATGTCTTTTTATTATTTTGAATTCCGTTTAAAAATAGAAAACAATAAACGGAACAAAGGCTTTTAAACACTGAATTTTTAACCAATTATTAACAGCGACCCAAGAATAATTTTAACAATTTGCAACTCTGATAATTTAAGAACTTATAATAGCTCTAAAGAATAAAAAACTATGGAAGAAACAAGTACCGTTGACATTAAATCGATCAATGAGAAAATAGAAAAGGAAAGTGCTTTTGTTGATCTACTAACCTTAGAGATTAATAAAGTCATTATAGGACAAAAGCATATGGTAGAACGTTTATTGATCGGGCTTCTTGGTCAGGGGCATATACTCCTAGAAGGTGTGCCGGGATTGGCAAAAACACTTGCTATTAATACACTTTCTCAAGCGGTGTCCGGGTCTTTCAGTAGAATACAATTTACACCAGATTTATTACCTGCTGATGTAGTAGGTACTTTGATATACAATATCAAAGAGAACGATTTCTCCATAAAGAAAGGACCTATTTTTGCCAATTTCGTTTTAGCGGATGAGATCAATAGAGCACCGGCAAAAGTACAATCTGCATTATTAGAAGCCATGCAGGAAAAGCAAGTAACGATTGGTGATGAAACCTTCATTTTAGACAAACCATTCCTTGTAATGGCCACTCAAAACCCGGTAGAACAGGAAGGAACTTATCCGTTACCGGAAGCTCAAGTTGACCGTTTCATGCTAAAAACGGTTATCGATTATCCTAAATTAGATGAAGAGCAACTTATCATCAGAGCAAATTTAAAAGGAGGTTTCGAAAAGATAAACCCTGTAGTATCCGTTGAACAAATTCTCAATGCGCAAAAAGCAGTTAGAGAAGTTTACATGGATGAAAAAATAGAGAAATATATTCTGGATATCATATTCGCAACACGTTATCCGGAGAAATATAAATTAGAAGAGATTAAACCGTTAATCTCATTTGGAGCATCTCCTAGAGGTAGTATCAATTTAGCAAATGCGGCTAAATGTTATGCCTTTATAAAGCGAAGAGGATATGTTATTCCTGAAGATGTACGTGCTGTTGTACATGATGTGTTAAGACATAGAATAGGAATCACTTATGAAGCTGAGGCAGAAAATATCACTTCAGAAGAAATCATTAACAAGATTGTTAATGTAATTGAAGTACCATAGACAGTAGTGGTAATTTGTTCATAAAACAAAAATTAAAACCCCTAATAGTAGGCATTACTGATCGATAAATGGATACAAAAGAGTTACTAAAGAAAGTACGGAAGATTGAGATTAAGACAAGACGTTTGTCTGATCACATATTTGGTGGCGAGTACCATTCGACCTTCAAAGGAAGGGGAATGACATTTTCTGAAGTACGACAATATCAATTTGGAGATGACGTACGTAATATCGATTGGAATGTTACAGCGCGTTATAATGAACCCTTCGTAAAGGTATTTGAAGAAGAACGAGAACTTACTATGATGCTTATGGCTGATGTTTCCGGGAGTAAGTTATTCGGAACTTTAAATCAGTTCAAGAACGAAATTGTTACAGAGATTGCAGCAACATTGGCTTTTTCTGCAACTCAGAACAACGATAAAATAGGGCTAATGCTTTTTTCTGATGAAGTAGAATTGTACATACCTCCAAAGAAAGGACGATCACATGTACTTCGTATTATTAGAGAATTGTTAGAGTTTAAGCCGAAAAGTAAGCAAACGAATATCACCGAAGCGCTGAAGTTTTTATCCAATGTAATGAAAAAGAGAGCAATTGTATTTATACTATCCGATTTCATTGCTGACGATTACAATCAGACCCTTAAAATAGTATCGGGGAAGCACGATGTCACTGGGATAAGGGTTTACGACAGATATGAAACATCTATTCCTAATCTTGGAATGGTACAGATGGAGGATGAAGAAACAGGAGAATTACTTTTGGTGAATACAGCTTCAAAAAAGGTGAGGCATAACTATGCTAAGTTTTATAATGATAAAGTAAATTATTTTAAAGATAGCTTCAATAAGTCAGGTGCTGGAAGCATGGATTGTAGAGTAGATGAAAGCTATGTGAAAAAACTATTAGGATATTTTAAGCGAAGAGGATAAATGTCAGAGTCAGATAAACAAAAATATATTACTACTACAAAGACGCTATGTATAACACTACTAGCGACCCTGTTTTCTATATGTGCCACTGCTCAGGTTACTTCAGAAGTAGACACAACAAAAATCAAGATCGGAGAACAGATCATTTACAAGATTAAGGTCGAATCTGACACCACTGATCTTGTTGTTTTTCCTCAAGGGCAAACCTTCACACCATTAGAAATGGTAGAGGCATCACCTACTGACACGGTTAAGAAAGATTCTAGATACGAGCTACTAAAAAAATATGCCCTTACTCAATTTGATTCCGGCGGATACATAGTTCCTAGACAAAAGGTTATTATCGGTGATAAGACCTTCTACACAGATTCACTCAAGGTGGAAGTCAGTAACATCGCTGTTGATACAACAAAGCAAAAACTCTATGATATAAAACCGATTATTGAGGTTGATAAAGCCAATAGCAAATGGTGGATATACCTACTCATAACCTTATTGGCTATCGCCTTGGTTGCTTTTCTATTGTATTGGTTCATTTGGCGCAAAAAACCACTCACAGAAGAGGAAGAAATAGCGTTATTACCACCTTATGACCGTGCTAAACTAGCGATAAGGAAGTTGGAAGAAAGAGATGTTATGTCCTCCGGAATAAAGGCCTACTACTCAGATCTTACGGATATCATTAGAAAGTATTTGGATGAAAAAGTCTATGATCGTGCCATGGAAAGTACCACTGATGAACTGATAGACAGACTCCAACTCTTAACAGATGGCAATCAAATTGCGTTAACGAAAGGCACGATTAAAAATTTAGAATCGGTACTAAAGCGAGCCGATCTTGTAAAGTTTGCAAAGTCTGAACCAGATGTAGCATTAGCCGCTATGGATGTTTCTACTATAGATGGAGAAATAGATAATGTTAAAGCAACACTTCCGGAACCCTCTGAAGAAGAAAAGTTGTTAGATAAACAATACAAGGAAGAACAAGAACGTAAGAAGAAGCGCAAGAAGATCATTATTACAGTAGCAATTTCTTTATTTCTTATCATAGCCACTTTTGTAGGGTTCGGAATTAAGTATGGCTTCAATTACGTAAAAGATACCATCATAGGTCATGAAAGTAAAGAGCTTTTAGAAGGCGATTGGGTAAGAAGTGCTTATGGATTTCCTCCGGTATATATTTCTACACCTAGAGTACTAAAACGTACTGATGTTCCTATACCTGATGAAGTCAAAGATCAGGTCACTATGACAACGTTTAAGTATGGGACGCTAATGGATATATTTAGTGTTACTGTAAACACAACCACAACCAAAGTTCCCGAGCAACAAGCCCAGCAAGGTCAGCAACAAGATGATGCACCAAAAAATCAAATCGATCTCATGCAAGTTTCAGAGCAAACGATCAAGACTTTAGAGGCTCAAGGTGCGGAAGATATTATAGTCAAACGCGATCAGTTTATTACACCAAATGCAGCTGAGGGGTTAAGAACACACGGAAGTTTGAAAGTTAATATCCCTAATACTGAAATTGGAGTTAGAGCTAAATATACCTTCTTGCACTTTACATCAGAAAATGTCCTGCAACAAATAGTTATTACATGGCCGGAAGATGATGAATATGCAGATGAGATGGTACAACGCATAATAGATTCTGTAGAACTCAAAATAGTAGAAGAATAATGTTTGATAATATTGAGTTTTTAAATAAGCAATTGTTTTGGCTGTTTTTAGCACTGCCATTAGTCATCTTATGGTATGTTATAAAGCATAAAAGGCAGACTGCAGAATTAAGAATGTCTAGCATACAAGGATTTAAGTTACAAGGGTCTATACTTCCTAAACTTAGACACGGACTCTTTATTTTACGATTGTTAGCATTAGCACTTCTAATTACTGCTATAGCAAGACCAAGAACTGTTGATGTTTCTACAAGAACTAAGACCACACGGGGTATAGATATTGTTATGGCCATTGATGTTTCTGCAAGTATGTTAGCAAAAGACTTACTTCCCAACAGGCTTGAAGCACTTAAAAAAGTTGCAGCAGATTTCATAAATGGTAGACCAAATGATAGGATTGGATTGGTCGAATATGCAGGAGAAAGTTATACCAAGACCCCTATTACTACAGATAAATCCATAGTCTTAAGATCACTTAGAGATATTAAGTACAATACGATCATTGAAGGGGGAACTGCCATAGGCATGGGACTAGCTACTGCTGTAAATCGACTCAAAGACAGTAGAGCGAAAAGTAAAGTGATTATTCTGTTAACTGACGGTGTAAATAATTCAGGCTTTATAGACCCTAAGATAGCTAGTGAACTCGCTGTAGAATATGGAATAAAAACCTACACCATTGGCTTGGGAACAAACGGAATGGCATTGTCTCCGGTTAGCATTAAGCCCAATGGATCATTTCAATATGGTCGAGTTCAGGTTGAAATCGATGAAGAATTATTGAAGGAAATTGCTGAAGTTACAGGAGGGAAATACTTTAGAGCCACTAACAATAAAAAATTGGCGGATATTTATGACGAGATCAATAAGTTAGAGAAAACGGAGATCGAAGAACGTAAATATTACAATTATGAAGAAAAGTATAGGTCATTAGTTTTACTGGCTGGGTTACTACTATTAATAGAATTATTATTAAGAAATACAATATTTAGAAGTTTTGTTTAGACTGGATGAAAAAATATGGTTTTGGACATTGCTGGTTATTCCGGTAATTGTAGTCTTATACACCGTATTACAGATATGGAGGCGATCTGCACAAAAACGATTTGCTAAATCGGAATTATTAAAACGATTAAGCCCCAATCAATCTGTATTTAAAAGTGTACTAAAAATCATTGTATTGTGTATTGCATTTGCATGTTTATCCGTGGCCTTGGTAAATCCGAAAATTGGAACCAAGTTAGAGACAGTAAGAAGTCAGGGTGTAGATATTGTTTTTGCGGTTGATGTGTCTAAAAGTATGTTGGCTGAAGATATAGCGCCAAATAGAATCGAAAAATCTAAGCAATTAGTTACTCAAATCATTAATAATTTGGCTAGTGATAGGGTCGGAATTATAGCTTACGCAGGAAAAGCATTTCCACAATTACCAATAACTACCGATTATGCCTCTGCGAAGATGTTTTTGCAGAATATGAATACAGATATGTTATCATCTCAAGGTACAGCTATTCATGAAGCTATTGAATTAGCAAAGACCTATTATGATGATGAAGAGCAGACCAATAGAGTGCTTATTATTATTTCTGATGGGGAGGATCACGGGAGTTCAGCTGTGGATATTGCCGAAGAAGCAAGAGATGAAGGTATACGTATTTTTACTATTGGTGTAGGTGATGTAAAAGGAGGACCAATTCCTATTAAAAGAAATGGCATTGTATTGAATTACAAGAAGGATAAAGATGGAGAAACTGTTGTGACTAAGCTAAATGAAGATACATTAAAAGAAATTGCCGGTGAGGCCAATGGCGAATATATTAATGGAAAAAATACAGCAGATGTTGTTAGTGCTATTAAGGATGCTCTAGAACAGATGGATAAAAAAGAATTTGAATCTAAACAAATAGCTGATTTCAAAGACCAATTCCAATGGTTCATTGGTTTAGGGATATTATTATTGCTGTTAGATATTTTCTTATTAGAACGAAAAACAGGCTGGTTAAAACGTCTTAACCTTTTTAATGAGAATTTTTAAAACTATTTTAACGCATTCAAACAAAGGGCTTTAGTAAATTTAGATGATATAGAAATGATGTTAATGATGAATAGAACAAAATTTATAGTTTTTATACTGACTTTTAGCTTCGGTTTTCTCAGTGCTCAGACTGAAGAAAAGAAGAAGAAAGACGACAGAGCAAAAGAGCGTGCTAATAATTATGTACATGAAGCCAACGACCTTGCAAGTAGTGAGGATTATGTAGCCGCAGAGATGGAATACAGAAAGGCGATTTCTGAATCTCCAAAGAATGTTGCAGGAGCATACAACTTAGCTCATGCATATTATAAAAAAGGGAGTTTTGATGAAGCTCTATTTCGCAGTCAAGAAGCTGCAAAAAACGCAACGACAAAAGAAGAAAAGCACAAAGCATATCATAGCATAGGAAATATACTAATGAAGAATGATATGTGTAAAGAAGCTGTTGAAGCATATAAGAATGCGTTAAGGAGTAACCCAAATGATGATGAAACACGTTATAATTTGGCCTTAGCGAAAGACTGTGCTAAACAAGATGGTGGAGGAGAAGATAACAAAGAGGATAAAAAAGACGATAAGAAGGAAGACGAGAAAAAAGATAAAGACGGCAAGGATAAAGAAGAAAAAAAGGACGAAGAAGGTGATAAGGATAAAAAAGAAGGGGAAGATGAGGAAGATGAAGACGGAAAACCCAAAGACGAAAAGAAAGATCAAGGAAAAGGCGATCAAGATAAGAAAAAGCAAAAGCCAAAACCTAAACCAGGGCAAATGTCTCCTCAGCAGATAAAGAACATATTAGAAGCCATGCAGAATCAAGAGCAGAAAGTTCAAAAGAAGATCAATGCAGAGAAACAAAAAGGAGCAAAAGTAAAAACTGAAAAGGACTGGTAATAATTAGGAAGACCTCAATACAATGACACTTAAGGCTTACATATCGCTATTTTTCATTCTTGTTGCTACAACATTATCAGCTCAGATAAAATTTGAAGCTAAATTAAGTAAGAAGAAGTTGGGGATTAATGAACGTCTTCGAATAGATTTCGTTATGAATAGAGATGGCGATAATTTTAATCCCCCGGATTTTAAGGATTTTACAGTCGTTGGTGGTCCAAACTCTAGTGTTAGTACACTTTATGCTGATGGTAAAAAAACTTTCAATAAAACCTACAGCTATTTCTTAGCCCCTAAACGAAGAGGGAAGTTTACCATAAAACAAGCTACTATAGAAATAGAAGGTGAGATCTACAAGACTATCCCTGTAACGGTTGAAGTAACTAAAGCTGTTGATAAACCAAAAGATGGTAATAATGCAGAATATGTAGCTTCAGAAAATATTCATTTGGTTGCTGAGGTCACAAAAACTACACCCTATCTCAACGAAGCTATTACTGTGGTCTATAAACTATATGTATCTCCAAATACAGGAGTGAGTAATTGGAGAGAAAAAGATACACCTAGGTACAATGACTTCTGGAGTCAGAATATTGAAATTAAAGGATTAAAGATCCAGAAAGGGGAATATAAAGGTGAGGATTATAGGTATGTGGTATTGAAGAAAACAGTCCTCTATCCTCAAAAAACAGGAAATCTAAAAATTGAACCTTTAGTGTTAGATATTACAGTAGAAGTCCCTACAAACCGATATGATATTTTTGGTAACAGAGTAATGAAGAAAGTGCCACGAACCATATCTGCAGGGAGCAGAACTATTAAAGTAAAACCATTACCAGATGCAGGCAGACCAGATGATTTTAAAGGTGCCGTAGGAATGTTTGAGTTAAAAGTTACCACATCTAAAACAGAATTAAACGCTACGGAGTCATTACAAGCTAAAGTTGAAGTGTCAGGAAAAGGGAACCTGAAGCTTTTTGAATTACCTGAACTTTCAGTACCTAGTGCTCTGGAAGTGTATGAACCGGAGCACAAAGAAAATGTGAGGACGAACCTTAATGGCATGCAGGGATCTATATCTGATACATATACTATCATCCCCGCATACAAAGGAAAATACCCAATGCCAAGTATTTCATTTTCATATTTCGATCTGGAAACAGAAAGCTATAAACGATTAACTTCAGATGAGATTGTTATTGATGTTCTTGAAGGGCCAACGGATAATGCTGTTGCGAGTTCAAGTAGCAACGCTACAATAAACAAACAAACAGTTAATGTCAATACAGATCAGTTTGCTTTTATCAAAACACAACCTGATTTAAAACCAATGAGCACTTCTTATTTCTTTAAATCAAAGTTGTTTTGGTCTACACTTTTACTTCCCTTTTTAATGATTCCGTTAGCCATTATAATTAGAAGAAAGAAAGATGAAAGAGATGCAGATATTGTTGGAAATAGAATTCGAAAAGCAGACCGTTTAGCAAAAAAATATTTAAGTGAAGCAAAGAAAACTTTAGGAGACAAAGAAGCATTTTATATCGCATTAGAAAGAGCGCTACATAATTACTTAAAAGCTAAATTAAACATTGAAACCAGTGAATTTAGTAAAGAACGAATCACGGAATTACTTCAAAAACGCCAAGTAGAACATGATGTAGTTTCTAATTTTATTTCTATATTAGAAAGTTGTGACTTGGCAAGGTACACTCCATCTAGCTATGCAGAAATGCAGCAAGATTATGATAAAGCTGCCAAAACTATAGCATTAATTGATAAACAAATAAGGTAGATGAAGCATATTTTTATTGCGATACTTTGCAGTCTAAGCATGTTAGGTTCTGCTCAAAATGAATCTCTTTTTGAGCAAGGAAATACCTTATACAACGAGGGTAAGTACCATGAAGCAATAGATAAGTATGAGCAAATTTTAAGCAGTAAAAAACATTCGGCAGCCTTATATTTTAATTTAGCGAATGCACATTATAAGCTTAATAACATAGCACCTAGTATCTACTACTACGAAAAAGCACTTCAATTAAATCCAAACGATGAAGAGATAAAAAATAACGCAGCATTTGCTAATAATATGAAAGTGGATGCTATAGATACCGTTCCTGAAGTTGGGTTTTCAAGAATTGTAAAAAATGTGGTCAACACCATGAGTTTTGATAGCTGGGCTAAACTAGCAATAATCGCAGTACTTTTATTTGTCATCCTGTTTTTAGCCTATCATTTTTCTTATGGGACTGCTAAGAAGCGAATGGCGTTTGTATCTAGTGTTTTATCTCTTATTATAGCATGTGTATCGGTAGCTCTGGCATTTCAAAAATTTAATATAGACAAGAAAGATAGACCGGCAATAGTGTTTGCACAAGAAAGCATTGTGAAAACTGAGCCTAACTTAAGAAGCGAAGAAGCATTTAAATTACATGAAGGAACAAAAGTACAAGTATTAGATACGGTCAGTAATTGGAAAAAAATAAAGATTGCGGATGGTACTACAGGCTGGATATCTTCAGAAGATATAAAGCTTTTAAATAGATTCTAACACATAATCAATTCGGGATGAAGAATATACTCAGTAACATTAAAGGCGATGCTTTTGGAGGGATTACCGCAGGAATAGTAGCTTTACCATTAGCACTAGCTTTTGGAGTATCTTCAGGACTTGGTCCAAGTGCCGGATTATATGGCGCCATATTCATCAGTTTTTTTGCAGCACTTTTCGGAGGTACCAATACTCAAATTTCTGGCCCTACTGCACCTATGACTGCAGTAAGTATGGTCATTATTGCTGGTATTATTGCTGCTAATGATGGTGATGTAAATAAAGCGCTTCCAGCCATTCTTACTGTATTCTTATTGGCCGGTTTGATGCAAATTGGATTAGGAATTCTTGGTCTTGGTAAATATATCAGATATATCCCCTATCCTGTGGTATCAGGTTTTATGACGGCAATTGGAGTTATTATTATCGTCACTCAAATACTTCCATCTATTGGTTATTATCCTAAAGAAGATATAGAATATGTTCAGCAATTTAAGCCAAAAGCTGAAGATGTGATACTAGAAAATATATTAAGAGATGAAGCTGAGGAAGGTATTTTAGTATTAGAAGACTTCAGAGAAACCATAAATAGAGCAGAGAAAATTACAGAGGAAGAAATAGCTAAAGAATCGCAAACATTAGCAAAAAAAGAAGCATCAGGTGTAGTAGGCTCTCTTAGAGTGCTTCCAAGAGCACTCAAGAATATTAATTGGTTAGAACTCATATTGGCGCTATCCACCATATTCATTATTTATGGGTTTAAGCGAATCACCAAAAAGATTCCTAGCACTTTAGTTGCTTTGGTGGTTATGTCTGTCGTTGCTATAGGTTTTGGATTAGACTATCGGCCTATAGAAGAAATCCCCACGGGATTGCCGCAAATAAAAACAGAAATATTCACCAGCTTTAGTCTGGGGAGTATAACACCCTATATTTTTACAGCGCTAACGCTATCCCTTCTTGGGGCTATAGATTCATTGTTAACTAGTGTGGTGGCAGACAATATGACAAAGACCAAGCATAAACCCAATAAGGAGCTAATAGGACAGGGCATAGGAAACTCTATAGCATCTATATTTGGAGGTATTCCTGGGGCAGGAGCTACAATTAGAACTGTTGTAAATATTAATTCAGGAGGTAAGACAAAGTTGTCTGGTATGATTGCTGGTGTACTATTGTTAATCATATTATTAGCTTTTGCTAATGTGGCTTCTAAGATTCCTGCTGCAGTGCTTGCGGGGATACTCATCACAGTAGGAATAAGTGTGATGGATTATAAAGGGCTTAGGGCCATACCTAGTATGCCAAAAGACATTAAAATATCATTACGCTTTTTCGATTTTAAATTAAGCTCTGAAGTACTCATCATGATTGTTGTATTGGTATTATCGTCATTTTGGGATTTAATTTATGCTGTAGGTATAGGTTTAGTTATAGCCTCCTTAATGTTTATGAAAAAAATAGGTGATCTCACAGCTGAAAGTTCCAATGTTAGATCATTAAAAGAAGAAGTCTGGCCTGATGAGCATAACTTTCCTGAAAACTTAAAAGAAGAGGTATTTATAAAACATCTTAAAGGACCTTTATTCTTTGGATCTACAAGCGATTTTCAATCCTTATCAGCACAAATACCAGATGATGCTACTACGGTTGTAATGCGTCTAGGGCGAATGCAGTATATGGACCAAACTGGCCTCTATGCTATGGAAGATATGCTTCAAAACCTTCAATCAAAAGATGTAGATGTCCTTTTTGTAGAGTTAATGAAACAGCCGAGATATATGATGGAACGAATAGACATCATTCCTGATTTCATAAATGAAGATCATATTTTTGACGACTTTGACTCCTGTGTGGAATGGATCAAGGTGAATGTTGAGGATTCTGTGTAAAACTGCTCACAAGCTCATCAACTACAGATACAGCCTCTTCAGAATTAATAATCGAAGGGAAAATCATTGGCGCTAATGATCGCACAGGATCGTACAATACACTTTCATTAAGATCCTCTTCATCCATAAAAGGCAGTGTACTATTCATACGTTCAAAAACAATAAGAATAACACTTAAGATCAATCCTATTTTCAGTGCGCCAAAAGCACCCCCTAAGAATTTGTTTAGGATACCAAGTGCGGCAAAATCTGCAAGTTTAGTAAGTGCTTTACCAGCTAGGCTTATTGCAACAACAATAAGTACAAAAGTAATAACGAAAGCAGTAATGCTAATCGTTTTTTCGTTCCAGTCTACTCTAGGTTCTAAGAAACCGGCAACGAAATCACTGAAATGAATGGCACCATACACGCCCAGAATAAGTGCCAATAGAGAAGCAATCTCTACAAAAAGGCCTTTCATGAAGCCTCTTATTAGGCCAAAAAGTAGTAAAGCTGCTAAAACTATATCAATGACACTCATAATACCTGTTTATTAAATTAACACAATTTATAGAAATATATTGTTTTAAAAGTACAATCTAAATGTGGCATTAGGTGTAAACCCAAGCGATAATTGTTCTATTCGATTTAACTCATCAACATCAGTTACAGGGTCAGTATCTACCCTGTAGAATACAGATAATGGGATTTGACGTGAATAAATATTCTGGAAAGATAATCCGAATACACCTCTAGTTTTCTTATTCTTCGACAAATTGAAGTTGTAAAGCAATGATGCATTTGATAGTAATGGCCAAACAAGTGAAAAGATAGAATATCAATATGTCAACTTCAATTTAGATTTGGAGCACCAAATTTATAAGCAGTTCTATCTCACGGCAACGCTATACAGTAGAGTTCGTTCAACAAATTATACAGATATCAGTGCCAGACCCTTCAGATCTTACCGAAATCAGTATGCCGGAATTGGAATTAAATGGATGTTTTAACTGCATGATAAATCATACTTATCTTGTACATTTGTAGCTGAATAATAAGCAGTAGAATGTCTAGAGACGAACAGTTAAAATTACGTTGGGATATAGTTGTCGATAAGCTATCTCATCAATTTGCAGATGGTGATACTTTAGATCTCGATGCTATCATATACCTTATTGGAGTTCAGGAGTTAGGCCAATACCATAGAGCTTTCAAAAAAGATCATAAATTAGATTTAATGCATATAGCTATATGCAAACTTTTAGAGCCTTATGGGTATTATGAATTTGACTATGTAGACGAAGACGGATGGCCCCATTATAAAGTCAAAGCGCAGTTGCCGCATCTCAAAGCAGGAGAGCAGAGTGTTTTAATGAAGGAGGCTATCGTAAACTATTTTTTAGAAACTGAGTATATCGACTAGGATTTTTTAAATTTGCAGTCATTTTGAACTGATATCATGATAGATAAGATAAAAGAACTTATAGAAGAGGCAGAAGCATTTACAGCACAGTCTAAAGAGGAGATCGAAGAATTTCGTATCAAATTCCTTGGTAAGAAAGGATTGTTGAATGATTTCTTTGCGGAGTTTAAGAATGTTGCAAATGAGCAGAAGAAAGAGTTTGGACAGGTTGTAAATCAGTTAAAAACGACAGCTCAAGATAAGGTTAACGCCTTAAAAGAAGCCATAGAGAATAGTGAAGAAGAGCAAGGTATTTATGGTGACTTGTCCCGACCGGGAGAACCAATTGCTATTGGTGCCCGCCACCCTATTTCTATAGTAAAAAATCAGATCATTGATATCTTCTCTCGTATTGGTTTTAATGTGAGCGAAGGTCCGGAAATTGAAGACGACTGGCATAATTTCACAGCATTAAACTTACCGGAATATCATCCGGCAAGAGACATGCAGGACACCTTCTTTATCCAAACCGATCCGGATATCTTATTACGTACTCACACTAGTTCTGTTCAGGTGCGTTATATGGAAAATAACAAACCACCGATAAGAACCATATCACCGGGTAGAGTATATCGTAACGAAGCTATTTCTGCTAGGTCACATTGTTTTTTTCATCAGGTCGAAGGTTTATATATTGACAAGGATGTAAGCTTTGCGGACTTAAAGCAAACACTTCAATACTTCACAACAGAAATGTTTGGTAAATCTAAAATTAGATTGCGTCCTTCATACTTCCCCTTTACTGAACCAAGTGCTGAGGTTGATGTATACTGGGGACTTGAGACAGAAACAGATTATAAAATGACTAAAGGCACGGGATGGTTGGAGATTATGGGTTGTGGCATGGTTGATCCTAATGTCTTAGAGAATTGTGGTATAGACCCTAATGAATACTCGGGTTTTGCTTTTGGAATGGGAATAGATCGTATAGCTTTACTATTACATCAAATTAGTGATATTCGCTTATTGAGTGAAAACGATGTTCGGTTCTTAGAGCAATTTAAAAGTGCTCTGTAAAAACTTAATGGATATGTTTCGCCGGATCGGCGCTAAAACGTGATTTCCTAAATTCACTTGGCTTTTTATCATTCAACAATTTTAACGAACTATGATTATCAATAAGCTCCTTAAAGTGGATCTCTCGTTTTTCATATTGTTCTTTATTACTGTATGTTGTGATTAAAATAATATGAAAAGGCGTTTCTTCACTGTATGTGGTCTCTAAGAGACTGTAAGAATGAATGTAGCCTTTTTTAATAGCTTCATCGCGTAAGACCTTCCAATTGTTTTTGAAATAGTATAGGGCTTCTGCTTTGTTATTATTTAATACTTCTACAGTTTCTATAGTTGATATTTTATGATCCTTTTGCCCAAAACTTAAGGATGCAAATAGTAGAGCAATCAATAGGCAGTAATACTTCATAATATAAGTTTTTTGATATCTATCTAAAATAGAAAATTAGGAGTGAGAGAAAGGTAAGTTTATGTAAGAATTAACTATTTTCTATCTGAATCTCTTGTTATTTTTGCCAAAACTTATTTTCTGATATGAAAGAAGATATACAAATACCTGAAGTAAGAGATGTATATGTAGCAGTCGTTTTGGAGCATAACGATATCTACAATACAGAAGATTGGAATGCTTATATTATAAATGATAAGAATGTAGATTTAGAGATGCTCCTTATTCTATCTAAAGGGTATGATGGAGATAAGGAAACGTCTTTGATGCGTCATAAATTAGAAAAATTACCAGCAAAGAGTTATGCTAAAATAGAGCTGCTACAAGATGATGTGTTAGCACTTAATAATCAATTTAAAGTGACCTATTTTGAGAATAATCAACTCTTTGATAAGACCTACACCTTTACTAAAAACAGTATTAATAAAAAAGCGTTTCAAGAGATTCCTGTTATGGGTAGAAGAGGCATATTAGTAAAGTAATTAATCTAAGCGATCGGTTAACTTATGAAATACCTTTTTTGGATTTTTACCTTCGTATAAAATAGCGTGCACAGCATTAATGATAGGAAGTCGAGTTTTTTTGGTATTCTTTTCATTTAACAGGTAAGCACTTTTAGTAGCATAATACCCTTCAGCAACCATATTCATCTCCATTTGAGCAGACTTAACTGTATAGCCTTTTCCTATCATATTTCCGAACATGCGATTACGTGAAAAAACAGAATATCCGGTCACCAATAAATCTCCTAAATAAGCCGAGTTATTAATATTGCGTTTCATTTTGTGCATTTTTTTAATAAAACGCTTCATTTCTCTAATGGCATTACTCATTAATACACTTTGAAAATTATCACCATAACCTAAACCATGTGCAATTCCGGCTGCAATAGCATATATATTTTTTAACATTACGGCATATTCAGTACCAATAATGTCATCACTAATTTTAGTCTTTATATAACTGCTAGATAAACGATCAGCAATTTCTTGTGCTCGTTTGGGATCAGCACAAGATATAGTGAGATAAGATAAACGTTCTAAAGCCACTTCCTCCGCATGGCAAGGCCCTGCTATAACACCAATATTTTCAAACGGGATATTATAAATGTCATGAAAATGCTCACCTACTAATAAACCAGATTCCGGAATGATCCCCTTTACAGCAGAAACCACAACTTTATCAGTAATATTTATAGAAAGTTTTTCTAATTCAGAGTGAATAAACGCAGAGGGGATTGCAAAAATAAGCACATCGGCATATGTTGCAATTTCATTGATATCGTTACTTAGCTTCAATTGTTCGATATGAAACTCTACCGAACTCAAATAACTTGGATTGTGCTGTTCTTTAAGTAAATGTTCTTTGGTATATACACTACGCATGTACCATCCCACTTCATCTAAATTCTCACATAACATTTTTACTATGGCTGTAGCCCAGCTTCCGGCTCCAAAAACAGCATATTTAGTAGTACTACTCATTAATTGATTTAAATAAGGACTGCTCAAAAGTAATGAAAATTAAAGTCTTTTAAAGCATTTGATAATAAGGAGTTTAAATTTTTGGCACGCGTTTTGAATCTAATAAATCGTAACCCTAAAACCGTTTGATTATGAAGACTCTAAAATTACTATTAGGATTTGCGCTCAGCGCTACTATGCTAACATCATGTTACACAGATGAAGTTATCATTGTTGATGACATTAATCCGGGTATAACATTGAATCAATTACTTAATTCCTATGAGTTATGGTATGTAGATATAAATCAGACTCAAGGTTTTGGTGAAACCCCATTTTTACAAATTGCATTTACAGTGTCGTTTAGAAACGGGCTACTATATGCGAATAACAATTTGGTAGGTTTTGGACAGCAAGGTAATGGATTTGGGATTCCTATTGGCACCTATGATGCTTATAATATGATCTTAGATACGTTTCATGATA
The DNA here is from genome assembly GCA_965230605.1 of Winogradskyella sp. Taxonomy (GTDB): domain Bacteria; phylum Bacteroidota; class Bacteroidia; order Flavobacteriales; family Flavobacteriaceae; genus CBDDLD01. Next base: position 3,067,903 of record CBDDLD010000004.1, on the reverse strand, counting down.
TTGATGGGTTTGAAACCTTTGATGTCTATCAAATAGACAATAACACTATAGAATTATACAATCCGAATACGGATACCTCATATTTCCTTAATGGTTATCAGAGAAGCACGTTCGATTATGACTTTGTGTTTTATGACAACATCCATTATTTCTTACAAGAATATGAAGCTTGGGAGAAAACATATACCAGTGAGTTCGGTGTACTTAATGAGTTTGATAACGAAAACTATTTACAGTTCTTGTCTGGTGGAAACGACTCTACCTTTAGAAGCTCACAAGATGTGAATGTAAATAACCCTAACAATATTATTTGGGATTATACAGGCGTATATGGTGTAGGAAACATTCAAGGGAACATGTATCTAAAAACATTAACACTAGATTATGATTTCTTCGACAATGAAATCTTTGAACTCAGCGTTATAAATGATGCGACTATAGAATTGTACCACCCATCATCTGGGACGGTATATGAGTTTTCAGGACGTGGTTATATACAATTTTTAAGAGAATCAGATACTATGGGTCGTATTACAACGTTTACAGATAAACCAAAGAAACGTAAACAAAAAACACCTAAAGTAGATAACCCAAGAGACAATACAAGAAGCTAAATTTTGGTTGGTTATTTAGTTTCAAAACGCTCAGACAAACATCTGTTTTCTGAGCGTTTTTCTTATCTATACTGTTTTATAATTTATAGCTTATCTAAAACCTCTTTCAGGTCCTTAAGTTCGTAAGGTTTGCTGATGATGGTCTTGTCTTTATCTAAGATGAAATACGTAGGCGTGGCAGAGACACCATAAGCTTTTACTGTGGTGTTATTCCATTTGTCTAAACCAATGACATGAATAAAGTCTGGAAAGCTTTTAATTTCCTTTTCCCAATTCGTTTTATCATCTTCAATACCATAGGCAATCACTTTAAGATTGGGCTTATTAGCTATCAATGTTTTTATTTCCGGGAGCTCTTTAAGGCAATGTCCACAGGTACTACTCCAAAAGATTAGAAGATAGTGATCTGTTTCATTAAGTTCAGACAAATTCTGTGTTTTTAAATTATAAGTGATTTTAAAATCAGGTGCTTTTTGGCCAGTAGATGTATTTTTATAAGCAATGAGACTCTGAGCCATCTCCGGAGTACTATCTTGTACTAAACTCAATAAATGTTCGTCGGTAATGTAATTCGCGATGGTTTCATTACCAATATTGGCAAAATTGTTCCAAAGCATATACAATAGTTGCGCTTTATTGTTGTTATCAGTGTCTTTAATAGCGATAGCAACATCATCAATATGCTTTTTATAGGTTTCGATGTCATCTGAAGGATTGAATCCAAAAACATATGTAATAATACGATCTTGAATAAATGTTGAACTTTGTAATAATTCATTATTAAAATCGATAGGCTTTAAGTAATGTGCCTTTAAGTTTTGCGAATAGGTAGAGATGTCTTCATAACCTTTTGGAAGGTAAGGGGTGTTAGAACTAATGAATGTTGCTGCTAAGGTCCCTTTTGAAGCCTCCTCATATTGACGTTGCGCATCTTCAAGCGTTTTAATAATATCTACAAAACCATCTTTATCATCACCTCCTTTTTTATAGTAATTACTTATGGTTTGATTAATGACATCCATACTTTTCTGATAAGACGTCCAAAGTTTATTTTCCATTGAGGCTTTAAAATCCACTCCATTTTCCAGATCAAAATTAACGACTACATCTTCTTTACCATTATAGATAAAATCGAAGTTGTTTTCTTCAGGCGGGATAGCATAAACAATCTTGTAAATACCGGGCGTCATACTCGTATCAATAGGAATCTCAAAGTGACCTAAGCTATCTAATTTGGCTCTGCCGATATAATCGGCACCATTTGGGTTAGCCTTATATAAAAAGGCATAAGTAAACTCCTCAGCAGGGGAAAAATTACCTTTTACACTTTGCGAAACACAAAATGTTGGTAATAGAGCCAATAGGAATAGTATTTTTTTCATGATACTTTAGTTTTATCCAACACTAAGGCCTCAATAATCAGGCCAGTATAGCTTAGCTATTTTTATTTGATCGTATGCTTTCTACAATAACTGTTAATAGGATCAAAGATCCGCCAATAAATGTATTCTTAGTAGGCACTTCATTTAAGAAAACATAAGCAATTATGATCCCGAAAACCGGCTGGGCACTACCTATGATACTTGCTGTACTCACCTTAAAATATTTTAAACTGTTAATAAACATGGTGTGTCCTATCGCAGTAGTTAGTAAAGCTAATAAAATTACATAAGGGAACTGTGTTTTTATACCAGAAGTATCCATAAAAAATAATACTGGCAGCAATAGAAAAGATAAAATGGCGACTTGGTAGAACATTAATGCGGTTCCGTTATAGCGTACAACATATTGTTTCAGTATCAGTGTTCTTAGAGCATAACAAAGCGCCGATAATAATCCCATTAAAATACCCTTGAGTTGACTGTTTTCCATGTTAAACTCCGGGGCTAGAATATATATACCGGTGAGCACAACCAAGCCCAAGACAATATGCATAGGGTCAAACTTAACCTTAGAAAACAAAGGTTCTAATATGGCAATCATCATTGGGAATGTAAACAACGAAAGCATTCCTAAGGCTACATTAGAAAGTTTAAGCGCGTAGAAATAGGTGATCCAATGCGACCCCATGAGAAAAGCACTTAGAATAAAAATGCGTAAGTCTTTTGGGCGTTCTATTTTAAGACTAAATCCTTTATAACGACAATAGGCAAACAAGAGTATTGCAGCCAATATGGATCGCCACCAAACAATAACCTCCGAGGGCATGGCAATATACTTTCCTAGGGCACCGGATGTGCTTATGAAAACAGTGGCTATTGTTAACCAAAACACATGTTGTAAGTGGCTTTTTTGACTCATATCTGTTCTAAGGCATTAAGTGCTTTATTCACAGAATTAATGCCTTCAAATGTGATGAGTAGTCGCAATCCATTTCGGGTTTGCTTCTCTTTCATTTTACATGCTTTAGGGTGCATTTGAACAAAACGTAAAACTTCAGTAAATGCATCACTTTGATAAAATGCACTTTGTTGATCTTTTATGAAGTACCCAATAAGCTTGTCTTGCTTCATGATGAGCTTTTCCAAGCCTAATTTTAAAGCAACCCATTTTAAGCGGACGCTATCTAGTAAATCAGATACCTGAAATGGAAGCTCTCCAAATCGATCTTTGATCTCTGCTTCAAATTGTTTTAGTTCTTCCTCAGTTTTTATAGTATTGAGCTTTGTATACAGATTTAAACGTTCAGAGATATTATTGACATAATCATCCGGGAACAACAATTCAAAATCAGTATCAATGGTAATATCTTTTACAAACTGTTTTGGTTTACCGGTATCTTTATAGAGTTCAGCAAATTCATTTTCCTTGAGCTCTTCTATGGCTTCATTTAGAATTTTCTGGTAAGTATCAAATCCGATCTCATTAATAAAACCACTTTGTTCACCACCTAGAAGATCTCCAGCACCTCTTATTTCTAGATCTTTCATGGCTATATTAAACCCACTCCCCAACTCTGTGTATTGTTCTAAAGCTGTGATACGCTTTCGGGCATCAGTAGTCATGGCAGAATATTCTGGTGTAATGAAATAACAAAACGCCTTTTTATTACTTCGTCCCACACGACCACGCATTTGGTGCAAGTCGCTTAGCCCAAAATTATTAGCGTTGTTTATGAATATAGTATTCGCATTAGGGACATCTAAGCCACTTTCAATGATGGTAGTACTTACTAACACATCAAACTCACCATTCATAAAAGCCAGCATTAATTTTTCTAACTTTTTACCCTCCATTTGCCCATGACCAATACCAATTTTAGCATCAGGAACAAGACGTTGAATCATTCCGGCCACCTCTTTAATGTTCTCAATTCTATTATGAACAAAAAACACCTGCCCACCACGCTGAATTTCATAGCTAACGGCATCCCTGATTACATCCTCACTAAATCGAATAACTCGACTCTCTATTGGATAACGGTTAGGAGGCGGTGTATTAATGACCGATAAGTCCCTAGCAGCCATAAGGCTAAACTGTAACGTTCTTGGTATAGGCGTTGCTGTGAGTGTTAAGACATCCACATTTTCTTTGATGGTCTTTAATTTCTCTTTAACAGCCACACCAAATTTCTGTTCTTCATCTACAATAAGTAATCCTAAATCTTTAAAAACAACATTTTTGTTAGCAAGCTGATGCGTACCTATGATGATATCTACCGCACCAGTTTTTAGGCCTTCAAGCGTTTCACGTTTTTGTTTGGCAGTTCTGAATCGGTTGATATAATCCACAGTGACCGGAAAATCTTTAAGACGTTGGCTAAAGGTTCTAAAATGTTGATAGGCCAAAATGGTAGTCGGTACTAATATTGCAACTTGTTTACCATTATCTACGGCTTTAAAAGCTGCTCTAATAGCAACTTCTGTTTTACCAAATCCAACATCGCCACATACCAATCGGTCCATGGGGCGGTCGCTCTCCATATCTGCTTTAATATCAGCAGTAGATGAAGATTGATCTGGGGTGTCTTCATAAATGAAAGAAGCTTCAAGTTCGTGTTGCATATAACTATCAGGAGCATATTGAAAGCCTTTTTTCAATTTACGTTTGGCATAAAGCTGAATCAGACTGAACGCAATTTCTTTAACTCTTGACTTTGTCTTTTGTTTTAAGTTTTTCCAGGCTTTACTACCTAGCTTATATATTTTAGGAGGCTTCCCGTCTTTTCCATTGTACTTAGTAATCTTATGAAGTGAATGAATACTCAGATACAAAACATCACGCTCTCCATACACCAACTTTATGGCTTCTTGTTTTTTGCCTTCGACATCAATTTTTTGGAGCCCACCAAACTTACCAATACCATGATCTATGTGTGTGACGTAATCTCCAATTTCTAAACTGGTCAACTCCTTTAAGGTAATGGCTTGCTTTTTAGCATAACCATTTTTAAGGTGAAACTTATGGTAACGATCAAAAATCTGATGGTCGGTGTAGACAGCTATTTTATGTTCACTGTCAATAAAGCCTTGATATAAGGGAAGCACTATGGTTTGGTAGTGTACCTCTTTATCAATATCCTCAAAAATATCATGAAAACGTTTGGCTTGCTGCTCACTTATGCATGCAATGAAATTTTTAATGCCATGATGATGGTTCTCATTCAAATTATTAATCAATACTTCAAATTGTTTATTGAATGAAGGTTGAGGTTGGATTTGGAAATTAATCGTTTCTGAACTGAGAATAGCAGAGGGCCCAAATTCGACTACCGGATAATCTAGGAATTGACGTTTCAATAGTTCTGAATTACAGAATAATTCATCAGGGGATGCATGATTTATAGTTTCAGAGAGCTCATTAAAAGCTTCTACAGCTTTATTATAGAAATCATCAATCCTAGGAAATAGTATTTCAGCATTTTTTAAGAATAATACCGTTCTTGAAGCAATGTATTTTAAGAAACTCTCACGTTTTTCCTCAATAAACTTGTTAGCAACATTAGGGATAATGCTAACTTTTTTTATTTGATCAGTAGACAGTTGCGTTTCTACATCAAAGGTTCTAATGCTATCCACTTCATCACCGAAGAATTCAATACGATAGGGTTCATCATTAGAGTAAGAGAATACATCTACAATACCACCACGCACTGAAAAATCTCCGGGCTCAGTAACAAAATCGACACGCTTAAATTTATAATCAAAAAGTACTTCATTGACGAAGTCTATACTTAACTCATCTCCAATAGAAATTTTAAGTGTATTTCTTTCGAGTTCACGCTTGGTGACGACCTTCTCAAATAGAGCATCAGGGTAGGTAACAATGAGTGCCGGTTTTTTGCGTGAGTTAATCCTATTAAGAACTTCAGCTCTTAAGAGCACATTTGCATTATTGGTTTCTTCTATTTGGTAGGGTCTCCTATAACTTCCCGGATAAAAGAGGACGTCTTTAGTGTTGAGAAGTTGCTCTAGATCATTTAGATAATAAGCCGCTTCTTCTTTATCATTAAAGACCACTAAAAATGGACGTTCAGCCAATTTAAATGCTTCTGCAATTGCAAAGGAGAGTGAAGATCCCACGAGTCCTTTTAAATGGACTTTGTTTTCAGTTTGGGTAATAGAATTCTGCAGATTTTGCAGTTGCAAAGTCTGTAAATACGTTTGCGAAATATGGGTTTTGCTCACGTAAGTTTTATTGAGATTGCAAATATAAAATTTTTGAAGATTAGTCCATGGAAAAAACTATTAATAGAGCTATATTTGCACCACTTAAAAATCAGTATATGTCATTCTCAGATTTATTTGAAAGTGGATTCAAAAAGCGTAATCAAGATCACTTTGCTGCAATTGTTAGAGTTGCTATGAGTGATGGTGTTATTAATGATGCCGAGAAAGCGTTTTTAGACCGACTAGCTACACGATTAGATATCGCAGATCACGATTATCAAGAAATTCTAAAAGATTACAACACCCATCCGGTTAACGCGCCTTTATCGTATGACACAAGATTAGGAAGATTGTATGATTTAGCACGTATGGTATGGGCAGACCATATTGAAGGTGAAGATCAAGTACGTCTTTTAGAAAAGATATGTGTTGGCTTAGGGTTTAACCCGGATAATGTAAAGTATATTGCAGATAAAGCATTAACATTAGTACATTATGAAGTAGACTTAGATGAGTTTACAGAGAAAATGAAAACAATGAATCAATAACTAAATGATTCAGTAAATAGTATAAAGCGATTCTGTATTGGAGTCGCTTTTTTTATGCATTGCGCATAAATTCCTCTGCTTTTTCTACCATATTTTTGCTGCCGCAAATAAATGGGACGCGCTGATGCAATTCTGTAGGCTCAATGTCTAAAATACGTTCAAACCCATCACTGGCTTTACCGTTGGCTTGTTCTGCCAAGAATGCCATCGGGTTGCACTCATACAACAAACGTAATTTCCCGTTTTCGTTTTTAGAACTTTTTGGATACATGTAAATACCACCCTTGATCATATTTCTATGAAAATCGGAAACTAAAGATCCAATATATCTTGAAGTATAAGGACGATCACCTTCTTCCATTTGACAGTACTTGATATAATCTTTAATTCCTTTAGGGAAATGAATATAGTTCCCTTCATTTACAGAATATATTCTACCATCTTCTGGGAACTGCATATTGGGATGCGATAAGTAATAAGATCCTATAGCAGGGTTTAAAGTGAAACCATTCACACCATGCCCTGTAGTGTATACCAACATGGTTGAGGTTCCATAAATAATATAACCTGCAGCGACCTGCATACTTCCTTTCTGTAAAAAATCATCAATAGTTACAGGTGTACCTACAGGTGTAACACGCCTGTAAATAGAAAAGATAGTCCCCACAGAAACATTGACATCGATATTAGAAGAACCATCCAAAGGATCTATAAGAACCACATACTTATTCTGATGATTTTCATCCTGACTATTAATAGAAATAAAATCATCCTCTTCCTCACTGGCAATACCACAAACGATATTACGGTTGGTCAATGTCTGAATAAACTTCTCATTAGCATAAACATCAAGTTTTTGCTGATCTTCTCCTTGTACATTGGTTTCTCCGGCAGCTCCAATAATGTCTACGAGTCCTGCTTTATTTACTTCATGATTTACCACTTTTGCGGCTAAACGAATAGAGTTAATAAGCCTTGATAGTTCACCAGAAGTATATTTGAAAGACGACTGATTTTCAATAATGAATTCACCAAGTGTTTGATTTCTTTGAGACATTGAGAAAAGGTTGATAATTTGCGTACAAATATCGGATTTTTTAACAAACTATAACGTTTTCGTGTTTTAAATCTATTGTCATTTGCAACAAGATTAGATTATCTTTGAACCACTTTTTTCTATTTTAAGACCGATGAGAATCAGAGAAGCTACAGTTGAAGACATGCCAAGGGTTTTAGAACTTATTAATGCATTGGCAGAATTTGAAAAAGAACCTCATGAAGTTGAGGTTACTATTGAAGACCTTAAACGCGATGGGTTTGGAGAAGCACCTAAATTCTCATGTTTTGTAGCTGAAGATAATGCTAAGATCGAAGGAATGGCTTTGGTATATAACCGATACTCGACATGGAAAGGAGAGGTGCTACATCTAGAAGATCTTATTGTAGATAAGACCTCTAGAGGGAAAGGTATTGGAACATTACTACTAGATGCGGTTGTAACTTACGGGAAGTCTCTAGGGGTAAAACGCATTAGTTGGGAGGTTTTAGATTGGAATGAACCGGCAATAAAATTTTATGAAAGTAAAGGTGCTAAGGTAATGCGCGATTGGGATGTGGTTCAGCTTAATGAAACAGGGATAAAGAATTATATAATTAACAAAGTATGAGAGTTTTCAAATTTGGGGGCGCTTCAGTAAAAGATGCTGATGGTGTAAAAAATTTAGCGACAGTACTTCAAAAGGTAGGACATAAAGAAACATTAGTTGTGGTTTCAGCAATGGGAAAGACTACTAATGCCATGGAAAAGGTAATTAAGAATTATTTTGAAGATAAAACTGAATTTCCAAATGCGCTTCAAGAAGTAAAGGAGTACCACCATAAGATTCTTAATAATCTGTTTGAGAATAAACAACATGTCATCTTTGACAAGGTTCGTATGTTTTTTGAAGAACTCAGTATTTTCTTTGACCGTAATAAGTCACCAGACTATAATTATGTCTACGATCAAACCATTGGATTTGGAGAGTTGATTTCCACGACTATTATTAGCCATTATCTAAATGATATAGGGATGCATAATAATTGGATCGATGTAAGAGAGTTCATTAAAACAGACAATTATTACAGGCGAGCTAATGTAGACTGGGACCTTACGCAAGAGAAGATCGCATCAAATTTAAACCGTTCGGTTTTAAATATTACACAAGGATTTTTAGGTAGTGATGCAAATAACTTCACCACATCACTTGGCAGAGAGGGGAGTGATTACACAGCCGCTATATTTGCCTATTGCTTAAATGCACAAGGCGTGACTATATGGAAAGATGTCCCCGGAGTTCTTAATGCAGACCCGCGTTATTTTGAAAATGCACAATTACTCTATCAAATCTCTTATAGGGAAGCCATAGAACTAGCATTTTATGGAGCCTCCGTTATTCACCCTAAGACACTTCAGCCATTACAGCGCAAGGAAATCCCATTATTTGTAAAATCTTTTGTTAACCCTGAAGAACCAGGCACTTGTGTCGGTAAAGGAAAAACATTAGAGCCAGAAATTCCGTGTTTTATAGTGAAGAAAGATCAGGTCTTAATCTCCTTATCATCATTAGATTTCTCATATATAGTTGAAGATAATATTAGTGAAATCTTTAAGTTATTGCATCATTATAAAATGAAAGTAGATGTTATTCAAAACTCTGCTATTAGCTTTTCAGTATGTGTAGATAATATCTATAATAACTTAGAAAAATTATTACAGCATTTAAAAGCTAAATTTAAAGTAACATGTTACGAAAATGTGAGTCTATATACTATAAGACACTTTAATCTAAATGCCATTAAAGATCTTGAAGCTGATAAAACGGTCTTATTGAAGCAGTTAACTCAAGAAACCGTTCAAATCGTAACTAAGTAAACATTTTACTACATTTGTTTTATGTCTAAATCAACTCTAACCGGATTAGTTACTGCAAAAGAAGTGGCTAAAGCAATTAATGCAGATAAGTACGGTATTCTTGGTACTTTCTTTGGTTGGATATTGATGAAAGTCCTCAAAATATCTAGTCTCAATAAGATTTATAATAGAAATAAACACCTCAATGATCTTGAGTTTTTAGATGGTATTCTGGATGAGTTTCAAATTAAATTCGAAATTCCTGAAGAAGATCTAAAGCGTCTTCCTAAGGAAGGCCCTTATATTACAATCTCAAATCATCCGTTAGGCGGAATTGATGGAATACTATTATTAAAGCTGATGATTGAGCAACGATCCGATTTTAAGATCATTGCAAATTTCTTACTTCATAGAATTGAGCCACTTAAACCTTATATAATGCCTGTAAATCCTTTTGAAGATCGAAAGGATGCTAAGAGTAGTATTACAGGGTTTAAAAATGCGATCATTCATTTACGAGAAGGGCATCCGCTTGGCGTTTTCCCTGCTGGGGAAGTGTCTACTTATAAAGATGGGAAACTGGTTGTAGACAAACCATGGGAAGAAGCTGCTATGAAGCTAATACAAAAGGCAGAAGTGCCCGTAGTTCCTATTTATTTTCATGCCAAGAACAGTCGATTATTTTACCGTTTATCTAAAATTAGTGATACCCTAAGAACTGCAAAGTTGCCCTCTGAACTTCTTACACAAAAACGTCGAGTTATCAAGGTTAGAGTAGGGCGTCCCATACCTGTTAAAGATCAGAAAGAACATAAAAGCCTTAAAGATTTTTCAGAATTTTTAAGACGAAAAACCTACATGTTATCTAATGCCTTTGAAGATAAACCTAAGATACTGGATAATATATCTTCTAGCCTTAAAGTGCCGAAACCTCCGAAACGCATTGTGACTCCGGTAAAAGCTGAAGTTATGATCAAAGAGGTGGATGCTCTACGAGTAAAAGACCTTAGGTTATTAAAAAGTAAAAACTACGAAGTCTTTTTAGCACCAGCAGATGAAATCCCTAATGTGTTAAGAGAAATAGGAAGGTTGCGAGAAATTACATTTAGAGAAGTCGGTGAAGGAACTAATGAAGCTATAGATTTAGATACGTTTGATACCTATTACCATCATATGTTCCTTTGGGATGATGATAAAAATTTAATCGCGGGAGCTTACCGAATGGGACTAGGGGCAAAGATTTTTGAAAGGTATGGGATAGATGGATTTTACCTTCAGGATTTATTCCGTTTTGAGCCAGAACTTTACAAGATGATGAGTCAGTCTATAGAAATGGGGCGGGCTTTCATTATTAAAGAGTATCAGCAAAAACCGATGCCTTTATTCTTGCTTTGGAAAGGTATAGTACATACAACATTGCGTCATCCGGAACACAATTACTTAATTGGTGGTGTAAGTATTAGTAACCAGTTTTCAAACTTCTCTAAGAGTTTGATGATAGAGTTTATGAAGTCACATTACTACGATCCTTATGTCGCACAATATGTTCACCCTAAAAAGGAATTCAAGGTAAAGCTAAAGGACGCAGACAAAGATTTTGTTTTTGATGCTACAGAGGCTGATTTAAATAAGTTTGATAAGATCATAGATGAGGTAGAACCGGGAGCACTAAGATTACCGGTGCTTTTAAAGAAATATATAAAGCAGAATGCAAAGCTGGTAGCATTTAATGTAGATCCATTATTTAATAATGCTGTAGATGGTCTAATGTATATTAAGATTGCTGATCTTCCTGAAAGTACTGTAAGACCTGTAATGGAAGAATTCCAAGCAGAGTTAGAACGTAAATTTATGGATAACAATGATAAGTAATACCCTTACATTGTTATGTACATTTCTACTATCTATTGTAGCCTATTCACAAACTGTAACCGGGAATGTAGTTGATGCAAAAACCGGACGCCCTATTGAAACAGCTTCCGTCTATTTTGATAATACGACTATTGGGACTACAACTAATGAAAAAGGGGACTTTTCCATAGAGTATAATGCATCTGTACAGTCGGCACTGGTGATTTCTTATTTAGGCTATGAAAACGTCATTATTTCTAATTATCGGGAACAGAATAATTTCAAAATTCAACTTAAAGAAGTTGTTAATGAATTAGAAACGGTAGTCATCAATACTAATGATGGTTTGACCAGAAGACAGAAACTGCGAATATTTAGAAAGGAATTTTTAGGTTATTCTAAATATGCGAATTCATGTAAAATCTTAAATGAAGATGTTCTTAATCTTAGGTATAATGGGCAAGACGAGACATTGTCTGTTTCAGCAAGAGCGCCTATACTGGTTAAAAATAAAGCACTTCAATATGAGATTAAATATGATATTATTGACTTTGAAATCGAGTTTCGATATTTAGACCGTAAAACATTGAATTATACGGTTCATGCCGTTACATATTCTGGGACATCATTCTATAAGCCGCTGGATAAATCGGAAAAAAGAAGTGTTGTGAGAAACAGGGAAGATGCTTACATAGGCTCAACACAGCATTTTTTGAGAGCATTATACAAGGAAAACTTAAAAGATGAAAACTACGCGGTCTACTACAAAAAATTTAGAGTCAACGAATGGGCCCATTTTAATGTAGAAGATGTGGAGGATTCAGAGCTAAAAAAAGTGACACTTAAAAATAGTGTCATCATATTATATGACAATTCAGATCAAACGCGCATTATCTCTAATGTGCCTTTTTATATAGATAAATATGGCAATTATGCACCTATAGCTGGGGTATATTTCAGCGGTGTCATGGGCGATAAGCGTATTGGTGACTCTTTGCCTTCTGATTACGGGTTAGTAACCAGTAAATAATCTTCTGCAAAGGCCTTAAAGTATGCCTTAATCTCGTTTCTAGCTTTTAGAAAGGCATCGTATTTTTCATCATCAGTGCCTTCTACCTTAGAAGGGTCAAAAAAGTTATGATGTAATCGCTTAGCATTTTTACTAGGGATAAACGGACAATTCTCATTAGCATGATCGCATACCGTAATAATGTAATCGAAATCTACATTACTGTACTCATCAACATGATTAGATGTATGATTAGAAATGTCAATATTATCGTCTTTCATTATAAGAATTGCTCCTGGGTTTAAACCATGAGTTTCAACACCCGCACTATATATGTTAGCATAATCATTAGCAAAGTGATTAAGATAACCATGTGCCATCTGACTTCGGCAAGAATTACCGGTACATAATACTAAAACGTTTTTTTTATCACTCATAAATTTGGGTTTATAATTAACAACAACCACTTCCTGGTGTACAACACGTAGCTTCTTGAGATACGTTTTTGTCTTCCGGAATACCGCAAGCATCTTTAGCTTTACAGTCCGTTTTTTCAGAAGCTAACTTAAGAATTAAGTTGTTGTTTTGTATTTCGTAATCGTTAACAATTAACTGAGACTTATGAAAGTTAGGGTTGCTATATTCAAACTTCACTTCAGATGCTAAGTCATAAGGCTTTAGCTTACCTACCTTTTTAAGGATACTTAGTGCTTTATAGCCAGACATGTAGCTTTTTACATCGGATTCTATTGAACTTTCGTATAATTGGATAATGGTCTCGTTCCATTGGTCTGTGCGAGCACCACAATCCACAGAGTCTACCGAAATGTGTTTTACTTCAGTAATGTGATAGTTAGGAGCGACATAATGCTGAGGTTGATATTCGAAAATCAATGATTTTCCCTGATTATTTGTCAATACATCGAATAATGCTTCTGTAGTCATAATTTTAATTTTTTATTTAGCAGCAGTTTGCTTTTGTAGTTGAAAAAAAGGTGTCTATTTGATCATGGAAATGCTTTAAGCGTTCAGTATTAATACAGTAACACTTACTTTTTCCCGAGTAAGTTCCTGTGATTAGCCCCGCTTTATTAATGACATCTAAATGTTGTGAAATAGTAGGTTGAGATAAACCTACTTCTTCTACAATATCATTACAAATGCAAGAATCTTGCTGACTGATATACTTTAAGATGGCAACCCTTGCAGGGTGAGCAAATACCTTTGCAATCTCTGCGATCTCAGTAATATTTTTGTCGTACAATTCTAGTTTTGAAGCGCCCATGATTTATAAATTTTATACAAAGATATCATTAATATCGTAATATTGCAATATTACGATATTAATATTTAAGAAAAAACCAGAATGTCACTTCTGGCTTTATTATTTTAGAACCAAGGCTTTTTACCTGCTTGGTATGTATTATAGAATTCCGCATCTGATTTGGTTAGGTATATGATACCTTCAATAAATCCAATAAGTCCGGTAATCCATACAACAAAAATACCAATTCCGATGCATGATAAAAGAATTCCTATTAAGGTAATCCCCAATAGAATACCTCCTTCTTTATTATAACCGAGTACAAATTTATGAATGCCTAATCCTCCAAATAAAATCCCCATAATTCCAGCTAGAACTTTCTTGTTATCACTTACATTGTTGAAAGTTTCTTTAGCACCTTCCGAGAATTCTCTTGCAGTTTGTTTAGCTTCACTAGCAAATTCACTAGCTTTTTCTTTGGCGTCTTCTGCAAACTCGCTTGCTTTTTCTTTAGCATCACTGGCTAGTTCACCTGCTTTATCCATTGCTTTTTTTGCACCTTCTTTGGCGTCTCCTAACATATCGTTAAGATCGTCGCTTAAATCTTTATTATCTTCTGACATAGTTGTTTTGGTTTACTTATTAGTGTTAAAAATGGATAAAAAGTTACGCAAATTATTGAAACGCAGCATCAATTGGTTCCCAAAGTTCTATTTTATTTCCATCATTATCCAAAATCCACCCAAATTTACCATAGTCATACTCTTCCATTTCTCCAACTATAGTCACACCCTCTTCTTTTAATACTTTTAAAAGCTCTACCAGATTTTCAACACGATAGTTAAACATAAAATCTTTTTTGGAAGGCTCATAGTATTTAGTATCATTGGGAAATGGGCTCCATTGTGTTGAGCAATCGTTACCTTCTTTATCTTTCCACCAAAATGTACAACCGTAATCATCGGTGTTGAAACCGAGGTGTTTTTTATACCAGTCTTTTGAGGCTTTTGGGTCTTTAGTTTTAAAGAAAAGACCACCTATACCTGTTACACGCTTTTTCATATGTTACTGAATTTGTTTATGGGTTTCATTGATTGAAACCTTATATACCATTTATTTTTTTAATGCTGATTCATAGATCTCTACCCACTCTTCAACGGTCATTTTTCCTAAAAGCTCTTTAATTAAATCATAAGGGATATCATCGACTTTTTTAAAGCGGACGCAACTTTTCCCCATATCTAATTTATACTTGGAATGTTTAGGGTATTCTGCAACAAACCAATCATAGAGCTCTTTCTTTGCATATAAACCTGAATGATATAATGCGATAAAGTTTTTTTGTGATGCTATATTTATAAATGGTAGCGGAGGAAAGGGTTTACAATGATATCCCGGTGGATAGATTGATTTTGGCACAAAATACGCAGGCATCCCATACCCCATTCCAGACTCTAAACCTTTCGGCATATTTTCTTTTATAAGTTTATGAAGTTTTGTCATTGGCGCTTTTCGCTCCTCTGGTAGCTGACTTATATAGTCTTCTGGTGAATCGGCTTTATATTGCATAATAATAAGATTTAGTGTTTACGTTGTAGAATTAATGCTGAAATTAAAGAAATAATAAAACCAATAACAAGTACTGTAGCAAACATTATAAATGCCATAAATCCGCTTGTATAGTTAGGTATTTCTCCCTCATAGCCATCAGCAATCATTGCTGCTTTATAATTTTCAAAAAAATCAGGGTTGATGCTTGTTGTGTATATGTAGTCAATAATTGCAAAACCAACACCAGCAAACAAAGAAATAACAATACCAATTAATAATGCCTTTCCAAAAGATACACTCCCATTATTTTCTTTGTCTCTATAATATTTGATACCGAAAAAGACAAAAATTAATGATACAACCATAGACGCATAACCAATGACAGCCTGCGTACTGAAACTAAGATCTTGTCCGAAATATAATCCGGCTAAGAATAGAACAAGTGCAGTTATTAAACTATAAACACCAAATTTTAAAATAGAATTTTTCATAATTGTAATTGATTAAAAATTAGGATTCAAAAGTAGTATCTAACTGATATTTTGCTGTCATACTAAAGTACCAAAAGCATCATACTTTAGTCTAAAAGTAGAGTTTTTATATGATTTTTAGGTCTTTGGCTATTTGAATTGCTTGGGTTCTTCGTTTCGCATTAAGCTTGGTCAATAAATTTGAAACATGGGTCTTGATGGTGCTTTCTGATAGAAATAACTTATCGGCTACTTCTTTATTAGATAACCCCTTGGCAATTTCGTTTAGCACTTCGAGTTCTCGTTTGCTAATCTCAAGATCTTCTATGGCTTTATAATTAATTTCATAGTCTTGTAGCGATTCTTTATTACGACTTTTTTTGTTGATGTATGTTCCAATAAAGAAAAATAATACAGCAATAACTGCGATAATAATTTCAATAGAAATATCTCCGGTTTGTAGAGTATATTGGCTGAGTTGAAATAACGCTAACAGCGCTATGATCAATGCTGAAAAAACAAGAATGGTTTTTTTCATTTGAGAAAGTTAGCAAAATTTTGCTTTAATCTTATCGACAATAGTCTGCGCCAATTTTTCCTTGCTTTCAACCGTCCATCCGGCAACATGAGGTGATAAGATAACATTATCTGCTTCAATTAAATACTGAAACACTTGAGGAAAATCTTGAGAAGTAAATAAGTTTTCGAAAGATGATTTTTCATATTCTAAAACATCTAAACCAGCTCCTAAAATTTTTCCTGATTTTAGGGCATTAACCAGATCTGCAGTAACTACACTTTTTCCTCTAGCCGTATTTATTAGCCAAAACGGATTTTTAAAGGCCTCAATAAATTCAGTATTAATCATACCAATAGTAAGAGGCGTTTGCGGGGTGTGTAAACTTAAAATATCACATTTATCTTGAAGCACATCCAATGTAACTTGTTGTGCATTATCATCCCCAACGCTTGGTTTAATATCATAGCAAAGGACATCAACATCAAAACCTTTTAACTTTTTTGCAAAGGCTTTACCCATATTACCATAACCTATCAATCCAATGGTTTTTCCATCGAGCTCATAACCTCTGTTGGATTCTCTCAGCCAATATCCTTGCTTAACTTCTTTATCTGCTTTATTAAGTTTATTGAAGAGAGAGAGCAGCATTGCTAAGGTATGTTCTCCAACAGCATTACGATTGCCTTCAGGAGCAGAAATTAAATAAACCCCTTTAGTACTAGCATAGTCGACATTTATGTTTTCTAAACCAGCACCAACACGAGCAATGAATTTAAGGCGAGTTGCAGTATCTATAAATGTTTTATCTATACTGAATCGGCTTCTGATGACTATGCCATCGTAATTGCCTATAATACGCAGTATATCTGATTTAGACGAGGTGTAATCTTCATCGTTAGTAAAGCCAAGATCATTAAGCTGATTTATAAGCAGGTCATGGTTGGAATCTAAATGAAGAATTCGCATACCTTATATTTTTGGATATTCTACTTGGGTACGTTCATGCTGAACATTACCGGTATGGGCAGTATTTAGTTTTTCGAAAAGTAAAATATGTACTTCTTCATTATCTTTAGTAGAAGGGTTGTGTTCCACACCCTTAGGAACAACGATGAACTCGCCTTCATTTACAACTTCTGTTCGGTCTCTGAATTGCATATATAAGGTGCCTTTTACCACTTGGAAAAGTTCATCTTCCTCATCGTGACTATGCCAAACAAACTCACCTTTAATTTTAGCTAAAATGACCTGCATATCGTCCACAACAGCAACTTGATGCGGGTGCCAGTTTTTACTGAATTTTGAAAATTTTTCTTTGATATTGATTGCTTTCATAGTAGAGTTTTTAGAGATAACTATTAAAACCCAAGCATTAGCTTAGCGATGTAGAAGAATAAGAATATACCAAAAATGTCATTACTTGTCGTAATAAATGGCCCGGTAGCAATTGCAGGGTCTATTCCTCTTTTGTCTAAAATAATTGGAACAAATGTTCCGATGAGTGCAGCAACTATGATGACACATACCATGGACAGGGCAATGGTTAAGCTTAAATTGATATCGTACTTCATAACAGCGCCAAAAACAATGACCAACATACCTAGTGCGATGCCATTTATTAGGCTGAGCCCTACTTCTTTAGCTAATCGATTTATAAGACTTCCTTTTACAATATCATTGGCTAAACCTTGTACAATAATTGCACTTGATTGTACACCGACATTCCCCGCCATAGCGGCAATTAATGGTGTAAAGAAAAATAGCTTTTTAACATTAGGATCCTGCATTAAGCTTTCAAAATCTTCTAAAATAAAAACACTGGCAAGACCACCAAATAATCCTAGAACTAACCATGGCAATCTTGCTTTGGTGAGTTCCCAGACACTATCATCTGCTTCAACCTCTTGGGTAATACCAGCGGCTAGTTGATAATCTTTTTCAGCTTCTTCTTTTAAAACATCTACAATGTCATCAATGGTAATTCTCCCTAATAATGTAGTGTTGTCATCTACCACAGGAATGGCTTCTAAATCATATTTGGCCATAACTTTAGCAACGTCTTCAACATCTTCTGTAGTCTTTACATAATCGACATTAGAAATGTATATGTCTGAAATTCTCTGATCGCTTTTGGCTGTGATCAAATCTTTTAAAGACAATCTTCCAATTAACTTCTCTTGTTTATCTACCACATATATGGAATGGACACGCCTTACATTTTTAGCTTGCACTCTAATTCGTCTTAGGCAACCAGCTATAGTCCAGGTTTCATATACTTTTACAAGCTCCTTTGCCATAAGCCCACCGGCTGTATCTTCGTCATAAGCAAGTAACTCTTGGATGTCAGCTTTATGCTCTTCATCTTCAATTTGAGAGATGACTATTTCTTGACGTTCTTCTGGGAGTTCAGCAATAATATCTGCAGCATCATCTGTGTCTAACTCGTCAATCTCTTCAGCAATTTCTTTGGCAGATAAGTTCTTTAATATCTTCTCTCTAATATCTTCATCAATCTCTGTGAGCACGTCTGAGGTTTTATCACTATCTAAGAGTTTGATAATATATATAGCCTGATCAAAGTTTAACTCATCCAGAATTTCTGCAACATCTGCATAGTGGACATTCTCAAATAGAGCAATAAGCTCATTATCGTTTTTAGAATCTATGAGTTGTTCTACGCGTTCAATAAGCTCATCGGTAATTTGAAATTGAATATGATCTTGAGTTTCTTCCAATGCTGTTAAGATTTTAGGTCCTAATGATCATTTTCTATAAGTGTGGTTAACTCAATAAAAGCGGATACACTTAATTGTTCCGGACGCTGACCAAAGATAACATTTGCTTTTAAATTATCGGATAAATTAAAAGTTTTTAAACTGTTACGAAGTGTTTTTCGTCGTTGTTGAAAAGCCGTTTTTACGACCTTAAAAAAGAGTGTTTCATCACAAGGCAGTTTAAAGTGTTCTTTACGCTGTAATCTTAGAACACCTGAATCTACTTTTGGAGGCGGGCTAAATACGGAAGGTGGAACAGTGAACAAATATTCGGCATCATAAAATGCTTGAGTTAAAACAGAGAGAATTCCATAAGTCTTATTACCCTCTTTTGCACAAATTCGTTGAGCTACTTCTTTCTGAAACATTCCGGAAAATTCCGGAACCTGAGCTCTCATGTTTAAGGTTTTAAATATAATTTGAGAAGAAATATTATACGGAAAGTTGCCAGTAATTGCAAAAGGTGTTTTGTCAAATACAGAGTTAAGGTCATATCTTAAGAAATCTTGCTCAATAATTCGTTCTGAAAGATTCAGATAGTGTGCTTTTAAATAGGCGACCGATTCTGAGTCAATTTCTATAACATAAGTGGTGAATGGTTTTTCTAATAGATACTTCGTTAGAACACCCATGCCCGGACCAATTTCTAAGACATTGGTATAGGTATTAAGAGAAAGCGTATCTGCTATTTTTTTAGCAATATTTTCGTCCCTCAAAAAATGTTGGCCAAGATGTTTTTTTGCTCTTACAGACATTAATTAAAGGTAACAGAAAATTCATCAATAATTTCGAGCTCGGTTCTAAAAGCAAGTGATTTATCTGCAAAACGTTTTAACCCATCTTGCCTAAGGCGTTCTGCATGCTGTTGGTAATAGGCATCTAGATCTTGTCTAGACTTGGCTCTGTATTGTACAGAATAGGTTGTGCCACCCATCTCTTCTTCTACGAGCACTTTAGTTAATTTAGCTTCTGTAAACTTTCCGGTAGAGAGAACTTGAGGAATATGAATTTTTATCCAGTTTAACCATTCGTCATGTATACTATCATCTACATTAATGGTAACATTATATATTATCATTGTAAAATATTTGCCTGAGAATTATATGGCAAAAATAGGAAGTCTCTAGTTAATAGCATCACCACGAAGCATCCTATATTTTTTTCGTGCTTCCACAAAGTAAATACTATCTTCATATTCGAAGATAATTTTCTCATATAATGGTTTTGCTTCTTCCGGCCTTTCTAATACAGTATTATATAATTCTGCTAAGTAATAATAGGCATCATCGGCGAGTATATCTTCTTTATAGTTAGCTATGATATTAAGATAATTGGACTCTGCTTTAGAATAGTCTTTTAGTTTTTCGAAAAGTTTAGCTTGTTTAAACAGGGCTTGGTCGGTAATGGATTCCCCTTTGTGTTCTTCTAAGACTTTATCTAAAAGAGTGATGGCTTCTCTAGATTTATTTTGAAAAGCCAAGAGGTCGGCTTTTGCATATAACCTAAGAGCAGTTTGTGTACTGTCTTCATATTTATTATCGGAAATAAGAAGTTTAAGATCTAACGCGTCATTTGCTATGAGTTGAGATGTTGATGCTTTTAGAATTTTAAGTTGAGATTCTGCCCAGTCAAAATCACCTTTGTAATAACTGGTTTTCGCCACTTTGAATCGTGCTTCTTGCGAAATCATACTATTCTTAAGGTTATTTTGAATTTGAGAATAAAAAATTAAAGCTTCATTAAACTTTTCTTGCAAAACAAGAATGTCTGCTAACTTCAATTTTATTTTAGCCTCTTGATAAGGTGATATTCCAAGCGTTATAGTTTTTTTTAAAAACTCACTTGCTTTTTGAGGTTGATTATAGTGGAAAGCCAAGAAGTTACCATAAGAAAGTTGAAGAGCAACCGTAGACTCAAAAGAACCATAGGTTTCAAATAACTGAAGGTATTTGGTGTTAACCTCATCTAATTCTTTTTTAGAGGCATTCTTGGTTTCAATTTCCAAGAGGTATTGATGTGCAGTTAAGATCATTGCCAAGTCTTGTGTGGCGTCGATGATATAATTAAATATATCCGTTGCTATAGCATCAGCATTATCATTTAAAGCTGTTAAAGCAAGTTCTACAATTCGATCTAAAGATTCTGTACTTCTTTTGTACAATGCCTTTTCTTGTATGAAAGATTTATTATAGGCTTTTTCTTGAATGTATAACCAACTTAAAAGGTCATACCAATATGGGTCAGGCTGTATTTGTAATCTTTTTAGCAACAACTTCCTGAGAATAACATTGCTTTCGTTGGTTTTATTCTCACTAACGAAATCACTAAAAGCACGTTTGGCATTATTTAAGAAGCTGGGTTTGTATGCTATGTAATCTAAATAGTTAGAGAACATGCCTTCAATGTCTCCCTGATCGCCATAAATTCTTGCGAGTTGGATATTATAGTTTTTATCAGGGCTTAAAAGAATGCCTTTTTTGTAAACTCTGATGGCTTGTTCTTGAAGCGAATGATCTTCAAACTTTCTTGCAACACTATATACATAGTTTGGCTTTTCATCAATAACAGCTATAGCTTCCTCATAATATTCATTAGCAAGATTTAAGCTGTCTTTTAATTGATAATTATAACCCAACTCAATTAAGAGCATCGGTGTACGTGTTTTTTCTATGCGTTGAAGTAATATGAGTTCAGCGTCATCGTACTGCTCTAATTGTTGATGTGTTTCTATAAGTTTATATATGTACTTATAGCTATATGGCTTTTTCTCGTAGAGTTTTTGATAAGTGATTAAAGCTTTTTTGAACTCTCCTCTTTTGAAATAATCATCAGCCAGTACTTCGCTCTGTGCATTGAGGAAACCACTAGTTAAACATATGAGTAATATTATTAAGCTCTTTTTCATAGCCATATTTTTGTAAATATAACAAATACGTATAGTTGATATTGTGAATGTTTTTATAAAAAAATGCCTAAACTGATGTTCAGGCATTTTGACCATTCAAAATAAATGTGCTATTAATCATTATTTATTAAAATGATTCAGTTATTCCGTCATGGTATATTTTACTATTGCGCTATTAATCGCTATTTATTACCCTTAAAATAAAACTTTACTTACAATCACTATAAGTGAAACAAGTAAGGCTAATCGTTTTAAATTTTTCATAAGTAGGTCAGTTCTTTTTGGGGACACTAATATCAAAAAAAACGAAAAAAAACACTATAAAATGCATTTTTTTTCGTTGAAAAACACTTTTTTTTAACAATTAGACAATGATTTTAACCCAAAATCAGGGCTAATTAATAATATCAAAACCTGTGTAAGGTCTTAATACTTCAGGAATTACAATACCTTCTTTAGTTTGATAATTTTCTAAAATACCTGCCAATACTCTAGGTAATGCTAAAGAACTACCGTTTAAAGTATGCGCTAATTGATTCTTTCCGTCTTTGTTTTTATAACGTAATTTGAGGCGATTTGCTTGAAATGTTTCAAAATTTGATATTGAAGAAATTTCTAACCAACGGCTTTGTGCTGTTGAGTAGACTTCAAAATCATAAGTAAGGGCTGAAGCGAAAGTAAGATCTCCTCCGCACAACCTTAAGATTCTGTAGGGTAATTTTAATTCGCGTAAAATATCCTTTACATGTTCTACCATGTTATCGAGAGCGTTGTATGAGTTATCCGGATGTTCTACTCTAATAATCTCTACCTTATCAAATTGGTGTAATCTATTAAGTCCTCTTACATGAGCACCGTAAGAACCAGCCTCTCTTCTAAAACATGGTGTATATCCTGTAACTGTTATTGGAAAATCTGATTCATTCAGAAGTACATCTCTAAATAGGTTAGTCCCTGGTACTTCTGCTGTTGGAATTAAATACAAATTATCCTCAGTAACATGATACATTTGTCCTTCCTTATCAGGTAATTGTCCTGTTCCAAAACCAGAAGCTTCATTCACTAAATGTGGTAATTGATATTCTGTATACCCTGCATTTGTATTCTTATCTAAAAAATAAGCAATTAAAGCACGTTGTAATCTGGCTCCTTTTCCTTTATAAACAGGGAAACCAGCGCCAGTAATTTTATTCCCCAATTCAAAATCTATAATATCATACTTTTTTGCCAATTCCCAATGAGGCAATGCGTTATCATGCAATTGTGGCACATCACCTTCTTTAAATACTTCTTCATTATCTTCATCAGAAGCACCAAAAGGAACTATTGGATTTGGGATATTAGGAATCTTGTATAGTAATTCATTTAGAGTAGAGGCTACATTGGTTAGCTCTTGTTCTAATTCTTTTATAGCATCTTTTAATAGACTGGTTTTTTCTTTTAAAAGGTTAGCTTTTTGAATTTCACCTGACTTAAACAAGTTGCCTATTTCTTTGGATAATGTATTTAATTCTGCTTTTTGAGAATCGAGTTGGGTTTGTGTTTGACGACGTTTTTCGTCAAGCATAATAACATCATCAATCATACCTTTAGCATCTAAATTTCTCTTTTTCAGACGCTCTACGAAATCATCTTTATGATCTCTTATTTGGGCAACTTGTAACATTTTGAATTGATTTTTAAAAACTTAATAATGAAACTTTTAAATGGCTTCAGTGATAAGCGACAAAAGTAAAAAGATTTTGGGCATCTTAAAACAAAATAGACCTATTTTGATGGTAATATCCAGTTGCTGTGTTTCAGGGCATTCCATTCAATATTTGCAAGATCAATTTCTGGATCAATTAATTGTCTGGATGGTTTTCCATTTACACTAACATAGCAATTGACATATACTTTTACAGATTTACCTTCTTCAGCAAACTTGCGTTTTAAATGTTGAGCAAATTGCCATATGACATCTGGTTTCGTAGTAGCTCCGCGTTTCTGCTTTTTTGTTAAATAGTCTTCAAGCTTTATAGGGATATAGTCATTAGTTTCTGCATCAACGACTCTATAAGTTGCTCTTCCGCTTTTTGCTCTAAGCATCATACGCCAAGACATACGATGCCCTTCTTCGGTCCACAATACATTGTCTTCAATCAAATGGTGTCTAATAGGGAGCAGAATCTGCACTACAAAGTAAACGGCAAAAACAGCTTTTAACATATTGCCATACCTTGGTGTAATGACCTCGTTAGCATTATAAAGTGACTTTCGTTTCAGGAAAATATTTCGGATGCTTTCCGGAGTAAAGAAGAATAAACTAAATGCCAATGACAGGTATGGGAAGATTCCTATTTGAAATACTATTGAGTTAAAAAGATGAAAAAATATAGATACAAAAAAGGCATACTTTCGAGTGGGTTTCCACAATAATAATGGAATAATTAACCCATCAAAAAGAATACCTCCATACGCTATAATATAGTGTACGGCTGGCAGTTGTAATATATCCCCAATTAAAATATAATCTGCTTTCCCTTTCATTAGCAGTCCAATTACTGAAGCATCTAACCAGTCTGGATACAATTTTGCAATTGAAGCATAAGTATATAAAATGAATAATTGAACGACGAACACCCATTTACACCAACTAGGCATTGAAACTCGTTTTATACTTGGATTATTTTTTACATCAATTGAGGCGTATTGATGCGCAGGTAAAAACACCATAATGAAACTCAATAGCATCAATAAGTAGTAATGATTATTATAAGACGACTTTTGCATTAAGTAGGTGCCTGACCACATTAGAGCAAACATTAGTGCACTGAACCTGTATTTATAACCGACCATAATCAGAAGTCCAAAAGCGCCCATAATAATGTAGTAAACATACATCCAATCTCCAGGAAGAGGCTGAAGCCATTCAAAACCGATAAAATTAAAAGTAAATTCCGGGTCAATTAAAGTTCGTTTTACCCAGCCGGTGATAGTAGCTCCTACCGATTCTAAAAAACAAAGTGCTCCAAAAACGATTCGAAATACAATCAAACCGGAGTTATCGATATGTTTAAATAAAAATTTATTCATCTAATGATGCAATATAGGCTTTGGCATTATTCTTATCTTTTTCTAACTGCGATTTTAATTCTGTTATAGAATCAAATTTATGCTCGTCTCTCAAACGCTTATGAAATTCTATTCGGATGTCATTACCGTAAAGATCCATATCAAAGTCAAAGAAATGAACTTCTATAGATTTGTTTTTACCATCAACAGTCGGATTATTTCCAATATTCATCATTCCGTAATATAGTGTCTCTAGGATTACAGAACTTACAATATAAGCACCATCTTTTGGTATAAGCTTATAATTGGCATGGACATGAATGTTAGCTGTTGGGAAATTAATAGTTCTGCCAATACTTTTTCCTTTTATGACTTCACCCGAAATAAAATAGTTGTAACCAAGTAACATGTTGGCATGTACAACATTACCTTCTCCTAAAGCATTTCTTATTTTGGTAGAACTCACCGTTATGTCTTTTACGTCTTGAGCAGAAATTTCTACAACCTCAAAATTAAATTCTTCCCCGAGCTGTCTTAAGTCATCAATATTTGCACTTCTGTTTTTTCCGAAATGATGGTCATAACCAATAACAACAATATTAGCATTTAACTCATCAACGAGAATGGTTTTTACATAGTCTCTTGCAGATAAATTGGAAAATTCTTTAGAGAATGTTTTCACAACAACATTATCTATTTGTAAACCTTTAATCATTGATACGCGTTCTTCTATAGTATTTAACAATTTGATAGATGTATCACCATGCAATACCATTCTAGGGTGAGGAAAGAGAGTTAGTACTGT
The DNA here is from genome assembly GCA_965230605.1 of Winogradskyella sp. Lineage (GTDB taxonomy): Bacteria > Bacteroidota > Bacteroidia > Flavobacteriales > Flavobacteriaceae > CBDDLD01. The sequence goes on along the minus strand of CBDDLD010000004.1, from coordinate 3,042,036 downwards.
GGATGTAGCGCCTTCATTATGAGAGATTTCTACTACATCACGGAGTATTTTCTGGTGCCCTATATGTACACCATCGAATGTTCCTATAGTGATAACACTTGCCATATTCTCATTTACAAAGCTAATTTTTTCTTTAGTCAATATTTATTTTAATAAAATGTTATAAGATTGTTAAAAAAAACATAAATTTGGTGTCTTTAAAACTAGTACACTAAACTTATGAGAACAAAGCTACATTATGTTTTGTCAATCTCAATGCTTTTGGTTATGTTTTCGTCAACGGCTCAGCAGAGCTATTGGCAAAGCACTTCAAATACCAGCGCGGAAAGATCTGACAAGCTTACTAACCTAGATCAAGAATTTTATCAAACGTATCAATTAAACTTAGATGCGTTTAAACAACAATTAATTGGCACTCCACTTCGTGGTATTAATAGCAATGCTTCAAATAACATTGTTTATCTGCCAAATGAGAAAAAAGAACTAGAACCATTTAGAGTTCTTGAAGCTCCTGTCTTATCTCAGGAACTTTCGCAACAGCATCCGGAAATTAAGACTTACATAGGATTTAGTTTAACAACACCAGGAGGTAGAGCTAGATTTAGCGTTACTCCTCAAGGGTTACAAACCATGTTGTCTTATCCTGATCGTCCTACATCATTCACAGTGCCTATAACTAAAGGTAATACTGCTGAATATATTGCTTACACAAGAAATGCAAAGATCACAAGTGTAAAGGAATTTGAGTGTTCAACTACAGATGAATTTTTACCGATCAGTGATGAAGGCTTAAGTGGTAGAGACGCTAATGATCAAACACTAAGAACATTTAGAATAGCTATTTCTACAACTGGTGAGTATACCAATTTTTGGGATGATGGAAATGCCGGAAATGGTGATGCACAACAAGACGCATTGGCTCAGGTAGTATCTACATTGAACAGAAATAATGAGGTCTTCGAAGTAGATATGGCAGTGACGTTTACTTTAGTATCTGGAACTGAAATTATTTATCCGGATGCAGCTAGTGATCCTTATACGGGAGCACTTAATGGGCAATTACAAACCACATTAACTAATGTTATCGGTGAGGCCAATTATGATGTTGGTCACTTATTTGCTTTTGCAGGTAATAATGGTAATGCAGGTTGTATTGGTTGTGTCTGTGTAGATGGTCAGAAAGGAAGTGGATTTTCATCACACTCATTCCAAGACAATGACGGCGGACCATACATGTCAGATTTCTTTGATATTGATTATGTGCCACACGAAATAGGTCACCAAATGGGAGCCAACCACACTTGGTCTTTTCAAAGTGAAGGAACCGGTGTTAATGCAGAGCCAGGTAGTGGTACAACAATTATGGGATATGCTGGGATTACCGGAGCTAATGATGTTCAAGATCATTCAGACCCTTATTTCCACTATTACAGTATTCAACAAATATTAAATAACCTTGTAACAAGAACATGTTGGGTAGGGACCGCTATCACCAACAGCCCGCCAGTAGCAGATGCTGGTAGTGATTACACAATTCCAGGTGGAACAGCATTCGTACTTCGAGGAGCAGCTACTGATGCAGACGGCGGCGATGTGTTAACGTATACATGGGAGCAAATAGATGATGGTGTCACAACTACCGGGAACTTCGGACCAAATAAGACCACAGGTGCTGTGTGGAGATCTAGGCCTCCTAGTGCTTCACCTGACCGATATATGCCAATTGTTGAGCGTGTAATTGCAGGTCAGCTTACGCAAACAAATCCATTAGAAACCCTTGACAATTCCTCGTGGGAAACGGTATCTGATGTTACAAGAATATTAAACTTTGCGCTTATCGTTAGAGATCGATCTGAAGCAAATGGTACCGGTCAAAGTCCTCAAAGTGATTTTGACACAATGGCTGTTACTGTTGATGGTTCTGTAGGGCCATTTGTAGTAACTTCTCAAACCACAAATGAAACCTGGGATGCTGGTTCTACACAAACCGTTACCTGGGATGTTGCCGGAACTGATGGAGGCGGTGTAAATACACCAACAGTAAATATATTATTATCTATAGACGGCGGGTTAACATATCCGTTTACAATGGCATCTGATGTACCAAATGATGGCTCTCATGATGTCACTGTTCCAGTTACCGGTGGAGATTCATCTACTGCAAGAGTTAAGGTAGAAGGAAATAATAACATTTTTTACGCTATAAACTCTACTAACTTTTCAATTCAAGAATCAGAGTTTGTTTTAAATGTTGCTGATACAAGTGTGGATGTATGTTCACCTGATGATGTGATATTTAACTTTACATACAATACGTTTTTAGGATTTACAGGGACAACAACATTCTCCGCTACAGGATTACCTGCTGGAGCTACTGCTGTATTTTCTCCTACATCAGCTTCTGCAGACGGAACTGCAGTTACTGTAACAATTTCTGGAATTGGTGCTTTAGCTGTAGGTAACTATCCAATTACTTTAGTTGGTACTTCTGGAGGAACTGTAAAAACCACTGATGTAGAATTTAACGTCTACGATACCAATCTAGCTACATTAAACATAACAGCGCCTATAGATGGTGCTACAGATATCCCTGCAGATAATGCGGTATTTACATGGGATGCGGATCCTAATGCTACAGCTTATGAAATTGACATCGCTACCGATGCTGGCTTTACAAATATAGTTGCAGGTACAGTAGTAAATTCAAATACATTTACTGCGACTACATTAAATATTACAACACAATATTTCTGGAGGGTAAGATCAGTTAACGATTGTGCTTCTGGGTCATATTCTACAGCGAGTTTTACCACTGCAAACATTTCATGTAATGTATATAACTCAAGTGATACACCTCTTGCTATTCCAGATAACAACGGATTAGGAATAAACTCAGTAATTAATATAGCAACTGCAACTTCAATTACTGATGTTAATGTAACAGTTAATATTACACACACATGGGATTCAGATTTAATACTGACGCTGATAGCACCAGATGGAACACAAGTGGTTCTTTCTAACCGAAATGGAGCTGATGGAGATAATTATGTCAATACTGTTTTTGATAGTGATGTCGCTAATCCAATTGCTTCAGGTTCTGCACCATTTACTGGAACATTTACACCAGATGGTGACTTATCGGTATATAATGGAACAATTTCCGCTGGAGATTGGACATTAAATGTATCGGATAATGCCTTCTTTGATACAGGAGGTATCGATAGCTGGAGTTTAGAGATATGCGGAAGCCCTGTCCCTGATATGGATAATGATGGTGTTCCGGACACTAGTGATAACTGTCCGGCAATTGCCAACTTTGACCAGTCTGATATTGATGGTGATGGTATTGGTGATGTTTGTGATGATGATATTGATAATGATACTATTTTAAATGGAGATGATAACTGTCCTGAAACACCTAATACTGACCAAGCTGATAGCGATGGTGATGGTATCGGTGATGTTTGTGATATTGTCTGTGGAGTTTTTGCTTCATCTGATACACCGATAGCAATTCCGGATAATGATGGCGCGGGTGCTTCATCACAAATCACTTTTGCTCAGGCATTACAGGTAACAGACGTTAATGTAACGGTTAATATTCCGCATACATTTACAGGAGATCTTATCTTAACATTAACCAGCCCAGCCGGAACTAGTGTTATACTATCTGATCAAAATGGCGGCGGCGGTAATGATTATACCGATACAGTATTTGATGACGATGCTGCAACACCAATAGCAGCTGGGGCTGCACCTTTTACAGGTAGCTTCCAACCAGATGGTAGTTTAGCAGACTTTATTGGAGAATCTTCAGGAGGTGCCTGGGTATTAAATGTATCAGATAATGCAGGTGCCGATGTAGGTAGTATTGATAGCTGGTCTATTGAAGTTTGTGGAACGGAACAAGATAATGACATCGACGGTGATGGTGTTATCGATGATGAAGATAACTGTCCAACTATTGCCAACACTGATCAGGCAGATAATGATAATGATGGTATCGGTGATGTTTGTGATGATGACGATGATAATGATGGTGTTTTAGATGGCGATGATAACTGCCCTACAACTGCTAATTCAGACCAAGCAGATTATAATAACAACGGCATCGGAGATGCATGTGATGTTGAATGTTTCATCGGAACCTCTACAGATACACCAGTTACAATCGCTGACACAGGAGATGCTGCGCAATATGATGTTTCAGCATTTATCAATGACAACGTTATTATTTCTGATATCAATGTTACTGTTGATATTGACCATACTTGGGTTAGTGATCTGATCTTAGGATTAACATCACCAAACGGAACACAAGTGCTACTATCGTTCCGAAATGGAGGCGATGGTGATAACTATACCAATACAGTATTCGACCAAGATGCTGCAACACCTATTACTGCAGGAGCACCACCATTTACAGGGTCATTTGTTCCACAAGGAAACTTAGCAGACATGTACGGTGAGTTATCCGGAGGTGAGTGGATATTAACAGTTATTGATGCCTTTGGAGCCGAAGATGGTGGTACTATCAATACCTTCTCTATAGAGGTTTGTGGTGTCAGAGATCCTTCGGATTTAGATAGTGATGGTATCCTAAATGATGACGATAACTGTGTCTTAACAATTAATGTTGATCAAGCGGATAATGATAACGATGGTATCGGTGATGTTTGTGATGATGATGATGACAACGATGGTATATTAGACATCAATGATAATTGTCAATTTACGGCTAATGCTGATCAGGCAGATAATGATGGTGATGGTATTGGAGATGTCTGCGACGATGACGATGATAATGATGGTGTATTAGATGTAGACGATAACTGTCCTGTAACACCTAATTCAGATCAAGCTGATTTCAACGGAAATGGTGTTGGAGATGTTTGTGATGGTCTTATTCCAAATGATGTATTAACACCAAATGGAGATAATGTAAATGACACTTGGATTATCTTAAATTCTGAGAGATTCCCTAATGCAAATATTACGGTATTTAATAGATGGGGTAAAGAAGTATTTAAGACCAGAGGTTATAATAATGACTGGAGAGGAACATCTGGAGGAGACACATTACCAACAGGATCTTACTATTATCAAATAGATCAGAATGGTGATGGCCAGGTGATACTGACCGGATGGATATACTTAACTCTTTAATCAGAGCATATAAAATTTAATTAAAATGTACACAATGAAAAATTATAAAAACACATTAGGAATAGTTGCATTTTTATTGTTCGGCACATTATATGCTCAACAAGAACCTAACTATTCTTTATATAGATATACAATGAATGTTATCAACCCAGCATATGCTGGGGCTGATAACATGACGAGCTTTGCCGCTAACTTACGTAGTCAGTGGATAAATGTAGATGGCGCACCAGAAACACAAAGTTTCTTTTTTGCAACTCCGGTTAATGATAGAATTGGATTAGGCGTTTCAATTGTAAGTGATCAGATTTTTGTTGAACGTCAAACAAGCGTTAATGTAGATTTCTCTTATCGATTACAAGTGGCTTCAGCAACTAACTTATTCTTAGGACTGAAAGCAGGAGGAAGCAGCTATAACATTGAAAGAGATAATCTAGCTAACATAGGATTGCCTGTAGACCCTGCTCTTAATAATATAGATAATGGATTTAAACCTAATTTTGGGTTTGGAGCTTATCTAAAACACGATAAATACTTTGTGTCATTATCGGTACCTAGTATACTGTCTAGTGAGCGTATCGAAGAAACTAATGGTAGAGTTACCCAAGCTACAGAAGAGGCACATGTATATCTTTCTGGAGGTTACAACTTTGATATTAGTTCTAATACAGAATTTAGACCATCAGTCTTAATGCGCTATGTTTCAGGATCGCCTTTTTCTGCAGATATCACTGCAGCGTTTAGATTTTACAAACGTTTCGAAATAGCAGCTGCATACAGAACTGATGAGGCTATCTCAGGGTTGTTCTTATTCAATTTAGCTGATTGGATAGACCTTGGATATGCTTATGATGCTTCTACACGAAGTGAAATATCAGATATTAGTGACGGTACACATGAAATCCTGCTAAGATTTAATTTTAAAAACAAAGCGTCTAACTAATACTAACCAAACCTTAAAAAGGCGTCTTCATTTGAAGACGCCTTTTTTATTTTCCGTTAAATTGATTCATGGTGTTATTGACACCGGCTAATCCAAATGATGTAATTAATTCCGAGGATTTCTTAAGGCGTTCATCGAGTTTGCTTAATTCTTCTTCATTCCACTCGCCCAAAACATAGTCGACCTGTCTGCCTTTGCTAAAACTATTACTTATCCCAAACCTGAAACGATTGTATTTAGAGGTTTGTAATTTGTCTTGAATATCTTTTAGCCCATTATGACCGCCATCACTGCCCTTGCTTTTAAGACGTAGTGTGCCAAATGGTAAGTTAAGGTCGTCTGTAACTACTAAGAGATTTTCTAAAGGGATTTTTTCTTTTTGAAGCCAATATTTTACAGCTTTACCGCTAAGATTCATATAGGTGTTGGGCTTCAATAAAATGAACGTACGGCCTTTGACCTTATGACTTGTGACATCTCCTAGCTTTTGAGTTTCAAAAGTTAGGGATTCAGTTTTAGCGATATGGTCTAAGATTTTAAACCCAATATTGTGTCTGGTATGTGTATACTCATCTCCAATATTTCCTAGACCGACGATTAGAAATTTTTTCATTTGTAATGGATCGTCAGTATCTTTTTTTATGTTGAAACCAAACCATCTTTTTAGTATTCGGCACATGATTGTTATTGATCTTCTTGCGTAAAAATAAAAAAGCATTCTGAATAACAGAATGCTTTTTATATGTATAGATAGTATTATCTATTCTTTTGCTGCATCTCCGCCTTCTGCTGCAGGTGCATCTGCACCACCTTCAGCTGCGGTAGTTGCACCTTCAGTTCCTTCTACTCCTTCTTCTTCCTCTTCTTCTTCTTCTTCCACATCCATAGAAGCTCTAGATCGTCTTACTTGACAAACTACAGTATTATCTGGGTGTAAAAATTTGTAGGCATCGTTTTCTAATTCAGTGATGTATAATTTGCTGCCAATTTTAAGAGGTGTAATATCTGCCTCGATAAAATCTGGTAAGTTACCAGGTATGGCTTTAACTCTTAGCTTACGCTTATTACGTCTTAAAACTCCACCATTTAAAACGCCTTTAGAAGTTCCTATAATATGTACAGGAATGTTCATTGCAATTTCTTTGTCATCAAAGATCTGATAAAAATCGATGTGTAAGATTTTATCAGTTACAGGGTGAAATTGAATGTCTTGCATGATAGCATTAAAAGACGCTCCATCTTCAAGGGCAATTACAACTGTATGCGCATCTGGTGTGTATACAAGTTTAGAGAATGCCAACTCTTTCGCAGAGAAATGTACTGGCTGATCTCCTCCGTATAATACGCAAGGAACCTCTCCAGCATTACGTAAGGCCTTTGTTGACTTCTTGCCTACGCTTTCTCTTTTAGATCCATTGATTGTAATCGATTTCATGTTTCTATTTATAGTTATTAATAATTTACATTACAAATTTTGAACTGATAGACTTGTTGTAGTGTACATTGTACATCACTTCAGCAAATAAATCAGCACAACTAAGTACTCTTATCTTATCGTGTGACTTTTTAAGTGGAATAGAATCTGTAACAATGAGCTCCTCTAATTTGGAGTTGTCTAATTTTTCATAAGCATTACCAGATAAAATGGCATGTGTACAAATTGCTCTTACACTTAGTGCGCCTCTTTCCATCATTAAATCAGCTGCTTTTGTCAATGTTCCGGCCGTATCAACCATATCATCTACTAAAACTACATTTTTACCAGTTACATCGCCAATAAGCTCCATGTGCGAGATGACATTAGCTTTGGCACGCTGCTTATAACAGATAACAACATCGCTAGTTAGGGCTTTAGAATATGCATAAGCACGCTTAGAACCACCCATGTCTGGGGATGCTATTGTTAAGTTATCTAAGTTAAGCTCTTTTAAGTATGGTAAAAATATAGTTGAAGCAAATAAATGATCAACTGGCTTTTCAAAGAACCCTTGAATCTGATCAGCATGTAAATCCATGGTGATAATTCTTGTGGCTCCGGCAGCCTCTAACATTTTAGCTACTAACTTTGCAGCTATAGGCACTCTAGGTTTATCTTTTCTGTCTTGTCTTGCCCAACCAAAGTAAGGTAGGACAGCAGTAATGTGTCTTGCTGAAGCGCGTTTTGCAGCATCTATCATCAACAACATCTCCATAAGATTTTTTGGTCCCGGATGTGTAGATCCTATAATGAATATGCGAGTTCCTCTAATCGATTCTTCATAAGAAGGTTGAAACTCACCATCACTGTAAGTAGATGTTATTACATTTCCTAAGCGAACACCATAGGCTGCAGCAATTTGCTCTGCCAGATCTTTACTTTGTGAACATGTAAATATTTTTGCTTCTGCTTTTTCGAGTGACATGATGGTCTGTATTTTAGTAAGTTATAAAAGTACTTTTCTAAAATGAGGTGCAAATTTAGAAATTTATTTGGTGTTAGAAAGCATAAACCCTACTATTTTTGATTGTTAACGCTTATTTATTTTATATTTTTGCAGTCCATTTTGCTCAAGTGACCATATTATACAACAGGAAACTTAGATACATAATGCCGAAGTGGTGGAATTGGTAGACACGATGGATTCAAAATCCATTGCTATTACTAGCGTGTGGGTTCGAGTCCCACCTTCGGTACAAATCTCATCTTGAGTACAAGTAAAAACCTCAACTATTTAATTAATAATAAATTGAGGTTTTTTGATTTTAAAAATGCACGATTATTGCACGAAAAATTCCCCATTTTGAAACTTGTGGGCTATGCTTTGAGTTGCTCTATAATGCTATCGTATAGGTTTTTTTCCAACCTCGGACCATTGCGTTCATCAACATATATAGATTTATATAAAGTAAAATTATCTAAGAGGTACTCTTTAAATGTCTTATTAATAAATAATAAATTAAAGTCGATGCAAAAATAGCCAGTGGCTATATCTGTCGAATCAAAAACAAAGTCAAATAGAGGGTAATCACCAATCAATGCTGTCCCGACCCAAATGTATTTCGGATAGCTTTTAGTTACAACAAGGTGTTTGGTTTCTTTGTCGAGTTTTGAATTATTAATAACATCATTTTTGTATTTATTACTTTCTATTAGATAAATGTCCCATTCAACCTCTTGTCTGAATATTTTAGTTTTAAATAAAATAATATCAATTAATCTGATTTTGTCAAATACATCTTGAAATTTGATTCTAATTTTACGATATACTGGAATGATAACGGAATAAATCTTTCCTGTTATTTGAGTACCATCTTCATTACGCCATGTAGTCTGAATAACTTCACTGCCAGTAAAACTCATTTTAGCAAATGGCCCTACTTGGTCATCGTGCGCATAAAATTTCTCGATTCGGTCAGCCACTAATGATATACTTTCTGACACATCCCTTTCAATTGAAGCGCCTGAATAACCATTAATTGTTACAAGGTGACCAGATTCACTACCATCGTCAAAAGTTAAGAACAGTAATATTGGTAACCCAGACCTATTATATGCATATACTAATCGTTTTGCTAATAAGATACTACTTTTAAAATGCTCTGAAATAATGAACTCAGAAACTAAGCCTGTTGATTCTATTGCTTTGCAAATTTGCGCAATATCTAAACCAGGGTTTGGAAATGTTCTTCCATAATTATTGAATGAATTTCCAGCTCTTTGTGTGATTTCACTTGGTGACGGTAAAGCTGTATGAAACATATGAGATGTCATATGAAATGCACTCCATATAGCAACTGAAGCACAGGCAGCTACAACAGTATCTTGCTCTTGATAAACTAAAGAATTTATTTTAAGCTCTTTGCCAAATAGACTCACACCATATTCTCTACAACTTGGATAATACCTTTCTGAACCATCACCTTTAATTGAATATGTTTTTAATAATGTTGGACCAATTATGCTATCAGGAAGAGGTTTAACAACTATATACCCAAGGTAACAATCATTTAAAAATGTGGATGAATTTAAAAGCTCTTTTTCGAATTTCTTACTATCAAAAGATTGATCGAAAAAATGAACCCTTTTACAATATCTTTCAAAATTTTGAAAGCACGTAGAGTAGTAGTTAGAAAAATCCTTTAAATATGCTTTTGAAACATAAGGAGATTCCTCAATAATTGTTTTCGCACCTATACCATCTTCACTTAAATATTCAGAGAAATATTCAAAATGTTTACGTTTCTTAAGGTTTTCTGATGTGATATTTTCGTTGCGTAGAACGTTCAACAGATTTTCATCTGTAAACGGAAATAGTTCGTAAGTAATCTTCAATTATCAAAAGTTTATCTTCCAGCTCTAAACGATAATGCTTTACTGTCCGTCTTAAAACTTCTTCTTATTTCCTGATTACTTTCATTCACCTTTTTTAGCTCCTTTATCAAATCACTTTCACTAATCTTATTGACCTGATTTTTAGAAGATAAAAATGTAGTTGCTTTTGGTTTTGACATAACAATTGACACAATGTAAGAGTTAAAAATGTTTTTACTGATTTTTAAGCTATTAATTGTTCTACAGGTAAAATTATTGTTTTTATTTAATGACAAGATAAGCATTTGTTTAAATATTCCAAATTATAAATTATTATTTTCATTATCGATGTTGTCCATCTTTCGCTTTAAATCTTCTAAACCGTTCTTCTCTTTTTTTGCAGCCAAAAGATGATTTTGTTTCTGATTAAGTTTTATCACATCAGTAGATTCAGAATCCTTTTTTAAATATTTGTTTAATTTCTGAAAACTGTCTTTGATCAATTTTTCAGGATTGATTCCAATTTCTCTTAACTGGTGGTCTTGTTCAAGTTTAGATAATTCTTGATTTTCAATTTCGTCAAAAAGCCTATCTAAAACCTTTCCTCTTTCCTTTTTTTCCATTGGTTATTTTTTTAAGGAATCGAATAAATTCTTCTTTTCCATTTTGTATAGTTGAGTTTTCAATCTTCTAATAAGATTATTGTAATCTTTTAAATCAATTTCGAGAGAATCACATATTTCACTTCTCTTCATACCTTCGATTAGTCCTCTAAATATTTTGAGAAGAATGTCTTCTTCTTTTAGTTCTTGTTCTACCAATTTTAGAACTTGATTAGCATTTAAATTTTCTTCGATTGAATAATTCTTTTTAATTTTAATTTTATCTAAGTCAGTACTTGATCCAAGTTTCACCTCTTTATTCTTAGCTAAGTTTGCGACTAAACCTTTAACCACGTGAAACTTTAAGTACCCTAATAAATCGGATTTTTCAGGATTCCAATTCCAATCTTCTGTAAAAACCAACTCAATAGCCTTGCATGCAATATCTTCTGGAGAATAACCCTTAACTCCTTTCTGGGTTAATAGATTCCAAAACTTAAATCTTGAGTAAGTATATAGAGTCAAGTCCTTAATTATATAAGCCCAATCTTGATTCTCTAATAGCTCTTTTTTTTTACTATTCATTATTTAAAATTATGTCTCTCATAATATTAATGTTATAAAAGTTGGAAAAATAACAATTCAACCTAAAAAAATGTTCTCTGCAATTTTTCATTAGTTAACAACATACCTAATTGAACGCATTTTAAATTTAAATAATATTATTATGAATGAAAAAGAGAAACACGAAATTGTAGACATCGAAGAATTTTCTAAAGCAAGTAAAACCCCGCCCAAATGTAGACGTTATCGAATAAAAATAGATAGAGACAGATATGTTGTTGATGTCGAATGTATGACAGGGAGAGAAATACTTAAGTTGGCAAATAAAGTGCCAGTAGAGAAATATGCACTTAGGCAGAAAATGAGAGGAGGTAGTGTAATTAAAATTGACTACGACGAGAAAGTTGATTTCACTAAACCTGGAATAGAGAAGTTCATAACGATTCCTTTAGATCAAACAGAAGGAGAGGCGAAATGAAAAGAGAGTTTGAATTAATGCCAGAAGACCATGAGTTCATAACGAACTTAGGTCTTCGTTGGCAAACGTTAAAAGACAAAGGGCAATTATGGGTTGTGTTGCATGACTATAATCTGCCTTATGGATATAAGCAAGAGAAAGTTGATGTTGCTATAAATATACCTTCTGGCTATCCAAGGGCACAGATAGATATGGTCTATTTTTCTCCTGCCATTTCAAGAGTTGATAATAAGCCTATTAGAGCTTTAGCTAGTAGAATAATTGACAATAAACAATGGCAGAGGTGGTCTCGACATAGGACTTCTCAAAACCCTTGGAGAGAGGGAGTTGACAACATTTCTACTCACTTAGCTTTAGTGGAATTTTGGTTAATCAGAGAATTTAAAATTAGACCTTATGAAATATCAGCTTAGAATTTTAGAAGCCCAAGTTAATAGTTTGTATTCCCATCTTTTTCCTGGGGATAATTTAGAGGCAGTTTCAATTTTAGTATGTGGACATCATATTAGTACATCTAATACAGTTTTAACTGTAAATGAAATCTTTAATGTACCACATGAGGAATGTGTAAGGGATACTAATTTTATTCATTGGAAAACAGATTCAATAATTCCAATTTTGGAAAAAGCTGCTAAGAATGGAGCGACCATTTTAAAAATACATAGTCATCCAACAGGGTATGATCAATTTTCTGAGCTTGATAATGAATCTGATTTAAGGTTAATGCCCTCTATATATGGGTGGATTGATGGAAATAACCCACATGGAAGTTTAGTGATGCTACCAAACAAAACTATTTTTGGTAGAATAGTTACTTATGATAATAAGTTTTATGAACTTAATAAGATTTCAATAATTGGAGATACTTTAGAAATATTTCAATCATGTAAATCCAAAACGAACCAAAATATAACATTACGTAATGCACAAACATTTGGAACTGGAACAACAGAATTATTAAAAAGTTTAAAGATTGGTGTTGTTGGAGCGTCTGGAACAGGCTCGTCTTTAATAGAGCAACTTGTAAGATTAGGTGTTGGCGAGATTGTAATTATAGACCCTGATATTGTAGAAGAGAAAAATCTTAATCGTATAATTAATGCTACTATTAAAGATTGTGAAGAACAAAGATTTAAGGTGGATGTTCTTAAAGATATGATACATAAAATTGGTTTTAGTACAGAGGTGAAAACTTTTAACCAAAACATATATGATTCTCGTATCGCAATAAGAGAGTTAATATTATGTGATTTTATATTTGGTTGTGTTGATAGTGTTGATGGGCGACACTTAATTAATCAAATTTCAACTTTCTATTTAATTCCATATATAGATTTAGGTGTTAAGTTGGATGCTGATGGAGAAGGAGGGATTTCACAAATAAATGGAGCTGTACATTATATCAAACCTGGAGAAGGTTCATTGATGAGCAGGGGTGTTTATGATAAAGAAGCATTAGAATCGGCTAATTTATATAGACAAAACCCTTTAGAGTTTATGGAAAGACTAAAAGAAAAATATATTAAAAATGTAAATGTTAATAGCCCAGCAGTAATAAGTATTAACATGTTGGTTTCAAGCTATGCTGTTAATGAGTTTTTAGACAGAATTCACCATTTCATGTCTTCTGATCCTATTGAAAGGGCTATTACTTGGATTTCAATTACTGAAGGGATGGTTTTTACAGAAAGTGATAATACTGTCGATAATTATCTTTTAAAAAAGCTGGGGAAAGGTGATTGTAGACCATTTCTTGAAATGTCTGAATTATAAAGTATGTTAAAAAAAATTAAAAAATTTCTTAGGAAATTATTCTTAAGGAATTCGAAAGTAAAATTTGTTGATGATCTTCCCGAAACTTGCAAAGAAGACATTATCTATATTATTGGTTCAGAGTTTAAATGGATAATTGTCTTTTTGTGCCCTTGTGGATGTAAGAATGTTATCTACCTTAATTTACTAAAGGAAGAAGCACCCAATTGGAATTATACTTTTAATAAAAATAAATTAACAATAAGCCCGTCAATTAGAAGAACCAAAGGGTGCAAAAGCCATTTTTGGATAAAGAATGGAAAAATTGTTTGGACTTGATTTTCAGTTTTTAATTTTCAAATACCGTTGCAATGACTCCGTTCTACGCTTAGATATAGGTACAGGGTCTTGATGATCCGATAATTCGCAATAATATTGGTTGTCTTTTTTGGAGATATTTTTAATCCTGTTCAGATTAATAAGAAAAGATTTATGAACTCTGAAAAACCCATTCTGTTTTAAGGCTTCTTCATATTCGCCCAAGTTTTTACTGGTAACGATCTGCTTGTCTTTAATATATATAACTGTATATCTCCCTTGAGCTTCGCAAACCACAATATCGTTTATACTTTCTAACCGGACTTCTTTTGCCGTTGGGATGGCTATAATGTTAAGCTGCTGTAGCTTGCTAACATTGGCTTTTAGCTCTAGATCTCTCACGTATTTTTTTGTTCTGAGCCGTTTTATGACTTTGTTTATGGCATTAATAATCTGATCGAGTTCAATAGGTTTTAACACATAGTCGGCTATTTCATATTTTATGGCTTTGAGGACAAACTCCTTATGTGAGCTAATGATAATGATTTCGATATCTATAGGCTTTAATTCATCTAATATATGGTACGGGTTATGTTTGTTAACATGAGTGTCTAGTATGACAGCATCTGGCCGTAATTCCTTAATCAGTGAAATACCTCTGTCAACATGCTTAGCAGTACCTATTACGCTAAGGTTTGGAAAAAACTTATTTATATAGGCCTCAATTAGACTAATGGTGTGTTCATCTTTATCTATAATTACAATGCTAAAGTCATTCATAGAGTAAATGTAAATGAAATGAAGCGCTTACTTAAGTGCCACGTAATGAATGATAGTATAGACGAATGTGTGGTAGAATTCTTGTTATGAGTGGTAAAATTGAAGTAAAAAGAAACGGGAAATTTTCCCGTTTCTTGAATCCTAAATAAAAACTTGAACATTAAATGCACTCCGATTACATTTAATATGTGTCAAATCGAGCACAATTAATAGAAAAAAAAGCGACGTAACAATTGATATGTAATAAGTGGTAGATATACCGAATAATCGGTTTTACGATGTTATTTTAGACCTAGAAATCGTAATAATTGATCTTGTCTCCGTTTGGCTATAGGTAGAAGATCGCCGTTAGACATTTCACAATAATTCCCTGCAGCCTTATTAATGTTTTGTACGTGTCTAAGGTTTATGATATATCGATTGTGAATTCTAAAGAAAATACTAGCGTCCAGTATTTTTTCATAATCTCCAATATTTTTTGTTGCCATTAAACGTTTGCCATTATTTAAGTAGAAATTTGTGTATCGACTTTCGGATTTGAAATAGATGATATCCTCTAGTTTAACGAATTCAATTTTATTAACTGAAGGGACCGCTATTATATTTAAATTTTCAGTAGTGGTAAGCGATTTTGAAAGCTGCCCTATTTGCCTAGCCTCAGTAAAGGCATCATTCTCTATATCTTTATAAGCATTATTTACTGCTGAAACTAATTCTTCCACCTCTATAGGTTTCATAATATAATCTACCGCATTATACCTAAATGCTTTAACAGCAAATTCATTAAACGCAGTAACAAAAATAACTTTGGTTCCACTGTAATCTATATTTTCTAAAACATCAAACCCAGAGCCTTGGTCTAGGACAATATCCAAGAATAAGAGTTGAGGCTTTAACTGTGTAATGAGTTCAATGGCTTCTGCTTTAGTGGTTGCACTGGCAACCACATTAACTAGAGGGCAGTATTTTTCTATGAAATGGATTAATAAATCCTTATTGTTGATCTCATCGTCAACAACAATGGCGCTAATTTTTTGCATACTAACTTCATTTAGGATTCTAGCTAATTTAATTAAAAGTAATCAGGGTACTATTAATAACGTCTAGTAAACGTTTGATATTCGTTTTTCTGCACAAAGAACTTATAGTCATATATGAAATGTAAATGTGATGTAACAAACGGCACATATATTGAATAAACGTAGTATTTTAGTTGTATTCCTGGTGTTTTCACACTTATGACGATATACGATCCAATCATTACTTGAAAAATACCATTTATTACATCTGATTAGTCTCAAACCAATGACAAGGCTATATTTACATTGTAAATCTTTTTGGTGCATTTTTTAATGCATGGGAGAAAAATGATTAATAGCTCTAAGCGTCTCTGTAAAGAGGCGCTTTTTTATTAAACTTGAAAACTTATAGAGTGAACACCTTGTTCTTAGTAGATAAGGTATGCGTATGATACTGAATAGTTTTGCTTAAAAAAAGTGTCAGTATATGATGTATGTGATTGATACTTAAACTACTACTTTCTTGACTATGGTTAATTATTTCTAATGCATATAGATAAACCTCTGTTTCTAATATGATATTAAAATTATCTTCTTCAGGGATGATATCTATTTGTAAGATATTCTTGATAGTATTAAACCAGTAATTGATTTTATTTTGTGAGTTCTGAAGCTCTGATTTGGACTTTCTGTGTGAAACGTCTTTATAAAGCTCAATCATAATTTCTGAAACCTTCTTAATCAAACGATTTTTATGATCAGAAACGGTAGCTTCAGAATTCAACAACTTTTCTATTCTGTAGGCATGATGCTTTACAACAACTTTATTTCTCATAAAATCAAATATTACATAGAAGACTATGAAATTCTAAATCCAAATGAGATTCAAGTAGGCCATTATATATGGTTAATTTTTTTTCATAAGGCTTTAGATTTCGTATTTGTTTTAACACATCGAGTTTATTCAGAGTGTTTATAGCCTGAGTATCAGAATTTAAATCTGTGATATTATTTATCAGATTCAGTAAGTGAACTTTTCGGTATAGATTAAACCAATTATTTACTTGTAGTTTTCTCAAAAGGAGTTTTATAACCTTTGTTTCAACTGAAGACGCTTGACTTTGATAAGATGTGTATGATGTATGTTTCTCTTCAAAGTGGAATGCGATAAAATCTAATTCATTTTTTGTTAGTTGATGATTTTTAGGACTATTATTATATAAAGTTTGTGCTCTCTTCTTGTTTTTACTGTAAAAATCATTCAAGGTTTTCTTAACACAATCATTCTGTGCATTAGTTATAATGTAATACTCGTATAGTTCTTCGGTGAAATGCAAAGCATCCAGTTTTACATCTTTTTCTGCAAAATCAACAATATTAAGATAACCTCTATCAATTGCTAGTGCAATTATAATCCTCCAGTCTGTGGTTTTGAATTTCCTTTCTAATTGTATTCTAATGGCTTTAATATTTTTTGAGCTTCTATCCATGAACTTACAGATGGTTTCATCACTCAAATCATGAAGGTAAAGTCTTAAGTACATTATTTCTGATGACTTTAGGTATGTATATTTGCCATTGGGATTTGGGAGTCTCTTGGTTGTAATTCTGGATTGGATCATAGTGATAAAGCTTTATGAGATCAATATGATTATTAATGACTAGAAAACGAATGGTGATGTAATATCTGGAAGTATATGTGAATAAGCGGGATATTTTAGAAAGTAGTTAAATGAAAAGCGCAATGAATTTCATTGCGCTTTCGCCCCAAATTATCCTATAAACTTAACCTACTTATGAAATATAGGAATTCAATATTACAAACACTTTAATAATATTACCAATGTAAAGTAACAAACGGGCTTAATCTAATATAAATGGTACGTATGAATAAATGATAGGGAAACTAGAGGTATAAAAAAACGCCTTGTAGATTAGACAAGGCGCTTAGATTAATTAATATTTTGAAGAAATTTAAATGTCTTTTTAATATAAAAACATACTAACTTAATTATATTATGCATGAAAATCCCTCTTTGTAAAGATCATTGCTACTATTCATAATTGATAATGTCATGTAAAAAACGGCATTATATGTAAATAATCGGGAAGTCTTTATGATATAGTTGCAAACAGTATGGAGTAATGCATTGAATTATAAAAGCTCAGAAGTTTATTATATATGAAATGCTTTCTCACTTCATCAGTGTAGTAGTTTATACTTTTTAAACTGTAAATATCTTTCGCAGTGCAAAAAGAATTTTCCATAAGAAGCTTTGTTTCAACACCTTGCTTTTTTATAAGTCCTTTTGTAATTGCTTCTCTGTACCCATTGTATAAACTGTTTACTTTTAGTTTATCCAAAGTTTCTCTTTTTAGAGGAAAAATTTCACTTGGGTTTAAACGAAGTGTTTTAATTATAGAAACTTCACCAAAACCATTGTATTTTAAAAGTAAATATTTTTTCTCAAGGTCATTTAAAGATCTAACCCCTTGAGAAAGCTGCTTACGGTGTGTGCCTATTTTTTTACAACTTTTATAGAAGTCGACTATTATATTTTGTATAGCATCTACACTTGCATGAGAGAACTTTGGAGCTAAAATATTGACAAATGAGTTAACATGCAGTTGCGCTTCCTTCTCAACGAACTCTGGGATGTAATTTACTGGGTTGAGAAGATTAATATCAAAAGCTTTTTTCATCAGTTTTTGCCAATCTTTTTCATTCAACTTTTCTGCAATACTCAACTTTATGATACTGAGTTTTTGAATGTTGATGTCTAAAAATGAGCAGATATCTGTTTCATTATAATTGTGAGCAAATAATCTAAGGTAAAATAACTCTTTGTCGCTCAGTTGAATTGTGTTCTTTAAAGTTTGGGAGGCTTCAATAAATGGTTTCATGTTTCTCTTGTTAGGGTGATTTTCAATGTCAAAGATGTATACAGATGAGTTTGTATTAAGGAGCGATGTAATTTTTGATGTATTTGCTGACATAAGTGTTTCAAATACGAACTTCCTGTAAGATTCTAACTACGAATACAACATCAATACTCAAAACATTACCGCTTATGTCAAATATTTTACCGCTTATTCATTCACTTTTTAAACTGATAAATATTTTATAAACCTTAGTTTCTTTAGTGTTATTCTGATTTAATTAAAGTTGAAAACTTCTAAAATTATATTAAGTGAGGCTCCCCATATTTTGAATATGACGAAACGTCAAATCATAGAAGCTTATGGGTTGTGCTACAATGATGTTAATTGTAATGTATGGATGTATAGGCTTAGATCACCTACGTTATTTTATAAAAAGAATTACCTCTATATCTATTTTGAAAATCAGAAAGTTGCCAAATTCTGGATAAGAAGGTTTAAAACGGACAAGTTCTACAAAACCCTAAGCTATTAATGATAAAGCGGATTCATTTTTCATTAAAACTAATAGATGAGTATGGTAAACCTATCACCCATAAAGAAGTCAATGTTATTAAAAATTCAATTATAATGGGGTCTTCTAAATTAAAATACACAGACAGTAATGGCAATAGTAGCTTCTGTTTCTTTTCTCTCAAAAAAGAAATGCAGATCATGGTATTTTACAAATATGAAAAGATTTTAACCCAAAAAGTTGAAGATGGCGATTACATATGCCACATGATTTTAACCAGTAAAGGTTAAGAAATAATTGCTTTTTATCCATTATTATTGGGAAATACCCTAATAATTGTAACTTTGAGCAACTACAACCCCAAATAACTAATTAAGATGGATGATTTTTGGTTTAATGTTAAGTACGGCATTAATCACGTATTAGATATTAATGGTTATGATCATGTACTTTTTTTAATGGTACTGGCCGTACCTTACTTATTTAAAGATTGGAAACGTGTTTTACTACTGGTATCCTTATTCACTTTAGGGCATACCTTGTCGTTGGTTTTAGCTGCATATGATGTGGTAAAGGTCAATGGCGTTCTTGTTGAATTTTTAATTCCAGTGACTATACTTGTAGTTGCGTTATATAATGTCTTTACTGCCGGTAAAAATGATAAGAACAAAAAAATCGGTTTATTATTAATCTCCGCACTGTTTTTTGGTTTGATTCATGGCTTAGGATTTGCTAGAGAATTTGATATGGTATTTGGACAGGCCTCTAATAAAGTACTGGCACTTATTGAATTTGCTTTAGGTATAGAGATTGCACAAGTTATTATTGTTTTTGTCGTTCTATTCTTTGGATTTCTCTTTCAAACCCTGTTTAGATTTTCACGAAGAGATTGGGTAATGGTACTTTCTGCCGTAGTTGTTGGCTTGGTAATACCGATGATTACTGGAAGTGAGATGTTCGCTTAATACTCTAAAAGTTTTGGTAAAACTTTAACGGCTCTTAAATTGCTTATAAAACACGAACAACCTATATTCGTCAATGGGTTATTGCTAATTAGCAATAAAGAAAGGTATGGCAGAAGAAAAACAACTACGATACGATAAAGCATATTTACGTATAGCAGAAGAGTGGGGTAAATTATCCCATTGTAAAAGAAAGCAAGTAGGTGCAATCATTGTAAAAGATAGAATGATAATATCCGATGGATACAATGGAACACCAACAGGTTTTGAAAATTTTTGCGAAGATGAAGAAGGGTATACCAAGTGGTATGTGCTGCATGCAGAAGCAAATGCTATTTTAAAAGTAGCATCCTCAACACAATCTTGTAAAGGAGCTACTTTATATATTACACTTTCTCCATGTAAGGAGTGTAGTAAATTAATACATCAGGCTGGCATAGTTCGTGTTGTTTATTCTAAAGCATATAAAGATGATTCTGGGCTACGCTTTTTAGAAAAAGCAGGTGTAGACCTCAAACTTATAGAAGACGTATCAGCATAATGTCAGAAACTAAAAAATATATTCCTTTAATAATTGGTGTTGCCATTGCAGCAGGAATTTTCATTGGTGGGAAGCTAAATTTTTCTGACACTTCAGATCGCTTGTTTACTACCAATAGTAAGAAAGACAAACTTAATCGTTTAATCGATTACATCGATTATGAGTATGTAGATGAGATCAATACTGATAGTATTGTAGATGTCACAGTAAATGGTATCCTAGATAATTTAGATCCTCATTCTACATATATTCCTAAGAAAGATTTACAACGTGTTACTGAAAGTATGAAAGGTGATTTCGTTGGAATCGGAATCAATTTTTATCAATATAAAGATAGTATAGCAGTTATAAAACCATCTGAAGGAGGGCCTAGTGAAAAAGCAGGGATCATTAGTGGGGATCGCATCATTATGGCAAATGGAGAGCCTATCTATGGTAATCTGTTAACAAGCGATTCTATAGTATCAAAGCTGAAAGGTGAAAAGAATACCAAAGTAAAACTAACGGTGTACAGGAAGGGTGAGGATGAGCTATTAGAATTTACACTTAGGCGAAGCGATATCCCAATCAAAAGTGTGGATGCCGCATATATGCTTACGCCTAATTTAGGATATATTAAGATCAATAGATTTGCAGAGTCTACTTACAAGGAATTCAAAAAAGCACTTCGAAAACTTCAAGATCAAGGTGCTACTAAATTAGCTTTAGATTTAAGAGATAACCCCGGAGGGTTTTTAGGGATAGCAGAGCAAATAGCTGACGAATTTCTTGAAGATGATAAACTCATTTTATATACAAGGAATAAGAAAGGACGTGTAGAAAAAACATTTGCTACACGAAGAGGAGATTTTGAAGAAGGTGATGTTTATATCTTAATTAATGAAAGTTCTGCTTCAGCTAGTGAGGTTATTGCAGGAGCGCTTCAAGATAATGATAAAGGTGTTATAGTAGGAAGGCGTTCTTATGGTAAAGGTCTAGTACAACGTGAAATGGCATTAGGAGACGGAAGTGCTGTAAGATTAACAGTATCTAGATATTACACACCAACTGGGAGGTCAATTCAAAAACCATACAACAATGGTAATAATAGATCTTACTTTAACGATTACTACAAACGTTTAAGAACAGGAGAATTAAGTAATTCTGAAAATATTCAAATTGCAGATTC
This sequence comes from Winogradskyella sp., assembly GCA_965230605.1. Classification (GTDB taxonomy): domain Bacteria; phylum Bacteroidota; class Bacteroidia; order Flavobacteriales; family Flavobacteriaceae; genus CBDDLD01. The sequence goes on along the minus strand of CBDDLD010000004.1, from coordinate 3,020,058 downwards.
ATTAAAATTCACTACTCCAAAAGGCAAAGTTGTCTATGGTGGTGGAGGTATAATTCCGGATGTGTTTGTACCAATAGATAAAGCCATGGATAATGAGACTATTAATTATCTGCGACGTCGTGGCCATTTTGGATATTTCGTATTCGAGGAGTTAGACAAAGACCGATCTGTGTATGATGATGTCTCTAAAGAAGATTTCATAAAAAATTTCGAAGTTAGTGATGATGTAGTGATACGATTTCAGGACTATGTCAATGAGAAAGAACGCACTAATATTACTTTTGTGGCTTACAGCGATGTTATTAAGCGCTTGATTAAAGCCACATTAGCAAGACAGTTATTTGACGATAATTCTTTCGAAGAGATCATAAACAAAAATGACATCATGATTGATGAGGTTATTCTTTTAAGTAAAGAAGGTCAAACAAATTTTAATCAATAACTTTAACTTTATCGTGCACTTTTGAGTGCTTTCCATTATTCCATACCGTTAGGATGTCTGTAGCTACTTGGGCACCACTTCCACAAGCAATAGAAAACTGACTCCTCCAGCCAGCTAGAGTTCCGGCAACATAAAGATTTTCATCAACGAGATGGTCTGTATTATTAAGCCAAATTCGATCTTTTTCTTTGTTCGCTCTTGGATGAGCTTCAATATACGTATCTAGCCCTTTAATGGTCATTAAATTGGTATAGCCTACAGCTATGACAACCATTTTTGCGGTGTAATTGTTTTTATTCGTTTGCACACTATAACCATCAGCGCTTTTATATACTGCTACAACTTTTTCTTTTTCTATTTGATGCACATGAGGGTATAGATCCCTCAATTGCTGCTTGCCAGTTTCTAAAATATCACTACCTAAAGTACCGGGAGATAATCCTAATACATTATTAAATAAAGCGGATTGTAAATGAGACGTTTTTTGATGGGTTATGATGCCTATTGTTTTGTCTGAAGCAAAGGGTTTGGGTTTAGCAGACCCTAATACTAAAGCACAGGACATACCTGCAGCACCTCCTCCAATAATTAAAGCATCAAAATTCATTTTTTGCGTTTTTGTAAATCCTCAACTTTTTTTGAAAACCTAAAAACCTGTAGTAGTAATATGGCGCATAGACCAGCTAAAATAGTAGCAACAGCAGTAAAGCTTTCCCCTTCAAATAAAGCATTGAAGTTAAGTTTAGTGGCATTGTAAATAATAAGCCCTATGGCAATAATAGTTATGATTATAGTTGCATATTTCATAAGTCTTCTAATTAAAAGTGAAGCTCTTTAAGAAAGCAATACTTTTATGTTTGCAGCAAATAGCTTCACGGATATGGCTAACAAAATTACGCCAAAAACTTTTCTTATGATACTGATTCCATTTTTACCTATAAAACGTTCAATTCTTGCGGAAGTCTTTAAAACAATGTAAATCAGTAACACATTAAATATAACTGCAATAATAATATTCTCTATTCTAAATTCAGCCCTCAAAGATAATAAGGTTGTTAAGCTACCTGGCCCCGCAATCAAAGGGAAGGCTAATGGGAATACAGAAGCTGTTAACGCTGTATTCTCATCTTCTTTATAAAGTGTTATTCCTAATATCATTTCAAGAGCAATAAAGAATAGAATAAACGCACCTGCTACAGCGAACGAATTTACATCGATACCAATAACACTCAGAATGCTCTTTCCTAAAAACAAGAAGAGAACCATGATTACACCAGCGATAATCGACGCTTTTTCACTTTGAATATGACCTACCTTTTTTCTAAGATCTATGATAATGGGGATGTTCCCTATGATGTCTATTACAGCAAATAAAACCATAAACGCTGTAAATATTTCCTGAAAGCTAAATTGCATATCAATCCCTTTAAAAATATTCAGCAAAGTTCGGATATTATTAGAGATTTATAACATTAAATAACCGTAAAGTTTAATTATTTTTGAAGCATGTTTCAGCTAGGAAAAACAATAGTTTCAGAAGATATTTTTGACAAGGATTTTGTGTGCAATCTTTCAGCATGTAAAGGCGCCTGTTGTATAGATGGAGATGCAGGAGCACCGCTTGAGGAAGAAGAACTGGAAGTGCTAAAGACAGTCTATCCTAAAGTAAAACCCTTTTTACGAGAAGAGGGTATAGAAGCTATTGAAAAACAAGGGGTATATATAAAAACGGAGTTTGGTGATTATGAAACACCGCTAATTGATGGCGCTGATTGTGCCTATGTCATCTTTGATGAAAATAAAACGGCCTTATGTGGCATTGAAGAAGCGTACAATCAAGGGGCGATTTCATGGAAAAAACCAGTGTCTTGCCATCTCTATCCGATACGTGTGAAGCATTACTCTGAATTTTCTGCAGTAAATTATGATAAATGGGATATATGTAGTGATGCATGTGTGCTTGGAAAAGAGTTAAAAGTCCCGGTTTATAAATTTGTGAAAGAAGCACTGATTAGAAAATTTGGAGAAAACTGGTATTCCGAATTAGAAAAAGCTGCTCAGGATCATTTCAGCAAAAAATAAAGTCGTTTTTTAAAAAAATGAACAAAAAAATTTAAGATTTGACGTTCAAAAATTTTTAGCAGCATCAAAAAAAGCACTCTAATTTTGTTGATGAACACATTTTGATTTCAGAATTAAAAACTGCCCATAAACACACTTGCTTAGCGTATTTTTAATACGTAAATACTTACATTTAAAAATTAAACAAAAAATTAGTAATTCACTGATAATCAATACTATAAATGTCTTATTTTAATTTCATTAAACCTGCTAAAATTAAAAATGTTGTTAAAAACTTGTTGACAATGTTTATAAGATTGTCTTTCATTATCCTCTACATTTTTGAATATTTGTTAGTCCCAAATCACAGTAAAATTTTCGTCAAATATTCACCTTAAAAAACTAGTTAACAATGTCGCAAGCAATCGAACCCATTTTAGCAGAAAACAAAGACAGATTTGTAATTTTTCCAATTCAACACCATGATATTTGGGAATGGTATAAAAAATCTGAAGCTAGTTTTTGGACTGCAGAGGAAATCGATTTGCATCAAGATCTAACAGATTGGGCCACAAAATTAACAGATGATGAACGTTACTTTATAAAGCATATTTTAGCGTTTTTTGCTGCTAGTGATGGTATAGTGAATGAGAATTTGGCTGAGAATTTCGTCAATGAGGTGCAGTATAGTGAAGCTAAATTCTTTTATGGGTTTCAGATTATGATGGAGAACATCCATAGTGAAACCTATTCATTATTGATTGACACCTATGTCAAAGACGAAAAAGAAAAAGACACGCTATTTAAGGCTATAGAAAATTTCCCGGCGATCAAGAAAAAAGCAGATTGGGCATTAAAATGGATAGAATCTCCAAGTTTTGCCGAGCGTCTTATCGCATTTGCAGCTGTTGAAGGTATTTTCTTTTCAGGCGCATTTTGTTCGATATTTTGGTTAAAGAAAAGAGGATTAATGCCAGGATTAACATTTTCTAATGAGTTAATTTCTAGAGATGAAGGTGTACACTGTGACTTTGCAGTGCACTTGCACAACAAACACTTAGTTAACAAAGTGCCTAAAGAACGTATACGAGAAATTATTGTTGATGCTCTTAATATAGAACGCGAATTCATTACAGAATCTCTACCCGTTAGTTTAATAGGGATGAACGCTAAGTTAATGACACAATACTTAGAGTTTGTAACGGACAGATTACTCAATGAATTAGGCTGCGAGAAAGAATATAATGCTTCAAATCCATTTGACTTTATGGATATGATATCGCTACAAGGAAAGACCAATTTCTTTGAAAAGCGTGTGTCAGAGTATCAAAAAGCTGGAGTACTTAATAAAGAAGAGGAAGAAGACAAGTTCAGCTTTGATGCCGATTTCTAAGAATCGGAAAACAAAACAAATTAATTAATCTAACACGTGAGATTTGTGACTCCAACCACAAAACTCGCCATAACCAACTAACTTTTTTCTGAAGGGTGTGTCAGAAAAGCTAAAAACAAATAAAGTATGTATGTAGTAAAAAGAGATGGCCGAAAAGAACCAATGATGTTCGACAAGATCACTGCCAGAGTGAGAAAATTATGTTACGGATTAAACGAATTAGTAGATCCTGTAAAAGTAGCTATGCGCGTAATTGAAGGTTTATACGATGGTGTTACCACCAGCGAATTAGATAACCTAGCAGCCGAGATTGCTGCAACAATGACCACAACACATCCGGATTATGCAAAATTAGCAGCAAGAATTTCGGTGTCTAATTTACACAAGAACACAAAGAAATCCTTCAGTGAAGTTATGGAGGATCTATATACATACGTTAATCCAAGAACAGGAAAAAAAGCACCACTATTATCTGATGAGGTTTACAAAGTCATCATGGATAATAAAGAAAAATTAGACTCTACCATTATATATAACCGCGATTTTGGTTATGACTATTTTGGTTTTAAAACACTTGAACGCTCCTACTTGTTAAAGTTGAATGGCAAAATTGCCGAACGCCCACAGCATATGCTTATGCGTGTTTCTATAGGAATCCATCTAAATGACTTAGACGCTGCTGTAGAAACTTATGAGTTAATGTCTAAAAAGTACTTTACTCATGCTACGCCAACGTTGTTTAATTCAGGAACACCCAAGCCACAAATGTCATCTTGTTTCTTATTAACTATGAAAGAGGATAGCATTGATGGTATTTATGATACGTTAAAGCAAACGGCCAAGATCTCACAATCTGCCGGTGGAATAGGATTATCTATTCATAATATCAGAGCTACAGGAAGTTATATAGCAGGGACAAACGGAACCTCAAACGGAATTGTACCAATGCTTCGTGTATTTAATGATACAGCCAGATATGTAGATCAAGGAGGTGGTAAGCGTAAAGGTAGTTTTGCCATTTATTTAGAAACATGGCATGCCGATATTTTCGATTTCTTAGACCTTAAAAAGAATCACGGGAAAGAAGAGATGAGAGCAAGAGACTTGTTCTATGCGATGTGGATTTCTGACTTATTCATGAAACGTGTTCAAGAAGATGGCCAATGGACATTAATGTGTCCGAATGAGTGTCCGGGACTTGCAGATACCCATAGTGAAGAGTTTGAAGCCTTATATCTAAAATATGAGGAAGAAGGAAAAGGGCGCAAAACGATTAAGGCGAGAGAATTATGGGAGAAAATTCTAGAATCTCAAATTGAGACCGGAACACCATACATGCTCTACAAAGATGCGGCAAACAGAAAGTCGAATCAAAAGAACTTAGGAACAATTAAATCATCTAACCTGTGTACAGAGATTTTAGAGTACACATCTCCGGATGAAGTAGCAGTTTGTAATTTGGCATCTATTGCATTACCAATGTTTGTTAAAAATGGGGCGTTTGATCATAAAGAGCTATTTAGAATTACAAAACGTGTTACTAAGAACCTAAACAAAGTTATTGATAGAAATTACTATCCGGTGAAAGAAGCTGAGAATTCAAACTTCCGTCACCGTCCAATAGGATTAGGCGTTCAAGGATTGGCCGATACGTTTATAAAGTTACGTATGCCTTTTACTAGTGACGAAGCTAAACAGTTAAACCAAGATATTTTTGAAACCTTATACTTCGCTGCAGTGACTGCATCTATGGAAGAAGCTAAAGCAGATGGTGCATACAAAACCTATAAAGGATCACCAATTAGTAAAGGAGAGTTTCAACATAACTTGTGGGGAATTAAAGATGAAGAGTTAAGTGGTAATTGGGATTGGACGAAGCTTAGAAAAGATGTGAAAAAGCATGGGGTGAGAAACTCATTACTTGTGGCACCAATGCCAACAGCAAGTACATCTCAGATCTTAGGTAATAACGAATGTTTTGAACCATACACATCTAATATATATACACGTCGTGTGTTGTCTGGAGAGTTCATCGTAGTAAATAAGCATTTATTAGAAGATCTTGTGGAACTTGGGCTTTGGAATGAAGCTATTAAACAAGATATCATGAGAGCTAATGGCTCTATTCAAAACATTGATATTATTCCGGATGATATTAAAGAATTATATAGAACGGTTTGGGAATTGAGCATGAAAGATATCATTGACATGTCGCGTCATAGAGGATATTTCATAGACCAATCTCAATCGTTAAACTTATTTATGGAAGGTGCTACTATGGCTAAGCTAACATCGATGCATTTCTATGCATGGAAGAGCGGCTTAAAAACAGGAATGTACTACTTGCGTACAAAGAGTGCTGTAGATGCCATCAAGTTTACTTTAGATACAAAGAAAAAAGAAGAACCAACAGCAGAGAAAGTTGTTGCGGAAGAAACAGTAATTGCGAAACAAAAGCAAAAAGCGGCTAAAACAGCTGCTAAGTTTACGCAAGAAACTACAGAAGTAGAGCCAATGACAGCGGAAGAAATGAAAGCATTAATTGCTCAGGCTAAAGAGGCTGAAGGCGATGATTGCCTGATGTGTGGCTCTTAAATTAAATTGTTTTAAGTGTTTTATAGGAAGCATCTCACAATTGAGATGCTTTTTTTAGTTCATTAATGTGTCTGTCCCCAAATATTTGTCATCCTTGTTATAATACCAAGCTCTGATTTTAGGCATTTTTATACCATTAATTACAGATTCATCACTAAGTAGAATATATTCACCGGTATCAGATTGTTCCTTGCCGTTAGCATCCGTTTTAAAAAACTGATATACTTCCATGGCGTATGTCTTAGGATTGAAGTAAAAATACCAAACATCTCTACCTACGGCAACATCATAAGAGGCTCTTAAAACCAAATAAGACTTCCCTTTAAAAGTCCTTTTTTCAACACTCTTTCCAAGCTTAGTTCCCGGATCATCTAACTTCATAGGCAAGCCGTAAAGATAGGTGTAATAGTTCTTGTAAAGTGTAGCTCTGTCACAACTCATTTGTTGGCTTGAAGCCTCAGAACTGTCAATAGACTTTCCATTACGCTCCATGGTACACTTGCCTTTACTAATACTATAAGTCGTGGTAACAGTATCGCGTTTAGCAGAGACTTTAAAATATTCGTCCGGAAGATTAATAGTAATCTTACTATTTCTTGGTGAAGCATTTGGTGTTGTCATTTGCACATCAAAACTCCCTTTGAAGGTACTCCATTTAGAATCCGGATCGTGGTAGGCCTTAGTTTTTTCTAATAAAGCTTCTGGGGTGATAGACTGCCCAATGACAGCGTTAGAGGTTAAAAGAAGTAGTATGACGGATATTTTCTTGTACATAACTAGTTATTTAGTGTGTCGCACTAAAATACAAGCTTTTTTATATATATTGAACGAAATAAGCCAACGCATTTACGGAAGAACTCAACTTAGAAGCCGGACAATCATGTTCGATGTGTGGATCCCCTATACCAGACGGAAATATATTTTGCACAAATTGTGGATACCCAGAAAATGGGACAGAAAAAGAAATTGCTTCAGTAAATGCAAAGAATTATTCCTCAGAATCAGGGTTAATTGTAGCAGGTTCTACCGAGCTATCATGAGCTCCAAAGTATTCATCTAATAGGTTCATTGTAGCGTTTACCAAATCCTTGGTTTCAAGTAATAAAGCGAAATAAAGTGTTGTGTTCTTTGGGCTCGATTCATCAGTACGGGTACGCTCTACCTGTCTCTGAATCTTTTCCTGTACAAGATTAAGTACTTCGGTTTTCTCACTAATGATGGTTCCAATATGCTCAAATGAATATGATGTAAAAGCGTTTTGAATATCATTGAACATTACTTCTATATGCTTATCAAGATCTTTGAGCTCTTTTATTTGACTAAATTTTAGCTTCTTATGGTTATTATTGACGTGCTTATGGCTCGCTTTAGATATATACTCTAGAGACTGAATCATATCTTGTAAATAGCGTAAAATATTAATGTAGAAATTACTGGCCGCTAAGCTTGGCTCATCTAAATTCTTGATAAAATAGAAAATATTATCTCTTAACTCATCAATTTCATCAGCAAGCGTTTCTACAGTCTTCCTGTTCTTTTTAAGCTGTTGTAAGTTTTGAGTAGCCAGACCATTTATGGCTGAGGTATATATACCATTTCCTCGTTTAACCACAGTGGCAATATTCTTAGCACTTTCATGAATAACACCTTGTGTAGAACTGCTCTCTGCTTTTTCTAAGCGATCCTCTTCACGTTGTATTCTGTTTCTATTTCTATGTACAATATAGTTTCTTATTAATAAGAAAATAGCTACTATAAATAATGTGATTAATGCAAATACACCTCCGTAATATAATAAGCAAGCCATTATTCCGGCTGCAATAAAAGCACTAATAGCAGTAAAGAACCAACCACCAATGACATTCAACACACCTGCAACCCTATACACAGCACTTTCACTGTCCCATGCTCTATCCGCCAAGGATGTACCCATGGCTACCATGAAGGTAACATACGTTGTAGAAAGTGGTAATTTCATTGATGTAGCTATAGATATAAGTACGCTGGCAACCATTAAGTTCACAGCTGCTCTGACTAAATCGAATGCTGGTCGATCTTGAGCTTTTACGATAGCTTTTTTCTTAGGCTTTACAAATTGTTTCTCTGCTAAGGAAAGATAACCTTGAGGAAGCATTTTATTGATAGAATCCGACAAGCCAATAGTTAATCGGACAATATTTCTCGATAGAAAATTAGGCTCAAAACGCTCTTTTACTTCATCTTGTCTAGATAAATCTACTGAGGTTTTTACAACAGCTTTAGCTTTACTAGAAAACCATAAAGTGAGTACCATAACCAACCCGGCAATAAGTAATAAGTAAGGCTGGGTAGGTACTTTCTGAGCCAAGCTAGCCATTCCAAACTCAGATGGATTAACGCCACTCGCTACCCACGACTCATATGAGTTATATGCGGCTATAGGTACTCCAATGAAGTTAACAAGATCGTTCCCGGCAAAAGCTACAGCTAAAGCAAAGGTCCCAACGATAATAATAAGCTTGTATATATTAATTTTTATCAGCCCCATAAGTATGATAGATAAGAGCGTCCAAAAAACAAAACTGAGACCTAATGTGGCTAGTAAGTTTTCGTTGAAATAGGTTATAATATCTGAACTGATGAATGTTGCATTTTTTAACCCTTTAATCAAGATAAAATACATAATAGCTGATAAAGCCACACCGCTAAAAACAGCACCAAACCAAACAGGCTTTTCACTGAATCTAAAGGACAATAACATACGAGATACATATTGAACCACGGCACCTATGGTAAAGGCAACAACTACGGATAGAAGAATCCCCAGAATAATCTCAATGGCTTTAGAGTTATTAATATAATTAGAGATGTCTAATATAGATTGACCGCTATCGGAGTATATTTTAATAACAGCTATAGCTACAGAGGCCCCTAATAACTCAAATACAATAGATACAGTTGTGGATGTAGGTAATCCTAGAGTGTTAAAGAAGTCTAGAAGGAGTATGTCAGTAAGCATGACCGCCATAAAAATGATCATGATTTCATCAAACATAAATTCTCCCGGGTTAAATATACCTTTTCTAGCCACCTCCATCATTCCACTAGATGTCATTGCTCCTACAGCTACACCAATACTAGCTACAATCATTATGGTCTTAAAAGAAACAGCTTTAGAACCTATAGCAGAATTAAGAAAGTTTACAGCATCGTTACTAACACCAACAACTAAATCAGCAATGGCAAGAATAGCTAAAGCTGCTAGCATATAGATATAAATATTCTCCATGAAGAATGAAATGAATTTGAAGGCAAATTTCTTGTTTTATATTGAACGTTATGTTAACAAAAGGTTATGTTCTATTTAAAGTTCTAAAAATCTAATAACACAAAATCTGACCTAATCTTAAGCCTTTTTTAAATTTTCTCTAAATACATTGTTTTGCTAAATATTTAAACATCTATAAATCAGTGTTTTACGTATCTAATGTTAATTTAATGTTATGTAAATGTTGTTTAAATGTAAAATTAATGTTATGTTTGTAATGTAATTATTAATTAAAACCCCATGAATATGAGAAAGTTATTAGGAATACTTGTAATGCTGTGTGTGAGTTTTACATATGCTCAAAAAGATACAAACGTCAAATATGAAAAAGATGGCGAATTAACCATAGCAACATACTATTACGAAAACGGTGTTGTCCAACAAAAAGGAGCTTTTGATGCTAATGGAAAGCTTCACGGGACGTGGACAAGTTATGATATTAAAGGTAATAAAATAGCCGTTGGTAATTATGAAAACGGGAATAAAGTTGGAAAATGGTTCTTTTGGAGTAATAATTCTCTAAAAGAAGTGGACTACATTAACTCTAAAATAGTAAGTGTGAGTGAGTGGAAAGGAAAGACGAAGCTTGCGATTAGAGACAAGTAGTTTTTTTAAAATGTTCTTAATAAAAAAAGCCTGCAATTTGCAGGCTTTTTTGTGATATAATCAATAGTATTTAAAACTTAAAGGTGTAACCTAAAGAAATTTCAGTACCTGGCTCTCTAAGTGTGAATACTTGGTTAGACGTACCAAATGATTCATACTCACTTAAGCGCTCGTCACCTAATATATTAGTTACTTTTAAATCTATGGCAGAACGTCTCTTCTCTCCAAAAGATTTATTCAAAGTAAAGTTTAAACTGTTAAATGGCTGAGTAAATACATCAGGCACAAGACCGATACCAACAACCTCAAGCGTAGAACCTTGTACGTTGAAGAATAATCCGGTTTGTAATCCGATGTCAGGATTGTTATAATCTAATCCAACATTAATCAGGTAAGGTGCTTGTCCTTGTAAATCTCTTTCACGTTCAATTGTCTCACCATCTCTGGCATTTAACTGTCTACTTTGAAATTCAGCATCAGACATTGTTAACTCAGATTTGATGATAGAAACGTTAGCATTAAACTTTAAGTTATCTAAATCTTCAAGAATAAACCCTAAACGTTGTCTAAACTCTATTTCACCACCGTATACACGAGCATCACCAAGATTGCTTACAGTAACCTGAGTAGGTGCTTGCAAGAAGAAGGCCTGCTCTATTGGATCTGTAAAGTCTTTATAGAAACCACTCACGGCAATCATCTGGCCATTCTCTCCAAAACGTTCAAAACGTATATCGAAGTTATTTACGTAAGTAGGAACTAAGTCCAGGTTACCAATAAATAATCTACTTGTAATTGGATCGAAAATTTGAGATACAGAAGCTTCTTTAAATGATGGTCTTGCTGTTGTACGAGAATAAGAAGTTCTTAAGTTAATATTATCATTTACAGCATAAATTAAGTTTATAGATGGGAAGAAATCGAATTCATCTAAGATTTCTTCTCTGTCAAATGAAACTTCATTGTCCTGACCTGTATAGTAAGATCTAAATAACTCTGTACGAATACCTAAAATAGATTTTAACTTTTCTGTTAAGTTAAACTCTGTTGAGATATATGTAGCAAAGATGTTTTGCTCACCTTCATAAGCATCATTCGGGTTAAATTGATCACCAAATACTAAATGAGCTCCTTCCTGACTTGTCGTATTCCATAGATTTTCTGAAGCTAATAAATTATCTACATTACCATCAGCTATGAAAGAATCATCTCCGGTGATAGTGAATGTGTAATCATCAGTACTAAAATCTCTGAATTTATACGTGTATGCACCACCAAATTTGATTTTTCCAGGTCTATCAAAAATGGTAAGCTTTTGATCAAAGTCAATTTTACCAGCCCAGTTTTCTTCAATTAAGTTTCTCCATAATTGAATTGGGAATGTTGAAGCACTTGGACTAATAAAGAAATCACCATTATCCGCTTGTTGTAAAGGTGTAATTCTATGACCTTTATCCATTACCTTAGAGAAGGTAGGAGATAATTTCCAGTCTAATTTAAGCGCGTTTTCATTTTCACCAAAACGGTGCGAACCACTCAATAAAAAGTTAGTAATAGAGCGCTCAGTATAAGTTAAAGAGTTTTTAACTAATGGCTCTAAACCACCACCAACACCATCCTGAGAGATAACCTGATTAAAGAAACCAGCAGTAGACTCTCCATTTTGGATGTGAAGGGCATTGAACTTAAATTTAGCTCTGTCCGTTTTATAAGTAATACCGGCAAGTCCGTTAAGAATAACATTATTGATTCCTTCCTGACCAGATGATGCTAAAACGAATCTTAGATCATTGTTTGAAGAATCAGAGTTGTCTTTAACATAACCACCGTCTTCTCTATTCTCATAGAAAGTTGTTGTATTCTTGTATGAAAATGATGCTTGGTATCCAATTTTATCATCACCAACATCGTATTGATTTCCTAGTGTAAAACCAAAGTCTAAGTTGGCACCACTTGTTTCTTGCTTTGCAGCTAGCTCTTTCTGAAACCTGTTAGTTAATGATGTTAGTAATTGTCTATTATCGAATGTCCCAGGAATTTCTTGGAATCTGTTAATTGGTCTATTTCTTGTACCATCGTCAAATCCTAAAATATCTGTGTCACTACCAGTGTAATTCAGATACTGATCATTAAAGTGCATATCTGGGTTATAACCAGCACCAACAGATATTGAGTATTCGCCTTTGGTAGGGAAATCTTTAGTTACGATATCTACAATACCACCGGTAAAATCAGCAGGATATTCTGCAGAAGCCGATTTAATAACGATTACATTATCAAGGATACTTGTAGGGAAGAGGTCCATTTGGATCGTATTTCTGTCCGGATCTAAACCAGGAATGTCTACACCATTAAGTATAGATTTGGTATAACGGTCACCCAGACCACGAACGTATACATACTTATCACCTACAATAGATACACCAGGAACACTTTTAACAGCACTGGCAACGTTACTAGCTCCGGTACTTTTAATAGCCTGAGCTGATAATCCGTCTAATACCACTGCAGATTTCTTTTGTATATCTAATACTGCATTTTCTGTATTTCGTTTTACAGAAGTTGTGATAACAATAGTATCTAAAGCGTTAGTTTCTAATACAGTATCTACTGTGACTACTTCACCGTTTTTTACAACAATATCAGTAATCTCTTTAGTATTGTATCCAACATATGAAAATACTAATGTGTAAGTACCTTCGTCTAACTCAAGCTCATATTTACCGTCAAAATCAGAAGTAGTTCCTGTAGTTGTACCCTTTACCAAAACATTGGCAAATGCTAGAGGCTCATTGAACTCTCCATCGATAACTGTTCCGGTAATTTTACCTTGAGCGAGGGAACTTGCAGACAATAAACAGATGAAAACAAAAGTTAGTACTTTTTGTATATTTTTCATATATAACTTTATATAACCTACCGCTTACCTAGTAAGCGATAGGTCGATATGATTTAAAAATTAGTTTTATTAGAAACCTAAACCACCTGCAGTATTTGCATAGGTCCAAGCTAATTCAGAAGTAGTTGCACCAACAGTTTGTGCACCTTCAGCTACTTGTGTAGCCCACATAGCAGCTCTTTCTGTAAATGAAGGAGATAAGATGATTAATGGCTCATCTACATCATTAGTGTCGTCTTCATCATCACAGAAATCTAAACATCCTACTTTTTCTACGAAGATGCTGTTGTCAAATCCAACAATCTCCCATGCACTGAACGTTAAGTTCCCATCTAAGAAGTTTTGAGAAACTCCATTGTTATCTAATTCTACATCCTTACCACTTGGGAATCCAAGAGCGTATACGTTATTTGTTGCACCTTGAGCTCTACTTCTATAATCTGCATATTCACCATTACTAGTAACACTGTTACCAATGATTGTAGCATTTTGTAAAGTAAATGAACCTGATGCAGAACCTTCTGGACCATCAATTTCGAAAGCGTGGTCAGAAACATCACCTAAAACTACTACAGCGTTGTCTATAGTACCAGAGTAAGCTTGATCGATATCGATAGCATCGTCACCTTGCGCCCATACTAATAAGTTAGAAGCGTTTACAGTACCACCGAAAAATTCGATTCCGTCATCTACGTTAGCAACAACTTCAATGTTACTGATTGTTGTACCATTACCAACACCACCTAAAGTAAGACCGTTAATTTCGTTTCCTTCACCGATTAAAGCACCACCGTGACGGATAGAAAGGTATTGCATGTTTCCTGAACTATCACCAGCATCATTACCACCGTAAAGACCAAAAGAATCATCCGCAGGGATACCTTCGATTTGAGCTTCTACAACGTCACCAGATAAAGAACAAGGAGCGTTACCTAATACGATTAAACCTCCCCAAAGACCTCTATCATTTTCGTCTAAGTTTGTACCTGCAGTTTGTCCACATGTAATGTTATCACTTGTAGATGTAAAAATAATTGGGCTAGTAGCAGTACCTTGAGCATTTAATGTACCACCTCTTGCAACGATAAGAGCTGACGCTAATGAACCAGTACCTGGAGATCCTTTGATTATAGTACCAGGGTTAATAGTTAATGTAACACCATCAGCAACAACAACCTTTTGGTTTAATTGGTAGATGTTATCGTTTGTCCAAGTTGTATCACTTGTAATTGCACCTGTTACAGCAACAATTGGGCAATCGTCACCACCGCCTCCATCGCCGTTGTTATTATTTATAATTGTAGTTTCTTCAACAATTATCGGAGTATCATCGTCTTTAAAACAACCAGTAAATACTAGTGTAGAAGATACTAATGCGATTAAAAATAATTTTTTCATGAGTTCGTTTTTAAAGAATAAAAATAGTTATAGTTTATATCGTGCAAAGAAACTGTCAAAGCCAATAATCTAGGTTAATCGAAAATTAAAGATTGGTAATAAAAAGGTTACTTAAATGTTAGGAAATTGATAAGAGACATTACGTTTAAGAAACAATTTATTAACATTAAATCTCTAAACATTTGAAGATGAATAGTAACAAGAAAATGTTCTAATTTCTCTATCTTGCCTCGACTTATAAATTGAACTAATGAATTGGGAACAATTACTATCCTTAAAACGTTTTGGTGATAAAAACAAGCGAATTAGAAAGGAACAAGACGAAACTCGGTTAGGGTTTGAGGTCGATTATGACAGAATTATTTTTTCTTCAGAGTTTAGGAGCTTACAAGATAAAACACAAGTAGTTCCTTTATCTCAAACCGATTTTGTACATACACGATTAACTCACAGTTTGGAGGTAAGTGTTGTTGGACGTTCATTAGGAAGGCAAGTCGGAAAAAAATTGCTCGAAAAACACCCGCACCTCACTAAAGTTCACGGCTATCAAATTAACGATTTTGGAGCTATAGTTGCTGCTGCAGCACTAGCGCACGATATTGGCAATCCTCCCTTTGGACATTCTGGGGAAAAAGCTATTGGTGCATATTTTACCAATGGAGAGGGATTGCGTTTTAAAGACATTCTTACGGCTAAAGAATATCAGGACCTCTGTGATTTTGAAGGCAATGCTAATGGGTTTAAGATTTTAACTGAAAGTAGAGAAGGGCGACAAGGAGGTTTGCGTTTAAGCTATGCGACTTTAGGTGCTTTTATGAAATACCCTAAAGAATCTTTACCTAAGAAACCCACCTCACATATTGCAGATAAGAAATATGGTTTTTTTCAAAATGAAAAAACAATGTTTAAAGAGGTTGCTGAAGAATTAGGGTTGTATTCAAGATCGAAAAATCACCTTAGCTATTCTAGACATCCTTTGGCCTATCTAGTAGAAGCTGCTGATGATATTTGTTACACTATAATTGACTTTGAGGATGGCATAAACCTAGGGTTAATTCAGGAAGAATATGCACTAGAATATTTAATAAATCTTGTCAGAAGTACAATCGATTCTAATAAATACGGCGCCCTAAAAACAACGGAAGATCGTGTGAGTTATTTGAGAGCTTTAGCTATTAATACCCTGATTCAGGAAGCTGTTACGATCTTCATAAATAATGAAGATATAATTCTTGAAGGTCGCTTTGATACTGCTTTAATGGACGTTTGTAAATACACAGCCCAAATGCAGGATATTATTGATCTCAGTGTTAAAAATATTTATCAGTCGAAAGACGTCGTTAATAAAGAGATTGCAGGCTACGAAGTGTTAAATGGGCTACTAGAGGCGCTTGGAACTCTAGCTTATAATAGTTTCAATAATAGCCTATCTAGTTTTGATAAATTATTATTGAAGGCATTGCCGGATACCATTCAATTAAAGAATGAAAGCTTATATGACAACCTGTTGTCCATTTGCCTCTTCATATCCAAATTATCAGATTCGAATGCAATGCTTTTATATCGAAGATTAAAGGGAAACCTAGTCTGATATGAAAAAACAAAAATGTATTTCATCGATAAAATTTGTTTTTTAACGATTCATTGTGTTTATTTACTAAGTTGTTAGCCCTAAATCAGCACTATGAAAAATAATATTTTATCTGCCTTAGTGGTTTTTTTAATCACGGTAACAGGTTTATTGGTTATAGATGATTTGACATATAACAGTGGTAAAACTGTTGAATCTCCGAGAGAAGAAGTAAAAGTTTACGAAGCGGAAGAACCATCCGATTTAGCTACTCTTGATCAAACGGAATAAGGCGTTTATTTTTTTCTTAATCGCTGTTTTATCTATTTTTTCTAAAGCTTTAAGTTCAGCTACTTTTCCATGATCAACAAATTGGTCAGAGATTCCTAATACATCTACCGGAGTATTTAGGTAGCCGTATTTTTGTGCGAATTCTAAAATAGCACTTCCAAATCCACCAACAATAGTTCCGTCTTCAATAGTCAAAACCGCCTGGTAAGACGCAAAGACCTCATGAAGTATGGTTTCATCCAGAGGTTTCACAAAGCGCATATCGTAATGCCCAATTTCAGATTTACATTCCGAAGATTCAATGGCATTTGTAACCTCATACGCTGTTGTGCCATATGATAAAATAGCTAAATGAGTTCCTTGTTTTAAGCATACACCTTTACCAATAGCGATATTTTCAAAAGGAACTTTCCAGTCTTTCATGTGTCCTCGACCTCTTGGATACCTTATGGCAATTGGTGCATCTAAACCTAATTGCGCCGTGTACATCATATTTCTGAGTTCTACAGCATTACGAGGCGCACATATAATTAAATTAGGAATGCATCTTAAATAAGCGATGTCAAATGCGCCATGGTGCGTAGCGCCATCTTCACCTACTAAGCCAGCTCGATCTAAACAGAAAATAACAGGCAGGTTTTGTAAAGCAACATCGTGAATGACTTGATCATATGCCCGTTGTAAAAATGTGGAGTAAATATTACAAAATGGGATTAACCCTTGTGTGGCCATTCCGGCAGCTAGGGTTACCGCGTGCTGCTCCGCAATACCAACATCGAAGGCACGATCTGGAATAGCTTCCATCATCAACTTCATAGAACTACCTGTTGGCATGGCTGGGGTTATTCCGACGATGTTTAAGTTTTCTGCAGCTAGTTCAACTAGTGTTTCTCCAAAAACATCTTGATATTTAGGGGGGAGGTTTTCACTCGATTTTGGTGTTAATTCACCAGTTTTGGCATCAAACTTTCCAGGAGCATGATATGTAACCTGATGCTTTTCAGCTAGATCTAACCCCTTACCCTTGGTGGTGATAACATGTAGAAGTTTTGGGCCTTTAACAGTCTTTAGACGTTCTAGTTCACTAATAATTTTAGGGAGATTATGTCCATCAATCGGACCAGAATAATCAAAATTTAAAGCCTCAAAAATATTATCTTGTTTGTGAGTGCCCTTCTTAACATTGGTTAAATATTGCTTTAAAGCACCTACGCTAGGATCAATGCCAATAGCATTATCGTTGAGTATAACTAGTAAGTTAACATCGGTAACGCCTGCATGATTCAACCCTTCAAAAGCCATACCGCTGGCAATGGATGCATCACCGATTACTGCGACATGATGTTTGTTATAATCTCTTTTCAATTTTGAAGCTATGGCCATTCCTAAAGCTGCAGAGATTGAAGTAGAAGAGTGTCCAACTCCAAACGTATCATAAATGCTTTCACCACGCTTAGGGAATCCGCTAATGCCGTGAAGTTGTCGATTGGTATGAAATTGAAGTCTACGATCGGTTAGAATCTTGTGACCGTAGGCTTGATGCCCAACATCCCAGATTAACAGATCTTCGGGAGTATTAAATACGTAATGCAAAGCAATGGTTAACTCTACTACTCCCAAACTAGCACCTAGATGGCCTTCTTTGGCAGCAACAATATTAATTATGAAATCTCTCAATTCTTTTGACAATTCAATCAACTTATCATGATTTAATTGCCTAATATCTTCAGGAGAATTAATAGTATTTAATATGGCTTTTGACATAGAGCAAAGCTACGATAAATAGAAGATTTTTTATTTGTTTAAAGCTTCCTTATTTTTGATGAAATGTAAGCAATTACATTAATTAAAGACTAACGACACTAACTACACTCGAATTGCACTATGAAAAAGACACTACTATGGCTTGTAGCTATGACATGCTTTGCTACAACAGATTTTGATTTAAATGCCCAAACAGATCTTCAAAATTCCCCTTACGGAAATACTATTAAAGCGTATTTAGAAGCTGAAAAAGATAAACACGATATAGTTTCAAATGACTTCAATTCATTAATTATTACTAATGAGTTTTATTCTGAAGCCTCTGACCTAAGGTACATCTACCTTAATCAAGCCTATCAGGGTATAAAAATCCATAATGCCATTTCAACGATAGCTTTAAGAGACGGAAAAGTGTTTCATTACTCGCATCGCTTTATCAAGAACATTAATCAAAAAATAAATACAACAGCATCATCATACACCGCCGAAAATGCAATACATAAAGTAGCGCAGCATTACAATATGGGGACCATAGAGAATATGGAGATGATAGAAGATGAACCTTTTGTAAAGTGGTTTTCTGATGGAAATATTTCTGCACGAGACATCAAAGTAGAAAAAATGTATTACCAAGAAGTAGACGCTATAAAATTAGTTTGGGATGTGACCATATACACAAAAGATAGACAACACTGGTGGAATGTTAAAGTGGATGCAGTTACCAACGAAGTTTTGAATAGTGACGATTATATACTGAGTTGTAGTTTTGAAAAAGATCATCATCATGGTAATGAAGGTAATCATAAATATGCAGAATCATTTTTTCCAAGTGTATTGGTAGACGGTTCTAACTATAATGTATTTGCGTTACCAACAGAAAGCCCAAATCACGGACCAAGACAGATAGTATCTGAACCTGCTAGTACATTTGCATCACCGTTTGGCTGGCATGATGATAATGGTATAGCTGGGGCAGAGTATTTTATAACCAGAGGTAATAATGTTTTAGCTCAAGAAGACAGAAATGGTAATGACGGCAATGGGTTTTCACCAAATGGGACGCCTTCATTAAACTTTGACTTTACCTTAGATTTTAACCAACCTCCTGTAGGGTATGAAAATGCTGCAATTACAAACTTATTCTACACAAATAATATGATGCATGATATATGGTATCATCATGGGTTTGATGAGAGAAGTGGAAATTTTCAAGCAAACAATTATGGAAATGGTGGTATAGATGATGATTACGTCTTAGCTGATGCTCAAGATGGAAGTGGTTTAAACAATGCCACTTTTGGCACGCCTCCAGATGGATTTAACCCGGTAATGACTATGTTCTTGTGGTCCGCGTCGGGCCCTCCGGGGGAACCTATCACTATAAATAATGGATCTTTAGCTGGTAATTACTCGGCTGTTCAAGCTGGGTTTGGAGACCCACTTTCTACAACACCAATTACAGCTGATTTAGCCTTGGCAATAGATAATAATGCGGGGACATCAGCAGATCCGTTTGATGCCTGTGATGCTATAGTTAATGGTGCTAATCTCGATGGTAAGATAGTGGTTTTAAGACGTGGATCGTGTGAATTTGGAGTAAAAGTATTTAGTGCAGAACAAGAAGGTGCTATAGCAGTAATTGTAGTAAACAATGTTCCAGATGCTCCAATAGTTATGGGGGCAGGTGCTGCTGGAGGATTAGTAACTATTCCATCAATGATGGTCAATCAGGCAGATGGAGAAGCTATTATTTCTGCTCTAGTTAATGGAGAAACTATTAATGCAACCTTAGTAAATAATGGTCCATTCCAAGTAGATGGAGATTTTGATAATGGTATCATAGCGCATGAGTATGGTCATGGAATTTCTACACGTTTAACAGGTGGGGCAGCAAATTCAGGATGTCTATTCAACGCTGAGCAAATGGGTGAAGGCTGGTCCGATTGGTTTGGACTTATGGTTACTATGAAGTCTACTGATCTTCCTGAAGATGCTAGAGGCATTGGTACATTTGCTATTGGTCAAGATATTAATGGACAAGGTATTCGACCAAGTCGCTATAGTCCAGAGTTCACTGAAAATGGATTTACTTATGCCGATACTAATAATGAAGCAGTATTGAGTGTACCACACGGTGTAGGTTTTGTATGGGCTACAGTATTATGGGATTTAACATGGGCCTATGTGGAGAAGTACGGATTTGATGATGACTTATTCTTGGGTGATGGTGGTAATAATAGAGTAATGCGTCTTGTTATTGAAGGATTAAAACTTCAACCATGCAACCCTGGTTTTGTAGATGGAAGAGATGCACTTTTGGCTGCCGATATGGCTATCACTGGTGGGGCGGACCAATGTATGATATGGGAAATATTCACGGCTAGAGGATTAGGAATTAATGCATCGCAAGGAGATACTGCGTCAAGAACTGATCAGATAGAGAGTTTTACTATGCCTCCGGCTACAGATCCGTCACTTGCAAACTGTACAAGCCTAAGTGTTGATGATTTTGATAATGGTAATGTTTCAGTATACCCTAACCCTTCTAACGATAGAGTTTTTATTACAACAACTCAAAGCTTTGGAGATGTAAAACTATCTGTTATCGATCTTAATGGTAGAGTAGTTATAGAACGCAATGGACAATTAAATGGTCAACTCGAATTAAGTATTGGAGATTTACAATCTGGAATTTACATTTTGAGCATTCAAGGCGATACTATAGATTATAATCAAAAGCTTATAAAAAACTAATAAGAGGTAAGTAACTAAAAACAATTTTTTATTTTTAGTCTTATGATCAAGCCTTTTGACGACACTTATTTTATGAAAAAAGCACTTCAGGAAGCTGAAGTCGCTTTTGAAAAAGGAGAAGTTCCTGTAGGTGCAGTCATCGTCATTAATGATAAGATCATTGCAAGAGCGCATAATCTCACAGAACGACTTAACGATGTCACAGCCCATGCAGAGATGCAAGCCATTACCTCTGCAGCTAATGCGATTGGAGGAAAATATTTAACGGGTTGTACACTATATGTCACATTAGAGCCATGTCAGATGTGTGCCGGTGCCTTGTATTGGAGTCAGATATCTAAGATTGTTTATGCTGCGAAAGATGATCATAGAGGCTATAGCAAAACAGGTGTACAATTACACCCTAAGACCAAAGTTGTCAGTGGAGTACTTGAAGAAGAAGCATCACAACTATTGAAACGATTCTTTATAGAAAAACGAAATTTAAATTAAGCGCAAAAAAAACGCTCAGTAATTACTGAGCGTTGAAACCATTAAGATATATGTCTTAGATTACTTGCACATTTGCAGCAACCATACCTTTTCTTCCTTCTTCTTCGGTGTATTCTACCTTGTCTCCTTCTCTTAGCTCAACACCATTTAAATTAGATACGTGTACGAAAATGTCTTTTCCTGTTTCTTCGTTGGTAATGAATCCAAATCCTTTTGAATCATTAAAAAATTTAACTGTTCCAGTCATTATAAATAAAATAAAAATTAAAATGCAAAGGTAGGAGATAAATTAATGCCCAAGGTTAATTAATTGTTTTATTTTAAAATATTGATTCTCAGTATTTTTTGTTTTTCTGATTTTCCCTCATCTTATCTAGGTTTTCCTTAGTTAGCATATAGTCTTTTAAACTTCTATTTTTCCATCTATGGTATGAAAATAATGGAAAAACAACCAGGAAAAGTCCTACAACACCGGAGCCAATCAGCTTTTGAGAATAGGGTAAATCAAATAAATAGCCAATAAGAATACTAGCTAAAGAAAGAATTAAGGCAGTCCAAATTACAATCTTCATGAAGATAATTTTAGGACGTAAAATTAATCAATTCTCTTCTGTATGCCGTTAATAATTTTGATTTAGAAATGAATCCATGATACTTGTTGTCCTTAATCACAGGTAAATTCCAAGCACCAGAGTCTTGAAATTTTTTCATCACTTTTTCCATGGAATCACTTTCGTAAATAATACAATCCGGTGGTTGTTGCATAAAGGTATCTACTGTAGTAGAGTCATATAGCGACTGATCAAACATCACGGTTCTTATACTGTCTAAAAGAATGATTCCTATAAACATGTTGTCATCATCAGTTACCGGGAAGAGATTGCGATTAGATTTTGCTACTCCCTTCATAAGCATATCACCTAATGACATGTCTGGATGTAGCTTGATGAAGTTTTGCTCTATAACCGAATCAAGTTTCATTAAAGTGAGCACAGTTTTATCTTTATTCTGAGTAAGAAGCGCACCCTGCTCAGCGAGTTCTTTGGTATAAATGGTATGGTCTGTAGTATTTTTATTAATGATAAAAGACATTGAAGCTGTAATCATTAAAGGCACAAACAACTCATAGCCCCCGGTAATTTCAGCAATCAAGAAAATAGCAGTCAGTGGCGCATGCAATACTCCGGCAATTAATCCGGCCATACCAACTAGAGTGAAATTAGCCTCAGACACATTAAAGCCAAAACCTATGTTATTAATGACCTTTGCCACTACATTCCCTAAGGCACTTCCCATGACCATGGTAGGGATAATAATCCCTCCACTTCCTCCAGCTGAGAAGGTAGTTGTCATGGCAATCGCTTTAAATATGGTAATTCCAAATAAGAGTACTATAACCACCCATATATTATCTAAATGCTCATTAAAAGGAGTGTTTCCCAAAGCTTCAATATCATTTCCTAACATTAGGTCATTAATGAATCCAAAACCTTCCCCATACAGTGGTGGAATAAAAAACAACATCACTCCTATGGCTAGTCCTCCAATAATTAGCCGATGCCTTGCGGATTTTAATTTGTTGAATATGGAAGTTATGCCGAAATACATTTTAGAGAAATACACAGAAGCAATCCCAGTTCCTACACCAAGTATGATAAAAAATAAGGTGTCTTTGATGACAAACTTGTCAGAAACATTAAAGTCAAATAAGACATCATCACCAAGAAAGAAGTAAGATGTAATAACCGAAGACACTGATGCAATTAATAAAGGTAGAAGGGATATAAACGTTAGGTCTAAACTAAAAACTTCAATAGCAAAAATGATGGCTGCAATTGGAGATTTAAATATAGAAGCTATAGCACCTGCTGCCGCACAACCAATAAGTAAACTTCGTTTTTTACGATCTATATGTAATAGACGCCCAATATTTGAACTCACTGCAGAGGCTGATGCAATGGCTGGTCCCAGTAATCCGACAGAACCACCAAAACCAACAGTTAGAGGTGCTGTAATTAAAGGGAGATAGATCTTTCGTCTACTGAGAATACCATCTTTTTTGGATAATGAAAATAGAATAGAAGGAATGGCATGTCTAATAGGTTTCTTAGATACATATTTTACAAAAAGATAGACTAATAAAAGCCCAAGAACAGGTAAAATGAAATACAATTGGTTTTCTGAAAATACTATTCCTTTTTCAAGTAAAGATTGAATGGCAAAAGTGATATTTTTTATGAATACAGAAACTAAACCGGAAAGCAGTCCGATAATAATACTCAAAAGAAGAATAAAGTTCCTTTGCGAGATGTATTTATACTTCCAAATAAGGATGCGCTTTAAAAAGGTTGGTTTAGCCATGATTTAAAGCTAATAAAAAATCCTGCAATGAGCAGGATTTTAAATTTATGAGTTTAGGTTTAATTTCAAATTCAATTCTTGAAGCTGCTCATTATCTATTGGAGCAGGAGCATCAATCATCACATCACGTCCTGAGTTATTTTTAGGGAAGGCGATGAAATCGCGTATAGTTTCCTGGCCTCCAAGTATGGCTACCAGTCTATCTAAACCGAAAGCAATACCTCCATGAGGTGGAGCTCCATATTCAAAGGCATTCATTAAGAATCCAAATTGCGCTTTAGCTTCATCTTTAGTAAACCCTAAATGATCAAACATCGTAGCTTGCGTTTGTTTATCGTGAATACGAATAGATCCACCACCTATTTCATTTCCGTTAAGAACTAAATCGTAAGCGTTTGCTTTAACAGCTCCTGGATCAGAATTAAGCAGTTCTAATTGACCCGGTTTAGGTGAAGTAAATGGATGGTGCATCGCATGATAACGCTCTGTCTCCTCATCCCATTCTAATAACGGAAAATCAACTACCCATAGCGGTGCAAATTCTTCAGGATTTCTAAGCCCTAATCGCTCCGCAAGCTCCATACGTAGAGCACTCAATTGTGCCCTAACGGTATTGGTTTTACCAGACAGTACGCAAATAAGATCTCCAGCTTTAGCACCAGTAACTTCAGCCCATTTTGCCAAGTCTTCTTGGTTGTAAAATTTATCTACAGACGATTTATATGAGCCATCATCATTACAACGACAGTACACCATGCCTAGTGCTCCAACCTGTGGGCGCTTAACCCAATCGATGAGTTTGTCTATCTCTTTTCGCGTATAACTATTTCCTCCCGGAACGGCAATACCTACAACCAGCTCTGCTGAGTTGAAGACATTAAAATCTTTATGTTGAGCGACTTCATTAAGCTCGCCAAACTCCATTCCAAATCGGATATCCGGCTTATCATTACCGTAACGCTTCATAGCCTCATCGAAAGTCATTCTAGGGAACTTACCGATTTCAACACCATTGATGGTTTTTAAAAGATAACGTGTTAAACCTTCGAATGTATTTAAAATATCTTCTTGCTCAACAAAAGCCATCTCACAATCAATCTGAGTGAATTCTGGTTGTCTGTCAGCACGTAAATCTTCGTCTCTAAAGCATTTCACAATTTGAAAGTACTTATCCATACCACCTACCATAAGCAGTTGCTTAAACGTTTGAGGCGATTGTGGTAATGCATAAAACTGTCCTTCATTCATTCTAGAAGGGACTACAAAATCTCTAGCACCTTCAGGTGTAGATTTAATAAGATATGGTGTTTCTACCTCTACAAAATCTTGGGCAGATAAATAATTTCTAACAGCTTGTGTAACCTTGTGTCTAAAAATCAAACTTTCCTTCACAGGATTACGACGTATGTCTAAGTAACGGTATTGCATACGAAGTTCTTCACCACCATCAGTTTCGTCTTCAATAGTGAAAGGAGGAACAATAGCTTCGTTAAGTATGTGAAGCTCAGAGACCAAAATCTCTATGTCACCAGTAGGAATATTAGGATTCTTTGAAGCACGTTCAATAACTGTCCCTTTGACCTGAATTACAAATTCACGTCCTAACTTTTGAGCTTGCTTCATTAAGGCTTTATCTGTACGCTCTTCATCAAAAATAAGCTGGGTGATTCCATAACGATCTCTTAGATCTACCCATATCATAAATCCTTTATCACGAGACTTTTGTACCCATCCCGCTAATGTAACCTCTGTGTTGATGTGTGAAGCTCTTAATTCTCCACAGTTGTGACTTCTGTACATAATCTTCCTAAAATAATCGATGCTTTTGCAACGGTTTTAAATAGTGGGCAAATTTAATGAAGTTTATGGACTATTATAGTAAAAGCCCCAACAATTGTTGAGGCTCTTACCGCTACTAATCAACTTTAGTATTGAGAACTAAAGATTCGTTATCCGGAAGCACAATATCTGTTTCCGGTTTTGCTTCTGACTTTAATACTTTACGCAACCACATTTTAAATCGTGTCACTAAGTAGAATAATATAGGAACTACGATAAGTGTTAAGAAGGTTGCTACAAAGAGGCCATAAATTACGGTCCATGCCAATGGTCCCCAGAAAATTACATTATCTCCTCCAAAATAAATGTTTGGATTAAAATCTTGGAATAAAGTGAAGAAGTTAATATTCAAACCTGTGGCTAATGGGATTAACCCAAGAATAGTTGTAATTGCTGTTAATAGTACAGGACGTAAACGCGCTTTACCACCTTTAACAATAGCTTCAACAAGATCTTCTCGTTCTAAATAATCTTTATCGTCCAGGTCCTTTTCAACCTTTTTTCTATCGATCAATAACTGTGTATAGTCTAAGAGAACCACACCGTTATTAACTACGATACCAGCTAATGAGATAATTCCCATCATGGTCATCATAATAACGAATGCACTTCCTGTAGATACAATACCACCAAAAACTCCAATAAGACTTAGGAAAATCGCCAACATGATGATTCCAGGCTTAGACACCGAGTTGAATTGGAAAATTAAAATGAAGAAAATTAACCCAAGCCCTGTAAAAAAGGCACCCATTAAGAATCTGAATTGTTTATCTTGTTCTTCGATTTGCCCAGTGTAATCTACCTTAACATTGTCTGGTTTCTCAGTAAAGGTTTGCATCTCATTTTCAATCTTAGATACGATAGCAGCTGCATCTGTAAAGCCAGGAGCTAACGCGGAATAGACGGTTACCACACGTTTTACATCACGGTGTTTGATAGCACTAAATCCGGATGCGTTATTTTGGTTTGCTACTGCAGATACAGGTATTTCTTTAATTTGACCTGAGCTTTGGTCTCTAAACGTTACACGTTGGTTAAAGATAGCACTCGTATTGTATCGGTTATCCTTATTGAAACGGACGTAGATGTCATAATCTTCACCACCATCTTTATATACACCCGCTTTGGCTCCAAAGATGGAATTACGTAACTGCTGTCCAACTTGTCCTGCAGAGATTCCTAATTCCCCTGCTTTTTTGCGATCAACTTTTACTGCCATTGATGGTTTAGACTTGTTGACATCAATTTTTAATTCATCGATACCCTGAATGTTCTTCGTGTTAATAAAGTCTCGCATCTTCTCAGCTGTAGCAATAAGTTGAGAATAATCATCACCTTCTAATTCTATATTGATCGGATATCCTGCTGGCGGCCCTACCGCATCTTTTTCAACTGATATGGCAACACCCGGATAAATGTCTTTTAAAGATTCTTGTACCTTTTTCAAGAGGTCATTACTATCTGCCCCTTCTCTAAACTTATATTCGCGCATAGTAGCGGTAATCTTTCCACGGTGGGGCATTTCTGCAGAGGAACCACCATCGGTTTGTGGATTACCTGCACCTTCACCAACTTGAGATACAGCACTCTCTGTTAAGAAGTTAAAGTCACCATTTTTATAAGCTTCATCTTGGATGATAGCATAGACACGGTTCTCAATATCCTCAGTAATGGTATTGGTTTTTTCAATATCGGTACCTTCAGGATACTCGATATAAACAATAATCTGATTAGGGGTATTATCCGGGAAGAACTCAACTTTAGTACGTTGACTTCCTACGGAAGCACCAAACCCCATAAAGGCTATGAATAACAAAATTACAGTACCAACAGATATAAAAATAGGTTTTCTTCCCCTCAATGCAGAACGTAGTAATTTTTCATAAAAACGTTCCCATCTTGGTAAGATTCTATTCTGAAACCAATTAGCCCATCGTCTTAAGAACAAGCGATAAACCCAAAGCATTACAGCAGTAAATATCATTAATGTCCCAAGTGCTCTGTATGGACCTCCAAAAAGCATGATGAGCACACCAATTCCCGCAACAATTGAAGAAATGATAATAATACGCTTTATTGGCATTTCCTTATCCTCGGTGGACATGAATTGAGAGACTAATACTGAATTAAAGAAAATAGCAACAAATAAGGAGGATCCTAAAACTACGGAAAGTGTAACTGGGAAGTAAATCATGAATTGCCCCATAACCCCTGGCCATAATCCAAGAGGCACGAAGGCTGCCACTGTGGTTAGGGTTGAAATGATAATAGGAAAAGCAATCTCTCCAATTCCTTTTTTAGCAGCTTCGAGTCTAGGCATACCTTCGTCCATGAGACGATACACATTTTCCACAACCACAATACCATTATCAACCAGCATTCCAAGTCCCATGATAAGACCAAATAAGATCATAGTATTCATTGTATACCCTAACATATTCAAAATCATTAGAGACATGAACATGGACATTGGGATTGCAAACCCTACGAATAATGCATTTTTAAATCCAAGGAAAAACATCAGTACAGTAACTACCAGTATGATACCAAAGATGATATTATTAACTAAGTCGTCTACCTGACCAATCGTTTTAGACGATTGATCGTTAGTAATGGTCACCTCTAGGTCCTGAGGGAATACATTTTCTATAGCGTCATCTAGAATGACCTTTATTTTATCGGTAGCTTCTACCATGTTCATCCCGGCACGCTTTTTTACATCGAGCATCACTACAGGATGTCCAAACTCCCGAGCATAGGTGGTTTTGTCTTCATCTTTAAATGTGACTACTGCTATATCTCTTAAATAGACAGAGTTGCCATTTTCAGATTTAACGACAAAATTTTCTAACTGTGAAGGCTTATCAATTTCACCGATAACTCGTATGGTTCTACGTTGACCACTAGTGATGAGGTTACCTGCAGATACAGTAGTGTTTTCTCTATTTACAGCGTTTATAATATCATCAAAGCTCACCTGAGCAGCCATCATTTTATAAATATCAACTGCTACTTCAACTTCTTTATCTTGAGCCCCTCTAATATCTACTTGCTTAATTTCTAATAAGCTTTCAATTTCATCTTCTAAATATTCACCATAAGCTTTGAGCTTATCTACCGGGTAATCCCCAGAGATATTAATATTAAGGATTGGCATTTCCTCAGACAAACTCAAACTAAAGACATTGGGTTCTACTTTAGCACCATTGAATGTTGGCCAATCTTCACTAGAGGTTTCAGAATCGACTTCATCTTTTACTTTTTGCTTAGCCGCTTCAACTGTGATATTCTCATCAAATTCGATAATGATAATAGAATAGTCCTCTTGAGATGTTGAGGTGACTTCTACCACATTACTCACGGTTTTAAGCTTGTCCTCTAATGGATCCGTGATCAATTTTTCAATATCTTCTGCTGTGTTACCAGGAAATACTGAACTTATATAGATTTTAGTTTCTTTTACTTCAGGGAAGTTTTCTCTAGGCATACTACGGAATGCTGATGCCCCTAGGAATAAGATCACTGCAATGAGTACATACATGGTGGTTTTATTTCCTATAGCCCAAGAAGATAATGGAAACTCTTTATTTACCTTTTTTTCTTTTTGTTCTTTTTTGGTCATGTTGTTAAGCTTTTAAATCTTACTTTGATTGTTCTACAACAAGAATTTTAACTTCTTGGCCATCCTTTACACTTCGTGCACCTTCATCAACAATTTCACTGCCATTTTCTAAACCAGACAATACTTCAATATAATCGCCTTGTGTTTTACCTGTTTCAATAATGACACGCTTTGCTTTGGCCTTTTTATCAGCTTTGTCAGTAATTGTATAAACATATTGTTTCCCCTCTGCATTTTCGGAAATGATACTCTGAGGGATTAAAATAGCCTTCTCATTTGTGTAATCATTAATCTTAAGTTTAGCCGTAAGATTAGGTTTGATATTGTTGTCCTTGTTAGGGATATCCACTTGGATTTTAAAAGTACGGTTGGCAGGGTTAATGAAATTTCCGGCTTGTCTTACTTTAGAGTTTATAGACGTACCTAGAATAGGAAATTCTACTTCTACATCTTTCCCTGTAGTCACATTAGAAATATAGTTTTCAGGAACATCCGTTTCAATGTACATGTCTCTTAAGTTCACAATTCTAAATAACTGTGATTGTCCAGGAGCAACAACACTTCCCTGATCGGTAATGACATCATCTATGGTTCCGGAGAACGGTGCTCTAACTGCTGTTTTTGCAATTTGCTGCTGTAGTTGAGTCACCGCTTTTTGTTGTGCTTCATAGTTAGACTTTGCCTGTAGGTATTGAATCTCGCTACCTATTTTCTGATTCCATAAACGCTCTTGACGTTCATAAGTAGTCTTTGCTAGGTCGGCTTGTATTTGTAATTGAGCCACTTGTTGACTAAGTCCACCATCGTCAATTTTAGCAAGGATTTGGCCTTTCTTCACTTTCTGTCCTTCCTTGACATATACTTTTGTAAGTATGCCTGAGTACTCAGGATAGATCACTAAGTTTTGCTTAGTACTGACATTACCCTGTAATTCTACAAAGTGATGGAAAATATCTTCTTTAACTTCAAAAGTGGTAATCAAAGGAATTTTTTCTTGTGGATCTAATTCTTTGATTTTTTCTTCTAATTGTTTTAACTGTGCAACTATACCCTGCTGCTCAGCATCTAATTCTGCTTTTTTTGCTCTGATCTGTTCTAGATTACCTGAAGCTATTAGAGCTTCTACAGATTGTTGTTTATTACCTGAGCAAGACACTACGATAAGTGCTAACACTAATAATGATGATATATGTTTCATGGTGGTCATGTATTTTGTTCGATTAATTTTGTGGTATTTGATTGAGTGTTGTTTCTAGTTCTGCTTTTTTACTAATAACATCCAGCATAGCTTGTAAAAATTCTTGTTGAGCAGTGTACAGTTGTGTTTGTGCTTGCCTCAACTCAAAACTAGATGCGATACCTTCAAAAAACTTGGTTTGATTTTTTTGCTCTATGCGTTCTGCTAAGCTTAAATTTTGCTTTTTGTTTTCATAATCCTCTATAGCAAACTTATAATCACTTTTAGCTGTAGCAATTTGAAGCTTTATCTTTTGTTCGGTTTCAATAAGTTCATCTTCTGCTTTTTCTAAATTGATTTTAGCACGTTGAGTAGCAGCAGTACGCCCTAATGAACTAAATATTGGGATTGTCATACTAACCCCGACAACTGATGCTCCAAACCATCTTTGATCTCGGTCTAAAAATGTAAATGAATCACTATTACCATTATAACTGGCATTTAAGAAAGCACTTAATGTTGGAAGTGCTCTACTCTTCTCTAGTTTTAATAATAGTTCTTTGGAAACTTTATCATTTTCAGCAATTTGATAATCAATAATACTTTCAACATTTTCATCAGCTTCTAGTAAACTGATGACTATATTTTGATCCGTGAGGCTTTCTAAATTGTCTGTGAGTATTGTGTTATTGTTAATGTCTAAACCAAGTGTAATGTTTAGCATTTGATAAGCCAAAGTTTTCAAACGTTCAGTGTTATTTAAATTGCTTTGTACACCAGATAATGTAATTTGTAACTGCTCAACACTCTCTTCTTCCTCTAATCCATTTTCATAGATCTTTGTAGTTTCATCAAGATTCTTCTGAAGAACTGCAATGTTGCGTTCTAGTATTTTTACACTCTCTTCAGCTAAAAGCACATTACCATATGCATTAATAACGGATTTTCTAACTTCTAAATCTGTTTTGGTTTTCGCATTTTTAGAAATGTCTAAAAACACTTTTGCAGATTGTAGGCCAACCAGGTAAGATCCATCAAAAATGAGTTGATTTAAAGTGGCTGAGGCAACCATGGTCTGCTGTGTACCAAAAGTAACAGGGATAAAACCTTCGGGGGCATCAGGGAGTTCTTGAGTTTGAAGGGCGTCAAGGTCATAATACTCTTCAAGATCTCTTATACCACTTAAAGGGTCAAATGCTGCAGCCGGTAATAAAGACACTTGCTGCTTGAGAAAGTTTTGATAATCAATACTAGCACTTAACTGAGGGAGTCCTGTTGCAGTGGTTTCCCATTTTTGTTTTTCGGCAGCTTCAATATCTCTTGCTGCATTTTTAGCTGTTCTGTTATTTTCTAATGCGTAGTCTATAGCTTCTTGAAGACTCAAGTTCATAGAAGAGTCTTGGGAGTAGCCTAAACTAAAGCATAAGCCCAATACAACTACAATTAAAAATTTATTCATTGTTATTGATGATTGATTTATTAATAAATATGTTTAATATTTTCATGCCATTATCTGTAACAATAGCTCTTAGGTGATATTCTAAAAAACTCTCCATCAGGTATGCCATCTCATATCTAGATGATGGGAAGATGGTTTCGTCTTTAATTCCGGTCATTCCATTGAAATATAATCTCGAGATGAAATCGACATCAATATTAGTTCTGAATAAACCAGTATCTACTCCCTTTTGAAGACTATCATTTACAGACTCATGCATTTTTTCAAATTGCTTAAACCTTAAACGGTTATAGATGTCGGGATAATACTTCTTAAGCTGAAACTGAGGGGATGTTTTTTCATTTTTGAGATGCTTCATTACAAACATCTTGATGTCATACAATTCCTCTATAGGATTAGCAGATGAATCACAAATAGCATCAATACCGTCAGAAATAGTCTCAAAAAGATAAAATGTAACAGCCTCAACCAATTTGGTTTTGTTATCAAAGTGAACGTATATAGTTTTTTTAGATATGCCCAATTCATTGGCAATATCGTCCATAGTCACACTCTTAAAACCATAGTTAAGAAACAAATCGGCTGATTTATATATAATTTTTTCTTTCATAATTCTGTGCAAAAATAGATCAGGAAACTCTAAAAACAAAAAAAGTTTCCAAAGTTTTAATAGTTTTTTAACATGGATAACATTAGATTAAAGTAGGTTCTATAGTTTCAATTCCTTTATTTTTGCCCTATGCAGACAATTGAAAAGTATCAAGAAGATTTTTTAAAATATCTCAAGGATTTTAATATAAATAAAGAACCCAAACAACTATATATACCCATTAACTATATTCTTGAGTTAGGGGGTAAACGTCTTAGACCTACACTTACATTAATGACTGCCGATATGTTTGGTGATGGTTACGATGAGGCAATGAATGCCGCACTTTCTGTAGAGATGTTTCATAACTTTTCTTTAATTCATGACGATATTATGGATGATGCGCCTTTACGAAGAGGGCAAGAAACAGTACATGAAAAATGGGATGTGAATACAGGAATATTATCTGGGGATGCAATGCTTATTTTAGCATATCAATTATTGGAAAGCTATCAACCTTCGACATTTGTTTCACTAGCACAACTATTCAGTAAGACCGCATTAGAAGTATGCGAAGGCCAGCAATATGATGTTGATTTTGAAACTAGAAATGATGTTTCTATTGAGGCGTATTTAAAAATGATCGAATATAAAACTGCTGTATTGGTTGGTGCGGCCATGAAGATGGGAGCCATAATTGCTAAAGCTTCTAACGAAGATCAAGAACGTATATATGATTATGGGCGTTACCTCGGAATTGCATTTCAATTACAGGATGATTATCTGGATGCTTTTGGTGATCCGGAGACCTTTGGTAAACAAGTTGGAGGAGATATCATAGAGAATAAGAAAACCTATCTTTATCTTAAAGCTCTAGAAATGCTTGGTGTGGATGACAGAAATGAGCTTACAAAATTATACAATAACAAGTCGTCGGATAATTTAGAAGAGAAAGTAAAGACTGTAAAAACACTATTTACTAGTAGTGGTGCTAAGCAACTGACCCAAGATGCTGTTGAACTTTATACTGAGAAAGCGTTTGGGGTGTTGGATTCAATTCAAATCGACCAAGAGAAGAAAGAGGTCTTAAAGCAGTTTGGGCAATACTTAATGACGAGACGCGTTTGATGGAACTTCCTCAAAATTTTGAAACTTTAATAAAGCAGACAACAGCAAATGATCTGTATGAGAAATTAATTGACCAGTTGAATAAGGATTTGCTGTATGCTAATGTTGACTTAGAACTTCATAGGGAGACACCACCTATTAGTTTGAAATTAACCTTACAAGATGCTGTTTATAATCTTATTCAAAATAAGTTTGCTGAGTATTTGAATTTGCTTTATATCGTTGATGTCTCTGAAGCCAAAGTGAGAGCACTAGATGGAGATGATATCGTAAAATTATCAGAGGAGATCACATTTTTAATCTTACAGCGAGAATGGCAAAAGGTGTGGTATAAGACAAAGTTTAGTTAGAAGAAGACCCGCACAAAAGGCAACCAAGCTTCTGAATAAATACTTCTATCTCTGTCATATAACACATCATATTGAATGCCAAAAGTAATATTGTTTGTGGTGTAGCCCACACCTAAAAAAAGAGCAGGATACCAGTATTCATCATCTAAATTCGTAACAAAGTTTTGATCAAAATCTCTATTTACATACGATTCCTGAAATTCTGCGGATAATTGAATTTCATACAGTGGATTAAATAAACCTAAGAGACTTGCACCTACTACAGATGATTTAAATACATTTTTTTCTTCGCTAAACGAATAGTTCAATCCTACTCCAGTTGCTACAAAATCATTAAATCTATAAACAGCGCTAGGAGCAATAGAGGCACTAAAAAAACCATCACCAAAGCCTAGGCCAAGACCACCACCAAATTGTACATTGCTCCAAAAACTAGAAGTATTATTGTCAATATTTTGTGTAAAACCAGAGAAAGACCATAAGAATGTAGAAAGGAACAATATGTACTTTACGACATATTTTTTATAAGTTAAGAATAGCATGGGAAAATTAGTTTTTATTCATCGTTATAAATATAAGAAAACCATACCTTTTATTGACAAAAGTTGTATTTTTGAAGAAATTTTGTTGAAGCGAAAACGTCTCATAAGATCTAATGGATAAATATTCCTTTCTCAACGCAGCACACACAGCATATTTTGCTGATTTATATGATCAATATCTTAAAAATCCGGATTCAGTAGAGCCTAGTTGGAGAGCTTTTTTCCAAGGGTATGATTTTGGTTCAGAAAGCTATGGATTTGATGGCGAAATAGTAGAGGGTGTTACTACCCAAATTCCAGAACATGTACAAAAAGAATTTCAAGTTGTTAAGCTTATAGATGGTTACAGAACTAGAGGGCATTTGTTTACTAAAACAAATCCAGTAAGGGAACGAAGAAAATATGCGCCTACTCTTGAAATAGAAAACTTTGGGCTTTCGGCCGATGATCTCAATACGGTTTTTAATGCCGGAGATATATTAGGAATAGGACCGCAACCGCTTCATACTATAATTAAACATCTAGAAGCTATATACTGTGATGCCATTGGTGTAGAGTATATGTACATACGACAACCAGAAGAAATTCAGTGGATTCAGAATA
This sequence comes from Winogradskyella sp., assembly GCA_965230605.1. Classification (GTDB taxonomy): domain Bacteria; phylum Bacteroidota; class Bacteroidia; order Flavobacteriales; family Flavobacteriaceae; genus CBDDLD01. The sequence goes on along the minus strand of CBDDLD010000004.1, from coordinate 2,984,816 downwards.
AACTGAATGTTAATGATAATCACCCTAGGTTTTCGGCAGATGAAAAGAAACATATTCTTAAGAAATTAAATGAAGCTGTGTCCTTCGAGACATTCTTACATACCAAATATGTAGGGCAAAAACGATTTTCGTTAGAAGGGAATGAATCGTTAATTCCTGCACTAGATGCAACTGTAGAAAAAGCAGCAGAATATGGCGTTAAAGAATTTGTTATGGGTATGGCGCACAGAGGGCGCTTAAATACATTGATAAATATCTTCGGAAAATCTGCAAAAAATATCTTTAGCGAATTTGATGGTAAAGATTATGAACAGAAAGTTTTTGATGGAGATGTTAAGTATCATTTAGGTTGGACGAGTGATAGAGAAACAGACTCTGGTAAAAAAATTAGCTTAAGTATAGCACCTAACCCATCGCACTTAGAAACTGTAGGTGCAGTTGTGGAAGGTATAGCACGTGCTAAGCAAGATGAGAATAATATTGAAGACGCTTCTCAGGTACTACCAATTGTTGTTCATGGAGATGCAGCAATAGCTGGCCAAGGACTAGTATATGAGGTGGTACAAATGGCCAAGCTGGATGGCTACAAGACTAACGGCACCATTCATATTGTTGTAAATAATCAGATTGGGTTTACTACAAATTATCTCGATGGACGTTCTAGTACCTATTGTACAGATGTTGGAAAGGTAACCTTATCACCAGTCTTACATGTTAATGCTGATGATGTAGAAGCTGTAGTACACTCTATGCTTTTTGCTTTAGATTTCAGAATGCAATTTAAACGCGATGTTTTTATAGACCTATTAGGTTACAGAAAGTATGGACATAACGAAGGCGATGAACCTAAGTTTACACAACCTTTATTATACAAAGCAATCGCTAAGCATAAGAACCCAAGAGATATTTACGCAGCGCGTCTTATCAGCGAAGGTGTTATTGATGCCGGCCATGTAAAAACTATAGAAAAGGCATACAAAGATCAATTAGAAGAAAAGCTAGAAGATTCACGTAAAATTGAGAAGACGGTGATATCTCCATTTATGCAAGAACAATGGAAAGACTTTACTAGAGTTACAGAAATAGAAATGATGGAGGCTGTGGATACGACATATCCTAAAAGCAAACTTCAAAATATTACAAAAGCTATTTCTAGCCTGCCAAAAGACAAAAAGTTTATTCGCAAAATACAGCGACTCCTCGAATCTAGGCAAACGATGTTTGATGAAGACAGGTTAGATTGGGCTATGGCCGAACACTTAGCTTATGGGAGCTTGCTTCAAGAAGGGTTTAATGTCAGAATCTCTGGCCAAGATGTCGAGCGAGGCACATTTTCACATCGTCATGCTGTAGTAAAAGTTGAAGATAGTGAAGAAGAAATCATTTTACTTAAAAACTTGTCTAAAGATCAAGGACAATTCAATATATATAACTCTCTTTTATCTGAATATGGAGTCGTAGGATTTGATTATGGTTATGCCATGGCTAGTCCTAATACGCTTACTATATGGGAAGCACAGTTTGGAGATTTCAGTAATGGTGCTCAAATCATGATAGATCAGTATATATCTTCTGGGGAAGATAAGTGGAAAACTCAAAACGGTCTTATTATGCTACTCCCTCATGGTTATGAAGGGCAAGGAGCAGAGCATTCATCTGGAAGAATGGAGCGTTATTTACAAGTATGTGCTAAAGACAATATGTTTGTTGCCGATTGTACAACACCAGCAAACATGTTCCATTTGTTAAGAAGACAAATGAAAGCTAATTACAGAAAACCACTAGTAGTCTTCACACCAAAGAGTTTATTACGTCACCCTAAAGTAGTATCTACAGTAGACGAGTTTGCAAATGGAAGTTTTCAGATGCTTATTGACGATGAGGAAGCCGAAGCCAAAGATGTAAAAACATTAGTATTTGTTACAGGTAAGTTCTATTATGACTTGCTTGAAGAACGAGAAAAGTTAGAGCGTAATGATGTTGCACTGGTAAGGATAGAGCAGCTTTTCCCACTTCCAGCAGATGCTATGCGTAAGGTTCTTAAAAAATATAAGAACGCAGATGATATTGTATGGGCACAAGAAGAACCAAGAAATATGGGAGCCTATGGACATATGCTGATGCATTTTGATGAAGCTAAAACATTTAGAATAGCTTCAAGAAGACCATATGGTGCTCCGGCAGCAGGGAGTTCGGTACGATCTAAGATAAGGCATCAAGAAGTGATTGACTATGTGTTTGATAAAACAAAAAATAATCAACGATAAATTAATAAAGTTTAAATCATAGCTTAAACAAAATAAAGAACAATGATTTTAGAAATGAAAGTGCCTTCTCCAGGCGAATCCATTACAGAAGTAGAAATAGCAGAATGGTTAGTTGCAGATGGTGATTATGTTGAAAAAGATCAGGCGATAGCTGAAGTAGACAGTGACAAAGCCACACTAGAACTACCTGCTGAAGCCAGCGGAACGATTACTTTGAAAGCTGAAGAAGGCGATGCAGTGGCGGTAGGTGAAGTTGTTTGTCTAATTGATACTAGTGCCACAGCTCCAGAAGGTGGGGCAGCTCAGGTTAAGGAAGAAGCAGCTAAAGAAGAACAACCAAAAGCTGAAACTCCAAAGCCAGCGAAAGCAAACAAGGAAACTTATGCTACAGGTACAGCAAGCCCAGCAGCTAAAAAGATATTAGATGAAAAAGGAATAAGCCCTTCTGAAGTTTCTGGTACAGGAAAGGATGGAAGAATTACCAAAGCTGATGCTGTTAGTGCAGTGCCTTCAATGGGAACACCTACAGGAGGTAGTCGAGGAGAAAGCCGTTCTAAATTATCAATGTTAAGACGTAAAGTTGCAGAACGTTTAGTGTCTGCAAAAAATGAAACAGCCATGTTGACAACATTTAATGAAGTTGATATGAGTGCCATTTTTGATTTACGTAAACAATATAAAGAAGACTTTAAAGCGAAGCACGGTGTCAGCTTAGGCTTTATGAGCTTCTTTACTCTAGCTGTGGTTAGAGCACTTAAGTTATACCCTGCTGTAAATTCTATGATTGATGGGAAGGAAATGCTTACCTATGATTTTTGTGATATTAGCATAGCGGTTTCAGGACCAAAAGGACTTATGGTACCAGTAATAAGAAATGCCGAGAATCTTACCTTTAGAGGTGTAGAGTCAGAAGTAAAACGTTTAGCGATAAGAGCAAGAGATGGCCAAATTACGGTTGATGAAATGACCGGTGGAACCTTTACTATATCTAATGGTGGAGTATTTGGAAGTATGCTGTCTACACCTATTATCAACCCACCTCAAAGTGGAATTCTTGGGATGCATAATATAGTTGAACGTCCTGTGGCAGTTGACGGAAAGGTAGAGATACGTCCAATAATGTATGTAGCACTATCTTACGATCACAGAATTATAGATGGTAAAGAATCTGTAGGATTTTTAGTAGCCGTTAAAGAAGGGATAGAGAACCCTCAGGAATTGTTAATGGGTAATGACGTTAAAAAAGCATTAGAGTTATAGTTTAATAAATGATAGTTAAAAAAGCGCAATTCTTTAAAAATTGCGCTTTTTTTATTCCTTAATGTTTGTAGAGTAAAGGAACTAACTAACTAAATTAACTAAAAAAATTAACGATTATGTTTGCAGACACCATGGCCATTGAACATATTACTAAAACTATAACTAGTAGTCTTTGCTGAGTACTTATTTTATCTCTCATGTTATTGTTAAATAAAAGCTCTGAGTAACTACACTCAGAGCCCCTTAAGAAAAGACTTGAGGCTGTCGATTAATAGCAGTGTAAATTTCCGAATAAAACTAAAGCAGGTCAATACGTAGTTCTACGTATTTTTTATATATAAAGTAAAAGCTCCGGACTTACGCCCAGAGCTTTCTAATTCCCCTAAGAACTAATTAATAGCTATAACATAATACTAAATAGTACTACATTACATCACAAATGTCTTAAATAAAAAGAAGAAATTTATACGTAGTTCTACGTATATTTTATAAAAATTCCTCGTATTCTTTAGTGAAGAGTAAAATACTGTTTGGTTTAGAATCTAAACTTAGTTTTTGCCTGATGTTACTTTTATGTTTCTCAATAGTCCTATCAGACACATACAACTCTTTTGCAATTTCTTTTGCTGTTTTATTTTGTGCTATGAGCGACAGTACTTTAATTTCAGTAGCAGTTAAAGCATCTATGCCTTTAGGTTTAATGTTGGGCTTAATATGAAGAATGAGTTCAGGACTAAAATAAGATTTACCTTCTGTCACAGAAGCAATACAATTTTCAATTTCAGCCAAAGCAAATTCTTTTAAAACATAACCATAGATTCCTAGAGCTTTAGCCTTAGTATAAAGTTTCTCATCTTTTTCAAAAGTGATAAGGATAACTCTTGTATCAATATTCGAGTTCTGACATTCTTTCGCTATTTCTATTCCGGTGTAAAATGGCATTTGAATGTCTAATATGGCAATTTCCGGATTATGAGCTTTAATTAATGATAAAGCTTCTTTACCGTTTTTAGCACTAGCCAGAACATTATATCCTTTTTCATTTAAAAAATCGTGGAGCCCTTTGAGGATTAACGGATGATCATCCGCAATAATAATAGATGGTTGAGGTTGCATTTGCTATTAATACAATTGAAAACTAAATATACTAAGAAACTGTAGAGAATAAAATTTTATTTAGAGTTTTAGGTAGAGATACTTTTTTCCATAGTCTATCACAGCCTTACCTTTTCTTAAAACATCAGCACCAATGATACCGTCAACCGGATCAGAATTATGGTTGATCAAACCATTATTTACATGCATCAAATTAAACAAAATCAAAGCCACACGTTTTTTCCTCCACTTTCCAATCTTTAACTCATTAGTAGCAGAAATCTTGGTCATCATGTCTGAAGCTCCAGCACCAACAGCTTTTATTTCTGAGTCCTGAACTTTAAGGTTAAAACGCTGTATAGCTTCAAAACCAACACAAGAGTTTGAGGCCCCTGTATCTAATATGAAACGGCCTTTGACACCATTAATAGAAGCCCGCATTTCAAAATGATTTGAGTTGGTGAGTTTTAATTTAACTTTAGAATAGCCTTTGTCGATTAAGAAATCTTGGAGTGTTTCCATCATTACAATTTTGTGCAAATATAATATTATAAAGAATTACTTTTGCGCTATGATTATTACAGATACCCATACACATCTATATAGTGAAGCTTTTGATGAAGATAGAGACCAAATAATAGAGAATGCATTAAATAATAATGTAAAGCGATTCTTTATACCTGCTATAGACTCTACATATACAGATGCTATGCTGGATTTAGAATCTAAATATCCCGATTATATGTTTTTGATGATGGGATTACATCCTACTCATGTTAAAGACAATTACAAGACTGAATTAGAGCATGTTGAAGATATGCTGAACTCAAGACCATTCTTTGCTGTAGGTGAAATAGGGATTGATCTATACTGGGATAAGAGTACTTTGGCCATTCAGCAAGAAGCCTTTAAATATCAAATTCAATTGGCTAAAAAACATAAACTACCTATCGTTATACATTGTAGGGAAGCCTTTGATGAGATCTTTGAGGTTTTAGAAACCGAAAAGGATGACGACCTTTTTGGCATATTTCATTGTTTTACTGGAGATATCTCTCAGGCAAAACAGGCTCTTTCCTATAACATGAAGCTAGGTATTGGTGGTGTTGTTACATTTAAGAACGGAAAGATAGATCAGTTTATTAATCAAATTGAGCTAAAAAATATTGTATTAGAAACGGATGCACCCTACCTTGCACCAAAGCCATATAGAGGTAAGCGCAACGAAAGTGCATATATAATTAATGTTTTGAATCGATTGTCAGAACTTTATGGATATTCTAAAGAAGAAATAGCCAAGATTACTACTGAAAATTCAAAACAAATTTTTGGAGTATAGTTATGCAGAAGCCAAATATATTACTCGTATATACCGGAGGGACCATTGGTATGATCAAAGATGTAGATACCGGAGCTTTAAAAGCGTTCGATTTTGATAGTATCCTAGAACGTATTCCAGAATTAAGGCTTTTAGAGTGTAATATCGAAACCATATCTTTTGATGAGCCTATAGATTCTTCCAATATGAATCCCTCTTACTGGATAGATATTGCTGAAATTATTGAAGACAATTACGATAAGTTTGATGGTTTTGTGGTACTACATGGCAGTGATACTATGAGTTATTCTGCTTCGGCTTTAAGTTTTATGTTAGAAAACCTTTCCAAGCCTGTAATCTTTACAGGATCACAATTGCCCATAGGCGACCTACGCACAGATGCAAAGGAAAACTTAATCACATCGATTCAAATGGCTTCATTACGTAATGACACTAAACCAGTGATTAGAGAAGTGGGGCTGTATTTCGAATATAAGTTGTATAGAGGTAATAGAACAACAAAAATCAATGCAGAACATTTTGAAGCCTTCGAATCCCTTAACTATCCGCATTTAGCAGAATCTGGAGTGCATATGAAAGTCAATGAAGACTATTTATGGCAACCAGACGCCACAAAACAATTGAAGGTCCATAAATCAATGAATACCAATGTGGGGATATTAAAGTTATTTCCGGGAATATCCCAAGCAGTACTAGATCCAATATTAAATAATGATAAACTAGAAGGTATCGTTTTAGAAACCTATGGTTCGGGAAATGCTACTACCGAAGAATGGTTTGTTTCGGCTCTAAGAAAGGCCATTAAGAATGGAAAGTTCATTGTCAATGTAACCCAATGTGCCGGAGGAAGTGTTTTGATGGGGCAGTACGAAACCAGTAGTCAATTAAAATCTATAGAATTAATATCTGCTAGAGATATGACCACTGAAGCTGCAATTACCAAATTAATGTATCTTCTTGGTTCTGAAATCGACACTAAAGATTTCGGTACAATTTTTGAGGCCTCCCTAAGGGGCGAGATGACCTAAAATTAACGTCTTAAATTTTAGTGTTTAAAGTTTTTTTTGTTATTTGTCGTCCTGTAATTTTATAGAGCTACAGAGAGGTGGCCGAGTGGTCGAAGGCGCACGCCTGGAAAGTGTGTATACGTCACAAGCGTATCGAGGGTTCGAATCCCTTCCTCTCTGCTGAAGTTTTAATTCATAATTACATTTTTTTTTTATCTTTAACACTTTAACTAATAAAATTAAGATTAAGAACAATGAAGAGATTATTTTCTATCCTAGCGATTACATGTTTAATGGCTATCGGAACTGTGAATGCAAATGCAACAACTGCGGTAACAGAAGCAACTACAACTGTTACAACTGTAACTCAAGATGAAAATTCTGCACCTGCAGAAGAAACGAGTTTTCATCAAGAATTAAAGAAACGATTTATTGAAGGTGGTCCAGGATTCATGGGCATTGTATTGTTATGTTTAATTCTTGGATTAGCCATTGCTATAGAAAGAATTATCTTTTTAAACCTCTCAACAACCAACACTAAAAAATTAACTCAGAATGTAGAAGATGCTCTAGCATCTGGAGGTATTGAAGCTGCTAAGGAAGTATGTAGAAATACAAAAGGACCTGTTGCTTCTATATTCTATCAAGGTTTAGATAGAGCTGACGAAGACATTGATGCTGCTGAAAAAGCGGTTGTAGCTTACGGAGGTGTTCAAATGGGACAATTAGAGAAAAATGTATCATGGATTTCATTATTCATCGCATTAGCACCAATGTTAGGATTCATGGGTACTGTAATTGGTATGATTCAAGCCTTTGATAAGATTGAAGCTGCCGGTGATATGCAACCATCACTTGTTGCTGGAGGTATTAAAGTAGCACTTTTAACAACGGTATTCGGTCTTATCGTAGCGATTATACTTCAAATATTCTATAACTATATTATTGCAAAAATTGATAGCATTGTTAACGATATGGAAGATGCATCAATTACATTAATGGACTTATTAGTAAGACACAAAAAATAATAGCGAATTATGAATTTACACAAGATATTAAAAATAGTAGCTGCTATTATTGGTCTTGCTGGTATTGTTTTCTTAGTCAGAATCATTTCTGCTGGAGACGACGCTATTAAGAGTGGTGAAAGTGCTGGGTTAGTAGACCCAATGGCTTACGCAGCTTATATTATATTAGGATTAGTGCTTTTATTTGTAGTAGTTTTTGTTGTCAAAAACCTATTTACAAACACTAAATCTTTAAAGAATACGTTACTAGGAGTAGGAATCTTCGCTGCAGTGCTTATTATATCATATGTAGTATCTGGAGGTGACCCTACACAGTACAAACTTCAAGAAGGTTTTGCAACTGAAGGCCAATCACATATGGTTGGAGCGGGCTTAACAGCCTTCTACATTCTCATAGTAGTAGCGGCATTAACCATGTTATTCTCTGGAGTTAAAAAAATGATTAGTAAATAAAAAACAGTAAGATTATGGCAAAACGATCAGCACCGGAAGTAAATGCCGGATCTATGGCGGACATCGCCTTCTTACTATTGATCTTTTTCTTAGTAACGACAACTATTGAAAAAGATAAAGGGATACTAAGAAGCTTACCTCCAATTGATAATTCTGAAGTTGAGCCACCAATAATTAGACAGAGAAATCTATTCACGGTTCTACTTAATAGACATGATCAACTCCTAGTTGAGGAAGAAGAAATGGATGTTAAGGACTTAAGACAAGCGGCTATAGATTTTTTAGATAATGGTGGTAACGTTAATGCTGAAGGAGAAAGTTGTGATTATTGTAAGGGAGAGAAAGACCCGGCGTCTTCTGATCACCCTGACAAGGCAATTATCTCTTTAAAGCACGATAGAGAGACATCATATGGAAAATATATTGAAGTACAAAATGAGTTGGTGGCGGCTTATAATTTCTTGAGAAATAGGGAGGCGCAACGCTTGTTCAATAGGACATATCAATCCATGTTAGAAGAAAAAGAGAAGAATCAGTTTAATAAGGATGAAAAACTCAATGCGCAAATACAGCGTATAAAAGATATGTATCCATTAAAACTGTCTGAAGCAGAACCACAAAATTAAAGAAAGCATGTCTAAATTTAAAAAGAAAAAAGGCGGTGAATTACCGGCAATATCGACAGCATCATTACCAGATATTGTATTTATGTTATTGTTTTTCTTTATGGTGGCAACCGTAATGAGAGATACCAGTACAATGGTTGAAAATCAATTACCAGCTGCTAATCAAATTGAGAAATTGAAGAAGGATAGAACTATGTTTATATATGCTGGTAAGCCAAGTAGTTCTTACTCCAAATATGGTAAGGAGGCACGTATACAAATTAACGATGCTTTTGTCGGAATTGATGAAATTCAGCCAGCAGTGTATGAATACATAACTTCTATTACAGAAGAACTTAGAGACAAAATTGTAGTAGGTCTTAAGGTAGATGAAAACACAAACGCTGGAGTTGTTTCTGACATCAAGCAAGAACTTAGAGAAGCTAATGCATTAAAAGTAATGTATGTTACTAGTGTTCTCAACGAAGAATAAAATATCTTAATTTTATAAGAAAAGCGTTATGAAAGTTCATAGCGCTTTTTTTTTGAAGCTAAAGTAAATAGTAATAGATTTATAAAATGCGAAGCATTATAATCATCATTAGCTTGTGTTGTATTAGCAACCTTAATGCTCAAATTGATAGTACGGCATTAGACGACCGGTATAGAGAAGATCAATTCTATGCTTCGGTGACCTATAATTTATTAGCGAATACGTCAAACTCAATTTCTCAAAATGGCCTTTCCACAGGGTTTCATTTCGGAGTTATTAGGGATATGCCCATCAATAAAAGGAGAAATTTGGCTTTTGGTTTAGGGTTAGGAATTTCTTCAAACTCCTACAATCAAAACATATTAATTTCTGAAGCAGTAGACGGCTATAACTTTAACATCATTGATGAGTCTACAATCAATGTGAATAAAAATAAATTCACAACATACCTTTTAGAGGTGCCATTTGAATTTAGGTGGCGAACATCAACTGCAGCCGAATATCGATTTTGGCGTATTTATGCCGGATTTAAATTAGGGTATTTAGTGTATAATACCGCCAAGTTTACGAGTAATAACACCAATGATATAAGACTTTCTAATATTGATGCCTTTAACGATTTGCAGTACGGGCTGACACTAAGTGCGGGATACGGAACTTGGAACTTTCAGGTATATTATGCTTTGAACCCGATCTTTGATGACAACGCAAAACTCAATGACAGAACTATAGATGTGAGAACCATTAAAGTAGGCCTCATATTTTACATCTTATAACCAATAGTTCAACAATACGATCTGAGGAAATAATCCCACAAATAGACCAATAGCTAACTCAGCGTTGGTGTGCGCTTTAAGGTGTAATCGGGAGGTAGCAATAGCACCTAACATAATAAACATTAAAGCAAGACTTCCATTAATGTTTATTTTAAAGTGAACCCCGAGAGCCACAGCGAACATAAAAAATCCTGAAGCAGCAATCATATGAATACTGGCTTTTACTTTGAAGATAACTAATATTAGGCAAGCTAATGACGAGCATAGAATTCCTACAAAAAAATAATACAATTCAAGGATCTCGTTATGTGTAAACACCTTTAATAGAATAAGAAGGGTAATGACACAGTTTAGCGCTAAAGGTATAATACGTTCATTGGTATTCTTAAGATAGATGCTTTCAACCTTATTTATGGTTTTCAGAAGAAAGAATAACAGAATTGGGAGAATGATAGTGAGAATACTAGTAGAGAACAACTTAGCATGTACTATAGGATCTGGGATAAACCTTGGAGTTTTATGAAAGTAAAAAAGAACCCCTAATAATGGCATAATTAGTGGGTGAAATATAAATGATATGCTTTTTAAAATATGATGCCGCATTCTGATATTACAAATGTAAGATTTTCAACATACTTATATTACATTAGCATTAATTAAGCCATTAAAAAATGAATAGAATATATATACTTGCCATATTAACCCTCATCTTCAACACCAGTTTTACTGAAGCTCAAGGTAATTATGGAATTATTTTTCCTTTCACAGAAGCTGAAAGGGATAACGCTTGTAGGACATGCTATTCTGCATTTAGGCAAAAGCCAAAGGAGGTAAAGTTTTCTATAGAAAGAGAAAACAATAATTTGTATTTCACCACCAATGATAATAAGTGGTTCAATTCCTTATTTAAAGGAAAAACAGATGGCTTGGCTATTGATGTGGTTAGTAAAGATATTTACAACTGCGATATTGAAACTATTGAAGGCACACAGATACGAGGGACATTACTGCGCCCGGTATATGGCGCTAGGTTAAAGAGTGGTCTGAGGTCAAAAGATAAAAAGACATTTAAAGTTTTGGTAGGGAAAGTTCCAGATAACCTTAAAGATAAAGACTTGGAATACAATATTTTATTCTTAAATAACAAGACGCTATGCCGCTATCAGGTAATCTATAACTTGGAAGCATATACTTGGGATATTCTAGATATGGGGATGTACTTAGATGAGATCAGTTATGAAGATACTAAGGTAACAACAACGGAAGAGGAGGCATTTAAAATCAGGTATAAGGATATGAAGTTTATTATTCCGTTCGAGAAAAATAAATCGGAATATTTACCTGAGGATATTAAGCCGCTATACGACTCTTTAAACCTAACGGATTTTAATATTAAAACTATTAATATAAAAGCGTATGCTTCTATAGAAGGTAGCTTAGAACGTAACATAGAATTACAAGAACAGCGTGCAAAAAGTATTGCAAAAGCGCTTCAGAGCTATCAAAAGCCTACAATAGAAACTACAATTTCATCATCAGAAAACTGGGTGGAGTTCTTAAATGATATTGAAGGGACAGCGTACGAAAATTTGAAATCACTTAGTAAATCAGAATTAAAAGCAAAACTAGTTGGTGCATTTTCAAAAGAAATGGAGCCTTATTTGAAAACGCATAGAAAAGCGGTTGTTAATTTACAATTAGAAAAGAAAGACCGATATAGAAGCATGACTTCAGATGAATTAGTCGATTTGTTCAATACTTCGATTCGGGATGATAAATTAAGTGAAGCGGAGGCAATTCAGAACTCACTTTTCGAAAAGCTTAAGAACAGAATCATCTCTCCGGACGTTTTAAAACAGATGGAAATCCCCAAACAATTAAAGTATGTCAACTTTCTAAATAGTAATAGTGCCTTAAAATATCAACTCGATGAAAGAGAAATCATTATTGTGAGAAATGAATTGGAAGCATTAAAAAAGTTAGAACCAAAAAACCCTAGAGTAAATTATAATCTTGTTGCTATTAAGTTTAAAGTTTGGCGCTATCAGATAGAACCGCTCAATGAGGCTAAATTCAAAAATGAAATTTATGGACTTAAGAATTATGGTATCGATAAGACCTTAATTGATCGAATGATGATCAATTATCATATTATTAAAAGTGAAAACTATATGAGGAAACGCGATTATACCAATAAAGATAAATCAGTAGCATATATTAATAAAGCATACAAGAAAGTCTCACTTTCTGATGTGGATTACTTCAGTTTAGCTCAGTTTTTAGCCTATTACGATAATGTAGATTCAGCAGCCAGATTATTAACCGATAAAGCACGACAGATAGATGTTAATGAAGATCTATTGTTCTATTACTTAAACCTTACGCTTATTGATAAGAATCTAACCCAAACCGATGACTATAGAGCTATTATGCTTAATGCCTACAATTTGAATAAAAAACGATATTGTGAAATATTCAATGCTGTTGAAGATGGTGGTGTTACGTTTCAGTTACTAGAAGATGAATATTTAAGATCTGGCTATTGCGAGAACTGCAACGATTAGATCTTTTTACGCAATCGAGCTACCGGAATATCCAATTGCTCCCTGTATTTGGCCACTGTTCTTCTTGCAATAGGATAGCCTTTCTCTTTTAATATGGAAGCCAACTTTTCATCGGTTAGAGGTTTTTTCTTGTCCTCGTCTTCTATAACCGTTTCTAGAATCTTCTTAATCTCTCGGGTAGATACATCCTCTCCTTGGTCATTTTTCATAGATTCAGAGAAGAATTCTTTGATCAACTTTGTACCATAAGGTGTGTCTACGTATTTACTATTGGCAACTCTGGAAACGGTAGAGACATCCATATCAATTTCATCGGCAATGTCTTTTAAGATCATTGGTTTGAGTTGACGTTCATCACCCGATAGGAAATAATCTTTTTGATAATGCATTATGGCACTCATGGTTACAAAGAGGGTTTGCTGACGCTGTTTTACAGCTTCTATAAACCATTTAGCTGCATCCAACTTTTGCTTAATAAACAACACGGCATCTTTTTGAGATTTAGATTTGTCCTTACTGTCTTTATACCCTTTAAGCATGTTATTGTACTCTCTAGAAACATGTAATTCAGGGGCATTTCTTCCATTGAGTGTTAGTTCTAGTTCACCATCCATGATCTTAATGGCAAAATCAGGAACAATATGCTCAACGATCTTGTTGTTTCCGGCATAAGATCCGCCGGGCTTTGGGTTTAAGCGTTCTATTTCCTCAATAGCATCTTTAAGCTGTTCCTCATCAATGCTGAACTTATGTAGGAGTTTTTGATAATGTTTCTTTGTAAACTGTTCAAAGGCCTTATCTATAATCTTAATAGCTAATTCAACATCAGGATTTGATTCCTTACGGTGTAATTGAATGCTTAAGCACTCTTGTAAGCTACGTGCACCAACTCCAGCAGGGTCTAATTGATGTACAATTTGTAGTACCTTTTCAATGTCTTCTTCACTGGTATATACATTTTGAGTGAAAGCCAAATCATCCATAATATCAGTAAGTGAACGCCTTATATAGCCACTCTCATCAACGCTGCCTACTAGAAAATTAGCAATTTCCTGTTCTTGGTCATTCAGCCTAAAGGTATTGAGTTGGTTAATTAAATGTTGTGTAAATGAAGTTCCTGCAGCATATGGGACATGCTTCTCCTCATCATCTGAACTATAATTATTGGCTTGTGTTCTATAATCCGGAATTTCATCATCACTTAAGTATTCATCTACATTAATGTCTTCTGCACTTATAGAGTCACTATCATTAAAATCATCTTGTGAGTTGTCAAACTCGTCAAAAGCATCGTCTAGTCCTTCATTATCTTTCCCTGTTTCTAAAGCAGGATTCTCTTCAAGTTCCTGTTTCAATCGTTGTTCAAATGCCTGCGTAGGCAATTGTATCAACTTCATCAACTGGATTTGTTGAGGCGATAACTTTTGAGATAATTTAAACTGTAGATACTGCTTAAGCATGTATTGTAATATTGAATACTAAATATAAGAAACCTTACTCAATGAAACGGTCTAAAATTCTGCATTTTGTGGTGTTCTAGGATAAGGAATAACATCTCTGATATTATTCATTCCAGTAGCAAACATAACTAATCGTTCAAGGCCAAGCCCAAAACCAGAATGTATAGCAGTTCCATACTTTCTAAGATCTAAGTACCACCATAACTCCTCTTCAGGGATATCTAAAGCAGCCATCTTCTCTTTTAGAACTTCCAGGCGCTCCTCACGTTGAGAACCTCCAATGATCTCACCAATACCAGGGAATAATATATCCATAGCTCTTACAGTTTTTCCATCTTCATTTAAACGCATATAAAATGCTTTGATATTTGCAGGGTAATCAAATAAGATCACCGGACATTTAAAATGTTTTTCTACCAGAAAACGCTCATGCTCACTTTGAAGATCAGCACCCCACTCGTCAATTAGATAGTTAAACTTCTTTTTCTTATTAGGTTTAGAGTTTCTTAGTATGTCTATAGCTTCAGTGTAACTAACACGCTTAAAATGATTGTCGATTACAAACTTTATTTTTTCGATAAGCCCCATTGGACTTCGTTCTGCTTGAGGTAATCTTTTTTCTTCATCTTCCTGACGTTTGTCTAAGAACTTGAGATCTTCGAGATTATGCTCTAAAACATATTGTAATACATATTTCATGAAATCTTCTGCAAGATCCATATTGCCCGCAAGATCCATAAAAGCTACCTCAGGTTCTATCATCCAAAATTCAGCAAGGTGTCTGCTGGTATTAGAGTTTTCTGCTCTAAATGTTGGTCCAAATGTGTAGACCTTCCCAAGAGACATGGCATAGGTTTCAGCTTCTAACTGTCCCGATACTGTAAGATTGGTTTCTTTCCCGAAGAAATCTTCCTTATAGTTGACATCACCATTTTCATCTAATGGCGGATTCTTAGGATCTAAAGTGGTTACGCGAAACATTTCCCCGGCACCTTCAGCATCACTTCCTGTAATAAAAGGTGTATGCATATAGTAGAACCCATTCTCATTAAAATATTTATGAATAGCAAAAGATAGTGAAGAGCGTAGACGCATGACTGCACTAAACGTATTAGTACGCGTTCTTAAATGTGCTTGCTCTCTTAAAAATTCAAAAGAGTGTTTCTTGGGTTGAATCGGATATGTTTCAGAGTCTGAATCTCCTAAAATATCGAGTTTAGAAACAATGATTTCTACTTTTTGTCCCTTCCCTTGACTTTCCACCAGTTGACCTGTGACATGCACAGCCGCACCAGTAGTAATACGTTTTAGCAGACTTTCTTCCATAGATTCAAAGTCTACAACACATTGAATATTTTGTATTGTGGAACCATCATTTAGAGCTATAAATCGATTAGCTCTGAATGTTCTTACCCATCCTTTTACTTCTACATCCTGTAAAGAGACATCATCTGATAATAATTCTACAACAGTTTTAGTCATTTTTTAAAATTTAAAGTGCTAAGATAATTTTTCTTCTTGTATTTCTAGTTGCTCATCATCCTCTTCAGGAATAATATTTATTGCAGGCTCTCTCAATACTTCTTTGTTGGCAATATTTCGCTCTAGTGATAATAAGAGTGAAGGCAATAAAAGTAAGTTTGAAAGCATTGCAAATAATAGTGTAGCAGATACCAAAGCTCCTAATGCTACGGTACCACCAAAGCTGGAAATTGTGAATACTGAAAACCCAAAGAATAATACAATTGAGGTATAAAACATGCTCACCCCGGTTTCTCTCAATGCAGCATACACAGACTTTCTAATCTTCCAATGATTAGCTTGTAATTCTTGTCTATATTTAGCTAAGAAGTGAATGGTGTCATCAACAGAAATACCGAATGCAATACTAAAAACTAATATGGTTGAGGGTTTTATAGGCACACCCAGATACCCCATTAAACCGGCAGTAACTAATAATGGCAAAAGGTTAGGAATCAGAGAAACTACAATCATTCTCACAGACCTGAACATATAGGCCATAAAAAGCGATATTAAAAAGATAGCCAAAGATAAAGAGATGACTAAGTTCTTAACTAAGTATTTTGTACCCTTCTGAAACACTAAAGCTTTCCCGGTCATGGTAATGTTGTAACGTTCTTTTGGGAATACCTTATTGATCTTATTTTCCAGGTTTTCTTCGATACGTTCCATCTTATCCGTTCCAATATCTTTCATGAATGTGGTAATTCTAGCATATTGGCCTGTGCTATCTACAAAGTTTTTAAGCAGATCAACATCTGTATTAGAGTTTTTAACATAGGAAAGGATAAAACTGTTTTCTTGGCTAGTAGGCAATTGATAATATTTAGGATTACCATTATAATAAGCTTGCTTTGAATATTTTACCAGACTAACTACTGAAATAGGGCGAGATAATTCAGGGGTTTCATTAATGAGTTCTTCAAGCTCGTTAATACGCCTTAAGGTAGAAAGCTTCATAACGCCTTTTTTGCGTTTTGTATCTACTACAATTTCCAATGGCATAATACCGTTGAATTCATCTTCAAAGAATTTTATGTCATTAAAAAACTCCGTTTTCTTTGGCATGTCTTCAATTAAACTTCCGGAGATGTTAATCTTATTAATACCTATCATACTGGCGATTAATAGAATTAAAGCCGTCACATATATGGTAATTCTTTTATGTTTTACCATACGTTCCATCCAATCCACAAAACCGCCTATCCAGCGCTTGTTCAAATGTTCTAAATGACGCTCTTTTGGATAAGGTAGAAAGGTGTAGATAATAGGAATGATAAGCAGGCAAAGGATAAATATTGCCAGAATGCTCAGGGACGCTACAATACCAAACTCCTTTAATAGTTTACTTTGCGTGAGTATAAATGTTGCAAAACCCGAGGCGGTAGTTACATTGGTCATTAAGGTAGCATTACCAATTTTTGTGATAACACGTTGAAGCGACTTTACTTTATTACCGTGCGATTTAACTTCATGCTGATACTTATTAATCAGGAAGATACAATTTGGAATTCCAATAACTATTATGAGTGGAGGAATTAAGGCTGTTAAAACCGTGATTTCATATTTAAGTAACCCCAGAATACCAAAGGTCCACATTACTCCTACACAAACGACAATCAATGAAATAAAAGTAGCTCTAAAGGACCTGAAAAATAAAAAGAAAATTAATGAGGTAATAAATAATGCAGCACCGATAAATAGCCCAATTTCATCAACAATATTCTGAGAGTTAAGTGTTCTAATGTAAGGCATCCCAGAAACTCTAACATCTAAATTGGTTTCAGTTTCAAAGGTTCTGACTCTTTCAGTTAAAGTGTTTATTATAAAATCTTTTCTTGCAGAGGTGTTTACTATATCTTTTTTGAGATATATCGCTGTTCTGATTGTTTTTGTTTCTGTATTAAACAAAAAGTTATCATAGAACGGATACTTTTTAAATAACTCATCTTGTAAAGCTTCTAACTGTTCTATAGACTGAATAGAATCTTTTATAAAAGGTTCTAATTCAAATAGTTCTTTTTTAGTGTCTTTAACTAGTTTTTGAAGATCTTTGATGGAAACTACAGTTTCTACTTCATCGTAATTTTTAAAACCTTCAGATAATGCATTCCAGTCATTAAGCTTATCTATGGTAAATAAAGAGCTGTCTTTTACACCAAGTACAATGAGATTACCTTCTTCACCAAAGATTTCCAGAAAGTTATTATAGGTCATGTTTACCTCATGATCGTCTGGTAAGAGATTGGCTTCAGTGTAAGTGAAACGCATATGTTTCCATTGCATGGATAGGAATACCGTTGCTAAAATGATAGCAATAAAAATGGTGATCTTGTTGCGAAGAATAATCCTTGCAATAGTCTCCCAAAATCCGGCAGTAAAGAGTTTAAACATGCATTGGCAAAATGAGCCGCAAAGGTAGAAAAAACCAGAGGAAATGCTATGGTAATTAACAATATAATGATACTATTACAACGAAATATTAAATGTAAACTTAAAAGCAATGTTGTCTTCTAGTTTAGGGAGGTGATATCCTCCATATCGATATGCAAAACTTAACCCAAAACCAAACAGAAGTTTATTGATCTCAAAGCCAGATTCTGAATAGAGTTGGTCTAGTGTATTAAATGTAATGCCTTGGTGTCTATCTATACTTTGCATGCTGCCTACTGCGTAGCGCGAAATAAGAACCAGTTGAGGTTTGAACCATTCAGAAAACTTGAATGGTTTTAAGAAGTGTTTTATCTGAAGTGTAGCAAACTTATCACTGAAAAACTCATTGAAGTACATAGTCTCAAAACTGTTTAGGCCGGCTACAGAAAATCGCTGTAAAATAGTTTCCTTAGTAATATTATTCGGATAAGCGTGATACAAATGTGTTAAGGGGGCCTCACCGCCAGCAATTCCTGCAACGGCAGTTAATCGGGTTAGAGACTCATCACCATGATTTAATTGATAAATCGTCCTAAAATCAAGCTTTGTAAAATTAAAATCGCTTCCAAAAACATTATTAATGCCCTGAGTAAACTGAAGTGTAAACTTAGGAAACCCTTCTTTTTCTTCTTCAAGTTTATCATCAACATACTCATAACTACTAAATGGGCTCCATTGTAAACTTACTGTGGCGGTACTAACATCAAATGTGTTGTAAGACACCCCATCAAGGAAATAAGTATAAGTATAAGTTGGGTTTATTTTACTAATGGCTACTTCTGTTTCTGAAAGCAAATGATTAGTAATTCTATGTTCTAATGCAATCGACTTAGTAATATGCCTATGAAATAAGTCAATATTTAAAAGCCGGGGTTCAAAAAAAGTAAAAAAACGCTTATCGGTTAAAAATGTAGAACTTCCTGTTTCTTTAAGATCATCTGTGTATGTGAAATTAATCCAAGTATTTGTTTTTGGACCTACTCGCACGCCCCCACCAACGCTATACTTATAACGTTTATCTTTGAAGCCATATACAGTATAACCGTTGATACGGAATTTTTCGGAGAAGTTTTCACTTGTAATTCCTCCAAGTCCGGTTCTAAATCCTTCAAATTGATTGAATTTAATAAGGTACCTTAAATCAAACTTGAAGTATTTAGTAGGGAAGTATCCGACACCTATATTGGTTAAAAATTCACTTTTCCGTAACGAATCTTGTTTTACGGTAGTAGAATCTTTTTTAGGTTTTGGATTAATCTGTGCTTTAACGTTTGCAGTAAAAAGTAAGATTAAAACTACGCATACACGTTTTAGCATAAACTTTTATGATCTTATTTTTTTTATTTCATAGGTGAAGTAAAGTGAAAGAAGTAGGGCAATAATTAAACCGTCATAATTTCTTTTTCTTTTACATCAAAAATGGTATCAACACGCTTAACGTAATTATCAGTTAATTCTTGTACGTCAATTTCAGTATTTTTTTTGACATCTTCTGAAACATCGAGCTTTTTGATCTCGTTATTAGCATCTTTCCGCGCATTTCTGATGCCTATTTTTGCATCTTCTGTCTCTGCTTTAGCTTGCCTTACTAAATCTTTACGGCGCTCTTCAGTTAAAGGCGGAACGTTTATTATAATAGATTCCCCATTGTTCATTGGGTTGAAACCTAAGTTTGCTAGCATGATGCCTCGCTCTATTTCTTGTAGCATCGTTTTTTCCCATGGCTGAACAGTAATAGTTCTACCATCAGGAGTGTTAACATTAGCTACTTGGTTAAGCGGCGTTTGAGACCCATAATAATCTACCATAACACTTCCTAACATGGAAGGACTTGCTTTTCCTGCTCTAATATTTGATAACTGCTTTTCTAAATGCTTAATTGCATTATCCATTGATTCCTTTGCGGTATCTAATAAAAATTGAATGTCTTCGTTCATCTTCTTTGCGTTTTAATTGAGGGTTATCAAAATGTAAGCCATATCTCTTTATCAGAGCTATAAATTTACTTTAGTGCCAATATTTTCTCCGGAAACAACTTTGAGCAAGTTGCCTTTTTTATTCATGTCAAATACAATAATTGGAAGCTCATTTTCTTGACTTAGAGTAAAAGCAGTGGTATCCATAACTTTTAGTCCTTTTCTTAGCACATCGTCAAAAGTGATATGGTCAAATTTAACTGCACTTTGATCTTTCTCTGGATCAGCTGTATAAATACCATCCACACGAGTACCTTTTAAGATGACATCGGCTTTAATTTCTATAGCTCTTAGTACGGCAGCTGAATCTGTAGTGAAATAAGGGTTTCCTGTACCACCACCAAAAATTACAACACGCCCTTTTTCTAAGTGACGTACCGCCTTTCTCATAATGAAAGGTTCTGCGACTTCATTAATTTTAATCGCAGATTGAAGACGGGTAGGTATTCCGGCATCTTCAAGAGCACCTTGTAATGCCAGACCATTGATAACCGTTGCTAACATTCCCATATGATCTCCTTGTACTCTATCCATCCCATTGCTGGCTCCTGCTACACCTCTAAAAATATTTCCACCACCAATAACAATTGCTACTTCAACACCTTTTTCTGTTATGACTTTAATATCCTCGGCATATTCTGAAAGTCTAACCGGGTCTATTCCATATTGGCGGGTACCCATTAAGGCTTCACCAGATAATTTTAAGAGAATTCTTTTATATTTCATTAAAAGTTTGATGATTTTTGATATTCACAACTAAGTGCGAATATAGTTAAGCAAAGCTAAACAATTCTTGTAATCTTTGAAAGCGAAATAATTTTCAATAAAAAAGCCACCTGATCTCAAGTGGCTTTGTATATAAGATGTAATATTACTTATCCTAATGCAACACGTCTAAAGTCAGTTACAGATACATCTCCAATAGATTTCACATAGTCTGCAACACTAACCTTACTATCTTTAATAAAGGCTTGGTTGATTAAAGTGTTGTCTTTGAAGAAACGCTTTAATTTCCCTTTAGCGATGTTTTCTAGCATAGCTTCAGGCTTACCTTCTTGACGTAATTGATCTTTAGCAATTTCTATTTCTTTTTCAACAACAGATGCATCTACACCTTCTTCATTTAATGCAATAGGGTTCATTGCAGCAGCTTGCATAGCAACATCCTTAGCTACAACTGCAGCACCTTCAACATTTTGAGATAAACCTACTAATGTAGCAATCTTATTACCTGCGTGGATGTATGAACCAACAAATGGAGCTTCAATCTTTTCAAAAGCATTGATGTCTAATTTTTCACCAATAACTCCAGTTTGTTCAATTAGTTTTTCAGAAACACTCATTCCATTGTAATCAGCAGCTAAGAATTCTTCTTTAGAGGCATAATTAAGTGCTATTTCAGCAAGGTCATGAGCTAAATTCACAAAGCTCTCGTTTTTACCAACGAAATCAGTTTCGCATCCTAATACAATTGAAACACCAACTGTATTATCTGAATTTACTTTAGCAATAGCAGCACCTTCAGAAGATTCTCTGTCAGCACGCTTTGCAGCAACCTTTTGTCCTTTTTTACGTAAGATCTCAATAGCTTTGTCAAAATCTCCTTCAGCTTCAACTAAAGCTTTTTTACAATCCATCATACCTGCGCCAGTAGTTTTTCTTAATCTATTTACTTCGGCAGCTGTTATTTTTACCATAATTTCTAAATTGTATTTAAATGAAAAGTCGTCCAACTAATTTCAGCAAAGAAAAGAACTAAACGACTTTTTTGTGTTGTGTAAATGTTATTTATTCTTCTTCTTGTACCGCTACAGCTTCTTTAGCTGGCTCAGTCTTAGCTTCCTTAGCTGGTGCCTTGACTGCTTCTTTTTGAGCTTTACCTTCTTTTTCAGCACGTTCAGATTTACGCTCTTGTAAACCATCATTAATAGCAGAAGTTACAATGTCTAATATTTTATCAATAGACTTAGATGCATCGTCATTTGCCGGGATGACATAATCTACTTGACGAGGATCAGAGTTTGTATCTACCATTGCAAAGATTGGAATGTTAAGCTTTTGAGCTTCTTTAATTGCAATGTGCTCTCTTTTAATATCAACAACGAAGATAGCTCCTGGTAAACGTGTCATATCAGAAATTGAACCTAAGTTCTTTTCTAATTTTGCACGTTGACGATCTACCTGTAAACGTTCTTTCTTTGATAAAGAGTTAAATGTACCATCCTTCTTCATTCTATCAATAGAAGCCATTTTCTTAACAGCTTTTCTGATAGTAACAAAGTTTGTAAGCATACCACCTGGCCAACGCTCAGTAATGTATGGCATGTTTACAGCACCGGCTTTATCAGCAACGATGTCTTTAGCTTGCTTTTTTGTAGCAACAAATAAGATTTTCTTTCCTGATGCTGCAATTTTGTGAAGTGCATTAGAAGTTTCTTCAATTTTAGCAGCAGTCTTGTAAAGATTGATAATATGGATGCCGTTACGCTCCATATAGATGTAAGGTGCCATGTTTGGATCCCATTTACGGGTTAAGTGACCAAAATGAACACCAGCTTCAAGTAAGTCTTTTACTTCTACTTTTTCCATTTTTTGTAATAGTTTACGTTCTGTTGAATTAGCAATGATAAAGTGGCTTATAAAAAGGCCTTTATCATTTAGATGCTAAACTAAACCCTGACGTTTATAGTCTTGGGCAACAATAACTGGTTTTTAATTGTGCTGAATTTTTCAGCGATTCATTTTAAAAATGATTCAGAAATCTGTAAAAACAGATTCTGAATCAAAAATTGTTGGATATTAACGTTTAGAGAACTGGAATTTCTTACGCGCTTTCTTCTGACCGAATTTCTTACGCTCTACCATTCTTGGATCTCTCGTTAATAGACCTTCTGGCTTTAATATTGCTCTGTTTTCTTCATCTAACTCGCACATTGCACGAGAGATTGCTAAACGTACAGCTTCTGCCTGGCCGGTGACACCACCTCCATATACGTTTACAGTAATATCAAAGTTGCCATCATTGTTAGTCATAGCTATAGGTTGGTTTACCTTATACTGCAATGTTGCAGTAGGAAAATAAACCGCCATGTCTTTTTTGTTCACGGTAATGTTACCTTTTCCTTTGGCAACATACACACGAGCAACAGCCGTCTTTCTACGGCCAATTTTGTGAATTACTTCCATTAGTTAAATTCGTTTAAATTGATTGTCTTTGGTTTTTGAGCTTCATGTGCATGCTCTGTTCCAGATACAACCGTTAGATTACGGAATAACTGTGCTCCTAATTTGTTTTTAGGCAGCATTCCTTTCACTGATTTCTCTACTAATCTGTTTGGATTTTTCTCAAACATTTCAGTAGCAGTTAAGCTTCTTTGCCCACCAGGGTACCCTGTATGACGCACATAAGTTTTGTCAGTCCATTTGTTTCCTGATAAGTTGATCTTTTCTGCATTGATAACAATAACGTTATCTCCACAATCAACGTGTGGCGTGAAGTTAGGCTTGTGCTTACCTCTTAAAAGTTTTGCAACTTTAGAAGCTAAGCGTCCTAAGGTTTGTCCATCAGCATCTACTAAAACCCACTCTTTATTTACAGTAGCTTTGTTAGCAGAAACCGTTTTGTAGCTTAATGTATCCACACTAATTTGTTTTGTTAATTATACTTACCTCTTCAAAAAAGAGTTTGCAAATTTACGATAAACTATTGGATTAACAAACAGCTCTGGTGTTTTTTTGACTGAAAATCAGGACTTAATTCTTGTGGTAGGGTTTTCTTTGATATTTTGCCGCTTTTTGTATAATGGGTTAAGAGATTTTCTAACCTTACCATTACGTTCATAAATGAAAGCTCGGTTGCCTTTAATGAGGACTTTTTTATTTCTTGGCATGCGCTCTATATCTACAGGAATTGTAATATTTATTTCTAAGTAGTTAGTAGTCATGTTTTTTATCGGAAGTTCAATAGGCTTAATAAAACCATAGCCCATGATTCCTACTTTAGAGAGTTCTCTTTTAGGTATTTTAAATGTCTTGGAAGAATCGATATTTACTCTTCTTCTTATTCTCGGTGCAAAGGCGCAACTGCCTAAATCAAATTTAGGATTGGTAATATTAATATACTTCCTTTTCTTATTGAAGTAGAGTGTTAGAATATCAAATTCTGATGAAACCTTTTCTATCCGCCTTTGATTTTTATAAGATTCTATATAGTAGTTGATTTTGATCTCTAAAGAATCATTTTCAGCGATTTCCTTTTCATTGATTATAACCTTAGGCTTTCTTCTTTTTAAATGCGGGTTTAGTACTATTTGATCATCTTGCATCACCCAATGCCCTTCATTTGTATACTCTTTAAAAGTCATAGGAAAAACATAATCTACATCGCATAATACAAATTTTCCATTTGCTTTGAGTTCTAGAAAAGTACCACCAGCATCTCCATTAGCTAACCAGTAATCGCTATACTTTCCCAAAATACTTAAGCTATCTTGGGCATTAATGCTAAAGCATAAAAGAAGTAATGTAAAATTAATTGTAGTCCTCACTATAGTATTAGTATTTAGAGTAAAACTATTATGAAGGTATAATTATTGCTTCAGAATATAAATTCATTTATCAAATAATTTAAGAAAAGTGTAACACCTTTATTGAGATAAAGTCTTTAGTATTGTATATCAATCAACTTCCATCATCAATCAATGAAACGTTTCTTACTAGCCCTCGTTCTAATTTATTTATTTCAATTTGAATCCTTAGCACAAGACAATAGTAATACATCTACTATTCCGAAACGCACATATACCACCAAACCAATAGAGAGTAATGATCCTCCAAAAATTGATGGTTTAATAGATGACTCTGCTTGGGACATAGTTGAATGGACATCAGACTATGTAGAATTTCAACCAGATGTCGGTACCCCACCATCAGAACAAACGAAGATGAAGATCATTTATGATGATAAGAATCTATATGTTGCATTTAAGTGTTATCAGGCGGATCCTTCCACAATAGAAAAACGATTGGGGAGACGCGATGATTTCCCGGGAGATTGGGTAGAAATCAATATAGATAGTTATAATGATGATCGTACAGCATTTTCGTTTACCATATCTGCATCAGGTGTTAAAGGCGATGAATTTGTATCTAACAACGGAAATTTTGATGGCAGCTGGAACCCCATATGGTATGTAGCTACAAACATTGATGATGAAGGGTGGACCGCTGAAATTCGTATTCCATTGAGTCAGTTACGTTTTGGTAATGAGCAAGAACAAGTTTGGGGGTTACAATCCACGAGGCGCTATTTTAATAACGAAGAACGCTCTACTTGGCAACCTTTAGAAGCAAATCCACCGGGCTGGGTAAGTGAATTTGGAGAGCTTAGAGGGTTGGTTGGATTGAAACCACAAAAGCAATTAGAGATACAACCTTATACAGTTGCACAATTAGATACGTATGAGTCGGAACCAGGAAATCCATTTAGAGATGGTAATGATACTAAGCTTACAGCAGGGTTGGATGCAAAAATCGGAATAACCAATGATCTTACTTTAGACCTAACGATCAACCCAGATTTTGGACAAGTAGATGCCGACCCTGGCGCCATAGCTTTAGATGGTTTTGAAATTTTCTTTCAGGAAAGACGACCATTCTTTGTAGAGAATAAGAATGTATTCGATTTTAGAGTAGGCGGGGGTGCTGATAACGTTTTCTTTTCTAGACGTATTGGAAGAACACCTCAGGGAGGAACTAGTGCAAATCCAAGCCTTGGGGAATATGAAGATATTCCAAACTTTACAACGATTTTAGGAGCAGCTAAATTTAGTGGTAAAACCAAGGACGGATGGGCTATCGGTGTATTAGAAAGTGTTACTTCAAAAGAGTTTGGTGAAGTAAGACTTGATGAGAGAGAAGATGTTATTAATGGATTGCCTGATGTCGGAGAGGAAAGAGAAGAATTGGTAG
This sequence comes from Winogradskyella sp., assembly GCA_965230605.1. Lineage (GTDB taxonomy): Bacteria > Bacteroidota > Bacteroidia > Flavobacteriales > Flavobacteriaceae > CBDDLD01. The sequence continues at coordinate 2,958,569 of CBDDLD010000004.1, read as the reverse complement.
AACCTTTTACTAATTATTTAGTGACAAGGGTTCAAAAAGACTTCAATGATCGAAATTCTTTTATAGGTGGAATCTTTACAGCTACCAATAGAGATATCAAAGATAATGTGAGCTTCTTACGAAGAAGTGCATATACAGGAGGAATCGATTTTAGACATAATTGGAAGAATAGAACTTACTATGTCTTAGGAAACATTACGATGAGTAATGTGAATGGTAGTAAAGAAGCTATTGAACGCACACAGCGCTCATTGACACATTTATTCCAGAGAGTAGATGCTGATCATGTAGAGGTAGACCCCAATAAAACCTCATTAACAGGAACAGGCGGGCGATTAGAAATTGGTAAAGGGGGTGGCGGCAACTGGCGTTATAATATTGGAGGAAATTGGAAATCTCCGGAATTAGAACTCAACGATATCGGTTTTTTAAGACAAGCAGATGATATAAGGCAATATGCGAACATAAGACGCTTGTTTAATACACCAACCAGCTGGTTTAGACGTGCTAACTTAGGATTTACACTTTCTTCAGCATTTGATTTTGAAGGAAACTATAACAGGATACAATATGAGATGAATGGGTTTATTAACTTCAAGAATAACTACTGGACAGATTTTGGAGCGGCACATAAACCTCGAATCTTTATAAATACCTTTTTACGAGGAGGACCACGTTGGCGTTATAATGAAGAGAACTTTTGGTATTGGTTTGCAGGAACAGACCAACGTAAGAAGTTTAGTGTTAGAGCAGGTCATGTAAACTCTAGAGCAAAGCAAAATAACTTTTCGTTTTATAATTATGAATTAGGCTTTAGGTATCAGCCTTTAAATGCATTAAGTCTTTCCCTAGATATGGAATATTCTCAAAATCCTAACCGTACACAATATGTGACGCAGTCTAGTTTTGGAAATACAACCAGATATATTTTAGGGGAAATTGATCAGGAAACATTAAGTGCTACATTAAGGGTGAATTATAATATTAACCCTAACCTTACGATACAATATTATGGACAACCTTTCATTTTTAAAGCCAGGTATTTTGACTTTAATTATGTTGATAATGCTATAGCTGAAAATTTAAATGATCGTGTAATCTGGTATAACGATAATCAAATTGAATCTGTAAATGGAGGTTATGCTGTTGATGAAGACGAAGATGGAACAACGGATTATAGTTTCGGAAATCCCGATTTTGCATTTGTTCAGTTTAGATCAAATTTGGTCGTAAGATGGGAGTATATACCAGGGTCTGAAATATTCTTAGTATGGTCTCAGGGTATCACAGGTGTTGGAGATCCAAGCAATAGTTTTGGTTCTATAATAGATAATCAACTCCTAAGTAGAAAGCCAGAGAATACATTTTTAATTAAGGCAACTTATAGATTTGTATTCTAACTATATGCTATGATGTACACTCACTTGCCATTGGTTTTTTGTCCAATTGTCAGTGGTTTGACGCATATAACCCAGTTGTACTTTTAAATTGTTTTTTATGGCGTAGCCAAGGCCAAAGTACGTACGATTACGATCAAAAATTTCTACACTATTTCCATTGCCTATTTGACGCTCACCATTTATAAAGATTTCATTATATAATGCCAAATAATATGTTTTTTTAGCAATATTAGATGAGTTTAAAGGCACATTAAGAAATAAGTTGTAACGGTAACGAGTTCTAAAGTCTTGATTTTCTACAAAGCGTTGCTCGTATCTAAGACGATGATTAAAGTATAAACGATTCCCAACTTTTGAAGGAAATAATGCTTCTTGGTAGATTCTACTTTCTTGTGTGGTACTATTATCATCAGAACCAAAAGCTCCGGTAGTTATATGGGCATAACCAAGGGTGAATTTTATATTTGCTGTTTTTGGCTTATAAGTAAGTCCTCCTCTTAATAGTAGTTGTTCTAAGTCTCCAATGACATTCCAGTTTCTATATTGAACATCACCCTGTAAACCAAAATTACTTTCGTTAAAAGTGGTTGTCCAAAAGTACATATACCAAGCGCCTATCTTATCTTCATTAAATTGAGCATTGGCACTTAAAGTCATTAATAAAAAACTTGCTATTACTACTATTTTTCTCATTTCTCTTATTAAATTTTAAATAACGAAAATAAATTAATTTCTAAGGATTGTCCAAACAATTTACATAACTTTGGGAGAATCCGTACAGTTCTTACAATGGTTTTAGAGGTATTAGATTTGACGATAACAAGTCAAAAAGAAGAATACAAACAATGTCTTTTAAAGTTTAAAGATCAACTTCCATTCTTTAATATAGCATACCTCGAAACATTTAATCATCATTCTGCCAAAATAAAAGCCTTTATTTTAAAGGAGAAAAAAGGAATACCAAAAGTAATAATGCCTTTTTATGAGAGGTCTATTAAAACTATATTAAAATCAAAGGTCTTTGATGTGATATCTAATTACGGATATGGTGGTCCTATGTATGATACAGATATCAAAGCTGATACAGTAGATACATTTTGGGATTTAGTAGATGAATGGTATGAAGAAAACCATATTGTTTCAGAGTTTATAAGGTTTAACGTAAATGAAAATTATAGGAGTTACTCAGGAAAGGTCTTGCCTACAATTAAAATCATTAACGGAAAAATTGAAAAACCAACACACATTTGGAAAGGTTATAATAGGAAAGTCCGTAAGAATGTGAACAGAGCAATTAGGGAGAATTTAAGCTTTGAAGTTCATCAATTTCCATATACTCAAAAAATAGTCGATGACTTTTATCGTATTTACATTGACACCATGAAAAGAAATGATGCCAAAGCACATTTTTATTATACTAAAGAAGACTTAGAATACTTTTTTAATACATCTAAAACACACAGTGCAATTTCTATGGTATATAAAGATGACCTTGCTATTTCAACAGAAATACTTTTACTGTCAAATAAGTATATCTATTCGTTTTTAGGCGGGACAGATTCAGCACATTTTAACCTAAGACCAAATGATTTTTTAAAACATAAGGTTATAGAATGGGGCTTTAATGAAGGCTATTCTAATTATGTTCTTGGAGGAGGTCATGGTGAAGAGGATGGGATTTTTAACTATAAGAAAACTTTTTTTGAAAATGACATCTCTTACTTTTATACAGGTAGGAAGATTATTGATAAAACAGTATATAAAAAGTTATGTAAAGAGATAGCAATAGACTGTGATTTAGAATCTGACACAGGTTTTTTCCCACTCTACCGGAAAAGATAAATACTATATTCGTTTTAGAATTTTTCTGATCCTTGCTTTTACTGAGGCACTCTCAGTTAACATGGCTTTATCACATAATGCTTTTAATTCTTCTATGTATGTCGGTTGTTCTTTTGTTAGTTGATAAAACCCTTCATAAGCCCACGCTCTCACAAACTTAGTGTTACTATTTAAACAAGGTCTTACAAAGTCTTCAATAGTAATAAAGTTTTCTTCAGAAATATAAATATGTGGCAGTAGTTGTAGTATATGCAATTGGGCTTCCCAATGAGAGAATGTATAAGAAAGGTTCAATATCATATGTGTTTGAGTATCGCTTAGCCTCTTTTTCGAATCATAATGATGTTTAAATAACCAAGTGGTTGCTACTTGAAGATGTTGTTGTTCTTTTGTAATTTGAATGAGTTCATCAAAGAAGTCAGGATCATTATGACGGTTATCATAGATATCAATTAGATGATCCACATGTTTACCATCCCATGTTTCCAATAAAGAAATTAGCGCCTTCATTTATTGGCGTTCTACAAATGCTTTAAATTGGCTAAGCCATTTTTCTGCCGGCTTTTTATACATGCTGGGAAAAAGTATGGCCATTAGCTTGGGCATTACCCAATTGATACGTGTATACTCATACTCAAAATCATATCTGGTCGTATGATCATCAATAGCAGTAAAGTTACATATCATGGTATTGTCCATATGCTTATGATGATAAAAGGCTTCAAAAGTATGAGGAAGTTCACTTTTGGTTATGGTTTCGGTGAGTTCCATTTCACCTTTTTTACCAAATTTGTAGTACATTTTTGAAACGGCTCCGGCTTTACCCTTTTCACCACTTATAAAATCTTTTCTAATAAAATTATCCTGATATTCTCCCAGATAATCCGGGTTTGCAAAACAATCTGCAACAAATTGAAGGGGCTTATTGACAATAATATGACCTTTGTGTTTCATGCTTATCGAGTTTATATAAAATTAATGAGCTTCTAACCAATTGTCACCAATATCTAGATCCACATCTAAAGGTACAGAAAGTTTGTATGCATTTTCCATTTCCGTTTTAATTAGTGACTTAATAGTATCTAGTTCAGGTTTATAGACATCAAAGACCAATTCATCATGAACCTGTAGGAGCATTTTAGTTTTGTAATCACCTTCATTAAGTTTCTGATGAATATTAATCATAGCTATTTTAATAATATCCGCAGCACTACCTTGAATAGGAGCATTAACAGCATTACGTTCTGCAGCACCTCTAACTACCGCATTTCTAGAATTGATGTCTTTAAGATATCGACGACGTCCTAATACGGTTTGCACATAACCGTTATCTCTTGCAAAATCAACTTGCTTACTAATATAGGCCTTCAATTTAGGATAAGTATCATAATACGTATCTATAAGTTCTTTAGACTCGCTTCTGGAAAGATTAGTTTGATTGCTCAATCCGAAAGCAGAAACGCCATAGATAATACCAAAATTCACTGTTTTGGCATTACTACGTTGTTCTCGAGAAACTTCGTTAATAGGGACATTGAAAACTTTTGCCGCTGTTGAGGCATGGATGTCTTCTCCGTTTTTAAACGCTTCAATCATGGTTTCTTCCTCACTCAAAGCTGCTATAATTCTAAGTTCTATCTGAGAATAGTCAGCAGCTAATAAGGTATAATCTTTATCTCTCGGGATGAAGGCCTTACGCACTTGACGACCACGTTCTGTTCTGATCGGGATGTTTTGAAGATTCGGATTATTACTACTTAATCGCCCTGTAGCTGCAACAGTCTGCATGTAATCTGTATGTACTCGTCCTGTAGAGTCTTCAACTTGTGTAGGTAATGCATCTACATAAGTACTTTTTAATTTGCTAAGCCCTCTAAAATCCAAAATATTTTGAATGATCTCGTGGTCCTTTGCCAAATAACTTAAAACATCTTCAGCGGTTGAATATTGACCGGTCTTAGTTTTTTTAGGCTTATCTACCAGTTTTAATTTTTCAAAAAGAATAATACCTAATTGTTTCGGGGAAGCTATATTGAAGGTTTCTCCGGCAGCTTCATATATTTTCGTTTCTAATACACTGATGTCATTATCTAATTCTGAAGACAGATCATTTAGAAAAGCTTTATCTAGATTAATACCTTCTAACTCCATAGCCGCTAAAACCCTTAATAAAGGAACCTCAATATCATTAAAGAGCGTTTCGATATTAGCTTCGGTCAATTCATTTTTAAAGTGTTCTTTAAGCTGAAGTGTAATGTCCGTATCTTCAACAGCATACTCCGTTTGTTGCTCAATAGGGACCTGGCGCATCGATAATTGATTCTTTCCTTTTTTACCAATGAGTTCAGTGATAGATATTGGCGTATAATTAAGGTAGGTCTCTGCTAACACATCCATATTATGCCTCATATCCGGATTAATAAGGTAATGCGCAAGCATGGTATCAAACAATTTTCCTTTAACGTCAATATTGTATTTGGCTAATACTTTAATATCATATTTAAGGTTCTGACCAATTTTTTCAATATGGTCTGCTTCAAAGAATGGGCGTAATTCTTCTATGAGTTGTTGAGCTTCATCTTTGCTTTCTGGGAAAGGAATGTAGAATCCTTTTCCAACTTCCCATGAAAAGGCTATACCTACCAATTCTGCAGATATAGGATTAATTCCTGTAGTTTCCGTGTCAAAACATACACTATGTTGTTTTAGTAGAGCTTCAATAAAAAGATGTCTAGACAAAGGGGTATTTATATTCTGATAGAAGTGCGATGTCGTAGCTGCTGTTTGTCTGCTAAATCCTACGTCAGAGGTTGTAGTTTCAGAACCACTATCATCATCTCCAAATAATGAAAACTGACCCGCGCCGGCAGTAGTCTTAGATTTAGGTGCTTTTGGTGCTGCAGTGGCATCCTTTTTTTCAGGTTCTTCAATAGTAGTGGCATCAGTTCCATTACCATTACTGAAGGTTTTTAAAAAGTTTTCTGTAAGACGCCTGAACTCTAACTCTTGAAACAAAGCTTTTACAGAGTTTATATCGGGCTCTGACATTTCGAAATCTTTTTCATCAAATTCAACAGGAACATCTAGCATAATTGTTGCCAGTTTTTTTGAGAGTATACCTAATTCACCATTAGCTTCAACTTTCTCCTTCATTTTACCTTTTAGCTGGTCCGTATTGGCTAACAGGCCTTCTAAACTTCCAAATTGGTTAATGAATTTTTTAGCTGTTTTTTCACCTACACCTGGTAATCCGGGAATATTATCTGCGGAGTCTCCCATCATTCCCAGGAAATCAATAACCTGAAGTGGGTCTTCAACTTCAAACTTTGCTTTGACTTCCGGAATTCCCCAAGTTTCATATCCGCCTCCAAATACAGGGCGATACATAAATATATTTTCAGAAACTAGTTGGGCAAAATCTTTATCAGGTGTTACCATGTAGGTCTTGTAGCCTTGTTTTTCAGCTTGTTTAGACAAAGTGCCTATCACATCATCAGCTTCATAACCCTCTTTAACCATAATAGGAATATGCATGGCCTTAAGAATACTATAAATGTAAGGTACAGCAACCTTTATGGCTTCAGGAGTTTCATCCCTGTTGGCTTTGTAGGCTTCATACATTTCCGTTCTTTCAACACTTCCCCCTTTATCAAAACAAACAGCTAAATGATCTGGGCGTTCACGTTTTATAACGTCAAGCAATGAATTCATAAACCCCATTATTGCTGAGGTGTCTACTCCTTTTGAGTTAATTCTTGGGTTTTTTATAAAAGCGTAGTATCCTCTAAAAATTAGTGCATAGGCATCAACCAGGAAAAGTCGTTTTTGTTCTGACATAAAAATTGATTGTTGAAGTCTATAAAACTACAAAATGCACCTGAATTATATAACGTATTGTTGAAAACTTAAGGCAATAAAAAAGCCAATGCTTAAACATTGGCTTTTTCTATCTATTAGTTAGTTCTTAGCATAATCTTTTGGTCTTAACCTTAATTTGAAGACTCTTTCTATAAGCTTTTATACTTATAATGTCATTACTCTTCTTATGCTTAAGGTTAATAATCTTAGCTTTCATTTTAGAAGACGAAGATTTTTTTACTGCAGGTTGTTCTACTTTAGCACCTTCTATTAATTCTTTTACAGGATCTGTAGTAATAGTATTAGCCACTTCCTGTTGTGCTAGTGACAGAAGCGGTAATGTTAAAAATAATATGACTACTAATCCTTTTTTCATGGTGAATAAAACTTTTTTGTTTTAAATTCGATTCAAAGAAATAGCAAATAAATGGGGTGCTTGAAAAATTTAGATGAAATCCAACGATAACTAGATAACAGGAAATTCTTCGTTAAAAACATCGATGAAATGCACAAAATAGGCTCAGAACCCCCGTAAACACGTTTCAGATTAATGGCAGATTATTCAGATAATAGGTATTATAACCTGTTTAAAGCCCAAAAAGACAATCAGTTTAAAGTCGCAAAGGCCGGTTATTACAGGCGAATTGAGAAATTGAATGCACTTCAACGAGCCATAGAATATACTTATAAAGACCAAATAAGAGATGCGCTCTATGCTGATTTTAAGAAACCAACCATTGAAACCGATATGTCAGAGGTGTATTTGGTGGTTAAAGAAATTAAGTATGCAAAGAAGAACTTATGGCGCTGGATGAAGGATAAACGTGTAGGAACACCCTTTGCGTTGTTGGGAACAAGATCAAAGATTGTTTACGAACCCAAAGGAGTTTGCTTAATTATATCGCCGTGGAATTACCCGGTGACCTTAACATTTAACCCTTTAGTTTCTGCTATAGCTTCCGGGAATACAGCAATTATTAAGCCATCAGAACTAACACCTAACACATCTGCTGTTATGGCTGAAATTGTTAATGCTGTTTTTGCGGAAGATGAAGTAGCCCTTGTAGAAGGTGAAGTAGAAGTAGCTCAAGAATTACTAAAATTACCATTTAATCATATTCACTTTACAGGATCACCAAGAGTAGGAAAGTTGATTATGAAAGCTGCGGCCATTAATTTAGCTTCAGTAACCTTGGAATTAGGTGGGAAGTCTCCTGTTATCGTTGATAAAACAGCAAATATTAACCTAGCGGCTGAATCCATTGCCTGGATAAAACATTATAATAATGGACAAACCTGTATTGCCCCTGATTATTTATTAGTGGATGAATCTGTAAAGGATAAGTTTATAGCTACCTATAAAAAGAAGCTTGAGTTATTTTATACCGAAAATGCGGATGCTTCTACTGCATACAGTAGGGTTGTAAGCAAAAGGCATTATGAAAGATTAAAAGCAGCTATAGAAGATGCTGAACATCATGGTGGCACTATAGAATCTGGAGGAAGGTGTAATGACTCAGACTTATTTATTGCTCCTATACTAATATCTGGAGTATCAGAGGATGCTATTCTTATGAAAGAAGAAATATTCGGCCCAATATTACCTATAAGAGCATACAAAACACTGGATGAAGTCGTAAATTATATTAATTCTAAAGAAAAGCCATTGGCATTATACATTTATAGTAGAAAAAAACGAACAATTCAATTCATTATAAAGAATACCAGAGCAGGTACTACAGGCATTAATAATGCAGGACTTCAATTCGCCAATCCATATCTGCCTTTTGGAGGCAGTAATAATAGTGGTATTGGAAAAGCCCATGGCTATGAAGGATTCAGATCCTTTTCAAATGAAAGATCAGTGTTAAGATGGGTGCACTGGGGACCAGTTTCATGGTTTAAACCACCTTATACCAAGTTTACCCAAATGCTTGCTGATATTACAATAAAGTGGTTTTAGGGCTTATGGTAAAAATCTGAATGCACATTTTCATTCTCTTCATTTTGGTATTTCATATAAGTGAATCCTTCATGAATACAATAAGAACCAATATTACCTGACTTATCCATAGCTATATAAGCAATCTGAAAGTCTTTGTAACGCTCATTTTTAGTTACAATCCTACGAATGGCTTCTTCGCAAGCTTCCTGAGGCGACATACCATTTCGCATAAGTTCAACGATAAGAAAACTTCCAACGGTTTTTAATACTTCTTCGCCCATTCCGGTAGCCACAGCACCACCAATTTCATTGTCAATGAATAGTCCGGATCCAATAATTGGAGAATCACCAACTCGTCCTTTCATTTTGTATGAAAGTCCGGAAGTAGTACATGCACCCGCAATATCTCCATCTTTATCTATACATAACATGCCAATAGTATCATGATTTTCGATATTAATAATAGGCTTGTATTCTGATGTTTTTTTCCACTCTTCCCAAGCTTTCTCAGAATCTTCAGTTAAGAGGTTTTCTTTTTTAAAGCCTTGAGTATAACCAAACTCTTCAGCACCATCGCCAGCTAAAATGACGTGAGGTGTATCTTCCATAACTTTTTTCGCCAAAGCAGCGACATTAGTAATATTCTTAACGTAAAGTACAGAACCACAATCACCATTAGAGTCCATAACACAGGCATCTAAAGTGACATTGCCTTCTCTATCTGGCGCACCTCCTTTACCTACAGTTGTGTTTTTTATGTTTTCTTCCTCGACGGCAACACCTTCTATAGCAGCATCTAAAGCTTTTTTACCGCTGCTAAGTGCTGCCCCAGCTTTGGCATTAGCATCAACAAAGTTCCAGGTACATATGGCAATTGGAAATTTAGAAGTGTCTATAGTCATAGCTTTTGAGTCTTCAGATGTTGATGCTTCAGTATTGGTTTCATTGCAGGAAACTATTGAACTTCCCACAGCCAATCCAACCCCCGTTAAGGAGGCATTCTTTATAAAATGTCTTCGTTTCATAAACAGTATTTTTATAGGTTATGGGGCAATTAGTATGTAACACCTTGTTTGTCTAAAACTGTTTTAGTTCTGAAGGCATAGAATAATAAGTATGCAAAACATGCTACAGCAATCCAATAGGACGATTGAATAGTGAATACATCGGCTAACTTTCCTTGTACAGGTGGAATAATAGCACCACCTAAAATCATCATAATTAAAAACGCAGAACCTTGTGATGTGTATTTCCCTAAACCAGATATACTAAGCGTGAAAATACATGGCCACATGATTGAACAGAATAGTCCGCCTGAAAGAAATGCAAATAAGGCAACATTACCTGAAGCAAAGAGACCTACTAGCATCCCCACGATTCCAAAGAAACTAAATATTTTTAGTGTTTTTACAGGTCTGTCTTTAGCTAGGAAAAAACCAAAAATCTGAACTGCGATACATATGGCAAAAAATAAAATCTCATTGGTCGTAAAAGGAATTTTAAACGAATTTACTAAAATGATCACTCCAAAAGCAATGTAAGGTACAATGATAAGTAGCGCTTTCTTCAAGCCTTTACTAGGATTAAAAACAGTAATAGCACCAACCCAGCGCCCAATCATTAAACCTCCCCAGTACAAAGATATGTAAGACCCCAATTGTGAATCATTTAAAACAGGTAATCCTATAGCATTTAAACCGGTTTCACCTACACTTTGCTTCAATAATTCGCCAAGATTACTACCAATAGTTACTTCGACACCAACATAGGTAAATATAGCTAACATCCCAAGTACCAATTGAGGATATTTCATAGCGCCCCAACCTTCCGATTTTGCAGAGGCACTTTTATAGGCAATGAAAATTGCAATAACTACAGCCAGTAATGCAACAAACAGTATAATTAAACGTGTTTTTTCAACTTCTTCAAGAGCTGTTCCTGTTAATTCTTCCCCTGAATATGTACTGAAAATATAACTAAAGCAGGCTACAATAATAAGCGTAAGGATAATTAATAAGTTACGGGCCTTATTAGCAGATTCAAATTCTGTATCTGATTTTAAAGAAGGTAACTTTTTCGAAAAATGAAATAAAGCAGCAGCAACTAAAAATAATGCCCCAACACCTAAATAGAGTCCTTGTACAGTTATCAATGTAATTTCATTATTGGCGATCATCCCGGCTAATTCTTCAGTACTCCATGTCGCTGATCCGAAAATAACCAAGCTTACAATAACAGGGCCTATAGTAGTTCCGAAAGAATTAATACCGCCAGCCAAATTTAAACGATGAGATCCGGTCTTAGGGTCACCAAGAGCAATTGCAAAAGGATTGGCCGCAGTTTGCTGTAATGAAAACCCTAGGCCAACAATAAATAGAGCAATCAATACAAAATAGAATACATTAGTTTGTCCTTGTTCTGCTCCGGCTGTAGCAGGATACATTACAAACGCACCTATAGCAGACAACAATAATCCGTATACAATACCATTTTTGTACCCCCAATTGTTGAGCATGTCTTTTTTAATGGAACCTGACATTACGAATAGAAGTAAAGCACCAATATAGTAAGCACCATAGAAAGCAAAATCTACTAGCTGCGATTGAAATTGATCAATATTAAAATAGGTTTTACAAAAAGGAATAAAAACACCGTTAGATGCTGCTATAAATCCCCAGAAAAAGAATACTGTAACTAAAGTAGCCAGTGCAGATTTATTATTTTGATTACTCATTTCTATTAGTATTGTTAGTTAATATTTTTACTTGATTGTTATTTCATCTACAAAAATCCAGCTTCTACCATCATGTTTATAGCCTAGATGCCAATCAGGTAGTACACCTAGTTTTTTAGCTATTATTTTTACATAACGATATTCTGAAGATGATTGCTTAAACTCTATGGTTTTTATAGTCACATCTTCTGATGGCTTAGTAGTGTCTATTGTTTGGTTCCCTAGAGATTTATAATTTTTACCATCCTTAGATACGAGGCATTCTACTTCAGTTGGGTAAAATATCCAGGAGCGCTGATCTTGTAAAAAGTTGACGCTGATTGTATTCACAGACTTGGATTTCCCAAGATTTACAGTGGCTACAACATCTTCGTCCCAATAGCCTTGCCATGTTCCGGTTCTGAAATCTTGAGTTCCAACAACTCCATCAATGAGTGCATCATTGCCACCAGCATTATACTGATTGGCATATTCTGTTCCTAATGTGATCGAAAGGTTAGGATCTATCTTATAAAACTTGGTTTCAATCTTTGCACTTTTTTTGCCATCGTATTCAGCATAAACCTCTAGGGTTAAAGCTTCAGTCAAAGTAAAAGGCTCTTTATATTCTTGATATTCCGAATCATCAAGTTTATAGTAGATTTTAGAATCTTTTCCAACACTAGCCAGGGTAACTTCAGTGCTACCTTTGAATGCAACATCGCCTTTAGCTATAAAAGGCGCAGGAACTATAAGATGTTCAGAGATTTCAGTTTTTGGTTCATCGCCGTCTCGACTTCCCCAAACTGCCGGATTATCAGTCATGTAAAATTCTAAAACACCACCATTCATAATATCTTCATGAGTAATATATGAACCTTGTAGAGGCTTGCCATTAAGCCTTGCAGATTCTATGTATTTATTAATTTCACTTCTATTGTGAGCCACCGTGGTGAATGTCTTTCCATTTTCAAGATTTATGGTGGCTTTATCTAATAATGGTGTTCCAATAATATATTCATTGCTTCCCGGTGTTACAGGATAGAAGCCTATAGAACTGAATACATACCAAGCGCTCATTTGCCCGCAATCTTCATTTCCGGAAATTCCATCAGGAGTATTTTGATATAGCTCAGTAAGTATCTGGTATACCTTTTCCATAGTTTTATGAGGCTTATTCACAAAATTGTATAAATATGCCATGTGGTGGCTAGGTTCATTACCATGTGCGTATTGCCCTATTAATCCTGTTATATCTGCTTGATTTCTCCCCGAAGTCTCTTTTTTGGCGGTGAATAATTTGTCTAAATGATCTTCCAAAGCTTTTTTACCTCCTAACAACTCCATAAAGCCTGAAACATCCTGAGGAACATAATAACTATATTGCCAAGAGTTAGCTTCAGTATAATTGAAGTTAACCTCATAAGGATCAAATGGTGCAAACCATGTATTTCTGAATCGACCTCTCATAAACTGCGATTCCGGGTCATAGATATTTTTATAATATTGAGCGCGCTCAGAATATGTCTTGTAATCTTCACTTTTACCCATGGCCTTAGCCATCTGCGCTATGGTCCAATCGTCATAGGCATATTCGAGGGTTTTTGATACAGATTCGCTTTCTTCTTCAACAGGAATATATCCTATAGCTTTATAAGACTCTAACCCTAGCTTATCTCTGGTAGCAGAGTGTTTCATTGCAGTGAGCGCTTTTTCAGTATCATAACCATCAATACCTTTTAAATAAGCATCTGCGATAACGGGAACAGCATGATACCCTATCATACATCCTGTGTAGCAGGCAGAAAGATCCCAAATAGGCATAATGCCACCTTCGTCATACTTAGCCAAAAACGTATTTATAAAATCGTTAGTGCGATCTTGTTCTATGATAGTATAAAGCGGGTGAGCAGCTCTGTAGGTGTCCCATAATGAGAATACAGTATAGTAATCGAAATCAGTGTTTTGGTGAACTTCTAGATCCATACCACGATATCTGCCATCAACATCCTGATACAAATTAGGAGCAATCATCGTATGATATAAAGAGGTATAGAATATAGTTTTATAATCGTCATTAGTACTTTCTATGACGATCTTTTCAAGTTGAGATTCCCATGCATCTTGAGCGGCTTTTTTTACATCATCAAATGTTTTATTAGCAATCTCGTGTTCCCTATTCTTTTTTGCGCCTTCTTCATCAACAGCACTAATCCCAATCCGAACTATCACAGGTTCATTATCAGGATTATCAAATAAAATGGCCGCTTTTTTACTTACATACTTATAATTTTTTGAAATAATATCTCCATTTTCCTGGTAAACAATATCCTTAATAGGTCTCGAAAAATGAATATCATAAAACAAGCGCTGATCTGTCGCCCATGCCTTAGAATGTCTAAAACCCCTTATGGTATTACTATCAACGAACCGAATTCTATAATCTAGTACTTCATCTCTATGGTCTAGGTCTACGATTAGATATTGACTGTCTGCCGAAGGGTAGGTGTATTTGTGCATTCCACTTCTAGAGGCAACCGTTAACTCTACATCTATATTTGTAGAGTCTAAATGCACTTTATAGAACCCAGGCTCGGCAACCTCATTATCGTGAGAAAAATGATCACGATAACCATTTTTACCATCTGAACCATTGTTAAAGTTGACAGCATTAGTTGGCATTAGTAAGATGTCTCCATAATCAGAAACTCCTGTACCACTTAGATGTGTATGAGAAAATCCATAAATGTAGTTATCTGAGTAGTGATAGCCTGAACAACCATCCCAACCGTCTAAACGTGTGTCTGGACTTAATTGCATCATCCCAAAGGGCATTGTAGCACCTGGATAAGTATGTCCGTGTCCACCGGTACCAATAAAAGGGTTAACATATGAAATAAGTGACTTGTCTTTTTTAGCAACAGGAATATCCACAGAATTATTACAGTTACTTAATAGGGCCAATAGAGTTAAAAGAGAGAAGAATTTGAGTTTCATTAAAAAATGATTGCTAATTTTAATGCATCTAATATACTAAAATGCTACCTAAGCGATCTCTACTTTTTTTAATACTGGCAACTATAATACTTTCATGTAGTAAAAAAGAGTCTGGTATACAACAAGTTGCAATTATACCCCAGCCAAATGATATAACAATTCAGGATGGGTATTTTATGTTGAATTCAAAAACAGGAATCTTATTTGAGGATGAATTTGAAGTCTCTGCTAGATTTTTAAAAACATTTGTGGAGTCTGGAAGCTCTATAGAATTGAAGTCTAATGATGCAATTCAGTTTATAAAAGACAACACAGTTGAAGGCGAAGAATCCTATCAGCTTAAAGTAACACCAGATCATATTTTTATCAGAGCAAATTCTGACCAAGGCGCTTTTTATGCCGTACAGAGCTTAAGACAATTACTCCCTTCAAGTTTTGAAAATGGGTCTAATGATTCGGACATAATAAAGATCCCTTGTGTAAGCATTAAAGATCAGCCACAATTTGGGTATAGAGGGATGCATCTAGATGTTGGTAGGCATATGTTTTCTGTAGACTTTATAAAATCGTACATAGACGCTATTGCTATGCTTAAGATGAATACGTTTCATTGGCACTTAACTGAGGACCAAGGCTGGAGAATTGAAATAAAAAAGTACCCATCATTAAATACTGTTGCAGCCTACAGAGATGAAACATTAATAGGGCATTACAGCGACCAACCCCACCAGTTTGATGGTAAAAGATATGGCGGATATTATACGCAAGAAGAGATTAAAGATATAGTTAGCTATGCGCAAGAACGTTTTGTAACGATCATTCCAGAGATAGAGATGCCTGGACATTCGCAAGCAGCAATAGCAGCTTATCCCGAGTTAGGCTGCACAGGAGAACTGGTCAAGGTAGCTACCAAATGGGGTGTGTTTGAAGAAATTTATTGCCCTACAGAAAACACCTTTACATTTCTTGAAGATGTATTGGATGAGGTTATTGCATTATTTCCAAGTGAATATATTCATATAGGAGGTGATGAAGCCCCTAAGACAAGGTGGAAAAACTCGGATGTGTGTCAAAGGATAATCAAAGAAAAAGGGCTTAAAGATGAGCACGAATTGCAAAGCTATTTTATTACCAGAATAGAACGTTACCTTAACGGAAAAGGAAAACAGATCATTGGTTGGGATGAGATTTTAGAAGGTGGATTGGCTCCTAATGCCTCTGTGATGTCATGGCGTGGAACAAGTGGTGCTATTGAAGCTGCCAAGCAAAAGCATAATGTAGTAATGACACCTACATCGCATTGTTATTTTGATTACTATCAATCAGACGGCGAGAATGAACCTTTAGCAATAGGGGGCTACTTGCCTTTAGAAAAAGTATATGATTTCAATCCTATACCAGAAGTACTAAATGAAGAAGAGGCTAAGTATATTATTGGAGCTCAAGGAAATGTATGGACAGAATATATGAAAACAGAAGATGCGGTAGAATACATGGTTTTTCCAAGGATATTAGCCATTAGCGAAGTAGTTTGGTCTGAAAATGAAAATAAAGACTACAAAGGATTTGTGAATCGACTGGAGCACT
This sequence comes from Winogradskyella sp., assembly GCA_965230605.1. GTDB lineage: Bacteria > Bacteroidota > Bacteroidia > Flavobacteriales > Flavobacteriaceae > CBDDLD01. Next base: position 2,942,227 of record CBDDLD010000004.1, on the reverse strand, counting down.
TTTATGAGCGTATGGATTATTTAGAAATTAATTATGCCAATCATCTTTATGAAATACAAGGGCAGTTAGTTTCTACGGAAGAGCAAATCAATTATGAATTAGAAACACTTACAGAAGGTAAGGTCATTCGCTATACTACGGATGGAAATAATCCCAGTTTAGAATCTGCTATTTATGATAGTCCTATGCCAATAGACAAAAGTCAAACGATTAAAGCAGCTGTATTTAATGACGAGGGACAATTAGGGTCTGTCTTTTCACAAGACGTAAATTACCATAAAGCTGTAGGAGCAAGAATACACATTGATAAAGAGCCTCATAAAGCCTATTCTGGTAGTGGAGCCGAAGGCTTAATAAATGGAATTTCGGGCAGTGATACACGCTATGGTGATAAAGAGTGGCTTGGGTTTTGGGGTGAGGATATAAACATTATAATCGAATTAAAAGAAGAAACAACTATAAATTCGATACAAATGAGATTTCATAATGGCAATGGGCAATGGATATATGCGCCAAAAGAAATTAGTATTCGATATGAAACGGATAAAATGGCTGAATATAAAACCTTTATCGAAAAGGTTGATATTACTGAAGATGTCTTAGCAAGCGTAAAAACAGATGATACTCATGTTGCTAAATACATATATATCAAGGTGCCAAATTATGGAACCATTCCGGAAGGTAAACAAGGAGCAGGCAATAAAGCATGGACCTTTATTGATGAAATAATAATTAACTAAGATGCTTTTAGAAGTTTGTGCTAATTCGTTCCAATCGGCGGTAAATGCAAATGAAGCAGGCGCCCATCGTATAGAATTATGTCAAGAGTTGTCTGTCGGAGGAATCACACCTTCTTATGGGTTGATTAAGGAAGTTGTTAATGCTATTGACATTCCTGTATTTGTACTTATTAGACCACGAGGCGGAGATTTTGTATACTCAGATTCTGAGTTTGATATTATGAAAGAAGATATTCAAATTTGTAAAGATTTAGGATGCAGGGGAATTGTTTCCGGGGTTTTAAATAACGATAAGACGATAGATTTGAAGCGCACAAAGGAATTAGTAGAACTATCAAAACCATTAACATTTACATTTCACAGAGCCTTTGATGAGGTTGAAACACCTAAGGAAGCGTTAGATCAACTGATTAATTTAAATGTTGATAGAGTACTAACTTCAGGCCAACAAGCTTCTGCTGAACAAGGTATCGAGTTGCTTAAAGAATTACATAAATTGGCTAATGATAAAATTACAATTTTAGCTGGAGGAGGCGTGTCTTCAGACAATGCTTCAAAGTTTCAAGATCTTGGATTGAAAGAAATTCATGCTTCAGCATCATCAAGCTTACCAATTGAAGATTCATTATTTTCGATACCCCTAACCTTTTCTGATAAAGAGAAAATAAAAGCCATATTAAATGAAATATAAACTATTAGTTATAATTCTAGCCTTACTAAGCTCGTGTTCAAAACCTATAGAAGAACAAGGAGATAAATCAGTAGTCGTTTTTGAGGATACTAATTTATACTTTGACATGGCATTTAAAGAGAACCCCTCAAAACTGAATGACTCTATTTTACGATTAGACGCCGGACGAGTCTTGGTGAAAAAAGTAAACCTACCCAATTATCAAAAACAACCAAATGTTACGATTAATGTAACGTTGACTTCTAATGGCGATCCTTGGGATAAATCAGGGTCACTATTTGTTATCCCGAAGACGGCCAATTTAAATGTCATTGACTTTGAGACTGAAGAATTCGATTTAAAAACCCTCAATGAAACCTATCCAGCAACAGTGCCATTTTCTAAAGATAGTTTAAGTTATTTCCCAAGTGTTGAATTACTGAGATTTATGACGCCTTTTGGTGTCGGACACTTTACAAATCATGAACGCGTAAAAACTAGAAAACCACCATATATACCACACTGGGAAGACGAGGTAACATGGTCTCAAGATATTACACACTTATTACCTCTTTTAGAAGATGAAGTTTATATCGGGGTTTATATTGACACCTGGACCAAAGAAGGCTACAATATTTCAGTGAATTTAGATTATGATGAAAGCGATATTCCTAATCACGAAAAGAAATCAGTAGAAGTAATCCCTTTAGTGAATACAAGTAAATATGCTGCTGAGCAAGGCTATTATGATAGTTTTTCTAAACAAGCCTTAGAAGTTTCATTTGAAGCTGATAAAGTCTATAATAATGCGAAACTGTATTTTATTACTACAGGACATGGAGGCCACGCAGGCGGTGATGAATTTGTTGAGAAAGAACATCAAATAGATTTTGATGGTAGGCGAGTAAAAGCATGGACGCCATGGCGAGATGATTGTGCAAGTTTTAGACGTTTTAACCCTACTTCCGGAACATGGAAAGCCAAAGATTTTATGGAAGATGAAGAATCTGATGATATGATTGCATCCTCAGATTTATCACGATCTAATTGGTGCCCCGGAAGCGATGTAGTACCAGAAGTTATTGATTTAGGAAATTTAGAACAAGGAACACACACACTAAAAATAGCCATTCCTGAAGCACAAGCTATAGATGGGAATAAGATTAATTATTGGATGGTTTCCGCTTATATAGTTTATGAATAATAGATTTAAAACCATTGGGCTATATATCTTAGCCGCAATATTATTAAATGGCTGCCAACCAAAATTAGATGTGCCCATACATCAAGATTTAAATACCGGGTGGCAGTTTAAGAAAGTAGAAGATACTATTTGGTATGCTGCAGAAGTACCGGGGAATGTTCATTCAGATTTGTTAGGCCATCAACTTATAGAAGATCCTTTTGTAGGTGCCAATGAAAATGATATACAATGGGTATCTGAAACGGACTGGGAATATAAAACCAGTTTTAACGTTTCTGCTGATATTCTAGAGAAATCAAACATAGAATTAGATTTTGAAGGCTTAGATACCTATGCAGAAGTTTACTTAAATGATAGCCTCATTCTAAAGACCAACAATGCATTTAGATCATGGCAAGTGGATGTGAAAGCTGCTTTGCAGCTAGAGAATACCATGAAAATAAAATTTGAAAGCACTAACCTACACGAAGAAAAAGAGAAGGAGAAATTGTCTTATGAATTACCGGAGGGTAATCGTGTATTTACCCGCAAAGCACAATTTCAGTACGGATGGGATTGGGGACCGGTCATAAATACTTCGGGCATATGGCGGCCTGTAAAAATAAGAGCATGGGATAGTTTTAGATTTAATGATGTCGATCTAAATTTAGAAACATTAAATGATTCTATAGCCTCGTTTACATTGCATATGGATGTAGACCTAGATACTCAAGAGGAATTAGAATATGAAATTTATGTCAATGATACTTTGAATACTTCTTATACATCTAGCAATCAGCTAGAGTCTAAGTTAGAGATTATGAAGCCTAAACTTTGGTGGCCTCATAATATAGGAGATCCCTATTTATACGATGTTAAGGTTATAGCCAAAAGTGGTCGTACCATTCTAGATACATTTCAATTTAAAAAAGGGATTCGAAAAGTGAAATTGATCACAGAGAAAGACTCTTTAGGCTCATCATTTTATTTTCAAGTAAATGGTATTCCTGTGTATGCTAAAGGCGCTAATTATATTCCTCAAAACAGTATGCAAAATAAAGTGTCAGATCAGCATTATGAGAACCTATTAAACGATGTTGTAGATGCTAATATGAACATGCTTAGAGTATGGGGTGGAGGCATTTATGAAGATGATGTTTTTTATGAATTGTGTGATGAAAAAGGCATCATGATATGGCAAGATTTTATGTTTGCTTGTGCTATGTATCCCGGAGATGAAGCATTTTTAAAAAATGTTGAACTTGAGGCTGTAGAAAATGTTAAACGGTTAAATCATCACTCGAGTATTGTACTTTGGTGTGGTAATAATGAGAGTTCGGAAGGTTGGCATCGTTGGGGTTGGCAAGCAAATAGAAGTGAAGAAGAAAAAGAAGAGATATGGAAGAACTACCTCAAAGTATTTGATTCTATTTTACCAAAAACTGTAAAGCAATGGTCGGGTAATGTTCCTTATTGGGAAAGTTCTCCAAGTTATGGAAGAGGTAATCCAAAATATGAGTTTGAAGGTGATGCACATGATTGGTGGGTTTGGCACGATGGCTACCCCTTTGAACATTTTGAAGCACATGTACCAAGATTCATGAGTGAATTTGGTTTTCAATCCATGCCTAGCTACGAGGCTATTAAGTACATTAATGTTAATGATAGTATTGATATTACATCAGAAGGATTTAAGAATCATCAAAAGCACGTAAGAGGCTCTGAATTGATTCATGAATATATGGCACGTGATTATCCGGTGCCAACTGATGCAGAGGATTATATCTATATGAGTCAATTAACACAAGCTCGAGGTATTACTATGGGCATAGAAGCGCACCGTAGAGCTAAGCCCTATAATATGGGATCTTTATATTGGCAGCTCAATGACTGTTGGCCGGTAGTATCCTGGTCGAGTATCGACTTTTTGGGGAATTGGAAGGCTTTACATTATAAAGCTAAAGCCTCATTTAATGATATTCTGATCTCTTCAGAAATTAAAAACAACATACTAAAGACATACGTTATTAACGATAAATTAGAATCGGATGAAGGAATACTTTCTATTAAAGTTATGGACTTTAAGGGCAGTATAGTTTGGGAAGATTCAAAGTATATAGAAATAGATGCCAATTCAAGTGCTATTAAACATGAGCTAAATTTAGGAGCATTTCAAGTTAATAAAGACAAGTTTGTTGTTGTATTCCAATTTAAAGATGAAATGGCATTATACTATTTAGTTAGTCCAAGGAAACTCAAACTAGAACAAGGCGATATTCAAAGAAAGATAACGAAGACAGACCATGGTTTTTCTATAGAATTAATGAGTACTACACATCAAAAAGATGTGTTTCTATACTCAGACCTTCAAGGGCACTTTACAGATAATTTTTTTGACCTACTGCCAAACAAAGCAAAGACGATCAAGTTTATAACCAATGAAGCATTAGTTATTAACAACGACATAAAGATCAAAAGCTTTAACAATTTCATAAGATAACTCCTATGGCATATTAGTAAATTTGTTTATAGAAATTATGCTATGATTCGTTGGATTATATTCATTGTCATCATTGGAATTGCTGACTTTTATGCATTCCAAGCTTTAAAGACGATTACAAAAAGCAACTGGTGGCATCTTCTTTATTGGGCATTTACCGTTTTTGTGCTTGGGAATTTTGTCTTTCAGTTCTATGGATTTAATAGAAGTGACGGGTTTTCACATTCTAATGCCTTTGCTGTCGGATTTCTAATTGCTATGGTAGTACCTAAGTTGGTACTTTTATTCTTTATGTTAGGTGAAGATATCTTTAGAGTGCCACAAGCCATCTATCGTTATTTCACAGAAGGCACATCTTCTAAAGGGAATTACTTTCCGACACGTAGAAAATTTATCAGTCAAATAGCATTAGGCCTAGCTGCTATTCCATTTGCTTCTATATTATATGGAATTTACAAGGGGAAGTATAATTTTAAAGTATTGAATTACACATTACACTTCGAAGATCTTCCCGAAGCTTTTGATGGTTATAAGATTACGCAAATTAGTGACATTCATTCCGGAAGTTTTGATAACATAGAGAAAGTAAAATATGCTATTGGCCTTATCAATGAGCAGCAAAGTGACCTCATATTATTTACTGGGGATATGGTTAATAATAAGGCAACGGAAATGACACCATATATTGACATCTTTAAAGGTTTAGATGCCAAAGATGGGATGTTTTCTGTATTAGGGAATCACGACTATGGTGATTATGTAAGATGGGAATCTCCGGAAGCAAAAGTACAGAATCTTGATGCCCTTAAATCTCTACAGAAAGACATTGGCTTTAATTTATTATTGAATGAAAGTCAATATGTAGAAAGAGAAGGGGAACGTATAGCCATTGTTGGTGTAGAAAACTGGGGTAAAGGCGGATTTAAGAAAGCAGGAGATTTAAAGAAAGCTTCCGCTGCGATTAATGCTGATGATTTTAAGATTCTACTTAGTCATGACCCATCACATTGGGATGCTGAGGTTATCAATGATGACTACCATTATCATCTCACATTGAGCGGTCATACGCATGGAATGCAATTTGGAATTGAAATCCCGGGATGGTTTAAATGGAGCCCTGTTAAATGGCGTTATAAACACTGGGCAGGTATATATAAAGAAATGGGGCAATATATAAATGTCAACAGAGGATTTGGATATTTAGCATTTCCTGGGCGAGTAGGAATTTGGCCAGAGATAACTGTAATAGAGTTGAAAAGAGGAGCAAATGCCTCATAATCAAAAGGAAATGTTATATTTACTTTGAAATTGCTTACTTTTATTAAGTAAATCAGAGTAAACCGGTTAAATAATTACGCATAAAAATGCACCAAATTATAGGTTTATTATGATACAATTGACACAAAACACGAATGCGATGTCTAAATTTGGGGAACTTATAGATGTAGATATACCTGTGTTATTAGACTTTTTCACAGAGTGGAATGAACAGTCTACAGCTATGCATCCTGTACTTAGAGATGTAGCTGCTGCGCTTGGTGATAAAGCAAAAGTGATTAAGATTGATGTTGATAAGAACAAAGAACTTGCAGAAGCACTAAGAGTAAAAGGTTTACCCACATTAATTATCTACAAGAACGGCGAAATGAAATGGCGTCATAGCGGTGAGCAAGATGCTAATACCTTAATAGGAATTATACAGCAGTATATTTAAAGGTCTACTAATGCCTTAAATGTATAGCCTTTCTCACTGTAATAGTCCAATACCTTTGGCAATACATAGCTGAGATTACCCCATGCCTTATGGCTGTCATGAAACACAATAATACTTCCTTCCTTTGCAGTGCCAATCACATTATTAAGACACGCTTCTTGTGGTGTTTTAGAATCCCAATCAAAAGATAATACATCCCACATCACAATCTGATATCCATTTTTGATAAGCTGTTTGCTTTGTTTAGCTTTAAACTTTCCATATGGTGGGCGGAATAGTTGAGAGCTAATTAACTCTGAGGCCAATTCGACATTAGCTAAGTAATCTTTAGTTTTTACTTTCCAACCTTTAAGATGATTGTGGGTGTGATTCCCTGTAGAATGCCCTTCATTCAAAATCTTAGAATAGATATTTCGGTGCTTTGCCACATTATTACCAATGCAAAAAAAAGTAGCTTTAGCATTGTACCTATTGAGTGTATCTATAACCCAATCTGTAACTTCAGGTGTTGGGCCATCATCAAAAGTCAGGTAGAGTACTTTCTCCTGTGTTTTAATATGCCAAGTAAAATTTGGAAAAAGAGATTTAACGAATCCTGGTGTTTTAGCAGGAATGATCTTCATACTAATCCTCTTCAGGTTCTATGCTGTCACTACTACCATTATTTTGATTCAGTATGTCTAAATCCAAAATATCAGGTTGAGGTGTTGGGTCGTCAACCAAGTCATTAAATAGATCTAAATACCCATTAAACTTTCTAGTTTCCTCTAGTGCAAATTCAGTATCTTTATGGTAAACAAGTACATCAACTAAAGCTCTATAGCGCTGAACATCCATGAAAATTTCTTCTATATTCCGTTCTTTGTTCTCAGTACTTAGTGTGCTAAAATAGGTTAAACGTTCTTGATACTTTTTAGCAACATCCTTGTAGAGTTGTCGTCCTTTATCTTGTTTTCCTATTTCGTAATAAGCATCAATATAAGGCTCTAGTAGAGTATAGTAACCGAATACATCCACTGGCATTTTCTCCATGGCAAGATCTGCAATTTCTTCTGCCTTGTCTAACTGGTCTTCATTAATGAGTTGTTCTATAAGCCGGGCTAAATTACCTCGATAAGTAATACCATTTTTTCTGGTTTCGGTATCATGATAAATGTCTTCACCACTGCCACCCCAATCCCAGGATTTCACCAAATTGTACATAATATCAGAATCTACACGTCCCATATCAAATGGGTTAGCTCTGTCTACTTTTGTTTTAATCGGAACTAATTTATAGCAAAGTCCATCTAATTGTAAATAGTCTTTCATCCAGATATAATCTTCTTCAGAGAATGCACCTCCAGAGAAATAAATAGGACGTTCCCAATTATTATTAGCAATAATGTCTAACATTAATAGACGGTTTTTGTAGATAGCACTATTAGTGATTTCTACATCCAAATAAGGTAAGATCTTATCAGCATCCTTTTCAGCAACAATATTATGTTTTAGAACTGAGGCTTTATTAACCGGAACCCTTATAAATCGAGAAGGGAAATAATTAGAGTTAAGTAAATTTTTAGGGTAATACCTTGGATCCTCGCCTTGGCGTTTTACAACAAATTCAAGCTTGGTGGAAGGTTTGTCACTAGAAATGAAATCCATAAAATCCTTAATCGGAATTGTGTCTTTTGTAATTTCTCTACGCATAATATAATCTCGCGTTCCATAACGGTATTGCTCGTGTGTCAATTGCGATGGAATAGGATCACTTTCATAAGCTTTTCGTTTCATTTGATCGATATACCAATCTGTTTGGAATAAACTGGTATTTACAACGCGGACATCAGTTCTAACGCCTTCAATTTCTTGAAGGTACCAAAGCGGAAAAGAATCGTTATCACCAATGGTAAATAAAATCGCATTAGGCGCACAAGACTCCAAATACTTTCTTGCCATAGAATTAGCAGTGTACTTCCCGGATCTATCATGGTCATCCCAATTATTAGCAGCAAGAATACCTGGCACAGCTATTAAACAAACTAAAGTAACTATTGGCGCTAGTAGTTTGGACTTAAATTTATAACTAAAGACCTCATAGAGTGCATAGGCTCCAAAACCGATCATGATGGCAAACACATAAAACGACCCAACTACAGAATAGTCACGTTCTCTAGGCTCAAAAGGTCGAACATTGGTGTAAAATTGTATGGCCAAGCCTGTGAGCAGGAAAAATACCAACATCACCCAAAAACGTTTTTTGTCTTTATTAAACAAAAAGAAAATACCGATAAGTCCTAGTATGAAAGGCAAGAAATAATAGGTGTTTCTTGCTTTGTTGTTTAGCACATCACTTGGTAAATTATCTTGAGACATCCCCAGGTGCATTTCATCTATTAAATTAATACCTGAAATCCAGTTCCCATTAAAATCATCATATTCCCCTTGGATATCATTTTGACGACCAACAAAATTCCACATAAAATAACGCCAGTACATGTATCCGAATTGGTATTGGAACATATAGGTTAGGTTATCACCAAAGGATGGTTTTTCTATATCTAAATACGATTGCCCATAGGTTCTTAAGAATTGGTCATAATCTTCATAATCAACTTCACCATTAGCCACACGCATTCTAAAATCATTGACTAAGGCAACTAATCGTTGCTCAGATTGATACTCAGGCTTTATTTTAAAGTTAATTAGCCCGGTAAACATCATGTAGTTCTCTGCATGTTCTGTACTCCACATTCTAGGGAGCATTGATGCGTGTTCTGAGTTATAGTTTTGTTTGGCGTTTTTCCAATCATTGATCACTTCATACTTGCCCGTCTCATGGTTCTTCTCGTAGTTCTTTTTATCATCTACAAAAGGCTTATTTTCATCAGCACCGGAATAAATCTCAGTAAATTGTGGGCCATAGAACAAATGCGTTTCAGGGTACTGCTCCAGATTATAATAGGCTAGAAGCTCTCGAGCATCAGAAGGGTCATTTTCATTGATGATAACATGAGCATTGGCTCTGATAGGTAACATCATCCAAGACGAGAACCCAATAAAAATGAACATTAGACATAGCACTAATGTATTTGCATGCTTTAATCCTTTTTTTCTGGTGTAAGTGAGACCATAATAGAACAAGGCTATAACAAGTAAACCGGTAATGATGGTTCCTGAATTAAATGGCAGTCCAAAAGTGTTTACGAAAAACACTTCCATATAGCCAAATAATTTAAGTGTTGATGGTAGAAGTAATTTAAAGATGAACAATAAAATAGCTGCTGAAGCCACATTAGCAATAATAAAATTCTGTATAGTGATGGTCTTATAATTCTTAAAGTAATAGATCAATCCTATGGCAGGAATAGTCAATAGTCCCATAAAGTGCACGCCAAAGGATAAACCAATAACAAAAGCGATAAGTATTAACCACCTATTACCTCTAGGCTTATGCATGTCTTGCTCCCAACGGAGCGCTAAATAGAACATCACGGCCATAATTAGTGTTGCCATAGCATAAACTTCTGTCTCTACAGCATTAAACCAAAATGAGTCTGTGAATGTAAATGCTAAACTTCCAACGGCAGCACTACCTAAGATTGCAATAGCTTTATTGTTTAGTCCATCATTATCTTGATCGTAACCAACTAATTTTTTTAATAGAAGAGTTATGGTCCAAAACATGAATAGTATGGTAAATGCACTGGCAGCTGCACTCATCATATTAAGCATCATTCCTATTTGAGAAGGTTCTAAAGCAAAAATGGAAAAGAAAGCTCCCATCATCTGGAATAACGGTGCTCCCGGGGGGTGTCCAACTTGTAATTTTGATGAGGTTAAAATATACTCACCGGCATCCCAAAAACTTACCGTAGGTTCTATGGTTAGTGCATAGGTAATCATTGCAACTAAAAATACCAGCCAACCTAAAATGGTATTCCATGTTTTGAAATTGTATTTTGCCATAATCATTGTTTGCTTTGGATGCAGGCGAATTTACTAATAATTACGTTATAGCCTAGAATTTTTAAGTTAACGTTAAGGAATTTAAATTATTTTTGGATGTTTTTTTTGCCCAAGTAAAACTTTGTTATAAATTTGCATCCTCATTTAAGGTAATGGCCTATGGTGTAACTGGCAACACGTCTGGTTTTGGTCCAGAAGAGTCTAGGTTCGAGCCCTAGTAGGCCAACAAAAAAACCTCATTCAATCCGAATGAGGTTTTTTATTTATATCTAATCTATTCATCTAGATCTTAAACGTCATTACGGGTCGCTTCGCATGGTTTACCAGATCTTCACTAATACTGCTATTGAAGAAGTGAGCAATACCTTGCCTGCCATGTGTGCTAATACCAATAATATCGGCATCTATATCTTTAGAGAAATTTAAAATACCCTGCTCCACACTTTCATCATTATAGATGTTCACCACATAATCATCAAAAGGGCTGCCAGCAATGAACTTGTCAATCTTTTGTCTGGCTTCTGAGGTTGTTTGAAAATTATTGGCAGTGTTTACCATAAGTAAGTGAATTTTAGAACCGAAGAGTTCTGCAAAGCCAACAGCTTGTTTATAGGTTTCTTTATTATCATTCTTAAAGTCAGAAGCAAATACAAAATTGTCAATATTAAATGTTGGGTGCTCATTTTTAATAACTAAAACAGGGACATCAGATGTGCGCACTACCTTTTCGGCATTAGACCCGATAAACATTTCTTTTAAGCCGGACGCACCGTGAGATCCCATGACAATTAGATCGATGTCAAATTCGTTACAAGCTTCTTTAATTTCAGTAAATGAAATATCCGATTTCACGGTTTCATGAACCGTAACACCATCGAGATAATCACTAGCAATTAGGTCTTCAAATTTCTGATGGGCAAGCTTCATAAAAAATATGGCTTCCGGTATTTCACTGTGCGCGTTTACTGGATCTATTTCCTGTAAAGGAATCTCTAGCATATGTAAAAGATAGATCTCAGCATTGTGTTTTTTCGCCAATATTGCAGCTACTTTGAGGGCATTTTCTGCTTGCTCAGAAAAGTCTGTGGGAACTAGTATTTTATTCATAGATAGTGTTGTTAATTTAGCTACTTAAAGTTATGAAAATAATTCGACTTTAGAGACCTTGTATAAATCAAGATAAATGTTGTATATTTGCACCGTTGTTTTACGAAAAGGAATATACGAGGGGACGAAAAGTCCCCTCTTTTTATACTGAAAAATGTTCAGAGAAGCTGTAGAAAAATTATTGCAAGAAGCACTAGATCAACGTGAAGATTTATTCCTCATTGATTTTGAAGTGCTTAGTGATAACACGATCAGAGTAGTGTTAGATGGAGACAATGGTGTATTAGTTGAAGATTGCATGTTCGTTAGTAGAGCTATTGAACATAATTTAGATAGAGAAGAACAAGATTTTTCATTAGAAGTGACATCTGCAGGAGCAACATCTCCGCTAATATTGCCAAGACAATATAAAAAGCATATTGGACGTAATCTGGAGGTGAAAACTAATGATGATCAAAAACTGGAAGGTGAGCTCACTGAAGCGGATGATGAGCACATTGTTTTAAGGTGGAAAACAAGAGAACCTAAACCGGTAGGTAAAGGAAAAGTTACGGTAACTAAAGAGGTTACGGTTATATACGATAATGTTAAACAAGCAAAAGTTAAAATAAAATTTTAATTCAAATCAGTTATGGAAAATGTAGCATTGATTGAATCATTTTCAGAATTTAAAGATGATAAGTTAATAGACAGAGTAACGCTAATGGCGATATTGGAAGATGTATTGCGTAATGCGTTAAAGAAGAAGTATGGCGATGACGATAACTTTGATATTATTATCAACCCAGATAAGGGGGATTTAGAGATTTGGAGAAACCGTGTAGTGGTTGATGATGGTGCTGTTGAAGACCCTAATCAGGAGATTGAATTATCAGAAGCACAAAAAATAGAGCCTGATTTTGAAGTTGGTGAGGATGTAGCTGAAGAAGTAAAATTAGTAGATCTAGGAAGACGATCTATTTTAGCATTAAGACAGAATCTTATTTCTAAGATTCATGAGCATGATAATACTAATATCTACAAGCAATTTAAAGAATTAGAAGGCGAAATATACACTGCTGAAGTACATCACATACGTCACAGAGCGATCATTCTTTTAGATGATGATGGTAATGAGATCATCTTACCAAAAGATAAACAGATCCCTTCAGATTTCTTTAGAAAAGGAGAGAATGTTAGAGGAATTATAGAAAGTGTAGAACTAAAGGGAAGTAAGCCATCAATAATTATGTCTAGAACATCACCATTGTTTTTAGAAAAATTATTTGAGCAAGAGATCCCTGAGGTATTTGATGGACTGATCACTGTAAAGAATGTAGTGAGAATACCTGGTGAGAAAGCAAAAGTTGCTGTAGATTCTTATGACGATAGAATAGACCCGGTAGGGGCTTGTGTGGGGATGAAAGGATCTAGAATTCATGGCATCGTAAGAGAGCTTGGGAATGAAAACATTGATGTTATTAATTACACTAACAACCTACAACTATACGTAACCAGAGCTTTAAGCCCGGCAAGAGTAACTTCTTTGAAACTTGATGAAGAAAATAAAAGAGCTGAAGTATTATTAAAGCCAGAAGAAGTATCAAAAGCAATTGGTCGTGGTGGTCATAACATCCGATTAGCCGGTCAATTAACAGGATTTGAGATCGATGTATTTAGAGAAGGAGCAGAAGAAGATGTAGAACTATCTGAATTCTCAGATGAAATCGAAGAGTGGATCATTCAGGAGTTTAGTAAAGTTGGTTTAGATACTGCTAAAAGTATCTTAGAGCAAGATGTAGCCGACTTAGTAAAACGTACAGACTTAGAAGAAGAAACAATTATAGAAGTAATAAGAATTCTCAAAGAAGAATTTGAGGAATAATATATATTTAAGTTATATTACAGGCATTTATGGCTCAAACAATTAGATTAAATAAAGTATTAAGAGAACTCAATATCTCAATAGATCGTGCGGTTGACTTTTTGGAAACCAAAGGGATAGCTATTGAGAAGAGCCCTAATACAAAAATTTCACAAGACGTTTACGACACGCTTGCCGATGAGTTTCAGACGGACGCATCCAGAAAAGAAAAGGCGCAAGAGGTGAGTGAAGCTAAGCTCAAAGAAAAAGAAGAGCTTAGAGAGAAGCGTGAGCGTGAGTTGGAAGAAAAGGCTAAACAAGAAGAGGAGAAGAATACAGTTCTTAAAGCGAAGGCTGATCTTTCCGGGCCAAAACAAGTTGGAAAGATAGACTTAGAAACTCCTAAGGCTAAAAAAGAAGTTGCTGAAGAACCAAAGTCTGAGCCAAAAAAGACAGAAGCTAAAAAAGAGGAGCCAAAGAAGGAAGCTACTAAAACAGCACCTAAAAAAGAAGAGCCAAAGAAAGAAGAAGCTGTTGCTGAAAAACCTAAAGCTGTTAAATCCAAGGAAGAAGCTGAAGCGCCTGTTAGCGATAAGAAGCTTAAGACACAATATAAAAAACTTACAGGACCTGTTACAACAGGTAAAAAGATAGACCTCTCTCAATTTAATAAGCCAAAAAAGAAGAAAGAAGAAAAACCTGCGGAGAAGAAAAATAATAATAACGAATCAGCTAATAAGCGTAAGCGAAGACGTATTAGTAAAGCTGGTGGTGACAACCAAGGGTTTAATAATGACAGAAATAAAAGAGGAGGCTTTAAAGGCAAAGGGAACAACAGGCCAAAAGTTGTAAAGGAAGAACCTAGCGAGGAAGAAGTACAAAAGCAAATTCGTGAAACCTTAGAAAAACTTCAAGGAAAAACCAATAAAGGTAAAGGAGCTAAATACCGTAGAGAGAAAAGAGATCAACACAGACAACAGACTGAGAAAGATCTCGAACAACTTGAAGCAGATAGTAAAACACTAAAAGTTACAGAGTTTGTAACCGTAAGTGAGGTGGCAACCATGATGGATGTGTCAGTAACTCAAGTCATCTCTGCATGTATGTCATTAGGAATGATGGTGACAATGAATCAACGTCTTGATGCCGAAACACTATCTATTGTAGCAGAAGAATTTGGTTATGAGGTAGAATTTGTGACCGCTGATATAGAAGAAGCGATTGAAGAAGAAGCGGATAATCCAGAGGATTTAACAGAACGTGCACCAATTGTTACAGTGATGGGTCACGTAGATCATGGTAAAACGTCACTTCTAGATTACATACGTAAAGAAAATGTAATTGCCGGAGAGTCTGGAGGTATTACGCAGCATATTGGAGCTTATGGAGTTCAACTAGAAAATGGTCAAAAGATCGCATTTTTAGATACCCCGGGTCACGAAGCCTTTACAGCGATGCGTGCTCGTGGTGCTCAGGTGACAGACTTAGCAATTATTGTTGTTGCGGCTGATGATGATATCATGCCTCAAACAAAAGAAGCGATCTCTCATGCTCAGGCTGCTGGGGTACCAATTGTTTTTGCAATCAATAAGATAGATAAACCAACGGCGAATCCAGATAAGATCAAAGAAGGCTTAGCAGGAATGAACCTCCTAGTTGAAGACTGGGGAGGTAAAATCCAATCACACGATATCTCAGCCAAAACAGGTCAAGGTGTTAATGAATTATTAGAAAAAGTATTGCTTGAAGCAGAATTATTAGAGCTAAAAGCTAACCCTAGTAAACGCGCTAATGGTACTGTTGTAGAAGCATTCTTAGATAAAGGACGAGGCTATGTAGCTACGATACTAGTACAAGCAGGTACATTGAAGATCGGAGATTACGTATTGGCAGGAAAGAATAGTGGTAAGGTAAAAGCAATGCATGATGAACGTGGTAATGATGTCGCTGAAGCCGGTCCATCTACTCCTGTATCTATATTAGGTTTAGATGGAGCACCGCAAGCAGGTGATAAATTTAATGTGTTTGAAGATGAACGTGAAGCCAAGCAAATTGCTACAAAACGTACACAATTACAACGTGAGCAGTCTGTAAGAACACAACGTCATATAACTCTAGATGAAATTGGAAGACGAATTGCTTTAGGAGACTTTAAAGAGCTAAACATTATCCTTAAAGGTGATGTGGATGGTTCTGTTGAAGCACTTACAGATTCATTCCAGAAATTATCTACAGAAGAGATTCAAGTTAATATTATCCACAAAGGTGTGGGTGCCATTACAGAAAGTGATGTATTACTAGCTACAGCATCAGATGCTATTATCATAGGATTTAATGTACGTCCGATGGGTAATGCACGTCAGATTGCAGATAAAGAAGAAATCGATATCCGTACATATTCTATCATCTATGATGCTATTAATGATCTTAAAGATGCTATGGAAGGCATGTTGTCACCAGAACTTAAAGAAGAAGTGACAGGTACTGCAGAGATCAGAGAAACCTTTAAGATTTCTAAGATTGGTACCATTGCCGGATGTATGGTTACTAACGGTAAGATATTCCGAAACTCAGGCATCCGTTTAATTAGAGATGGTGTCGTTGTTTACACCGGAGAATTAGCATCACTGAAACGTTTTAAAGATGACGTAAAAGAAGTGGCAAAAGGGTACGATTGTGGTATGCAGGTTAAGAATTACAATGACATTAAAGAAGGTGATGTAATTGAAGCCTTCCAAGAAGTTGAGGTAAAGAAAAAATTGAAATAAACCACTAATGATATAAAACAAAAAAGCCGACATCTCTGTCGGCTTTTTTTATAGGGTTTAGTTTTGTTAAGGCTCTCTTTTTTTATCCGATTTAAGCTCAAAAATAAAAGCATTCATATACTTCTTCTTAATACGAAGTAAGGCTCTATCTGCTTCTAATCGACTTCTGAAATTACCCACCCATATTTTATAGTTTGGAGTGTTAAATTCCATGCTTACAGGCCATTGACCATATGAGTTTCTAAACTCGGATTTTGTTTTTTCAGCCATGGCATAACTCCCAGAATAGATCTGTATTTTATAGATCTCCTGAGTGCGTAAGTCCTTTTTAAACTCTAGTAATTTATCAATGGCCTTATCCTGTATCACAGTGACCTCACCTTCTTGTGAAAAAGCGGTAAAATTCACGGTTAAAAAGGCGATAAATATCAGAGATTTTAAAGCTTTAATTTTCATAAGCTACTGTATTTAAATGCAAAGGTATATTTATTAAACGTAACTCCACGATAAAATCTTATTTAGAACGTTTATAAATTAGATATTAACAGTTCGCTAACATTTCTAAAATCGACTTTATATCTTACTTTTGCGTGAGTTTTTATAACCATTTTTTTTTCAGGTTGAATGAAAAAATTATACCAAAGTTTAGACGATAATTCAACTCACAATATGAAACAGGTGATCTACCGTAAAATAACCTCAAAGATTCTTCATTTAGGTTTTATCATTTTACTCACGTTTTCAACCTCTTTAGCGGCACAAGAAGGCGACCCTGTACAAGGGAAAGCATTATTCAATACTAACTGTGCTTCATGTCATAAATTAGACAAACCAATGACTGGTCCTGCACTACGTTATGTAGAGCAACGATTGGCTGACGAACAAGGTCTAGATAGAGCATGGATAACAGCATGGATTAGAAATAGTGCTGGTGTTATTAAATCTGGGGATGCTTATGCGAATAAAATATTTAACGAGTGGAACAAAGTGCCAATGACGGCTTTTCCACAATTAAGCGATGAAGACATTTCTAACATCTTAGCGTATACTGCTCAAGATCCTCCAGTAATTGAAATAGAGAATGGTGAAGGTGAAATAGATAGAGATGAAAGAGGAATTTCAAATAACTTAATACTAGGGGCACTTGCTTTATTATTTGCTTTATTAGCAATGGCACTAGTATTAGTAAAGCGTACACTGAATCGTTTTGCAGAAGCTAAAGGCATTGATGTTTCAGAAGAGCCAAGAACACCAATTTGGAAAGCCTTTGCTCAAAACCAATTCTTAGTATTAGTTACTGCGATCTTCTTATTATTAGCAAGTGGATACTTTGCTTACGGTTACTTTATGCAAATAGGTGTTGATCAAGGTTATGAGCCTGTGCAACCAATTCACTACTCGCATAGAATACATGCCGGTAAAGCTGAAAATAATGGAAACGGTATCGATTGTAAATACTGTCACTCTTCTGCGAGAGTGAGTAAGCATTCTGGAATTCCATCATTGAATGTGTGTATGAACTGTCACAAATCAATTAGCGAAGTGGCTGCAGATACGCAGGCTGAAGGTTTAAAAGATTATGGAATCGATTATAACGCAGAGATTCAAAAATTATATGATGCAGTAGGTTGGGATGGTACAGGTTATACCGGAGAGTCTAAACCGGTGAAATGGGTACGCGTACACAACTTACCAGACTTTGCATATTTCAATCACTCACAACACGTTACCGTTGGAGGTATAGAGTGTCAAACCTGTCATGGCCCGGTTGAAGAAATGGAGATCATGTATCAGCATGCGCCATTGACTATGGGATGGTGTATCAACTGTCACCGTGAAACCAATGTTAAGGTTAAGGATAACGAATATTACAAGAAAATACACGAACAACTTTCTAAGAAGTATGAAGTTGAGCAACTAACAGTTGCGATGATGGGCGGTTTAGAATGCGGTAAGTGTCACTATTAATTAATTAGAAGTAATTCACAATCATATGTCATCAAACAAGAAATACTGGAAAAGTGTTGAAGAGCTAAACGAAAACAGCTCTATTGTTGAGACGCTACAACAAAACGAATTTGTAGAAGAGATTCCTACTGATGAATTCTTAGGCGATAAGGATAAATTAGAATCTTCTTCAACGACACGTCGTGATTTCCTAAAGTATGTAGGTTTTAGTACAGCTGCAGCTTCATTAGCGGCCTGTGAAGGACCAGTCATCAAATCGATCCCTTATGTAGTACAGCCTAAAGAGATCATTCCGGGAGTAGCAAATTTCTACGCAACAACAATTGCAAACGGTTATGACTTTGCAAGTGTTTTAGTAAAGACCAGAGAAGGACGTCCAATAAAGATTGAAAACAATACACTAGCAAAAACAAATAACCATGCTAATGCTAGAGTTAATGCCTCAGTTTTAGACCTATATGATAGCCTTAGAGTAAAAGGGCCTAAAAAAGGAGGAGAAGATATTTCTTGGGATGTATTTAGAAGTGAAACAACAAAAGCATTAAATGATCTTAAAGGATCAGATAAAGAAATAGCGATATTAACCCAAACATACGCTAGTCCATCAACTAAAAGTTTAATTGCAGATTTCGAAGGCGCTTATGGTAATGTAAGACATGTCGTGTATGATGCAGTATCAGAATCTGCTGCTTTAGATGCGTTCCAAGCTAAATACGGACAACGTGCCTTAGCAAATTATGACTTCTCTAAAGCCATGACTATCGTTTCTGTTGGAGCTGATTTCTTAGGAGACTGGCAAGGCGGAGGTTTCGATACGGCTTATGCTGAAAAGCGTATCCCGGATCATGGTAAAATGTCGAAACATATTCAGTTTGAGTCTAATATGTCTTTAACGGGTGCCAATGCTGATAAGCGTGTACCATTAAAGCCAAACCAACAACGTTTAGCCCTAGCTAAGTTACACAGCTATATTACAGGAGCTGCAGTTTCAGGGTCTTTACCAGAAGCTATTGATGCTGCTGTTAGAGAAGCTGCAAATGAGTTAAAGAAAGCAGGAAGTAACGGTGTTGTAGTATCAGGGATTCAAGATGTAAATGCTCAAACGGTAGTTCTTGAGATCAACGAAGCGCTATCGAGTAAAGCTTTTGATAAAGATACTGTGATCAAAACCAGAGAAGGTAGCGATGCAGCTGTTGCACAATTAATAGCAGATATGAAGGCTGGTAGAATAGGTGCCATCATCATGAGTGGTGTAAATCCTATGTACACCTTACCAAATGCAGCTGATTTTGCTGAAGGTATTAAAGGTACAGATCTATCAATAACATTCTCTCTTAAAGAAGATGAAACTGCAGCAGAATGCCAGTATGTTGCTGCGGCACCTCACTACTTAGAATCTTGGGGAGATGTAGAATTTAAGTCAGGACACTTCGGATTAATGCAGCCTGCAATTCGCCCATTATTTGACACAATGCAATTTCAAGATGCATTATTAATGTGGACATCGAACAGCGAATCTTATAATGATTATATCAAGTCCTTATGGACACAAGACATATTAAATGGAAGTTCCTTCAATCAAGCCTTACATGATGGTGTTTTTGTAGCATCATCTGGTACAGCTGAAACTATTGAAGAAGATTCAACTAATGTAGATGAGTTATTAGAAGCTCCGACTGGAAATGCTGCTAGAGATCTTGCTGCTTCTGCTAAGGATGAAGGCATAGAACTTACATTATATACTAAAGTAGGTATGGGTGATGGACGGCAAGCCAACAACCCATGGTTACAAGAATTCCCTGATCCAATTACAAGAGCATCTTGGGATAACTACTTAACGGTATCTAAAGCGGATGCTGATGCTATGGGCATCAAAAATTGGAATGTGGCTAATGGAGGTCTAAACGGTAGCTTAGTAGAGTTAACAGTTAATGGAATTCCGGTAACAATTCCTGCAATTATTCAACCAGGTCAGGCTAAAGGTTCTGTAGGTTTAGCATTAGGATATGGTCGCAAAATGGGACTTAAAGAAGAAATGCAAACCGGTAAGAATGCCTACCATTTTTACAACAACTTCAACCCGGTTCAAGGGAATGTAGATATTAAAGTGGTGCCGGGTGAGCATGAGTTTGCTTGTGTACAATTACACAATACTTTAATGGGTCGTGGCGACATCATTAAAGAAACATCATTAGAGATATTCAATACAAAGGATAAGCATTATTGGAATGCAGTTCCTGAAGTATCATTAAATCATATAGAAACGCCTGTGTCGGAAGTGGACCTTTGGGATGAGTTTGATCGTTCTATAGGACATCACTTCAACTTATCTATTGACTTAAATGCCTGTACCGGATGTGGTGCTTGTGTGATTGCTTGTCATGCAGAGAACAATGTTCCTGTAGTAGGTAAGACAGAGATGCGTCGTAGTAGAGATATGCACTGGTTACGTATCGATAGATATTACTCTTCTCAAGATACTTTCGAAGGTGATAATGAGAAAAAAGATAATATTTCAGGATTATCAAGTTCATTGAGTGAATTTGGAGAAATGGAAAGCCCTGCTGAGAATCCTCAGGTAGCGTTCCAACCTGTAATGTGTCAGCACTGTAACCATGCCCCTTGTGAAACAGTATGTCCGGTAGCGGCTACATCACATGGTCGTCAAGGTCAAAACCATATGGCATATAACCGTTGTGTAGGTACACGTTACTGTGCTAACAACTGTCCATATAAAGTACGTCGTTTCAACTGGTTCTTATACAGCCAGAATGATGAGTTCGATTATTACATGAATGATGATTTAGGACGTATGGTATTAAACCCGGATGTGACAGTACGTTCACGTGGAGTGATGGAGAAATGTTCATTCTGTATCCAAAAGACACAGAAAACAATCCTAGACGCTAAGCGTGATGGAAGAGAGATTAAGGACGGTGAATTCCAAACAGCATGTTCTGCAGCTTGTGGTAGCGGTGCTATGGTATTTGGAGATGTGAACGATAAAGAGAGTAAAATCTCTAAACTAAAAGAAGACGATCGTATGTATCACTTATTAGAACATGTTGGCACAAAACCAAACGTGTTCTATCAAACAAAAGTGAGAAATACGTCAGAAGCATAAATTTTAATTAAAGAATCAATAATATAATTATGGCGTCTCATTACGAAGCACCTATTAGAAGACCTTTAGTAACCGGAGAAAAATCCTATCATGATGTTACTGTAGATGTTGCCAAACCAGTAGAAGGTAAGGCCAACAGAGCATGGTGGATTGTGTTTAGCATCTCTTTAGTAGCTTTTCTTTGGGGAATAGGTTGTATCATTTATACTATTTCAACAGGTATTGGATCTTGGGGTCTTAATAAAACTGTTAACTGGGCTTGGGATATTACGAACTTCGTTTGGTGGGTTGGTATTGGTCACGCAGGAACACTAATCTCTGCGGTACTTTTACTCTTCCGTCAAAAATGGAGAATGGCAATTAACCGTTCTGCTGAAGCGATGACGATCTTCTCGGTAATTCAAGCCGGGTTATTCCCAATCATTCACATGGGTCGTCCATGGTTAGCATATTGGGTATTACCAATTCCAAACCAATTTGGGTCATTATGGGTGAACTTTAACTCACCATTATTATGGGACGTATTTGCGATCTCTACGTATCTGTCTGTATCCTTAGTATTCTGGTGGACAGGTTTATTACCGGATTTCGCAATGATCAGAGATAGAGCTGTTAAGCCTTTCCAGAAAAAGATATATTCGTTATTGAGTTTCGGGTGGTCTGGAAGAGCTAAAGATTGGCAGCGTTTTGAAGAAGTATCATTAGTACTTGCCGGTTTAGCAACACCACTTGTACTTTCTGTACATACCATTGTATCCTTTGACTTCGCAACATCGATAATTCCGGGATGGCATACTACGATTTTCCCACCTTATTTCGTTGCTGGTGCGATCTTCTCTGGATTTGCCATGGTAAATACCTTATTAATTATTATGCGTAAAGTATGTAATCTTGAAGACTACATAACAGTACAGCACATTGAACTTATGAATATCGTTATTATGATTACGGGTTCAATCGTAGGTGTGGCTTATATCACAGAGCTGTTCATCGCATGGTATTCTGGAGTAGAATATGAACAATATGCATTCTTAAACAGAGCAACCGGACCTTACTGGTGGGCTTATTGGGCAATGATGAGTTGTAATGTATTCTCACCACAATTTATGTGGTTCAAGAAGTTAAGAACAAGTATCATGTTCTCATTCTTCATATCCATAGTAGTAAACATCGGAATGTGGTTTGAGCGTTTTGTAATTATTGTAACATCATTACACAGAGATTACTTACCATCTGCATGGACCATGTTCTCACCAACATTTATTGACATTGGAATATTCATAGGTACCATAGGATTCTTCTTCGTACTATTCCTATTATACTCTAGAACATTCCCGGTGATTGCACAAGCAGAGGTGAAAACAATATTAAAATCTTCAGGAGAACGTTACAAGCGTTTAAGAGAATCTGGGGCAAGTTTAGTAGGAACCGGAGCTGATGAAAGAACGTCTTCAGGTGAAGTTACAGTAACTGCATCTGTACCTGAAACTACTTCTTCAGGTGATACTGATAATTCAGAAAAAATAAATAGTCTATTTGAAGGCATCGGAACATTTGATTCGGAAACTCAAACACCAGATGACCTTAAGAGAATAAACGGAATAGGTCCTAAAATGGAAGAAGTACTTAACAGTATAGGAATCTATTCATTCTTACAAGTAAGTAAGATGACTAAAAAAGAATATGATTTGCTAGATTCAATTACAGGGTCGTTCCCAGGAAGAGCGGAGCGTGATGATTGGTCAGGTCAAGCAAAAAACTTATTAAACTAATATAGTCTATGGAAGCAGCTTCTAAAGTAATACATGCTATATACACAGATGATGATGTATTAATGTCTGCGGTTAAGAAAGTTAAGGCAGAGAAACATCACATAGAAGAAATATATACGCCTTTCCCTGTTCATGGGCTAGACAAGGCTATGGGATTAGCACCTACACGAATTGCCATAACATCATTTATGTATGGTTGTGTTGGGTTAACAGTAGCAATCGTAATGATGAACTACATTATGATCAAAGATTGGCCACAAGATATTGGAGGTAAGCCAAGTTTCAGCTACCTAGAAAATATGCCGGCTTTTGTACCAATTATGTTTGAGCTTACTGTATTTTTCGCAGCCCACCTTATGGTAATTACATTCTATTTAAGAAGTAGAATGTGGCCATTTAAAAAAGCTGAAAACCCAGATCCAAGAACTACGGATGACCATTTCTTAATGGAAATAGCAATTCATGATAATGAACAAGCCTTAACCAATTTATTAAAAGAAACTGGTGCTGTAGAAATTAATATAATTGATAAAGACGAAGATGCACATTAATATGAAGACTACATTAAAATATACTTTAGCTCTTGTGATGTTAGTTAGCATAGTGTCTTGTAAAAAAGACTCTAGACCAAACTACCAATACATGCCCAACATGTATGAGCCTGTAGGTTATGAGGCGTATCAAGAATCTGATGCTTTTCACGGAGGTGTTGAAGCACAATTACCTGTTGAAGGAACCATCCCAAGAGGGTATGCTCTGTATGATTTTGAAGATACTACAGAAGGCTATGAAGCAGCAAAAGCGTCTTTAACAAGCCCTCTAGACTCTACACAAGTAGATATGGCAAGAGGAAAAGAATTATATGACATTTATTGTGGTATTTGCCATGGTAATAAAGGCGATGGGCAAGGTAATTTAGCCAAGCGCGAAAAAATATTAGGAGTGCCTAGTTATGCAGATGCAGGAAGAGCGATAACAACAGGAAGCATCTACCATGTCATTTTTTACGGTAGGAACACAATGGGTTCTTACGCTAACCAGCTTAATGACGAAGAACGTTGGCAAGTTGTGGCTTATGTAGAAAAACTAAAAGCCGATTTAGAAAAATAAGATAGATAAAGATTATATAGAGATATGTATACCGTTTCAAACAGATTAAAAATATTTTCGATCATCTTAGTGGTCATAGGAATCTTGGGTGTAGCTTACGGATTCATGGACTCTCATAAATATGAGACTGTTGAGGATGTAGAAGCACTTCTTGCTAAAGAAGCAGCAGCACATCATGGGGGTCACGGTGATGCCCATTCAGAAGAGGCATCTCATGGGAATGAGGATGCTCATCACGGTGAAGAACATGCCGATGATTCGCATGATAAAACTGAAGAACATTCTGATGACCACGCTCAAGCATCTCACGGAGGTGATGATGCGCATCATGGTGCTGATCATGCTGAGCATGTATTACATCAAATTCATAACAGACCTTATGCGGCATTATATGTGGCGGCATTCTTTTTCTTTATGATTGCTTTAGGAGCCTTAGCATTTTATGCGGTGCAGTATGCCTCACAAGCAGGATGGTCACCGGTATTATTTAGAGTGATGGAAGGGATTACTGCTTATGTATTACCTGGTGGAATTCTGGTATTACTTATAGCATATTTTTCTGGAGATCATATTTTCGTATGGATGAATCCGGATATGGTAGATCCAAACAGTGATCATTTCGATAAACTTGTTGCTGGGAAATCAGGATGGCTAAACAAAACAGGTTTCCTTATTAGAGGTATAATCTTCTTAGGTGGGTGGTCTCTATACAGATACTTTTCTAGAAAATTCTCTATCGCACAGGACAGTGCTAACGACAATAGAAACTTCAAGAAGAATTTTAGAATTTCTGCAGCATTCTTAGTATTCTATATTTATACAGAATCTATGATGTCTTGGGATTGGATTATGAGTGTAGATCCTCACTGGTTCTCTACATTATTTGGTTGGTATGTATTTGCCAGTATGTTTGTAAGTGGTATCACAGTTATAGCAATGATTACGATGCACCTTAAATCTAAAGGTCTTTTAGAATTTGTTAATGATAGTCACATTCATGACCTTGCTAAATTTATGTTTGCGATTAGCATTTTCTGGACCTATTTATGGTTCTCACAATTCATGTTAATATGGTATGCTAATATTCCAGAAGAGGTAACTTACTTCATCACAAGGATTCAAGAATACAAATTACCATTCTTTGGCATGGTGGCCATGAACTTTATATTCCCATTATTATTACTAATGAATAGTGATTATAAGCGTATACCATGGTTTGTTACGATGACAGGAATCGTGATACTTTGTGGACATTATCTAGATGTATTCAACATGATTATGCCTGCAACAGTAGTAGACAGATGGTATATAGGAGTTCCTGAGATAGGTGCTATATGTTTATTTGCTGGATTGTTCTTATTTATTGTCTTTACAGCTTTAAGTAAACATCCGTTATTAGCAAAAGGTAATCCGTTTGTTAAAGAGAGTGAACAATTCCATTATTAATTAAAATAGAATAGAAACGATAATGACAACTTTGTTAACAATATTAATAGTAGTCTTTGTAGCCGTAGCGATTTGGCAGATGGTTAAGATCTTCGATTTGGCTCAGGTTGGTGCGTCTAATACGCAAGTTGCAGACGATAAGGATAACAGAATTAATGGGTATTTAATGATCGGATTCCTGATCTTTATTTATGCTATCACCATCATAAGCTTTGTTTATTGGGGAGACCAACCACTAGTTTCCAATTCAGCCTCCGCTCACGGTCCAGAATTAGATAACCTGATGATTATATCAATGGTTATCATTTTCATAGTACAAACCGTAACTCAATTTTTATTACACTATTTTGCTTATAAGTATAGAGGAGAAAAAGGGCGTAAAGCCTTATTCTATGCAGACAATAATTTATTAGAAGCTGTATGGACTATCATTCCTGTTATTGTTTTAGCCGGACTTATTATCTATGGATTATTTACATGGAATAATATCATGAGCATAGATACTGAAGATGATCCTTTAGTTATAGAGCTTTATGCACAACAATTCAACTGGAAAGCACGATATGGGGGCGATGATAATACATTAGGAAAAGCCAATGTAAGATTAATAGACTTAGACAGAGCTAATATCTTAGGTTTAGACGAGGCAGATCCTAATGCTCAAGACGATGTTATTGTAACAGAATTACATTTACCTGTAGGTCGCCCTGTACTATTCAAGATGCGTTCTCAAGACGTATTACACTCGGCTTACATGCCACACTTTAGAGCACAAATGAACTGTGTGCCAGGGATGGTAACACAATTTGCATTTACGCCTACAGTTACAACGGCTGATATGCGTGAGAATCCGGATATTATTGAAAAAGTTCAGAACATCAACGAACTTAGACGTGAAAGACGTCAAGAAATTGAAGAAGCTGGACAAGACTTAGTATATGAGTTTGATTATTTATTGCTATGTAACAAGATTTGTGGAAAGTCGCACTACAACATGCAAATGAAAATTATTGTAGAAACTCAAGAAGAATTTGACGCTTGGATGAAAGAGCAAACAGTGTTTGCAAAATCATTAAACTAAGCAAATTGTATTAAAGAAAAAGATAAAGAGATATTATGTCAGCAACAGCAGAAACACACGCTCACGACGAACATCACCACCACAAAGAAACCTTTGTGACCAAATACATCTTTAGTCAGGATCATAAAATGATTGCTAAGCAATACCTTATCACAGGTACTATAATGGGTATTATAGGAGTGCTTATGTCATTAATGTTCCGTATGCAAATTGCATGGCCAGAAAAGCCTAATGTGCTTTTTGAAGCTCTATTAGGAAAATGGGCACCAGACGGTGTTATGGATGCAGATATTTATCTAGCCTTAGTAACAATACATGGTACCATCATGGTATTCTTTGTATTAACCGCAGGTCTTAGTGGTACGTTTAGTAACCTCTTAATCCCGTTACAGATTGGTGCACGCGATATGGCGTCAGGATTCCTTAACATGATTTCTTACTGGCTATTCTTCGTGTCTAGTGTAGTTATGGTAATTTCACTATTTGTAGAAGCAGGTCCGGCAGCTGCCGGATGGACAATCTATCCACCTCTATCTGCACTGCCTATGGCGCAAGGAGGTTCTGGAGCAGGGATGACGCTTTGGCTAGTCTCCATGGCTATATTTATTGCATCATCATTACTAGGATCACTTAATTATATTGTAACTGTATTAAACCTAAGAACTAAAGGGATGTCAATGACAAGATTACCATTGACAATCTGGGCATTCTTTGTAACTGCAGTTATTGGTGTGATTTCATTCCCGGTATTATTATCTGCGGCGTTATTATTAATCATGGATAGAAGTTTTGGAACATCCTTCTTCTTATCTGATATATTTATTCAAGGTGAAGTACTACACTATCAAGGTGGATCACCAGTACTGTTCGAGCACTTATTCTGGTTCTTAGGACACCCTGAAGTATATATCGTATTATTACCAGCATTAGGAATTACCTCAGAAATTATTGCGACTAACTCGCGTAAACCTATATTTGGTTATCGTGCCATGGTGGCTTCGATATTAGCAATTGCATTCCTTTCAACAATTGTATGGGGACACCACATGTTTATCTCAGGGATGAATCCATTCCTAGGTTCGGTATTTACATTTACAACATTATTAATTGCAATACCTTCAGCAGTAAAAGCATTTAACTATATCACCACACTCTGGAAGGGTAACCTACAGATGAACCCCGCGATGCTATTCTCTATTGGATTAGTATCGACCTTTATCACTGGAGGTTTAACAGGAATTATTTTAGGTGACAGTGCATTAGATATTAACGTTCACGATACATACTTCGTAGTGGCTCACTTCCACTTAGTAATGGGTATCTCAGCATTATATGGAATGTTTGCTGGGATTTACCACTGGTTCCCAAAAATGTTTGGTCGTATGCTGAATAAGAATTTAGGATACCTGCACTTCTGGGTAACGGCAATATGCGCATATGGTGTATTCTTCCCAATGCACTTCATTGGAATGGCAGGATTACCAAGACGTTATTACACAAACTCAAACTTCCCATTGTTTGATGACACCACAAATGCACAGGCAGTAATCACAATATTTGCTCTTGTAGGAGGTATATTTCAGTTAGTATTTATATACAACTTTATCCATAGTATTTTCTATGGTAAGAAAGCACCACAAAACCCATGGAGATCAAATACATTAGAATGGACAGCACCTATGAAACACATGCACGGAAACTGGCCAGGAGAGATTCCGCACGTATACCGTTGGCCATATGATTACAGTAAACCTGGTCATGATGAAGATTTTGTGCCGCAAAACATCCCGCTTAAGGATGGTGAAGAAGAATTACATCATTAGCGTCAAAGCTTATAGATTCAATATAAAGAAAAAGCCTTTCTAAATTTAGAAAGGCTTTTTCTTTATATTTGTTTACGTATGAATGAGAATTTAAATCCTACCAATGAAAATTACTCGTCTGAAGAGTTAGACTTGGAGAGAAAGTTACGTCCATTATCTTTTGATGACTTCACGGGACAAGATCAAGTGTTAGAAAACCTTAAAGTTTTTGTACAAGCTGCAAATGGTAGGGATGAAGCCTTAGACCATACATTATTTCATGGTCCTCCTGGCTTAGGTAAAACAACATTAGCACACATTTTGGCAAACGAACTTGATGTGAATATCAAAGTAACCTCAGGCCCGGTATTAGATAAACCAGGGGATTTGGCCGGACTTTTAACAAACCTTGATGAGCGTGATGTGCTATTCATTGATGAAATTCACAGATTAAGTCCAATTGTTGAAGAATACCTCTATTCTGCGATGGAAGATTATAAGATAGATATTATGATCGAAACCGGACCTAATGCCAGAACAGTTCAGATCAATCTTAACCCTTTTACCTTAGTAGGCGCAACAACACGGTCTGGACTCCTTACCTCTCCAATGCGAGCTAGGTTTGGAATTAGTAGCAGATTACAATATTATAATACAGAACTTTTAACCACTATTGTCCAACGTAGTGCTTCTATTCTTAATGTCCCCATTTCTATGGAAGCGGCCATTGAAATTGCAGGGCGTAGTCGAGGCACTCCAAGAATTGCTAATGCCTTATTAAGACGTGTTAGAGACTTTGCCCAAATAAAAGGCAATGGCTCTATAGACATAAAGATTTCTAAGTATGCCTTAGAAGCTCTAAATGTAGATGCTCATGGCTTAGATGAAATGGATAACAAGATTCTGTCTACAATCATAGATAAGTTTAAAGGAGGCCCGGTAGGGATTACCACACTGGCTACAGCGGTGAGTGAAAGTGCTGAAACTATAGAAGAAGTATATGAACCCTTTTTAATTCAACAAGGCTTCATTATGAGAACACCAAGAGGAAGAGAAGTCACAGAGCTGGCATATAAACATCTGGGAAAAATTAAAGGGTCTATCCAAGGTGGGTTATTTTGATTTCTAAAGTATCTAAATATTCAGAACTAATCAAAACCGAAGCCAAACGCCTCGGTTTTTTGTCTTGCGGTATTAGCAAGGCAGAATTTCTAGAAGACGAAGCTCCTCGTTTAGAGGAATGGTTAAAACAGAATATGCACGGTGAAATGCGCTACATGGAAAACCATTTTGATAAACGTTTAGACCCGACTAAACTGGTTGAAGGCTCTAAGAGTGTTATTTCATTATTACTTAATTATTTCCCATCCCAACTTCAAAATGAGGAGGCCTATAAAATTTCTAAGTATGCTTATGGTACCGATTATCATTATGTGATTAAAGATAAACTCAAGGCTCTCCTACATTATATTAATGAGGAAATAGGAGAAGTTAATGGTAGAGCGTTTGTAGATTCTGCTCCGGTGTTAGATAAAGCATGGGCAGCAAGATCGGGCTTAGGCTGGATAGGAAAGCATAGTAATCTACTATCACAACAAGTGGGATCGTTCTATTTTATTGCTGAGTTGATCGTCGATTTAGACTTGGAGTATGATACACCAACTACAGATCATTGTGGCACATGTACAGCTTGTATTGATGCTTGTCCTACAGAGGCTATAGTAGAGCCTTATGTTGTAGATGGAAGCAAATGTATTTCGTACTTCACTATTGAACTTAAAGACAATATCCCGTCAGACTTCAAAGGAATGTTTGATGATTGGATGTTCGGATGTGATGTGTGCCAGGATGTATGCCCGTGGAATCGTTTTTCAAAATCACACAGCGAACCTCTATTCGATCCACATCCTGAATTGCTCAGTATGAATAGAAAAGATTGGGAAGACATAACAGAAGACACTTTTAGAAAAGTATTTAAAAAATCAGCGGTAAAGCGAACAAAATATTCAGGGCTTATCAGAAATATTCAATACTTAAAGGATTAGGTATTTAACATATGCAATGCTTACCTTTGCATCTTAATTTATTCACTATATATGAGCAAGGTCAGTAAGAAAAGAGAAGCATTAGTATACCATGCCAAGCCCACTCCGGGAAAGATAAAAGTAGTTCCAACCAAAAAATATGCAACGCAAAGAGACCTTTCATTAGCTTACTCACCAGGTGTAGCTGAGCCATGTTTGGAGATAGAAAAAGATAAGAACAATGCCTATAAATATACAACTAAAGGAAATCTGGTTGCAGTTATATCTAATGGAACCGCTGTTCTTGGTTTGGGAAATATTGGCCCTGAAGCTTCTAAACCTGTCATGGAAGGTAAAGGCCTCCTATTCAAAATATTTGCTGATATAGATGTGTTTGATATTGAAGTAGACACTGAGGACGTAGATGAATTTATTGCCACAGTAAAAAATATAGCACCAACATTTGGAGGGATTAATTTAGAAGATATTAAAGCGCCTGAAGCATTTGAAATTGAAAGACGCCTAAAAGAAGAACTAGACATTCCTGTGATGCATGACGATCAGCATGGAACAGCAATAATATCAGCTGCAGCCTTGTTAAATGCTTTAGAGATTTCAGGAAAACAAATAGGTGATGTTAAGATCGTTGTTAGTGGTGCTGGAGCCGCTGCGGTATCTTGTACACGATTATATAAAGCTTTTGGGGCTAAAGCCGAAAATATTGTAATGCTCGATAGTAAGGGGGTAATCAGAAAAAACAGAGACGGCCTTACTGAACAAAAACTAGAGTTTGCCACAGACAGAGCCATAGATACTTTAGATGAAGCTATGGTAAATGCAGATGTGTTTATTGGTCTTTCTAAAGCCAATATCGTTTCTCCTGAAATGCTAAAATCTATGGCTAAAGACCCTATTGTCTTTGCAATGGCCAATCCGGATCCCGAAATTGCATACAAATTAGCAGTAGATGCCAGAGAAGATATCATCATGGCCACTGGACGAAGCGACCATCCTAATCAGGTTAATAATGTTTTAGGGTTTCCATTTATTTTTAGAGGTGCTTTAGATGTTAGAGCTACTAAGATTAATGAAGCTATGAAAATGGCAGCTGTAAAAGCTTTGGCACGTTTAGCCAAAGAACCGGTGCCAGAACAAGTAAATATAGCGTATGGAGAAACCAAACTAACTTTTGGGAAAGACTATATCATTCCTAAGCCTTTTGATCCGCGTTTAATTGCTGAGGTTCCTCCAGCCGTTGCCAAAGCAGCTATGGAAAGTGGAATTGCAAAAGAACCAATAAAGAATTGGGAAAAATATAAAGATGGTTTATTAGAACGCTTAGGATCGGATAATAAGCTTGTACGTTTAATACTCAACAGAGCCAAAACAGACCCTAAACGTGTTGTGTTTGCTGAAGCAGATCAGTTAGATGTATTAAAGGCTGCTCAAATAGTGCATGATGAAGGCATAGCACATCCCATATTATTAGGTAGAAAAGATACCATTACATCTTTAATGGAAGAGATAGAGTTTGATGCCGATGTCCCTATCATAGATCCTAAATCTGATGAAGAGACAGAAAGGAAAAACGCTTATGCCGATGTGTATTGGAAACAGCGACAGCGAAGAGGTGAAACACAATATTCTGCTCGTAAAGTCATGCGAGAGCGTAATTACTTTGCAGCAATGATGGTAAGTGAAGGTGATGCAGATGCTTTAATATCGGGATACTCACGCAGTTACCCTTCTGTAGTAAAACCAATGTTAGAACTTATCGGAATGGCAAAAGGTGCTACAAAAATTGCTACTACCAATGTAATGATGACACAAAGGGGCCCAATGTTTTTAAGTGATACATCAATAAATATAGACCCATCATCAAAAGACCTTACTAAGATTGCCCAAATGACATCCAGTATCATAAAGATGTTTGGAATGGAACCTGTGATGGCCATGATATCTTATGCTAATTTTGGATCCTCTAGGCATGAAAGGTCATCTAAAGTGAGAGAAGCGGTTTCTTATTTACATCGAAATTATCCAGATATGATTATTGATGGGGAGCTACAGACCGATTTTGCACTGAATAGTGAGATGCTTCAAGAAATATTCCCATTTTCTAAGCTTGCTGGTAAGAAAGTTAATGCCCTCATATTCCCTAATTTA
This sequence comes from Winogradskyella sp., assembly GCA_965230605.1. Classification (GTDB taxonomy): domain Bacteria; phylum Bacteroidota; class Bacteroidia; order Flavobacteriales; family Flavobacteriaceae; genus CBDDLD01. The sequence goes on along the minus strand of CBDDLD010000004.1, from coordinate 2,909,258 downwards.
GACTCTGCAAATATCACATACAAGCTATTAAAAGAACTTAATAAATCAGAATCTATAGGGCCAATAATGATGGGTATGCGTAAGCCAGTTCATATATTACAATTGGATGCTAGTGTAGATGAAATTGTGAATATGACAGCAATTGCAGTAATTGATGCACAGCAAAAGGAAAAGAAGCCTCAGTAAAATAGCTGATTCTTTGATACTTTATCACCTTTGAAATGCAAATAATTTTATTACATTTGGGTTTTTAACCTAGGTAATTAAATGATTACACACATAGAGGGAAAACTTGTTGAAAAGAACCTGACAGATGTGGTTATTGACTGTAATGGCATTGGCTATCTGCTACATATTTCTTTGCATACCTATTCTCAAATTCCTGAAGGCGAAAAATTAAGATTGTATACATATCTTCAAGTAAGAGAAGACTCGCATACACTTTACGGTTTCTCGTCAAAAGGAGAGCGAGAAATATTTAAATTACTGATCTCAGTTAGTGGCGTAGGAGCTAGCACTGCACGTACAATGCTTTCGTCGCTTACACCGCAGCAAGTAAAGGAGGGAATTGCTTCTGGAGATGTGACTTTAATCCAGTCTATCAAAGGAATAGGAGCAAAAACTGCTCAACGTGTCATTTTAGACCTAAAAGACAAAGTATTGAAAGTTTATGGAATTGATGAACTTTCGGTATCACAAAGCAATACGAATAAAGATGAAGCGTTATCTGCTTTAGAGGTTCTCGGATTTAATAAAAAACAATCTGAGAAAGTTGTAGATAGGATATTAGCAAAAGAGCCTAATGCCCCGGTTGAAAATATAATAAAAGAAGCTCTGAAAAATTTATAAAAGCATTGAACACAACCAACAATTGTAATTCTACATATACAAAAATAGTATGCCTAATGATAGTTAGTCTATTGTTAAGCACTTTTGGTTATTCTCAGCAGACAACTACACCTCAAGATACAACAAAAACATCCATTGGGGAGATTAAAATACCCAATCCAAATAGTATAGTTTCTAAGTATACCTATGATCCAATTTTAGATCGGTATATCTACACGGAAAAGATTGGCAGCTTTAATATAAAGTATCCTCTGATACTTACTCCTGCAGAGTATCAAAAATTAGTTTTACAAGAAAGCTTAAAAGCATATTACAAACAAAAGATAGATGCTGTTGCTGGTCAGAAAGAAGGAACCGAAGAAGAACGAAAAAATCTATTGCCTGAATTTTATGTAAACTCAGGGTTATTTGAAACCATTTTTGGAGGGAATACCATTGAAGTTATTCCTCAGGGTTCTGTAGAAGTAGATTTAGGAATTCTATTTTCTAAGCAAGATAATCCGGCATTTTCACCAAGAAATAGAAGGAATTTTTCTTTTGATTTTGATCAGCGTATAAGTCTGAGTTTATTAGGTAAGGTGGGAACAAGATTACAAGTTACAGCCAATTACGATACTGAGTCTACCTTCGATTTTCAAAACTTAGTAAAGTTAGAATACACACCAACGGAAGATGATATTATCAGAAAGATAGAGGTTGGTAATGTCAACATGCCATTGAATAGTTCTCTTATTACTGGTGCGCAAAGTTTGTTTGGAGTTAAGACAGAATTACAATTTGGTAAAACAACGGTTACTGCGGTATTTTCAGAACAACAATCGCAGACCAGATCTGTAGTTGCTCAGGGAGGTGGAACCTTAGAAGAATTCGAGTTTTTTGCCAGAGATTATGATGAGAACCGACACTTCTTCTTATCACAGTACTTTAGAGAAACATATGATGAAGCCTTATTACAATATCCGTACATTCAAAATAGAGGATTGCAAATTACACGTATAGAGGTATGGGTGACTAATAGAAATAACCAAACAGATAACGTTAGAAACATTGTTGCATTCCAAGACTTAGGAGAGTCAGATGTTATTGGGTTGCCTTCACCGCCACCTAACTTTGTCAATGTACCTAATGGAAGCTTCCCGGATAATGGCAATAATGATTTTGACCCAACGAATATTGGGGGAGCAGGATCTTTACTTACAGATCAGGTAAGAGATATTACCAATGTTGAATCGGGAATTTTAGTCCCAGTAAATGAAGGTTTTGATTATGGAAAATTGGAAAGTGCTCGCAAGCTTCAAGAAGGTGTAGATTTCGTCTTAAACACACAGTTAGGGTATATCTCATTAAACCAAAGACTACTTAATGATGAAGTCTTAGCCGTGGCTTTCCAATACACTGTTGGAGGAGAAGTATTTCAGGTTGGTGAATTTGCTAATGATGGAGTGGATGCTACAGGTGTTGAAAATGGAAATAATGGAAATCAAATTGTAAGTAATAATAGTCTTGTATTAAAGATGCTTAAGAGTGCCATAACGGCTGTTGAACAACCGATTTGGGATTTAATGATGAAGAATATCTACGATACCGGAGCATTTCAATTGAGTAGAGAAGACTTCAGATTAAACATATTTTATACCGAAGCATCGCCTGTAAATTATATAAGGCCAGTTGAAGGAACCACCTTCCCTCCTTTTGATAATAACACAGCCAATGATGCTTCAGATGATACGGAGATTAATGAAACACCACTGATTCGTCTGTTCCATGTGGATCGATTGAATTTCAATAATGACCCCCAGATTAATGGAGATGGTTTTTTTGATTTTGTCCCCGGTATTACGGTTATTACTCAGAATGGAAAAATTGTGTTTACCAAAGTCGAACCTTTTGGGCGTTACCTATTCGATGTTTTAGATGATGATGGGAACCCAAATAACAATGATTTTGATTACGAGCAAGACATCTTTACTAATGAGAATCAGGAAAAGTATGTTTATGATTTACTTTATAAATCAACAAAAACTCAGGCTTTAGATGAGGCTGAGAAAAATAAATTCCAGATCAAAGGACGTTTTAAAGGAAGTGGCGGTGATGGGATCCCAATTGGAGCATTTAATGTACCAAGAGGTTCAGTTAGAGTTACTGCAGGAGGAAGAGTACTGGTTGAAGGAATCGATTATACGGTAAACTATCAATTAGGTCGTGTTCAAATTTTAGATGAAGCATTAAAGGCATCAAATACACCAATTAATGTATCTGTAGAAAACAATGCCGTTTTCGGACAACAAACCAGACGATTTACAGGGATTAACGTACAGCATCAATTCAATGAAAACTTCCAATTAGGAGCTACATTACTTAATCTAAATGAGCGACCTATAACTCAAAAGGCTAATTTTAATTCAGAACCGATCAATAATACCATATTCGGGTTCAATGGAAATTATTCTACCGAAGTTCCTTTCTTAACACGACTAGTAAATAAACTTCCAAATATAGACACCGATGTTCCTTCAAATTTATCAGTAAGGGGAGAATTTGCGTATCTGGCACCGGGAGCACCAAAAGGAACAGATTTCAATGGTGAAGCCACAGCCTATATAGATGACTTTGAAGGTACACAAGGGGCTATAGATTTACTATCTCCATTGTCGTGGTTTTTGTCAAGTAGGCCTGAAGTACTACCCGCAAATATTACAGGGACTAATGCTAATGGCATAGAAAATGGATACGGGCGTGCATTTCTGAACTGGTATACTATTGATCCAATATTTTATAGTAGTCAAAGGCCAAGTGGTATTACAGACGATGATGTATCTAACCTATATTCCAGACGTGTATTTATTGAAGAGATTTTCCCTCAGGTAGATATTGCACAAGGACAGACCTCAGTAATTAACACATTAGATTTATCCTATTATCCAAATGAGAGAGGGCCATACAACTTTGATCCAGCTGCAACGACTGATGTATTAAATCCAAACAATAGTTGGGCAGGGATCACAAGGCAGATCACATCTACAGATTTTGAACAAGCAAATGTTGAGTTTATTGAATTCTGGGTTCAAGATCCATTTTTAGATAACCCAGCTAATCCGGGAGGAAAATTAACAATAGATCTTGGAAATATTTCTGAAGACATTTTAAAGGATGGTAAAAAACAGTTTGAAAACGGTCTCCCTGAAGATGGAGATATCGGATTCTTACAAAATGTTACCAACCAAACACCATATGTGGTTCCTCAAAATCAATCATTAATCTACACCTTTGCAACCACAGGTCAAGAGCGAACAAATCAAGATGTAGGTTATGATGGGTATGATGATGCAGAAGAAGCAGATATGTTAACACAGATATTTGGTGCTAACAACTTTGGAGAAGACCCTGCTAGAGATAATTATACCTATTTCTTGAATACAACAGGAAATATTTTTGAACGCTACAGACAATATAACGGATTAGAAGGAAATACACCGGATACATTCTCTGATACCAACAGAGGGTCCACTACTCAGCCCGATGTAGAAGATATCAATAGAGATAACACAATGAATACTATTGATAGTTATTTTGAATATGAAGTAGACATAACACCAGCTACCTTAAATATTAATAACCCTCAAATTAATGATATTAAAACCAGATCTGTTACCCTTCCAAATGGGGATACAAGAGATGTAACCTGGTATCAGTTTAGACTTCCTATTTCTGAAGAAACTAGAGCTGTAGGAGGTATTTCGGACATTAGATCGGTACGTTTTATAAGAATGTTCTTAACTGAGTTCACAGAAAATACGGTCTTGAGATTTGCTACTCTAGATTTAGTAAGAAGCGATTGGAGACGTTACACTTTAGATCTCGATAATGATAATACCAATAATAGTGCTAATGCTGAATTCTCTGTTGGAATTATTGGCATTCAGGAAAATGATGGGGATTATGTGATACCACCTGGGGTACAACGAGAACAGCTTAACAATAACAACAACATTATAAGACAAAATGAACAATCTCTTGTACTCAAGGCGTGTGAATTAGAACCGACAGATTCAAGAGGAGTGTTTAAAAATATTAATGTTGATATGCGTCAGTATAAGAATTTAAGAATGTTCTTGCATGCTGAAGCTCAAGAAAACGAAACATTACAGGAAGGTGAATTGGTAGCGTTCATAAGAATGGGTAATGACTTTACTCAGAACTTTTATCAGATAGAAATACCATTATTACCTACAGAACTTGTAGATCCAAACTTACCACCTGAGCGACGTATATGGCCGAGTGAAAATGAGATAAATTTACCATTAGAAGTCCTACAACAAATTAAGTCTAAAGGAATTTTTGATCAGACATTATCTAATGATGACCCTACATTCTATGATGTTGTAGATGGACAATTAGTAGATATCCCGGTTCCTGAATTTTCACCTTACACGATTGGACAACAACGTGTGGCAATTAAGGGTAATCCAAACTTTGGGGATATTCGTGTGTTAATGGTTGGGCTTAAGAACTCAGGATCTACCGGACTTAATTCTTGTGGAGAAGTATGGTTTAACGAGCTTAGAATGTCTGAACTAGAGAATGAAGGAGGTTGGGCAGCTATTATGAGTATGGATACAAACTTAGCTGACTTTGCCAATGTGAGTGCTACAGGTAGACGCAGCACCATTGGGTTTGGTACATTAGAACAAACCCCTAATGAAAGAAGCAGAGAAGACGTTAAACAATACGATGTTGTTACTAATGTTAACTTAGGACAATTGTTACCTAAGAAATGGGGTGTTCAGATACCATTTAATTATGGTCAGAGTGAAGAGATTATAACACCACAATTTGATGAATTTTATCGTGATATAGAGCTAGATACTCAATTAGACAATACTACTAATAGGGACTCCATTCTGAAGGTTAATGAAAATTATACCAAGCGAAAGAGTATCAATTTTATCGGAGTAAGAAAACAGCGATCAGATGAAGCCAAAGCTGATTTCTTTGATATTGAGAATTTCACATTAAACTACTCCCATAACAAAGTTGAGCATAGAGATTTTGAAATCGAAAGTTCATTAGATGAAAATGTAAGAGCGGGGGTAAATTATAACTTTAGCTTTGAGCCAAAGCGTATAGAGCCTTTTAAGAAAAATGATTCCCTGTTTAAAGGAAAGTATTGGAAGATATTGAAAGATTTTAATCTCAACCTATTGCCAAGTAATATATCGTTCAACTCCGATATCATAAGGCAGTTTAGTAGGCAAAAGTTTAGAGAGGTTGAACTTGGAGGGGACAATATTGCTATTGAAGAACTGTTTAGACGAAATTATATTTTTGATTTCCAATACGCCATCAATTACAACCTTACAGACGCATTAAGTGTGAACTTCACCGCATCTAATAGTAACATTGTTAGAAATTACTTTATTGACGATAATATTAACGGAAGACAAGATCCAACGTTAGATGTATGGGATGGATTCTTTGATTTTGGTGATCCGAATATTCAAAACCAACAGCTTCAGGTCAATTATGAATTGCCGCTGTATAAGATTCCTGTATTAAGTTTCTTAAGAGCCAATTATGCATACACCGGAAGTTTCCAATGGCAAAAAGGCTCAGACCTTAATGAGAACTTTGTGACTGATATTGGGACATTCAATTTAGGACATACCATTCAAAATTCTAATACCCACACGCTGAATACTACCTTGAATATGGAAACCCTATACAGAACATTAGGGATAACAAAACCAAGAGCCAGAGGCCGCCGTGTAGCCACACAGAGAACCGCAACACCAAGTGCACCGCAACAGCAACAAAACAAAACGAGTGCAGGAAAGAAAGTTGCTAATACATTCATAGACCTTATTACTATGGTGAAGCGTGTGCAAATTAATTATCAAGAGAACAATGGAACCTTCTTGCCTGGTTATCTCAGAACACCAGGTTTTATAGGAACCTTTAAACCAACTTTTGGATATACTTTCGGTTCACAACGAGATATTAGAGATGAAGTTGCACGTAATGGCTGGTTAACCATTTACCCAGAGTTTAACCAACAGTATACAGAAGTTACAAGACAAGTTCTAGACTATTCGGCAAATTTAGAACCAATACGTGATCTTAAAATCGATTTAATTGGTAGTAGAACCTTTGGAGAGAGCTTAAATGAGAGCTTTACAGCTGAGGATACAAATTTGGATGGATTGAGTGATACCTATAACTCTTTGATAAGAAATACGTTTGGAGACTTCTCTATTTCTACAGCAATTATAGGAACAGCATTTAGTAAGAGTGATGAAAACCAATCAGCAGCTTTTGATGATTTTAGAGCCAACCGACTAAAGGTGGCAAACAGATTGGCTACAGATTATTACGGTACAACCAATTTTGCTGTTGATGCAGAAGGCTTCCCGTTAGGATTTGGTAAAAACAGTCAACGCGTACTCTTACCGGCATTTTTATCAGCATATAAAGGAACTAATCCAGATAAAATAAGTCTAAGAGCATTTAGAGATTTCCCAATACCAAACTGGACATTGAAATATACGGGACTAATGAAAATTCCATGGTTTAGAAAGAACTTCAGACGCTTCTCTATACAACATGGTTACAGATCCACGTATACGATAAATCAGTTTAGATCTAATTTAGATTTTGACTCAGCTGATCTAAGACCAGGAGAAGATTACAGTCAGCAATTACCAAGTGCCCTAAATCAATCAGGGAATATTAAAAATCAAACACTCTACAGTAACATAAACCTAGAAGAGCAGTTTAGTCCGCTTATTCGATTAGATTTTGAAATGAAAAATTCAGTGAAAGTTCTGGCTGAGATTAAGAGAGATAGATTATTGTCATTAAGCTTCGATAATAACCTTCTCACAGAAATTCAAGGGCAAGAGTATATTTTAGGATTAGGATACAGAATCAAAGACCTAAGAATAAGATCGCAATTGGCAGGAGCGAAGCAAGTTATTAAAAGTGATCTCAACATGCGCGCAGATATCTCTGTTAGAGACAACAAAACGATTATCAGATATTTAGATTTAGAAAACAATCAGGTAACCGCAGGACAAACCATATGGGGTATTAAGTTTAATGCAGATTATGCATTCAGTAAAAACCTGACCGGAATATTCTATTTTGATTACACATTTTCAGATTATGCTATATCTACTTCATTCCCGCAAACTGCGATACGATCAGGAATAACACTACGCTATAATTTTGGTAATTAATCTTGAATCCAAAGAATTAAAAAATTACATTTGTTACTTTAATTTTTTATCCTAAAAAACAATGAATATACCATCAGAATTAAAATACACTAAAGATCATGAGTGGGTTAAGATTGAAGGAGATGTAGCTACTGTAGGAATCACTGACTTTGCTCAAAGCGAATTAGGAGATATTGTATATGTAGAAGTAGAGACTGTAGACGAAACATTAGATATCGAAGAAGTATTTGGAACAGTTGAAGCTGTAAAAACGGTCTCTGACTTATTTTTACCATTATCAGGTGAGATCATAGAGTTTAATGAAGCTTTAGAAGATGAACCGGAAAAAGTAAATTCTGATCCTTATGGAGATGGTTGGATGATTAAGTTGAAGTTCTCTGATGAGTCAGAACTAGAAGGATTATTATCTGCAGACGATTACAAAGCCCATATAGGTGCGTAAAAATCACATACTTGCCATTGCAATAGGATATACTGTTGCACTTACAATTGCAAGTCTAATCAATATTAAAAAACTACCAACGGTAGGCTTTTCTTTTGAGGATAAAGTCTATCATTTCTTAGCATATTTAGTTTTAGCTATAGTCTGGGTAAAAGCCTTACAGTATAGGCAAATAAAAAATTATATACTAAAAGCTTTTATTTCAACCTTAATTTATGGTATAATTATTGAGGTAATTCAGCATAGATTGAATCCGATGCGGACCTATGACACATACGATTTAATAGCAAACTGTCTTGGGGTTGTATTTGGAACGTTCATAGCAATTAAATTAACTAAATCTAAAGTTAAAATAAAATCATAGCTTGTTTAATTGACAATTTATTAGTTATTTTAGCAAGATTATAATTCATATGTATCATGGAACACAAGAAGAATCCAAAATCAGATGTAGGACGTAACAGTTCACTATACTTTGCAGTAGGTTTACTGCTAATGTTAGGGTTTTCATATATGGCTATCAATTATAAGTCGTATGAAAGGTCAGATATAGCTCAGGATATGTTAAATCTAGATGATGAGCTTGACGAAGAAATTCCAATTACAGAACAAATACAAACCCCACCACCTCCACCACCTCCACCACCAGCAGCTCCTGAAATTATAGAAGTTGTTGAAGATGAAGAAGAAGTAGAGGAAACAGTTATAGAATCGACAGAAACTGAACAAGATACAGAGATTGTTGAAGTTGAAGAAGTTGAAGTTGAAGAGGTAGAAGAAGATTTAGAGGTACCCTTCTCAGTTATTGAGAATGTGCCAATCTTCCCTGGATGTGAAAACAAAAAAGGAAACGAAAAGAAAAAGAAATGTATGTCTGAAAAGATTGCAAAATTTGTGAATAAAAAGTTCAACACCGATTTAGCATCAGATTTAGGACTTACAGGAAGACAACGTATTAGTGTGTTCTTTAAGATTGATAAAAATGGAAACATTGTTAATGTAGGAGCAAGAGCACCACACCCAGGATTAGAAAAGGAAGCAAAACGTGTCATTGGCTTATTACCAAAAATGAAGCCAGGTAAGCAACGTGGTAAAGCAGTAACAGTTCCATATTCTTTACCAATTCTATTCCAAGTACAAGACTAGATATTACTTAAAAAGTATAAATTAAAAATCCCGTTCAAATAATTGGACGGGATTTTTGTTTTGGTATGCTTATTGTGATTTTATCATAATATTAACATTTTAATTCAAGTATTATGAAAAATTTAAACGAAAGTCACAGTAATGCTGGCCAGAGCACTACTGTCGTCAAAAAGTCACAAAAGCATGATACTAATTTACAAAAAAACTCCACCTTATATTTTCAGGTGGGGTTGATACTTTGTTTATTAGGTACGTTTGCACTTTTTGAAATGCAATTTAAACATGTGGTATTCAAAATTGATGATACCGCTATGGTTGATGATAACCTTGTAGAAGTTTCAATCACAGATTATAAGATTTATCAAGAACCAATTAAGCAAGAAAAGAAGGTTGTTAAGCAAAGAGTAATTACTGATGTGTTCAAAGTAACTGACAAGCCTTTAATTACAGAACCAACAGAAACATTAATTACTGAGCCACCAACAACTCCTGAACCTGCAGCAAAAGTGGAAGATATTGTAGATCCAGAGCCACCAGTAGAAAACGTTCATATTAATAGAGTAGGAACGCTACCAGTTTTTCCTGGGTGTGAGAAGTATCAAACTAAAAAAGAACAACTAAAGTGTATGTCTAAAAAGATCAACAAACTAGTTCAAAAGAAGTTTAATACAGATGTAGCCGTAGATAACGGATTATCTGGAAAGCAGAAAATTTATGTTCAGTTCAAGATAGATAAGCAAGGTAATGTTATCGATATCAGAACCAGATCGCCACATCAAGCACTTGATAATGAGGCACAGCGTGTCATCAATAAAATTCCAAAGATGAAACCAGGGTATCAGGGTGATAAGCCAGTTAATGTCATTTATAATCTCCCGATTGTATTCGATGTAAGAGATTAAACTACTACTATCATAAAACAATAGATAAGTCGTTATTGTACAATAGCGGCTTTTCTGCTTTATTAGGCACTGAAAAAATAGTATCTTTCAACACCAAAAGCGATCATTCTCTTATGAAGCAATTCATTTTTATGCTAATTCTACTTGTTGGTTTCTCTGGCCTTGCCCAAGAATCTATTAGGTATGAAAAACCCCCGGTATTTAACGAATGCAAATCATCATCTATAGATAGTATACAAGCGTGTTTTAAATACACTTTAGATAAACATATTTTTGATAATTATAAAATCCCTGGTATTGTCTCTGAAGAAAATTATAAGGGAGATATTCAGGTACTGTTTGAAGTAGATAAAGAAGGAGCGTTCAAAGTCATTTATGTAGATGCCATTTATGAAGATTTAAAGGAAGAGGCTAAACGTGTATTTAGTACTTTACCTCAAATACAACCTGCAACGTATAATGGGAATGCCACCTTTGTACAATACTCCATAGCTATAAATATTCCATTAGTAGAACCCAAGTATGAAGTTGTAAGCCCTGAAGAAACTACAGTAAAGGAAGATGAAAAGGAAACACTTTTTTCAAATGAAATAGACAGTATAAATGCTACCATAGTTCCTTATGAGAAACTAGAGTATAAGAGCCAACTTAACATTCCTTTTACTCATACTTACTATGCACGTTTTGATGGTAAGATGAATGTCCCAGGTTCTAACAGCCACACAGCTGCTAAGCCTTTTTTATATGATGAAGTTGCTCAATATTATGATTTTGAAGAAGAAAAGCAATCGTTAATGCTAGACAAAGAAAGCTGGTGGGGAAGAAAATTATGGAATGAGCACATGGTAGAAGTGCAAGGTAAGGACTACTGGTTTGTTATAGATCCTATTTTTGACCTTCAGGTAGGAAAAGATACAGAAGCTGACTTTAATTCTACATTCAACAATACTAGGGGTATTTTTGTGCAAGGAGGCTTGGGTAAGAAATTTAACTTCACAGCCTCAGTATATGAAAGCCAAGGTAGATTTGCACAATACTTTAATCAATTTGCAGAGAGTATTAGAGCATCTGGTCCAGACCCAGCTATTATTCCAGGAAGAGGTATCGCTAAACGCTTTAAAGATGATGCATACGATTATCCTGTGGCTGAAGCCTATTTATCCTACACTCCGGCTAAGTTTGTTAATATTCAATTTGGTCATGGAAAAAACTTTATAGGTGATGGTTACAGATCGCTTTTACAAAGTGATGTTACAAGCCCATACCCGTTTTTGAAAACCAACTTTAAATTTTGGAAGATTAAGTATACAAGCACATGGATGTGGTTAAAAGATGTCAGAGATGAGGTTATTGAAGATGGTGCGTTTTTAACAAAATATATGGCCAATCATTATCTAAGCTGGAACGTATCTAAGCGCTTAAATATTGGTTTATTTGAAGCCGTAATGTGGGCAGATACAAATGACAGAGGCTTTGATATTAATTACCTTAATCCGCTTATTTTCTTTAGAGCTATTGAGTTTGAAACCGGTCAAGGCGCAGGTAATGCAATAATAGGACTATCCGGGAAATATAAATGGAATCACAAGGTGAATATCTATGGACAATTTATTTTAGATGAGTTTTCATTAAGTGATGTTAAAGCAGGGAATAAAAGTTGGAAAAATAAATTTGGATTTCAGCTAGGTGCTAAGTATTACAATGCATTCAATGTTGAAAATTTATTACTTCAAGCTGAGTATAATCAAGTGAGACCATATACCTACTCGCACAATACGATTATTTTAAATTATGCTCATAACAATCAATCTATGGCGCATCTATGGGGTGCTAATTTTAGAGAGTTTGTATTAATAGGAAGGTATAATTACAAACGCTGGTTTGCAGATGCTAAGGTTATTATAGGAGAACGAGGCTTCGATTTTAATACCGACGAAGACAGTTTTAATTATGGGGGTGATATATTTAGAACAGAGAACGATCGTGTATCAGATACAGGGATTACCATCGGTCAAGGAAATAAAACTACAGTATTTCATGGAGAATTACAGGCAGGTTATATTATAAACCCGGTGAGTAATTTAAAACTCTTTACCAATATCAGTTTTAGAAACTTTGATCCAACAGCTGCCACACCAACGACCATGAGTAGCAATACAGTATGGTTTAATTTGGGATTACGTACAGATTTATTTAACTGGTATTTCGATTTTTAGTCTTAATTAGAAGGTTTCAGGCTTCTGTAGAACGTAACTCTAATCACCTCGCTTTTGATATAGCCAGTACCGTAATCTAAGTCATCATAAGCTTTGGTTAAACTCGAATCGTTTTTTACTTCCTCTTCAGTCTTTCCATCTTTTATAGCTTTACTGATATTAGCTTTAAGAGTTTCTAACATTTTTAAATAAGACTTGTATTCAGCCTTGTCAGAAACTCCGCCATGCCCAGGAATAATTTTTGTGTTATCATCAATGACCATGAGTCCACGCTTAGCGGCCTCAATGTAGCCATTAACGGTTCCTCCTGAATTTAAATCAATAAATGGATACTTGCCACTAAAATAGGTGTCCCCTGTATGTAAAACATTACTGTCCGAAAAGTATAATAACGCATCCCCATCAGTATGTGCATTATCTACATGAAAAATAGCCACTTGCTCACCATTAATGTTTATATTAAGCTTATCATTAAAAGTAATGACAGGCAATGCTTCTTTAGGATTATTAGAACCGTCTCTGCGTGGTTGTAACAAACGCGTTCTTACATTATCATGAGCTATAATCGTTGCACCTTCATTGGCCATATTAGCATTACCACCGGTATGATCACCATGCCAGTGTGTATTCACAACAAATCGAAGCGGTTTATCGCTTAAAGCTTTTATTGCAGTTAGTATTTTATTTGAAAGTGGAGCAAATTGATCATCTATAACAAAAACACCGTCTTCTCCAACAGAAACACCAATGTTACCTCCAGCACCTTCTAACATGTATACATGATCTGCTAGTTTTGTGGTTTTAATGATTACGTCTTTAAAACGTTGTGCATTACTTGTAAAAAATGAAAGAAATAGGGCTACAAGGAATAGTGTAGATCTCATAATATGTAAAGTTTAAAATGCATTGGTCATATAAAAATAAACAAACTTACAGTACAATAGAGCGAATCGTTTAAAACTCTGCTTTTACATTGCTCAAAAGTAATTTTCAAGTTATCTTTGCAGTCGCTTAAATAAGCATTAATTGCAGAACTATTGAATTCTACAAAATCTTCTTTATCAGTAATGTCTGTTGTTTCAGATTTTAAGGAAATAACAAAGATGGGGTTATCCCTCAGCGTTGTGTTTTCATCTATTGCTGGTTATTTATTAGGGGCTGATAAAATTGATGTTTACACCCTTATCTTACTTGCTTTTGGAGGGTATTTTATGGTAGGTGCTTCAAATGCATACAATCAGATTATCGAAAAAGATCTTGATGCTTTAATGGATAGAACAAAAAACAGACCTATTCCTGCAGGACGTATGTCTGTTAATACAGCATTTGCGATTGCAGTGATCTTTACCATACTCGGAATTATAACATTATATATTATAAACCCCAAAACGGCAATGTATGGTGCAATTTCCATCTTTTTATATACAAGCGTATACACACCACTAAAAACAAAAACACCTTTAGCAGTTTTTGTAGGTGCAATTCCTGGAGCCATTCCTTTTATGCTGGGTTGGGTAGCTGCAAAAAATGATTTTGGAATAGAACCGGGAACTTTATTTGCAATTCAGTTTTTCTGGCAATTTCCACACTTCTGGGCTATTGGCTGGTTCTTGTTTGATGATTATAAAAAAGGAGGCTTTTTTATGCTTCCAACGGGGAAAAGAGATAAAGCCACAGCAGTACAAATTATCATGTACACAGTTTGGACAATTATAGCATCTATAATTCCAGTTTTTGGGTTTACAGGAGAATTAAAATTGTCGATTATAGGAGCAATCGTTGTACTGTTGTTAGGATTAGTAATGCTTTACTATGCATTGCGCTTATTTAAGTTGAGAACTTCAAAAGCTGCTAAGCAATTAATGCTTGCAAGTGTATCGTATATAACGCTTTTACAAATCATCTACGTGGTAGATAAGTTGATAAGATAATTATGGATTTAACACAAGGAACACCGGAAGAAAAAAGAGCGCGCTCAAAGAAGATGATGCTATGGTTTGGGATCTTGTCACTAATTATGTCTTTTGCTGCATGGACAAGTGCATTTATAGTAAGTAGTAAACGTGAAGATTGGTTAACCGACTTCCAATTACCAAAGGCTTTTTTTATTAGTCTTATCATTATTGTAATCAGTAGTATTACAATGATTTTAGCAAAAAGAGCACTAAAAAATAACCAGAGACAGATGGTAACAACATGGTTGTTAGTCACCTTTGTATTAGGCGTCGTTTTTATTAATTATCAATTTGTTGGTTTTGGACAAATTATTGCTGACGGATATAACTTTACAGGACCCACGAGTAATGTTACCATGTCCTACATTTATTTGATTGCTGCTGTGCATATAGCCCACGTTGTTGTTGGCCTAATATGCCTTTTAGTAGTAATTTATAATCATTTTAAACAGAAGTATAATGCTAAGGAAATGCTTGGGTTTGAACTGGCAGCAAATTTTTGGCATTTTGTAGACCTATTATGGGTTTATCTCTTTTTGTTTTTATATTTTTTTAGATATATAATTTGATTATTTTTGTGCCAATCTTAAAATTCTGAATTTATATGGATACAACAGTAGCAAATACTGGAACTGAAGGCAAAACTTGGGGCGGAGGAAAGAGTCCTCTTGGAGCAAGTTATGGTAAGTTAATGATGTGGTTTTTCATCGTATCTGATGCATTAACGTTTTCGGGCTTTTTAGCTGCTTATGGATTTTCAAGATTTAAGTTCATAGATTCATGGCCTATTGCCGATGAGGTGTTTACTCACGTACCGTTTCTACATGATGGAGTGGATCGCCCGATGTATTATGTGGCTTTTATGACGTTCATCCTTATTATGTCATCGGTAACTATGGTATTAGCTGTAGATGCGGGGCATAACATGAATAAGAAAAAAGTTATTTTTTATATGTTCTTAACCATTATTGGTGGTGCTATATTTGTAGGATCTCAAGCATGGGAGTGGGCAACATTCATAAAAGGAGACTATGGTGCTGTACAAACTAAAGGAGGAAATATTCTACAATTTGGGGAGTATCAAACCATAGATGGAGAACAAAAGTTTAAACGTGTAGCTCTAGCAGATTTTGTAGTTTCCGAAGGTGGGGATCGCACACAACATCAACGAAAGAATGGCTTGTGGTTTGTAAGTGAAGGGACACTACCTACTTATACAGTCGCAGAGGTAGTAAAAGGCCTTGAGGCTAATAAAAATGTCATTGCCCGTACACAGATTATAAATGAAAAAGGCGAGAAAACAGTACTCTCCAGAGCAGAATCTTTGAATCAATTGAAGACCAACGGGAAACTAGTTGTAGAAGGAGCAAACTTAAAAGTTAATGAGTACGGGACATCACTATTTGCTGACTTCTTTTTCTTTATTACAGGATTCCACGGATTCCATGTATTTTCAGGCGTAGTTATCAATATCATCATATTTTTCAATGTAATTCTAGGAACCTATGAAAGACGAGGGAGTTATGAAATGGTCGAAAAAGTTGGACTGTACTGGCACTTTGTAGACTTGGTATGGGTATTCGTATTTACATTCTTCTATTTAGTTTAAAAAAAGAAATAAGCTTTAATAATGGCACACGCACATAAATTAGAAATATTAAGAGGTTTAATTAAATTTAAGTCTAACACCCAAAAAATATGGGGTGTACTTATTTTACTGACAATAGTTACTGCTGTTGAGGTTGTGTTAGGTATATACAAACCAGAAGCGCTAATGAAACCAGTTCTAGGAATGAAGTTATTAAACTGGATCTTCATCATATTAACCATCGTAAAGGCCTATTACATTACATGGGATTTCATGCACATGCGCGATGAAAAAGCAAGCTTGAGACGTATGGTCGTTTGGACTGCAGTCTTCTTAATTTGCTATTTAATTTTCATCATGTTACAAGAAGGAGGTTATGTATTTGATGTATATAGTGCTGAAAAAAATCAAATAATAAAAAGAGACTTTTAAACGCATATTTTATGCGTTAAATGATACTAAAAGGTGGTTTTTCTGAACCACCTTTTTTATTTTTGTATTATGAAACAAAACCACATAAAACGCAATATAGTTCTTGGTATTTTGTTCTTCTTACCGGTAGGGTTTTTATTGATGCTTTACCCCTCAAAAAACAATTATAACCCTCTTGATATTGTAAATAACAATGTCGCCGAATTATCAGAGTTTAAAACTAAAGATGGTGAGCAATTACTGCTAGAAAATAATATCTCTGTAATCGGGTTTTTAGGAGAACATCCTAATAGCAAAGCCCTATCTGTGCTTAACTTAAAAGAGATGATATATGATAAGTTTCTTGGGTTTAAAAAGTTCCAAGTTGTTATGATTGTCCCTAATGGTACCGAAGGTGAAGTAGAACTACTCAAGAAAGAGCTCAATCAATTTGAACCCTTAAAATACTGGCATTTTGTTTATGGTAATAAAAACGATATAACAGAAGTATATAATAGCTTATTAAGTCATGAAACTTTAAGTGCAGATTTTGGTACCGATAAAGTCTTTATTGTAGATGCCGAGCGTAATCAGAGAGGGCGATTAGACGATAGATCTAAGAATGAGATTGAAGCAGAAAAACCATCTTATCCACTTTATGCCTATAGCTGTATTAAAGTTGCAGAGCTTAAAAATAAAATGGCTAAGGAAGATATTCGTGTATTGTTCCTAGAGTATAGAGAGAAACGAAAAGGTAAATTTGATCCGTCGTCAAAACGACGAGAAAACGTTATAAAAAAGAACGATGAGCAAAAAGGCTAATTATTCGTACATAGGTATTGCATTAATAATACTCGTTTTTGGAATTATTTTCATTCCGAAAATAGTAGATAGAATCAATAATGATGATATCACTAGAGAAGAAAGCAGAAGTCAATCTGTTGGTAATAATGCATCAGAGACAACTAAAGATTCAGGACTAGAATATTTAGTAATTAATGGTGAGCGCAAAAAAGTACCAGAGTTTAGCTTTACAGACCAAAATGGAAACACAATTTCTAATGAAGACTACCTCGGAAAAGTATACGTTGTAGAATTCTTCTTTACAACATGCCCAACCATTTGTCCAAAAATGAATAAGAATTTGGTGCAAATACAAAATCATTTTGACACTAAGGAAAATTTTGGTGTAGCCTCATTTACTATAACTCCTGAGATTGACACCCCCGAAGTATTAAAAGCCTATGCAGATAAGTATGGAATTAAGAACCCTAACTGGCATTTAATGACAGGAGATGAAGAAACTATATATAGAATAGCAAATGAAGGATTCAATCTATATACAGCAAAAGATGAAGAGGTTATAGGAGGTTTTGAACACTCGGGAAATTTTGCGTTAATTGATAAGAATGGATATATACGATGTAGACTAAATAACTCAGGAAGCCCGATGATTTACTATAATGGAATTGTGTCTGAAGAAGAAGGAGAAGATGACGAAGGCGTTCCGCAAGAGATCACTATCCTTAAAGAAGATATCGCAAAATTATTACAAGAATAATGACAGAAAACAATCAAATAAAAGACGCTAAAGCATATAATAAATGGATCATAGCATTATCTATAGTTATTCCTGTTGTGGTAGCCATATTGTTTAGAGTGAAGATTGATGCCGAATTACCAATATTTTTACCGCCTATATATGCTACTATTAATGCGATTACAGCACTTATACTTATCGCAGCATTTATTGCTATAAAGAACAAAAAAATTAAACTTCACGAGCGCTTAATGAAGTTTGCTATTTTACTTTCAGTGGTGTTTCTGGTTATGTATGTGGCATACCACATGACTAGTGAATCTACAAGTTTTGGAGGAGAAGGAACCATTAAATATGTGTATTTGTTTATTCTTTTATCTCATATCCTTTTATCAGTTGTTATTATACCATTTGTTTTGATCACCTATGTAAGAGCAATCACAAATGATTTTGTCAGACATAAAAAGATTGCTAAAATTACATTTCCGTTATGGTTGTATGTTGCCGTATCTGGGGTTGTAGTATATATTATGATATCACCCTATTATGCCTAATATAAAACGAAAGATTGCCCTCTGTGTGTTCATGGTATTGATTTTTTTACAAACCAATGCGCAGTGTGCTATGTGTAGAGCTGTGTTAGAAAGTGAAGAGGGGCAGTCCACTGCCGAAGGGGTTAATGATGGTATCGTTTATCTAATGGCTATTCCTTATATTTTGATCGCAGCAATAGGTTATATTATCTACAAAAGTTTCAATAAAACAGAAAAAGCTAAAAATAATTAAACTTTATTGTAACATTTTGGACTTTTAGTAGTCTTAAACTTAACAGTTTGTTGGCATAAAAACCTTAGGGATTTACTTAAAATTGTACTCTCTAACCATCCAATTATGATTCAGATAAAAGATTTACATAAATCTTATCACATGGGAACGAATTCGCTTCATGTATTGAAGGGGATTAATTTTGATGTGGAAGCAGGAGAATTAGTGTCTATTATGGGGTCTTCAGGATCTGGTAAATCTACATTGCTAAACATCTTAGGAATGCTAGATGAAGCCGATGAAGGAAGTTACCATCTAGATGGTGTGGCTATAAAAGATCTCAATGAAAAGATAGCAGCACGTTACAGAAATGAGTTTCTGGGATTTGTGTTTCAATCCTTCAACCTTATTAATTATAAATCTGCCCTAGATAATGTTGCCTTACCATTGTACTACCAAGGTATTTCAAGAAAAGAACGATTAGAGAAAGCGAAGCATTATTTAGAAAAAGTGGGCTTAGCAGAATGGTCACATCACTTACCAAGTGAATTATCCGGGGGACAAAAACAGCGCGTAGCCATTGCAAGAGCCCTTGCCAGTGAACCAAAAGTGTTATTGGCAGATGAACCTACAGGAGCATTAGATACCAAAACATCCTATGAAGTAATGGAACTTATTCAAGGAATAAATGATGAAGGTAAAACCATCTTAGTTGTTACTCATGAGCATGATATTGCTCAAATGACAAAACGCATAGTTAATCTTAAAGATGGTGTCATTATAGATGATAGTAAAGTAGAACAAGTTAAAGCCGTACAACATGTTTAATGTAGAACGCTGGCAAGAAATATTTGAAACCTTAAGAAAGAATAAGTTGAGAACATTCTTAACCGGACTTTCTGTGGCTTCGGGTATTTTTATACTTGTGATTTTATTAGGCTTTAGTTCTGGTATTGAAAACGGCGTCACTTCAGAGTTTCAACAAGATGCAACCAATAGGATTAGTGTTAGAACCCGTAGAACTACAAAAGGATACAAAGGGTTAAATCCAGGGCGTTACATTCAGCTCAAAAATGAAGACTTCAATACACTTACCAATGAGTATGAAGATGACATAGAATACAAGTCATCAAGCTTTAACATCTGGGGCGGGCAAATTACATATAAGAATGAGAGTGGTAACTATCGTGTCACTGGTGTTCATCCAGATAATCAGTTTATAGAAAATGCCGATATAGGAAGTGGACGTTTTATCAATCAATCCGATATTGATGAAGCTAAGAAGGTTGTGGTTATTGGAGATAAGGTAAGAGCTGATGTTTTCAAGAAAGAAAATCCAATAGATAAGTATGTATCCATTTATGGTATCAACTTTAAAGTTGTAGGAGTATATTTCGATCCTGGAGGAGAGCGTGAAGAAAGTAATGTGTATATGCCTATAACAACAGTACAAAAAGCATTTAATGGAGGTGATAATATTAGAAGTATGGCCTTTACAGTGAAGATGTCTGAAAACTTTAATGAGGCGGTTGATTTATCTAAGAATTTATCTTTAGCGATAGAGAATGATATCAAGCAAAAGCATATTGTTGCACCAGACGATGTAGCAGCCGTACGTGTCTATAACACATTAGAAGAAGCAAAGAAAATATACTCTTTAATTGATACCATTAAAGCGGTATTTTGGTTTATTGGTATAGGAACAATAATAGCAGGAGTTGTAGGAGTAGGAAATATCATGATCATTATTGTTAAAGAACGTACCAAGGAAATTGGTATAAGAAAGGCTATAGGTGCAGAACCTATGTCGATTATTGCAATGATCTTACAAGAAGCAATTTTTGTAACAATGTTTGCAGGATTGTTTGGTCTTATAGCCGGACTAGGTTTGTTAGAACTGGTTGGTCCACAAATTGACAGTCCATTTATTAAATTCCCCCAGGTCGATTTTAAAACAGCAATTACAACAGTATTTATATTAGTTGCAGCTGGTGCGTTTGCAGGATTTTTACCTGCATATCGAGCTGCAAAGATTAAACCTATTGTAGCATTAAGAGACGAATAAGATGTTTAGTAAAGATCGCTGGTCAGAAATAATAGAAGCATTAAACGCAAATAAATTAAGGACTTTCCTTACGGCATTTGGTGTGTTTTGGGGAATTACAATTCTGGTACTTTTATTGGCACTTACAAATGGTCTACGAAATGGAGTAACAGCTGACTTTGGTGATTTTGCCACTAATTCTATGTTTATGTGGACGCAAGGGACATCAAAAGCCTATAAAGGATTGCCTAAGCGAAGACGATTCAACTATAAGATAGATGACGTAGCTGCGATAAGAGCAGAAGTTCCTGAACTAAAATACATATCGCCAAGAAACCAATTAGGAGGTTATCAAGGTGCTAACAACGTCATAAGAGGTACCAAAACTGGAGCCTTTCAGATTTATGGAGACTATCCTGAGTTTATTAAGCAAAAACCTATGGATA
The DNA here is from genome assembly GCA_965230605.1 of Winogradskyella sp. GTDB lineage: Bacteria > Bacteroidota > Bacteroidia > Flavobacteriales > Flavobacteriaceae > CBDDLD01. Next base: position 2,887,719 of record CBDDLD010000004.1, on the reverse strand, counting down.
TCCTTCAAGGGCGTTTTTTAAGTTACTCAGATATTAATGCCAAACGCAAAATATGCGTCATTGGACCAGATGTTGTTGGTGGACTATACGATAAAGGTGAAGAGGTTATAGGCACATACATCAAAATTAACGGTGTTAATTTTATGGTCGTTGGAACATTCAGAATTCCAAATAGCCAAGGGGATAGAGAAGAAGAAGCCAATACGATTTTCATTCCTTTTACGACATTTAACCAAGCCTTTAATTATGGGGATCGTGTGGGATGGATGGCTATTACAGCTAAAGATAATACAAGTATAACATCGGTTAAGGAACGCATTTTTACTTTAATGCGAACACGTCACAAAATTCATCCTGAAGACAAAAGAGCAATAGGCCATTTTGACCTTTCTGAGGAGTTTGGCCGTATCAATGGGTTATTTAATATTCTGGCCATCGTGGGATATTTTGTAGGTGCTCTAGTTCTCATGTCCGGGATAATAGGCATTAGTAACATTATGCTTATTGTAGTTAAAGAGCGTACCAAAGAAATTGGTGTGAGGCGTGCTCTAGGAGCAACACCTTGGACAATAAAAGCTCAAATTTTACAAGAAAGTTTAATCTTAACCATTTTAGCTGGGATGGTAGGAATATCATTCGCGGCATTATCTATATGGGGAATGAATGCCGTTCTGGACAATGTTGGCCCTGTAGAAAATTTTGCCAATCCTAGTGTAGGAATGCAAGTAGTGTTTACAGCACTAATCATTTTAGTTGTGTCAGGACTATTAGCAGGACTTATTCCTGCAAATAGTGCTACAAAAATGAAACCTGTGGATGCTTTAAGAATAGAATAGTACAATACAGAATTAATAATAAAAAATGAAAAGAACCAAAACCATCATTATTTTAATTGCAATCATAATTGCATTTTCAGCTGCATTATATTATCTGTGGAAGAAGAATCAAGAAGATCCAATATCATATACTACCGCTGAACCTTCAAAAGAGACTATTGTGGTAAAAACAGTAGCAACTGGAAGTATTGTGCCAAAAGAAGAAGTTTTAATAAAGCCAAATATTTCAGGTGTTGTTGAAGAGGTCTATATAGAGGCCGGAGAGTATGTGAATGCTGGCGATCTCATTGCCAAGATTAGAGTAATTCCTAACGTGTCGTCTTTAACCAGTGCTAAGAATAACATTGCATCTAATCAAACCGCATTACAAACTGCTGAAATAAATTACAAGACACAAAAATCTATTTACGATAGACAAAAAGCACTATTTGATAAAGGTGTCATTTCTGCTAATGACTTTGATGCCATTAACAATACCTATTTACAAGCAAAACAAAGTGTAGAACAGGCGAGAATAAATGTTACTTCTGCCCGTCAAAATTATGATATTATAAAGACAGGAACTACAAGTGGTCTAGGGAATATTGCTCAGACTCAAGTAAGAGCAACGGTATCCGGAATGGTTTTAGATGTGCCTGTTAAGGAAGGAAATCAAGTCATAGAAGCTAACAACTTTAATGAAGGAACATCTATAGCGTCTTTAGCAGATGTAAAAAAGATGATCTTTGAAGGAAAAGTAGATGAGAGCGAAGTAGGTAAAATTAAAGAAGGATTACCATTAGAAATTACTGTCGGAGCTATTGAGAATGAAAAATTTGATGCTGTATTAGATTATATTGCTCCTAAAGGTGTTGAAGAAAATGGCGCTATACAATTTGAGATTAAAGGCTCTTTAGCACAGATAGATTCTACATTTATTAGAGCAGGATTAAGTGCCAATGCATCAATTATTTTAGGTAAAGCAGAAGGTGTGCTAGCTATAAAAGAAGCACTGGTACAATATGATCCTAAAACTAAAAAGCCTTTTGTTGAAATTGAAGTTGGAGATCAAAAGTTTGAAAGACGAGATATTGAATTAGGTATTAGTAATGGTATTTTTGTTGAGGTCAAAAGTGGAATCTCTGAAACTGATAAAATCAAGGTTTGGAACAAATTACAAGGCCCTCCACAATATGCTAGAAACAATTAATTTAATTTTTCTGTAACACTTTATTCCGTACATAGACATATAGTTTAATTATGAAAAAATCAATCATACTAGTTATATTCCTTTTTGGAATTTTTTCTCAAGCACAACAAAAGAAATGGACATTAAAAGAATGTGTCATTTATGCTCTGGAAAATAACATCACAATCAAACAATCAGAATTAGATTCTGAGTTAGCAGACATATCTCAATCTGATGCCTTAGGTAACTTTTTACCTTCACTTAATGCATCTGCATCTAATTCATGGAATACGGGTTTAACACAAGATGTTACCACAGGATTATTAAGAACGCAAACTACGAGAAACTCATCATATGGAGTAACTGTAGGGTTAAGTATTTTTGAAGGGATGAGACGTTTACGTCAGATGCAACGCGCAAAGCTTCAAAAATTGGCAGCCGAATATAACCTTTCTAAAATGAAAGATGATATATCATTGTTTGTAGCCAATGGGTACTTACAAGTGTTACTTAATAAGGAAAACTTAACTATTGTAAAATCTCAAAATGCAGTTACAAAAGAACAAATAGCACGTACACAAGAACTGGTAGATGCAGGCGTATTACCTCAAGGAGACCTGCTAGAAATCAAAGCTACTGATGCTAGTGAATTACAGCGTATTGTTGCGGCTGAGAATGCAGTTACAATTTCATTAATAAATTTAGCGCAAATTCTTACTATTGAAGACTATGAGAACTTTGATATAGCCAACGAAGATTTTAGAATCATAGATGAAGGTATCTCTTCAAAAGATGTCTCTGAAATTATTTCAGCTGCCGAAGAAAACAGGTCGGAAATAAGAATAGCTGAGAAAAATGTTGAGTTAGCAGAAAAAGATGTTCAAATTGCAAGAGCATCATACCTACCAACATTAGGAAGTTTCTTTAATTATAATACCAGAGAATCTGGTAATACTAGATTTCAACAAGTAGTAGATCCGGATAACCCAACACTTACACAACAAATAGGTGTAGTTGAAGGCACAGGGGAAGCTGTAGTGACTACCGTACCAAATACGACATTAATAGAAACAGGACCATTACCGTTTTTTGAGCAATTGTACCTCAATGATGGTATCTCTTATGGTGTTCAATTAAGCGTTCCAATTTTCAATGGTTTTGCAACAAGAAATAATGTTAATAGAAATAAGGTAAACTTGATGCGTCAGGAATACCTATTAGAGCAAGCAAAATTAGATTTAGAGTCTACAGTATATCAAGCTTATGTAGATGCTAAGGGGGCTTTAAAACAGTTTGAGGCTTCTGCTAAAGCACTAGAGTCTCAAGAATTGGCCTATGCATATGCTAAAGAGCGTTATGACGTTGGGATAACAAATGCTTTCGATTTTAGCCAAGCGAAGCAGCGCTATGATAACGCATTAATTCAATTGAATTTAGATAAATTTGATTATATCTTTAAATTAAAAGTATTAGAGTTATACTTCGGTGTACCAGCAACTGAACTAAAGTTTTAGACATGAGTAAAACAGTTAAAATAATTATAGGTGTTGTTATCGGAATTCTGATCCTAATGGTTGTAGGGGCCAAAATGGGATGGTTCGGAAAACAAGGAAATTTCAAACAAGTTTCAACGAAAAAAGTTGCCCTTAAAGAAATTGTTGAAACAGTTTCTGCAACTGGAAAAATTCAACCAGAAGTTGAAGTAAAAATATCTAGTGAAGTTTCCGGGGAGATTATAGAATTACCTTTTAAAGAAGGTCAACAAGTTAAAAAAGGAGACCTTTTAGTTAGGGTTAATCCAGACTTAATTCAATCTGCTCTGAGTAGATCTCAAGCCACGTATCAAAATGTCAAAGCAGGATTAGAACAAGCTGAGGCTACTTTAAAACAAGCGACATTAGATTATGAGAGAAATAAAAACTTATTTGATAAAGGTGTTATTTCTAAGGCAGAATGGGATGCTTCTGTAGCAGCTTACGAGACAGCTATAGCAGGTAAAAATTCAGCATATTATAGTGTGCAAAGCGCAGGAGCTAGTGTAAATGAGGCTAGAGATAATTTGAGCAGAACTACTATTTATGCACCAATGAGTGGTACCATATCACTTCTTAGTGTTGAGCTAGGTGAACGTGTGGTAGGAACACAGCAAATGACAGGTACAGAAATTTTGAGAGTAGCTAACTTAAGCAATATGGAAGTAGAAGTCGATGTGAATGAGAATGATATTGTAAAAGTACAAATTGGCGATTCTACAATTGTCGAAGTCGATGCTTACCTTAAAAAAGAGTTTAAAGGCGTGGTTACTGAAATTGCCAATTCTGCCGAAGGGACTTTAGCTGCTGACCAAGTCACAAACTTTAAGGTGAAGGTAAGAATCATTGAAGAGTCTTACAGCGATCTTACGGAAGGGAAACCTGAATCATATTCACCATTTAGACCTGGTATGACTGCTACGGTTGATATTATTACAAATAAGAGAGAAGAAGCAGTGTCTGTGCCAATTAGTGCTATAGTAATAAAAACTGATACAAGCTCTGTCAAGAAATCATATGCAGAACGAAGTGACGTAGAGGGTGATGATGATGAAATAAAGAAAGAGGAAAAATTCGAATGTGTTTTTGTTAATGATAATGGCAAGGCAAAATTAAGAGTGGTTAAAACCGGAATTCAAGACGATACTAATATTGAGATCACCTCTGGATTACAAGAGAACGATGAAATTATTACAGGGCCTTATAATGTTGTTTCTAAAACATTGAAGCCTGGAGATGCTATAGAAGTCAAGAGGAAAGGAAGTAAAACTAAAGAAGAAGAAACAGCTGAAGAATAAGCCAAATTCATGGCAATGATATTAAATATAGAAACCAGTACAACAAATTGTTCGGTCTCTCTGTCAAATGATAGAGAGACTTTGGTTTTAAAAGAAGATAATAGTGCTAATTATTCACATGCAGAAACATTGCATGTGTTTATTAAGGAAGTGTTTGAACAAGCACAGATATCTAATGCAGAAATAGATGCTGTAGCCGTTAGTAAAGGGCCGGGTTCATATACGGGTTTAAGAATCGGAGTATCTACTGCAAAAGGACTTTGTTATGCTTTGGGTAAACCTTTAATTGCTGTGCCAACCTTACATAGTCTTGCCTACCAAGTAACTGATGTGGAAGGGTATATAGTGCCTATGTTAGATGCAAGAAGGATGGAAGTGTATTCTGCAGTTTTTAATAGTGACCATGTGCAAACCAGAGATACTGAAGCTCAAATATTAGATACACAATCGTTCAGTAAATATCTAGATCAAAGTTTGGTGCATTTCATTGGAAATGGTGTAGAGAAAACCAAAACACTCATTAAGCATCCGAATGCTCGTTTCATTGAAAATAAACTACCGTCTGCAAACGAAATGCGTTTTATCTCCCACTATAAAAATAAAATAAGCGACATTGAGGATGTCGCCTATTTTGAACCGTATTATCTTAAAGATTTTGTTGCTATAAAGCCTAAATAAAGCTTTTAAGCCTTCTTTTGTATTTCTACTTGATGTGGATATGGAATCTCTATTCCTGCCTTATCAAGAGCTAATTTACATTGCTCAGTAACACCAAAGTATACATCCCAATAATCACTTACATTTGCCCACGGTCTCACAGAGAAATTTACCGAGCTATCTGCAAGTTCTGAAACATCCACGCCCGGTGCAGGGTCATTTAAAACTTTTGGGTTAGCGTTTAAGACCTCCATTAACACATCTTTTGTTTGTTTAATATCAGCATCATAGCTCACTCCAATTGTGAGGTCCACCCTCAGTTTACCTTCAGCGGAATAGTTTATAATGTTTCCGTTTGATAACGCCCCGTTAGGAATAATAACTAGTTTATTCTGTGGTGTATTAATTTGTGTAGTGAAAATTTGAATTTCCTTTACAACACCCAACTCACCTTGAGCTTCTATTAGGTCACCGACTTTAAAAGGTTTGAAGATCATTATTAAAGCACCCCCGGCAAAATTAGCTAGTGAGCCCTGCAGTGCCATTCCTATGGCTAGACCAGCTGCAGCCAATATTGCAGCAAACGATGTGGTTTCTATACCTACAGTTCCAAGAACAACAAGTATAAGTACAATTTTTAATATCCATCTTAATAAGTCTACGAGAAATTTTTTCAAACTTTCCTCATAGCCATTTCTTTGCATGGCCTTTTTTACTCCTTTCATTAATACTTTAATGATCCAGCTACCTATAATCCATATCAGAATAGCTGCTATAAGTTTTGGTCCAAACTCCACAATGAGGTCATAGCCTTTGTCAATCCATTTTTGTGTGTCCATAAGTTTTAAGATGTATTAATTAAAAAAGCTCGATTAAATTAATCGAGCTTTGAATTTATAAAGTTGAAACGTATTCTGCAATTTTGAGGAGATCTTTTTCTTTCTTAGTAGAAAGTTTGTGCTCCTTAATGTATGACTTTATTTTTTTAGCATGTTTAGGATATGCTTTTAATAAATCTTTCTTTTTACTTGGAAAAGGCTTAATAGCATTTCCTAATTTTAAATAATATCTGTCATCCTCTCTTCTGAATTTTGCAGGTTTGTCTGGTTGGTATGAAGATGCAGCTTCTACTTTTTCGTAATATTTTATCCACTCTTTTTTCAAAAGAGCAAACTTTTCATTTTCACCAAGTACAACAAGGAACCCTTTTCTAGAAAGCCCTGTATATGATTCATAAGAAAATGTACGGTATATTTTTTTGGAGTTAACGAAATTAACTTCATAGTTACCCTTAACATCTAAGGCAATGATATTACCTTCATTAAGCTTCACTTCCATTTCTCCATTGTAAGCATTAAAACGTCCACTGTACAATTTATCAGCAAATCCTTTTATTTTAAGAGGTTCATACTTCTCATTTACATATGGAGTTCCAACAGCATTAATTTTATTACTTACGTTCTTGGACATTAACCCTCTTTCAGTGGCTATGTCTACATTTACATTTTGAGCAGTACCTACAGTGGTTAGAGCAGAAAGTAATGCGAATGCAAATAAGGTTTTTTTCATCTTTTTCATATTATTATGGATTATTGAGGTTATCATATCAGGCATCCAAAATTGTGCCAATTACTTATATTTTAAATTGTAAAACTAGTTTGAACTTTCAAAAAGTCACCAAATATAACGAAAAAGACCTTAATTAATTGTTAATAGATTTGATATTAATTGTTAATTGCTTCTACAACAATAGCATTATCATTAAGCATTTGTTTTAACATGTTTTCAATGCCGTTTTTTAAGGTAAAAGTTGAAGACGGGCAACCACTACATGCACCTTGTAGTAAGACCTCTACTTTTTTAGTTGATGCATCAAAAGATTTAAACTCAATATTACCACCATCGCTTGCTACAGCAGGTTTTACATATTCCTCTATAATATTTACAATTTGCTTTGATATGTCATCTAGGGCTTCAAAACGTTCTTCAGTTACTTTTTCAGAATTTAATTTCTGGACTGCGATAGTTTCAGTCATAATTGCCTTACCAGACTCTACATATGATTTTATAAACTCTCTCAATTGTAATGTGATGTCATCCCAATTAGCGACATCATATTTGGTAATAGAGATATAATTCTTATCAATAAAGACAGCTTTAACAAAAGGGAAATTAAATAATTCTGTAGCTAAAGGGGAATGTTTAGCTTCATCAATGGATGAGAATTCGCTGAGTTGGGCTACAAGCATTTTATTACATACAAACTTCAAAACACTTGGGTTTGGTGTACTTTCTGCATAAACAGTTACTGCTGTTTTTACAATAGACTCTTGCTCTTCCTTAACGATAGGTTCATTAGAATTAATATAAGCTTCAATTTGATCTGCTACCTCTTGTTTTACATCGTCCCAATCGACAATGTTAAAACGTTCAATGGCAACAAAATTTGAAGCAATGTATACCTTTTTTACAAAAGGTAAATAAAAAAGTTGTTGTGCTAATGGCGAATGCTTAGCATCATCAATATTCCCAAATTCGTAACTCTTATGTTGCGTTAAAAAAGCATCACATTCAAACTTAAGAATAGTCGGGTTAGAGGTTGTCTCTATGCTTATTTTTTTCAATTTCTTTTAATTTTTAGCAAAAATATGAAATCTAAATAGGATTCGTTAATCGGATAAATGATGTTTTGTAAATAAATTCTCTATGGATTTCATATAAAATCCTTAAATTTCGTGCCCAATATGCGGTTATATGTTAAAATAAGCCCCTTTATTTTAATGATATACATATTTTTTTATGAAAAAGATACTTTATTTATGCCTCTTAGTTCTACCCATTTTTGGCTATGGACAGGACATTTCTATGCAAGATGGGACGTTCAATAGGTGTGCACCTGATATGTTCTTTGATTCAGGAGGTGAATTTGGAAACTATGGCAATGATGAAAATTTTTCGATAACAATTTGCCCACAAAATGCCAATGAATTTATCATTCTAAATTTCACAGCGTTTAGCACACAGCTTAATACAGATATTATGACCATCTATGATGGTGATGATAACACAGCTAATGTATTAGGAACATTTTCCGGAGTATTAAGTCCAGGTACTATTTCTGCGTCTGACACCAACACAACTGGCTGCTTGACCATTGAGTTTACATCGAACGGTTCTGGAAATACAACAGGATGGGCAGCGGAAATATTATGCGCTGTTCCTTGTCAGGATATAACAGCTTCAATCGATAATACTAATCCGGCACCAAATATATCTGGTGTGGTAAGTATATTACCTGGAGAAACTGTTGACTTTACTGGAAGTGCTACCTTTTCTGTAGATGGAACTAATGCCACTTACGATTGGGATTTTGGAGATACCAATACAGCTACAGGAACCGATGTAAGTAACACTTACGCTAATGAAGGGACATATACAGTAACTCTAACAGTTACAGATGATAATCCGCAAGGGTGCACAGGAACTGCCACAATCACAGTTTTTGTTTTAGGACCAAATGTTGTTATAGATCAAGATACCTATACTCCCGAAGAGCTAATTGAAGAAGTTTTGATTAACAGCCCATGTGCTGAAGTTTCAAATATTATATGGTCAACAGGAATTAGCTTTGCAACTACAGAACCTAATGGGATAGGATATTTTATTAGCGATGGGAACTCTTTTCCGTTTAGAGATGGATTAATCTTAACATCAGGAGATGCCAGTGAAGCTAGAGGACCAAATAATAATGCAATGAGTGCTGGTAGCACTACATGGCCAGGAGATGCAGAATTAAATGCAGCTGTAGGCATCACATCTAATAACGCTTCTTTTATACAATTCGACTTTGTGCCTTTGGCTGATAACATTAGTTTTGATTTTTTAATGGCATCTGAAGAGTATGACGGCGATCAAGGAGGAAGCTTTGAATGTACATTTTCTGATGCATTTGCATTCTTACTTACAGATCCGGGAGGTAATACCACTAATTTAGCTGTATTACCAGGAACTAATACACCTATCTTAGTTACAAATATACACCCAGCTAATTCGGGTTGCGCCGCTGTAAATGAACAATTTTTTGGAGGCTACACACCTCAAAATGGACCACCAATTTCTTTTGACGGTAGAACAGCTGTGTTTACTGCCCAGTCTACAGTAATTCCTGGAGCACAATATACCATTAAGTTAGTTGTAGCTGACGCTACTGATACTGCCTTAGATTCTGGAGTATTCTTAAGAGCTGGCAGTTTCGACCTTGGAGGAGACCTAGGAGATGATATCACCATAGCAGCTGGAACTGCAGAATGTGGAGGGAGTTCAATAACTCTTAATACTAATGCTCCTGCTGCTGATCATGTATGGTATTTTAATGGTGTAGAGATTACAGGAGAAACATCGGCAACTTTAGATGTTACTCAAGCAGGAGAATATTCTGTTGATGTTATCTTTTCAGGAGTTTGCCAAGCTTCAGACTCTATAATTGTTGAATTTAGGCCTAATCCTATTGCAAATACACCTCCAAATCTAGTGGTATGTGATTTGGATGGTACAGCAGAGTTTATCTTAACAGATAATGATGATGACATTTTAGGGGCTCAAGACCCAGCGGATTTTATAATTTCCTACCACTTAACAGAACAAGATGCTATAGATAATGTTGGAGCACTTCCAACTAATTATACTAATACATCCAACCCACAAACGATATATGCACGTATAGCTGATAATTCTCAGTTCTGTTTTGAAACTACGTCTTTCGAACTACAGTTTAGCAGTTTAGATATCAATAATAATATAACACCATTGCTAGAATGTGATGATGATATAGCTGATGGATTTACAGTATTTACGCTTTCAGATAGAGATGATGAAGTTATTGGTGCTAACGATCCTGCTGATGTTAATGTAACATATCACTTAACAGCAGCTGATGCTGATGCCGGAATAAACCCATTACCAGACAATTACACTAACATATCTAATCCGCAAACCATATTCATAAGAATGGAATTGGTAGCTACATCTACATGTTACAACGTCACGACCTTAGATTTAGAGGTCTTGGTAAACCCTGTAGCGATAGCACCAACACCATTAGAGGCTTGTGATGATGATTTAGATGGTGAGACGTTATTTGATTTAACGATAAAGGATGCAGAGGTAATAGGGGCACAAATAGGAGTTAGTGTGACGTATCACCCGACTCAGGCAGATGCTGAAGCTGGTACTTCGACTTTACCGAGCAATTACACATCAGATACAGCAGTTATCTATGTGCGATTGGAGGATGATGTAACGGGATGTTTTGATACCACGACCTTACAGTTAATAGTCAATCCATTACCGACATTTGTAGCGATCACTAACTATGAGTTATGTGATGCTAACAATCCTGGTGATCAGACCGAGGTATTTGATTTGACGACCAAAGATGTGGAGATCATCAATGGTCAGGTTAATGTTATAATCACTTATTTTCCCACCTTAGCTGATGCACAAGCAGGGACCAATGCGATAGTAGGGCCTTATGCCAATACGGCTACCCCTGAGACGATCTATGTGTCTTTAGAGAATACGATCACTGGTTGTAGATCGATTTCAAATTTTGATTTGGTGGTCAACCCATTACCACAGTTTATAGTTCCGACACCATTAGCGGTTTGTGATGATGGTACACCAGATGGATTAACCTTAATAGATTTAACGATAAAGATTCCTGAGATCACGGGTAACAATCCGGACTATGGAGTGACGTATTACCCGACTCAGGCTGATGCAGATGCAGCGACCAATCCACTACCTGGGATGTACAATAATATCTCTAACCCGGAGACGATTTTTGTGCGTATACAAGATATTAATACAGGCTGTTATGATACGACGACCTTAGATTTAATTGTGGAGCAAGCTCCAATAGCTTTCATCCCACAACCCCTGAGATATTGTGATCCTGACAATGATGGCTTTGGAGTGTTTACCCTTACCGATGCCGATAATGAGATCACCGGAGGAGCTGCGGGACTGACAGTGACCTATCATGAGACACAAGCCAATGCGGATAATAATGTAGATGCGATCGATACCAGTGTTCCGTATAATAACATTGTGGCTAACAACCAGACGCTATATGCACGTGTAGAGAGTGCTACCATAGCAACAGACTGTGCGACTATTATAGAGTTAGAGCTTATCGTAGAGCCTACGCCACAGATTGAAGACCCAACGCCACTGGGTGAGTGTGATGATATCTCAGCGGATGGTTTTGCACAATTTGATCTCACGACCAAAGATGCAGAGATTTTAAACGGATTAGATCCATTACAGTACATTGTGAGCTATTATGAGACTCAGGCCAATGCAGAGGCAGGTACCAACCCAATACTTACACCAAATGCCTATACCAATACAACGGCCTTTAACCAGACGATCTGGGTAAGGGTAGAGGATATTAGTACCGTAGGAGGCTGTTTTAAGATTACGACCTTAGAACTAATAGTCCACCCACTACCTGTACTGGTACAACCGATGCCGCTAGAGCTTTGTGATGTTAACAATCCTGGCGATGAGCAAGAGGCCTTCACTTTAGAGGATGCCAATGCAGAGATCTTAAACGGTCAGACAGGTATCACCCTGACTTATTACGAGACTCAGTTAGATGCAGACAATGGCACCAACCCGATCTTTAGTGATTATACCAATACTTCTAATCCACAGACGATCTATGTTAGAGCGGTTAACGATGTGACAGGATGTGTTAATACAATTACAGTGACCCTTAGAGTCAATCCTATACCATCCCCAGAGCCAAATCCAACGCCAATAGAGGTTTGTGATATAGACAATGATGGTTTTGAGGTGTTTAATTTAGAGATCAGAACCTTAGAGATCATCAACGGCGAGCTGGATGTTGTGATCACCTATCACGAGACCGAGGCTGATGCTAATAATGGGGTGAATGCGATTCCAAATCCAACAGCTTATACGAACATCGTACCGAACAATCAGATGATCTATGTCAGATCGGAGAATACATTAACGGGATGTTACAGTCTAACGACCAACACCTTAGAGCTTATCGTCTTACCATCCCCTGAGGTTCCTACCAATATAGAGGACTATGTGGTATGTGATACCAATGCGGATGGATTTGCACAGTTTGATCTCACGACCAAGGATGCAGAGATCTTAGGGACACAAGACCCGGCCAATTTTACATTGACCTATCATGTGACTCAGGCGGATGCTGATTCAGGGAATAACCCAATTATCAATGTAGGGAATTATACAAACTTAAGTAACCCACAGACGATCTATGTACGTTTGGTAAGTAATGGCAATGGTTGTGTGACCACGGGATCATTTATTATCCGTGTGGAGTTACCACCAACGGCAGTACAACCGACACCATTAGAGCTCTGTGATGATCTAGGGGAGTCACCAGGAGATGAGATTACGGAATTTGATCTAACGGTAAAAGACAATGAGATTACAGGGGGCAACCCAAGTTGGGCGGTGAGCTACTATGAGACTCAGGCCGATGCACAGGCAGGGACTAATGCGATTGCAGACCCAATGGCCTATACCAATACCTCAGTAGGCGGTAATCCGGCCAACCCACAGACGCTTTATGTGGTTGTTACCGATACCGACACAGGCTGTGTGGACTTTACCACATTAACCATACGCGTACTGCCAAACCCAACACCAACTCCAAGTGATCAGTTACCGGAGCTAGAGCTTTGTGATGATACCAATACAGGCGATGGTGTAGAAGAGTTTGATCTGGTAAACACGGATAACTTAGAGGTACTTATATTAAATGGTGAGTTAGGAGTTACAGCAACTTACTATGAGGACCCAGATGATGCAGAGGCGGGCGTGAATGCCATCCCTGACCCAACGGCTTATACCAATACAACATCTCCGGAGCAGATCATTTATGTGAGAGTAACAAACGACATTACAGGTTGTTTTACTCTGGTGAACTTCACCATTAGAGTCAACCCATTACCGGATGTTGTAGCCGTTACAGATTTTATAGCCTGTGAGGTTAACAATGACGGCTTCTATGATTTTGATTTGACTACCAAGGACGAGGAAGTTCTAAATGGGCAAGACCCGGGAGAATTTACAGTGACCTATCATGAGACACAGGCCGATGCAGATAACCTGATGAACGCCTTAGTGAGTGATTACACAAATATCACTAACCCACAACAGATCTTTGTGGCCATTACTAATAACACTACAGGATGTTCAATAAGCACACAGAGTTTCAATCTGGAGGTACAGGAAGGCGCAGAGGCGAACTCGGATATGGTAGCGATATTATATCAGATCTGTGATGATAATGTAGAGGATGATGGAGATCCGAGTAATGACAGTGCTCAGTTTGATCTAAGCACTCAGGATGGTTTTGTATTAGATGGACAGGATCCTGCAAGTTATACAGTAAGCTACTATGCGACTTTAGAGGATGCCACTTTAGGAGTTAATCCATTACCGAATTTATATGAGAACCTGACCAATCCACAGGTGATCTATGCCAGAGTGGACAATGACACCTTAGATGGTACAGGAGCAGATACATCGATATGTTTTGCAGTAGCTGAGCTTACCTTACAGGTGAATCCACTGCCACTGTTTGATTTAGAGGACAGTTATATTTTATGTGTGGACACCAATGGCACAGAGGTGATTGATGTACCGGTATTAGACACGGGATTATCAGAGGCTGATTATAGTTTTGAGTGGAGTTTTAATGGTACGGTATTACCTGGAGAGACAGGATCAAGTCTAACACCATCACAGGGTGGTTTGTATAGTGTAACGGTGACTAATAATGCAACGGGCTGTCAGAGTAGTGATAGTGCAGAAGTTATAGAGAGTGCTCCGCCGAGCTTAGTTGCTACGGTGACAACACAAGCTTTTTCAGATCCACACGTTATAGAAGCAGTGGCTACAGGAATTGGGGAGTATGAATATAGTTTAGATGGAGGTCCATGGCAAGACAGTGGTATATTCACTGGGGTGTCAGCTGGAGAACATGTGATAACGGCCAGAGACAGGAATGGGTGTGGTATTGCAACGACAGAAGTGTTGGTGATTGATTACCCGTTATATTTTACCCCAAATGGCGATGGGAATCATGACAGGTGGAACATCACAGGAATAGATACGCAACCTAGCGCAAAAATTTATATATTTGACCGATATGGTAAACTGTTGAAACAATTAAGTCCAACAGGCTTAGGATGGAATGGGACGTATAATGGTAATTTAATGCCAAGTAGTGATTACTGGTTTACAGTACTCTACAACGAACCATCCACAGGAGAAAGAAAAGAGTTTAAAGCCCATTTTACCTTGAAACGATAAATTATGAAATTAAAAAAGTACTGTTTAATAGCAATTGTGGCCTTAGTGGCAAAATTTGGATTTGCACAAGAAGGTGTGCCAATTTATTCGGATTATTTAACGGATAATTACTATTTGATTCACCCTTCGATGGCCGGTGTTGCTAATTGTGCTAAAATAAGATTAACAGCAAGAAATCAATGGTTTGGAGTTGATGATGCCCCAAATTTACAAACGCTTAGTGCTCATAGTAGATTAGGAGATTCACCAGTTGCTATTGGAGGGATATTCTTTAATGATGCAAATGGGTTTCATTCTACAGTAGGAGGATATGCCTCTTTTGCTTACCATTTGATGTTTTCAAGAAACGAGATTGACCTTAATATGCTTTCTTTTGGATTGAGTGCTGGTTTTCTACAGTACAAATTAGATGAAACAGATTTCTTGGCTCCAGGAGAATTTGATCAATTAATTTCTGGTATAGAGCAAAGTGCTACGAACTTCAATATAGATTTTGGGTTTTCGTACCACTACATTGATTTTTATGCACATGTTACCGTTAAAAATATTCTTAAGAACGAAGGGATTAACTTCAACGATCAAGGATTCGAATTTGATAATTTAAGAACGTATTTAATATCTGCCGGATATACTTATAGTAAATTTGGTAGTGAATGGAGTTTTGAGCCTTCAATTATGTTTATGAGAAGAGATGCAACTGAAGAATCCTCAATTGATATTAATGCTAAGGCATATAAAGAAATGGATTTTGGAAAACTTTGGGGAGGGTTATCTTACAGAAGAAGCTTAGATGGTGCTGAATTTTTAGATGGATCTGGTGTTAGTAGTCAAAAACTGCAATATATCACTCCTTTCATAGGTGTGGACTATAAGAGCTTTGTTTTTGCATACACATTCTCATACCAAGCGAATACTATAACATTCAATACAGGAGGTTTTCATCAAATTACACTCGGCTACAACTTTAATTGTAGAAGAGAGAAGTTTGAATGTAACTGTCCTGCAGTTAACTAATAAAAGAAGCCTCGCAAAATGCGAGGCTTCTTCATTTAAACAAGTTAGTTAGTCAATTACCAAATGTAATTCTTTTTTTTAGCCTGACTCTTTATAGCTTTAATCATGGCATTTTCTAAATTGTTAGATGTACTTTTTTGTGTTTTAGAGATATAATCTCGTCGCTTAGAGTTTAACTCTTGAATTTTGTTCTTAATGAGTTCTCTCTCCTTTTGTTTACTAGAAACATAAGCTTTTATTTCAGAAGTACTTTTATCTTTTAAGTTCTCTGGAAGCTCATCTTTTTTTAATTTATCATATGAGAACCCTTTTTCCTTTGCCGCATCTACAAGATCCCAACTTGCATTTGTATACAGATGTGAACTTTTACTAACAGTTCTACTTACTGCATTTGCTGAACTATAATCTTCTGCATTAGAATCTTGTTGTCTCTGCTCTGCTACTTTTTGCTTACCACGCTTACCATAAGCAATATAGGTGGCATTTAGTTTAATGTTCAATTCCAATATTTTCTTATCATAGGGCGATGCAATGTGAACAGTTGCCTTATTATGATTTATAGCCATATAATTCCCATACGTAAGATCTGCACCTTCTTTCCAATAGGTAGCTATACCTTGATTATAATCCCCGCAAAAGATAGTATTTACCGTAACATCATTTTTATACGCAAATTTTGCTGCGTCTTTATAGCTAACATCTCCCTGAGTAAAAGGTTCATTCCCGGCAATGAAAATAAGTTTTAGATCATCTTCATTATCACCCCATTTAAGCTGGTTCAATGAGGTTTTGATTACTTTACCACAATATTCGTTTCCGCCATTTGTAGTTAAAGAAAACAATTCCTTAGATATATCGTCCAAGTCATTACTAAAAGCAAGCACCTGTCTTAAGTAACCCTCATCGGCATTTAGATTATCGTTCCCGTACTCATATAAAGCAATTTTTAATCTAGGTTTGTCTTCTTGACATTTGGCATACGACAATTCATTCACAATTTGCCATAGTTGCGCTTTTGCTTGGTCTATAAGACCATCCATACTATTGCTAGTATCTAGTAATAATGCCACTTTAATTTCTGGTTTAACAACCTCATGAGTCTTACTCTCATTTATAGCGATATCTTTAGTTTGTCTTTGCGCATCAGCATTGCAGGCTAATAAAGTAGATATACATATGGTTAATAGCCCTTTTTTCATTTTTCGTTTCATTTTATGATGTGTTTTCTGATTAATGCGCTAAAAATCAACCATAATAAAAGAACAAAAAAGTAAGAATGAGTAAAGGGGTTATTTCAATGAGTTAAATGAACCTAATATTTAGGTAAGCATGTTAATTTCGTATTTAATTCTAAGTATTTTAAAATAAGACACTTTTACAAGTCGATTAAGATGTGTAAGTTTATCAAATTTCTAAGCTGAAATAGTGAAGATTCATATAAAACTCATATTAATAATAATAGCATTTTTCACCCTAGATTCTGTAGAATCTCAAAATAAGAAGGGTGAAAGAGAATTATTTACAATAAGAGGATCGGTAGTCCACAAATACTCTAGTGAGGCGATTGATTTTGCAAATATTGAAGTCAACGGTGGTGCTTATACAGTTACAGGTAATGATGGGACATTCAGAATTAAAGTGCGAATTGGCGATGAATTAGTGGTAAGACATAAGGATTTTGAGACTGTATATTACACAATTGAAAGTGATGATCGTTTAATCATAGAAGTTGAACCCGAACAGCCTCAACCTACACGTCGAGAGAAACTCAGAATTAGTACAGAAGTCTTTAATCAGCTTGTAGATTCAGCAGAAACCTACAGGAAAAAAGATGTGCAAAAAGGGATACAATTTATTGCTGACGCTTTAGATGTGAGTACATCTCAAGGCCAAAATGCTCAAGCTTATGAGTTGTTAGGTGATATTTATATGTTTTGGAAGCAATATGATTTGGCTGTATCTAATTATAGAATTAGTCTTCAAAATGTAGACACCAATTCTGCGCAGTTAAAATTAGGTGATGCTTACCGTAGGAATAAAAACTATCAAGAAAGCCTTCAAACTTATGAGAAGATAAGTCCCCAAGGGTTATCTAATTGGCAAAAGATAGAGCTTTATGAAGGTATAGGAGATACGTACACTGAGATCAAAATTTATGATAAGGCTATAATCTCTTATCAGAGTGGTCTTCAAATTGCTCAAAAACACATTATATCTCCTAAAATAACCGATCTAAATTCTAAAATTGCGCAAGCTTATGATCTCAAAGGAGAACAAAGTAAGGCTGAGGACTTTTTTATGAATTCCTTAAACCTTGCAGAACAAGAGAATATAACCAGAGCCCTTGAAGAAAAGAATAAAGTGGCAGACTTTGAAAACAACAATAGATCTTATGAAGATGAGATACAGTTAAGAAAGTCTATAGTTGAAGATGCAGATATTTTAGAGCGAGATACTATTATCTCTAACGAAAGTCCCTTAACGCCACAGAAGCAAAACTATAAGATTGGGAATGCTTATTTTCTACAAAAAGATTATGATAGTGCGATTCCTTATTTAGAAAAAAGTATTAAAGAAGCAGATAACAGAGAGGATTTAATTGTTAAGAAAGATGCCTTTAAAAGACTCACAGATGTTTATGAGAGTTCTGGTGATGACGAGAAAGCCTTATCAACTTATAAGGAATATACAAACGTAGTTGATGAGCTTTACATAAAGAAAGAACAAGAACTAGCCCAGGCAGCAAGAGTGAGCAGGAGCATTGCCGAGAAGCAAAATCGTATTATAAGCTTAGAAAAGGATAGAGCTCTTAACGAAAGTAGATATGCTTTGGCTGAAGCACAATCTAAAGGGCAATTAATTGTCATATATTCATTGTTAGGAGGGGTGTTGTTATTGTTGACAGCAGCTTATTTTATGTTTAAATATATTAAGCAACAACGTTTGGCAAATAATCTACTGGCTTTAAAAACATTACGAAGTCAGATGAATCCACATTTCATTTTTAATGCACTTAATTCAGTAAATAGCTTTATAGCTACTAATGATGAAAGAACAGCTAATAAGTACTTGTCAGATTTTTCATTTTTAATGCGTTCTGTATTAGAAAATAGTGAAGAAGATTTTATTCCATTACAAAAGGAAATCGAATTGCTTCAAATGTATACAAAACTAGAGCACTTTAGATTTAAAGATAAGTTTGAATATACAATTGATATTGATGAGTCTATAAACGTTGATGAGTTTCAAATACCCCCAATGCTTTTACAGCCATATATCGAAAATGCAGTGTGGCACGGATTAAGGTATAAAGAAGAGAAAGGACATCTGAATATATCTATTAAAGCAAAAAACAATGAGGAGTTAATTATTATCATTTCAGATGATGGTATAGGTAGGGAACGTTCTAAAGCACTTAAAACGAATCATCAAAAACGCCAAAACTCTAAAGGGATGAATAATATCAAAAAACGTGTAGCTATCTTGAATCAAATGTATAAAGATAAGGTGGATGTATCTATAAGTGATTTGCAGGATGCTCATGATAAAGGAACTAAAGTTGTAGTAACACTAAAAAAAGACTAAAATGAAACTTAATGCCATTATCGTAGAAGATGAGGAAACCAGTAGAGAAATCTTAAGGAATTATTTAAATAAGTATTGCCCTAATGTGTCTGTTTTAGGTGAAGCTTCAAACATAGAGGATGCTTTGGTTTTGATACGAAATAACGATCTAGATGTCGTATTCTTAGATGTTGAAATGCCTTATGGTAATGCTTTTGATCTTCTAGATAAAGTTGGTACCATAGACTTTGAGACCATATTTGTCACGGCTTATGATCACTATGCTATTGAAGCGCTTAATGCACATGCATCATACTATTTAATGAAGCCAATATCTATAGATGATTTAATAAAAGCTGTAGATTATGTTTCTGAGATAAAAGAAAAGGAAGATGCATTACAAGATCAGGTTCTTGTGCCTAAAACGAATGTAGTTAATGGGAAGATCACAATTCCTCAGCAGGATGGGTTTGAAGTTATTGAAACTGCAGATATACTATTTTGTAAAGCAGATGATAACTATACAGAAATCTATTTAAATAATAATAAAAAGAAACTGGTAAGTAAAACCCTAAAATATATTGAAGAGGCGCTTTCTGAAGGTAATTTTGCTAGAGTACATAAAAGTTATCTTGTCAATGTAAATGAGATTATTAAATATGTCAAAGGGAAAGGCGGAAGTGTTATTTTAAGTAATGGAAAAGAGATCATGGTATCAGCTTCAAAAAAATCAGAATTACTATCTTATTTTAAATAAATATGATACAAAGAACTGCCCTTTTTTTATTTTTATTATGTTTCAAATCATATTCTCAAGAACACTGTATTGAATATTTATTTATAGAAAATAATAAAGTGAATTATTATTCTGAAAAACTAATTCTTTATAATGATGCCAAGTTTTTTAGAACAAAATATAATGGGCACTCTGGATATTCTTCTTATGAAAAAGGAAGTTGGAATAGAGCAGGAGATACTTTAAGATTGATTCGAAAAGAAATAAAGCTTTTTCCTGAAAGTAATGATAGTGAATGGGAATTAAATAGTAGTATTGAATCACATTTGATTAAAAAAAATTGGATAAAAGCTTATGGGAAGTATAAATTAAAACGTCAGGAAAAATGCCAATAATAAAACCAGTTAAAGGGAAACACCCTCAAATTCCAGAAGATTGCTATGTTTCTGAGAACGCTACAATTGTTGGTGATGTGATTATGGGAAGCCAATGTAGTGTTTGGTTTAATGCAGTCATAAGAGGTGATGTACACTATATAAAAATAGGAGATAAAGTTAATGTGCAAGATGGGGCTGTTATTCATGCTACTTATGAAAAATCGCCAACCAATATAGGAAACAATGTTTCTATTGGTCATAATGCTATTGTACATGGTTGTACAATAGAGGATAATGTGCTTATTGGTATGGGAAGTATTGTAATGGATGATTGTGTTGTAGAGTCAAATAGTATTATTGCAGCTGGTGCTGTTGTTACTAAAAATACAATTGTAGAATCAGGAAGTGTTTATGCAGGTGTTCCAGCAAAAAAAGTAAAAGATATTAGTGAAGATTTAATTTCCGGAGAAATCGATAGAATTGCTAATAATTACATAAAATACTCTAGTTGGTTTAAGAATGATTGAGTTTAATAGATTGTATTAACTCTTCTACATCTTGCGTATTGTTTAATTGATCCCTGTCTACTAGTGGTGTAAGAACCTTATTTTCTTCTTTTAGTATTATGGGGTAAGTAAAGTTTAGCTCTGGATATTTAGACTCAAATTCATCACTGTGATAGAATTCCATATCTATTAGGCTTTCTTCTCTGAATCTTTTCCAAATCTCTTTTTCTTTGAACACTCCATGAGTGAGTTCACACAATTTACACGCATAAGTGCTAGGGTTAATCAATTTATGGCCAACATCAAATAGCGTATTGATTTTTCCTGACTTAGCGTTATATACAAAGAGAAGCTTCATAATAGTATAGTAGGAATAAGGCGGAAAGCCTTACTAGAAATCTAAATGCCTAACAGCGTATTGATGATCTAATATTGCACCAAGGGTAGCAGTATCTTTATTAGAGTAAAATAGAATTTCCGGAGTCGTGGTTTCAGAATTTAATAAACCACGTTCTTTAAGCACAGTTTTTGTCTGTTTTGCAACTGCCAAACCTGAATCAATGATTTTTATATGTTCAGGTAATAGTTCTTTGAGCAAAGGCATGAGATAAGGGTAGTGTGTGCAACCTAACACCAAATGATCGATATTAGCTTCTAACATTGGCTTTAAATAGATTTTAAGCAGCTGACGCATATCATCGGATACGGCTTTACCAGACTCTATTAGTGTAACAATACCCTCTCCAATTTGTTCTATTAGTGTAATATCCTTACTGTATAAATCTGAAGTTTTATGAAACAGATCACTAGTTAGTGTGCCTTTGGTAGCTAAAATACCTATAGCCTTGGACTTAGTATTTAATGACGCTGGTTTTATAGCCGGCTCAATACCAATAAAAGGAATCTTGTAATGCGTTCTCAAATATGCAATAGCATTAGTTGTTGCCGTATTGCAAGCCACAACAATAATTTTACAGCCGTTTTCAATAAGGAACTCAGTATTTTTAATACTTAGCTGAAGAATATCTCCTTTACTTTTTGTTCCGTATGGTGCATTTTTACTATCAGCGAGATAAATAATATTTTCATAAGGTAGCAAGCCATTAATTTCTTTAAAAATGGATGTGCCTCCAACACCAGAATCAAATATGCCAATAGGTTGTGTGCTCATTAATACAAAAATAAAAAGCCGCTTCATAAAAGCGGCTTTTTTAAAACTATTTCTATGTATTTTTTTAGAATCCTAATTCTTTCTTTACATCATCCATTAGGTCTTTCCCATCTGCTAATATTACGCCACCTCCAACAGTAGAATCTAAAACATACTGGAAGCCTTGTGCTCTAGCAACTTTTTGAATTGCTGCTTTTGCTTTTTCAGTGATAGGCTTTAACAAATCAAACTTCTTCTTTTCGATGTCTTGAGAAGCTTGTTGTTGGTATTGTGCAATACTTTGCTTCATACCTTCTACTTCTTGTAATCTCTTAGTGTTTTCCTCATCAGTTTGAGCATCAGCTTCAGCTTGGTATTGCTTCATTTTATTTTGTAGCTCTTTAACAGAGGCTTGTATCTCAGCTTCATACGTCTTTCCAAGCTTTTGAATCTCTGCTTCAGCTGCTTTCATTTCAGGCATTGCTTCAATAAGCTCTTGAGTATTAATATGTGCAACCTTGCTCTGTGCATTGCTAAAACTCGTAGCTCCAATAAATAGTACGGTTACAAATAATAATGTTTTTAATCGTTTCATTTTTCAAATAGTATTACGTGTTATAAATATTAATTGTTGTTATTTTCTCCTTCTGATTTTTTCTCTTTTTTACTCTTGGCTATTGAATCGTTTTTTCTTGCTTTATTTAAGCGCGCTTCTCTTGCTTTTTTTCTGTCCTCAAGTATCTTTTTCTTTCGGTCTTCTAATGCCTTTTTTCTTGCTTCTCTATCTTTAGCTTTTTGCTGACGTCGCTCTTCTAAAATTTCAGCGGTAGTCTTAGGCTTATCTGTTTCTTTTTTAGTTATAGAGTCATTCTTTTTAACATTAGTTTCAGAGGCTCCTTTTTCTTTAGCGTTTTCACCTTCCTTTTTTGACTCTTTATTCACTACTGATGTGGTGTCATTCTCTTTCTCCGCTCTAGAGTTTTCACGTTCAGCTTTCGCTTTTTGCCTATCTTCTAGCACCTTCTTACGACGTTCTTCAGCTTCTCGTTTTCTTGCTTCTCTTAATTCTTGTTGCTGTTTTCTACGCTCTTCTAAAGCAGCCTCTCTTGCAGCTCTTTTATCATCTAATTCTTTTTGTCTTGCTGCTTTCTTTTCTTCGGCTGCAATAGCTCTCTCATCTTTTTCTTTGTCAACTTCCGGCACTACTTCTTCATCTTCCAATGCTTTACGCTCTTTCTTATTTTTTGCTTGCTGACGTTTTGAGGTTCTAGTTATAGTTCTTAAAACTTGTTCACTTATATCGTAACGATCGGCAGAATACAACATTACAACATCAGCTTTATCTAATACCAAATCATATTTTTTATTAGCTGCAATTTCTTGGACTGCAGCAATAATTTGATCTTGGACAGGTTGCATCAATTGCTTTTTTTGTATAAATAGATCGCCATTTGGACCGAAACGTTTTTGCTGATAATCTAAGATCTCAGCTTCTTCAAATGCAATATCATCAAAACGTTCTTTGTATAGTTCTTTTGTGAGTAATACACTTTCATTTTCCAAATCTTTTTTCTTCTGCTCAACAACACTTAAGCGCTTTTCGATTTCACTTTTCCATTGTAGAACCTTTTTATCCAATTGAGCTGATGCTTGTTGGTACTCTGGGACGTTTTGTAATATATATTCTGTGTCTATGTAACCAATTCTAACCCCCCTCTGGGCGTTAGCTGTGAAGCTTACTAGACTAATAATAGCCAATAAAAAAAGAACTTTAAATTTCATCTTTCTATTTTTTAAATTATTGAGGCACACTTAATATTGACTATTAACTTCCTAATAATCTGAATTAGGTGCAATTATACTCCAAATTAACGAAATATATTCCTAAAAATTTTAGCACCTCGATGAAATCGTTATAATGCTATTAGAAAATATCGTGCCAAAGTTAAAATTGCTGTCCAATAATAAAGTGCGTCTCCCATCCATTTTTAACAGTTTGACCGGGTAATGGATCAAACCCGTGGCCAAAGTCTATACCTAATAATCCAAATGCAGGCATAAATATTCTTAATCCAAATCCGGCTGACCTATTAATATTAAAAGGGTTGAAGTCTCTAAAGCTATTAAATGAAGCTCCACCTTCTATAAATGTCAACCCATATATCTTAGCCTGTTGACCAAGTGTTATAGGGTAACGCAATTCTAATGAGAACTTATTATAAATTGAACTACCATCCTGGGTAGATAATGATTGGTTAGGGTATCCTCTTAATTGTATCACTTCCCTTCCATCTAGGGCGAAATTCCCTAATCCATCACCTCCTAAGAAGAATCGCTCAAAAGGGATAACACCTCTGTCATTATTGTAAGCTCCTAAGAAACCAAATTCAACACTCGGCCTTAATACCAGCTTATCTACAACCCGAGTAAACCAATCACCTTTGAATTTTATCTTATAAAATTCTAACCAGTTAAAACGAATTTGATCGATTTCTCCAATACGTTGCAGATCGTCAGGGTTTGTTGGATCTAACTGAGCACGCTCGTCAGATAATGCTTTGTAATCTATATTATTAAACAGTGAATATGGGAATGAAAACTTAGCAGATACTGAAAAATTTGAACCTCCTGTTGGATAAATAGGATCAGTATAAGTGTTGTTTCTTGTTAAACCAATAGTATATGATAAGTTGTTTGAGAACCCATCTCCAAACGTAAATAATCGTGTATTATAATTCTTAAGATTATAATGTTGAAAGCTTATTGCTTGTGATAATAAGAAGTAATCATCTGGTTTAGTAAGTCTTGTAGACAAACCAAAAGTAATTCCCGTAATATCAAAACGTCTATCTCTGTCTGCATTTCTACTTACAGGATCAAACAAGAACTGTCTAGAATGTGATAATGATGTTGATAGCTGGAATGGCTTTTTCCCTCCAAACCAAGGCTCACTAAAAGAGAAACTATACGTTCTAAAGAACTGACTTGCCTGTAACCTTAATGCTAAACTTTGACCATCTCCTCTAGGTACCGGCTTATATGCGTCTTTTTTGAAAATATCTTTAATAGAGAAGTTATTGAATGATAGCCCCAAGGTTCCAATGAAACCTCCACCACCATAACCCCCTTGGAGTTCGATCTGACTCGATCCTCGTTCGACAACAGAATATTCTACATCTACTGTACCATCAACTGGGTTAGGATTTTTGATGTTAGGGTTAATCTGTTGCGCGTCAAAGAAACCTAATTGTCCAAGTTCTCTAATAGTTCTAATGATGTTAGCTCTACTGTATAATTCTCCTGGGCGAGTTCTGATCTCTCTGTAAATGACATGGTCATTGGTAACATCATTACCTGTTACAGTAACGTTATTAAAATAAGCCGGCTTACCTTCAGAAATTCTAATCTCCATATCAATAACATTACCATCGGCACTAACTTCAACAGGGTTAATAGTAGAGAATAAATACCCTGTGTTTTGATATAGATTGGTTAAGTCATCACCATCTGGTTTGGTATCATCAGCTATACGTTTCCTCAATTCTACACCATTATATGTAGATCCTTCTCTTATTTTTAATACTCTAGCTAATTGCTGATCACTATAGACTGTATTTCCGACAAAACTTATTTTCCCAAACTTGTACTGCTCACCTTCTTCCACATCTATGACTAAGCTGATAGTTTTATCATTATTAACTATAATAGAATCAGAGATAATACGTGCATCTCTATAACCATTCTCTTTGTATCTATCTATAACACTAACTAAATCTTCTTTGTAATCTTCTTCTATATATTTAGAACGTTTAAAAATGCGGATAGGATTTTTCTTTTTGGTATTCTTCATTGCCTTCCTAAGCTTCTTCGCACTAAGCTTTTCATTACCATTAAAATCAATACGCTTAATTTTTACTTTCTCTCCACGATCAATATTAACAAGCATATTTACACGCTCTTTAGCTACAGAATCGTTTTGTACTTTAGAAGTGACGATGTTTACCTTAGTATTAAGGTATCCGTCTTTCTGATATTTATTAGTTAAATAATTTCGAGTAGTAGTAATTAGGTTTTCAGTAACTTTCACACCTTTTCGGAGGCTGTTCTCATTAAGAACTTCATCTTTCTTATTTTTTTTAATACCTTCAACTCTAACTTCATTAAGCTCTGGTAAGTCAACAAGGTATATTTCCAGATCCGCCTTACTTCCGTCAATGTTAACAAAGTAAATGTCGATGCTGCTAAAGAGGTTAGATCGCCATAACTTTTTTACGGCCTCTCCAATTTTTTCACCACCAACTTCAACAGTCTCTCCCTTTCTAAGTTTAGAATAGGCAATAATTGTCTGTGCATTTAAAGTAGTATTACCAGTAATATTAATTTCATTAATCGTATACTTTTGCCCTAGATTGGTTAACGAGGATTGGGCATTTGCCGTAGACACTAATAAAATTAATGCATACGATATAGAGATTATAAGTGCTTTTAAAAAAGTAATCTTAGGTAAGTTGTTCGCTCGTTTTTCCAAATCTTCGTTCTCTGTTTTGATAGTTTATTAAGGCCGTATATAAATCTTCTCTTTTAAAATCCGGCCATAAAATATCCGTAAAATATAGTTCAGCGTAAGCAATTTGCCATAGTAAAAAGTTACTTATTCTTTGCTCACCACTAGTACGAATCAGTAAATCTACATCTGGCAAATTTTGCGTGTAAAGATGCTTATTTATAATGGATTCGTCAATAATTTCGGGCGAAATTATATTATTTTTAACTTTAAGTGATAATTCTTTAATAACATTAACAATTTCTTCACGAGATCCGTAACTTAATGCTAGAGTTAATGTCATATTTGTATTATTTTCTGTCTTTTTTAAAACATCTAATAATTCTTGATAAGCATTCTTAGGTAAATCCTTCAAACATCCTATAGCTGAAAGCTTAATATTATTGTCTTGAAGCGTTTTTATTTCCTTTTTTAAGGATTTTACTAATAACTTCATTAAGGTTTGTACTTCTATTTTTGGGCGGTTCCAATTTTCAGTAGAAAAAGCATAAAGTGTAAGGTTTTTAATACCTAATTCTGCGCTTGCTTCTACTGCTTCTCTAACCGCTTTTGTACCACTCTCATGCCCCATTACCCTAATAAGTCCTTTCTGTTTAGCCCAACGACCATTACCATCCATTATTATGGCAACATGATTAGGTAATTTTTCTTTGTCTATTTGATCTTTTAGGCTCATCGTTAAAAATTACAATAACAAGGACGTCTTCCGAAGGTGTAAGTTAAGGTAAATCCTGAAAACACATACCAATCATTACTATTTGTATTACCAAAACTAAATGTCTCTCTGTCTACAGAATCTGGAACGCTTCCGTCTAACTCGTCTGAAAACGTATATCTCGCACCTATTTCTGCAGATAGAATAAGGTGATCCGTAACATTGGTCTTAAAGCCTAAAACCATTGGAATTCCGAATGCCCAACTGCTGGTACCTTCAGAAGTGTATACTCCTGTAGTTGTAAAGAAATAATTGTCATGATTTGCAGCAGTGACTCCTGTATACAAGTAAGGTGTATACTTTTGACGATTGTCATGCAGATCAAAATCTAAAAATGTGAATTCCATTCCAGCTGAAACTTCTAAAACACTAACATTAAACTCATACCCACGTTGAATTCGTCTAGGGTCATCAGATTTTCCATCCGTACCTTCTAAGTCTGAAAATATTATGGAAGCTCTAAACGAATGTCGAGGACTTCTATTCCATTTAAAAACCCCACCAATAGCTAGTTGGTTTGGTGATATGTAATTGGTAGCTCCAACGTCACCAATGAAATTACTACCACCAACAAATAAACCAACCTCATAGATTTGAGCCTTAGTAGTTTGGGTAAATAAAATACCTAATAAAAAAAGGAATAAATACCTCATAGTTTTTAAAAGTTCGCAAATATAACAATTATGATTAGCCTATAACAATTTGATACAAATTGTCTTACAGATAAACAGTATTTACTGGGATTTATTGCCTAATTTCTTCGATCTTCACCCCAAAGCATCTTTTTCCTTAACGTATCTATAAAGCTTTCATCCTCTAATTCAACCATTTTCACTTTGTATTTGGCTTTTCTAATAGTAACAGTGGTACTATTTTTTAACGTAACTATTCTAGAATCTAAGGACATCAGAAATTGAGTTTCTCTTCCATTCACTTTCAATGTTACTTCTGTATCATCCGGAATTACAAGTGGGCGCGCATTTAAATTATGAGGCGCTATAGGTGTTAATACAAAACTATTTGCTTCGGGATCAATAACAGGTCCCCCACAGCTTAAAGAATATCCGGTAGATCCCGTAGGCGTAGATAAAATTAAACCGTCAGCCCAATAAGAGGTTAAGTATTCATTATTAAGATGGGTTTCCACAGTGATCATGGACGTTGTATTCTTTCTACTTACAGCGACTTCATTAAGCGCAAAATTTGTAGCCTCTATCAGATCATTCTTAGGGTCAGTGTCTACCTGTAATAAAGTACGTTCAGATATCTTGAAACCTTTATTAAATATTTCTTCAAATGCAGTGCTTATTTCACTGGTTTGTATTGTTGCTAAAAACCCAAGTCGTCCGGTATTTATTCCAACAATAGGTATTCCAAGATCCTTTACAAATGTAACTGCCCTTAGGATAGTTCCATCCCCACCTATACTGACTAACAGGTCAAAACTGGAATCTAGTTCTGTGTAAGTACTTAACGTATCATTATTTTGTACAGCTTCATTTTGACTTTTAATAAACTGATGTTCAATAGAAATTGTGGCCTTCTTTTTTATAAGAAGGTCTAGAAGAATCTCAAAAGCTTCATTTGTTGCACTCTTTTGATAAGATTGTCCGTAGATAGCTACTTTCATATGTTACATATTAAGATACTTGTTGAGATAATCTGAGCGTTCTTTTAGATTTTCTAAATAGGTGTCTTCCTCATGACCAGATACTATATTGTAACTGTATCTTCTGAAGGTTTGAATAACATCATTAAGACTTCCATTTCCTATTTTTAAAGTAATTTCTACAACATCACTTTCAATTTTCGAAATAAAAGCGCCCAATAATTTAGCATCATTAGATTCTACAATCTGACTGATCTCACTAAAAGAATAATCTTGTAACCCTTTTTCAACAATAAGGATACCTCCGGGCTCAGCAAAAAAAGGTGTTTCGTTAAACAAATGAATAATATCATTAAGTTCATAATACCCTAAATACTTGTTTTTAGCGTCCAACACAGGCATTATATTACAATGATTTTGCGCAAATGCCTCTAATACATCTAGCCAGTTGGTCGAGGGTCTTACAAAAAAGCCTTCAATAGTATAATTACAGTCTTTAATGCTTTGGGCACTATCAAAACAATGTGCATCAGTTTCTGAGATACAACCTAGATATACTCCTTCATTTTGAATAGGGATGTGTGAATATGTAAGTTGATTAAACAACAATTGTAAATCACCAATATTATCGTCAATATTTAGCGGTTTAATATCATTTATAATAAACTGTTGAAGCTGCATTTAATGGGATTTTAACAAGATGCAAATTAATTAAAAATAACTACAATATGCATCTCAGGCTTTGTATTTTTGTGCTTTATAAGAGATATAATATGACAAAACTTAGTGTTAATATTAATAAAATAGCAACCTTAAGAAATAGTAGAGGTGGCGATGTGCCAAATGTGGTTAAGTTTGCAAAAGATGCTCAGCGATTTGGAGCTGAAGGTATAACGGTGCATCCTAGGCCAGATGAACGCCATATTAGATATAAAGATGCTTATGATTTAAAGCCGGAAGTATATACCGAATATAATATAGAAGGTAATCCTATACCCAAGTTCATAGAAATGGTTTTAGCAATAAAACCTACTCAGGTGACCTTAGTTCCGGATGCAGAAGATGCTATTACGTCTAATGCCGGATGGGACACCATAAAACACAAACAGTTTCTTGTAGATGTGATTAAAGAATTTAAGAGAAATGGAATTAGGACGTCCATTTTTGTAGATCCTGTTTTAGAACAAATAGAAGGTGCTAAAGCTACGGGCACGGATCGCATTGAATTATACACTGAAGCATTTGCTTATGAATACGGTTTAGGAAATGAAAAAGGGATAGAACCATATACTAAATGTGCTATTTTGGCTAATGAAATTGGTTTAGGAGTAAATGCCGGACATGATTTATCTTTAGATAATATCAAATTTTTCAGAGCACACATACCAGGGTTGTTAGAGGTCTCAATAGGACATGCTTTAATTGCGGAGAGTATCTATCTAGGAGCGGAGAACGTAATTCAGATGTACTTAAACAAATTAAAATGATTTTACACTCAAATACATTTGGTGAAGGAAATCCTTTTGTAATTCTTCATGGGTTTTTAGGAATGGGCGATAATTGGAAGACTCTGGGACGTAAGTTTTCTGAATCTAATTTTGAAATGCATTTAGTGGACCAGCGAAATCATGGACGTAGTTTTCATGATGATGACTTCGATTATGAGGTTATGGCTGAAGACCTTAAACGCTATTACAGTGAAAATAATTTAGAAAGTACCACTCTATTAGGGCATTCAATGGGAGGAAAAACAGCAATGCTTTTCGCTACAAAATACCCTGAATTAGTTGATAAGTTGATTGTTGCAGATATTTCTCCAAGGTATTACCCTGTGCATCATGATGCTATTTTAGAAGGCTTAAGTCAATTGGATTTTTCAGTTATAAAGACAAGAGGTGCAGCAGACAAATTATTAAGTAATTATGTGCCAGAGCTAGGAACAAGACAATTCTTGCTGAAAAATCTCTATTGGGTAGAAAAAGGACAATTAGGTTTAAGAATTAACTTAGAGGTGCTAAAAGAAAATGTATCTGAAGTTGGAGAAGCGTTACCAGTAAGTTCATTATACAAAGGAGCAACTATTTTTCTTAGAGGTGATAAGTCTGAATATATCTCTAGAGATGATGAAACTATAATAAAAAGGCAATTCCCCAAGGCGAACATAGGAACCATTCCAAATGCAGGGCATTGGCTGCATGCAGAAAACCCAGTAGCGTTTTACGATGCTGTAATGCAATTCATCAATTAATTTAATTGTAACTTTATAAGGCTAAATCAGAGTCTTATGAAACTTATTATTCGTCTTTTGCTCAATGCGGTCGCGGTTGTTATTTTATCAAAACTATTAAATGGAGTGAGTGTAGATAGTTATACAACTGCTATTATTGTTGCGGTAGTTTTATCTTTACTTAACATATTTGTGAAGCCAATTCTTATTATTTTAACCATTCCTTTTACAATCATCACGTTCGGCTTATTCTTATTAATCATTAATGCGTTTATAATTTATTTGGCAAGTAATCTTATTGAAGGTTTTTCTGTAAATAGTGTCTGGACGGCTATTATTTTTAGTGTCCTGCTTTCTATTCTTCAATCCATCCTACATTCTTTACTTAAAGAAGATAAAAGCAATTAATTATAGGGCTGAAATCTGTTGTTGAGTTTTAAAAATTGTTGTACTTTTGCAGCCCAATTTTGATATCAGATTACAATGAATATTACAAGAGAGAACATTGATGAATTAAATGCTGTAGTTAAGGTAGATATTTCTAAAGAAGACTACAGTGATAAAGTTGAAAAAATACTTTCAGATTATAGAAAGTCTGCTAATATCCCTGGATTTAGAAAAGGGCATGTTCCTATGACGATGGTTAAAAAACAGTATGGGAAAGCTGTTTTAGTGGATGAGGTGAACAAATTATTGCAGGATGCTCTAGGAAAATATCTTGTAGAAGAAAAATTAGATGTTTTAGGAAACCCACTTCCAAGACCTCAAGATGATTTAGATTGGGATGCGGATGCGTTTTCTTTTGAATTTGAATTAGGTCTAGCTCCAGAATTTGAAGTTAAGCTCAAAGGTAAAAAAGCAATCACGCAATATAATATCATTGCTGATGATAAGATGATAGACAAGCAGGTTGAACATATTCAAAAGCAGTATGGAAAACTTGTTTCTACTGATGTTGTTGAAGATGCTTCAGAAGTTACAGGAACTTTTGTTAATGAAGAGAAAGAAATCAATAATTCAACAACCATTACACTAGACAAGGTAAAAGGTAAAACCAACCTGAAGAAGTTTGTAGGTGCAAAAGTTGGAGATGTAATCACGCTTAAAACAAAAAATCTATTCAGCGATGATCATGATTTAATGAACTTCTTAAAAGTATCTCATGATGATGCTCATGGTTTAAATGTTGAAGTTACTTTTACAGTTTCAGAAATAAACAATAGAGAGCTTGCCGATTTAGATCAGGAATTGTTTGATAAGTTATTTGGAAAAGGAATTGTTACTACAGTAACTGAACTGAAAGAAAAGATTAAAGTAGATTCTGAAAAGCAATTTGCTCAGCAAGGTGATCAAAAGTTGTTAAATGATGTTACTGAATACTTAGTAGATAGTACAAAGTTTGATTTACCGGCTAATTTTCTTCAAAAATGGATGCAGACAGCAGGTGAAGAGCCAATGACAGAAGAGCAGGCTAAAGAAGAATACGAAAAGTCTGAGAAAAGCATGAGATATCAGTTAATTGAAGGTAAACTGATTCAAGATCATAATCTTCAAGTGCAATTTGAAGAATTAAAGAGTTTTGCAACTGAGATGATCAAAGGGCAAATGGCTCAGTTTGGTCAAATGAACCCAACAGAAAAGGAGCTAGAAGACATTGCAGCACGTATTCTATCAAATCAAGATGAGGTTAAGCGTCTTTCTGAACAGCTTATGAGTCAGAAATTATTAAACTTATATAAAACAGAAGCTAACCTTAAAGTGAAAGACATTACATATGATGATTTTGTAAAAGAGTTTTACAGTTAATCATTACTAATAAATTAGTATCTTTAGAGCGTAAAACGTAATGGTTTTACGCTTTTTTTTTAAATCAAAAAACTAAAAATAAAATATGGACTACGGAAAAGAATTTGAAAAGTTCGCTATAAAGGATCAAGGTATTAACAGTGCTTATTATGATAAGATAATTAGCAGTATGTATCCTACCAATTTAACACCTAATATTATTGAAGAACGCCAGATGAACATCGCTATCTTTGATGTGTTTTCACGTTTAATGATGGATAGAATTATCTTTCTAGGTACAGGAATCAATGATCAGGTAGCTAATATTATTCAAGCCCAATTATTATTCTTAGAAAGCGTAGACTCAGGGAAAGATATTCAAATTTATATCAATTCTCCGGGAGGGAGTGTTTATGCGGGGCTTGGTATCTATGATACAATGCAATTCATAAAACCAGACGTTGCAACCATTTGTACTGGTATGGCAGCATCTATGGGGGCTGTATTATTATGCGCCGGAGAAACAGGTAAGCGTTCTGCATTAACGCACTCTAGAGTTATGATACACCAACCAATGAGCGGTACTCAAGGACAGGTTTCTGATATGGAGATTGCAGTAAAAGAAACATTAAAAGTAAAAGAAGAACTTTATAAAATCATAGCCAAACATTCAGGTAAAACATACGAAGAAGTTGAGCGCGATTCGGATAGAGATTATTGGATGCGCTCAGAAGAAGCGAAGAAGTATGGAATGATCGATGAAGTTCTGGTAAGGAATTAATTGAAATAAAGACCAATATAATTGAACTTCAAATACTATATTTGGAGTTCTTAATTTTAAGACTATGGCAAAAGAGGAATTAGAATGTTCGTTTTGCGGAAGAAAAAAATCAGAAACTAATCTGCTTATAGCAGGTTTAGATGCTCATATATGCGATCGTTGCATTGAGCAGGCTCATGGTATTGTGATTGAAGAGTCTAAGCAGAGTGGCGCTACTGAACTAAGTGCCGAATTAATGCTTAGAAAACCGCAGCAGATTAAAGCATTCTTAGATGAATATATAATTGGTCAGGAATACACAAAACGTATCATGTCTGTAGCTGTTTATAACCACTACAAGCGTTTACTACAGCCGCCAACAGAAGATGATATAGAAATCCAGAAAAGTAATATCATAATGGTAGGTCAGACCGGAACAGGAAAGACCTTAATGGCAAAAACAGTTGCTAGAATGCTCAACGTACCTTTAGCAATTGTTGATGCCACTGTGCTTACAGAGGCAGGTTATGTAGGTGAAGATGTGGAAAGCATTTTAACACGTCTATTACAGGCTGCAGATTATAATTTGGAAAAAGCAGAGCGTGGTATCGTTTTTATTGATGAAATTGATAAAATTGCCAGAAAAAGTGATAACCCCTCTATTACCAGAGACGTTTCTGGTGAAGGTGTACAACAAGCTTTACTAAAACTTCTTGAAGGTACTGTAGTTAATGTTCCACCTAAAGGAGGACGTAAGCATCCGGACCAAAAATTTATAGAAGTCAATACAGAGCATATCCTGTTCATTGCAGGAGGGGCCTTTGATGGTATTGAGCGTATTATTACAAAACGCCTTAACATGCAGGCAGTAGGGTATAGTGCTTCTAAATCTGAAGATCAGGTAGATAATGATCACATCCTACAATATATAATTCCTAAAGACCTTAAAGACTTTGGTTTAATACCAGAAATCATTGGGCGTTTACCTGTATTAACACATATGAACCCTCTAGATGCTAATACACTAAGGGCGATTCTTACGGAACCAAAGAATGCAATTATTAAGCAATACAAGAAGTTGTTCGCCATGGATGAAATTGAATTTTCCATTACGGATGGCGCACTTGGATTTATTGTAGAAAAGGCTATCGAATACAAGTTAGGCGCAAGAGGATTACGATCATTATGTGAAGAAATACTCACTGATGCTATGTTTCATATGCCTAGTTCTGAAGATAAAAAGCTGAATGTTACAAAAAACTATGCTGAAGAAAAGTTAACAAAATCTACACTTAAAAAGCTTAAAGCAGTTTCTTAAACAAGTTGTAAATAGAAATACAAAAAATAAACCACGTCACTTTTTAGTCGACGTGGTTTTTTTATGTTGGATTGATTAAAATTAATATTGCACGTAAATGCTAGTATTTTTAGTTGTTTCGGTTGCTTTTGAGGGTTTAAATATAATAGCTAATAATTAAGATTTTACCTACAGTACGCTTTTTTAGATAAAGCCTTATTAATTATCGATATAACCGAAGCCAATGTAAATTTTATCGTTTAACGGTTTAACTTATTGATCTGTACTATTAACGTCAGTTTCTTCAGAAAGTTTTAATACTTCTTTAAAAGCTCGTTCAGGACGTATTTCAGTGGCTCTGAAACGAATTCTATAATTCTCAAATCCTTCTTTAGTGGCCATAAGGCTATAATTCTCGTATGGCTTTATTTTGAAATTATAGTAAGCATCTGCTCCGGTAATTTGACGTTGTATTTCATTACCCTGATCATCTAACAATTGAATAATTGCATTTGGTAATGGTTTGTCATTAGGTCCAATTACAATACCTTCTAAGCTTTGATAAAGCGTTGTAGATTTAAAACGAAGCATGTCATAGCCCGTGTTATCTCCTTTCTTATTTGATGAGAAAAAACCTTTATCGTCAGAAATGTATACAAATGCAATTTCATCATACTCAGAGTTTATAGACGCACCAAGGCTTCTAGGGTTAATGTATGTGTCTTTCATTCTGTTAGAGATGAAAATATCAAACCCACCCATACTGTTATGACCTTCTGAAGAGAAATATAACTCTTTAGACTTATCGTTTAAAAATGGATACTTCTCATCACGTTCTGTATTGATTTCCGGACCTAAATTCTCAGGTGTATCTAAAGTCCCATCACTAAATATTTTGGCTTTATATAAATCAAATCCACCATAGCCGTTAGGCATATTAGAAGCAAAAAATAAATACTTCCCGTCATGACTTACACGCGGATGCTCAACAGAATAAGAATCACTACTAATAGATAATTCTACATGATTTCTCCAGTTTCCGTTAGAATCGCGTTCTAAGTTTGCCTTGTAGAGCTTGTAATTATCAGAACTTTCTCTAGAACTTCTGGTATAGTATACTGTATGCTCATTTGGAGTAAAAGATAACAAACCTTCATTCCCTTTAGTATTCAACTTTCTAGAGAATAATAGAGGCTCAGAGATTTGACCATAACCGTCTATGCGTGTGCAGAAAAGATCAGTGTATGGTTCTTTAGTTCTTCTGTCAACACCATTGCCTAATGCCCCAATCTTTTTAGAAGAGACAATAACCAATCTATTTCTAAAAACGGCACTAGCCATTTCAGAATATTTGGTGTTAATTTTTGATTCGTGGACTTTGAAAGTATAACCACTTTCATTGTAGTCATCAACAACATCTTTTTTTGGATCTGTTGTATTAGGTTTTGATGTTACAATACCAAGCATAATTGCCGCTGAGAGCAGATGTAATGTAGATTTCATGACGGTAAATAATGGTTAATAGCATTACTAATTTATACATAACATCTGAAGGGGGCTCAATAAACAGGTTTTTTTAGATGATACTCTATTTTTCTCGATAAACTATCGTACAAAGCATATTTATCCGATATAATTAAGAACAATTCATTTTTAAGAGTTCATCAATATAGTTTCTGTTATTAGATAGACGGGGAACTTTATGTTGACCCCCTAATTTACCATTTTCTTTTAACCAATCATAAAATAAATTATGTCTGGCGATATTTATTTTTGGTCTATTTAGGGTCATATTGTTATAACGCTTGGCTTCATAGTCCGAATTTAGGGACTTTAGAGCATTGTCAAACAACTCATTAAAGTAATTAATATCATTTGGAGGCTTCTTAAATTCTATTAACCATTCATGAGCACCTTTCTCTTTACCATCCATAAAAATTGGAGCTGCAGTGTATTCTACAATTTCTGAGGCAGTTCGTTTACATACTTTCTTTAAGGCGTCTTCGGCATTCTCTATAATAAGTTCTTCACCAAATACATTGATATGGTGCTTAGTACGCCCCGAAACCTTTATTCTATAAGGGCTTATACTTGTAAATCGTACTGTATCTCCAATCTTATAACGCCACAGCCCGGCATTAGTGGTGATAATTACAGCATAATTCACATTTTTTTCAACTTCATGTAATGGGATTACTTTTTGTTGCGGCGTACCATAAGTATCCATAGGAATAAATTCATAAAAGATGCCATAATCTAGCATTAATAACAAATCACCGCTATAGTTTTGATCTTGAATAGCGAAGAAACCTTCAGAAGCGTTATATATTTCGTAGTATTTAAACTTTTTTGTAGGGAGTATTTTACGATACTGTTCTATGTAAGGATTGAAACTGACACCACCATGGAAATAAACTTCTAAATTAGGCCATACATCAAATAGATTATCTTTTCCTGTAGCATCAAGAATATTGTGAAGTAAAACTAGCATCCAGGATGGAACACCAGCTAAACTAGTCACATTTTCATTAATCGTTTCATTTACTATAGCATCCATCTTTGTTTCCCATTCGCTCATTAAAGACACTTTGCTACTAGGCGTACTACTAAATTCTGCCCAAAAAGGCATGTTGTCAATTAATATAGCACTGAGATCACCAAATGCGGTGCCATTCTCTTTGTACAGTTCTTTGCTACCACCAAGACGCAAGCTCTTACCTGTAAAAAGCTGAGAGTCCTCATTATTATTCAGATACATACATAAAAGATCTTTACTGGCTGCATAATGGCAATCTTCTAAAGATTCTGAACTTACCGGAATAAATTTACTTTTAGCATTGGTAGTACCACTAGATTTTGCAAACCATTTGATGGGCCTTGGCCAAAAAATGTTTTGTTCACCAAGCCTAGAACGTTCTATAGATGGTTGCATATCCTCATAATTGACTATAGGAACACGCTCGGTAAATGTCTTGTAGGTTTCAATTGATGCAAAATCATAGGTCTTTCCTATCTCCGTGTCTTTTGCTATTTTTAATAAGTTGAATAGCAATTCATTCTGTACTTCATGAGGGTATTTTAAAAACAATTCGATCTGATGAAATCGCTTTTTTAAAAACCAAGAAGCAATAGAATTTACAATAGGAATTGGCATGGATTAGCTATCTTTACAAGGATAAAAATAATAAAATTCTCTTATGCGATACACGGGCGTACTTACTAAGATGCAAACGGAAAATTTAGAGCCTATTCAGTATTACTTAGTTTTTGAGCATGACTTTTTGAATATGAACCAATTACTCAATAGAACTATAGGTATCCAACTACTAGGGCATCAATGTTTAAGTTGCGGCTTAGATTTAGAGATATACAGACAGGGGTTCTGCAAATCATGCTTTTTTGACAAGCCAACTGCTGGGGATTGGATTATGAGACCAGAGTTGAGTACTGCTCACTTAGGAAAAGAAGACCGAGATCTGGAATATGAAAAACAAGTTCAGCTACAACCACATATAGTATATCTGGCTAATTCTAGTAATGTAAAAGTTGGTGTCACCAGAAAAAGCCAAGTCCCTACCCGATGGATAGACCAAGGGGCTCACGAAGCTATAGAGATTGTTGAAGTGCCTAACAGATATTTAGCAGGAATCACAGAAGTTGCTTTAAAAGATCATGTTAGTGATAAAACCAATTGGAGGAATATGCTTAAGAATACTGTAAAAGATGAAGATTTAAAACAATGGAGAGATCAGTTGAAGGCGTTTTTACCTAATGAGACCAAAGAATATTATATAGAAAATAATGATGAAACACATCTTAAGTTTCCTGTTGAAAATTATCCAGAAAAACCAGCAAGTTTAAATTTAAAGAAAGTTCAGAAATACACAGGGAAACTTATTGGTATAAAAGGGCAATACCTCATTTTTGAAGATCAAACCGTATTTAATGTTAGAGCCAACGAAGGCTTGGTGGTGGCAATAGATGTTTAAATAAAATAAATCTTAGCAAACTGAAATATTCCAATCACAAAGAGTAGTATACCTGTTACTTTATTTATCACAAGATTTATATTTTCAAACTTACGCTTAATAGCTATGCTAAACTTGCTGTATAAGTATAAGGTGGTTATTTTCCCTGTATATACACCGGAAAAGAATAGAAATAGTACGAGTAAAGATGACTGTAATGACAGCATAATATCATTAGAGTTTATAAAACCATAAACAACTAACCAGTAAATTAAAACAGGTGGATTTAAAAGCCCTAGGAAAAAACCAGTGATATATTTAGATTGGAATACTTTATAGGTCCTTTTCTTTTTAGAACTATCTTTAGGTTTACTGACTTTAAAGAACAAAAACCCGCCAACAAAGAGCAATATAACAGCAACCAATACTTGTAACCACATATTTGAGTTAAAGAAATCCTTAACAGCCATATTACAGTGTAGAGCATAGTATGATAATATAACTTCTGCAACACCTGCAGTTATAGCAATTTTAAAAGCTTGCTTTGCATTTTGTTTAAGCGTAGTGTTTATGACAGCAATATTAGAGGCTCCTAAAGGAAGTGCTCCAACGACTGAGGATAAAAGACCAACTATGAAATATAAAATTATCATGTCCCTTTTGTAGTAATCTGCTTTAAAAGCTTACAAAGGGTGGAAGGTTTTAATTATTTTTAGTAGAATCTTTTTTCTTTTTCTTTCCTTTTAATAGATCCCCTAAAACGGATTTTACAGTATTGGTGGTAGAATTCGAATCGGACTTTGTGCTATCGGAAGATTTGTTATTACCCAGTACATTATCCAATAAACCTTTGACTTTGTCTTTGCCTTTATTAACAAGTTTTTGTTTTTGGATTTCAACAAGCTGCTCTGTTAAGTTTGAAACACTGCTTGTTAAGTCTGTATTTATTTTGGGACTGGTAAATGTACCTCCAATATTTGCCGTTACAGGGACAGATATTTTGTTAACGTCCTCATCATTGATTTGACCAATAAGTCGATTAACATCACTACCTAAATACTTTGCTGGAACATTAAAAACAGCGTTATAATTCATTGTGTTTTCAAAACTATGATTTCCAGATATCTCAATAGGGATATCCTCATAAGTCAATGTGAACGGCGAAACAGATACATTTCCATTCTCAAAACTTAAGCGTGTTTTTACATCTTTTAAATCTAGTTTGTTAAGATCTATAAAGTTGAGTTGTGCGCCTAGCTGTTTTAGAACTTCACTTTGATCCCCATTAATTTTTGAGGTAAGTAACTCTGCTAAAGCACTTCCGGTAATTGAAGTTAAATCTGGAGAGAAGTTCTGATCTAATAGACCTTTTAAAGTAATACTGGAGTTCAGTTTACCCTGCATAACTTTAGCTATTGGAGCCAATGATTTAAGCAGTTTAAGATCTTTGAAAGATTGAGCAATATCAAATTCATTCATGCCAAGATCCATATCAAACTCAGGCGTCTTAGGTTTGGTATTTACATTCCCTGAAATAACGATTTGCCCTTTAAAAATATCTGCAGTCATATTTTTAAGATTGGCATTTTGATCTTTAATGATTAACTGACCGTTTAGGTTTTTCAGCGTCAGGTTATCATATACAACTTCTTTAGCATTAGCATTTATAGTACATTCTAAAAATCCAGGTATTTTAAGAGATTCTTCATTAGATGTTGTCTTATTAGAGTTATCACCTTCTTCACTTTGGACCATGAAATCTGCAACAGTGAAATGATTAGAGGCTAAGTCAAATTGCCCTTGAAGTGTGTTATCACTTAATAAAAAACCAAGGAGGTTTTGGATATTTCCGGTGGCTTTGAAATCACTATCGCCAGAGATGGCATCAAAACTTTCTAAGGTGGCTTCACCAGGTTTAAATGAAAGATCAGCCTGTTTTATATGAATAGGATTTACAATGTCTTCGGATGAAAAAATGAAATTAGTAATTGTTACAGTTCCATTATTTTTTATGCGTTCAAAAGCATTAGTGTTAATGGCATTCATGTCGAAATTGGTATTCAGATTTCCTTTTAAAATACCGCTCAATTCATTCTCCAACTCAATGGGGTATGCCTTTGTGATATTACCAAGATTTAATGTGCCATCAACATTGGCATCTACTTTAACATTTTCGGTGAGGTCTTTAATATGAGCTTCAGATTTAAACACATCTTGATCTATTCTAAAATTAAGTGTATTAATATCTATATAAGTATCATCAGCTATGCCTGTTGTGTTTTTTACGGAGACATCAATATCAATATCGTCTACACGTTTAGGTAAGTCAGGATACTTAAACGATGCATTGTCTGAAGACATATTAATATCGAGTTTAGGGATTGTAGTATCTGAAATTACCCCCTTAACAGTGCCATTTACCTTAAAGTCACCTGTGGTTTCTACATCATCTAAATTTTTTGCATAGGCTTCAGGTATGACGGCTAAAAAATCCTTAAAGGAAGATTCTGGATTCTTAAAACTAATATCTAATTCTTGTCCATCTTCTAAGAGTTTTACAAAACCATCAAACTCCAAAGGAAGCTGATTTATAAACCCTTTATTATCCTTAAAAGTATAGGTGTTTTCAGGCAAGTTAAGGTCTATTAAAGCTTCAAGTTTTAAGTTGTTATTATTCAAATAACTAGTACTGTCTACAGAAAGGCTGATTTGGGCTTCTGTATTGGTTTTTAATTCTGAAATACTTTCAGAAAAAATCCCCTCCCCATTATGATTTAATCTAGTGATGTATACATCAGTATTACTGATTTCATCTATATATGTAAAGGCGCTATTAAGAATTCGATAATCTTTAATATCAAATTTAAAACTGCTGTCTGATGACTCTGAAGCACCTTCAGAATTGTCAGATTTTACAATATCATAATTTGTAATACCTGCCTCATTGGTCTTAAGTGTTAAAAGAAATTCCTCAGCTAAAATCCTATTCACTACTAAAGGCTCTTCTTCAGCGTTTTTAAGAAGCTCGCCTAATGGCATGTCAAAGGCAATTTGTTTGGCAGTGAGCAATGTCTCGTCTTCAAAAGGAGCAAGCGTTGTAATGTTTAAGTTATCTATAGTAACATTTGCTTTAGGAAAACTACTGAGTAAACTCAAGCTAATATCATCAAAGCTTACTTTAGCATTTAAATTCTCATCGGCATAATTTTGAACAATAGCATCTATTTTAGACTCCAGAATCAAAGGAATGGCAATAAGTATTGCTAAAAAAATAAGAAGAACAATACCGACAATTTTGCCTATTTTCTTTACCATGTTAAGCGTTTTTTAGATGAGGGTGTTAATTATAAACTTACGAATAATGACCCATTCCGTATAGTTTATACGTAAAATACGGGAGAAAAGTTGAGACCAAGGGGCGATTTATGAAAATTTAAGGATTTGATAATCCTTAGTTGAGGTTAATTTCTTCGTTGATCTTTAGTTTAAAACGTCGTCTAAAGAGATAGACCCCTAAGTACAAGAAAGGTGTATCTATAGCTGCGATTAGAACTTTAAATAAAAACCCTGCAATCAGCAGTCCTAAAAACCTATCCCACGTAATTTCCCCAAAACTACACAATAGTAAGAGTACCGTTGCTGTGTCTACAAACTGCGATAAGAATGTAGAGAAGTTATTACGTAGCCATAAATGCCTTCCTTTGGTCAGACGCTTCCAAAAATGATAGATTTGAATGTCTATAAACTGTGCAAATAAGTAAGCCATCATACTTGCAAATACGGCAATGGCCGTGCTTCCAAAAACGGTTGTGAAGATTCCATCCTCAACTGGCGACCAGCTGGTCGCAGGCACTGCATTAGCAGTATACACAATTAGCATAGAAAAGAAGGAAGCAAAAATACCAACTATTACAATGTCATTAGCCCGCTTTTTGCCATAGATTTCACTAATGAGGTCCGTAATTAAAAAGGTAATTGGATACGGCAAAATCCCAACAGATATCTCAAAAAGCTTGCTGCCAAAAATTTCTATGTCCACAGGATACCAGTAGAAGAACTTCTTGAAGATAAGATTAGACACAACTAGAGAGGTAATAAATAAAGCACCAAGTAATAAATATATGCGTTGTGCTAAAAGCTTATCTTTTAAAGACATTAAAAATTGTAGATAAATAGTTTTAGTAAAGATAAAAGAATAAAATTTGTTTTAGTTAATTTGCTTTTCGCTATGACGTCAACTAAAACTATCCATATTGCATTAGGGAGTAATAAAGGTAATAAGCTTAATAATCTGCAAGTTGCTATTAATACCATCTATAAGTCTATTGGGGTCGTAAAATCCATATCTAGGGTATATAAAACTCCTGCTATGGGCTTTGAAGGCGATGATTTCTATAATGCTTGTGTCACTATACAAACAAGCTTAAAACCGAAGGAGTTATTAAAAGCATTACTTAATGTTGAAAAGGAATTAGGAAGGACACGTTCTAAAAGCGGCCAATATGAGTCTCGTACGATAGATTTAGATATTCTATTTTATGAAGATGATATTGTG
Organism: Winogradskyella sp.; assembly: GCA_965230605.1. GTDB lineage: Bacteria > Bacteroidota > Bacteroidia > Flavobacteriales > Flavobacteriaceae > CBDDLD01. The sequence goes on along the minus strand of CBDDLD010000004.1, from coordinate 2,844,020 downwards.
GACAACAAAACATTGAAGATTCCTCATCCGGAGCTTCAGAATAGGAAATTTGTACTACAGCCGTTAAATGATATAGCGAAAAATAAGACACATCCAATTTTAGAAAAGTCTGTCAGTGAGTTGTTAGAAGTATGCGAAGACGAATCGCTAATTGAACCTTTAAATATCTGGTTGAAAAACCCCAGGAAATCTTATCAGTTTAAAAGCTATAACTATATAGCTATTGAAGGAAATATTGGAGCCGGAAAAACCAGTTTAGCTAATAAAATTGCTGATGACTTTAATGCTAAATTGATTTTAGAACGTTTTGCGGACAACCCGTTTCTTCCAAAGTTTTATGAAGACCCTGATCGGTATGCCTTCACTTTGGAAATGTCTTTCTTGGCAGATCGTTATCAGCAAATTAGTGATGACCTATCTCAGCTCGACTTATTTAAAGATTTTATTGTCAGCGATTATGATGTCTATAAATCATTGATCTTCTCAAAGATTACGCTACCAGAGGATGAGTTTTTGCTCTATAGAAAATTGTTTTATCAGGTATATAAAGATATTGCTAAACCAGATCTGTATGTATACCTGTACCAGAATACAGAACGCCTTCAGGAAAACATAAAGCGACGTGGGCGTGATTACGAACAAGGAATTGCTGATGAGTATTTAGAAAAGATCAATGCAGGTTATCTAGACTTCCTAAGAAACAACAACGAGCTTAATGTAAAAATTATTGATATCTCTGATCGCGATTTTGTAAAGCAACGATCCGATTACTTGTGGTTGCTAGATCAAATTAACGAATAGCTTTAAACTTCGCATAGACATCCCAGATAACAACACCTGCGCTTACCGAAATGTTTAAAGAATGTTTGGTGCCGTGTTGTGGAATTTCAATGACAGCATCACTATTGCTAACCACATCTTGAGAGACTCCTTTAACTTCATTCCCAAACACAAAAGCGTATTTGGAATTAGGCTCAGGAGTAAACTGATCGAGCATAACAGCACCTTCTGCTTGTTCAATACTTATAATCTTAACGCCTTCTTGTTTTAACTGTTCAATAACGTGTATAGTGTCTTTATGATATTCCCAATCAACACTATCTGTGCTTCCCAAAGCCGTTTTATGAATGTCTTTATGGGGCGGCTGTGCAGTAATACCGCAGAGGTAGATCTTTTCAACTAAGAATGCATCAGAAGTTCTAAAAACCGATCCGATATTGTTTAGACTTCTTATGTTATCTAAAATAATGATGATAGGTGCTTTCTCAGATTGCTTGAAAGCTTCAACACTGAGACGCTCTAATTCGCTATTTTTTAATTTTCGCATGTTGAAATCTTAGCGTTTTTGTAAATAACTTATGGATGATTTGTTTCTGAAAACTTAAGCAATTAGCTACATTAGCATTCTTACAAGTTTCACAAAAGTAGTAAAATAGATTTTGGCTAAAAAAGCAAAAAAGGAAACCCCATTAATGAAACAGTACAATGCCATTAAGGCAAAGTATCCCGATGCTTTATTACTGTTTAGAGTAGGTGATTTTTATGAAACCTTTGGGCAAGATGCTGTAAAAACGGCTAAGATTTTAGATATCATCTTAACCAAGCGAGGTGCCGGATCTGAAAGCGAAACTGAACTTGCAGGATTCCCACACCATTCTCTCAATACCTACCTGCCAAAATTAGTAAAGGCAGGCGAGCGTGTAGCTATTTGTGATCAGTTAGAAGATCCTAAACTCACAAAAAAGATCGTGAAACGTGGTGTAACTGAGTTGGTAACACCAGGGGTAGCACTTAATGATGAGGTCTTATCTTCTAAGTCCAATAACTTTTTAGCAGCCGTTTATTTTGACAAGCAACGGGTTGGCGTTTCATTTTTAGATATCTCTACGGGTGAATTCCTAACATCACAAGGGAATGCAGAATATATAGATAAGCTACTACAGAATTTTACACCGAGTGAAGTGCTTGTACCTAAAGGATCTAAGAAGGATTTTAGAGATACTTTCGGAGAAGACTTTCATACCTTTTACCTTGAAGATTGGGTGTTTCAAGCAGATTATGCTAATGAGACATTGATAAAACATTTTAAAACAACTAGCCTTAAAGGCTATGGTATTGCAGACCTTTATGAAGGGATTATTGCTTCAGGAGCTGTGCTTCACTATTTAACGGAAACACAGCATCACAAGTTAGAGCATATCACCAATATTGTTAGAATTGCGACAGATGATTATGTCTGGATGGATAAGTTCACCATTAAAAACCTGGAACTTTATCATTCTACAAACACCAATGCTGTTACTTTAATTAATGTCATTGATCAGACCATATCTCCAATGGGAGGGCGCTTGTTGAAACGATGGCTGGCCCTGCCATTAAAAGACAAAGACAAGATTGACCAGCGTCATCAGGTCGTCGATTTCCTATGTAAGCATGATGAGGAGCTTCAGAAAATTCAAGGGCAGATAAAACATATCGGCGATATAGAACGTCTTATTTCTAAAGTCGCTACTACAAAGGTTAATCCGAGAGAGGTCATTCAACTTAAAAACTCCTTAGAGGCAATTATCCCCATAAAGTCAATTGCATCCAATTGTGATAATGATTCTTTAAAGATTATTGGTGATCAATTACAAAGTTGCGATTTGTTAAGAGATCGAATTAAACAGACACTTAATGAAGAAGCACCGGTTAATATTCAAAAAGGATCAACAATAGCGGAAGGATTCTCTAGTGAACTTGATGAATTAAGAGGCTTGTCTTCTTCAGGAAAGCGGTATTTAGACGATATGTTAGTGCGCGAGAGTGAACGTACAGGAATTCCATCACTGAAAATCGCTTCTAATAATGTCTTCGGCTATTATATAGAAGTCAGAAATACACATAAAGATAAAGTTCCAGACGAATGGATTCGCAAACAAACATTGGTAAATGCTGAACGCTATATTACTGAGGAACTTAAAGAATATGAGGCTAAGATATTAGGTGCTGAGGAGCGTATTTCTACCATAGAACAACAGCTATTTTCAGAACTGGTAGGTTGGATGAACCAATTTATTAAACCGGTACAACAAAATGCACACCTTATAGGGCAATTAGATTGCTTATGTGGTTTTGCAACCTTAGCCATGCGCAATAAATATATCTACCCGAATATTGATGACTCTTTTGATCTAGAGATAAAAGATGGGCGTCATCCGGTGATTGAAAAGCAATTGCCATTAGGAGAATCGTTTATTGCGAATGATCTGTTTTTAGATAGAGATACTCAGCAGATCATTATGATTACCGGGCCTAACATGTCGGGTAAGTCGGCTATTTTAAGACAAACAGCGCTTATTGTTTTATTAGCACAAATAGGGAGTTTTGTTCCTGCTAAGTCTGCCCGTATAGGTGTAGTAGATAAGATATTTACCAGAGTTGGTGCCAGCGATAATATTTCTATGGGAGAGTCGACCTTTATGGTAGAAATGAATGAGACTGCATCGATCTTAAATAATATATCTAATAGAAGTCTGGTACTTTTAGATGAAATTGGAAGAGGAACAAGTACCTATGATGGTATCTCAATTGCTTGGGCCATTAGTGAATACCTGCACGAGCACCCAGCAAAACCTAAAACATTATTCGCGACGCATTATCATGAGTTGAATGAAATGACGGAAACCTTTGAGCGCATTAAGAACTTTAATGTAGCGGTCAAAGAACTTAAAGACAATGTGCTGTTCTTACGTAAGCTGGTAGAAGGTGGAAGTGAGCACAGCTTTGGAATTCATGTAGCTAAGATGGCAGGAATGCCGCAGCAAGTATTACGCAGGGCTAATAAGATAATGGTCAAGTTAGAGAAATCACATTCTAGCGAAGAACTAACAGACAAGGTAAAGTCCTTAAAAGATGATATGCAACTGAGCTTTTTTAATCTCGATGATCCATTGTTAGAAGAGATTAAAGAAGAAATACTGCATACGGATATAGATACATTGACTCCTGTTGAAGCCCTTATGAAACTCAATGAAATAAAGCGTATGCTTTTGAAGAAAAAACAAGCTTAAAATAAAATTGATTTATTTAGAAAAAGGCTTTGAGTTTCTAAGAAATATTTTAAATTTGCATCCGCATTCTTAAGAATGCACGTTCATTAAAACAATGCGAAAGTAGCTCAGGGGTAGAGCATCACCTTGCCAAGGTGAGGGTCGCGGGTTCAAATCCCGTCTTTCGCTCTGATACTTTCTAAAATATATACCAATATAGATTACTGCGTGTAATCCTAATGCTGAAGTGGTGGAATTGGTAGACACGTTGGACTTAAAATCCAATGGGCATTAGCCCGTGCGGGTTCAAGTCCCGCCTTCAGTACAGATGAAAAGCCTAAACATATGTTTAGGCTTTTTTGTTTTTCAGAGTGGGTCAAACTTGTTTAAATGAGCGCAGGAAAACAAAAAAGGCGACTATTGTCGGCTTTTCTCAAAATGACATTACGGGACTCACCGAAGGTAATTTTCGCCTTCAGTACAGATGAAAAGCCTAAACATTATGTTTAGGCTTTTTTGTTTTATAACTTAACTAATAACTCTTCAACGTTAACCCAAACGTTAAAAATGTATCCTCTTGGCTTTGGTCCTCTATAACCAGACTCTCAAAAGTGTGAAGGTAATTGACCTTAAAGTTCAAAAACTTCCATATAGGTAACTCTATGCCTAAATCGGCTTGCCAACGGTAATTATTGCCGTCTTCAAGAGAAGGTTGAAAATAGCTTTCATGACTTAAGATCACTTTATTTTTAAAGACATGGTATTTTCCATTAATCCAAAGCGTTGCACGGAAAGTGTCAATAAATTCGTTGCCGTTATATTCAGAGCGGTTAAAATTCGTCTTATTAAAATCGGTTTGTTCATATTCGCCAGTGAGAGAAAATTTTAGCCAATTCTTTTTTTTGCTCAGTACTTGAAATGTTACACCTCCACCAAACAAATAACGTAAATCAATTTCCCTTCTAAAGTTGGTGCTGATAAAGCCCAAGAATAGAGGATATATTTTTCGATCTGGATTTAAATATAAAAAGTTGAGACTCAAAATATCCTCGTCGGCTTTATCCTTATCAAATGCCTGATATACATAAGAGTTTCTGGTTTTAAACACCCATTTTTCCCAGGGTTTAAAACTTAGTTCCGATTTTGCTCTAAAAATTAAGGTCTCTACATTTCCTGATTGCCAGAAACCTGTTAATGAAAGATTGGCCTTGAAGTTAAGAGAGTCGCTTTCGTTGATTTGAGCCGAAATAACCAGAGGAAGAAACAGCAAGCAGTAGAAAATGGTTTTCATTCTATAGCGTTGTATAATGGTCTTAATACAATTGCAAATCTAAGGATAACTTCATTAGATCTATGGAATGAATTGAGATTTATTAGTAGATTAATGTTTCGTATTTACTGCGAACAACTTGTCAAAATAAACATCTTGAAAAAGTTGTGTCAGTTTTTTATGTTTTAGTCTATCATTAAATAATCCACCAGAGATTACATAGTGCTTAGGGAGATTTTTATGAGCCTTGGTATTGCATACAAATTCATAGTATACATGATCTTTGGTGAGCCATAGCATCGAGTTTTGATGGTGTTGTATGCCAATATGCGGACGTTTCATATACACATCCCCTTCAGAATTTAAATGACAAACAAAACCTAGAATATAGGAGTATTTATTTATGCGTATCTGATAATTCCAACCAAACCCATCACCAACAAAGGCCGTTTGATAAGCTTCTATATTAGCAGTGTAATTTCTTACTTTAACTGGGGTATTTAGTAAGGTTGTGGGAAGCCAATAATGCTCAACTAGCATAGATTGCCAGTGGCCAAACCATTTTCCTTTAAATGTATCGAAGGATTCTGAGCATTCTTTAGAACCACTATTGAATGCTTTTCTAATTGATCTACGATTCAGTTTTGGAAAAATGGGATGTTTACTCTTCCCTTTTTTAAACTGCTTCCTTAAAACTTTGGCTCGCCTTTTATAGAGGGATCTATTACAATTAAATGTGCTCAAAAAAGAAAGACATTCATTAACACCTTCATAAAACAATAGTATAAATTCATCTAGAGTAACAGATTTTAAAACGCCTTTTGTGCAATGCTCCGCTTTTAGGAGTTTAAAATCTGCCTCTAGATGTTCATTGAGTGTGTTAATCGTATTATTATTTGTATTACTAATACTGTATACAGTTGTTGCATATAGTAGATTAAGAAACACTATGAAAACTCTAACGATCATTCTCGTTTTAGATATGGGTAAATGTCTTTCACTACTAGTTGAAAAAAATCAGGGATAGTACCATCGCTTGAAGTATCTATGTTACGCCAAATAGAAGTAGCTACAATAATAGCTTCGCTTTCTGGAAGCGTTATAATGAATTGCCCTCTGTAACCTAACGCCATAACGTTTGCCTCTGGAAGCTCTGGTGAGATCCACCATTGATAACTATATTGTTTATTCCGGTCTACCTGAATTTGTTTTTTGGAGGATGCGCTGATCCAATCTTTAGAAACAATTTGCTGACCATTAAAAGTGCCACGATTATTTATTAAGCTTCCAATTTTAATCATGTCTCTTGGTTTTAATTCAAGATCAGCACCACCATTATAGTAACCGTCTATTTTTCGCCATTCCACAGATTCAATATGTAGTGGTTTAAATAAGTGACGATTAGCAAATTCTAATGTCGTTATACCACTTGCTTTAGTTAAAATAACAGACAATAGATGAGACACCCCAGAGTTGTATTCGAATTTTTCACCAGGTTTGTTTACCATTTTACGTTTCAAGACATAGGCTGTGGGATCACTAGAACTCACCCATTGATTATATTGTGAAGCACTTTCACTCCAATTAAAGCCAGCAGTCATAGTCAACAAATGACGTATGGTGATAGAGTTATGATGCTTTTTATAACCATTAGTGTCCGATAGATATTTGGATATTGGCTCATCTATAGACTCAATAATATTTTTGTCTAATGCAATACCAATTAGAAGTCCAATAACACTTTTTGTAACAGAACGAACATGATCTAGGCTATCTTTGGAATAGGGCTCAAAATAAGACTCAATAATGAGTTTACCATCCTTACTTACTAGTAGATTTTTGAGCCCTTTTATAGACTTTGCCTTATCAATGATATTATTAAGGTTTATTTGAGATGTGCTATCGTTAAGGTAAAATACTTCACTTTTTTTAAATCCTAAATCATTATTATCGGACTTTTCTTTTTTACATCCATATAAAAAGAAAAGACCACAAAATATAACTGTTATATATTTTCTCATTTTAGACTTTCCATTTTAAAGGTGCCGCTTAATAATTTTATCATATGGGGGAGGTGTGTAAATCTTGCTCTGGCTTCTAATGACCGCTCTTTTTTGTAATGCGATAGTGCTTTGTCATTATGTCCTCCTATGACATAAGCATCTCCCATTCTTAATAGTGATTTTAGATGATTAGGGTCTTTCTTTAACGCATAATTAAAGAACTCAAGGCCTTCATCAGCAAGCCCGTCTACCATTAGAATCCACCCTAAATCTGCTAAAACACCCATCCAATCAGCTTTAGCATATGAAGGATCTTTAGTTAAGGTTTCTAATTTTTGTTTTCCACTCTTCAGGCCATTCGCTTTTATATCATTATAAACAATTCCGACGGGATGCTGATGCCCGGGAGATACTTCTCTGATAAAGGTCGCTTTTAAATAATCTATAGTATAATTATTGCACAGAAAATGGAATTCTATAGTAATATCATCGCCAAGCATTTGATTGAAGTTTGAGGAAACACCTAAGTCAAAATCCTTACGGTTTAAGGTGAGTTTTCCTTTCATCATCATAAGATCTCTAAGCTGCATAGCTTTTCGCATTACTCTGGGGGTCTCTATATGAACAGTAACTTCTTTACTAATGTTTTTTACATACATTAAACCAGTGAGGTCAAATCCATCAGCTGTGATGTTGCTAACGGTATTACCTTGAAACCACATTCCGGGGAAGTTGCTAGTATTTAAGAAAGAAGCGCTCTTCAGTTGTTCATCCCTTTTATCATGTGATGTAGAGATGCTTTCTGCTCCAAAACGTATTGTAGCTGAGGTGTTCTTTATGTCTTCAGGGTCATAAAAAATAGTAGCCTGATAGGCTTTAAGAGAACCTCTAATTATAGGAAAACCAAAATAACTTGTTTCAAAAGTGACATAAGATCCGTCTTTGTTGATTTGAAAGCGATCTGCCATGTCTATTTTCTTAGCCTGAGAGTTAACAGAAGTAGCTCCTAACAGCAAGAAAAAACAAATAACAGATGTAATGAGGTTTTGAGTTTTGATTGATGTAATTTTCTTCATAATAATATATTTTAAATTTGAGATCAAGCAACGAGAATCCATCTAAATTTGCTACATTTTTTTATGAAGTTTTTATGAATCTTTTCTTTATATACTTTGTTGTATGCCTTGAGGTTATGCCATAATGGCTGATACTGTCGTCATTAATCCGAGACTATTAAAAAGAAAATGAGCAATTATTGTTGTCCATGTATTATTGGTTTTTTGCCTTACCCAAGCATAGCCCAAGCTTATCGGTAGTAGACGTATAACATCCCATGGATAAAACATATGCCATATGTGATAGGATATCCCATGAACTAACCACGTATGCTTACCATATCTTTCAAACTGTTTTTGAAAAAGCACACCTCTAAACCATAATTCCTCACCAAAGATGTTTACTAATAATAGGATAATGTGAAATAGCAAGGCCCACCAATTTCCTTTTAGAGTGATTCCGAAAAATGTACCAGTGGTTTGAATAGAATTAAATGCTTTAGTTGGAGCAAAACCAGGAATATTATTAGCAACCCAATTAGACGTGCCACCTAAAGACAAGTAGCTAATAACCATAATGGCAAATAGTAGTAAAATCCATAGCCAATCTTTTGCTTTAAGAGGTTTTAAACCCCAAAATGAAAAAAAGCTTTTGTATTTGTGGTGACGCTCCTTCTTAAAGCCATAGACTATTGCAGCGACAAGTAATAGGAGTAATGGAATAAATAAGCCTATCAAAAATGCATTAAATGTTGAGTAACCTGTAGATAATAACTGAGGTAGAACCCAGTATATACCGAGCCAAAAAGGTATAGCAGAAGCTATTATAAATAAGAGTTGTTGGAGTAAACTTATTGGCTTTGTTTGTTGTTTTGACATAATTTATATCCTCATTGGTGAGTATGTTGAGAGATGTCAAATAAGTAAAAAGCTAAAAAAAAGACGGCATTATTTTCTGATGATTTTCTGAAGATTAAAAAAATGTAATATATGCTTACTATTCTTGCTTTTGCTGAATGGCTAGCATAATATCAGCATCAATATCATCTACTTGGGTATATATGATTGAGTTATTAACTTTAGAATAATTTAAAGCAACTCCAAAAGGAGAAATACGTTTAGGCTGAATTATCGTGGAGTTTAATTGTGTTTTAAAATCTAAAAAGTCAATGGTACGCGTCTTAGGATTTAAGTAATATATACCATCATCGGATAAAGAAAACGCGCCGAATTGTTTAGGCATAAACTCTGTGACTATCAATTTTTCTTCAGAACTGTCTGTATCTAATTGTGTTTGCCATATACCTAATTGATCTTTTTTTACATAATAGAGAGTAGATGTGCTTTCTGCGATTAATTGAGGGCCATATGCACCTGTTTTTGTGATTTGGGTTGGAGCTCCACCCGCGTTAGTCATTCTCCAAATTTCCCAATCTCCTGACTTATTAGAACTGTAATAAATAAATTCTCCATCAGAGCTGAAAATAGGTGTATGATCATCACTTTTAGAGGATGTTAGATTCTCTGAGATACCTCCTAATGCGTTTACTTTATATATATCTGTTTGTCCATCAAAATATCCCTGAAATACAATTTCACTTCCATCCGGAGACCATCTTGGTATTGTAATGTATTGCCCGGTAAAATTTGTTATAGACACAGCATTACTACCATCAGCATTACTAACCCAAATCTGAAATGTCCCGGAATGATTAGTTGTAAACACGACTTTACTTCCATCTGGAGAGTAACTAGAATTTAGATCAAGATTACTGGTAGATCTCCAGCTTTTAGCTTCTTTCTTATCAAAAGAATAGGACCATATATTAACGTTGTCTCTTATTTTAGCATAGATCATTTCATCATTTGAAGCAACTCTAGGCATCACCATTTGATAATCGGAAATAGGGAGCATTTTACTTTTTAAGTCGTTTAAGTTAACGTCCCATATTTTATAAAGCCCAGTTTTATCCGTGCCGTAAATTAAAGACTTGCCATCGGAAGACCAATCGAAGCCATTAATTGATAAATGCTCATTAGTAATTTGTTTCTCTTCCCCAGTTGCTAGATCTATTACATATAGATACATACTTGTTGAATTCTTTTCTCTAATAAATCCAATTTTAGTGCCATCAGGAGAGTAAGTGGGGTGGATATCACCATTAAATCCTTTATCCGGGTTTGTAATTACTTTTTTGTTTCCGTTTTCAAGGTTTGTCAATTCAATACGTAATGGTAATTCTCTTGCATCCCTTCTATTGTAAGCAATCTCTTTACTATCTGGAGAAATATCAAAATTGCCAGAACACCACGTGCTAGTTGTAATGACTCTTGTTTCTTTTCCTCCAGTCATAGGTGTTTTATAGATGTTAGCACCAGTTGCCTCATAACGTACATAATAAATATTTGAGCCATCCGGAGACCAAACCGCACGCATTTCTGTAGAGGGGTTGTTCGTAATTCTAATAGTGTTTTCAGTTCCAATACGCTTTACATAAACATCCCAGTTATTGTCCTGATTTGATGCATAAGCAATAAATTGTCCATCATTTGATATAGAAGGATAATATTCGGTGGCATCACTATTTGCTATAGCAGCAGCATTAAAAACTTTATCAACAGGTTCTGGGGTTAGTGCTTTCCATGTAATAAATAACAGTAAGGACGTTACAATTACAGCAATAATGAGAGGCTTTTTCTTGATCGAAAAGGTGACAGAATCTTCAGTATCAATCTTAGCATTGGGATATTTGACATCAGCAATTAACCGATAACCGGTTTTACTGATAGTCTCTATGTATTTAGGTTTATTAGGGTTGTCACCTAAAACTTTTCTTAATGATGAAATGGCTCTGGTTAATACATTATCGCTTACAATCACATCTTTCCATACTTCTTCCATAAGCTGTTCTTTTTTAACAAGCTTACCATTTTGCTTTACTAATAACATTAGAACATTAGTAAGTTGCGGCTCAAGTCGTTCAGACACATTATTCTTTAGCGAGGTAATTCTATTTAACTCAGGTTCTATTTTCCAATCGCCGACAAAAAAAGTTGAAGAATTCATTGTAAAAATTGATTTGATTGATGGAAAGATTAAAATTAAAGTACAAAGATTACACTACAAAACAAATATTGTAAGCGATAAATATTTTGAATAGGATGCTATTTAATTGGTGCTCTACCTATACAGTATATGTTTAAAAATAGCCGAAAGCCTTAATTCTTCTATATTTTCACTATATTAGTACCACAACAAGCTAACAATTGCATTACTCCCTTAATAACCTAAGACTAGTTATGACCAAGAAGGTATATAGAATGTTCTTATTTGTCATTTTATGTGTCATTAATGTGTCACATGCTCAAGAATTACCTCCGATACAAGTTATTACACCACAGGATTACACTGCAGGAAACCAAAATTGGGCAATATCTCAAGATAGTAAGAACGTCATATACATAGCTAATAATAAAGGGCTGTTGCAATATAATGGCGCCAATTGGCTTTTGTATGACTCCCCTAATGAAAGTATTCTAAGATCTGTTGAGGTTATTGATGATAAAATATACACAGGCGGTTATATGGATTTTGGCTGTTGGGTTAGAGATGAATATGGTATACTTAATTATACGTCACTCTTAAACAATAGTAACATTAAGCCCAAAGAAGATGAAGAATTCTGGGCTATTATTGAACTAGAGGGTTATATCCTATTCCAATCGTTTGATAATATATACATATTCAATACATCATCCAAAGAGTTTAGAGTCATAAATTCAGATTCAAGAATTAATAAAATTTATAAAGTAAAAGGCGTCATCTATTACCAGAAAGTAGGTCAAGGAATTTTTAAAATAGAAAATGGTAGTGAAACTATCGTTTCTGATGCGTCGGTATTCAAAACAAAAGAGATTATAAACATTTTTGATAGTAGTGAAGATATTTTACTTCAAACCAAAGATGATGGATTCTATATTTTGTCTAGTGGAGAAATAAGAAAATGGGCTATCACCTCTAACACACTTTTAAATACAGTTAGCGTTTACAGTAGTATAAAATTAAGAGATGGTGGGTATATGCTGGGAACAATATCTAATGGTATTGTACAATTAGATAAAAATGGAAATGTTGTTATGGAAATTGATCAATCCTATGGATTAAGCAATAATACAGTGCTCTCAATTAATGAAGATACATCTGGGAACATATGGCTAGGGCTAGACAATGGAGTAAACGTAATTAATTCTAATTCACCATTTAAAGTTTATAAGGATACCCAGGGTGTGTTGGGTACAATTTATACCTCGGTGAAAACAGAAGACTTTTTGTATTTAGGAACCAACCAAGGATTATTTTACAGACCGATAAATTCTAATTCAAAATTTGAATTTATAAAAGGCACAGAAGGTCAAGTATGGAGTTTAGAATTATTAAAAAACACGTTGTTCTGTGGTCATGATATGGGAACATTTATTGTAGATGGAACATCGGTAAAAAAAATCACCGATGAAAAAGGAACGTGGGCCTTCATGACCATAAGGGAAAAGCCAAATCTAATTATTCAGGGTAACTATAAAGGGTTTAATATTATAGAGAATATAAATAATCAATGGGTCTTTAGGAATAAAGTCACAGGTTTCGATATTTCTTCTCGATATTTTGAGTTTTGTGGGGCTAATGAAATTTTAGTCAGCCATGAGTATAAAGGCGTGTACAGGGTAAAATTCGATAGTGAGTTTCGCAACGTGGAGGAATATGTTAAAGAAGACATCGATAAAGGAATCAACTCTAGTGTTTTAAATTACAATGGCGATATATTATATAGTTATAAAGAAGGTGTGTTCCATTATGACATAGAAAATAGAAAGTTTATAAAAGACAGTCTACTAAGCAAGATATTTAGTGATGAAAATTACCTTTCAGGAAAATTGATAAATGATGAAGAAGGAAAGAAGCTTTGGGGGTTTTCTAATAATGGACTAAGCTACCTTGAGCCAGGAAGGCTGTCAAATACCCCAGAGGTCTTTAGTGTACCTATTCCAATTGAAGTCAGAAAAAGTAAAACAGGATATGAAAATATTCTTTTTATAAAAGATAACACCTACTTAATGGGGACTACAGAAGGTTATCTAACGGTAGATTTGAATAGGTTGAAAAACTCTGCACACAACATAAGTCTCAATACCATAGCATACAACTCTCTGCATCACGAGTTTAATAGATTGGTTTTAGATAATGAAGGCAACTTATCAAGTAAAGATAATAGCCTACATTTCACTTACAGTGTTGCAAATTATAATAAGCTTACACCAACACAGTATCAGTATAAGCTAAATGGAATATATGACAATTGGAGTACATGGTCTGCAAGTTCTGAAGCACTTTTTGAAAATTTACCACATGGCGAATATAGCTTTGAAGTTAGAGCTAAAGTAGGAGATGTTTTATCAAGTAATACTGCGATATATGAATTTAACATTGCTAGACCATGGTATTTAAAACCACTTGCAATTGTGCTTTACATACTTTTATTCCTTGCTGTAGCTTTCATGGTACACTATCTAAATAAGAGATACTACAAAAAACAAAAACAAAAACTTCTGGAAAAACAGGAACGAGAATTAGAACTAGAACAATTAGAGAGTCAGAAGCAATTAATGCAATATAAAAACAGAACACTACAATTAGATATCGACAATAAGAATAGAGAACTTGGCATGGCAACAATGAACCTCATAAAGCGAAATGAATTGTTGAATAGTATCAAGGACCAACTTTCAGCTACAAGAGATGTAAATGAAATAAAGGATGTAGTGAAGCTTATAAACAGAAATTTGAATAATACAGATGATTGGAAACTGTTTGAAGAAGCATTTAATAATGCAGATAAAGATTTCTTGAAAAAGATAAAAACAATCCACCCTTCTTTAACCCCAAACGACCTCAGGCTATGTGCATACCTAAGACTTAACTTATCGTCTAAAGAGGTAGCGCCACTACTAAATATCTCTATTAGGAGTGTTGAGGTTAAACGATATCGTTTGCGAAAAAAGATGAATTTATCGCATGAAACGAGCTTAACAAATTACATTCTGGAATTATAAAACACAACAAGGGTGTTAAAACACCTATACAAAACCACAACATAGCCCATTTTTACTGTTTTTCTCATGATATATTAACTTATATTAAGTACTTATTATTAAAGGGTTAGTATTGTCAATATCGTAAAAAACACATGTTTTTTTTGCGATGTATGTTTTTTGTTGAGGTTTATTTTTAAAAATTCTCATTACGTAACATTAAATTTACATCAAACCGATAGCTCTTAATATTTAATTAAGCTAAAATCAAAAAAACTACAATATGAGAAATAACCTAATGACACTATGTTTTCTTCTGAGTGTTGCATTTGTATTCCCTCAGGCAGACCAAGTTTCTGTTACGAAGAATAGTGAAGGAATGAAACTGGTAGTCAATGGCGAAGATTTTATGATTAACGGGATGAACTGGGATTACTTCCCAATTGGTACCAACTATTCATACAGTCTTTGGAATCAGTCAGATGATTTAATTAAAGCAGCATTAGATGCAGAAATGGGCTTACTCAAAAACATGGGAGTCAATACCATTCGTGTCTACACAGGTATTCAACCTAAATGGATTCAGTATATCTATGAGAATTACGGTATCTATACCATGCTGAATCATTCTTTTGGACGCTATGGACTTACAATAAATGGTGTTTGGACACCTGTCACAGATTATAGAGATTCAGCTACACAAGAATTATTGATGTCTGAAGTCACTCAAATGGTAGAAGAATATAAAGGAACTCCAGGGTTACTTCTATACTTGCTTGGTAACGAGAATAATTATGGGCTCTTCTGGGCTGGTGCAGAAACTGAGGATTTTCCGGATGATGAAGAGGAAAAAAAGTTTATAGGCGAAAGCAGAGGTAGACCTATGTACAAGCTTATGAATGACGCCGCTGTGAAAATGAAGTCAATAGATTCATCACATCCAGTATCTATATGTAATGGAGACCTATTATTTGCTGAAATAATTGCTGAAGAATGTAAAGATGTAGATATATATGGTGTAAATATGTATAGAGGGGTATCTTTTGGAGATGCCTTTGAACGTGTTAAAAATGAATTGAATATGCCAATCATGTTCACCGAGTTTGGTGCAGATGCATTCAATGCTATTGAAAATGCGGAAGACCAAAAGTCGCAAGCATATTATATGGTGGGTAACTGGAAGGAAATCTATGAAAATGCCGCTGGTTTAGGTAAGGCAGGAAACTCTATTGGTGGGTTCACATTCCAGTTTAGTGATGGTTGGTGGAAATTTGGCCAGACTGAAAACCTAGATGTTCACGATAATAATGCATCATGGGCTAACGGAGGTTATCCAATAGACTTAGCTCCTGGTGAGAATAATATGAATGAGGAGTGGTTTGGTATATGCGCCAAAGGACCAACAAACGCTAGAGGTTTATATACCTTGTATCCACGTGCAGCTTATTACGCACTTAAAGAAGCACACCAATTAGATCCTTATGGAGATGGTGTGACATTAGATTTTGTTACCAACTACTTTGATAATATTCAACTTATGGATGCTGTACTTAGAGCAAGAGGTGATAAGGCAGCTTTAGGAGGTAATGAAACCAGTAAAGTTAGAATTAGTCAACTTAGAGCTGAGTTTACAACCTTCAATACAGGAGGAAGCCTAATTACGACTCCAGATTCTGATGATCCAACAGATAACACGTTTCCTAATCAACTAGGATTTGATCATATGGAATCTTACTTCGTTGGTATAGAAGGGAATCCGGCGCCTAATATGCGTGCTAGTGTGAACTTCAATATTCTTGGTAATGTGGCAGAGAATCCAATTAATGAGATTTTTTATGAAAATAGAGGACGTCAAATCACAGTAGATACACCAGAAGGAGAAGCGGTGCTAAATGATCCAAATAGAGTTCAAGTCTACCAAGCAGAGTTTGAATGGAAGGCTAAAGATTTCGACTTAAGAGGATTTTACAGAACAGGCCATTATCATTGGGGTTATGAAGGAGATTTCTTCGGATTATATCCGGAAGCAAATTATGGGCCTAACCTAGATATCTACAATGGTGAAATTTTAGGGTTCGAAATCGATGGAAAACGAAGCATAGATGGATTAAAAGTCGCTTTTGGACCACAATTATGGTGGGGTGCAAATCCGACGATGTTGTTTAAATATAGAAAAACAATTAAGCACTGGGATGTTACTGCGATCTATCACAGAGATTTCGATACGGATTTAACTTTTGATAATAGCGGACGAAGAGTATTAGACGCAAATCAATTACGAAGTGGTGTAATTCCACCATGGCCAACCGAGAGAGCAACACTTGCTCTGGAACGAGATTTTGGAAAATTTGGAATAGCCGTAGGAGGTATTTGGTCAGGTAACCCTCTTAACGGAAGTACCTATCAGGATGTTACAGGTTCTTCAGGAAACTACACTGTATTTAATGATATTGTTAAATCTAGTGATAACTGGGGAGGTAAATTTAAATTGACTTATGAAGGTGGGAAATTTAATTTTTATGCTCAAGGAGCCATCATGGGGTTAGTTGCAAATGGTGGTGCCGATGCTACACAAACATTTACAGGTTGGAAACTGAGAGATACCGGAAGCGGAAACCAGTCTAATTTCTTAACAGGATTTACCTATACAACAGGAAAAGTTCAAATAGCACCTAACTTCTTATGGCAAAAGCCTTTGGTAGACCCTATACCTAATGATGTTAGTGCTCCTGGAAGATTAAGAAATATTATAGATGACCCATTTGCGGTAAGAGGCAATAGAGAGACTACTGCAGGTGAGATACTAATTACCTACGATCCTACACCAGGGTCTTGGTTCTATGAATGGAATAATGACAGAGCCGAAGATGCAAAGTTTGCAATGAATCTAGGATTTGTCTACCGTCACCATCCAACTGCACAAGATGCACATATCGGATTCCAAGCAGATCGTACATTCTTTGCATTCCCTAATTCAGCTCCAGCAGAGGACTTATGGGAAATTAGTTCAAGAATGGTATCTAAACTAAGTCCGGAGCTAGGCATAATAGGTAATTTTTATTATGGAAATGGGCAAGCTAATGGTAGCGATCCTAGATTAATCAAACGATTTGGAGCTGACATTAGAACAATATATAAGAAAATGAAATTCCAAGCTCATGTTAAAGCTAATGATTGGGGACCTTTCGATTATCATAGAGATTTCAACTTAACATTCCCACTACAATTGATGTTAGATGTTTCAACATCTTTAGGTAAACCCGATTGGTTCATATTACCGGATACTCGAATAGGAATTAGAGGAACATGGCGCTCTCTAAATGAAAATTCTCCTAGATATTTACCTAATCAAGCCCCTCCGTTTGGAGAACCGCCAATAAGCACTGTTGGTTTTGATAACGGTAATGAATGGGAAATAAGAACATACATGCATATTAACTTAGGAAAATAAAAAAGCGATGAAAACAAGAAAATATACATACGCAAGAATTGTTCTATTATTAGGACTAGTTTATGCAACAACGACTAGTTGTGAAAGGGATTTATCAGATGACGCTATATTATCTACATTTCCGAATACAGCAGAAGTTTTTACAGACTCTCCTATAGGATTAGGTAGTGATTTCTACTTTCCATATGCTGGCTCTAAAGCAACAGCATGGTCTGTAGACGATGAAGTAAGCTTTGAAGGCTCTTCTTCAATGCGTTTTGATGTTCCAAATGCCGATGATCCTGAAGGGAATTTTGCAGGAGCCATATTTAGAATTGATGGTGCCGGTAGAGATTTAAGTGAATACGATGCATTAACATTTTGGGCTAAGGCATCTCAAGGAGTAAATATTGGCGAAATTGGATTTGGAGAAGACTTTATTGAAAATAAGTTTGTTGCCACCAGAACTAATGTTAGCATTGGTACCGCTTGGGCAAAATATGTGATTCCTATTCCGGATGCATCTAAACTCATTCAAGAGCGTGGAGTGCTTCGCTATTCTGCAGGAACACAAGAGACAAATGGATTTGGATATACATTTTGGATGGATGAAGTAAAGTTTGAAACACTAGGTACTGTGGCTCAACCAAGACCTAGAATTTTGAATGGCAATGATGAAGTAACTCAAAGCTTTAATGGAGCTACCATACCAATTACAGGATTAAGCCAAACATTTAATACCGCAAATGGCGATGTTACAGTTATTGCAGCAGCAGCTTATTTTGATTTTGAATCGTCTAATACCGGCGTAGCTACAGTAGATGAAACAGGGCTTGTAACCATAGTAGGTTCTGGCACTACTGTCATTACCGCTAGTATTGATGGTGTAGATGCTCAGGGGTCTTTAATGATAGAATCTCTAGGTGAATTTGAAGGTGCTCCAATTCCGGATGAAGCTCCGGAAAATGTAATTTCTATTTTTAGTGACGCCTACACCAATGTTCCTGTAGACTACTACAACGGATTTTTCGCACCTTTCCAAACCACTCTCGGAGGAACAGGGCCTGGTGGAGCAGATATAAACATTAATGGTGATGGCATCATCAATTACACACAATTAAATTTCGTAGGTGTTGGTACATTCCTTAACGTGTCTCCTGTTGATGCTACAGGTATGACGCACTTCCATGTAGATATCAATATTAGGGAAAACATTGATCCGGGAGATTTCTTAAGATTAGAGTTGTTAAACGGTGTGCAAACATCAAACGAAATATCTGGTTCTGTGACTTATAACAGTTCCCAGCTATCATCTAACCAATGGATTAGTTTAGATATTCCACTTGGAGAATTTAATGGCTTAAGCGCCAGAGACGCATTAGGACTTATTTTCTTTGTTTCAGATGCTACAATCTCTGAGATCTATGTAGATAATATTTATTATTACAAAGAAGTTATTGATCCGTCTCCTAATGTAGATGATTCAGCTGCAACACAAGCAGAGTTGCCTTTAGGATTTGAGTCTACAATGGTCACATATGACTTCCTAGGGTTCGCAGGAGCCGACTCAGCCATTGAAGCTAATCCAACGCCTGCAGGCATTAATCCAACATCAACAGTAATGCGATCAACTAAGACTAATGGTGCAGAGTTCTTTGCAGGAACCTTTGTTAATCTTGACGTACCAATAGACTTTTCCACATCTCAAAAACTAAGAATGAAAGTACTCTCCCCTAAAACCGGGATACCTATTAGAGTACGACTAGAGAATATTGATAACTCAGTTGGTATAGAATTAGACGCTAATACAACCACAGAGAATGAATGGGAAGAATTGGAATGGGATTTTAGTGGTATGGATACCTCGGCAAGTTTTGTCAGGGTGGTGGTGTTCTTTGAATTTGTACCGGGCTTACCGGGAGATGGAAGTACCTACTATTATGATGATATACAAATTATTAATTAATGCATTAAAAAAATATAGATATGAATAAGAGATATGAAACAAATAAAAAGCTGAGATACCTAATAATGTCATTTGCATTGTTAGTAATGTCCTCTTTTCTTCTGTTAGGATGCTCTACAGACGAAACACAAACAGTCACTAACCTTGATAATCTTGTATTACAAGATGAGTTTGATGTTAATGGGGCACCAAACCCTGCCATATGGTCTTTTGATATTGGCAGAGGGCCAAATAATGACGGATGGGGAAATAATGAGTTACAGTACTACACGGATCGCCCGGAGAATATAGTTGTAGAAAATGGTATGCTTAAAATCACTGCTAGACAAGAGCAGTTTGAAGGTGCCGGATATACTTCAGCAAGAATCTTAACTAAAGGATTGCAGGAGTATCAATATGGACGTTTTGAAGCACGTATGAAATTACCTTGGGGGCAAGGTATGTGGCCTGCATTTTGGTTATTAGGTTCAAATATTGATGAGATCGGATGGCCATTCTGTGGTGAAATAGATGTCATGGAAAATGCTGGGTCTAAACCTACAATTGTTAGTAGTGCTGTTCATGGGCCGGGGTATTCAGGAGGACAACCTATTCTTAAAGAATACGATTTAGAGAACGAAAGAGTGGACACAGACTTTCACATCTATGGTATTGAATGGGGTCCTGGATATATCAACTTTTATATAGACGATGTACTCTATAATCAAATTACTTCTGCTGATGTTCCTGAAGGCAGCGACTGGGTATTTAACCAAGGACCATTCTTTATGTTAATAAACCTAGCTGTTGGAGGTAATTTTGATGGTCCTCCAAATGAGGATACAGTTTTCCCACAAACTTTATATGTGGATTATGTGAGAGTGTATCAATAATATTATATACAAATCAGGTAGACCAAAAAAACAAGAAATATTGAAGGTCGAGCAAAATACTCGGCCTTTTTCAACCAACAGATTGCAATACTAAAACCTAGTTTAAAGTATAACAATAATGATTAGCGACCCAACACTAATGAAAAATAAAACTACTCAAGAAAAAGAGATCAAACTAAAGCAAGTATCTATAGACAACGAATCATTTTATATGATTTCTAATAGTGATGAAATGCGTCCCTTTTTTATGAGTATTGTAAGTGATTCTAACCACTGGATGTTCATATCGAGTAATGGAGGTGTGTCAGCAGGGCGTAAAGATTCTGAAAATGCGCTTTTTCCATACTATACCGATGACAAAATTACAGAATCCTATGATATTACCGGAAGCAAATCCATTTTTTGGATAGAACATGAAGGGCGTTCTAAAATATGGGAACCCTTTTCAGAACGTAATATCAGCATGTACAATTGCTCTAGGAATTTGTACAAAAATAGTTACGGAAACAAGATTCTTTTTGAAGAAATAAATCACGATTTAGAACTGACATTTCGTTACCAATGGAATTCAAGCAACCAATATGGGTTTGTAAGGAAAAGTTCCATAACAAATAACTCTAAATCTAACCTTAGCATTAAAGTTTTAGATGGTATTCAGAATATCCTACCCTATGGTGTTAATACAGATTTACAAGCTATAAGAAGTAATTTGGTGGATGCCTATAAAAAGAATGAACTTGAAGCAGACATAGGTTTAGGTATTTATGCATTAAGTGCTATGATTGTAGATAGAGCTGAACCAAGTGAGGCCTTAAAAGCCAATATTGTATGGTCAATTGGATTAGATCATCCTAAATATTTATTGTCATCATTACAATTAGATGCTTTCAGAAGAGGATTAGATATCACCCAAGAGCTTGAGGTAAAAGCTGAAAAAGGCGCTTATTTTATTAATACCACTATCGAGTTATCTGCTGAAGATCAGAAGAGTTGGATGATTGTTGCCAATGTTAATCAAGGACCATCAACAATAGCAGGAATTTCTGAGCGTATTAGATCCGATAAAAATTTGATTAATCATGTTAATCAAGATATAGAATTTGGAACCCAACGTCTCATCAACCTGGTAGCGGCTTCAGATGGATTGCAGTTGACAGCAGATAAAAGACGAAATGCTAGGCATTATTCCAATACACTTTTCAACATTATGCGTGGTGGAATTTTTGATATGAACTATCAAATAGAGAAATGGGATTTCGATAACTACTTAGCGAAAGCTAACCGAAAAGTATACAGGACCAATGAATCTTTATTAGAGAGTCTACCCGATACTTTTTCACTACAAAAACTTAGAGAACTTGCTAATAATGGTGATGATAAGAACTTTAGGCGATTGGCTTTAGAATATATGCCGCTGAAGTTTAGTAGAAGACATGGAGATCCAAGTAGGCCTTGGAATAGGTTTTCAATAAATACTAGGGATGAAGTCGACGGTTCAAAAATATTAGATTACGAAGGTAATTGGAGAGATATATTTCAAAACTGGGAAGCACTAGCTTATGCTTATCCTGAGTTTATAGAAAGCATGATTCATAAGTTCTTAAACGCTAGTACTTTTGATGGGTATAATCCTTATCGTGTTACGAAAGATGGATTTGACTGGGAGGTTATAGAAGAACATGATCCATGGTCGTATATAGGATATTGGGGTGATCATCAGATCATATATCTTCTCAAATTTTTAGAATTCATACAAAACCACTATCCAAATAAGTTAATGAGCTTTTTTGAAAAGGATATGTTTGTTTATGCCAATGTGCCTTATAAGATTAAACCATATAAAGATATACTGAGTAATCCGAAAGATACTATTGAATTTGACTATGATTTAGATATTAAAATCCGTAAAAAACGATCAGAGTTTGGTGCAGATGGTGCATTGTTGCGTGATGAAAACTATTTTATTCATAAGGTTAATTTTATTGAAAAAATATTAGCAACGGTGCTGGCTAAATTGTCCAACTTCATCCCAGAAGCTGGAATTTGGTTAAACACACAACGTCCAGAATGGAACGATGCCAACAACGCATTGGTAGGTAATGGTGTATCTATGGTTACACTATGTTATTTGAGGCGATTCTTCAATTTCTTTAAAGAACTTCTTGAGGAACATAATGAAGAAGATACAATAGATATATCTAAAGAGTTACATGTATTTTTTACTCAAGTTCACAAAACCTTAATAAAACATCAAGATATGTTATCTGGATCAATATCGGATAAGCAAAGAAAACAGGTCTTAGATGGATTAGGTGAAGCTGGGAGTCAATACAGAGAGGCCATTTATAATAAAGCATTCTCAGGAAGAAAACAATCTATTAATCATAAGGACTTAAATGACTTTATTACAATAACAATATCTTATTTAGATCATTCTATTGAAGCAAATAAACGTGATGACAATATGTATCATGCATACAACTTAATGACAGTTAAAGAGAATGATGAAATAACGATCACATATCTCGATGAGATGTTAGAAGGTCAAGTCGCAGTATTAAGTTCAGGATATTTGTCATCTGAAGATAGCTTGAAGCTTTTAGATGCACTTAAAAAGAGTGAGCTCTTTAGAGAAGACCAGTATAGTTATCTGCTATATCCAAATAAAGTTTTACCACGCTTTGTAGATAAAAATATAATACCAAAAGAAAAGGTTGAAGCCTCTAGTTTATTAAAACAATTAGTACAAGACGGTAATACCAGTGTTGTAGAGAGAGATATTAACGGGAATTACCACTTCAATGGAAGTTTCAATAATGCAGAAAGCCTTAAACACGCTCTTAACGATATTACATCAAAAGGCTACCAGAATTTAGTAGATACCGATCGAGATTATGTATTGCAAGTTTTTGAAGAGGTCTTCAATCACAAAGCATTTACAGGAAGGTCAGGAACATTCTATGGTTATGAAGGTTTGGGATCCATATACTGGCATATGGTTTCAAAGCTATTACTAGCTGTAGAAGAATGTTGTCTGAGAGCGATCAAGGAGCAGCAATCAGACGAAATAGTAGGTAGATTACTTGAGCATTATTATGAGATCAATGAAGGTATTGGTGTTCACAAGTCGCCACAACTCTATGGCGCTTTTCCAATTGACCCATATTCACACACGCCTTCAGGAAAAGGAGCGCAACAACCGGGCATGACGGGTCAGGTTAAAGAAGATATTTTAAGTAGAATTGGTGAGTTAGGTGTTTTTGTATCCAATGGTGAACTCAGATTTAAACCATGCTTGTTGAGAAAAGGGGAGTTTTTGAATCGCACAAAAACATTTCATTATGTAGATGTACATCAAAACCATAAAGAGATACAATTAGAAGAGAATCAATTGGCATTCACACATTGCCAGGTTCCAATTGTATATAACATTGCAAGTGAGAATAGCATAGATGTATTTTATACCGATGGCAAAAAGGATGCACTTAATGCATTGCATTTAAGTAAAGCTACTAGTCAGAAAATATTTGAGAGACAAGGTAAAGTAGAATCTATAGTAGTTAACATTAAAGACACTGAATTAAAATAAACTGAACCAATGAAACTAAGATGGAACATATTGCTAATGTTAATAGCTATGCTAGCAATGCCGTCTTGCAATCAAAAACAGAAAACAGAACAACCCATGCAACCCCGAAATAATATAACGGCGCAAGACATATTAGGTAACCCTGAGTATTTAGCAATATCATATGGGGGCTATCGTAAAACCTCTAGAGAACATCAGCCCACAATTGAGCAGCTTAAAGAAGACATGAAAATACTTCATGCGATGAATATAAGATTACTCAGAACATACAATGTCCAATTAGCACAAGCATCTAACCTACTAGAAGCAATAAAACAATTAAAGATAGAAGATGAAAATTTTGAGATGTATGTAATGCTTGGTGCCTGGATAGATTGTAAAAATGCATGGACAGATTTAGAGCCTGATCATAATGTAGAAAGTGAGCAAAATAAAGGAGAGATAAAACGAGCTGTAAAATTAGCAAATAAGTATCCAGAGATTATTAAGATCATAGCTGTAGGAAATGAGGCTATGGTAAAATGGGCAGAAAGCTACTATGTACAACCCGAAGTGATTTTGAAGTGGGTAAATCATTTACAAGATCTCAAAAAAGCGGACAAACTACCTAAGGATTTATGGATTACCAGTTCTGATGATTTTGCATCATGGGGAGGTGGTGATTCAAGCTATCATGTCAAAGACCTTGAAGACTTAATCAAAGCCGTAGATTATATATCTATGCACACATATCCATATCATAATACACATTATAACCCAGAGTTTTGGGGTATTCAAAAAGATGAAGACAGTCTATCGCAAATAGAAAAAACTGAGTATGCAATGCAAAGAGCTTTACAATTTGCGCAAACGCAATACAAAGCTGTACACGATTATATGAAAAGCTTAGGTGTTGATAAACCAATTCATATAGGAGAAACAGGTTGGGCTACGATTTCTAATGGATACTATGGTCCAAATGGCTCAAAAGCTTCAGATGAGTATAAAGAAGCACTGTATTACAGAAATATGCGAGCATGGACCAATAAGGAGGGCATATCATGCTTCTATTTTGAAGCATTTGATGAGCCTTGGAAAGATGCTCATAACTCTAAAGGGTCTGAAAATCATTTTGGTTTATTTACTGTTGAAGGTAAGGCAAAATATGCATTGTGGGAGATGGTAGATAAAGGCGTATTTGATGGCTTAACAAGAGACGGTAATAAAATTATTAAAACCTACAATGGCGATAAAAAACAATTGTTAGAAGATGTCCTTTTGCCAGAGGTTAAAGGTAAAATAGCAGTCGGTTTTTAAAACAAACAGATGAAGTATAAAGTATATACAATAGTATTGATTTTTCTTATGATGAGCGCTTGTTCAAAAGAGCCCGGTACAAAGTTTACAGTCTATGAAACGTCTGCCAGTGGTAATAAATTAACACAAATAACAGCGTTTGAAGAGCGCGATAGTACACCTCAGATAAAATTATATCCTGAGAAAGAACTCCAAACGATTTCAGGCTTTGGAGGAGCGTTCACAGAATCTTCGGCATATCTGTTAAATCGCCTTAGTAAAGAAAATAGGGACACTATTCTACAAGCCTATTTTGCTAAAGACGGTGCACGCTATTCTTTGACGAGAACACATATGAATTCTTGTGATTTTTCATTAACCAACTACTCCTATGCATCCGTTGAAGATGATATGACTCTAGAACATTTCACAATTGAAGAAGATCGTGCAGACCTGATTCCAATGATAAAAGATGCTATGGCAACATCTGAGGATGGGTTTAAAATATTTGCGTCCCCATGGACAGCACCACCTTGGATGAAAGATAACAAACACTGGGTAGGTGGAAAGTTACTTCCAAAATACTACGATACTTGGGCTTTATTCTTTTCTAAATATGTAGATGCTTATAAGGCTGAAGGTATTGATATCTGGGGGTTTACGGTTGAAAATGAACCACATGGTAATGGGAACAATTGGGAGAGTATGCACTTTACGCCAGAGGAAATGACAGAATTTGTACAACACCACTTAGGGCCAAAACTTGAAGCAGATGGCAAGGGTGACCTCATAATTTTAGGCTATGATCAAAACAGAGCAGGTCTAAAAGAATGGGTAGATGTCATGTATAAAGACGAGGCATCCTCCAAATATTATGACGGAACAGCGATTCATTGGTATGAAAGCACCTATGATTTTTTCCCTGAAGCCTTGCAATATGCACATAATAAAGCACCTGATAAATACCTTATTGAAACCGAAGGTTGTGTAGATTCTGAAGTACCAAAATGGAGAGACGACCTATGGTATTGGTCAAAAGAAGCCACAGATTGGGGATGGGATTGGGCTGCAGAAGACGAAAAGTACCTGCACCCAAAATATGCTCCTGTAAATCGCTATGCGAGAGATATCATTGGATGCTTAAACAATTGGGTAGACGGTTGGGTCGATTGGAATATGGTCCTAGATAAACAAGGAGGGCCTAACTGGTTTGAGAACTGGTGCGTGGCTCCGGTTATTGTTGACCCAGATAATGATGAGGTCTATTTTACGCCATTGTATTATGTAATGGCACATTTTAGCAAATATATAAGGCCAGGCGCTAAGGTTTTTGAAGTTGAAAATAATGAAGATGCCATAATGGTAACTGCTGCTAAAAATCCGGACGGATCCATTGCAGTTGTAATATTTAATGAAGGCGATGAAGCTAAACAATTTACACTAGCGTTGGGAGATAAAACTAAGGCCATGAGCATAAAAGCCCAAGCTTTACAAACGATAACGATTACTAACTAAACCAAAATATATGTCTAAATATAAAACAGCAAAAAAAGATAGAGTACCTGTTGGCCAAAAAGCCGCTTTTGGGGCTGGGCATTTAATAAACAATCTTATTCCTGGAATATTAGGTGTATTTGTAGTTATTCTGAAATCTCCAGAGGGTTTTGCAATGAATACTATTTTAGCCGGTCTTATAGTAGGTGTTCCTCGTTTGTTTGATGCGATTACGGATCCAGTGATGGGTTACATATCTGATAATACAAGTTCAAAGTACGGAAGGAGAAGACCTTATATTTTTATAGGAGCTATATTCTCAGGTATCATTTTTGCAGTATTATGGCAAGTTCACGATGTTAACCCAGAAATGTACAATTTCTGGTACTTGTTGGCATTTTCTGTTCTTCTAATATTTGGTAATACGATTTTTTCTACCCCTTTAATTGCCTTAGGTTATGAGATGACTTCAGATTATAATGAACGTACGCGCCTAATGAGTTTCGCTAATACTATAGGACAGATTGCATGGATGTTAGTTCCTTTCTTATATGTGCTTATTCCAGATGACAGGTTGTTTGATACTCAACCTGAAGGAGTGAGGAAAATAGCTTTGATTGCTGGAGGTGTAATTATCGTTCTTGGGATTTTACCAGCCTTATTCTGTAGAGGGATCGATGCAAGTAAAATGGAAGGACGAGAAGAGATTACACTAAAGAACATTTGGAGTAGTATGGGTAAGATTTTCAAAGGCATTAAATTAGTTCTTAAAAATAAACCTTTTGTTAAGCTATGCTTAGCAACTTTTCTTGTCTTTAATGGTTTTCAAATTGTTGCTGAATTTGGAGTATTTATTATCAACTTTTATATGTTTGATGGAGATTGGGGAGCATCTAAATGGTGGGTTGCATTATTCCCCGCTGTCACAGCTGCCTATACTGCTTTTATTGCTATTCCTATTATAAATGTATTGGCTAATAAATTTGGAAAACGTAAAGCTTTTATTATAGCTACTGCGATTTCAATTATAGGATACATATTAAAATGGTGGGGGTTTGATCCTGAAAACCCATATATGATATTCTTACCAATACCACTTATGGCATTCGGAATGGGTTGTTTATTCACTTTAATGATGTCTATGACGGCAGATGTTTGTGATTTAGATGAACTAGAAAATGGTATGCCCCGTAAAGAAGGAACTTTTGGAGCTATTTATTGGTGGATGATAAAGGTTGGTCAAGGTATTGCTCTTGTATTCTCAGGAATTATTTTAAGCTTGCTTGGGTATGACCCTACAGCATCGACTCAAACCGCTGAAGCCTTAACAGGAATGCGAATAACAGATATAGTATTACCAGCAGTTACTGCTGCACTAGCTATATGGGTGATGTGGAAATATAGCCTCAGTGAGAAAAGAGCAAAAGAAATAAAAGCAGAACTAGTCAAACGAAGAGGAGAATTATAAATAAATTATTAGATATAAAATGTCAGTAAGAGAAGAAAAATTTTTAGCATTAGCGGCTATTGATTATGCAGATAAGAGCTTAGATGAGCTAAGAGAACTTTTTCGAAAAGTATTAATGCAAGGCATGCATGGCTTGTGCTTTAGCCCCTATTTGGAAGGACAAAAACCTGGAGACCAACTATCAGAGGCACAGATTCGACATCGTATGGAAATCATAGCGCCTTTTACCAAATGGATCCGATCTTTTTCTTGTACAGAAGGTAATGAAATGATTCCGGTTATAGCTAGAGAATATGGCTTAAAAACCATGGTTGGAGCCTGGTTAGGTGATGATAAGCAAGTAAATGAAAAAGAAGTTGCTGGTCTAATAGACTTAGCTAACAAAGGCTATGTTGATATTGCTGCTGTTGGGAATGAGGTGATGTATAGAGGAGACCTTACAGAGGAAGAACTTTTAGAACAGATATATAAAGCCAAAAATGCAATTAAAGATATTCCTGTTGGGTATGTCGATGCCTATTATGAGTTTACGGAGCGTCCCGCAATAACAGAAGCCTGTGATATCATCTTAGCAAACTGTTATCCGTTTTGGGAGGGTTGCGATCAGGATTACTCCTTGCTTTATATGAAAGATATGTTCAATAGAGCAGCTAGAGCAGGTCAAGGCAAAAAAGTGATTATATCTGAAACAGGCTGGCCAAATAAAGGGACCAATCTTGAGGGTGCTTTTCCATCTGAAGAGAATGCGATAAAGTATTTTATCAATACTCAAAAGTGGTCAAAAGAAGACAATATAGAGATCTTTTATTTTTCCTCATTTGACGAATCCTGGAAAGTTGGATCTGAAGGCGATGTAGGTGCTTATTGGGGAATTTGGGATAAAAATGAAAAACTCAAGTTTTAGTTGCATATGAAATTACCATACAAAACTTATAAAACACCCCAACATTACCACAACATTGCCTGCGTAACTGGTTATATGCTTTAATGGAGATGAGCTTGAAAGCCTTGTTATCATTGTGTTAAGTGTAAATTAAGCGATTGATAACAAGTCTTAACATAGTGTATGATTTTTGTTGTGGTTGAATTATTTAATTCGTAAAAAACAATAACTAGATTTGAGAAATATGCATTTAACAAATTAAAATTTTGAAAAATTAACAATTTAAAGCTATAGATTATGAAGAAAATTACTTTTTTATTTTTATTAATGATGTCTGTGGTTGCTTATGGGCAAGTATCATTAGATTTTGAAGATGGAACCACCACCACTCAATTCAATTTTAATGGTGTAGGTTCTGGAAACATAGCAAACCCTCAATCTAATGCAGACAACATGTCGACCAGAGTATTGGAGGTAACCAAGCCTAGTGGATCAGCATGGTTTGCAGGGTGTGGATTTCAAGAAGCTCCTGGAGTGGCTTTTGTAAATATGGCTGATGGTGACCAATTCACAGTTAAAATTTGGTCTACAAAAGCTAATGTACCTTTCCGTGTGCGTCTACAAGCAGACTTAGATGGAGTTGCTAACACAGCTTACAATTTTGACTTCACTGTTATGACGGCCAATCAATGGATAGAATATACTTTAGATTTTTCTTCTCAAGTAAACGGTACGGAACAATATAGAGAGATCGTTATTCAACCAGATTATGACCCTTCATGTGAAGGTGGAGGTTGCCCGGATATTGCTACCGGAGGGACGTACTATATTGACGATTTTGTGCAAGTAGGTGCTATGGTAGATCCAAATACAGACGCTTCATTATCGGATCTTACACTTGACGGTATGACTGTTGCTGGGTTTTCTGCAAATACACTCACTTATGATGTTGAATTACCAAATGGTACAATGACAGCTCCTACTGTGGCTGGAGTTGCTACACAGGCAGGAATGGGTTCATCTAATGTAAGCGTTACACAAGCTTCAGGGGTTCCAGGTTCAGCAACTTTAGATGTTACTGCACCAAACGGTACAGATATGCAAACGTATACGGTAAACTTTACTGAGGCAGCTGCTTTACCACCGCCGGCACCAACGCCACCTTCGATACCGGCAATTTCTATATTGAGTGATGTGTTCGCTAACGTAACAGTTCCTCAAGTCGATGTATTTGGAGGCGTTCTAACAAATTTAGATTTGAACTCTGATACTAATGAAGAAGCACGTTCATTAGTTGGAGGATCTGGTTTTCAATTTAATTTCTTTGCGGGAACATTTTTAGATGCTTCACCAGCAGGAATGTTACATCTTGATATTTACAACGATAATTTCCAAGTTTCAGATGTTCTTACAATCCGTTTAATAGGAAGCGATAATAGACAAAATATACATAGAATAACTGGTTTTGATCCTGCAGATAATGGGACATGGATTTCTATAGATTTACAACTTCCAAATGGTGACCCTGCTAGTACAGATAGAGGAGATTTTGACGAGCCTGATAGTGATGCTAATTCTATTGATCTTAGCAGTGTAGGACTAATACAATTCAATACTTTAGAAAATGGAAGTTCTCTAGGTACGAGAGAATTTTTCTTAAGTAACTTCTATTTCTTTGGAGGTAGCCTTTCTACACCAGAGTTTAATTTAGAGGCAAGTTTTAAAGCCCTGCCTAACCCAACAAAAGATAATTGGACAATCAGTGCTAATAATACAATAATAACTTCTGTTGAAGTGTACGATATTTTAGGAAAAAAAGTAAAGTCTATCAAGGCCAACTCTCAAACCATTGAAGTTGATGCCTCAAGTTTAAATGATGGCATTTACATTGCCAAAGTAAGTTCTGATGCAGGAAGTAAAACGATAAAATTAGTTAAAAACTAATCCTTAGTTTAAGTTAAGTTGAAGAGCGCTTGTACAAGCGCTCTTTTTTGATTAATATAGGGCTATATGGTAACTCTTAAAGAACTTTCAAAGCTATTGGGGATTTCTGTTTCTACAGTATCAAAAGCTTTAAATGATAGTGAGGAAATTAGTGATCTTACAAAGGAAAAGGTTAGAAAGCTCGCTGAAGAATTAAATTATAAACCTAATAGAATTGCTCAGCAATTAAAATCGAACAAGACAAAGACAGTTGGTGTTATAATACCTAGTATAATTAATCCTTTTTTTGCAGAAGTATTACATGGTATAGAAGAAGAAGCCTCTAAACATGATTATGATATTATTATATGCCTCTCCAACGAATTATTGGATAAAGAACAACGGAGTATAGAAATGCTTGCAAATGGAAGTGTTGATGGGTTCTTAATTGCAGTGGCAAGGGAAAGTCAGGTTGAAGGTATAACACATCATTTTCAAGATGTCATAAACAGTAACATTCCCTTATTAATGTTTGATAGAGTGATTGATGACATAGATTGTCAAAAAGTAATCGTAGATGATTTTCAATCCGTTTATGAAGCAACAAAATATTTAATTGAAGAAGAGCAGAGGTCTCAAATTCTTTTAATCAGTAATATTGAAGACCTAAGTGTTGGCAAGCTAAGAATAGATGGATATAATGAAGCTGTTAAAGCATATAATTTAACACCGAATATTTTAAGATTAGGTAATGCCAATGATGTAGAAACCATAATCTATGAGTGCTTAAAAAAGAATGAGACCATTGATGCTATAATATCCATAGATCATATTACAGGGATAGTGGCTTTAAACATGGCAAAGAAACTCAGTAGAGTAGTCCCCAATGACATATCCTTAATGGGTTTTGGCTACAAGCATACAGAAATTTTATCGAATCCAAAGATTTCAATGATTCACCAAAAAGCGTTTGAGATTGGTGAGTTAGCTTTGAGATTATTATTAGAAGATATAAAGTCTGGAGTGATTACAAATAAAACAACAGTACTGCCAAACGTGCTTAAATTACACGAAACAACAAAATAGAAAAGTCCGGTAACTTACCGGACTTTTTAGCTTTGATAGTATAGAGAACTATATTAGTTTCCCTTAAATTTATCTTTTGCCTTATCTGCTGCATCATTTCCAGCCTTTTTAGCCTTGTCCATAGCATCATTAGCAGCATCTTTTGCATCATCTACCATTTCTTTAGCGCCTTCTTTCACGTCATTGGCAGCATCTTCTGCAGCTTCTTTTACATCATTAGCAGCATCTTTTGCAGCGTCCACAGCATCTTCTCCTGCTTCTTTTACAGCATCTGCAGCATCGTTAGCAGCATCTTTAGTAGCTTCAGCAGCATTTTCTACTTTTTCTTCAGCATTTTCTTTAGTTTCTCTACAAGATGTAAAGGATAATCCTAGCATTGCAACTAAGGCAAAACTTAATACAACTTTTTTCATGTTTTATAGTTTTAGTGTTAATTGTTCTGAGACTAAAATACTAACAATTAATGAAATTTTAACATTTTGTTAGCAATTTACTGCATTAAATACGAATGTAATCTAGTATTTGGATGACAGCACCAGTATTATTTTTAATATAGTCACTGTTTTTATGACCCTTTTCGTGGCGTAAAGTCACATCTTCAATAAGCATGTTTAAAACCTCAGAAAACTCACTTGGTGTTTTAACAGAGCTTAACCCACCTAAATCTAGAAGGTGATCCGCTTCAGGAAATTTAGAATAGTTTTTCCCTATAATTAAAGGAAGCCCAAATACAGCTGGTTCTAAAATATTATGCAAACCGGTAACCCCTGCTGCACCTCCAACATAGGCAATATCCCCATAACTATAGGCTTTACTTAAATGCCCTATGGTGTCTAAGATAAAGACATTGTAATCTTTAACATCTTTTGCCTGCATTTCAGAATAACAAATGGACTTTTGCTGTATTTTAGATTGAATAGATCTGACGTATGAAGACTTAATATTGTGCGGAGCAATCAAAAACTTAACATTTTCATGCCGTGTATTATTAATAAAAGGTATGTATAGTTTGTCATCTTCAGGCCATGTGCTTCCAAAAACAACTAATGTTTTAGTACTTTTAAAATCATCAATAAAGTTTATAGTATTGTCTATAGATAACTGATTAGAAACCCTATCAAAACGTGTGTCTCCCGAGATACTTACTTCGTTGTAATCGATACTTTCAAGAAGTGTTTTTGAACTTTCATTTTGAACAAAAATGTGTTTGAAAGCAAACAAAGCATTTTTCATGAAACGGCCATACCATTTAAAAAAAGTCTGATTTTTACGGAACAATCCAGAAATAAGAATAGCATTAAGCTGTCGCTTTTTGATCTCGTTTAGAAAGTTTGGCCATATTTCATACTTAACAAATATGATGTATTCCGGCATTACAAGATCTAGAAACTGCTTAGCTTTTTTATGGGTATCTAAGGGTAAATAGACAACAACATCAGCGGTTGAAGTTTCTTTTTTTACTTCATATCCAGATGGAGAAAAAAACGATAGTACAATTTTGTGATTAGGATATACTTTTTTTAGGCTTTCAAAAACAGGTAATCCTTGTTCATACTCTCCTAAGGAAGCACAATGGAACCATAATGTTCTATCTGTTTTTTTAATAGCAGATTTAAGCTTATCAAAGGTTTGCTTTCTGCCTTCAACCCCTAATTTTAGCTTGCGATTAAATGGAGAAATAATTTTTATCAGAAAATTGGCAATATAAATACCTGCAGAATATAGTACTCCCAAAATAAAAATATTTGCGTAAAAATACAGTTCTTTAATTGAAATGCATTGCTGTAGCAATACATATTTCGTATTTTCGCTTTTAGTCCTATCTGTATAGAAACACTTTAAATTGAATAGTGAATGAAAAAAATTCAAATGGTTGATCTTCAAGGTCAGTATGAGAAAATTAAAGATGTCGTAAACCCTTCCATTCAACAAGTTCTTGATTCTGCTGCCTTTGTTAATGGCCCAAAAGTTCATGAATTTCAAAAGAACTTAGAAGATTATCTAGGTGTAAAACACGTTATACCCTGTGCTAATGGTACAGATGCATTGCAAATTGCAATGATGGGATTAGGGTTAGAGCCTGGAGATGAGGTGATTACTGCAGATTTTACATTTGCAGCAACAGTTGAAGTTATAGCTTTACTTAGGCTAACACCTGTTCTAGTTGATGTTGATCCTGTAACTTTTAATATTGATATTGAAGCTATTAAAAAAGCAATCACGCCGAAAACTAAGGCCATTGTGCCTGTGCATCTTTTCGGAATGTGCGCTAATATGGAAGCCATACTAGAAATAGCTGAATCAAATAATCTATATGTTATTGAAGACAATGCTCAGGCCATAGGGGGCAGTTATACTTTTAGTGATGGTACAAAAAAGAAGGCTGGAGTTATGGGCGATGTCTCATCAACCTCTTTTTTTCCTTCAAAAAACTTAGGCTGTTATGGTGATGGGGGAGCAATCTTTACTAATGACGATGACTTAGCACATACCATAAGAGGTATTGTAAACCATGGGATGTATAAGCGTTATCACCATGACGTTGTAGGCGTAAATTCTAGGTTAGATGCCATGCAAGCTGCTGTTTTAAATGCTAAGCTGCCGCATTTAGATGCATATAACAAGGCGAGAAGAGAAGCAGCACGTAAGTATAGTCTGGCATTTAAAGACCACCCTAATATTACGGTTCCAACAGGTTTGAGTGACTGTGATGGTATATGTGAGTCTTGTGATTGCCATGTGTTTCATCAATATACTCTGAAAGTTAAAGGAGTTGATAGAGATGCTTTAGTACAACATCTTAATTCTAATGGAATTCCGTGTGGAGTATATTATCCTATTCCTTTACACCGTCAAAAAGCTTATTTAGATGAGCGATACAATGAAGAAGATTTTAAAGTAACAAATCAATTGGTAAAAGAAGTAATTTCACTTCCTATGCATACAGAGCTAGATGATGAGCAAGTTAATTTCATTACAACTACTGTACTGAATTTCATTAACCAAAATATTTAAAATGAAAATTTTAGTTACCGGTGGGCTAGGATTTATTGGTTCTCACACTGTTGTGGAACTTCAAGATAATGACCTAGAAGTAATTATCATCGATGACTTATCTAACTCCAATATTGAGGTCTTAGATGGAATTACTAGGATAACCGGGAAAAAGCCTAGTTTTGAAAAGCTTGATTTAAAGGAAAAAGAGAAAGTTGATGATTTCTTTGACAGACATCAAGACATAAGTGGCGTTATTCATTTTGCAGCTAGTAAAGCAGTAGGTGAAAGTGTTAATGAACCACTCAAGTATTACGAAAATAATATTAATACATTAGTATATCTCTTAAAAGGGTTAACTAGATTAGAAAATCCTAATTTTATTTTTAGCTCTTCATGTACCGTATATGGTCAAGCAGAAGAGTTGCCGATAACAGAAAGTTGTACCATTAAACCTGCTAACTCACCATATGGTAACACCAAGCAGATTGGCGAAGAGATTATCGAAGATTTATGTGCTGTAAATAAAAATATAAATGCAATATCATTGCGATATTTTAACCCTATTGGGGCTCACCCTTCAGCAATAATCGGAGAGCTTCCTATTGGAGTTCCTCAAAATTTAGTTCCATTTATTATGCAAACAGGTATAGGCATTAGAGAAGAATTATCTGTTTTTGGAAATGATTACCCTACACCGGACGGTACATGCATTAGAGATTATATCCATGTTGTAGATTTAGCTAAAGCGCATGTGACTGCTGTGAAACGACTTCTAGAGCAAAAGAATGAAACCAATTGTGAAACGTTTAATTTGGGTACAGGAAAAGGCAGTTCGGTTTTAGAGGTCATTAAATCTTTTGAACGTGTTTCCGGGAAAAAGCTAAAATATAAATTTGTTGATAGAAGACCGGGAGATGTGACATCTGCTTATGCCGAAACTACCAAAGCTAATAATGATTTAGGTTGGAAACATGAGTCATCATTGGATGATGCCATGGCTTCTGCATGGGAGTGGGAGAAAAGGATGAGGTCAAAGAATTAGAATTAAGAAGCTTTTACGTCTTTTTTCTTTCGGTGCTTTATAAAGCTAATCAATAGAAGTGCCATACCTGAGGTTACAGATATGTCAGCAAAATTTAAAACTCCTGTTTTGAGTACATCTGTAATTTCTATATAAATAAAATCTGTAACACTACCTAGAGCAAAACGATCAAAAACATTGGCAATCCCTCCTCCTGCTATACAGCAAAGTCCAATCAAACTAAGCCTGTCCATATCTTTGGTATTTATGATATAGTATATTAAATAACCAAGAATCAATGCAGGAACAATCAATAGAAAGATAAGTTTAGTAGTGCCACTTAGGTCACTCCCAAGACCCAAAAAGGCTCCTGTATTTTCTTTGCGGATCAATATAAAATAATTACCTATAACATTAATACTATCTTGAATACTGTCTACAGCCATATTAGCTCTAACAATGATTTTCGTAATCTGGTCTACAGCAATGTTAGCTACAATAAGTAGTATGATAAAAAGGTTTCTAGATAACTTCATCTTAAGAATTATTAGAATCTAATGTTGCTGAAGCTGTTTCGATAGAACGATCAATTTTTTTAACTAAGCCTTGTAAAACTTTACCGGGACCTACTTCAGTAAAATGAGTAGCACCATCAGCTACCATTTGCTGTACAGATTGCGTCCAGCGTACTGGTGCTGTAAGTTGAGCAATAAGGTTCGCTTTTATAGCATTTTCGTCGGTAACAGCATTAGCTGTTACATTCTGATATATGGGACAACTAGGTGTAGAAAATGTAGTGGCTTCAATTGCAGCAGCTAACTCTTCGCGAGCAGGTTCCATTAGAGGAGAATGAAAAGCACCGCCGACAGGCAAAACTAGAGCTCTGCGAGCACCTTCTTCTTTTAGTGCCTCACAAGCATTATTAATAGCATTCACCTCTCCTGAAATTACTAATTGTCCAGGGCAGTTATAATTGGCAGCTACAACTACACCATCGGTCATAGCACATATTTTTTCAACAATATCATCATCTAATCCTAGGACAGCAGCCATTGTACTGGGCGTAATCTCACAAGCCTTTTGCATAGCTTTAGCACGCTGAGATACCAGTTTTAAACCATCTTCAAATGTTAAGCTATTATTAGCCACAAGAGCAGATAATTCTCCTAAGGAATGACCGGCTACCATATCAGGTTTAAAATTGCCTCCTAAAGTTTTAGCCAGAATTACCGAATGTAAAAATATAGCTGGTTGAGTGACTTTAGTTTGCTTTAAATCTTCAGCAGAACCTTCAAACATGACATCAGTAATGTGAAATCCAAGAATATCATTTGCATCTTCAAATAATTCTTGAGCTAAAGGTGAGTTT
Source organism: Winogradskyella sp. (assembly GCA_965230605.1). Classification (GTDB taxonomy): domain Bacteria; phylum Bacteroidota; class Bacteroidia; order Flavobacteriales; family Flavobacteriaceae; genus CBDDLD01. Next base: position 2,806,201 of record CBDDLD010000004.1, on the reverse strand, counting down.
TCATAGAGGTCTAACCCCATTCCTGAAAATTGTGCGCCCTGACCGGGAAATACGTATGCGTTCATATACCTTAAAAGTTTAGTGGTGCAAAAATAGGAATTTTATTTTCTCTCGTAAGTGATAAACGAAAATGCATATTGATGATCGTCATCCGCATCATTAACTTTCCGATCTACTTCCTTCCAGATAGAAGCATCGATATTTGGAAAGAAGGTGTCAGCACCATCAAAAGAAGCATGAACACGAGTTAATTCAATCTTATTAGCTAAAGACATAGCTTGTGCATAAATCTCTCCGCCTCCGATAATAAATGGTTGTTCGTCCTTTTTTACAGCATCAATTGCATCTTCTAAAGAATTAACAATAATAACACCTTCTGGTGCTTGATAATTTGATTGACGGGTGATTACAACATGTACTCTATTAGGTAAAGGTTGCGGGAAACTTTCAAAGGTTTTTCGCCCCATGATGATATGATGTCCCGAAGTAAGCCGTTTAAATCGCTTAAGGTCATCGCTTAAGTGCCATATAAGATCATTGTCTTTCCCAATAGCATTATCCTCGCCCGCAGCAACAATAATGGTTAATTGCTTAGAGGTCTTTTTTTTTACTTCAGAACCGGGTTGTTGTTCTTGAGCTTCATTATAGGCTTGACTTTGAGCGATCTTAGTTTCTTCTTTTAAAAACTTTTCTTTGAGCTTGTCAATTCGCTGCTGTTGTTGGCTTACTAATTTATCAAGTTGCTGTTTTTCCCAGTCCTTACCCATAAATTTATTAGTCACAAACACGTTGAAAAAGTGGTAGGCAAACAGAAATAGCCATAAAAGAATAGCATATAAAAACCACTCCTTACCAAACAAGGTGAAATCCTTTCCGATACCAAGAACTGTATTGGCTAGAATTAAAAATACAGCGCCAATTAAAAAAATGACAAAATGAATGTACAAACGCTTTTTTTGTCTAATACGTTTTTGTGCATTTTCTATAAGCTCTAATTGATCCTTATCAATTTGCGGTGCCTGTTTTTTCTTTCCAAACATATATCAGCAATATTTATACTGCCACTACGCCTTTTATATGAGGGTGTGGGTCGTAATCCATAAGTGTGAAATCTTCAAACTTAAAATCAAAGATATCTTTTATTTCCGGATTAAGAATCATCTTAGGTAAAGGACGAGGCTCACGAGATAATTGTAATTCAAGTTGTTCATAGTGATTACTATAAATATGAGCATCTCCAAACGTATGAATAAAGTCTCCAGCTTCATAACCGCATACTTGAGCAACCATCATTGTAAATAATGCATAAGACGCAATATTAAAGGGGACTCCTAAAAAGATATCTGCACTTCGCTGATATAGCTGACAAGATAACTTGCCATTAGCTACATAGAACTGAAAGAATGCATGGCATGGTGGTAGGGCAGCTTTTCCATTTGCTACATTTTCACTGAATGATTTTGAAGTGTCAGGTAATACAGACGGATTCCATGCGGATATAAGCATACGCCTGCTGTTTGGGTTTGTTTTTAAGGTATCGATTAACTCCTTAATTTGATCGATCTCCTCGCTATTCCAATTTCGCCATTGATGCCCATAAACCGGACCTAGATCACCATTTTCATCAGCCCATTCGTTCCATATGCGGACACCATTGTCCGTAAGATATTTAGTATTAGTATCGCCATTTAAGAACCAAAGCAATTCGTAAATGATAGATTTAAGGTGTAATTTTTTAGTAGTTACCATAGGGAAACCTTCACTCAAATCAAAACGCATTTGATAACCAAAAACACTCTTTGTCCCTGTGCCAGTACGGTCTCCTTTTTCATTACCATGTTCTATAACATGCTTTACTAAATCGTGATATTGTTGCATATTCTTAACTCAAATTTTCAACAAATAAAAATAGAAATAAGCCTTAAAAATAATCCTCAGAACTTATGAAATATATCAAAAGTTATTAACCAATAATCATGCCTGCTATGGTAGCAGATATAAGAGAAGCAATGGTGCCGCCAATAAGTGCTTTAATACCAAACTTTGATAATTGCTTACGTTGTCCGGGAGCTAAAGAACCAATACCGCCTATCTGAATACCTATAGATGCGAAATTGGCAAAACCACATAACATGTATGTTGCCATTATAACGGATTTTTCAAACTTTAGGTGTGTAGCGTTAGTCACATTTTTAAGGTCTGCTAATTGTATGTAGCCTATAAATTCACTTGCTGCAAGCTTTATACCTAATAATTGACCCATAAGCGCCATATCATCTTTGGCAACACCGATAAGCCACATTAATGGTGCAAAAGCATACCCAAGTATCATCTCTAGAGATAAACTCTGATACGGTGTGTTTGCAACGACCCAATCATTTGCTGTAGTAATATTACCTACCCAACCTAGGATACCATTGACCATGGCAATAAAAGCTACAAATACTAATAACATAGCGCCTACATTTACAGCAAGCCTTAACCCTTCAGTAGTACCGTTAGCAATAGCGTCAAGTATATTTGCCCCTATCTTCTCTTGAGAAACATGTACGTTTGTATTTATTTTTTCAGTTTGAGGAAATAAGATTTTAGATATTACTATAGCGCCGGGAGCAGCCATAACAGATGCAGCTAACAAGTGTTTAGCATAGAATAACCTCAAAACAGGATCGTCACCACCCAAAAACCCAATATAGGCTGCTAGTACTGCTCCTGCTACAGTAGCCATTCCTCCAACCATAACTAGTAGAATTTCAGATTTGGTCATTTTCTCTAAGTATGCCTTAATTAACAGGGGGGCCTCTGTTTGTCCTAAGAAAATATTACCAGCAACACTTAAACTTTCAGCACCAGATATCTTTAATAATTTAGATAAAAGCCAAGCCATAGCTTTTACAACTTTTTGTATAATACCTAGGTAAAATAAGACAGAAGTAAGCGCCGAAAAGAATAGTATAGTAGGCAGCACTTGAAAAGCAAATATAAATCCATAAGAGTTAACATCCATGACTCCGCTAAAAAGGAATTCACTTCCCGCTCTGGTAAAATCTAGAATGTTGATGAATACTTGTCCAATACTTTCGAACATGCCTTTAATAAAACCTACTTTAAGGACACCTATAGCAATTAATAATTGAAAGGTTAACCCTATTAAAACAGTTCTCCAATTAATGGCCTTCCTATTACTACTAAATAAAAATGCAATGAAAATAAGAGTGAGCATTCCTAGAATACCTCTCCATAGGCTAGTTAAAGAAAAGCCTTCACTTGGAATAATTGTATCAGAAACAGCTTCTTTTGTGACATAGTCAGGATGATTATCTATAACATAAGTCAAAACCTCATTGCCATTTTTTAATTGGATAGAGTTTTTAGTTTCACTTACTACCTCATAATAAATGTCTATATTGGTTGGTACTTTCTGTTTAAAAACAATAAGGTTATTATTCTGAATCCAATACCCTTTGTTGAAACTATTTTTATTAATAGACTCATACTCTCCATTTCCTTTTAGATTTAAGAATTCCTTGCCTTTGGTAAAGTCCAATTCTTGACTAATACTATAAGGGTATTTTTCATAAACAACATGCTTAGATAATTGCCAAAAATTAACCCTAGAGTTTAGTGAACTAGTTTGAGAGGTTTTAAACTGATATTTTACATTGTTCTCTGAAAATATTAGAGTCGAATCATTAAGTGATTCAATTTTATATACCCTAACGGTATCTTTAGGTTGTATATAATAAAACGTGAGTACGTTATTATCGTAAGTATAGTCTCCTGATGCTTTTAGTTGCTCTTTGGCATCAAGGCTATAATTAAATGTTCCATTGATAAATGATAAGGTATCACTCTCTACGATATCAAATAACGAATTCCCTAAACTATCAGTAATGGATTCAAACTGCCATGTTTTTTCGAGATTTTGTGCTAGTACAGAGGAGATTCCAAAACATAGAGCTACAAAAACTTTAAAAAAACAGCGCATCATAATAAGGAGGGTTTATCGTTTAGAAATTTCATCTCTAAGTTTTGCTGCTAATTCGTAGTCTTCATTAGCGACAGCTTCGTCAAGTAGGGTGTGAAGCTCTTCTAGAGATTTATCTTTGTAATTATCTTGGCCAACTGTGGCAGTTTCTACCTCTTCAGCTAAAAGATCATCAACAAGAATACTATCTTGATTTTCCTCTTTTTTAGGGTTGACCTTGAGATAAATGCCAGCTTTGTCGAGTATATTCTTGTAAGTAAATATAGGCGCCTGAAAACGTAAGGCTAAGGCAATAGCATCACTAGTTCTGGCATCAATGATCTCTTCAATCTTATCACGCTCGCAGATCAAACTCGAATAAAATACCCCATCTACTAATTTGTGGATGATCACTTGTTTGACCACAATATCAAATCGATCAGCAAAATTCTTAAACAAGTCATGAGTAAGGGGACGAGGTGGTCTAATTTCTTTCTCTAAAGCAATGGCAATAGACTGTGCTTCAAAAGCCCCAATAACAATGGGTAACTTTCTATCACCATCAACCTCATTTAAAATTAATGCATACGCACCATTTTGAGTCTGACTGTATGAGATTCCTTTGATATTTAAACGAACTAAGCTCATAAATTACAAAACGCAAAGAACTGTTTAAATTAGGACTTTACCAAACTGCTATAAGCAGATTTTGCATTTTGTGCTAATCTAAACAGCCCTTTACAATTACAAGTTAATAAAATTATGCGTTTTGCGCTTTAAAAGCTTTTAATTTTTCGATGAGTTTTGGTACAACTTCAAAAGCATCACCTACAATACCGTAGTCTGCTGCTTTAAAGAAAGGTGCCTCAGGATCTGTATTAATAACTACTTTAACTTTTGAGGCATTTATACCTGCTAAATGCTGTATAGCTCCAGAAATCCCAATGGCGATATATAAATTTGAAGCCACCGGCTTTCCGGTTTGTCCTACGTGTTCACTATGAGGTCTCCAACCTAAATCTGATACTGGTTTAGAGCATGCCGTGGCTGCACCTAATACTTCAGCTAATTCCTCTACCATACCCCAATTTTCAGGACCTTTTAAGCCACGACCACCAGAAACTACAATTTCAGCATCGGCAATAGTAACTTTATCTGTGGCCTTGTCTACTGAGTCCACATTAACACCAGACTCAGGAAGTGATGGTGAAAAGTCCTCAGCAGTAGCACTACCCGTATTTTCAACAAGACCATAGGAATTATTAGATACTCCTACGACCTTAATATCAGTTTTGATTTCTGTGTTTGTAAATGCTTTGTTAGTAAAAGCAGTACGCTTTACAGTAAATGGAGATACATTAGATGGTACATCAACAACATTAGAAGCATAACCAGCATTTAAACCTACAGCTAATACCGGAGCTAAATACTTACTATCTGCACTAGAACTAATGACAACTACAGAAGCGCCTTCTTTTTCTGCAGCTTGTTGAATAGCTGCAGCATAAGTTTTTGCGTTGAATGCTTCTAAGGTAGGATTATTTATGTTTAAAACTTTATCAACCCCATAATTCCCTAGCGAAGCTGTATCATTAGCATTTATAGATACTGCTGTTACTGAAGTTCCTAACTTGTCAGCAACTGCCTTCGCATAAGAAGCAACCTCATAGGCTACTTTCTTATAATTTCCTTTATCTGATTCTGTATATACTAAAACGGACATTCTTAATTTCTTTTAGTGGTTTAAATAACTTTAGCTTCGTTGTGAAGTAAGTTTACTAATTCATCTATATTTTCTGCATCAACTAATTTGACAGCACCTTTTGGTGCAGGCTTTTCAAAGCTTACTGATGAGGTTTCAGCATTAGTATCTACAGGGTCTAATACCGTCAAAGGCTTCTTTCTGGCCATCATAATCCCCCTCATATTAGGAATTCTAAGATCGCTTTCTTCAACTAAGCCTTTTTGACCACCAATAACCAATGGTAATGATGTGCTTACAGTTTCTTTACCACCATCAATTTCTCGTGTTGCTTTTGCACTAGTGCCATCAACATCAAGGTTTATACAGTTGGTAACAAAATTGGCACCTACCAAAGACGCTAACATCCCAGGCACCATTGCTCCATTATAATCAATAGACTCTCTTCCAGCTATAACAAGATCATAGCCTCCATCTGTAACTACTTTAGCCAATTGTTTTGCAACTAAAAAGCCATCTACGGCTTCAGTGTTTACTCTGAAAGCAGCATCTGCACCAATAGCTAGGGCCTTGCGTAAGGTAGGTTCAGTTTCAGCCCCACCCACGTTTACAACGTCTACACTTGCACCTTGCTTTTCTTTAAACCACATGGCTCTTGTTAAACCAAATTCATCATTCGGATTAATAACATACTGTACACCATTAGTGTCGAACTTGGTGTCATTATCAGTAAAATTAATCTTTGAAGTTGTATCAGGAACATGACTAATACACACTAAAATCTTCATATTTTTATTATTTAATAAGTATAATTTCTAAGAGGTTACGAAGGTAAATATTTTATTTCGAATATTTACTATGCATGCATAGTAAATTTTAAATTAATCTAACGTATGTAGTTTTTCATTTATTCCTATTTTTGCTTCTCATTGAAAATTAATCTTGATGAAAACAATACAGTTTAGAGAGGCTATAGCTGAGGCCATGAGTGAAGAAATGCGTAGAGATGAAAGCATTTACCTAATGGGGGAAGAAGTTGCAGAATATAATGGTGCATACAAGGCTTCAAAAGGGATGTTAGATGAGTTTGGTCCTAAGCGTGTGATAGACACACCAATTGCAGAGCTTGGTTTTGCAGGTGTAGCAATAGGATCAACAATGACGGGTAATAGACCAATTGTTGAATACATGACCTTTAACTTCTCTTTGGTTGGTATTGATCAGATTATTAACAATGCTGCAAAAATTCGACAGATGTCTGGAGGTCAATTCAAGTGCCCCATTGTCTTTAGAGGCCCTACTGCTTCTGCAGGGCAATTAGCAGCAACACACTCTCAAGCTTTTGAAAACTGGTTCGCTAATACACCTGGTCTTAAGGTTATTGTGCCTTCAAATCCATATGATGCCAAAGGATTATTAAAGTCTGCTATAAGAGATGACGATCCGGTAATTTTTATGGAAAGTGAGCAAATGTATGGTGATAAAGGCGAAGTGCCAGAAGGTGAATATACTATTCCTATTGGTGTAGCAGATATTAAACGCGAAGGTAATGATGTGACCATCGTATCTTTTGGTAAGATCATAAAAGAAGCCTATAAAGCTGCTGATGAATTGGAGAAAGAAGGTATTTCATGTGAAATTATAGACCTTAGAACGGTACGACCAATGGATCATGATGCTATACTAAACTCGGTAAAAAAGACGAATCGTTTAGTGATTTTAGAAGAGGCTTGGCCTTTTGGTAATGTTGCTACTGAAATTACATATCAAGTACAATCGCAAATATTCGATTATTTAGATGCACCGATTGTGAAGATAAATACTGCAGATACACCAGCACCTTACTCACCAGTATTATTAGAGGAGTGGTTGCCTAACAGCAAGGATGTGATCAAGGCCGTAAAAAAAGTAATGTACAAATAAATAAATTGCAGATTTCTGCGTTGTATAGACTTCATTTCTTTAATCAAATGAAAAAATTGCACGGTTATTGATGAAGCTTTTCCTAATATGAAATTTAAGCTGTTTTTTACATTCGTAATTCTGAGCTGTCTCAGTGTTTGCGCTCAAACTAAAGTGAGCGGTCATGTATATGATGAAAATAACGAACCTGTAGCATACGCCAATGTCTTATTTAAAGGATCTACAACAGGAACCATTACTAATGAAAATGGTCGATTTTATCTAGAATCTGATGAAGTATGGGACACGCTTGTTGTTTCATTTTTAGGTTATGAAATACTAGAATATCAAATTCCCAAGCGCGTTAATTACGATCTGAAGTTTATATTAAAAGAGGAGGCCTCATCCTTAGATGAAGTAGTTATAGTTACCGGGAAACAATCTAAAAAAGAATCAGAAAACCCCGCTATTGGCATCTTAAAGAAGATATGGGAACGTAAACGTTTAAATGGTCTTAAGCAGTTTAAACAATATGAATACGATAAGTATGAAAAAGTAGAGTTCGATCTCAATACTATTGACAGTGCACTAATTAAAAGTCGACTTTTTAGAGGAATGGAATTTGTTTTTGAAGAAGTGGATACTTCCAAGGTCACAGGAAAAACATACTTGCCTATCTTCATAAATGAAGCTGTGTCTAAAGTTTATGGTGATAATACCATCAATAAAGAAAAAGAAGACCTTTTAGGGAATAAGAACTCTGGCTTTAGTAATAATCAGGTAATCATTGATTTTGTTGATGATCTCTACTCAGATTACAATATATATGATAATTATCTGAAGTTCTTTGATAAAAGCTTTGTGAGTCCCCTTTCTAGAACAGGAATCAATACTTATAACTATGTACTTGCCGACAGTGCTTTTATAGATAATAAATGGTGCTACAATATTATTTACTATCCCAGGCGTAAAAACGAGCTTACTTTTAAAGGCGATTTTTGGGTAAACGACACCACCTATGCTGTTAAAGAAATTAACCTCCAGGCTTCAAAAAGTGCTAACATAAACTGGGTTAAGGAAATTTATATAGAGCAAGAATTCGAAGTATTGAATGATTCCTTATTCCTTATAAAGCGCGATTATATGCTTTCTGATTTTGCCTTAAATAAGAAGGAAAAATCTAGAGGAGTATACGGAAAACGAACAACCTTATATGATAACTATGTGTTTGATCAACCCAAAGAAGAAAAGTTCTATGATAAAGTAGTCTATGATTATGATAAGGACGTTTATAATAGAGATGATGATTTCTGGGAAGCCAATCGTTTAGAGGATCTAAACAAAGATGAAAAAGGGGTTTATAAGATGTTAGATACCCTTAAGACCGTCAAAAAATTCAAACGATTATATAATTTAGGAAGTATTCTTGCTTCAGGTTATATAGAGTTTCCTAGTATTAATTTCGATTATGGGCCTATATTTTCCACATTTGGCTTTAATGAAGTTGAAGGGCTAAGGCTTAGAACAGGAGGACGTACTTATTTTGGACCAAATGATCTATGGCGTTTGGAAGGGTTTGTAGCTTATGGTTTTAGAGATGATAAATTTAAATATGGAATCTCAGGGAAATGGCTGTTAGATAAGAAAAGCCGACTTACTATTTTTGGTGGGAATAGACGTGATGTTGAACAAATTGGAGCCAGTTTAACCAGTTCTACGGATGTATTAGGACGAAGTTTGGCATCATCAGCCGTTATTGGTACTGGGGCAAATGATAAATTGACCAATATTAACTTGACGAATTTCGGATTTTCTATAGAACCTTTTAGAAATTTAGTGTTTAGGTTAGATGGAAGCTATCGAGAATTACGTTCCGCTTCTCCAACATTTAGTTTAGATTATAATGATCCTAGCTCACCTACAGGGGTATCCTCTGAAGTGAATCAGTTTGAAACCAGGTTTTCTTTAGCGTATTTTCCAAAACGACAAATGACAGGATTCGGTGTAGAACGCAAGGAAAAGAATGACAACTTTGCCCGCTTATTTTTTCAGTTAAGTCGTGGAGATCAAGACTTTTTTAATAGTGATTTTGATTATACAAAAGTCCAATTCTCATACATTCAACCATGGCAAGTTGGAGGTTTTGGCCGTTTAGTAACATCATTAGAATCTGGTAAGACCTTTGGTGAAGTGCCTCTATCTCTATTAAGTGTAGTACCTGGAAACCAAACGTTTTTCTCAATATATAATACTTTCCCGCAACTCGATTTTTATGAATTTGTAACAGACACCTATACGTCGTTACACTTAGAACATAACTTCAATGGTCGTATTTTCTCAAGAATTCCATTTTTAAAGAAATATAATTTAAGAGCGATTGTAGGCTTGAGAGGAGTTTGGGGTGAGCTTTCTGATGAGAACATTGCACTAAGTACTACAGGTAACCCCGCAGAGATTCCTTTGATAGCACCAGACGATCGTATCTATTACGAGTATAGTTTTGGTATTGGGAATATTTTTAAAGTGTTCCGCCTAGATTTTAACTTCAGAGGAAACTACTTAGATAATCCCGGTGCCCGAAAATTCGGGGTCACCGGAAGTTTTGGATTTTATTTCTAATTCTTTTTATTCTTAAACTTATCAAAATCTGAAGCCTCTTCTACTTTAGGGAAAGAGTTGTTCTTAGTATTGGTATCTGCAAATTCAAAATTTGGATCAAGATTTACTTTTTCAACTTGCTTCGACTTGATAAATGTTTTAGTAATTTGATATTCATTTAAGCGCCATACTTCTGCAGGGAGTCTATCTATTTCTTTAGTCCCATCAGTGTATACCCACTCAATAGTAACAGGCATGATTAAACCACCAACATTGTTTACAGTAATTTCATAAATATTCTTGCCTGCAAGTTGCTTTCTGATTTCTGGCTCATTCATACGTGATAAGAATTGACCATAAGCCTGATCTGGTGTTGAGGTCATGGTAATAACTTCCGGACCACTCGAAAAGTCTTTGGCTTTACCATCATTATTTTCAGCCGCGATATTCATTTTTACCTGCTTACTCTTGTCTTCAATATTCACTTCCTCGGCAACTGTAAACCATTTTACATCGACCAGTTCCATGTCCACATTTTCTGTAGTAAAGAACCATCCACGGTAGAACCAATCTAAATCAACAGCAGTAGCATCTTCTAAGGTTCTGAACAAGTCCGCAGGGTTTGGGTGCTTATATTTCCAACGATTGGCATATTCTTTAAATGCCTGATCAAATAGCTCTTCCCCGATAACAGAGTGCCTCAAAATTTGTAATCCTACTGTTGGTTTCTGGTAATAATTAGCGCCAAATTGACTTAGTAAGTCATTGTCAGATGAGGTCATTATAGGGCGCATAATACTCTGATCGCCACTCATAAAAGGAACAATACTCTTTGGTGTTGTATGGTTATACTGCGGATAGCGTTTTTTCATAGTTCTCTGATGAATAAACGTATTGAGTCCTTCATCCATCCACATCCATTGACGTTCATCAGAACTTACAATCATTGGGAACCAGTTGTGACCTACTTCATGCACAATAGTACTAATCATACCCCCTTTTGCATTTTTACTCATTTCACCATTCGCTGGGGGTCTCCCTCCGTTAAAGCTTATCATCGGGAACTCCATACCTATATTAGAGGTATTTACAGAAATACATACAGGGTATGGGTATTCAAAAACGTCTTCAGAATAGACTTGTAAAGCATGCATAACAGCTTTAGTAGATTCTTCACTCCATACCGGTAAACCTTCTTTTGGGTAAAAAGACATCGCCATTACAGTACTTGTTGGAAGCTGAACAGCCTGAGCATCCCAAATGAATTTTCTAGAGGTTGCAAATGCAAAATCTCTTACGTTTTTAGCATTAAATCGCCATGTTTTAGTTTTCTTGGCTTTTTTCTTTTCGTTTGCTGTTGCTTCTTCTGGCGTTATAATCATCACTGGTTTGTCATACGACTTACGCGCTTGTGCTAAACGATTACGTTGTGTTTTAGATAATACACTTTCCGGGTTTAATAATTCACCGGTAGACGCCACAACGTGATCTTCTGGTACTGTGATTTCTACTTCATAATCTCCAAATTCTAATGCAAACTCACCTAGTTTTTGAAATTGCTTATTCTGCCATCCATCCGAGTCACTATATACAGCCATTCTCGGGAACCAATGTGCAATAAGATACACTGTGTTATCATCTTCAGGGAAATATTCGTAACCTTCTCTAGAAAGTAAATACATACTTCTGTCTGTAATGTGATAAGACCACCCGATGGAAAAACTCATAGATTCACCCGATTCTAACGGCTCGTCCAATAATACCTTCATCATGGTATTATTAACTAATGACTTAATTGGTTTCCCTGCATCGTCTCTAATGTACTTTATAGTATAACCTGCAGGAAAGTCGATAGCTCGTGTTAAGAACTGCATATGCCTTGTGTTCATAGAATCTCTAACCCCACCAAAAGCATATCCAAAATCTTCATTTTCCTTCTTATTGACATTCTGTTCCAACTGAATCCATAAATAGTGTAAATCATCGGGAGAGTTGTTATAATATGTAATGGTCTCTTCTCCAGACATTATGTTATTGGCTTCATCCAACTCTGCTTTTATCTTGTAATTTGCACGTTGCTGCCAATAGGCTTTACTAGGTGCACCACTAGCAGTTCTGTAGACATTAGGAGGCGTTATCATATTGTCTATTGGTTCAAACTTACCTTGCCAAGGTTGATTTTGAGCCATAAGGCTAATAGAGAATACGATTGTTAGTAATAAGGAAAATAAATTACGCATGACTTTCATTTTTAATAGGAATAATGAGGAGTCAAGATAATAAATTCATGGCATTGATTTTCATAAACTAAAGCCGTTGTTAGAATTTTAACATCCTACTGACATAACTAATACGCTAAACCGAACACAACTACCAACGAACTTAATTATCTTTGCACCCTTAAAAGGAAACTAATGAGTGCGAATAAATCACTAACATTTGATGTGCTAATTGAAATTCCGAAAGGAAGTCGAAATAAGTATGAATATGATTTCGAATTGAAGAAGATTCGATTCGATAGAATGCTATTCTCATCTATGATGTACCCGGGGGATTATGGGTTTATTCCTGAAACATTAGCATTAGATGGTGATCCGTTAGATGTTTTAGTTTTAGGACATGAGCCAACCTTTCCAATGTGTGTTATGGAGGTAAAACCAATTGGAGTGTTTCATATGGCTGATGAAAAAGGACCGGATGAAAAAATAGTATGCGTGCCTATTTCTGATCCTATATGGAGTTTAAAGGACGATATCTCAGATCTTAACCCACACCGTTTAGAAGAAATAACTCATTTTTTTCAGGTGTATAAAGACTTAGAGAAAAAGAAAGTCGATGTAGGAGGATGGGGAAATGCAGAAGAAGCACATGACATCGTGAGGAAATGTATTGAGAGATACAGTGAAAGTGATCATAAAAATAACGGAGATTTTACGATCTAATAATAACATAAACGAATTAGAGTAACCCTTTTACATTACTGGTAAAAGGGTTTTTTATTCTCATTGATTTTACTACTTTTGCCGAGCTAAATAACTAATAGAAAAATTTATGGAATCTAATATGATTTTTGTGCCAATGGCATTGGCAATTATAGGTTTACTTTTTATGTTCGTTAAAATGGCTTGGGTAAAGAAACAAGCTGGAGGTAACGAAAAAATGCAAGGTATATCTAAAGCGATTAAAGAAGGTGCTTTAGCTTTTCTTGGAGCAGAGTACCGCTTACTTTTAATATTCGTACTTATTGCCTCTGGAGCACTTTTTGGAATATCACAATATGTAGATACAACAAGTATTATGATTATTCCGGCATTCATAATTGGAGCTTTCTTTTCAGCATTAGCAGGAAATATAGGTATGCGTATCGCTACTGACGCCAATGCAAGAACAGCGGAAGCTGCAAAAACAAGTTTACCACAAGCATTAAAAGTGTCTTTTGGTGGTGGAACGGTAATGGGACTTGGTGTTGCTGGTTTAGCAGTATTAGGATTAAGCTTATTGTTTTTCATCTTCTTAGGTCAGTTTATGACAGAGAATGGCGACTTTTATACTGATATGACTATTGTATTAGAAACCTTAGCAGGATTCTCATTAGGCGCTGAGTCAATCGCTTTATTTGCTCGTGTTGGAGGAGGTATTTATACCAAAGCTGCTGATGTTGGAGCAGATTTAGTTGGTAAAGTTGAAGCAGGGATCCCTGAAGATGATCCACGTAACCCAGCTACTATTGCAGATAATGTAGGAGATAATGTAGGAGATGTTGCTGGTATGGGTGCTGATCTTTTCGGATCTTATGTGGCTACTGTACTTGCTGCTATGGTATTAGGTAACTATATTATAAAAGATATGTCTGCAACAACTCAGTTTACAGATGCATTTAATAATATGGGCCCAATACTATTACCACTAGTAATAGCCGGTGTAGGTGTACTAGCATCTATCATAGGAACATTCTTAGTAAGAATATCTAATAATGAAGCTAAAGAAGCTCAAGTGCAAAAAGCATTAGATATGGGTAACTGGGTGTCTATTATATTAACATTAGCAGCAAGCTATTTCTTAATTAATTGGATGTTGCCAGAGACTTTAGAGATGAAGTTCTTTGGTGAAGGCATAAAAGAAGTACCGGCATTAAATGTATTCTGGGCAGCATGTATTGGTTTAGCTGTAGGGGCGTTAATCTCTATAGTAACAGCATACTATACTAGCTTAGGTAAAAAACCGGTTTTAGACATTGTACAAAATAGTTCAACTGGAGCAGCTACTAATATTATTGCAGGACTTGCAGTGGGTATGAAATCAACATTCTTATCAGTGATTTTATTTGCTGCTGCAATCTTTGGATCTTACGCTTTAGCAGGGTTTTACGGTGTGGCACTAGCAGCATCTGCTATGATGGCTACTACAGCAATGCAGTTAGCTATCGATGCTTTCGGACCAATTGCTGATAATGCAGGTGGTGTTGCTGAAATGAGTGAGTTAGAACCACATGTACGTGAACGTACAGATATTCTAGATTCTGTTGGTAATACAACTGCTGCTGTAGGTAAAGGATTTGCGATTGCTTCTGCTGCTTTAACAGCATTAGCATTATTTGCTGCATATGTGACGTTTACGGGTATTGATGGTATTAACATCTTTAAAGCAGATGTATTAGCAATGTTATTTGTTGGCGGTATGATTCCTGTAATTTTCTCAGCATTAGCAATGCAGTCTGTAGGAAAAGCAGCGATGGAGATGGTAAAAGAAGTACGTCGTCAGTTTAAAGAGATTCCTGGTATCATGGAAGGTACTGGTACACCTGAATATGCTAAGTGTGTAGATATCTCTACAAAGGCAGCTTTAAGAGAAATGATAATCCCTGGTTTAATTACAATTATTACTCCAATAATTATTGGTCTTGTATTTGGTGCTGAACCATTAGGAGGTTATATGGCTGGTGTATGTGTGAGTGGTGTAATGTGGGCTATCTTCCAAAACAATGCAGGTGGAGCATGGGATAATGCTAAAAAATCTTTTGAAGCTGGTGTTGAAATTGATGGAGAAATGACTTATAAAGGTTCAGATGCTCACAAAGCTGCTGTTACTGGTGATACTGTTGGAGATCCATTTAAAGATACGTCAGGACCTTCAATGAATATCTTAATTAAGCTAACGTGTTTAGTTGGTCTTGTGATCGCTCCAATATTAGGTGGGCATGGTTCTGAGGAAACAGGACTTGCTTCTGAAGATTTACAAAAAGAAGTGAAAGTTGCTGCAAATAAAGATGCATCAAACGAAAAAGAAGCAACTTTAGATATTACAACGATCAAGTAATTTTATCAAATATAAATGAAAAGCCATGCTGAAAAGTATGGCTTTTTTTATGCTTAAAATCAGGGGTAATTACGCATAATACGAATTAGAATTTGATGTAATTTTCAATATAAATTATGTGTTGAAATAATGCTTGAGCATAAAATAGAAAAACTAAAGTCCTTTGATGTCGTTTATTGCAAAATGGTTCATGAAAAAATATTGAGTTCACATGAAGAATTTGATACAGCTATTAAAAGAATGCCACTTTGTGAAAAACAATTCAGAGATAAACGGTTAGGCTGTGCACATGGGAGTTCAAATATTCGATTTATTGAAACATTAAGGACTATATCTAATGATTGGCCGTCCAAAAGAGAAGTAATTGATGAAGCCGTACATGCATTCAATCAATTGCTATCGCAGATATATCTATTGGATCATAAAAGAGGTCATTTGGAATATGACTTATACATACTAAAACATAAAACGGCTTCAAATACCGAGATCGATAGTATTAAAAATCAAATTGAAACACTGGAAATAGATCATACACAATTGCTTACTAAACTCAATACTATTAGGCAAGATATTATCAATGTACTAACTGAATGATGGGATTAAATATTTAGCTATATTTAAACTCTTATACTTCAGAAATGAACCTTTTCAAAAAAGACCCTTTACAGATTATTCCTTTTAAGACGTATGGTACCCTTAACAAACTTTATTTGCAAGGGCGAGCATTGGAAGATGAAGATATTGATTTGGAACAAAAGAGTTGGTTCCAGATACTTTTAAATTCCTGGAAACGTTTTGAGACCGATGAAATAAGGCATGCTGATATTAGGATCACTCTGGGTAATGGAATGGAAATTTCAGCTAAAACAGATGCAGAGGGCTATTACTTAATCAGTGAGCCGGAAGAAAGTATTCAAACTTTAGTTGATAGTGGGGAATGGCTAAATTATACGGTTTCATATAGGTCATATACCGGAAAACGCATCATACAAAAAGACAATCAGTTTCAAGGGAAAATGTTGGTGCCATCTAATAATGCGGTATTTGGAGTTATTAGTGATATTGACGATACAATATTGCATACGGGAGTAACCTCGAGACTAAAATGGCGTGTCGTGGTAAATACATTGTTTACAACACCTGCAAAGCGAAAAGCATTAGAAGGCACCGCTGATTTTTACCATCGATTACATGATGGGATAAATAAGGATAAACAAAACCCTATTTTTTATGTGAGTAATAGCCCATGGAATCTATACCGCTATTTAGAGTTTTTCTTAAAGCAAAACAGCTTCCCAGATGGTCCCATATTATTGAGAGATTTTAGAACCCCTTTTGACAAAACTGAAAAACCAGAAATAGCACATAAGTACAATGAGATCTATAATATTTTTGAATCGTATCCAGATCTAAAGTTTATTTTAATTGGCGATTGTGGAGAAAAGGATGCCTACATCTATCTAGATATCGTAAAAAAATACCCTAAACGCATATTATCAATATACTTGAGGAGTGTTAACCATAAGGCTAAAATGAAACGAATTAATACACTTTTTGACAATTATAAAGAAGTCCCAGTGCTAATTGTGCATGATAGTGATGAAGCTATAGATCATGCTAAGTCACTAGACTTGATAGACGACTAATAAATTTTCGAGGTCTCGTTTAGTATTTCAATGGTATCCGGGTTAATCTTCAACACATACCAATCTTCCATTTTTTGCACAACTCCACTTATCATTGATGGTTTACCTACATAAGATAAAACATCTTTATTAATTGGCGTTCCATCCATTGTTGTCAACAAAAAGTATTGAGATACATTATTATTGTCTGATGTAGCTAAAACAGGAGGAATACCTCCAGAAATACATCGTACAGCACAACTTCTATGTATCTTACCTTTTCCGGGTTTCATAACCCCGAAGTAGCATTTAGGGTCTATAATCTCACCTTGAAAGGTCATTTGACTTACATTTTGCTTACTGGGTGTTGGTGCAATAGCATCATCTAAAACAGTTACTTTCTCTTCATCAGTAATTTGAATTAAAGTCTTTCCGTTGTAGTAAATAAGGTTACCCTCAATAGAAAGATGCTTACCGTTGAGTGATTTCTCAGTTTCTAAAATCTTTTCTAAAAAGGGATTAGCACTAGATTTTCCGAAGCCCAATAATAATATATTTTTGAAACTATTTTCAGCTATTTGCACACGAAGCATAGGATAGGGATTTTCATGAAATACTCCTGTGATTTTTGTTGATGTAGTCAGCTCAAAAGTACTATTCTTAAAAGGCTTTTGCGAGAAACTAAATATAAGAGCTCCTACAACAATAACTAGTATGGCAATTAGTGCAAATCGTTTAATGGTTTTTTTGGTTTCGTGACCCAAACTACCTTCAATATATGGAACATAAAATTCTTTATTCTTCTTCATTTGTTTAACAATTTACAGGAGTTACTTCTGTACCTTCATCAAAGGCCTTAGGGTTGATGTAGACAATGCCATTATCAAGTTTCAGTTCATAAGTGGCTACTTTCTCGGTATATGGAGGAGGAGATTGCCCATTATGAGGAAGGTACTGATAACCATGCCATGGGCATGTTACACAACCATCTATGATCTTGCCCTCTCCTAAAGGACCGCCTTGGTGTTTGCATACATTATGAATGGCTGATAACTTGCCATCATACTTAAAGATGGCTACACGCTCTTTACCAACAGTGAAAATTTTAGCACGGTCATCTTCTATATCATCAACGTTACAAACCTTTAACCAATCTTCTTTTTCAGCAGATTTTACAGTGTCGACTTTCCGTTCTTTGAAGGCACTAATTAAATGTAAACTGGCAACAACAATGAATCCAATAACTAAAAGCGCTATCGTAAAAGCTGAAGTTTCTTGTTGGAAGGCTCCAAGAAAAACATGGCCTATAATTAGTGCGTAGGCAAAGTATACCATCATATGAAGTCTTTTCCAAACTTTTGCTGAGAGATTAGCCAAGAAGAAATCATGGCTGGTAGAGGCCATCACAAATAGTATTAATAATGCTAAAAACCCAAGTACTTGAAAAGGGAAATTAGTCAAAGACCCATAATCCATATTTGATGTGAATAATGAGTAGATAGGATTAACATCACCTAGTGCGTGGAATTGAAATATTGAAAACCCACCATGGATAAATGCTGCCAAAAACATACTTACCCCTAAATGTCTCCTATTGTATAGAATTGGTAAGAATTTATTATTAAGTCTACATAAAGGACCAATGACTAAAATAATGTGTAGCATCAAAATGGCCAGAGAACCAAAACTCCTGATAATTAGTGTCTCTATACTAGTTTCTGAATTAAAAACTAAAGTAACAGCTGCAAATACAATGATATAAAGAATCATTCCTAATGCAATAATCTTATCATAAGCCTTCTTATGCTTATTCCATATAATAAATTGATAGCTCAGTCCCATTATAAACTCAGTTTTGTGATTTCTACATCTTTTATAGCATCATAAATGATAATACCTTTAAAAGCTTGCTTAGGTCTAAAGTTGTAAATCCCGACTGCTTCAACTTGTCCTAATATTTCAGACCGCTTACCTTCTTCATCCATTGCGTATACTATTGAAGATGATGTTTTTAATGACTTCTTTACAATTACCTCAATAACCCTTGTATACTCTGACACTTTGATGAGGTCATTTTCTTGAACTTTAAGTGGATTTATTCTATTAGTGTCTAGTTCTGTATTAGCCTGATTTTTATCTTCAAAATCGAGACTTTTTATAGAAAAGAAAAGGAAAGTACTCACTCCAATTGTAAGTAGTACCCAAAAATATCTATGGAATTTTCTTAATCCGGAAGTCATGACGATACAGGTTTAGCTTTTATTACACGTTTTATAAAAAATGGCCAGGTGGCAATTATACCAGGGAAAAGTAGAAACCGGACTCCTTTTTTAGAATTAGCCATTAGGGGATCAATTCTTGATGCCTTAATCAGAAAATAAATTCCAACTAGTAAGCCAATTAAAAAGTAAACTCCTAAAATGCCCAGAAATAGGTCTATAACAACTTCCATATTATATTAAATTTACATCAGCAATAACTTCTAGTACAGCAGGCCCCGCATGATTAAACATCTCTTTCATAGCCGATTTCAACTCAGCATCAGAATTGACACGTTTTCCCCATACACCACAAGATTGGGCAAATTCAGCAAAATTTGGATTAGATAACGAGGTCTTCCAAACATCAAACTCTCCAGCACGCTGTTCTTTAGATATTTTACCAAGCTCATGGTTGTTTAATACGATCAATTTCACGGCCATGTTATACTTAACCAAAGTTGTGATTTCAGCTAGGTATTGACATAATCCACCATCACCGGCAACAGCAACTACCGAGCGTGTATCTCCTACAGCAGTCCAAGCACCAATTGCAGCAGGTAATGCAAACCCAATGGAACCTAAATATCCTGACATTAAGAAATCCTGATTTGTAGGCTCAAAGTAACGTCCAAAGGAATACGCATTATTACCAACATCCACGCACATGACTGCATCATCAGGCGTGAGTTGATTCATAGCATCAAAAACGGCTATAGAACTTATACCATGATCAGAAGTTTCTAGAAGGCGTTTTTGTTTTTCAGCCCTCCATATTTCCCATCGCTCTTCAATTTCTGGCCGCTGATCCACAGTATTTATTTTTCCTTCTAATTCGTTATTAAAGATTTCTAATGTTCTAGAGATTTCACCCCATACAGCGACCTCTACCTGATGAAATTTACTCAGTGCTAGAGGATCAAAATCAACTTGGATGATGGGTTTTTTTGGAGTGATTCCGGTGTGGTTAGAAAATGAAGCTCCGAAAACAATGAGCAAGTCAGATTCATTCATAAACCAGGAAGCAATCGGTGTTCCACTTCTACCTAGCACACCTCCTCCCAGAGGGTGATTATCTGCGATTAGTCCTTTTCCTTTAAAAGTAGTAACTACTGCAGCATTTAATTGCTCAGCAAATGCAACAATTTGTTTCTTATGAGCTCTGGCACCATGTCCCATTATAACGACAGGGCGTTTAGAGTGTTTTATCAGTTCTACAGCATTTTTAACAGACTCCTTGGGTGGTGCAATTTCTAAGGACGTTATTCTGTTTTTTGGACCTTTGGCCTTACTATTTGGTTTTGCTGGTAGCTCCTGTACTTCATCTGGGAATGTTAAATGTGAAACATCACGTCTTAGAATAGCATGTTTTACCGCTAAAGACATTAACTCTGCATGACGACTATCGTTTTGCACTCTTTGGTTAAATTCTGCTACAGTATTAAATGCCTGAACCAGATCGACTTCTTGAAAGTTCCCGGTACCCACAACCTGTGTGGCTACCTGTCCGGTCAAAGCTAATAGTGGAGCACGATCTACTTTGGCATCCCACATTCCGGTATACATATTAGTGGCTCCAGGACCCGCAATAGAAAAACAAGCTGCAGGTTTACCTGTTAATTTACCATAAGCCGAGGCTGCAAAAGCAGCGGCACCTTCATGTCTTATCCCATAAAAATTAAGATTCCCTTTTTCTTCTTGTCTACGCATTGCATCTGCAAATCCAAGATTAGAATGGCCTACCATCCCAAAAACTTTAGTGACACCCCAATTTACCATGGTCTCAGCCATAATATCAGAAATGGTATTTACATGTGCATCTTCTTCCTCTACACCCACATAAATTGCGTTATCTTCTTCTTTTACCGGAAAGGTTTCTATGCCGTCATCATATCCTCCTGGAGGTAAACCTGTACATGGGTCAAAATCCCAACCATGCCATGGGCAACGTAGCATTCCATTTTCAATGGATCCTTCGCCTAAAGGACCTCCTTGATGCGGGCATCTATTATCTAATGCGGAAAACTTTCCTTTAAAATGTGTTAAGCAAATACCTTTATGGTTTGCAGTGACTGTTTTTACACGACCTTCTGAAAGTTCTTTTTTATTGTCAAGTACTTTATGCCAAATAAGTTTTTTCTCCATTTTCAAGATTTTTTAAAGGTTTTTGAAACTAGTTTTTCTATAGTAAGTCCTTGAACGATTATAGAAAAGATGACGACAAGATATGTTGCAAATAAAATAATCTCTCTGACTTCACTTTCTGGTAAAGTTAATGCAAGCGCTATTGATATTCCACCTCGAAGCCCCGCCCAGGTAAGAACATTTCGTTGCTTCCTGTTGGCTCTATCTTTAGATTTTAATAATAGATTGGCTAGTAAAATTGTGAGGTATCTGGAAGCTAGAACAATTACTATAGCAGCTAAACCTAGGAATAAATTATTAATCTCAAATTTTAGTGCTATGATCTCTAATCCTATTAATACAAAAAGTACAGCATTAAATATTTCATCTAAGACTTTCCAGAAAATATTCATATGCATTCTTAAGTCATCGGTAATTTTTTGACTGTGTAGGCTATGTCCAATAATCAAACCAGCAACTACCATTGCGATAGCGCCAGAGACATGTAATAAGGAACATAAACTATAGCCTCCTAAAACTATGGCTAGAGATATATGTACAGCAATTACAGGTTCTTTTATAGTTTTTTGGATGCATATCTTTCCGAGATACCCGAGGAGCATTCCAATGACCATCCCACCACCGGCTTCTAAAGCAAATTCTTGAGCAATATGTGTAATATGAAACTCCTTCATCATTGTTGCTAATGAAAGAAGCGATAGAAAAACAACAATACCTACGCCGTCATTGAATAATGATTCTCCAATGATTTTTACTTCCATAGTCTTTGGGGCACCTGCTTTTTTTAATAATGCCAAAACAGCCACAGGATCAGTTGGGGAAATTAATGCTCCGAACACTAAGCTGTATAAATAGTCTATTTGTAGTCCCAGAACTGAAGCTATGTAATAAAAGGCGGTTCCTGTAATAAATGTAGAGGCAAGTACTCCAAAGGTGGCATAAACCAAAACAGGCGCTTTTTCTTTGAGTAACATTTTTAGGTTAACGTGAATAGCTCCTGCAAATAATAGAATGCCTAATAGGAAATCGAATAAAATGGTTCTAAAATCAATCTGTTCAACCACCTGGCATACATTTAAAAAAGATGCTTTATCTATGAAATAGATCGACCCAAATAGCAGCGATACCACTATGGATAGAATCATCACTCCAATGGTTTCAGGAAGCTTTAAGAACCTGGAATTTATAAAACTCAATAGAGCAGCCAAAGCTGTAACTCCTGTGAATATTTGAAACATAATTAATGGTCTAAATAATGTTGAATGGCCTCTTTATAAAATGATGTTGCGTCTTCAATAGTAATTCCGGAAACGGCAAGTGCAATACCTTTCCAGCCTTCACTGTAGTATGTTCCCAGGTCTATAGAAGTATTTGGGCTTAACACAATACTTTCATGACCATTGTAGCCACTAACATAGAGATAAAAATCATTGATCATTGTATCTGGGATAGCCATCCCTAGGCCTATTCCCAGATCATCACTAGTCATAAAGAATGACCCCGTGTCAAAATGATGAGGCCATATTCTAATTGGAGCTTCAGGGCTGAATATTTTTAAAGCATTCTCTAATGCTGTTTGAGCAAGTTGGCGATTTTTTATCAACTGTTCAATATCGAAATCACTAGGCTTTATAAACTGAAAATCGTCAGTTATCGCTTCATATGGTAATTCATAATGTAAGTTGTAAGCATAAGACTTATGTATTCCGGCTTTGATAGATGTGCTAGCAATCCATTCAATAATGGTACGATGTGTTTTCTGGTCTAATGGTAGTTCTTCCCTAAAGCCTGAGTCATTAGTCCAGATAAGGCTAAATGATCTGTAGTCTAAAGTCAGTATATCATTAGCTTTACTTAAGGCATGGGTGTGCAATGCGTCATTAATCCAACCCAGATTTGTATGACTATCGTCATCTTTTGGCTCTAAGAAGCTTATAGAGGCAGTGGCCAAATATTGCCCAGCAATATGAATTACTTTTTCCATAGTATTAATTTACTCCAGCGTAATTGATTCCTGTTAATCGATGCATATCATAATCGAATGTGGAGAGATCTTGATGATTAAACTTAGCGATGTCATCATATCCGCAAGACCTGGCAACAACCTTTATTAAGTTATTAGTGGCATCAAAATAATTATATAGCTGTTTTGCTGAAGATTCAATAATTAATCGACTTCTTAATGACTCTTTTTGTGTTGCTATACCTACAGGGCAGTTATTTGTTCCACAAGCACGCATTCCCAAACAACCTATAGCTTGTAAGGCTGAGTTGGATACCGCAATAGCATCAGCCCCAAGCATTAAAGCCTTGGCAAAATCTTCTGCAATACGTAAGCCTCCGGTTATGACCAAAGTGATGTCTTTAGCCCCAACTTTATCTAAATATTTTCTTGCTCGTGCTAGTGCAGGAATGGTAGGAACATTAATATTGTCTCTCAAAATAGTAGGAGCCGATCCTGTTCCTCCTCCACGGCCGTCTAGTATAATGTAGTCCACACCAACATCTAAAGCAAATTGGATATCGGCTTCAATATGACTGGCAGCAATTTTAAAGCCTATCGGAATACCACCTGTACGTTCCCTTACTTTTTCTGAAAAATCTTTAAAATCTTGAACCGTATGAAAGTTAGGATTTGCTGCAGGTGAGATTGCTGCTTCACCTTCTTTTAAACCTCTAACTTCTGCTATTTCTGCACTAACCTTATTCCCGGGTAGATGGCCACCTGTACCTGTTTTTGCACCTTGACCTCCTTTAAAATGGAATGCCTGAACATTATCTAATTTATCCCACGAAAAGCCAAACTGTGCTGAAGCTAGTTCGTAAAAATATCTAGTGTTGTTCGCCTGTTCTTGAGGAAGCATGCCGCCTTCACCAGAACAAATTCCGGTTCCGGCCATTTCTGCACCTTTTGATAATGCTATTTTAGCCTCTCTAGACAATGCGCCAAAACTCATATCTGAAACAAATAAAGGGATATCTAATTCCAAAGGTTTTTTAGCATTAGGGCCAATAACGACTTTAGTGGCTACACTTTCATGATCTAATAGAGGTCTCGTTGCTAACTGAGCTGGTAGAAATTGAATATCATTCCATTTCGGTAATGTATTTCTATCTACTCCCATTGAAGCTGAAAAACCATGATGTCCTATATTTTTAAGACCATTTTTTGCAAGTTCTTTAATATAACCTGTATAAGGTTCTGTGTCTTCAGGATGTGTGTCAGCATACGCCCCCAGATAGTCTTCTCTATTAAAAGGTTGAGGATGATTCTTCTCAAAATCTTCAACTTCAGCTTTATCAATTATGAGTGAATCATTTTCAATGCTGTGAGAGAATTTATGTAGTTGTTCATCATTATTGTACTCACTAATTCCGGTGTCATAACGATAGTCCCAACCGTGAACACCACAGATTAGGTTTTTACCATCAATGTGCCCGTCGGCAAGTAAAGCACCACGATGATGACACCTTCCGTAGAGGACAGAAATGCCTTTCTCGTGTTTAATAATTACAAGATCAGTATTGTTAACTAAGGCGTAGGTTGGTTGTTTTAATTGGAGATCTGAAACTTTAGCGATTTCAATCTTTTCGTGCATAAAGAAGGATTTAGGTTGTTTGATTAAGTTACAACCTTTTTGACGAAAAAAAACAGAAAGGATTACAAAAAGCTAAAAATGATGATTTAGAAACAATAACTTAAAATAGGCCGTGAATCTCTGCATCTATCCTATTTATAATGTTTCCGAGGTCTTCGGGTTTGTCCACAAAATCAAGGTGATCTACATCAATAATGAGTAGATTGCCTTTATCATATTTATGTATCCATGCTTCATAGCGTTCATTTAATCGGCTTAAATAATCAATACTAATCGTGTTTTCATAATCACGCCCGCGTTTATGAATCTGGTTGACCAAATTTGGAATAGAGCTTCTTAGGTAAATGAGTAAATCCGGACCTTTTACCAGTGATTCCATAAGATCAAATAAGGAACGGTAATTCTCATAATCCCTATTGGTCATTAACCCCATGGCATGTAAATTGGGGGCAAAAATATGTGCGTCTTCATAGATGGTTCTATCCTGTATGATCTTTTTACCACTTTCTCTAATTTGTAATACTTGTCTAAATCTGCTATTCAAAAAATAGACCTGTAAATTAAAGCTCCAACGCTCCATTTGATTATAAAAGTCGTCAAGGTATGGGTTGTCTACAACATCTTCTAGTTGTGCTTCCCATCTATAATGTTTTGCTAATAATTTTGTGAGTGTAGTTTTTCCTGCCCCTATGTTTCCCGCAATAGCAACATGCATAATCTATAGTGTTTTAAGTTGGTATTTTTTAAGCCATGAATTGTTGTAAATATACAAGCTTTCATCGGTTACAAAAAACTGACTTATTAACAAATTTAAACCTTCAAGCGTTATAAATTCAGTATCATTTTTTGATTGCATATAAAGGGTATTACCCTTCTGAAGTATGACATAGTTCTTACTTACAGCCATACGACTGTATCCTTTGTTTTCTATTTTAGATACTAGGCTTCCAAAGTAATTGTAAGTGTACAGATGACCTTCTGTAAGCAAATAGCAGTAATTATAATCGCTTTTTAAATCGAGAACTTTAGATTGGATGGGGACAGTTCTTACTCTGGTATCGTCAACCTTATAATCATACAATTCTAATTGTTGTAAGTCCTGATTAAATATCCACACCGTATTATCATAACCCACAGAAGTAAAGGAGACATTTTTATATGAACGTATCGTATTAAAATCTACTTTATAAGCCTCAGCAAGTCTATTGTCTAATACAACAATAGTATTGAAATCTCTGTAGAATAAGATAAGCTTTAGCGGGTTAAAGGTATCTGCAGTACTGACTTTACCTAATTGAAAATTGGTATAGGTCACTGTTGTGTCTGTAGTTTTCTTATGAAATGTGCCATTTTTTGTACTGAAGTAAAGTGTGTTAAACGCATCTATACCATAGATATTTTCAGCGATCACCTTTAAAGAATCTGTAAGTTTAACAGACGCTTTTTCCTGAGAAAGTATTGATAGCGGAATAATAAAAACAAGTAAGAAAAAGTATCTCATAGTGACTAGAAAAATACAAAAATTAAGCCACTTTAAAACGCAAGGAATATCTTATTGTTTTATTGAAAGTATTGTAATTAATCTGTAAGCTTATATCCAAAACCTCTGACATTCATAATTTGTAGGGTATCATCTTGCTTTAACTTTTTTCTGAGTTTTGTGATGAAAACATCCATACTACGCGCAGAGAAAAAATCATCATTTCCCCAAAGTTTGTTCAGAATAAGTGAGCGATCCAGGACGTTGTTTTTATTCTTTATTAAATGAAATAACAAATGTGCTTCTCTATGTGTTAGTTGCACAGAAGGTTCATTTTTATATTGTAGTGTTTGCCTTGGAAAATCAAACGTATAATTTCCGATAGACAGAATCTCAGATTTTTTTTGAAGTTGAGTTCTATTGAGTAGATTATGAATTCTTACAATCAACTCCTCCATACTGAAAGGTTTTTTTACATAATCGTTTCCGCCAATCGTAAACCCTTCAACTACATCTTGAGTTTGTGATTTTGCAGTTAGAAATATAATAGGAATAGTATCATCTATGTGTCTTATATCCTTTGCAAGTGTAAAGCCATCCTTTTTAGGCATCATTACATCTAAAACTAATAGTTCAGGCTTCTCAGTTTGATATTTCTGATATGCATCCTCACCATCTGAACAGAGAATAACTTCAAAATCTCTAGTTTCTAGGCTTTCTTTTATAATTTGCCCTAAAGCTGTTTCATCTTCAGCTAATAATATTCTTGTTGTATTAGCCATTAGGGATATTGATTTTAAATGTGGTTAATTGATTATTTAAATCGATAGCTATATGACCACCGTGTTTTTCAATAATGGTTTTAGTGTAAAACAAACCAATACCAAAACCTTTTATGTCATGCGTATTTCCTTTAGGGACTCTGTAAAACTTCTCAAAGATTTTGTCTTTATGATCCTTAGTCAAGTTATTCCCATTGTCTGAAATAGAAATTTCTACATGCTTATCTTTTGGAATAACATCTACAGTAATTAGATCTCCACCATACTTTATAGCATTATCTAGGATATTATTTATAGCGTTTTCAAAATGAAATGTATCAACATTAATGAGGCATTCTTCAACTTTAAAACTGGTATCGAAGGTTTTATTAAGTTCTTGCATTTGAAATTTATTAACCACTACTGTTAGTAGTTCAATAAGATCTATTTGTTCTTTCTTTAGCTTTAAATTGTCACTATCTAAAGTTGCAGTTTCCAAGAGCTTTTCGACCATGATGTTAAGCTTGGATAATTGGTGTGTAGACATGTCAACATATTTACGTGTCTTTTCTTTGTCTTCAATAATATTGAAACTATTTATGCCTTCTAATGCTGCTCCAATGGTAGCAATAGGTGTTTTAAACTCATGAGTAATATTACTTATAAGGTCATTTTTCACCTCTGCTAGCTGCTTTTGATTATTGATGATTCTTAATAAGTAGAATAGACAACTGATAACTGCTAGTACCAATAATGTAGAAATTAGAATACCACTAAGAATACGCTTTAAAACGACTTTAGTTTCATTAGTAAAAGAAATACTTAGTTCACTATTTCTAGGCAAGAAGGCTGAACTAGACCATGTTTGAAGGAATTGACCATTATAATGATTATGATCAGTAGAATCAGCTATTCCAATCATACCAATATGTTCTATTCTGTGTTGGTGATCTTTAAACTTTAAACTGTAATCTACATCAATTTGCTTTCTCTTTAATTCTATCTTAAGTAAGCTGTCTACATCTTTTAATGCTAAACTATCGTTATCAATAGATATCATAATTTTAGAAGTTAGCATTTCAAAATCCGGAGGAAATTTAAGGTCAGAATCTTGGAGGCGATTTTTTAAAGAATCTATAGAAATAGGTTTATTTTCATTGTTGTAATTTCTCATCATTGAGTCTGCTTCTAAACCTCTAAAAACAGCTATGCCTTCAATATTTTCTATACGCATCGAATCTATTCCTATAAACTTAGAATCGTGCTCATCTATTTTCTTTGTGAGTCTGTCCAGTAAACCTCCATCTTTTAGAACATCTTTTTGCTGCTCACCATCAATACTAAGCGCGATGGTAGTTTGCTGAGCTAGGTTAGTATAATAATCATCTACAGCTTTATCTAAGCTGGTTTGTACATCATTAACTAACTGCTGTTTATTAGAAAGATAATTTTTATAGTTCCAATAGACTTGTATGCCAATAGTACATAGTATCACAAAGGTGATCGTATAGAGTATCCATTTGTATTTTTTAGCATTCATAATTCAAAAGTAAATGTTAAAATTTAGGTATACTAATCGGTTAACACACGTTAACAGTAGTTAACTCAGAAAAATAAAACAGGTTCTCATCTTTGTGATGTACTAATCATTTAAACATTATATCATGAAAAAAGTTATCACAATTTTAGCCTTAGCGATCACTACCTACGGCTTTAGTCAAACCAAATCATTACAAGGAGAAATCGATACCGAAAAAGTTAAAGTAGAAGGTGTGAGTATTACAGTAACTGCTGATTCTGCTGAGGAAGTAAAATCAACATTTACAGTAGAAGATATAGAGACTATATTTAAGGATACCGCGCCAGATACTGATATCACTTTCAAATTGGTGTGCAATAGAGATGAAAATACCAACTCAGAAATGTCATACACCATAAAAGGGAATAGTGATGACTTTGACATATTCATTGAAAGGGTTAAGAAAGTTAGAGTTTCAGCAATCAAATATTTCGAAAAAAAGTAAAATACAATGACAACAATTATTAGAGCAGTAGTAATGGTATTAGCTTTGGTGATCACCAAAGCTAATGCTCAAGATTTTCAGGGCGTTGCCACTTACAAGACACAACGCAGTGTAGACATCAAAATTGATAGCACAAAAATGTCTTCAGAGATGCATCAAAAAATGATGGATATGATGAAGAAACAATTTCAAAAGACATTTAATTTAACGTTCAATAAGGGAGAATCTACTTATAAAGAAGATGAAAGCTTAGATAAGCCAACAGTTGGGGGAAGTGGAAACTTTCAAGTCATGGTTGTTGGTGCAGGTGGAGGATCTGACATATTATACAAGAATACAAAAGATAATCGCTACACCAATCAAATGGATGCTATGGGGAAGATATTCTTAGTAAAAGATGATATTGAAAAGATAGATTGGAAGCTTGGGTCAGAAAGTAAGCATATAGGAGAATATTTGTGCTACAAAGCAACCTATACGAAAGAAGTAGAGAAACCACGAGTTATTATTGATACAGACTCTGACAGTGATGAAAATGATTTGGATAAAGAACCAGAGATGGAAACCATCACTGTTTCCGCATGGTATACACCACAGATCCCTGTTAATAATGGTCCAGGAATGTATCAAGGACTTCCGGGGTTGATATTGGAAGTGCATGACGGGAAACTTAATATTATATGTAGTAAAATTGTCTTAAACCCAGAGGATAAGGTGGATATTAAAGAGCCTACTAAGGGTAAAGAGGTCAATCAGGAAAAGTATGATCAGATTATGGAGAAAAAAGCAAAGGAGATGATGGAACGTTACAGACCTCGAAACGGTCGTAATGGGGAAAGCATAGAGATATCCATAGGAGGTTAATCACCTGGTTTAAAATACGTTCTTATAGGTCTTAACTCTAATTTCTTTCAGTTTTAATGTTAATGTTTTTATAAACCAAAATGAAAACGTTTAACAAAATGTTAGATTTGTTAAACAAAATATAACTATAGATCATTTTTGTTATGAAAACTACACTACTAAAACTATGTGTAATTTTACCCTTATTGTTCTTATTTATAAGTGCAAATACGGTTGAAGAAAGCACTAAAGATTTTCAAGGAAAAGCCTATTATTACTCTAAATCCACCATGGACTTAGGAAGATGGGGAGCAAGGTTATCTGAAGCTCAGAAGAAGCAAGTTGAAGCACGATTGAAGAATAGATTAGAAAAAACGTATGTACTTACGTTTAATAAAGAAGAATCTGTTTTTTATGAAGATGAAAAGTTAGATGCTATATCTGGAGCAACAGACTCTTGGGGTAAGAATTTTTCTCCAGGGAAACAATACAAAAATGTTAAGACCAACACACAGATTCAGAGCCAGGAGTTTTATGGAAAACAATTCTTGGTAAAAGATAAACTACAAGAGATTAAATGGGAGCTAGGAACAGAGACAAAGCAAATTGGGAATTACACATGTTACAAGGCGACATCTTCTATTCCTACAGATGAATTGACTTGGTATTCTTTTTCCTGGGATAAGTTAAGACGTGCTAATGAGAAGAAAACAGATTCTACGAGTACAGACACAGAAGTCGTTGTAAATATGACACAAGTAGAAGCGTGGTACACCCCTCAAATACCGGTAGGTCATGGACCATTGGATTACTGGGGTCTGCCAGGGCTAATCCTAGAAGTAAGTGCCGGAAACACCACAATGTTGTGTTCAAAAATTATAATGAATCCGGAAGAGAAGATAGAAATTGAAGCACCAAAGAAAGGAAAGGTCGTAAACAAGATGGAGTATCAGAAAACAATTTCTGAGAAGATGCAAGAATTTAGAAATAATAGAGGAAGGCCAAGACGAGGTTGATAGGATGTTCTTTATATTTATGAATAATAGGCGAAAAAGAGGTTAAATTCTTTAACAATACTTTAACTAAGCACGCTTAAACTTTTGTGTTGATTTTAAGTCTTAGTGTTGTCAATTGAAGTACTTTTAACAACGCTAAATATCTCGATTTGAAGATGTATAATGTTAACCAAGAGTGTTTTAGTTAAATTTAGAACTTAAAATACATAATCTCAAACTATGAAATCACTAATGTCTAAAGTCAGTATAATAGTGCTTATGCTGATCTTTTCTGTAAACCTTAACGCTCAGGATTTCCAAGGAAAAGCGTTTTATCAAACTAAGACCACAATGGATCTAGACCAATGGGGAGGTCGTCAGTTAAATGCAGAACAGAAAAAACGAATTCAAGAACGTATGAAGAGTTTTCTTGAAAAAGAATACGTACTTACGTTCAATAAGACGGAATCTTTATACAAAGAAGAAGAGAAACTTGAAGCGCCAGGATCTGGGAGAGGTTGGGGAAGTTTTGGAAATAGTTTTGCTGGAGGACCGAAATACAAAAATGTTAAGTCAAAAGAAGTATTACAAGATCAAGAGTTCTTTGGGAAACAATTTTTGATTAAAGATGAATTGAAGTCTCTTGAATGGAAAATGACTACCGAAACTAAGCAAATAGGAAGCTATACCTGTTTTAAAGCAACTGCGACTAAGACTGTAGATCAGTTTGACTGGAGAAGCATGAGACGAAGAGGTAATAAAAGAGACCAGAAAGCTGATGGCGAGGCTAAAAAAGACTCTACTAAGACAAGTGATGACCCAATGAGTGAAATTGAGATGCCTAAGACTATTGAAGTTGTGGCATGGTACACACCTCAGATACCTATTAATCAAGGACCAGATGACTTTTGGGGCCTACCGGGTTTAATTTTAGAAGTGAGTGCAGACCGTACAACAATACTATGTACTAAAATTGTAATGAACCCAAAAGAGAAAGAAGAAATTAACAAACCTGAAAAAGGCCAAGAAGTAACTCAGGCTGAATACAATGAAATAATCACCAAAAAAATGGAAGAGATGCGCCAAATGTACGGAGGGCGTAACAGAGGCAGAGGCAGAGGTGGAAGAAACTAAGAAATAAAGCAACCAAAAAACTTATGAAAAAATTATTAGCACTACTATTTGTAGTAGTGACAGGAAGTTCCTTTGCACAAATTAAGATGCAAGGTGTCGTTAAAGATAGTATTGGGACACCATTAGAATTGGCTAATGTCATAGCTATCAATCAAGAAACAAATACATTAGAATCTTACGCTGTTACTAATGATAAGGGAAAATATATATTATCATTAGGTAAAAATGGCAAGTATAAGATTCAGGTAAGTTATATTGGATTAAAGACTGGCGAGGAGACTGTTGAAACTAAAGATGCCAATATTACTAAAGACTTCACTTTAATGCCTGATAACTCTCTAGATGCAGTAGAGTTGACTTATGAAATGCCGGTTACGGTGAAAGGAGATACATTAATTTACAATGCGGACTCCTTTAAAAATGGTAGTGAGCGAAAACTAGAAGATGTACTAAAGAAACTCCCCGGAGTAGAGATTAATGATGATGGCCAGATAGAAGTCGAAGGTAAGGTGGTGAATAAGGTCATGGTTGAAGGGAAAGACTTTTTTGATGGCGATACCAAGTTAGCAACAAAAAATATCCCCTCTAACGCGGTAGATAAAGTTCAAGTCCTTCGTAACTATGCAGAAGTTGGTCAGCTTAGTGGCGTGCAAAACAATCAAGATAATGTTGCTATAAACATAAAGCTTAAAGAAGGCAAAAAGAACTTCTGGTTTGGTGATGTTACAGCTGGTGTGGGTACTGCCCCATCACCAAATGATGAACTTTATCTAGTACAGCCAAAACTGTTTTATTACAGTCCAAAGTACAGTATCAATTTAATAGGTGATATGAATAATATTGGTGAAGTCGCATTAACCAATAGAGACCTGAGAGGTTTTGGTGGAGGCTTCAGAGCGCCCAGCAGAACAAGTGGTACCAATATTAATTTAGGTAATAACGGTTTAGGTGGATTAACTAGTATTGCTAACGCCCAAGAAGTCGTTACAAAATTAGGATCAGCCAATTTTAGTTACTCTCCGAACAAAGCCTTAGATCTTAGTGGATTTCTAATTTATAACAGTAGCCGTTTAAGAACTAGAGAAGAAAGTTTCTTCGATTATATAGAAGTAGAAGACGATCCAAGTACACCAATTGATGAATCTGCAAGTATTCCACCAGATGAATCAACAGTTTCTACTGGTAGAGAAGCGTCTAATCAATTTATAGCTAAGTTAAGTGCATCTTACAAACCAAATTTTAATAATCAATTAGATTATGATGTTTTAGCACGTACGTCTGATGATCAGGAACGTCAAAACTTATTCTCTTCTGTAGTAGGAGGCACCAATCAATTAGATGAGGTGAATCCTTATAGTATTAACCAAAATCTGAACTATTATTATACCTTAAATGAGACTAATATTTTTGCACTTGAAGCACAGCATTTAATAAGAGATGAAGATCCATTCTATAATGCATTATTGGTTAATGATCCAACAAATAATAACGATCCGGACAATGATGCTTTTGATAATACGGCTTCAGGATTAGGTCTAGATTTGGACCAGTTTAGTTATAACTTAAATCAAGATAGACGTGTGAAAACTAACCAGTTGGATGCTAAGGTAGATTACTTTAATATCTTAAATTCTAAGAGTAATATCAATCTAACCCTGGGAACAATTTTGAGTAATCAAAAGTTTAACTCTAACATCTTTCAGTTCTTAGATGATAATACACGATTAAATCCAACACCTACCGTTACAGATTTAGAAGGCAATACATTATCTGCTACTAATGATGATGTAGAGTATCGTTTTGGAGATGTCTATTTAGGAGTGCATTATAGGTTTAAAACAGGGAAGTTTACATTTACGCCTGGAGTTTCTTTTCATGCCTACAGCAACCAGAATACACAAGGAGGGGAAACATTTAAAGATAATTTCTTTAATGTGTTACCGGATTTTGAAATGCGAATTCAATTTAAAAAGAGTGAAGCTCTACAGCTTAACTATAATATGACTAATACGTTTACTGATGTAACTAATATAGCACAAGGATTAGTGTTGAATAATTTTAATAGTATTCAATTTGGTAATCCAGAATTACAAAATGCGCTATCCCATAATATCAGGCTTTTTTACAACAGTTTTAACTTATTTAATTACACCAACGTTTTTGCAGGGTTTAACTATAGTAAGAACATAGACCAAATACGATCGTTAACCAATTTTGAAAGTGTCATTAGAACGAGTACATTCTTTAACTCACAATTTGCAGATGAGAATGCTTCTCTTTTTGGTAGAGTAGAGCGCACATTTGGGAAGTTTAGAGCACGTTTAGGAGCAAATTTTAGCTATAGCAAGCTCAATCAGTTCATACAAGGGAGACAATCTTTAAATGAAAGTTTTACTCAATCATACACTCCAGAATTAAGAACTAATTTTAGAGAAGCACCTAATGTAAGATTGCGATATAGATATACAGTGAGAGATAATGACCAAGGTAGTAATACAACCAAATTCATCACCCGAGCGCCATCTGTAGAGTTTGATGCTTACATCTGGGATGCATTGACCTTTGTTACTGAGTTTACTTATAATGAACAAGAAAGTAATGGAAATACAGATGTATTTAAAACCTGGGATGCGTCTTTACGTTATAGAAAAGATAGAGATGCCAAATGGGAATACACTATACGAGCTTCTAATATTTTAGACATCGATTCTAATATTAGTAATGGTGCAGGAAATATATCTGTATTTAGTTCTGAAACCTTTATACAGCCAAGATTTATTACCTTTAGGTTAACATATACATTGTAAGCATAAAAAAAGCCTTCTCAATTGAGAAGGCTTTTTCCCTTACTATTGATCCCTAAGGACATGTATAACTCCACTTATGGCGTGTGGATTACCGTCATAATCTTCGTAAGTACCATTGAAGTTGATGTCGACATACTCACCAACTTCCCCTAAAGCGGTTAAATTGTATATGATACCATTATTCATGTTTGAAATCTGCTGACATTCCGAGATATTAAACCCGGTATCGTTAATGTCATTCCAATCCCAATGGTCGTATGTACCTAAATAATCTGGGTCGTTTAATTGTCCTACCATATAGAAGCAAGTATTACCTCCTCCTGTTCCGTCTCCAAAACCACTTATGTATAGGGTTGGAGCGTTAACATTTGGACCAGACACGGCAAATTCAACATTAAAAGGTTCTAAGATGATAGTTGTCTCATTATCATCTATAGTATATTGAACAAACTCGTCTACAGCATTACAAGCACTAATAGTTCCTACATCAGTTAATGGTGTAGTAAACGTATAACTTATAGAACCGGTAGTTTGTAAGTTGACATAATCACTACCCTTAATGCTGAATGTATTGTCTTCATCACAACGTAATAAATTGATCTCAAAAGAACCATCAGTAACGGCATCCGTAAATGTTTGACTACCATAAGTTACCTGAACATAACCGTTAGATACAGGGTCGCCACTACATGTATTGAATGTTCCTGTAACAGTTTCAGAAATAACATCATTGCTCTCAGGAATAATTACAGTAATACTAGAGTCACTATTAAAAGGTCCTATGGATTGTGTTAACAGAGGCATGTCACTACAGAATTCATAACTGTATACATTAAGTTCTAAAGTCTCGCCACTTGGCACATATCCACACACTTCTCCATTTTCGTTGATATAACCTCCGGTAGTCCCAAAAGTTGTACTGGTTATGGTAACGTATAGATTGTTTAATGGGTTGTTTTCGTCATCAGTAGCCGATACACATAATGTTATAGCTTCGGCAGGGATGTCACAATTCCAGAATGAGAAATGCGTAACAGTACCAACATACATATTACCAACAAGTACAGCTTGCCCTTCCTCTTTCCAATAGCCATTATCTTCATCAAAATACCATAACGGAATTGATGGTGGGGCCGTAGCCATCAAGCTTGGATCTACAGGGATTTTAATTTCTGCTGAAGATCCATTACCTAAATTAAGATCTTCGCCTCCAGTTCCCCTTAATTCTACAGCAAGCATTCCTAAGGTTTGTAACATACGCTCAGCGCCTTCTTGATTTTCTGCATAAAGCATACCTGGCATTTGCACAGACATATCCTCATCCATAGGATCTAGATGATGCATAATTACATCAACACTTCCACTATATGCAGAGCCATCTTCTTTAACAAAGTTTCCATCTAAAGCTACAGAGGAACCATTAGATAGTGTAATAGTCTCTGAGGTACCACTATTGGTAGTTCCTGCAACATCAGCTTCTAAAAGCATAATGTTTACCTTGTTCACACCTGTAGATGGAACAACACTACGAGAGCCATGAATATAACCCGTTTTTTCAGCTTTCACATACCCAAAACGCTCATTTACTGTGGCACTATTGATAAAGAATACACCATTAGCATCAGTCATAGCCATACTGCTTCCGATGGTAATTGTTACAGCCTCAATAGGCTGATTGTTGACGTCAACAACTGTACCTAAAAAGTCTCTGTTGATCTGGTTACCGAAGTAATCAGAAAAAGTATCAGGGATGTTATTCTGAGGATCATTATTTCCAGAATTACCATCATCTGTTTGACATGATGTAAGTGCTAGTAAAGAAAATAGGATTAAAAAATAGAACTGCGGTAATCGTAGTTTACATTTCATAAGATAAAGTTTTAAAGTTAATCTATTCTAAATGATTAATAACCGCCAATTATATAACAGATCAACTTTAAAAATTCCTACTTAGTAATAATCAAATAAAACAAAAAAGCCTTATAAAGTCAGTATTTATAAGGCTTTTTAATTGATGTTTTTTATAGTTAAAGACCGAAAGCAGTCTTTACTTTATCGACATAATCTAATTTCTCCCAAGTGAAAAGTTCGACATCTATGGTGCGATCTTCCCCATTAGGCTGAGAGAAGGTTTTAGAAACGGTTTCATTAACACGCCCCATATGACCATAAGCTGCAGTTTCGCTATACATGGGTTGACGTAGTTTTAGACGTTCTTCAATTGCCGCAGGACGCATATCAAAAATCTCAGATACCTTTTCAGCAATTTCACCATCCGTCATATTAAATGGACAAGTCCCATAAGTGTCAATAAAAATTCCCATAGGTTCAACAACACCTATAGCATAAGATACCTGAACTAAAACTTCATCACAAACACCTGCAGCTACTAAATTCTTTGCAATGTGGCGCGTCGCATATGCCGCGCTTCTATCTACTTTACTCGGGTCCTTTCCAGAGAAGGCACCTCCTCCATGAGCACCTTTACCACCATAGGTGTCTACGATGATTTTTCGACCGGTTAAACCAGTGTCGCCATGAGGCCCTCCTATTACAAACTTCCCGGTAGGGTTGATATGATATTTGATATCATCATTAAATAACTTCTGAATATGTTCAGGTAATTTAGCGACGACTCTTGGAATTAAGATATTGATGACATCTTCTCTAATTTTTGCGAGCATTACATCATCAGTGCCAAAGTCATCATGCTGTGTAGAGATTACAATAGCATCAATACGTTGAGGAATGTTATTATCATCATATTCAATAGTAACCTGACTTTTAGAATCTGGTCTTAAATAAGTAATATCTTTTGATTCTCTCCTTAAATCAGCAAGTTCCTTTAGCATAAGATGAGAAAGATCTAGAGCCAAAGGCATATAATTATCGGTCTCTCTAGTAGCGTATCCGAACATCATACCTTGATCACCTGCACCCTGCTCTTCTTTACTATCACGATCTACACCACGATTAATATCTTCAGACTGTTCGTGAATTGCAGAAAATACACCACAAGAATTGCCGTCAAACATATATTCACTCTTGGTATATCCTATTTTATTAATCGTATCTCTAGCTATTTTTTGTACATCGAGATAAGTATTAGATTTTACTTCACCAGCCAATACCACTTGCCCTGTTGTGACTAGGGTTTCGCATGCGACTTTAGAGTCAGGGTCAAATGCTAAAAAATGATCTATAAGTGCATCACTGATTTGATCTGCTACTTTATCTGGATGTCCTTCAGAAACACTCTCTGAAGTAAATAAGTATGCCATAAGTTTAATTTTCGTTTGAGGATTTGACGTAACTGTATAAAGCACATTACACTGCTTTTAGCTTTTTTTACACCCAAAAAAGACTGGGGTTTGAGGTTGCAATCAGTCAAATCATTCCTCCGGAATTCAGAGGTCAAAAATACATATAAAAACGTAACTATAAAACCTTTAACAATACCTTGGGTTCTAACTATAGTTTGTGTTAAAGAATATAGAAAATTGAAAAATAATTTGGATTTTAAATTTTTCTGACTGAATATTTGTGCCATAAGTTCAATCACTTATTGAAATGTTATCAAGAAAGGTGGAGGGAATAGACCCTGTGAAGCCTTAGCAACCCTTTAGCAATAAAGAAGGTGCTAAATTCTACTAAAGCACATGTTTTTAGATAGATAACCAAACGTAATTACTTCCTGTAATTACGGTATTTTCTTTTTAACATTTTTCTAATTGTTTTATCTGTTAACTCAGTATGGGCTTGGCGTCTAATAAAAAAAATTTGAAAAATGAGCACACAAAAATTTGCTACTAAAGCATTACATGCAGGACATGATGTCCAACAAAACGGTGGTACTAGAGCCGTACCAATTTATCAATCTACAGCCTATGTTTTTAATGATTCAGACCATGCGGCTAACCTGTTTAATCTTTCTGAAACAGGTAATATTTATACCAGAATCAATAACCCTACAAATGATGTATTAGAACAACGGTTAACCGCATTAGAAGGTGGATTAGCTGCTGTAGTTACTGCTTCAGGAACTTCGGCAACAGCAACCACGTTATTTACATTATTGAAAGCAGGAGATCATATCGTAGCTTCAAATAGTCTATACGGTGGTACCTATAACCTTTTAAGTGTTACTTTACCGAGACACGGAATTACAACAACCTTTGTAGATCCGTCTGATCCTGAGAATTTTAATAAAGCAGCGCAGGAAAATACAAGAGCATTTTTTATTGAATCTGTTGGGAATCCAAAACTAGATGTTTTAGATATTGAAGCTATTTCAGAACAAGCTAAGACATTTAAAGTTCCATTAATAGTTGATAACACAGTAGCAACACCATATCTATTGAACCCAATCGAATATGGAGCTAATATTGTAATTCATTCTCTAACAAAATACATCAATGGAAATGGTACAGCTTTGGGAGGTGTTATTATTGATGCTGGTACGTTTGACTGGACCAATGGAAAATTCCCTGAATTTACTGAACCTTCTCCGGGTTACCATGGATTAGTTTATAGCGAAGCTTTAGAAGAGGCGGCATTTATTGCTAAAGTTAGAATTGAAGGATTAAGAGATTATGGAGGGGCATTGAGCCCGTTTAATGCGTTTCAAATTTTACAAGGCTTAGAAACTTTAGAACTACGGATTAAAAAACATAGTGAAAATGCCTTGGCATTAGCCAAATGGTTAGAAACAAACGAACAAGTGGCTTGGGTGAACTACCCGGGTCTTGAATCTAGTAAGTACAAACAACTTTCAGATAAATATTTGCCTAATGGGCAAAGTGGTATTGTAACTTTTGGAGCTAAAGGAGGTTTTGATGCTGCTAAAACCATAGCAGATAAGACACAATTATTTTCACTCTTAGCTAATATAGGAGATACTAAATCGCTGATTATTCATCCGGCGAGTACTACCCATCAACAACTTAATGAAGAAGAACAATTATCGACTGGTGTTACAAATGACCTTATCAGATTGTCAGTAGGAATAGAAGACATTGAAGACCTAAAGGCAGATTTGCAGGAGGCTTTTAATACCGTTCACAAAACTCAATTAGTATAATTTTAATTATTAGTATTAGTGTTGTGTATACCATGTCAGATGCTGATAAGTGCCTGGCATGGTTACTTCTCTCTTCGAAATTTTAGTTATGAGCGAGCTTAAATATTTACATATTGATGATTTTGAACTGCATTCCGGGGCAAAAGTTTCTTTACCGTTATCCTATCAAGTTTTCGGGCAACCTTTGCATGATGCCCCATTGGTACTTGTTAATCATGCGTTAACAGGAAACTCGGAAGTTTGTGGTGAAAATGGTTGGTGGGAGACATTGGTAGGAGCAGGTAAAGTTATAGATACAGACCATTATTCAGTAATAAGTTTTAATATTCCCGGTAATGGGCATGGTAATGAATCTCTAGATATATATGAAGATTACAAAACCTTTGTGGCTAGAGATATCGCCGGAATATTTTACAGAGGACTAGATGCATTAGATATTGACACATTATATGCATGTATTGGTGGTTCTGTAGGTGGTGGTATTGCTTGGGAAATGGCAGCAATGCGACCAAACTTTATTGACTATGTGATACCAATTGCCTGCGATTGGAAATCGACAGATTGGTTGATTGCTAATTGCTACATTCAAGACCAAATATTAAACCATTCAAAGGAACCATTGAAAGATGCACGCATTCATGCGATGACATTCTATAGGACTCCAGAATCTTTTACAGAAAAGTTTAACAGATCAAAAAGCAATGATTCACTCTTTAATGTTGAAAGTTGGTTAGAACACCATGGCAAAAAATTAGACGGGCGGTTTAAGCTTTCTGCCTATAAAATGCTCAATCAAATTTTAAAAACCATAGACATTACTAGAGATGGTAAAACATTTATAGAGACCGCCAAATCTATCACCTCACATATACATATTATAACCATAAACTCAGATTTGTTTTTTAAGTCTGAAGAAAGTTGGAACACATACATTGACCTTAAACTGGTAAAGGAAAATGTAACCATTGGGGAAATAAAATCGATTCACGGACATGATGCATTCTTAATAGAATATCATCAGTTGAATAGACTTTTAAAACCCATTTTTAAAATTAAATCTATAGAAAATGACAACCATAAATCTAGTTATATTCGGCATTGGTAATGTAGGTTCTACACTTATCAAACAGATTAATGCCTCTAGACATAAATTAAAAACAGAACAGTCGATTCATATAAAAGTTCCGGTTGTTACCAATTCGCGTTTGGCATTCTTTAGTGATAGTGCTGAGACCAGCTGGGAAGCAGATTTTGAACAATTTTCTGTACCCTATAAGGTTGAAGACATCATACGATATATAAAATCTAAAGGTCTTCAGAACTTAATAGCTATAGACGCTACAGCAAGTAAGGAATTAGTCAAACAATACTCAAATTTGATATCTAATGGGTTTCATATTGTAGCAGCGAATAAGGTGGCCAATACACTTGATTATAAATTTTACCAAGATCTAAGGAATGACCTTAGTGGTAACAAAAAAGAATTCCTTTATGAGACTAATGTTGGAGCAGGTCTGCCGGTAATAGAAACCGTGAAACGGCTACATAACTCAGGTGATAAGATCACTAAGATCAGAGGGGTTTTTTCAGGCTCCTTGAGTTATATTTTTAATAACTATTCAGATCAGGAATTGACCTTTTCTGAAGTTCTAAAAACAGCCTCTGAATTTGGTTTAACAGAGCCGGACCCACGCGAAGATCTATCTGGTAATGATGTGGCAAGAAAACTATTGATTCTTTCCAGAGAACTAGGTTTAAAAACAGAGTTGAGGTCAGTAAAAGTACAATCTTTAGTGCCCAATCAACTTAATGGAAAAACGACATTGCATCAATTCAAAAGCCGAATTAAAGAATTGAATCAAGGTTTTGATGCTTATAAAAATGACTTAAGCGATGATGAAGTACTTCGATATGTAGGAGAGCTAAATGTGAATGATAAAAATTTGGAAGTAAAACTCATCTCAGAAACTAGGAAGTCTAGTCTAGGACAACTTAAAGGTGCAGACACTCTTTTCGAGATTTATACAGAAGCCTATCATGAACAACCTCTGGTTATCCAGGGTGCAGGAGCCGGAAAGTCAGTGACTGCTAGAGGCGTTTTATCTGATATTTTAGAGATATCTCGGAAGTTGAGAGATTAAAGTTTCATTAATTCTGTTACATTTGCCAAGTTGCTTTTTTATATGAAATGTAAACTTGGCTTTATAATAGGAATCATTGGTCTATTTGCTTTTTCTCAAGAAAAGTCGGTCTCATCTTATATAGATGTGAATTATTTTTCAGGCAATATAGCCTTACATAATGATGATATATTACACCTTATCTCAGGTCATCCTGAAGGCGTAATTCTCAGTTGGAATAAAAAAACCTTTGGTGAGAATGCGTGGGAACAACGCTACAATTACCCGGATTATGGTGTGTCATTATCCTATCAGGACCTTAAGAATGATGCCTTAGGTGATAATATTGGGATCTATGGGCATTTTAATTTTTATTTCTTAAAACGTAATCTAATGCTGAGAATCGGCCAAGGGTTGGCCTATACCAGTAATCCTTATGATAAGATAGATAACCCCAAAAATATTGCTTTTGGTTCGCGAATAATGAGTAGCACCTACATGATGCTGAATTATAAAAAGGAGCGATTGTTTGATAGGTTTGGATTTCAAACGGGCTTATCCTTAATACATTATTCTAATGCTAATGTAAAAGCACCAAATACCAGTATTAATTCGATAACATTTAATCTAGGGTTAACCTATAATCTCAATGATGCTGACCCTGAATATATTGATGACCTTACTAATGAAAAATATACAGAACCAATAGGGTACAACTTCGTTTTTAGAAGTGGAATAAATCAGAGTGATGTCATCGGTAGTGGACAGTATCCGTTTTACATCTTTTCTGCTTATGCCGATAAACGCTTAAGTCATAAGAGTGCTATACAATTCGGAACTGAGATTTTCTTTTCGAATTTCCTAAAAGAGTTAATTCGTTTTCAAGCCATTGCATTTCCCGAGAATAATGTAAGTGGGGATGAAGACTTTAAACGTGTTGGGCTTTTTGTTGGACATGAACTATTCATAAATAGACTATCGGTTTTAAGTCAAGTAGGGTATTATATATACT
This sequence comes from Winogradskyella sp., assembly GCA_965230605.1. Classification (GTDB taxonomy): domain Bacteria; phylum Bacteroidota; class Bacteroidia; order Flavobacteriales; family Flavobacteriaceae; genus CBDDLD01. Next base: position 2,762,833 of record CBDDLD010000004.1, on the reverse strand, counting down.
ATCCATATGATTTTGAAGGGCGCACTTATTTTAGAGTAGGATTAAATTATTACATTACTAAAAAATGGTTTGGCTCCTTGACGCTTAAATCACACGGAGCTAAAGCCGAAGCTGTTGAATTTGGAATAGGAATAAGGTTATGAGGTATTTGAAAAACATATATATCATTCTTTTATTAGTTATAGTCTCTGGTTGTGATAGTGAGAATGCATTTGATTGTATCCAAACTGCAGGAGATATTATACAAGAAGAAGTTAATGTGCCAATTTTTCAGAGAATCCTTGTCAATAGGGATATAGAACTCATTATAAAAGAAGGGCCAGATCAACAAGTAATTATAGAAACAGGGGAAAACCTTATTGGAGATGTAAAAGCAGAAGTCATTAATGATAGACTCGTTTTAACTGATGATAATACCTGTAATTATGTTAGAGATTATGGTATTACTAAAATATATGTGACCTCCCCAAACATTACCGAAGTACGAAGTTCTACCCAATATGAAATTTCTTCAGATGGTGTGTTGAGTTATGATAGCTTAACTTTAATATCAGAAGATTTTAATATGCCGGGGACATTCACTGTGGGTGATTTTAGATTAAGTGTGAATGTAAATGAGTTAAGAGCTGTAGCTAATAATATATCCTTCTTTTACATCGATGGTCAAGTTGAGAACCTCTTTGTTGGTTTTTTCTCAGGTGCAGGTCGTTTTGAAAGTGAAAACCTAATTGCTCAGAATGTAGATGTTTTTCATAGAGGGAGTAATGATATGGTGGTTAACCCTCAACAATCTCTTACGGGCGAATTAAGGGGTACAGGGGACTTAATTTCTGTAAATCAACCTCCGGTAGTAGATATAGAGCGGTTATATACCGGGCAACTGATTTTTAATTAGTCAATTCTCTAAACAAAGCTTCTAAGCTGGCATTCTTTTGATTCAATTGCAGTATTTTGAGCTTGTTGTCATGTGCAAAATCGAAAACATGAGATCTCATGTCGTCTTTGGTAGTAAACGTAATTTCATATATGAAATCGTGAGTGTTCTTTACTGATGTAACCTTAGGAATCTTTAAAAGAAATTCATCTTCAACACGATAATCAAATTCCACAATAATAACTTGTTCTTGGTTTTCACGTAAATCCTTCAAGTATTTATCAGCAACAATTTCGCCTTTGTTGATAATAATAACACGATCGCACATAGCTTCAACTTCTTGCATAATATGTGTCGATAAGAACACAGTCTTTTTCTTACCTACTTCACGGATCAAATGCCTGATGTCGACCAACTGATTTGGATCTAATCCCGTTGTGGGTTCATCTAAGATCAGTACATCTGGGTCGTGCAGCAGTGCAGTAGCTAAACCAACGCGCTGGCGGTAACCTTTAGAAAGCTGTCCAATTTTTTTATGTGCTTCAGGAGTCAATCCGGTCATATCAATAACTTCGTTAACTCGTGCTTTAGAAACATGATACACATTGGCATTAAAGCTTAAATATTCTTTTACAAATAAATCTGTGTATAATGGGTTGTGCTCTGGCAAATACCCCACACTACGTTGCACATCTTGCTTATTATCTACAACATCATGATTATTAACTTTGGCTTCACCTTCAGAAGCGCTTAAATAGGTGGTTAGTATTTTCATCATAGTTGATTTCCCAGCACCATTTGGTCCCAAGAACCCCACAATTTCAGGATTCTTTACTTTAAAGGAAACATTATTTAAGGCCTTTTGATCGCCATAAATTTTTGATATATTACTAACTTCTATAGACATGCTTGAATTCAATTTTTGTAAAAATAAGTAATTACCTAACGTCTCATGTTAAAATTTGGTTTATAAGATTTTGTTTTTTCGATTTATTAATTACTTTAGCTCAGTATTAGAACAACAAATGACAAATAATAACACATATTACTATTGGTTTTACTTCTTTTTAAACAGAAGTCGAGACTAGGTATGTGATATTTAAAATATAATTCAAATAGTAAAGTCTCGATGTTATCGAGGCTTTTTTTTATTATGATAAACTCAGTAGCTATACAAGGAATAAGAGGATCGTTTCACCATAAAGTTGCAGAAGATTACTTCAGTAACAAAGTTAATGTTGTGGAATGTCTATCCTTTGATAATGCTGTGGATAGTCTTTTTGAGGGTAAGACAGATGCTGCTATAATGGCTATAGAAAATTCTATCGCTGGCTCTATTCTTCCTAACTATGCCTTAATAGATGATCATAATTTACATATTGTTGGGGAGTACTTTTTAGATGTTCAGCATCATTTAATGGCTCTATCTAATCAAGATATCGAAACTATAAAAGAGGTGCACTCTCACCCTATGGCCTTACTCCAATGCAAAGTGTTTTTTAAGCAATTTCCACATATCAAACTTGTTGAAGATAAAGATACTGCTGAAGTTGCTAAACGCATTTCTGAGCAAAAAATAAATGGCGTAGCAGCAATAGCTAGTAAAAGAGCTGCAGAGCTCTTTAGATTGAACATATTAGAAGAAAGTATACAAACTATAAAACATAATGAAACCCGTTTTGTTATTGTTAAGCGAAAAAATCATCAAATTGAACGAAAACAAATCAATAAAGCCTCGTTAAAATTTGAATTAGATCATAAACGTGGTAGCTTAGCTACAATACTCAATGTTATGAGTGATTGTAAAATCAACCTAACCAAAATCCAGTCCTTGCCCAAAATTGACACTCCATGGAAGTATGCCTTCTTTGTGGATGCCACTTTCGAATCTTACGAAGATTATGAAAAAGCCAAGTCTATAATGGAACTTATGGCACAAAATTTTAAGGTGCTGGGTGAATATAAAAATGCAAGATCATGATTGAGGTAGCTAACCGATTAAAGAATGTAGAAGAGTATTATTTCTCTAAAAAATTAAGGGAAGTAGCTTTTTTAAAATCTCAAGGAAAACCTATAGTTAATCTAGGTATTGGAAGCCCGGATTTAGACCCGCCATTTAAGGCCGTTATGGCTTTAGAACAGAGTCTAAATGATCCGGGAGCACATACATATCAGAGTTATCAGGGATTATTAGAATTGAGGGAAGCTATGGGGCAATTTTATAAAAGTCATTACGATGTATACCTAAGTGCTAAAACAGAAATCTTGCCTCTAATGGGAAGTAAAGAAGGCATTATGCATATTTCGATGGCATTTTTAAACCCTGGAGATCAAGTACTCGTTCCAAATCCAGGGTATCCGACATACAGTTCAGTTGCAAAATTACTTGGAGCTGAACCAATAACATATGAGCTTTCTGAAGAAAATAATTGGGAACCCGATTTTATTGCTCTAGAGCGAATGGATCTTAGTAAGGTAAAGTTGATGTGGTTGAATTACCCACAAATGCCTACCGGAGCCAGAGGGACTCATAAAATGTATGATGATGTAATAGCGCTCGCCAAGAGACATAATATCCTCATTATTAATGATAATCCATATAGTTTCATTCTTAATGACAGACCTAAAAGCATATTCAAGTACAGAGATTCTAAAGAAGTGTGCTTAGAGTTGAATTCTATTAGTAAAACGTTTAATATGGCCGGTTGGCGTGTTGGAATGGTCGTTGGTCATTATGATTATATAACAAGCATTTTAAAGGTGAAAAGCAACATGGATTCCGGGATGTTCTATGGCATACAAAAAGGAGCGATAGAAGCTTTAAAATGTTCTGATATGTGGTATGTAAGTTTAAACAATGTTTACCAACAAAGACGTCAGTTGATAATGAAATTGGCAACTGCATTAAACTGTACTTATGATGAAGACCAATCGGGGTTATTTTTATGGGCGAAGCTACCACCTCATATGAACTCAGAAGAGTTTACAGATTTAGTGTTGAAAGAACATTCGGTTTTTATTGCGCCGGGAACGGTATTTGGTAGTCAAGGTGAAGGCTATGTGAGATTTTCACTATGTGCAAGTGAAGATGATATTAATGAAGCAATAGCAAGAGTTACGTAAATGAAAAACATATACATCATAGGAGTTGGCTTAATAGGAGGGAGCTTTGCTTTAGATTTTAAAGCAAAATATTCGGAGTGTAAAATCTATGGAATAGACGCTAATGACGATCATCTCGAACATGCCTTAAGTATAGATTTAATTGATCATAAAGCTACTATAAATGATGTTGTAAATGCAGATCTTGTTATTGTTGCTATTCCTGTTGATGCTACCCTAGAAGTATTACCCAAAGTTCTAGACCATATCAATGATGAAGCTTTAGTGTTTGATGTGGGTTCTACTAAAGAAGATATATGTCTGAAAGTAAATCATCATCCTAAACGCAGAAACTTTTTAGCAGCACATCCTATTGCCGGTACCGAATTTTCTGGTCCAAAGGCAGCTGAAAAAGAATTATATTCAAACAAAACCAATATTATTTGTGAGGTTGAAAAGACAGCATTCAAGCTTCAGGAAAAAGCATTAAAATTATTTTCAGATTTAGGAATGCGAATCCGCTATATGAATCCAAAAGCACATGATAAACACATAGCTTATGTATCTCACCTGTCGCATATAAGTTCTTTTATGTTAGGAAAAACAGTCATAGAAAAAGAAAAGAATGAACGCGATATTTTTGATATGGCTGGGAGTGGATTTGAAAGCACAGTGCGCCTAGCAAAAAGCTCACCTGCCATGTGGGCACCAATATTTGAGCAAAACAAGACGAATGTTATAGAGACCCTAGAAGAGTATATCAATAATCTAAAGCATTTCAAGAGTTTGATGGAGCAAGAAGATTTTGAAGCCGTATATCATGAAATGGAAAACACAAACCATATAAAAAGAATATTAGAAGGAATTCAATAAAATATTAAAGGAGATTAATAGTAATAATGGAAAACAAAAAAGAATTGCGCAATTGGTTAGATAATTTTGGATTAGACCACCCATTAGTAATAGCCGGTCCGTGTAGTGCGGAAACAGAAGCTCAGGTATTAAAAATTGCTCACCAACTTAAAGAAAGTGATGCCACAGTATTTAGAGCAGGCATTTGGAAACCAAGAACACGACCAGGAAATTTTGAAGGTGTTGGCGCCTTAGGTTTAAAATGGCTTCAAAAAGCAAAGGAAGAAACAGGAATGCTTATTACTACAGAAGTAGCTAATGCTAACCATGTGGACTTAGCACTAAAACACGATGTTGATATATTGTGGGTTGGAGCACGTACTACGGTTAGCCCATTCATCGTTCAGGAAATAGCGGATGCCTTAAGAGGAACAGATAAACCAGTTTTAATAAAAAACCCTGTTAATCCAGACTTGTCTTTATGGTTAGGTGCTGTTGAACGTTTTTATAGTGCAGATATAAAGAATTTAGGTGTTATTCACAGAGGGTTTTCAACCTATGAGAAAACGAGATATCGCAACAATCCGGAATGGCAGATAGCGGTAGATCTTCAAAATAGATTTCCCGATTTACCACTTATTCTAGATCCATCACATATAGCTGGTCGCAGGGATATTATTTTTGACTTAAGTCAAACCGCTTTAGACCTCAATTACGATGGTTTAATGGTAGAAACACACCACGATCCTGATAATGCATGGAGCGATGCGAAACAGCAAATTACACCAAACACATTAATCCAATACATGGAGGATCTGCGCATTAGGAAAGAGGTTGGAGAAGCAGCAGAGTTTAAAAACAAGATCAATACGTTGAGAACACAAATCGATGTTATAGACCACCAACTGATCGAAATGTTAGGGAAGCGTATGATTGTAGCAGACGATATAGGTAAGCTTAAGAAGAAACACAATGTTGCTGTATTACAAACTAAGCGTTGGAATGAGATTTTAGGTAAAATGATTCTGCAAGGCGAAGAGAAGAATTTAAGTGAAGAATTTATACTTAGAGTATTTAAAGCCATTCACCAAGAATCAATTAACCATCAGGAAAAGATTATTAAACAATAAAAATAAAAGGCTCGCAATTTGCGAGCCTTTTTTATAATTAGTCTTTTTTAACTTCTTTCTGACGCTTAAAAATATAACGTGTAATGAAAATACCCTTACCATCACCTTTTCCACCTTCACTTTCAACAGCACTAGTAACAAAGGCTAATTCCCAGCCTTCTTCAATCATGGTATTGATTTTTGAAGTAATTACCGCATCATTTGCTGCAATATTTTGGAATCTGATTCCGCCTAAATTATAGAAATTAAGAAGTTTGGTTTCTTCAAAGTTTTTCACTCTGATCTCACTTCGTTTAGATTTGTTTCGCTTATCCTCTTTTTTGTCATCAGATCTTTCAGAAGTAAATTCTTTATAATCTCTGTCGTCTAATGCAGATACTATTCGAGATCTACCAAGACCATTTGGAACAATAGATTCAACACTAGTAATAATTTTGTATTCAACTTGAGCGTAAGACTCAGTTAATGCGAAAGCAATAAGTGCGATAGTAATAAATAGTTTTTTCATGAATGATATAGTTTAAATTAAATGTGACAAATATATCAATAGTTGTGCCACAGATATGTTTATAAACGTTTAAGCTTGTATCAAAATTCGCTGTGAGACTTGGAAGATTTTATACTAAAGCCCAAAATAGTGCATAAAAGAATTTTAATATTTGCATCTTTGTGTGTATGATAGGAACTGTGTATAAATCTACAGGAAGCTGGTATACCGTTAAGACACGTAACGGTAAGTTCTATGAATGTAGGATAAAAGGAAAGTTCCGTTTAAAAGATATCAAAAGTACTAACCCAATAGCAGTAGGCGATGAGGTTGAGTTTGAGTTAGAAACTAAGAATAATACAGTTACAGGAGTCATTAACAGAATATCTGAACGTAGAAATTATATTGTAAGAAAGTCTGTTAACCTATCAAAGCAGACACATATTATAGCTTCAAACATAGATCAGGTGTTTTTGCTTGTAACCATTAATAATCCGCCAACATTTACCAGTTTCATCGACCGATTTTTAGTAACAGCTGAAGCCTATTCTGTGAAAACGATCTTAGTGTTTAACAAGATGGATGCTTATGACGAAGACACACGTATGGAAGTGAAATATTTAACAAGTATATATAGAGATATAGGTTATGAATGTCTTGAAGTTTCAGCAAAAACAGGTCATAATGTGGATAAGGTGAAGCAGCTTATGAAACATAAAGTAAGCATGTTTTCTGGGCATTCAGGAGTAGGTAAATCAACCTTAGTCAACACTATTGAGCCTGAGTTAGATTTAAAGACCAAAGAAATCTCATTACAACATCAACAAGGGCAGCATACAACTACTTTTGCTGAGATGTTTGACCTAAGTTTTGATGCTAAAATCATAGACACGCCAGGGATCAAAGGGTTTGGTATTGTAGATATGGATAAAGAAGAGATTGGAGACTATTTCCCTGAATTTTTCAAGCTAAAACAAGATTGTAAGTTCAATAATTGCTTGCATTTAAAAGAACCTAAATGTGCAGTAAAAGACGCTTTAGAGAACGGCGAAATTGCATATTCAAGGTATAGAAGTTATCTACAGATTTTAGAAGGTGAAGATGAACATTACAGAACTGATAATTGGGATAAAGAATGAGAGCTGTAATTCAACGTGTTACTGAAGCTTCAGTAACTATAGACGGAAACATAGTAGCAGACATAAGAGAAGGATTGTTAATCCTTTTAGGCATTGTTAATGAGGATAATGAAGACGATATCGTTTGGCTTACCAAAAAGATAGTCAACCTCAGAATATTTTCAGATGATAGAGGGATAATGAATGAGTCCGTTTTAGAACAAAATGGCGATATTATTGTCGTTAGTCAATTTACATTACATGCCGGTACAAAAAAAGGCAATAGACCCAGCTATATTAAAGCAGCCAAACCCAATGTGGCTATACCACTCTACAATACTTTTTTAAGCACGTTGGAAGCTCAATTGCAGAAACCTGTTTACTCTGGTGAGTTTGGAGCTGATATGAAGGTTAAACTTTTAAATGATGGACCAGTAACAATCATCATTGATACAAAGCAAAAAGAATAAGTAAAAACCCAACTTATATTTGAATAATAGCGTAAGGTTTTCTATATTCATTAAGAAAATATATAGAACATCAATATGAATCAATTGAAGTCTGTCTTACCGTTTCTGTTTTTATCTATTTCCATATTCACATACAGTCAAAGCAAAGATGATTATGTTGCATTATTAGTGCCTTCTGAATTAAAAGAGAAGGCAAATGCTGTGGTAAGATATGACAAACAAGCCATTGAAATCAATGCTTACAATGAAATGATAGTTACAACTAAACGTATTGTAACTGTCTATGGGAAGTATGGGGACAAGCATTCAAATGCATTCGAAGGCTATGATAAGAATACTACTATAAAAAAATTAGAGGCCAAAATTTATGATGCTACGGGTAAAGAGATAAAGAAGATTAAAAAGAACGATTTTATTGATGAAAGTGCTGTTAGTGGTGCCACTTTATACTCTGATAGTCGTGTTAAATACCTTAATTACACCCCCGTAAAGTATCCATATACTATTGAATATAATTCGGTAGTAGAATATAATAGTACGGCTTTTGTACCTCAATGGCGTCCTATAGATGGTTATTACCTAGCGGTACAATACTCTGAGTTTGAAATTAAAAATAATTCTGATGTCCCCTTGAGGAACAAAAAGGAAAACTTTGAGAATTACAATATCGAAGTAAAAGGAGATTATCATGTCATAGCAAAAAACTTGGAAGGAATCAAGTATGAAACCTATAGTCCAGACCTGTCTACTTTTACACCAAAACTAAAAACAGCATTGACCACTTTTGATATGGAAGGTGTTAAAGGCATTAATAACAACTGGGAAGATTTTGGTAAATGGATGTATAATAAGTTACTTGTTGGTACTGACGATTTACCACAATCGGCAATAGACGAAGTCAAGGCTCTAACTGAAGGTGTTGAAGATAAAATGGAACGCGCTAAGATTGTATACAAGTATATGCAAGACAAAACAAGATATATCAGTGTACAGGTAGGTATTGGAGGTTGGAAACCTATGCTAGCAAACGATGTAGACAAGCTAGGATATGCAGACTGTAAAGGATTATCTAATTATACTAAAGCTTTGTTAGAAGCTGTCGGTGTGCCTTCGTATTACACTGTGGTGTATGGGGGTAGTCAGATTAGAGATATGGATAGCGAATTCTCAGTTACAGAAGGGAACCATGTTATTTTGTGTGTGCCGGATGATAATGAAAATGTGTTTCTGGAGTGTACAAGTCAAACTGTGCCTTTTGGATTTACTGCTGGTTTCACTGATGATAGAGATGTGTTATTAGTAACTCCGGAAGGAGGAAAAATAGTACATACCAAAGTATATGGCGCAGATGATAGTATCCAAAACACAACAGCTAAAGTTACGTTAGACGAAACTGGAAGCTTCACCGCGGATGTCACGATAACAACCACAGGCTATCAGTATAATTTACATGAGGACGTTCAAAATAAAAACCTAAGAGATCAAAAACTTTGGTATAAAGATTATTGGGATAATATCAATGACCTTGATATTAAAAGTATTGCATTAGACGATAACAAAAATGAAGCTGTCTTTACGGAAGCCTTCGAATTATCTGCATCAAATTATGCTTCTAAAACCGGAAACCGGTTGATACTACAGCCAAATATGTTCAATAAAGTGTCTTCAATCCCTACACGTTATAGCGAACGCTATCTAGATTTTAAGATAGAACGTGGTTATAAGGATGTTGATGAGTTTATTATCCAAATACCAGAAAACATGAAAGTAGAAGCCATGTCAGAAGGAACTTCAATTACCAATGCATTTGGATCCTATGAATATAAACTAGAACCATTAGAAGGGAACAAGTTAAAATATACTAGAACATGCATTATGAATAAAGGCGAATATGAGAAATCCGATTATGAGGCCTTTAGAAACTTTATGAAACAGATCGTTAAACACGATAAAGCCAAGATTGTACTCGTAAAATAATATAAAATCAAATACACTAAATCCATCAACATCATGAAAATCATATTATCACTCACAATGACACTATGTATTTGTGCCATTGGCTTATCTCAAGACTTTAAGTATGGAAAAGTCTCAAAAGCAGAACTTCAAGAAAAGGTACATCCATTAGACTCATCAGCTAATGCTGCAGTCTTATATAGGAATGAAGCTATTTCATTTGTCTATACGGAGTCAGATGGCTTTATGCAAGAGCGAGAGGTTCACGAGCGCATAAAAATATACACTAAAGAAGGCTTTGATTGGGCCACAAAGAAAATATATATCTACGAAGGCGGAGGTGGTAAAACAGAAAAGCTAAGAGATCTTAAAGGTGTAACTTATAATATGATTAATGGAAAAGTTTCTAAGGATAAGCTAAAAAAAGATGGGATTTTTGAAGAAGATTATAATGATTTTACTGAAATCAATACAATCACAATGCCTAATATTAAAGAAAGTTGTGTCATTGAATATACTTATAAAATCATATCACCATTTTTAGAGATAGATGATGTGGTTTTTCAATATGATATACCTATAAATAGACTGGACTTTAGAGTAGCTACTCCTCAATATTATAGTTATAATACCCAATTCAACACTAAAGCTTCTTTTTCGCCAAGCTTAAAACGTTCTACAATGAAGAAGGAAGTAGTAGTTAGAGGAACAAAAGACTATATTGGTAAAGGGCTTAATGGGGCTAGTCAGTCAACTTCTGGAGGAACATTAAAATATGATGAAAATGTTTTAAAAGCTGAAGAAGTTAATATACCAGCCTTGAAAACCGAAGCTTATGCTGGAAACATGAATAATTATCGTTCCAAGATGAGTATGGAGTTATCAGCTAGTTTAAATCAGTATGGAGGAATTGAACGATCATTCGCCACTAACTGGGAAAAGGTTTCTAAATATATATATGACAATCCAAATTTCGGAGGCCAAATAAGTAGAGTAGGTTTTTTTAAAGATGATATAGCGTCTATGGTGTCTGGAGTTGATGATGATTTCCAAAAATCATTTGTATTACAGAATTATGTAAAGTCTAAAGTGAAATGGAACGGACTATATGGGTTCAGAGCTCTTAAAGGAACAAGGACAGCCTATAAAGAAGGCGAAGGAAATGTTGCTGATATCAACCTGTTACTTATTGCCATGTTGAAATCACAGGGTATTAATGCTAATCCAGTTTTAGTGAGCACTAGAAATCATGGTATCCCATTATTTCCAACTCAAAAAGGGTTTAACTATGTGATATGCATAGTGCAAAGTGGTGATAACTATATCTTACTAGATGCTTCGGAACCTTACAGTATGGTAAATGTACTTCCAGAGCGTACCCTTAACTGGAAAGGAAGAGTGGTCTTAGATAATGGTTCATCAGGATGGGTGTCCTTACGACCAAACACCAAGTCTGTAGAATCAACGTCTTTAAATATTAAAATTAATGATGACTTATCAGTTTCAGGTAAAGTGAGAAAGAGTCTAACATCGCATCTAGCCATGCGCTACAGAAGTCGATTTGCAAAAAGAAATTCAGAAGATCATATTAAAGCCATAGAAAATGGCAAAGGCGATATAGAAATTAGCGAGCTGAATTTTGAAAATAAAACCGACATTACAAAACCTGTAATGCTATCTTATAACTATGAATTATCAGATGGTATTGATGATATTGGAGGTAAGCTCTATTTTTCACCATTATTATTTTTAACTACTAAAGAAAGCCCATTCAAATTAGATGAACGTAAATATCCTATTGATTTTGCCTTTCCATATGAAGACAAGTTTTTGGTCAATATTATGTTGCCGGAAGGCTATAAAGTGGAAGCCTTACCAAAGAGTGAAGCTTATGAGTTTAAGGAAGGCGCAGCTAAGTTCAGCTATATCGCTAAAGAAAACGGAAACTTCTTACAATTAAGTATTAGCTTTAATTTAAAGGCTTCTTTAATAGATCCGGCTGATTATGCCGTATTCAAAGATTTCTTTGAAAAAATAGTAGAGAAACAAGCAGAACAAATTGTATTAACAAAAGCCTGATTATGGACATAAAAAATGCCCAAAAAATTGTTGATGATTGGATAAAAAACCATGGCGTTAGATACTTTAATGAGTTGACCAATATGGCTCAACTGACTGAAGAAGTTGGTGAAGTAGCAAGAATTATCGCCAGACGTTATGGCGAGCAAAGTGAAAAAGAAAGCGATAAAGACAAAGACCTAGGGGAAGAACTTGCAGATGTTGTTTTTGTAGTATTATGTCTAGCAAATCAAACCGGAATAGATCTGCAAGAGGCTTTTGATAAAAAGATGGATAAGAAGACAAAACGAGATCACGATAGGCATCATAATAATGATAAATTAAAGTAGCTTTGCATTTTAAATGGCATAGAACGCTATGAATATTAAGCTACAGAAATCTGAAATAAAAAAGAGCACATCTTTAACCATAACAGGTTCTAAAAGTGAAAGCAATCGTTTACTGTTATTAAAGGCGTTATACCCTCAGATTACGATACGTAACCTTTCTAATTCTGATGATTCACAATTAATGCAAAAGGCATTAAACGGGAGTTCAGATGTTATAGATATTCATCATGCTGGCACAGCCATGCGCTTTCTAACAGCATATTTTGCCATTCAGAAAGATAAAGATATCGTTATAACGGGATCTTCTCGTATGAAAGAACGTCCCATTAAGATTCTTGTAGATGCATTAAGGGACATAGGAGCCGATATTAAATATGAAGCTAAGGAAGGCTTTCCCCCATTAAAAATTTCAGGAAAATTACTGTCCAAGTCTGAAGTGAGCCTAGCGGCAAATGTAAGCAGCCAATATATCTCTGCATTACTGTTAGTTGGCTCTCAATTACCAAAAGGAATAACCATAAACTTAATTGGTGAGATTACTTCAGTGCCCTACATAAATATGACTTTGAGCTTGTTGAATCAAATTGGTATTAGAACAGAATTTGCAGATAATACTATTAAAGTATTCCCAGTGCATCATGAAATTGAAACCAAAGAATTAACCGTAGAATCTGACTGGTCATCAGCCTCCTACTTTTATAGCATAGCCGCATTAAGTGAGTTAGGAACAGAAATTAAGCTGTTCTTCTATAAAGAAAATTCACTTCAAGGAGATTCAGTTCTCGTAAAACTATATGAATCTTTCGGTGTAGAATCAATATTTGATAATGATACACTAGTACTTAAGAAGGTTCGGAATAATACTGAAAATATCAATTTCAACCTTTCTAATGCTCCAGATATAGCACAAACTATAGCTGTAACTGCTTTTGCCTTGGGCCTAGAATGCAAGTTAGAAGGCCTACATACACTCAAAATTAAAGAGACAGACCGATTAGAAGCCCTTAAAGCAGAACTGAGTAAACTTGGCGCTTCTATTAGTGTTACAAATGATGTACTACACCTTCTACCTAATACTGGAATCAACCAAAATATTAGAATTTCAACATATAATGACCATAGAATGGCTATGGCTTTTGCACCTTTAGCACTTAAAGTTCCTATTGTTATTGAAGACGCCGACGTAGTCTCAAAATCTTATCCCGATTTTTGGAAAGATATAGAACGCATAGGATTTACCTTTAAATAAATTAGTGAATTACTTGACAACCCCTATGTTGAGATTGTATATTTGCAGCTTCTAAAAATAAGACATACATAATGAAATTATCACACTTTAATTTTAACCTACCTACTGAACTTTTAGCAGAATACCCGGCTGATCATAGAGATGAATCAAAATTGATGGTTTTAGATAGAGCAAATCAAACCATAGAACACAAACAATTTAAAGATATCATCGATTATTTTGATGAAGGTGATGTGATGATTCTTAACAATACTAAAGTATTTCCTGCAAGACTTTATGGAAACAAAGAAAAGACAGGTGCAAGAATTGAGGTTTTTTTACTTAGAGAGTTAAATCAAGAACAACGCCTTTGGGATGTTTTGGTTGACCCGGCTAGAAAAATAAGAATTGGTAATAAATTATATTTTGGTGATGACGAAACTCTAGTGGCTGAAGTTATAGATAATACAACATCTAGAGGAAGAACCTTACGTTTTTTATATGATGGTTCGTATTCTGATTTTAGAAGAAAATTAACGGAATTGGGAGAAACACCACTACCAAAATACATTAAAAGAGATGTTGAACCACAAGATGAGGAGCGTTACCAAACTATATTTGCAAAGAACGAAGGTGCAGTAGCTGCGCCAACTGCAGGATTACACTTCTCTAAGCACCTGTTAAAGCGTTTAGAGATTAAAGGTGTAGACATGGCTGAAGTCACATTACATGTTGGTTTAGGAACATTTAATCCGGTAGAGGTTGAAGATCTTTCTAAGCATAAGATGGATAGTGAAGAAGTTATTATTACTGAACGTGCTGCAGATATAGTTAATACAGGCATTGCTAATAAAAAACGAGTATGTGCCGTTGGGACAACTTCTATGAGAGCCATCGAAAGCTCAGTTTCTTCTAGTGGGACGTTAAATGATTTTTACGGATGGACTAATAAATTTATTTTCCCTCCTTATGATTTCAGTATTGCAAATAGTATGATTACTAATTTCCATACACCAAAATCTACATTGTTAATGATGGTATCAGCGTTTGCTGGTCATGATTTTATAAAAGAAGCTTATGATCAGGCAGTAAAAGAAAAGTATAGATTTTATTCTTACGGAGATGCAATGCTTATCATATAAAACCAATATATAACAAGTAAAAGCCTCTGATCAGAGGCTTTTTTTATGAAAGTATTTTGCCATGAAAACAATTCGGTATTTTTGCTAGTGATGAGCGATAAGAAAAAAGACATAAGAGCATTAACAAAGGACCAGCTTAGAGCGTTCTTCGAGAAGCAAGGTGATAAGGCATTTCGGGGAAATCAAGTCTATGAATGGTTATGGCAAAAGTCTGCGCATAGTTTTGATGCAATGACTAATATATCGCTTCAAACACGCCAAATGCTAGAAGACAACTTTGTTATTAATCATATCAAAGTGGACCAGATGCAACGTAGTAACGATGGTACTATAAAAAATGCAGTAAGATTACACGATGATTTAATTGTAGAGTCAGTACTTATACCTACGGATACAAGAACCACGGCATGTGTGTCTTCACAGGTAGGTTGTAGTTTGGATTGTAAGTTTTGTGCCACGGCTAAGCTAAAGCGTATGCGGAACCTCAATCCGGATGAGATATACGATCAAGTGGTAGCCATAGATAATGAAAGTCGATTCTACTACAATAGACCTCTGAGTAATATTGTGTTTATGGGTATGGGAGAGCCATTAATGAATTATAATAATGTACTTAAAGCTATAGACAAGATCACGTCTCCTGAAGGATTGGGCATGTCTCCAAAGCGTATTACAGTCTCAACATCTGGAGTGCCAAAGATGATTAAGAAAATGGCAGATGAAGAAGTGAAGTTTAATCTTGCCGTTTCATTACATTCAGCTGTTGATGAAGTAAGAACATCTATTATGCCCTTTAATGCTACATTTCCGCTTAAAGACCTTAGAGAAGCTTTGGAGTATTGGTATGCGAAAACAAAACGGAGAATTACCTATGAATATGTGGTTTGGAAAGGGATAAATGATTCCGATAAAGATATTGAAGCACTGGTACGCTTTTGCAAATTTGCTCCAAGTAAGGTCAATCTAATAGAATACAATCCAATTGGCGATGATGTCTTTCAACAAGCCGATGACAGTGCCATAGATAATTATATAAAAGCTTTAGAGCGCAATAATATTGTGGTTACGGTAAGACGCTCCAGAGGAAAAGATATTGATGCTGCATGTGGGCAACTTGCTAATAAGAGCTAAAAAAAGCGGCTGAAAAGCCGCTTTTTAGATATAATAAAACTTCATTTTATTTTTTAGTAACTCTAATAGTCTGAGTTTTATCGCCTACAGAAATTCTAACAATATAAAGCCCATCTGATAAATCTGCCAGACTTATAGATGAATTTACAATATCAGCTTTTCCAAAGCTCTTAACATTCTGACCTAAGAGGTTAAATACAGAAACATTATCAATTTCATTAGCACCTTTTATATTCAGTATATCACCAGTAGGGTTTGGATATGCTCTAAAAATCACAGCTTCTTCTTGGGTAACAGAGAGCGCTAATCCTGTGGTAAAAGTCCACACAGCGCCAGTGGTTGCACCAAAACAGTTGATAGGATCAACAGACCAGAAGTATGTTGTGTTCTCAGCCAGACCTGTTATTGTACCTCCATTAGCAAAGTTGTCAAACGCTTGTGTTGGAGGGTTTGTGGTTCCTAAATTTAAAGTAAAATTAGCGCCCGGATCTACAGAGTTCCATGAGAAATCTAAAGCATTACCATCCGCATTTATTGTAACTCCTGTTGCGCCGTCAGCGGGTACAGGTGTTGTAACTGCAGATGGAGGAGCAATATCTGTACAAGCCGATGTTGTAAAACTGAAGACGGTTCCATCAGTAGCACCATCACAATTCACAGCCTGAATGAACCAGAAGTAAGTTGTGTTTGGTTGCCAATTAAAGTTGATTGAATTCCCACTTGGGAAACCAGAAATCGTACCAATATTAGTACCCGCTGGATCGGTTCCTAAACTAATATTAAAACTGTCAGCAGGATCACCACCAGCACCAGGATTCCATTCAAAAGGCCCTATATTGTTTGTAGTGGCTCCATAATTGATATCCACATTTGTAGCGCCGTTAGCCGGTGATATAGCACTGGTTACAGCATTCGGTTGATTAACTGTACATTGAAAAACACTAACATTGTCTACATAGAAGGCTACTGAAAAGTCGCCAGTCCATCTAAAACGTACTTGCGAATTGGCTTGTCCAGCTAATTGAGCAGAAACGTCAGATGTTACTGTGCCACCATCATAACCGTCAGCAGTGTAAGTATCTATAGTTGTCCATGTAAGCCCACCATTTGAAGAAACTTCAACAAAACCACTACCGCCAAAATTACCTGCAAATAGATAATTGTATTGAAGTGTCACTTGTGTAAGTCCTACACAACTAAATACTGGACTAACCAGAGCCACTTCTTCAGGTAAACCATTATTACTACTGCCATCACTATTAAATGAGGCATAATTGCCAACAGCACCTCCAGCAGTGAATACTAACGTATTACCAGCACCTGCAAGTGCTGCTTCCCCACTAGATTCAATAGCCCATGTATCTCCATTTCCCAGAATGTCATCATTGGTCCATCCCGATGCTGTAGGAATTACTGTACCGCCTTCAAAGTCTTCTGATAAGACAACTTGTGCAAAAGTTAGGGTAGTCGAAAAGATGAGGGTAAATAAAAAAGTAATTTTTTTCATATGTCAAAATGATTAATTAATGTGCTTAAAGTTAGGTAATTAATAGTTATAAAAATGTTAAGATTTAAATATTTAAAGATTGCAGATTAAAAAGCCAGTTTATTATTAATTTTGCAATACTTTCAGAGGATATTGTGAAAATCACAGAACAAATAAAACAGCCTATTACTTTTGAAATGGAACTTTTTGAACAAAAGTTCCAATTAGCGATGTCTAGTAAGGTAGCATTGCTCAATAGAATCACTCATTATATAGTTAATAGAAAAGGGAAGCAAATGCGACCAATGTTCGTCTTCCTTGTTGCTAAAATGCTAAATAACGGTCAAGTAAGTGATAGAACCTATAGAGGAGCATCTGTGATTGAATTAATCCATACAGCAACTTTGGTTCACGATGATGTCGTTGATGATAGTAACAGACGTAGAGGGTTTTTCTCTATTAATGCATTGTGGAAAAATAAGATCGCT
This sequence comes from Winogradskyella sp., assembly GCA_965230605.1. Taxonomy (GTDB): domain Bacteria; phylum Bacteroidota; class Bacteroidia; order Flavobacteriales; family Flavobacteriaceae; genus CBDDLD01. Next base: position 2,744,961 of record CBDDLD010000004.1, on the reverse strand, counting down.
GTTTTAATAGGGGACTATTTATTATCAAAAGGCCTATTACTTTCCATAGATAATAATGACTTCGACCTTCTTAAGATTATCTCAGTTGCTGTAAAAGAAATGAGCGAAGGTGAATTACTTCAAATCGAAAAGGCAAGACAATTAGACATTACAGAGGAGATATACTATGATATTATACGACAAAAAACAGCAACACTTATTGCGGCATGCTGTAGTCTGGGAGCTGCATCTGTAAAACCCAATTCAAAAGAAGCTGACCAAATGTGGAAGTTTGGTGAGCTTATGGAATGGCATTTCAGATTAAAGATGATCTGTTTGATTATGGCGAAGAAAAAATAGGAAAACCAACCGGTATAGACATCAAAGAGCAAAAGATGACTTTACCATTGATTCATGTCCTTAATAAATGTTCTAAAAAAGAAAAAGACTGGCTCATAAATTCAGTTAAAAACCATAATAAGGATAAGAGGCGAGTTAAAGAGGTTATTGCTTTTGTAAAAGAAAATGGAGGATTAGAATACGCTATTCAGAAGATGAAAACCTTTCAAGAGCAAGCGTTGAACATGCTTAATGACTATCCTGAATCTGAATTTAAATCTGCGTTAATACTTATGGTTAATTATGTAATTGATAGAAAAAAATAATTTTTTTCAAATAGATACAATTATGTAACTTATTTATTTTCAATGGTTTTTGAAATATTGAATGTAAAGAATGAAAATATTTTTATACTTCAAGCAACCTTTGGTTCTGTAATTGCGTCTTTGTAAATAGAAGCGTAAACTTAAGTTATTGTAATTACGGTGAAAGTTATTCAACTTCATAGCAACGAAAATCAACTCATAAAAAAAGCGATAAAACATAATCGTGAAGCACAGCATGTGTTATATGAATTGTATGCTCCAAAAATGCTAAGTGTATGTCGTTATTATATAAAGGACGTGCATCAGGCAGAGGAAGTAATGTTGAACGGATTTTTCAAAGTATTTAAAAATCTAAAAACATTCAAGAATCAAGGGAGTTTTGAAGGTTGGATAAGAAGAATCATGATTAGAGAATCTATCTCTTTCTTAAGGCAGAAAAAGAAACTGGAGTTTCCGGTAGAAGAAATAGATTATAAGAATGATACCACCGATAATATCAACAGTAATATTGCTGTTGCAGAGATTCAACAACTTATAGACAGTTTGCCAGAAGGATACAAAATGGTATTTATAATGTATGCCATTGAGGGTTATAAACATAATGAAATTGCGGAGTTATTAGATATTACTGAAGGAACGTCTAAATCGCAATTATTTAAAGCAAGGCAATTGTTGCAACAGAAAATCAAAGAATTAAATAACACCAGTTATGGCACCAATTAAGTTTGAAGAAAATATTAAAGAGAAGTTAGAGCAACGCAGGTTGCAACCTTCAACAGATGCTTGGTCTAAACTATCAAGTCAGTTAGATGCCGATCAAAAGAAAAATAAAAGCCCTTTCTATTGGTGGTTTGGTATAGCAGCCAGTATAGCAGCTATAGTATTTGTGTCTATCATGTATTTTAATAACGATGTTTCAGAGTCTAATGCATTACCAGAAATTGTAGAAGAAGAGATTTCAAATAATCCATCAGAGAAGAATATAGAAATTTTAACTGTACCTCAAGAAGAACACAAAGTAGTTGTTAAAGAAGTAGAAAGTAAGAATGAAGTCAAAAGCATAGAAACGCCTACTATAGATCATAAAAATATTGTAAAAAAGAAATCGCAATTTAAGCCTCTTAATATAAAGGAATTGAAACCTGAAGAAGCTATAGCGAGTAAACCATCAGAAGCAACTAAAGCTATAAAAGAGGAAAAGCGTCTTAACGAACCTGTGAAGAAATCATTAGAAATGATTCAGGTAGATAAGGTTGTGGCACAGATAAATGCAATCAAAAATCAAAACAATAATACCGTTAGCGATCACCAAATAGATTCTCTGTTAAAAGTAGCTCATAAAGAATTACTAAAAGAACGAATCTTTAAAGAAGGCACTAATGTTGTAGATGCGGACGCGCTACTTCAAGACGTTGAGGAAGACTTAGGGCAATCTTTTAGAAGTAAAGTTTTTGAAGCTTTAAAGAGCGGCTATAATACGGTAAAAACTGCAGTCGCAGAACGGAATAATTAAACACAAACATCAAAAAACGAACAGTTATGAGTACAATTACTAAATACTTAGTACCAATAATCCTATGCTTTACATTGAGTAGTATGAATGCTCAACAGAAAGCCGTGGATAGCACTAGAAATGCCGATAAAATACTATTGCTAAAAAAACTTAAAAAGAAAATTGAGAAAGAAGAGCGAGAATTTTTAAAAGAAGAAGTAGAAGCAATTAACGACCGCCAAGATCGTGGTCTAATTACAGCTGCAGAGGCTGATAAATTAAAAAAGGAAGCAGCAAAAAAGCGTGCGCTAAATATTGAAGACAGGCTGTCAATTGTAGATAATAAGATTGCCTTACTAAAACGAAATGAATCCGGTTATAAAGTAGATGCTGATGATAGCAACCAGTTCTCAATTTCATTTTGGGATGGTGATGATGTAGAATGGACCTCTATTCGTTTAGGTAAAAGGAATAAACCAAGAAAGTACGATAGACGCACCACAAGTGATCTTGTCTTTGCATTTGGATTTAATAATGCCATTATAGAAGGGCAAGACCTCGACGATTCACCTTATAAAATTGGGGGGTCTGGTTTTGTTGAATTAGGAATAGCCTGGAAAACAAGAATCTTTGACAATACTAACTTTTGGAGAGTAAAGTATGGGTTTTCGTTCCAATGGAATAAGTTAGACATCAAAGACAATCAGTACTTTGTGCGTAATGGTGATGCTGTGACTCTTCAAGAGTTTCCTGTAAATCTAGATAAAGCCAAACTTAGAACTACAAACTTAGTGTTCCCAGTACATATAGAATTTGGACCTTCAAGAAAAATAGAGCGTGATAGCTATTTTAGATATAGTACCTATAGGAAAATGAAAATAGGTTTAGGTGGGTATGCCGGGTTTAATATAGGAACATTACAGAAGCTGAAGTACGATGAAGATGGAAGAGATATTAAAGATAAAATGAAAGGTGGGTTAAACACTTCAGATTTCGTTTATGGACTTAGTGGTTATATTGCCTGGGGAGGTACTGCTTTATATGTAAAGTATGATCTCAATCCGATTTTTAAGAATCAAACAGTTGAACAAAATAACATTTCTGTGGGAGTCCGTTTTGATATGGATTAAACCAATCAATTTTTGAGTGAGAAAAGCCTTTATCGTAAATTTGATAAAGGCTTTTTTTATGGCTTTACCTGATTACGATGATAGATTATTTTTAAAACAGATACTTTATCTTAAATTTACAAACTTGTCAACGCATAAAACGTGATATCACAAAATACCATAGCTAATGTTTTTGAAACTGCTCGTGTAGAGGAAGTCATTGGTGATTTTGTGCAGTTGAAAAAATCAGGAAGTAATTTTAAAGGACTTAGCCCATTTAGTGACGAAAGGACTCCAAGTTTCATGGTATCTCCTGTAAAACAGATATGGAAGGATTTTAGTAGTGGTAAAGGAGGTAATGTGGTGACATTTTTAATGGAACATGAGCATTTTACGTATCCAGAAGCTATCAAATACCTTGCTAAAAAGTATAATATAGAGATTGAGGAAACGGAACGCACTGATGAGGAAAAAGAACAAGCCAATACTAGAGAAAGTTTATACTTAGTAAGTGATTATGCCAATACCTACTTTCAAAATATATTGCACAAAACAGATCAGGGGCAAGCTATAGGATTGAGTTATTTTAAAGAACGAGGTTTTAAAGAAGACACCATTAAAAAATTTCAATTAGGGTATGCTTTAGATGAGTGGCAAGCTTTTACCGATGAAGCCTTAAAACAAGGGTATAATATAGATTACCTCTCACAAACTGGACTTACAATTGTAAAAGATGAAAAGCGTTTTGACCGTTTCAAAGGGCGCGTCATGTTTCCTATTCACAGTATGAGCGGTCGGGTACTTGGGTTTGGAGGACGTATACTTGTAAATGACAAAAAAGCGGCAAAATATTTAAACTCTCCAGAAAGTGATATTTACCACAAAAGTAAAGTGCTTTATGGCTTGTATTTTGCCAAGCAAACTATAGCTAAGGAAGACAATTGCTATTTGGTAGAAGGCTATACCGATGTTATTCAATTTTATCAAACCGGGATCAAAAATGTGGTCTCCTCATCGGGTACAGCCTTAACTCCGGATCAGATCCGATTGATTAATAGACTTACTAAAAATATTACTGTATTATTCGATGGGGACGCTGCGGGTATAAGAGCATCATTGAGAGGAATAGATCTTATACTAGAACAAGGCATGAATGTGAAAGTGTGTACATTCCCAGATGGAGAAGACCCGGACAGCTTTGCCAAGAATAACTCTCTAGAAGAGCTTACGTTATATCTAGAAGAACAAGCACAAGACTTTATTCAATTCAAAGCTTCATTATTAGTCAAAGAGGCCAACAATGATCCTATAAAGAAGGCAGAAACTATAAGAGATATAGTTAATAGTATAGCTAAGATTCCTGACCAGATTAAGCGAGAAATTTATGTGCAAGAATGTGCAAGAATAATGGATATCAGCGAGGATGTATTATTCAGTACATTGGCGCAGATCAATAAAAAAGAATTTCAGGAAGCTAATAAAAAGTACAAGCAAGAACGTAAGGCCTTTGATGTTATTAGGCAAGAAGAACAAACCAGCAAGCGTGTTGATGTTCAGTACGAGTTAGAACGAAAGATTATTGAAATATTATTGCTTTATGGAAGTAAAGAAGAAGATTTTGAAGATCTGGTACTTAAAGAAGATGAGCATACCAAAGAGCTCATCTTAGAGCCTGTAGTTCAACAAGCAAAAGTGTTTGAGAAGATTTACTTAGATCTTCAAGAAGATGAGATGCAATTCACGAATGGGAAGTTTAAGACACTCTATTATACAATTATTGACAAGCTTAACCAAGATGATGAATTTTCTACTAAGGATTTTGTAAATCAACTAGATCAAGAATCAGCGGGTATGGTCACTAGCATTTTAATGGAAGACGAGAAGTATAATCTTCATGATTGGGAACGAATGAATATTATAACAAAAGATAAAAAGCAGACCATTCCTCAATTAGTCAATCAAACAATACTTAGTTTAAGATGCTTCTTAATTGACCAGAAAGTGGCTGAATTTAAAAATGAAACACTTCAAAATCAAACAGATGTTAAGTCTATTATGGAAGATGTTAAAGATTATGTTGGGCTTAAGATGTTATTATCCAGAAAATTGGGTAAAGTTATCGGAGGATAAACTACATAAGGTCATGATGCTTGGCCTGATGAATTAGATCAATAACATTGGTTACATTAAGCTTTTTAAATAATCGTGCCTTATATGTACTTACTGTTTTTTCATTAATTTCCAATTCGGCCGCGATCTCCTTATTCTTTTTACCGATCGATAACAGTTTCAATACTTCTACTTCACGAGTAGATAAGCGTTTAAATAATCGTGTGCGACTTCTTCGAGTATCTTCAAACCTTAGGTGCTTGTCCATTTTAGGACTTAGATAAACACCACCATTGTGAATGGTTTTTACGGCTTCTTTTATGGTTTCGACACTTACAGATTTATTTAAGTATCCAGAAGCACCTGCCTTTAAAGTACTAATAGCATAAATTTCTTCCGGCTGATGACTTAGCATAAGCACATTTATGTCTTTATTCTCTTTCTTTATGGCTCTTAAAGCTGTAATACCATTAAGCTCGGGAAGATCTACTTCAGAAATAATAACATCGACGTTATGACGCCTTATAAACTCAAAAATTTCAATACCACTATTTAAACTACCGGTAACCTGAAACTCGGGATCACTGTTAAGGAATAACTCCAGACCTTTTCTGACAATGGGGTGGCTATCAACGACTAGAATTTGTATCATGACGATCGAATTTAATTAATAACTACCAGAACATAATATTCCAGAGAAGTTTATTAAAAACGCAGATTCGATACTCAAAAATAATGAAAAATTAAGTGTTTTCCGTATTTATATTCAAAAAATCGCAGCGATTACTTCAAATTCTTAGGAATTTCGCAAATCGGAATAGGGATCATTTTATGCCTATTTGCAGTATTAAATCGCATAAATATCTCATACACTTCACGTTGTCTTCCTTCAAAATCATCTGCTGTTTTGCCTTCATCTTTCATTTGCATAGCCCATTCCAATTCTGGGTAAGAAGCACCTATTTGATCTTCATCACTTCTTGCATCTCCGAATAAGCCATCACTAGGGGCAGCTTTCATTATAGATTCAGGAACTTTCAATACTTCACCTATGGCATACACTTCAGACTTCAAAAGGTCTGCTATCGGGCTTAAGTCGACACCTCCATCGCCATACTTGGTGTAAAAACCAACACCAAAATCTTCGACTTTATTCCCTGTGCCAGCGACTAAATACCCTAATAAGCCCGCATGATAGTAAAGCGTGGTCATTCGAAGCCGAGCTCTGGTATTAGCAAGAGCCATATCTACTGTAGCCTGCTTACCTTCTAGACTTACTTCAGTTTTAAACTCTTCAAAAACCGGTGTTAAATCTACTCTTGTGTCACTGACATTGCTATAACGCGCTTTTAGCTGAGCAATATGTTCCTGAGCTCTGGTAACATGACTTTCTGCTTGATGAATAGGCATTTCAATGCATAATACCTCTAAACCTGTCTCAGCGCAAAGCGTAGACGTAACTGCAGAATCGATGCCTCCAGAAACGCCAACAACAAATCCTTTTATTTTTGCGTTAGTTGCATAATCTTTTAACCAATTGACAATATATTCTGTAACCTTTTCTGTTTGCATTATGTAAAGTTTTTATGGTAAAGAAGTGTACCTTTGTCAAACAAAAATAATTGAATAGCTGAAGGAATGAAAATTAAAATGATGCAGTTTATGAGAATGCAAAGATTTTTTCTTGTAGTCCCTCTTTTTTTTATACTCTCATGCAAAAATGAATCAAAAACAGAGCGTGAGATTGCTGAGATTTCGGTAAACCTAAATGTAGAACGGTTTGACCGTGCGTTTGCAAACTCTAAACCTGAAGACCTAGGTCAATTAAAGGAGGCATTCCCATTTATATTTTCTAGACGTATACCAGATTCAGTATGGGTAAATACAATGAAAGATACCCTTCAGCAACAAGTTTTTGCTGAGGTCGATAATGTTTTTGGAACGTTTAAATCTTCAGAATCTAAATTGGAACAGCTTTTTCAGCATTTGAAGTACTATGATAAAACCTTTACAGAACCACGTGTAGTGACCGTAACCAATGGTGTAGATTACAGAAATAAAGTCATTGTCACGGACACGATCGCCCTCATAGCATTAGATAATTATTTGGGGGAAGATCATGAGTTTTATCAGAATATACAGCGCTATATTGCTGCTAACTTAACAGAAGATCAGATAATCTCTGATTTGGCAGAAGCATACGCTAAACAATATGTTTATCAATCTAAAACAAAGACGTTTTTAGATGATATGATCTACTTTGGAAAACTTCTATACTTTAAAGATGTTGTAATTCCTTTTGAAAGTGATGCCAATAAGATAGGATATACTGAACAACAAGTAGAATGGGCTAAGGCCAACGAAAGCCCCATTTGGAGCTATTTTGTAGAACGCGAACTGCTCTATAGTACAGATAGCAAATTGTCTAATAGGTTCATTGCCAATGCTCCTTTTTCAAAATTCTATTTAGAATTAGATAACGAGTCTCCGGGGCGATTGGGGCAGTATATTGGCTGGCAAATAGTAAGAGCTTATGCTGAGAATAATGATGCCGACCTTATGACTATTATGCAAAAAGAACCCGAAGAAATTTTTAATAAATCAAGATTTAAACCAAGAAAGTAATGGCAAAAACCATAAACTCAAGAATAGAACTTAATGTAGAATTGGACGAGAACAGAGTACCTGAAAAACTGCACTGGTCTGCACAAGATGGGGGTATAGAAAATGAAGAAGCAAAAGCAATTATGTTGTCCGTATGGGATGGTAATGCTAAAGAGACGCTTAAAATTGATTTGTGGACCAAAGATATGCCTGTAGATGAAATGAAGCAGTTCTTTCATCAGACTTTAGTAACCATGAGCGATACCTTTCATAGAGCTACTCAAGATGAAAAAATGACCGCAACGATGAAGGACTTTTGCGATTATTTTGCTGAAAAATTAGAGTTGAAAAAGTGATTTATTCTTAATAGATCGTAACCTGTTAAAAATTAAACACAGCATACTTGTAAGTGCTACAACAAAGGATAGTGTTATAGAAAAATCATGCGATAATGCTTCAATAAACATCCATCTAAAATATTTAAATAATAAAATTGAAGTGATTGTAATAATTATTGATAGAATAACCAAAGATTTTTTATTCTGATATTTTGACTTGGGATGATATCCAAAAACCAATTCTTTTGCAAAATAAATAGTTAATACTATTATTACTAAACTAGGAACAATGAAATTCCAGAATGTAAGTTGCTGTTCCTTACTTATAGAATTTTGGATAAGGTAGCCGAAAAAAGACATTCTTATCCATGTAATTATTGTATAAAAAGTAGCGATAATCCATAATAATTTGAATAAGTATTCTAGTAAAGAACTTTTGTCTTTCATACGATGCTTTTTACTTATCAGACCAAATAGCTAGCTCATTCCCTGAAGGATCTAAAAAATGAAATCGACGTCCACCAGGAAACGAAAAAATATCTTTAGAAATCTCAGCATTTAGAGAAACTAAAACATCTTTTATGTTTTCGAGTTGATCATGGTAGAGGACAGTCAATGCGCCATTAATAATAGGTGCTTCTGTTTTTTCAAATCCACCTTCTAATCCACTATCAGAGAAAGAAACGTATGTTGGGCCATAGTCCGTAAAAATCCAACCAAACGCATTGCTGTAAAATGTCTTGATTTTCTCAAGGTTATGTGCCTTAAATTCTATGTAATTGATATGATTATTTTTTATAGTCATTTTATAACGCTTTAGTAATATTGTAATAACAAAAATAAACAATAGTAGGTCTACTTTTGTAATGCTACTAATCTATTCAATCAGACATTAGTTGGACTTTCACTAGAGAAAGGAACTAATGTTTTTTTGTTTAAATTAGCTACATGCGAAAAGTGTTATTTGGAGTTATTCTAGCTCTGGTCATATTGTTTACCTATAAGTACTGTGATGATGATAAATCGGATACTATAGTACTTAAAGAAAATTCGTCTCTCATTCAACAGCAACTAAAGAATGTTGGAAAATTGGTGGTTACTGAAGGTCATTTTAGTGAGGTGTTTGATTATGAGAACTCTAAAGCTATTTTGGGCGATTACTTCACTGCGGAAAAGAAAGCATTAGTGGTTGTGAATGCTGATGTTTCCATTGCATATGACTTAAGTAAGATCGAATATGATATTAATGAAGCATCAAAAGTTTTAACCCTCAAAACAATTCCGGAACCTGAGATTTCTATTAATCCAAACCTTGAATACTATGATATTCAATCAGACTTTCTGAATCCCTTCGAAGCTGAAGATTATAATGCCATTAACGAAACTGTTCGTGCAACGCTTAAAGATAAGATTGAAAAGTCTACGTTAAAATCGAATGCACAAAACCGATTAATTAGTGAGTTGGCAAAGTTCTACATTCTTACCAATTCGTTAGGTTGGACACTTAAATACAATACAGAAACAATTACCAACCTAGAAGTAGATTTGCCCAAACTACTGCTCTAGTGCTTTCATAAGTGATTTAATGCCACCGCCATTGATACTATCAATACCATTTGCATTAAGAAGCTGACTGGCTTTTTCAGAACGGATACCGCTAGCACAATAGGCTATAACAGGCTTGTTTAAAGCTTGCACTTCTGAAATTCTAGACTTCAAATCTTGTATCGGAATATGTGTTGCATCCTTAATATGACCACCCTGATATTCTTTATCAGTTCTAACATCTAGCATAATAGCACCTCTAGAAACATAGTCGTCAATCTTATCTGTTTTTTTATCAAAAAGAAAACTAAATAAACCCATAGCAATTTTTTTATTAAAAGTAATTAAACTTAAGTGATAAGTAAGTGACTAAAGTTACATCATATCTTATACATAAAGATGAGTTTCAGCAATAAAGTAGGCCTTATAGGTGTACTTATGACAATTAAAATATTTAGTGTATTTTGGTGACTTGATGAAGCCAGAAACACGAAAACAAGAAATTATACAAACTGCGGCTAAACTTTTTAAAGAGAAAGGATATAGTGCCGTCACAATGCGCGATTTAGCAGCAGAAATGGGGATAAAAGCAGCAAGTCTTTACAATCATATTAATTCTAAGCAAGCGATACTCAAGGATATCATTATTTCCCTGGCTGAAGCGTTTACAAAAGGCATGCAAGACATAAAGGTGTCAGATGCTAACAGTATACATAAGATAAAGCAAATCGTAGCGCTCCACATTAATATCACAAGCAGAAATACCTATGGGATGGCATCATTGAATAATGATTGGATGCATTTGGAAGAACACCTCGATTATTATTTAGAATTGCGCCATAACTATGAAGATGACTTTAGAGATATATTAAAAGAAGGTATTGCTTCTGGGGAAATTATTGAAGAGCATCCAGATACGATGCTGTTCTCAGTACTATCTACGCTCCGTTCATTATACCTGTGGATTCCTAAAAAAGAAGATTTAGACCCGGAAAGCTTAACGATGAGTTTAAGTAGGGTTCTTGTTAACGGAATTAACAAATAATTGCCAAATATTTTGTAAATTTGTCAATCAAACTAACAAGTGTTAGTTTGGTATAATTAATCATAATGACAGATTTTCACGAAGTAAAAATCAAAGACATACACAAGGAAACAAAAGATACAGTAGTCGTAACTTTTGATATTCCTGAAAGTCTTAGCAGTAGCTTTGCTTTTATTCAGGGACAACATCTCACATTAAGAAAAATTATAAATGGCGAAGATGTTAGAAGATCCTATTCTTTGTGTACAAGTCCATTAGAAAAACAATGGAAAGTAGCTATAAAGCAAATTCCCGGCGGTATTTTCTCTACCTATGCTAATACAGAATTAAAGGCAGGTGATACGATTGAGTTAATGGAGCCATCTGGAAATTTCTATGTAAATGTAGACCCCAAAACACCGAAGAATTATATAGCTTTTGCTGCAGGTAGTGGTATTACACCAATGTTGTCAATAATAAAGACGCATTTAGAATCAGAACCAAATGCAACATTCAAGTTATTCTACTTGAATCGCACTACCAAATCCATTATCTTTAAAGAAGAAATTGAAAACTTAAAAAATGTCTATTTTGGACGTTTTCAGGTGTTTCATTTCCTAACTAAAGAAAAACGAGACATTCCATTTTTAAATGGTCGTTTCGATTCCGAAAAGCTTCAGATTCTTACCAAGACATTTATAGATATTGAAGATACAGCACATTGCTTTATCTGTGGTCCACAAGAAATGATCTTTTTGATCAGAGATGAATTGCAAGCAGCTGGCTTAGATAAAGATAAAATACATTACGAATTATTCTTTTCAGGAAATGCAGAAGAAGCTAATGCAAGAGTTGCTGAATTACTAGAACAACAGCTAGAAGGGACAGATGTTACCATAATTGACGGAGGTAAAGAATTCCATTTTATTATGGAGAAAGAATATGACAATGTATTAGACGGCGCTTTAGCTGCAGGTGCAGATTTACCATATGCTTGTAAAGGAGGCGTATGTAGTACTTGTAAATGTAGAGTTGTTGAAGGACAGGTGGAAATGAAAATTAATTATGCCTTAGAAGAAGATGAATTAGATAAGAATATCGTTTTAAGCTGTCAAGCCGTACCAACTACAGAAAAAATAGTCGTGGATTTTGATGTGTAAAGTCCTAGAAAAGTAAAATAGATTTAAAATCAGTAACCATGAGTGAAGAGCAAATTAAAAATCTAGAAAAAGAGTTCGAAGCGCGTATTGCACGTGACGAAAAGATCGAGCCAAAAGATTGGATGCCCGAGAAATACCGAAAAACTCATATTAGACAAATATCCCAACACGCACATTCTGAAATCATTGGAATGTTGCCAGAAGGGAATTGGATAACCAGAGCACCGTCCTTAAGACGTAAAGTGGCATTATTAGCTAAGGTTCAGGATGAAGCCGGTCATGGATTATACCTCTACAGCGCATGCGAAACCTTAGGTATTTCTAGAGATGAGTTATATGATCAACTTCACTCAGGGAAAGCTAAGTATTCGAGTATTTTTAATTATCCAACAATAACATGGGCAGATATGGGTGCCATCGGTTGGTTAGTGGACGGTGCTGCGATTATTAATCAAGTGCCGCTATGTAATACTTCTTATGGACCATATGCAAGAGCCATGATCCGTGTATGTAAAGAAGAAAGCTTCCATCAACGTCAGGGTTACGAGATTATGGTAACGTTAGCAAATGGAACACCAGAGCAAAAAGCAATGGCGCAAGATGCATTAAATCGATGGTGGTGGCCTTCCATAATGATGTTTGGCCCTACGGATGCTGAATCTGTACATACCGAACAATCCATGAAATGGAAATTAAAGCGTAAAACCAATGATGAGTTACGCCAACAATTTATTGATCAAACCGTACCGCAGGCAGATCTAATAGGATTAACAGTGCCTGATCCGGACCTTAAGTGGAATGAAGAACGAGGAAGCTATGACTTCGGTGACATAGATTGGGAAGAATTCTGGCAGGTTGTAAAAGGTCATGGCCCATGTAATAAAGAACGAATGAGTGCAAGAGTAGGTGCTTGGGAACGTGGAGAATGGGTGAGAGATGCAGCTATGGCTTATGCAGAAAAGCAAAACGAACGTAAAACAAAACAAGCAGTATAATATGAAAAAGAATTGGCCACTGTGGGAAGTATTTGTAAGGAGTAAAAATGGTTTAGAACATCGCCATTTTGGTAGCCTACATGCTGCTGATGCGGAAATGGCATTAGAGAATGCTAGAGATGTATATACAAGAAGAAATGAAGGTGTTAGTATATGGGTTGTAGAATCAAAGCATATCACAGCCTCTAATCCAGAGAATAACGGAGAGCTATTTGAACCGGCTCAAGATAAAGTATACCGTCATCCTACATTTTATGATCTACCGGATGAAATAAAGCACATGTAATGAACGAAGATTTATATAAATATATCCTAGGAATAGCAGATAATACGTTGATCTTAGGTCAGCGCTTAGGAGAGCTTTGTGGGCATGGTCCTAGTTTGGAAACAGATATAGCTTGTACAAATATGTCTTTAGATCTCTTAGGGCAGACCCGTAGCTATTTCCAATATGCTGCAAAACTAAAAGGCGGTGATGCCACAGAAGATACCATAGCCTTTTTAAGGTCAGAAAGAGAGTATGTTAATGTACTCCTAGTAGAACAGCCAAATACCGATTTTGCATACACCATAATGAAGCAATTTTTGTTTGACGTGTATCATTTGGCGCTGTTAGAAGAATTAAAAAATAGTAAGGATGTCAACTTATCTGCTATTACTAATAAAGCCATTAAAGAGGTGAGTTATCACAAACGTTTTTCTTCAGATTGGGTGAGACGATTGGGAGATGGAACAGATGTCAGTAGAGAAAAAATTCAGAATGCACTTAATGATCTATGGCGATATACAGATGAATTATTCCATATGACCGGATCTGATAAAAAGATGGCAGAACAAGGTATTGGTGTAGATGTGTCTAAATTAAAAGACGCTTATTATAATGAAGTTGAAGACATACTAAAAGAAGCCACTTTAGAAGTGCCAGAATCCAAATGGTTTCAGAAAGGTGGTAAAGAAGGCGTACATACAGAACATATGGGGTATATACTTAGTGATATGCAATACATGCAACGTACATACCCTAACATGACATGGTAAAATGACTGTAATCGATGGTGTATATATAGATAGTAGTTTGTTTCCCATTTTAGATAAAGTATCCGACCCCGAGATTCCGGTACTTTCCATATTGGAAATGGGAGTAGTACGCTCAGCTATTATAGATGATGCAGGAGATGTCTTAGTCAAAATTACACCAACCTATAGCGGATGCCCTGCTATGGATGTTATAGGAGATGATATAAAAAAGGCATTAGAAAATGAAGGCTATAAAGCCGAGGTAGAATTGGTATTATCACCAGCGTGGACTTCAGATTGGATTACAGAAAAAGGTCGAAAGGCATTAGAAGATTATGGCATTGCCCCGCCTCTAGAAGCTGAAGCAGATAAGGAAGCACTTCTAGGCAATAAAAGAATAGTAAAATGTACAAATTGTGGCTCTACTAATACGCTATTAGTGAGTCAATTTGGTTCTACAGCATGTAAAGCATTGTTTAAATGTCAGGACTGTCAAGAACCCTTCGATTACTTCAAGTGTTTGAAGTAATATAAAAAGAATAGGTATGAGCAATAATTCAATAGAATTAAATATTGAAGGTCATGTGGCGTATATCGCTTTAAACCGACCTGAAGTTTTCAATAGTTTCAATAGAGAAATGGCATTGAAACTTCAAAGTATTATGGATGATTGTGCTTCAGACGATGCTGTAAGAGCACTGGTAATTACCGGAAATGGGAAAGCATTCTGTGCAGGCCAAGACCTTAAAGAAGTTACAACTCCTGAACTCAATCCCGGGTTTAAGAAAATCCTTGAAGAACACTATAACCCCATCATTACGAAAATTCGTGAGATTAAGAAGCCTATTATTGCTGCTGTCAATGGTGTAGCAGCAGGTGCAGGTGCTAATATCGCTTTAGCTTGTGATATTGTAATTGCTAAAAATTCAGTGAGCTTTATTCAAGCCTTCAGTCTAATCGGGCTAATACCGGATAGTGCCGGAACTTATATTTTACCACGTTTAGTAGGCTATCAGAAAGCATCAGCATTGGCGATGTTAGGTGACAAGGTTTCGGCTAGTGAAGCTGAGAAAATGGGAATGATATACAAGAGTGTTGAAGAAGAAGACTTTCAAAGCACCGTGGAAAAGATAGCAACGAAATTAAGTCTAATGCCTACCAAAGCATTAGGGATGACAAAGACGTTACTGAATGCCTCCATGACCAATACACTAGAACAGCAATTAGCTATGGAATCTGAATATCAAATTGAAGCCGCTCAAAGTGAGGATTATGCTGAAGGTGTTGCGGCATTTATAGAAAAACGTAAACCAAATTTTAAAGGACGTTAGTGGACCAACAAACGCTCATAGAAGTCAAAGAACGTATCGCACCTTTTATACATAGAACTCCTGTGTTAACATCAGAGTTGCTAAATAAAATGGTCGGAGCAAACGTGTTTTTTAAGTGTGAAAACTTCCAGAAAATGGGCGCCTTTAAAATGAGAGGTGCATCTAATGCCATCTTAAGCTTAAGTGAAGAACAACGTCAAAGAGGTGTTGTAACGCACTCTTCAGGAAACTTTGCACAAGCTGTGTCGTTAGCAGCGAAAAAGCTAGGCGTTAAAGCTTACATTGTTATGCCTGAGAACGCTCCACAAGTCAAGAAGAATGCTGTAAAGACCTATGAAGGGGAAATTATAGAATGTGAATCAACACCGGAAGCCAGAGAATCTACTGCTGCACGAATAAGTGAAGAAAAAGGGGCTACATTTCTACATCCTTCAAATCAAGATGAAGTGATTTATGGACAAGGTACAGCAGCTATCGAACTTTTTGAAGACTATCCGGACTTAGACTATTTATTTACACCTGTAGGTGGAGGTGGTCTAATAGCGGGGAGTGCTTTAGCAGCTAATTATTTTTCAAACCATTGCAAAGTTATTGGCGGAGAACCTATGGAAGCAGATGATGCCTACAGGTCTCTTATATCTGGAAAAATAGAAACAAATACCAAGTTCACAACAGTAGCAGATGGTTTAAGAACCCATTTAGGCGATCGAAATTTCCCAATTATAAAAAAATATGTGGAAAAGATTATAAGGGTTGAAGAAGGTGAAATTGTAAATGCAATGCGATTGATTTGGGAACGCATGAAGATCATTATAGAACCTTCTTGCGCAGTTCCTTTTGCAGCGTTGTTGAAGGAGAAAAACGATTATAAAAATAAAAATATCGGCATCATTTTGTCGGGAGGAAACGTGGATCTAAAAGATCTACCATTTTAGAATATAAAGTAATAAATAAAATCAATGCAAGGCATTGAAATATTGAAATGCAGAATATAAAAATCAAATCGTCAAGAATTTTGGAAGCCTTGGACAAAATTTAGATTTTATTTTTTGATTTTCAATCTGAAAAAGAAGATTGAAAAATTCCTCATTTCAAGTTGACTTTTTTGATTCGTTTTTGTGTCAAGACAAAAATGAATAATGAAATAAGTTTAATTAAAAAGATTCCTGCCTTTGCAGGAAATAGATATGAACGTAGGAATAATAGGATCTGGAACAATGGGAAGTGGTATAGCACAAGTGGCTGCTACCGCCGGATGCCAGGTTAAACTATACGATACTAATCAAGGGGCTTTAGATAAAGCACAAGCGAGTCTGGAAAAAATACTATCAAGACTTATTGAAAAAGGGCGTATTGATACTGATGAAAAGCAGCGTATTCAAGCTAATATAGAATATGTTCAAGATTTAAAAAGCTTAGGCGATTCTGACCTTACTATTGAGGCTATTATAGAAAATTTAGATATCAAACAGAAGGTCTTTTCAGAATTAGAAGGTTATGTGTCCGAAAATTGCATCATAGCATCAAATACATCATCCTTATCCATAGCGTCTATAGCATCAGCGCTTCAAAAACCTGAACGTTGTATTGGAATTCATTTTTTCAATCCTGCACCTTTAATGAAGTTAGTTGAAGTCATTCCAGCGATACAAACATCTGAAGCCGTTTTAAATAAAGCAGTGACTACTATTTCTGAATGGAAAAAAGTAGTGGCAGTGGCTAAAGATACGCCGGGCTTTATTGTGAATCGTGTAGCAAGACCATTCTATGGGGAATCTTTACGAATTTATGAGGAAGGTATCGCCGATTTTGCGACTATAGATTGGAGTTTAAAAACTTTGGGTGGATTTAGAATGGGTCCTTTTGAACTTATGGATTTTATCGGTAATGATGTAAATTATACAGTAACAGAAACTGTTTTTGAGGCATTCTATTACGATCCACGATATAAACCATCATTCACTCAAAAGCGTTTTTCAGAAGCAGGCTATTTAGGGAGAAAATCAGGAAAAGGCTATTATGATTATTCAGAAGGTGCAGAAAAGTCATCTCCAAAAGAAGATAAAGGCTTAGCCCAAGACATTTTTGATAGAGTCTTAGTGATGTTAATCAATGAAGCTGCGGATGCCCTGTTTTTAAATATAGCATCTGCTGAAGATATAGATAATGCAATGACCAAGGGGGTGAATTACCCTAAAGGATTATTAGCATGGGCCGATGAAAAAGGAATCAGTTGGTGTGTGGATAAGTTAGATGCCTTGTATGATGAATATCATGAAGATCGCTATCGATGCAGTCCACTACTAAGAAAAATGAACCAAGAGAACATGAAGTTCTTTAATTTATAAAATCAATGCGAAGCATTGAAATGTTGAAATGCAGAATATAAAAATCAAATCGTCAAGAATTTTGGAAGCCTTGGACAAAATTTAGATTTTATTTTTGATTTTCAATCTGAAAAAGAAGATTGAAAAATTCCTCATTTCAAGTTGACTTTTTTGATTCGTTTTTGTGTCAAGACAAAAATGAATTAGGATTAAAAAAGAAACAATGCCTATAGAAGGAGATAAAATACCATACAAAATGCTAAGCTTAGATGCCTTCAGTCAATGGCTGGGCATTGAGATATTAGAATGTGAGGTAGGACGTTGCAAAGTGGCTATGACTGTGCGTAAGGAAATGTTGAATAGTATGAATTATGCCCATGGCGGTATTAGTTATTCTTTAGCGGATACAGCGTTTGGATTTACAGCTAATACACATGGTAAATATGCCGTCTCTATTGAAACCTCTATCAATCATATAGAAGCCTTAGAGGAAGGGGATTATTTAGTTGCAGAATGCGTCATAGAAAAAGTAAATAATAAACTGGGATTCAACATTGTTGAGGTAAAGCGTGATGATGAACTCGTTGCCTTATTTAAAGGTGTTGTATACAGAACCCAAAAAGATTGGGAATAAGATTAGATAATAAGAAACATGAAAGAAGCATATATTATAGATGGTGTGCGTACACCAATTGGAAATTATAAAGGGACTTTATCTGCTGTTCGTACAGATGATTTAGGAGCCCTGGTAATTAAAGCATTAGTTGAACGCAATTCGGATATTCCTAAAGAGGCTTATGATGATGTCATTATGGGCTGTGCCAATCAGGCAGGGGAAGATAACCGTAATGTTGCAAGGATGTGCTCTTTATTGGCAGGCTTGCCTTTTACAGTTCCCGGTGAGACCGTTAATCGATTATGTAGCTCGGGACTATCAGCAATTATTCATGCAAACCGTGCGATAAAATCAGGAGATGGAGACCTATTCATTTCCGGAGGCGTCGAAAATATGACACGTGGACCTTACGTGATTGCAAAACCATCCAGTGCTTTTGGTAACGATTCTAAAATGTATGATTCAAGCTTCGGATGGCGTTTCATTAACCCGAAAATGCACGAGATGTACGGAACTGATGGCATGGGAAATACTGCAGAAAATCTGGTTGAGAAATATAATATCTCTCGTGAAGACCAAGATGCATTTGCCTACTGGAGTCAAATGAAAGCTACTAAAGCACAAGAAAATGGGCGATTAGATAAAGAAATCGTTTCGGTAGAGATTCCACAGCGAAAAAAAGACCCGATTATTTTCTCTAAGGATGAATTTGTAAAACCAAATACAACTAAGGAAATCTTAGGGAAATTACGACCAGCATTTAAGAAAGAAGGCGGAAGTGTAACTGCTGGAAATTCTTCAGGATTAAATGACGGCGCAGCAGCTACGATCATAGCCTCTGAAGATGCTGTTAGGCAATATAACCTAAAACCATTAGCGAGAATTGTAAGCTCTGCAGTGGTAGGTGTTGAACCTAGAATTATGGGAATTGGTCCGGTACAGGCTTCTAATAAAGCTCTGGAAAAAGCCGGATTAACAATGGATGATATAGATATTATTGAGCTCAATGAAGCATTTGCAGCTCAAGCATTGGCATGCACCAGAGCTTGGGGATTAAAAGATGATGATCCGAGACTCAATCCAAATGGAGGTTCTATAGCTATTGGACATCCTTTAGGAGTTACCGGAGCTCGTATTGCGTACTCTGCAGCTTTAGAACTGCACGAGCAACAAAAAAAATATGCATTAATAACCATGTGTGTAGGTGTAGGACAAGGTTATGCAGCCATTATAGAACGCATGTAACATGAAGATATTAATCATAGGAGGAAACGGAACCATAGGTAGAAAAGTTAATGAACGTCTATCTCAAAAACATGAAGTTATTGTAGCGGGAAGAAGTTCAGGAGATGTTCAAGTCGATTTTTCTAATGCGGACTCTATTGATAAGATGTTTGCTGCTGTAGGTAATGTCGATGCTATTGTATGTACAGCAGGGGATGCAAAATGGGACAAGTTTGATCACCTAACAGAAGAAGATTTTTATATAGGGATCAAAAGCAAGCTCATGGGGCAAGTCAACACAGTAAGATTAGGTAGAAAGTACCTTAACCCTTACGGTTCTATTACGCTATCTACAGGAATCTTAGCCGATGACCCAGTAGATATGACCACAAGTGCCGCTATGGTTAATGGAGCCATACATAGTTTTGTAAAAGCAGTAGCATTAGAATTAGAAAATGGGATAAGGATTAATACAGTATGCTCCGATCTAGTGGAAGATTCTTATGAAAAATATAAGGATTACTTCCCGGGGAATACACCGGTTCCTATGCATAAGATTGTAGATGGATATGTGAAGTGTGTCGAAGGAAAGATTAATGGGAGAATTATAAGAATTATGGCATAATCATCTGCAATTGCAGATGACAGATATAAGAATTTAAGTTTCCCATTTCAATGGGATGATAAAACGATTTATCAATGAAAAAAATACAACATTACGTACAAGGGCAATGGACTGAGGGTAAGGACGAAGGCATTCCTGTCTTTGATGCAGTCACAGGCGAGTTGATCGCTAATTCAGCTGTTGAAGGCTTAGACGTTCCTGAAATATTACAATACGGTCGTACTAAAGGCGGTGAAGTATTACGAAAAATGACATTTCAAGAACGAGGGAACATGCTTAAGAAGCTGGCCTTGTATCTCAATAAAAGAAAGGAAAGTTTTTATGAAGTAAGTTACCGTACCGGAGCTACTCGTATAGATAGCTGGATAGATATTGAAGGAGGATTCGGGAACTTATTTGCTAATGCCTCACTGAGAAAACTATTTCCAAATCAACCGTATCATGTAGAAGGTGACCCTATCGACCTGTCAAGAGGCGGACGATTTATGGCGCATCATATTATGGTGCCTAAAAAAGGAGTAGCCGTTCATATTAATGCATTTAATTTCCCGGTTTGGGGGATGTTAGAGAAGTGTGCCGTCAATTGGATGGCAGGAGTTCCGGCAGTAGTACTTCCGGCACCATCATCTTCATACTTAGCAGAAGCCGTAGCCAGAGAAATAATTAATTCAGGGATATTACCTGAAGGCGCTTTACAGATCATCAACGGAACTGTAAAAACCATATTAGATACCGTAGAATCTCAAGATGTTGTCACATTTACGGGGTCTGCATCTACTGGAAGGTTACTAAAAGCACATCCTAGGTTAATTCAGGAAGCAGTGCCATTCACTATGGAAGCCGATTCCTTAAATGCATCCATTTTAGGGGAAGATGCCGTTCCCGGAACGCCAGAGTTCGATATCTTTATTAAAGAAGTACGTAAAGAAATGACAGTTAAGTGCGGTCAAAAGTGTACTGCAATACGTCGCATTATAGTTCCAGAAAACTTAGTAGAGGATGTGCAAATTGCTCTAGGCAAAGCCTTAGATAAAGTAACTATTGGAGATCCAAGACTTAAGGAAGTTAGAATGGGATCACTGGTGAGTAGAGAACAGGTTGAAGAAGTAAAGAACAGTGTTAGAGAGATTGCTGAAGAAGCACAGATCGTTTATGGCGATCTTGACAAGATAGAAACCATTGGAGCAGATGCTAAAAAAGGAGCGTTCATAAGCCCTATTTTATTGCGTGAAGACCATCCGTTTGACAATACAGTTGTTCATGAGCGCGAAGCTTTCGGCCCTGTAAGTACTATCATGCCTTACAAAAACTTAGATGAGGCAATCACTTTAGCTCAAATGGGTAAAGGCTCATTAGTATCATCGATCACCACATTTGATGATAATGTCGCTAAAGATTATGTAGTCAATGCAGCAAGCCATCACGGACGTATCTTAGTATTGAACAGAGAGAATGCTAAAGAAAGTACCGGGCATGGTTCACCACTACCAAACTTAGTTCATGGAGGTCCGGGAAGAGCTGGCGGTGGTGAAGAAATGGGAGGCATGCGAGGTGTAAAACACTATTTACAACGTACAGCCATTCAGGGCACGCCTACCACGTTGACAGAGATTACCGGAATCTATCAGGCCAATGCAAAATATAAGGAAGCAGAAATGCACCCTTTCAAGTACCATTGGGAAGACATTCAACCGGGCATGTCACTAAAGACACATAAACGAACACTTACAGATACCGATATCATCAATTTTGCCAATCTTACCTGGGATCATTTTTATGCCCACACCGATATCACATCGTTAGATGGTAGTATTTTTGAGAAACGTACGGCTCACGGCTATTTTATTATATCAGCCGCAGCAGGGCTGTTTGTATATCCGAATAAAGGACCAGTTTCTGCAAATTATGGACTTGAAGATTGCCGTTTCCTAAGACCATTGTATCATAATGACACCATTTATGTACGCCTAACCTGTAAGCAAAAGGTAGATCGTGATGTCAATGGAGCAGAGCACCCAAGCGGTATCGTGAAATGGTTTGTTGAAGTTTTTGATGCTGAAGATGAATTGGTGGCAATCGCAACCATACTTACTATGGTGCAGAAGAAACAAACCACTTTTGTTGAGATGACAGAAGCTAAAATTCAGGAGTGTTTGAATAACCTTAAAGCGGATACAAAAGCAAAGTGGGGTAATATGTCAGCTCAGCATATGGTAGAGCACTTGGAGTATACCTATAAAATTGCTTTCGGAGAAATTCAGGATTTTGAAATAGCAACGCCTGAAAAAATACTCGAAAAAGTAAAAAACTCACTCTACAACTACAAGAAAATGCCTCAAGAGCATATGTTCCCTTTAGCTGAAAAATCTAAGATTGAAGAATTAAAATACGAAAGCCTTGAAGAAGCTATTGCTAAGTTTAATGAAACTCGCGGAGCTTACCTTGACTATTTTAATGAGAACCCAGAGGCAACAAATAAGAATGTAGTTTTTGGAGAATTAAACAGGTATGAATGGTATCTGTTAGAACGCAAACATTTAAATCACCATTTTGAACAATTTGGATTAATATAATATGACACAACCATACGTAAAACAAGCTATAGATAACGGCGTAGGCTACATCGAATTTTTTCATCCTGCCCATAATTCACTTCCGGGAGATGTGTTGGCAGAACTAGCACAAACCATTACAGATGCTGGACAAAATGATGAGATCAAAGTCATCGTTTTAAAAAGTGGAGGTGACAGAACCTTCTGTGCCGGAGCCAGCTTTAAGGAACTGATTAATATTAATGATGCTGAAACCGGACGTGTATTCTTCTCGGGTTTTGCTAATGTTATAAATGCCATGCGTAAATGTCCTAAGTTTATTATAGGACGCGTACAAGGAAAGACTGTTGGTGGTGGTGTTGGATTAGCCTCAGCAACAGATTACTGTATGGCTACAAAATTTGCCGCTATTAAGTTAAGTGAGTTAAATGTAGGTATAGGACCTTTTGTTGTTGGACCTGCAGTGGAGCGTAAATTAGGATTGAGCGGAATGTCTCAGATCGCTATTGATGCCAATAGTTTTTATCCGGCAGAATGGGCCAAACAAAAAGGATTGTTTACTCAGGTTTATGAGTCTACCGAAGAATTAGATGAGGCTGTAAAAACCTTTGCAGAAAACCTTTGCAACTACAATACTGAGGCTATGAAAGAAATGAAGCAAATGTTCTGGAAAGGGACAGAAGACTGGGATACACTATTAGCTGAACGTGCTCAAATAAGTGGGCGATTAGTCTTAAGTGATTTTACAAAAGAAACCTTGAAAAGATTTAAATAGATAATAGAATATAGATTGCTTCGCTTCAAATTGATATTTTGGTTCGTTTTGCATCAAGGTAAAATGAACAAAAAAGAAAATAAATGATATACGAATTTAAAGGATATATACCCGTAGTACACGAAAGTAGCTTTGTGCATCCACTGGCTGCAGTGACTGGTAACGTCATTATCGGTAAAGACTGTTATATCGGTCCGGGAGCTGCAATTCGTGGTGACTGGGGACAGATCATTCTTGAGGATGGTGTTAATGTCCAAGAAAACTGTACAGTGCATATGTTTCCAGGCAAGTCCATTACACTTAAAGAAAGTGCTCATATCGGACACGGAGCTATTATTCATGGCGCTAACATAGGACGTAATGTATTAGTTGGAATGAATACGGTAATTATGGACGATGCAGTTATTGGTGATGAAAGCATTGTTGGAGCCATGGCTTTTGTAAAGGCAGAAACTGTGATTCCAAATCGAAGTCTGGTGGTGGGTAACCCGGCAAAAGTTGTCAAAGAA
Source organism: Winogradskyella sp. (assembly GCA_965230605.1). GTDB lineage: Bacteria > Bacteroidota > Bacteroidia > Flavobacteriales > Flavobacteriaceae > CBDDLD01. The sequence continues at coordinate 2,720,965 of CBDDLD010000004.1, read as the reverse complement.
GTTTCAGACGAAATGATTGCCTGGAAAACCAAAGGGACACAATTATACCAAAAGTTACCTAAAGAATGTCATGAGACATTAAAAGAAGTTGAACCTTTGAGAGAGGTTCCTGAAAATATGAAAGTACAAGAAGGTGTATATGATACACTTAGAGATTTTATGAAAAAATAATGGAGATCGAATTAAAAATGCCCAAAATGGGTGAAAGTATTACTGAAGGAACAATCATTAATTGGTTGATCAGTGAAGGTGATGCTTTTGATGAAGGGGATATCCTTTTAGAAGTGGCTACAGACAAAGTAGATAATGAAGTCCCGGCACCGGTATCCGGAGTTTTGGTTAAAACCTTATTTCAAGCTAAAGATGTGGTTCCTGTTGGAGAAGTTATTGCTGTTCTAGAAGCATCAGGAGAGCAAAAGCCGAAAGCTGAACAACCTGTTACCAAGACCGAACAGCCAAAAAAGAAAGCTACTAAAGCAAAAGCTCCTAAGTTGGTGCCAAATACAGCAACTACTGTTGTGAATGCCTCAAATGGGAATACCTTCTTTTCTCCTTTAATTATTGCTATTGCGAAAGAGCATCATATTAGTTTTGAGGAACTGTCAAGAATTCCTGCTACAGGCAATGATGGTCGATTAAGAAAAAGCGATGTCTTCAATTATATTGATGAAGGGCGTCCTTATAAATTTGCTCAGACGGTGGTTCAGGATCCAACAGCATACCGTATCCCTCAACTGAATTTAGATAAAGGAGAAGGTAAGATTGTAGAAATGGATCGTATGCGTCAAATGATCGCAGATCATATGGTGTACTCTAAACACACATCACCGCATGTTACGGCTTATGTAGAAGCTGACTTGACGGATATGGTGAATTGGCGAAATGCTAATAAACTAAAATTTCAAGAAAAATATGGGGAGAAGTTGACCTTCACACCACTTTTTGTAGAAGCTGTAGCTAAGGCCGTTAAAGACTTTCCAATGATCAATGTATCGGTGGATGGGAATAACATTATAGTGAAAGAGGCGATCAATATAGGAATGGCCACAGCACTTCCAAGTGGTAATCTTATTGTGCCTGTAGTTAGAGAAGCTGACACAAAAAACTTAAAGCAACTAGCAAGTGAAGTAAATGCTCTTGCTTCCAAAGCTCGAGATAATAAATTAAGCGGTGACGATATTAAAGGAAGTACGTTTACCATTTCCAATGTTGGAACGTTTGGGAGCTTAATGGGAACACCTATTATCAACCAGCCAGAAGTAGCCATTTTAGCATTAGGAATCATTAAAAAACGTGCTGAAGTTATCGAAACAGAGCAAGGTGATGAAATTGCTATTCGTAGCATGATGTATTTATCACTATCCTTCGACCATAGAGTCGTTGATGGCTATTTAGGAGGTAGTTTTTTACGCCGCGTAGCCGATTATTTAGAACAATTTGACATTAATAGAGAATATTAGACAATAGAATTTAGACCGCTTCGCTTTTAGATTGAATCAATGCGAAGCATTGAAAAACTTTGAAATGCAGAATATAAAAATCAAATCGTTGAAAATTTTGGAAGCCCTGGACAAAATTTAGATTTTATTTTAGGTTTTCAATCTTACAATGGAGATTGAAAAATTCCTCATTTCGAATTGACTTTTTTGATTCGTTTTTGTGTCAAGACAAAAATGAATAATAGATAAAAGAAAAGATTATGATTTATAACATTAGCACTACTAAAATTGAAACATCGAAAGTTTCAAAATTGGATTTCAATAATATTCCATTAGGAACCACTTTTACGGATCACATGTTTATTTGTGATTATGAAAATGGGCAATGGGCCAATCCAAGAATAGAACCTTTAGAGTTAATCCCGACGCATCCGGCAGCAATGGCTTTACATTATGGTCAGGCCATTTTTGAAGGCATGAAAGCAACAGTTGATCAAGATGGGAATCCAATGCTATTTAGAGCAGATAAAAATGCGGCACGCTTAAATTTTAGTGCAGATCGTATGGGGATGCCGGCTTTTCCTGAAGATCTTTTTGTAGAAGGCTTGAAGCAGCTTGTAGCACTGGAACATAACTGGATTCCACCACAAGACGGTAGTGCTTTATACCTAAGACCATTTATGTATGCTGATGAACCTTTTATTGGAATGCGAGCAGCAACCCACTATAAGTTCATTATTATGGCGTCTCCTGCTGGACCGTTCTTTACGAAACGTATTAAGCTATATGCTGAAACAAAATACATCAGAGCAGCACATGGAGGTACCGGTGAAGCAAAGGCCGCAGGAAACTATGCAGCAGCTATTCGACCTACGGAATTAGCAAAAGCCAAAGGGTATGATCAGGTGTTATGGTTAGATGCTGCAGAGCGAAAGTACATTCAAGAGGTAGGGACTATGAACATCTTCTTCAAAGTAGATGGGAAATTTATTACTCCCACGCTAGATGGCTCTGTTTTGGATGGTGTAACACGTATGAGTGTGATCGATATTTTAAGAGATAAAGGCTATGAAGTTGAAGAACGATTGATCACTATTGATGAGATCAAAGAGGCTTCAGCAAATGGAACACTAGAAGAAGCTTTCGGTACAGGCACAGCAGTAGGCATTGCTTATATCCAAAGCATTGGTGTCGGTGATGACAGCATACATGTGTCTGATGAAAGTCCGGTTGGACTGATGGTAAATAATACATTAAATGCCATCAAAACAGGAAAGATAGAAGATAAGTTTAATTGGATGATAAAGATCGAAAACCAATTAGTATAATGGATAAATCGATTTTAGAAAAAGGGTTTTCTAATTTATGTACTGCCAAAGCTATGGCAGAACTCTATGAAGATAATTTTAAACAAGTATCTAAATATGTGCATGCCACTTCTCGTGGACATGAAACCATACAAACGGCATTAGGATTACAATTACTGCCTCAAGATTATGCATTTCCATATTATAGGGATGATGCGATGTTATTAGCATTCGGCATGCGACCATATGATCTTATGTTGCAGTTATTGGCAAAGAAAGACGATCCGTTTTCGGCCGGGCGTACCTATTATTCGCACCCAAGTATAAAAGATGATGATAAACCTAAAGTGCCACATCAGTCATCAGCTACCGGAATGCAAGCCATTCCTGCAACAGGTGTAGCCATGGGTATGCAGTATCTAGAACTGCAAGGATTGAACAATTCAAATGTCATTCAGAGCGATAGCGAAGAATCTCAAAAAAATCCAATCACTGTATGTTCTTTAGGTGATGCTTCAGTTACTGAAGGAGAAATAGCGGAGGCCTTTCAAATGGCAGCTCTAAAGCAAATGCCAATCCTATATCTGGTTCAAGATAATGGCTGGGATATTTCGGCAAATGCAGAAGAAACCAGAGCTCAAAATGCCTATGAATATGCTCAGGGATTCCATGGATTAGATGCTATTTCTATAGATGGCGCTAATTTCATTGAGAGCTACGAAGCTGTAAAGAAAGTTATAGACACCATTCGTAAAGAACGACGACCATTTTTAGTACATGCAAAAGTGCCTTTATTAAATCATCATACTTCTGGCGTGCGAATGGAATGGTATCGTGATGACCTGGAGGAAGCGCGATCTAGAGATCCTTATCCGGTATTAAAGCAACAACTACTAGACAATGGATTCACTGAAAAAGAAGTGAATGCGATTGAGGTAAAAGCAAAGGATACTGTACAAAAAGACTTTGAAGAAGCATTAAAAGCTGAAGATCCGAAACCGGAAGATTTATTTACGCATGACTTTGCACCGACGTCAATCACAGAAGAAGTAGGTGACCGTTCTCCAGAAGGCGGAGAGAAAGTAGTAATGGTAGACTGTGCACTTTTCGCTGTGGAGGAACTAATGAGAAAACATAAAGAATGTCTACTCTACGGTCAGGATGTTGGAGGTCGATTAGGAGGTGTGTTTCGAGAAGCAGCCACTTTAGCTCAAAAATTTGGTGACGACCGCGTGTTTAATACACCGATTCAGGAAGCCTTTATTGTAGGATCTACAGTAGGGATGAGTGCAGTTGGCTTAAAACCTATCGTAGAAGTTCAGTTTGCAGATTATATATGGCCCGGACTCAATCAGTTGTTTACTGAAGTAAGTCGAAGTTGTTATCTCACTAACGGGAAATGGCCGGTGAGCATGATTCTTAGGGTACCTATTGGAGCCTATGGAAGCGGAGGACCTTACCATTCATCTTCAGTAGAAAGTGTAGTGACGAATATCAGAGGCATTAAGATCGCCTATCCAAGTAATGGTGCTGACCTTAAAGGTCTTATGAAAGCGGCTTATTATGACCCGAATCCGGTAGTCATTTTTGAGCATAAGGGATTATATTGGAGTAAAGTGCCGGGAACTCAAGGAGCTACTTCTTTAGAACCTGCTGAAGATTATATATTACCATTTGGTCAGGCATGGGTATTACAAGAGATATGGCCTCAGGATCAAGAAGAAACAATAACTATTGTTACTTACGGTATGGGTGTACATTGGGCTATGAATGCTTCAGAAGCATTAGGCATGAAAGAGCAAATTGAAATTATAGACCTAAGAACCTTATATCCACTGGATGAGAACACAGTAATGGCTTCCGTTAAGAAGACTAAGAAGTGTTTGGTCGTTACAGAGGAACCATCAAATAATAGTTTTGCCAGAGCACTTGCGGGTAAAATTCAGGAAGAATGCTTTCAATATTTAGATGCTCCGGTAATGACCATAGGTAGTGAGAACATGCCGGCTATTCCTCTAAATTCTACTTTAGAGCAGACCATGATCCCTTCAACAGAGAAGGTGAAAGCTAAAATAGAACAACTATTAAATTACTAACATTATGCTAAGACCCACTATAATTATTTTATGTCTAGGCTTGCTATTCAGTTGTAATCAGACACAAGATACGGCTACAGAAAAGCCAAGGAATGAAGTTTTAGTTTTAGGTGCTATACATAGTGGGCATTTAAGAGATAGTGTATACAACACAACCTATCTTGAAAAGTTGATCAGGGAAATTGATCCCGATTATATATTATCTGAAATTCCACCTGATCGTTTTGAGGCCGCTATTAATGGATTTAAGCGCGATGATAGTATTTCAGAGCCAAGAGTGATGCGCTTTCCAGAATACACAGATGTTGTATTTCCTTTAAGTAAAACCATGGATTTTGAAATTATACCTACAGCAGGTTGGACAAGACCAATGGCGGATGAACGTAGTGCTAAACTTAGGGCTATTAGATCGGATTCTTCCAGAGTTGACGATTGGAAAGCCTATACAGAAGCAGGAAGATTGACAGATTCATTATACAGAGCCACAGGTAAAGTGAATGACCCTTATTTTATTCACACGAATACTTACGATAGTATTCAAGATATAAGGCTTCAGGTATATAACAAGTTATTCAATGTAGAATTAGGTCTTGGCGGATGGGATAATATCAATATTGCACATTATTGGAATATTGAAAAAGCACTCGAAAAGCACCGTTACGAAGGTAAGCGCATGTTGATTATATACGGAGCAGGACATAAAGGGTGGTTTCTGCGTGAGTTGAGAAAACGTGACGATATCGACTTACTGGACATGAAACCTTTCTTAGATGCTATTAAATAACGAAACAGATGAGAGCTGTTGTTTACGAAAAATTCCAAGGACCTCTTTCCATTAAGAATGTAGGTACACCATCTCCAAGTAATGATGGCGTGGTCATCGAAGTAAAAGCCACAGGCTTATGTCGAAGTGATTGGCATGGCTGGATGGGGCATGATAAAGATATTGTATTGCCTCACGTGCCCGGACATGAGTTAGCAGGTGTTATAGTTGCAACGGGTAAGCATGTGATTCAATTTAAAATAGGCGATCGTGTGACTGTACCTTTTGTATGTGGTTGTGGTGATTGCGGTGAATGTCATTCCGGGAATCAACAAGTCTGTGATAATCAATTTCAACCCGGATTCACCCATTGGGGATCCTTTGCAGAATATGTAGCTATTGATTATGCGGATACCAACTTGGTAAAACTGCCCGATACTCTCGATTTTGTTACAGCTGCAACCTTAGGTTGTCGTTTTATTACAGCATTTAGAGGTATTGTGCATCAAGGAAAAGTTACTCAAGGTCAGTCTGTTGCTATACATGGTTGCGGTGGTGTTGGTTTATCTGCTATTATGATAGCTAATGCATTAGGTGCTGACGTAATTGCTGTTGATATTGATGAAGCCACTCTAGAATTAGCAAAAGCAATAGGCGCCAAACATACCATTAATGCTACTAATTCTTCTAATGTGATTTCTGAAGTGATGGATTTAACATCAGGAGGAGTGCATGTGTCCATGGATGCTCTGGGAAGTAATGAAACCTGTTATAATTCTATTTCTAACCTCAGAAAACGCGGTAAACATATCCAAGTAGGTCTAATGGCCGGAGAGCATCAAAACCCCAAGATTCCTATGAGTAGAGTTCTATCTGATGAGTTAGAAATTATCGGAAGTCATGGAATGCAAGCTTATAAATATGCTGAGATTTTTAAAATGATTAATAAAGGTCTTTTAAAACCGGAACTGCTAGTTGAACGCACGATCAGTCTGGAAGAATCTCTTACTGCTTTACCTAATATGAATAGCTTCACGAATAAAGGCGTACTCGTTATAGATTCGTTATAATATTCTCTTATATTTATAGGGAATAAACCACCACTAAATGTATACGAGACGTATATTTCCTATCAAAGGCGTTATTAAATGGACGCGTAGAAGCATTTATTTATTTCTTTTATTAGGCACTATACCTGTTATTTTATTTGATGTTGTAGGCCTAAAATGGTTACATGTACCGTGGCTCCCTTTAGGCGTTTTGGGTACTGCGGTTGCTTTCATAGTGAGTTTTAAGAACAACGCATCCTATGATAGATTGTGGGAAGCTAGAAAAATATGGGGCGGTATCGTCAACTCATCACGTTCTTGGACCATTATGGTTAAAGATTTTATTACGAATGACCATGCTAAAGTTCCAAAATCTGACGCTGAACTTCATAGCATTCACAAAGAGCTTGTACACCGTCATGTGGCATGGTTAACCGCATTAAGATATCAATTACGAAAGGATAAGCCCTGGGAAATGCATCTTAAAACGAAGCGCTCTAATCGCGAATTTAGAGCTTCCCAATATCTGGTATGCGAGGATACCATTCCCATTGAAACCGTGATTAAAGATTACATTTCGGAAGCTGAATATGATGAGGTGTTTGCAAAAGGGAATCAGGCTTCTCAGTTGCTAGGGATTCAGTCTAAACGATTAAAAGAACTTATTCAAGAAGGCTATATCGAAGACTTTAGGCATATGGAAATGAGTAATATGCTGGTGGAATTTTATACGCTACAAGGTAAGTGTGAACGCATTAAAAACTTCCCATACCCAAGACAATTTGCTACACTGAATTATATTTTTGTTTGGATATTCATTATTCTGTTGCCTTTTGGTATTATGGAAGGTTTTGAAGCTATTGGAGATCATATTTTGGAAGATTTAGAAACACATGTCTCCAGGACAAGTTTAGGGCATTTGATTCAAGAATTTATAGCAAAACATTTTGTCTGGTTTTCAATTCCATTTAGTGCTTTATTAGCCTGGGTATTTCATACTATGGAAGCTATTGGGGAGAATACGGAGAACCCGTTTGAGGGAGGGCCTAATGATGTGCCAATAACGGATATGTCGAGAGGCATAGAAATCGATATACGCCAATTAATCAATGATGATAACATTCCTGAGCCTTATAAGTGGGTTAATGATATTGTAATGTAGAAATCTTATGCTAACAAAAAAACGCTATTCTGTTAAAGATATGGCGCTATGGTCACGCTGGGAGACTTTAGTGTATCTTATTTATGCCGGTATTATTACCGTATTATATGAAGTTTTAGGATTTACTTTTCTAAATGTACCTTGGACTCCGGTAGCACTAATTGGTACAGCTGTAGCCTTTATGGTCGGATTTCAAAATAATTCGGCATACGGACGTATTTGGGAAGCCAGAAAAATATGGGGCGCCATTGTAAATACCTCTCGTACATGGGGTATGAAGGTTCAAGACATGGTAACTGCCGAGCATGCTAAAGAACCAATTTCTGAGGAAGAGATTAAGAACCATAAACGTACTTTAATATATAGACACATTGCCTGGATGACAGCATTACGTTATGCAATGCGTCAACGTAAATCTTGGGAAGCTCAGCATAAAGCGCAAACCAATAGAGAGTGGTCTAATATGATTCATATTCCAGAGAAAGTGTCAACCTTAGAGGACAATTTAATGCTGTACTTGTCTAGAGAAGAGGAGGATTATGTATTGAGTAAAGGGAATAAGCAAACGGCAATTTTATATTTACAATCGAAACACATCAGAGCGTTAAAAGAGAAAGGATTAATATGGGAATTTGCTTTTTTGGAGTTAGAAAATGTTTTAGAAGAATTGTTCACGCACCAAGGAAAAACAGAACGCATTAAAAATTTTCCTTATCCCAGACAGTATGCAAGTTTAGCTTATTATTTGACACGATTATTCGTGGTCTTATTACCATTTGGGATTATACCTGAGTTTACTGAAATAAGTGAGGAATTATTACAGAATTTCCCAAAAATTGCACAAAACTTTATATGGTTAGCCATTCCGTTTTGTGCTATAGTATCCTGGGCATTTCATATTATGGAACGTATGGCCAGAGTAGGTGAAAATCCTTTTGAAGGAACACCTAATGACGTTCCAATTTCTACAATATCTAGAGGTATAGAAATTGATTTACGTCAAATGCTAGATGAGATTAAAGACGAAATACCCGGCCAATTTCCTGAAGATAATAATGTTCAGATGTAATTTAAACCTCTGCGTCTAACTTGTCAGTTACTACGTAGTATCTTGGATCATCAATTGAAGTTTCTATGATCTCATTAAATCTAGGATTCGCTTTTAACAATAATGTTTTACAATCTGGACTAAGATGAATTAGCTTCACTTTTTTTCCTAATGAGATGTACTTGTTAGCTATGTTCCTAAGGGCTTCGATACCGGAGTGGTCATTGACTTGCGACTCTATGAAGTCAATCTCTATAGAATCAGGATCGTTTTTAGGATCGAATTTAGAATTAAAGTTTTGTATCGAACCAAAGAATAAAGGTCCCCAAATCTCATAAACTTTAGTGCCATCTTCTTTGATGCGTTTACGTGCTCTAATCATAGTTGCATTTTTCCATGCAAATACTAAAGCCGACATAATCACACCCACAATAACAGCGATAGCAAGATCTTGCCATACAGTAATGGCAAATACGGCAATGAGTACGATAGCATCTGCAATAGGGATCTTGTGTAAGATCCTGAAGCTACTCCATGCAAAAGTGCCTATAACTACCATAAACATCACACCTACTAGTGCCGCAATTGGAATCTGTTCTATAAGAGGAGCACCAAATAAGACAAAGCATAACAGCGCTACTGCGGCAACAGTTCCTGAAAGTCGACCACGCCCACCAGAGTTTACATTTATAATCGATTGCCCAATCATAGCACAACCACCCATACCGCCAAACAATCCATTCAATATATTAGCACCACCTTGAGCCACACATTCTCTATTACCGCTTCCTCTGGTTTCGGTAAGTTCATCGACTAGGGTTAATGTCATTAAAGATTCAATCAGCCCCACTGCAGCTAATATGAAAGCTGTGGGTAAGATGGTTTTTATGAAATGACCATCAAGTGTGCTGAATAGCCCAAAAATTTGATCCTGAAATGTAGGAAGTCCGCCTTTTAAACCTTTTCCACCACCATCAGCAATAAATGATCCTACAGTGCTTACATCTATGTTTCCAAGAATAGTAATGGCTGCTACTACGATAATAGCGGTTAATGCTGCAGGAATCTTTTTAGTCAATTTAGGAAGACCAAACATGATGATCATAGTAAGCCCTATGAACCCTAGCATTTTCCATAGCTCAATATTAGAAAACAAATGACTAAACCATTCTGAAGTATTACCCAAAATTGAAATATCTTTTGGAACAGCATTTGGGAACATTTTTAATTGTGCTAAGAAAATAACAATAGCCAACCCGTTTACAAACCCCATCATTACGGAATGTGGAATAAGACGAACAAACTTTCCTAACTTAAAAACACCGGCCAATATTTGAATACCTCCAACAAAAAGAAGCGTGATGAACAACCATTGCAGGCCAAGATTATCAATTGGAGTTTCTAGTGCAAGGCCTGCCTCATTTCCTTTTCGGATAAGGTTTACCATAACTACAGCCATGGCTCCCGTGGCTCCTGAGATCATCCCCGGGCGTCCACCAAATAAGGCTGTAATAATACCCATCATAAAAGCACCATACAAACCAACCAGTGGATCTATACCAGCAACAAAAGCAAATGCAACAGCTTCGGGGACTAATGCTAAAGCTACAGTAAGTCCAGAAAGAATATCATTTTTCGGATTCTGTGTAAAGTTTTTTATGGTCTTTTGTACTAAAGTCATAACGAGGTGCTTTTAGAAGTCGGCAAAGATAAGACTTTTAATAGGATAGAGGTAAAACAAAAAAAGCATTGACCTCTGTCAATGCTTTTTTTGTTTTTCTATACAATATTATTGTTCAGAGCCTGGAGGATAACGCTCCATAATCTTAGTTACAAATTCATTAATACGGGCTTCTTTTTTACTTGTGTTTTTAGCAAGGTACCCGGTACCTTTTCCTTGCCATACTAATTCGCGTTTCCCCGCATCAATTAAATCAATGAATAAAACACCTTGAGTAGACGTTGATACTGAAGGACCTCCGCCCCAGCCCCAGCCGCCCCAGCCTGGACCCCAACCGGCGCCCCAGCCCCAGCCAGCACCCCAGCCCCAGCCCCAAGCGTTGTTGTATACATTAACACGCTCAGTAGACTTTGTGAAAATACTTACTAGTACATCTGGATTTTCGGATTTTGTATAGCCTTTAGCCAATAACTCAGCTTCAATGGCTCTAAGAATTCTTCGTTTATCTAGATCATTAATTTCGGCTTTGTCAATACCTGTTTTAAAGAAAGCAAATGTTTTGTAATTGTTGAAATTAGCATCCTTGTCATAATCTGAAGCAACCTTCACAGAACTACAAGAAGAAGCAACGACCATCAATACAATAAGCGGTAAAATTTTAATAATTCTTTTCATATCACTTTTTTTTGAGTTGTTACATATCTAATAAATAATCATCAACTAAATTTGGGATAGTAACTTTTAAGTTAGGCTCAACATCCATGGCACGTTTTATAGCAAACATTGCTTCATCATTTCTTGCCCAATTTCGCCTAGCAATACCGTTATTGACATCCCAAAATAGCATAGATTTTAATCGGTTTTCCGATGCCTTAGTACCATCAAGAATCATACCAAACCCCCCATTTATCACTTCTCCCCAGCCGACACCACCACCATTATGGATGCTTACCCAGGTGGCACCTCTAAAGCTATCACCAATCACATTGTGTATGGCCATGTCCGCTGTGTACCTAGAACCATCATAAATATTACTGGTTTCTCTGTAGGGAGAATCTGTCCCCGACACATCATGGTGGTCTCTTCCTAAAACCACAGGGCCAATATCTCCTCTGGTAATAGCATCATTAAATGCCTTCGCGATTTTTATACGACCTTCGGCATCAGCATATAGAATTCGTGCTTGTGAACCTACTACCAGTTTATTTTCCTGTGCACCTTTGATCCATTGAATATTATCTGCCATCTGTTGCCGAATTTCCTCAGGGGAATTCAGTTTTATCTGCTCTAAAACCTCACAAGCTATACGGTCCGTAGCCTCTAAATCTTCTGGTTTCCCTGATGCACAAACCCATCGAAACGGTCCAAAGCCATAATCAAAACACATAGGACCCATAATATCTTGTACATAACTTGGATACTTAAAATCAATGCCATTATCAGCCATTATATCTGCACCGGCTCTAGAACATTCTAAGAGAAAGGCGTTGCCATAGTCAAAGAAATAAGTGCCTTTATCGGTATGCTTGTTTACTGCAGCAGCGTGACGTTTTAAAGATGCCTGTACATTATGCTTAAATGCTTCGGGATCATTAGCCATCATGTTGTTAGCTTCTTCAAAGGACAATCCGATAGGATAATAGCCTCCGGCCCATGGATTATGCAGCGATGTTTGATCGCTACCCAGATCAATATAAATATCTTCTTTATCAAATGTCTCCCATACCTCTACAACATTTCCATGATATGCAATAGAGACTGTTTCCTGATTGTTTACAGCTGATCTTACACGAATTACCAGCTCAGAAATATCAGAAACAACTTCATCTACCCACCCTTGAGAATGTCTAGTGTTTACTGCTTTTTCATTCACTTCAGCACAAACGGTTACGCAGCCTGCAATATTTCCAGCTTTAGGTTGAGCACCACTCATTCCACCTAGTCCTGATGTTACAAATAATCCGCCTTTTGGAGCCTTTTTTATTTTTCTAAATCCATTGAGCACTGTAATTGTCGTACCATGAACAATACCTTGAGGTCCAATATACATATAGCTTCCTGCAGTCATCTGTCCGTATTGAGTTACACCTAGTGCATTAAATTTTTCCCAATCATCAGGCTTCGAATAATTAGGGATCATCATTCCGTTAGTAACGACTACTCGAGGTGCATTCTCATGTGAAGGGAATAAACCCAATGGATGGCCAGAATACATAACGAGTGTTTGCTCATCATTCATTTCGCTTAAATACTTCATCGTAAGACGGTATTGCGCCCAATTTTGAAATACAGCACCATTTCCTCCGTAAGTGATCAGCTCATGCGGATGCTGTGCCACAGCAGGATCTAAATTATTTTGAATCATCAGCATAATAGCAGCGGCTTGCATCGATTTAGCAGGGTAATCTTCAATAGGCCTGGCATACATATCATAATGTGGTCTCAGGCGATACATGTAGATACGACCATATTCCTCTAATTCTGCTTTAAATTCCTCTATTAGTTCTTTATGCTGCTCCTTGTCAAAATAACGTAGTGCATTTCTCAACGCTAATTTTTTTTCTTCTGCGTTAAGAATTGCTTTTCGTTTTGGAGCATGATTAGCACTTGAGTCATAGGGTCTTTTAGCGGGTAGTGTTTTTGGGATACCCTCTAAAATTTGCGCTTTAAATGTTGACGTTTCTATTTGCATTATTTTTTTACTGAATCTGTTTTTTTATTATAACCATATGGGCAATGCCTGCAACCACTTTCGCAGCAATAGCCACGCTTTAAATGGTATTGTTCTGTAAAACAACGGTAGCCCTCAGGCGTTAAATAGTAGTCGCCTTCTTCAATTGGGACATGTTTCTTCATATATAACAAAGATAATGTAATTTGGTTTGAAATTTGTATGTATTAGCTTGTGGTTATCGTCTGTAAGTATATTGTTCCGAAGAATTATAGTGGCATCACTTTGTATCCATTTATTTTTTTGAAACGTAAACCATTGTTAGAGGATAAAATTTTAATCAATCATGAAAAAATTCATTTAAAACAACAACTTGAATTGCTGATTGTATTTTTCTATTTGTGGTATGTTATAGAATTTAGCATGAAGTGGATAAAACATAGAAATTGGCATTTGGCATACAGATCAATTTCTTTTGAAAAAGAAGCCTATAATAATGAGAGAAACGCAAATTATATTAAAGAGCGACCGCTTTGGAGTTTTATAAGTTATTTTTGAAGTTATGAATGATAGCCTATCTGTGAAGACTCAAAATGTTCTGTTAGATTCTAACATAGTACTACATGTAAGAAGAGAGGACTTAATTCACCCCTATATTTCAGGGAATAAGTACAGAAAGCTTAAGTATAATATTCTTGCTGCTATTGAAGATGATTTCAACACGCTTCTCACTTTTGGAGGGGCATATTCTAATCATATTGCTGCTTTAGCTTATGCAGGAAAGCGAAACGGGTTAAATACAATTGGTGTGATCAGAGGTGAAGAATTGATTGGTGAAATTGATGAAAATCCAACACTAAGGTTTGCTCAAGAATGTGGTATGCAGTTGCACTTTTTGACAAGAACAACCTATAAGTTAAGGGGCTCGGAGGTGTTTATTGAAAGCTTAAAAAAACAATTTGGTAACTTTTACCTTGTTCCGGAAGGAGGCACCAATGCACTGGCAATAAAAGGGTGCGAAGAGATATTGAAAAAAGAGGATACTGTATATGATTTTATTTGTTGTGCTGTGGGCACCGGGGGTACTGTTTCAGGAATTATCAATAGCGCTTCTAACCATCAGAAGGTTTTGGGATTTTCTGCTTTAAAAGGCGATTTTTTAAAGAATGATATTAGTAACTTTGTTAAGAATAAAAATTGGCAACTAATTACGGATTACCATTTTGGAGGTTATGCAAAAATAAACACTGATCTGGTAACGTTTATTAACCAGTTTAGGAAAATGAATGCTATTCCTTTAGATCCGGTTTATACCGGAAAAATGATGTATGGTGTTTTAGATATGATAAAGTCTGGCTTTTTTCCAGAGCATTCAAAAATATTAGCCATTCATACTGGAGGATTACAGGGAATAGATGGGATGAATAGACAGTTAAAAAAAAGAAACTTACCCTTAATTGAAGTTGATGAAGTATAGAGTTATATTATTTTTTCTAGTGATGCTGATCACAGGCTGTGGTCCTAAAAAAGGGATAGTAACCAAAAAGGACAAGCGAAATACAAAAACCGAAGAGGTGGTTGTAAAAAAGGAAGAGCCTAAAACTGGAGAGGAAGAAAAAGAGCCTGCAAAAGTTACAAAGCCATCGAGCAAGAAGAGTGCTACAGAGATCTATATAGAAACCTATTCTAATATAGCAAAAGAAGAAATGCGTAAGTATAAGATACCGGCGAGTATTACTTTAGCTCAGGGGATTTTAGAATCGGGTTCCGGTAAAGGGCGTCTTGCTAAACAGGCTAATAATCATTTTGGAATTAAGTGTCATGGTTGGAAAGGGAAGAAGATTTACCACGATGATGATCGCTCACAGGAATGTTTCAGAAAGTATAAAAAAGCATCTTCGTCTTATAAAGACCATTCTAAGTTTTTAACAAACAGGGGGCGTTACTCAAAACTTTTTAAATTAAAACAAGACGATTATAAAGGCTGGGCTAAAGGTTTAAAGGCTGCCGGTTATGCTACAGATAGAAGATATCCTCAAAAGCTAATTAGTCTAATAGAGCGGTATAAACTTTATGAATATGATAGAGAAGTGTTAGGAGGAAAATTCAAACCAATTAAGGTCGAAAATGAAACTGTTATAACTGAACATACAGTAATTAAAGGTGATACATTATACTCACTTGCTAAACGCTATAATCTTTCTGTAGAACAGTTAAAATCTTTAAATAAACTGACGTCCAATGATCTAAAGATTGGACAGATATTAATCGTAAATTCAGATCAGTAATATGTTATATCAAAGGAGCAGCGCTTTGTTCAAGGCTGCAAATGAAGTTATTCCCGGAGGTGTAAATTCACCGGTTAGGGCTTTTAAGGCTGTTGGAGGTACTCCCATTTTTGCAAAACGTGCAAAAGGTGCTTATGTGTATGATGAAGATGATAATCGTTATATCGATTACATCAACTCTTGGGGACCTATGCTTCTTGGTCATGCTTTTCCTCCTGTTGTAGATGCTGTAATTGAAAAGGCTGAAAAGGGAACCTCATTCGGTATGCCTACTGCACTTGAGACAGATATAGCCGAACTGGCGGTATCTATGGTGCCTAATATTGATATGATCCGATTTGTGAATTCGGGAACAGAAGCTTGTATGAGTGCAGTGAGGTTAGCCAGAGGATATACCCAAAAAGATAAAATCATAAAGTTTGCAGGTTGCTACCATGGGCATAGTGATGCCTTCTTAATTGAAGCTGGTAGTGGTGCTGTAACATTTGGAACACCTAATAGCCCTGGAGTTACCCAAGGAACAGCTAAGGATACGCTATTGACCAATTACAATGATATTGATTCTGTAAAAGCTATTGTAGAAGCTAATAAAGGAGAGATAGCAGCAATAATTATAGAACCTGTAGCAGGTAATATGGGATGTATACCACCTAAGAATGATTTCTTACGATCATTAAGACAATTATGCAATGATAACGATATGCTGCTCATTTTTGATGAGGTGATGACTGGGTTTAGATTGGCCAAAGGAGGCGCTCAAGAATTGTATAATGTAGATGCAGATATCGTGTGCTTTGGCAAGGTGATTGGAGGAGGACTACCTGTTGGTGCTTTTGCTGCAAGAAAAGAGATTATGAGCCACTTAGCACCGCTAGGGCCTGTCTATCAAGCAGGAACTTTAAGTGGAAATCCATTGGCTATGGCTGCTGGTTTTGCAATGTTAACCGCTATCAATGATGATTCTAGACTATTTAAACGATTAGAAGAAAAAACAGAATACTTGCATAAAGGCATTGCCGAGGCTCTAAATGTTAATGGCATTACCCATTCCATCAATAGAGTTGGTTCGATGATATCTGTGCATTTTAGTGTTGAACCTGTTGTGGATTTTAATTCAGCGGCTACTGGGAATAATGAAACGTTTAAGTCGTTTTTTCATCATATGCTAAATAAAGGAATTTATATAGCACCGAGTGCTTTTGAGACATGGTTTATAACTGATGCTTTATCCTATGAAGATTTAGATGAAACGATAAAGGCAGTCCAAGATTTTTCAATATAAGCAACCATAAAAAAGCCTCGCAATTTGCGAGGCTTTTTATTTATTGATTCAAGCTTTTATAACGCTCATACTGTTCTTCAGTTAAGATATCTTTCATCTTAACATCTAAGCGTTCAAGGATTTTTTTCTTCTTTTCTTCGTCATTAGATCCAGCTGCATTATATTTTGCCATCAGTTGTCCGTAATCTTTTAAAGCTTCATATACCAAATCACGCTGATCTGTAGAGAACTTTACGGCTTTATATAAAGCTTCAGTTTTTTCAGCTGCTGCTTTATTTATCTGTATTTTATTCTGAGATAATACACTCTGAGTTCCTACAGCAAAAAAGAATGCGAAAGCTAATAGTGTAAATATTTTTTTCATTGTAAATGATTTAATTAGTAAATCACTAAAGTAACAATTTTATTTAAATTCAAATAAAAATAGCACTGCTACCTAGCAGTGCTATCTTATATATGGGATAAAAGGCTAATTTCTTCGATGCTTTGCTTTTTTCTTGTGCCCACCTTTGCGCTTTTTCATACTTTTTTCGAATTTTTCATATTGCTCATCACTAAGTATGGATTTAAATTGCTTTTTCATAGCAATTTGCGCATCTAACCTTTCATTTTTTAATTTTAATAACTCTTCTTTAGAAAGCTCTTTTTTCTCACCTTCAGATTTTTCCTGACGTTCTGCTCTCTTCTGTTTTTTTACTTTTAAGTCAGCAACTAATAGGTCGTAGATTTTTGTTTGTTGATTGTCACTTAAATCAAGTTTAAGGGTCATTTCTTTCGTTTTTAATTCTGCTAGCTCTTCGGCAGTCATGCTTTTGTATAATTCTGCCATTTCCTTCTTATGCTTCCCGTGTCTTTGTCTGTGTTCTTGTGCCGATGCGTTTATTGTAAATAAAGCAATTGCGATTAAGGCTAATTTTTTCATTTTATGTCTTTTTATGTTTGTTATGCTTAGGACTACTCTAATCAAAAAACGTTTAAAAAATACTTTTTATTTAGGAGATATTTAACATGCTTAAACCTTCTTTATAAGGTCTAAAGTTACAAGATAAGTAGGTTTTTGGTCCATTTTTGCCTTTAACCATGCGTAAAAGCTCATCACAAAGATATCTTCTTCCTTGACTCTTGTCCAGATAAAACTTTGTTCGACGTCTTTAGTGAATTTTTCATGAGCAACTTTCGATGGGTTTTTGTAATAGCGTTCCACAAAATTGAGGAAAATAAGAACACGTTTCTGATCGATTTTAGTGAGATAATCCCCGTAATTCCTTTTAAAGCTGGCTAATCTTGAATAAAATAAATCCTCTTCTTTTAATTCTGAATACAGTATGATTTCACATAAGTTCTTTTTCATCACCCAGTCAATTCCTGCTTTTTCAATGTACCATTTATCGGTATGATAGAACTTTGATATAATGTGTTTTACTTGTCTAAGGTCTCCTTTCTGAAAATAAAACATAATCAAGCTCAAGTGAAGATCTAAAAGCGATTCTAAATCGTGATGCTTGTTGTTTATTATAGACTCAATAAGTACAATAGCTTCTTCCTGATGACCAGAATAATTTAGATTTAAGGCTTTAACTAAATGGTGTTTTAAAATGAATTGACGATAATACTTTTTATTTTTTTGAACCATTAATGCTTTCATTTCATTAATGTATTCTAGGGACTTTTGGAACTTTTTATTTCTAAACAATGTGTTAGCTATAATGTAAACAATATGTATATGGTAGTATAATTGTTTGTCTTTGTCTTTATTGCTGCTAATCGTATTATATGTGTTAAGCACAAAAGATTCAATCCTCAGATAATTACTAGAAACAAATGCTGAAATATTTACAATAGCTAATATTTGATATAAAGACTTATAGGTTAAGGAATCATTGACTTCAATATCATGTGCTTCTAAGGCTTCGTTTAGGACCTTCTCAAAATCTATAACCTGCCCTTTATAACTAATATCGTTAAGTGTGTTTTTAACTTTCGCATACACAATATTTAATCGATCTTCAAGCTGATGCTGTTTCTGATTGTTTACCTGCTTTTTAACGATGGTATTAAGATCTATGCCTTCAATAGCATAGGCATATTGAATTTTAGTGTGATAAATTTCATTAAGTATAGGGTATAGTAAATGTTCGCTAGCTAGAGCTTCGGCTTTGTCTAATATTTTATAGGCGATTTTATAGCTCTTTTGAAGCAGAAAAGCTCTTGCTGCTAGCAGATATTTTATGACCTGCATTTCAATAGAATTTTCTTCACCTAAACTAATGTTGGCTGTGAAGTCGATGATGGACTCGAAAAGGCGTTTTCTAAGCGCATGATATGCAGGGCGGTTTAGTTCACCATATAGCTTATGGCATATAGTGACGCTATCATATTCACCATTAGCTAATAATTTAAAGAGCTGGATGTTTTTAGTGTTTTTACGTCTATTCTTTGAAGTTAAATACTCTATAAACCTTAGCTTTTCTTCATTATTTAAAGAAGAAACGATGTCATTATCATACATTTAATCGTCAGTTTATATTATTATATATACTAATAAATATATATGTTAACACTTTATTAATCAAATTATATCATAAGTTTTTATTTAAAATTGATTTTTCTTGTTGATGAAATCCATGCAGATTTGCTCTTGTAATCATTAAAACAAGAATCATGAAAAATCTTCGTAAAATCATAATGGCTATTAGTGTAATGATGGCTCTTGGATTTATCTCAAAAAGTGTAGTTCGCACGATTGAGAATTGTTATAAGAATTCTATTGAACTATTGTCGAAAAATGCCGCAGTTGTAGCACCGCCGATGAGCTTTTAATTAGTGCAACATGAAGATCAAAAATCTGAATACTGCCTTTTTTATAACTGTCGGAATATCTGTAGTTGTCTTTATATATCTCGTATTCTTAGGGTATGATGAGATAAAAACACTTAAGGATGTCATCAAGATTGTAGCATCGATTATGTTTCCTATTCCACTCATATTCTTTACAAGGTTCATATTGGTTGAACACTTTATGCCCGAAAATACAGATGAGTATAAATTGAAAAACCAAAAACCGGCTACAGTACTATTGATAATTACAATTGTTGCTTGTGTGTCGTTGATGTATGTCATCGAATTAATCACCAAACAACAACTAGAAGATCAATTGATATTTGCACATCTGGTGAACTCTACGGCTGTAAGTTCTTATGTGCTTAACTATGTTATATATAACAACTTAAAAGTCAATGCCATTCTAAGCGGAGTACTTATTGCATTGGCTGTGAATGTGTTTTTTCTATCCGCATAAAAATTAATCATCAAAATATAATATTATGAATCAAATTGTTAAAAACTCAAACCCCACATCTAATTCTAATAAACGCGAATTATTATTTACGTTTCAAACGATCGTAGTCACAGGGTTACTGGCTTTTACAGCGATCGCTTTTTTCTTCCATAATGACTTATCAGTTATTAAGGGTATTAAAGTGATTTTTGCACCTTTTTTATCTGTAGTGCCCTTATTATTTATTCTGTCTATCCTTAGAGATATAAGAAAAGGATTTATAGAAGAGGATTACTCAAAGCAAGAAATTCTAAGGTTTGGAATTATAGCTCTGATGGTGACAGCTGCCTTTACAGGAATTACATTCTTATTGTCAAAAATAGGAGCTTTAGAAATTCTTCTTGCCGCAGTTATAGCAATTATGAGTGCTGTACTTTTCTTAAGGAGTAAAATAAAAGATATCCTAGGGATGTCTATAGTTACTGGTATATCTGAAGGTATAATTATCTACATGATCTTTTTGTTTTGATGATCGGTTAGTTAATAACCTTAAACCTCGTGGCTGTTATGGTTGCGAGGTTTTAAAAGGATATCAATCATTTTAATGCTATAGATATGAGACGAAAGTTAACCAAGTATCTTGTTGAATTTTCAGAGCTAAAATTAACAAGGCCAATTTCTGATAAAGTACGCCTCTTGGAGATTATAGCTGTGACGCTTACGGCTATTGGGAAGTTTGTATTTATGGATCATTTAAATATACGATTGCCTTATGTTATAGTTGTTATTATAGCTTGGGGACTGTATATGGTGTATCGTTATAAGAAAGACAAAACTGTTTTAAGATCATGGGGATTTAGGTTCGATAATTTTAGATCGGTATTAAAGCAGATGCTTCCTTTTGCGATTACTTCAATTATTGCTTTTATAATTATTGGAAGTATTCAAGGCACGATCAATGTGACTTGGCATGTATTACCATTATTGATCACTTATCCGATTTGGGGTAGTATGCAACAGTTTTTAACTATAGGTCTTATTGCAGGAAACTTAAGAGAGTTGAAATCTATTAAACTGAGTAAGCTTGTGATCATCATAGTAACTGCTGTTCTGTTTTCTATAGTGCATTACCCTTCCGTATGGTTGATGATAGGGACATTTATCTTGGCTCTTTTTTACGGGTATATCTATCTGAGATCCAGAAATATTTACGTCATGGGATTATTTCACGGTTGGTTAGGGGCCTTGTTTTATTATACGGTGGTAGATAGAGATCCTTTTGCTGAGGTGTTTTTACCACTCATAATCTAGTCAAAAGGTCAGTATAGCAAATAGTTAGTTATTTAAATTTTATATCTTGTAGTTAAATGGCATATTGGATATCAACTATACTATTAATCCTTGGGATCTATGTGGTGATTAGTATTGCTTTATACTACTTACAAGATTATATGTTGTTTAAGCCTGAAAAGCTTCCCAAGGACTTTCAATTCAACTACGAAAATCAGGATATTAGAGAGTACAATCTGGAGACCAGAGATGGTGCAGTGCTTAATGGTTTGTTGTTTAAACCAAAACAAGAGTCTAAGGGCATTGTGTTGTATCTAAAAGGGAACTCTAAAAGCATTAAAGGGTGGGGAAAATTTGCAGTTGATTTTACCAGACTGGGCTATAATGTCCTTATGGTAGATTATAGAGGCTTTGGAAAGAGCACAGGCAAGCGCTCACAGAAAGCTATAAAGCGCGACTTACAATTGATCTACAATAAGATAAAGGAACGCACTAAAGAAGAGAATATCATACTTTATGGCAGATCTTTAGGCTCGGGTTTTGCAGCAAAGCTAGCGTCTATAAATGATCCAAGGCTACTTATTTTAGACGCGCCTTATTATAGTTTAACTAAGGTTACAGCCCGATATATGCCTTTTATGCCTTTATCAATTTTGCTGAAGTATCCATTACCTACCTATAAGTGGCTGAAGTATGTGCGATGCCCTATACACATCATACATGGAACGCACGATAAATTGATACCCTTTAAGACCAGTGTAAAATTATCGAAGGTGAATCCTAAACTAACTAAATTACATACCGTCATTGGAGGAGGACACAAGAACCTAAATAACTTTGAATCCTATCATCAGACCCTCGAAGACATATTAACGTCTCAACCAAAA
Source organism: Winogradskyella sp. (assembly GCA_965230605.1). GTDB lineage: Bacteria > Bacteroidota > Bacteroidia > Flavobacteriales > Flavobacteriaceae > CBDDLD01. The sequence continues at coordinate 2,698,725 of CBDDLD010000004.1, read as the reverse complement.
TCTATTGACCTATCAACAACCAGTATTAATGTCATTCATTCATCAAAAAAAACTAAAAAGAAGGCTTAAGTATGTTATATTAATTGCCTTAGGCTTATATGTTATGTTAGCGTCGTCACTATACTTTATTCAAGAGAAGTTACTGTTTTTACCAACGCAGTTGCCTCAAGACCATGTGTTCGAATTTAAGCACAATTTTGAGGAAGTTTTTCTTAATACTGATGATAATGCGACTATTAATGCCATACATTTTAAGGTCGATCAGCCTAAGGGTGTCATTCTGTATTTTCATGGTAATGCCGGAGATTTATCACGTTGGGGAATTATAGCTGAATATTTTGTAGGATTAGATTACGATGTCCTTATCATGGACTATAGGACCTATGGGAAGAGTATAGGAGCCCTTAGTGAAGATGCATTATATGCAGATGGTCAAATGTGCTATGACTATCTATTACAACATGGATATTCGAAAGATGACATTGTATTGTATGGGCGGTCATTAGGAACTGGAATTGCCTCATATTTAGCATCTAAAAATTCAGTGCGTCAGCTCATCATAGAAACACCGTATTACAGTATAGAAGATGTAGCCAAGTACCGATTCCCATATCTTCCTGTTAAACGACTATTAAAATATAAATTACCTACTCATAAATATTTAGAGTCTGTAACCTGCCCTATAGTTATTGTGCATGGTACCGAAGATTATGTAGTGCCTTATAGTTCAGGAAAAAAGCTACTTGATCTTAATCTACCCAATGTGGAGTTCATCACTGTTGAAGGCGGTAATCATAACAATTTGATAGAGTTTGATGCGTATCTAACAACAATGAATACTCACCTAAAATATAAAAAAGGCTCCAAAATGAATTGAAGCCTTTTAAAATAACTAAATAATTAAATCTTTAGTTCTTAGGATCTAAAATATCATTGACACGTTCTATAGCATCCTGAATGTGTATTCTACTCATTCTATCGCTTGTTCTATTTAAACCAGAACGTAATGTACTTCTTAAAGTTTTTAATTCAGCTCTTACAACAGCTCTAATATCTGATTGACTTACATTAACCTGAGTTCCTCTAAAGAAACGTCTAAATTGAGCTGGAATTGCAGGCTGCTCTTGAGTCATCAAAAATTGCATTCTCTCAATGTATGCACGTTGAAGGTTTCTACGGTAAATATCTATTTTTCTACCGGAGCTTAACTCCTTAAATAAACCTTTACGTACATCTTGTAACATATTATACATTGTGTATGCTTTTGAGCTATTAATAGTTTCATTTTCTAACATACGTTGTAATCGTCCAAAATCAAGTAAGTTGTTAAGGGTGCGTGTTTGCATACCTCTAATACGCTCAATACTACCTGCACTTTCTATCTTATTAAAGATATCAGTATCTAGCATCCAGTTAGGCGTAGAGAATAACTGATCTTGTAAGAACTTCATCGCTTTCTTCTGGTGATCTTTATCTACATGTGTATATACTGCACCTTCTTGATCGTAGGTTTTATAGTATTCGTAAACACCACCAACATTAGAAGCCACATGCCCCATATATCTGTTGAACTGTCCTAATACTTGACCATACATCGTTTGAAGGTCACTATAGTTCTTACCATCTTCAGCAGTCCATTCAATTAAGTTTGGAACAATACGCTTAAGGTTAGCAATACCATACTCACTAGCTAATACAGCATCATCTCCTAGATCCTCCGTTTGAGAGCTTGGATCGATAACTCCAAATTGCTGTCTTCCAAAACGGTACATAGGATCACCGGCATGCTCTAAGATCCAGCTATCTAACGTTTTCTTTTCATCTTCGGGAGTCTTAGCGTCTAAGATAGGACGGTACCCCCATTTAATAGAATACTTATCATATACTCCAATGTTTGGCATTAAAGCAACACCTTCATCTCCGGGCTGAGCTACATAGTTAAAACGTGCATAATCCATAATAGATGGTGCTGTACCATATTTTTTAGTGAATTCTGCATCTCTTAATTTCTCAACAGGGTAAGCAACGCTACTACCCATATTGTGAGGTAAACCTAATGTGTGTCCAACTTCGTGAGCTGATACAAAACGAATTAAGCGCCCCATTACTTCGTCTTTAAAAGCGACGCCACGAGCCTCAGGATTAATGGCAGCAGTTTGTACAAAGAACCAGTTTCTAAGTAAGGTCATAACGTTATGATACCAATTGATATCACTCTCAAGGATCTCACCAGATCTTGGGTCACTTACGTGAGGGCCATTTGCGTTAGGAATAGGAGATGCTAAATAACGTACTACAGAGTAACGCACATCTTCAGGGCTCCAATCAGGATCTTCTTCAACTGTTGGAGGATCCTTAGCGATAATTGCATTTTTAAATCCGGCAGCTTCAAATGCAACTTGCCAATCTTCAATACCTTGCTTAATATATTTTCTCCATTGCTTTGGAGTTGCTCTATCTATGTAATAAACAATAGGCTTTTTAGGCTCTACCAATTCACCACGTTTAAACTTCTCTATATCCTCATCCTTTACTTCTAATCTCCAACGGTCTAAATAAGTTACTGTTTTACTCTCTTGAGCATCTAAACCATAATCTACCTGTCCACGAGCAAACCATCCGACACGTTGGTCAAAGATTCTACGTTTCATTGGAACTTTTGGTAATAAGATCATAGAGTTGTTAATCTCTAATGAAATAGATCCTGTACTAGCATTAGAAGGTGGTCTTCCAGCGGCATAAGTTTTTACGTGACGCGCCTCAATATTTTGAGGGTAACTCTTTACAGACTCAATAAATGATTTATCTGCTTCTAATCTTGTAATTCTATACTGTTGTCTTCTACCCTGAGGAAAGCCTAAAGCTTTTACATCTCTAGAGAATAAGTTAGTTACTTCTATGACAGTCTTTGTAGAATCTTTACTAAATGCCTTTATAGGGAAAGTAAAAAGTACAGGTTCGAAGTTAGAGTTTACAACAGCCTCACTAACCGGTAGTGAGTCTGAAGCAACAACTTGGTGCGATACCACACGAAGCAATACTTTCTTATCTTTCTTCTGCCAACGTAATACTTGAGTGTTTTGTTTACCTCCTCCAAAACCGATTCCATTTGCGGTTTTAGCTATACGTGTTACCATAAGCATTTCACGCTCAAAAAGCGTATCTGGAATCTCATAGTAAAACTTCTCATCAATTTTGTGAACATCAAAAAGCCCTTTATCAGTTTTAGCTTTTTTAGTGATTACCTTATTGTAAGGTTGGATATCATTTTTACCAGGTCTTTTGGCTGGTGGTTTGGCTGCTGCGGTTGCGGCCGGCTTCTTTGATTTGCTTGCTTTCTTAGCTGTAGAACAAGAGAAAACAACAAACGCCGAGACTACAAATAGTAGTTTGATAGTTAGGTGTTTCAAAATAGTCAGTTTTAAAAAATTTGCGTGAAAATACGCATTCCTAGAGGAAACTCTCAGCAACTAAAACTACTTTAGTATTTTTTTAACGCAGCGCAATTATAGGGAATCAAGATAATCTTGTATCAAATCTACGCCTTCATCATGAAGAATTGTGGTGCCGATAAAAGGCATGCTAAAGCCTTCTATATAAGTAGACATTCTGTTCATAATACTCATACGTCTCTCGTATATATTGGAGTCGATATAAGGGGTCTCATAATCGAGATCTAATGTAGATTGTAACTCACAGTAGCCTCCGGGAATATGACAATGCGCACAGTTAATATCAAAATAAGCGCGCGCACGTTCTTCAAGTGGTGCTGAAGTGTCTTCCCAATTTGGGAGTTGTGCAATAGAGGAAACATCAGTAACTCCAGATAAGACCTGATTGTCTATAAACTGTTGTAATTGATTCACACCATCAATTTCAAAATTCATTGAACGAAGTTTTGGGCCAATAGGTGTAATATTAGAATAGGTACTGTGGCATGTAGCACAGTCAGTATTTGAAGGTATTTTATAAGTAATATCGTTAGTATTACCATCACCATCTATCCAGGATATAGGAACATCACCACCATCAGCATCTAATGTAGCATCAGTCTGTGCTGCATTCCATCTGTAATCTCCAGTGGTCCATGCACCATTGGTTTTAATTAAAATACGAGTTTCAATGATCTGCTTTCCTTGCGATAAATCGGTTTCGTTATTATTGTAAAAGAACGTTTTAGCAATCAAGGTGTTATCTGGGAAAACAGGTAACCCATTACCATCATATTCTAAAGTTTCTCCTTCAGGTAAAGCTATAAAACGTTGTTTATGCGAATAGTCAGTAAATAAAGGCGTATTTAATCGATATTCAAAAGCATATGGTGAGATGTTTAAATCAGATAAATCTCCAGTATATAAATTCAATTCGGAAAGATTTGGCAAAAATTGTGGTACTACCGGGTTAGGTAGTGTAGTAAAACTTTGTACATCTGACCATAAGCTAAAGTTAGTGATGCTACAATCAGATTTTACGTAGTAATCGTAAGTAGTTTCAGCTATTAGTCCGGTTAATGTTATGGAAGGGGTATTGGTTATTAATGAAGTTCCGCTGCCTTGGGTAAAGCCGCTGATACCATACTCTATAGTGAATGAAGCTGAGGTATTACTATCCGTCCAGTTAATAACTGCACTATTAAATGTGATACTGGTTTCAGAAAAATTTTCAGGTTCCGTGCATTGCGGTACTGTAGCATCATCATCATTACGACAAGACAATGTTAGTACTGCAATGAGCAGTAGTAATAAAGACTTCTTCATTTTATAGGGCTTAATTTTTCTTAATTAATAGCTGACCGTGAAAATACTAAAATTGTGTTAAATCGCAAGCCCATGTCGACGATTAGCAAAAAAACATGATAAAACTACTTTGCCTGTAATTAAATGATTCAAGGAGGTTTTAGCATTTGGATAAACTGTACTTGTAATTCAATTAACAAGCTAGAAAAAATAGTTGAGTGTAAGTAATACTAATATTTATTCGACTTAAGCGAAAAATTAATCTATGAGACATATAGTAAGCATAGTAATTATAATCATGGGATTTAGCTTTACAAGTTATGCTCAAGATTTAAATACAATTCCACCTCTAGGTGTAAAAGATCGTGCAGATGGCTGGCATATATATCAAGTACAAGGGACTACTTTTGATGTAGAAATTTTGGGAAGACGATTAACTCAGGGTACTATTATTTGGTTTGATCAATCCAAGTATTCAGGCAAGCTTTCCGGATTTCAAATCACAGGAAAAGGAACTTATGAATGGAACGATGGCCAACGTTACGAAGGGTCTTTCAAAAACAGTAAACGTCATGGAAAAGGAACCATGTATTATGCTGATGGTTCTAAACACTATGGAAAGTGGAAAAACCATCTAAAACATGGAAAAGGACAAACTTACGATAGTGATGGTAATCTAATGGTTGATGGTGTTTGGAAAGAAGGTGTCCTAGTTAAAGAGAATGTGAAAAAGAAAAAATAACAATTAAGAGTTCGTTGATTAATAGCCAAACGGCACTGCATATGGATTTTGCAGTGCCGTTTTTTATATTTTAGTTTTATAATGCGTTTAAATAACTTCTACAAATAAGCCTTCATCAGTTTTATTGACTTTTGCTAAATTTTTATTAGTGAGGCCCTTAATGGTTTTATCCCATTTCTTGTTCGATAATCCTGATTGTGTTTTGAGTTCAATTAGAACAATTGGAGAGCTGTTAATTAGAAGGTCAAAAACTGCCTTTTCTTCCTCTGTCATTGCCACAGCTTTTTTCTCAGGTTTCATTTGCGGGAAGAACAGTACTTCCTGGATCGATTGATTATTGGTTAAGAACATCACAAGACGATCCATGCCAATACCCATTCCTGATGTTGGAGGCATACCATATTCTAGAGCTCTTAAGAAATCATGATCTATAAATCCTGTGGCTTCATCATCTCCTTTTTGCGCCAATTTAAGCTGATGCTCAAAACGTTCGCGCTGATCTATAGGATCATTTAATTCTGAATAGGCATTAGCAATTTCCTTACCACATACCATTAGCTCGAAACGCTCAGTAAGATCCGGATTATCACGATGCTCTTTACACAACGGGCTCATTTCTTTAGGGTAGTCAATAATGAAAGTTGGTTGAATGTAATTACCTTCACATTTCTCGCCAAAAATCTCATCAATTAGCTTGCCTTTACCCATGGTATCATCAACTTCGATGTTCATGCCTATAGCAGCTTTTCTAATCTCATCTTCAGACTTACCATTGATATCAAATCCTGTAAATTCTAATATAGAATCGCGCATGGTGATACGCTTATACGGCGCTTTAAAGTCCACATGATGCTCTCCAAAGGTGGCTTCGGTAGTACCATTTACAGCTATTGCACAATATTCTAAGAGACGCTCACAAAAATCCATCATCCAGTTGTAATCTTTGTATGCTACATAGATTTCCATAGCTGTAAACTCAGGGTTATGTGTGCGATCCATACCTTCATTTCTAAAGTTTTTAGAAAACTCATAAACACCGTCAAAACCGCCAACAATAAGGCGCTTTAAGTACAGCTCATTAGCAATTCGCATGTAGAGCGGAATGTCTAAACTATTGTGATGTGTAATAAAGGGTCTTGCAGCTGCACCTCCGGGTATAGGTTGAAGAATTGGTGTTTCTACCTCAAAATAACCGGCGTCATTAAAGAATTGACGCATAGCATTAAACAACTTGGTACGCTTTACAAATACGTCTTTGACATGTGGATTTACAGCTAAATCAGCGTAGCGTTGTCTGTAACGCATTTCAGCATCATTAAACTCGTCATAAGTATTGCCTTCTGCATCTTTCTTTGGTAATGGTAATGGTTTTAATGCCTTACTAAGAAGCGTAAAGTTTTTAACCATAACCGTTTTTTCACCAACTTGAGTAGTGAATAACACACCTTCTATACCTATAAAATCACCTATATCCAGAAGCTTTTTGTACACTTCATTGTACAAGGTCTTATCTTCACCCGGGCAAATTTCATCCCTGTTGAAATACACCTGAATGCGACCTTCACTGTCTTGAAGTTCAGCAAAAGAAGCTTTCCCTTGAATACGACGCGACATTAATCGTCCGGCAATGACGACCTGTTTATCTTCAACAAAGTTATCTTTTACCTGTTTAGATGTATGATCTAAAGGGTAAAGGTTAGCCGGATAAGGATTAATCCCCATGGCTCTTAATTTGCTAAGTTTTTCGCGTCTTACTAATTCTTGTTCTGAAAGCTGCATTCTTCGTATTTCTGATAATTTAGAATGCAAAATTACACTATTTGGTGCAATTAAAGAACTTCTTTTAGATAGACCTACTTTATGAAATTCATAGAGTAGGTCTAATGGCTTTTACAGCATTAGTTCGCTGCAACAACTTTTCCTTTGATCTTGATGGTTTTCTTTGCTTCAACAGCATTAGAATACACTGTTATCGATTTGGTAAAAGTGCCTACTTTTTTGGTGTTGTATACGATATCAATTGAACCGTAATCACCAGGTTGAATAGGTTCTTTAGAATACGTAGGTACAGTACAACCACAAGTCGTTGTTACTTTAGAAATAATTAGAGGAGCAGCGCCTTCATTCTTAAATACAAAGGTTCTTGAACCGTCGTCATTTTGATTGATGGTGCCGTAGTCAATTACTTCAGCTTTGAAAGACATTACTGCTGCTTTTGCTGACACATTAGCCATATTCTGAGCACTTAATGTACCAAATGCTAAAAAACAAAAGGTTAATAGTGTTCCGATTTTTAATGTCGCATTGTTAATAGTTTTCATAAGATTTGCGTTTTGATTAATACAAAAGCAAACATCATAAATGTGATAGGTTTTTATGAGAAAATCACGGTTGAATTCAGTACTAGTACCTAGGTTGAATTTTTTAACTATCTGTTAAACAGCGCTTTAGTTTCTTCTCTGGATTGCACCTCTAACTTCTTGTAGATATTATTAGTATGTGTTTTAACGGTGCTAACACTTAAAAAAAGAGCTTCAGCAATATCTTTATTGCTTTTATCTTGAAGTATATGTTCCAACACAACTTGCTCTTGTTTAGAGAGAGTGGCTTTAAGAGCTCCCTTTTTTCGCTTCTTTTTTTGAAAGTATTTCAATGCGTAAAAAACATTAAGCAATATTGATAGTCCTAAGGCTAGATATAATAACCAATTAGTGCTACTGAATAAATTACTTCCTGAATCAGATTCCGAGAGCATATACAGATCAGCATTTAGCTCTTTAATATATTGATTGGTATATGGTGAGTCAGGGTAAGTAGCCTCTAAACGTGCTTTAAGATCGGTATAATAATCGTTTTTACTTAGGTCTTCAAAGTAATATTCATGGAAATCACTGCTTCGATCAGATAGAAAAGCATAAATATAGAGTTCGGCTATAGGTTCATTTAAAGATTTACCATAATCCTGAAGTACTTTAAACCACTTTTTATTATTTAATTTTCTGTTAGCTTCACTTCGTACTTCGCTGTACGCAAAACGCATTTCCTCTTTTAGGGAATCTAATTTTACGAAAGCCATAGCTTTGGGGTTATTAGAGTCTATAGTACAAAAGATTTCATTGTCAAAAGAATAAGGCAGGCTGATAGTATCTGTATTCTTAGCAATAAAAATAATCTCTTTACTATCTTCACAATGACCATTAAAATGATTAGAATCTTGGGTATCACTGCTACAATTATCAACATGAATTCTATAAATGCGATGTTCGCTATCGAGTAAATTGCCTTTAAACTCAAAGAATCCATTGGCATCAGCAGTACTTCTGGCAATGATCTGCTCCGAATACACACCGGAGATCTTACGATAATCTTCAATGATAGACAGATAAACCTCATTCTGCCACACCTCGGTATCAACATGTCCCGAAAAAGAATGTTGAGCACTTGCCGGAAGTACTAGAGAACATAGTATGAGCATTAGATAATATCGCATGTAACGAAACTACACATTTTTGATTGATTTATGCAAGTCATCACACCTAAAGTGTAACAAAAGCAATGAATCTACGTCCTATACAATACATCAAATCAATTAATATATTTATGAGTATTTGGAGAGTTCTTCTTTCTATTTTTTTCCCGCCTTTAGCTGTTATTGATAAAGGATGCGGGTCTATTTTTATCGTCTTTTTATTATGGCTTTGTGGTTGGGTGCCGGGAGTTATAGCTGCTTTAGTTATTTTGAACAATCCTGAAAGATAAATCGTATCTTTGTAGTACTAAATCACTAAAACATTATGAGAAAATTTATCGCACTTTTTGCTTTCGTTTGTTGTTTAACAAGCTGTAACGTTACTGAATCTATTGTATTTAATGATGATGGCTCAGGAGAGTTTCTGGTTAGCTATGATATGGGTGAGGTTATGGAGAAAATGGGAGAGGCCTTTGGTTCTGATGGTATGACGGATGAAGGTGAAGAAGAGGAAGCAAAAGAAGTGATAGATACCATGATGGTGTTTAGTGAAATTATGGAAACCTACAAGGATAGCGTAGCGGCATTACCAGAAGACAAACGTCTGGCTTTAGAAGCCGTGAAAGATATGTATATGAAAATGCATATGGATGAGAATACAGGTGAAATGGATTTTGGTATTGGAATGCATTTCAATTCTATTAATGACCTTAAAGATATTCAGGAGAAGATAAGACAGGCACAAAGCTTAAATTCACAGAGTGGGCAAGTTGATGCCATGAAAAATAATTCTCCGCTAGGAAAGTTTATGGGTAATGATAAGAATGGAGTGAGTTATAATTATACAGCTGAAGGGTTTTCTAGAAAAACGACAATTGTAGTACCTGAAGAGGGCGAAATAGATACTTTCGAGTTATTTGACCCGGACGATCCGTCAGATAAAGAGTTTATGGAGTATTTTGAAAGTGCCTTCTATAATGTGAAGTTAACCTTCCCAAAAGCCATAAAATCAACCAATATTGAAGGTGCTGAACTATCTAAAGATCGCAAGACCATAACTTATAAAGCCAAATGGATAGAATATATTAAGAATCCGAAGCTTCTAGATTCTAAGATTGAATTTGTGGATGAATAAAACGGTTAAGTTTGAAGACCTAGGGCTTAAAGATTTTAAGTCGACCTGGGATTATCAGGAAACGCTTTTCAAAGCCATATTAGATACTAAAATTAAAAACAGACGTCAAGGGACCAATGAACAGACGTCCAATCACTTTTTGTTTGTAGAACACCCGCATGTCTATACCCTAGGTAAGAGTGGTGATTTCTCCAATCTGTTATTAAATGAAGAACAACTTGCCAAAAAAGGTGCTACGTTTTATAAGATCAACAGAGGGGGTGACATTACTTATCATGGCCCGGGACAGGTGGTAGGCTATCCTATTTTAGACCTTGATAATTTCTTTACTGACATTCATAAATACCTACGCCTTTTAGAAGAAATGGTAATACTTACCTTGGCAGAGTATGGTTTAAAGACTGAGCGTAGTAATGGAGAGACTGGAGTTTGGCTCGATGTGGGCACACCGTTTGCACGTAAGATTTGTGCTATGGGCGTACGTGCCAGTCGTTGGGTAACCATGCATGGTTTTGCACTTAATGTGAATGCCAATCTGGGTTACTTCGACAATATTATCCCCTGCGGTATTGAAGGCAAAGGGGTTACCTCTTTAAATGTAGAATTAGGTGTAGACAAGGTAGATGAAGCTGAGGTGAAAGCAAAGTTATTGAAGCATTTTAAGGCTTTGTTTGAAGTAAACTAGCCTATTTTTTTGGTTTAGTTTTTTTGTAGAGTTTAATGTCGTCTAAGTCTTTTAATGCTGAATAATCTGATTTAAACTTTTTAATTTTTGACATTGAAGTAGTAAACTTAGTTGAATTAATCCTTTGTTTAGTATCAATAGTAACTTCCCAGGCTAATTCATCAAATTCATCAACAACAAAATACTTTTGCAAATTACTTGGGACTTTATCACTATCTATGATGTACGTTATAATCCCTAAGTCAACTTGTGTGTTCAGAACCTCTATTACTTCTGGATCATTTAAATCATTTTCTTTTAAAAAGAATATTCTCTCAAAATTTCCCTTTTGGCTTTCAGTAAATTCTGCCATAGCTTTTATCATTGGGGTGATATCTTCATTATTTATCCAAAAATATCTTTTGTAAGGAAGACTGGTAGCATAAAATGTAGTGCCTTTAGACTGCTTGTACTTAAGTGTTCTAATATAGGAGGATTTGAATCTTTCTAAGTCAGAAAACTCAATAGTTTCACTTTCTATGGCTTCTTTGAAGAAATTATGATAGTCATCTATATAATCTTTGAAAATATGCGAAAGCAATGGAGGAATATCTTGTGTAATATGCTCTAACTTTTTCAGATTATCTCCTGATGTAATGGAGATGATTTTATCAGTTTTAGCATCTATTTTTTTTAACTCATTTTTTCTTTCAAAAGTAGAGTTGATTATAAGAACTCCAATAAGTGCCAAGATTAGCGCAGGTATTTTTTCAACAATTCCCCAAAATTCAAAAAGGCCAAAAAAACTATTTAATGCAATTAATATAGCTATAATAGACAAGCTTAAATTTATAATTTCTTTTATACTGAATCTTGAATTTTTCATTGCGGTTATCTTAGTATGTGAATAATGTAGAAAGCATTAAACGAAGTTCGCTTTTTTCTATAACAAAATCAAATTATGCCTCCGCATTAAAATACACTTTATAGTAGTGCATTTTTTTAGAATCGTCATAACCGCGTTCTAAATATTCGGCAGAAGCATCAGGAGCATCCACATCTAATTTGATCTGAATATTAGTATCTAATTTGATCTCCGTTTTGATCTTCTGTTTTTGCTTTTTTAGGGCAATTTCTGAGACGTCAAATTGGTTTCTAATGAGGATGCTGTTTTCAGCTTCATAAGTCTTTTTATAGTCTTCAAATAAACGGATCATATTCTCTTCTTCTTCGAAGACTTCCTCTTTAAAATTCTCGACATTTACCATCTCATTTTCTTTGAAAAAATCGACCGTTTTTGCTAGGAAATTACTCTGCTCCTGACCCCCATAATTAGGCTGTAAAACTTCTTTCGAAAATTCTCTACACAGCTCAATATACTGCTTGGTGTGTTGGTTGCTATCATCCGGATACTTCACATTCAGAAAATGTTTGATCCAATACTGCGTGTCATAAGTGTTATTATCTACGCTTAAAACGATCTTTCCCTCTGTATCGCTTGTATTTAATATTAAACAACCCTTATCTACTTTCTTTGAAGGAATCCCTTTTTGCACTAAAATATCATAATTATTACCTTCTAAATAGGTTTGAAAAAAATCCGTTTTGTTTTCAATTTTAAAAATTCCGACAGCATCTGTAAAGACATCTAAGTGTTGAATATTTTCGAAATAGCATACCAAAACATCACCTGTTTTGATCTGTGCAGAATTGGATTGTTCGAACAAATGTGTTACGATATGTTGAGACACGTCGACGAAGTTAGAATCGTCTTCAAAAAGTTGTTCAGAGTAGGTATGAATTTCGTTTAATCCAATATCAGAATGGTGATGAAAACGAAAGGTTTCTCCAACGCTCATAAACGGTTTTAAAAGGTAAGGTAACATCAAATTATAAGTAGGTTCATCAAAGTGTACTGTAGCTTCTGAAAACGCATTTTTAGTATCGTTGAATTTGTTGCCGACTTTATGGATAATAAGATGCTTAATAGTCGCTTTTTGCCGTTTGATCATTGGGTAGATATTTAGAGCTGCAATACTACAAAATTGAAGGTGGTAAAACCAAAAGAAACGCCAAAATTAATTGGCGTTTCCCGTGTTAAGATTTAGGGGCTTCGAGATTTGGTTATCGTTACTGCATTATAAACTCCACGCGTCGGTTTTGCGCTTTGCCATCCACAGTGTTATTATCACCTACTGGCTCGCTTTCCCCTTTTCCATCAGTAGTCAAACGACTACCGTCTATCTTGTAAACGTTAACTAAGGCATCCTTTACAGCTTCTGCTCTCGATTTAGAAAGTGCCATATTAACACTATCACTGCCATCAGAATCGGTATGCCCAATAATCTTTAATTTAATATCGTCGCCTTGCATTAAAACCTGTGAGATCTGGCGGATAATCCCAAAGGACTGTGGTTTAATAGTATTAGATCCGGAATCGAATAAAATCCCATTGGTAGAGATCTTTCCTTCACTCATTAATTTGCGTCGTAGGTCAACGCCGCCTTCTGCAATTTTTATATTCTGAATGAAGATACGCTCCTTACCATCCTTTAATCCATAGCAACTAAACTTTAATATTTTTATGACCGCTCCAGGAGATACCAATTGCGGAATATCGATATACTTTTTTTGATTGATCCAGAGTCGGAAACGACGCTTATTGACTGCTATAGAAATATGTGGCTTGTTGAGAACATCTTTTCTAATATCTGACTTTAAAGCACTATTGATTATGATGTCATTATTAACACGGTTGCTGACTCTAATATTGAAGGCGCCAAATTGTCCCAAAGGAATTTCAGCAACAGCTCTGTTACTTCCAATTTTAAAACTGTCGTTATCATCTAACGCCACAGTTAAGCGTGAGGTCGATGAGGTCTTGTTATCTAATCCTGATGTTAACAGATCAAATTCGATAGTATATTCTTCGGGGAGTTTATCACTTAGTAATGGCATATATACCAGATTGTACCCGGCTTTTAGTTCAAACCATTTCCCCTCAATATTGTTGGTTTTTATAACCTCTCCGGTGCCATTAGTGTTCCATTTGGAGGGAAAGTCACCAATAAAATCTTGAGAAAAATCATCAAAAAACAACAACTTATCTCCCGGTACAAAATCGAACTTACTGTAGATTTCCAGATCATCAGAAGTGTTAGGTTCAGGTGTGTTTGAAGATGACTCGGAAGACTCATCTTTTGTTTGGGACGACGACGAATCACTGTCAGAAGTATCGCTGCTATCAGAATCCGAATTACCATCATCCTCTTCAGATTCACCTCTATTATTTAGCAGTAGATCTTTCGCTGTTTTTGCACTGTACTTCAATGCTTTTTTAGCACGATTTATTTGTAGCGTAGCCTTACCTTGCTTAAGCACTCCTTGCCCTTGAATATCATCTGCAATATCAACGGCATTTTCGGTTAAAATGGCAATGTCATCTATGGCATCTTCGAGTACATCAATATCATCATCATCTAATGTTTTCCCAGACTTAGAATACGAGTCATAAGCGTATACTTTTTCGTACAGATCAAAAGATTCTCTGACGAAATTATCAACACTAGAAATTCCTACAGGTTTCTTGGGGCGCTTAAGTTTTTTGGTTTGGGCATCAACAGCAGAAATTAGGAACAAACTGATACAAACGAAAATGAAATTTCGCTTAAAAGAGCTTGGAATTTTCATTGTATAAATTACTGATTAATAGCTGACTATAAAACTAAGCATATCTAATGAGTAATAAAAATTTTAATTCAATTTATATACAATTATTGTGTCAGCATCACTAGTAGTAATTAGTTCTAATCCTCGACTTCTATCAAGTTTTTCAAGTATAGCTGAGGATGTACCAAAAACAGGGAAGTAAGCAATAGATTTTGCCTGACTGTCAAAGAGGTATACTTTTTTAGTTTGAAGGTCAGTTATGGTGATGTAAATCTTATCGTTTAAATAAAAGATTTGTGGCTTAGTATAGTTCCCATAATCCAAATCGACGGTTCTCGATTTTATGTTCAGTTGATTGTCAGCCAGAGTCACTAGTGTCTTACTTGTAGTCACTAGATTATGATCTTCAATGAGTCCCAGGTTTTTAGTGTTGGTTTGTCCTTTAGTATTGACTTGCACCAATTGCCCTGCGGTATTGGTTGTGGTGAATTTATTTTGATATAAGTAGATCTCATTATCTGAGAATCGGATATTGTCTCTAACATCAACTCTTGTTTTCCCTTGTCGGTTGATGATCTCTAAAGTATTTCCTCTTGAGAATACGATATAATCTTTACGTCCTACTCTAAAGTGCTTTGGTTGAGAACGAATAGGTTCAGCATTAGGAGAGAATTTAAAGCCGGAAACAGATTGCCCTTTAACATCATACATTAGTAAGTTATTACTCTGTGTTACTAAGAGTCTGAAGTTTCGATTTTTGTCGTAATCAAAAACAGAGAGAGGAAGTGTAATATCATCATTAAACTTTAAAGGAAATGGATTCACATCTTTCCCATTTCGATCTACAACATACAGGCGGTTTTTCGTAGTAAAAGCCAATTGTAAACGACCGTTCTTATACATGTCTATTTGCTCAATGGTACCCAACACTTTATCTTGAAGCTGCTTTTTCCATAAAACACTGCCGGTGCTAGATATAAGATAAAGCACATTATTGATATCTTGTGCTACAATATCATTAGCTTTCGTAATATGGTTTTTTACCGTTTGAGGTGCCATTAAAATATCAGCATCAAGTTTGACCGCGAATGCTTCAGTGACCGACCTGTTGTTAGAGCGTTTCTTGTAAGCTTGGAACACACCATTAACATGAGCAAAGTTTTCATCATATATATATTGAAGCATGTTGGTGTTAAACTTACTGACATTAGAATTGTTTAATAATGATGTAATTCCTTCTCCATTACTATAATGTACAAGTGAAGCTTCGTCACTTAACTGTTCATTAATGGATGTGTAAGCATCAGAATTGGCAATGGTATTTCCGTTCAATTTATTGCTGATAATATATTTTAGGTAATTAATAGAATTAGAGAAGATCAGAAAATCTTCTACAATAGAATAATAGTTTGCAGCATCATAAGAAATGATTGGTGCAAATTTTTTTGTGAAATCATTGTCTAAAGACGATTCATAGATGTCATAATCTCTGTAGACCTCAATACTATTCTCTGGTTCTATACTTTCAGTGACGAGATCGATGTCCAAACTTGAAAACAGAAGTGCGCTATCACCAGTGCGTTTAATTAGCGCAGCCTCGTGTGTGTAATTTAGAAAACTCGACAGGCTATCTGCGATCTCATTTCTGTATTCAGAAATGTTCTTCTGCAGAATGTCATAGTCGTTATACGTAAGACTAATGACTTCTTCAGAATCGTTAGGCGCAATTTGAAATACTTTGTTTTCCTGCGGAATAGTATTATGAAATATATTAATGATACTGTTAGTGCTGTCTTGCGCTTTAGTGATGCCATTTACTATAAGGTGGTCCGGACCCACTTCAAGATCTAGTGCAGAGTAGTCTGTGAACTTTATATGGTCAAAATTAAATAATGACTTTCCAATATCTGTCGAGTCATTATATATTAAGGAAGATACTTTTTCGCTATCCGTAGTTTCAATTATTGCTTTCAAATGTGAGGACGATTTTTCAGCATCACGGACGTATGTGATATTATTGGACCCAAAAAATGAACCGTTGATGATTTTATAATACAAACTGTCTTCTTCCGTTATTGCAGTTTTAATTTCTGAATTATTAAGAGTATTGATTTTTATTGGCGATAGCGAATCATTAACAAATAGACTACTATCATTCTTTGTGCTTATAGCATATGTCGTTTCATCAATAACGGAGAATAAGATTGGGTTAGATGTATTGAATTGTTTCAGAATGTTTATTCCAGAAGGAATTAAAATAGAATCTGAATCTAAGAATAAAGCTTCAGCTAATTCATTATTAGATGTTGAAGAAACAAAACTATTAACATCATTTATCTTAATTACAAATTCTGAATCTGAAGGGATTAAATCCTCGGGAGTATTAATCTTATTATTGTTTGGTTGACAAGCTACAAAGGAACAGGCTACAACAAATAATAATAAGAGGTGTCTCATAGTGTGTTTTTTGCAAATATAAAAAGTTATAAGTCCAATTGATATTGTTGTGGTAACAAACGAAAAGATTTTCGATGATATTTTGTAATACCATATTTTTTTATAGCCTCTCTATGTTCAACGGTTGGATAGCCTTTGTTCTTTTTCCAATTATACATAGGAAACTCTTCATGGATCTTTTCCATATAAGCATCCCGATGTGTCTTTGCAAGTACAGATGCTGCAGCAATACTTAAAAACTTACTATCTCCTTTAATAATGGTCTTGTGGGGAATGTCTTTATAAGGCTTGAATTTGTTTCCATCTACAATAATATATTCAGGTACAGATTGAAGTTCGTTAATAGACAAGTGCATTGCTTTAATGGACGCATTCAGAATATTGATGGTGTCAATCTCATTTGGATAAATATGAGAAACACCATAAGCAATCGATTCCAATTCTATGATAGGTTTTAATTTTAATCGTTTAGTCTCGCTGAGTTGTTTGGAATCGTTTAAGACAGAATTCTTAAAATCGAGAGGTAAAATTACCGCTGCAGCAGTAACCGGACCGGCAAGGCAACCTCTACCAGCTTCATCGGTTCCACATTCTAATAAATTATCCGAAAATGATTTTATAAGTGCCATATATTTTATGCGATAGAACCAAAATTAATTTAATTAAAAATAATAGACGATACCTGTTATTTTTTAATGTTCAAAGGATTGATGTTAAAATTGCCGAATTATTAAGTTTTATGGTGGTTTTGTTAACATTTTTTTAGCGTATTCGCTTGGATATTTAATATTTTATTAAGATGTTTGCGCTAGACTAACTCAAATAATTGTTTTATGAAATTAAAGTTAACATGGTTATTAACGCTATTCATGGCGTTTGTGATGCAATTCTCTTTTGCTCAAGAGAGAACGATCACAGGTACAGTTACGGCCGCTTCTGACGGTTTACCATTACCGGGTGTAAATGTAATTGTAAAGGGTACCACACGTGGTACACAAACAGACTTTGATGGAAAGTATTCCATTAGAGCAAGTTCAACAGATATTTTAGTATTCTCATTTGTCAGTATGAAGACGGCTGAGCTTCCAGTAGGTAGTGCTAATACTCTGGATCTAGCAATGCAAGAAGATGTAGAAAGCTTAGATGAAGTTGTAGTAACAGGTTACTCGACTACAACAAAAGCTAAGTCGAGTGTATCTTCTGTAAGAGTTTCAAGTGAGACCATTGAGAATAGACCGAATGCGAGTTTTGTTCAGACATTAACTGGTCAGGTACCGGGTCTTAACATTACAACCAGTACAGGTCAGCCAGGTGGTAACTCATTAGTTAACTTACGTGGTTCAGCTTCTATTAATGGTAACACAGAGCCATTATTTATTATTGATGGTGCGCCAGTGGATGAGGATAACTTCCGTTCATTGAATCCACAAGACATCGCTTCGATTGACGTCTTAAAGGATGCGGGTGCAACAGCAATTTATGGTAACAGGGGTGCAAATGGTGTAATCGTGATCAAAACAAGACAAGGTAACTTCGGTCAAGGTCTTAAGGTCAACTACAACGGTTTTGTAGCTTACAACAGCTTACAAGACAACGATTACAACCGTATGAGTTCACAACAATTATTACGTTACGAAAGAGACAGAGGAAACGGAGCTGGTGCTGGTAACAGTACAGGTAAGTTTAACCCAGGAAACGGTTCGCCGCTAACAGATGCACAAATTGCAGCAGCGCCAAACTTTGACTGGACAGATTTCTTCTTCCGTACAGGTGTAACGCAATCACACACATTATCACTTTCTAGTGGTAGTGAGAACACAACTCAGTTTACTTCTTTTGGTTTCCAGGATACTGAAGGTATCTTACAAGAATCAGACCTTAAGCGTTTCAACATTCGTTCAAACGTTTCTGGTAAATCAAACAACGGAAAGTTCAACTATGGTACTAACCTTACAGTGAACTATTCGAAATCAAATGAGCCAAATAGTATTGGATCAGGAGCGATTAACAGAAACTATGTACTTGGTGCATACGAGTCTGTACCATATATTACTCCAGATGATTATATTAATGGAGCAGATCTTTTAGCACCATTATCATTTACTAACACACCTTTATTCTTATTAGACCGTCTTAGAACATATACACGTTTTGAGGAAGAGGTTAAGATTGTAGGTAGTGCAAACTTCGGATATCAGATCACAGATTGGTTAAGAGCTAACTTAGTAATGTCAGCTGATTACCAAAGTGAGTTCTTAACAAGAGCAGAAGGACCAACCTCTTTCAACGCCTTATTATTTGGTGGTGCTCAGAACCCAACTTCTGGTTTCCAACAACAAAATACAAACAGAGCATTCTCATACAACCAGGTAACATCGCTTCACTTCAATAAGACTTGGGGTAAACATACCGTTGATGTAGGTGCTTATACAGAGTACTTTAAAGCTCACTTTAGAACATTCGGATTCTTCCAAAGAGGTTTAGATCCAAGAACGTTCTTCCCAGGAGATGGTAGTGCATTTATCCCAACAGCAAATGGTTTATTCGTAGATACACCACAAGCTAATATTTTAAATGCAGGTTTATTCTCTTACTTCGGATCTTTAGATTATGACTTCGATGAGAAGTATGGTTTCTCTGCGACAGCACGTCGTGATGCATCATACCGTTTCTCTGGTTCTAACCGTTGGGCAACCTTCTGGTCGGTAGCAGGTCGTTGGAATATATCTAATGAGCCATTCATGGAAGACTCAGCGTTTAATAACTTAAAGCTTAGAGCGTCTTATGGTACTGCAGGTAACCAAGACATCGTAGGTGGTGGATTATTTGGTGGTCCTGATTTAACAGAAGATTTATTCTTCACAGGTACTGGTTACGGAAATGCTAACTCTATTGGTTTAGCACAGTTAGGTAACAGAGACCTTAAGTGGGAAACCATTGCAACAATAAATATCGGTGTAGACTTCGGTGTTTGGAACAACAGACTTAGAGGTGCTATCGATGTGTATGAAAGAAAGACAACAGACTTATTCCAGTCTACTCCACTTTCTGCTGTAACTGGTATTACATCTCAGAATGCAAATACAGGAGAGTTATTCAACCGAGGATTTGATTTCCAAATCGATTACGATATCATCCGTCCAAAAGGTGAAGGTGATTTAAGAATTTCGGCTGGTGTTGTAGGAAACTATAACGAAACCGAATTACAAGATCTTCCAAATGAAACAGGAGAGATTATTGGATTAGGACGTAACGGAGGTAAGTTATTTGAAATCTTCACATTACGTTATGTAGGTATTAACCCAGCTAACGGTGAGTTATTATACTTAACTGCTGATGGTAACGTTACTGAAGCGCCTGATGCAGACACAGACCGTGTATGGTTAGATAAGAATACTATTCCAGATTGGAATGGTAGTTTTACTTTCAATGTAGATTACAAGAACTTCTTCTTACAAACGCAATTTAACTTTGTGGTTGGTGTAGATCGCTTTGATAATGATTACGCGTCTTTAATTGATGAAGATGATGTAGGACAATTTAACTTATCATCAGATATCTTAAGAGCTTGGTCTCAGCCAGGTGATATCACAGATATTCCATCACCAACAGCAGCAAACCGTAACTCATTTGCATCTGATCGTTTCTTAAGAAGTTCAGATTTCTTAAGACTACGTTTCGCAAGTTTCGGATATAACTTCCCAGCGAAGTACTTAGAAAACACAGGAATCACTAATGCAAGAATCTTTGTGAATGGTGAGAACTTATTTACTTGGTCAGAGTGGAGAGGATTTGATGCTTCATCTTTAGGTGGACAAAGATCTTTCCCAACACCAAGAACCATTTCTGTAGGATTTGAATTAGGATTTTAATAAATAATACTATGAAAAAAATAAATAAAATATTATTTGTCGGACTCTTAGCGGTGCTAATGGGTTGTAACGACGCAATTGATATCAGACAGCCGGGACGTTTAGATGCAGCCAACGCATTTAGCTCGGTAGCTGACCTTCAGTTAGGACTATTAAATGTATACGATCAGTGGGATTTAACGCCTGAGATCGCTTTAGCCTCTAACTTCTGTGATGAAGTATCTGTAGGATTTGATTCTGGTGGACAAGGATTCGCCTTATATGACTTTGTATTGAATGCGGGTAGTGCAGCGGCTTCAGATTTCTGGGTACGTAACTACCGCTCAAACAACCGTGCAACGATCTTAATTTCTGCAGCGGCTAATATTACACCTGATGCTTCAGAGCAAGATCAGTACAATAACATCTTAGCACAAGCACATGCGATTAGAGCATATGCTAACTTAGAGTTATTAACGTACTTTAGCCCGGACCCAACAGATGATTCTGCTTTAGCAGCACCGGTTATTGACTTTATTCCCGGATTAGGAATTCAGCCAAGTAGAGATACTACTGGAGAGCTATGGGATTACATCAATTCGGATTTAGATACAGCAGCAAGTTTAAGTACAGAGCAGTCTAATACCACATTTATCTCTAGGGATGCTATTAACGCTATGCGTGCAAGAGCTGCATTAACTAGAAGAGATTACACAACTGCAGCAACTTTAGCGTCTCAGTTATTAGCAGCTTACCCATTAGCAAATACTACGCAGTATCAGTTAATGTTCTTAGATGCTGATAACACAGAGGTGATCTTTAAGTTAGAGCGTACACAAAATGACAACTACGATGGCCAAGGTGCTACAGGATCTGTAGCTACAGGTGGTGGATGGGCAGGAGCTCGTTTCGCATTCGTAGATGCTACACTGTCAGGATCACCATACTTTGAGATGGATAGAGATTTATTTAACTTAATGGACCCATCAGATATACGTTTCACAGTAAACGTAGCACCATCATCTGTTATTAGTCCTGATTTTGATAATGATCCAGATCCAGTGAATAACGATATTATAGTGATTCAAAAGTATCCGGGATCAGAAGGGCAACCATTAATGAACGACCTTAAAGTATTCCGTTCATCAGAGATGTTACTGATCTTAGCAGAAGCTAGAGCAGCACAGAATGATTTAGCTGGTGCAGCTGCACTTATCGATCAGTTAAGAGATGCACGTTTTGGTTCTAACCAAGCAGCACCTTCTTATGGGTCACAAGCTGAGGCTTTTGGAGCCATCTTAGATGAGCGTCGTGTAGAACTTTGTTTTGAAGGACACCGTTATAAGGACCTTAAGCGTTTAGGAGTAGCTGGTAACAGAGGAATCGATAGAAATATGATTGATTGTACAATACAAAGTGGTGCATGTACTCTACCTGCTGATGACTTTAGATTCACGTTACCAATCCCTATTGTGGAAATCAATGGTAACCCTGGAATCGCATCTCAACAAAACCCTGGCTATTAATATTAACCAAACAACACTATAAATTATGAAAAACATATATAAATTAGTAGTAGCAGTATTCTTTTTAGGTACGCTGGTAAGTTGTGAACAGGATCTTATTGTGTTCGATGCTCAAAATGGACAGACAGCACTTTCTTTTGGAGAGACAAGTTACACCTTATCTATTCCTCAAGAAGACCTAGTATTGAGCATTCCTGTTAATGTAACCACTGCATCAAGCGCTGCAAGATCATTCAACGTTACTGTAGATTCTAGTACAGGATCTGCTGGTGAGTTCTCTGTAGGAACAGTAACTATTCCTGCAGGATCACACACAGGTACTTTAGAGGTATCGTTTGACTGGTCTGCAATTACAGGCGCAGATGGTGAGACTAAAGACTTAGTATTATCAATCAGCCCGGGTGCAGGTGAGACATCATACTTTGACACCGTATCTATCACTTACTTTAGAGAAGTGATCTGTAATGATGTTGTTGTATCGATTACATTTGACAACTATCCTGAAGAAACAGCTTGGACTATTGCTGAGCAAGGTACAGGAACAGTAGTTGCTTCTGGAGGACCTTACCCAGGTGCATCAGGTACGTTTGAACAAACAGTAAACTTACCGGATGGATGCTACACATTTACAATCACAGATGCATTCTCTGATGGTATCTGTTGTGCATACGGAAATGGTAGTTACTCGGTAACGTGTTCTATTATTACACATGCATCAGGTGGAACATTTGGAGCTTCTGAAGCTACAGATTTCTGCGTGAATCCTTAAGATGAAATAATTTCATACTTACATATAAAAAGTCCACTTATTATAAGTGGACTTTTTTTTATTCCCATACTTTTATTATCTATTTTTACGTTCTAGAAGATCAATTAATTCTACGTTTAATGAGAGGCTTTTTGTTTTGTTTTATTTTTTTGGGCTGGAGTGCTGTAGTATATAGTCAGGATAAAAAACCTCCCAAAAAAACGAAGCAACCTATTAATACTACTCTTAATGATTCCCTTTCTAAAAGGTCTGATCAGAAAACAAATCGCGATATTAAAAAGGCCACTG
Source organism: Winogradskyella sp. (assembly GCA_965230605.1). Lineage (GTDB taxonomy): Bacteria > Bacteroidota > Bacteroidia > Flavobacteriales > Flavobacteriaceae > CBDDLD01. The sequence continues at coordinate 2,675,419 of CBDDLD010000004.1, read as the reverse complement.
CTGAGATATCCGATTATTTGATCTATAGAAAAGATACTACTCATGTAGATACCTCACTTACAATAAAAAAAGATTATAAATACAATTACCTAAGAAAAGATAATTTTAACCTTATTCAATTTGCCAATATAGGCCAGACATACAATACTCTTAGTTTTGATGCGGCAGACACACAGGTTATTCCTCTTTTTGGTGCAAGAGCACGCCACTTTAATTATATGGAAATAGAAGACATTAATTATTATCGTGTTCCCACACCTTTCACAGAATTATTCTATAAAACTGCTTTTGAACAGGGACAAGTTTTAGATGCATTTTTTACTGTAAATACATCAAGACAATTCAATTTCTCCATAGCCTATAAAGGCTTAAGGTCTTTGGGAAAATATCAAAATGCACTTACCAGTACAGGAAACTTTAGGTTCACTACTAATTATACCACTAAGAATAGACGTTATTCAATGAGAGGTCATATAGTAATGCAAGACCTATTAAATCAGGAAAATGGAGGTCTTAGAGATGAAGATATCGAACAATTTACATCAGGAAATGAAGAATTCTTAGATAGATCGGTATTTGATCCCAATTTTGAAAATGCCGAAAACATATTAGAAGGGAAACGATTTTATTTAGACCATCAGTATGTAGTTATTAAACCTAATGATTCTACGAGTTCAAATCGTTTAAGTGTTTCTAATGTTGTTTCATATGATGACAAATACTTTCAGTTTTATCAAACATCTCCGACAACTGCTTTTTTTGGAGACACATTTACATCTAATATTAACAACACAGTTACGTTAGAGAACTTATACTCCAGTCTTGGTGTCAATTATTCCAATAGAGTTATAGGTGATCTAAATTTTAATGTAGAGTATCGTAATCTCAATTATGGATATAACAGTGTTGTTGTATTAAACAATCAAAATATTAGAAATAGAATAAAGACAGACTTCTTTGGGGTCTCCGGAGGTTATAAAAAGAAGATTAATAACATCCTACTGACGGGTGAAATAGGTATTAACCTATCAGACGAAATAAAAGGGAATTATTTAGATGGTTCCATAGCATATATCATTAACGATGATATAGAGTTGGCTGGGGGTATAAATATAAATTCAAGACTACCTAATTATAACCATTTATTATATCAAAGCGATTATATAAATTATAATTGGGATAATTTCGATGATTTCGATAATGTAAATACACAACAATTATCTTTCGCTGTTCGCTCTGAGAAATATGCCAACGCAACACTAGATATATCTAATATCGATAATTATACATTTTTTAACTTAGAAGATAATACAAATGGAGTAAGAGTTGTAAAGCCTAAACAATATAACGAGTCGTTACAATATTTAAGATTGAAAGTTGAGAAGGAATTTAGAGTTGGTAAGTTTGCTTTAGACAATACGATAATGTATCAAAATGTCGTAAGTGATGAAGATGTCTTAAATATACCTACCATAATCACCAGAAACACATTATACTTTACAGACCAACTCTTTAAAAAAGCATTAACATTACAAACAGGAATTGTATTCAACTATTTTAGTGAATATAATATGAATGGTTATGATCCACTTCTAGCTGAATTCTACACTCAGAATGAAACAAAACTAGGTGGCTTTCCGAGACTCGATTTTTTTATAAATGCTAAAGTGAGGCAAACCAGAATATTCTTTAAGGCAGAACATTTTAATTCTTCATTTACAGGTTACGATTATTTTTCTGCTCCTAACCATCCTTATAGAGACTTTGCAATACGCTTTGGTTTGGTATGGGATTTCTTCCTGTAACCAAATATAGTTACAATTACACCATATATATGTATATGTAAACTCAAGGGATTGAGACAATTAAAAAAAAGGGTAAAAACTTTCTTAAAAAGTTTTTGTGTAGGAGTTAAGTGTTTATATATTTGCGCGCTCAAAGTCTGGGGGTGAGATGTTGTAAAAGGGGATAAGATTTTGAGTATATAATCAGCATTAAAAAAAGTTTCAAAAAAAATTTAGTTAGTGTTGTGGGAATAAAAAAAGGGTTTTATATTTGCACCCGCTTTGGGAACGAAGGTTCAAAAAGCTAAAAAAAATAAGTTCATAGACATAATGAAATTGACAGCGTAAGGTAGTTATCTGAAAGGATAATTACTGACAAGAGAATGAACCATTTTGAGTACTTTGAAGATTCTGATAAGTTGTTAAATAATATTTAAGATTTAACGATGAAGAGTTTGATCCTGGCTCAGGATGAACGCTAGCGGCAGGCCTAACACATGCAAGTCGAACGGTAACAGGAATTAGCTTGCTAATTTGCTGACGAGTGGCGCACGGGTGCGTAACGCGTATACAATCTACCTTTTACAGGGGGATAGCCCAGAGAAATTTGGATTAATACCCCATAGTATTATTGATTGGCATCAATTAATAATTAAAGATTTATCGGTAAGAGATGAGTATGCGTCCTATTAGCTAGATGGTGTGGTAACGGCACACCATGGCTACGATAGGTAGGGGCCCTGAGAGGGGGATCCCCCACACTGGTACTGAGACACGGACCAGACTCCTACGGGAGGCAGCAGTGAGGAATATTGGACAATGGGCGCGAGCCTGATCCAGCCATGCCGCGTGCAGGAAGACTGCCCTATGGGTTGTAAACTGCTTTTATACAGGAAGAAACCTTTCCACGTGTGGGGAGCTGACGGTACTGTAAGAATAAGCATCGGCTAACTCCGTGCCAGCAGCCGCGGTAATACGGAGGATGCAAGCGTTATCCGGAATCATTGGGTTTAAAGGGTCCGTAGGTGGATAAATAAGTCAGAGGTGAAAGCCTGCAGCTCAACTGTAGAACTGCCTTTGATACTGTTTATCTTGAGTTATTATGAAGTAGTTAGAATATGTAGTGTAGCGGTGA
>CBDDLD010000004.1:2107500-2670000 GCA_965230605.1 Winogradskyella sp. | reverse complement strand
ACCCAGACCATCAGCTAAGGTCCCCAAATGTATGTTAAGTTGAATAAACGAGGTTGAACTGCTTAGACAGCTAGGATGTTGGCTTGGAAGCAGCCATTCATTTAAAGAGTGCGTAACAGCTCACTAGTCGAGCGGTTCGGCATGGATAATAATCGGGCATAAACATACTACCGAAGCTATGGACGAGAGTGGTAGGGGAGCATTGTAGTGTCGTTGAAGGTGTACTGCGAGGTATGCTGGAGAAGCTACAAAAGAAAATGTAGGCATAAGTAACGATAATGCGGGCGAGAAACCCGCACACCGAAAGACTAAGGTTTCCTCAGCTATGCTAATCAGCTGAGGGTTAGTCGGGACCTAACGCGAACCCGAAAGGGGTAGTGGATGGACAACAGGTTAATATTCCTGTACCTGCTCACGTTAAAAGTGACGGAGGCGTATATTTGGTGCGTGCTGACGGAATAGCACGTTGAAGCCAGTGGTAACACGGCGATAGTACACTGCGACTACGGTCAAGGTGATAATCCAGAGAAGCGACTTCCAAGAAAAGCGAGTGAAGCAGCCCGTACCGTAAACCGACACAGGTAGTTGGGATGAGAATTCTAAGGTGCTCGAGAGATTCATGGCTAAGGAACTAGGCAAAATCGACCCGTAACTTCGGGAGAAGGGTCGCCAGCAGTAATGCTGGCCGCAGTGAAAAGGTCCAGGCGACTGTTTATCAAAAACACAGGGCTCTGCTAAATCGAAAGATGATGTATAGGGCCTGACACCTGCCCGGTGCTGGAAGGTTAAGTGGAGGGTTTAGCTTCGGCGAAGATCTGAAATGAAGCCCCAGTAAACGGCGGCCGTAACTATAACGGTCCTAAGGTAGCGAAATTCCTTGTCGGGTAAGTTCCGACCTGCACGAATGGTGTAACGATCTGGACACTGTCTCAGCCATGAGCTCGGTGAAATTGTAGTAACGGTGAAGATGCCGTTTACCCGCAGTGGGACGAAAAGACCCCGTGAACCTTTACTATAGCTTAGTATTGGCTTTGGATAAGTAATGTGTAGGATAGGTGGGAGACTATGAATTGGCGTCGCCAGGCGTTGAGGAGTCATTGTTGAAATACCACCCTTTGCTTATCTAGAGTCTAACTGCTAGCGCAGGACAGTGCTTGGTGGGTAGTTTGACTGGGGTGGTCGCCTCCAAAAGAGTAACGGAGGCTTCTAAAGGTTCCCTCAGCACGCTTGGTAACCGTGCGTAGAGTGCAATGGCATAAGGGAGCTTGACTGAGAGACATACAGGTCGATCAGGTACGAAAGTAGAGCATAGTGATCCGGTGGTTCCGCATGGAAGGGCCATCGCTCAAAGGATAAAAGGTACTCCGGGGATAACAGGCTGATCTCCCCCAAGAGCTCACATCGACGGGGGGGTTTGGCACCTCGATGTCGGCTCGTCACATCCTGGGGCTGGAGAAGGTCCCAAGGGTTGGGCTGTTCGCCCATTAAAGTGGCACGCGAGCTGGGTTCAGAACGTCGTGAGACAGTTCGGTCTCTATCTACTGTGGGCGTTAGAAATTTGAGTGGATCTGACTCTAGTACGAGAGGACCGAGTTGGACAAACCTCTGGTGTATCTGTTGTCACGCCAGTGGCATTGCAGAGTAGCTACGTTTGGAAGGGATAAGCGCTGAAAGCATATAAGCGCGAAACCCACCACAAGATGAGATTTCTTTAAAGGGTCGTGGAAGATGACCACGTTGATAGGCTATAGGTGTAAAGGCAGTAATGTCATAGCCAAGTAGTACTAATAACCCATAGGCTTATTGTACCGGTTCTTTTTATAGAATGAGAATAAAGTTGTGTATATAGACGATTATCGTCCTTTTTTCAATATGTTAAGATATTAGTGCCTGATAGTAGATATCAGGCCAAAGATTTAAGGTGGTTATAGCGATGGGGCTCACCTCTTACCATTCCGAACAGAGAAGTTAAGCCCATTTGCGCCGATGGTACTACAATCGTGGAAGAGTAGGTCGCCGCCTTTTTTGTACTGAAATTCTATTCAGTATTATTTTAAAACCCTGACCAATACGTCAGGGTTTTTTGTTTACTATGTGTTAAGGATTTTATGTGAAGAATTTATTTTCTTAACAGTTTGTAAAAGCACTTAATACTATAATAAAAGAAAGTTAATTCTGCTTTTACTTTTTCGTGATATGCCACTGTTAATTTTGAAGTATTAAAATTAGCATGGTCAAATCTAAACTAAAACATATAATACCTATATTTCTTTTTATACTGGTATTACTGACCCCGCTACTTTTTTACACTAAAGGAACCGTTCTCCTTACCATTAATCAATTTCATACACCAACACTTAACGGACTATTTCTAGCCTTAAGTACAGTAGGAAATGGATGCACTATAGGAATCTGTGCTTTGATCATTATTCTGTTTTTTAGATTACGTCACCTATATCAGTTTTTCCTGGCTTTTGTATTTCAATTAGGGATTGTTTTATTATTCAAACAAGTATTCTTTAGATTGAGCCATAGACCGTTTAAGTATTTTGGGAAAAATGAGGGAGACGTGGTATTGAATATTGTTGATGGTGTTAAAATGTACCTTTTTGGAACATTTCCTTCAGGGCATACCACTACAATATTTTTTATTGTCACCTTTTTGGCCCTTATGATCAATAAAAAGTTAGCCACTTGGTTACTTTTACTATTAGCTTTGTTTGTAGGAATATCAAGGATTTATTTAGTACAGCATTTCTTTTTAGATGTCTATTTCGGAGCCATATTCGGAGTAATGTCATCCATTATAGCATTCGTCATTGTAGAGCGTTTCAAATTCTCTTGGTATGATAAGCGAGTAGTTCCTAAATATGTCAGAACAAGAAAGAAGAAGAAAGTAGGTCAGTTGATGAAGATTTAAGATTTGAAGTTCGTCTTACAACGCAACTTCCAGAGATTTCCCTTTCGTTTTAGTGGACAATGTATTTTCAGTTATTTTTCTAATGGTATATGGACGCTTCTTTTGAGATTCAAAATAAGTTCGCATTAATAAGTCCGCAACAATACCTATAGTGAAGAATTGTATGCCGACCAGTATGAGCATAACACCCAAGATTAAGATAGGTCTTCCCCAAATATCTTCTCCCATTAACTTTAGTACTAATAAGTAAGTATTAATAATGGCACCAACTAAGAAGAACGCTAAGCCCAAGTTACCGAACAGGTGAATAGGCTTCTGTAAATATTTGCGTTGAAATAGTATCAATACCAAATCATTAATCACCTTTAATGTTCTGCCAAGACCATATTTGGATTTACCGTACTTTCTGGGTCTGTGATTAACAGGTACTTGTGTGATTCTAGCACCATTTAGATAGGCCAGTAAATTTATGAAACGGTGCATTTCTCCATAAAGATTTAAGTCTTTAGCGATACTTCTAGAGAACACCTTTAGAGCACAACCTTGATCTTTAAGATCTAGCTTTGTGGCATTTTTAATAATAAGGTTTGCAATTTTTGAGGGGAAAGTTCTCAGTATATTATCTTTTCGCTTTACCCTTACCCCGGTTACTACATCCCAATCTTCTGCTTTAGCTTTATGCAACATCATCGGAATGTCTTTAGGATCGTTCTGTAAATCTCCATCCAGAGTGATGATGTAATCCCCTTTTGCATAATCTATACCAGCCGCCAAAGCTAAACTTTGCCCATAGTTTTTACGTAATTCTATAAGCTTTACATGAGGCAAGCCTAATCGGGTGATATTATGACGTGTATTATCGTTTGAGAAATCATCAATAAAAATAATTTCATACGTATACCCTTTTAAACTATTGTCGATTTCCTGAATTAAGGGAATAACATTTTCCTCCTCATTATATACAGGAATGATAACAGAAAGATAACCGAAACCTTTTTTAGAAAATGTCATAAAACCTTTTTTTTGAACAAAATCTATTCTACTAAAATATTGATGGTATGCAACGTTATCATTTTCTTAATGATAAGAAATCACTAATTATTCTTCTCATAAGTTTTATCGTTTGCCTCTTTTTTATCCACGGATATCCGATTTATATTTTAGATGAAGCAAAAAATTCTGAGGCAGCGAGAGAGCTATTTAGAAGTGGGAACTGGATTGTGCCGATGTTTAATGGTGAGCTAAGAACAGATAAACCGCCGCTTCATTATTATTTTATGATGTTAGGCTATAAGCTATTTGGGGTTAATGCATTTGCCGCTCGGTTTTTCTCTTCGGTGTTTGGCGCTCTAACGCTTTACATGACATTCATGTACGTGAAGCGATTAAGAGGCTTTACACCAGCGTTAATTACTTGGCTGATTCTACTATCCTCTGTATTTTTTATACAAGTGTTTCACCAGGCTGTCCCCGATCCTTACCTTATCTTTTTTATAAGCTGTGCGTTATTTTCCTTTTTAAACTTTCATGTCAATACGTCTATAGGATCATTACTGTTATGTTACCTATGTATCGGTTTAGGAACTCTAAGCAAGGGGCCGGTTGCGATTGCATTACCCGGTTTAATTATCGCTATTTTTCTATTCAGTAGAAAACGGCTATTCAATAAGCAATTGTTTAAATACCGTCCTTTCCTTGGAGCACTTATCGTATTAGCCGTCGCTTTACCCTGGTATTTGGCTGTTCACAAGGCTACAAATGGTGCATGGACGGAAGGGTTTTTCATCAAGCATAACGTAGATCGTTTTAGCAGTGAGATGGAAGGCCATGGAGGCTTGTTTCTGATCACTTGGTTATTTGTCATTCTAGGCTTACTACCTTTTTCAGTATTTATTATTCAAGGCTTCATCAATGGTTGGAAAAAGCGAAAAGATGATTTTTTCTTTTTCTCCTTTTTAGTCGCTTTGGTTTTTGTTCTGTTCTTTAGTGTCTCTGGGACAAAACTGCCTAACTACACAATGCCTTGTTATCCATTTATTGCGGTATTAATAGCAGACTTTATAATCAACAATCATACTTCAAAAAGTATAAAATGGAGCTTGATATCACTTTGTATTATTAGTATACTGTTACCAATTGGTGCTTTTATCGCTTTAGGTGTAGAAGAACAATTCAAGGATATCAGAACTCAAGGGCTTTGGTTAATTATGGTCACTGTTGGGAGTTTTGGAGCCTATTATTTTTATAAAAAAGGGAAGTTAGAACAGAGCCTACAGACTCTGGCAGGGAGTTGGATCGTTTTGGGAATGGTACTGTTTTCTGTGATCTATCCGAAGCTATTTACAAAAAACCCGGTGTCTATGGCTCAAGATCTGGTGCCTAAGGATGCTACAGTTTTAGTGTATAAACGGTTTGACAGTGCATTTCCATTTAATTATCAAAAACTCTACAATGTGACTAACTCTTTAGATGATGTGAAGGCATTTTTATCTAAATATCCGGATGCTTATATTATTTCAAACTCCAGACAACGTAAGGACTTACTAGCTTTAGACGACATAGAAGTTGTATTACATCAAAAAGCTGTGTTCGAAAATCACCATACACTGATCATTAAAAAGAATAAGGATTAAGAATACATTCAATAGGCTTTTTGAGTTAATGGGAGACAATTCTTAATTTTATCAGTATTAATTCTACATGAAAAAAATAATCAAATATGTCCTGTTGATGGCCTTCTTAGTTATAGCAGGATTTTATATTTCTGTTAAATACTTTGGAGCAGAAGAAGGAGACCTTGCTCCTGATTTTGAAGCCATGTTAATAGATGGCACTCCATTTAAGCTGTCAGACCTTAAAGGGAAGTATGTCTTATTAGATTTCTGGGGCTCGTGGTGTCCCCCTTGTCGAAAAGAAAATTCGCAATTGGTTAAACTACATGATAAGTATTATGATGAACTTGCTTTGGTAACGGTGGCATTGGAAAAGGATTCATTAAGCTGGAAAAAAGTAGCTGATTTGGATGGTTTTAAATGGAAGCACCAAATTGTGAACTATAACAAGTTTGTAATGTTATCTCCTGTGGCACGAAAGTACGGCGTTACTGAAATCCCTGCTAAATTTTTAATTGCCCCGGATGGGAAACTGATCGGAAGATTGTCGTTCAAACAGATCGATAGTGTCCTGGTTGCTAAGAACCGATAAATAAGCACAAAAAAAGACCCAGCTAATATGGGTCTTTTTCATTATATATTTTAGATCATTAATCTCTCAATACACTTCTTGAGATTACGATTTTCTGAATTTCTGAGGTGCCTTCATAGATCTGTGTGATCTTAGCATCACGCATTAAACGTTCAACATGATATTCTTTAACGAATCCGTTACCACCATGTATTTGCACGGCCTCTACAGTTTGTTCCATAGCCACTTTAGATGCATATAATTTTGCCATAGCACTAGATAAGTCATGATTCATACCTTGATCCTTTTCCCAAGCAGCTTTCATTACAAGCAATCTGGCGGCTTCAATTTCAGTAGCCATATCTGCTAATTTAAAAGCAATAGCTTGGTGATTACATATCTCTGTACCGAATGCTTTACGTTCTTTCGAATATTTTAGGGCTAGTTCATAAGCACCTGCAGCAATACCTAAAGCCTGAGCAGCAATACCAATTCGACCTCCGGAAAGCGTCTTCATGGCAAACTTGAATCCAAATCCATCCTCACCAATTCTATTCTCCTTAGGAACCTTTACATCATTGAACTGAAGGGTATGCGTATCACTACCTCTAATTCCTAACTTATCTTCTTTAGGACCGATGTCAAAACCAGGCATCCCTTTTTCTACAATAAAAGCATTAATACCTCTATGACCTTTTTCTCTATCAGTTTGCGCAATGACTAAATAGAAATCACTTCTACCACCATTTGTGATCCAGTTCTTGGTACCATTTAATAAATAATGGTCACCCATATCGATTGCTGTAGTTTTTTGTGATGTTGCATCACTACCAGCTTCTGGCTCACTTAAACAGAAAGCACCAATAGATTCTCCCGTAGCCAACTTAGTAAGGTATTTTTGTTTTTGTTCTTCAGTACCATACGCTTCAAGACCGTAACATACTAAAGAATTATTTACAGAAACCATTACTGAAGCCGAAGCATCGATCTTAGAAAGCTCTTCCATAATTAGTACATAAGAAATAGCATCCATACCACTTCCTCCATACTTAGGGTCTACCATTACTCCCATAAAACCTAACTCTCCCATTTTTCTAACAAGCTCATCAGGAAAAGATTGTTTTTCATCACGCTCTATAACACCAGGAAGAAGTTCTGTTCTGGCAAAATCCCTAGCAGCATCTCTAATCATTAAATGCTCTTCTGTAAGGTTGAAATCCATATTAAATAATAAATTATTGATTTGTTAAAAAGTGATTGCAAAGATAACTGTTTATTGTCGTTTATTCAATAAGGAATAGTATTTTTACTAATATGATAAATTATAAGGTTATTGGTCTCATGTCAGGGACCTCATTAGACGGTATAGATCTCGTTTACACCACCCTTTCTTATGACAATGCATGGTCGTTTCAAATTCATAATGCGACCACCATACCTTATGATGATACCTGGAAAGATAAGTTATCCAGATTGGTACGTATGCACCCTGATGAACTCCACCAATTGGACGATGTCTATTCTATATTTTTAGCGGACACCTTGAAATCCTTTATTACAAATCATGAAATTACAGAGCTAGATTTCATCTGTTCTCATGGACATACGGCATTGCATCAGCCCGATAAGGGATTGACCTATCAAATAGGGAATCGCCAACAAATATCTGATCACACAGGGCATACTGTGATCTGTGATTTTCGTGTTGCTGATGTGGAGTTAGGGGGGCAAGGCGCGCCTTTGGTGCCTATAGGTGATCAGTTGCTGTTCAGTAATTATGACTATTGTCTGAATCTGGGCGGATTTGCCAATATATCGTACCAAAAAAATGATGTACGAATGGCCTATGACATATGTCCGGTTAATATTGTGCTTAATCAACGTGCTGCTAAATTACAACTAGAGTATGATGATGGCGGAATGCTAGCTTCTAAAGGTCAGGTGAATGATGCATTGCTCTCAGAATTAAATGCTTTGGCATTTTATAAAGAGTCACCGCCAAAATCTTTAGGTCTGGAATGGGCAGATAAGCATATGTTTCCTCTATTGGAAACTTATGATATATCGGTAGAAGATCAGTTAAGGACCTATGTAGAGCATGTGGCCATGATGATTTCTAACAGTATCTCTGCAAATACATCCATGCTCATTACTGGAGGGGGTGCTTATAATACCTTCTTAATCAATAGGATAAAAGCACTCGCGCCAACCGTAAATATTACCATTCCGGAGCGGGATATACTCGAGTATAAGGAAGCCTTAATCTTTGGGCTGTTGGGTATTTTAAGATATCGTAACGAAGTAAATTGCTTAAGCAGTGTGACCGGAGCTTCAAAAGATCATTCTTCAGGGAATATTTTACAACCTAAAAACAATATTTAGTTAACATATACCTATAGAGTTTTTTATATTTGTCAGATACAAATAAATTTCCATAGAATTGATAAAAGAGTTACTTCAAAAGTTCGAAAACAAATCCCCAGAAATAGTATTTAATTGGAAAGATCCGGAAACTGATGCAGAAGGATGGACGGTTATTAACTCCCTAAGAGGAGGAGCTGCCGGAGGAGGAACACGTATGCGTGTTGGATTGGATATGAATGAGGTATTATCGCTAGCAAAAACGATGGAAGTTAAGTTCACGGTTTCAGGCCCTGCTATAGGTGGTGCGAAGTCGGGAATTAACTTTGACCCTCGTGACCCTAGAAAAAAGGGTGTATTAGAGCGCTGGTACAAAGCCGTGTCACCATTGCTTAAAAGTTATTATGGAACCGGAGGAGACCTTAATGTGGATGAGATTCATGAAGTGATTCCGATTACAGAGGAGAGTGGTGTATGGCATCCCCAAGAAGGTGTTTTTGAGGGCCACTTTAAACCGACATCAGCGGATAAGATCAATAGAATTGGGCAATTACGACATGGCGTGATCAAGGTTATTGAAAACCCCAATTACTCACCGGATGTGAGTAAAAAGTATACCATAGCAGATATGATCACCGGATTTGGTGTGGCTGAAGCTGCAAAACATTTTTATAACATTCAAGGCGATTCCATTGAAGGGAAACGTGCTATTGTCCAAGGGTTTGGTAATGTAGGCGCAGCTGCTGCATTCTATTTAGCGCAAATGGGTGCAAAGGTAGTGGGTATTATTGACCGTGTTGGAGGATTGATCAATGAGGAAGGCTTTTCATTTGATGAGATCAGAAATTTGTATTTAAGAAAAAATGGTAATACTTTGGTTAGTGATAATTTGATTCCTTTTGAAGAAATCAACCAAAAGATCTGGTCACTCGAAACTGAAGTATTCGCACCGTGTGCCGCCTCAAGACTCATCACACAAGAGCAAATAGATCAAATGATAGACACAGGATTAGAAGTCATTTCCTGTGGAGCCAATGTCCCATTCGCCGATAAAGAGATTTTCTTCGGCCCCATTATGGAGCATACCGATAAGAAAGTAAGTCTTATCCCAGATTTTATATCAAACTGTGGTATGGCCCGTGTATTTGCCTACTTTATGGAACGAAAAGTACAAATGACTGATGAAGCTATTTTTAATGACACCTCAGGGGTAATTAAAAACGCGCTTCAAGACGTCTATAATAATAACAATAACAAAACTGGAATTAGTGAAACCGCATTCGAGATTGCACTAAAACAACTAATATAAGAAAGCACATATGGAAACCGTCATCATACTCGTATTTGTATTTGGTTATTTAGCCATTACAGTAGAACACAGCATAAAAATAGACAAATTAATACCTGCTCTGGTGATGATGGCCGTGAGTTGGGCATTGATCTCATTGGGGATCGATAATTTCCCGCAATGGTTCGATTCGTCTAAGCATGCACTGATGGAGAACTTCGGGCTCTTACCACATGAAGAAAAAATGCATTTGATGGAAGAGACCCTATTGCATCACCTCGGTAAAACAGCAGAAATTCTGGTGTTCTTATTAGGAGCGATGACTATTGTTGAGATCATCGATTATTTTGATGGGTTCTCTACGATAAAATCAGTAATTAAAACCAAGAGCAAACGTAGGATATTATGGATATTCTCAATTCTAGCCTTTATTTTATCGGCAATCATCGATAACCTTACTGCTACGATTGTATTAATATCTATTCTACAGAAAATTGTTAAGGATAGAAATGTTAGAATATGGTATGCCGGTCTCATCATTATCGCCGCAAATGCAGGTGGTGCCTGGTCACCGATTGGAGATGTAACCACAACCATGCTTTGGATTGGTAATAAAGTATCTACCGGAAACCTGTTTATGTACTTATTTGTTCCTTCAATTGTGTGTATGGTGGTACCATCGCTTATAGCGTCATTTTTACCGGCCTTTAAAGGAGAGCTAGATATTCAGGATGATGATCAAGGCCGACCAAAAAGCAAGTTCAGTTCTACCATGTTATTCTTAGGATTAGGCGCTATCGTATTTGTACCATTCTTTAAGGTGATCACACATTTACCACCTTATGTAGGGATGATGTTATCGCTGGGAGTGGTAGCCATTTTTGCAGAGATCTATACCAGCTCCAGATTTAGTCTGTCGCAAGTCGATCAGGGTGAGAGCGCAATGCACGAGCATCACAGTCCTGTACACCGTTCGTTATCACGAATCGAAATGCCAAGTATCCTATTCTTCTTAGGAATCTTAATGGCGGTAGCTGCTTTAGAGTCTTTAGGAATCCTGTTTGGGTTTGCAAATTCACTACAAGATACCATGCCTATGATTGGTACGGAGCTCGATACAAATGGGGTGTCTGACCTCGTGGTATTACTTCTTGGTGTAGGCTCGGCAATTATAGACAATGTACCACTGGTAGCAGCCAGTTTAGGAATGTTTACAGAAAGTTTAGACGATCCATTATGGCATTTTATTGCCTATTCTGCAGGAACCGGAGGAAGTATGCTGATCATTGGATCTGCTGCCGGAGTAGTGGCTATGGGTATGGAAAAAATAGATTTTTTCTGGTATTTGAAGAAGATTTCGTGGCTGGCGCTCTTAGGGTTTGTGGCCGGAGCAGCAGTCTTTATGGTGATGAGAAGTATACTATAAATATACTTAAGTCATAAACCGTACGTTATTACACTAATTGAACCTATAAATTTAAAACTTATATGATATTACTAAGTAATGTTCAAGAAGATGCGCAAAATCTAGCCGAAGGCGAATCAGTAGAGAAAACCCTTTCCATTATTGAACTTATAAGTAGCGGCGGTACAGCAGGTATGGTCATCATTGCAATCCTATTTGTGCTGTTAGTTGTAGCCACTTATATTTATTTCGAACGCCTCTTTGCTATTAAGTCCGCATCTAAAGTCGATGCCAACTTTATGAATCAAATCAAAGACCACGTGAGTAACGGAAAAATGGAATCCGCTCAGATGCTTTGTGCTCAGGTAAATTCTCCGGTATCACGTTTAATCAATAAAGGGATTACTCGTATTGGGAAACCGCTCGAGGATATCAATACGGCTATTGAAAATGCAGGGCGATTAGAGATCTACGGTCTTGAAAAGAACGTGAGTATTTTAGCAACCATATCGGGAGCTGCGCCTATGATCGGGTTTTTGGGCACGGTTATTGGAATGATATTATCGATCTTTGAAATTGCGAATTCAGGTGGGTCTATTGATATCAAAACCCTGGCCGACGGATTATATACAGCGATGACCACCACCGTAGGAGGTCTTATTGTAGGTATTATTGCTTATGTTGCCTATAATCACTTGGTAGTAAGAACGAATAAGGTGGTCTATCAGATGGAAGCCAATTCGTTAGAGTTTTTAGATCACTTAAATGAGCCTATCTAATGGATATTAGAGGAAGAAATAAAATCACACCGGAATTCAATATGTCGTCCATGACGGATATTGTATTCTTGTTACTGATCTTTTTTATGATCGCTTCGACCCTGGTATCAGCAGAGGCCATTGATCTTTTGTTGCCGAAGTCTACAAGTAAGACCACGCAAACAAAGAATGTTTCGGTAAGTGTAAACAAGAAGCTTCAGTATTATGTAGATACGAAACTGGTGGCAAAGTCACAGTTAGAGGATGAGATAATGAGTAAAGTGGGCGGTTCAGAGAGTCCGACGATTATTATACGATCGGATCAGGATGTGGAAATGAAACATGTGGTGTTTATTATGGATATTGCAAATCGAAATCGAATAAAATCCACCCTAGCGGTGCGTTCTAAATAGATGAAGTATTTTAAAACCATACACGAAAGGCGTTCAGCGCGATTAACAACATTATTGATGATCATACTTCTCTTATTGTTGTTTGTGATCGGAGGGACCTATATGGACCCGCCGGAAGAGTATGGTGTTGCCGTGAATTTTGGAAGCACGGATTTCGGAAAGGGTAACAAGCCATTGAGTCAACCTCGAAAGGCAGAAACCCAAAAACCGATCGAAAAAACAGAACCACAGAAAACGAAAGCGGAGCCTCAAAAACAAACCCCTAAGTCTGAAGATGTGATGACTCAGGAAAGCGAGGAAGCTATTGCGATCCGCAAGAAGAAAGAGGCAGAGCAACGCGCTAAGGCGGAAGCTGAGCGTATTGAACGTGAACGCAGAGAGGCTGAGGAACGCAAGCGTAGAGAAGAGGAAGAAAAGCGTAAAAAACTAGATAATTTAATTGGAGGCGTCAAGAACTCGACCAGCAATTCTGATGGTGGCGAGGGCCCTGATAATACTGCAGGAAATAAAGGCCAACCTAACGGAAATCCGTATGCACCAAGCTATTTTGGTGGTGCCGGACCGGGTAAAGGCGGTGTTGGTTTTGGATTGAATGGCCGTGGACGACCTACCAAGAAAATATACAAGCAAGATTGTAACGAATACGGATTGGTTGTGGTACGTATTGAAGTGGACCGCTCCGGGAAAGTGATCAAAGCGGAACCGGGAGCCCGAGGGACGACCAATACCCATCCTTGTTTGTTAGCACCTGCAAAGAAAATCGCATTATCACACAAATGGCCGTCAGATTCTAAAGCGCCGGCACGACAAATTGGTTTCGTCAGCATCAACTTTGATGTTAGCCAATAACCTATGGATTATAACAGTACGGTCAATTGGATGTTTCAACAATTACCCATGTACCAAAACAAGGGTAAAACCGCCTATAAAGCTGACCTGTCCAATACCTATAAACTAGCTGCATATCTTAAATACCCTGAAAAGGGCTTTAGATCTATTCATGTGGGTGGCACCAATGGGAAAGGCTCCACCAGTCATATATTAGCCTCTATCTTACAGGAAGCGGGTTATAAGGTGGGCTTGTATACCTCACCACATTTAAAAGACTTTAGAGAGCGTATTCGTATCAATGGAAAACCTATTAGCAAACAGTTTGTGATGGGTTTTATTAAGAAACACAAAGCCTTTTTTGAAAAAGAATCCCTGTCCTTTTTTGAAATGACGGTTGGTATGGCCTTTGATTATTTTCGGAACCAACAGGTGGATATTGCCGTGATAGAAGTGGGTCTGGGCGGACGCTTGGACTCTACGAACATCATTAGCCCTGAAGTATCTGTGATTACCAATATAGGCTTTGACCACATGCAGTTCTTAGGAAATACCATGGAAGCTATTGCTAAAGAAAAAGCAGGCATTATCAAGCCGCATACACCCGTAGTGATCGGCGAACGTCAGCAAGATACTGTAGCGGTGTTTCAAACGGTGGCGGAAAGCCAGGACGCACCCATATATTTTGCAGAGGATGTAAAGACCAAGACCTATACCTCAGATCTTATTGGGGACTATCAGCAACAGAACATACAAACCGCTTTGGTCGCCATACAGCAGTTGCAAGACAAGGGCTATAGCATTAGCGAGCAACATATTAAAACCGGATTACAACGTGTTACTGCCAATACAGGCTTACGAGGCCGTTGGGAGGTCTTACAGGAGCATCCTAAGGTCATCTGTGATACCGCACATAATAAGGAAGGCTTAAGCTATATTGTAAAACAGTTAGAACGCGAATCTTACGAGCAGTTACATATCGTGTTTGGTGCAGTGAATGATAAGGACTTGAGCAGCATTTTATCACTACTACCAAAAACAGCCACCTATTACTTCTGTAAACCTAATATAGCGCGTGGTATGGCTGCGGAAACCCTACAACAACAAGCCCAAGCAGAAGGCTTGGAAGGCAAGGTGTATTCTAGTGTTGTAGAGGCTTTGGAAGCCGCTAAGACAGCCGCTACAAAAAGTGACCTGATCTATGTAGGTGGGAGTACCTTTGTGGTGGCGGAAATAATCTAATTTTTTTTGTAAAAAATCTTTTGAGGTATTAAAAACTAATTTATATTTGCAGTCCAATTTAAGGGGCGCGTAGCTCAGTTGGTTCAGAGCACTTGGTTTACACCCAAGGGGTCAGGGGTTCGAATCCCTTCGCGCCCACAACAAGCAGAATCCCGTGACGGTATCGTCACGGGATTTTTATTTCCCATAATTCAAGTATTAGCTTGTGTATTTAGGGAAATAAAAATTATACCACGCTTTGCGTGGCGGGATGGATTCTATTTGCAAATGTGGTTTCGCTTAGGGATCTATAATCTCTTCATTTTTGCGACGTAAAAAATAGATAACAAATGAAATTTGTTTAGACTTTATTTTCAGAACGGGACGCTAATGGAACTGGAATCCTTCGCGCCCACAAAAAAAGTCCGCACTTACCGTGTGGACTTTTTTTATGCACACTCGGGATTCGAACGGCCCATGCGCCAGTTGGTTCCTTCGCTAAAAATGTGGTATAGTATATTTTATTCTCTAGAGTCTATTAAATTAGTGATCAATAGTCCATATATTCAGTGACCATTAAGTTTAAAACATTATTCATTTTTTTCAATAGCTCTTTGTGATAGCTTGTCATAAATTCTTCTAATTCAATTTCTGAAATTTTTGATTTGCTCTTTTTTAATCTTGCAGTCGTAAAATCTGTAAACACTTTATGCGGAGAAATAATATCTTTGATTGAATCCACATATTTGTGAATATTTTCGTTTTTAAAATGCAAAACTGTTTGAGTTAATGTAGCATTGAGCTGAGTTGCTTTTAAATCAGCTTCAAGAGATTTTGTGTAAATTGTTGGATATTTTATTCTTAATGTATCATCTATTAACAATCTGATCTCTTGACTTAAATACACTTCGCCTGGTTCTTCAAGGCCAAGAGGTAAGTCATTTATTATATGAAATTTTAATACGGCCTGATTAATAGAAAATTGAGTTAGGTAAAAAAAATCTTGAAGATCTCTATTCAGTTTGTCGGTCAACTCAATTTGCTTAGATATTAAGTTGTCTGTCTTTGCATAATTTCTTGAAAGTAACCAGCCGCCCATTTGTATTATAATCGTCAATAGTAATATAAAAACTCCAATAATAATCTCTCTTTTAAAATTTGAATCAAATACTTTCTTCCATTTTTTTTTCATAGATATATCTATTTGTTTTTCACTTATATGTGAATTTTACTCATTAATTATTTTTTCAACTTTCTCAAATATGGTCAACTCATAGTTGTCAAATGAATTTTTAATTTCATTCGCCATTTCTTCATTTTCATAATAATCGATAATTGACATAGGAACACCAAAATCACTTGCAATTCTACCTTTTTCGGTGAAAGCGTTGTATTCTAGTTTAGTCAACAATTTATCAAGACCACTCACTTCTTCTATTGGTTGTCCAGTTTGTTGTGAAATGTAAAATTTGTACATAATATTAAAAACACCGAGGTATTTGACAACTTGATATTTTAGTGTGTTATATACAAATTCAGAAGTTTCAGATATAGCTTTGTCAACTGTCAGCCCTTTTCCTAGTTTAAAATTAACTGAACCTCTAAACCCTCCTTGTAAATAGAAGTGAACCAAGTGTGTTAAAGTTGAATAATCGCCATTTTGCCCTTTATACTCAATTAAAAATTTCAGTTTTTGATTTTTAACTATTGATTCTAAAATGTTTAAAACAATTTGAAAGCCATCATATTCAATATCCATTTTAAAATTGATATATCGAATCAATTTTTTTATCGCTTCTAGTTGGATTTGGTTTAATAATTTTATTTTGTCATATATCTTGATTTTATCTTTTCTACTAACTACTTTATATAAATGAAATACTTCATCTGTAATACCTCTGTCTTGTTGTAATTTATTAATATCTAATATCTTAACTTTATCTTCATCACTTAAATATTCTTCTTCGGTATAGTATAAGTCGACATCGTCTTTAGGTGAATTTATATCGTAGTTCTTATGTTTTATTCCTTCAGGTTCAGAGTTTATGGCTTCCATAAATTTATTTTGCAAGACAATAACTCGTCCATTGTAATGATATAGAAATCTACCAGCTCTACCTGCTATATTTTTTGCGTCAAACTTTTTTAAAGGTTTATTACCTTTTTTATTGTGAAGGACAATTAAATTTTTAGCAGAAGTATTAACTCCTTCCGTAATTGTCGTAGTAGAAAGCAAAACTTTTAATAAACCTTTATTAAAAAGTGAAACTGTTTCTTTTTGAATATATTTTGGCACTAGTCCGTGGTGTATTCCAATCCCTTTTTTTAATGCATTTATTACCGTCCATTCTTTATTATAATTATCAGAAATATGATCTATAAATTCGATATACTCCTCATAATTATGTTCATTAAGTAATTCTGAATTTATAATAGTTTTTGCATAGGATTCAGCTGAATTTCTAGAGTAACAATAGATAATAGAGTTTTCATTGATATTAAAAATTTGCTCTAGGATTTCAATAAGTCTATCATTCTTTGAACCTTTCTCAAAAGTTAAATCAAGATTGTAATCAACGGTATAACTTTTTTTACCTTTTATATCACTATAAGTTTTGTTAACTATTTCGTAGTCATTATAGTCAATTAATTTGATTTCATTTTTTTCTAAAAATCTATCAAAAGAACGATTGTAATTCTTGTCATCAGGTCTTGAAAAGTCAATGTAAGGACCAGCCAAAAGCGTATCAACATCCTTTTTTAGTGAATAAAACACCGCTAATCTATAAGCTATATCTCTTTCATTTTCACGAACTTCTTCATCAATTATGTAGTCGTTATCTATTTTGTAAACTTCATCAATAAATGCGAAATTGAATTCTATCTCATTTTCTCTTTTTTCAACAAATGATAAGTAGCGTTCAGGTGTATAAATAAAAAGGTTTTTGTCATCTAAACTTTCAACCTCACTTAAAGTATGTATTGAATATTTTTCAACAAAAAAATTATAACTTTCATCAGAAGTTAACCGTTCTAAGTTTTCTGATAGTAAGGCAATTGTCGGAAATATTAGAACTACATTATCATAGTCCATTTGTTTTATTATTTCGAATACGATATGCGTTTTTCCAAAAGAAGTACTGGCAGATAGAAAATACCTATTTAGTTGATTAGGTTTGAAAAGTTCTAGAATTTGTTTTTGATATTTATGCACTTTATTGTGCTTACTTATATTTAACGTGCTTTCATATATAATAGCAGATAGAGTATTCAAGTCAAATGAATTAATAGTAACATCTTGTTCAAATTTTTCTAGTAAGTCGTAGAAGTGAGGGACTCCAATAATATTAGAAATGTATTTCAAGAAACTTAAATCAGCTTCTGATAAATCTTCTTGCTTGATTTTATCGAAATAGCTACAAACTATTTTTATAAATTCATAATCCTCAAGCTCATCATTTCGATAAGTATTAAGAGCTTTGATTAGATTAGTGGCTTCTTCAATTCTATCCATTTTAATACTTCTTTTTTAACTTTTTTGACATCTTCTATTGGTATAAAAATGAAGAAAACACTATATGGAATTGATAAGTCATAATTCTCTAACTTGTAATTATCCTCTATATATTTTGGTATTTTCTTTATACTATCATCATATCCAGTTTTGTTTTGCTGAAAAAGAATTATAACAGGATATATTAGATTAATTGAATGTTGTTTTAGTTCTTCTATAATTCTTATACTTGGATTTTCATCCCAATCATTAAGTATGATTTCTAATTTTGAACCTTGTATATTTAGGTTTTCTCTGTTCTTTCTTATTGCTAAAAGATTGGTGCTTAAATAGTCATCTGAAAGAGAAGATTTGATTTTATCTAGAACATCATTAACAGCATTTGTATAATTTATATGAAATTTTGTCTCCCCAAACCAAAGTCCAATTGTGTCATTTTCCTCAATTAAGTGATAAGCATCGTAGCCAGGAGCTTCCCTTTTTGTTAAAGGGTTATAGAAGTAACCTTTTGAAATTAATGTATCCGTTTTAAAAAATAGCTTTAGGACACAATGTAAAAGTACTTCCCCAAAGAATCCATATTTTAGTTTAGAAGCTTCATCATCAGCTTCATTGAATCTAACTCTTTCTTGAAATGCGATAGTGTGTAAGTCATCTAATTCCCTTTTAGTAAAGTCAAATTCATTAAATGAATAATCGATTATTGAATTGTAAATAACTTCAACTAAGGCTTGTTGATCTGTTATTGAATAGCATTTATCATTTTCTGTTGAAAATAAAGTTCTAGGGATTGATTGTACTGCATTTGGTAAATCATATTTATATATAATAGTGCTTTTAACTAGATTATGTAATGATTCCCTCATTTAGTTCTATGCGGTTTTTACATTGTTGGCAACGTATTAATAAACACAATTGCGTTTAATATCAAATGTACCAAAAAGCTCTCAGCGATTTATACGTAGAACTACGTATATATGAGCGGATTATTTAAATGGAAAGTCGTTTTGTTAAGGCTAAAATGAATTCTGCATTAAACACTTTAAGTGTTTTTTCTACTTCATCAATATCGTATTGCATGACCTCCCGGAGCTTAAGTTTTTTGCAAATATCATCCATTAACTGAATGTCATCAAGATCAACAATGCCATAAACTTTATGAATATTATCTTCGGGGTAGATTGAAAAATCGTTCATAAGAAGGTGGGCTCTAATTTCATCATGCACAACCTCCACATGCTGTCTGTCAAAACCTTTATTGGTGAGACGATCTATATATTCCTCTCGTGTAAGATGTGGTCGACTATCATTTAATTGTTGCATCTTCTTATCATAACGTTTGCTTTGGATATAGTTTATGATTACAAAGAGAAACACTATAGATGCAATTATAATCACTGTTTTGGTAGACATATTATTCGTAATACATTTCTTCTCCTATCAGTTCACGATAGTTGAGTAAATTATTCATAGTTCTAGCCTCAACTCCCATACAATAACTGTGTTTGTATTCTATTGAATCGATGGGTAAACCAATTCTTATAAATTGGCTTGAGGAACATCCGCCATTTACATTCTTTCCTATCCTAGGTTTTAAAAACGTCTTTAAAGAATCTATTTTGTCTTTTGAAATAATATGACTCCTTCCAGTTGTTTTATCTTTTATAAGATATCCCTCTTCTTTTTTTTGAGCTGAAAGGTATGTTATATTATGATGAAAACATCCTCGGTTTTCTATTCTGATGTCAAAATATGATTGAGCAAATACCCTTTCTAAGGAGTTATTATCACTATCTATACTTGATTGGCAAGAATAGAGTAAAGCAAGTAATGTAATTATATAAAGTTTCTTCATGTACATTACTTTAACTATAATCAAGTCATGTTTATTATATAATGGAATTAAAAGTATATTAGAATTAATACACCGATTATTATATAAAGATAATATTACTTCACCCAGCCATCCACCAGATAATTGAACATGCTTTGGATCTGTTTTAAGGCCTCTTTACGCTCCGCATCATTGGTAGCGTTATGGCTGGAGACCAATGCAGAGACATCAGCAAGAACAGAACCCCAAGCCCTTGGATCGGTGGTTTCTTTAATAGGTTGTGCATGAACTTGTGGCGCCCCTTGGTTCATCCATACCCGTAAGCATTCATAGGCACTTGGATTGGATTTAATGTCTGAATTAACTTTGATCTCATTGCCTTTTGGTGAGAATAGTCCCATAGTGTTTGTTTTTATTAGTGATACTTGTTTTGTAGGCTAAATAGAGGTGCCAAAGGCACGTGAGATAGGGAGCAGTTTTTCTCTTAAGTTAATATCCTTGGTTCTAAGCTCTTGTATCCTACTTATCAAAGCCGTATGTTTTTCTGAAATGTCTTCAATACGATAGTTCCGATACTCACTAGGGTCTCTTTGCTGTATGGTCTTCAATTTATCAGAGTAGACCTTAGCGACATCTGCATCCCGTTTGGAAATATAGTCTCCAAGCCGCTCTGTACCGCTTACAGAATAATCACGAATCGGAATACGATAAAACTGATCGGCTACAGTTCGCCCTATCTTATCGTATTCATAGAAATTATCAGTGTCAGGAAGGGGTTCATCTTCGGGAACCAATAGTACCGGTAAGACAAAATCAGTACAGCCCTGATATTGTAAGCCTCCTATAGATAGATCAATGGTTTTCTCCTCTCTAAGATTAAGTATTAATCCGGATATAGGACTTTTGATATGGAAATCGACATCCCATTTAGGGTCATAGCCTCGTATTTTATCCATCAATGAGGGTTTTTCCTTGTCAAAAAATGAAAATTTATAGCTTAATAAGGGTTCACCTCTTTTCACCCAATGTCCGTTATAGGCCTCATATTTAATAGCCTCATTAATCTTAGCTAATCCGAAATCAGCCATAGGTATACCGACTTCTTTTAGGGTTGGAATATATAATACTTTATGAGTAAACGAGATGCTTTTTGGTACTGTAGCCATATATACTGTTTTATGGATTAATAATTACGAACAAATAAAACCTGATAGCCTATTCTGGCATCATCATCATTGGGAGCTCTACCAAACCAGCCTTTAAAAGCGATAACACTTTTAAAAAGGATGTAATTTTTTTTCTCTATGGGTGTAGCGGTCCAAAATGCACCACCATTATAATAGGGAAAGAGTCGCATTTGAATGGACCTATCTGGTTTTCCGTTAAAATTAATAGAATCCCATTCTTTGGCTGTAGGTAAACGCCAGGCATCATGTCCTGCAAATTTTACGGTACAGCTTCCTTTTTTATAGTCCGAATAGCTAGTACTGGAAGCTGTGTCTTCACCAAAAAGACGAGAAGCATTTGTCCAATCTATATTTAGAGCTTTCCCTTGAAATACGCCATGATTCCATAGCATACCCCATGGTGCTTGAATCCACATCAGGTTGTTGGTATGATCGGTAACTGTGCCATCGCCGTTGATAGTCCATAGACCATTAGGGCAGTCCACCTTGATAGGTTCGCCATATATTCCTGTACTGATAGAGAGCTTTTCAGTGAATCCGGTAACCTTTTTGTTCTTAGCATTTTCAAGACTAATCATATGCTGATGTTTATGTGCCTATCAAAGTTACTTAAAAACTCGTACCCATTGCATACGTAGAACTACGTATATAGAGCAATAAATATCCACAAAAAAACCTCCTGAAGTCAGGAGGTTTTTTATTATGATATGCCTTCTAACTAGAAGGTGTGAAAGGTCACTTTACCATCGTTGATATCGTACATACCACCAATGATCTGGATTTCACCATTATCTTCCATCTCTTTTAATACAGCACTCGACTTACGGATATTGTCAATAGACATTTCCACATTCTTAAGCGCTACTGTATTTACAAAATTGATGTTCTTAGAGTTTCTTAAGCTCTCATCTGCCGGCTCCACAACAGCATCTACTGCGGGCTCGATCTTATTTATTAAGGTCGTTAAGTTGCCTAGACGCGCATGGTCGCAAGCGCCTTTTACAGCACCACAGCTGGTATGTCCTAATACAACAACGAGCTTGGTCCCGGCCAATTTACAAGCAAACTCCATACTACCTAAGATGTCTTCATTAATGAAGTTCCCGGCAATACGAACGCTAAAGATGTCCCCGATACCTTGATCAAAGATCAACTCTGAAGAGACTCTAGAATCGATGCAGCTTAATACCGTTGCAAACGGGAATTGCCCGGTGCTGGTATCGCTCACCTGATCTAAAAGGTCTCTATTCACTTGGTTGTTATCGACGAACCTTTGGTTACCGTCTTTTAAAGCCTGTAATGACGATGCTGGTGTCATTTGGGCCTGCATTTCTTTTGTCTGTGCTTTCATATATCTTGTTGTGCTTTTATGTATTAAATATACGTATTTATGTGTTCAGTTTTACCTGTTAACTACAAGTATTGGTGCGTTCAACTGATTGATCATTACATTAAATTCCGGGTTCAGAGTGCGTATCCCTTTCTGTAAGGCATTCGACTTGTCTACCCATAATAAATTGACATTGTATTGATTAATATAGTTGGACACGTTCTTCATAGTATTAGTACCTTCTTCAAAGATATACTCCACAATATTCTTCTTTTCCACTGCCTCAACAGGCTGTTTCGTATTGGTCTTTACAATGTTAAATGCACGTAATGGTCCATTCTGTTTTGCTAGAAGGTCGTTGGCAATACCGGAATTTGCTTGTACTCCTGACGTGTTTAAAGCACCAATGCTCAATGCAGCTTCAGAAGATAAGTTTGTATTTTGCCCGGCAATCATCACCTCACCTTTGTGGTGTTTTAATACATACTGTGTAATACCGTCACCAAGACCATTAATTAAACGCGACTTACGTTTTCCTAATACGACAACATCAGGGTTATTATCGTTGAGGTATTTTTTGATCTCACGCTTTACATTACCAAATACAATGTTGTGACTTATTTTCTGGTCTTCAGACGTTGACGCTGATTTTATAAGTGTTCTGATCTTAAGACGTGCCTGGCCATAAGCCTCATCCATAGAACGCATGGCTGACATTTGATTCTCAGAAGTCACTACATCTGATATTGACTTTGTGTATAATAGATCGACGCTACCGTTAACTAATCTTGATAGCTCAACAGCACTTTTAATAGTATCGTTAGCATTATCAGAAAGGTCTGTTAATACTGCAATCTTATATGATGTTTTTGTTTCCATGTTTTTTGTTTTTTAAGCTGATTTTGGACGTAGTTTAAAAAATTCAATAAAGCTTTCGGGGTTCTCCACCTCACCGCGTTCGGAGATGAGTTTAATGTCAATGTTTCTGTTCCGTGCTTTTTCTGAGAAGTCCTCAAGAATTTCGATAATATCATTATCGAGATAGCGCGTTTTTCTAACGTCTAATTGTAAATACGTGTCTCTTGGTAGGCTGTCTAACTCATTTAAAATAGCACCCTTATTAAAGAAGGTGACTTCTTCAGCCAATGTCATTTTAATCTTGTGCTTCCCATTACTTAAGTCCTCAATGTGTAAAAAGTGAGAGTTTTGGTAGCTCTTAATTAAGATCACCACGATACCTACAGCAAGACCAAGACCAATTCCCCATAATAGATCTTTAAATACAATGACTGATACGGTTACTAAGAACGGTACCCACTGCTTCCATCCGGCGTTGAACATGGCTTTAAACGTTGCTGGTTTTGCCAGTTTATATCCTACTAATAATAGTACAGAAGCTAATACCGATAATGGAATTTTATTTAAAAGGAATGGTATGGTTACAATAGAGATCAATAGAAGGAATCCATGTATTACAGCTGAAGCTTTTGTTTTACCTCCAGATTGTATGTTGGCAGAACTTCTAACGATTACCTGAGTAATAGGCAGACCACCAATAAGACCAGAAATTATATTACCTGAACCTTGAGCTATTAGCTCTCTATTGGTTGGTGTTACACGCTTTCTAGGGTCTAACTTATCGGTAGCTTCAACACATAATAGGGTTTCTAAGCTTGCAACTAAAGCAATAGTAAAAGCAGTAACCCATACGCTTTGTTCAGTAATTACGCTCCAATTTGGAAAGCTGAAACCTGCCAGAAATTCTGAAGTACTTTCAGGAACCGGTACACTTACCAAACTCTTAGCGTCAATACCTAAAGTGCCCGATGATCCATTGATTACAAAGAATAAGATACCAAAGATCACGGCTACTAATGGGCCTTGAATGAGTTGAAATATTTTGGCTTTTTTAGTTAGGACGCGTTCCCAAAGAATTAGAATTGCTAAGCCTACGATGGCTACTATCATACTTCCCATATTGATGTCAAAAAAGGAGTTGTAGATCTGTGTATAGGTACCTTCACCTTCACCTGCAACATATCCAAAGAAATAAGGGATTTGCTTTAAGATGATGATGATACCAATTCCGGTCAGCATTCCTTTGATTACTGATGATGGGAAATAGTATCCAATGACACCAAATTTCAGGATTCCGAAGATCAGTTGGATCACACCACCTAATACAACAGCAACTAAGAAGTTTTCGAATCCACCCAATGCACCAATAGCTGTTAATACAATGGCAGCAAGACCTGCTGCAGGACCACTAACCCCCACTTGAGAGCCACTTAAACTACCAACAACGATACCTCCAACAATACCGGCAATTAACCCGGAGAATAAAGGCGCGCCACTAGCAAGGGCAATTCCTAAACACAGCGGTAAAGCGACGAAAAAGACGACAATACTTGCAGGAATATCAGATTTGAAATTTTTAAATGGGTTTGAACTATTCATAGTTTAATATGGTTTTCGGATCGTCATTTCTTTATTTTTTTAGGCGACAATCCTAACGTTAGTTAATAAATTTTAAAAAAGATTATGACCAGCACTCTAGTACATTTCAGGTGAGATCATGAGATTGAATATGTTGTTATATAAGTTCGGGAGGAGGAAAAGGAATCTCTATATCGTATGATATGGTATGTGATTGTTTAACAGTATACGCCACAGCAAGGTAAGTGTAAAACTGATCTTGGCTTGCATAACGAAACTGCTGTTCTATCTTTTCGTTACTATTATCTTCCTCTAAATTGTTTTCTTCATCACAGTCTTTATCACTATCAAAATCGACAATTTCGATATGATCATTATTGATAATGCAGAATGTAGCTACTACCGGCTGTAACAATAATGAATATGCAACAAACAATAGACATACTAACCTAATGCGCGATATAATAATATGTGATGGTCGGTTTTGCACTTTTTATTCTATGGCTTTAAATACGAGGTTAGTGTAAAAGTTGACAACAGTATCATTACCATTACCTTCTTTAACATCGGTTAAAGAGGGCAGATGTTTTGAAAAATAGCGTTGCTGATGAGCACCTTCAATGATGGTGGAGATCAACATGTGTGGAAACTCATACGTGTTATTAATTTCTAAAACAATATCACTAACACGTTGTACCACACGTTTATAGGTTTTGAAATACCCTTTCTCATTTTCCTTATCCACATCTTTAGTGTGGTAGGCTTTAGATGATTCTGCAATAATGATTCTTCCTAAGGTTACTTCATTGACATAGGTAAAAGAATTATCAACATCTATCTTTTGAGTAAGGATATTAATGGCAGCTTCTAGCTTTTCTCTTGGTGACGAAATATTATTTATAGAGAAGACCAATCGGTACTCTTTCCAGCTCCAATACCAGCATATTAAATACACTAACAGCTGATGCTTGCTTTCAAAATAACGGTATATAGAACTTTCATTAGAGCCTATCTCAGCACCTAACTTCTTGAATGTAAAGCCTTCAAACCCTAAATCATCTATCATAGTGATACTACGACATATGATTTTTCTACCAAGTTCCGAAGAGTCCGGATTCTTAGTGAAAAGCTTATCATCTATAACAATATGTATAGGTAAATGCTTCATTTGCCAAAGATACAAATTTAATAGTAATACTATCAAAAGCTAATAGTTTAACTAAGATTTAACTATGCAAATCTATTATTGAGAAAAATTAGTAGGAATATTAGTAACAAAATAGTTACATTTAAAGCTTTAACGGGTCATTAACTCAGTTGGTTTAGAGTGTCACCTTGACAGGGTGGAAGTCACTGGTTCGAATCCAGTATGACCCACATTAATTTGAGTCCTGCGGCAAGTTTGTCGTGGGATTTTGTCTTTACTTACAAGAGTTCCAAAATACGTTCTAAAGCCATACCTCTAGAGCCTTTGATCAACAGTGTAGAACCCTCGATAGTTTGTTGTCCGAGAACAGTTTTGAGGGCTTCAAAATTTTCATGTTTATGCACATCATTAGAAGACACCTTGGTTGCATAAAAATGTTGCCCGCAGATATGTGCTTCGCCTTCAAAATCGGATTCTAAAAAATTGACAATGGCTTGATGTTCTTTTTCAGCATAGTCGCCCAATTCAAACATATCTCCTAGAAAGAGTATTTTAGAATTATCTTCCAATCTAATAAAGTTTTGGAGTGCAGCCATCATACTGGAAGGATTGGCATTGTAAGCGTCTAAAATGATCTTATTAGTGCCTTTATTAATGATCTCAGAGCGATTGTTGTCGGGATTATAGGATTCGATAGCTGATTTAATATGCGCTTTAGAGATTTTGAAATGATGGCCAATAGCGATAGCAACCGCAATGTTACCAAAATTGTAACCGCCTATGAGTTGACTTTGAATTAGAGAACCTTCATAGTTCACAACAACAAAAGGATCAGCACTTACATTCGTAATGCAGATGTCTAAAGCCTCTGATGTGCCAAATGGTGTAATCTTAGTATAGTCACCGACTTGTGTTTTTTGGATGGCATCATCCATATTCACAAAAATAGTCTTGTCGTTAGCTTTTAAGTGGTCATAGAGTTCTGATTTCCCTTTTATAACACCTTCTATACCACCAAAACCTTCCAGATGGGCTTTCCCGAAATTGGTAATCAATCCATAATCTGGTTCAGCAATACTACACAAAAAGGCAATCTCTCTTTGGTGATTGGCGCCCATTTCAATAATACCATAATCATCAGAAGCTTCTAATCTTAATAAGGATAGTGGAACACCAATGTGATTATTTAAATTACCAATAGTAGCTTTAACCTTATAACTGGTTTTCAAAACCGCATGTATCAGTTCTTTGGTTGTGGTTTTACCATTACTTCCGGTTAGTGCTATTATGGGTGTTTTAAGAGTGTTTCTATGGTAATTAGCAAGCTGTTGTAATGTTTGTAATACATCATTGACCAAAATATAGTGGTCAGATTCTACAACACTTTCATCATCAACAATACAATATTTGGCGCCTTCTTCTAGTGCTTGTTTAGCAAAGGTATTGCCATCAAATGAATCGCCTTTTAGGGCAAAGTACATGCAATCTTTGGTAAGTTTTCTCGTATCTGTACAAACGGAACTAGAGTTGAGGAACTTTTGATATACGTCAGTTATATTCATGGCATAAAAATAAAAAAGTCCTAACATAACTGCTAGGACTTTTTATATCTAAAATACGTTTCTTAATTACGTTTTTTTCTTTTTGCTAAAGACTTAGAACCTACACGAGATACGGCACATCTAAATCCGATATAATCAGTGGCCATGTCTTGTGGGAAGTAACGTCTTTGAGCCGGATCAATCCAGTAAGCTCTGTCTCTCCAAGATCCACCTTTATATACTCTTACTTCATCGTTGATTAATGAAGTTCTACTATTAGACTCATCGTAAGTTTTAACTAACTTACCTTCTAGAGAATCTACTTCTACAACATGCTTTGGTGAGTTATACATTTTTCTGGTTTCGTCACCTTTGTCAGAACCTTCATCAAAGTTCTCTCTGTAGTAGCGCGAAGAGTTTTTATCTCCATCTCTATAGTTTCTGTTATCACTTCTGTCAAAGTTTGTTCTTAAGTAAGTTTCTCCATCATCAACAGCAACTTTTTCAATTTCACCAGGTAATACCTTAGCGACAATCTTACCGTTACTTAATGTGTCGTAAACTGCTTCTTGAACAATCTTAACAGTACCATCTTCGTTGATAGCATTCTTTGTATAAACGTTACCTCTATAGTAGTTGAAATCGTTGAATTCATCATCAACAATAGGTCTGTATACATCAGCAACCCATTCTGCAACGTTTCCGGCCATATCATATAGACCGTAATCGTTTGGTTGGTATGATTTTACTTCAGCTGTAATATCGGCACCGTCATCTGACCATCCGGCAATTCCACCGTAGTCACCTTTACCTTGCTTAAAGTTAGCTAACTGATCACCACGATTAACACGTCTACCTGATCTTGTATATTGACCATCCCAAGGATATTTCTTACGACCTCTATATACATTGTAGCTTCTTAACTCACTAAGACCTAAAGCGGCATATTCCCACTCGGCTTCAGTTGGGAGCCTATATTTTACAGGAATTAATCCTGATTCTCTTTTAGCATATACATTGATTGGGTTTCCGTCAGCGTCTGTTTGTTGCTTACGTCTTCCGCCTTCTAATACTTCAGTGTTACCACCATAAGTTTGTGAAGGTGCATTTACATATGTATCTGTACTAAATGTACTTTCTGCACTTACATCCGTAATATGAGCTTCACGTTTCACATAACCAGCTTCTTGTAAAGCAATTTCTGCAACACGATCTGTTCTCCAATCTGCATACTCAACGGCTTGTATCCAGCTTACACCTACTACAGGGTAATTAGCATATCCCGGATGACGTAGGTAATTCTCTGTCATCATTTCATTATAACCTAAACGGTTTCTCCATACTAATGTGTCTGGAAGTGCACCGTTATATATATTTGAATAATTTGGATCATCTGGTGGATAAACATCTTTTAACCAGTGTAAATACATTAGATAATTGATGTTTGTAACTTCAGTCTCATCCATATAGAAGGATTGAATGTGCTGTTGATTTGGAGTATTGTTCCAATCGTGCATAGGATCATCTTGCACTTTACCCATTGTGAAAGTTCCACCTTCTACAAAAGCAGTACCAGGAGGAGTTTCTTGTTCTTTGTATTTGGTATTGTACTGAAAACCACCGTTTTTATCGTTGATTTTCCAACCTGTAGCGCTGTCTACATTACCAGAACCAGAGGATCTTTTACAGCTAACCATAGCTGCAGAAAATGCAAGTACTATTAGAATTTTTAGGTTTGAGACATTTTTCATATCCATACGTTTAAGTAAGCTCGTTAAATTTTAGATTCGCAATATATAATAATTAAAGGGAAACAGACAAGTTTTTTCGCAGGAAAATGCAAAAAAATGTGCATTTCATCCCTTTTTTTGTACATGATAACGGATTTTTGTCAATTTTATCGATATAATTAGCCTCTTATAAACGCAACCAAAAATAAATTATTGTTGTATTTTTGAAATAAAAATTGGAATCTTATAATAAGCCTAATGCATAGGCGTTATTTTACTATGAAAAATTGCTTTACTCTTATACTTATATGTTGGGGTATCTTCTCATTTTCTCAACAGAAACAATTTAATATAGAATGGAATGGCTCTAAAGTCTTAGAAACGGCATATGGTAAAGTAGAAGTGCCTACATTTAGAGCTAAACATTTTTCATATTCTGAAGCAAAAGGTATCCGGTTTTATGCCCAATGGGATGCCAACAGCACCATTAATGAAAGTTCTGCAACCATAAGTAATGTCACTTATCAGACTCTTAATGCCAGTGAGATTAAAGATATTAAGGCCAATACACTGCCTAGTACGCCTCAATTCAATTTATTTAACACCAGTGCCAGAGGAAAGCGCAGCTTATTTTTTGAAATTACGCCTCTTATATACACACAAGGCGTTATCAAACGTATTACAGCCTTCACCGTTAACTATAACAATTTGGCTGGTCAGGGGAACTTGTTATCTCGATTTGAGCCTCCGGTTTCTAATTCAGTTCTTACAACAGGAGACTGGTACCGATTTTATGTTGAAGAGACAGGTGTGTGTCAACTTACGAGAAGTTTTTTAAATCAATTAGGGGTTAATACCAATTCTGTAGATCCGAGAACTATAAAAATATACGGGAGTGGCGGACAAATGATTCCGCAGGCCAATAACATTGCCTATCCTATAGATCCCGAAGAAAATGCAATCCGTTTTATAGGTGAAGAAGACGGTGACTTTGATAGCAATGACTATATCCTATTTTATGCGGAAGGACCAAATGGTGAACATCAAGTCGATTATAATACCACATACAATTCTAATATTAATTTATTTAATGATAGAACTTACTATTATGTAAATGTGAGTCCGGGTAATGGAAAGCGTATACAGCAACTCACGCAACCTGATGCTGCTGCAGATATACAAATAAATACATTTCAAGATTATCAGTTCTATGAAGTCGATGAATTCAATCTGGTAAAAATAGGAAGGCGATGGTTTGGAGATGATTTTGATATTGAAAGCCAGCGTAGTTATACATTTAGTTTTCCTAATCTGGTAACTTCCGAGCCTGCCAGAGTGCAAGTTTCTGCTGGAGCCGTTTCTGAAGTGATAACCAGTATGGATGTATCAATAAATGGGAACTCTATTGCCAACCTTATACTACCTGCTGTGGATCTGGAAGGGTCAGTGCTAGCATCATTAGCAACTTACAACAGTACCAATATACTTAGCAGTG
Source organism: Winogradskyella sp. (assembly GCA_965230605.1). Lineage (GTDB taxonomy): Bacteria > Bacteroidota > Bacteroidia > Flavobacteriales > Flavobacteriaceae > CBDDLD01. Next base: position 2,639,409 of record CBDDLD010000004.1, on the reverse strand, counting down.
ATGAAATAACAGTAGACATCACTTATGACAATGCCGGTAACCCTGCATCTAATGCATTCTTAGACTATATTAATATTGAAGCTACTAGAAACTTAAGTTTTGATGGCGATCAGATGGTATTTAAAAACAGAGATGTAGCTAATAACCCAGGTATTGCTGAGTATACCTTGTCTAATGCAAATGCGGTTAGGGAAGTTTGGGATATTACCGATAAGTTTAATGTTGGAGCCTATGTGAATTCAGACCAGCAAAACACGTTCAGTTTTAAGACCATAACAGGCGAATTAAGGCGTTACATTGCGTATTCTAATTCAAATTTCATACAGCCTCAACGTACTAATAATTCTAGAGTTGTTAATCAAAACCTTAAAGGAACCATTTTTCAAGATAATCAAGGTGATTTTGAAGACATAGACTATATCATTATTGCGCAGGCAGATTACCTATCTCAAGCGGAACGTTTAGCCCAAATCAATAGAATTCAATATGGATTAAGGGTGAAAGTGGTTCAATTAGACCATATATATAACGAGTTTAGTACAGGAAATCAAGATATTGCAGCCATAAGAAACTTTGTAAGGTATGTGTACCACAATGCAAGTGATGTTGATAAAAGACTAAAATACTTGTGTCTTTTCGGAGATGCCTCTTATGATTATAAAGAACGCTTAAATAACAATACCAATATTATACCGCCATGGTATACTGAAAATAGTTTTAGCTTAACAAATTCTTTTGTGTCTGACGATTTCTATGGAATGATGGACGATAATGAAGGGACCATGGGTAATGGAGACCGTTTAGATATTGCCATAGGACGAATGCTTGTAGAGAATCCACAGAGAGCTAAGGAAATGGTCGATAAAGTGGAGTCGTACTATCAAAGAGAAGCTTATGGAAGTTGGAGAAACAATTTGATACTAATTTCAGATGATGTTGATCAATCATGGGAGCGAATCCTTCAAGAAACCACAGATGGTATCGGTACTGCTGTAGAAAATGAAAAACCATTTATTAATGTAGTTAAAATTCATACTGATGCCTTCCAACAGCAATCTTCAGCAGCCGGTGATAGGTACCCGCAAGTAACGGATGCTATAAAAGATGCTATTGAAGTAGGGGCCTTGGTGGTTAATTACTTCGGTCATGGTGGGGAAGACGGATTAGCTAAGGAACGTATCTTTGACAAGATAGATGCCCAAACCATTAATAATGTCTGTAAATTAAATTGTTTTGTAACCGTAACCTGTGAGTATACAAAATTTGATGATCCGGGACGACCAACAGCAGGAGAGTTTACATTTTGGAATAAGAATGCTGGAGCTATTAGCTTAATTACGACAACAAGACAAATATTTGTAACTGTAGGAGTAACATTTAATGAGGTGTTAGAGAATTATCTGTTTGCTTTTGGATCAAATGATTATCCAACAATGGCAGAAGCTTTACGATTAACTAAGGTAGATAATGGCATATCTGGAATCCAACAAAAACGATTGGTGTTTTTTATTGGGGATCCGGCGATGAAATTAGCGTTCCCAAGACCTAATGTAAGGCTAACAGCTATCAACGATATACCTATTGGTCAGGAAACGGATACGCTCAAAGCTTTAGGTTACACAAAACTCTCAGGAGAAGTCGTAGATGAAAACGGGGTGCTACTATCTAATTATAATGGTATTGTTACAACTACAGTTTTTGATAAAAAAATACAACGACAAACCTTAGCCAATGATGGAGTCACAGATGGAGGACAACTGATCGTTTTAGATTATGAAACGTTGGGCGAGATCGTTTTTAAAGGTCAGGCTACAGTTCAGAACGGACGTTTTGATGTTGATTTTATTGTGCCAAGAGATATTGGGATACCGGTTGGAGATGGTAGAGTCAACTTTTATAGTCAAACCCAAACACCACTATCAAATCAAGCCGGAACAAGTTTAGATATTAAGATTGGCGGAATTAATGAAAATGCTGCTGAGGATAATGTAGGCCCAGTTATTAACTTATTTATGAATGATGAGAATTTTGTTTCCGGAGGTATTACTAATGAATCGCCAACACTATTAGCAAAACTGCAAGATGAAAATGGAATTAATACTGCAAGTGGAATTGGACATGATATTACAGCAATTTTAGATGGTGATGAAACGAATCCGTTTGTACTTAATGATTATTATCAGGCTAATGTTGACGACTATCAAAATGGAACATTGAGTTTTCCATTTAGAGATCTGGAACCTGGATTACACACATTAACCCTTAAAGCGTGGGATGTTTATAATAATTCATCCACTTCAGAAATTCAGTTTACTGTTTTCGATCAAGATGAAGATCTCATTATTACCAATGTTTTAAATTATCCTAATCCTTTTGTTAACTATACAGAATTTTGGTTTAACCACAATAGTACGGATGATCTTGATATTTCAGTGCAGATATTTACCGTTTCAGGTAAGCTGGTACGTACATTAAATGGTCAAACGACCGGTGGCAGTAAATCTACAGGCACACTTTCTAAGGATATTGTTTGGGATGGTAGAGATGATTTTGGGGATAAAATCGGAAAAGGTGTGTATGTTTATAAACTAAAAGTCAGATCTAATCGTTTAAATAAACAAGTTGAAAAAATTCAAAAACTTGTTATACTCTAATAAAAAATTATATTTGTTAATGAATTAATGCTTCTAAAAGCATTATTATGAACCTGTTATTACTTATGAAGAATTTAGCACTTACCCTTATCGCACTCTTTACACTTAACCTAACTTTTGCTCAGGAAACGGTTGTTTTTCCTGATCAATCATCGGTGATTACCACTGGTGTTCCATTTATGCTTATAGCACCAGATGCACGTTCTGCGGGTATGGGTGATATAGGTGTAGCAACATCTGTAGATGGCTTTTCGCAACAATGGAACCCTTCAAAATATGTGTTTTCTGAATCTAAGTCCGGTATAGCTATAAGTTATACACCATACCTTAGTAAATTAGTCAATGATATATCTATAGGTTATTTAACGTATTATAATAGACTTAATGAATACAGTGCTGTATCTGCGAGTTTCAAATACTTCAGTTTAGGAGAAATTACGTTAACACAAGGCGAGAATGATCCCGGTGTTAATGTGAAGCCTAATGAATTTACTGCTGATGTTGCTTATACATTACGTTTATCGGATCAGTTCGGAATGTCTGTCGCTGTACGCTATTTGCGTTCAGATTTAAGAATCGATCAGGTAGACCCTAATGCCAATGCTGCAAACACATTTGGAGCAGACATCACCGGATATTACCAAAGTGAAGAAGAAGCTTATAACGATTTTAACGGTCGTTGGAGAGCTGGTTTTGCTATTCAAAATTTAGGACCTAAATTCAAGTATGATGATGGCGGCCGTGAGAACTTTCAACCTACAAATTTAAGATTAGGTGGTGGGTTCGACTTTATTTTCGATGAATACAACAAATTAGCTGTAACTGCTGAGGTTGCTAAGCTTCTTGTACCTACACCTCCAGTATTAGGATTTGTAGATACAGTTCAAGAAGGCGATACGGAGCCTAATGGTCAGCAAGATCCAAATGAACCTACTATTATTGTAGAAGGGCAAGATAATGACGTTAGCTTTTTAAGCGGGATATTTCAATCGTTTGGTGATGCGCCTGGAGGATTTAGTGAGGAGTTAAAAGAATTTACATGGGCCCTTGGTGCAGAATACACGTATCAAGATTCGTTTGCATTCAGAGCAGGATATTTTAATGAATCTGAGGATAAAGGAGCAAGAAAGTTCTTTGCTTTAGGTGCAGGATTTAAATACACAACTATTAATGTAGATTTATCTTACTTATTCTCTGCTTCTAAAGTGCAAAGCCCATTAGAGAATACATTAAGATTTTCTCTAACATTTAATTTTGGAGATGGAACGTATAGTGAATACTAAGATTTTATAACACCAATGATATTTAAACTATTGTCGAAAGGCAATAGTTTTTTTGTCTAAATGAATAACGAATATGAGGTCAATAAAACTAGAAACACATTTAGATATTTTCGATACTTTCGATGAACTTCCGGATGATATTAAAAGTTTAATGAACAAAGCCATAGAAGCCAGAGACGCTGCCTATGCACCATATTCTAATTTTAATGTAGGCGCAGCCATCTTGTTAGATAACGATAAGATTATCACGGGTAATAATCAAGAGAATGCATCTTACCCATCAGGATTATGCGCAGAACGTACGGCTATTTATTATGCAGGAGCAAACTTTCCCAACAATAAGATAATGATTATGGCTTTATCGGCATCTTCTCAACATAAAGTTACTGATCAACCTATACCACCATGTGGTGCATGTAGGCAAGCTATAGCTGAATATGAAACCAAACAAGATCAGCCCATAGAAATTTATTTTATGGGAGCCACAGGCAAAGTAGTTAAGTCTAACTCGCTAGCCAATCTTCTTCCACTCGTTTTCGAAAATTCCGTACTATAACGTTTTAGTGTGATTTGCTAACTTTTTTAGCACCTAGTCTTTTTTGATTACTAACTATTATGTTATTTTTGTTATTCGTTTATTAAGATAAGAATAGACAATGCAAAAGATCACAAAAAATGTATATCTAAAATGGTATGAGGACATGCTGTTTTGGAGGAAGTTCGAAGATAAATTAGCAGCAGTTTATATTCAACAAAAAGTAAGAGGATTTCTTCACTTATATAATGGTCAGGAAGCTGTATTAGCTGGCGCATTACATGCTATGGACCTAACAAAGGATAAAATGATTACAGCATACCGTAATCACGTTCAACCCATAGGAATGGGAGAAGACCCTAAACGTGTTATGGCTGAGTTGTTTGGTAAAGCTACAGGGACATCACAAGGACTTGGAGGCTCTATGCACATATTCTCTAAAGAGCATAGATTCTATGGAGGTCATGGTATTGTTGGAGGACAGATTCCTTTAGGTGCTGGAATTGCTTTTGGAGATAAATACCATGGTAGTGATGCAGTAACGCTGTGTTGTTTTGGAGATGGTGCTGCAAGACAAGGGTCTTTGCACGAAACCTTCAATTTAGCCATGCTATGGAAATTACCAGTAATCTTTGTTTGTGAAAACAATGGCTATGCTATGGGAACTTCAGTAGAACGAACGGCTAATCATACAGAGATTTGGAAATTAGGACTTGGATATGAAATGCCTTGTGGGCCTGTTGATGGTATGAACCCTGTAAAAGTTGCTCAAGCGTTTGATGAAGCCATTCAAAGAGCCAGACGCGGTGATGGACCAACATTCTTAGAATTAAAAACCTATCGCTACAGAGGGCACTCTATGAGTGATGCACAGCATTATAGAACTAAGGAAGAAGTCGAAGAATACAGAAAAATAGATCCCATAACTCAAGTCAAAGATATTATCTTAGAAAAGAAGTATGCGACTGAGGAAGATATTAAAGTTATAGACAAACGCGTTAAGGATAGAGTGAGTGAATGTGAAAAATTTGCTGAAGAATCTCCGTACCCGGACATCAATGTAATGTATGATGCAGTCTATGAACAAGACGATTATCCATTTTTACCACATAAACTATAAGCTATGGCAGAAGTAATAAATATGCCGCGATTAAGCGACACCATGGAGGAAGGCACAGTAGCTGCATGGTTAAAGAAAGTTGGTGATAAAGTTGAAGAAGGCGATATACTTGCTGAAATAGAAACTGATAAAGCAACTATGGAGTTCGAATCTTTCTATGAAGGCACCCTATTGCATATAGGTGTTCAGGAAGGTGAAACCACTAAGGTGGATGAGCTATTAGCAATCATTGGTGATGAAGGAGAGGATATTTCTGGCTTATTAAATGGAAATGCAAAAGTTATTGAATCTGATATTATTCCTGAAGGAGATGATGAAGCTAAAGATATCTCAGATGTAGATTTCGATAGTAACGAAGCAGTAGAAATACCGGAAGGTGTAACAGTAGTTACCATGCCGCGATTAAGCGATACCATGGAAGAAGGAACTGTAGCAACATGGTTGAAGAAGGTTGGTGATGCTGTTGAAGAAGGGGATATTCTAGCTGAAATAGAAACTGACAAGGCTACTATGGAGTTTGAATCTTTTCAGTCTGGAACATTACTATATGTGGGACTTAATGAAGGTGAGTCTGCCAAGGTCGATGCTCTATTAGCCATAATAGGGCCAGAAGGTACTGATGTGTCAAACTTGGCCAAGAACTATAAAGTGGATAGTGGCTCAACCCAAGAAGAAGCACCAAAGGTTGAAAAAGCCGAAGTACCAAAAGCTGTTGAGGCACCAAAATCAGAACCGACACAAGTAGCCGTTAATACTAATGCTAATGGTCGTGTATTTGCATCGCCATTAGCTAAAAAAATGGCAGAAGAAAAAGGTATCAACCTTACTCAGGTTAGTGGAACTGGTGAAAACGGGCGTATCATTAAAAGGGATATAGAAAACTTCAATCCGGCATCTGTAGCCGCTACAAGTTCTGCGCCGGTAGCTAAATTTGTCCCATCCGGACAAGAAAATTTTGATGAGGTGGCTAACTCTAACATGAGAAAAGCAATCGCTAAGAATTTAGCAAAGTCTAAATTTACGGCACCTCATTATTACTTGAATGTTGAATTTGACATGGATAATGCTATTGCATTTAGAGCGCAATACAATTCATTACCAGATACTAAAATATCATACAACGATATGATCGTTAAGGCATGTGCTTTAGCGTTACGTCAGCACCCACAAGTAAATTCCCAGTGGTTTGATGATAAAATGCGTTTAAATAACCATGTGCATATAGGTGTGGCAGTAGCTGTACCAGATGGATTAGTAGTACCGGTAGTTCGATTTGCTAATGAACAGAGTTTAACTCAAATTGGCGCTGCTGTTAAGGATTATGCAGGAAGAGCTAGAAATAAAAAATTAACCCTAGACGAAATGGAGGGTAGTACCTTCACCATTTCTAATTTAGGAATGTTTGGAATAGAAAGTTTCACATCCATTATAAATCAACCTAACTCGGCCATATTATCTGTAGGTGCTATAATTCAGAAACCTGTAGTGAAGAATGGTCAAGTAGTTGCAGGTAACACCATGAAACTTACTATGGCATGTGATCACAGAACTGTAGATGGAGCCACTGGCGCCCAGTTTTTACAAACATTAAAGGGGTATATTGAAAATCCGGTGACTATGTTAGTCTAAGCACAAGCATCATTATATAACAACAAAGAATCCTATTTTAAAAGCATTGAAATAGGATTTTTTATCTTTAAGCATATAAAATTTAATCAAGAATGAAAAGAATACTAATGTTTTCACTTTTAGCTCTGTTTGTAGCTTGCGGCTCTATGGAAAAAAGTGTGAAAGAAAGCATGGAATATCTGGCGTCAGATGAACTGGGAGGACGAGCGACCGGAAGTGAAGGTATAGAGAAAGCAGCAGTGTATATTGAAAACTACTTTAAGAAGAATAATATTCAGCCTTATTTTGAAACGTATAGAGATACGTTTAAGCTCAAGGATATTATCGGTTACAATGTTGTTGGTGTTATTGAAGGAAATGACCCTCAACTTAAAAATGAATATGTGATTCTTGGTGGGCACTACGATCATATTGGTGAGGCTAAAGAAGTTAATGGGGATAAAATTGCTAACGGTGCTAATGATGACGCTTCCGGAACCGTGGCTGCTATGGAATTTGCCAAACATTTTGCTAAGACAAAAACCAATAAGCGAAGTATTTTAGTTACCTTATATTCGGCAGAAGAAATGGGATTGAAAGGCTCAGCTCATTTAGCAAAACGCCTTAAAGAAGAAGGTCTAAATGCTTATACTATGATCAATTTTGAAATGATTGGTGTGCCTAGAGCAGCAGAAGTGTCTATGGCATATATGACAGGCTATAAGCGTTCTAATTTTGCTGAAACATTAAATAAATATGCAGGTGAAAAAGTGGTAGGATTATTTCCGAGAGCAGAGCAATATAGATTATTCATGCGTTCTGATAATTATCCATTTTTTAAAGAGTTCAATATGCCAGCACATGCTATTTCTACATTTGATTTTACCAACTTTGACTATTATCACCATGTTGACGATGAAGCTGATAAAATGGATTATGCACATATGACAAGTTTTATAGAGAAGATGATTCCTGCTTTAGAAGGTATGATGAATGCACCTACAAAAGAAGTTGTTTTAAAAGATGAGTAAACATATAATCATTACAGGGACAAGTCGTGGCATCGGCTTTGAGCTTGTAAAGCAATTTTCAAATAAAGGCTATAAGGTATTGGCCTTGTCTCGAAATCAAGTAAAGGTTTCAGATCTAAACTTAGCCAATGTCCATACAATATCCTGTGACCTTGGTCAAGAAGACGATTATAGAAAAGTTGAAGCCTTTATTAAGAATGAGTGGCAACAAGTAGATGTACTCATTAATAATGCAGGTATGCTTTTAAATAAACCATTTAAAGACACTACAATAGATGATTTTGAAGCTGTATATAAGACTAATGTATATGGTGTGTCTGAAATGATTCGTACTGTATTACCGTATATGAATAGAGATGGACATGTTGTGAATATTAGTTCAATGGGAGGCGTACAGGGTAGTATGAAATTTCCGGGACTAGCTGCATATAGTTCTAGTAAAGGAGCAGTCATTACATTAACCGAACTCTTAGCAGAAGAATACAAAGATAGTGGTCCAAGTTTTAATGTGTTGGCTTTAGGTGCAGTACAAACAGAAATGCTGGAGGAAGCATTTCCGGGCTATGAGGCACCTATTACAGCAGAAGAGATGGCAGAATATATACTTAATTTCTCTTTAACAGGACAGCGATACTATAACGGCAAATTATTACAAGTTTCAAATTCTACACCCTAGTATGTCGAAATATAAATGTATCATCTTTGATTGCGATGGTGTTTTAGTCGATAGTGAGGTTATAAGTAATACGGTGATGGTTGAAATGGCAAATGAGTTGGGTGCCGATATTGACCTCGATTATGCCCTACGTCACTTCAAAGGAAATTCACTAGAGAATTGTTTTAATCAAATTAAGCAATTAGCAAAGCAAGAAGCACCAGATAATTTTCAAACAGAATACCGCCGCCGTTCTTATGAGGCTTTTAAGACTGACATACAGCCCATAGATGGTGTTAAAGAAGTTATTGAAAATTTAAAGATCGATTTCTGTGTGGCATCAAGTGGTCCGGTTAATAAGATTGAACTTAATCTTGAGCTTACAGGTCTTCTTCCTCACTTTAAAGGAAAAATCTTCAGCTGCTATACTATTAAAAAATGGAAGCCAGATCCGGCTGTTTTTCAATGGGCGGCAAATACTATGGGCTATAAAGCAAAAGAATGTCTAGTCATCGAAGATAGCATAATAGGGGTTAATGCAGCAATAAATGGTGGGTTTGATGTGTATGGCTATACCGCAAGGGATTATAATAAAGAACTTCAAACCAAAGCGAATAAAGTTTTTTATTCGATGAAACAACTGCTAGACCTGTTATAATGTTACCTTAATGTTATCTGTATTTTTTATATTTATAAAAAATACTTGTATGACAAAAAAACTACCCTCTAAGTTTTGCATTTATAGTTTTATTTTTTGTTTGTTCTCGTTTTACGCTCAATCTCAAAATTTTGAACGTGTAGAAAATATTGTTGGCATAGATATTCTTGAAGAGAACAACGGTGTTGCTGTAGCCGATTACGATGGCGATTATGACCTAGATATTTTCGTAGTAGCCAAAGCTAAAGATAGTATGGGTATTGCAAAAACTTACAGCAGATTATTCAGAAACGATAACGATGGCTCTTTTACAGATGTTACAGAAGAAGCCGGTCTCCTAGGTTTACTCTCACAAGATGAGGGCGGTGATGATTACTTTGGTTTAGACGGTAATAAGAGTGCTGCATCATGGGGAGATTATAACAATGATGGCTTCCCAGACCTATTTTTAACCTACTCCTATAAAGTACAACTATGGCGTAACTTAGGAAACGGGTCGTTTGCTAATGTAACAGGAATATCAGGAATTTCCACATCAAATACATGTAGAAATACCGGAGCAACTTGGTTTGACTATAATAATGACGGATTTCTAGATGTATATATAAGCGATTGGGATGAATGCGATAGTAACATACTCTACAGAAATAATGGTAACGGGACTTTCACAGATGTTACACAATCTACAGGGATTCAGGCACAAACCAATTTAGCCAGCTATACGGCACTGCCTTTTGATTTTAACCAAGATGGATGGATGGATTTATATATCTCCAATGATTTTGATGAACCTAATGACCTGTATATCAATGGAGGGAATTCTACATTTTCACAACAAGCACAGTCCTATGGTGTAAATACTATGGGTGATGACATGGGAATTACTATTGGTGATTATAACCAAGACGGTTTCTTTGACCTGTTTATTACTGCTATTGATGATAACTTTCTATTGACCAATAATGGAGATAACACTTTTACAGAAAATGCAGACCAGTTTAATGTAGGAAACACACTTTGGGCATGGGGGACACGATTTTCAGATTTTGATTTGGATGGTGATGAAGACTTATATGTTGTAAATGGTTATGAGTTTGAAAATAGAAGTACGGAGCCTAATTTCTATTTTAGAAATCTACATGTAGAAGGACAAAATACGTTTGAAGATATTTCCGCTCAATTAGGGCTAAATGAAGAGACAATAAGTGTTGAAGCAATTGATTTCGATTATGATAATGACGGCGATATTGATTTATTCGTCACTAATAGCAATGGACCATCATTTTTATACGAAAACAGATTACTAAACTTTGATGACACCAGTAGTACTTTAAATTGGTTCAAAATCATATTAGAAGGGACAACATCCAACAGAAACGGAATAGGTAGTATCATCAGTGTCACTACAGCAAATGGTACGATGAAACGATACTACTCCGGGATAGGGTTTTTAAGTCAGAGTTTACAACCTGTTCATTTTGGTTTGAATGATATTACCGACATTACAGAGATTGAGATTCAATGGCCATCAGGGTTAGTAGAGAGTTATACAAACTTATCATCTAACACAACAATAAAAGTAACTGAAGGTCAGGGTTACGAAGTCTTAAATATTATACCTAGTCAGAAGGTTTATGGATGCACAGATCCGGTATCCTGTAATTATAATCCAGATGCCACTCTAGATGATGGGTCATGTACATATTTAGAATCTCAGAGCATAGTTGGAAATTCAGATGTTGCTTTTTTAAGCACACAAACCTACAGTTATAATATAGCAACAGGTTCTACCGCAAATTGGTCGGTCACAGGAGGAGAGTTATTAAGTGGTCAGGGTACCAGTACCATAACTGTGAATTGGCATATTGAAGCCTCAGGATCAGTATCAGTTACAGAAACTGATGATCAATGCTCTAGTTTACAGAATACATTAGATATTACGATTAATGCAAATCAGTTGCCTGAAGATATTTCTGTTGCTAGATTGTGGAACGAAGCACTATTGGAGGCCATTAGAGGCGATTTTGCAAGGCCCACAGTCCATGCACGAAATTTATTCCACACTAGTGTAGCCATGTATGATATTTGGGCCATTTACGATGATGAAGCTAGGCCATACTTAATAGGTAATACAGTAAATGACTTTACTAGTGTTTTAGAAGATTTCATTCCTATTGATGAAATTGAAGCATCTAGACAACAAGCTATTAGTTATGCGATGTACCGAATACTATCCCATAGATTTCTTAACTCTCCTGGTGCCAACGAATCTCAGGAGCGTTTTGATCTTATTATGGAGCGTTTAGGATACGATACTGCATACACCTCTGTATTGTATGAATTTGGTAATGCAGCGGCATTAGGAAATTACGTGGCTGATGTTATTATAAATTACGGCTTTGCTGATGGATCAAGAGAACAAACAGGATATGATAACGCCTATTATGAGCCTGTTAATGCACCTTACTCTCTAGATATAGATAATAATTTCCCTGTCGTAGACCCTAATAGATGGCAACCTTTGAGTTTAGATGCATTTATTGATCAAGGGGGAAATATTATTGACGGTTCTACACCGCCATTTTTAAGTCCGGAATGGGGTAATGTGTGGAGCTTTGCACTTAGTGATGATGACTTAACGGTTTATAATAGAGATGGAAACGATTATAGAGTGTTTCATGACCCTTCTGATCCGCCTTACCTCAATCTAACAGAGGAAGATGCTATGAGTGAAGCCTATAAATGGGGGTTTTCTATGGTAAGTGTATGGCAGTCTCATTTAGATCAAAGTGATGGTGTGATGTGGGATATATCTCCAGGATCTATAGGGAATGTAGGAATTGAAAATTTCCCAACAAATTTTGAAGATTACCCAAGTTTTTACAACTTCTTTGAAGGTGGAGATATAGGACAGGGGCATACGGTGAATCCGGCAACGGGCACTCCATATCAACCTAATCTGGTACCTAGAGCAGATTACGCCAGAGTATTGGCAGAGTTTTGGGCAGATGGACCAGACTCAGAAACACCACCAGGACACTGGTTTACGATTCTGAATTATGTTAATGATCATCCACAATTTGAAAAACGATTCCAGGGTGAAGGCGATATTTTAGACCCTCTAGAATGGGATGTAAAGGCATATTTCATTATGGGAGGCGCCATGCATGATTCTGCAATATCAGCTTGGAGTGTTAAAGGATGGTACGATTATATCAGACCCATTTCAGCAATTCGATATATGGCCGATGAACAAGGGCAAAGCACAGATAATACTTTAGATAACTATACTATTAGAGGAATTCCACTGATACCTGGCTATATTGAAGTTGTTGAGGCTGGAGATCCATTAGAAGGCTTTTTTGGACAAAACATAGGAAAGATCAAGCTATACACTTGGAGAGGCCACGACTTTATAAATGATACCGAAATAGATCAGGCAGGTGTTGGCTGGATCTTAGCTGAAGATTGGTATCCATACCAACGTCCCACCTTCGTAACACCACCATTCGCAGGCTATGTGTCTGGGCATTCTACATATTCCAGAGCTGCGGCAGAAATCATGACACGTATAACAGGAAATGCATTTTTCCCCGGAGGTATAGGTGAATTTGTAGCCAAGAGGAATGAATTTTTAGTATTTGAAGAAGGTCCGTCTGTAGATGTAGTGTTACAATGGGCTACTTATAGAGATGCTTCCGATCAGACCAGTCTATCCAGAATTTGGGGAGGAATACACCCACCGGCAGATGATATTCCGGGGCGATTTATAGGACAACAGGTTGCAGAAGACGTTTTTGATTTTGCAGTGCCTTATTTCAGTGCTATCGAAATTCCTGAAGAACCAGAAGGTGAAACAATTATCTACCCTAATCCAACAACATCTAAAACATTAAATATTACAAATACCTCAGGTAATGAAACTATAGAGATGTTCGATATTAGAGGACGTAAAGTTGATATTATCACAAACACATATGACGAGCTCAGTAGAGTTACAACTATAAAGTTGAATGAAGCTATTGCATCTGGTTTGTATATGTTAAGTGTAGATAATACCTCGAATATGATTGTGGTTAAGGATTAATAAGTTTTATTTTTGCAGTGATGCAAAATGGTTTAGAAACTTATATCCCAAAGTCAGCTTTATCTCAGGTAAACAAACTTTTAGAACAAGATCATCTGGTTATAAAAGTTAAGGCTGAACGTAAGACCAAACATGGCGATTACAGACGGTTACCAAATGGGAAGCATCAGATCACAATTAATGCCAACCTCAATGCCTATAGATTCTTAATGACATTGATTCATGAGATTGCTCATTTTGAAACTTACAAGGAATATGGTAGACATATAAAACCACATGGTAAAGAATGGAAGCACACATTCCAACGTTTAATGCTTCCGTTTTTGCGACCAGACATTTTTCCGTCACAATTATTACCATTATTAGCCAAACACTTTAAAAACCCTAAAGCATCAAGTGATACAGACGCACAACTAGCCCTAGCTTTAAAGCAATTTGATGAACCTAATGGTAAGACCTATGTTTTTGAAGTACCTTTGGGGAAAACGTTTAAACTCTATAATGGAAGAGTGTTTAAGAAAGGTAATGTGAGAAGAAAACGCTTTGAATGTAAGGAAATTAAAACAGGTAAAATATATTTATTTAATCCTAATGCTGAAGTAGAAGTATTGGAATAAAAAATTAAACATGAGTAGTAAAAATTCTAATTATTATGCCATATTAATGGCAGGTGGAGTAGGTTCAAGATTCTGGCCAGTGAGTACTAGTGATTTTCCAAAGCAATTTCACGACATGCTAGGAACAGGGGAAACACTCATCCAAAAAACATTTAACCGATTAGCTCAACTGATTCCTGAAGAGAATATTTTTATTCTGACTAATGCAAGATATAATGATTTGGTTTTTGAACAGCTCCCAAACGTTACTAAACGTCAGGTAGTTTTAGAACCTGCAATGCGTAATACTGCGCCATGCATACTATATGCATCTATGAAGATTATGAAGGAAAATGAAAACGCAGTTATGATTGTGGCACCAAGTGATCACTGGATTGAAGATGAAAGCGCATTTACTGCTAATGTAAAAACTGCTTTTGATTATTGTGAATCTCATAATGCACTAATGACGCTTGGAATTACACCTACATTTGCCAATACCGGATATGGTTACATCGAATACGATAAATCATCTAAAGACACTATAAAACCTGTAGCTCAGTTTAGAGAAAAACCGGATTATGAAACTGCTAAAGCATTTATTAAGCAAGGTAATTTCTTATGGAATGCAGGGATTTTTATGTGGAGCGTGAAATCTGTGATTGAAGCTTTTAAGAACAATCAACCCGAATTATACAAATTGTTTGAGAGTGGATATAATACTTATAACACTGATTTTGAAGATGACTTCATTGAAGATAATTATGCTAAGGCGGAGAACATATCGGTCGATTATGCCATCATGGAGAAAAGCAAAAATGTTTATGTAATACCTGCTACTTTTGATTGGAATGATTTGGGGACTTGGGGGAGCTTATATGATAAATTAGATAAAGATGAAGACAAAAACGCTGTTGTGAATTCTAAAATATTACTCGATGATGCATCTGGGAATATGATTAGGACTAAACCCGGTAAAGTTGTTGTTGCAGAAGGGCTCAAAGACTATATTGTTGTGGATAAAGACGAAGTTTTGCTTATCTTTCCTAAATCTAAAGAACAAGACATTAAAAAAGTACTTCAAAAGGTAAAAGAAACATTTGGAGAACAGTACAGTTAATTAATCCATTTATAAAATGGCGGAACAAGAAAATAAATTCAACTTTTCTGAAGAAGAGGAACAAGCAATAAATAAAGATCAGGCTGTAGAAGAAAAAAAGCAAGCTGTAAAACAAGACGCTAAAGGATTATTTGTAAGCATAAATACATTTATGCGAGAGCTTTTAGACTTTAGAGATGATACAGATAGAGATGCCACCATTGAAGCTATAAAAGGTGATATCCCTTTCAAAGGTGCTACAGCATGGATATTAATATGCTCTATTTTTGTAGCTTCTGTGGGGTTAAATGCAAATTCTACTGCGGTTGTGATCGGAGCCATGTTAATATCTCCTCTAATGGGACCGATTTTGGGAGTAGGAATGTCTATTGCTATTAATGATATAGACACCTTAAGAAAATCCTTAATCAATTTGGCAACGATGATTGTGCTGAGTTTGTTAACCGCGTTTTTATTCTTTTGGTTATTTCCCCTAAGTGAAGAGACTTCAGAACTTTTAGGAAGAACAAAACCAGATATTAGAGATGTCTTAATTGCCTTTTTTGGTGGATTAGCTTTAATTATTGCACGTACTAAAAAAGGAACCATTGCTTCAGTAATTTTTGGAGTTGCTATTGCAACTGCTCTGATGCCACCATTATGTACGGCTGGTTATGGATTAGCAGAAGGGAATTGGTCATTCTTTAGAGGTGCCATGTATCTCTTTACTATTAACACCATCTTTATTGCTATAGCCACTTTTGTGGTATTAAAATTATTACGCTTTCCGATGTTACGTTATGCAAATTCTGCCAAGCGTAAGCGTATTGCAAGGCTTGCATCATTATTAGCTATAGTGGTAATGATTCCGGCTGTAATGACATTTTTAAGTGTGTTAAAAGAAAGTGGTTATGAAAGGGACTATAAAAGCTTCATAAAAAATGAGATAGAAGGTAATCATGAGCTATGGTTTCAAGACGGAGTGCCTAATTATGAAGAAGAAAAGATCACATTATATTTTAATGGAGAAATTACAGATGCCACAGAAGCAGACTTAAAAAATGAAATAAAAGGCTACGAAAAAATAAAAGACTTTGAACTTATTATAAATGGTAATAAAAATAGAAGTATCGATAAAATATCTGATGCCTATGATAGAGCCATAAAACAGATTGATGAAAAGGATAATATTATATCGGGGCTTCAACAACAAATAAATACTTTAGAATCTGAGATTACTAATTTAAATCAACAGATAGAAGAAGGCAACAATAACAAAGAGTCAGTATCTTTTACAACTCTTGCCAAAGACGCAAAAATCAGATTTAATGATCTGCAATATTTCAGCTATGCTAAAATGTTAGAATCCAAAGACTTTATTAATATTGATACATTAAATGTTGCTAATGTAAGGTGGAATACCGCACTTAGCGATAGTCTTAAATTGGTTAAAGAAAAAGAATTAAGAGATTGGTTAAAGCTAGAAACTAAAGCGGACACTATAGTTGTGAGACGAAATCAATAGCCGCAAGTTGAAAAATAACTTCTCTCGTTATTGATTTTCTTCAATATACATACGTCTCACCTTTTTGAAGAGCTCAGAAGAGTAAACAAAATTGGTAACAGCTTCGTTATCGGTTTTAAAAATAGTTTTTTTAGAACCTTCCCAGGCCTTTAAACCATCTTTAAGAAATACAATCTTTTCACCGATCTCCATTACGGAATTCATGTCATGAGAATTAATAACCGTAGTGATATTAAACTCATCGGTAATTTCTTGTATAAGATTGTCTATGACGATGGCTGTTCTTGGATCTAAACCAGAGTTAGGCTCATCACAGAACAAATATTTCGGATTATTAACTATAGCTCTGGCGATGGCTACACGTTTTTGCATACCACCTGAAGCTTCACTTGGCATTTTTTTATTGGCGTCTACAAGATTCACACGCTTTAATACAACATTAACCCGATCTTGCATTTCGCTCTTATTCTGTTTTGTGAACATTCTAAGGGGAAACATTACGTTTTCTTCAATGGTCATAGAGTCGAAAAGAGCACTACCCTGAAAAACCATACCCATTTGCGAGCGTAACTCTCGCTTTTCATTCACATTAAGGTCATTATATAATTTACCTTCGTATGAAATAGAACCAGATTCGTATTCAAACAAGCCTAAAAGGCATTTCAAAAATACCGTTTTACCAGAACCACTTTGACCAATAATAAGATTGGTTTTACCCTTTTCAAAAGAAGTACTTATCCCTTTAAGAATATGGGCATCACCAAACGACTTATGTAAATCTTTAACTTCTATCATTAGCCTAATAGTAAACTTGTTAGTAAATAGTTCGCCAGTATAATCACAACACTGGTCCAAACAAACGATGTTGTACTAGCCTTTCCTACTTCTAAGGCACCACCTTTCATGTAGTAACCATAAAACGAAGGAATAGTCGCTAATATAAAAGCAAAGACTGTGGTTTTTATAAAAGCGTAAACAATATGAAACTCTATAAAATCGGTTTGCACCCCCATAATATAATCGCTAGGCGAACTATACCCTCCATAGACACATGCAGCAAACCCGCCTAATATACCTAATGACATAGCAATTGAAATAACAAAAGGGTAGAGCATTAAAGCAATAAACTTTGGAAATACTAAATAGTTTAAAGCATTTATTCCCATGACTTCCAAAGCATCTATTTGTTCAGTAACCCTCATAGTACCAATACTTGAGGTAATAAAAGACCCTACTTTACCTGCCATAATTATAGATATAAAAGTAGGTGCAAACTCTAAAATTACCGACTGCCTAGTCGCAAAACCAACAAGATATTTAGGAATGAGCGGATTGCTTATATTCAGAGCCGTTTGAATGGTAACAACACCTCCAACAAAAAAGGAGATAAAGGCTACTATACCCAAAGAGCCAATAATAAGATCATCTATATCTTTTAGGATAAGCGTGCGCATAACCGACCATTTGGTTGGCTTACGAAACATGTCTATGACCATTAAGAAATAGATGCCAATATTCTGAAGGTACTTCATGCAATAATTTGTTAGTGCTAAAGTAAAAAAAATGATCAGTTATTTAATGATATTTTAAATTATCAACATTGTTAAAACATGAATTATAGATGTTATTCCTAAATATTTCGGCCGTGCTTGGATTACCTTTTGCATTGTACAAGTTCTGGAGTTGATATATCTGGTCAAAATCAGGATGACAATAATGCTTGATTGTATATTGTGGATTTCTTGGATCTGATCCGGATAGATTACCAGATTATTTTAGAGTTAACATTAGGTCTCTAAAAGATTAAATCTTTTACGAAAGGTTAGTTAACTAAAAATTTAGTAATCAAAATGTTAGATGTCTAACATTTTGAGTTTTGTTATAGCAATAATTTTAGATCAATTAATTAATTTAAAATCAATTGTTATGAGAACAAAACAACTTTTTAGTCGTATTTATCTCCATAATCAATTTATAAGAAGAGTCGTTTTTCTTGCGGTTTTACTAACCATTGGAACGCATTATGCTCAATCACAGACTGGGCAATCTCCGCAAGAACGCTTTTTTTATATTAACGGTGGAGAAATTTCAACGGATGACAACACTACCATATGTGTAGATGGAACTCCGGATCCAATTTACGTAAGCCTTTCTGGGGCTTATGGGTGGTTTACCAAGTGGGTAATCACAGATTATGATAACAATATCCTAGCCTTACCTCAATCGCCACCATTTGATTTTGATGGTGCAGGTCCTGGAATCTGTAAAATCTGGCATATTTCGTATCTCTTCGTGCAGAACTTGCATGTAGGCGCCAACCTATCACAATTGTATGGCTGGTATGACCTATCTAATGCTATTGCTGTTACTCGATTACAACCAGAAGGCGGCACACTAGAAGGTGGGCCGTTTGAGTTCACTGTAGGTGATGGTGTTGCAGACAATATTCCTGAAGGTGCTATTACATTAAGTGGAAATTCAGGAGGAAACTCACAATGGGTGGTTACAGATGATCAAGGTAATATCTTAGGTCTACCACCAAATCCATATGTGGTAAACTTTGATGGTGCAGGACCGGGCACATGCTTGGTATGGCATTTAAGTTTTGAAGATGGCCTCCAAGGTGCTGTTGTAGGCAATAATGCAACAACAGATCTAGAAGGCTGTTATAATCTTTCTAATCCTATATATGTGGAGCGCACAAACGCAGTAGATGGCGGTACACTAGAAGGTGGCCCATTCGATTTTTGTGTTGGTAATGGGGCTCCGGACAATATTCCGGAAGGCTCAATTACCTTAAGCGGAAATACAGGCAGCAACTCACAATGGGTAGTGACTGATGATCAAGGCAACATTTTAGGCTTGCCACCAAGTCCTTATGTGGTAGATTTTGATGGCGCAGGACCAGGGACATGCTTGGTATGGCACTTAAGTTTTGAAGATGGATTACAAGGGGCCGAGGTAGGTAACAACGCTACTACAGATCTTCAAGGCGTTTATGATCTTTCTAACCCTGTTGAAGTCTATAGAAGACAACCGGAAGGCGGTACCTTAGAAGGCGGGCCTTTTGAATTCACAGTAGGTGATGGTGTTGCAGACAACATTCCTGAAGGTGCTATTACATTAAGTGGTAATTCAGGTGAGAACTCACAATGGGTAGTTACTGATGATCAGGGTAATATCTTAGGTTTACCACCAAGTCCATATGTTGTAAACTTTGATGGTGCAGGCCCGGGCACATGTTTGGTGTGGCACTTAAGTTATGAGACAGGAGGCTTTGGAGGTCTAGAAGTAGGTAACAATGCTTCAACAGATTTAGAGGGCTGTTACAATCTTTCTAATCCAATATATGTGGAGCGCACAAACGCAGTTGATGGCGGTACACTAGAGGGTGGTCCATTCGATTTTTGTGTCGGCAATGGTGCTCCGGACAATATCCCTGAAGGATCAATTACTTTAACAGGAAATACAGGCAGCAACTCACAGTGGGTGGTTACTGATGATCAAGGCAACATTTTAGGCTTGCCACCAAGTCCTTATGTGGTAGATTTTGATGGCGCAGGACCAGGGACATGCTTGGTATGGCACTTAAGTTTTGAAGATGGATTACAGGGTGCTGAGGTAGGCAACAATGCTACCACAGATCTTCAAGGCGTTTATGATCTTTCTAATCCTGTTGAAGTCTATAGAAGACAACCGGAAGGCGGTACGCTTGAAGGCGGACCTTTTGAATTCACTGTAGGTGATGGTGTTGCAGATAATATTCCTGAAGGAGCTATTACATTAAGTGGAAACTCAGGTGAGAACTCACAATGGGTAGTTACGGATGATCAGGGTAATATCTTAGGTTTACCACCAAGTCCATATGTTGTAAACTTTGATGGTGCAGGCCCGGGCACATGCTTGGTGTGGCACCTGAGTTATGAGACAGGAGGCTTTGGAGGTCTAGAAGTAGGTAACAATGCTTCAACAGATTTAGAGGGCTGTTACAATCTTTCTAATCCTATATATGTGGAGCGCACAAACGCAGTTGATGGCGGTACACTAGAGGGTGGTCCATTCGATTTTTGTGTTGGTAATGGTGCTTCAGACAATATTCCTGAAGGTTCAATTACTTTAACAGGAAATACAGGCAGCAACTCACAGTGGGTGGTTACTGATGATCAAGGCAACATTTTAGGCTTGCCACCAAGTCCTTATGTGGTAGATTTTGATGGCGCAGGACCAGGGACATGCTTGGTATGGCACTTAAGTTTTGAAGATGGATTACAGGGTGCTGAGGTAGGCAACAATGCTACCACAGATCTTCAAGGCGTTTATGATCTTTCTAATCCTGTTGAAGTCTATAGAAGACAACCGGAAGGCGGTACGCTTGAAGGCGGACCTTTTGAATTCACTGTAGGTGATGGTGTTGCAGATAATATTCCTGAAGGGGCTATTACATTAAGTGGTAATTCAGGTGAGAACTCACAATGGGTAGTTACGGATGACCAAGGAAATATTTTAGGTTTACCACCAAGTCCATATGTAGTAAACTTTGATGGTGCAGGCCCGGGCACATGTTTGGTGTGGCACTTAAGTTATGAGACAGGAGGCTTTGGAGGTCTAGAAGTAGGTAACAATGCTTCAACAGATTTAGAGGGCTGTTATAGCCTTTCTAATCCGATATATGTAGAACGAAATGAAGCTACTGAAGAATGTGATGTTAACGGAGGGAAAATATATCCTGGTGACCTTTACCTATTCTGTGAAGGCGATGGCGTAGAAGACTATGCAACAGGCATAACTTTAAACTATAACCAAGGAGAGTCACAATGGGTAGTTACAGATGTACAAGGAAATATCTTAGGTTTACCGCCTTCGCCAGAAGTTGTAAACTTTGATGTGGCAGGGCCTGGTGTATGTTTGATATGGCATTTAAGTTTTACAGGTACTATTGAAGGTGCTGAAGTTGGTAATAATGCATTTTCAGATCTTTCAGGATGTTATGACTTATCTAACCCTATACCTGTATTTAGATTTCCTGCCGGAGGTCCTATATGTGAACTGATCTCTTATAGCAGACAATCAGAATCGTTAGACATTTCTATGTCACCTAATCCGGCGAGCAAGAGTGTTGAGATTGATTTATCTAGCTTAGACATGGATGAGGCAAATGTGAAGATCTACAATTACAATAGTAAGCAGGTGTATGATAATACGTATGAGTTGTCTAGAGGTAAAACCATTAAAATGGATGTCAGCCGATTTGAAGCTGGATTCTATTTGGTAAGTATATCTAATGAAAAAGAAGGTGTAAAAATTGTGAAACGTCTAATAGTTAACTAGTTTAACTTAAGTTTTACAAGTATTACAATCTAGAGGCTGCCTTATTAGGTGGCCTCTTTATTTAAAACAGTTGTTTCTTAATGCCATTCCAACGTAGGCGTCTGATAAATTTCCCCTGAGCTTCATTTACTAAAAAGCTTACTTTATTTCTTTTAGCCCTGTGAAATCCACTCATGTAATCGAAGAAAAGTTGTATACGTTTCTTTTTTAGAGCTAGTTTTAATGCGGAAATTAGAGTAATCCAATACCCATAACGCATTTTGTACATAGCCTCTCCTTGTAAATATTTCGAAGCTTTATTATAATGTGCTCCGGTAGGCTTTAGATGCTTAACTAGTAGCGTGTCATCAGTTAGAATTTCCCAGTTATAATATTTAGCTAATAATTCATCAATGGTATCCCACCCCATAGAGGATTTTAATTGCCCAATATCAGAGAAGCATTTTTTTCTATACGCTTTCAAGGCACCTCTAATGTGATCTTTTCTTGTTAGGTTTTCAATCACCCATTTACCGTTATTCTCTACACTACAAAAGCCGGCAACCATGCCAAGTTTTGAGTCATTAATGAAGTGATTTTTAACCTGTTCTAAATAATTCTTTGGGAAAATAAGGTCAGCATCAAATTTGCAGATTACATCGTATTCTTCATCCAACGTATTTAATCCCTTATAAAATGCTTTTATAATTTTTCCTCCTGGCAAGTGCATATCAGAAGAGGTCACATTTACAAGACTTATAAATGGATGATTCATAGAATAACCTTCAACAATACTTTGTGTCTGATCTGAAGAGTTGTCATTGACAACAACAACTTTGCTTGGAAGTAAAGATTGAGATATTAAAGATTGTAATGTCTTTCCGATATAATCAGCTTCATTATGCGCAGGAATAACAATATAGAATCTCATAATGGTCTTAACGCTTTGTTTTTATCGCATAAACGATATAATACCTAGGAGTAAACCATCTTAGTATTGGCCTAATACCTAACTTTTTTGCTGGATTTGTCCATTTTTTCCGAGCCTTTATTTCCCACCCTGTTTTCTCCAACAACCAATCAAATTGCCAATCTTCAAATTCATGGTAGTGACGATCCCTCATATCTGTTCTGCTTCTATATGCACTAGAAAACCATAACTTTAACGGTACACTTGCCACAAGGTGGTCAGCTTTAATCGATTTTAAAACCTCATAAGGGGATAAAAGGTGCTCAAATATTTCAAATGCAGTAACAGCTTCGGCATTTGAATTTAAGATTGCATCTCGCTGCTCATCTAAGTCTTCGCCTTGAGTATTATCTACAGTATACCCTTCAGAAATCATAATCTCAGAAAAAGGGTTTTTGACACCCAAATCAAGAATATGCATCTTAGGTGTAATGTGCTGCTTTAAAAACTCTAAAGTTAATCTATACCTTTTAGTAGGAAGTTTGCCGTTATACATCATACATTCCGGTTATGCGGAAGTTTTTAAGTTCGGCTTCAAATTTAAAAAATAAAAGACGTTTAGACATTAATACCTGTAAACTATTGCGTTTATATGCATTCCTGCACCTACACTAGCAAACATAACAACGTCACCTTTTTCAAGTTGGTGTTGATCTAGCTTGTTGTTTTTTACCAGATCAAAAAGTGTGGGTACGGTAGCTACAGAACTATTCCCAAACTTATGTATACTCATAGGCATAATATCTTCAGGGATCTCTGTTTTGTAGAGTCTGTAAAAACGTTTTAATATGGCTTCATCCATCTTTTCATTGGCCTGATGTATGAAGATCTTTTTCACTTCGCTGATATCGATACCACTTTTATCTAGGCAAGACTTCATAGCCTGAGGGACATTAGATAAAGCAAACTCGTAGATCTTTCTCCCATCCATTTTAATATAACGTGTATCTGGGCAAAGGGTTTTATTATTAGAATTGCCAAAATGTAAATAGTAAGCTTCATCATAGGTAAAGCTTGCAGATTCATGCGCTAGTATACCTGTGTCCGTTCTGCCATCATCAATAACTTCAATAATAGCAGCACCAGCACCATCAGAATAGATCATAGAGTCCCTGTCGTGCTTATCTACAACTCTCGAAAGGGTTTCAGAGCCAATAACCAAACAACGTTTTGCCATGCCTGCTTTTATAAATGCTTGCGCTTGAATAACACCTTCTACCCATCCTGGGCATCCAAAAAGAATATCATAAGCCACACACTTAGGATTTTTAATCCGAAGGCTATGTTTTATTCTTGATGCTAGACATGGTAGTATATCACTTTGTATCGTATTGTGTTTTACGTCACCAAAATTATGCGCTACAATGATATAATCTAAGGTCTCTGGATCTATATCTGCGTCTTCTATGGCTTTTTCAGCAGCAAAGAAACCTAAATCTGAAGATGTTAGATGATCATAGGCATAACGGCGTTCACCAATACCAGTGATGGCCTTGAATTTTTCAATAATGACATTATTCTCATATTTAAAGCTTGAGCCGTCACTATTTAAAAATTGATGTTGTTGAAAATTCTCGTTTTTTTCTATACTACTAGGTATGTAGCATCCGGTTCCTGTGATCTGGATTGCCATATTGATAAAGTTGAGTTGATAATACGAATCTAATACTTTATAAACGGATTTAACAAAATAATAATATGAAAGCCTTAACTTTTAAGGGATTCTCAAAAAAACCTAACTATAAAAATGAATTCATAAAAAAAAGCACTTAAAAAAAGTGCTTTTGATAATTATAGTTTCAAGTGTTATGCTTCTGCATAGGCTTCTATGGGTGCACATGTACATATTAAATTGCGATCACCATAGGCATCATCAACGCGTCTTACCGTAGGCCAAAACTTATTGTCATTCACATAGTCTAACGGATATGCTGCCTGTTGCCTTGTATATGGTAGTAACCATTCATCATCAGTTACCATATGCATCGTATGTGGTGCATTTTTCAATACGTTGTTAGGATCGTCTTTAGAAGCTGCTTCAATTTCAGCTCTAATAGCAATCATGGCATCACAAAAGCGATCCATCTCAGCTTTATTTTCACTTTCTGTGGGCTCTATCATTATAGTACCTGCAACAGGGAAAGATACTGTTGGTGCATGAAATCCATAATCCATTAATCGTTTGGCAATATCAACAACCTCGATACCATGTGCTTTAAAAGGTCTGCAATCAATAATCATTTCGTGAGCAACATGACCTTTTTCACCAGTATATAAAGTGTCGTAGTGACCTTCTAAACGGCTCTTAATATAGTTGGCATTTAGTATGGCAACTTTTGTAGACTCCGTTAAACCTTTGGCTCCTAACATTTTTATGTAACCATAAGAAATTAAACATGCTAATGCAGAACCAAATGGTGCAGCAGAAATGGCTGTGATAGCTTGCTTACCCCCAGTTTTTATCACAGGGTTCCCTGGTAAAAAAGGTACTAACTGCTCAGCAACACATATAGGGCCAACACCCGGTCCGCCTCCGCCATGTGGAATAGCAAAGGTCTTGTGTAAGTTAAGGTGACATACATCAGCTCCAATATTACCAGGATTAGTTAATCCAACTTGAGCATTCATGTTAGCACCGTCCATGTAAACCTGACCCCCATTATCATGAACAATTTTTGTAATCTCTTTAATGGCAGATTCATAAACACCATGAGTAGATGGGTAAGTCACCATTAATGCAGCGAGGTTGTCTTTATGCAATAATGCCTTTTCTCTTAAATCATCTACATCGATATTACCCTCTTCAGTCGCTTTTGTAACGACTACTTTCATTCCGGCCATTACAGCACTAGCAGGATTGGTTCCGTGGGCTGAGGATGGAATTAAACAAATATTTCTGTGGTGATCTCCTCTTGATTCGTGATAGGCTCTAATCACCATTAGACCAGCAAATTCACCTTGTGCTCCAGAGTTTGGTTGAAGCGAAGTGCCTGCAAATCCGGTAATTTCAGTAAGTTGATCTTCTAATTCCTTAAGGAAAACTTGATAGCCTTTAGCTTGTTTTAAAGGTGCAAACGGGTGAATATTGCCCCACTTAAACCAGCTTAATGGAAGCATCTCTGATGCCGCATTAAGTTTCATCGTACAAGACCCCAAAGAGATCATAGAGTGGTTTAAAGAAAGATCTTTACGCTCTAATCGTTTTATATAACGCATTAACTCTGTTTCAGAATGATAAGAGTTAAAGACATCTAGCTCTAAGAATGAAGATTGACGTTTAAATGTATCTGTAATGACATCTGTATTACTGTCTTCAAGTTGATAAGAATGATCATTAAGCTTAGAGAAAATTTTCAGAATATATTCTAGGTCTGTTTTTGTAGTTGTTTCATTTATAGATATGGAAACTGTATTATCATTTATATAGTTGAAGTTATTTTTACGCTTTTCAGCAATCTTTTTCAACTTTTTAGCATCTACTTCAACCTTTATAGTGTCAAAATAAACAGTGTTCAGTTGCTCAAACCCTAATGCTTCTAAAGAACTAGCTAGCGTTCTTGCATTGTTGTGAATAGAATCAGCAATAAATTTTAATCCTTCAGGACCGTGATATACAGCATACATACCAGCCATTACCGCTAATAGAACCTGAGCTGTACAAATATTTGAAGTCGCTCTATCCCTTTTAATATGCTGTTCTCTCGTTTGTAACGCCATTCTTAGGGCACGATTACCGTTCATGTCTTTAGTCACACCGATAATACGCCCAGGAATATCACGTTTATAAGCCTCTTTTGTTGCAAAATATGCAGCATGAGGACCTCCATATCCCATAGGTATTCCAAAACGTTGTGTAGTTCCTACAACAACGTCAGCACCATACTTGCCTGGCGCTTCAAGCTTTATTAAGCTCATAATATCAGCTGCAACTGCAACTTTTATGTTTGCCGCTTTGGCGTTTTCAATAAACTGCTTTATATCTGTAACCTGCCCATATTTTCCAGGATATTGAAGTATAGCTCCAAAATAATCTTCTGAAAAATCAAATGATGCTTCAGCTGCAACCACCAACTCAACGCCAATTGGTATGGCTCTGGTCTTTAGCAAGGATAATGTTTGAGGTAATATTTCCTCTGACACGAAAAATTTATTCACCCCGGCTTTTTTCTGGGCACGATCTCTAACTGCAAATAAAAGACTCATAGCTTCAGCAGCAGCAGTACTTTCGTCTAATAATGAAGCATTTGCTAATTCCATTCCTGTAAGGTCTGTAATAACCGTTTGAAAATTTAATAGTGCTTCAAGACGTCCTTGTGCTATTTCAGCTTGGTAAGGTGTATAAGCTGTATACCATCCCGGGTTTTCTAAAATATTTCTTTGAATAACCGCAGGCATGATAGTAGGGTGGTACCCTAAGCCAATGTAGGTTTTAAATACTTTATTCTTTTTAGATAACTCATTAATGTGCACAAGATACTCTTGCTCGCTCATGGCAGTTTCTAAATCTAGAGCTTTATCTAGGCGTATATTACCTGGTACAGTTTCATTAATTAAATCATCAATTTGATCAACACCGATAGTGTTTAACATGTCCTTTTGTTCAGAAGAATTAGGACCTATATGTCTGTTTGCAAAAGAAGTTGTATTCATGCTTTTTATAGCGCTAATTTTTTGATACGCAAAAATACGGAAATACTCTATTTCTTTTGTTAATGATACCTAAAGTTTTTAACTGAAAATATGGGTTATTAACACTTTAAGTATTTTTGTTTTATGAAGGTTTTGAAGCAACTGTTTAACTTCTATCTCAATAGTAGTATTCATGTGGCATTATCTGTTTATGCATTAACGTGGATAACATTGATTGAATACGATTATTCGTATGATGAAATCGTTCTGTATTTTGTATTCTTTGCCACAATTACAGGCTATAATTTTGTTAAATATTTTGGACTGGCAAAGTTTCACCACAGGAGTTTAGCAAACTGGCTTAAAGTAATTCAGATCTTTTCACTGCTGTGTTTCATATTGATGTGTTACTATGCCTATCAACTCAATAAGTATACGTTGATGGTCATTGGTGTTATGGGCGCTATAACCTTTTTATATGCCATACCCTTCTTGCCAAAACGTATTTTGTTTGATAAGAATCAGAATCTAAGACAAATTAGTGGACTTAAAATCTATGTTATAGGATTGGTCTGGGCGGTAGTCACGGTTATCATACCCTTGGTAAACTCATCTGTTGAAGTCGATGCAAATGTATATATTTCGTCTGTACAGCGATTCCTTCTGGTACTGGTTTTGATGCTTCCTTTTGAGATTAGAGATCTCAATTATGATAACTTAAAATTAGCAACGATACCACAACTTATAGGCATAAAAAAAACAAAAGCGATTGGTATGCTTTTGCTCATTGTTTTTTTCCTTTTAGAATACTTAAAGGATCACTTACAGATTAGTATGATAGTATCTAATCTTATTATCGTATTTCTATTACTGCTATTGTTAGCATTTTCTAGAAAGGATCAATCAAAATATTATAGTGCATTTTGGGTAGAAAGTATACCCATATTATGGTTAGCAATTTTACTTTTGCTTCGCTAACTCTTCTTGAAACTTTTGACGCATAGTATCCCTTTCATTATTCTCTAGAACCTTTAGATCTGCCTGTTCCATTGACTGGGTCAATTTTCTGTTACGTTTCGTGTAGGCACGAGTAATTCTACACCAAGACAATCTAATGTTCAATTTAATTTTTTCCCAAGAACTAGCCTCTCCATACTGTGTTTTGTCACAGATATGTTTTGCTTCATCACAACTTATAAATAAAATACTCTTTTTCATTTTTTAAACCAATTACTTTCCATGCATTCAGCCAAAGCCGTTCGCGCTCTATGTATGATCACCCATAGGTTAGACGCAGTGATGTTTAATTCATTACAAATGGTTTCAGTTTCATAGCCAAGAATACTTTTCATCTTAAAAACATCAGCTTGTTTTTTAGGTAATTTAGACATGCAATCATAGATGGCATCACCTAATTCTGAGTTTTCAAGAGTGTCTTCAGCAGTCTTATCATAAGGGTCAGCCACACGTTCTTCAAGCCAATCACCTTCGCTTTCAGTATCGCTGTTATAATTCATTCTAACTTCTGCTTTCCCTTTGTTAGAATTAATTTTTCGGTAATGGTCTATGATCTTTCGTTTTAAAATAGAGATTAACCATGTACGTTCACTAGCTTGCCCTTTAAAGTTTACCATAGACTTGAGACCCGCCAAGAAGGTTTCCTGAACTAAATCCTGTGCTACTTCTCTATCACTAATACGCGTAATAGTGTAGTTAAATAAGTAATCAGAATAAAGGTCAATCCACTTGTTTGGATCTAATTGGTGCTCTGCCATAGTAAGGTTCAAATTCGTACGTCAAAAATAGGACAAAAAAGTGAATTTACTATGGCGGCGTATAAAGTATAGTAAAATGGTTGATTTATAGTAGTTTACAATGATGAATCGGGCTTTTTTGATGTTATAATGAAATACCCAAAGCTTTTTAAATGCAATCCAGAGAATAAAGCATAAAATGATCCTTTTAGATTATGTAAGCTTTCCCTTTTTAAAGGCTTAAAACGTAAAAGTTTTTTAAGTATAAATCCGATGATCGCAAATGGTACGTGTAACACAGATGGCGCAACACGTGTAGAGACTTCTTCCACTTTAATATCTGTAAATCCAACCTCCTTTAGATACTCTTCCATTCGTGATGCTGTTTCGAGTTTCTCTAAGCTCCAGTGGTCACAAAGGCGTTCGTATGAATACTTAGACCCTCTACAAAGCTTTGAAGGGTCTTTTTTTAAAAACGCATCTGCAATGACTAGGCGACCTTGAGGTTTAAGAATTCTAAAAGCTTCTTTTAACGATGATTTATTATGACCGGAATGGCATAAACTTTCAATAGCTATAGCTGAATTAAAGGTGTTGGGTTGAAATGAGGTGTGGTTATAATTCTCTTTAAGAATGATTCCGTTGTCATTTTTAAGTAATCGATTACCGTGCTTAAATTGAAAATTTGAAAGGGTAACCCCATAAGTTGTTAGGTTTTTGTAATGTTTAAGCGCATAACGCATGGTGCCGCCCATACCGCAACCCAGATCGATGAGGCGGTTTTTGTCTTTCCCTATCTCTAGACGTTTGAGAACTTGACGGTTCATTTCATTGAGCATTGAATCTCTTCTAAAGGGATTGGTTTTAAAAGGAATAAAATACCCAAAGTGCATATTGTAATCGTTGCTCCAAAATTCATAATCTTCGGTAGCTTCGTTGTAAAAGTCTACCATTTCTATTTTGTTGCTTTCTATATGATCGCTGTATGGAATAGTTTGTGTTTTCATAAGAATTGTTTTAAATGATGGAGTAATTTTGAATTAAAACCTTGGTAACTTCCAATTCACTTTATTGTAATTTATAGCTGTGAGTTTTAAGTTTCCGTCTAGTGTTTTTATTGCGTTTATGATTCTCATCTTTTTAAGTAACCATATTAGCATCCAACCAAAATCTATTTCATACCATTTCATTGAAAATTTTGCTGATGTGGGATATGAATGGTGATTGTTATGAAAGCCTTCCCCAAAAGAGATTAGTCCCAAAATAATATCATTAAAACCACTCTCATCTGCATTGTGGATTTTGTATCTAGCATAACCATATTTGTGTGAAGCATATCCTATATACCAATGTCCTAAAATGATTATAGATGTTCTGAGGCATGTAGCTATTAGCATACTATTTAAGCCTAATAATAGATACATGACTGCCATGAAAAAGAAGTAATGTAAATACCAAGTATTATTTAACCAGAGTATTGTTGGGTCTTTTAAATCTTTTTCGGGTATGTTATACCTTTCTATATCCTTTGGTCTAAATGTTAGATGAAGATTCCACCAATAATCAGTAATTAAAGAATGTCTATATTGAAAATATCTAGGGCAATCTTTTCTGTTTTGCCAGTAGTCTCTATAATAGTGCTGTTTTAGCCATGCTAACGGACTACCTAATCCAGTTAGGATAAATGCATAAAGACTAATATTTCTAAACAATTTTGAGGTCTCATATGATTTGTGAATTATTCCTCTATGTAACCCTACTGAATGACCTATTCCAACTGATAAAAAAAGAAGAACTACATTTAGTATTATATCTTTCCATTGTAACATTGAAAAGTCAATGAAAAAAACAGGCAGTATCATTAAATACAGCCACAAACTTTTTTTCCAGTCTAAACGGATAGAACCAACAGAAGTTTTAAGTATTTTATTCATAATTTATATTTTTAAACTTTCAGAAAAAATTGAAAGTTTTGTTTAAAAAAATTATTTCATCAGTTTTAGTATCGATTTAGTGATCCAGTTTTGTTTTTGTTCCACAACTTTATTCATCATCGTGTCTGCTGTTTCTGCTAAGTCGTGCAAAGCTTTAGTTTGTTTAATTAACTCTTTTGTGTTTTCAGAGCCATCATCTTTTATAGAGGATACCTCATGAAGCACCTTAATGACAGGTTGAATTTCTCTACGACTACGCTCTTTAGCAATAATTCTTGCTAACTCTTGCACGTCTTTCTCCGTAGTGAAATATTCACGACGCTCACCGGCAACTAAGGTCTTCGTCACAATACCCCAATCCATTAATTGTCTTAAGTTCATACTGGTGTTGCCTCTGGAGATTTTCAACTCTTCCATAATATCCTCCATAGATAGGGGCTTTGTAGATACAAAAAGCAAAGCCTGTATTTGAGCCATCGCTTTATTGATGCCCCATAAGGTGCCCAAGCTTCCCCAGGTACTTATAAATTTTGTCTTTGCTTCTTGGTAGTTCATACCACAAATATATAAATATTTTAAAACTTTCAAAAAATATTGAAAGTTTATTTTATTTGCAAATGGATGTGATCATCATGTCTTACAGCATGACAGCCCTGAAATCGGACTTTATTCTTGTAATTTAATCCAAGTGATGCTTTTAGATGAGGCTCTATAAATATCTTTTCTGTGGCGTTAGACTCCAGTAGGAGAAGTAATAATGACTTAGTTCTATCTGGATCAAAGTTTAAGTCGTTTATTTTACCGAGGCTTAAATATTTTGGAAAATCGTATTGCCATTGCCCCATAGCTTTACATCGTTTAGATGTTGTATTCTCTTCTGAGTTTACATAAATACCATAACCTGTTACTGAAGGCTTCTTATCTGTTTTATTTCCTTCTTTATCTATGTACATAAAAGAAAGATCTACTTTTTTACCATCGTTATGACTTAGGTGTGGGAGTAATGGGAATCCATCAAAGAATGGAAAATTTGCATCTAAATAGGTAATAGCATATCCCTCTCCCTTTATCGATGTAGAAGCCTCTAATAAGAGTGTTTTTAAATCACTATTTACATAATTCCTAAAAAGTAGCGGATAGAACAAGTTTCTTGGTTTGATATGCTTGTCAAATACAGGTAATGGCTCTCTGCCAAATATTTTAGCACTTACGGGAATGATAAGTATGTTGCATGCCATATAAATGGCCGGAAATACATAGCGCATTCTCCAGGCTTTATATTTACATATTATAATAGAGATTAGCCACAGAATACCACCAACTTGGGTAACACTTGTTAGCAAGATTATTATTAAGAGATGTATGATGAGTTTCATAACCTTCATACTATCTCAACGGATAAATAATTTAGTTATTTCAAAAGCCCGGCACGTCTTAATAAAGCTTCCGGTTTAGGCTCTTGGCCTCTAAATTTCTTATACAATGTCATTGGGTTTTCTGTACCTCCTTGAGACAGGACATAGGCTTTAAATTTGTCTGCTATCGCTTTATTAAAGATGCCTTCCTCTTTAAAATACTCAAAGGCATCAGCATCTAAAACTTCCGCCCACTTGTAACTGTAATATCCGGAAGAATAACCCCCTTGGAAAATATGAGAAAATGCAGTACTCATACAATTTTCAGCAACATCTGGGTAAAGTGTAGTAGCTTTAAAAGCATTTAGTTCCTGACGTTTCACATCCTTAATACCTGAAGGATCTTGCCCATGCCAACTCATATCTAAAAGACCGAAACTCAACTGACGAAGGGTTTGCATACCCTCGTGAAATGTTGATGAGGCTTTTATTTTTTCTATAAGCTCCATCGGAATATTTGCTCCGGTTTCATAATGTGTGGCAAATAATTTCAGGGTCTCTTCTTCGTAACACCAGTTTTCTAGGATTTGGCTAGGTAACTCTACAAAATCCCAATAGACATTAGTCCCTGAAAGACTTGGGTAAGTGGTGTTCGCTAGCATACCATGTAAGGCATGTCCAAATTCATGAAATAAGGTTCTCACTTCATTGAAGGTCAATAATGAAGGCTTGCTCTTAGTTGGTTTGGTAAAATTACAGACGATCGAAACATGAGGGCGCTCATTTATACCGTCTTTGACCATTTGAGGCTTGTAAGAGGTCATCCACGCACCATTACGCTTTCCCGCTCTTGGGAAGAAATCAGCATAGAAAATGGACACTAAATCACCAGCGTCATCAGTCACCTTATAAGTGATAACATCATCATGATATTTATCTATGGTGTCAATCGGTTCAAAGTTTAATCCAAATAATTTTTTGGCTACTGTAAATGCACCATCAATAACATGCTCTAATTTAAAATAGGGTTTTAA
Source organism: Winogradskyella sp. (assembly GCA_965230605.1). Taxonomy (GTDB): domain Bacteria; phylum Bacteroidota; class Bacteroidia; order Flavobacteriales; family Flavobacteriaceae; genus CBDDLD01. Next base: position 2,605,575 of record CBDDLD010000004.1, on the reverse strand, counting down.
TTGCTCGTCATCCAGATCAAACAGCTTTTGCTTTAGTTTTTCTGAGTAATAGGCACTGTCCCATTTTTGAAGTGCTTCAATACCATCAAGCTCCTTAGCAAATGCTTGTAAATTTTCAAACTCTTTTATAGCTGCCGGTTTGGCTTTTTCAAGAAGATCATTTAAAAAGGTGTTCACCTTATTAGGAGTTTCAGCCATACGCTCTTCTAAGACAAAATGCGCATGAGATGCATAGCCCAACAACTGAGCACGCTCGTAACGAAGATTAGCGATACGCAACACATTAGACTCGTTATTATATGCATTGTCTTTAAACCCTTTGCTTCCAAAAGCTTTTGATAGTTCTTCTCTTAAAGAACGGTTATCCGCATAGGTCATAAATGGAATGTAGCTGGGGTAGTCTAAGGTGATGATCCATCCTTCTTTGCCCTTACTCTCTGCCAGATGTTTAGCGGCTTCTTTGGCGCCTTCCGGTAAACCGGACAGGTCATTTTCATCAGTGAGATGTAATTCATAGGCATTGGTCTCTGCTAGAACATTCTCCCCAAACTTTAACTTTAATTGCCCTAATTCTTTATCAATGGCTCTTAACTGTTCTTTTTTGTCTTCAGGGAGATTAGCCCCATTTCTAGAGAAGCCCTTATATTTTTTATCTAATAAAGTGAGTTGTTCTGTCGTAAGCTCTAAATCAGATTTAGAATCGTAAACTGCTTTTACGCGATTAAATAACGCTGTATTTAGAGTAATATCATTACTAAATTCTGATAATAGAGGAGACACTTCTTGTGCAATTTTCTGAATGGCATCATTGGTTTCTGCCGAATTAAGATTGAAGAACAATGATGAAATTCGATCCAGTTCTTCACCGGAATAATCTAGAGCTTCAATCGTATTTTTGAAACTAGCCGGAGCTTCATTATCTGTGATGCCCTGAATTTCTTTTTTGGCTTTTTTTATAGCTGCTTTGAAAGCAGGGAGGTAGTCCTCAGTGTTAATTTTAGAAAAAGGAGCGGTTTTATATGGTGTATTAAATTTCTGATTTAAAACGGACATTTATAAAATATTTTTAGGTTTTTGTGTGTGTTAAATTTCTTACTATTCTATTGATTATCTGAATTTTAACTAAACTTTATGGTAGTTGAAGCGAAATAAATGTATACATTTGCAAAATCTTTTTAGAGGCAAAAAGACTTCTATTAGGATTGATTAATAGCTAAGCCTTGAATGTGAATTCAGGGCTTTTCCTTTTCTATAAATCCTTAGCTGAATCAATCACTTTAGCCTTTAAACCTTCTTTGTACACTTGGACTTTATCTAAGATACATTGGTCTGCACTTCCTAATATCTGAGCTGCAAGTATGCCTGCATTCTTCGCACCGTTAAGTGCTACAGTAGCAACAGGAACACCCCCCGGCATTTGCAAAATAGACAAGACTGAATCCCATCCATCAATAGAATTACTACTCTTTACCGGCACACCGATAACCGGTAGTGGTGATAGTGAAGCTACCATCCCCGGAAGATGAGCGGCACCACCGGCACCGGCAATAATAACTTTTATGCCTCTGGTATGTGCATGCTTCCCATAATCGAAAAGCTTATCTGGAGTACGATGAGCAGATACAATATCTACCTCTGTTTCGATATCAAAACCCTTAAGGATATCTATAGCCTCTTGCATAACAGGTAGGTCACTTTTGCTACCCATAATAATTCCTACTTTACTCATAATGTTTAATCTTCACTTACAACTTCAATTGTATTTTTAACTCTTTCAGCAATTTGTCTTGCTGTATTTATATCTTCGTCTACTATGGTAACATGCCCCATCTTTCGGAAAGGACGTGTCTGCTTTTTACCATAGATGTGCGGTGTTACACCATCCATAGCCATAATAGACTCTATATTTTTATATACCACGTTTCCTGTATGGTTTTCGGCCCCAACCAAATTCACCATAACACCGGCAACTTTACTCTCTGTTCTCCCTAATGGTAAGCCAAGTATAGCTCTTAAATGCTGTTCAAACTGTGAGGTATAACTGGCTTCTATACTATAATGCCCGGAATTATGTGGGCGTGGCGCTACTTCATTAATGAGAATTTCATCATCTTGCGTCAAGAACATTTCCACAGCCAGTAAGCCAACATGCTCATAGGCTGCAGCAGTTTTGAGTGCCACAAGCTCTGCTTTTTTAGCGATAGCGTCAGGAATCCTGGCCGGACAAATTACATATTCTACCTGATTAGCTTCCGGGTGAAACTCCATTTCTACCACAGGATATGTAGATAAATCACCTTTAGAACTTCTAGCCACTATAACTGCCAATTCATTTTTGAAAGGGATTAATGTCTCAGCTATACATTCTACATTAGGTAAACCATTAAGATCTTCCACATTTCTAATGACTTTAACGCCCATACCATCATAACCAAATTGGGCACTCTTCCATACAAATGGCAATTGTATGCCCCCATTCTCTATTGCATCTTTAATCTCAGCGGAGTAGGCAAATCTAGAGAATGGTGCAGTCGGCAGGTCATGATCTGTATAAAACAATTTCTGCTTAGCCTTATTCTGTATGGTCTTTAATGTTTCCGGATTCGGGTATACTTTTATGCCTTCATTTTGAAGGGCCTCCAACGCCTCAACATTCACGTTTTCAATCTCAATAGTCACTAGGTCTTTAGACGTTCCAAAATTATATACAGTATCATAATCCATAAGATCACCTTGGGTAAACTCATCACAAGCTAAACGTGCGGGTGCATCTTTACTTGGGTCCAGTATGCAGGTGTAGATATCAAACTTTCGTGTATTGTATAACAGCATTTTACCAAGCTGTCCACCTCCTAAGATTCCTAATTTAAAATTAGAAGAGAAATAATTCATCTAGTAGCTATTTTTCAATGCAAAAATACACTTAAAAATGAGATGATTTCTAAAATGCACCAGTAAAAGTGGGTAATGCTCGTTCTATTGATTATCTTTGCCTTTCTAAAATTTTAAAGGCCGTGATTAAGCTTCATGATTTATATTTTAAACCCTTTATCTCCGAACAAGAAATAGACGCTGCAGTTCAACGGATGGTCGATCAAATCTCTGAAGACCTTAAAGACGAAATGCCTGTGTTTGTTGGGATACTTAATGGGTCCTTCATGTTTGTAAGCGACTTTGTAAAGAAATATCCTAAACCTTGCGAGGTGACGTTTATAAAGTTAGCCTCTTACGAAGGGTTAAAATCTTCTGAAGATATTCAGCGATTAGTTGGGATTACCCAAGACCTAACGGATAGAACGGTGATCATACTGGAGGATATCATAGATTCTGGAAAGACATTGGCTGAAGTGCATAGAATATTTAAGAATGAAAAGGTGAAAACACTCAAGATAGCCACCTTATTCTATAAGCCCGAAGCTTATAAAAAGGACTTTAAATTACATTATGTAGGGATGGAAATACCTGACAAGTTTATTGTAGGCTATGGTTTAGACTACAACGGATTAGGTAGGGATCTTACCCAAATTTATCAACTCAAAACAACACAACACATGACCAACTTAGTACTTTTTGGCCCTCCAGGAGCCGGTAAAGGAACTCAAGCTAATTATTTAAAAGAAAAATATAATCTTATCCATATTTCTACCGGAGATGTGTTTAGATACAACATAAAACATGAAACAGCTCTTGGTATGCTTGCAAAATCATACATGGATAAGGGCGAACTGGTACCAGATAAGGTGACTATTGATATGTTGAATAATGAGGTAGAGAAAAATGCAGATGCTAATGGATTCATTTTTGATGGTTTTCCAAGAACAGATGCTCAGGCTAAAGCATTAGACGAGCTTATGGACAGCAAAGATTCTCAGATCAATGCTATGATCGCATTAGAGGTCGATGATGAAGTCCTTGTTCAGCGTTTATTAGAACGAGGAAAGACCAGTGGTCGTCCTGACGATGCCGATGAAACGATCATTAGAAACAGAATAAAAGAATACTACGACAAAACAGCTATTCTTAAAGACTACTACACAGCTCAAGATAAATACCATGGGGTTGATGGCGTTGGTTCTATTTCAGAGATCACAGAGCGTCTAAGTAGCGTTATCGATAGCTTATAATTATTAAATTCTCGTTTTAGAGTTATAATCCAATGACTGAAGGTAATTTTGTAGACTATGTAAAGATTTATGCAGCCTCAGGGAATGGAGGTAAGGGCTCTACACACTTGCATCGCGAAAAATATATTGCCAAAGGCGGACCGGACGGAGGTGATGGTGGCCGTGGCGGTCATATTATTGTCAGAGGAAATTCTAATTTGTGGACCTTATACCACTTAAAATTCAAAAAGCACTTTAAAGCCGGACATGGTGCACACGGTAGTAAAAATAGAAGTACCGGAGCTGATGGTGAAGATGTATATATCGATGTCCCTCTTGGTACAGTAATAAAGGATACGGAAACTGATACCGTTATTTTTGAAATCACTGAGGACAAAGAAGAAAAGATCTTATGTGAAGGTGGTAAAGGAGGCTTAGGAAACTGGAACTTTAAAAGCTCCACCAATCAAACACCGCGATACGCACAACCTGGAATCCCTTTAGAAGAAAAGCGTGTGACTATAGAATTAAAGCTTTTAGCGGATGTTGGTTTGGTAGGATTCCCTAATGCAGGTAAATCCACACTATTGTCAGTAATCACTTCTGCAAAACCTAAGATTGCAGATTATGAGTTTACAACACTTAAACCTAATCTGGGGATTGTAGAGTATAGGGATTATCAATCTTTTGTAATGGCTGATATTCCGGGGATTATTGAAGGTGCAGCTGAAGGCAAAGGTTTAGGACATTATTTCTTACGTCACATTGAGCGTAACTCGATTTTATTATTCTTAATACCGGCAGACGCAGACGATATTGCCAAACAGTATTTTGTTCTGCTTGATGAATTACGACGTTACAATCCTGAAATGTTAGATAAAGAACGCATGGTCGCTATCTCCAAATCGGACATGCTAGATGAAGAGCTTAAAGCAGAATTAACAAAAGAATTAGACGAAAACTTACCAATTGATTATATCTTTATATCATCTGTAGCACAACAGGGCATTACCAAGTTGAAAGACGTGCTCTGGAAAATGCTACAGGCTTAAATATAATGCTATGAAGATTTTTAGATTATTACTAGCAGTGTTACTGCTAAGCTCATGTGGTGTAGTCGTAAACTATGACTACGAGAAGACTACGGATTTTTCGAAATACAAGACCTATAACTACTATGGTGACATGAATACAGGTCTTAGTCAATTAGATACCAAACGATTACTTAGAGCTTTAGATGCTAAATTAGAGAGCATTGGGCTTCAACTATCTGATACTCCTGATTTTTTTATTGATATTCAAAGTGAAGAATATGAGAGTCAACCCAACAGTAATGTTGGTGTTGGCGTTGGTGGCACCGGGCGTAATGTAGGTGGTGGTATCTCGGTCGGACTTCCTGTAGGCCAATCCAACCCGACACGTCGTATCGTTTTTGATTTTGTAAATGAAAATAAAGGTGGTCTATTTTGGCAAGCAGTTTCAGAAGGACGTTTTAACCCTAATGCCTCTCCTGAGAAACGCGAAGCAGTCTTTACAGCTTTAGTTGAAAAAGTACTGAGCAAGTATCCTCCTAAAAAATAAAAAGAGGCTCCATTGGAGCCTCTTTTTTTATGCTGTTAACCTTTAACTGAGAAGGTCTTTATACTTGTCTTTATAACTGTATAATACAAGTATGTTAAGTACTATAAGGGCAGCTGCACCACCAATTCCTCCCGGGTCTAAAACCGCATGAAATAATACAGCATTCACAGAAACACTCATTAAGATAAGTGCCATTAATGCACCATATTTATTGAATATTAATGCTAAACCTGCAACGATCTCTACGATAGCAACTAGAGTCATAGTTTTAGAATTCATTAAGGCTCCAAAATAGGCGCCGGCATCGCCACCTAATTCAGGCATAGGTAAAAAGCTATAAAACTTATTTACCCCAAAAACAAGAACAAAGATTCCTAGTAAAATCCTAAGAACCATAGAAACTTTTGCGTTCATAATCTCTAAAATTTATTAGTTAGTATTTATAAATGTACGAAAAAAAAATTCTAAGGTTCAGTCGGAATATATTATGAATACTGACATTGGCCTATTTTACCTTCACTCTAACCCCTTCACTATGACTTGTAAATTCAGGTGCATACATGCTCTGAATGGTCGTAATACCATTGCTCATATCCCCTGCATTATTCACCCTAAGATCGTATTCAAAAACATAGACGCCTTTAGGTAAATAATCAAAGAAGAAGTTTGTTGCTGCATCTTTTGTGCTTTGGTAATAACCCAAACCATCTTGCCATTTATATCTCGAAATCACATCGATAGGCTCTAAACCAGCCGCTCGCATATCTTTCATATGAACAAATTCCATATCGCGGTCAGAACGTAATTCGATACGTACACGTACGAGATCACCAACCTTTAATTGAGTGTCTGAAGTAATCTCAGTGATCACTTCTCCGGTATCCGTGTTCGATTTTACAAACAATTTTTTCTTTAACTGCAATGGGGTTTCAGCAGAAGTGATCTTGTCCAGATCTTCAAAATACTGCCAATACAAGCCACCCCAGGCAATACCGTCACCTTTTTTGGTCAATGTGACTTTGGCCATTTCAGGAGCAACTTCAGCACCCGTCCACGATGTCTTATAATATCCCGTTCCGGCTTCAACTTGTACATCATCTAATTGCGATGGGTCAATTGAAGTATCACCAATACTCACATTTACCATTTCGGTAACGCTTAGCCAGTCGCTACCCTGTAATAGTAAAGCATAGACAGCCTCGGTAGTCGCTTTGGTCGTTTCCCATTTATTAGTTTGCTTGTTCTTAAGTAACCAGATCTTCAAGTTGTCAATAGTATCAATATCACCATCAACTTCTGAGAATGCTTCAATCAGTAGGGCTTGGGTCTCTATCGAAGCCTGATACCAATACCAGGAATTGGTATTTGCCTTCCAGTACATGCCCAATTCATCAGAAGTAATACTATTTTCTCTAAGCGAACGTATGATCTTTTGCGCTGTTTTAGAATCATTCATTCTATGCATCGCTAAGGTCATCAATCCTTTAGCATATAAAGATCGCTTTAACCAATAAGCTTTTATCTGACCATGGTAGTAATCCATAATGTCTTTAACTTCTTTTGAAGGTTGTATTTCAGGATAAGAACTACGCGTATATAAGTAATGCAACTGCATATAACTCAGATGATCTTTAGATAAATCCACATCCTTATTGTAGCGCTTAAGATCCTTGTATTCTTTTACGAATTGCTCATCCAGGTAGGCCAGTGCTCTTTGCACCATATTTTGCTCACCGTGCTTTGAGGTGACATTCAATTGCTTCAAATGTCCAAAACCGGCAATAATATGTTGTGTAATGTACCTGTTGGTACGTCCACCTTTAAACCATGGCCACCCTCCGGTAGGCGATTGGTTACTTCTTAGTTTTTGTAACGAGGACTGTAATTCGTTATTCATTTTGTTAAGATCGAATAACAATCCGATACGCTTCTTTTGCTCTGCTTCTGATTGAGCATCACGTAACCAAGGTGTTTCCTGAATGAGTAAAGATTTCAACTCTTGATTCTTTTCTAGATTACTCAATAATGCATCTTGCGATTTCCATTGATTAAATACGGCTTCAATCTTTGGATTCGATTTTACAATGTGCTGTGCTAAGGCATTAGCATAGTATCTGGAGAAGGTTTGCTCGTTACAGTCATACGGATATTCCATAAGGTAAGGCAAGGCCTGAACAGCATACCATGCCGGATTCGATGTCATCTCTAAAGTCAGTTTATGATGCTTTAGTGTGGTTGAGGTCGTATTCTTTAATTTATCTAGAGTAAACGTACGGGTCTCATTACTTCTCACCCACATCGGTAAGGTCTCTGTAACCAGCATACGGTTGCTTAATACCGGTAACGCATTTTGTTCCCCATCTCCAAAGTTTTCGGTCTTCGCTAAAATCGTATACTGAACCGCTTGCACATCATCCGGAATACTCAAATCCCAAGATACCTGTGTATTGCCCTTGGCATCCACAGCGAATGATTTAGTAGCATTGGTATTGCCTAAGTCAGTATCTATAACAGCACCGGTGACAGCATCCGTTAATTCTAATTTGGCATTACCCTTCAATGCATTTTCAGTAAGGTTAGAGATCTTTGTACTTATGGTAATCTGATCGCCTTCACGTAAGAAACGTGGTGCATTAGGGATGACCATGAGTTCTTTTTGCGTGACAGTTTCTAATGTGGTCACCGTGGTCTCTAAAGCTTTGGTATGTGCCAATAACTGAAGCTTCCATTTGGTTAAGGCTTCAGGAGCGGTAAAATTGAAACTGACATTACCTTCAGCATCTGTTTGTAAGGTTGGGAAAAAGAATGCGGTCTCCTGAAGATTCTTACGTATTTGAATATTTTCGAAATTATTTTGATTATTTTCTGCGCTATCATCAGAATTATTTGTGGTCCATTTATCAACATCGGCGAAACCTTTGATACTATCAGATTCAGGGGCACTAGGCGGTTGAGCTATAGATAAATTTACTTCTTCAACTATTTCAGCATCTGCCACTGCAGCAGGTTCCGTAGCTAGCATATTAGCTACTGTACTCTCTCTTTTATATAAAATTTGATTTCTTCCAAACCGGAACCCAAACCAATTGAGTTGGTCATAGGCTTGTGTTGGGTAACTGGAAATGGATTTAAAACGGTTATACAAATTAAAACTAGTTATTCCAAAACTACGTCTACTATTGCTACGACTTCTACTATAGTAGTTAGCGCGTTGAATCGGCTCAAAGTACCATTGGTGCCCTCTAAACTCATCTAAGGAGGCATCATACATACTGGCTAATAACTCTGCAGACACTTTATCGCCTTTAGGTCCTTTTACGGTAAAGCTCCAGGTTTCTTCTTGCCCGGGTTTCAGTTTGTCTCTAAAGGTTTTGGTCTCAATCTGAAGATCCTTTGATGGATAAGGTACAGGAACAATTAAGCTGCCTGATCGGTATGAATTATAAGCTGCAAAACTATACTTTACCGCAAATCCACCTACGTCCTCTGAATTCACAGGAATACTGATGGTCTTTTTGGAATTGTTAAGCTGAATAATCTGTGTGTCTATCACTTTACCATCTTTTTCAATATCTAGCATGATGGTAACATCTTTAGACGCTGAAGCTAAAGTCACTTTAGCTATATCTCCTGCTTTATACTGATCTTTATCTAGGTTTATAGAGAATAGGGCATTATCTAATGTGCTCTTGTCTTTTTCACTGTAGAACCTAGTATAAGCCTCATCTTTAATAGCTTGACCAAAGTTGTCTTTACTCTCTAATACAATGATGTATTGCCCTGATTCCCATCGCTTGGTACGCTTTAGAGTCACCGTTTTTGATGTCTCTGTATCAAAGGCTTCACTAAAGACACGTTCTCCACGTTCCCAAGTGTTTACTTGGCTTTCATCCTTATAGGCCTCGTGCGGGAATAAGGTAGCGAATTCTGTTTCAGACAGCATCTGATAATCTGGTGCTCCCCATGGTCGTGGTCTAAGCACACGATTAGGTGCTTTCAATTTATATATGCTTAGTGTGCCTTTTGCCGGAGCGTACTCGCCATTTAGGTTTTGAGATTGAATAGTGATCTCATGTGACTTTTTATCTTTATCCAATTGGCTGGCCACAACAATATTTGCAGTCATGGTGTGGTATCCCACATTCACAAAAGTGGTAGCACTTCGCGTTTCGCCATTAATATCTGTAACATCAGCAGTCACCTCATATTGGAATATAGGAAGATTGTCTCTATTTGCATTAGTATCCGGAAGGGCTTTAAAGGTAATTTCAAACTCGCCTTTTGCATTGGTTGTTGTTTCTCCGAAAGTGATCTCTTGGGCTTCCGAATTATAATAAGGACGACTCCAGTAGAACCATCTAGGAAATTGCACATTTCGTCTTACCGTATACACCACTTTGGCATCAGTAATGGAGCTTCCTGCAAAAGCCAAAGCATTACCCTTAATGATGATGTCATCATTGACCTTAAACGTTTCAGTGATTGGTAAGAACTCCGTTTTAAACTTCGGACGCTTATATTCCTCTACGGAAATATAATGGTAATCTCTACCGATAAGGTCAGACTGGATTTGAATATAGAACTCACCGGTTAAACCACTGCTTGGAAGTACAAACTCCCCATGTAATGAGCCAAATTGATTCGTGGTTAATTGCGTTTCTGACACTTTTACACCATTCACATCGTGTAATGAAATTGTAGCCTTTAAACCACCACTAACTTCTGTATTGTCCTTAAAGGTTTTTGTGACGATGCTTTTATAATGCACTGTTTGACCAGGTCTATAAATACTGCGATCAGTGAATGTGTAAGCATTATAATTTGGTTTTTCTTGCGGATTTGATCTGTAAGATCTACTAATGTAATAATCGCCAAAGTGGCCTGTGTCATCATTCTTTGATACTTTAACTTCTATATTTCTGTAATACTTCCGGTCTTTTTGAAATACGAATCGTCCGTTACGATCCGTGATAAAATCTTTACCTTTCTTAGAATCCTTACCATTTTCGTTATAAGTCAATTTTACTTTAGCGCCAGAAATAGGGCGTCCGTTGATTCTATCGATTACCTGATAGACGATCTTATTATTTTCTGGGCTTTCAATTAATGCAAGATTTGTTGCTTGAATATTGTCTGTTGCAAACGTACTCGATGAATTATCTCCAACCGGAGTTGCCATAGCGATGTAAAGCCCATTATCTAGTTGAGGTATAGTAACTTCAGTACTATGGGTTTGATAATCGCCTTCATTTTTTAAAGTAGCATTCCATAATTGAATAGGCTTGCGTTTGCTCAAATACTCAATACGTTCCTCAGGTTTGTATATTCGACTATAGTCCTCAAGCTCTTTAGGGGTCACTTTAAAAAGCTTGAAATTAAGCAAGTCAATATTTGTATAACTGACCAGTATACGAGACCATTGCTGAATTGGAATATGTTCTTCAGTTACAAGTTGTAAAGAAGGTTGTAGTATTTGTTGTTTCAACACTTCTGCGCGTTTGGCACCTTCGCTACCCGGAAACGACGTAATCACATTATTACACAACGCTAAGGCATCCTTTAGTTTCCAACGGTGTGTGTCATTATCACCGTTGCTTGTATATGTTAAACCTTGTTTTCTGTAGAGTTGCGCTAACTCGTAGGTATACCATCCTGAAAGTGGCGATGTGTTGATACTACTAGCTTCAGTATTGAGCGTTTTAATAAATTGAGCATCCTTATCCTCGAAAATAGCATAGTTATACACATAGTTAAGACGTTCTATGTTTACCGCTGTGTAGGCATCAGGATTGTTCTGATGATGCACACGCAACAGACTTTGATAGATCTTTAATGCATTGAGTTGTAAAGAGGTACTATCTTTAGATTCTAACTCAAGATTCATAAAGTCAGAACCTATACCAATCAATTTTGTGTCTTCAACTTTAAATTGATAGGCCGGCTTTGTAATACTGTTCTCATCCGTTTTGTAGAAGGTTAGTGCATTATGACTTAATAGATCGTAAAGTGTAGGACGGTATAATTTAGAATTGTCGAACTCTATGAGAATGTTTTTGTAATCTTCTAGACGTTCTTGTTGTAATACCAGTCCATTTTCTAAGGAACGTTGATAATAGGTGTGAATTTCATTAAAAATTGTATTCAGATCCCAAGTCCTGAAATCATTAGAATCTATCTTAGTATCCGTTTCTGTTCTATTGTAGAATTGGTATCGGCTTTGCTGAAAATACTGCCAGTACATGGTTGCTAGTAAATTTTCTAGCACATGCTTGGTCACCACATCACTACGATCAATTTCAGCCTTAAAATCATTGACAATATTAAGTTGGGCATCTTCTTCAAGCGTTAATGCATAACGACTCACATAAAGCAAACTTTTTATGGTCTGACTTCTGTTTTTATCGATAATGGCTCTTGCTTTTATTCCATTAACAACATCCAATGCAGACTTTGTTAGTCCTTCATTTTCGAGTTGTTGTACCTTCTCCCATTGCTCAGCATAAAAGTTGTTGGTGTCTTGAGCATTAGAGAATTGAGCGAATAAAATGATCATTATACAAGTGATGTAATTTTTCATAGATTTAGTTTTCTATCAAATGTCCTTCAAAAGGTATTCCAAAACTATACGAATTGAGTTAAGTGTAGCGTTTAATGAGGAAAGTTAATCATTTTATTAGGGAAATGAATGAAACGGATTTTAAAATATAAGAGATATCTTATTATTTTTGCTACGGATGCCTAAATGCTATGAATTGAAAAGAATGCGACTACTTATCATACTTTTTATCCTACCTGTATGTCTTTACGGGCAGTCTACTATTGAAGATGCTCAAGATCTTATTTCTAAGAAAAAGTTTGTAGCAGCAGAACATTTATTGTATGATTATGTTGAAGCTCATGAGGATGATAAGCAAGCTATAGAGCTCTTAGGTGATGCCTATGGCCACCAAAAGAAATGGGACGAAGCCATCGAGGAATACAAGAAGCTCGTAAAGAAAGAACCTAGTAATGCCGATTATCATTATAAATATGGTGGTGCTATGGGAATGAAAGCGCTTAGTGTCAGCAAGTTAAAAGCTTTAGGACTTGTAGGCGATATAAAAAGAGCTTTTAAAAAAGCAGCTGAGTTAGATCCTAAACATATAAATGCCAGATGGGCATTGGTAGAACTCTATGTATCGTTACCTGGCATTATCGGAGGCAGCACGTCTAAGTCTTTAAAATATGCCGAGCAGTTACAACAGATATCCGAAGTGGATGGTTACCTGGCCAAAGGATATGTTTATGAATATGATGATGAACCTGAACTAGCTGAAGAATACTATTTAAAAGCCATAAAAGTAGGAGGCTCTTTAACCTGCTATGAAAAACTGACTAATTTATACGAATCTCAAAAGCAGCCGGACAAAGCTATAAGCAATATAGAGACCGCTCATAAGAAACATCAACGCAATGCATTGCATTATCAGATCGGTAAGGTATGTGCAGATTATAATGTACAACTCGATAAAGGCGAAATGTGTTTAAACGCGTATCTGTCTAACTATTCTGCTGCTGATGGCGTGCCTAAAGAATGGGCACATTACAGACTGGCTCAGATATATAAGCATAAAAAAGATAAAGACAATGCTTTAAAACATATCAATAAAGCACTCTCCCTGAAAGCTAACTTTAAACAAGCACTTAAAGAAAAGTCTGCTATTTTAAAACTCTAATTCACAATTATTTAATATTAAATCTACGGGATGAAACCTTAACGTTTCCATCCTGCTAAACTTATGTTAATAATTTTAATTTAATAGTATTACTATTATCTTTGCGCTCTAAAGTATCAAATAAGAGTATTTTGCTGTTATTTGTTTTAAAATTAGTAACATGAACTCAACCAAAATTATGTCGCCATGGCAGCGATTAGTAGGCTTACTTAAGTTGGAACGGCGAGATCTTTTTCAGGTCATATATTATGCTGTGTTTTCAGGATTGGTGGGATTAACATTACCGCTTGGTATACAGGTAATCATCAATTTGATTCAAGGCGCACAAGTGAGTACATCATGGATCGTACTTGTTATTCTAGTGACTCTAGGCGTGGCGTTTGTGGGAGCACTACAGCTGATGCAAATGCGAATTATAGAAACCATTCAGCAGCGCATTTTTACCAGAGCTTCGTTCGAGTTTACTTACCGATTTCCGAAAATTAGTATGCAAGAGCTTAGAAACAGTTATCCGCCGGAGCTGGCCAATCGCTTTTTCGATACGCTAAATATTCAGAAAGGATTAGCAAAAATATTGGTAGATATACCTGGGGCGATGCTTCAAATCATTTTTGCATTGATATTATTATCCTTCTACCACCCATTCTTTATTGCTTTCGGATTCTTATTACTCATACTGATATATGTAGTGTTTAAGTATACGGCAGAGCGTGGTATGGAAACCAGTTTGTTGGAGTCAAAACATAAATATCGTGTGGCGCACTGGATACAAGAAGTGGCCAGAACCATTGTGAGTTTTAAGTTATCCGGGAAAACAAATCTAGCGGTTCAGAAAAATGACAATCTGGTTTCAGATTATTTAAAAGCTAGAGAAAGTCACTTCAAAGTACTAGTCATTCAATTTATTCAAATGGTTGGTTTTAAAGTGATTGTTACGGCAGGACTATTGATCATTGGTGGGCTTTTGGTTTTAAATCAGGAGATGAATATAGGACAATTTGTTGCTGCTGAGATCATCATTCTTCTAGTTATAAATTCCGTAGAGAAATTGATCTTAGGCCTAGAGTCATTTTATGATGTATTGACCTCACTTGAAAAAATGGGACAGGTCGTTGATAAAGGTCTGGAGCCTCAAGAAGGTGAAATGCCAATATTCAATGGCCATTTTGACCTTGAGCTGGACCAAGTGGAGTATAGAGTACCGGAAAAAGATGAAAGTATACTTAAAGATCTTTCATTAAAGATCAATACAAAGAGTAGAATATTGGTCAGAGGTGAAAGCGGTTCAGGGAAATCAAGTCTGCTACGCTTAATCTCCGGGATCATAAAACCTACCAAGGGAAAGATATATGTTAATGAGCATTCTCTACAGACCATCAACTTAAATTATTACAGGTCTAAACTGGGATTATCTCTTGCTGATGAAACCCCATTTGAGGGCACTATAAGAGAGAATATCACTTTTGGAGATGATAGCATCTCGGATGAGCAGCTAATGTGGGTGATTAAGAATGTTGGACTGTCACAATTCATAAAGGAAAGTGACCAAGGTCTAAATACGGTGCTATACCCAGAAGGCAAACAAATATCCTTTACGGTAGCCAAGAAGATTGTACTGGCAAGAGCCGTTGTTGTTCAACCTAAACTTCTGATTTTGGAAGATCCTCTAGAGCATTTTGAGAATGATGAAGCTAATGCTATTATCGATTTTCTAACAGATTCAAAAAATCCTTGGGCGCTCATTGTTGTAAGTATTAATGATAATTGGGCGAAGCAGTGCACT
Organism: Winogradskyella sp.; assembly: GCA_965230605.1. GTDB lineage: Bacteria > Bacteroidota > Bacteroidia > Flavobacteriales > Flavobacteriaceae > CBDDLD01. Next base: position 2,590,393 of record CBDDLD010000004.1, on the reverse strand, counting down.
CAAGTCATCACCCTTAAAAAAGGCCAAATCATTTAAAACGGAATAGTCATGCTAAATATATCTAATAACCAATTAAATAAAACGGTTGACCTCTCTAAATTTAGGTCGGGTAAGCAAGTCTTTCATGCCAGGTACTATAAGTACTTTAATCGTTTTTTATTAGTATTTACTCTGATAGGTATTGTGATCTTGTTCTTACCATGGACACAGAACATTACTGGGCGTGGTCTTGTGACCACACTTACACCGGATCAAAGACCACAGACCATTCAATCTCCTATTCCGGGACGAATAGAAGCTTGGTATGTACGAGAAGGTGATTTTGTGAAGCAAGGGGATACCATCATTAAGATATCAGAGATTAAGAGTGATTATTTCGATCCAAACCTTGTGGAGCGTACAGGTCAGCAAATTGAGGCTAAGACACTTTCTGTGGCCTCTTATGAGGAGAAAGTAAAAGCTTTAGATAGACAAGTCAATGCCTTATACAGTGAACGAAAACTTAAACTGGAGCAGGCCAATAACAAACTGCTTCAAGCCAAGCTGAAAGTTAAGAGTGACAGTATAGACCTAGAAGCCGCTAAGACCAATAAAAGTATTGCACAGCGCCAATATGATCGTACAGAAACCTTACGCCAAGAAGGGTTTAAGGCCACACGCGATGTTGAAGACAAGCGTGTGAAGCTCAGAGAGACAGAGGCAAAGCTGATCTCTCAAAACAATAAGCTTTTGGCGAGTAGAAATGAGGTGATCAATGCGCGTGTGGAAATTTCGAGAATTCAGGCATCCTATACCGATAAGATCTCAAAAGCTGAGAGTGATAAGTTTACGGCGCAATCGAGTCAGTTCGACACGGAAGCTCAAGTGACCAAATTAGAGAATCAATATTCTAATTACGAGCGTAGAAATAGTTTGCTATATATCACGGCACCTCAAGATGGGTTTATCAATAAGGCCATACGTGCCGGTTTGGGAGAGACCTTTAAAGAGGGAGAGCGTCTGGTAGGAATTATGCCTTCAAACTATGATATGGCTGTAGAAACCTATGTGAATCCAATCGATTTGCCACTGCTTCATATCGGAGAAAAGGTGCGCGTACAGTTTGACGGTTGGCCGGCAATCGTATTTAGCGGCTGGCCCAACATATCTTATGGAACCTATGGGGCAAAGGTGGTAGCCATAGAAAACTTCATTAGCGAAAATGGGAAGTTTAGAGTCTTGCTGGCTCCGGACCCGGAAGATCATGAGTGGCCAAAAGATGTTCGCGTTGGTTCAGGAGCGTTTACTATGGCCTTACTGGAGGACGTGCCTATTTGGTTCGAATTATGGCGAAAGCTCAACGGGTTTCCACCCAATTATTACCAACCCGAATCAGAAACTCCTGTTAAAAAGAAATGATCATGAGGCATTTGATTTATCTAATAGGCACCATCTTAATGATGGGATTATCTTATGGTCAGGAAACATTAACCGATACGGCCATCTTACGGTTTGATGAGTATTTGGGTTATGTAAAGAAGTTTCACCCTATTGTGAAGCAAGCTGAGTTGATCATTGATGAAGGTCAGGCCAAACTAATGAAGTCTAGAGGGGCATTCGATCCTAAGATTGAAGTGGATTACGACCGAAAGAAATTTAAGAATACGGAGTATTTTGATAAGCTGAATGCCACATTCAAAATTCCAACATGGTATGGTATTGAATTTAAGGGCGATTTTGAAGAGAATACAGGACAGTTTTTAAACCCTGAAGCCGATGTCCCTATAGATGGGCTCTACAGTGCCGGTGTATCCTTCTCATTAGCACGAGGACTTGTTATCAATGACCGTATGGCTTCCTTAAAACAAGCCAAACTTTACAGAGAGCAAACGAAAGCTGATCGAGACATTATGGTCAACCAAATACTGTTTGAAGCCTCTAAGACCTATTTCAAATGGTTACAAGCCTATAATGAAGTGCAGGTCTTTGAAAATTTTCTGCAAAATGCTGAATTGCGTTTCGATGGTGTAAAGCGTAGTGTTGAGGTCGGGGAGCGCGCAGCCATAGATTCTGTGGAAGCCAGAATTGCAGTGAACAATCGTAAACTGGGCTTAGAGCAGAGTAAGGTGAAGCTGATGAAAGCCAAATTGCAGTTATCCACATTCTTGTGGTTGGAGAATACGGTTCCGGTAGAACTTCAGGATATCGTGATACCTGACGTCAATTCAGAGGTGGTCATAGACGCGACCTTTAATATCGATCAATTGGTGGTGGTTGATGATGCTCAGATCGAAGGCCATCCGAAGCTCTTATCTCTAGATTATAAATTACAAGGGTTAGAAGTGGACAAGCGCCTTAAGGCCAATCGCCTTTTACCTCGTGTCGATTTAGAGTATAATTTTTTAAGTGAAACTCCGGATGTAGCGAATTCATTCAATACCGCTGAATACAAAGCCGGTTTAAATATCAATTTCCCGTTATTCTTAAGAAAAGAACGTGGCGATCTGAAGCTTGCTAAGCTAAAGCTTCAAGATGTTGAATTTGAAAGGCAGGCAGAACGCGTTAATATCATTAATAAGATCAATGCCATTCAGCAAGAGCTAAACTCATTTGTAAGACAGAATGCCATTACAGCAACTATGGTGTCTGATTATACATTGATGTTAACCGGAGAGGAGCGCAAGTTTCAATTGGGTGAAAGTTCGTTGTTTTTAGTGAACAGTCGAGAGTCGAAACTTATAGAGGCACAATTAAAGGCCAATGAGCTTCAAAACAAGTACTTTACAGCCAAGGCAAAACTGTTTAATAATTTGGCAATTAATCCTGATTTATAGAAGGGGGTTTGCTATATTTACAGCACTATAGATTGTAAATATATGAATGTACATTTCATAGCCATAGGCGGGGCGGCCATGCATAATTTAGCCATAGCATTACACAACAAAGGCTATAAGGTCACTGGAAGCGATGACACTATTTTTGACCCTTCAAAATCGCGTTTGGAAGCAAAAGGTTTACTACCTGAAACATTTGGTTGGTTTCCTGAAAAAATAACACCGGAATTAGATGCGATCGTACTGGGAATGCACGCTAAAGCCGATAATCCGGAGCTGCTAAAGGCCCAGGAACTAGGCTTGACCATTTATAGTTATCCGGAATTCTTATACGAGCAATCAAAACACAAAACCAGAGTCGTTATTGGCGGTAGTCATGGTAAAACCACAATTACCTCTATGATCTTGCATGTGATGCATTATCATGATAAGGATGTGGATTTTATGGTGGGCGCTCAGTTAGAGGGTTTTGATGTGATGGTAAAATTGACAGAAGATAATGACTTCATCGTTCTTGAAGGTGATGAGTATTTGAGCTCACCGATAGACCGACGACCAAAATTTCATTTATACAAACCTAATATTGCCCTTTTAAGTGGGATTGCCTGGGATCATATTAATGTGTTTCCTACCTACGAGAACTACGAGGAGCAGTTCAAGATATTTGTAGATTCTATTGTAACAGGTGGCAGCATCAATTACAACGAAGAAGATGAGGCCTTGAAACGCCTAGTGGAAGCTTCAGAAAACCAGATTCGAAAATTACCCTATCGCACACCGGAATATTCAGTGGAACATGGAACCACTTATTTAGAGACGGAGGAAGGACCAATGCCAATTGAAGTATTTGGGGCACACAATCTAAATAACTTGGCTGGAGCTAAATGGATATGCCAGCATATGGGGATTGATGAAGATGATTTCTATGAAGCCATAGCCACCTTCAAAGGCGCCAGTAAGCGTTTAGAGAAAATTGCAGAATCTTCAAGCAGTGTGGCCTATAAAGATTTTGCACATTCACCGAGTAAAGTACAAGCCACTACTGAAGCTGTGAAAGCACAGTACCCTGATCGTCCACTTGTGGCTTGCTTGGAATTGCATACTTATAGTAGTTTGAATGCTGAGTTTTTAAAAGAATATAAAGGTGCATTGGATGCTGCAGATACGGCAGTCGTATTTTATTCACCACATGCTGTCGAAATAAAAAAGTTAGAAGAGGTGACTGAATCACAAATAGGAGCAGCGTTTCAACGTGATGATCTTATTATTTATACCAATCCGGAAGCATTTAAGGAGTATCTCTTTTCTCAAAGCTATCAAAACAAGACCTTGCTTTTAATGAGCTCGGGTAATTATGGGGGTCTGGATTTTGATGAGGTGAAGCAGCTTATTAAGTAGTTGTATCACTAATTCCACTATATTTATAAGAAATCTTTTGTCATGAAAGAGCGACTTTACCATTACCGTTTCGAAATACTTCTTATAAGCCAACTATCTATTTTATTTGGAAGCTTAATTTTTCCGGTAAATTGGTTCGATGCTTGGGTGTCCCCCGTTTTATTTATTGTGAATATCATTTCTGGGGTATTACTGTTCTTACATACCAAAAGAAGGATATGGCTTATACTTAGTGTGGCTGTTATTGCAATAATAGCGCAGTGGATGACACCCAAGGATTTTATTAGTATGGGGATGTTTAATGCTATAAAGTTGTTTTCATTCTTTTTATTTTATGTCCTGCTGGCCTTTGAAATTATAAGACAAGTTTGGTATGATAGAATTGTGGGTAAGAATGTCATATTTGGACTTGTAAGCGGATTTATCACTGCAGGCCTCATAGGTTTTTTTATTTGTCTGAGTATCGAAATATATAATCCCGGGTCCTTTGAGGGTATTAAAACAGCAACCTTGTCTGAAAGTATAGATAGTCAAGGTTTATTGTACTACAGCTATATTACCTTAATGACCATAGGCTATGGCGATATTGTGCCTACCACGCTTTTGGCGAGAAAGGCCGCCGTATTAATTGGGCTTATTGGTCAATTTTATCTGGTTATACTTACCGCGATTATCGTTGGGAAATTCTTGAATAATTCTATTAAGAACAATAACTCAAAACCTTAAAAAGAATTATTTAGATTTTCTGATTTTCATCTTCATACAATACAGAAACATTGTAATCGCTATATTTTTCAAATAATTGACGCGTCATAGACATAAGCCCTCCATGCCTTTCATTATCTAACACTTTACAGTCTATACGGTAAATGTTCATTTTATTTGAGTCATTGATTTCATGGAAAAATTCCCAATTCAAAGATGATGAGGTTTCTATACCATAATATTTTACAGATTTGAATAGATCTTCCATAGCTGCTATATATTGAAACTCTGAAATCAGTAAAATCTTATTGTCAAACTTTTTGTTAGTACTTAAACTTCCATAAGATTGGTAATGTTCATCTATGATATCCTTAGAAGACTTTTTTAGCATACTGTATAACTGCTTTACATCTTTATCTTTGAGGAGTATCTCCAAACTCTCATTATTACCTTCAAATCGAAATACGTCTTGTTTAGAAACTACAAAGATTCTATTCATGAAGATTCTTTTCTGTTCTACTTCGTTTTTAATAAGATTTAATATTTTACTAGCACTGCTCCACATATACGACGAATTAGGAGAAGTAATGACATAGAACTCTTTAGGCAGCTCTTTAGTACCGCCTTCAACTAAATTTTTATAGAATTGCGTTATATTAACACTGCTTTTGCTGTGGAGAAAAATCGAAAGTATATCTCTACTTATGGCATTTTGTACAATTCTCGAAATTGATGTGATCCACGATTCTCTAAACTTTAATAAAGCATCATGAATATTTTTATCTTCTGTTTCAGCTCTAGTGTGATAGTGAAGCGTATCGATGGATAGTTCTAATAATTTCTCAGAAACTTTTTTTATTTCATTGGCAGACCATAGTGCATCTTCAGAATCTGTATAATTTTTTCCAATTAGCTTAGAAGGCTGAAGCATGAATAATTCGAACAAACACTTGTGAAAATTTTGAGCATCTATTCCCTTTATGTTATCTGGTAGGGTATATGGTTTTCTTATGTCAATAGTTCGACAATATTTATCGATATAATCGCGATCTAACGCTGAATTATCATGCAAGTTTGAATCGTCAAGTCTAAACATCAGTAAAATTCCGGAAGATGGATTTCCATTATAAGTTCTCGCATCAGTAATAATATTATAGGTCGCTGTAATGATATCTGAATGGTCATCTCCTTTAACCATGATATTGAAAACTTTATTGCTATTATCCTTAATGTGGAGGTTCATTCCGACTGTTGATTCATTTTTATCGATGTAAATAATATCGTCAGAAGTTGATAATTCCCATAAAGACCTGGATTTTCTATAGGTGCTGTAATAAGTAACATTGGGTTTGTTATCGTTCTTTATGATAAGAAGATCCTGATTGACTTCGAGGGTAGCTTCAACATCCTGTGATTTTATATGATAACAAAGCCAGCCTCCCTCAATCCATTTAGGTAGTTTCCGATGTACTGTGACACTAGAGCTTGTTATGCCTTCCTTTAATTCAATATATTTTCTTAGTATCTCCAGAAAAGCTAAGGCAGAATTACTAGACGTTATAACTCGCTCTCCTAATTCAGCCTTTCTTAACCATTCTTTAAAGGTTCTTGTTTCAAAACTATCTACATGACTGTTTTCTCCGTTGAGAATTTTGTCTACTATAGAGTTGCTCGTATTTGCTTGTAATCTAAAAACAGTTTTGATCTGATCATAAAGTTCATTCGTTTTTGGTATGTTTCTGTAATGAGCCCTAACAAACTCTGTAATAGTAGTTCTTGTAGCTGTGTATGCTTTTGTTGGTATTTCATCCCAATTTGGGGAGCTATTAGAAGCATCCTGTTTGATGTAAGTATCTCCAAATAGTGGAGAGCAAACACCAGTGTTTATTAACTTTTGATAATCTTTATTTGTAAACCCCATGTCATAAATGTACAACTTTTAATGAAATTTAAAAAATTTTTAAAATGTATTTTTTATGAGAAAAACCGTTTGTTTTCTAAAAAAAAGTAATTCGGACCTTATGCACGATTTTTCGTTTAGATTAAGCAATACTGTAAGCAATAGGGTTTTTCTCATCAATATGTGAAAAATCGTATGATTTGAATAATTAACGTGATATAGGACCTAATTAATGAGAACTATCCTCTCATGTATATAAAGAGAGTTTCTTGCACCTTATAACACAATAATTTATATGTCATGAAAAAAATAGAGAAAAAAGTTTTAGAAGTAGAGTTAGCTGTAGATACTAAAGGTGCCAAATATAAAAAGAGCTTACAATTTATTGCCTTGTTCATTTTAGAATGTCAAGAACTCCCTAAGGATCTAGCATATAGAATAGAATGTATTATACAAGAAAACTATTGTTTCAAATCAACAAGTTAATTTCCGCCATGATTGATAGCAAGTTTTCAATATTACCTCCTATGAAAGGGAAGCATACTTATAAAATTGTTAAGCTTATTTTAATATGGATATCCTTAATGCTAATAATGGGTATTGTAGCGGTTTCCTTTTTTCACGAAAATATAATTGCTATTATCGAATCTTTTCACATCTATATTGATAAGAATCCTGAATTATTATTGAAAACCTAAAACTTCATTTGGAGCTTAATTTCTTTTAAAGATAACATTAATACATCGTATTCGGATTGGCAGATGTTTTTGGGACTTGCTGAATGGCATCCCAGTGCTCACATATTTTCCCATTGGCATCAAACCTAAGGAAATCCATAGTCACATATTGATCATTCCCAGGCCAAACCTGATGGGTGTGCAGTGCCACAAGATCACCTTGTGCAATACATCGCACAAATGATATGGACTTTTCAGGATACTCGTTTTGCATACGCTCAAAATACTCGATAAAACCTTGAGGGCCATCAGCAACATCAGGGTTGTGCTGAATATAATCGGCACCTACATAGCGTTCCACTGCTTCTTTAGGGTTGCCTTCGTAAGCCATTTTATAAAATGCAATGGCATTCTTTTTATTCGCTTCTAGATCCATACGATTATGATTTAAATACTGTATTTAAAAATTGCTCAATACTCTCTTGGTTCACTTTTATCAGCTCCGCTCTGGCTGCTCGGATATCCTTAGGATTCTTATCCTGCGATAGCTTAAATTTACCTTCCCAGTCTGTAATGGTGATCTCAAACATTTCGATGTAGTTGAGGTTGTGCTCCATTCTTGGGTTATCAGCTTCTAAAACATACTTGTGATCCGGAGCCTCTAAAAATTCGGTCATTTTAATCAGGGATTCTTTTAAGGCAGCTTTACTTTCTATACGCTCTACAGTACCTTTTAAGTGCACTTTGATGTAGTTCCAGGTGGGCAGCTGTGTGGTTGTATACACACTGGGCGAAATATAACATTGAGGTCCCGAAAAAATAATAGTCACCTCATTATGATCCATTAACAAGGGCGTCTGCGGGTTGTAAATATCAATATGACCGATCAGCTTTTCATCCTTATATACCAAAGGCAGATGGGTAATGAGTGGTCGGTTGTTTTTTACGGAGATGAGTGTCGCCAGAGGATAGGTTTTGATGACTTCTATCATATGGTGACGATCATCGTCTTGATGATGCTTAGGAGGGTAATTCATAGTTGTTATACACCAAATTGTCTGAGGTGATGGTCTAAGTGTTTGTATTGCATTTTTCCCCATTGGTCCTTGGTGAGTTTTCCAAAGGCCGGGTGGTCCTGCCATTCTGTTTTCTCTCGTTGCGCATTAAGCTCATCTACCAAACTCAATAAAGTCGTTTTTTCAGTGTCAAACTCATAAGAATCTGTGACTTTAAACCGTGGCGCTGTTGGTAAATTTTTCTTCCATAGCTTATCACTGTACATGGTTTTCTTAAAAAGAAGGTTGATGAGCCAATTCGGCTTTAAATTATAATCTTTTTTTTCAAGAATGACGTTTAATGGTAACTGACAATGATGGAGCATTTGCCCGACATTCATCTTACCCCATTGGGCTTGGGTATCGCTGTTTAGATTTTGAATCCTGGAAGTGATTTCGTTATACACACCATCCTCAAAAAATGATTTCATAGCGCCTAATTTTAGAGATTTAGTTTGCTTCTGAAATTTACGATTTTAAATTTATAAAATGTGTATGAAATTATAAGACGGATAATACATACATCAAGGATTTTTCGAGAGATGTATTTTGGTGAGTAGTAACTCCTAGTCTTTAATTTATTTCTACTAGTTACAGGCATTTTATATAACACAATGTTGTTAAATACTAGAACTGTTATACAAAATACATGGTGTTGTTTTATTGACGAATCCTTTTGTCTATGGTAAGTCACAAATAAATAGTATTTTAGAGTATGATATCATAAATACAGAGTTATTTATGTGTTAGCAAACATAAAACGAAACGAATACTAATGAATGTTAATAAATTAATTTTACTACTTACGTTTGTATCATTAAATACTGTTTTTGGTCAAAATAACGTGCCACAAGACAGCATACAAGATTCAAAAACGACCAACTTGGAATTATCCAAGATTCAGGTAATTCCAATTATTGATACAAATACAGAAAGGCATTATGAACTTTATATAAAACTCCCCGAAGGATATTCGGAAAATAATGAAATTGATTATCCTGTACTATATTTTACTGATGCAATGTGGCATATCGAAATATTATCTGGCTCAACTGAATATCTAATGGAAAATTTGATTTTAGTCGGAATTTCTTGGCAGAAGGATGAAAGACCTGGAATTAGTAGGTATAGAGACTATACTATTCTGAAATCGATGAATCCGAAATATCAAAGTGGAGATGCACATAATCATCTGACTTTTATACAAAATGATATTATTAAATATATTGAAGATAATTATAGGACAGATACTGATAATAGAACCTATTTCGGATATTCACTTGGTGGCACCTTTGGAGCATATATTTTGTTAACACAACCGCAAACCTTCAAAAATTACATTCTTGGAAGTCCAGAGACATTATTGGATGATACTTTTATATTTAATAACAATTCCATTTTGACTCAAAAATCAAAAGATTTAAAGGTAAATGTCTTTATATCGAACGGAGAATTAGAAAAGGAAGAATTGATTACGCAAGCACAAGGGCTTGTTTCAACGGTAAAAAATTTAAATGACAAAGAATTAGTAACAGAGTATGTAACTTTCGAATCGGCTGACCACAGAAAAGCTTTCCCAATGACTGCTTTAAAAAGTATGTACTGGCTTACAGAGATATTAAAACAATAATAAATAATGCTAAAATTACGTTTGCTAACAACGGCTATAAGCAATTGCTTGTTCTCGCCTACTTCTGAAAATTGCTGGCGCCAGTTAGCACTTTGTGCTCGTGTCATTGCAATTTGCTATCTTTCGGTTACGACGGAAAATCATAGCTGATTTTCCGCAACGAGCCATACACAAAACCGTTACCCAACATTTGAACAAAAATTATGGATAAAAAGATTTTAGGAAATTTTATTATATACTTTCCTACCATTGCTTACATAGCATTTACAATTGTTACGAAAGAAGAAAACTCTGGAATTGATTGGACCCAATGCGTAATAGCTGGATTAATTGCCATTATTAGCGGAGCAATTGGAAAACAAATTAAAAATAAAGGGGAAGTTGAATAAAAACAGACATATTATTCTGACAATCTATTTAGTTTTATTAATTCTTACTTCATTAGGAATTGGAATTGGTAGTCTTGTCTTTTATGAAAGAACGGTTGAATTAGTCCCAAAATTCACTAAAGGATTATTGTACTTACAAATGTTGTCAGTATTTATCGAATTAGCTTCAATTTATTGGATTTTCAAATGGAAAAAAATAGGCTTTTATACTATTATCGCTGCATATTTTTTAAATATTTATATTAACGACAAATCTGGAATACTGAATATAAATACGATTATCGGAATTGGATTACGAATAGGATTATTATACGGACTTTTACAAATAAAATCAAAAGGAATTTCTGGATGGAAAAATTTGACGGAATAAAAAACGTTGGGTAACAATGTGTATAATTAATTGCGATTGAATTGCTTCGCCAGTTCGCACTACGTGCTCGTGTCTCGCGGATTTTCTATTCGGTTTGTTATTTGCTAAATTAGTTGCTGAAATACGCAACTACTCATAGCCGAAGCCGTTGGCAGTAATTTGAGAAAAACAGAATGTTAATCGAAAAATATACATCAAATTGGACTAAAAATTTTGCAGATTTAAAATGCGAAATTGAAAATGGGTTAAAGGGATTTGAATATAGTATTGAACACATTGGAAGTACTTCTGTCCCGAATTTGGATTCCAAACCAATTATTGACATTGACATTATTTATGATAATAAATCGCAATTTGAAAAAATCAAATCTGAATTAATTAAACTCGGATATTATCATAACGGAAATCAAGGAATTGAAAAACGAGAAGTTTTTAAAAGAAACGGAAATTCATTGTATGGAATTTTAGATTCAATTCCTCACCACTTGTACGTTTGCATAAAGGGTAGCGAACCTCTAGAAAGACACATTCTGATGCGGAATTTTTTAAGAAAAAATGATTGGGCTAGAATAAAATATCAGGAAATGAAATATGAATTAGCTAAAAGAGCAAATCAGAATAAAAAAGTATACGCAGAATTGAAAGAATTAAATGTAAACGAATTTATTGACGAAATAATTAAAAAAGAAAAAACGAACGCATAACACCATTAATGAATTAATACAATAAATTTTTAAAATGAACACAACAACATTTTTAACTTTTGTAGGCGACCAATGCGGAAAAGCTCAGGAAGCGATAAGTTTTTACACTTCTATTTTCCCTAATTCAGAAATTAAAAGCATTGAAAGGTATTCTGAAGGTGAGGCAGGTGGAACACCTGAGCTCATTAAATATGGAGTATTTACTTTGAATGGATGCGAATACATGGTTTCTGAAAGTAACTATAATCATGCTTGGTCATTTACACCTGCTGTTTCTCTTTTTATTAGCGACAATTCTGAAGATGTGATAGAAACCCTATTTGAAAATCTTGTTTCAAATGATGGTCAGGTAATGGTTCCGCTAGATGACTACAAAGGTGAAGGAGATTACGGATTTGGTAAGAAGTTTGGATGGTGTCAAGACAAATATGGTATATCATGGCAATTTGTGCTTACTGAATAAACAACTACTGCCAGCAATGTATAAAAAGCATTAAACCACATTTTATACTAAACGTTGTGTACTAACTAATCTTGAATGAAAATATTAACTAAAGGAGAATACTACGGAAATCAAAACTCAGAACGTTCATTTAATGGTGTTTTGCTCTCAAAATATACCTATTCGACAGATAGAACAGATTGGCATTATCATGAAAACCCTTATTTTATGTATGTTTTGCATGGTAACATGAAAGACTGCAATAAAAAAGTTAAAACACTATGCCCTTCCGGCAGTTTAATGTTTAACAATTGGCAAGAGGCCCACTATGGATCTAAGCACTCTAATAACGCGAGTGGATTTCATCTAGAATTCGAGAAAAGCTGGCTCAATAAAAATGGGATATCTCTAAATTTATTAGAAGGAAGCCAACTAATTCAAAATCCTCAAATACATTTTCTTTTTGCAAGTTTATACCGTGAGCTTTTATTTTCTGACAGTTACAGTGAAGTGTCTGTTGAATTACTATTGTTACAGGTCTGTGAAGCCTTAAGCGACTTGAAGGAAACTAACACACAAGAAAATCCAAACTGGGTAAATGGTTTAAAGGAGTTATTACATTATGACACTTCTAATCTTAGTCTCGATTATTTATCAAACGAACTAAAAATTCATCCGGTCCATCTATCGCGAACTGCGCCTAAATACCTTTCAATGAGTCTTGGGGAATACATAAGGCAGCAAAAACTAAAAAAGGCCTTACCTCTATTACTCGACACTTCTATTAGGTTGACGCAAATTGCATACGATGCCGGGTTTTCGGATCAAAGTCACTTTAATCGCGTTTTTAAGTCCTACTTTAAAATGAATCCTAGCGCTTATCGAAAAATAATCAATAAAAAGTAGTCATGTTAATCTGGTACAATTATCAATACAAGCCATGCCATATTTTTGTTGCTCACTATTTTTAATGTTATGCTTAAAAGAATATTAGTACTGGCACTGGGAGTTTCGACACTGCTAAGCTGCGCTCAAGAAAAAAGACAAGATTATTTAGGAAACTGGATAGGAAATTTACCTGACAAACATTGTTTTAATTTTCAAATTACACTCGAAAACCTCGGTTCAAACGAATATCAAATTCACATTGCCAATACAAAACCCATCATTACCCATAGCTTCACATCAGTTAATAATGACCATTTACTGTTTAATATTAGTAATCAGATCCACTTCAACTTTTATTTAAAAAATGACGGTAACGAATTAAGAGGACACATTAAATCCGGGAAGTTTTACTATTATGTTAACCTACAAAAGACAGAACACAACAAATTTGTTGGGAAATGGAATCCTTTTTTGCTAGACGATGGTCTTATATCAAATGAGCTTTTTTTAAATATAGACCACTATAACAATCAGCTTGAAGCATACCCATTTCTTGGAGACCAAAGATCTAGAGGAACTTGGGCTAATAATTTTATTAAACAAGGCAACACGCTTTCTTTTACAGATGATTTCTCGGGGATCAATTTTAAAGCCATTCTTTTAGAAGAAACGATAGATTTTGAAGCATACTTGATAGATAATCTCATCACAAAAACTACCTTAACTTATTCCGATAAATACTGGGAACATCCACCACAGCCTAATAGTTATAATCAAAACACCGATACACCGGTATTATTAAATGATGGATGGGCTACAGGCAATATTAAGGACGTAGGTATTGAGAAAGCTGAATTAAGAAAACTCATTGATAGCATTAATGCCAAAGCTCTAATCAATACACATAGCGTACTAATAGCAAAAGAAAATAAATTGGTGTTTGAGGCTTATTTTGACAGTTTCAATGCGAATATTCCTCATGATTTGCGCTCAGCGTCAAAAAGCATTTCATCTGCCATAATAGGAATTGCAATTGATGAAGGAATCATTAATAGTGTTGATGACAAATTATATGATTTTATTCCTGCAAAATATCAACATACCAAAGATTCCTTAAAGGCTAATATACGCCTCAGAGACTTGCTAACCATGAGCTCTGGATTGGATGTCAACAACTTAGCATCTGAGGATTATTACCAAAGTAGAAATAAGCCTTGGTTAGAAACAGTTCTAAATGCTCCGATGGTAAAAGAACCGGGAACTTATGCTGATTACGGTTCTGCCAATCCTTTTCTTTTAGGAGTCTATTTAAACGAGAGATTGAACAAACCTCTTGAGGATTATATGGATGAAAAGCTTTTTGCTCCTTTGGGCATTACCAATTATGTTAACCAAACAGATGATACAAAGTCTACCCCATATTTTGGTGGCGGCATGCTTTTAACTTCAAGAGATTTGCTCAAATTTGGGCAGTTGTACCTAAATAAAGGGCAATGGAATGGAAAACAAATTATTTCAAAAAAATGGGTTGAAGAATCATTTGGAAAATACCTGCGTTTACAAGATTATAAAGATAAAAATGAATACGGTTATCTGTGGTGGCATGATACGTATCGTATCAATGGAAAAGACATTATGACGGTAGAAGCACGTGGTGCAGGGGGGCAATTCATATTTATAATTCCCGAACTAGAATCCGTAGTAGTCATCACAGCAGGAAACTACAGAAATAGAAAAGGTAATCAATCACGGGACATATTTAGAGATTACATCCTTCCTGCCATGTTAAAATAAAAAAGCAGCACATAAACAGTAAAAGATTAATTACTAGTTTGTGCATACCTACAAAAATCTTCACGGATATTCTATTCGGTATGTATTTGCTAAATTAGTTGCTGAAACACGCAATTAACCATACACGAACATGTTGTAAAACTACCGTAAATGACTGAAATTAGAGTGCCATTAAGCAAAGCAAAAATTATATTACTCATGATTGGTGCATTAGCATTCATTATCGCTGGTGCTTGGGGAGTTATAGAACCTGAAAGATTTGCTTCTATTCGTTATCCGAAAAATACTGTTTTTATAAGTGGACTAGCTGCAGTTTTATTCTTTGGATTTTGTTTCGTTTTTATTGCTAAAAAAGTCTTTAGCAGAAAGGCAGGTTTGATTATAAATGATGACGGAATTATTGACAACTCAAACGCAACGAGTGTTGGACTTATAGAATGGAAAGATATAACAGGAATAAAATCTTGGGGAACAGGTTCTTCAAAAGTAATTGTTGTTCTGACTTCCGAACCAGAAAAATACATTGAACGTTCAAAGAACATTATTTCAAAAAAAGCAATGAAAGCGAATAATAGAATGTATGGTTCGCCATTGTCAATTATATCAAACTCATTAAAAATAAATTTCTTGGAATTAGAAAAATTGATTTTGGAACAAATTGAGAAGCGAAATAAATAAAAAGGTGTAACAACAACACCTATAGCTCACCACAATTCCTCGTCTTTTGCTTACGGCGGAAAATCGTAGTCGAGACTATCCCAACAATTTCACCAGTCTATTTTAAAAAAACTCTTGAAATATTTTACGTAAAATTTGTGTAACCGAATGATTACATATATATTTGTAACCAATCGGTTACTTTTTATTATGAGAAGAGATGTATTCCAAGCCATTGCAGACCCCATTAGAAGAGATATTATTGAGTTAATTTCAAACGATTCATTAAGCGTAAATGATATTGCTGAAAAATTTGAAATCAGTCGACCTGCCATTTCGAAACATCTAAAAATATTAAATGAATGTGGAATTATTGAATTCAACAAAAAAGGGAGGGAACGCTTTTGCATAATACAGCCAAGGAATCTTTTACCTGCATTTTTATGGATTGAACAATACCAAAAATTATGGGAAGACAAACTAGATGCTTTCGAAAACTATTTAATGGAATTAAAAACTAAAAAAACTAAAAATGGATAAGTCAAAAAGAACAGTAACGATAAACAGAATATTTAATGCACCATTAGAATTGGTATGGGAAGCATGGACACAGCCAAAGCATATTGCAAAGTGGTGGAGCCCTAAAGGAATTGAAACCAAAGTTATAGAGCACAACTTTAGTGTTGGTGGTAAATGGAAATATTCCATGCCAATGCCCAATGGACAAGAGTTTATTGCAGAAGGCGAGTATACAGAAATCATAGAACTTGAAAAAATAATTTCGTTAGCCAACTTTAGACCAATGACAGAGGGAGTAGAAATACAGGCTCTATTTGAAAAAAATGGAGAAAAAACCAACTTCACATTTAATGTTGTGCATCAAACGGAAGCATATAAAATTCAACAAGAAAAAATGGGAATCTTAAACGGTTGGGGCTCTGTTTTTGATAGGCTTGACACACTTCTCGTAGATTTAAAATAACTGTTGTCAGCAGCGTCTCCAGTTCATTACAATTCACTATCTTTCGGTTATGGCGGAAAATCGTAGTCGAGACCATTAGTTAACACATGAAAAAAGGAACTGGAATATTAATAATAATTTGTCTTTCATTTTTTTTATCACCATTCGTTTGGTCACAAGAAAAAGCAATTAAAGATTCGGATACAACCAAATTATCCATTGAAAACATGGTATCGAAAATCAATGTAGAGGTTGATCCTAAATTTATTTATGATTACGAACGGACAAAATTTGTTCCTCCTCATAGAAAAACCCTGCTTATAATGGGGCAGACCGTTGAACGTATTTCAGAATATGTTGACAATTTTCCTGATCAGAAAATTCCGGGAGGCTGGTCAGCCTATTGGGGAATACCTGAGTTTAAAGGCATTACGGAGTCTTATAAAAATGAAACAGGTAGCACGCAGAACCATCAAATGTTAGTTGATAGTTTTCCCAATACTGTTGTACAAAGTGCTATGTGGATGGTAGGCAAATGGGACGTCGCTAAAAAAGCAGGTAAAGGTCATTACGATAAGGTCATCAAGAAATACGGTGCTTGGGCAAAATCTACCAACCGGCCGATATATCTTAGGATAGGCTATGAATTTGACGGGCCACATAATGAACTAGAACCCAAGCAGTATGTAAAAGCATACCGACGTATCGTTGATCTTTTGAGGAAAGAAGGCGTAAATAATATTGCTTTTGTCTGGCATTCATACGCTTCCAAACCATTCAAAGATTATAAGTTGTCTGCTTGGTACCCGGGTGATGATTATGTGGACTGGATAGGAATCTCCGTCTTTGGCCATGCGTATGGGGGTGCTGACTTTGGTCCGTATTGTGATACTGTTTTGAATTTTGCCAAAGAGCACAAGAAACCAATAATAATAGCGGAATCGAACCCGATCTATGGTATTGATAAAGAAAATACTGAAGCATGGGATCAGTGGTTTGTCAATTTTTTCACCTTTATTTATAATAAAAATATCAAGGCGGTTAGTTTCATAAATGAAGACTGGACAAGGCTGTTTATTCAAGATATATCAGATTGGAAAGATGGGCGTCTTTATAATAATGAAAGAATATCAAAAGCCTGGTTCCAAGAAACTAATAAAGATCGTTATTTAAAGCAATCCCCTAAACTCTTTGAACAGCTGGGATACATAAAAAACTGATGTTAAAATTTGAGTCAAGAAACAATTTCGAGACCGTTACACACAATTATGAGAAAACTGATACTACCATTCTTATTAATCGCATTTTCATTGAATGCGCAGCAAAAAGAAACTGTGGATTTGAAATGGAAAATAAGTGATACTCTTACCTATAAAACAGTAATGCAAGATGTTATTCTTGAAAAAAGCAAAGAACAAACCGAAAATGATTCGATAGTGGAAAAAATGAGCGGAATGTTTAAAGCAATGCAGGAGCAACTTTCCAACTTGAAATATGAAACAAAACTATTTCCAGACAAAAATGGAAATGTTGACATTACAATGACGCTAAAAAAAAATAATGCGGACACAACCGAAACTTTATTTTCAGGAATGACAAAAATGAATGGAAGTGTGGTTTTAAGAGGAAAAGTCAGTCTTGAAGGAGAATTATTGAGTTTCTATTATAAAGAGGCTCAAAAAAACTTGATTTCAATTTTATTTGAACTTCCAACGAAACCTGTTGCAGTTGGAGATGTATGGGATTTAAAAGTTAGTATGGTTTCAATGGACCAAAATTTTAAAGCAGACACTCTTTACAAGAAAAACATTGTTAGACTTAAAGACATAAAAATAAAAAATGGAAATAAAATTGCAGTAATCGAATATGATATTGAGGAATACGTTTCTGGAGATTTTGGAAACGGAATGATGACAATGTTTTCAAAAGATAAATCTGACAAAAAAACGTTTATGAAAATGTCACATAAAGCAATAGCCGAATTTGATTTAGAAAAAGGTTATTGGATTTTATATGACGGAACTATGGACATTGAAACAAACTTTTCGGTTATGGGAATGGGTGGGAATAAACGAACTGAATTTAAACTAACACCTGAAAAATAACTGTTGCTAATGACGTCTACAGTTTATTGCAATTAACTATCTTTCGGTTATGACGAGAAATTATAGTAGAGGCAATTTTTTGGCAAATTAAATAATGGAAAAATTTTCAAATAAAAGGCAGGATTATTGGAATCAGATTAAAAAAGAGTTATTAGAGGTTAATGACTCTCAGGGCTTTAGGTTTCAATACCTCGAAATTGAGCAACTTTTCTCTCATGGTTTTTCAGTTACACTAACTGATGAAAACCCTGAAGAGTTTGTTCTGAAAATTTGGAATGCTGCATATGATAACAAAAGATTTGACAAGGGGTTTTTTAATCTAGATAGATTAGTAATAATTAATAGGAAAGTTGAATTAAATCCACAAGAATTAGAAGCAATTAATAAATTATTAGATTCTGAATTTGAATTGACGAATTGGGGAGGAATAGTTCTGGATGGATTATTCTGCCAGTTTGAAACTAATGGAAGAAAACTTGAATGGAATACTAACGAAGAAATTAATAACAACTTGATTGAACTAGTTGAATTAATAAGAAATAAAGTAGCCTACATCAAAGTGTAAAAGAGACAAAACCGAATGAAAAACTTAATCCTAGGGATTTTATTTATCTCAACTTCTGTTTTTGGACAGGAGTTTAATTTTGATATTCAAAATACTTCTCTCGATGAGTATTTGAAAATGGAGCAAAAATTAGGAAGTGAAAGAATTCCAAATATCAGAAATCATATTTCTTCTAATGGAAATGCCCGACCCATAAAATTTAAACGTGAACAAAAAATAATTTCTGATCTCGTTGCTTATTATTATTTTAAAGAAAAAGACTCTGTTATGTCTCATGTGCTATATGAATGGGATGAAAGCTTACATACACTAAAATCAGATACTAAGAACAAAAAATCAAAAGAATATCAAATTGCGCTAATTAAAAAGTTTAATCAACTAGAAAATAAACTGACTGAACTTTATGGAGAACCAAAATCAAGAGGAGACTTGTCTGATTTAAAACAAGCTGAACTAAAAGGAGGTTTGAGAAAGAATGATAAATGGTATCCAAATGATAATACAGAAATCGAAATGTATATTGTAGTTTCTAACTACTATAAAAAAAGTGGAATAGTTACTGTAACACCAACTCACAGAATAAGGTTATATATTAGGAATTTAAAAACTGAATAAATTATTGTGGGAAACAACTAACATCTTTGTATAAAAGACTGATGCCTTATGGAGGACAATAAAAAATATTGGATATTAATAGTACTAGTGTTCGTGTTTTTTATGTATTACAAACCGGATGTTTGTTTTATAATTATGGGCTCTGTATTTTTTATAATAGGAATCCATGCTTGGGTTTTTGCTTATACAATAAAAAAGTATGGTATTTCAAGTTTCGGAAGGGTTATAAATTATGAATCTGATAATGATGGACACACTATTCCAATAGTGCAATACAAAACAAAAAACGGGAAAGAAATAATTAAAAAACCATATCTGTATATGACAGCCTATATTGGGAGAATAACTACTTATAAAAATAATATTTATGATAAGGTGCCAATTGTTTATAATCCTAAGAACCCTAAAAGGTTTATATTAAAAGAAGAGCATTCCCAAAACCATTTAGGTGTGGTTTTCATAACTATTATCGGCATTGTTCTTATCGGAGTTGGATTATCAAAGATATTTAACATTATCAGTATAGGTTTTTAATATATAACTGTAGTTAACA
This sequence comes from Winogradskyella sp., assembly GCA_965230605.1. Taxonomy (GTDB): domain Bacteria; phylum Bacteroidota; class Bacteroidia; order Flavobacteriales; family Flavobacteriaceae; genus CBDDLD01. Next base: position 2,570,172 of record CBDDLD010000004.1, on the reverse strand, counting down.
ACGTATATAAAGCAATCACCCCACCCTTATTTTCACGTTTCAATAGTTATACCTAACTTTAACGAAAATATACCTAACCTTTGAAGAAGAAGACATCCAATAAAAAGCACTATTGGGCTTTGTATTTTTTGATTCCTTTAATAGCCGTATTGTCCTATAAATATGTTACAAAAGATACAGACAGTGGGTATACGTCTGCCAATGAAGCAGCACTTAAAGCGGTAGGAAAAGCTCAAACACTTCCAGAAACCATTGATTATATTTTTGATGTAAAACCCATTCTTTCAGACCGATGTTACCTATGTCATGGTCCCGATGAAGGCACAAGAGAAGCCAATTTGCGATTAGATACAAAGGAAGGTGCATTTAGAGCTATCGGTAAAGATCTGGATCATTATGCTATTGTACCGGGAGATACACTCACCAGTCATTTGGTAAATCGGATCAATCATAAAGATACTGAGAAAATGATGCCGCCGGAGGATTCCAATCTGAGTCTTAGCGATTATGAAAAAAGGGTTCTTACGAAGTGGGTAGAGCAAGGTGCCGTTTGGAAAGACCATTGGGCCTTTGTAACTCCAAAAAAAGAAGAAGTACCTCAAGTAAAAGGGGATAGTTTAGTGGCTAATGCTATTGATAATTTCATCATTCAAAAAATAGAAGCACAGGGACTACAGCCTTCATCCAGAGCGAGTAAAGAAAAATTACTCCGCCGTGTATATTTTGACCTTACAGGATTACCCCCAAGCATAAAAGATATTGACGCCTTTGTAAATAATACAGATGAGAATGCCTATGAAGTTGTGGTGGATAGCTTATTGAATTCATCCAGATACGGGGAACACATGGCATCAAGCTGGCTCGATGTGGCAAGATACTCGGACACACACGGCTATCAGGATGATCTGGAGCGTGTAATGTGGCCTTGGCGCGATTGGGTCATCAGTGCCTTCAATAGAAATATTCCTTACGATGAGTTTATTACATGGCAGTTAGCAGGTGATCTACTTCCTAATCCATCCCTAGAGCAGATTGTGGCAACCGGTTTTAACCGAAACCATAAGATCACCCAAGAAGGTGGTGTTATTGATGAAGAATACCGTGTAGAATACGTTTTAGATAGAACCAATACCGTATCAAAATCCTTATTAGGCCTAACCATGGAATGTGCGCAGTGCCACGACCATAAGTACGATCCTATTTCTCAAAAAGAATATTTTAGTTTTTACAGTTTCTTCAATAAGGTCAATGAAAAAGGACGAATGGACTACGGAGAGATTCCACAACCCAACATAAAGATCACAAAGAAGGATGTCGAAGATGTATTGACCTTTATCAATATGCCGGATTCTATCCCGGAAGTGCATCTAATGGTGATGCGAGACGATATGGCATCCCGTAAGACCTATGTACTCGAAAGAGGACTGTACGATGCACCAGGCGAAGAAGTTCATGTAGGGACTCCAAAAGCTGTACTGCCTTTTACTAATGACTATGAGCAAAACAGACTGGGTTTGGCCAAATGGTTATTTGATGAAAGAAATACATTAACAGCCAGAGTTGCTGTAAATAGAATATGGCAGCAGATCTTCGGAACAGGATTAGTGGCGTCTAGTTCAGACTTTGGTAATCAAGGCGCTTTACCTTCGCACCCCGAGTTATTAGATTGGTTAGCCATCACCTTTAGAGAAGAAGGTTGGGATATGAAGAAAATGATCAGACGAATGGTACTCTCAAACACCTATCAACAAACGTCAAAAACAACACAAGAGTTGTTAGAATTAGATCCAGATAATAAATGGTTGGCACGAAGTTCTCGTAGCAAGTTAACCGCAGAAATGATACGAGATAATGCTTTAGCCGTTAGTGGACTATTGGTTGAGAAAGTAGGAGGGCCAAGTGTAAAACCCTACCAGCCAGAAGGCCTATGGGCAGAAACAACCTCAGGGCAAGGGCTTACAGAATATATTATGGATTCCGGTGAAAGCCTATACCGAAGAAGTTTATATACTTTCTGGAAGCGTACCGTGCCACCACCAGCGATGATTACATTTGATGCAGCTACCAGAAATTTTTGCATGGTAAAACGTCAAGAAACCAGTACACCATTGCAAGCATTAGTGATGCTTAATGACCCACAATTAATTGAAGCATCACAGGCTTTAGCGACACAAATGCTTAATAATGAAGCACTCTCTGATGAAGAGCGCATCACCACTATATTTAGAAAAATCACATCACGATCGCCTAACGCTACAGAGGTTGAGAATTTAAAGCGTTATGTAAACGAGGTCATTGCAGAATATGAAACAGAGGAAGCGACAGATATTGATATGGTAAAGGCTGAAGACAAAAAACGATACGCCTTTAGCTCATTAGTAAGTTTAATTTTTAATCTGGATGAAGCGATCGTAAAAGGATAATAAGATGGAAGAAGTTTCAAAACATTTTCTGAATAACAACAGAAGGCACTTTCTAAAAAAGCTAGGCTTAGGTGTCGGTGGATTAGCATTAGGATCGATGCTAGATCCTTTTTCATCCGCCGTTGAAGCTGCCGGTTCACCCTTAGCCGGAATGAACCTGCCTCATTTTGCACCCAAAGCGAAGCGTGTTATTTATCTGTTTCAAAGTGGAGGTCCTTCACAATTAGAACTCTTCGATTATAAACCACTATTACACAAGCTAAGAGGGCAAGATCTACCAGACTCGGTCCGACAAGGGCAACGGCTTACAGGAATGACCTCAGGGCAAGACAGTTTTCCGTTGGTAGGTAGCCAATTTAAGTTTGATCAATATGGAGAATCAAGAGCCTGGATGAGTGAACTCATGCCGTATACAGCCAAGATCGTAGACGAATTGTGCTTTATTAAATCGATGCATACCGAGGCCATCAATCACGATCCTGCAATTACCTTCTTTCAAACCGGGTCACAACAAGCAGGAAGGCCTTCTATCGGCTCCTGGATGAGCTATGGACTAGGAAGTTTAAACAATAACTTACCGACATTCACAGTACTACTATCTAGAGGTACGGGGCGTGCTATGGCGCAACCGCTATATTCAAGACTATGGGGTAATGGATTTTTAAGCTCATTACATCAAGGCGTGCAATTCCGTTCAGGAAAAGATCCGGTATTATACCTTAAAGATCCGGAAGGGATGTCTCGCACAGAACGTCGTAAAATGCTAGATCATTTAAGTGAATTAAATGCAAAACAAGAGGCTGAATTTGGCGATCCGGAAACCAATAGTAGAGTAGCACAGTATGAAATGGCCTATAGAATGCAAACCTCAGTACCTGAAACAATGGACATTGAGGGCGAACCGGATCATATCATCAAAATGTATGGCCCGGATGCCGCGACACCTGGAACCTATGCCGCGAATTGCTTATTGGCAAGACGCCTGGCCGAAAAAGATGTAAGATTTATTCAATTATATCATATGGGATGGGATCAACATGATAACTTACCCTCTCATATAGAAAAGCAATCTAAAGATGTCGATCAGGCGACAGCAGCCTTAATTCTAGACCTTAAGCAACGCGGCCTTCTTGAAGATACCTTAGTGGTTTGGGGTGGCGAATTTGGACGTACCAATTACAGTCAAGGGACGCTCACAGCAACCAACTATGGTCGCGATCATCATCCTAAATGCTTTACCATGTTTATGGCAGGCGGCGGTGTAAAACCGGGCTTTAGCTATGGGGAGACCGATGATTTCGGATATAATATTGTAAAAGACCCTGTGCATGTTCACGATTTACAAGCTACAATGATGCATTTAATGGGAATAGATCATACAAAGTTTACCTTTAAGCACCAAGGACGCCGCTATAGATTAACTGATGTGTCCGGTCATGTGGTTCATGATCTTTTAATTTAATGCTGTAAAATGAGCCGTAGAACATTTCTAAAACAATCATCACTTGGAGCATTGGGACTATTAGCATATCCTGCATACAATAGCGCATTGTCACTATATCACTCTGAGGATGCGATTATTGGGCACAATTCACACCGTTATAAAGTCGATATGTCTTGGGGGAATTTAGACCCTTTGAAAACACCGGTAAATGATTGTCATGAGATGGTACAAGACTCTAAAGGACGTATCGTCTTACTAACCAACCATACCAAGAATAATGTCATCATCTATGACAAGTCGGGGCGATTGCTAGAAACCTGGGGCACCGATTATCCCGGAGCGCACGGTTTAACTCTGGTTAAAGAAAATGGCGAAGACTTTTTACTCATTTCGGATTATGAACGGCATCAGATCATAAAAACGACCATCGACGGGAAAGTGGTTTTTACGATCGATTACCCTGCTGAAACAGGACACTACAATAACAAGGAAGAATTTAAACCGACAGAAACTGCAGTAGCTGCAAATGGAGACATTTACGTGGCTGACGGTTATGGGAAACAATACATTACCCATTATAATCATAAAGGTGAATTATTAGGCAGTTTTGGTGGACCCGGTCAAGACGATGGTCAATTTCTAAATGCCCACGGGATATGTTATGATAATAGAGATACTGAGAATCCTTCGCTCTTAATAACAGCGAGAGAAATGAATCAGTTGAAACGATTCACTTTAGATGGAAAATTCATTGAAACAATCGATGTTCCCGGTGCATTAATTTGTCGTCCGGTAATTCACAACAAAGACATATATTTCGCCGTATTACGCTCAAAAAACACGATGGATTTTGATTCAGGCTTTGTACTTATTATGAATGAGTATAATCAGGTGGTATCCTGCCCGGGAGCAACGGCACCATTATATAAGGGTAATGAACTTCAAGAACTCTATCAGTCCGTACGATTGTTTCAACACCCTCACGATGTCTGTATTGATGATGACGAAAATATGTATGTCGCACAATGGAATTCAGGTCAAACCTACCCTATAAAATTAGTTCGCGTATGATGAGAATTGTGATCATTGGGTTATTATTAGTAGTCACTGGGTGCGCGAAAAAAGAAAAGACGCATTTCTTAAGAACACAGGAAGTGGCACTGGCGCAACCTAGGCTTGAAGTTTCAAGTACAATCATAGATTCTACGATTACACTTAAAGCGGATCTACGAATGGAAGGCGTGTATATATTCTATACGGATAATGGTGATGATCCGACGAGAAAATCACAGTTCTATGAAAAACCACTGCAAATAGACAAAGAAGGTACCTATAAGTTCAAAGCCTTTCATCTCGATTGGAAAGCTAGTGATGTTGCCTCGGTCACCTTATACAAGAAAGGGTATACACCAAGTACGGTGGATTGGAACACCCAACCCAACGACAAATATCCTGGTGTAGGGGACAGAACTTTGATGAATAACCAAAAGGCGGTATTAGACTTTATGGATAAGCAATGGGTAGGGTTTGATACCATTGCGAAAGCTTCTGTAGCATTTGAAAAAATGACCTATATTGAAAGCGTCACTCTAGGCTATTTGGTAGATACCAAATCCTGGATTTTTCCACCAACAGAGGTGCTGCTATGTTTGAATAAAAAAGACACCTTGCGGATGGATGTGCCTCAAGTGGAAGGTGAGCATAAGGCTATAGAAGACGTAAGGATCAACATCGGAAAAGACATTGAACAGCTAGAGGTCATCGTAAAGAACAATACTGAATTACCAGAATGGCACCCGGGTAAGGGGTTGAAAGCTTGGTTATTTATGGACGAATGGATATTTAATTAATGGAAAAACAAAACACGCTATATAAGGGCTTATTTATAGGATTGCTGGCTGTTTTTGGCCTACTCACTGTATATGCTATAAAATCAGAAGAAGCACCGCGTTTTGTATTGTTTTTAGGACGTTTTCATCCATTACTCTTACACTTGCCGATAGGGGCTTTAATTGTGACCTTCTTTATCGATGTTCTGGGACGAATTCAGAAGAATTACCCGGAGAGAATTATCAAAAACCTGTTAGGTTTTACATCATTCTTTGCTATAGCCACCTGCTTCTTGGGCTATTTTTTATCCTTAGAAGGCGGGTATCAAGAACAAACTTTAGACCTTCATTTTTATACAGGGATTCTAACGGCGATCATTGCATCGGCACTATTTATAATGAGCTTGAAGCCATCGTTTAACACGAATAAGATATTTCTACCGCTTTTCATTGTATCACTATTAAGTATTAGTATTACCGGTCATTACGGTAGTGTACTCACCCATGGTGAATCGTTCTTAACAGAATATGCCGGACTGCCTGAAAAAGAACGAACTATTGAAGTCGTAGACAGTATAAAATTATACAATGATGTCATTGCCAAAATATTAGATAAAAAATGCATGCAATGCCATAGTGCCACAAAACTAAAAGGGGAGCTATCACTAGTATCTGAAGCAAGTATATTGAAGGGCGGTGTGAGTGGCGCAAGTGTTCAGAGAGGAAATGCAGCAGAAAGTCTATTATACTCAAGATTATTATTGCCGATATCCGATGAAGAACATATGCCACCGGAAGGCAAAGCCCAGTTAACTAAAGATGAGATATGGCTTATTGAGCATTGGATCAATTCCGGTGCTGATTTTGAGAACTATGTTACCGAAGTTGCCGAAAATGATACGCTGGCTAAGAAGCTTGAAAAGTACTTGGTATTTGAAAAGATAGATATCCCTAAAGCTTCTGAAGATGATATTGAAGACGTTATAGCAGCTGGTTTTAGAGTTCAAGAGATTGTTCCAGGGCAAGCCGAACTCAATGTGAAGTATATCGATACCATGCCAACTTTAGAGGCTGTACAAACGTTATCAAAAATTAAAGAGCAGGTTATAGAACTGAATTTTGATGATGCTGAGGTTACCGATGAGATGACCAAGGTCATTAGTAAATTGAAGCATCTAAAAACACTAAAAATTAATAGTGTTTTACTAACCGATGCCGCATTAGAAAATTTTAAATCGCTCGAACATTTAGAAGTGATCAACCTTTACAATACAGGTGTGTCTAATGTTGGAATTGCTAGTCTGTTAAGTGCGATTCAACCAAAAAGTCTATATACATGGAATACTAAGGTGGATAAAGCAACGGCAAAGAAATTAGCAGTAGAGCACGAAGTGTTTATACAGAATAATATCCTTGAAGGTTTTGTAGAAGAAAGTCAATTAGCCGTGCCGTTAATTACCCCGGAAAAGACACTATTTATGGATACCATTCACCTGAATATTCGTAGTCCATTAAAGAATGTCGATCTACGTTACACGCTTGATGGTAAGGATCCGGATAGTACATCTCAGGTTGTCACTGATATTATCGTTTTAGACGCCTCCAAAACCCTTAAAGTGAGGGCCTATAAAAGTGATTGGTTGCCTAGTGATATTCTGGTTCGTGATTATACCAAACCGACCCACAAAATAGCATCGTTTTCTATGAGGAAACAACCCGATGAACGCTACCCTGACCCCAACAAACTCTTTGATTACAAAGAAGGCAGTACCATATTCAGTGATGGACATTGGATAGGGTATTTCGGAGACGACCTGGAAGTAACTGTGGATATGGGTGCAGTGACCTCTGTAGATCATATTTCTTTTCGTTGTTTAGAAGATGTAGGAAGTTGGATTTTTTATCCAACAGCATTCACCGTGTACGGTGCTAATAGTAGAAATGGAAATTATAGAAAACTTGGTGAAGTTGAAGTCACCCGAAAAGGCGAGGGTAGTGATGCAGAAGCTAAAAAAATCCATATCAACATCCCTTCGGACGCTAAAGCAAGATACTTTAAAATACACATTAAAAACTACAAGACCCTCCCTAAGTGGCATCCTAATGCTGGTAGTCCCGCATGGCTTTTTGTAGATGAGATCTATTTTTGGTAGGCTAAGATCAAGCTAAAATTAGTGTTTAATAGCTGCTATATATCTACAATTTCTCCCTTTTTGGTGGCTAGGTCTACACCCCAATTGGTTATAACTTCTATTACAGGGATCAAACTCTCACCAAAACTAGTCAAGCTGTAATATACTCGGAAAGGTGCTTTTTTACCGTAACTTTCACGGTCTATTAATCCATCCTCTTGTAAAGACTTTAACTGAATACTTAGCATTTTTTCTGTGATGTAGGGACTTAGCCGCTTTAATTCTGAAAAACGCAAAGCACCATTTCTCAAATACCATAATACGACACATTTCCATTTTCCACCGATGAAACCCATGGTAACACTTATACCACAGTGATATACTTCATCTTTGATTTTATATGCCTTGTGTTCTCCATCGATTATCATTTTCAAAAAGTTTAGACTGTCGAGTTTGACAGTTATTGTGAAACAAATATACTTAAAATACATTTGTACTGTAAAAAGTATAGTATATATGAACCCTGTAATTATTGACACAATAGGATATTTAGGATTAATCATAAACCTCTATTCCATGTCTGTAAAAGGCGAGTATAGACTACGATTAATTTCTGCTTTGGCAAATGCTATCTATATAGTTTATGGGATATTGTTAAGTGCTTATCCCATAATTATTGGATGTTCCATAGCCGTACTACTACATATGTACCGTTTAAATAATTTAAAACCCAATAAGAATGATTGAAATTAAAATAGCAAATGAAACAGATACAGATGTTTTGGCACTTCTCGGGACAATAACGTATGTAGAATCACATGGTCATTTTATAGATGATAAAAATGAATTGGCTGAATATCTTAACACTGCTTTTTCGATCGCAAAGACTAAAGAAGATATAAACAATCCTGAAAACATATTCTACATAATTTATGCAAACAAATTACCTGTAGGTTATGCAAAATTAGTATTGAAATCTGTTCATAAAAGGGTAGCCTCTAAAAGCAATTGTCAGTTAGAAAGGATTTATATTTTGAAACACTTCATCCCATTAAAAATCGGACAGCAGTTATTGACTTTCCTTGAAGATAAGGCTAAGGAGTTACAACTAGATACCATGTGGCTTTCTGTATATACAGAAAACAAAAGAGCCATAAGATTTTACGAGAAAAATAATTATAAAGAAGTTGGAAAATCGATCTTTAGAGTTAATACCACAACATATGAAAATTTAGTGTTCTCAAAACGTATTTAAATTACTCCCACAGCGATGTAACAAACCTAAAATAAATGCGTCTTATGTCATCAACAACTGACATCATCAATCATCATGAAACGCATCAAAAACGTCTTAAAGCGAACATTTCAAATCCTTGGGCTCCTGTTAGCCTTAATCATCTTAGCAGGTCTAATTTTTCGTTTAGTTGGCCCTGAGCCACATCAACCTCTCGGAGAACTTGTTGATGTAGACGGGGTTAAATTTCATATTAATGTTACCGGAACAAAAAGTAGCAAACCAACATTAGTTATAGAAGGCGGAGCCGGTTCATCAACGGAGTACTATCATTGGTTGAGTGAAGGTCTTAAGGACAGCCTTCGCGTTGTGCGTTATGATCGCGCTGGTGCAGGATATAGTGAGTTAGACGATACTCCACGTGAAGCAGGAACCATTGCTAAAGAACTACACAAGCTGTTGGAAGAAGCTGGGGAATCACCACCTTATATTTTAGCCGGGCATTCAATGGGTGGGCCATATATACGGGTATTTACACAAATGTACCCTGATGAAGTAGTAGGCTTGATTTTTATAGACTCTACCCACCCTGAGCAAGCTGAAAGGTTTAATGCAGCACCAGAGTCTTCATTTAGATTTAAGTCTGCGATATGGGGATTAAAACTAGGTGTATTTTTTGCAGATGCAGGTGTATTAGGATTATTGGAAAGCTTTAACGAACCGATATTTGCAGCAGAAGGTTTACCTGATGAAATCAATAAGCGAACTAAAGATTTTTTACTCAACGGGAAATGCCTACGTGCTTATACTAGAGAAACTAAAAATTATCACAAGACCTTAAAACAAGCCAAAGATGCTAATCAATTTGGGACAATACCTATTAGAGTGTTTACAGCCACCGAGATAAATAAAGAGTCTTATCGAGAAAGAGGTATAGACCCAGATGATTATATGAGAAGAGTCATAGAGGCCCAAAAAGAATATGCAGCACTTTCGTCTAATGGTAAACAATTTCTAATCGATGGTAATCATCAAACAATTTTCACTAAAAGAGAGAATGCAGAAGTCATCTGTAAAGAAATTATAGAACTATTATCCACTATAGAAGACTAAGCGTTACATCTGATAGTAGAATATTGCTGGATATTTATATATTTATAAAATGTCCAAGAAATCTACCACCATTACCATCAAAAACTGGTCACAAGATGACCGGCCCAGAGAGAAATTAAGAGATAAAGGTCGAACAGTTTTAAGTGATGCCGAATTAATAGCCATCTTAATTGGCTCTGGAAATCAAAATGAAAGTGCTGTAGCACTAAGCCAGCGTATATTATTTAGCACAGAAAACAACCTCAATGCTTTGGGGAAGCTGTCTATAAAGCAGTTGATGAATTTTAAAGGCATAGGTGAAGCCAAAGCCATTACTATTGTTGCTGCTATGGAACTGGGTCGGCGCAGACGGTTAGAAGATGGAGTGCAACTCAAAAAGATTAATAATAGCAAATCTGTTTTTGAAGTGATGTATCCTATTATTGGTGAATTACCACACGAAGAGTTTTGGATCATATATCTCAATAATTCTAATAAGATATTGCACAAGCATCAGTTGAGTAAAGGCGGTATCACAGGAACTTTAGTAGATGCAAGATTAGTTTTTAAAACTGCTCTTGTGGCAGGTGCCACAGCAATAATTCTAGTTCATAACCACCCTTCGGGAACATTAAAACCCAGTAATGCTGATAAATCCATCACCGAAAAGTTAAAAAACGGAGGGGAGAGTTTAGATATAAAAGTATTAGACCATATAATTATAACTGAAAACGCTTATTTTAGCTTTGCTGATGAGGCACTATTATAAGTTCTATGCTGCTAGTTTACACACATAAGATTACACCGCGCTTAACATACACCGTTAAGCATATTTGTAGACGTATATTAGGAATAGATGTGAGTTTTACTTCAAAAATTGAAGATTTTATTGCGCATACAAGTATAAAAATGTCCTATACAAAGCAGCCCTTAAGTAATGAAATCCATATCAGGTGCCACGATATATTGTTTGAACAAGGGTTATCAGATATAGAGATCAATGTTCAGGCATGGGACCAGACTAAAGGCTTCTTTGCAGCTGGAGAGCGAAGCAATTTGCCCTTCGATATTTTTGCCGCATCCTTCTATCTTTTGAGTCGATATGAAGAATACCTACCTCATGTTAAAGATGAGTTTGGGCGATTTACGGCTAAAGAAAGTTTGGCGTTTAAAAATGGGTTCTTGCATCAGCCTGTAGTAGATATTTGGGCATACAAACTGAAAGCAGTTTTAGAAACACGTTTTCCGGATTTCGAGTTTCCCCAATTAAAGTACCGTGTACAACCTGTTATAGATATTCCAATGGCGTTTTATTTTAGACAGAAGGGGCTATTACGAACTATCGGAGGAACATTAAATGATATTGTAAAGTTTAAACTTAAACAACTATACCAGCGCTATTCGGTTTTAGCCGGATTTAAAAGAGACCCGTACGATACTTTTAAATGGATCATAGCCAGACAGAAGCAAAGCAACTCTAAATTTAATGTGTTCTTTTTAATTGGTGATTACTCTACGTTTGATAAGAATATTAGTGTTAATAGAAAACCTTTTGTATCACTCATCAAATCCATGGCAGACTATTGTAATGTGGGTCTTAAAGCGTCCTATTTGTCTCTTGATGATATTACAGTACTGAAAAAAGAAAAACGAAAAATAGAATCCATCATTAATGTGGATTTAGATATGGTGCGGAATTCATTCTCTAAATTAAACCTTCCTAATTCATATAGAAATTTAGTGGAGTTAGAAATACACCAAGATTATACAATGGGTTATATTGATGAAATGGGATTTAGGGCAGGGACATGCTCTGTGTTTCAGTTTTATGATTTGGATTATGAAGTTCAAACACCACTAAAGATCAACCCATACCATTGTTTAGATTATACATTGCTAAGACATCAATCACAGTTAGATAAAAAAGAACATTTACAGCAATTAATTGATGAAATCAAAGCGGTTAATGGTACCTTTACACCAATATTTCATAACTATTCTTTTGGAAATATTCCAAGATGGAATGGTTTTAGAGAACTGTTTAATTTAGTATTAGATTCTGCAAATGAATAATGGCATAAAACATGTATTTTTTGATCTAGATCATACACTTTGGGATTTCGATAAAAATTCTGGCCTGGCTTTTGAAAAGATTTTTGGGATGCATAATATCGATATTGATATAAATACGTTTCTGAGTTCATATGAACCCATTAATTTTTATTACTGGAAATTGTATAGAGAAGAACGTGTGACTAAATCTGTATTGCGATACAGAAGGTTGAAAGATGCTTTTGATGAGGTTAAAGTTTCGGTTTCTGATGAGATGATCGATCAATTATCTGAAGATTACATAACCTACCTCACTACATTTAACCATTTGTTTGAAGGCACTACGGAGATTTTGATGTATTTAAAGAAGAAGTACCAGCTTCATATCATTACTAATGGATTTGAAGAGGCTCAAGAAAAGAAAATGATAAGTTCAAATATCAAACAACATTTTAAAACCATTACCAATTCTGAAATGGTAGGTGTTAAAAAGCCAAATCCTAAAATCTTTAATTTTGCTTTGGATAAAGCCAAGGCAACACCAAAAGAAAGTGTAATGATAGGAGATAATATGGAAGCGGATGTTGAAGGGGCTTTAAAAGTAGGTATGGATGCTATATTATTTGACTATAGAAGGGATCATGTACATCCAGATTTAAAGAAAGTAACACATTTAAAAGAATTAGAATTATACCTATAGAGTATAAGGTTATATATAAGGTTATATTTGAAAAGAAATAGATTTAAAGATGAAGCGATTAGTAATTGTAGCCATAGTTTTTTTAGCGGCTTTTAATGCCAAGGCGCAGACGGATTGGAATCAGTATAAGTATGTTGTCGTGCCTATGCAATTCGATTTTGTAAAAGGGAAAGATACCTATAGAGTTAATACACTAACAAGATACCTCTTTAAGCAAAAAGGCTTCGAAACATTATTTGATGAGCAAGAACTGCCTGAAGATTTATTCAAGAACAGATGTTTGGCTATGTATGCTGATGTTAAGCGCATAAGAGGAGGGTTTTTTAAAACACAACTTCAGATTGAACTTAAAGATTGCAGAGGGAATATTATTATAAAATCAGATGTAGGACGTACCAAAGAAAAGCAATTTAAGATAGCTTATAAGATTGCCATTCGAGAAGCGTTTAAATCCTTTGATATATTAGAATATAACTATGATGCTTCGTATGAATTGAAAGAAGAAAATGAAGTTGAAGAGACAAAGCCTAAGGAGGCTGTTGAAACACAAGAGGTAGACGCTGTAGAAGAAAAGGCTGAAGAAGTTACTGAGGTTAAAAGTGCTGTTAAAGAGATAGAGTCTGTAGTAGAAGACGTTGAAGTGGAAACCAAGGAAGTTAAAAAAGAAGTTTCTGAATCTCAGCTGCTCTATGCACAACCTATTGAAAATGGTTATCAACTCATAGATACTGAACCGAAGAAGGTGATGATTCTACTAAATACTGCTGCTAAAGATGTTTACTCTGTTAATGGAAAAGATGCTATCGTCTTTAAGCGTGATGGTCAATGGATCTATTCTGAGAACACTGGAACTACTAAAATCGAAAAAGTACTTCAGATAAAGTTTTAGTAATCATACTTGTCTTTCCAACGCGATTTCAAAAACTGACGTTGCGCCTCTTCTCTCGAATTATTCCCGGGTTCATATAAACGCGTATTCTTTATTTCGTCAGGTAAAAATTCGTGGTCAGCAAAATTATTCTCATAATTATGAGCATATTGATAGGCTTCACCATAACCGAGTTCTTTCATTAATTTCGTGGGTGCATTTCTTATAGATAAAGGAACTGATAAATCACCCGTTTCTTTCACCAATTGCTGAGCACTTCCAATAGCCTTATATGCAGCATTGCTTTTTGGGGAACATGCTAGATATGTAGCACATTGACTTAGTATAATTCGAGATTCCGGATTCCCAATAACCGATACAGCCTGAAATGTATTATTCGCTATAACCAGTGCTGTCGGATTGGCATTCCCAATATCCTCACTAGCCAGTATCAATAAGCGTCTTGCTATAAACTTTACATCTTCACCACCTTCTATCATTCGAGCAAGCCAGTATACCGCTGCATTAGGATCGCTACCTCTGATCGATTTTATAAATGCTGAAATAATATCATAATGTTGCTCTCCAGTTTTGTCATAACGAACGGTGTTATTTTGCACCTGCTTTACTACCATATCATTGGTAATAGTAATAGGGTCAGTTTCAGAAGAAGCAACGATGAGTTCAAAGATGTTTAGTAGCTTTCGGGCATCGCCGCCGGATAATCTTATTAGTGCTTCATTTTCTTTAAGTTCCACATTCTTTTCTGAAAGCACCGGATCCGTTTTCAAAGCACGATCTAAAAGTGCCTCAAGGTCAGATTTTGAAAATGAATTAAGGGTGTAAACCTGACATCTGGATAGTAATGCGGGAATTACCTCAAAGCTTGGGTTTTCTGTGGTAGCGCCTATTAATGTCACCCAACCTTTTTCCACCGCTTCTAATAACGAATCTTGTTGTGATTTACTAAACCTGTGAATTTCATCAATGAATAGGATGGGATTTTTGGCTGTAAACAAACCCCCACTATTTTTTGCTTTGTCTATAACATCGCGTATGTCTTTAACTCCAGAGTTAATAGCACTTAGCTTGTAAAAAGGACGTTCAGACTCATTGGCTATAATATTTGCCAGAGTCGTTTTTCCGGTACCGGGAGGTCCCCAAAAAATCAAAGAAGGAATAACACCATTTTTAATTTGCTGATATAAAGCACCATCTTCTCCGACTAAATGATTTTGACTCAGATAATCTTCAAGATGTTTAGGTCGTAAACGTTCGGCAAGAGGTGTATTCATGCTTCTAAATTACAAAATGAGATATTAGGAATTAGCTAAAAGTATGACAATATTTCATAAATAGACATCTTGGAAAAGATTTTGAAGATTAACTCATAAATTTGTGTATGAGCCAGCAGCAATTTAAATATTCCACAGGAGTGGTAGCATATCCTATTGCTCTAGTTATGACCATTTGGATCGTCTTTTGGCTCCAGGTCAGATTTTTTCATGGGATTAAGTCTTTTGGAATTTACCCTCATAAATTAGAGGGACTTTTTGGTATTTTCACTAGCCCATTTATCCACTCCGACATAGAACATTTGTATCATAATAGTATACCATTATTTGTACTATCCATGGCTTTATTTTATTTCTATAAGAAAATTTCATGGCGCGTTATCATCTATGGAATTCTTTTATCTGGGTTTTTGACCTGGTGTATTGGACGATCAGGAAATCATATAGGTGCAAGTGGACTTATATATGTACTGGTCAGTTTTATATTTTTTAAAGGTGTTTTTGCTAAGCATTACAGGTTAATAGCATTGTCATTAATGATAGTGTTCTTATACGGAAGTATGATATGGTATGTATTTCCTATTAAAGAAGGGATGTCTTGGGAAGGACATTTAGGAGGGTTAATAACAGGGTTTTTATTTGCTTTAGCTTTTAGAAAGCATATAGCCAAACCGGAACGCTATGTTTGGGAACAACCAGATTATAATGAAGAGGACGATGAATTTATGAAACACTTTGATGAAAATGGTAACTTCATAGAACGATTAGATACTGAGACTGAGGAAACAGATGATGACATTATAGAACCACCAAAGCCAAGAATAAAAATTACTTACATCTATAAAAAGAAGGAAGATTAAAGACGTTGTCTAACAGCTTCATATAGAAAAGCCCCACAAGCAACAGAGACATTCAAAGATTCAATCTCTCCTAGTATAGGAAGCTTTGCTAAATGATCAGATACTTTTAACACAGAAGGGTTAATACCTTTACCTTCAGAGCCCATAATTATAGCTATTGGGAGCTTGAAATCGATATCATAAAGTGTATTTTCTGCTTTTTCTGTTGCAGCCACCACATTAATACCAGAGGCTTGCATATGAAATACGGCATCCTTAATATGATCTACTTTGCAAATTGGAATTTTAAAAATAGCACCAGCACTGGTTTTTATGGTATCTCCGTTTATAGGAGCCCCTCCTTTTTTCTGAATGATGATTCCAGATACACCTGTGCATTCGGCAGTCCGGATAATGGCACCAAAATTTCTGACATCACTGAGTTGATCTAGTAACAAGAACAAAGGTGTCTTGCCCGATTCTATAACCGATAGTACCAAGTCTTCAATATCATAAAATTCTATAGGCGATATCTGAGCCACAACACCTTGATGATTCCCTTTTACTAATCGATTCAATTTTTCAACCGGAACATAGGACATATTGATCTTTTCAGATCTTAATAAGCGTTCTAGTTCTTGGAATAACTCACCGCGTAATCCTTTTTGAACAAAAACTTTATCGATACTTTTTTTGGAGTTAACAGCTTCAATTACTGCTCTAATACCAAATATTTGGGTGTCATTTTTCATTGGCGTCAAAGGTATAAAAAAACCATTCTGTAACTAGAATGGTTTTATGGAATTCTTATATAAGTATGTTCTTATCGTTTGATGACTTTCTTACTTACCGATGAACTACCACTATATATTTTTAAGAAATAAACGCCCGAGTTTGACGATGACAAATCAATTCTATTAGAGTGGTTGACTTCAGTAACTTTAGCACCTAACATGTTATAAACTTCAACACGATCAATATCAACAGTGCTTTCAATAGTTATAAAGTCACTTGTTGGGTTAGGATATAGTCCTACGCTTGTAATCTCAAAATCTTCAACACTCAAGTTATTACACGGTGTTAAATCGGGGTTTAATTCCAGAGGAGCACCTGGGGTAAGATCTCTACCATCAAAACCAGGATAATCCATAGGGAACTTAATAGCTCTAAACGTTATATTCGCTACAGGAGGCGGGTTGGTTTGTTCGTAAAATGCACCATCGGCATTACTAACAGGATTCACATAGTCCCATACAATAGCGTTACCATCATTAGGATTAATTTCAAAGAAATGGCCTTCACGTCCTTCGCATATTAATATGTTCCCATTTGGTAATTGTTGTGCACTACTCACTATAGCAGAATAGAACTCAGATGGGTCTACAGATAAATCAGTATATGTGAAATCTGTACTTGCAGGTCCATATGCCGTGCCTGGAGTATAGGAGTATACACCAGGACTCGTTGTTGGAGGTGTTATAATATCTACTTGTGAAAAGAGTGGTAAACGACCAAAACCATTATTGAATAATATAAGCTTACCGGCATTTGGCAAACCAGACTCGATAAAGTGTGGATAATGTTGCCCGTATAGTGTACGATCTGCACTTGTCCCTTGATCATAAGCTTCAGGATTCCCCCATCTGTATAGTAGATCACCACCACGACCGTAAGTACCGCCAGAACCTGTAGCGGCTTCAGCAGTAGTCGTAGAATGATCAATGATCCATACTTCACTTAAATTTCTAGAACTTAAAATAATTTGATCCAATGCAGCATCATATTGCATTGAGTTAATATGTAACCAATTTCTAGCACCATCACCGCCATTTAAAAAATTAATATCAATTTTTTCTGGACTATCCGCAACCACACCAAAGTTATCTTTTGTGTTATCAAAGTCCTGTACCACATGATCTATGACATTCCATTCCCAAACCACATTACCGCCTGTAGCGCCCACCGGTTGTACCTCTATTATTTGCTCATTAAATAAATCAGTTTCAGTCAATAAGGCAGGATTGCGTCCGGCTTGTATAGCATCAGCATTATCTACCACAGTTACAGCTAATATGAGCACGTTTCCATTAGGTAGTGGAAAGACATCATGGTGTTGCCTAAATTGATTAGTACTATAAGTGTATGACCATAAGAGATTACCATCCCAGTCAAAAAGCTCTATAATTCCACCTTGGCCTCCAAAACCGATATTACTGCTGCCGTCATTTAATCGGCCAGCTCTTAATAGGTTGCCGTTAGGAAGCAGATATACAGCATTCCCCGGAAGGTAGGCGCTATTCCATTCATTAACTAGCTGCCCACAATTATCAATTAAGTATGCTTTGGTATTGATAGTAAATAAGGTAAGCCCTTCATATACATCATCTGTGATGGCAATAGTCCCAACTGTATTTTGAGCTTTTAGGGTACCATAAATCAATAAAAAAATGAGGAGTAATTTTTTATTCATGCTTTTTTTGAATTAATTAGTTGTTCTTTTCAGTTGCAATTTTAACACAAACCTAACAATAATATTTGGGTTTTTTTAAGATTTAACAGCCTTGGTTTCGTTAAAAAGATGCAGTCAAGCTCACGTGAACTTTAGAATCTGAGAGCCTAAATTGTCGTCCTTCGGTTTTTCCACTAGAATAATTTAATCTAAACAATCCTGCTTTAGTGAGTAATCCAAGACCAAAACCGAAACCAAAAAGTTTTGTTTTGCTGTCTACAATTTCATTTTCAAAATAAGCAGCATCAAGAACAGAGTGGACATAGATGGTACTACTAAGACGGTATCGGTATTCTGTGTTGAGCACACCATATAGATTTCCCACTAAACTATTCTCTTCAAACCCTCTAATAGAGTTAATTCCTCCAAATCTAAATAGCTCATTGTCTAAATAGTCGTCTGAGGTAAGTATGGCGCCATTTAATCTGGTGTATATGCTGTTCCTATTATTAAGGTTAAAAATTTTGTATGCGTTCAGGCTAAATGAATTTTGATCCTGAGTGATATCGTCATTCTTTCTTTGACCGAAGCTAGCAGTAAAATCTAGATAGAAATTAATTGGAAAAAGTGGGTCGTAAAACTGAGGCTTCAGGTAGTTATAATTTAACAGGTAGTAATTGGATTTATAATCATTGAGTATGAGCGTATTTTGATCCAAAAGGTTGCTTGAGTTGATTGCATTAATACCTACGCCAATGCGATGCTCTGCATTTATTTGATATGCAATTTTTGCTTGCTGTTGTGTTGTGATGAATGTAGAATCTTTTCTAAAAATATTTAAACCAAGATCTAGGGCTACAGGTGAGCCAAACAAATAGGGCATGCTGGTTTTAATATCAAAAGTCTGCTGATCTATTTCATCACTTTTATATAATATGGAGAGCGATTCGCCAAAATTCAGATTATTGTTTAATTGCAGGTTTAAGTAACCATCAAATTCTATTCTATTCGTATTCTCATTGGTGCCAAAACCTAAAAAACCATCGAAGTTATTACTCGGGTTTTTCTCCAGATACAGATAAAGTGTGGTTGAATCTTTAGTAAATAACACTTCGGGCTCTTTAATCTGATTGGCAAACCTGAGATTTTCCAGAAGCTTGGTTTTGTCTTTAATGCCTTGAAGATTAAAATCATTTCCGGCTTCTAATTTCAAAAATCGTTTAAGGTAGGACTTCGGGAATTTTTCATAACCCTTAACAATGATCTTATTAATGGTTCTCTTTTGATTTCTTTGTATAGTCAGGTCTGCAGAAATAAGTTGGTCATTCTCTTTTTTTAAGTCAACCAACTTTAATGTCGAAAACGGGTCACCCTGTTCAGCAATTTTTTGGTTTAAAATATTTAAGGATGTTTCTAGATCAGTGATATTAAGCTCAAAAGTATTAGTTCCGGTATTATCTACAGAGATCGATTTTAATAGTGAAATATCAAAGTCGGAACTATATTTTATTCTAATGGTTTGAATTCTTTTGCCAATAAAAAAAAGCGCTTTATATATACTGTCATTCACACGGACTAATTCATTTAGATTAGTATCTATATATCCCATGTGTTCTAAACGATTTTTTAATGTGTAAACTTCGGTTTCTAAAAGCTTATAATTTTCGAAGCGTTTTGTGTAGCCTATAGAGTCTACAGTAGAGGTAGCAGATTCGTTCTCACCTATGACTTCTAACGACAGAGTTTGACTACTTAAGAAGTTAATCCCTAAAAGTGTAAATACGATAAACTTTACATAAAGTTTTTGAGTCATAAATGCTATTCAATAATGTTCAAATCTAACGCAAAAAAATGGCTTAGTGTATATCTTAAAAATGATTCTATTTTTTTCTCGATAAAATTAATGTGTTTCGATTTGAATTATTCATTTAAATTTCTACCTTTGCAGCCCTCAAAAGTGAGGGTTTTTAAATTTTATATTAATAATATATGCCAACAATTTCACAATTAGTACGAAAAGGAAGAGCCAAAATAACTAAGAAGAGTAAATCGGCTGCTTTGGATTCGTGTCCGCAAAGACGTGGTGTATGTACTCGTGTTTATACAACGACACCTAAGAAACCTAACTCAGCAATGCGTAAGGTAGCAAGGGTTCGTTTAACAAACGGAAACGAGGTTAATGCATACATCGGTGGTGAAGGTCACAATTTACAAGAGCACTCGATAGTATTAGTTAGAGGTGGAAGGGTAAAAGATTTACCAGGAGTTAGATATCACATCGTTCGTGGTGCACTTGACACAGCAGGTGTTGCAGGTAGAACACAACGTAGATCTAAGTATGGTGCAAAACGCCCTAAGAAGTAATTAAAAAACTTTAAGAAGAAGACATGAGAAAAAGAGCAGCAAAAAAGAGACCGCTTTTACCAGATCCAAAGTTTAACGATCAGTTAGTAACGCGTTTCGTTAATATGATGATGTGGGATGGTAAGAAGTCTATAGCTTTTAGAGTATTCTATGATGCGATAGATATCGTGGAAGAAAAAAAGAATGACGACGAAAAAACGGCGTTAGAAATATGGAAAGATGCATTATCTAATGTAATGCCTCACGTTGAAGTACGTAGTAGAAGAGTGGGTGGAGCAACATTCCAAATTCCTATGCAAATTCGTCCAGATCGTAAAGTTTCTACAGCAATGAAATGGCTTATCGGCTATGCACGCAAAAGAAACGAAAAATCTATGGCGCAAAAATTAGCAGCTGAAATTTTAGCTGCAGCAAAAGAAGAAGGTGCGGCTGTTAAGAAAAGAGTAGATACTCACAAAATGGCAGAAGCAAATAAAGCATTCTCACACTTTAGATTTTAATAAAAAATGGCAAGAGATTTAAAATATACAAGAAATATAGGAATTGCAGCTCACATTGATGCTGGTAAAACTACAACTACAGAGCGTATCCTTTACTACACAGGTGTATCTCACAAGATAGGTGAAGTACATGATGGTGCGGCTACTATGGACTGGATGGAGCAAGAACAAGAAAGAGGTATTACAATTACTTCTGCTGCTACAACATGTACATGGCAATTCCCAACAGAAAATGGTAAACCAACAGCTGATGCTAAAGGGTACCACTTTAATATTATTGATACTCCAGGTCACGTTGATTTTACGGTTGAGGTAAACCGTTCTTTACGTGTATTAGATGGTTTAGTATTCTTATTTTCTGCAGTTGATGGTGTTGAGCCTCAATCAGAAACTAACTGGAGATTAGCTGATAACTATAAAGTACCTCGTATGGGGTTTGTTAATAAGATGGACCGTCAAGGATCTAACTTCTTAGCAGTATGTCAGCAAGTTAAAGATATGTTAGGGTCTAACGCAGTGCCAATTGTATTACCAATTGGAGAAGAAGCAGACTTTAAAGGTATCGTAGACTTAGTAAAGAACAGAGCGATCGTTTGGCACGATGAAACTCAAGGTGCTACATTCGATGTTATTGATATTCCTGAAGAATTAAAAGCTGAAGCCGCTGAATTAAGAGCTAATCTTATTGAAGAGGTTGCTGGTTATGATGAAGATCTTCTAGAGAAGTTTATGGAAGATGAAGATTCTATTACTGAAGAAGAAGTACATGCTGCATTACGTGCTGCTGTTATGGATATGTCTATCATTCCTATGGTAGCAGGTTCAGCATTTAAAAATAAAGGGGTACAGTTCTTATTAGATGCTGTATGTCGTTATTTACCTTCTCCTACAGATAAAGATGCAATTGTAGGAACTGACCCTGACACAGGTAACGAGATTTCTCGTAAGCCGGATGTAAAGGAACCTTTCTCTGCATTAGCATTTAAGATTGCTACAGACCCTTTCGTAGGACGTTTAGCATTCTTTAGAGCTTACTCTGGTCGTTTAGATGCAGGATCTTATGTATTAAATAACAGATCAGGTAAAAAAGAGCGTATCTCTCGTATCTACCAAATGCATTCTAATAAGCAAAATGCGATTGAATATATTGAAGCAGGAGATATTGGAGCTGCAGTAGGATTTAAAGATATTAAGACAGGAGATACATTATCTTCTGAAAAACATCCAATCGTTTTAGAATCTATGGATTTCCCAGATCCGGTAATTGGTATCGCTGTGGAGCCTAAGACTAAAGCAGATGTAGATAAGTTAGGTATGTCTTTAGCTAAATTAGCTGAAGAAGATCCTACATTTACTGTAAGAACAGATGAAGCTTCTGGTCAGACTATTATTTCTGGTATGGGCGAGCTTCACTTAGATATTATTGTTGATCGTTTAAAGCGTGAGTTTAAAGTTGAAGTAAATCAAGGTCAACCACAAGTAGAGTACAAGGAAGCCATTACACAACGTGCACAACACAGAGAAGTTTACAAGAAGCAATCTGGTGGACGTGGTAAATTCGCAGATATTGTATTTACTATTGAGCCTGCCGAAGAAGGTAAGCAAGGACTTGAGTTTGTTTCAGAAATTAAAGGTGGTAACGTACCAAAAGAATTTATTCCTTCTGTTGAAAAAGGATTTAAAATGGCAATGCAAAACGGACCTTTAGCAGGTTATGAAGTAGATGCTATGAAAGTGACTTTAACAGATGGGTCTTACCACGATGTGGATTCTGATCAATTATCATTCGAATTGGCTGCTAAGTTAGGATTTAAAGCTGCTGCAAAAGCTGCAAAAGCTGTAATCATGGAGCCAATCATGAAATTAGAAGTGTTAACTCCTGAAGAAAACATGGGAGATATTGTTGGAGACCTTAACCGTCGTCGTGGTCAGGTAAATGACATGAGTGACAGAGCAGGTTCTAAGGTTGTTAAAGCTAATGTACCTTTATCTGAAATGTTCGGTTATGTAACATCATTACGTACATTATCATCAGGTAGAGCAACATCAACAATGGAATTTTCTCACTATGCTGAGACACCTTCAAATATTTCTGAAGAGGTAATTAAAGCAGCAAAAGGAGTTGAAGCCTAAATTTTAAGAAAATGAGTCAAAAAATCAGAATAAAATTAAAATCATACGATCACAATTTAGTAGACAAGTCTGCTGATAAGATTGTAAAGACAGTAAAAAGTACTGGTGCTGTTGTAACTGGACCAATTCCATTACCAACACACAAAAAGATTTTCACTGTGTTACGTTCACCACACGTAAATAAGAAGAGTAGAGAGCAATTTCAATTAAGCTCTTACAAGAGACTATTAGATATCTATAGTTCTTCTTCAAAAACTATTGACGCTTTAATGAAGCTAGAATTACCTAGTGGAGTAGAAGTAGAAATTAAAGTGTGATGAACTAAATCTGGGGAAACTCAGGAGTAACATGTCCGGAGCTGCGTGCAAAGGAAAAACGGTAAAAATACAATTCAGGGTGAATGGTATTTTACCCTGAATTTTTTTAAATAAGTAATTAATAAATAACAAAAATTATGTCTGGGTTAATTGGAAAAAAAATCGGTATGACCAGCATTTATGACGAAAATGGAAAGAACATTCCATGTACAGTTATAGAAGCAGGTCCATGTATCGTTACCCAAGTCAGAACCGAAGAAGTAGATGGATACAATGCTATTCAACTAGGTTTCGATGACGCGACAGAAAAAAGTGCTACAAAGGCCCAAACGGGTCATGCTAAAAAAGCAGGTACTTCTGTAAAGCGTAAGGTCGTTGAGTTCAAAGGTTTTGAGGAGGAGTACAAATTAGGTGATGCAATCACTGTAGAACATTTTATCGAAGGAGAGTTTGTGGATGTTTCAGGAACTTCTAAAGGTAAAGGATTTCAAGGTGTAGTAAAGCGTCACGGTTTTGCTGGAGTTGGACAAGCAACTCACGGTCAACACAACCGCTTAAGAGCTCCAGGATCTATTGGTGCTGCATCTTATCCGGCTAGAGTATTCAAAGGAATGCGTATGGCAGGTAGAATGGGTGGTGAGAAAGTAAAAGTTCAAAATTTAAGAGTTTATAAAGTAGTTCCTGAAAAGAACCTTCTTGTTGTAAAAGGATGTGTTCCTGGTCACAAAAACTCTTATGTAATTATTGAGAAGTAATGAAGGTAGCAGTTTTAGATATAAACGGAAAAGACACTGGTAGAAAAGCTGAGCTTTCTAAAGAAGTGTTCGCTATTGAGCCTAATAACCATGCTGTTTACTTGGATGTTAAACAATATTTAGCAAACCAAAGACAAGGAACGCATAAGGCAAAAGAAAGAGGAGAAATTACTGGAAGTACACGTAAGATAAAGAAACAAAAAGGTACTGGTACTGCAAGAGCAGGAAGTATTAAGTCTGGTGTATTTAAAGGTGGTGGTCGTATGTTTGGTCCTAGACCTAGAAATTACGGTTTTAAATTAAATAAAAACGTAAAGCGACTAGCTCGTAAATCAGCATTAAGCATCAAAGCAAATGAGAAGTCAATTGTAGTATTAGAAGACTTTAATTTCGATACGCCAAAGACTAAAAATTTCATTGATGTTTTGAAAGCATTAGAGATAGAAAACAAAAAATCTCTATTTGTGTTGGGTGCGTCAAATAATAACGTATATTTGTCGTCGCGCAATTTGAAAGGTTCTGAAGTTGTAACTAACTCAGAATTAAGCACTTACAAAATAATGAACGCTAACAAAGTTGTTCTTTTAGAAAGTGCTTTAGAAGGAATTGAATCGAATTTAAGTAAATAGAACAACGATGAGTATCTTAATAAAACCTATCATCACAGAGAAAGCTACAGCAGATAGTGAATTAAACAATTGCTATAGCTTCCAGGTGAATACAAAGGCGAACAAGGTAGAAATCAAAAAAGCAGTTGAAGCTGCTTATGGTGTTTCTGTTGAAAAAGTTCGCACTATAAATGTCCGTCCAGATAGAAGAACACGTTATACAAAAACGGGTATTCAACATGGTAAAACAAATGCTACTAAAAAAGCAATTGTACAACTGGCGGAAGGTGAGACTATAGATTTATACGCTAACATGTAATTAGACACTAATGTCAGTAAAAAAGTTAAAACCGATCACATCAGCTCAGCGATTTAGAGTAGTCAATGGATTTGACGCCATTACTACTGATAAGCCGGAAAAGAGTTTACTTGTTCCGAAAAAAAGATCTGGTGGTAGAAACAGTCAAGGAAAAATGACCATGCGCTACATAGGTGGTGGTCATAAGAAGAAGTATCGTATCATAGACTTCAAAAGAAACAAAGCGGGTATTCCTGCTGAAGTTAAGTCTATAGAGTATGATCCGAACAGAACAGCATTTATCGCTTTACTAAACTATCAAGATGGTGAAAAGCGATACATCATTGCTCAAAATGGTTTACAAGTTGGGCAAAACGTTGTTTCTGGTGAAAAAGGAATAGCTCCAGAAATTGGAAATGCTATGCCATTAGGTCAAATCCCTTTAGGGACCATTATTTCTTGTATAGAGTTACGTCCGGGACAAGGAGCTGTTATGGCTCGTAGTGCTGGTGCTTTTGCTCAATTAATGGCGAGAGATGGTAAGTTTGCTACGGTAAAATTACCTTCTGGTGAAACAAGAATGATCTTAGCTGATTGTATGGCTACAATAGGAGTGGTATCTAACTCAGATCATCAGTTAATCGTATCTGGTAAAGCAGGTCGTAGCAGATGGTTAGGTAGACGTCCGCGTACTAGACCAGTAGTAATGAACCCTGTCGATCATCCAATGGGTGGTGGTGAAGGAAAATCTTCTGGTGGTCATCCAAGATCTAGAAAAGGTATACCTGCTAAAGGTTATAGAACACGTTCTAAGACCAAGGCAAGTAACAAGTATATTGTAGAACGTAGAAAGAAATAATTAAGATAGTATGGCACGTTCATTAAAGAAAGGACCTTATATCCATTATAAATTAGAAAAGAAAGTTGCAGAAAATGTAGCTTCAAATAAGAAGACAGTTATTAAAACATGGTCTAGAGCATCAATGATCTCTCCAGATTTTGTTGGACAAACAATAGCTGTTCATAATGGTCGTCAATTTGTTCCAGTATATATTACTGAGAACATGGTAGGTCATAAGTTAGGAGAATTTTCACCAACAAGATCATTTAGAGGTCATGCTGGTGCTAAGAATAAAGGTAAAAAATAAGAAGCGCTATGGGAAGTCGTAAAAAACAAATGGCAGAAGCTATAAAAGCTGAGAAGAAGCAAGTTGCTTTTGCAAAGCTTAATAACTGTCCTACGTCGCCAAGAAAGATGCGTTTAGTAGCGGATTTAGTAAGAGGCGAAAAGGCTGAAAAAGCTCTTCAGATTCTTAGATTTAGTCAAAAAGAAGCATCTCGTCGTTTAGAGAAATTGTTATTATCTGCAATTGCAAATTGGCAAGCTAAAAACGAAGATGCTGACATTGAGGAAGCTAATTTATTTGTAAAAGAAATTAGAGTAGATGGAGGTTCAATGCTTAAGCGTTTACGTCCAGCACCTCAAGGTAGAGCACATAGAATTAGAAAAAGATCTAACCACGTAACAGTTGTGGTAGATTCATTAAATAACACACAAAGCTAAGATAGAAGTATGGGACAAAAGACAAATCCAATCGGAAATCGTTTAGGTATTATCAGAGGATGGGAATCTAACTGGTATGGCGGTAATGATTATGGAGATAAGCTTGCCGAAGACGATAAGATTAGAAAATATGTTCACGCTCGTTTATCAAAAGCAAGTGTGTCTAGAGTGATTATTGAGCGTACGCTTAAACTTGTAACCGTTACTATCACTACTGCTAGACCTGGTATTATTATCGGTAAAGGTGGTCAAGAGGTAGACAAGTTAAAAGAAGAGCTTAAGAAAATTACTGGTAAAGAGGTTCAGTTGAACATCTTTGAAATTAAGAGACCTGAACTAGATGCGCATCTAGTTGCTGCGAGTATCGCTCGTCAAATTGAAAGTAGAATTTCATACAGACGTGCAATTAAAATGGCTATTGCTGCAGCTATGCGTATGAATGCTGAAGGAATTAAAGTTCAAATTAGTGGTCGTTTAAACGGTGCTGAAATGGCACGTTCAGAACACTACAAAGAAGGACGTATTCCTTTATCTACATTTAGAGCCGATATCGATTATGCTTTAGTAGAAGCACATACAACGTATGGTAGATTAGGTGTAAAAGTGTGGATCATGAAAGGCGAGGTATATGGTAAGAGAGAATTATCACCATTAGTTGGTCTTTCTAAGAAACAAGGAAAAGGTGGACGTGGCGGAAACAAAAGAGGTAACCAATCACGTCGTAGAAAGTAATTTTTTAAAGTAAAGAAGAAAAATGTTACAGCCTAAAAGAACAAAATTTCGTAAGCAGCAAAAAGGGCGTATGAAAGGAAACTCTGGAAGAGGTCATTTATTATCAAATGGTACTTTCGGGATCAAATCATTAGACTCTAATTTTATCACTGCGCGTCAAATAGAAGCCGCGCGTATCGCTGCAACTCGTTATATGAAGAGAGAGGGTTCATTATGGATCAAGATTTTCCCAGACAAGCCTATTACTAAGAAACCATTAGAGGTACGTATGGGTAAGGGTAAAGGTGCCGTTGAATACTGGGCAGCAGTAGTGAAGCCAGGTCGTATTTTATTTGAAGTAAGTGGTGTGCCATTAGACGTAGCTAAAGAAGCATTACGTTTAGCAGCACAAAAACTTCCGGTAAAAACTAAGTTTATAATAGCTAGAGATTACGAAGCTTAATAAAAGAATATTATGAAGCAATCAGAAATTAAACAGCTATCTACAGCTGAGTTACAAGAAAAGCTTAGTGAAACTAAAAAGAGTTATGCAGACCTTAAAATGGCTCATGCAATATCTCCTTTAGAAAACCCAATACAGCTTAGACACATTAGACGTGACGTAGCTAGATTGGCAACAGAATTAACTAATAGAGATTCACAATAACTGTATTCTGCTGAAAGATGGAAAAAAGAAATTTAAGAAAAGAACGTATAGGAGTAGTTACTAGTAACAAGATGCAGAAATCTATTGTGGTTTCTGAAGTTAAGAAAGTAAAGCACCCTATGTATGGTAAGTTCGTGTTAAAAACAAAGAAATATGTTGCGCACGATGAACAAAACGACTGTAACGAAGGCGATACAGTAAGGATCATGGAAACAAGACCTTTAAGTAAGTCTAAGTGCTGGAGATTAGTAGAAATAATTGAAAGAGCGAAGTAATTATGGTACAACAAGAATCAAGATTAAAAGTAGCTGATAACACTGGAGCGAAAGAGGTATTAACCATTCGTGTTCTAGGAGGTACAAAAAGAAGGTATGCTTCTGTTGGAGATAAAATTGTAGTTTCTGTAAAGGATGCTGCACCAAACGGAAACATTAAAAAAGGAGCAGTTTCAACAGCTGTTGTTGTACGTACAGTAAAAGAAGTTAGACGTCCTGACGGATCTTATATTAGATTCGATGACAATGCTTGTGTCCTTTTAAACCCAACGGGTGAAATGAGAGGTACACGTGTATTTGGACCGGTAGCTAGAGAACTTCGTGATAAACAATTCATGAAAATTGTATCATTAGCACCAGAAGTGCTTTAATACATTATTAAGATGACAAAGCTTAAAATAAAATCAGGAGATACTGTAAAAGTAATAGCTGGAGATCACAAAGGATCAGAAGGTAAAGTACTAAAAGTATTAATAGATAAAAACAAAGCCATTGTAGAAGGTGTGAATATGGTTAAGAAACATATGAAACCAAGTGCACAAAATCCACAAGGAGGCATTGTAGAGAAAGAAGCATCCATTCATATTTCTAATTTATCTCTATTAACAGGTAAAGGAGAAACTACAAGAGTAGGTTACAGAATGAATGGTGATAAAAAAGAAAGATTTTCTAAAAAATCTAATGAAGTAATTTAGTTATGGCTTACGTTTCAAGATTAAAACAAGAGTATAAAGACCGCGTAGTGTCTGCTCTTACAGAAGAATTTGGATACAAAAATGTAATGCAAGTGCCTAAGCTTACTAAGATAGTAATATCTAAAGGTGTTGGTGCTGCTGTTGCTGATAAGAAACTGATAGATCATGCTGTTGAAGAGTTAACGAAAATTTCTGGTCAGAAAGCAGTTGCTACTTTATCTAAGAAAGACGTTGCATCTTTTAAGTTACGTAAAGGTATGCCAATTGGAGCTAAAGTGACTTTAAGAGGAGAGTACATGTATGAGTTCTTAGACCGTTTAATCACTTCAGCGTTACCACGAGTAAGAGACTTCGGGGGTATCAAAGCGACAGGATTTGATGGTAGAGGAAATTATAACTTAGGTGTTGTAGAGCAAATCATCTTCCCAGAAATTGATATTGACAAGATCAATAAAATCTCTGGTATGGATATCACATTTGTAACAACAGCTGATACAGATAAAGAAGCAAAATCATTATTAACAGAACTAGGTTTACCTTTTAAAAAGAATTAATTATGGCTAAAGAATCAATGAAAGCCCGTGAGGTAAAAAGAGCAAAAACGGTTGCTAAGTATGCTGCTAAGCGTAAAGCTTTAAAAGAAGCTGGAGACTATGAAGCATTACAAAAGTTGCCAAAAAATGCTTCGCCAATTCGTATGCACAATCGTTGCAAACTAACAGGTAGACCAAAAGGGTATATGAGACAGTTTGGTATTTCTCGTGTTACATTTAGAGAGATGGCTAACAAAGGCTTAATACCAGGAGTTAAAAAAGCAAGTTGGTAATATTATTATAGAATAATCAGATTTCAGGTTCGGTGCCAACCCGAAAACCAAAATCGCAAAATCAATGAGTTATGTATACAGATCCAATTGCGGATTACTTAACGAGAATTAGAAACGCTGTGAAAGCAAACCATAGAGTGGTAGAAATTCCAGCATCTAATGTTAAGAAAGAGATAACTAAAATATTATTCGATCAAGGATATATTTTAAGTTACAAATTTGATGACACAACTACCCAAGGTACAATTAAG
This sequence comes from Winogradskyella sp., assembly GCA_965230605.1. Lineage (GTDB taxonomy): Bacteria > Bacteroidota > Bacteroidia > Flavobacteriales > Flavobacteriaceae > CBDDLD01. The sequence goes on along the minus strand of CBDDLD010000004.1, from coordinate 2,539,851 downwards.
ATTGCTCTTAAATATACTAAGGATACAAAAGAGTCAGTGATCAGAAAAATACAAAGAATCAGTAAACCAGGTTTACGTAAATATGCCGGTGCTAAAGAAATGCCAAGAATTCTTAACGGATTAGGTATTGCAATAGTATCTACCTCTCATGGGTTAATGACAGGGAAACAAGCTACAAGAGAAAATGTAGGCGGCGAATTATTATGTTACGTTTACTAAAAAGGAAGAATTATGTCAAGAATAGGTAATAACCCAATAACAATTCCTGAAGGTGTAACTGTAGAAGTTAACGATAACGTAGTTACTGTAAAAGGTAAACTAGGTGAGTTAACTCAAGATTTTTCAGGTGTAGAAATAAAAATCGAAGATGCGACTTTATCAGTAAGCCGTGCTTCAGATAAAAAAGAACATAGAGCTAAGCATGGTCTTTACAGAGCATTAATAGCTAATATGGTTGAAGGTGTTTCTAAAGGATTTACTAAAGAATTAGAATTAGTAGGTGTAGGATATAGAGCATCTAACCAAGGTAACAAGTTAGATTTAGCCTTAGGATTCTCTCATAATATCGTTATGGACATTGCTCCAGAGGTAAAGATTGAGACCATATCAGAAAAAGGTAAAAATCCTATCGTTAAGTTAACATCTCACGATAAGCAATTAGTTGGTCAAGTTGCGGCTAAGATCCGTAGCTTCAGAAAGCCAGAGCCTTACAAAGGAAAAGGAATTAAGTTTATCGGTGAAGAAATTAGAAGAAAAGCAGGTAAATCAGCTTAATAGTTAAGTTATGGCATTGACAAAGAACGAAAGAAGATCGAGAATTAAGAACAGAATCCGCAAAGTGGTTTCTGGTACTTCAAGCAGACCACGTTTATCTGTTTTTAGAAGTAATAAAGAAATTTATGCTCAAATCGTAGATGATGTAACTGGTAAGACTATAGCAGCTGCATCTTCTAGAGATAAAGATATTAGTAGCGCTAAAGGCACTAAAACAGAAATTGCTGCTTTAGTTGGTAAAGCTGTTGCAGAAAAAGCTGTTAAAGCTGGTGTTGACACTATCTCTTTTGATAGAGGCGGTTATTTATACCACGGACGAGTAAAATCATTAGCAGAAGGTGCTAGAGAAGCAGGACTAAAATTTTAAGACATTATGTATCAAAAATATAAAAACGCAGAGCTAGTAAAGCCAGGAGGATTAGAATTAAAAGACCGTTTGGTTGGTGTACAGCGTGTAACTAAAGTAACAAAAGGTGGTAGAGCATTTGGTTTTTCTGCAATTGTTGTAGTAGGTGACGAAGCTGGTGTGGTTGGACACGGACTTGGAAAATCTAAAGACGTAGCAACTGCTATCGCAAAAGCTGTAGAAGATGCTAAGAAGAACTTAGTTCGTATACCAATTATAAAAGGAACCTTACCTCATGAGCAAAAAGGGAAATACGGTGGAGCACGAGTAAACATTATTCCAGCTGCACCTGGTACCGGAGTTATTGCTGGTGGTGCTGTAAGAACAGTATTAGAAGCAGTAGGTGTACACGATGTACTTTCTAAGTCTCAAGGTTCTTCTAACCCTCATAATGTGGTAAAAGCAACATTTGATGCTTTATTACAATTAAGAGATGCAAGAACAGTAGCTAGAGATAGAGGTATCTCTCTAGAGAAAGTTTTTAACGGTTAATCTATAGGATAAGATGGCAAAGATTAAAGTAACTAAAATAAAAAGTGCAATCAACCGCACAAAGAACCAAAAGCGTACATTAGAAGCTTTAGGCCTAAAGCGTATTGGTCAGGTTGTAGAGCATGATGCCACACCAAATATCCTTGGTATGGTTAGAAAAGTTGAACATTTAGTTTCTGTAGAAGAAACAAAATAAATACTTAATAGATAATGGATTTAAGTAATTTAAAACCTGCAGAAGGTTCAGTAAAAAATAAAGGAAAGCGCGTTGGTCGTGGTCAAGGATCTGGTAAAGGCGGTACTGCGACTAGAGGACATAAAGGGGCAAAGTCACGTTCAGGTTATTCTAAGAAATTAGGATTTGAAGGTGGGCAAATGCCACTTCAGAGACGTGTGCCTAAGTACGGGTTTAAGAATATTAACAGAGTAGAATACCAAGGTGTAAACCTAGATACCCTACAACAGTTAGTAGACGATAAGAAAATTAAAGATACTGTAGATTTTGATACACTTGTTGCATTAAGATTAGCTGGAAAGAATGAACTAGTTAAAATCTTAGGAAGAGGTGAGTTAAAGTCTAAATTAAAAGTATCTGCTCATAAATTTACTGCTACAGCTAAGGCTGCTATTGAGGCTGCTGGTGGTGAAGCTGTAACTTTATAAGAATTATATTATATCGAATGAAATTAATAGAAACATTAAAAAACGTCTGGAAAATTACCGAGCTTAAGGATAGAATTATTCTAACCTTAGGATTACTACTTGTATACCGTTTTGGTGCTCAAGTTGTATTACCGGGAATAGACGCTGGACAATTAGGTGGATTACAAGATACTGCTGAAGGTGGTATATTAGGATTATTAAATGCCTTTACTGGTGGTGCATTTGCTAATGCCTCAGTATTTGCCTTAGGAATTATGCCTTACATCTCAGCTTCTATTGTGGTACAGTTAATGGGTATTGCGATACCTTATTTACAAAAGCTTCAAAAAGAAGGTGAAAGTGGACGTAAAAAGATCAATCAAATTACACGTTGGTTAACCATCGCAATTTGTTTGGTACAAGCTCCTGGTTATTTAGCAAGCTTACCATCATTAGGTATTCCTCAAAGTGCATTCTTATTAGGTACAGGAGGATTGTTCTATTTTTCATCAGTGGTTATTCTTGTAACAGGCTGTATCTTCGCCATGTGGTTAGGTGAAAAGATTACCGATAAAGGAATTGGTAATGGTATTTCATTATTAATCATGGTGGGTATTATAGCAACTCTACCTCAGTCATTTTTATTAAATGCAGCTACTCGCTTAGAGGGTAATGGAGGTTTTATGATGATATTAATTGAGATTGTGATATGGTTCTTAATTATTTTGGCTTCTGTATTCTTAGTGATGGCAGTGAGAAAAGTTCCTGTACAATATGCTAGAAGAACGGCTTCAGGTGCTTATGAAAGAAGCGCAAGACAGTTTTTACCATTAAAGTTAAATGCTTCTGGTGTAATGCCAATCATATTTGCTCAGGCCATTATGTTTGTGCCAAGTTTAATAGGAGGTTCTTCATTACTAAAAGACTCTGCTGCTGGCCAATGGATGCAGACTAATTTTGCCGATATTTTCGGATTGTGGTACAATATCGTATTTGCATTGCTAATTATAGTATTTACATATTTCTATACAGCGATAACAGTGCCAACAAATAAAATGGCAGATGACTTAAAGCGTAGTGGTGGTTTTATTCCTGGAATTAGACCTGGAGGTGAGACCTCTGAATATTTAGATAAAATAATGTCTCAAATTACCTTACCAGGTTCCATATTTTTAGCATTAGTTGCTGTGTTCCCAGCATTTATTGTGAAGTTAATGAACGTAGGGCAAGGTTGGGCATTATTCTTTGGAGGAACTTCATTATTAATTATGGTTGGAGTTGCAATAGATACCATGCAACAAGTAAACTCTTACTTGTTAAATAAACACTATGACGGCTTGATGAAGACTGGTAAAAATAGAAAAGCAGTAGCATAATATTATGGCAAAACAAGCAGCAATAGAACAAGACGGAACTATCATTGAAGCATTATCAAATGCGATGTTCCGTGTAGAATTAGAGAACGGTCATATTGTGACTGCTCATATTTCTGGTAAAATGCGCATGCATTACATTAAGTTGTTACCAGGTGACAAAGTGAAATTAGAAATGAGTCCTTACGATTTAACTAAGGCTCGTATAACTTATAGGTACTAAATAAAGTATTTAAAAATCAAAACAGATGAAAGTAAGAGCATCAGTTAAGAAAAGAAGTGCAGACTGTAAACTGGTCCGCAGAAAAGGAAGACTTTACGTAATTAACAAAAAGAATCCAAGGTTCAAACAAAGACAAGGGTAATTATGGCAAGAATCGCAGGTGTAGACATACCAAAACAAAAAAGAGGAGTTATCTCTTTAACTTATATCTATGGAATAGGTAGAAGTAGAGCAAAAGAAATTTTAGCTGCAGCTAAGGTAGACGAAAGCACTAAAGTACAAGACTGGACAGACGACGAGATCGGTAAGATCCGTGAAGCTGTTGGTACTTATACTATCGAAGGTGAATTACGTTCAGAAACTCAATTAAACATTAAGCGTTTAATGGACATTGGATGTTATAGAGGTATTCGTCACAGAGCTGGTCTTCCATTAAGAGGACAACGCACTAAGAACAACTCTAGAACAAGAAAAGGAAAGAGAAAAACAGTTGCTAACAAGAAAAAAGTAACTAAATAATAAGTAGTAGTATGGCAAAGTCAAGTACTAAAAAACGTAAAGTAATAGTTGAGTCTATTGGTGAAGCACATATCGCTGCATCATTTAATAATATTATTATTTCTTTAACCAATAAGAAAGGTGATGTAATCTCTTGGTCTTCAGCTGGTAAAATGGGCTTTAGAGGATCTAAGAAAAACACACCTTACGCTGCACAATTAGCTGCTGAAGATGCTGCAGAAGTTGCAAAAGAAGCTGGTTTAAAGAAAGTAAAAGTATATGTAAAAGGTCCTGGTAACGGTAGAGAATCTGCTATCAGATCTATCCATAACTCTGGAATTGAAGTTACAGAAATCATTGATGTAACACCATTACCACACAATGGATGTAGACCTCCAAAACGTAGAAGAGTATAATTATAATAAGTATAACCAGAGCAATTAAAGGTTGTTGAAGGATAAGATTAAGACCTTAATTTGATAACCAGCTCTATTTAAATTTTAAAATGGCAAGATATACTGGTCCTAAAACTAAAATAGCTCGTAAATTCGGTCAAGCTATTTATGGAGATGATAAAGCCTTTGAAAAAAGAAACTATCCTCCAGGTCAACACGGAAACAATAGAAGACGTGGAAAAAAATCGGAATACGCTATCCAGTTAATGGAAAAGCAAAAAGCAAAATACACCTATGGTATTTTAGAGCGTCAGTTCCGAAACATGTTTAAAAAAGCAACAGCTGCACAAGGTATTACTGGTGAAGTTTTACTTCAATTATGTGAATCGCGTTTAGATAACGTAGTTTACAGAATGGGTATTGCTCCTACAAGAAGTGCTGCTAGACAATTAGTATCTCACAGACACATTACCGTTAACGGGGAAAAAGTAAATATTCCTTCTTACAGCTTAAAAGCAGGAGATGTAGTTGGTGTTAGAGAAAAATCAAAGTCATTAGAAGCTATCCAAAATTCTTTGGCAAATTCTAGTCAAGTTTACGAATGGATTACATGGAATAATGATACAATGGAAGGAAGTTATGTAGCTGTTCCGGCTAGAATTCAGATTCCAGAGCAAATCAACGAGCAATTTATCGTTGAATTATATTCTAAATAATAAATTAAATCATATTGGTATTTGGCCAAAGGGTTTATGGGTTCTCTTCAAACTTTTAAACCGCGCAACTAAATAACAATCAAAACGAAGAAAAAACATGGCAATATTAAATTTTCAAAAACCAGATAAAGTAATCATGATCGATTCTACCGATTTTGAAGGTAAATTCGAGTTTAGACCTTTAGAACCGGGTTATGGATTAACAGTAGGTAATGCTCTAAGAAGAGTATTACTATCTTCTTTAGAAGGTTTTGCAATTACATCAGTTAGAATAGAAGGTGTGGATCACGAGTTTTCTACTATTTCTGGTGTAGTGGAAGATGTTACAGAAATGATCTTAAACTTAAAGCAAGTTAACTTTAAGCGTCAAATTGACGAGATCGATAACGAAACTGTAACTATTTCAATTTCTGGTCAAGAGCAGATTACTGCTGGAGATTTTCAGAAGTTTATCTCAGGATTCCAAGTTTTAAATACAGATCTAGTTATCTGTAACTTAGATCCTAAAGTAAACATTAACATGGAGATCACTATCGAAAAAGGTAGAGGTTATGTTCCTGCTGAAGAAAATAAAAAGTCTTCTGCGCCAATGGGTACAATCTTTACAGATTCGATTTACACTCCAATTAAGAATGTTAAGTATAGTATAGAAAACTTCCGTGTTGAGCAAAAAACAGATTACGAAAAATTAATCTTTGAGATCATCACTGACGGTTCTATACACCCTAAAGATGCTTTAACAGAAGCAGCTAAAATATTAATTCACCACTTCATGCTATTCTCAGATGAGCGTATCACATTAGAAGCGGATGAAATTGCTCAAACTGAAACTTATGATGAAGAATCACTTCACATGAGACAGCTACTTAAAACAAAACTAGTAGACATGGATCTTTCAGTACGTGCACTTAACTGTTTAAAAGCTGCTGAAGTTGATACTTTAGGTGACTTAGTATCTTTCAATAAAAACGATTTAATGAAGTTCAGAAACTTTGGTAAGAAATCATTAACAGAACTAGAAGAATTAGTGAACGTTAAAGGGTTAAATTTCGGAATGGATTTAAGTAAATATAAATTAGATAAAGATTAATTCATCATATTTTGCTCTTCCGAAAGATATTGTCGGAATTTGGTAGCAAGATGATGTTAAAAAAAGAGTCATGAGACACGGAAAAAAATTCAACCATTTAGGGAGAAAAACTGCGCACAGAAAGGCGATGTTGGCTAATATGGCTTGCTCTTTAATTGAGCACAAGCGTATTAATACCACTGTAGCTAAAGCAAAAGCTTTAAAACAGTTTATTGAGCCAATGATTACTAAGTCTAAAGAAGATACAACACACAATAGAAGAATTGTATTTTCAAGATTAAGACAAAAAGCTGCTGTAGCAGAATTATTCAGAGATGTAGCGGCAAAAGTTGGAGACCGGCCAGGAGGTTACACACGTATTATAAAATTAGGTAATCGATTAGGAGATAATGCTGATATGGCAATGATAGAGCTTGTAGATTACAACGAGCTTTACAATGCAGGTAAGCCAGCTAAGAAGACGACACGTAGAAGTAGAAGAGGTGGTAAAGGAAAAGCAACAGCAGCTGCACCGGCACCAGAAGCTAAAGCATCTAACGAAGAAGAATAAATGTTAATAAGCATTAATAAATATCAAGGATAAACTGTTTCAGTTTATCCTTTTTTTTTGGAATTTTGTCAAACTTAAAATTCAAGCACGATTGAATTTATAAACAACTTGGTTAATTCATGAAATACACACAACGAAAAAAAGCACTGATTTTATTAGCAGATGGTACCATTTTCTATGGCAAGTCCATAGGAAAAGAAGGTTCTGCATTTGGAGAAGTTTGTTTTAACACCGGGACAACGGGTTATCAAGAGATCTTTACGGACCCCTCTTATTATGGGCAATTAATGGTCACTACAAATGCACATATTGGAAACTATGGTACTAAAGAAGACGAAATAGAATCAGATACGGTTAAGATCGCCGGATTGATATGCAGAAACTTCAGTTTCGAATATTCGAGAGTAGCCGGAGACGCCTCTCTAGAAGCGTTTTTTGAAAAACATAACGTGTTAGCTATTGCCGATGTAGATACCAGAGCCCTTGTAAGCTACATTAGAGATCATGGCGCAATGAATGCTGTTATATCTACAGAAGTAGACAATATTGAAGGTCTTAAAAAACAATTGGCAGAAGTACCACCAATGAACGGATTAGAATTAGCTTCAAGAGTCTCTACCCAAGAACCTTATTGTTTTGGTGATGAAAACGCAACCTATAAGATTGCTGCATTAGATATAGGTATAAAGAAAAATATACTTAGAAATTTAGCCAAACGTGATGCTTATATAAAGGTATACCCTTACAATGCATCTTTTGAAGACTTGGCAAGTTGGAATCCGGATGGCTACTTCCTGTCTAATGGACCAGGAGACCCAGAACCTTTAGTAGAAGCTCAGCAAGTTGCAAAAGAAGTTATTGAAAGAGATTTACCTCTTTTTGGTATCTGCTTAGGACACCAAGTCATTGCTTTGGCCAATGGTATTTCCACGTATAAAATGCATAACGGGCATCGTGGGATAAATCACCCGGTAAAGAACCTAGTAACAGGAAAAGGTGAGATCACATCTCAAAATCATGGATTTGCCATTAGTAGAGAGGATACAGAAGCTAATCCAAATGTGGAAATTACTCATGTGCATTTAAATGATGATACCGTAGCTGGGATTAAACTAAAGGACAAGAACTGTTTCTCAGTACAATATCATCCAGAGGCCAGTCCCGGACCACATGATTCAATGTATTTATTTGACCAGTTTATAGAAAATATCAAGCAAGCTAAATAGAAGAATGGCAATGAAAATCAAGTTTCATTGCCATTTTTTAGTTTCGAAAACATTTTCGTGAATATTAAATGTAATTATCATTCCTAAACTGTTATTAGGGTATGGTTTTTCATAAATTTGTAAATATAATTTACTAACTAAAAACGTATATAATGAGTATAATTATTGACATTCATGCACGTCAAATTCTAGATTCACGTGGTAACCCAACGGTTGAGGTAGATGTTATAACAGAGAATGGTGTTATGGGTAGAGCTGCTGTACCTTCCGGAGCTTCTACAGGAGAACATGAAGCTGTTGAACTTAGAGACGGTGGAAGTGCTTACATGGGTAAAGGTGTATCTAAAGCTGTAGAAAATGTTAATACAACAATTGCTCAAGAGTTATTAGGGGTCTCTGTTTTTGAACAAAACATGATTGACAAATTAATGATTGACATCGATGGTACGCCCAACAAAGGACATTTAGGAGCCAATGCCATTTTAGGTGTGTCTTTGGCAGTTGCTAAAGCTGCAGCAAATGAAATGGGATTACCATTATACAGATATGTAGGAGGTGTATCGGCCAACACATTACCGGTACCAATGATGAATATTATTAATGGAGGATCACATAGTGATGCGCCTATTGCTTTCCAGGAATTTATGGTAATGCCAGTTAAAGCTGAGAACTTCACACATGCTATGCAAATGGGTACCGAAATATTCCATAATCTTAAAAAGGTATTACACGACAGAGGTTTGAGTACTGCAGTTGGTGATGAAGGTGGTTTTGCTCCAACCTTAGACGGTACGGAAGATGCTTTAGACACTATAGCCTTAGCAGTAGAAAAGGCAGGTTATAAGCTGGGAGATGATATTATGATCGCATTAGATTGTGCTTCTGCAGAGTTTTATATCGATGGCAAGTATGACTATTCTAAATTTGAAGGTGATTCAGGTGTAGTAAGAACTAGTCAGGAACAAGCTGATTATTTAGCTGAACTAGTTTCTAAGTATCCAATTATATCTATAGAAGATGGAATGGATGAAAACGACTGGGAAGGATGGAAGTACCTAACTGAAAAAGTAGGTGATAAGGTACAGTTAGTAGGTGATGATTTATTTGTAACCAATGTAGAGCGATTAGGAAAAGGTATAGACAATGGTATAGCTAATTCTATACTGATTAAAGTGAATCAAATAGGAACACTTACAGAAACTATTGCTGCTGTAAATATGGCCCATAATGCAGGCTATACTTCAGTAATGTCTCACCGTTCAGGAGAAACAGAAGATAATACTATAGCCGATTTGGCAGTAGCTCTTAACACAGGACAAATCAAAACAGGTTCAGCATCTCGTAGTGACCGTATGGCTAAATACAACCAATTGCTGCGTATCGAGGAAGAACTGGGTCATATAGCGTATTATCCTCAGGAAAAAGCGTTTAAAATATAACCAAGCTAAGGCGTGTAAAATATAAAGGTGATTATTAAATTATTAATAATCACCTTTATATTTTGTATTCATTTTAATAATGTAATGATAAACAAATCCTTTATTGCGAAACTTTAAAAATCCTTATATATTTTGTAATTTCGTGATTCTCTATTCGACAATTCAAAAACACAAAATATATTACGATTTATGTCAGATAAAGCTACAATAGAAATTAATGGACAAAAACACGAGTTTCCTATAATAACCGGGAGTGAAAATGAAGTTGCAATCGATATTAAGGCTCTTAGAGGAGCTACTGGAGGCGTGACGACTATAGATCCGGGGTATAAAAATACAGGATCTTGTGAAAGTGCCATTACGTTTCTTGATGGGGAGAAAGGAATATTAAGATATAGAGGTTATGCTATTGAAGATTTAGCAGATAAAGCAGACTTTTTAGAAGTAGCCTATTTATTGATATTCGGTGAACTTCCAACAGAGCAAGAGCTTGAAAAATTCCATACAGATATCAAATCACACTCCGTTGTAGATGATGATGTTAAAAAGATTATAGATGCTTTTCCTAAAGCTGCGCATCCAATGGGTGTCTTAGCGTCTCTTACAAGTGCTTTAACAGCGTTTAACCCTACTTCTGTGAATGTAGATTCTGAAGAAGAAATGTATAACGCCATTGTAAGAATCTTAGGAAAGTTTCCTGTGCTAGTGGCTTGGACTATGCGCAAAAAGCAAGGCCTGCCATTAGACTATGGAGATAATTCATTAGGGTATGTGGAAAATATACTACAAATGATGTTTAAGAAACCTAATGAGGATTATATTCAAAGTGATATTTTAATTAATGCTTTAGATAAGCTTTTAATTCTTCATGCAGACCATGAACAAAATTGTTCTACATCTACAGTACGTATTGTAGGGTCGGCCCATGCCGGTTTATTTGCTTCATTGTCATCAGGAATTTCAGCGCTTTGGGGACCACTTCATGGAGGTGCTAATCAAGCTGTATTAGAAATGCTAGAAGCGATAAGAGAAGATGGAGGAGACACTAAAAAATACATGGCTAAAGCCAAAGATAAATCAGACCCATTCCGTTTAATGGGGTTTGGCCATCGTGTTTACAAAAATTTTGACCCAAGAGCTAGAATTATTAAAATTGCTGCAGATGAAGTCTTAGGAGACTTAGGTATTGAAGATCCTATATTAGACATTGCTAAAGGCTTAGAAAAAGAAGCTTTAGAAGATCAGTATTTTGTAGATAGAAAACTCTATCCTAATGTCGATTTTTATTCAGGTATCATCTACAGAGCTATGGGTATTCCTGTAGAAATGTTTACGGTTATGTTTGCATTAGGCCGCTTACCGGGTTGGATTTCTCAATGGCGCGAAATGCGCTTACGCAAAGAACCTATTGGCCGCCCTAGACAATTATACATAGGAGAAACTTACAGGCCATTTAAGTCAATAAAAAACAGATAATTAAATATTAAAAAAGCTTCATAGATTTTATGAGGCTTTTTTATATACTATTATTTCATGAGGCTAAACATTAAAGATGAAACTTCTAGGCTAAGAGCTGTCGTATTGGGAACTGCTGAAAGTAATGGGCCTGTACCATCAATTGAAGACGCATACGACCCTAAAAGCAGGCAACATATTGCAGCTGGTACATATCCAGTTGAAGCAGATATGGTTAAAGAAATGACTGCTGTAGCTGAAGTTTTCAAAAAGTATGATGTTGAAGTCTTTCGTCCGGAGGTTATTAAAGATTATAATCAGATATTTTCCAGAGACATTGCTTTTGTGATTGAAGATAAACTGATAAAAGCAAATATTTTACCGGATAGAGATAGGGAGTATCAAGCGATCAAATATATTATAGATCAGATAGATTCTGAGCATGTCATAGAACTCCCTGAAGAATGCCACGTAGAAGGCGGTGATGTGATGCCTTGGAATAATTACATATTTATTGGGACCTATTCTGGTGACGATTATCCAGATTATATTACGGCGCGTACCAATATGGATGCTGTGATTGCTATCCAGGAATTGTTTCCTGAGAAAACCGTAAAAGCCTTTGAATTAAGGAAGTCCAACACAGATGCAATGAATAATGCTTTGCATTTAGATTGTTGTTTTCAACCCATAGGAAAAGGAAAAGCTATTCTTCATAAAAATGGATTTTTAGTGGAGAGCGAATACGAATGGTTAGTAGACTACTTTGGAAAAGAAAATGTTTTTGAAATTAGCAAAGAAGAAATGTATAATATGAACAGTAATATTTTCTCTATATCTGAAGATGTTATCATTTCTGAGCGTAATTTTACTAGACTAAATACATGGCTGAGGTCTCAAGGGTTTATCGTAGAAGAAGTGCCTTATGCCGAGATTGCTAAACAAGAAGGCTTGCTCCGCTGTTCAACAATGCCATTAATAAGAGATTAAAAAGAGCCCGTTTGAGGGCTCTTTTCTTATGGTTTTACCATGCAACAGGTTCACCTAAATGAACAAAGGTAGATGTAGAATCAGATGTATCTAAAGCCAAATCTACGATGGTCTTAGCACCTTCTTCAACTTTTAAAGGCGCATGCTCTGTACCTAAATCTGTTTGTACCCAACCTGGATGTGCCGAATTCACTTTTATATTATCCCCTTTTAAAGCAGTTGCTAGATGAATAGTGTAACTATTTACTGCTGCTTTTGAAGCATTATATGAAAACGGTTTTACAGCGTAGTAGTCGGATGCAGGGTTATTTGCTTCTTGTAAAGATCCAAGAATACTAGAAACATTAACTATGTTTCCTTGATCACTCTTTCTAATTAATGGAATGAGCTGTTGTGTTAGATCTACTAAACCAAAAAAGTTTGTCTCAAACGTTTCTCTCAAAATGTTCTGAGATAGTGAATTCACGCTATTTTGTTCCCAACTTTCATTTGGGTGAATTATTCCGGCATTATTCACTAAAATATCTAATTGCCCATACTTCTCATCAATGGTTTTCACCGCAGACGTAATACTTTCTGGTTTAGACACATCCAATTCTATGAATTCTGCATCTATTCCTGCTTCCTTTAATTGAGCTTCGGCATTCTTACCGCGCGCTTCATTTCTGGCACCAATTAATACTTTAATGCCCTTTTGTCCTAGGTCTTTTGCAGTTTGATAGCCAAGACCCTTATTCGCTCCTGTAATTAAAGCTACTTTTTTCATGATTCTTTTAATTTAAGTTTATAATTATAATGTTTGTACATACAAATAATATGTCGAAAAAAAAATTAGTCTTCTAAAGCTAGATAAGCTTCATTTATTAGACTCGTTAATGTTCTTGAATTATCTATACCTAAAACTTTAGAATAGGCCTTGTATAAATTTTGCCATCCTTTTTTTAACTCTGGTTTTAAATCTGCTGCCTTTTTGGTAGGGAAAACCTGAGTTGCTCTTCCTACAGATTTGCGTTCTAAATACCCTTGGTATTCTAATTTTTCAATTAACCGTGTCACGGTAGAGGGCGTTAATTGTAGTTGGCAACTGATATCCTTTGGCTGCATACCAGGCTGTTCGTTTACTGTCATTAGTAAGAACGCATACGATGGAGCCAAACCAGTAGATTTAAATGATGATTCTGCTAACTTAGTCATCACTCTAGAGAAAGCATTAGCAGAGTGGTATAGACAATTACAATATTTAGAGTCTTTTTTTGTCATTTATGAAGCAAAGGTAAAAACAATGTTTGTACATACAAATATTATATTGAAATTTATCAATACGTTAACATATGAGGTTATTTTCTATACAGAAAGTAATTGTTGACTAGATCTATATATATTCTTTTTGCCTCATCCTGAGAAACATCTTTTACTTGAAATAATGCGTTGGTTTTAAACGCATTTATGATGGGTTTTCTACTACTAGGCCTGCCGTAATCATTGGTGGCCTTTTTATAGTAGGCATATAATCGTAACAAAAAGTCAGCCGGGAACGGCTCTGTATGTGCATTGATCCGTTCAACAGCAGCTTTAAATTCTATTTCAAGTTCTTCAGAGGTCATGCCATTTCTGCAATTACACTTTCGCCACCTCGTACTTTTTGATTGAGTTGTACTTTTATATCGGCATTTAAAGGTAAAAATAAATCTACCCTCGAACCAAATTTTATAAAACCTGAGTCATCACCTTGATTTACATCAGTCTCGGCAACAGCATAATTTACAATACGTTTGGCTAAAGCTCCTGCAATCTGTCTGTAGAGCACACTGCCAAAGCTTTCATTTTCTACAACGACAGTAGTACGTTCATTTTCTTCACTTGCTTTAGGATGCCATGCAACCAAATACTTACCCGGATGGTATTTACTATAGGTCACTTTTCCAGAAGTTGGATATCGTGTCACATGCACATTCAGAGGAGACATAAATACAGAGACTTGAATACAATTCTGTTTGAGGACCTCTTTTTCATAGACTTCTTCAATAACAACTACTTTACCATCTACTGGAGATAAAGCGTGTTTTTTATTGGCATGTGTGTGGCGCTTTGGGTTTCTGAAAAATTGTAAGATCAGTATGAATAGAACTAATATTACTATCATTAAACCTGTTCGGAGCCATTCTAAAGAAATAAAATTATCGATCAATAAAAATGACACTACAACAATTACTAGTGAGATGAATATGATTTTATGACCTTCTTTATGAAACATAGTTGAGTAGTCTTAAAAATAAATAAATAAATGGTGCTGCAAAAATAATACTATCTAATCGGTCTAGAAGACCTCCATGACCAGGCATAATAATACCGCTATCCTTAACTTGAGCCTGGCGTTTAAACTTAGACTCTATAAGATCTCCTAAAGTGCCAAACACACTTACAATAATGGCAAGAATGAGCCAACTGGTAAAGTCTAAAGTTTCAGTATATTCTGCAATAAAGTAACTTGATACACAGGCAAAGAATAACCCGCCTAAAAACCCTTCAACAGTTTTTTTAGGAGATATTCTTGGAAATAGTTTTTGGTTACCAAAGTTCTTGCCCACTAAATATGCGAAACTGTCATTTACCCAGACTAATATGAAACTGCCTAGAAGCAGAAGTGGTTTAAATGTATTGTTGTAGTTGGCAATAAGTAACATAAAAACGAATCCGCTAGATAGATAGAACGTTGTGGTGATAAATCGTTTAGCGTTAAAAAGTGGAATTACCTTTTCAGAAAACAGATCCTTGATAAGGAGCAGATTTACAAATATGGTAATTACTTGTAGTATTTGAATGGCTTCATTTGTCCCCGATGTAGAATTATGTATTAAACACCAGTACCAGAATCCAAAATATAGTGCTGCAAAGATGAGGTACGGAACCATACTTTTTAAGGCAATGAGCTTACTAAATTCCATTAGACATATAACACCGAAAACAAATAGTAATCCCAATAAGGCATTTTGCCAATAAAGAGAAAAAATAAGTAAGGTTACATAAAGAATACCTGAGACAGCTCTAATTGCAAGTTCTTTCATTTACAGATCCTCTAATAGCAGTAGATACAGATTTTTTGAGCTGCTTCCGTAAGAAAGGAAGTCACTGTCATCTGCAGTTTTAAAATGTTTAATGGTAGTAATATTAGTTGGGATCTTATCTTTATTTTTTTCTTTTATACCCTTAAGTCCTTCTCCTATATTTTCTACGAATTGACTTGTGGTTGCATAAATGATAAAATTAGCCGGTAGTTCTTTCAATTTCTTTTCAGCAATTTGATTTGAGGAAATAAGTAACGACCCATCATCAGAAATTAAATATTCGCAAGTTGAAAGAAAGTAAGAACTATCAGATACTTTCTTTGTTGGCTTTAGATCGAAGCTATTGAAGAGCTCTTTTAAGCGTTCGTCATATAGAAGCACTTTTTTATCGCCCCATTTATTTTCTTCAATGATATTGTTTAGACTTTGATAAATCTCATCCATGTTTTCACAATAAAGAAATTTACCGCCGTTTGCATTAAAATTAATAGTGAAACGCTCATCAGCAGGCAGCTTGATATCGGGCATGTATTTGCCGCGCTGTTCATTAGGTACCTGGTCTTGAGACTTTTCAGATTTAAGTCCAAAGAGTTTTCTAAATAAGCTCATTGAATTGCTGCTATTAATCTTTGCACTTTAACAATGCTTCCAAATATATAAAAAACTTCGGCTTTGTCTAGGTTAAATCTGCATTTTTAGAGGAAAAGAATGGCTTTTACTCCTCTTCTTCAGAGATGGTTTTACTTTTACTAAAAGGTCTTTCTCCAAAGATCTTTTCTAGGTTGTCCTTGAAAATCACCTCTTTATCTAATAAAACTTCAGCTAATTCTGTTAATTTATCTTTATTTTCCTCCAGTATTTTCAGAGCACGTTGATACTGCTCTTCAACAATATCAGAGATTTCTTTATCAATTAGTTCAGCAGTTTGCTCACTGTATGGTTTTGTGAATCCATACTCTGACTGTCCTGAAGAATCGTAATACGTTAAATTACCTATTTTATCACTTAAGCCATAAACTGTAACCATAGCTCTGGCTTGTTTCGTAACTTTTTCAAGGTCACTTAATGCACCTGTAGAAATCTTATCGAAGATAACTTTCTCTGCTGCACGCCCTCCCAAAGCAGCACACATTTCATCTAACATTTGCTCAGGTCTTACGATTAAGCGTTCTTCTGGTAAATACCAAGCGGCACCAAGAGAACGACCTCTAGGAACTATGGTCACTTTTACCAAAGGCGCAGCATGCTCTAACATCCAACTTACTGTGGCATGACCGGCTTCATGGAATGCAACAGCTCTTTTTTCTTCTGGAGTTATGATTTTATTCTTCTTTTCTAGACCTCCAACAATTCTATCTACAGCATCAAGGAAATCTTGTTTACCAACAGCTTTCTTACCTTGTCTTGCAGCTATTAAAGCAGCTTCATTACATACATTGGCTATATCGGCACCTGAGAATCCAGGTGTTTGTTTTGCAAGAAAATCAATATCTAAAGTTTTTTCCTTTTTAAGTGGGCGTAAGTGCACTTCAAAGATTTCTTTACGCTCTCTTACGTCAGGCAGATCCACAAAGATTTGTCTATCAAAACGACCGGCACGCATAAGTGCTTTATCTAAGACATCGGCACGGTTTGTAGCAGCTAAAACGATCACATTAGTATTAGTGCCAAAACCATCCATTTCTGTTAATAACTGATTAAGTGTGTTCTCACGTTCATCATTAGATCCTGAGAAATTACTCTTACCACGAGCTCTACCTATGGCATCGATCTCATCAATAAAAATAATTGAAGGTGATTTTTCCTTGGCTTGCTTAAACAAATCTCTTACACGAGAAGCTCCTACACCAACAAACATCTCAACGAAATCTGAACCCGATAAAGAGAAAAAAGGTACTTTAGCTTCACCTGCAACAGCTTTTGCTAAAAGTGTTTTACCTGTTCCCGGAGGCCCTACTAATAAAGCGCCTTTTGGTATTTTGCCCCCCAAGGATGTATATTTTTCTGGGTGTTTTAAGAAGTCTACAATTTCTTGCACCTCTTCTTTAGCACCTTCTAATCCCGCAACATCTTTAAATGTTGTTTTAGTATCTGTTTTTTCATCAAATAATTTGGCTTTAGATTTTCCTATGTTGAAAATCTGACCACCAGCACCACCACTACCACCAGCAGACATACGGCGCATGATGAAAATCCACACACCAATAATTAGTATGAATGGTAATAAAGAAATTAAGAAATCTCCCCATGCATTGTTTTCTATATCTGCGTCTACAGTAGTAGACAAATTGTTATCATTAATTATGGTATTTATTCGGTTTTCAAAATTTTGTAGATCCCCAAACTTTAGGGTATAGTTTGGTAATTTTGATGTTGACGGAATAAACGATGAAGGTTTTGCATTTTTATGAGCCTCTTTCTGAAGCGCAGCATCAGTAATATATACTTTTGCCACTTTTGTGTTACTTATAATAATGACTTCATCTACATCGCCTTCTTCAAGATACTTTATAAATTCAGAGGTTTTAATCTCTTTAGTATTTTGAAAAGCGCCATTACCGAATAACTGTATAGACAAAAATATGGCTATAATAATACCATAAATCCAGTATGGGCTTAGTTTTGATTTTTTATTTAAATTTTTATTGTCTTTTGCCATGTTAATTTTTTCGTTTAGTGACTAGTTTCAATGACTGTTGTTTTTGCATCACCCCATAAGCTCTCTATATCATAATACTCTCTGATGTGCTTTTGAAAAACATGAACAACAACATTAACATAGTCTATAAGTACCCACTCGGCATTATCTGTTCCTTCTATGTGCCAAGGTTTATCTTTTTGTGTTTTACTGACTTTTTTTTGGATAGAGTTAACTATAGCGTTTACCTGAGTGTTAGAAGTACCCTCACAAATGATGAAGTAATCACAAACCGTATTATCTATATCCCTTAAATCTAAAATTGTAATTTCTTTCCCCTTTACATCTTCAATACCGCTTAATATGGAAGTAATTAATTGGTCTGCATTACTATTTTCTTTCGTCATTAAATTGATTTAAATTTATGCAAAGTTATTATTTTTTTGGTTCTTGCAGACTGTATTAGTCATAAGAAAACCATAAAATAAACTTAGTTGTTTCTATGCATATAATCAAACTTAATGCCATTGATTCTACTAATGCTTACCTAAAAGCATTGAGTATGGAAACAGCATTACAAGATTGTACCGTTGTTATTACAAAACGCCAAACTAAAGGAAGAGGCCAGATGGGAACTATATGGCAATCAGAACCTTCTAAGAACCTTACTTTCAGTGTGTTTAAGGATGTGTCCTTTATTAAAGTAGAACAGCAATTTTACATTAGTATGGCAGCATCATTAGCACTTTATAAGGCATTAGATACATTTTACATTCCTCAATTACATATCAAATGGCCTAACGACATTTTGTCAGCCAATAATAAAATAGCTGGAATTTTGATCGAAAATGTCATAAAACATAACCGATTATTGGGAAGTGTCATAGGTATAGGTCTTAATGTTAATCAGAAACATTTTGAGAAACTTCCTAATGCTTCATCTATGCATCTCATCTCAGGAATACTTTATGACTTAGAGGAAGTCTTTCAGGCTATCATGAAGCAACTAGACAATTACTTTAAAACCTTAAAGTCAAAACGTTTTGATGCTATTAAGGCAGAATATGAATCTTTGATGTTTAGAATGCAAAAACCTTCTACATTTTTAGATGTTAATCATCAATCGTTTACAGGTTACATTAAAGGGGTAACTGAAGACGGAAAACTTGTAGTCTTGGAAGAAGATAATATTATTAATACCTATGACCTTAAAGAGGTGCAACTTCTGAATTAAAAAGCTGTAGTCATATTGCCTGCCAGCGTTTCAATAAACTTACTTATAGGACCCTTAATCATCATGGCCATCATAGGGTTGAAATCACCTTCAAAAGCAAGTTGGATATCACTTTTATCAGCTTCAATTTCACTAATGGTTCCGGTAAGTGAGAAATCGAGTTTACCACCGGCGGCACCTAAAACTATTTTACTGTTTGGTGTTGCTTCTTTCTTCTTCAGAATAATTTCTGGCATACCCTTTAAAGCAAAGAGGAATTTATCTTCTTCTAAAACTTCAAATTTGCTAATATTTTCAGGCATTAATTTCTCAAAATTTTTAACATCAGATAAGAAATTAAATGCATCTTCTGCAGATTTATTAAGTGTTACTTTTGGCGATTCTAAATTCATGTAATAAATAGTTTTTTGATAGGATATATCAATTAGCGTTCCATTCGCTAGGATTGGCATTCCATAATGCTAAAATGTCTTGTTGTTGTTCGGTAATATAATTAGTTTCTAAAGCTTGTTCTAATAAATTCTCATAGTTGCTTAAGGTGTGTAATTCTACGGCTGCATTTTCAAAGTTATTATTTGCTACGCTAAAACCATAAGAAAAAATAGCTACCATGCCTTTTACATTAACTTCAGCATCTTTAAGGGCTTTAACGGCATTCAAGCTGCTTTTTCCGGTACTAATTAGATCTTCTACAACTACTACATTTTGCCCCTTTTCAATATAGCCTTCAATTTGATTTTGACGACCATGCTTTTTAGGTTCAGGTCGCACATAAACAAACGGTAAACCTAATTGTTCTGCGACTAAGGCACCAATACCAATAGCTCCGGTTGCCACTCCGGCAATAACATCTGGTTTTCCATAATACTCTTCAATATGACTAGCCATCTGTGATCTTATGTAGTTTCTAATCACAGGAAATGATAACACAATTCTATTGTCACAATAGATAGGAGAATTCCATCCTGACGCCCACGTAAAAGGATTGTCGGGTTGAAGCTTTATAGCATTAATTTGTAGTAAAAGCTCGGCAGTCTTCTTAGCGGTTTCTTTATTAAAAATCATTCTGCAAAATTAATCAATTTTAAACTGTAGATAATTTTTATATAAATTAATTTTTCATTGAAATACTTATGTGTAAAAAAATGATATTTTTACGATACCCATAGATCAATACAGGTCAGCAATGTATAAAATATTTGTAGGCGATAAACCTATTATTCTCACATCAGCCATCAATAAAGAAGACGGGTTTAAGAACTTTTTGCTCAAATCTGTCAATATTGGAAAAGTTATAAAGCTATTAAATAATACATCGATTAAAGGGGTTTATCTCATTGATGAAAGTAAAGAGAAATTGCTTGAGCGTTTTTTGAAACTTTTGCCTAATGTTTTAGCCGGAGGAGGTAAAGTATACAATGAAAAAGGCGAAATATTATTCATTTATAGAAATGACAAATGGGACCTGCCTAAAGGCAAAATAGAGGGTAAGGAGTCTATAGAGGAAACTGCTGTACGTGAGGTTGAAGAAGAAACAGGTGTTGAAGGTTTAAAAATTAAAAAACCAATTCAGACCACCTATCATATTTTTAAACGTAACGGTAAGCATAAGATAAAGATTACCCATTGGTTTGAGATGACTACCAATTTTAAAGGCAATTTATACCCACAAGAAAAGGAAGGCATAACCAAAGTTGCCTGGTTAGGAAAAAAAGCATCCCAAAAAGCACTAGAAAACAGCTATGCTAATATTAAGTTATTGGTTTAATTTCCAGACAACTCTTCTAAACGTCGTTTTTCCTTTTCCGATAAGCTTTCAATTCCTTTTTTACTGATTTTATCTAGTAGTTTGTCAAGTTCTTTTTGACGGTTGACTCTATTTTCATTGTATTTATGCTCTAAATTCAGATGAGGTCTATTCTTACTATAATACAAGTTATTGATTAGTAATATATGAGGCTTAGTGATAATAAAGTATATAAATGTTAAAGTCGGAATTAGAATTATAAGTATGGTAAAATAATTGTTTTGAAAAGCACTAGGCTGAATAGCTAATGCAAATAACATTCCCAATAAAGCACCACCAAGATGAGCCTCATGTCCAATATTATCTCTTTGAGACTTAATACCATAAATTGAATATCCAACATAAAGTAAACCAAAAACCCAGCTAGGTATCGAAATCGGAATAAATATGAACCCTATACCCATTCCTGGAAAAAGTGCAATACTGGCAAATATAACTCCACAGACTGCTCCTGAAGCCCCAATAGCACTATATTCCCCATGATTTCTATGAATGTATAGGGCTAAAAGATTTCCGCCAATTAGACTTATTAAATAAATAAGAACAAAGGATAGAATACCTAATCTGTTTTCTAAAGGTCCACTAAAAAGATATAAGCTGATCATATTAAAAATAAGATGATTCCAGTCAGCATGTAAAAAACCAGAAGTAATAAGCCTTTTATAATCTTTACGGATTAAAATACTATCGACATGAAATTTATAACCATCAAAGAATGTCCTATTATTGAACCCTTTGTATGAGAAAAGGACATTAAGAACAATGATTATAAATCCTGCTATGCCTATATCATCCATTAGTATTTTATTTTATTCTATATACAGGATATTGCATATGCGCCTTCTCATAGAAAGGGCTATTCTTATGAAGCCAATCTAATTGTGCATACCAATTTTGAGCAAAAGTGGAATCATAACTTTTCTTAAGATTATAATCGATCTGCAGCTTAGGATTAGATTTTAATACCAATTGTGCCATATCTTCCCAGACGTAGGGTGAAAAACCTTCTTTTTGCTGCAAAATTGTATCAAAGAAGTTCCAGTTGAAAAATGAATCCGGTGCCTGAGGCTCCAACGTCTCCAAAAGATAGCGCATGGCTTTTTGATCAGTTTCAATAATATAATCTCCAGCTCTGAATGTCACTGCTTCATCTGATGCTGTAACCTGGGTATTATAATGCAAGTAGTGACCCTCATAGGCATTACGACGTGTATCGTAAGTTTTAATTTTGTAGGACTCTACTGTTATAGTGCTATCCTTTTCTAAAACCCTTAGCTCTACATTGTTTCTCTTTAGACGTTCAATAACTGGATGCCAACCTTGAGGAATAATATAGGCTTTAGGAATAGTGACCTCAGTTGTAGGGGTATAGTAATTACTGTAAGTCACATCTTTTGTGAATGGCTTGCCTCTATCATATTTTAAACGCTGAGCTCCCGTGATCTCACTTAGCACCATCTCGCCTTCATAACCTTTAAATTTTAATGTTGTGCTTTGAGTTGTATCTATAGTCCAATTTAAGGCATAGGTTTGTGAGGATTTAAAATGATCAAACGCTGAAGCTCGCTTTTCTTTAATAACATCACTGTCAGCTTCAATAATATCTATCATACTTCTCATAAGCTCATATGTGCCTTCAACACGATCTTTATAGGGCTTTAGCATATGTGTTTCTACCATCATACCTAGGGTATTAAAGAGCGTAGTATAACCCGTCGAATAACGTGGGGAGTCCATAAATTGAGAAAAGCCACGATCTGGAGTTCTATTAAATACATTGACATAAGGTGTGATATCCCAGTACTTTTCAGATAACTTGGCTTCTAGTTGTGGCATCATTTGCTTATGTAGATAGTCTCCTAAAGGTCCACCAAGCTTATTATGTTGCGTAAATAGATGTGTAAGGACATATTGATAGTCAGCACCGTTACTAACATGATTGTCTATAAAAACATCTGGTTGTACCCTATGAAATATGTCTGCAAATGTTTGGGCGTTTTTTGTATCACTTTTGATAAAGTCTCTATTGAGATCAAAATTTCTAGCATTACCTCTAAATCCATAGGCTTTAGGACCATTCTGGTTAGTACGGCTTGTCGAATTTCTATTTAAGCTTCCGCCAATATTATAAATAGGGATAGTAGCTATGACCGTTTTTTCAGGTGACGGAATTTTGCCTTCAGCTAAATCTCTAAATAACATCATGGTTGCATCTATACCATCCGATTCTCCCGGATGAATGCCATTATTAATAAGTAATATACGTTTGTCGTTTCTAATTTTATTGAAGTCAAATTCGCTTTCAGTATTAAAAGTAACCAAGTGTAACGGTTTACCAGCATCTGTATTTCCTATAGAGTCAATAGAAATAGTACGATATGCTTCAGCCAAGTTCTCATAATAGGATATCGCTTCCTCGTAAGTTGCAGTTTCTAGCCCTTGAGAGTTTTCAAAACGTGTGGTGAAATCAAAATCTTTAGGTGATTCAGAACAAGATGATAACAGAACGAGTACAATGATAAGACGCTTCATAGGATAAATTTTAAATATCAAACTTAATCAAAATATTATTTAGAAGGGGTAGCGGATGATTATTAAAAATTTTAATTTTGCGCAATACATTTCTAGATAACCTATGCAACAAATTACCAATACCATTTTAATGATACGTCCTATCAATTTTAGGATGAATGAGCAAACTGCTGTAAATAATTATTACCAAAAGGTCATTGATAATGTATTGCCTGAAACCATTAATGAAAAAGCGCAGCAAGAATTTGATACTTATGTTGAGCGCCTTAGGTCGATTGGAGTTAATGTTATTGTTGTAAGTGATACAGATGAATATGACACTCCTGATTCTATATTTCCAAATAACTGGATTTCCTTTCACCAGGATGGAACTGTAGGTTGGTATCCTATGTATGCAGAAAATAGACGTGTAGAGCGTAGGGAAGATGTTTTAGATACGCTTGAGTCTAAAGGATATGTCATTAATAATGTTCAGGATTATACGAGTGCTGAAGATGAAGGTGTATTTTTAGAGGGTACAGGAAGCCTACTGTTAGATCGTGTTAATCAAATAGCATATTGTGCATTATCACCTAGAGCGGATGAAGACTTATTTATAGAATTTTGTGAAGATTTTGAGTATACGCCTGTTGTATTTACGGCGTATCAGACGGTAGGCGATAAACGTTTATCTATATACCACACCAATGTTATGATGTGTCTTGCAGAAACTTTTGCAGTCATTTGTCTAGATGCTATTGATGACAAGTCTGAACGTAAAAATGTACTTAAACATTTGAAGAGTAGCGGTAAAGAGGTAATTGCCATTACGGAAGCTCAGGTCAATAGTTTTGCTGGTAATATGCTGCAGATAAAGGGTCATAATGATGAACCTTATATTATAATGAGTCAGGCCGCGTATGATAGTTTAAATGACCATCAGATTAAAACTATTGAGAAACACTGTAAGATATTATCTAGTTCTCTAGATATTATTGAAGCTTGTGGTGGCGGTAGCGCTCGCTGTATGATGGCTGAAGTTTTTCTTCCTAAAGCCTAGTCTAGTTTGTTGAAAATATAACCTCCTTTTTCAGCACCCCATACATGTTCTCCGTTAGTATCAAACCCTCTATCCCAGGATAAGATTTTATCTTCTAGTATTTCTACTTCGCTAGTTGCATAAGAGGCACCTCTGAGTGAGCTCTCACAAGTTTGCTTGCCGGTTTCTCCCATAAAGTGATTTGGTCCTATACGCTTTAAAATAACTTCACATCCTTTTTTAAGAGCGATATCATCTAAAGATATAGAATCAAATGATTTTGGTGTTTTCCATTTCCCAATCCATAAAGAATCAACCGGTAGCGTATAAATGGCAGAACTAAATGTGCTATCGGTATGACGTGTCACTTCATAGATACGCTGACGGTATGGACGATCTTGCATACTATTTAAGGCTTGTTCTACATACAGAAAGTTTCCTTTACCTTCCCATATAGGATACATATGTAATGATATATTATAATACGAAGAATCTACTTTAGACTGTACTTCAGAATTGTAGGAACCTTGCATAATACTAAAGAGCTCAGCTAATTCGGTGTCGGTCTTTTCTTCTACTTCGGGAGTTGTTGTTTTAGTGTCGTTCTTACAACTAAAACAAATTGTAATTATAGCCAAAAGGAATATACGTTTCATGGAATTTATATTTTGGCTAAATATAAATAAATTATGCCGACGGAGCAGCTTTAGGGAGCTCTACAAAAAACTTACTACCTACATTTTGGGTGCTTTCTACCCAAATTCTACCATTGTTTAATTCAACAAGGTCTTTACAAATGGTCAATCCAAGACCTGTTCCTTTTTCATTTTTAGTTCCAATGGTAGTAAACGTATTGTTAGTTTTGAAAAGCTTATCCAGATTTTCTCTCGATATTCCAACACCGGTATCCTCAACACAAATTAAGGCTTTACCCTTGTGGTCTTGATTAGAAATGGTAATTACATCACCAACCCTGCTAAACTTAACGGCATTTGTGATTAAGTTCTGAATAACGATCTCTACCATACTCTTATCGGCATAAATGAAGTCACGTTGCGATTCATCAATCATTACAATACGTTTGTCCTCAACTTTTTGTTCAACCAGCGCCATCTTGGTATGAAATACATCCTGAATGTTAAACATTTCTGGCTTTGGTTCTAAGTTTTGCATTTGTGACTTCGACCAGTTTAAGAGATTGAACAATAATGAGGATGCATTATTTGCATTCTCACTAAGCTCAGGAATTAGATCATTAAATTCTTCTTTAGAAATACTATCCTCCTTTAAGAGATCTAAAAATGCCTTAATAGAAGAAATAGAATCCTTGAGGTCATGAGACACAATTGAAAAGAGCTTGTCTTTAACCTGGTTCACTTCTTCAAGATGATGCGTTTGTTCTAAGATAGCTTCATTTCTTATGCGCTCTTGCTCATTCTTTTCTTTAAGTTCATTAATCACTGATTTGGAATTACGAGAACTTAAGAAATTGATTAAGAGTAACGTTAATGCAATGGCTAACCCGGCAATAAGGCTATACACTAAAAGCGGATTAGATTTAAAGATATTCTTAGAAACGGGTTGATTTGGCTCTATCAGATCAGTGTTGCTATTATCAATGTCCGAAGCCAATTCCAGTTCAGGAATATCAGTTGGGATTTTTGGTTGTTCAATTTTTTGAATCTCTTCTTTTAGATCATAGTATTTATTTTGCCAGAAAAAGGCATTCTGGTAAAAACCGCGTGTTGAATCTAAGGCAACATGCAACCTGTAATTTTCTAAAAGCTCTGTTTTGTTATCTATCTTTTGAGCAATTCCGTAAGCCTCATCAAGCTGAATTTCTGCAAGCCTAACTTTGTTCTGCTGAAGGTTAAGATTACCAATGGCATTTAATGCACGAAGAATGCCTTCCTCATTAGCCTGCCTTCGATTATATCGTAAACCTTCAACAAGGTATTCTGCAGCTTTATCGTAATCTTTAAATTCTAAATACTCACTACCAATCCTCGGAAGTATTTCACCACGTAAATCCTGGTCGGTGTCAGGATTTAGTAACTCAAGGGCTTTTTCGTAATATTCTATAGACTTTCGATGTTCTTTCCGCATCGAATAGAGCATTGCTATATTTTTAGTTGAGAGCTTTATACCCATACTATCTCTAAGCTGCTCTCTAACACTTAGTGCTTTAAGATTGAATTCAAGAGCCTTATCAATTTGGTCGGTTTTGTAGTAAGCCTCGGCTAAGTTATTATAAGCTTTACTAAGCTCACCTCTTAAATTTCGCCGCTCAAATATGTCAATGGCCGAGAGTGAATTTTTGAGTCCCACAACGTAGTTCCCTCTCCTAATTTCTATGAGGCCTATGCTATTACTTACTTTGGCAATACCGAGCGTATCGCTGATCTGTTGATAGTACTTTCTGGATTTGTTATAGTTATCAATGGCATTGTAGTAATCGTTTCTACTAGAGTAGATCAATGCCTTGTAATAGTTACTTTCTGCTAGTCCCTTAGTGTAGTTTAATTTTTTAGAGAGTTGTGTCGTTTGGTTAATGAACAGAAGTGCTTTCTTGTAATCTTCGATGTTATAGAGTTCCTCAATCAGCAATAGTGAAGTATCAACCTTTGTAGAATCTTGATTTTGATATGCTAATTGTACGGTAAGGCTATCTATCTTTTCATTCTGTGCAGACATGAAAAGTGTAAGGAGACAAGCAGCTAATGTTATTAACTGTTTCATCTCTGTACAGTGTTAGAGTTGATTGCAATGTAGTGATGGTTTTTTAATGCCGTGAGGGATGACAACAAATTCACACAAAACAATAACAACGTGGTTAATGTTCGATTACTAAGCCTCATTAACGTTTGGGACATTGATTAATAGCAAATCAAAAATGACCAAATGTGCCTAAAAATGCTAATTTCTAGGACTTACTACCAATAAATTAGATAAAAGGATAGATGAAATTCACAAAAAAAATGATGTATCGATTAACGGTAAAAAACATAGAAAAACTACACTTTAATCGATGAAATGCACCTTGCTTCTATATAATTGTTTTTCAGAGAGTTATGAAATTGTTAAATTTAGATTTCCTACTCAAGTCTTATCGTTACGCTTTAAGAAATGTATCCTATAATTATCGCATAGGGTTAGGGTTTAATTATCATCTAAATATCCTATCTTTGCTGGCGTTTTGAAATCATAATAAACAATCTTTCAAGATATCAATATGACCTTACAAACTCTGTTAGAAAATAAAGTAAAAGCTGCTGTACATTCTATATTCAATGTGGATTTAGCTAGTGTTGAATTTCAAGCTACTAGAAAAGAGTTTGCCGGCGATATTACAGTGGTCGTTTTTCCTATGCTAAGGGTGATCAAAGGAAATCCTGTTGCAATTGGAGAACAAATAGGGGCGTATCTGGTGGACCATGTTGAGGAGGTAACCGCATTTAATGTGGTTAAAGGTTTTCTAAACCTTGAGATTAGTGATACATACTATTTAGAGCTGTTTAATGAAATAAAAGGAGATGTAAGCTATGGTTTTTCTGATACTACATCAGATAAAGCGGTGATGGTAGAATATTCATCACCAAACACCAATAAGCCTTTGCATTTAGGGCATATTAGAAACGTGCTTTTAGGGTATAGTGTAGCTGAAATTTTAAAGGCATCAGGTAAAAAAGTGTATAAAACTCAGATTATCAATGACCGTGGGATCCATATCTGTAAGAGCATGCTGGCTTGGCAACGTTATGGGAATGGTGAAACGCCTGAATCTACTGGAATTAAAGGCGATAAGTTGGTGGGGAATTATTATGTTCTGTTTGAAATGAAGTTAAGGGAGCAAGCAGAACCAATTTTTTACAATTATCGTAATGATATTATCGACCCCCCTACTATCTCTGCAACTAAAATTAAAGCTAGTAATGAGATAATCAGAAACCATGAAATTAGAAAAAAGGAAGAGCTCAATAAGTTAAACTTTAATTTGATTTCAAAGATTGGCGATGAATTCACTGAGCGATTAGAGACGGCTATTGAAAATGATCTTTTGATAAAATCAATTTCTAGAGTCATTATTGCTGCTACAGATGATGAGAGAAGAAAAGAAGTAAAAAGAAAAATTGTTGAGTTCGAAAAAATTGTTAAACCTATAATAGATATAGAAAATAAGATATCAGAAGAAGTTTCTAAAATACACAAGATAGCAAGAGATAGGACAGAGGTAATGGGTAAAGCTCAAGAGATGTTACGTCAATGGGAAGCTGGTGATGAAGATGTGGTAAGTCTTTGGGAAATGATGAATCAATGGGTGTATGACGGTTTTGAAGAAACCTACAAAACAATTGGTGTTGATTTTGATGCTTATTATTATGAGAGCAACACATACTTGTTAGGAAAAGAATTCATCGCTGAAGGTCTTAAAACAGGTGTGTTTAATAAAAAAGAAGACGGATCGGTATGGTGCGACCTTACTGAGGATGGTCTAGATGAAAAAATTGTATTGCGAGCTGATGGGACTGCGGTATATATGACTCAAGATATTGGTACAGCCATACAACGTATTAAGGACTATCCGGATGTCGGTGGTATGGTATATACTGTAGGTAATGAGCAAGATTATCATTTTAACGTATTATTCTTAATTCTTAAGAAGTTAGGATTCGACTGGGCAGAAAACCTACACCATTTGAGCTATGGGATGGTTGACCTACCGGATGGAAAGATGAAAAGTAGAGAAGGTACTGTCGTTGACGCTGATGATCTTGTGGCTGAAATGGTTAAAACAGCTGCAGAAATTTCTAAAGAGAAAGGTAAATTGGATGGGTATAATGAAAATGAAAAGAATGAAATATTCAAAATAATTGGATTAGGAGCTTTAAAATATCAAATATTAAAAGTAGACCCTAAAAAGCGCATACTTTTTGATCCTAAAGAATCCATAGATTTTAATGGCGACTCGGGACCTTTTGTACAGATGATATATGTACGTACAAGAGCAATACTTAGAAAGGCAAATCTTAACTGGAGGAATAGAACGATAATCAATATTTCTCTTCACAAAAAAGAGATAGAGTTGATAAAGTTAATTTTGAATTTTGAAGATGTTATAAATAATGCTGCAGAACAATACAATCCATCATTAATCATAAACTATTTATACAGCCTAGCAAAAGAGTATAGCTCTTACTATCAAGAGGTTCCCATTTTAGTTGCCGAAGATGATAATGAAAGAACCTTTAGAATACAATTATCTAATACAGTTGGGCAAACCATCAAAAACGCTTTTAGTGTTTTAGGAATTAGCGTGCCGGAGCGTATGTAAATTGTAAGCTAAGACAGTACTTTTGTCTCTGAATCCTCATCGTCTTCATCCTCTTTTTCTTCTACATACTCTATGAGGTCTTTGGGGAGATTATCGCGCTTATAATTGGTCATTGGTACTGGTAACACACAGGCTAAGGCAATCATAAGTATTAGCCCAATGAGGCGTAATCCTCTTTTTAGTTTCATAATTATTTAAACAGATAATGACGCATCAAGTATGATGCATGATTAATAAATGGTTTAAAGCCTCTAGAAGCCATTAGAGACTATGGAAATCAATAATTATGAATGTTGAAGATATGGCGTGCTACCTGTATATATTACAGGTAATAAGTTGGTTTGAAAGAATTGACCTTTAATGTTTAGAAACAAACAGTTTTGAATTTTGATATGACGCTCACTTTTCTTTGAGGTGTCAATTAAAAGCGTAGTAGAGCATGGCTTAAAAAATACATTAAGGGAAGTGCTCAACTGTAACGATATACTATCATAACGATAATCTAGAAACTCAGAAGTTATATTGGTTTTTGATATAACCTGCTCTGTATGATATGTTTCCGTAGTATGTGAATAAGCCGTGCCTGAAAAAGAAATCAGACTAAATAAAAGTGCAATATTAAAAATGCTCAGTATGGCTTTTCGCTTTGTTTGCATACTCTAAAGATAGTGAATGTATTAAAACTGACCCTTATGTTTCAAGGCCTGTTCTATATGGGCGTAGTGGTGATTACTATGCCAGGCATATACACCTATGGTTTCTTCTAAAGAAAATCGTTTGCCATGTTCAGGGTGAATAAACTCCCGCTTCAATTCTTCTGAATTTAAACGTCTAAGTAGGATACCTAATTTAGCATGAACACCTTCTAGAATAGTAATTGACAATTGTATATCGTGACTATAATCCACTAGATTTGCCCATCGATCTTCAAAATAGGGTCTAATCGTAGGACTGTCTTCTGTTAATGCTAATTTAAACCTGATGATGCTATTTATATGACTATCAGCACAATGATGTACAACTTGTTTTATGGTCCAACCGTCAGGCCTATAACGGTAGTTTAATTCTTCTTCACTCAAACCACTTGTGATGGCTTTTATGCGCTTAGGGAAATTTTCAATAGTATTTATCCACTCATCAATATGGTTCGGAGTAATAGTATTAGGCTTTTCAAATTCGCCAATAGGAAATCTGAGTTGATCTAAGCTGGGTGTGGTCATAATTTTTATTTAAAAAATAATTCTAAAACTAAAATTTGGGGTAAATCCAAGTGCTCTATTATTAACTTGAATAATTTCATTATTCAGGTCTAATGTATAAAAACGATTGATAATATTGTCCTGATTTAAGATATTCCATATAGAAGCTCCAGCTTCAGCTTTTATAGTACTGCTTAAATTAAACTTATAAACAGCAGATATGTCTGCTCTCATATAGTCGATAAGACGCTCATTGTTAGGCGTATTGTACTCAATAACATCATTAAAGGGGTTTTGGGCTTCAGCCGGTGTTGTGTATGGACGACCCGAGTGCCAATTGATTCCAAAACCAATTTTTAAATCATCTAAGACATAAGTACTGGCAAAGGTAATGGCATGCGTTATATCTATATTATTTGGGAACGCTTCTCCATTATTTATGGTTTCAAAAGTATAGTTGTTATTACCATATGAATAACTTAACCAGCTGCTAAACCTCTGGAACTGCTTATTAATCAAAACGTCAAACCCGTTCACATTGTATTCACCTATATCTTCAACAAATTGGAATTGGTTTTGAAATGCCTGACTCCGAGTTGTAATGCCATCAATCTTTTTAGTATAAGCTTCAACATTTACTAACCAACCATTGTCATTGTAGTTTATTCCAATCGATGCTTGTTGACTTTTTTGAATAGGAATGCTTTCATTGTCTGATAATTGCCAACGTCTTTTTTCAATCCCGAAAAAATCTTGTTGTAAATCTGCGATTTGAGTTATGGATTGACTTTTAAACTCTCCCAAAAATTCTAGCCTTAAGTTGTCAGATAATTTTTGGCTTACCGCAATACGAGGTTCGTTTAAAACTTCACCAAATTTTTCGAGATAGTTAACCCTAAAACCAATTCTAGCATAAGTACTCTTAGAACTAGATGTAAATTCTGCTTCCCCATAAACAGCGTGTGTTCTTATGATCTGCTTCGATAAACTTCTGAACGTTGGGTTTGTTACTATTTCTTCATTGGTAACACCTACTTCATTAAACTGATATCCGGTATTTAGGTTCAAAAATTTATCTAGAGGCTTTACTACATCTAGTCGTATACCGATGTCTTGCACCTCATTAATTTGATTTAGATTTTGGTCAACTGCTAGGTTATTAGAATTAGCATCTATTTCATAATCCGAATAGTAAATTTGAGCTTTTGCGATCAGGTTGTTTTTCCATTCTTTTGTGTAAGTAATATTTGCTGCATAGCTCTTTTGATCGAGTTGACTATTACGATTTTGTAGATTGTTGTTGGTGTCAAAAAATTCTTGACTATAATCTAAGGTGTTAAATATGTTGATAAAATTTACTCTAAGTTTAGAGCTTGGTGAAATATCATATAAGAATTTGGCATTCACATCATAAAAATAAAAGCGTTCATCTTCGGATGCGATAGCATCAGAAGACCTTTCATTGATATTGAATTCCGAATCTCTAAAAATACGTTCAAAATAAGCATCATATGTGGGGGAAGAAAAGAGATCTGTATAGGAGCGTCTGGCAGCGAGTTGCAACTCGGTTTTCTCAGATAATGGAGCTACAATAAACCCATCAATACTAATTAAGTTAGTACCTGCACCTCCTTTAACTTTTCCGGTGAGTTCATCGGAGTTGGCGATACTTATAATACTCGATACACCATCTCCATACTTTACTTTTGTTCCGTTTTTTGAAACATTTACTTCTTCTGATAAATAGGGATTGAATGCTGAGATTAACCCAAAGAAATGACCGGATTGGTACATCTTCATCCCTTCAAAAAGGATAAGGTTCTGATCATTAGTTCCTCCTCTTACATTAATATTTGAAATGCGTTCATCTGCACTTATGACTCCGGGTAATGCTTGGATAGTGTGTAAGACATCAGGTTCAATCAAACCGGGTAAGATTCCAAACTTTTGAGGTGTAATATTAATAGCACCATCTACAGACTTAGATATACCTTTAGTTAAATAATTCTCTACAATAACTTCATCCAATTTCTGAATTATAAACTGCCCTCCTGATGCTTTTGTATTCACCTCTTCTACAGAAATAAACCTATTATTTAACTGGTTAAATCTAAGACCGGTTTCCTTTTCTAAAATGACAATAACTTCTTTAAGCGAGAGTTGTGTGTTTATAGGAGACACTAGTACATCCTTAACATTCTTGTCGGCATAAGAAAAACGCACATCATAATGCGCTTCAACATGTTCTAAGGCTTCAGTTAAAGGAATTTTGTCACTGGTCTGTCCATGAGATAACATAAACATTGCGCAGTAACATAGGATTGATAAAAGTGTTGCTCTTAAACTACTCACTTTTTAGGACTATACTATTACCAGTTTTTTTATACTTCAAATTTAGAGGTAAGGTAATAGATTTTAAAGCCAATTCCATATCGTCATGTGTGAAACTTCCTGTAAAAAGCTGCTTAATATCTACCTGATTAGTAGATATAGAAACATTATACTGGCGTTCAAATTCGCTGACAACATTTTTAAGGGGCCTGCTTTTAAAACTACTTTCGTTGTTTATCCAGCTAGGTAAAATAGATTCTTCTTTTTCATTAGTAATTATTTTCCCATCGATGACAGCGAATATATCACTTGGCTTTAATTTTATAGTTTTTTCATTATGAGTAACGCTAACGAGTCCTTCATAGCAAGTTACTTCAAAGTAACCCGGGCGTTGCTTTACATTGAATTCTGTGCCGAGTACACTAACGATCCCAGCATCCGTTTTAACATCAAATTTTGATCCTTTAGCAACTTTAAAAAATGCTTCTCCTTCTAATACAACTTCTCTGTTCTTTTGCCAAGATCTTTTATTATATGTAATGGAAGATTTGGCGTTTAAGTTTACAGTTGAAGCATCTGGTAATTCAAATAGGGTATGTTCTGCGATTAATGTATTATGATTAGTATCTAAACCAGAAGTATAGTAGTATATACTGAATCCTATTAATACTACTGCAGCAATCCTTAATAAAGGTTTTATCCAAGAATTTGCAGATCTAGCTTTACGCATTTTAATGGTGTTGGTAAGTTCTGCTAAAGTATCCTCTGTGTTAAATTCTGGGGCTGAAAAGGATGTAGCAGCATTAGATAATTGCATAAGCTCATCATAATCTTCAAGAGCCTCAAAAGCCTTAAGCTCAGTCTCATTGAGATTGTGATCCAACCATTTTTTTATTAACTCTTCTCTTTTCATTATACAATATCTTACTTATATAACAATTATGTTGCTATAATTCCTACCCTATTATAATTCTTTTATGTCTTCTCTCAACTTTTTTAAAGCGCCATAAATGCGTTTTTCTACAGCTTTTGTTGAAATATTTAATAATTCCGCAATTTCCTTAAAACGCTTGCCTTCAACTCTATTCATTAAAAAAGCAACACGCTGAGCTTCACTAAGATTAGCTATGGCTGTCTCTAATTTCTGTTGATACTCTTTTTCTCTTAGAATGAATTCAGGCGATTCGTTGGTATGTGTTTTTTGGGGTAATTGTTGATGCTTAAGGACTACCTTTCTATGTGCAGCTGTATTTAAGCTTAGATTATTGGCTATAGTAAAAATATACGATCTGGCTTTTTCAGGAGTAACCTTACTACAATTCTCCCATAGCTTTATAAATGCTTCTTGTACTTTATCACTAGGATTAAAATGCTCACCGAACTTATAATACAAGAAATTATGAAGGTCTTTTGAGTGTTTTTCAAATAATGATGCAAATACTTGCTCATCACAAACATTATCAAAAAGGGGTTTAGCCATATTCAGTATATGTTAGGTAGGAACTTTTCCTTTTAAACTGTTTCTATTATAAAGACAGTCTAAGAAAAAGTGCCATTTATACTATGAGCAAAAATAGCAATTATAATTTGTACTCAAATTGTAAAGAATCGCAAGTAAAACATTCTTCTGAGGAATTTGTAGACCCTTGTAAAATAGTTCGCGAAATAGACATTTTAGAAGATTCCTTGTCTCATTTAAAACAATCAAGACATATACGATCTAAAAATGCCTTATTAATGTTGAAAAAAACAACATTATATAAAAAAGATGATACATCAAGGAAACGGATTAGAAGAATTGTTTTAGAGCAAGTAAAACGTCACACTATGAATTCTAATGAGCTAAGATCTGTAGAAAAAGAATTTTCGCGATTGAAAAAAAATCTAAAAGTCAAGTAGGAATTTTTAAACCAGAACTGTTATATAAATACAAAATCAAAAAAATTGTACTCATGAAAAGCAAACTTACCTACACGTTATTATTCACCTTTTTTGCCCTATTAATGTTTACAGGGTGTCAAGATGAAGCCATTGACCCGAACACCCCAAATGAACAAGAAACGCTAATCCCAAGTTCTACACTTGTTAACTTAATGACACAAACTACTGCCAACAATGGAGCTGTAGATAATGTTATTGATGAATCTAGCTGTTTTACGGTAGAACTTCCTGTTACTGTAATTGTGAATGGTATTACTATTACAATAGAAGATATTGAAGATATAGAGGAATTAGAGGAACTATTAGAAGAGTTAGGAGAAAACGAAGACCTTTTAGAACTTGTATTCCCTATTACAATTATATTTAACGACTATACAGAGTTAGTTATTGAAAATCTAGAACAATTAGAAGCATTAATTGACGAATGTATAGATGATGAAGATGATGTTATAGAATGTGTGGACTTTCAATACCCAATCTCTTTCTCAGTATTTAACCCACAATTTGTTTTAATAGACACAGTTGTCATTGAGAATGATGAACAATTATATGAGTTTTTAGATACTTTAGATGATGAAAATGAAGCGCTTATTGTAAGCTTAAATTACCCGGTAACTTTAGAATATGCTAATGGAGAAACTGTAGAGGTAAATTCTAATGAAGAATTAGCTAATGCTATTGAAGCAGCCGGAGAAGACTGTGAAGGTAATGAAGCCTTAGAGTGTGATGAAGATGAAATAGCTGAGAAGCTAGTAACATGTAGTTGGATATACGAATACGATGATTTCGAATATGAGATTGTATTTAATGAAGATGGTACCCTAGAAATTCTAGAAGGAGACGCAACCTCTGCTATAGGAGGAAACTGGGAATTATCATCAACTGATGAAGGTGTCCTAATTACATTTAGCGAATTAACTGCTTTTGAAGAAACCTTAGGAGGCTCTTGGTTGATTGTTGATTGTGATCCTGAAGAATTAGAGTTAGTTAGAGGAGATGATGAAATTGAGCTTTACAGGAACTGTGAAGATGATGTCAATTGTTCTGCTCAAGAAATCAATGAAGATTTACAAGAGTGTTCTTGGTACTTTGCTTCTAACTTAATTGGCAATGACTACTACAACCAATTCTACTTTACACCTAATGGTCAAGTATTTATTGTGGACGGTAATAACGAAGTTCAAGTTGGTGTATGGAATTTAGAAGTAGAAGGAGATTATACCTACTTAGTATTAGATATGGAAGAGCCATACCAAGCATTATCAGTGGCATGGAAGATTATTGAATGTGATGATGATCGCCTAGAGTTGATAGATATCGGTAGTGATGGTCACTTAGTTTTAGAGCAAGACTGTGAAGAAGAAGAAAATATTTTTGAATGTTTTGCAAGCTTTGATGCTGTAATCACAAAATGTGATGAAAATGACGATGGTATAGAGATGTTTGACTTGACCATAGCTTATGCAAACTGTACACCATTTGCAGAAGAAGTTACATATCACGAAACGCTTGCTGATGCAGATGCGGGTGTAAACCCAATAGCATCACCAGAGGTATATACAAACATTGTTAACCCACAAACAATTTATGTCAGAGTTGAAGATGATAACGGAAATCACGAAGTTTTTGAGTTAAGTCTTATTGTTGAAGATTGTGGCACTGAAGGATGTTCAGAAGAAGATGTAGATGCATTTTTAATATCATGTATTTGGAATATTGTGAACTATAACGGAAGTGATGATTTTATGATCTATAACTTAGATTTTGAAGCCGAAACAGGTATTGTTGTGATCTATAATAATGAAGTTACTATTGATGCTTCTTGGTCTACGTCACAATCTGAAGATGGTGTTATTGTTACGTTTTCTAATGTAGCCGGGCCAAATATTCAAGCGATTACCGGTGAGTGGTTGGTTGTAGAATGTGAAGAAGGTAGAATAGAACTGCATAGAGGGAATGAAGAAGTTATGGTTCTTGAACGTAACTGTGATTAATATAAAAGTTAGTTGATAATAGATAAATAGACAATTTCATCGCAATGATGACACCTTAAACTTAGAAAAGGATTGTAAATAACATAACCGCATAACAATTAGTTTTTTAAGTATTAAGTTGGTTAGGAGGGTTGCCGTAAGTGGCAACCCTTTTGTTTGATATAAATTGATAACAAGACTACAAAAATCACAGTTAAATGCTTAAATTTGCATCTTCCAAAACAGATGATGACATATGTTTAATAATTTAAGTGATAAGTTAGATAAGGCGTTACACGTTCTTAAAGGGCATGGGAGTATTACTGAAGTTAATGTTGCTGAGACTCTTAAAGAAGTAAGACGTGCACTATTAGATGCGGACGTTAACTTTAAGATAGCCAAAGACTTTACCAATAGAGTAAAAGAAAAAGCTTTAGGTCAAAATGTATTAACAACATTACAACCAGGGCAATTAATGGTTAAGATCGTTAAGGATGAACTTACCGAGCTTATGGGTGGTGATGCTGAGGGGATAAATCTATCTGGTACTCCAAGTGTGATATTAATGTCTGGTTTACAAGGTTCTGGTAAAACTACCTTTTCTGGTAAGCTGGCAAATTATTTGAAGAACAAGAAAACTAAAAAACCATTATTAGTAGCCTGTGATGTGTACCGTCCGGCGGCCATTGATCAGTTACATGTTGTAGGAGATCAGATCGGTGTAGAAGTATTCAGTGATCGAGGTAATAACGATCCCGTAGCTATTGCTCAAGCAGGTATTACACATGCCAAATCTAATGGACATAATGTTGTAATTATAGATACTGCGGGTCGTTTAGCTGTTGATGAAGCTATGATGACCGAAATATCTAATATTCATGGGGCCATTCAGCCACAAGAGACTTTATTCGTAGTAGATTCTATGACAGGTCAAGATGCTGTAAACACAGCTAAGGCATTTAATGATGTCCTTAATTTTGATGGTGTTATTCTTACCAAGTTAGATGGTGATACTAGAGGTGGTGCTGCGTTATCTATTAAGTCGGTAGTCAATAAGCCGATCAAGTTTATAGGTACAGGAGAGAAGATGGAAGCTATTGATGTTTTCTATCCATCTCGTATGGCGGATCGTATCTTAGGAATGGGTGATGTAGTATCGTTAGTTGAACGTGCTCAAGAACAATTTGATGAAGAAGAAGCCAGAAAGCTTCAAAAGAAAATAGCTAAGAACCAATTTGGATTTGATGATTTTCTGAAACAAATTCAGCAGATCAAAAAAATGGGTAACATGAAAGACCTTATTGGTATGATACCTGGAGCAGGCAAAATGATGAAGGATGTAGATATAGATGATGATGCATTTAAGGGTATTGAAGCTATTATTCATTCTATGACACCAGCCGAACGTTCAAATCCATCCATTATAAATGCGAGTCGTAAAAAGCGAATAGGGAAAGGTTCAGGAACTTCCGTTCAGCAAGTGAACCAATTACTGAAACAGTTTAATCAGATGAGCAAGATGATGAAAATGATGCAAGGTGGTGGCGGAAAACGTATGATGCAGATGATGAAAGGTATGCGTTAATTCATTAATATAAATCAACACAACAAATGACTATACTAGACGGAAAAAAGATCAGCAATGATATTAAAGATGAAATTGCAGATCAGGTAAAAGAAATGAAAGCTAAGGGTGAGAAAGTACCTCACTTAGCAGCTGTTATTGTAGGGAACGATGGTGCTAGTTTAACCTATGTTGGTAGTAAAGTCAGAGCTTGTGAACGTATTGGTTTCGAATCTACTCTAGTGAAAATGTCTAATACTACTAGCGAGATTGAATTATTAGATAAAATCGATGAGCTCAATAATAATGACGATATTGATGGCTTTATTATTCAGTTACCATTACCACCGCAAATAGACACACAGAAAGTTCTTATGGCGGTTGATCCTGATAAAGATGTAGACGGATTTCACCCTACCAATTTTGGAAAGATGGCTTTAGATATGTCTACTTTTATTCCGGCGACACCTTTCGGAATCTTAGAATTATTAGATCGTTACGGTGTTGAAACCAAAGGAAAGCATACCGTGGTCATTGGTCGTTCTCATATTGTAGGTAGACCAATGAGTATTCTTATGGGACGTAAGGGGTTTCCGGGTAATTCTACAGTTACTTTAACACACAGCCACACAAAGAATATTACTCAAATTACGTCTCAGGCTGATATAATTATTACGGCTCTAGGAGTTCCAGGATTTCTAAAAGCAGAAATGGTTAAAGATGATGTGGTGATAATTGATGTTGGTATTACCAGAGTGCCAGACGAAACCAGACCTAAGGGCTACTATATTACTGGAGATGTAGATTTTGAAAATGTGAGTAAGAAAGCCAGTTTTATTACACCTGTTCCTGGAGGTGTAGGCCCTATGACCATTGCCATGTTACTTAAGAATACGCTACTGGCAAGAGAGCAACACAGAAGTAAATAACTTCAAAACTACTTAGCAAAAAGTTGATCCATGTCCTTAAAGGCTTTAAACTCTAAGGCGTTACCCGAAGGATCTTTAAAAAACATGGTGGCTTGCTCACCAACCAACCCTTCAAAACGAATATAAGGTTCTATAACAAATTCTATGCCTTTGTTTTCTAGGGTACTAGCAAATTCTTGGAATGTATTCCATGGTAAGACCACTCCAAAATGAGGTACAGGAACGTCCTTACCATCTACTGCATTAGTATGAGAATCTTCATCAGATTTGGGCTTATAATGTATAACGAGTTGATGTCCAAAAAAGTTGTAGTCTACCCAATGATCACTACTTCTGCCTTCTTCAAAATTTAAAGTTTCAGTATAAAACTGTCTGCACATTTCTAAATCATCTACTGGAATGGCTAAATGGAATGGAGATAATGTATTCATAGCTGTAATTTCTTATTCGAAATTACATAATTATCCATACTTATTCAATATGATCGAGCTTCCAGGTTGTTATCTGACCGTCTGGCTGTTCAAACTGCACTTTTATGATGTAAGGCTTCTGGTCTGAAACCCAATAAGTAGCTTTTGTATTTCCCCCTGAAATATCTGATATGACTCTAGTTTTATAGTTGATAGTATTTATCTGAATTGTCTCATTTTTTTGATAATCAAAAACCTTGATGCCTAATTTCGGTGAATGAGGAAGACCATTTATCGTTTGCATGTAGAATTTTCCTATGGGAATGTTTTTGGTAACTACTAAAGGAAACCCGTCAGATGACCATGTTAATCCTATGATGTCTAATGGAGTAACTGATACTTTATTTGTTGCAAATGCATTACGGATAGTTGTACTAATTACAGTATTACTTTTAATATCCGAATGTTGAATATAATTTGGGTTCCACCTGATATCTACAGCAACAGGTTTCAAGGTTTTATAATCTAATACATCAGACTTTATATAAACGTTATTGTTTGTGTCTTCCCATTTTAAAGCCCTTTTGATGTGGAGCTTCCCCAGAATTGTATCAATAGTTACATTATCTGTTATTGTATTGATACCTTTACGTTTTTTACCACCAGGCTCAATAACATCTTGGGACCAAATCACCTTGTATGGTTCTATAGACATATCATCTATTGTATTGTGGTTAATGACTATAGAATCCTTTTGTTTTGTTTGACTGTGACAGAAAAATAGTGTAGATAATGCCAATAACGACGAGAAGAAGATTTTCATGATAATTGATATTAAAGATTAATTTCTAGTACATTCGATCTTCCAAGTTGGGTAGGTAATCTTCTCCGTTTTATCAACCCACTCTCCAATCCATTTATAACCGGTTTTACTCATGTCATAAAATGTTAGCCTGTAATAACCCTCCATCCCATTGGGCGCTTTTTGATCTCTGTAGAGCCTTATTTTTCCATCTTTCTTATTGCCTTCCCATACTGATAAAGTCGTAGTTGGGAATTTAGAAGAGTAGTAATGAACATACCATCTACTGCTATCAGAGATAAACTGACGAATACTCCCAGAGTGCCCACCATCAGACTTTAAGGTTTCATCCTGCACCGCTTTTCCATTCATAATGTATTTGAAAGTCCAAACCATATCTACAGCTTCAGCCCAAGATCCGTCTTGATTTCTTGAAGTTGATTTACAATTGCATTTACCGATCATAGGAGCAAAATCTTTGATTTGCTCTGAAGCTTCTGGGTTTGGTTGACCGTAAGGGTATTTTTTAGAAGGCTCATAATCGTATTGTGCAAAAAGGAATGTCGGTAAGCTCAATGCTAATAAAAGTAGTTTTCTCATAATTTGATTGTTTGTACTTTCAAAGCAATATAAAATGGAACGACTGGCAATTCGCTTTGCAGGGAAGAGAAAATTATTTGCAGTAAAGTGAGTTAACGAAATACTAATGCTCAGCTAAAAACTCTTTAACGGTCTTTAAATTGCTTTTTGCAATCGGTACATGGGTATTGTCATTTAAAACTAAACTGGGAGAATTAGATAGGCTTAATTCTTTAATCATATTCATATTTGCAATAGCCTTTCTG
Organism: Winogradskyella sp.; assembly: GCA_965230605.1. Taxonomy (GTDB): domain Bacteria; phylum Bacteroidota; class Bacteroidia; order Flavobacteriales; family Flavobacteriaceae; genus CBDDLD01. Next base: position 2,497,962 of record CBDDLD010000004.1, on the reverse strand, counting down.
TGAACACGCATAAAGTTATCGTCTAACTTTAAAGAAAGTGCTTTAAGACTACTCCTCATGGTGTAGCATTTATCATGAATGGTGTGCACTTTTACACAATAGTCATCAGCTTCTATCCACATAACTTCTGAAACAGGAATGATTTTTATTTTGTTACCAATCTTAATTTTAAGGATAGAACTTTTATCATCATTCTTTTGTTTCAATTCTTCATAAAGTTTTAAGTTGGTTGCTTTTAAGTCTGAAAGTTGTTGCACTTCTACCTGAAGTTTTTCATTGGCTAAATAGAGATACGAAATGATAGTAATGGCTATATAGCCTAAGGTATAAACAGGTGCTTTTTGAAATGTGAAAAACGGTAAGTATTCTGTAAATAAATCATTAAGAGAAAAGTGATCACCATATACGAAAATTTGGCTAATAGAAATAATAATGATGTTGAGTGTCACTAAAAGAATGATTAGTGATACAAACCGTAATACATAGACTAATGAAATAGATTCTTTAAAATTATATCGCTTTACATACCAAAATATAACTATAGATAACAATAGCCAAATGAGCCATCTGTAAGCCTGATTTTGAAGCACATCCATGAATGTTACGCCTTCTGCTAAATTATATCTGTTAATATAATATAACTGTTGAAACGTTTCAAAAAATATAGCGATAAGGATAACACTTACTAGAAGTATAATCACCTGTCTTAATCCATAAGTACTTTTAAATAGATTCATCGTCTTCTAACTTTTTTAGGACCATGGTGTTGTGGCTCATATGTTTTTTTAGACGTACTAATGAGCTGGTTAAGTATCTTCATCTCTTCTGTAGTTAACTCACGATATTTACCAACGGCTATATCTAGTACGATATTCATAATTCGAACGCGTTTTAATGTAAGGACTTCATATCCTAAATATTCACACATACGGCGTATTTGACGATTAAGCCCTTGTGTTAATATGATCTTGAACGTGGTTCTGTTGATCTTTTGAACCACACATTTTTTTGTGACTGTATCTAGAATTGGAACTCCGTTAGACATTCTTTCTACAAAGGTTTGCGAAATGGGTTTGTCTACAGTAACTATGTATTCTTTCTCATGATTATTACTGGCTCGTAATATTTTGTTGACAATATCGCCATCGTCAGTTAATAAGATTAAGCCTTCACTCGGTTTATCTAGTCGCCCGATAGGAAAGATCCGTTTAGGATAATTAATGTAATCAATAATATTGTCCTTTTCAACTCTAGTATCTGTGGTACACACAATACCTACAGGTTTATTAAACGCGAGATAGGTAAATGAATTCGTTCTCGATGCCACCAATTCGCCATCTACTTTAACAATATCACTTTCTGTAACCTTGGTCCCCATTTCAGGAATCTCATCATTTATAGTTACTCTGCCAGCTTCAATTAAGCGGTCTGCCTCTCTTCTAGAGCAGTAACCAGCTTCACTTAAGTACTTATTAAGACGCTTACTATTATCAGACATATAGTAAAGTTACGATAATCTTTATTGGTTTATAAAATCAATTAGGCTTTCATTAAGACTTTCACCTTTTAGACCATGTCCCAAATTGGTGGTGGTAATTAATTTGGAGTTTTTATAATGCTCATGAATTAATAGGGCATCTTCATAAGGTATGATTAAATCATTTTCATCATGTACAATCAGGCCCTCAGTATTGATATCTTCGGTGAATTTAGCTGTGGAGAAATAATCCACCGGATGGTTAAAACGTTCTAATACAATTTGATCTAATCCGTCAGAGACTCTTGAATTATATCCCATCATCGTTTTATATCTGTCAAATACGCCTGTGAAATGTGCAGGTGCGCCCAATAAAACAATCTTTTCTATAAATGAGAACTTGTGATTATACTGAGAAAATATGGTCGCCATGCCACCAACGGAATGCCCTATTAATATTTCGGGATTATAAGTTTTAATAGCTTCAGATATATACTCCGAATAAATAACAGCATTAAAACGATGCCCTTCAGAATTTCCATGAGCTGGCGCATCAATGGCTATAATATTATAATTCAAAGGTTTAAGAATATCTATAAGATACTTCCAGCGAGACGCATTACTTTCCCAGCCATGAGACAACAATATGGTTTTGCCATTACCTTCCCAATTATAGACGGCTATAGATTTGCCCTTATGACTTATTGAAGACCGTTTTGCAGGGGCTATTAACTCAGATTGACTCTCATTATAACGTCCCTTGCGTGGTGTCGCAAATAAATCTATGGCTTTTTCAGAAGCGCGTTTTGGGGATAGGTAACTGTAAAAATTGAGGCTATTACCAATCGCTTTGATAATCAAATTTGAGGTGTTACTCATCTTCTCTATTTACTGAATCAATGGTAAAAGCTGGTAAGCATATAGCTAAATACTGACACGGTTCCTCAAATGGATTGGAATATTGTATCCTTGTATGTTTAACAATCTTAATAGACTGACCGGCTTCAAGTACAATAGTTTCGTCATCAATTTTAAATTGCTTTTTACCACTTATAATAAATGTATACTCATCAAATTCAGGCGTTTGATAAGGCTCACTCCAGCCGGGCGGTGCTATCATATGAGCAATACTAATATCAGAACTGTGACTGCTTGCGACACCAAAATGCTCTTTAATAACCTTGCCATCATCAGTTGGGACAATAAAAGGTGAAGTTTGTATTTGATATTTTTTTTCCATCAAGAACCTATTACCAGTGAATCATAAAGAATTTAATTTTTGCATTATCCGGAATTTGTATAGCGGAGATAGACATAGAGTTATCAAATCGCGCATTAATGGGCAATTCTTCCTTATCTATAGTAAATGACGCATTAATTTCATTGACTGTAACCACAACAGAATTTAGCAGATTATCTATTTTCGATATTTGATAGGCATCATTAATATCTTTAAATGTGCTAAGTATAGATATATTTTTTTCAGTTTTATAACGCTTATCTAATATTCTTGCTGTATTAAATAGTGCTGTGGAGTCATTGGCTTCGGTTGGCGAAAGCACTAATAATTTTTCTCCTTCTTTGCTGTAAACTTCAATGTCATTAATTCTACCTGTAAAGCCATCGTCCTCTATAAATTTTGCAATAGAATCATTGATAAAAATAGTTGATAGATCTCTTACTTGCGTCGAGTCGGTAACTAGACCAACACTTTTCGGTGTAATAAGGTACGGGTCTATTTCTTTTTCACAGCTAATACTTATACAAGCACATATGAATAAAATAAGTAATACTTTTTTCATTATCGTAGTTTTAGGGGTGTGTAATTACTTTAATAACTTAGTTAGAATACCCAGAACACTTCTAATCACGGTTGGGCTACTAAGAACTTTTACTATAGGGTTTTGCCTTGTGCTTCTTCTAGATGAACTTGAACGACTTCTAGATTCTGCTTTTTTAAGAGCCTCTTTTTCCTTACGAGCTTTTTCTTTGGCTTCTTCAGCTTCGGCTTGTTTTATTTTTTCATTGAGAAGTTCATAAGCACTTTCTCTATCAATTTCTTCATTATACTTTCTAACCAACTTAGACTGCGAAAATAGATCTCCTAATTCTTTACCGGTTAAAACATCCATTCTACTCATTGGAGCCCTCATCATAGTTGCAGCAAGAGGTGTTGGCTTTCCTTTTTCATTTAAGGCAGAGACCAGCGCTTCTCCAATACCTAAAGACGTTAAAACTTCAGCGGTATCATAATAGTCGGTATCGGGATAATTTTCTGCAGTAAGCTTTATCGCTTTTCTATCCTTAGCAGTGAATGCTCTTAAGGCATGCTGAACTTTTAAACCTAACTGACTTAATACAGCTTCAGGGACATCGGTAGGGTTTTGTGTTACAAAATAGAGACCGACACCTTTACTTCTGATAAGTTTTACAATACTTTCTATCTGGTTTAATAGTGCTTTAGATGCTTCATTAAATATAAGATGAGCTTCGTCAATAAACATCACCAATTCTGGTCTTCCACTATCACCTTGCTCGGGGAAAGTAGAATAAATTTCTGCTAATAAACTCAACATGAATGTTGAAAATAGCTTTGGTTTATCCTGAATATCAGTTAATCTAATGATGTTAATATAACCCCTGCCTTCATCATTAACTCTTAGTAGGTCTTGTGGGTCAAATGATTTTTCACCAAAGAAAATATCCCCACCCTGCTGTTCTAACTCAACAAGCTTTCTAAGGATAGCACCAGTAGAGGCTGTAGAAATTCTACCATATGCTTCTTCAAATTCTTTTTTACCCTCTCCCGTGGCAAATTGTAAGATCTTTTTGAAGTCTTTTATATCCAAAAGAGGCAGCTTATTATCATCGCAATATTTAAATATAACTGATATAATCCCTGCTTGAGTTTCAGTGACATCTAATATTCTAGAGATAAGAACAGGTCCAAATTCACTGATAGTTGCTCTAAGTCGAACACCATCTTGTTCTGATAAGGATAAGATCTCAACGGGAAAAGGTTTAGGGTCAAAGGCTAATCCAATTTTCTCATGGCGTTCATCAATTTTTGGATGCCCAGGACTCGGTTGTGCTAAACCACTTAGATCTCCTTTAATATCCATTAATAGAACCGGAATCCCTTTTTCAGAAAGATTTTCAGCAAGGACCTGTAGTGTTTTTGTTTTTCCTGTACCTGTAGCACCAGCTATTAATCCATGCCTGTTCATGGTTTTTAATGGAACATTGACGTAAGCATCTTTAATAGTTTCACCATCTAACATAGCTGCGCCTAAGGTCAAATAATCACCTTTACATGCATTGCCTTCTTCTATATGTTTAAAAAAAGTTTCAGTTCTATTCATTATTCAGAAATTTGCATAAAAATAGTGTAATTTTAATCAAGTTTAAAATAGTAAATTATGAAGTCTTTGTATTTATTTCTTTGCTTGTTCGGAAGTCTTGTTTTTGTGTCGTGTAACAATTCAAAAAGCGAAATAATTTTCCATAAATCACATGAGCCTAGTAGAGCTAGTGTGCCATTTAGTGATGCCGTAGAGGCAGGGAACCTGTTGTTTCTTACGGGTCAGATTGGTAAGAATCATTCCACAGGAGAAATGGCTGAAGGAGGCATAAAATCTGAAACAAAGCAAGTTATAGAAAATATAAAAGCAGTGTTAGAGCAGCATAACCTATCATTAGATAACGTGGTTAAATGCACAGTAATACTTAAGGATATCAATGATTTTAAAGCGTTTAATTCTGTTTATACACAGTATTTTACAAAGAAACCAGCGCGGACTACCTATGCAGCGGCCGGTTTGGCAGCTAATGCAAGTATAGAAATTGATGTTATAGCATCTAAATAGCTACAAGCGCTCTATAAATATATTAGAAGTTCCTGCGCTACGCATATTAGCAGCTGCAGAATTTCCACTTCTAATGGTTTGTACACTTATGACATCACCGCTAGCAAGTTGTAATACTTCATTAATGTGAAGTGAAGCTTCAGTATGTCCGGCATTATGCCTTACATATCCGGTAGCAGCAATAGTTCCTGTTGTGGTTCCGTTGATAGCTATTTGAGCTTCTACAGCCACACGCTGATCAGAATTTCCGCCGACAGTAGGAACATCATATGAGATGTTAACAGAAATTCTATATTTCCCGCCAGCATTAATGGTAACAGTATTACCCGAAACATTGTACAATGTTGTATTGTCATTCCAGTCTAGAGTACCAAAGATCGGAATGTTTGTGTAAGCTGTAGTATTGATATTAGTTGCTACATCTGTATTCGAATATTTAACAGATGCATTATAAGACACATTAACCCATACAGGTGTTCCAGGCGTACCCGAATTGTATTGAAACGTGTTAAGGGTTGTGTTAAAGATCATTAATCCATTTGCAGGATTAGTAATGTTATCCCTCTCAGTGTCAGTGAGTTTTGGGACTAACAATCCAGAGTCATTTGACTCAATGTGTAGTGCAGACGAGGCATCAGGACTGGTTGTACCAATGCCTACCTGTGCGCTAATTGTTTTAGTTAGGGATATAACAATTAACATCACCAGGGGTAAGTGAGTTTTCATGTCAATTTTTTCAAGCTATTAATTAATCCGTAGCGAAAATACTACAAAATTTAATTAATTCAAAATCAGGGCTTTTCTTGCTTTAATATTTATCTTTGCCGTCTATGACTAGAAGAGAGCGACAAGAACTAATAGATAAGGGCTTATTACTGCCTTTAATGGAAGAGTTTTATACCATTCAAGGTGAAGGCTATCACAAAGGTACAGCAGCTTATTTTGTAAGAATTGGAGGCTGTGATGTGGGGTGTCATTGGTGTGATGTTAAAGAAAGCTGGTTGGCTGAATTACACCCGCCTACAGCAACTGAAGCTATCGTTGAAAATGCTGTAAAATATAGTAAGACTATAGTGGTTACAGGAGGGGAACCATTAACTTGGGATATGGGGCCATTAACAGCACAATTAAAAGCAAAAGGCGTTCAAACACATATAGAAACTTCAGGAGCATATAAACTAACTGGTCAGTGGGATTGGATATGTTTATCGCCGAAAAAAGTGAAGTTGCCAAAGGAGGAGATCTATAATGAAGCTCACGAACTTAAGGTCATAATTTACAATAAAAGCGACTTCAAATTTGCAGAAGAACAAGCAGCTAAAGTCAATAAAGACTGTATTTTATATCTACAACCCGAATGGAGCAAGCGCGATCAAGTTATGCCTTTAATTGTAGATTACGTGATGAACAACCCTAAATGGAAAGTGTCACTACAAACACATAAATACTTGAATATTCCTTAATAAAAAAAGCGCTGAATACCAGCGCTTTTTTTATTAAATATCATTGAGTTTTGATTACTTTGATACAGGAACAGCAACTCTTATTTTGCCCCATCCCATAATCATTTTACCGTCACCAAATGTAATAGAGAATGCTTCTAGGCTATCTCCTCCTTCAGTAACTTTAGCTTTAACTCTAGCTACATCATTACCTTCTTTATACTGGTATGACCCCCAAGTATGCAGGTCAGAATTAACAATAATGGTCCATTCGCTGTCTCCAGCTATTGTATGTAATGTGTATGTACCGGCTTTAATCGCTTTTCCTCCAAAAGTAACATCGTTGTAAAACGTGATCTCTGTAGATTCATTTGCACCTGTACGCCATACCTTATCTTTTTGAGTAAGTGCTTTAGCATCTCTTCCTTTTAGTTGAGGTCTGCTATAAATGACTCTTGCAATGGGAGGGGCATTTCTAGAGGTCTTGTAGTAAGCAATGTCCATTGGACTTTTGTCAAGACCTGCAAACTTTTGAGCATTAACATCAAATGTAAGTAACACCATAAATGCGAATGCAATAGTTGAAATAACTGTTGTTTTCTTCATAATTGTTTGTTTTTATTGATTAAAAGAATAGTTCAATAGAACTATGGTCGATAAAAGATGAACGGATTTACAATATTTAAGTTAAAGCTTTCATAAAACTTCATTTAGTTTCAATTTATTCTAATATTGATATTTATAGTTTTAATTTATAACTGTTTAAATCATTAATGTTTTTATATTATAATCTTGGAATCATATTTGTCACATTAATAGAAATTAAAAAGAGAATTATGTGTGGAATAGTATGTGCATTTGATTTAAAACAAAAAACTGATGTTTTAAGACCTCAATTACTTGAAATGTCTAAAAAAATAAGGCATCGCGGACCGGATTGGAGTGGTATATATAGTAATGATAAAGCAATTATGGCGCATGAGCGTTTAGCTATTGTGGATCCGGCATCGGGGAAACAGCCTTTGTTTAGTGAAGATAAAAAACTAGTATTGGCAGCCAATGGTGAAATTTATAACCACCGCAAATTTAGAGTCCAATATAAGGATACTTACGATTTTCAGACTGAAAGTGATTGCGAAGTTATCTTAGCCTTATATAAAGATAAAGGCGAAAATTTTATAGATGAGCTAAATGGAATTTTCGGCTTTGCCTTATATGATGTAGAAAAAGAGGAGTACTTTATTGCAAGAGACCATATGGGTATTATTCCACTCTATATAGGATGGGACAAGCATGGGACATTTTATGTGGCTTCAGAATTAAAAGCTTTAGAGGGTACTTGTACGAAGATTGAGTTATTTCCACCAGGACATTACATGACCAGTAAAGACGGAAAGCTTACCAAATGGTACCAACGCGATTGGGAAGATTACGATGCCGTGAAGGATAACGATACGTCTATTATAGAGTTACAACAAGCTTTAGAAGATGCTGTACATAGACAGCTTATGTCAGATGTGCCTTATGGAGTATTACTTTCGGGGGGATTAGATTCTTCTGTGACATCAGCCATTGCAAAAAAGTATTCACAAATGCGAATTGAAGCTGATGATAAAGAAAAAGCCTGGTGGCCACAGCTGCACTCTTTTTCTGTAGGTTTAGATGGGTCTCCAGATTTGGCAGCGGCACGTAAAGTTGCAGATCATATTGGTACAGTACATCATGAAATTAAGTTTACCATCCAAGAGGGGTTAGATGCTATTAAAGATGTTATCTATCAGTTAGAAACCTATGATATTACAACTGTTAGAGCTTCAACGCCGATGTATCTAATGGCTAGAGTTATTAAATCGATGGGTATCAAAATGGTATTGTCCGGCGAAGGCGCTGATGAGCTATTCGGAGGATACCTCTATTTTCATAAAGCACCTGACGCTAAAGAATTTCATGAAGAAACCGTAAGAAAGCTAAGCAAACTTCATATGTATGATTGTCTAAGAGCAAATAAAAGCTTAGCAGCATGGGGAATAGAAGGACGTGTGCCATTTTTAGATAAAGAGTTTATGGATGTGGCTATGCGTATTAACCCAAAGGATAAAATGATTACTCCGGAACGTATGGAGAAATGGGTCATCAGAAAAGCTTTTGAAGAATACCTTCCTGAAAGTGTAGCATGGCGCCAAAAAGAACAATTCAGTGATGGTGTAGGTTATAGTTGGATAGATACACTTAAGGAGATCGTTGCTAATGAAGTTACAGACGAACAGATGGCAAATGCACATTTTAGATTCCCTATTCAGACACCGCAGAATAAAGAAGAGTACTACTACAGAACTATATTTGAGGAGCATTTTCCTAGTGATACTGCAGCATTGAGTGTACCACAAGAACCAAGTGTGGCTTGCAGTACTAAAATTGCTCTAGAATGGGATGAAGCTTTTAAGAACATGAACGACCCAAGTGGAAGAGCGGTTGCTAAAGTGCATGAAGAGGCTTATTAGATATACTTTTAATTATAATATATAAAAAACTAGGTTGGTAATTTGCCAGCCTAGTTTTTGTTTTATAGAAGTTAAGAGTAGATCTTATGTAGCAGTTTTACACTTCAAAACCCCTATATTTACTGCAAATGACATTTAGGTGACATTTAAGTGGCGTGAAAAAAACCAACAAAGCACTATAGATTTGTACCAACAAAAATGATACAGAATGCAACAGCAATCACTTAAAGAGAATTTATTATATCAACGCAAACTAAAAGGTTTAACCCAAGAAGAGCTTGCAGATAAAACTACAGTTGGGGTACGTACCATTCAACGTATAGAAAAAGGAGACGTGCAACCACATCTACAAACCATAAAATTATTGGCTGTGGGTTTAGATATTGAAGTTGAAGACTTAATGCCTTTGAATAACCCAAAAGAAGAAACGGTTAAACGTAAATGGCTATTAATGATACATGCGTCACCGTTTTTTGGATTGTTTATACCATTTGCAAATGTTCTTATCCCATTGTTCATATGGATTAGTAAGTCTGAAGACAATAAAATATATGATGTACATGGTCGGGCAGTAGTTAATTTTCACAGCACATTAAATTTATTGTTGATAATATCCTTACTACTGTTTTTTGTAATTCCAGGATATAATTATTTCATCACTGGGACCGTACTACTATTTGGAATCGTTTTTAGTATAAGAAATACAATGTCAGCATTGAGTTCTCATACATGCTACTATCCATTATCAATTTCCTTTTTAAAGCCTAAGGCTTAATCACTGTTTAATTTTTTCTATAACAATATTCAGCTAATCAACTATTAGCTCAATTAAATAATGCCTAATATTATGAAATTTCAATTCACAAAATACTCAGCGCTTAATAGCTTTATATTAATAATTCTCTTTTTTGGTGCAGCTCTTTTTATGACAGGATTCATAGACACACCCTTCTTGAGACGTTATTTTCCATTTACATCGGTTGTCCTATTAATTATTGCAACCTGGATTCTATTGAAAATTGATAATAAATCCTTCAAAGATTTAGGATTAAATGTATCGATACGAAATCTATCCTTTCTCCCTTTAGGATTATTGATTGGTGCCGTAGCCTTTCTGTTAGCAAAATATTTGAGAGGATTATACACTGGAGAAGCATTCGAAATTACCAGTTCAGATATAAATTATAGCACTATCTTGTGGGGCTTTTATTGGTTATTGCCATCTGTTGCTGTGGAGGAGTTTTTATTTAGAGGTTATGCCTTTAAAAAAGCAATTGAGGTAAGTAATATCACTGTAGCCAATATCATTTTCGCAATACTATTCATGTTGATCCATGTCTTAGATAGAGGCGTAATGCAAAACAAGGCCATGGTCCTTTTCTTTTTGATAACCATTCCAATAGGACATTTGTTATTTGCGACTGCCTTATTAAAATCTAAGACGTTGTTTTTTCCAATTGGGATACATCTGGGCAATAACTGGGCTACACAACACCTTATAACAAAATATAATAATGGCGATAGCATTTTCTTTATTCCGGAGTCAACTACTTTTGAAACATGGACGCCATTTATCATTGTAATCATAATTTGGAATTTGTTCTATTTAATAGTGATTTATATCATATGGAAGTGGGATAAAATCTCAAATTATAGGATTAAAAAGTTCAAATAAAGCGTTTTAAGCTGTCTTTTTATTTTTCATTTCAGGCTGAATTAAAAAAATAGTGTTTAATTCAATTTAAACTACTTTAGAGGCGTTTTAAGCAACTTTTACGTTTTTTAAAATTGTTAATAAAAATGTAATAAATGTCTTAAAACGCTTAATATTGGCTTATTAAAGTCGTATATTTGTAGACAGAATGATGCATTTAGCATCATTTTTTTATGACATTAACGCAATCAATAAAATAATGAGCGAAGAAAATAAAAAACAATATTCAGCAGATAGTATTCAAGCCCTAGAAGGCATGGAACACGTGCGCATGCGTCCATCCATGTATATTGGAGATGTTGGTACAAGAGGATTACATCATTTAGTGTATGAGGTGGTCGATAATTCTATTGATGAAGCGTTGGCTGGACATTGTGATAATATCACAGTAACCATCAACGAAGATAATTCTATTACTACAGAAGATGACGGTCGTGGTATTCCTGTTGGGCTTCATAAAAAAGAAGGCGTTTCTGCCCTTGAAGTTGTGATGACTAAAATCGGAGCAGGAGGAAAGTTCGATAAAGATTCGTATAAAGTATCCGGTGGATTACATGGTGTTGGTGTAAGTTGTGTAAATGCCTTATCTGAGCACTTAAAAGCTACTGTATATAGAGATGGTAAAATTTGGGAGCAAGAGTATGAGCGCGGTAAAACACTATACCCTGTAAAAACGGTTGGAGATTCTGATAAAACAGGTACTATAGTTACCTTTAAACCAGATGCTACAATATTTACGCAAACCTTAGAGTATAGTTACGATACTTTGGCAAGCCGTATGCGTGAATTGGCTTTTTTAAATAAAGGGATTACTGTACACTTAGTAGATCGTCGTCATAAAAAAGAAGATGGTTCTTTTGAAGGAGAAACATTTCATTCAGAAGAAGGACTAACAGAATTTGTAAAATTCTTGGACGGTAACAGGGAACCATTAATGAAAGATGTTATTGCTTTTGAAGGAGAAAAGAATGGTATTCCTGTTGAAGTTGCTATGGTGTACAATACATCATATGCAGAGAATTTACACTCTTATGTAAATAATATCAATACTCACGAAGGAGGAACGCATTTATCAGGTTTTAGAAGAGGACTAACACATACATTAAAGAAGTATGCAGATTCTTCAGGAATGCTAGATAAGTTAAAATTTGATATCTCTGGAGATGATTTTAGAGAAGGTTTAACAGCAATCATTTCTGTAAAAGTTGCTGAACCACAATTTGAAGGGCAAACCAAAACTAAGCTTGGTAATAGAGAAGTTTCGGCTTCAGTAAGTCAGGCAGTATCAGAGATGTTAACGGATTATTTAGAAGAACACCCAGATGATGCTAAAACTATAGTTCAAAAGGTTATTCTTGCTGCACAAGCCAGACATGCTGCTCAGAAAGCTAGAGAAATGGTACAGCGCAAAACTGTAATGAGTATTGGCGGATTACCTGGTAAATTATCTGATTGCTCTGAACAAGACCCTGCAAAATGTGAAGTGTTTTTAGTAGAGGGTGATTCTGCAGGTGGAACAGCAAAACAAGGAAGAGATAGGACATTTCAAGCAATACTACCATTAAGAGGTAAGATTCTTAATGTAGAAAAAGCAATGCAGCATAAAGTATTCGAGAACGAAGAAATCAAGAATATTTTTACGGCTTTAGGAGTTACCATTGGCACAGAAGAAGATCCAAGAGCATTAAACCTTTCAAAATTGCGTTACCATAAAATTGTAATTATGTGTGATGCCGATATCGACGGTAGTCATATTGCTACATTAATCCTAACATTCTTCTTTAGATACATGAAAGAGTTGGTAGAAAACGGTCATATATATATTGCAACACCACCTTTATATTTAGTTAGGAAAGGTGCTAAAAAGCAATACGCATGGTCTGATGCAGAACGTGATGATATTGTGTCTCAGTTTGGAGATGGTTCTAAGATCCAACGTTATAAAGGTCTTGGAGAGATGAATGCCGAACAACTTTGGGATACTACAATGAACCCAGAATTTAGAACCATGCGATTGGTACAGATCGATAATGGAGTAGAAGCGGATCGTATATTCTCTATGTTAATGGGAGATGAAGTACCACCTAGACGTGAATTCATAGAAAAGAATGCTATTTATGCTAATATAGATGCTTAGTCATTTAGTATAATACAGAATAGATGCCCTCAAATGAGGGCATTTTTTTTGAAATAAATTGATTTTTTCATCGTTTAAAAGTAAAAAATACCGATAAAATGCAGTTTTTCCATTTTATTTTTTAAATTTACATCAAACTTAACCTCTTTAAATTATGAAAAAAGTAATCGCAATAGTTCTAATTTGCTTTTCTACGCAACTGTCTAAGGCTCAGGAACTAGAGACAATTTTGTTAGCTGCAGATGATGCAAGTCTTCTAGCTGAGAACTATCTAAGACCAGCAATGAATGGTCTAATGTATAGTATGAACGGTGGGTGGTACACTACTGCCAAAACACATAAACTATTTGGTTTTGATATTACTATTAATGCCAATGCTTCATTTATACCAGACTCTGATTTAGTATTTGACTTTGTTCAGAGCGATTATCAATTTGCGACATTACCTAATGGAGAAACACAATTGTCTACAGTAATGAGTGAGAATGATGCAGACACCACAGTTGATATTACCATAGATAATGGAAACGGTACATTTAGAGTAGCAAGTTTTGAAATGCCGGGAGGAATAGGTGATGATGTACCCTTAGGAGCAGTACCTACACCAATGATCCAAGGAGGTATAGGAATACCTTTTAATACAGATCTAAAAATTAGATTCATACCAAAAATTAATGCAGATGAGGTGGAGGCTAGCCTGTATGGATTTGGTCTGCAACATGATATTATGCAATACTTTGGTCCACTAGATAAATTACCACTTAATATTTCTATACTAGGGGCATTTACATCTATGAATGTGACTTATGATATTAAGGATGAGGATCTAGGTGATAATGTTGCAGTGTCTAACGGTGAGGCTGAGTTTAAAATGAACACCTGGACAGTGCAAGCCATAGCTTCCTTAGATTTTCCGGTTATTACTATTTACGGAAGTTTAGGTTATAACAATGGAAAAACTGAAGCCAACATGAATGGTGATTATACTTTAACCTATGACGTAGAAGATGGAGGCGGGAATGTGATCGGTTCTGTTGATGAATCTATTAGTGACCCTATCAATTTAGACTTTGATGCTGATGGATTTAGAGCAACCTTAGGCGCAAGACTTAACCTTGCATGGTTTAAAATCTTTGCAGATTATACATTACAAGAATACAATACCTTATCTGCAGGTATTGCATTTAGTTTCAGATAAGTTTAGAGAATAGTTAATTATATTTTAAAAGCGCAAGAATTACTCTTGCGCTTCTTCATTTAGAGCATATTTATTCGTAGTTTTGCACTCGTTAAAATTTCTTCAATAAATAAATTTAAAATATAAAAACATGAAAGTTACAGTAGTTGGAGCAGGAGCTGTTGGTGCAAGTTGTGCAGAATATATCGCAATCAAAGATTTTGCTTCTGAGGTTGTTTTGTTAGACATTAAAGAAGGTTATGCTGAAGGTAAAGCAATGGACCTTATGCAAACAGCATCATTAAATGGTTTTGATACCAAAATAGTTGGTAGTACTAGTGATTACTCTAAAACTGCTAATAGTGACATTTGTGTGATCACTTCAGGAATCCCTAGAAAACCTGGAATGACTCGTGAAGAATTAATAGGAATTAATGCAGGTATTGTTAAGTCAGTATCTTCAAGCTTGATCGAGCATTCACCGAATACGATCATCATTGTAGTTAGTAACCCAATGGATACCATGACGTATTTAGTACACCAAACCACAGATTTACCAAAGAACAGAATTATAGGTATGGGTGGTGCATTAGATTCAGCACGATTTAAATACAGATTAGCGGAAGCTCTAGGAGCTCCAATTAGTGATGTAGACGGAATGGTTATCGGAGGACATAGCGATAAAGGTATGGTGCCACTAACAGCACATGCAACAAGAAATAGTGTGAAAGTTTCTGAGTTTTTGTCTGATGAACGTCTAAATCAAGTCAAAGAAGATACTAAAGTTGGTGGAGCTACATTAACAAAATTATTAGGAACTTCTGCATGGTATGCACCAGGAGCTGCAGTGAGTGGACTTGTTCAAGCCATTGCATGCGATCAGAAGAAAATGTTCCCATGTTCTACACTTCTAGATGGTGAGTATGGACTAAACGATCTATGTATAGGAGTACCTGTAATCTTAGGAAGAAATGGTATTGAGAGTATAGTTGAGATCGATTTAAGCGATGCGGAAAAAGCACATTTATCTGAAAGTGCTGAAGGTGTTAAAAAGACCAATGGTTTATTAGAACTCTAATAAGCACACCATAAAGACTATATATCATAAAAGGCTGTAGGAATACAGCCTTATTTTTTTATATTTGCGGCATGAAGGCGAGATGGTACATTAGTGCTTTAGTTATAATTCTCACTGTATTAGGTATTACTAATCAGGAACAATTTACTGCACCCAATCAGGAAATTGTATTCCATTTTGCTAGTGTAAAAAAGACTTCTGAAGATGCTCAGGTAGAAATAATCACTACAGTTAAAGAGCAACTTCAATCTACTGGGGCTAAAAATATATCCATAAATGAGAGCGAAGGCCTTTATAAGATTACTTACTACAGTAGTGCTGATGTAAGCAGTATTAAAAAAGTACTTTCTGAGGAAGAAGGTCTTGAAGTTGATTTCAACTCAAAGAAAAGCCAAAAAGATTTTCCGGTTGAGCCCTCGGAAGATAATTCTATTGCCTATAATTTAGATATTTATGAGATTTCAGATTCTAATAATTCTGAATCAGGTCTAGGAGGTAAGTATATTGTTGAATTCAAGCCAGCAACGGTAAGGTTTTACATTTCTGATGTATATATACCTCACAACAATTTAAGCCTAAAAGAAAAAAACAATACCGACAAAGTTGCTTATAACTTCAATAGAAATATAAGAATTGCAATCGCTGATGCGTTGCGTTATGTTCCAGAAGTTAGAGCAGGACCCAGTCCTATGGGACAACATTCTTAAAACTGATTTATAGCTTATAAATATATACCCGGAGGGGAGTCAGTTTTATTCCCAACACATTCGAATTTCTCAAAATCATACATAAAAAATAATTGTCGAATTATACGGTAAATTATATATTTGCCCGTTTATCAAAATTTGACACAAAACATAAAAAAATGCAAAACAAAGGACTAGTAAAACTGTTTGCACTGTTGTTTGGATTGGTAAGTATTTATCAATTATCATTCACATTTAAAGCCAACCAAATAGAAAGTACGGCGCAAGAAGTAGCCAGAAGTAAATTTGAGAGTATAAAGCAGGCTAATGAAGAAGAGATCCGTTACCTAGATTCTATAGGAAAAGAAGAGGTGTATAACCTTGGAGTTAAGAGTTTCACTTATAAAGAGGTGAAAGATAATGCCATGAATTTAGGATTAGACCTTAAAGGTGGGATCAATGCTATTATAGAAATTTCAGTAAAAGATATCTTAATAGGGCTTTCTAACAAGAGTAAAGATCCAATTTTTAATCAGGCATTAGATAATGCGTCAGAACTACAAAAAGATGCTCAAGAATCATATTTAGAGTCTTTCTTTAGTGCTTTTGATGAAATTAAAGGAGATACAAAACTGGCATCGCCAGATATATTTGCTAACCGTTCGTTAAGTGATGTTATTAAGATTAACATGACGGATGATGAAGTAAAGCGTGTGCTTCAGACTAAAGTAGATGAATCTATTGAATCTGCTTTTGAAGTATTAAGAAATCGTATCGATGGTTTTGGTGTAACCTCACCTAACATTCAACGTTTAGGAAATTCTGGACGTATATTAATAGAACTACCAGGAGCTAAAGACAAAAAACGTGTTGTAGATATCATTACTAAGACAGCACAGTTGCAGTTCTGGGAAACCTACACAACTCAAGATTTAGGAAGCTATGTTTTACAAGTAAACCAAGCTTTAGTTCAGGCGAATGCAGATGAAGAAAAAGAAAATGAAGAACAGTCTGATGCAGAGGTTGATCAGGATACTACATCTAGCGCTATTGATGCCTTAACAGGCCAATTAGAGGAAAGTGACTCTACAGATGTCCAAGATGCTAACCCGATAGGAATTCAGGCATTAGGGAACGGTGGTCCAGTCATTGCTACCTTCTTAGCAAAAGATAAGAATAAAGTGATGCAAGCTTTAAATGCCAACAGAAACTTATTGCCTGTTGAGCAACGTTATGCGGTGTTCTTATGGGGTATACAAGTAAAAGATTCTGAATTTATCGATCTATATGCTATCAAAGGAAACAGATCTGGAGAACCTCAATTAAGTGGAACAGTAATTACAGATGCTAGACAAGACTACGATCAGTTTAGAAAGCCAGCTGTAAGTATGCAAATGGATACCAAAGGTTCAAAGATTTGGGAAGAAATGACTACGGTCGCATACAATACAAGAGGTTTTATTGCAATTGTTCTAGATAGTACAGTATACTCGGCACCTGGTGTAAGCAGTGGGCCTATTGCCGGAGGTAACTCTCAAATTTCAGGATCATTCTCTTTAACAGAAGCTATTGATTTGGCTAATGTATTACGTGCAGGTAAATTACCTGCCTCTGCAGAGATTGTTCAGGCTGATGAGATTGGACCTTCATTAGGGCAAGAAGCTATTGATAGTGGTATGAAGTCATTCTTGCTAGCATTAGCATTTGTATTAATATGGATGGTGTTCTATTACGGAAGATCTGGTTTATTTGCCGATGTTGCCTTATTATTAAACATTCTATTGATCTTTGGAGTATTAGCAGGCTTAGGTGCTGTATTAACACTTCCGGGTATTGCAGGTATTGTATTAACAATAGGTATATCTGTAGATGCGAATGTACTTATCTTTGAGAGGATACGAGAGGAGTTGGCCAAAGGTAAGGGACAAAAAGAATCTGTAAAAGACGGTTTCGCGAATGCCTTATCTTCAATCTTAGATGCGAATATCACAACAGGTCTTACAGCATTAATCCTTTTCGTATTTGGTACAGGACCGATTAAAGGATTCGCAACGACTTTACTTATAGGTATATTAACGTCTTTATTTACGGCGATCTTCATCACAAGATTATTAGTAGACTGGTACGTTAATTCTGGCAGAAAACTAGATTTTGCAACACCATTGACTAAAGGTTTATTTAAGAATGTAAATATCAATTTCTTAAAGAAACGTAAGATAGCTTATGTGATTTCAGGGTTATTAATCGCTGCGAGTTTAGGATCATTATTTACAACAGGTTTAGATCAAGGTATTGATTTTGTTGGAGGGCGAACCTACCAAGTTCGATTTGCTCAAGAAGTGAGTACTGAAGAAGTAAAGAAAAGCTTAGAAGAAATAATAGGAAGTGCAGAAGTAAAAACAATTGGAGGCGCTAACCAATTGAAAATATCTACGAAGTATAAAGTTGAAGATAATTCTACAGATGCTGATGAAGAAGTGCAGTCTAAGATTTTTGAAGGATTAAAGCCTTACCTTCCAGATGGTATGACCTATGACGAATTCTTGGATGATTCTAGTGAAAATAATATAGGTAAGATGATGTCTAGTAAGGTGAGTCCAACTATTGCAGATGATATTAAGAAATCATCAATATGGGCAATTTTAGGATCATTAGTAGTTGTATTCTTATATATCTTAATCCGATTCAAGAGATGGCAATTCTCACTTGGTGCTGTAGCTGCAGTGTTCCATGATGTATTACTAGTACTTGGAATCTTCTCATTAACATGGCCATATATGCCTTTTAGTATGGAAATAGATCAGGCATTTATTGCAGCGATATTGACTGTAATTGGTTACTCGCTGAATGATACCGTGGTTGTGTTCGATAGAATTAGAGAGTACTTAAATGAACACACAAGTTGGGCATTTGGAAGAACAATAAATGCGTCTCTAAACAGTACTCTAAGTAGAACATTAAATACGTCTTTAACTACTTTAGTCGTATTATTAGCAATGTTTGCTTTTGGTGCAGATTCACTTAGAGGATTCTTATTTGCATTAATCGTTGGTGTTATTGTAGGTACATATTCTTCGATGTTCATTGCAACACCAATTATGTATGATACTGCGAAAAAAGGTGATGCTGCTGAATCATTAAAGAAAAAAGTGAAAGAAGAAGATGAGGAACAAGCATAGTTCTAAATCTATATAAAACAAAAAAGCCGATCACATGTGATCGGCTTTTTTGTTTATGAATATTAGAATTACTGTTTTTGAAATTCGATGCGGTCCCCTTCTTCAAGACCCCATTCTTCAGATAAGCCTGCGTTAATCTCTAAAACATATTTAGCAGGAGCTTTAGAAGGTAAAGACGTTTCATCAAAAGGCTTAGCGTTTTTTTGAAAACTAACAATCGTATTATTATTGTCGATGAAAATAATGTCTAATGGGATACGCGTATTTTTCATGTAAAAACTTCGTAAGATTTCATCAGGAAATATGAATAGCATACCTTGTTTTTTATCCATTTGGTCTCTATACATTAATCCGGTTTGGGTTTGGTATTCGTCATCTGCAATCTCTATATCTAAGGTTTTGATAATAGAATCATTATTACCCTTAATTAAAGAAAGTGTCCCTTCTTTAGTAAAGGAAATAACAATAGGCTTTGAAGTGTTATTAGATTTAGAATCTGATTTGCATGAAACACTACAAATCAATAGGACTCCAAATAATGCACTTCCTAAAATATTAAACAAATGACGTTTCATTATACAGCCTTTGATGGTTTAGATTTGAAAACAAACATGAAATACAGTCCAACAAGAATTAGAGGAATACTCAGAAGTTGTCCCGTGTTTAGACCAAATAGAGTTATATATTCATCGCCTTGAGGCTCTTTTAAGAATTCTACAAAAAAGCGCACTGTCCAAAGTAGTACTAAAAACAACCCGAATAGGAAACCGGTTTGATTGGCTTTATTTGTTCGCCAATACATGTATAGTAAAATTAGAAACACAATCACATACGCTCCGGCTTCATAGAGTTGTGACGGGTGTCTGGGGACTTGCTGCTCAGCAGCTAATTGTTTAAAAACTACCCCAAAATCAGTCCCTGTTGGCTTACCAATGATTTCAGAATTAATAAAATTACCAAGCCTTACAAACACTGCTCCTAATGAAACCGGTACAACAACACGATCTAGAATCCATAATATAGACTTCTTAAGAATTTTCCTGTTATATAAGTACATGGATATGATCATACCAATAGCAGCACCATGACTGGCAAGCCCTTGGAAGCCTGTAAATTCAAACCCTCCGGCAAACTTGAAAGGTAAAAATATGCTGAAGAAATCTTGTGTAATTAATTCACGTTGATAGAAAAACACATGACCTAAACGGGCCCCAATCATAATTCCTAACACCGAATAAATAAAAAGTGAATCGAGGGAGTCATTAGATTGTCCTTCATTTTTATAGATCCTCTTCATGATATAAAAACCAATTACAAAAGCAACAATCCACATCATGCTGTAATAATGTAAGGTGAAAAAGCCAAGGTCTATACCTTTTGAAGGATCCCATACAAATTTAAGTGCGTACATAGGTCATTTCTATTAATGGCATAAATATAGTACTTTGATATATAAACTGACAGGTATTAACGCAATATTAATGCTCTTCGTCAGGTACAGGGTCATAACCACTACCACCCCATGGATGGCAACTAAATATTCTTTTTATAGCCAATCGACCACCTTTAAATAAACCATGTTTCTCTAAGGCCTCTTTGGTATAATGAGAACATGTAGGCTGATACCGACAAGTAGCTGGAGTTATTGGCGAAATAACCGTTTGGTAGACTTTAATCAAAAGTAAAAAGGGGTATGTCAAGATTTTTTTCACAATTAATTGGTCGTAAATGTGGTTCCGTCTTTACCATCTTGTAATTGAATACCTACTTCAGCAAGTTCATCTCTAATCTTATCAGATAAAGCAAAATCTTTATTAGCTCTTGCTTCTTGTCTCAATTTTATCAGTAACTGAACAGCTCCAGAAAGTTTATCTGTGCCAGAGTCTTCTTTGGTAGTATTTACAAGGCCTAAAATATCAAAAGTAAAGGTGTGTAATGTAGATTTTAAAACCTCAAAATCTTCACCACTAATTGATGCGCTTCCATCATTGACTTGATTGATAAATTTAACAGCATCAAACAATGTAGCGATTAGAATAGGGGTGTTAAAATCATCATTCATTGCATCATAACATTTCTGCTTCCATTCTGAAACATTAAATGATGATGAACCACTTGTTTTGATATCATCTAATAGGTTAATAGCATCCATCAGCCTGAAAAACCCTTTTTCACTGGCTAGAAGCCCACTATCAGTAAAATCTAGAATACTTCTGTAGTGTGCTTGTAACATGAAGAAGCGCGCTACACTTGGCGCATAAGCTTTTGTGATATGTGGGTTGTCGCCTGTAAATATTTCATTAGGTAATATGAAGTTTCCGGTTGACTTCGCCATTTTCTTCCCGTTCATAATCAACATATTAGCATGCATCCAGTAATTAACAGGCGATTTATTATTGCAAGCCTCTGCTTGAGCAATTTCACATTCGTGATGAGGGAATTTTAGATCCATACCACCACCGTGAATGTCAAATTTTTCGCCAAGATATTTGGTGCTCATAGCTGTACATTCTAAATGCCAACCAGGGAAACCATCACTCCAAGGGGATGGCCAACGCATAATATGTTGAGGTTCTGCTTTTTTCCATAGCGCAAAATCCTGAGGGTTTTTCTTATCAGACTGCCCATCGAGCTGGCGTGTATTGTGAATTAAATCTTCAACATTACGCTTGCTTAATATACCGTAAGATTTATCTTCGTTGTATCTAAGGACATCAAAATAGACAGAACCATTAACTTCATAAGCATAGCCATTATCTATAATGGTTTTTATGATCTCAATTTGCTCAATAATATGTCCCGTAGCTGTAGGTTCAATGCTGGGTGGTAAAAAGTTAAATGTATTCAAAATGTTATGAAAGTCAACCGTATAGCGTTGGACTACTTCCATAGGCTCTATAGCTTCTAATCGTGCTTTTTTAGAGATACGATCTTCACCTTCGTCGGCATCATTTTCCAAATGACCTGCATCCGTGATATTCCTAACGTAACGTACTTTATAGTCGAGGTGCTTAAGATACCTGTAGATGACATCAAAAGACATAAACGTTCTTACATTTCCCAAATGAACATTACTATACACTGTAGGTCCACAAACATACATACCTACATAACCTTCGTTAACTGGTTTAAAAATGTCTTTAGTTCCGGTAAGTGAGTTGTATATCTTTATACGTTGGTCCTCATATAATGGCATAGTAATAACTGTTGAGTTGTTTATTTTATTACAGCAAAGCTAATTAACTCAAAAGGAAAGAACAAGCTTAAAATTGAGTGTCTAAGTTAATGTAATCTAAAAATTCTCTTCGTGTAGCTTTTTCCTTGAATTTCCCGCCAAACTCAGAGGTAATAGTACTACTATCTACATCTCTGATTCCACGAGAATTGACACATAAATGCTTAGCATCAATAACGCATGCTACATCTTCGGTACCTAATACATCTTGTAATTCTTTGACGATCTGAATGGTCAATCGTTCCTGAACTTGAGGGCGTTTAGCATAATAATCCACAATTCGATTCATTTTAGATAAACCGACAACAGTTCCACTAGAAATATATGCTACATGAGCTTTTCCTACTATTGGGAGTAAATGGTGCTCACATGTTGAATATACGGTAATGTTTTTTTCAACAAGCATTTCACCGTACTTGTATTTATTTTCAAATGTAGACGCACTTGGTTTTTTATCGGGTCTAAGTCCTCCAAATATTTCTTTTACAAACATTTTTGCCACGCGCATAGGAGTACCACTTAGGCTATCATCATCGAGATCTAAACCAAGGGTTTCCATAATATGTCTAACATCATCTTTAATGATGTCTATTTTTTCACTATCACTTAATTTAAATGCATCACCACGTAAAGGTGTTTCACTAGAGGACCCTACATGATCATCTCCAATAGCATCTATATTGTTAAAATCACTATCAAATTTCATTATCTAGCCTATTAATCTTTTTCAAACAAATAATAAAAAGCAAAGATACATAATAAAAACAGCATAGGTCACGTAGGAATTTCATAATTACGCTTGTTATATATATAAAACCGATGAAATTATCATTATCACTGATAAACTAACACCGGTTTTCCTAAAATTTTATTAATTTTCGAGATTAAAACTATTTCAATTAAGCGATGAAAAAAATTACAATATTCCTATTATTTGGATTATTATGTCAACTTACTTATTCCCAATCTAATACGCGACCGCAATCCTTACCGATAGTACAGTATAATAGTAATATAAAAGCCCCTCTAACTTCTGGTGAACTTTCTCAGATTAAAGAGGTTTATGGTGATTATACAGAAAAATATGTGTTAAACATACCACAACGATTAAAGGATATTAAAAATATTCTAAGAAATCGGGTAGAGATTAAACAAATAACCAATCCAAAAGAAATTAAGTCTTGTCCATTACTTTCAGAAGTGTCTTTGTTTGACAATTATAATAGAGATTTAAAGAGAGACCGAAATTTCGACGCTACTACATTTAATCCTCTTAAATATAATTTTGAGTTTTATTCTCCGGAAGCCTCAATGTACAAGGTGGATAATACCAATTATTATATCATAATTAAATCACAGCATCAATAAATCATAGTAAAATGAAAAGAATTTTAGCCCTCGTATTTTTTTGTATTACATCTGTGATTTATGCTCAGGATGTTAACATGCAAGACGGAACTGTAAGTCAATGTTCAGGAGTGTTTTATGACTCTGGAGGAGAATTTGCTAATTACGGTAATGACGAAAATCTAGTATTAACGATTTGTCCTGAAAATGCTGGACAATTGGTTCAATTGAACTTTACGGAGTTTAGTACACAGTTAAACGCAGATGTGATGACCATTTATAATGGAGATTCAACAGCTGCACCAATATTCGGGACGTTTTCAGGCGTAGCTAGCCCTGGGTTTGTTGCCGCCACTCCAGATAATACAACAGGTTGTATTACCATTCAATTTGTATCTGATGGTAGTGGAAATACAACTGGATGGGCAGCAGACATTTCCTGTTTAACCCCATGTCAAACAATTACATCGCAAATTGATACAGCAACACCTGCTCCTAATGGAGATGGTTATATTAGAGTATGTCCAAATGAAGAAATTACATTAACAGGTAGTGGTAACTTCTCTATTGATGGAACTGGTGCTACTTACGAATGGGATCTTGGTGATGGAAATACAATAGCTGGTCAAACCGCTACTTTTTCTTATGCTACCCCAGGAGTATATATTGTAAATCTGAATATCAGAGATGCTAATACCTCTGTAGATCCCGATGGGTGCCCCAATACTAACCTTATAAATCAAGTTGTTCAAGTTGCTACTGAACCAGATTTTACAGGGACTCAAGCAGCAGATCCAACCATATGTTTTGGAGATTCAACAACAATTGAAGGCGTTGTAAACCCTGTACCATTCATTAATGATTGTACGCCTCCTGTAAGTGGTACAACATTCTTACCAGATGGTTCAGGTGCGGTTTATGAAACATGTATTACCGTAGATTGTTTTGATTCTGCTCAAACAATTACAGATCCTAACCAATTGGTAGAAATATGTGTAAATATGGAGCACTCTTTCTCTGGGGATTTAGATATTTTTATCATAAGTCCAAATGGACAACAAGTTCAACTCTTTGACCAAGCAGGAGGAGGGACCTATTTTGGAGGTGCTAATGATGATGGAACTAACACTCCGGGTCAAGGTGAGGAATATTGTTTCTCTATGTCAGCAGCGGTCTTATTAGGTAATGCACCTACAGTGATCGCGGGTAGTAACCCTCCAAATAATTCATGGGTACCAGGAACTTATCTGCCAGTTGAAAATTTCAATGGTTTAATAGGAAGTCCATTAAATGGTGACTGGTGTATAAGAATTATAGACAATTTAGCTATCGATAATGGATATATCTTTTCATGGTTTCTTAATTTTGATCCAGCAATTCAACCACCAGAGCTTTCATTTACTCCAACAATAACGTCTGAAGCTTGGGATGCAGACCCAACAATTACTAATACCACAGGGAATACAATAACAGTGCAACCTCCATCTGCAGGTCAATTCTGTTATACTTACAGAGTGACTGATGATTTTGGATGTGAATATACAGAAGAAGTATGCATAGATGTGCTACCCGAAATTGTTACAGAAACTCCAAATAACTTATTCGTATGTGATACAGGAGCTCCACCCTATATTTTTGACTTATCATCTAATACCCCGGTGGTGTTAGCTAGTGCGCCAAATGCTGGAGATCTTAATGTCACCTATCACGAAACCTTAGCTGATGCTGACAATGATGCTAACCCCATTGGAGCACCTGCAAATTATTCAGGGACAGATGGACAAACCATATATATAAGAGTAGAGTATTTAACTTCTGGATGTTATGAAGTCTTACCTTTTACATTGAACGTATCAGGTCAGCCAGACATTAATCCGGTTCCAGATTTAGAGTTATGTGATGATCCTTCTAACGACGATCAGGAAGAATTTGATCTAGACTCTCAAACATTAGGTATTTTAGGAGTACAATCTCCAGCAGATTTTACGGTTACTTACCATACAAGTTTTGCCGATGCTGATGCAGGAACAGGTGCTTTACCGTTAATGTATACTAATACGATTAACCCTGAACCTATTTATGTGAGAGTAGAGGCTACAAGTGATTCAAATTGTTATAACGCCTCACCAAATCCAGTGTTTAATTTAATTGTGAATGATTTAGCCATTGCAAATACACCTGCTGATATGGAGTTATGTGATGATCCAAGTCTTGATGGTTTTGAAACTTTTGATTTAAGTACTCAAGAAGCGCAGATATTAGGAACTCAAGATCCTAATGTGTTCAATGTGACTTTCTATGAAACTCAAGCGGATGCTGATGCAGGATTAAATCCACTACCACTTAATTATACAAATACAACACCTAATACTCAGGTTATTTATGTTAGAGTTGAAGATCCATTACATCCAGAATGTTTTGGTACAACAACATTTAACCTTATTGTTAATCCTTTACCTACAGTTATAATACCAACACCATTGCAAGAGTGTGATGATACGACGACTGACG
Organism: Winogradskyella sp.; assembly: GCA_965230605.1. Taxonomy (GTDB): domain Bacteria; phylum Bacteroidota; class Bacteroidia; order Flavobacteriales; family Flavobacteriaceae; genus CBDDLD01. The sequence continues at coordinate 2,471,612 of CBDDLD010000004.1, read as the reverse complement.
GATTAACGGCATTTAATCTATCAGATAAAACTACTGAGATTCTTAATGGACAGACTGGAGTAGATGTAAGTTATCATGAGACTATTGCTGATGCTGCTACTGATACTAACGAGATATTTGACGGTTATATTAATACAGTACCTAACTTGCAAACTATAGGTGTTCGATTAGAAGATACAACAACAGGTTGCTTCAACGTCACGACCTTAGATTTAGAGGTCTTGGTAAACCCTGTAGCGATAGCACCAACACCATTAGAGGCTTGTGATGATGATTTAGATGGGGAGACGTTATTTGATTTAACGATAAAGGATGCAGAGGTAATAGGGGCACAAATAGGAGTTAGTGTGACGTATCACCCGACTCAGGCAGATGCTGAAGCTGGTACTTCGACTTTACCGAGCAATTACACATCAGATACAGCAGTTATCTATGTGCGATTGGAGGATGATGTAACGGGATGTTTTGATACCACGACCTTACAGTTAATAGTCAATCCATTACCGACATTTGTAGCGATCACTAACTATGAGTTATGTGATGCTAACAATCCTGGTGATCAGACCGAGGTATTTGATTTGACGACCAAAGATGTGGAGATCATCAATGGCCAGGTTAATGTTATAATCACTTATTTTCCCACCTTAGCTGATGCACAAGCAGGGACCAATGCGATAGTAGGGCCTTATGCCAATACGGCTACCCCTGAGACGATCTATGTGTCTTTAGAGAATACGATCACTGGTTGTAGATCGATTTCAAATTTTGATTTGGTGGTCAACCCATTACCACAGTTTATAGTTCCGACACCATTAGCGGTTTGTGATGATGGTACACCAGATGGATTAACCTTAATAGATTTAACGATAAAGATTCCTGAGATCACGGGTAACAATCCGGACTATGGAGTGACGTATTACCCGACTCAGGCTGATGCAGATGCAGCGACCAATCCACTACCTGGGATGTACAATAATATCTCTAACCCGGAGACGATTTTTGTGCGTATACAAGATATTAATACAGGCTGTTATGATACGACGACCTTAGATTTAATTGTTGAGCAAGCTCCAATAGCTTTCATCCCACAACCCCTGAGATATTGTGATCCTGACAATGATGGCTTTGGAGTGTTTACCCTTACCGATGCCGATAATGAGATCACCGGAGGAGCTGCGGGACTGACAGTGACCTATCATGAGACACAAGCCAATGCGGATAATAATGTAGATGCGATCGATACCAGTGTTCCGTATAATAACATTGTAGCTAACAACCAGACGCTATATGCACGTGTAGAGAGTGCTACCATAGCAACAGACTGTGCGACTATTATAGAATTAGAGCTTATCGTAGAGCCTACGCCACAGATTGAAGACCCAACGCCACTGGGTGAGTGTGATGATATCTCAGCGGATGGTTTTGCACAATTTGATCTCACGACCAAAGATGCAGAGATTTTAAACGGATTAGATCCATTACAGTACATTGTGAGCTATTATGAGACTCAGGCCAATGCAGAGGCAGGTACCAACCCAATACTCACACCAAATGCCTATACCAATACAACGGCCTTTAACCAGACGATCTGGGTAAGGGTAGAGGATATTAGTACCGTAGGAGGCTGTTTTAAGATTACGACCTTAGAACTAATAGTCCACCCACTACCTGTGCTGGTACAACCGATGCCGCTAGAGCTTTGTGATGTTAACAATCCTGGCGATGAGCAAGAGGCCTTCACTTTAGAGGATGCCAATGCAGAGATCTTAAACGGTCAGACAGGTATCACCCTGACTTATTACGAGACTCAGTTAGATGCAGACAATGGCACCAACCCGATCTTTAGTGATTATACCAATACTTCTAATCCACAGACGATCTATGTTAGAGCGGTTAACGATGTGACAGGATGTGTTAATACAATTACAGTGACCCTTAGAGTCAATCCTATACCATCCCCAGAGCCAAATCCAACGCCAATAGAAGTTTGTGATATAGACAATGATGGTTTTGAGGTGTTTAATTTAGAGATCAGAACCTTAGAGATCATCAACGGCGAGTTGGACGTTGTGATTACCTATCACGAGACCGAGGCTGATGCTAATAATGGGGTGAATGCGATTCCAAATCCAACAGCTTATACGAACATCGTACCGAACAATCAGATGATCTATGTCAGATCGGAGAATACATTAACGGGATGTTACAGTCTAACGACCAACACCTTAGAGCTTATCGTCTTACCATCCCCTGAGGTTCCTACTAATATAGAGGACTATGTGGTATGTGACACGAATGCGGATGGTTTTGCACAGTTTGATCTCACGACCAAGGATGCAGAGATCTTAGGGACACAAGACCCGGCCAATTTTACATTGACCTATCATGTGACTCAGGCGGATGCTGATTCAGGGAATAACCCAATTATCAATGTAGGTAGCTATACGAACCTTAGTAACCCACAGACGATCTATGTACGTTTGGTAAGTAATGGCAATGGTTGTGTGACCACGGGATCATTTATTATCCGTGTGGAGTTACCACCAACGGCAGTACAACCGACACCATTAGAGCTCTGTGATGATCTGGGAGAATCCCCGGGGGATGAGATTACGGAATTTGATCTAACGGTAAAAGATAATGAGATTACAGGGGGCAACCCAAGTTGGGCGGTGAGCTACTATGAGACTCAGGCCGATGCACAGGCAGGGACTAATGCGATTGCAGACCCAATGGCCTATACCAATACCTCAGTAGGCGGTAATCCGGCCAACCCACAGACGCTTTATGTGGTTGTTACCGATACCGACACAGGCTGTGTGGACTTTACCACATTAACCATACGCGTACTGCCAAACCCAACACCAACTCCAAGTGATCAGTTACCGGAGCTAGAGCTGTGTGATGATACCAATACAGGCGATGGTGTAGAAGAGTTTGATCTGGTAAACACGGATAACTTAGAGGTACTTATATTAAATGGCGAGACGGGAGTTACAGCAACTTACTATGAGGACCCAGATGATGCAGAGGCAGGAGTGAATGCCATTCCAGACCCAACGGCTTATACCAATACAACATCTCCGGAGCAGATCATTTATGTAAGAGTGACCAATGATATTACTGGCTGTTTTACTCTGGTGAACTTCACCATTAGAGTCAACCCGTTACCGGATGTTGTAGCCGTTACAGATTTTATAGCCTGTGAGGTTAACAATGACGGCTTCTATGATTTTGATTTGACTACCAAGGACGAGGAAGTTCTAAATGGGCAAGACCCGGGAGAATTTACAGTGACCTATCATGAGACACAGGCCGATGCAGATAACCTGATGAACGCCTTAGTGAGTGATTACACAAATATCACTAACCCACAACAGATCTTTGTGGCCATTACTAATAACACTACAGGATGTTCAATAAGCACACAGAGTTTCAATCTGGAGGTACAGGAAGGCGCAGAGGCGAACTCGGATATGGTAGCGATATTATATCAGATCTGTGATGATAATGTAGAGGATGATGGAGATCCGAGTAATGACAGTGCTCAGTTTGATCTAAGCACTCAGGATGGTTTTGTATTAGATGGACAGGATCCTGCAAGTTATACAGTAAGCTACTATGCGACTTTAGAGGATGCCACTTTAGGAGTTAATCCATTACCGAATTTATATGAGAACCTGACCAATCCACAGGTGATCTATGCCAGAGTGGACAATGACACCTTAGATGGTACAGGAGCAGATACATCGATATGTTTTGCAGTAGCTGAGCTTACCTTACAGGTGAATCCACTGCCACTGTTTGATTTAGAGGACAGTTATATTTTATGTGTGGACACTAATGGCACAGAGGTGATAAATGTACCGGTATTAGACACAGGACTCTCAGAGGCTGATTATAGTTTTGAGTGGAGTTTTAATGGTACGGTATTACCTGGAGAGACAGGATCAAGTCTAACGCCATCACAGGGTGGTTTGTATAGTGTAACGGTGACTAATAATGCAACGGGCTGTCAGAGTAGTGATAGTGCAGAAGTTATAGAGAGTGCTCCGCCGAGCTTAGTTGCTACGGTGACAACACAAGCTTTTTCAGATCCACACGTTATAGAAGCAGTGGCTACAGGAATTGGGGAGTATGAATATAGTTTAGATGGAGGTCCATGGCAAGACAGTGGTATATTCACTGGGGTGTCAGCTGGAGAACATGTGATAACGGCCAGAGACAGGAATGGGTGTGGTATTGCAACGACAGAAGTGTTGGTGATTGATTACCCGTTATATTTTACCCCAAATGGCGATGGGAATCATGACAGGTGGAACATCACAGGAATAGATACGCAACCTAGCGCAAAAATTTATATATTTGACCGATATGGTAAACTGTTGAAACAATTAAGTCCAACAGGCTTAGGATGGAATGGGACGTATAATGGTAATTTAATGCCAAGTAGTGATTACTGGTTTACAGTACTCTACAACGAACCATCCACAGGAGAAAGAAAAGAGTTTAAAGCCCATTTTACCTTGAAACGATAGAATGGATAGCAAATATTAAAAAACAAAAACGCCTGAATAATCATTCAGGCGTTTTTGTTTTTCTACATATCATATGATTACAGGTTAAAGGACAATGTAAGAATGATATCAGTAAGTCTAGTGTCTATTTGTGCAGCATCAGTAAGACCTACATTAAAGAGTTGATGACTAATAGTCCGTTCTGATTGACTAAAAGAAGCATCTAATTTAGTGTTTCCGAAGCTAAAACCTAAGCCAAAAGAATAACCGGTTAAGTCACCGTAAAAATCTGTGTCTTTATACGGGCTTTCTTCAAAACGATAACCACCTCTAAAACTAAACTGTTTGTGTCTGTATTCTCCTCCAATTCTATAAGTAGAAGCAGTCGTTAATTGATCATTTATAATGTCATTTTGTATAGAGAAGAAGTTATCAGAAGTAGGTCTGAATTTTGTATTACTGAAATCTTTAATAGAGTAATCGAAGCTTAATAATCCTTTACCACCAAATACATAAGCCAAACTACCTGTGATTTTTCCAGGGGTTTGTAATCGATATTCAGGAAAAATATTGATCACTCTAGGGTCTACAACTGCTGTGAAATCACCTGCACCATCATTTCCCGCAGTCGCTAAAAATTGACTAGTTTCGTCGTTTAAATAATACCATGTTGGTGAAGCATAACTTAACCCCAGTCTTAACTCTTCTGTAATCTTTGCAATAGTACCCAATTGAAATGAAAACCCGGTACCTGTAGTAAGTAGATTATTCTGAAAATCAACCTGATTAATTGTAGAACCTACATTAGAGTTTAGTTCTCTTATGAAGGTTGAACGCTCATAGTTTATAAAATGAGAATTTAGATTAATTCCAAAGAATATGTTATCACGGTATTGACCAGCAAAATTAAAGGCAACCTTTCCGTTATATCCTGCTGATGCTAAAGCAAATCTTTGATCATAGTTGCCACCAACGATATTTGGCGTGTACTGCGTATTATCATCAGTATCACTAACCGGATCGAAAATAAAGCCTTCAAACCCTAAAAACGCTTGCTGATTTCTGAACCCGAAGAGGGAACCAATTTCGTTATAAGCTTGAGAAATAGATTCTCCAGGTAATGCAGAAATCTCATCGAGACGTAAACCTTGTGCAGATTGGAGGAAGTAATCTCCAATGGTATTATTTGGATTTACACCATCGGCAATCCAATCATTGTCAAAATCACCAACTCTATCATAAGCGACACCAATTGAAAACTTTCTCCAAGATGAGCTTGCATCGTTATTGTAAAATACAAAAACGCCTCCAGCTTGATTAAGATCTATGTTGGAGTCCGATGAAGAGTTAAACCCATTAAAGTAACTCACATCGTTATCAGTATTAAAATTTCCTAAAGAAACAGATACATGACTGTTACTGAATATTGCCGACCCTGCCGGGTTAATATTTATGGCAGACATATCGCCACCTAAGGCGCCAAAAGCACCTCCCATAGCCCTAAAGCGAGCGGATCCTTGAATTTCGTCTTGTGCATACCTAACAGCATCGGTAATGTCTTGAGCATTTAGTATAGGCATAGAGATAACACCTATGATAAAAATGAATATCTTTTTCATATCAATTTATTACTTGTATGTAGTTTAAATAATTTAGCTAAAAATAATACGATTTAACCGCGGCCTCTTCCTCCTCTAGAACCTGAGCTTCTTGAAGAACCTCTAGACGATGAAGACCTAACTCCAGAGCTTCTACTAGATGAAGGTCTTGAAATGGAGCCTCTACTTCTAGAAGGTGAAGATCTATTGATTCTTGATCTTGAAGAATTATTGTTTCTAATTCTCGTAGAAGAGTTGTTACTACGTATTCTAGTATTAGAGTTTATTCTACCTTTTCCTCTAGTGGAACCATTTGAATTTCTAATACCTCCGGTTCTAATTCTTGTAGATGAATTATTGTTTCTAATCCCTGTAGAAGAATTATTACGTATTCTGGTATTGGAGTTTATTCTACCTTTTCTAGTAGTTCCATTTATACCTCTAATACCTCCGGTTCTTAAAGTACTGCCATCTGCTCTAGTAACACGTCTTGTTACAGGGTCATATCTTGAATTTCCTAATCGTGCTATTGATGCAGAACGTCTAGAAAAATTATTTCTTCCATAAGCAACAGAATTTCTTCCGTAGTATTGAGATGTACTTCCATAAAAACCACGACGACCATAATTATATCCTATGTCTCTATAACCATAGTAAGGACCTCTAAATCCATAGTATAAGTTATAACCGCGATATGGGAAGCCGTAAGCCCATCCATTACCCCAGAATCCCCATCCTGCATTCCATATTCCCCATCTAGGTCCAAAGCCCCAACGGTTACCCCAACCCCATCCCCAAGGGTTGTATCCATACCAGCCTAATCCCCAGCCGCCGTTCCACAGCCATGGGTTCCAGCCCCATCCATTATTGACATAATTTATAGTGATTTCACTGCTTACATCTCCCCATCCGGCATTACCAGTGACTGACTCTTCTGATTCTGCTTTTTCTTCATAATCACCTTCATATGAGTCTATATCAGTAAATATTTCTGATTCTTCAATAATAGCGTCTAACTCTTCAGAAGATTCTGCAAAGTAGTTTTTGTAGTAGCTTGAGCTTGAATTATCATCTGTAGTAACAACTTCTTCAGTTGGTACTTCTTGATTTGTATTATAGATACCATCATCATCATAACCTGCATACTGGTATGTACCACAAGAGGTTAATACAAATAGTGAGGCCAAGGCAACAATTAATGGCAATTTTTTGTTAGGTGTAGTGTTAAATTGCATATCTCTATTGATTTTATTGTTGAACATTACAAAAATAGTTAGTTTTGCTGGACTATTTTTTTATTTAACATTAGCACAATTTTTGTGCCAAAAAACATAAAATGGGTAAAAATCTTACTAGTAGAGCACAAGATTATTCAAAATGGTATAATGAATTGGTGGTTAAAGCCGATTTAGCTGAGAATTCAGCCGTAAGAGGGTGTATGGTTATTAAGCCCTATGGTTATGCTATATGGGAGAAAATGCAAGCAGAATTAGATAGAATGTTCAAAGAAACGGGGCATCAAAATGCATATTTCCCATTATTTGTACCTAAAAGTTTGTTTGAAGCAGAAGAGAAAAATGCAGAGGGTTTTGCCAAAGAATGTGCTGTAGTTACTCATTACAGGTTACAGACGGATCCTGATAATGCAGGAAAACTACGTGTAGATCCTGAAGCTAGACTAGAAGAAGAACTTGTGGTAAGACCAACCAGCGAAGCTATTATATGGAACACATATAAAGGTTGGATACAAAGTTACAGAGACTTACCTATATTAATAAATCAGTGGGCTAATGTAGTGAGATGGGAAATGAGAACACGCTTGTTTTTAAGAACTGCAGAATTTTTATGGCAAGAAGGACATACAGCGCATGCTACTGAAGAAGAGGCTGTTAAAGAAACAGAGTTAATGAATTCTGTCTATGCTACATTTGTTGAAGATTTCATGGCCATCCCTGTAATAAAAGGCGTAAAAACTGAAAGTGAGCGCTTTGCCGGAGCAGTAGATACACATTGTATTGAAGCATTAATGCAAGATGGAAAAGCACTACAGGCTGGGACATCACATTTCTTAGGTCAGAATTTCGCAAAAGCCTTTGACGTTAAGTTCACTAATAATGAAGGCAAATTAGACCATGTTTGGGCAACATCTTGGGGCGTGTCTACACGATTAATGGGTGCCCTAATAATGACGCATAGTGATGATAATGGATTAGTATTACCTCCAAATTTAGCGCCAACACAAGTCGTTATTGTTCCTATATATAAAAATGATGAACAACGTATTGCTATTAGAGAAAAGGCGGATAGTATTACCAAATTGCTGAGAGCTAGAGGTGTTTCTGTAAAGTTTGATGACAGAGATACATTTAGACCAGGGGCAAAGTTTGCGCAACATGAATTACAAGGAGTACCTTTAAGGATTGCTATTGGCCCTAAGGATTTAGAGAATGGAACTGTTGAATTAGCAAGAAGAGATACACTTAGTAAAAGTATTGAGCCTATAGATGGTATTGAAAATCACATCGCTGAACTATTAAATACAATTCAAGAAGAATTGTTTGAAAAAGCTTTAAAATATAGAAATGAACATATCACTGAGGTCGATTCTTTCGAAGATTTTAAAACTGTCCTAGAAAATAAAACAGGATTTATATCAGCGCATTGGGATGGAACAGCAGAAACCGAAACAAAAATAAAAGAGCTAACAAAAGCCACAATACGTTGTATTCCTTACGATAGTGTAGAGGAAGAGGGTAAATGTGTGTACAGCGGAAAGCCATCTAAAAGACGTGTTCTTTTTGCAAAAGCGTATTAAATTTTTAAAAAAAATTGATAAGGTGTTGCAACATTTAAAAATAGTTGTATTTTTGCATCCGCAATGGAAACATTGTAAGTTCATTTAAGAATTTAAAATTAAAAATGGCCCGTTCGTCTATCGGCTAGGACGCCAGGTTTTCATCCTGGTAAGAGGGGTTCGATTCCCCTACGGGCTACAAAAATTTATATAAAAAGAAATGGCAAATCATAAGTCAGCTTTAAAAAGAATTAGAAGTAACGAAAAGAAACGTCTGCTTAACAGATACCAGCACAAGACGACACGTAATGCTATCAAGAAGTTACGTGAATTGACGAATGCAAAAGAAGCGGAAAAGATGTTACCATCGGTTATTGGTATGATAGACAAGTTAGCAAAGAAGAATGTAATTCATGCTAACAAAGCAGGAAACTTAAAATCTAAGTTAACTAAACACGTTGCTTCTCTATAAGAAGAATTTACAATAAAATTATTGTGAAGCCTTTTCAAATATTTGAAAAGGCTTTTTTCATAGGGCAAATATTGAGTAATTAAAAAGCCGCATATTAAATGCGGCTTTTGTTATTAATATGTGTATGATTTCAGATTAACCATTCATTGATATCAAGAATTCTTCATTGTTTCTCGTTTGTTTAATACGATCGTTCATGAATTCCATAGCTTCTACCGGGTTCATATCTGATAAATATTTACGCATCACCCACATACGCTGAATCGTATTCTCATCTAATAATAAATCATCCCGTCTTGTACTTGATGATGTTAGGTCTATTGCCGGGAATATTCTGCGGTTAGATATCTTTCTGTCTAACTGAAGTTCCATATTACCAGTACCTTTAAATTCTTCGAAGATGACTTCATCCATTTTGGATCCTGTTTCAGTCAGTGCAGTGGCAATTATAGTTAAAGACCCACCATTTTCAATATTACGAGCGGCACCAAAGAAACGTTTTGGTCTATGTAATGCATTAGCATCTACACCACCACTTAATATTTTACCCGAAGCAGGTTGTACCGTATTATAGGCTCTAGCCAGTCTGGTAATAGAATCTAATAGGATAACAACATCATGACCACATTCAACCAATCGTTTAGCTTTCTCTAAAACAATATTAGCAATCTTAACATGGTCACTGGCCTCTTTATCAAAGGTAGAAGCAATAACTTCACCTCTAACATTACGTTGCATGTCTGTAACTTCTTCAGGACGTTCATCAATAAGTAATATCATTTGATATACTTCAGGATGATTGGCCGCAATAGCATTTGCAACATCCTTTAATAACATCGTTTTACCTGTTTTAGGTTGAGATACAATCATACCACGTTGCCCTTTACCAATAGGAGCAAAAAGATCCATAATTCTTGTAGATATAGTACTCTGCCTTTCAGCGATATTAAATTTCTCTTGAGGGAAAAGCGGTGTAAGGTGTTCAAAAGAAACACGATCTCTTACTACCTGAGGATCTAATCCATTAATCTTACTTACTTTAATTAAAGGGAAATACTTTTCACCTTCCTTAGGAGGGCGGACATGTCCAAGAACCGTATCTCCGGTTTTTAAACCAAACAACCGTATTTGTGATTGTGACACATAAATATCATCAGGAGATGTTAAATAGTTGTAGTCTGAAGACCTTAAGAAACCATAACCATCTTGCATGATATCCAGAACACCTTCACTTTCTATGATAGCATCAAATTCGAAATCCGGTTCACGATATCTGTTGCGTGTATCTCTATTACCGTTATTCTTGTTTTGATTGTCTTTATTATTACGTTGCTTATTGTCTTTGTTATGCTGAGAACGTTTTTTGTCCTCGTGCTTATTCTGATGCTTTTGTTGATCATCACCACCTTTTGGTGCAGTATTCTTACTTTTTTTACTGTCTTCAGTTTTAGATTCTGAAAACTCTATGGCTTGTTGATCATTACTTGCTTTTTGTTTGTGCTGAACCCTAGCTCTTCTTTGATGTTTCTGAGGTTTTGGAGCTTTATTTTCTTCAACTTTAGCAGGCTTAATAGCATCTGGATTAGCAGCTTGATGATCTAATATCTGGTAGACTAAATCTAACTTTTTTAGTGACCTGTACTTTGGAACACTAAGTTGTTTTGCTATATCCTGCAATTCAGGTAATTTTTTAGCTTTTAATTGCGAAATTTCGAACATTCTTATTATGGATAATATTATTTTATAAAGTGATGTTTAATTCAAAATTTTCTAAATGAAATAAAAAGAAAAAGAATGAAATTAAATTGGAAGATTGTGTTGTGTAATTAGTTGTTTTACACATTACTACTGCAATAATACAATTTTTATTTAAAATTTGATACAACTTTTTAAAATAAACTATTAATTTTGTGCTTCAATTTTAAAGCATATATGATTCAAAGAATCCAAACACTATATTTATTAGCCGCTGCTGTTATTTCAGTAGGTCTTATTTTTGTGTTTGATCTATGGACAAATAAAGCTGAAGAATTGGTTTACGCTAAGGATATTAACTATGTACTTGGCTTATTTATTGCATCTGGAGTGTTATCTCTAATTGCAATAACTAGATTTAGAAACAGGAAATCTCAGTTTATGCTGGGACGACTCAATATAATATTAAACTTTATTTTACTAGGAGTATTCGTTTATCAGTCACTAAATTTATCTGGAGAGGCTAATGTCTCTGAGAAAGGTATTGGGATGATTCTCCCTATTTTTTCTATCGTGTTTTTGGTCTTAGCAAATAAGGCTATCAAAAGGGACGAAGATCTCGTAAAATCTGTTGATCGATTACGATAAACCTAACATCTTAGTAGTATTAGTGCGAAAGCCCAGAGTGAAAACTTTGGGCTTTATTTTTTAAGTTCAATAACTTCAAGATTTTCTATAGCACTTCCGTCTATGGTAAATCGAATCATGGTTCTTACTTTATGGAAACCATGTTTACCTATTGCTCCCGGATTCATGTGTAATAATCCCAGTGTTTTATCGGGCATAACTTTTAGAATATGAGAATGGCCACAAATAAATATATCTGGAGGATTGGCAGTAATGGACTCCCTAACTCTATTATTATATTTTGGAGGATAGCCTCCAATATGAGTTATCCAAACGTCAACATCCTCGCACAAGAAACGTAGATGTTCAGGAAATTCTACTCTGGCCTTAGCATCATCAATATTACCATAAACTGCTCTTAATGGTTTTAGAGCCTTAATGCGGTCCGTAACGTTTAAATCACCTATATCTCCAGCATGCCAAACTTCGTCAGCTTGTTTCACATATTTTAAGATGGTATCATCCATATAACTATGTGTATCAGATAGGAGTAAAATTTTCTTCATAAAATGTTAATGTAAGGCGAGTCGTAACAAAACTATTTATCTTTGCTCTTTTAACAAATGTAAAAGTTTAGATTGAGATATTTCTTAGAATTATCATATAATGGTAAAGCGTATCATGGATGGCAAATACAACCAAACGCAATATCTGTACAAGAAGTTATTGAAGATGCATTATCTAAACTTTTAAGCTCAGAAATTAGTGTTGTAGGAGCGGGAAGGACAGATAGTGGTGTGCATGCAAGCCAAATGTTTGCTCATTTTGATTTTGATGGAGAAATGGACACTACTAATCTGGCATACAAACTGAATTCATTTTTGCCAAAAACGATTGCAATAGCTGATATTTTTAAGGTCAACTCTGAGGCACATGCTCGATTTAGTGCAACAAGACGTACCTATAATTATCGTATAGCGATTAAGAAAAACGTATTTACTGAAGAACTGGCTTATTATGTACAACAGCCATTGGATGTGGAAAAAATGAATACAGCAAGTAAAATATTATTGGAGTATAAAGATTTTCAATGCTTTTCGAAAAGTAATACGGATGTAAAAACGTATTATTGTAAAATAGAAGATGCGTATTGGGAATATAAAAATGATGAGCTGATTTTTACAATTACCGCTGATCGATTTTTAAGAAATATGGTAAGAGCCATTGTTGGAACCTTGGTTAATATTGGACTCAATAAACTCGAAATTGAAGATATGCATCACATCATAAAATCAAAAGATCGAGGTAAGGCTGGGTTTTCTGTACCTGCTCATGGTCTATATTTAGTAGAAGTTAATTACCCAAAAACAATTAGGACACTGTAAATATGTCGAATACAACAAAGAAAATATTTGATGTTACCTTATTTAAACGACTGCTTAAATACATTAAGCCCTATCGTTTTATATTCTTCATTTCTTTAGCCTGTGTTATTGGTCTTGCTGTGTTTGGAGCCTTAAGGCCTTATGTGCTACAGCAAGCTGTAGATACCCAAATTGCTAAACAGCAATACGATGGATTTTTATTTTACATCTTAATCATGCTTGGCTTATTGGTGCTAGAAGTGGTTTGCCAACTTCTTTTCATTTATTATGCAAGTTGGCTGGGACAGTCCGTGGTTAAAGATATACGAGTGAAGCTATTTAAACATATGCTTAAGTTTAAAATGACTTACTATGATAAGTCATCAGTAGGTGTTTTAATTACCAGAGCAGTTACCGATATGGAACGTATTGCCGATATTTTTGGGCAAGGCTTGTTTATGATCTTTAGTGATATCTTAAAAATGTTGGTCGTTGGCATCGCCATGGTATACATGAACCCGAAGTTGAGCTTAATTGTATTCACTACGTTACCACTTATTGTTTTTGCTACTAAGATCTTCCAGAAATATATGAAGCGTGCTTTTGAAGATGTGCGTACCGAAGTTGCTAACCTTAATTCGTTTGTGCAAGAGCGTGTAACAGGAATGAAAATATTGCAGTTATTCACCAGAGAAGTTACTGAATATAAAAATTTCAAGACTATCAACGAACGTCATAAAAAGGCCTGGTTGAAAACCGTTTGGTATAATTCTATTTTCTTTCCAATAGCGGAGTTTTTATCCTCGTTAACTATGGGAGTAGTTATTTGGATTGGAGCTTTGGGTATTGTGGCGAATAACCCCAATACTAGTACAGGAGATCTTATGGCTTTTGTAATGTTTATTCCGATGATGTTTAGACCATTAAACCAAATTGCGAATAAATTCAATACGCTACAAATGGGTATGGTTGCTGCAGATCGTGTGTTTAAAGTATTGGATACCGACTCTAACATAGATGATAATGGCGCTCAGGTTGCAAATCATTTTAAAGGCGATATCACTTTTAAAGATGTTAGATTTTCTTATGTCGAAAATGAAGAAGTTCTCAAAGGGATTTCTCTAAATATAAAATCTGGAGAAACAGTAGCTATAGTTGGTGCTACGGGAGCAGGAAAATCGACAATCATTAATTTACTAAACCGTTTTTACGATATAAATTCAGGTACTATAACCATTGATGATACTAATATTAATACGTTTACTTTGGCATCATTAAGAAACCAGATTGCTGTTGTGCTTCAAGATGTATTCTTATTTGCAGATACTATATTGAATAATATCACACTGAATAATGAATATATTACTGAGGCAGATGTAATTGAAGCTGCAAAGGCTATCGGTATTCACGATTTTATAACCAGTCTACCTAATGGTTATCACTATAACGTTAAAGAACGCGGTGTAATGTTATCTTCAGGGCAGCGTCAATTAATATCTTTCTTAAGAGCTTACGTCACTAATCCGAGTATTTTGATATTGGATGAAGCAACATCTTCTGTAGACTCGTATTCTGAACAATTAATTCAAGAAGCTACAGATACAATTACCAAGGGAAGAACTTCTATTGTAATTGCACACCGATTGGCTACTATTCAAAAAGCGGATCAAATTATTGTTATGGATGCCGGTGAGATCGTTGAAGTTGGTACACATAAATCATTACTCCAAAAAGAGAATGGTTACTACAAAAACCTATATGAGGTTCAATTCTTAAAAGCTGAAAGTGCTTAAACCTATTGTGGCTTTGCATTTTTAGCAGCTTCTGCTGCCTGCCGTTGCGCTTCAATAAATTCATCTAAGAATCCCGTGTATTTTCCAATGATGATCATAGCAACGACTAAGAGTACAAATAAGACGAGCATGATAATAAAGAAAATGAGTGTTCTCAATATGAAATTAGGCCAATCTAATTTAAAAATACGCTTTAGACAATACCCGGAATAGATTATTTGTAGAGGTCCCAGAAACATAGACATAAGCCCTATTGGGAATCCAAAAGTAGCGCCAACACCCATAATTATAGTATTCACAATAGAAATCTGAGCCAGAATGTACATAAAGATAACCAGATGTTCAGTATAGTTATATCCAAGCTTTTTCTCTTTTATAAATACCAATTTTGATATTAATGCATATAAAGGCACATTGATCATCATGGCTATGGATTGGTACTCTTTTACAAAGCTGAAAACACCTTCAGATATATTCTCAGTACCTGGTTGTGCCACTGCTGAAAAATCTATGGCTTCAGGAAAGAACTTTTGCAGTATAAAAAGTTGTAACCCAGAGATGGTGATCGCTATAGCAAAATAACTGATGACATTAACATGCTTTTTTCTGGTACCATCAATATAGCTCCGTATGACATGTTCGGGCTTAGTGAAAAGCTGGATAAAGGTTTGTAAGAGCCGGTTGTCGTAGTTTAAAAATTCTTCAGCAAAATAGGATAGAAGATTTTTAAACGTCAAACGATTTTTAATCACTCTAGCACCGCAATTGTTACAATAATCACTAGAATCTAGAAGTTCGCTATTACAGTTTTTGCAAATCATGGTTGAAGCTTACCTGAAGAATATAAATAAATGAAAAAGATGATCATCACAATAGCCATTATCATTCCAAAAACAATCAAGTAGATAAAAAATGCAGCCAAATACCGGACTACTGATATAATATAAGATTCTTTATATAAGCATTTAAAAACATAGGCACCATATAAAATGGTCAATGGAGAAACTATTAAAGAAGCAGTAACATAATCGGTTACACCAAATAAGGCAAAAGCAATGTAGATGACAAAGCTAAAGAAAATGGTCTGCGAATTGGTGTATAAATTGATTACTATATGCTCCGTGTAATTATGAACCCGTTTATCTAAATATAGTAGCCAGGTTCCAACAGCTAACAAGGGCATAAGCATAGTAAATAAGATACCCTGATATTCCATTAACCATCCTGAAGCTATTTGCATACCATCTGTAAATGCATTTTTTGCTTGGGGTCCGGTAGCATTAAATCCGGTCACCATGGCGTTGCTTTGAGATTCGAAAAAATCGGGAAAAAATGTTTTGAGCAAGAATACCTGAAACCCTAATACGGTTAACGCAATGGCATAATAAGAAATAACACCTACATATCGCTTTCGTAAGCCGTTGATATAGCCATTGATTACAGAATCCGGTTTTCTCATCAAATCAATCAAGGTTTGCAAAAGTCTATTGTCTATAGAAATAAACTCCTCATTAATTTGTTTGGCAATAATCTTTGGTGTAAGCCTATTCCGAATGACTTTTGCACCACATTGGTAGCAAAAGTTTTGATCATCGTCTAATTCAGCATGACAGTTTTTACAAACCATTACACAAGGTCTTTTTTAATTTTTTCGATGAGGTCATTGGTGGTTTTATACATTTCAAACTCACCATTTTTTATATAAGATATTTGACCGGTTTCTTCACTTACAGCAATAGCGACAGCATCTGTTTTTTCTGTAATTCCGATAGCAGCCCTGTGTCGTAGTCCAAAACGTTCCGGAATCGTTTTTTCATTATTCACCGGAAGAATCACACGAGTTGCTTTTACAATATTATTTGAAATCACAATAGCACCATCATGTAGTGGACTATTCTTAAAGAAGATACTTTCAATGATAGGTTGAGACACATTAATATTCATCTCATCACCGGTTGTGGTCAGAAAGTCCAGGTTGTTATTACGCTCTATAACAATAAGCGCTCCGGTATGGGTTGCTGCCATTTTATTACAAGCGTCAATAATAGCATCAACATCAGTAACCGTATCTACATCTGACTTTAAGAACTTGAAGTTTTTAAAAATACGTTTCTTGCCACCGATATTGGTTGAACCCACCATTAAGAGAAATTTTCGGATCTCAGGTTGAAAGACCACGATCAATGCAATAATACCCACTTTCATAAAGCCATCAAAGATGCGATAGAGCATGTGCATGTTGAGGTAATCGGTCAATCGCCAAACAAAGTAGATAATGAGTATACCAATAAAGATATTGATGGCCACAGTGCCTTTTACCAGCTTATAAATATAGTAGAGGAGAATAGCGACGAGAAATACGTCGACAAAATCTATAAAGCGAAAGTCCCAAAATTCAAATTGATCCAATGGTGATGG
This sequence comes from Winogradskyella sp., assembly GCA_965230605.1. Classification (GTDB taxonomy): domain Bacteria; phylum Bacteroidota; class Bacteroidia; order Flavobacteriales; family Flavobacteriaceae; genus CBDDLD01. The sequence goes on along the minus strand of CBDDLD010000004.1, from coordinate 2,454,334 downwards.
CTTTTTGCTAATTTAACAAATTAGGATTAATTAATGAACTAGTTAGCTTCAATGATAAATTCTTCATTAATTATTAATACATTTTCAGAATTAATTGTCAAAATTTTAGATTTAAGTGCAATGTATTCTTGAAAAGTTAATTTAGAATCAAAAAACAAAGAGACTTCTGTTAATTCATCACTTTTTTTCAGTTTGTTTAATTCATTATCAACTGGATTAGCTTTGTTTATCATTGCATCAGATCTCGTATGCTTAAGGCCAGAAAATTCATCAATTAAAGTGAATTCAGAAAAAAAATGTATCGTAACATACTTTAACTCACTTTTTAAAATTGATTCATCTTTAAATGAATCTAAGTCAGTAATATAATCAACATCAGTAAAATCAATAAACCCCAAATTCTTTATAATCGTATCATTACAGGTGAAGTAATTACGTGCGGCTTCATTCTTATGCATCTTCGCATTGCGGCGCTTGTCTTGTAAATATTTAATATGCGGCATGGCCTGTTTGAGCGTTAGGCGTTTATCAACATTTACCAGCCAATTTGTGGTGCCGATTATATTTTTTCTATTGAATTCTACACTGTCAGCTTGCGTAACATCGTAGAAAAGATATGCCGCTGAGACATCATTCACTTCAGTGATCTTAGCATTTCCAATCTCGGGTAGTACGATGACTTTCTTGTCAGAGCATGAGAACAATGACAATAAGATTATTAAAACCCAGTATCTCATCTAGTTTTGTTTTAATTGATTAAATAAAGTAACACATTCTACAGCCTCTTTAACATCATGCACCCTTAGAATGGAGGCACCATGCTCTAAGGCAATCATATTCAGTGCTGTGGTACCGTTAAGGGCTTCTTCAGGAGAACTTTTTAGAAGTTTGTAGATCATGGACTTTCTAGAAACACCGGCTAGGATAGGTTTGTCAGCCATTTTAAGCAAATCGAGATTGTTTAATAACTCGTAGTTCTGCTCTAAGGTTTTTGAAAACCCAAATCCAGGGTCAATAATAATATCATTGATTTGATGACTATGGGCTAACGTAATGCGTTCAGCAAAATAGGAGAGGATCTCTTTGATCATGTCTTCATAGGAAGCCTGCTTTTGCATCGTTCTAGGGTTACCTTTCATATGCATCATAATGTAAGGAACACGTAAAGTAGACACCGTAGCCATCATAGTATCATCTAGATGTCCGGCAGAAATATCATTAACAAGTGCAGCTCCGGCTTCAATGGCACGTTTAGCAACCTGACTTCTAAAGGTATCCACGGAGATAAGAGCTTCAGGAAATGTTTTCATGATAGCTTCAATAACAGGGATGACACGCTCTAACTCCTTATCCTCAGTGATATCATTAGCACCCGGTCTGGAACTGTAACCACCAATATCTATAAAAGTAGCACCATCATTAAGCATCAATTCAACTGCACTCAGAATAACTTTTGTCGATTGAAGTCTGCTTCTATCATAGAACGAATCAGGTGTAATATTGATGACTCCCATGACTTTAGGAGTTGTTAAGTCGATCAGCTGTCCTTTGCAATTTATGGTCATTGAATTACTGTTAATGGAATCTCAAAAATAGGGCTTTTATAAGTTATTATAACTTTATAATGATTACTTTGTACTTTAAACAATTTAAGCGAAATTTACGCAAATTTTAACCGAATTAAATGCAAGATACGTCAAAACAGTATGATGCTGTCATCGAGAATTGTAGAAGCTTATTTATAAATAAAATGAAAGATTACGGTAGTGCATGGCGTATACTACGACTACCTTCTCTTACCGACCAAATCTTCATAAAAGCACAACGCATTAGAAGCCTACAGCAGAATAGTGTAAGGAAAGTCGATGAAGGTGAGGTTAGTGAGTTTATCGGAATCATAAATTATTGCATTATGGCTTTGATACAACTTGAAAAAGGGGTTGTTGAGCAACCGGACATGTCTCTTGATGAAGCCACGCAACAGTATGATGAAAAAGTTGCTGTTACCAAGCAACTTATGATGGATAAGAACCACGATTATGGTGAAGCTTGGAGAGACATGCGTGTGAGCTCGTTAACGGATCTTATTCTTCAAAAATTACTTCGGGTAAAGCAAATTGAGGACAATTCAGGAAAGACATTAGTGAGTGAAGGTATCGATGCAAATTATCAGGATATGATCAATTACTCGGTATTTGCGTTAATTCATATTGAAGAAGAAAAATAACATCATGAAAGCAGTAGTAAGCATCAGTCGTATTTTTGTAGGCGTTTTATTTATCATTTCAGGATTTATAAAGCTTAATGATCCGCTCGGATTTTCATATAAATTACAGGAGTACTTTGGAGCCGACGTTCTTAATTTACCTTTTCTAGAGCCCTATGCATTAGGGATCTCTGTCTTTGTGGTAGTGTTTGAAGTGGTTCTTGGTGTTTTTCTTCTGATCGGCTATCAACCTAAATTTACCATTTGGAGTCTTTTACTTATGATCGTGTTCTTTACGTTCTTAACCTTCTATTCCGCGTATTTTGATAAAGTAAAAGACTGTGGATGTTTTGGTGATGCACTTAAGTTGACACCTTGGGAGAGTTTCTATAAAGATCTCGTATTACTCATATTAATTCTCATATTGTTTTTTGGGCGAGAACATATTAAACCCATTTTTGGCAAACTACCAACATCAGTAATCGCATTACTGAGCTTTATTTTGTCGTTATGGTTTGGATACCATGTTTTAATGCATTTACCATCAATAGATTTCAGAGCCTATAAAGTAGGCGCAAACATTCAGGAAGGTATGGCTATTCCGGATGATGCAGCAAAACCGATATTAGAATATACTTGGACATTTAAAGTCAATGGCGAGGAGCAAGAATTTGTGACTAATGGTAGCTACCCAAGTGTAGATGGTGAGTATGTGGGTGTAGAGACAAAAGTTATTGATGAAGGCTATGTACCGCCTATTCAAGATTTCTCTATAGAATCAGACTCTGAAGACCTAACACAACAGTTTTTAGAAGTTGATAAACTGATCATTATTGCTATGTATGATATTACTAAAGGGGAAGAAGAAGGTGTGAAAAAATTAAAAGCCTTTTCAGATAAAGCCATTAGTAAAGGGTACACCGTTATTGGTTTAAGTTCTTCGGGAGAGGATGCTAAACAGCAGATAAAATCGGATTATAATTTGAATTTTGATTTTTATCTGTGCGATGAAAAGGTTGTAAAAACCATTGTGAGATCTAACCCGGGCATTGTGAAATTGAACCGTGGTACCGTACAACAAAAGGCCCATTGGAACGATATAGATGATATTGAACTGTAACATGTGTTAAGGTATATTTTAAATAAAATAGCATACGCTCTTCTAACACTCTTTGGAGTTGTTACGGTTATTTTCTTTCTTTTTAATGTATTGCCCGGAGACCCCGCCAAGATGATGTTGGGTCAAAACCAGGATGCAGAACAAGTATTAGCTGTAAAAAAGAAATACGGGTTTGATAAGCCTATCATGACCCAATATTTATATTATTTAAATGATCTTTCGCCAATATCAATTCATTCTAAAAAAGAAGACGATTACACAAGCCTGTCCACAGATAAATACCGATACACTTCTTTGTTTTCAATTTCAGAAAGTCGTATCGTTTTAAAGTTCCCTTACCTAAGAGAATCCTTTACAAAACAAGGCAAGAAAGTTTCACAAGTTATAGGAGAAACGCTTCCAAACACTTTCGTATTGGCTATATCCGCTATTATAATAGCGATCATTTTGGGAATTATGTTTGGAATAATTTCAGCACTTTATAAGAATACCTGGTTAGATAAAGTGATACAGATATTTAGTACGTTGGGGATGAGTGTACCCTCATTCTTCAGTGCGATATTATTTGCTTGGTTATTTGGGTTTGTACTTCATGAATTTACCAATCTTGAAATGACAGGAAGCTTATATGAATTAGATGATTTTGGAGAGGAGATGCGTATTCAATGGAAGAACCTGATACTTCCGGCGATCGTACTGGGTATTCGACCATTAGCTGTGGTTATTCAGCTGATGCGAAATTCGTTATTAGAAGTTTTAAATCAAGACTATATAAGAACAGCAAGAGCTAAAGGCTTAAGTGAATTTCAGGTGATAAAAAATCATGCTGTAAAAAATGCTCTAAATCCGGTAGTGACAGCCATTTCTGGCTGGTTTGCATCCATGCTCGCTGGTGCGGTATTTGTTGAATATATCTTTGGATGGAATGGTCTCGGGAAGGAAATTGTAAATGCACTTAATACATTAGACCTTCCGGTTATAATGGGATCCGTATTAATTATAGCCATTGTTTTTATAACCATAAATATTTTAGTCGATGTGGTTTATGCATGGTTAGACCCGAAGGTGAAATTATATAATTAGTAATCTGAGAAATACAGGTTGCTTATTCTTATAAAGTCCTATTTTTGTACTTCATCATTACACAGATAAATATCAAAAGAAAATGAGAAAACATATTGTTGCCGGTAACTGGAAAATGAATAACGATTTAGCTGAAACAGAGTCCTTACTAGCTGATCTAAAGGGCCAGGAAAAAACCTCTTCTGCTGAGGTTATGGTTGCTCCCAGTTATACTAATTTATGGCATGCCTTTGAAGCTTTAAGGACATCAGATATAGAAGTTATTTCTCAAAACATGCATTTTGCTGAAAATGGAGCATATACAGGTGAGGTTAGTGCTAAAATGTTGAAGAGTGTAGGTGTAAGTACAATCATCTTAGGGCATAGTGAGCGCCGTGCTTATTTTAATGAAACGGATGAAGCTTTGGCTAAGAAAGTGGATGCTGCTCTGGCAAATGATATGCGTGTTATTTTTTGCTTTGGTGAAGAGCTTAGCGACCGCAAGGCGAATAACCAGGAAGCCATTGTAGAACAACAAATCAAAAATGCCTTATTTCATTTAGAAGCTGCTTCATGGAAACATATTGTTTTAGCTTACGAACCGGTTTGGGCTATTGGAACAGGTGAAACGGCATCTCCTGAACAAGCTCAGGAAATGCATCAATTTATAAGACAAACTATAGAGAAATCTTATGGCAGTGAAGTTGCAGGAGAAGTATCTATCTTATACGGTGGAAGTGTAAAGCCGGGTAATGCCAAAGAGATATTTTCTAAGCCTGATGTGGATGGAGGTCTTATTGGGGGTGCATCACTTAAAGCAGAAGACTTTTTTGCTATTGTTAATGCCTTTTAAATGAATAAACCTTTTCTAAAGAAGATACTTCGTAATCTTGGCATTATGCAAATGTCAGATTATATAAGATACTACATCATGAAGTTGAAGTATCTTAAGGAGAATAGGAAGTTTAGAAAAGATTACCCTGATGTTTCATTACCTCCAGATTATTTGATCTATGAGTCTTATATGATCAATTACAGGAGTTATTATGAAGATGGTTTACGAAATTCAGAAAAACTCAAATCAGAATTACAAAAGCATACGAATCTTACAGGGAAACGCATCTTAGACTGGGGTTGTGGTCCAGCAAGGATCATAAGACATTTTCCCGGATTGGTTGGCGAAGCTGAGTTCTATGCAACAGATTATAATAAGCGCACTATAGCGTGGAACTCAAAACACATAGATGGTGTTCAGTTTTCTGTTAATGGCACCAATCCACCTACAGATTATGAGAATGACTTTTTTGATGTCATTTACGGGTTATCAGTTTTTACACATTTATCGGAAGACAACCACTATAACTGGATTGAAGAATTACATAGAATAGCAAAAACCAATGCTGTGGTATATCTTACTACACACGGTCATATCTTTAGACAAATATTGACCAAAGACAATCAACAACGTTTTGATAATAATCAACTGGTGATGGAAGGTAATACTAAAGAAGGGCATAGAACTTATGCTGCCTTTCACCCTGAGACTTTCATGCAGAATATATTTGAAGATAAGTTTGAGATTTTAGAACACATTCCCGGAAAGCAAGAGGTTTGGGGCTTATCACAAGACAAATGGATTGTAAAGAAGATATAATATGAATTACATAGCATATAATTTTAAGGTGAGTCCATTACAGCCGGGAACAGAGATACTGATCGCAGAATTAGGCTATGCAGGTTTCGAAAGTTTTGTAGAGCACCCTGAAGGCGTGACTGCTTATATACAAGAAGAAGATCATAACGATGATATTTTAAGTGATATTAATATCCTGACTTCAGAAGCCTTTGAAATTTCATATGTCATTGAAGAGATAGCACCTACAAACTGGAATGCGGAGTGGGAGAAAAGCTTTAATCCCATTGTAGTAGATGATCTATGTACGGTGAGAGCACCCTTTCATGAAAAGCCTCAAACGAAGTATGATATTATCATAGAACCTAAAATGAGTTTTGGTACCGGACATCATCAAACCACACATATGATGATTCAGCATATTCTAAATAATGATTTTGTAGGAAAGTCTGTTTTAGATATGGGTTGTGGTACAGGTGTTTTAGCAATCTTAGCAGAGAAATGCGGAGCCACACATATTGATGCCATAGATATAGAGCATTGGTGTTATTTGAATAGTCTTGAAAATGTAGAACGCAACCAGTGTAAGCATATACATGTTTATGAGGGAGATTCAAGCCTTTTGCAGAATAAAAAATACGATATCATTATTGCTAACATTAATAGAAATATTCTTTTGCAGGATATGGATATTTATGCTAAATGTTTACAAACAAATGGAGCACTTTTTCTTAGCGGATTTTATGATCAGGATATAGCTATTGTTGAAGAAAAATGTAACGCGTTTAATTTGACTTTTGAGGAAAAGATCTCCCGTGATAACTGGGTTGCGCTGAAATTCAAAAAATAAATAATATTCAGTATTTTAAGTTTTTCATTAAACAAAACTCAAAAACTTAATAAAAATTAACATTTTTATTTAAAAAAGTGTGGTTTTTCCGTAACATCTTCTTTTTTTATTTTCATAATTTTATAACAAATAATATTATTTAATGTAGCAGATTCTATAGTTAGTATTAATAACCTATTAACTCGTAAATAATTACACCTATTAACGTAGAATAATCTACATCACGTTTACGTAAGCGAAGCACAAATCATTAATTTAACACATTTAACAATGAATAAAATAATTAAATATGGGGCTTACGCCTTATGTGTATTAGCATTCGTACTAACAGCATGTCAAAAAGAAGACATTGAAACTGAACCAACGAGTTTAGATGATATTATTATTAATACGAATAATTTAGATAACAGGACACTGGTTACTGATTCTGATATACTAGATGGGATAAGATCTTTGGATATCGATGTTGGGATAGTTTCTATAGGGGATTTTCATTTACCGGACGGTACTGTTGAAGAAAGAATCTACATCGGTAGTGATATCACATTTACAAGAGCTGAGTTAGATGCACTGATTGGTGGAGGTTCTGAATTAGGACGACAATACAGAACATTTAACCTTGTAGAAGGTGCTAACCGAACTATTGATATTCTGGGTTATACAGGAGGTAGCCAGGCTTTATCTAGTAAAGCACAAACAGCACTCCAGTGGGCAGTTGATAATTATAACAACCTGAACACTACACTACAATTTAACCTAACTTTTGGGACAAATTATCAGGCGGCTGATATGGTTGTTTACGATAATACGGTTAACAATCCTAGTGGGACTGGTGGTGTAGCGGGTTTCCCAACATCTGATGGACGACCAAATAAGTTTGTACAAATCTACGGTATAGAGCAATTTTCTACCAATGTAAATGAGCATGTAATTACTCACGAAATAGGACATTCAATTGGTTTCCGTCATTCAGACTGGTTTGACCGTTTAAGTTGTCCGCCACAAGCCCAAGGTAACGAAGGCTCAGGTTCTGACGGTGCAGTTCATATTCCTGGAACACCAACAGGAAGAGACTTAACTTCAGTTATGCAAGCGTGTTTCTCTACAAGTGAGGACGGCGAATTTAATGGTAACGATGTTACGGCACTTGAGTTTATGTATCCGGAAAGCACGTCTGGCCCTTGTGACGGTGTGTCCGAATGGCAAAGTGGAGTGAGTTATAGCATTGGGGATCGTGTGACCTATTTTGGGAACCTATATGAGCGCGTTTCCGGTGGCTGGACATTAATCGGGCCATGTAATTAAGTGACTACGAAGCTGTAAGTGTATAACGTCCTAGGTCTTTACACTAGCAGATAATTTAACATAAAAGAGCGTCTTAAAAGATGCTCTTTTTTATGTTATTAGCTTAACATTCTTTATTTTTACTTTAGAGAAAAAGAAAAAAATGAGTCCTAAAGAAAAACAGTTAGAGGATGTATTACTTGAAGAAGAAGTAGTAAAACAGAATGAAATTGTATTGTTTAATGATGATGTCAATACCTTCGACCATGTCATTAATACATTAATATACGCGTGTGACCACACACCAGAGCAGGCTGAACAGTGTTCTATCATTGTACATTATAAAGGGAAGTGTACAGTAAAGACCGGACCTTATGATGATCTTAAGCCACGATGCTCTATGTTGCTCGATGCCGGGCTTTCAGCAGAAATTGTATAATCTATTTACTGATTCGCCCTACGGCACAACTCACAAACGACTTCGCTTTTTTAGGTAACGAATTCGCTTCATCTGTAGATGGGTAGCCTAAACTCGATAGTTTAGCTTTCGCAGCTTCAATATGAAGATTCTCAACATAATCAAAACTCACAGAATCATCATCATTACTAACGCCAACATTAGATATACCCACAAGCCTTTCTAACTGAGTTCTAATCGTATTGGCACAACCGTGACACTTTAAATTTTGTATGTAAACTTTAGCAGTCATAATTTTTATAATGTAGATGGACAAACAAAATCAGTTGTTGGTAGATCGGTTTTTTTAATAGCTCCAAAACCTCCGGCAACATCAATAAGATCATTAAATCCACGCGCTTTTAAGATAGAAGCTGCTATTACGGAACGATAGCCTCCTGCACAATGAATATAATAGGTTTTATCTCTGTCGATCTCATTCATTTGCTCATTGATATAATCTAAAGCAAAATGCTGTGCATTCTCTAAGTGCATCGAATTAAATTCACCATCTTTTCTAACATCTAATATATGGATGGAATCATTTTTAACTCTATCTGCAAACACTTCAGCTGATATAGATTCCAAAGTATCTGTGTCTCTACCTGAATTTGACCAAGCCTCAATACCGCCTTCGAGATATCCCAGAGTATTATCATAACCCACACGAGACAATCTGGTAACGGCTTCTTCTGCTTTTCCTTCCGGAACTACTAGAAGAATAGGTTGCTTGATATCTGTGATAAGTGCACCTACCCATGGCGCAAATTGCCCATTGAGACCAATGAATATAGAATTAGGAATATGTCCTTTTATAAAATCAGACTGTGGTCTTACATCTAATACAAGCGCAGACTCATGATTTGCCAAATCTTCAAATGTTTCAGGAGATAGAGGAATACTTCCTTTTTCTAACACAGTATCAAATTCCTGATACCCCATCTTATTTATCATTGCATTCTTAGCAAAATATTGTGGTGGAGGTGCAATACCGTCTAAAACCTCCTTGACAAACTCATCTTTGGTCATATCCGCTCTTAAGGCATAATTGGTTTTCTTTTGCTCTCCCAAAACACCTACTGTTTCTTTACTTAAGTTTTTGCCACAAGCTGAACCGGCACCGTGAGCAGGATAAACAATAACATCATCGCTTAATGGCATTATTTTATTACGTAAAGAATCATAAAGCATTCCCGCTAGATCTTCTCTAGTAAGGTCCGATTTAATAGCAAGATCTGGTCGACCCACATCACCCAGAAATAAGGTGTCCCCTGAAAAAATCGCATGATCTTTTCCATTCTCATCAATCAATAAATACGTCACAGATTCTAAGGTGTGTCCAGGAGTGTGTAATACCTTTATAGTGATATTACCCAACTGAAAGACTTCATTATCTTTTGCAGAATGGATTTCGTAATCGGTAGTAGCGTTAGGGCCATATACGATGGCTGCTCCTGTTTTTCTTGCCAGATCCACATGCCCTGATACAAAATCGGCATGGAAGTGCGTTTCAAAAATGTATTTGATGGTCGCATGATCTGCTTCCGCTTTATTGATATATTGTTGTGTTTCTCTCAAAGGATCTATAATAGCCACTTCACCTTCAGACTCTATATAATAAGCCCCTTGTGCTAAACATCCTGTATATAATTGTTCAATTTTCATGATTTCATCTTAATTTATAACAAATTTACAAAACCTGTTTTTTCATTATGTGATAATTGTCACATTGTTTAAAAAAGTTCCTTATAAATAATATAAAACGCCATAATTAGCGTGAACCATCCAAATCCGGCTTTCAATTTTTTGCCACTTATAAATTTAGATAGATATACACCGATAATAATTCCAACCACCGAAATAGAAGTGAAGGTTAATAAGAATAACCAATCAATTTCTAGATTAGAAAGATCTCCCAAGAAACCGATTAAGGATTTAGCGGCTATAATGAACAGTGATGTTCCCACAGCTTTTTTCATCGGAAGTTTAGCTAAAAGTACTAATACCGGAATAATCAAGAATCCCCCACCAGCACCTACAAGCCCTGTCAGTATACCAACAACTAATCCTTCTATCGCTATTAAGGGAAAATTATAGGTGATTTCTGTTTCATCATCTTCACTGTTGTTATTACTCTTTTTGAATATCATTGATAAGCTAGCTAATAACATAATAATGGCAAAAAGCACCATGATGAAAATAGTATTGGTTACCTCTAAATCTCCAATAGTTAATACGGTTTTAGGGATACTAGGGACAATATATAATCGAGTGAAATAGACCGCAATAAATGAAGGGATGGCGAAGATTATGGCTGTTTTTACATCTACCAACCCTTTTTTAAGGTTTTTTATAGTACCAATAACTGAGGTCACGCCAACTACAAAAAGGGAATACGCCGTTGCTATTATTGGGTTCAAACCCATAAGATATACGAATATAGGTACTGTTAATATAGAGCCGCCACCGCCAATGAGCCCTAAAACCAATCCCACTAATAAAGCGCCTATGTAACCTAATACCTCCATGTTTTAGTGTGGTAATTTGTCTTTTAATAATCCATAAACAAATGTGCCTAAAAGTGCTGCAGCTATTACAATAAGCACTGTGAAAACTCCGGTACCCACCAATATATACATAGGCCCCGGGCAAGCTCCGGATAATCCCCATCCTAACCCAAAAATAGCACCACCTAAGATATAACGTACAAATCCACGGGCTTTCAATGGCACATTAATGGTTTGCCCTTCCATATTCTTTGTCTTTAACATCTTTGAAATGAGTAATAAGATAATACCTGTGCTTACTGCAGTTCCAATAATACCATACATGTGGAAAGATTGGAATTTAAACATCTCATAAATACGATACCATGACACAGCTTCAGACTTTACCAATACGATACCAAAGAATATCCCGACGATCAAAAATTTTAAATACTTGCCCATAACTAAAATAATATTGGAAAGATGAGGTGAATCATTATTAATCCGCCAAGGAAAAATCCAATAACGGCGATAAGAGAAGGACGTTGTAAACTACTAAGTCCTGTAATGGCATGGCCAGATGTACATCCGCCTGCGTATCGAGTTCCAAAACCTACAAGGAAACCTCCAATAATAAGAATGAGTATACCTTTTAAGCTCAGAGCAGCATCCCAGCTATATATTTCATTAGGGAGCAGTGTTTTTCCCGCATTATCAAATCCCAAAGCTGCTAGATCAGAAATAGTATCCTGACTTAATTGTATGTCTGTTGGATTCGATAAATAATGATGTGCTATAAACCCGCCAATTATGGCTCCTAGTACAACGGTTAGATTCCAGCGTTGCGCTCTCCAATCGAATTTAAAAAAGTCAGAATATTTTCCGGCACCACCTATACTACATAGCGTTCTAAGGTTGGACGACATGCCAAATGTTCTACCAAAATAGAGGAGTACGAACATAATAATGGCAATACAAGGACCGGAAACATACCAGGGCCAGGGCTCTAAAATAGCATCTATCATAATTTCAAATTTTGACAAAAATAGGGTATAAGTCCTTGGCTATTGTTACAATTGTTACTAAAAGTCGAGGATTTCAATTTTTTGCCTACCGAGTTTTATCTTTTGCTCACGCTCTAGTTGTTTCAACAGTCGCGAGATAACCACACGAGACGTATGTAGATCTGTAGCAATATCACTATGCGTAATATCTAAAGTTGTGGAAGCGGAAAGCTTCACCTGATCAATGAGGTATTTATACAAGCGTTCATCCATCTTTAAGAAGGCCAGAGTATCAATAGTTTCTAGCATTTCGTCAAATCGAGTTTGGTAGCTTTCTAAGATAAAGTTTCGCCAAGCTTCACTTTGATGTAACCAGAGTTTCATATGGCTAAGCGGAATCATGATCACTTTAACATCATCATCGGCTATGGCTCTGATTCTGCTTGAAGATTTTCCCATGCAGCAGGTTAAAGACATGGCACAGGTATCGCCGGACTCAAGGACATAGAGTAGTAATTCACTACCGTCCTCATCTTCCCTTAAAACTTTTATATGACCCTGTATAAGCAATGGAATGTATTGTAGTGGCTGCCCAATGTCTATAATGATATCATTCTTCTTATAAGTCCTTGATAAAGCGACTTCTGAAATCTGTTTTGCCAGGGTTTCATCAAACAGGTAGGCGATAGGTTGTAACTCTTCTAAAGAAATCATAATCAAAAATAGGGATTTATACTTTTTTGAAATAAAATGTTTGGTGATATTCTTATAAAAGTTCTATATTTGCACCCACCAAAAAACGGCCTCGTAGCATAACTGAATAGTGCACTTGATTACGGCTCAAGAGGTTGCAGGTTTGAATCCTGCCGAGGTCACAACATAAATCCTAGTATATTGTTTTTCAATTTATTAGGATTTTCTTTTTTATGATGTGACCGATTTGTAACCATCATTTATCCTTACACAATCTAAGAAATGATTTTTGTTATTCAAATCGCTTGTATAGAATTGAGCCTTGAGCTTGTTAAAGTTTAATTGACTTAGACTTTATTTGTACTGTTATGACTTTAGACCTTAAATAGCGTATATTTTCACTTTCTGTATTGGTAAGTAACTTAAGTAAGCTATATCAACATTTAAAATATAATTTAAGATTAGCTAGTGCTGATAGCACCTACCATTGGCACTTTTAGTTTTTCGTTTACAGCGTTTGCCAACTTTTGTTTTTCCAGTGCATTGTGTAGTAGTTGCTTTTTTTGATGGAGTAGTAGTCTTTTCTTTTTTTGTAGTTAGCGAATTTGATTTAGTGTTACTAGCAATGATGTGTTTACATACTTTACAAGCTTGATAACCGAGAGCTTTAGCTTTTTCTAATTTGATTTCTTTTTTAGAATATTTGAGATAACGGCAATTACTCTTATGGTATTTTTTACCAGTTTTTGTGGTGTATACAGTCTGGGCAGATATACTATAATTGAGCGTAAATAAAATGAATAATAAGAGTATCCTAAGGGCTTTCATCCTTTATCTTTATTCTTTTTTAAATCTCTCCATTTCCAAGGTGCTATTGCATTTTTATTTTGCCATAACCCTAGCTTATTTTCTCTAGCTTCGTCTTCTAAGGCTTGTAAAACACTATCCTTAGAGTATTTTCTGTAATGCCACGCCAACCCGTTTTTAATCAACTCATGACATAAACTCAATGAATCATCATATATGACATTACTAATGTAACGTCTATATCTGTCTTTTTTTAGAACTTTTAGAATTACTGTTTTACTAAAAATAGCATCTGACGCAAATTGTTTGGCTCTTTTTGAAAACGGTTGTTTACGCTCTGGACAATCTATATTGGCTAATCTTACCTTTATCAAGGTAGAATCTTTCGTTAGGAGCTTAAAGGTATCTCCATCGGTTATAGCAACGACTTTACCAATTATAGTTTCTTTTTTAACAGGTTTGTAATCTTTACCAGTAACCGCTACTGTTAGAACTAAAAATAGAAGCCAATATTTATACATAATATCATTCTACAGGAACTCGAACAAGAGTTTCATTAATGTTCATTTTAGTTTTTTGTAAAATTACATATTGTGGCTCTTCTTTCTCTCTATCATAGGTTACATTTTCATAAAGCTTGATTTCTTTAACTGCCAGTACTTTAACATCAACATCTAGTCCTAATCGTCTATTGTCATTGTATAATCCTATATAAAAAGTTCCCATATTCGTTCTTTCACTTCTTCCAAAAGCAGCTACTCCTTTTCCTTGATCAAATTGTAAGAAGTTTTGTTGATTTAAAAATTGTGTTACATTATTGAAATCTTCAATAAAATAGTATTGAATATCTTGACCAGTAGTTGGAATCATTAAGTCAGTTATTTCGCCTATTGCAACTCCAGCTAAAGGTGATTGATAATAAATGCTTGCAACCTTGCCGACTAAATTTGAAACGGATTTTATGTTTTCTTTATAGGCTTGAGCACCTTCCTGACCAACACCAATCCAATACGACCAAGCTACCAATCGTTCTTCCTTTAGGCTAGTACTATTAATTTTTGGTAAATCAACTCTTAAATAAGTTCTACTTGGATTTGGGTTCCAATAAGAATGTACTCTCTGCGATTTCTCAAAAAGCATTATCTCTTGATGTTTGGTCTCTTTAAGTTCTCTAATCGTTTCTTTGTATTTAATAGTTTGGTAACCTACTAAACTATCTTCTTGATAAGATGTGTAAGTAGTGTCTCGTTTTGTTTCCCATTTCCAGTTGGTATTGAAGGTTCTAGTGCTTTCATCTTTAGGAACTCTGAGGATTTTAATCTTACAAACACGACGTGTTAAGGATGAACTATAAAACTTGAATTTATAAATCCCTTTATTTCTAATTTGGATACGCTTGTCTCTTAGTCCAGTACTCTTAAACTCTGTTAGTATAGTATTGCTTGGTGTTTCTACAACCTCAATTTCTTTGATGTGTTTCCCTTTTACCATTTCCATACTAAAAATGATTTCATCACCTTCAGCAAAACTAAAATACAGTTCTTTGGTTTGATCTACATCTAGGGTAATGGTGGATTCTGTAATTAATATAGGTTTTTGAGAGAATGAAAAGTTTAACGCTAGTAAAAAAGATAAAGAAGTAGTAAATTTCAAAAACATTTTTATTATTTCATTATGAATTAAAGATGGTTTTTATTTTAAGTTCAAAAAATTGTAGGCTATGCTATCTTTACTTTTAATTATACTATCTACTTTAGAATTTACGTATTGAGATTTGGCATGGTATTTTTTACCAAGAAGTTCAGATGCAACATCTTCGGCATATAAGTCACTTAGGTAATCAAGATCTTCATATTTCCAATAATTCTTGATTGATTTAGGAATATTTAATGACTCTTCATTCAAATTAAAACCATCTATTCTAATCTCATCAATTTTAATAAGCACATTGTAATCTCTAAATAATGTCTCTACATTTCTAGATTCTAATTTTTTCTCATCCGAATAATCTGCTTTCCAATAACGTACTGTTGGTTTTGAAAAAGGTCTAGACATCCTACACCAGTTTTTATCTAATATTGACAAATAGGAAGTTTTATCATCTTCCTCAAGCTTAGAGGTAATAAGATATGAGAATCTCATTTGATCAATCTTTCCTTTTAAAGGTGTAAGCCTAAAGCCTAGATTAATATTTTTAATGCCATAGCTGTAAGAATAATATTCTTTATCAATACTAACTAATTCTATATCGACATACTTTTCTAGTGAATTTTCATCTCTAAAGTCTTTCCAATAATTAGATGTAGAATCTATATCTTCTAGAATTGGTAGAAATTTGTTTTGCCATTCTCTAAAAAAAATCTCCTTTTGCGGGTTTAAAAACGTAGTATCAATAGATAAGAGAACTAATTCATGAACCCTTTTGTACGTTAAATCACTCCATTTTATTCTTTCAATTTCATCTTTTATTAATGAGTCTGTAGCAAACTTTACGAGCTTATATGTCTTTTCAAATAAAGTATCCTTCTTTAACTCATTCTTGAGTTCTTCCATAGATAACTCTTCAAAGATTGATTTTTTTGTAGGTCCGCTGCAAGCGGCGGTTAATATTAAAATTAATAGTGTTGCTATCTTTTTCATCCACCTTTTTTCTATTAATGATTGATTTAAATCTTTTTGTCGAAATGTTCTAAGTGATTTAGTAATTAAAACTGTTTCTCCCTTAACTTCAATTATTCTGTATTGCGGATTACAATTGTTGATTCTAAACTTTAGAGCCTTTAGCCCAGAAATTAACCCATAGGTCTTTGTTACATCATAAACATAACTTGAACATGATTTTTTAAATAAACATTTCCTACGTTTATGTTTTGGGATTAATAACCAATACAACTTGATTAAAGAAATTAAAATAAATTTCATGAGTTTTTATAAAAAACAACCATTTGTCTAGATGTTGTATAACCTGGTTTGGCTCCAAGACCAAAACACCCAGCATCTGGCTGTACAAATGTTGATACACTTTCTAATCGGACATATCTCCAACCTTGATTAGAATGATGTTTTATGATATCTTCTAATTGCTCAGCGACATGATTTGAATTACCGCCTTTAGAATTTATTGATGCTACGAATGGTATTACTTTGTATTCCATCTTTTAATTTTTAAATTATCCTGTAGAATTATTTTTTCTTGTAGGGATATTTATCAGATTTTTTTCTATTTTCTTCAGTCTTAAGAGGTTGTTTGTTTCTCATGGAATCTGAACCTCCCTTTTTTATTGGTTTCTTATGATCTATTTCCCATCCCTTTTCGGTGTTTTTGCCGTATGAAGGCTTATATATTTCATTTCCATATCTGTCTTTTCTATGAGTATTAGGATTTTTACCTTTTATAGGTTTTCCTTTCTCCCAAACTTTATCAATTTCTTTTTTACTTGGCATATTTTTAATTATTAGTCTCGTTACAAGGGAAGTTGTATTTACATAAAATGTCCTTCTCAATTAATTCTCTTTCTTTTTCTGATTCATTTAAATGAACTGAAATACAGTTAGCCCCATTTTTATCAAAGCATTTTTGTTTATGATGATTATCAAACCTTGACGATAAATCTTCAGTAATACCAAGATAAATGTGGCTGTGCGTTTTATCTACTCTCTTACTTATGTAATAAACTCCGCCTACATTTCTAAAATTTGTACCTAATGGATAGATGCTGAAGTCATATTTTTCGCCCGAGCATCCTTCAAGCGTTATTGTTCCAATTTTTGCCATAATTGTTAAATTTGATATTTATAGTCATCAAACATAAACCCATTAAAAACCAAAACCTTACGGTATTCCGTAAGGTCTTATTCTTTCACTAGAATTTGTTAAGCATAGCTTATTAATTTCCACGTAACAGCTTTATTGTTATAAGGTGGCATAGTATTGCCTTTTGCTATTGGGGCAGTAGTAGAGGGTGTTCCAACAACTTTCCAAACTCCAGATTCTGGACATTTTCCTCCTGTTTTAGCAGTAGTACCGATAGGTTTTCTTGACATAAGTTTGAATTTTAAAGATTAATAATACCCAAACCTAAAACCATAGCAGAAGTATTCCTTACGGAAAACCTTATGTGAGAAAAAATGTATTATGATTTTAAATAAGTCCTAAGTCCTTCATCTTAACGACTAAATGTGTGGCGTTATCGGCTTTAAACTTAATGCGTAGTTTATTAATTCGTTTTTCTATAGAACTAACACTACCTGGCGAGATATTATTTTCAATGAAGTAACGGCTTATGCCTTTTTGGTCTAAGCCCAAGGAAAGCTGTTTGGTAAGTTCAATATCGTAATCTGTAATTTCTAAGTCAACTTTTGAACTCAAAGCATTTGCAACCTGAGGTGATAAGAATAACTTTTTGTTGTACACGGAATTTACTGCTTCGGACAATTCTTGTGAACCCTTACGGTCTTTACAGACGTAAGCATTCACACTATACTTATTGACCAATAAGCGTACTTTTTGCAATTGGTCTTTCATAGAATAAACAACTATAGGTAAGTTGTTATTTTGCTCCCTCAATTTGGCGATTAAATCTTCACCAGAAATGATGTCGCATTCGCGATGATCCTCTTTAAAGGATAAATCAGTTATTAATAAATCAAAAGGTTCATTGTCTAATTCAGCTTTTTTAATCTTTAAGTAGGCCTCATCACAGTATTGAGAATTATGAATATTAGTAATGCCATGAGTTTTTAAAATATCTAATACCCCTTTGTTAATATCGTCGTGATCATCTGCGATAAGCACTTTTTTGAACATACTCACATCTGTATTTTTGCTTTAAAGCCATTATTAATTCTAGACTCAAAAGTAATAGTACCTCCAATAGCTTTAATACGGTTTTCCACATTAAGTAGTCCATTACTCTTTTTTAAGTCACAACCTATACCATCATCACTGTAATTAACAATTACATTTTTTGATTTGCTAAAGAATGTAATTACAACAATAGAGGCTTTACTGTGCTTTTTCATATTTATCATTAGCTCCTGTAAAACTTTATATAATGCTGTTTTCTTAGTTTTTGAAATTTTTTCCCATGCTATTTTGGAGACATTTTTTAAAATAACATTAGTCTGCTCTGTATTATATCTTAAGGCAAGATCATTAAGTATTTCTTTATAATCGCCTTCTAAATCTATTTCTCCAAGCTGTTTAGATATATCTCTGGCTTTATCATAAATAAGTTCAATTTCACCCTTTATGTTTTGGTTTAAATTATTGTCAGCTTGTAATGTCGTCATAACTTGAAATACATCATTGGCGATATCATCATGTACTTTTTTTGATATACGCGATTCAGTATCATAGACCTGTTGTAGTTTTTCTTTTCTGTGCTTGGACTTTAAAATATAATAGAGAAATATTGATAGGAGAGTGATAAAAGAAGCGACTGAAGACCATATGATTGTTCTAGATTCCTGTTTTTCTTTTTCAAGTTGACTCTTTAGTGCTTTTTTTTCGAATTCTGAATAATCATATTTCATCAGAGCAAATTGATTATTTGCTTCTTTCTCAGCATTAAATAAGCTGTCATTAATCTTTTTATATGCTTTAGCATACTTGTCTTCACTTAAATTGGTTAATAACCCTAAAGCATCATTTATATATGATGGTGATTTTAGAATATTTGCAAGTTCTAGAGCCTTTATGGCATATTCTTTTGATTTTTCTAGATTATCAGTATTATAATAATATTCTGAGATATGTGAATAACTGGTATAAATTGTAGATGTATCATTTACTGATATTCTCAAATCCAATGCTCGATTTATTAAATCTAGTCCATTTGTTTTATCTAGTTTATATTCTGCGACACCTAGATTATCCATTATTTTGGCAATTGTTAGAGTATCTGTTATTCGTGGTAAGATTTCATGAGCTTTTTCTAGTTCTTTCTTGGAATTTGCATGGTCATTAAACTTTGCGTAGATCAATGATATGTTATTGTAAATTTTCGTACTGTCTAAGGAGTTTTCTGATTTTTCTAATGCTTTAGAGTAGAATTCTATTGCTTTCTTCGCGTTTCTTTGTTCTATATATACTAATCCCATAAGTATATTAAAACTGTTTCTAGTTTGTGTTTTATAAGACGAATTTGATAATTTGTCTAATAGACTAATAGCATTTACTATTGACTCTTCACATTTGTTATAGTCACCTTTTTTATATTCTATACTAGCTTTATAGTATAGATAATTAATTGTGGTTTCTGTATGCATATTACTTAAACTCTTTAAGTATGCATTATTAAAATATTTGTAAGCATCAGTAAGGTCATTAAAATTTTGTGGATGTAATGCTTTTTTAGAAAAATAGTTTAGACTATCTAATCTGTTTTGTCCAAATAAAGACTGATAATTGATGAAAAGAAATAAAAAAAAGAGGAACGAAGTTGTTATTGGTTTCATTCCTCTAAAGTAATAACTATTTGTTGATTAATCACCGCTTCCCGTTGGTGGAGGTGGTGGAGGTGGTGGAGGAACTTCACTTCCTTCTCCACAACAAGCTTGAGGTACTACCTCATCAGTTAAACTCTCAGGATTACATGAAAAGAAAGCCATATTGAGGAAAACCGTAAACAGAATTATAAATGTTTTTTTCATTTTGTTATGATTTAAAATTTGACAATAGTGTTGCCGTCCGAGATATTCTCAGATTGCATGTTGCTTGGCAACACAGACTAAAATTTGAAGAGAGACCTCTTCCCTGGGAAGTATGGAGTGCAGAAGTAAAACAGAATTGTTACTTCCCAAATGGCAATGCCATTTTACTATGCAGTTCCATTATTTGAATTGAATTTCATAAACCTTATTACGCCTAAGGCGGTGATCAATTCTGAAGCAAATGAAGGAAGATTGTATTGGAAACTGCGGAAATAAATTGGAAAGATTTTGGAAAAGAATTTCCAATACTTTTCCAAAAATGAATTAGTAACTTTAAGATGTATTAATCCTAACAAAATGCATAATCAACTACTAATAATGGCTTTTGAAAAAGCCAAAGAAGAAATTCAAACAGATAAGAATTCACCAAGAGCACAATTGCTTTCAGATTTTATTTTAGAAGATAGTAAGGAACCTTATGGTGAAAAAAGTTTAAGGGATAAGTATACTTCTTTAATAAATAAACCTAATAGTACAATTAGATTAAAGAAGCATGTTGAAGTAGCCCTGAGTCATTATTTGGGTTACAAAGATTATCGAGCTTTCTTAGAGTCGAATAATATGGGTGAAATTGATGAGAGAAGTAGAGTAAAGATATTATGGGATAAAAACAAGATTACTATTATTGTTTGTTTAATAATTATAACCACAGTTTTAATCTATAGCTCTATAACAAGACAACGTTGGATGGTATGGCAAGAAGATCATTATGAAGAGGTGAGGTTTGATCTTGATAAGTATGATGTTAGCCAGTTGAAGTTATATAAAGAAGAGCGTATAGAAAAATTCAGAAAAATAGAACCAGATTGTGGACATAGCTTCTTTAATGAAGATGGAAGTGTTAGAGTTTGGTATGGCAAGAATATTAAAAAAGAACTTCAATTTTTCACCGACTATGGCTTGCATCCCGAGACAGGTAAAACACTTAGACCTATTACAGATTACATGATAAATAAGTATATCTGCAATGATTCACCCAAAACTTCTCAATAAAAACTACTTATTAATACATTCTGGTATAAATTGTTAACTGTTAAGTTATTTTGTTCATTTTCTGAGGTTTTGTAAAATATATCAGTTAATATAATTGTTCCATATTTGTACTGTTTTTCCTGAAACGCCTATAAATAGGAGAGGAGTACTTTATGTATCATCCAATGATCTATGAACGACATACCAATTTATGTCACTTTGTCGGGCAATAGAAATAGATTTAAGGGAAATATTTAACCAGAAAGGTTTACCACCTCCGATCAAAACTGTAATGGCTTTTCGTATTTACCATAAATTAATCTTGAATAACGAATATCTCCTGTAAAGTCTCTTTTGAACTCATCAAAAAAATAGGTCCCTTTGGAAGATGCAGTTAGTCTCATTATAGGTAGAGTGTCGAAAGGCGATTCGAGTTTTTGTATTTTAGACCACTCTCCATTTTCCTCACGTTCTTTATATCTACGCCCCAAATGCATTGTTATTCCATCTGGAGAGACAAAAGGCTGTCCTTTTCAGGAAGATATCACAATCTCGCTCCATATGTCTCCTTCACTTTTATAGACAACAAATTCTTGCTCTTTAGTTCCTTCAACTTCTCTGAGAAAATAAAATTCTTTTAGGTCTGGGCTAAAGGTTCCACTGTATTCCCAGCCTTCTGTTGTAACTAAGCCGGGAGCAAAAGGCTCAGGTGTTAAGCCAGGTAGTTTTTGGCCTAAATAAAGATTTACTTCGTTCGAAGTGTTATCTTCTATTGTATTAGATTTTTCTGTTTTGCAAGCACTTAGAAATATTATAAATAAAAATACTGAGAATTTAATTATGTGATTTTTCATTTTTTCGATTTTTTCAAAGTAATACACTTTTACGGTTTGACTAGTACGTTAATTTCTTGTTGAAATAATTACAGTTTTCTGAGATAAATTTTAAATACTTATAAAATGATTTCAATGTTTTGTGGACCGCTTCCTGAAATAAATATTGTGGTTGATTGGAGATACTACAACATATATCCTACAAATGGGATAGATTTTTCCTTTATTAGTTGCCCGTACTTTTCAAAATCTAACTGATACACTTACCTTTTTATCTCTTTATTGTTTAGTTACAAAAGTTAAAGAAGTATGACAAGAAAAATGAAAATTATAATTGACGTTCGTATTTGCCATAAAACCAAAGTTTTGGACTTTGGGAAATATCATCATTGATGTAGTATCCATAGCCAATAATTTCATAATAGTCTTTGGTAACGGTTTCGTAGAAATACTCTATCCGATTTGGTTTGCTACTTTGCCAAACAATGGTTTCACTATTTAGTGCACTTCCTTTATGAATAACAGTCTCACTAGGTTTACGTACTACACACCACATTTCGCCATCTTGTATTTTGTTTACGCCTTTACTTTGTTCAGTTTTACCAGTATCTGGATAAAAATCTGTAATAGATACCCGCTGAAAATAAGGGCTGTCGGATGTGTAAACTTGAGTCACTCCGATAGTATTAATGGTTTGTGCTTTTTCAATAAATTGTAGTATTGTAGCTTTATCTTGAAGGCTATTAGGCTTTTCTACTGGACTGCTATCCTGTTTGACCATAAAAACACCTTTCCAAGTACCATCCAAAGGTTTGTACACATTAGCCAATACTTTATCGGCATCTGTTACTTTTGGTATATCGGTAATATTATCGATTTTAACTTGTGCAGAACACGAACTTTCTAGTATAAAAATTAAAATAATCAAGTATTTCATAACGGACTCTTATAAGATGTTGTGGTCTTCTTGAATTTGAAATAAGACAATACACCCAAAATAGTTACAAAAGCCAAAGTGTACCAAATAAAATTTGGAGTTATTGGAGAATCACCATTAGCATAAGAATGTAAACCTGTTAGGTAGAAATTTACACCAAAATAGGTCATCATAATGGATGCATATGAGATAACTGCCATGAAATTGAACAGCCACTTATTCTTTAATTGAGGTACAAGCCTTAAGTGCAACACTAGAGCATATATCATAATACTAATTAATGCCCAGGTTTCTTTTGGGTCCCATCCCCAATAGCGCCCCCAACTTTCATTTGCCCATTGCCCTCCTAAAAAATTTCCAATTGTGAGCATCACCAAACCAATGATTAAAGCTATTTCAGTTATCGCTGTAAGTTCGGTGATATGCAGAATCATTCTTATTCGATTTTTTTTATTTATTAGCATGATTAATAATAGATTTATTAAGCCTAAAATCATTCCCAAAGTGAATGGCCCATAGCTTGCTACAATAATGGCAACATGAATCATTAACCAATAACTATTCAATACTGGTTGTAAATTAGCAATAGCAGGGTCTAGCCAATTTTCATGTGCTACCCATAAAATAATAGCTGTTACAAATGTGGTTGCTGCTATCGCAAGATGATTTCGTTTGCCTAAAACTAAACCAAAAAATAGCGTTGCCCAAGCTACATAAATTACAGATTCGTAGGCATTGCTCCAAGGAGCATGACCACTAACATACCAACGAAGGATAAGGCCAAAGGTCATGGCAATAAAAGATATTACAATCACGGCTCTAATGAAACTACTTCCAAGTCGGATGAGCTTTCTGTCCTTAAAAATTTGAAAAATTCCTAAGATTAAAAGTAATATGCCAAATAAGGCAAAGTATTTATATAATCGATTGAATATATCCAACTTATTGTATAGAATCTCTGCGGATATTTTTCTATCCGTTGGTCTTACTTCAGTTCCATATTTTTTTTGAAAATCATTAATGCTTAAAACTAATTCGTTGGCGTGGGTATAGTCATTCGTTTTTTTTGCTTGTTCTATTTTTTGGAAATAAAGCGGTAGAATATTGTTCGTATATAAGGAATCCATTCCTTTAACATTATTTTGCGACAACCCTGAATATGAAACCCATTTGTGGTTCAGGTCATTTGGTATCGGAAAAATTTTAAGAGATGTACCCTGTAGGACTTCATTTAACAAATAAAAACTTTCATGAGCTTTTATGATATCTTTTTGAAATTTATTAGGGTTGGTTGTTCGTGTTGCTTCCTCTAAATAGGGTTTCAATTTGTACTCCCCATTGTTGTCAAACATGGCAATCAATGAAATTTTTTTAGTGTTTTTTGGAACCCCTATTATTTTTCTGATGCTATCATTGCCCCGTTCTAATGAGATAATAGGAACTTCTATCCATAACCTCGGGTACTGTACCATTGAAAGAAACACTTGATTGGCATCTAAAGCTTTATATGAGTTTTTCCTGCTTATTTTACGTAAAACTTCACTTGCATAAGTGTTGATAGGCTTCATTCGTCCATTATCCTGAAGAACAAGGCTCCCAAAAATGGAGGCATGCTCATTAGTTACTTTATTGGCAATAATAACAGAATCCACTTTACTGCTTAAGTCAACCTCTTTTTCTTGGCTCATTCCTGCTAGGGAACTCAAGAGGCATAAGCCGAGTGTCAATGAAGCTCTTTTTGCTTTAGTTTTCTTCATTATTTTGTTTAAATAAGAGATACGAGTGTTTTTACTAAATAGTATGCCTAACAATCCTAAATAGAGTGTAAAATATCCTATATAGGTAGTCCAAGTTCCCCAAAAGTCATGATTCACGGATAGTATGGTTCCCTTTTCATCTGGGTCAAAAGCAGATTGGAAAAACCGATAGCCTTTGTGGTCCAACACGTTATTCATAAAAATATCATAATCATAATCTCTATCATTAGGGTCATACACAGAAACCTTGCTCTTAAAGGCTGCATACCCTTTTTCAGTTCCCGGATATTTATCGGCTATAAAGTCATTCAATTTCAAACTGAATGGTATTTTATGCAATTTTGAACCAAATGCAAGCGAAATTTCCATACCTCCTGTAGTTATGCTTTCATAATTTGGCAGAAACCCTTTACCTCCTAAAAGACTTATAATTTTTGATTCATTATCGACAGTTACTTTAAGTTTTAATCCGTCTTCAACATTTTCTTTTGAAGATTTCACTAAACCATATTCGCCTTTAATAGCTTTTTCTGGGATTACAAAAGATGTATTGCCAATTTGATAAAGAGATTTTAACTGTAGTGGTAGTATACTATCTTTTAAAACAGTTTTTTGGCTTTGGTCAGCCATCCTAAAAACTTTACCTTCTACGGACGATATTATGTTGTATTCATTATCAGCATCATGGACTATATTAATCCCCTCTTTAGTTAGGTTATTAAAAGAAATAAATTGGTTATTCAATTTTACAACTTCGCCCTCTTTTAGCCAGTGGTCTATTCTAACTCCATTTCTGGCTTCTACAACTTTTAGAAAAGTATCACCTTCACGATTTTCAATTACACTTTTCTCTACATTGCGTATAAACTCTTTCCCTTCAATTCGTATTTTTTGACCTTTATATATTGTTGTTAATTTAAAATTGTTCGCTAGCCTTTCAGACAGTAAGAGCTTTTTAGGCTTTAAATTTTGTTGCTCTGCTTTTTTGTTTAACGTATTATTCTTAACAAAACCTGTTAAGTATATTTCTGAAGAGAGAAATTCGTTTTCTGTTTCACCTTCGCGTATATGCATAATACCTTCATAACCTATATATCTTGTAATGAATGCTCCTATAAAAATTAGGACGAATGCCAGGTGCAAAAGGAGTGTTGCCCATTTTTCTTTCCTAAACAAACGGTATTTAAAAATATTTCCAGAAAAATTAATAACAAACAGCAGCATAATCACTTCAAACCACCAAGCCTTGTATATAAGCTTATTAGTAAACGGTGAGGGAGATATGGTTTCAGACGCATCAAGGAATGTGCCTAAGGCCATTGCCGTTGCAAATATCACAAATAGGATTATCGTTAACCGAGGTGAAAAAAGCCCCTTAACTATTTTCTTGTACATATAGTTAACTTTAAAAAGTATATCTAAAACAAAAAGCTATACTTAAGGCAGTATAGCTTTTTATGAAAGCCATCAAAAAGCTCTAACCAATCAAATTGAAAAAGTACTATAATGCCTTCAAATATTCAACCAAATCATTTTGTTCACTGTCGGTAAGCTCTAAATCAAAATGGTTATCATAATGGGTAACAACGTCATTTAATGTATTGAACCTTCCATCATGAAAAAAACCTTGTCCTTCAGATTTTATAAATACTCCTCTCAATGGTGGAGTTCTATACATTTCTGTCGGCGACCTATCGGCCTCAAAATCATCAATTCCTATTTCCTCTGGTGTACGCAGTATGTTATCTGCAAATGATGGTCCTGAATGACATGAAATACAATTAGCTTTGCCATCAAACAATATTTTACCTCGTATGGCCATTGTTTCATCATAGCTACTTGCATCTGGCTGAGGTGCTAAAATTGATAGCTGATATTCTCTTAGTGCCGCAAGTTTGCTATCTACCATATCATCGGGTACTGTAATATTTGACAAACCTCTAGCAACAGCAAGTGGAAACTTTTCTGCATCGTTCAATCTCGGGTCTGAAAAATTGCCCATTCCACCCATTTCAATAATAGCAACAAATCGATTCCAATATGAAATATCTCCCCAGCCTGTGTATGTTGCATGTTCAATATCTTGAAGTCCATATGCCGGCGGTATAATAGGTGGATTAATGTTCCCATCTTGGTCAGTTGCCTTACCATCTAATAACAATGCTGCCGAAAAGCGACCTGGCCCCCAAGCGTTGACGACACTATTAAAAGTAGCGGTATCTACTTCTAAAATATCTGCTAAAGGTTGATTGTTTACAAAACCTAGAATAGCACCAACATTTAAATCGGTATTGGCATACCCATCTTTTCTATTTCCAATACCTGCTGTGAATGAATCATCAACCGTAGAATGACATAATGCACAGGTTATACCTGCAGCCGTCAAATTACCGTTAGTATCAAAAGTTCCTTTAACACCAACTATCGCATCCAAGCTTAGTAAAGCTACGGTAGTCATAGGGTCTGTTAAACTTATACTCCCATCATTAATACCGTCAACCACAGATTGAGGCAGTGCAGTTGCATCAACCTTAAGCCCAACGGTAAGAGCTGTAGTTGGGTCAAGTCCTGGACCAAATCCACCATTTGCATCACCTAAAATGGCTTTATCCAATTCAAGGGCATTTGTCCAAAGTGCTTCATCTCCAAAAGTATCATTTCTGAAAATATCTTTTCCCTGGTCTACTAATGTTTGGTTTAAATTTAAAGTTGTTTGAGGAGGAATTACTAAAGACGTTGGTAAAGGTTCTCCATTATCTCGATTATCATCATTGCTACATTGCCAGAAGAAAGCACAACTAAGTACCAATGCAATACCTAATTTGAGTTTTGATGTTTTCATATTGATTGTATTTTTTATTTGAATTGGATTTTAGATGGAGAATAGAATAAAAGGTTACATAAAAATTAAATTTTAACTTTATGATGATAATGGCTCACCTTTAATTTCTAATTTTTTAGGACTATTTTACCTTTCATTACTACATGAAGTGTACAGTAATAGTCTTCATTTTTTGTAATCACTCTAGACCATGTTTCCCCTTTTTGTAATGGTGATGACCTCCATGATTTGTCTTTAAATTTTGCGACGTCATGGGGAAAAAAGTCTTTGTTAACCCATACTACGGTATCACCTTTCTTTACCGTAATTTCTGCGGGCACAAACTTCATTTTCTTTATTTCAACTATATGTTTTTTAGGTGAATCTTGTGCATTTACGTAGTCTCCCGTGCCAAGCAAAAACAAGCATAGTAGAACGCATGATGATAATATATACTTATCTATCTTAATAGTCATGTTTCACTTTCATTGTTTTAGTTGTGCTTAGTTCTTTTTGGACCATTTCAGCATGTTTAAGATGTGCCTCCAAAGCAGGTAAGATAGCTTCCAATAACCCTTTAAGTTCTTTGTTGTCAGATTCTGGAATTAATAAACCTTTTACGGCCGCAATGACAGCCTTATGATAAGCCACTTCGTTATCGATATACATTTTATCGAATTTTTTCTTGCCAGCACGACGAAGTTTTCTTTTTGTTTTTTTTGCATCCTTCAATAATGATTCACTAATAGCATTGTCTTTTGGTGTTACGCTCAATTTCGTTACTAAATCTACAGCCTGCTGGATTACAGCATTATGGTCTGTAACCATTCTGTTTGCAAAATCCCTTATTTCTTTGTTCTTTGATTTTTTGAGGGCTATTTCTGCATAGCTAATATCAATTTGATTTGCGACAACGGCCACAGACGCCACTTCAGGATCTGTTAAGCTTGGAGTTTCTTGTGAAAAACCAGATGTTGTAAATAAAATAGCTATTGTGTATATCAATGCTATGTGTTTAATCGTTTCCATTTATTTGATGTTTTAAATATTAATGAGCTTTAGATGTGGATAAGGGAAAAAGGTTACAAAACTTCATTAAATATTGATGCATAACTTCTCTGAAGCAGCTTTGCATAAGAAATCATTCCTCTTTTTTTGTTTAATTTTTTCCCCTAAGGGATTAAAACCTAAATCAGCAAGCATATTTTCAACATCGGCTATTTCGTTAGCTCTTTCAAAGTTGAATGAGACAACGGAAGTCTTAAAATTTACTTCCAAATAGTCAATCTTTTTAATCTGCGAAAGTCGGTTGGCTAACTCAACTGCACATTTGTGACAGTTTAGTTCTTGGATAGGAATGTTTGCTCTATTTAATTTCATAGTATCAAGATTAAGTTGATAACTGTCCAGTTATTTCGAAACCGTGTTCCGTTTAGAGTAAAAAGAAGGAAATAGGTTACAAAGCTTATCGAATTTTAACATGGAAAGAAATCTGATTATGTGCTATCAGAATTGAATCTATAACACAGAGCAAATAAAAAAGGTTGACTTTTGATAGTCAACCTCTTATTATACTTCAAAAACTATTTTATCAGATAGTAATACTATGCTATACTCGTTTACTCAAGGATTTTTTTCATAACATTATAGGTAACCATATCACATCTGCTATTGCCAAATTCAAATACCTCTTGTTGATTTGTAACAAGATTTAATTTTTCTTTCATCATTGTTTTTGCTCGATGCAAACGAACTTTAACATTGGATTTAGATAAATCCAGACAGTCGGCTATTTCTTTAATTGGCATTCCTTCTATCTCTTTCATGATATATATCACCCTATATTTTGAGTCTAGTGAATCTAGGATATACTCCAATAGTTTCTTTGCCTCATCGTTAATAATCTTAGTTTCTGGATTAAGTTGACTGCTCCCTGGTATTTCTAAAATAGAATTAATTTGGTGGTAATCTTCTCTTTTGTCCATATTAAAAACTTTAGCTTGCTCTCTCAGCCTTGCCAATGCCTCGTTAATACCAATTCTAATTAACCATGTAGAAAATTTGGAATTACTTTTGAATTGGGACAACTTTTCATATGCCTTTAAGTATGTGTTTTGCATAATATCTTCTATCTCTTGTGTGCTCTTGATATAACTTCTGATAACTCGAAATAATTTCTGGTTGTTTCTTCTTAATAATATTTCATAGAGCTCTTTTTCTCCATTTTTAATCCGATTTATTATATCAGATTCACTAATTGTGTGGTTATTGATTTCTTTAATATCAATTCGTTTCATTATCCTGTCGCTTGTTAAGATTAGGGATTAGATAAAAACAACTTGAAAAGGTTACAAAGTTTGTAACCTTTTTTCCTTATCCACATCTAATATCGGAAGCAAAGTTAAAAATTAACAAAATAGAAGATTATGAATTCAAACGTACAACTAGTAAAAGTAGTCTTAAAATATACTTTTGGTTTAGTGCCTATTGTTGCAGGATTAGATAAGTTTACCAACATCTTAACAGATTGGAGTCAATATGTTTCAGACGGTTTCGCTGGAATGCTACCTTTTGAAACCAGTACTTTTATGGCAATCGTAGGTGTTATAGAAATTATAGCAGGTATAATAGTGCTCACAAAAACAAAGATTGGAGCCTACATAGTAGCTGCATGGTTGACACTCATTGCCTTAACACTACTATTTAGTTGGAGTTATATTGATGTTGCCGTAAGAGATTTGGTAATGGCTATAGCAGCATTTTCATTGGCAAAGCTATCAGAAAACAATATTGTTAAAGCAAGAAATTAACAAATATGAAATTAAACGGAAATGGAACTTTAATAGATACAAATTCTCAAGATACAAATCACCACGTAGTGACTAAAAATCCGTTACGAAATGATGCTTTGAAGATTGAATTGATTTCTGAAAAATTTAGGGATATCATTGATATTTTAGGTTTTGATTTAAACGATGACAGCATAAAAGACACTCCTAATAGAGTTGCTAAAATGTACATTAATGAAGTTTTTAAAGGTCTAAATCCTAAATAGACCAAACTATTACTTTGTTTAAGAATGAATATAAATATAGCAACCCATTATTAGAAGTTAATATTCCATTCACTTCTTTTTGCGAACACCATTTTGTTTCCATAACAGGATCAGCAAATGTTGCCTATATACCTAAAAATTATGCGATTGGTCTGTCAAAGATTCATAGGCTTATTGATTACCATGCAAGACGACCACGTTCAGGAACGATTAACACAACAGATTTTAAATGACCTATTAAATACAGTTCAGACTAACAATGTTGGTGTTGTGCTGAAGGCATCTCATAGTTGTATTTCATGTAAGGGTGTTGAAGACAAAGGTAGTTCTAAAATAACATCAGGGTTTTCTGTAAAAATAGCTACCGATAGTTCTATTATTTCAATTTTGTACAAAGAGTAATTATAAAATGAACAAACTAAAACAGCGATGGAAAATATCCAATAACTTTCAGTTAATAGTTATTATTATTGTGTTCTCTATTACTGGATCCTCGTCTATTTATCTAGCAAAACCAGTTTTAGAATGGTTGGGGATAGAACGAGTAAATTTTTCTAATACCTGGTTAAGTACAAGTTTTTATTGGCTACTTCGGATTTTGGTTATCTTTCCTATATACCAATTGTTATTGATTATATATGGTACTCTTTTAGGTCAGTTCAAATTTTTCTGGAGTTTTGAAAAAAAGATGTTGAATAGAATAGGGTTAGGTTTTCTTGTTAAATAAATTTCATCCAATGCCTTATTTAGTGAAATTGGTCAGAGCTCGTGATAATTTTTAATTATTATTATACTTCTATGTTAAGAACAATAAGTTTTATATTTGTTCTGAAAGTCAAATGAGATTATTTGCAATCAAATAAACCGCCAACAAATCGGTCAACAGATTTTGTAAAGAAGTTTTTAAAACCTATAAAATCTCTACATTTGCCAAAAGGCTAGAATGGACAAGGTCACCAATAACATTCTTTATCCTTTATAAGCACACATTTTTAATTTAAACCTTGCCCTATTTGTGACTAGCTATTTTAAGGCATTTAATTCGTCGTCACAATAAATTGATTATTTTAGTTAAATAAACATGAATAAAACATTTGAATGTATAAGACTATAGTTTAAATCCAACATATCGATAAAGCGTTAGCTGTTGTTCTATCTGAAAATCGCCAATTTTTAAAGTCACACGAATAACATTTACTAATGCTCATGCTCTCGGCGTGGGTTAGTACTTGTGTGTGACTAGGTGTTTGGCGATACCTTCAGATATCAAGGTTTGAAACCCCACGCTTTTTTATTGAATAATAACTTCACTTCGGGGTTGAGTGAATCAAAACCCAATAACATGAAATCATTATTAATTACAATTCTAATTTTTGGCTTCACATTAGGAACACAAGCTCAAAAGAAAAGAGACCTTATTAAGGAAATCAAGGCTTACAAGAAAACCTTAGTCAGCAATGCTGCTTATGACAAAGAATATTCGGAAGTATGGGATGCAATTTATATAATCGCTACCGAAGAATACAATACTATTTCCAGAGAATCAGAATCGAGAGGTTATATTGAAGCTAAACAAGAAAAGGATACTCATAGGGAATATATGACAATCGAAATTCGCAGTGATAAAGCTCCTTTTAGAGTTTCTTTTCAGGTTAAGCAGGAGAAACGAATAAAAAAGGATGATGGTACGTACTCAAACTGGCAAACTTATACCTCAACTAGTTTGCGATCGTATTATTTACGGTTGCAATCTCGTCTTTATGAATTATTAAATGGATCTATCGAGCTTTCAGATAACTTACAAGAAAGAATTGACGAATACAACGCCAAACAAACTAAGGAACGTAAGAAAATCCTAAAAGGCAAAGATTATTGAATACCCAATAGTACATTTATCTCTTTTTGGTAATCAGATACAACGGCCTAGTGTATGATTTCGTTGCGTGTTTAAACACTAATTTAGCAAATAAATCGCAGATAGAAAGTCCGCAAGGACTTTCGTAAGTAGGTTCTAACTAGCAATGAATTATACACATTGTTGTGCATAGTGTGTTGCTCATTCTTAAGGTGAGTTTATAGATTTAATACTTCTTTTGTCATATTTCTGTAACTTTTGTAACTAAATAATTAAGAGATGAAAAAGTGGGTACAACAGTTAAATTTTGAACAATCGAAAAAATGAAAAAGCACATCATTAAATTCTCAGCGCTGATATTTATAATATTATTACTTTCTTGTAAGAAGGAGAAATTGAATAAAAAAAACAATGATTTTTCAGCCATAGAAAGTTTTTATCTTGGTCAAAAACCACCTTTATTAACGCCTGAAGCCTTCGCTCCAAATTTAGTTACAACTAAAGGTTGGGAATATAGCGGAGTCTTTAGTCCAGACATGAAAGAATTCTATTTTTTAAGAGAGGTAGGGAAAACAGAAGAAGATAAAAAAGTGGAGTTTGTAGTCTTTCAAAACAAAAATAATCAGTGGAAAGATTCTGTTATATCTCCTCGAAAGGGAGAACCTTTTGTTTCCCCAAATGGTAAAAGAATGCATTTGGGAAGGAGATATCAGGAACGAGAGAAAAATGGAGATTGG
The DNA here is from genome assembly GCA_965230605.1 of Winogradskyella sp. Taxonomy (GTDB): domain Bacteria; phylum Bacteroidota; class Bacteroidia; order Flavobacteriales; family Flavobacteriaceae; genus CBDDLD01. Next base: position 2,421,051 of record CBDDLD010000004.1, on the reverse strand, counting down.
TCTGAAATAAAAAAGCTTGAATCTCCTTTCGACAGCATAGCGATTATGCGCCTTACTGCTTCTTCTAAAGGTACTTACTTTTTTGATGAGTTTAAACAGGACTTTACGGGTGATATTCGCTATTCACGATTTATAGATGGCAAATATGAAGAGCCAAAATTACTCAATGAAAAAATCAATACTGGGAAAAGTTTTCACCCCTTTATTGCTCCAGATGAATCCTATTTATTATTTGATAGTAAAAGAGAAGACGGATACGGTGATTCAGACATTTATATTAGCTTTCGTCAGCAAAACGGAGAATGGGGCGACCCTATTAATTTAGGAAACAAAATAAACACCAAAGCTTGGGAGGCTTCTGCTAGCGTAACCCCTGATGGAAAGTATCTTTTTTTCAATAGGAATATGGGCTCAGATAATTATGAAAATGTCGATATTTTTTGGGTAAGTTCAGAACTTATAGAAAACCTAAGACCTAAACAATAAAGTGACAAAAAAGTACGTGCAACATTTAATTTTTGAAGAAGTACTCGAACCCAACAAAGATAAAATCTATCGCATTTGTAGGATATATGCTGTATCTCCTATTGAACCGCAAGATTTATTCCAAGAAGTGGTATATCAAATATGGAAATCGATGCCTTCGTTTAAAGGAAATTCTAGTATAGATACCTGGGTATATCGTATCGCCTTAAATGTATGTATGCGTTCAAAATTACAATTGGATAAAAACAATACTAAAACGATTCGGTTTGATGCCATTCAATTTAAACTTAACAATTACAGTACTGATGATGAAGATGATGAAAAAAACAGCTTACTAAAGCATTGTATTGGCACATTAAACGAAAATGACGCTTCTATTATTCTACTGTATTTAGAAGAACTATCGTATAAACAAATAGCGGAAGTAATCGGTTTAACTGAAAATCATATTGCAGTTAAAATGAAACGTATTCGAAAAAAATTATCGGATTGTATAACACCAAAATTAAGTTAATGTGGAAGAACAAGAATTAAAAAATATATGGAAGGGTTCTTCAAACAAAGAAAGCATCGCCATAAATTCTACTCAATTAATCAACAATTTTAAAGTTGAAATGCAAGACAGAGAGCGTATCGTTCGTAAAAGAGATCTAAAGGAAATTATAGTAGCTATTATAGGAATTAGTGCCTACAGTTATATTTCCTTGCAACTTCCTTTTTCAATACCAACCATAGCTGCCATTTTTGTAGCCATATCACTGGGGTATATTATTTATAAATTAAGGAGTCAACGTAAAAGTAAATATGAACAAGATTTATTTTTACCGCTTATAGAACAGTTAAAAAACCAACGCCTGTTTATGCTTAATCAAGTGAAGCTATTAGAATCTGTCTTGTATTGGTACGTCTTACCCTTTTTTATTAGTTATATGGTGTTTATTTGGGGAACTGAAGATACGGATGCTTATAACAACGGAATTATTGGAGTATTATTGGTTACCAAATTAAAGACCAAAATAATTGTGACCACACTAATGATTGTTTTGGGTATTTATATTGTATATATCAATAAACGTGCGGCAAAAATCAACTGGAAACCACTTATAAAGAAAATTGATATCATACTTGATAGTCTAAAGGAAGAAGAAAAGTAGACTCTTCTGTCATATTTTAATAATTCTTGTCACTAAGTTATTAGAAACTCAAGACAAGAATTATTATGTCTAAAAAAAATATACACATTGCTTTAACAATTGTAGGAGTAATTATAATGCTTATTGCATTTCCTATTGTTCCAGAATCCAAGCCTAGGTATTACTCAGTCTTATTATTTGATATTGGCTTAGTACTAGCAGTGATTCCTAAATTCCCAAAACTTAAAGAAAAATACTTTACGAAAAAGTCACACCAATAAAGATATCCATTTTAACATCATATAACACTATAAACAATAAATAAAAATGATACGTTTAAAGAAACACAACACCGTAGCAATCGTTTTATTCCTTTTTTCACTTAGTTTGGTTGCACAAGATTATTCTAAACAAGTAAATGCTTTTGCCCAAAGCTTTGCGGATAAAAATACCAAGGCATTACAACCTTATATTAGTACGCAACTTCAATTTAAACCAATTCCAATAGCCAATACGCCAGCAATTTTAACAAACATTGTAACCAACCTACCTAAACCAAACAACATGACCATAGTTGAAAGCGAGCAAGGAAAAGCAAAAGTGGCTTATGATTTTGAAGATTTAGGAAAAAGTGAATCCTATATTCATTTTGATAATGACGGAAAAATAATTAGAATCCGGCTAATTGAAAATATAATCAACCAACAAATAGAAGCACAAAGACAACAAAAAGTACCTTTGCCAACACCTGGGGCTATAGGTGAAAAATATACTTCTAAAAAAGTAGAATTCAATGCGCCTGACGAGCTTGTAATTAGCGGTAACCTTTATGAAATAGCCAAAAATAAACCTGTTATATTATTAATGCACCAAGCTGGTTATAATCGTATGGAATATGCAGATATAGCTCCAAAGTTAAATAAATTGGGTTATAATTGTTTGTCTGTAGACTTACGTTCTGGCGGACCTTTTGCAGGAAAGCCTAATAGCACCAATACAAGAGCCGTAGAAAAAGGTTTAAAACCTAGTATGACAGATGCGCAACAAGACATTGCAGTTGCCATTGATTATTTACATAAAAGGTACAATCAAAATGTTATTATTTGGGGAAGTTCATTCTCTTCTAGTTTAGCACTTTTAGAAGGGGCAGTTAATCCAAAAGTTAAAGCTATAATTTCCTTTAGTCCTGGAGATTATTTTGGTGATGCAGCTCCATCATTATCTACGATTTTTACAAAAATTGAAAAACCATTTTTAGTAACTTCTTCTCAAGCCGAAGCTGAAACATTAACTGATTTAATAGGAAATTCTAAGCTTAAAAAGAATCAATCCCAATTCATTCCAAAATCTAATGGATTTCATGGTTCGCGTGCGCTTTGGGAAGGACAAGAAGGGGCAGAAGAATATTGGAATGTGATTACAGAATTTTTAGTCAAAGTGAAATAGCCAACATTATGCACAACGGTTTGTGTATGGAACGTAGCGTGCAAAAAAGACACTAACTTTTCGGATTAACACAGAGCCGAATTTTTATATTTTGTTTTTAATTTTTTCTCATTTTAAAAGCCAAATTAAAAATTTGGCGGACTTTCTAAATTTACACAAACCTTTTGGTTTAGCACTTATTAGCTATGTTTTATACACCGTGTTGGCGGTAGTTATTTATTTCATTCAATTAGTTTTCTAAATTTATAGGGTTTAATTCTTTAATTACTTCTGAGCTTACCCAATAAAAATTTGATAATTCATTTTCTTCGTTATATCTGCTAAATAATAAATATTTACCGTCAGGAGTTAGACTTGGACAAGTCTCGTCATAAGTTGTATTTATTCTTGTCCCTAAATTTATTGGATTTGTCCATTCACCGTTCTCCTTCTTAAAGCAAACATAAATGTCATTGTCCTTTCTGTCTTTGTTTTCTTTATGCCGAGCATTTAACAATAAGTAATCCTGTTCCGGTGAAATGAATCCGTGAATACCAAATTCAATCCGAGTATCTTTAACTTCATCTAGTTTTTCATTCCCCTTAGACGCATAGAATATTTTAAACTTCGAAATGTTCGTGTAAAAGAAATCTCCATTATTGGACTGATTTAGGTAAAAGACTTCATCATCGTTAATTGGAGAATTTAATTTTTCGGCATCACTCCATGAATTTTCTAAACGATTCACGTACCAAATTTTTGTGTCAGTATAGTCTGTATTGTGAGCGGTGAAATATATTTTATCATTTTTCAAGTCAACAAACGGATGCATTTCGGCATCTTTTATTCCTTTTGTGAAACTTATTTTCGTGGGCAATGTCCATTTTCCATTTTCGAGTTCAGAGAAGTAGATAACAGGTAAAGAATCATTTTTACTTGCTGAGAAATAGAGTTCATCTAAACTTGGTGAAAAGGAAATTCCATATTCGTTTCTTCCGTTTATTGAAACAATATTAGGCGCAAAAATAACAGGTTCCATATTAGGAGGACTTTGGCCAAAGTATGAAACAACATTCGTTTGGATTTCAGATTTCTTTGACTTTTCCTTTTTTAAATTACAAGAACTAAAAAGGATTAAAAGTAAGATGTATGTTATGAAATTAATTCGCATGTTTAATTATTAACTAATTACCGCCAACGGTCTCGTATAACCGTCAGTTACGGGTTTAAAGTTATTATTTTTCGGTTAAGTACTGACGCTCGCAATTCCGAGTGGATTCGGACGTAGTCGAATCCGCCGTAATTGCGGTTATACATTGTTGTGTGCTGGCTTTTTTCAAACATCCTATTTTTTCTTTCCTTTTCTGTCAGAACATTGTGAATCAAAATCCGCAAGTCAAAATCTTCTGCATCTACAAATGGTGTTGGGTCTTCTTCGATTGGAATCACAGATTTGATTTGTTTGTAATTATGTTCAAACACTATTTTCCCGTCTTGTTTTAAAGTTAGAAGTAAGTCCGTTCCGATTCGTTTTAATTCCGATTCTATTTTTTCATTCAATTCAATTAGTTGATTTTCGAACAGTAAATTCAGTCGATTGTTGTGTCGGAAAATGGTCAATCGTGATTTCCCTATTTTTTGACTTAATCCAGCATAATCAAATTCAGCTTGTTTTTTGGGGTTAAGCATTTTACTTGCCCAAGTCAATTTAGAATCCCAATCAATTTTTTTCGTGTCGAAATTCAGGACCCCTTTTTTCCAAGCGTTTTTATGCTCTCTAATTATTATATCATTGTCCTTTGTTTCTTTCACGTTCGATTTTTTTCAGCTTGCACACAACGGTTAATGTAAAAAGTCGTTTTAATGCTTTTTTACATAGTGTTAGTAGCTGTTTTATTTTAAGCTCACTATAATTCCATTTTTATCGTTGGGGTCATATTCGATCCACTTACCTGACCCATCTGTTTTTGAAATCTGGCTTTCAGGATGAGCATCTGGGTAGAGAGTGTAAATATTGGGGATTATTTCTTTCAACCTATTCATGTTTGATTCGTTCTTCCCAAAATACTCAGCACATCCATAGTCATAGTCAGTTTTACCATAATAAATGAATTCAATATCTTCATCCATTATATTTGATTTAATCCAAGCATCAAGGCTATCAAATTCATTGTGTTCCCCTTCAAGAATTACAGAAAACGGTTTTATTTTAAGAAGACTTACCCTTTTAGGCAGCTCTTGCTCATTCAAATCATAATATCCTTCATATTCTTTGAGAAGTTCTTTATAGCTGATTAGTTTCATTGTCTTTAGATATTGCTACTAACGTGTTCGTGTAAGGTTTGTTGCGGATTGAGCCGAAGCTGTTTTAGCTTCGGATGAGCCACTCGTGGCGAAAAATCCGCTGGAGGAAAACAGCAAGGCTCTGACTTGCAGGTTTTCCGATTAATTTTAATGTTTTTTTAAAAATAAGAAATATTCCTTTAGTTAGCCAACAAGCTATAAACTTTACACGTTGTTGGCAGTTGGTTTATATATTATTTCCTTTTAATCATATAAGAATTAAATCCTTTAATTGAATCCATTTGTTGATACCAAATAATAATAGGAATAGCTGCACTAACAGTTCCGATTGCTCCGAAAAAATTCCATAAAACAATAGCTGAAATAATTCCAATTCCAACTCCGATTAGAATTAATGTGTTATTTATTTCCGCTTTAATATCGTTCACATGTTTCTTTTGAACTTTTCCACAATTTTGACAGTTCACTGAAAATTCATCACCTTTTTCCATTTGTAAATCTGGTCGAGTAGAAGCACTTGATTTTATTCGAATATCTTTTTTACAAGAACTGCATCGAGTTATTAATTTCATATTTCAGTCAGTTTGTTTTTCAGAGTTTGAGTTAGTTAACTTACTGCCAACAATTAGATAAACGCAATTGCGTTTATCTACATTATGTTTACACCTATAAAATTAAATAATATTCTTACAAGTCTAAAGGATTTTTAATAGAACTAAAACTGTTCTTCGCGACATGAGTATATATCTCTGTAGTCTTTGAGGAGTTATGTCCTAAAAGAAGCTGAATATATCTTAAGTCTGTTCCTTCTTCTAATAAATGAGTAGCAAAACTATGTCTAAGCGTATGCGGAGTGACATGCTTATATATGCCAGCTTTGAGCACTGCAGATTGAAGTATTTTAATAATACTAGTAGGACTATATTTTTCCCTTTTCTGCCCTTCAAAAAGATACTTCTTGGGCTTATATTGAATATAATACTTCCTCAAATCAGGTAAGATAGACTGTGCTAAAAGTGTATATCTGTCTTTATTTCCTTTAGCATTATTTACTTTAATTAGCATTCTTTTACTATCTATATCTGATATTTTTAAATTAATAAGTTCACTGCGTCTTAATCCAGCTGAATAGAGTAGTGAAAGGATGCATTTATGTTTAAGGTTATTTGTGCCATCAATTATGCTGAGAACTTCTGATTTCGATAGGACAATTGGAAGTTTCTTTTTCTTCCTAGGGCGTTCAATTTGATAGAATCTATTCGGCATGCCTAGAACAACTTCATAATAAAACTTTATACTATTTATGCTTTGATTGATATACGAGGTAGACCAATTAGTTTGACTTAAATGTTTTAGATAATTTCTGACATCCAATTCATCTAATCTATCGATATCTTTGTCAAAGAAATAATTAATGAATCGTTCAAAACAAGAAACATAGGATTTAACTGTATTATTCGCATATTGTTTTAGCTCTAGTTTGTCTAAATACACTTCGGGACAACATTTGTAACCCTTTAGTTTTTGTCTTTCTCTAAACCATTGTACATCAAATTCTTCATTTAGTGCTTTTGAATTAGATTTCTGAAAGAAGTAATTGGTGTTTAACCAAGCAACTCCACGGAACATGTTGAAAATTGCATCTAGGTTACTTTTATTGTTGGGTAAACAATACATGGCGAATTCTTCACTCCATTGTATCCCATTTAGTTCTTTAATAAGACTATTAATTACTTTATCTGATTGAAATTTTAATCCGATAAACTTTTTATTATCAATTAAAAGATGCTTAAGCGTAATGTGTTTATGTGGTTTCATAAAACTAAATTAAAAGGTGTACTTTATTTAATCGTATGTTATGCGTATATTATACGAATAATATTCATTTATGATTATTTATCAAAGAATGTGTTTGGCTTGTGGTAAGGAACTAGTAGGACGTTCAGACAAGAAGTATTGTGATATACATTGTAAAAGTTCGTATCAATATCGTGAGAGTAAGTTGAATGAACCTAAATTCTACAATAAAGTAGATAATCAATTAAAACAAAATAGAAAAATCCTAAAGCATTACAACAAAGCTGGTAAAGTAACGGTAAGAGCCGAAGTATTGATTGAGCAAGGTTTTGAACCAAACTTTTTTACTCATTATTGGAAGAATAAGAAAGGAGACACTTACTTATTTGTTTATGAATTCGGCTTTCTTAAGAGAACTGAAAAAGAAAAAGTCAAATATATCTTAATTACTTGGCAGGATTATATGAATCGGTAATGCAGCAAAACTCTTGTATATTTTATCCTATTTGCACCTTTGTTAATGTAAAGTTCTATAAATATTGATATAATACATTTTGTATCGGGAAATAATAGAACGATTCTGATAAATAGGTAAGTTAAATCATTTTAATTGGACAAGATCATCAATAAAATTATCCTTTTTAATAAAAGTTATGCTTAAAAACAATTATTTAATTTTTAAATAGCGATTACATTATGTTTTAAGTGAATACATAAAAGACATAATAACATCTATTAGAAAAGAAAATCAATAACGCTGATATTAGTCTTAAAAGTAATTATTTCAAGAGTTTGTCTGGTCAATCTTTAACACGATATTCATCAATTTCACTAATGATCGATTAAATCGTGATATCGATATCTGTAAAAAATCGACAAATATCGTATCAAAACCAATTAATCGATATCGATAAAAATACGACTAATACGACAATAAACAACGTATCGATTCTCGATATAAAATCGATCGATCTTAACCGATTTAAGAGTTAAGTCAAAATCACAATTTTAAACCCAATTTTTGATTGAGTAGAACCAAAAACTAGGGCAACACCTAGTTTCGATTTCGTGAAAAGTAAAAAATTGTTTTAAAAAACAATTTTTAGCAGTCAAAATCGATAACGTTAATTTTTGTCAAAATTTTCTTTTAAAAAGTTCTCAACGCTTGTATAATTAACACATTGTAGCTTAATTAGGCGCAATAAAATCAAATTAGAATTATGTTTTTCAAATATATAAATAGGCAAACTGCCGCAGAGAGAACTTCCTTAAGTGTAAGGCAAATTGACAGGTTAATCAGAGATGGAAGGATAAAAGCATTTAAACCATTTAAAAGTAGAAGAGTTCTAATTGACCCAAACTCTATTACAGAAGAAAACTTAATGTCTCCAATACCTAAGTTTAAGAACTTTTATGATCTGTCTTAATCAATAATACTAGTTAAAAAATGGATGCTCACCTGCTCTCTTTGTTCTTTCTTTGGCAGATGACTTAATATAGAGTAAAACCATCTTCTCAGAACTATGACCAGAAAACACCATAATATCATGTGGTGGCATTCCATTATTATATGCATTCGTACAAAAACTACGTCTAGCACTATGACAAGAAATAAATTCGTATTTGGGTTTAGTGATTTTAACTCTTTGAGTTCCTACAGTTCTTTCTATAGTGTAGAGTTCATTTACATGACACCTTCTTAATAATTGTTTAATTCCTTTATTAATGTAGAGTTTGTGCATATATGGTGGGAATTGTCCATTCCTCTTATTAAGTATATCAATAATGACTTGTTTCAAAGGAATATAAACTGGTTTTCCGGTCTTTTGTTGTATTATATGCAAATGCTTTCGTCCATTAAATAATTCAATTTTAGGGTTTTTTAATAGAGACATTAGATCAGCCACCCTCAGCCCTGTATAACAACCTATAACAAATATATCCCGTATATCAGCTAAGTGTTCATCTTTTATTTCGAGGTCAATTAACCGTTGAATTTCATCCTCATTTAAGTATGGGTGATTAACATCTTCTCTAAATTTTCTAAAGTACTTTTTTCGGAACTCTAGATTTTCATGAATTCCTTCATCAAAGGCATATTGAATCACTGTTTTTAATTTTTGAATCATTGATCCAATATGATTTTTGGAATATTGTTGTTCATAACCATAATTAATAAAATCATAGTAAAAGTCTCTGTCAATATCATTAAACGTAAGGTCTCTTAAATTACGATCTTTGATATATCTTGTTAGATATGATACACCATGTCCATATGACTTTACAGTACCAGATGAAAATGGCTTTCCTGTATTTGGTGAAACGTTATCTCGATAAAATTCTATGAAGTAATTAAAATAGGTTAGTACAGACTTTAGGTCTTGCGTATTCAGTCCATTAGATTTAATGAGTTTGTTTGGATTAATGATTTTACTAAGCTCGTATGATAGATTGTTATGAGATATTTTATTGCGCTCTTTCAAGTCTTTAAATATCTTATATATTTTAGTCCTAATATCAAGTAAAGCCACATTAATCTCTTCATAATTAAAAATGTCATTGGGTGACTTAATACACTCTTTTGTTTGATCCCAATACTTTTCAGAATACAATGGAAAACTATGCTCAGTTGATTTTCTAATTCTAATATTTTTACCGTAACGAAGTTCTGCTATTATCGTACACTTCTTTTTTCCATTTCGTAGTTTAAATTGAAAATTCATATCTTCATTTTTTAGGTTTATATCCCTTTTTTGAAGATAAATGACGGTCTAAAATGACTCTAAAAGTGTGACAAAAATTGTGACCACTTATGTCTACCTATGTCCATTTTATTGCAATTTTCGAACGTAATCAATATAAAAAAGTCAGTTTTAAGGCAATTTTGCTTAAAAATTGGCAAAAACTTTTGGCTGCCGAGGTCACGAATAAATAGTTCAAAAAAGAAAAAACGCCAAGCTTGCTTGAGCGTTTTTTTGTTTGAACTGTTTTCAAAGCGGAGCTTTGTCAGGAACATGAACTGAGTGAATAATCCTATTCTTAGAAGAAAGCTCAAAAACTCAAAAGCCATATATTTAATAATATTTTGTTGATCTTCAAAGCGGAGCTTTGTCAGGAATATGAACAAGGTCAATAATCAGTTTGATTAGAAATTAATCTAATAAGTGATGATTTTTATTTAAACTATTGTAAAAACTAATGTTTATGTTTGTATAAAGGATACAACATGGCACTCGATATTTGGTCAATTCTTATCATCGTTTTTATTTTTCAAGGTGTATTTATTTTGTTTAGTATCATTGCCTCTCCTAAAAAGCGGAAAAAAAGGGAGAATATCTTTTTGTTATTGATTATCCTTACACTTCTATGGTACTTGCTTGAGTTTTTAAGTGTGAGGAATGTATTTAATGTTGGTTTTAACCTGTTTTATGGAACACGATATGGCTCATGGCTATTACTCGGACCGCTTACATATTTCTATTACAAAGCCATTACTGATAAGGAGTGGACGTTTTCCAAAAAGGCATTCATACACCTTTTACCTTTTATCGTATTGGTATTTATTATTCCATTATTTTTTGGTGATGTTTTAAATAAACGACAGGTAGATTATGGGATGCTTTCGGTTTTTGATCACAGAGAAAAGATCATAGAACCTATTCAATACATGTATTCTGTTGTTTTTATTCTACAGTTTGTGCATTTAGGATTCTACCTTTTAAAGAACATCAATGTGATAAAAACCTATACTGAGGAGCTGCGATTAGAATACGCAACAATCAATGGGAATATAAAATGGTTAAAGACATTTAATATCACACTTATTACCATCTTATTATTCACAGCTGTATTTTTATATATTCTATTAAAGACAGATATTTACAGAAGACATTTAGATTATATTTATGTGTTACCCATAGGATTTTTATTCTATCTCATTGGGTATTACATGATGAACGTTGAATGGAAGACAGTTGATAAAAAAACAGTTAAGTATGCTAATAGCTCTTTAGCTGTAGAACACTTGCCTATGTATGTGAAGCAGTTAGAGCATTTAATTGATGAAGAAAAAATTTACTTAAAGAATGATATCCGACTAAAAGATTTAGCAGCTGAGCTGGATGTAAAGAGCCACCATTTATCTCAAATTATAAATCAGTATTACAAAGTTTCATTTTTTGACTTCATTAATAAAAACAGAGTAGAATATGCTAAATCAGATATCGCTAATACACCTAATAAACCTCTAATTCAAGTAGCATTTGATTCAGGTTTTAATAATAAGACTTCGTTTATAAATGCATTTAAGAAGTTTGAAAATAAAACACCGTCTAAGTATAGAGAATCCATTCAAAATTCATAAAATTTTCATAAACATGGACAACCCTTATAAAGGTTGTCGACAATAATAGAATCATGAGTTACTATTGTAATTAATCAATTATAATAGTAAACATTATGAAAATTAAAACTACAGTTATCCTTCTGGTGCTTTTATGTACAACCTTAACCGCAAACGCTCAAAACTTTAAAATAGATGCGGGTCACAGTAATGTTCAAATACAGGTTGAACGTTTTGGAGTGGTGGATGTTATTGGCCGATTTAAAGATGTTAATGGAACCATTACTTTTAATAAAGATGATATTTCTAAAACTGAAGCTAATGCAGCAATTAAAGTGGATAGTTATGATGCAAACAATGTTGGAGGTGAAGGTGCGGTAAAAAGTAAGGCGTTTTTAGATGCTGGGACCTACCCAGAAATAACCTTTAAAAGTAAAAGTGTTGTTGTCAAAGAAGGGAAACAGTATTTAGTTGGAGATCTTACCATACATGGTACAACAAATCAAATAGAATTACCTTTTGAAGTTAAAGGGCCTTTACTTGATTTACCCACTCAAAAACAGTCTATCGCATTTAATGCCTCTATTACCATTAACAGGCAAGATTATGGTGTGAGTTTTGATAGAAAACTGCCTAATGGAACACTAATAGTAGGCAACGATATAAAGATTACATTAAATATTCTGGCAATTGCAGAATGAAATATCTGTTTGGTATAGTTCAAGTTTTAGTGTTTTTTGGGCAAACCTCCTTAGGGTTTGCCCAAACTTATTATACTATTAATGCCAAAAAATCTGAAGTCAACTTTGAGATTACTCACATGAAAGTTATGACTGTGAAAGGCAGTTTTAATGATTTTAGTGGTAATATAAAGGCGGATAGGAATGGGATACAGCAAATTAGTAGTCAGATCCCTGTTAAAAGTATTGACACCAATGATAAATCGAGGGATAAAAACTTGTTGAACGATAAGTATTTTGATGCTGAAAATTTCCCTTTCATTAGTTTTAGATCGTTGCATGTTAAATCTACAGTATCTGGTAATGAGATTGAAGGACTATTGAAAATTAAAGATGTGGAAAAGAAAATAACCATTCCTTATAAAGTAGTGCGGGGAGATGGTGTTGTTCATTTTTATGCAGATACTACTATAAATCGAAAAGATTTTAACCTCAATTTTGGTCTCATGGATAGTCTGGTTGGCAAAGAGGTAAGTATCACCTTAAAGATAGTCGCTAAAGAATAAGCAGATTCCCTTAGAATCGTCTATCTGGATGGTATGGGTCAAGATTCAATGAAAGCTTTTGATCCGATATAAGTTCTGTGACCAACTTTCCCGTAGCCGGTGCCATACTCCAACCCATCATAGCATGACCGGTAGCAAAGGTCAAATTTTCGCATTTAGAAGATCGCCCTATATATGGTAAGCCATCTGGAGTTAATGGGCGAAGACCACATTGTGCATCAACTTTTTCTTGTTCTGTAATAGAAAGATCATTGTAATAACGTTCAGCAGCCTTAGCAATGGCGTTTACCCGAACAGGGTTGATCTTGTGGTTAATACCACCGATCTCCATAGTACCGGCAAATCTGGTAAACCCATTCATAGGTGTCACGGCTACTTTAGCCTCACAGAGTATCGTAGGAATGGTAATATTGGTAGGTTTATCTACATTGATTCTATAACCCTTACCTGCTTGTAGAGGAATAGTAATGCCTAATTTTTCACTCAATATGTTGCTCCAGCTACCTGCAGCTAAAATAAACTCGTCAGCTTTAATCTCTTGCTTATTAGTGGTGAGTTTTTTGATATTGCCATTTTCAATGTGGATATCGGTCACCTCTTCTTCTTTACAGATCAATACACCATTTGCTTCTAAATAAGACACCATGTTTTTCATAAAATCACTAGGTGTCATATGCGCATCTGAATGAAAATATACTGCACCTTTAATATTGAGACCGGCATTGGGCTCAATCTTTTTGACCTCTTCTGATGATAAGTGCTCCACATTCAAACCAATCTCTATGGCTTTTTGACCAACGCTCCATTCTTCCTCACCAACCTTATCTTCCTTATATGCCATTAAAAGACCTTTGTGTTCATAATGAAAATCAAAATCGCTGGAAGCTTTCATTTCCGCGTAGAGTTCTCTACTGAGTACATTGATGTCTTTTATGACGGGAATGGATTGCTCAACTTTATTATGGTTAGCAGAACGCTTAAATGCCAATCCCCACTTTAAAAAATCAATATCTAGCCTTGGTTTTACATAAAACGGGCTAGCAGGATTTAACATCCACTTTAAACCTTTAGTGATGATACCAGGAGCAGCTAAAGAAATGATGTGACTGGGTGTAATATAACCGGCATTTACATATGATGCGCCTTTAGAAAAATCAGATTTATCTATAACAGTTACCTGATGCCCTTCTTTTTGAAGATAATAGGCTGTATTCAACCCAATAATTCCACCACCTATTATGACTACATTTTTCCCCATTCTTTTTATTAGATTACTTGAAACCCATGCGCATATGGGTCGTCTTCATCATCGATAATGATATTGTTATAACCATACACTTTGGCCCACCCTTTTATGCTAGGCACAATAGCTATTTTTCCTTCTAAGGTTGTTTCTTCTTCAACACAACCAATAAATTGACTTCCAATAAAGCTTTCGTGTATGTATGATTCTCCTTTTTGGAGTTTGCCTTTGGCATGTAATTGGGCCAATCGGGCTGAGGTTCCTGTGCCACATGGCGAGCGGTCTATGGCCTTATCTCCATAAAACACAGCATTCCTTCCTGAAGAGTTGGGGTCAATAGTATCACCTGTCCATAACATATGGCTAACATCTCTTATGGTCGTATTCTCAGGATGAATAAATTTATCCTTGTACTTTACATTGATCATGTTTCTTAATATCTGAGAGTAGTGAACAATCTTACTCGCTGTATAATTCTGTATGCCCGAAAAGTTCTTTTGGGGGTCGATGATGGCATAATAATTTCCACCATAAGCAACATCAAAAGTTAGTTCTCCTAGATCAGGGCATTCAATGGTTAATCCTTCTGCAGCGAGATAGCTTTTTACATTTTTTAGCTTTACCCAATTCACTTTGCTATTGGTTTCCTCATATTCTATTTCTACCAAACCAGCCGGTGCCTCCATTCTTATTTTTCCTGGAGTTTTCGGCTCAATTAAACCTTCTTCAATGGCAATAGTTATGGTGCCTATAGTACCATGACCACACATGGGTAGGCAACCTGATGTTTCAATGAATAGAATAGAAAAGTCATTCTGTGGATCGTGAGGTGGGTATAGAATGGAACCACTCATCATGTCATGACCTCTGGGTTCAAACATTAAGCCTTTACGTATCCAATCATATTCTTTTAAAAAATGCTGACGTTTTTCGCTCATGTTTGCACCAATCAACTCTGGCCCTCCGTGTTTTATTACGCGAACCGGATTACCACAAGTGTGACCATCTATACATTCAAAAACTGACCTCATAGGATAGCTGTAGTTTGTGATCCGTTAACTAGTCTTAGAATACCTAGTGGATTATCATCTTTTAATTCATCCGGTAATAGTGTTTTTGGCCAATCTTGATAGCAAAATGGTCTTGCCCATCGTTTTATGGAGTGGATGCCGACTGCTGTAAATCGACTATCTGTTGATGCCGGATAAGGGCCACCATGTACCATGGAAGGGCATACTTCAACACCGGTTGGAACACCGTTGTAAATGACTCTACCGACTCTATTTTGTAACGCCGCTATAATTTCCGGATAGTTGTCGGCTTCATTATCATCAGCGATCAATGTGCCAGTTAATTGACCTTCAAGTCCATTAATAATAATCTCTAATTCTTCGGAAGAGTCACACTGTACAACTATTGAATATGGACCAAAAACTTCCTGATGTAATGTAGGGTTCTTTAAAAATGTTTGTCCATCAACTGTAGTAATGGCTGATTTTGCAAAGTTTGGTTTTACAGTATTTTCCTGAGCTGCTACAATTTCTAGATTTGGTTCTGAAAGCGCATTACTTTTATTCGTTTCATAGGCGCGCTCTATATTAGGATGAAGCATAACACTAGGCTCAATTTTTAGTAGTTCTGTCCCAAGAGATTGTGTAAAATTAGTAAGCGCTTCACTCTTAATACCGAGTACCAAACCCGGGTTGGTACAAAACTGACCCGTTCCCAGTGTAATGGAACTTGCATAGGTTTTTGCCAAATCATTGCTACGATGCTCTAGAGCATTGGGTAATACTACCACAGGATTAATACTTCCCATTTCTGCAAAGACAGGGATAGGTTCTTGGCGTTTAGAGGCCAGATCCATTAATGCACGGCCTCCGCTTATGCTTCCCGTAAAACCAACGGCCTTTACTTTTGGATGCTCTACCAGTTGTACACCAACTTCGATACCGCTGCTGTTTAAATTTGAAAAGACACCGTCGGGCATTCCTGTGTTTTGAGCTGCTTTTATAATAGCAGATGCAACAAGCTCTCCAGTGCCTGCGTGCATAGGGTGAGACTTTGTTATAACCGGACAACCGGCAGCCAGAGCTGCTGCTGTATCTCCACCCGCAGTAGAATAGGCTAATGGGAAATTACTGGCACCAAAAACAACTACTGGCCCTAATGGAATCAGCATTTTTCGAATGTCTGATTTAGGGAGCGGAGTTCTATCAGGAATTGCTGTATCTATACTTGCCTCAACCCAGGAGCCATCAGCAACTAATTCTGCAAAAGACCTTAATTGAAATACAGTTCTACCACGCTCTCCTTTTGCACGTCCTTCAGGTAATCCTGTTTCGGAACAATAGACGCTTATAAGCGTGTCCTCTAATGCTAAAATTTCATCTGCGATTGCATTAAGGAATTCTGCTTTTCTTTTTCCTGATACTGTACGAAACTTATGAAAGGCATTCTCGGCTAATGCAACAGCTGTATTGATTTCTTCTTTTGATGCCTCAGTAAAGGTATTGTCATTTTCAATATTCAATAGCGGATTGAATGTTTTAAAGGTGACATCACCTTTAGCTGATAATGAATTTCCTATATAATTTTTTCCTGTGATCATTTTATAAATTTTTATAATCTGGTAATATAGGTCTATTTTCTAGACCGTTGTTAATAACTTGTAGTACATGCTGTCTTTCTTCCCCAATTAGCGGTAATCTGGGGGCTCTTACATGCTCTGTGCCTATTCCGGTGGCGACTTCAGCAAGTTTAATATTTTGTACAAGTTTTGGATTAATATCTAATTCTAAAAGTGGTAAAAACCAGCGATAGATATCCAGAGCTTCTTGAATACGACCAACTCTTTGTAGTTCGTAAATGGCTACGGTCTCTGCCGGGAATGCACAAACTAAACCTGCAATCCAGCCATCTGCTCCCATCAATAAGCTCTCTAAAGCTAAGGTGTCTACACCAGTCATAATTTTTAAACGATCTCCAAAGCGGTTCTTAATTCTCGTTACATTAGAAATGTCTCTGGTCGATTCTTTAACAGCCTCTATATTATTACATTTTAGTAGATCTTCAAACATGTCTAAAGACACCTCAATCTTATAATCTACTGGATTGTTATAAACCATTATAGGAAGTGAGGTATTGTTAGCAACAGCTTTAAAATACTCTACAGTTTCTCTATCACCTGCCTTATATCGCATTGGAGGCAACATCATTAAACCACTAGCACCATCCAGCTCTGCTTTTTGTGCAGCATCTATAGCGCCTTTTGTTGACTGTTCTGCAACATTCATTAAAACCGGAACTTTGCCGTTAACGATACTCACAGTTGTTTTTGTTAATGTCCTTTTTTCATCTTCTAATAAAGTACTAGCTTCTCCCAATGTTCCGCCTAGAACAATACCGTGAACTCCAGCGTCTAGTTGAGCATTAATGTTTTTTTCAAATGTTTTTAAATCTAATTGATCATTGTCTGTAAACTTAGTTGTTACAGCTGGCATAACACCACTCCATTGTATTTGCATAGATATAAGTTTTAGGTATGGTAAAATTAAACCTATAGGAACTATTTATTAGTGGGTTTTTATTCAATAGTAGTACTATATTATCCATATATGATATTTATGTTGATTTTATGAGTATTATTTGCATATATTAGTATGATGAAAGCACTTCCGTTTAAAATACCTAAACCGACTTCAGATGCTTTAATATATCAGGAAGATAAAGCTTATGTATTGTATGATAGACTTCATCAACACAAAGAAATACAGATAAGCTATATTAAAGAAGGTGAGGGGACATTAATTGTTGGCGATACAATTTCCGCTTATAAAAAGGGAGATGTTTTAGCCATAGGTAGTAACCTTCCACATGTTTTTAAAAGTGAAACGCAATTGAATATAAAGTCTCATATGTTGACCTTGTTTTTTACTGAAGAGGGATTTGGGGAGCACTTTTTTAAGTTGGAAGAGCTATCAGAGTTAAAAACATTTTTCAATAATGTCTCTTATGGGTTTAAGGTAATACCTGAAAATGGAGACTTACCCAGTGCCTTTTTGAGTTTAAAATCGAAAAGTAAGTTGGAGCGTTTTACCACACTTTTAGAATTGTTAAAAGCATTGTGTGCATCTAAACAGCATCCATTATCTTCTTATACTTACTCTAAACATTACACAACAGATGAAGGTAAACGCATGCAAGATGTTATGTCCTATACCATGGACTATTATTATGAGAATATTACATTAGATACCATTTCAGATGTTGCTAATATGACCAAAAATGCATTTTGTAAATACTTTAAGAAGCGAACGAATAAGACCTATGTTCAGTTCTTAAATGAATTACGCGTAGAACAAGCATGCAAATTGCTACTTAAGCAAGGCGATTTATCTATTGCAGAGATTGCCTTTCGGTCTGGGTTTAGAAATGTATCTAATTTCAATAGGCAGTTCAAAATAGTCAAGCAAACGACACCATTTGCTTATAAATCTGGGCACTAATTACAATATATTCATAGAATGACATAAGTCATATTTTTTCTGGTACGCTTCAATTAATTTTATAATATAAAGTCTTAGTTATGAAACGTATTTTATGTCTTACCGATTTTTCTGAATGTTCTTTAAATGCGATCCGATATGGAATAGCTTTGTTGAAAGATGAACCATGCGAATTCTATGTCCTCAACGTTCAAAGTTCACGTTCTTTTACCATGGATGATCTGATGGTGGCTCCGACGTCATCTTCTGTTTATGAATCTGTGATTGCTGATAATAAGAAAAGTGTAGAGCAGTTAATTGTGAAGCTTCAAAATGAATATACTAAAGAGAAGTTCAGCTTTGAAGGTATTGTAGATTATGATGTTTTTATAGATTCTATAAATCAAGTAATTACTTCTAAATCCATTGACCTGGTGATTATGGGGACAAATGGTATTAGTAATATAAAGGAGGTTGTCTTTGGTAGTAACGCTATTAATGTAATGCGTCATATAAAATGCGATACGTTGATGGTACCACAGTCCTATGATTATAAAGATATTTATGAAATGCTTGTTCTACATTTAGATCATGTAGAAGTAGATATTAACTTGCTTGAGACTGTGTTTAATTTAAAAACATTAAAAACTTCTAATAAGCACTTATATAAAGTATATGATGAGGTTAAAGAAAATATATTTACTGAAGATATAGTTGAACTTAAAAAGCAATGTAAAGCTATAGGATATAACTATAGAGAGGTTAGTGGTGTACCAGTAGACCATGCTATTAATACTTGTGTGCAAACCAATGACATTGATTTAATAGTATTATTGGCCAATAAAGAAGAGGTGTTTAGTCGTTCTTTTCTAAGGTATATCAAAAAAATAAAAGAAGGTAATCATAGACCAATTTTAATAATATACAAGTAAAAGTTAGCTAGCTAACATTTTTAATCGCCGGTTTGATCTAATTTTGGAGTATACTTTATTTGGGAGATTAATTTGGTTAATAAGTTAATAGTTCAAAACAAGAATCTACCATAGATATCTATAATCGTTGTTTTGAGTTTCAAAAGGCTACTTTTTAGTAGTCTTTTTTAGTCTAATGCATTTAGCGTTACATAAGCACGCCATGCGATTATGGCTAATTGAAACTTAGATGCTTTTGCGATATCTAATTGTCGCTTAGTGTAAGAGGGGAGGACCACCTTATTAACTTTAGCCAACATCCTAAACACTTTTTGCTTCATTTTAAGACTTTATACATTGGTTTGGTAAAAATAGTAAAACTTATTCTAGAACTAAGTTTTACTTTTTTGGATGGTTTTCTTAACCGAATATAACGTCGATTAAAAGCTTTGCAAGTGCGAACATAATTTTTTGGCTTTAGGGTTAATAATTTATCTCATTTCTTGATTGAGTTGCCAATATATATTTTTGGAAATCTCACCTCCAAATAATTCCCTATAAATTGATGAAATTGAATTTTGTTTTATAAGTAAAAAGATGATTTAAATAATATTTTTTTGTGACTTGTCTTCAAATAAATTATAATTTGTAATCTTTTTGATTATATATAATTATAATCTCAAACAATTGTAGGGGGTTTTTTGACCTGTTTTTTTTGACCAAGGGAAATTTTTGCTAAAAAAAGGCAGAATTTAAGGTTTTCATCTTTTTGAGGAATGATAAACTATAATTTAGAACAGATACAAGTTGTAGGGGTTTTGTATGAAAAAATACAGAAACAAAAAATAAGACCAAGCAATTTGCCTGGCCTTATGAACACTCAAAAATAATTTATAACAACTATTGTTTTTTGGTTTTTATAACAATAACACCATCTTTTGCTTTTTTACCATATTGTTCTGTGGCAGAATCTCCTTTAATAACTTCAATAGTCTCGATATCATCAGAATCCAGATCATCTATAGCGTTCTTAGAGACTGTTTTTCCATTTAGAATGTATAATGGTTCTTTTCCATCATCCGAAGTTCTTAAGAATATTTTATTCTTTCCTTTACCAATAGTCTTGATTTTTACTTTATCGTCATCATCTGAAGTTACCCAAACAGAACCAGATTTCCCGCTTGTGCTTTTAATTATGAAGACATCTTCATCATCTTCATGTTCTCCATCATCATCAACTATGATTTCATAGAATACATTTTCTGAATCTTCATCATCGCCATCTACAATAACTTCAACTTTTTTGTGACGCTTAATGATCCTCGCTTTACCGTCTTTCCCACGTGTTTTTAGAATCACATCATGATCTCCATCATGATCGTCTTCATCTGTAGAATATACAAACACATTCTTTCCTTTTGAGGTGTTATGTATTTTATGCTTTCCTTTTTTTGTAACATATACATAGCCATCGTGATGCGCTTCATCACCGTCATGTATAAATATGTTATTCTGACTGTAACTAATTGTTATAGGCTCTATGCCTTCATCATCGTTATTGGATGAGTACTTTATTTTTGACTTACCTGAACTGGCAGTAATCTGTAAAGCAGTGATTTCACCTTTTTCATTTCGCTTTATACCTTTAAATTTAATAGAAATGCCTTTTTTCTCTAGCTTGGTAGTTAATGCATCAAAATCGGCATCTGTAAAATCTTTGGTTATTGTTGCTGTTTCCTCCATGAAAAGTGTAGATGCCTGCTCTAGCTCATATTCAGACTCATGGAAATTATAGTCTATAGGAAAGTGCATGCTCATGAAAATTAAACCTATTATAGGGAGGACTAATAATGTTTTTAAATAAGTCTTCTTTTTTGAATTTTTAAAATGTGACATAATATTCGTTTTTTACTGATTTTACTTTGTATTTGAATTTACTATTAATGTTCCGTTGGATTTTCCAAATTTTACAGGGACAATGCCGTTGTCATTGGCAAAGGTTGCAGAACTGAGATTCCCATTTTTATCTCTTAATGAGATCTTAATCTTAGTGATTTCGTTTTGCTTATTACGCTTTACTTTTGAGAGTTTAACAAACAATCCCTTTTCCTCAAGCTGGGCAGTATACCTATCTAGGTCTGTACTGGATGTGTTTTTAGTTATGTAAACCAGACTCTCAGAAGCAGGTAAATTATTAGCTCTGATTTTTACATCACTATCTCTTACAACAGAAGCTTTACCATTGGTTGTTGTAACAACAATAACACCATTTTCTGCTCTATTACCATATATCTTTTTTGCTTCATCATCTTTAATGACATCTATAGTTTTTATGTAGTTGTAATTGAAACCTTGTGAAGGGATTTGATCTACATATTTGCCATCTACAATTACTATTGGTTGTTTCTCTCCATCTGTAGTAAAAAGATAATTAGAATCACTTTTTTGTCTTATTTTATAGTTATTGGTATTATTTGAATTTACTTCATAACCTCTAAGAACAACATTTCCTGTTTTTATGCTATCTGTAACTATATACTGTTTTTTATTTCCTGTGGTATTAATTTCATAGAAAACTGTATCTGCGCTTATAGTTGTTTTTTGAGTAACGGTACTGTTCTGAGATTCTACATATACATCATGGTCTTTATGAGAGTCTTCTAAAATATCTTGGTGCACTTTGTCTGTGTGTTTCAATTTTTTTGGTGAAGTATTATGATCTTCGTGCTTAAACTCAAATTCATTATGAAGCGGACCTACACCAAAAGTGCCATCCTCGTCAACTTTAAAATAAAAATCTACAATCCCAGTTTCGCCTTTTTTAGAGTAATTGGCTTCTCCGTTTTCAGTTTCAAAACTGACATCAATTTTAGTAATGACATTATCTGCATTTCTCTCAATAAGGTGAATCGTCATTTTTATACCTTGATCGTATAGTTCATCTCGCATCTTTTTTAGATCATCCTCACTGGTATCTTTTGTAATAATAACCTCTAGTAAATCATTATATAACTCATTATTATGGTTAACACTTTCTTCAAAATGAGCAGTATATCTCGTCTCAGTGTTAAAGCTGTATAAGAATAGACTAAGCAGAGGTAAAACAACGAGAAGTTTTATCCGGTTCCACTTCTTTGATTGGTGCTTGTTAAGCATTATAATTCGCTTCTTAATTAATGAATTGTAAAAATTATTGGCTAGAACAACATTATAATTAGGGATGCTTTGTTTTAACAAAAGCGTTTGATAGCTTTTTACGCAAGGCGATGCTTTTTGTGTTTTTTTGTCTGCTATAAACTCTAGATTTTGCTTCATGGATTTACTATATAGCCATATGAATGGATTGAACCATAATATGATAGTGGCCAACTCGATTAAAATAATATCTAAGCTATGTAATTCAGAAGCATGTGCTTTCTCGTGAGTTAATACTTGCTCTAATTCACTTTTGTTAAATTGGTTTGGGTTGATAACAATCCAGTTGAAAAATGAAAAGGGTGCAATGTTATTATCAGATTTTAAAAGCTTAAATGAGCCCACATTTTCGGCATTCCCTTTTGAAATTATTTTAGATAAGCTAAAAAACTGAATGATGCATCTTGTAACTAATACTAAAACTCCAATAGAATAGACCTGAATTAATAATGCGAACCAATCAAATGGTTTTTTCTCTACGATAGTAGTAGCTGCTCCAGATGATCCTGTTGTAGCTTCAATCATATCTACAGCTACCGGAGTATATTCTATGTAGATAGGTATAACTACAAAGGGGAGTGTTAGTGAAGCTATAATACCCGTTAGTAAAAACCATCTATTGTGCTGAAAAAAGGTTTCACGTTGTAAGAACATGATATAGCACAAATAAAAGATCACAAGTAAAGCGGAAGCTTTTAATAAATATTCCATGACTATTTCTTCTTTTCGATTAATGCAATGATTTCTCTTAACTCATCAGCACTTATTTTTTCCTCTTTAGCAAAAAAGGAAACAACATTCTTGTAGGAGCTGTTAAAGTAGTTTTCTATGGCAGTATTCATAAAACGCTTTTTATAAGACTCCTTAGAAATTATAGGATAGTATTGGTGCGTTTTGCCGTAGGCATTATAAGCTACATATCCTTTTTCTTCAAGATTTCTAATAATCGTTGAAAGGGTGTTATAATGAGGTTTCTCTGTGGTTATTTCTGCCAAAACATCTTTAACAAAAGCCTTTTCAAGCTTCCATAGGATGTGCATAATTTCCTCTTCTTTGTTGGTGAGTTTTTGCATAACTTCTTCTAGTATTTAGATAGTTCGATATTATTCTAGTCAAACATATAACTATTTTTATAGTTATACAACTATATAGATAGTTATTTAACGAAATTTTTAGTTTTTTTATTGTCAGTGACTATTATACTATCTTCGCGTCTTAATACTAAAAAGTAGAGTAGAAAAGCGTAATTAATGAGTGTAGTTTTAATTGTAGTAGGTCTGTTGTTATTGGTTGTTGGTGGTGAGTTTCTTGTGCGCTCCTCTGTAGCATTATCATTTAAATTAAGGATATCTAAATTGGTCATTGGTATGACTGTAGTATCGTTTGCTACATCTGCCCCAGAGCTATTAGTGAGTTTACAGGCTGCTTTAGATGGCATTACAGATATATCAATAGGGAATGTGATTGGATCTAATGTTGCTAATATTGGATTGGTCTTAGGGCTTACTGCTATTATATCTCCATTAATGGTAGATAAAGACTTCTATAAGTTGAATTGGCCTATGATGATGTTACTATCTATTGTGCTCTACATCTTTCTTAAGAATGATGGTATTCTTTCTGCATTAGAAGGCTGCGCTCTTTTTATCTCCTTAATCATTTTTTTAATAGTATTAATTAGAAGATCACGAAAAGATAAGAATGTGAACATAGAAGAAGTTAATGATGCTTTGGCAACAGTATCTTATTTTAAAATTACAATATGGTTAATTATTGGAGCTCTTGGGTTATACTTCGGTTCAGAATGGTTAGTAAGAGGTGCTAAAGACCTAGCAACCTCTGTAGGGATTAGCGAATATGTTATTTCTGTTACGGTTATTGCTATAGGTACAAGTGTTCCAGAATTAGCAGCTTCTGTTATTGCGGCTCTTCGAAAAGAAAAAGCGATATCTCTGGGGAATTTAATAGGTTCAAATATTTTTAATATTGCGTCTGTACTGGGGTTAACTGCAATTATTAGTCCTATAAAATTAAATCCTGAAACTCCGGAGATTTTATCTACAAACATTTTTTGGATGATCGGTTTTGCAGCAGTTTTAATTCCTTTAGTCTTTATTCCTAAGTTTTTTCAGATCAGTAGGTATAAAGGGATCATTCTTTTTGTGTCTTATGTCATATTTATTGCGCTCGCTTTATTGTAATAAAAAAGCTTACCCAGAGGATAAGCTTTTAATTATAATATAATAATCGGAGTTTACGCTTGTATGTTGGCTCCTTTTACAGTTTCTACGATTCTACCTGCTACTTTGTAAGGATCAGCGTTGGATGCAGGACGCCTGTCTTCTAACCAGCCTTTCCAACCTTTTTCTACGGTAATAATAGGAATTCTAATAGAAGCTCCTCTGTCAGACACACCATAGCTAAAGTCATTAATAGAAGCAGTTTCGTGTAAACCTGTCAGACGTTGATCGTTGTACTGACCATACACAGCTATATGTTCTTTAGTTACAGGTCTAAAAGCTTCACATACTTTTTCATAGACTTCCTTACTACCACATGTTCTTAATAATGTATTAGAGAAATTAGCATGCATACCAGAACCATTCCAGTCTCCTTTAATTGGCTTTGGGTGGTACTCAATATAATAACCATATTGCTCAGTTAAGCGATCTAATAAATAACGAGCTACCCAAATTTCATCACCGGCACGCTTAGCACCTTTAGCAAATAGTTGAAATTCCCATTGGCCACTAGCCACTTCCTGATTGATACCTTCAAAATTAAGTCCGGCAGCAATACATAAGTCTGCATGTTCCTCTACAAAATCTCTACCATGCGTGTTTTTACCACCGACAGAGCAGTAATATAAACCTTGAGGGCCTGGATAACCTCCAATAGGGAAGCCTAACGGAAGTTGTGTCTCTTTATCCATAATAAAGTATTCTTGCTCAAAACCGAACCAGAAATCATTGTCGTCATCGTCAATATTTGCTCTGGCATTAGTAGGATGAGGTGTTCCGTCTGGATTTAATACTTCGGTCATTACTAGGTAACCATCATTTCTTGCAGGGTCAGGATAAATTGCAACTGGTTTAAGGAGGCAATCCGACGATCCGCCTTCTGCTTGTTTTGTTGATGATCCGTCAAAAGACCATATAGGACAGTCTTCTAATTTTCCACTAAAGTTGTCTTCTACTTTAGTTTTACTTCTCATGTTTTGAGTTGGGAAGTAACCGTCTAGCCAAATGTACTCAAGTTTAGATTTGCTCATTATTTAATAATTAGAAATTTTGATATGCAAAAATGTAATTTTTAATTATAACCTCAAAAAAAATAGGGTTAAATGTCAATAAATCTTATTAACAGGTGTTAATACCCTAAAATTTTAGGGGGTATGTGTATAAAATATATAAATTGTTATTTTTGCATTAATAAATAAACATATTATGCCTACACTTCGTTTTCATGCCGTAAGAGAAGCTTCAAATAGAAAGCAGATAGAAGTCAAAGACTTTGGTAAACGTTCTTCATTATTCGGGGAGAATGTGTTTAATGAAATGGCCATGCGTCAGTATTTATCTAAAGATGCTTATCAGAGTGTTTTGGAAGCTATCGATAAAGGAATAAAAATAGATCGAATAACTGCAGACCATATTTCTACAGGGATGAAAGAATGGGCACTTTCAAAAGGAGCAACTCATTACACACACTGGTTTCAACCACTTACAGGGGCAACAGCAGAGAAACATGATGCGTTTTTTGAACCTGTTGGGGAAGGATTAGCCATTGAAAAATTTGATGGCACGCAATTGGTACAACAAGAACCAGATGCTTCTAGTTTTCCTAGTGGAGGTATAAGAAATACTTTTGAAGCCAGAGGTTATACAGCTTGGGACCCAACTTCACCGGCTTTTGTGTATGGAACTACCTTATGTATTCCTACAGTCTTTGTTTCATATACGGGGGAAGCATTAGATTACAAGACCCCGCTTTTAAGAGCTATTCAGGCAGTTGATAATGCTGCTGTTGCCGTTTGTAAATACTTCGACAAGAATGTAAAAAAAGTAAATACATCTCTGGGTTGGGAGCAAGAGTATTTTTTAATTGATAGCGCTTTAGCGGCATCTAGACCAGATATCATATTAACAGGGAGAACCTTACTTGGCCACGCTCCAGCTAAAGGACAACAGTTAGATGACCATTATTTTGGGACTATACCAAATAGGGTGATGGCCTACATGAGAGATTTAGAAACTGAATGTATGCTTCTAGGAATTCCAGTAAAGACCAGACATAATGAGGTAGCTCCAAATCAATTTGAATTAGCACCAATTTATGAAGAAGCTAATCTAGCAGTAGATCATAACTCATTGGTAATGGATGTTATGGAGAAAGTGGCTGAGCGACATAATTTCAAGGTGCTTTTTCACGAGAAACCCTTTGCAGGAGTTAATGGTTCGGGGAAACATAACAATTGGAGTTTAAGTACGGATACCGGTATTAACCTGCTTTCTCCAGGGAAGACCCCAATGAGTAATCTGCAGTTTTTAACCTTTTTTATTAATACTATTAAAGCAGTAAAAGAAAATGAAGAGTTGCTAAGGGCTGCAATTGCTTCAGCCAGTAATGATCACAGATTGGGTGCTAATGAGGCACCACCAGCTATAATCTCTGTTTTTATTGGCGATCAATTAACAAAGGTGCTTCAAGAATTAGAAGAAGTGACAAAGGGGAAACTTTCACCCCAAGAAAAAACAGATTTAAAATTAAATGTTGTAGGTAAGATTCCGGAAATATTACTTGATAATACAGATAGAAACAGGACTTCTCCTTTTGCGTTCACCGGAAATAAGTTTGAGTTTAGAGCTGTAGGTTCTAAAGCAAATTGTGCTAACCCTATGACTGTGCTCAACGCCATAGTGGCTAAGCAACTCATAGATTTTAAATCTGAAGTAGACGCATTGATCGATGCTAAAGGGATGAAAAAAGATGATGCTATTTTTAATGTACTTAGAGAATATATAAAACAGTCAAAACCTATCCTTTTTGAAGGGAATGGTTATGGGGAAGCTTGGCATAAGGAAGCAAAGAAACGTGGACTGAGTAATAATCAGACAACCCCGGAAGCATTGAAGGTCAAGATTTCTAAACCTGTATTATCCTTATTTGATGATCTGGGAATAATGAACTCAAAAGAAGCTGAGGCCAGGTATGAGATAGAAATGGAAGCTTACATTCTGCATTTGCAAATAGAGAGTAGGGTTATAGGTGATATAGCCAGAAATCATATTATCCCCACAGCGGTTAAGTATCAAAACACCCTCATTGAAAATGTGAAAGGGCTAAAAGCTATATATGATGATGCATATAAGAAATTAGCAGAAGAACAACTAAAGCTAATTGAAGAAATATCCTCGCATATGTCTGCAATTAATGCGGCAGTCACTACAATGATTAATGAACGAAAAAAAGCCAATGCGATAGAAAAAATTGAAATCAAAGCAAAAAGCTATTCTGAAAATGTGAAATCTATATTTGAAGACATCAGATATCATTGTGATAAATTAGAGTTACTTATCGATGACGAATTATGGCCATTAACAAAGTACAGAGAATTACTCTTCATCAGGTAAACCCCCGTCATTATTGTTTTTTTATTGTTAAGAGTACGTAATCTTACGTATAAAAACCATTTGTATTTGTAAGAAAAACGGTATTTCGTCGAGCACAAGCACCCAATAATCGAAAAGATAGCGGTGTTATGTTAAAAAACGGTATCCCCGGGCCCTATCCCACGCTATATTTTATACATTTGTAATGCTATTAATCAATTATTGTAAAAATGAAAAAGTTACTTCTAAGTGTAGCTATTCTCGTTGGCGCAACATTATTACTCTCCCTAGAAAACTCTAAAGATGTAGATAATAATGTAACTCAAGATGAGCTTGTGAACATGGAATCTAAGCTACAATCAGAGTCCTAAATTTGTTGAGAGTTAAACCTAATTACGTCAATATGCAGTACTGTATATTGAATGGAAAAGATGATATTGCTTTAGAAATATCATCTTTTTTATTATGTATCTCAACGAATTTGTTAGATATATTTATATATTCGTCAGTAAATAGTTGCTATTAACATTATTTCTTTTAAATGAATATGCCGTTAAAATCATATTTGCTTTGTGTTGTGGTTTTCTTACTGATGATACCAAATCTTACTGCTCAAGACAATTCAAGTAATAAAAGACTTAACAAAATAGAGAAACTGGTATTCTACGATTATAGAGGTACCAATGCCTTTGATCTTGCAGCTGGAACTTCAGTTATTAATGGTGATATAGAAAACCCTGAATTTGAAATATATTTTAAAGCGGGTTACAAACGCTTCATCACCAATCATGTTAACATAGGAGTCTCTTACAATAAATACAATTTGGCTTTTAAAGATGTTTATAATGAAGGTTTTATGTCTTTTGACTTAAACATAGAATATATCATGTTGCCATACCGAAGAGTATCCCCTTTCATTTTTGCCGGAGGCGGGTATAATGCTGCCAATTATTTTGAAACCACATCTACTAAAGTACAAGGCGGTGGCGGAATAGAATATATAGTTTTTGATGGGCTTGGCGTTAAGCTTTTTGCAGAGTATAACTATGCATTCTCAGATGAATTGGATGGTGTAATAGGTGGCGCTGGTGATGACACATTTTTTAGAATAGGTTTTGGATTCAATGTTTATTTTGGAGGAGCAAAGAAAAAACAGCGCAAACTCAATGTAGAAGAAACAGTCATTAAATCTAATCCTATTATCCCAAAAAATTAATTACAATCCTTACTTTTGCAGCACTTAAGTAATCAGTTTTTATGAGTAAGCCTGTTAGCGAAAGATATGCACAAAGAGGTGTTTCTGCTTCTAAAGAAGATGTGCACAATGCTATAAAGAATATTGACAAAGGTCTTTTTCCAAAAGCGTTTTGTAAGATTGTCCCTGACTTCCTAAGTGGAGATGATACCTACTGCATTATCATGCATGCAGATGGTGCTGGAACCAAAAGTTCATTAGCTTATATGTACTGGAAAGAAACTGGTGATCTATCGGTTTGGAAAGGAATAGCTCAAGATGCTTTAATAATGAATATTGATGACCTGTTATGTGTTGGTGCTACAGATAATATCATGCTTTCATCTACTATTGGAAGAAATAAAAACCTAATTCCCGGAGAAGTTATCTCTGCCATAATCAATGGAACAGAAGAACTTATAAGTGACCTGAAAAAGTTTAGAGTTACCATACACTCAACAGGAGGAGAAACTGCTGATGTTGGAGACTTAGTACGTACTATAATTGTAGATTCTACGGTGACAGCTCGTATGAAGCGTTCTGATGTTATTGATAATGCTAATATATCTGAAGGTGATGTTATTGTGGGGTTAGAATCTTTTGGTCAAGCATCTTATGAGACAGCATACAACGGCGGTATGGGAAGCAATGGCTTAACTTCAGCACGCCACGATGTATTTCATAAATATTTGGCAAAGAAATATCCGGAAAGCTTTGATGCAGCTGTCCCTGAGGATTTAGTGTATTCGGGACAAGTTAAGCTAACCGACAGCGTTGATGATGCACCATTAGATGCTGGTAAATTGGTATTGTCTCCTACCAGAACCTATGCTCCAATTATAAAAGCCATTCTAAATAAATATACCAGTGATCATATTCATGGTATGATACATTGTAGTGGAGGAGCACAAACAAAAATCTTACATTTTGTAGATGATCTGCATATTATAAAAGATAATATGTTTGAAGTGCCACCATTATTTAAACTCATCCAAGATCAATCTAAGACAGATTGGAAGGAAATGTATCAAGTATTCAATTGTGGTCACCGCATGGAATTATATGTTTCAAAAGAAGTAGCTGAAGATATTATCACAATCTCCAAGTCGTTTAATGTCGATGCAAAAATCATTGGCAGAGTTGAAACCTCTGACACAAAAAAACTAACTATTAAAAACGAATACGGTATTTTCGAATATAACTAACTATGAAGAAATGTCACTTATGCCATATACTGGTATATGCTCTAAGTTTTACATCCTTTACTCTTTTTGCTCAACCCGATAGCCTTTACTTTAAGAAAGAGGTTAAAACAGATACTATAAAATGGAAAACTTCTAATGAAATGGGGTTGTATTTAAATCAGGTTTCATTTTCCAATTGGAATGCTGGGGGTACAAATTCCATTTCTGCAATATTATCAGGAAGCTCATCAGCAAACTACAAAACAGATCTAGTATTCTGGAATTCTTCTGTTACTGCACGTTATGGTATTAACAAACAAGAAGGTGAAAATGTAAGAAAGACCGAAGATGTACTAAACTTAATCTCAAATTTCGGATTTCAAAAAAATGAGAATAGCAATTGGTTTTATTCAGCGCGATTTAGCTTTAATACTCAATTTGCAAATGGGTTTAATTACCCTGATACCGACACGCCTATTTCTAAGTTTTTAGCTCCGGGTTATTTGTTTTTTGGAGCAGGTATTGAGTACGGGAAAAACATAGAACGCTTGTCTTTATATTTATCACCATTGACATCCAAAACGACATTTGTTTTAGATACGGATTTAGCAAACTCTGGAGCTTTTGGTGTTAATCCGGCCATCCTTGATGCCGAAGGTAATATTATAAAACCTGGAGATAAGGTCAGAGGAGAGTTAGGTATTTTAATTACCAATCAATTTAATGAAAAGCTATTCGAAAATATTGAAATGAACAGCCTAATGCGAGTATATACAGACTACCTCAATAGTTTTGGAAATGTGGACATCGACTGGGAAGTAACGTTTGATTTTACAGTAAATAAGTACGTTAAGGCTTTACTAGGATCTCACTTGCGTTACGATAATGATATCAAAACTCAAATCGAAAGAGATGAAATGACAAATATTGAGACTGTTATTTCTGGAGCTAAATTACAATGGAAACAGCTTCTTGGTGTCGGTGTCGTGGTGGACTTAAATGGATTGTCCCAGCAATCTTCAGTGAATTAGGCTTCCTTCGCTTAAATACTTATAATCTTCCAATTCACTTAAATTATTGATCAATTTAGTGCTACCATTCTTTAGCAGATAAATGGAATCAGAAACATCAATAATATGACGATACATATGATCTGTGATGATTATCGCTTTAGATTTTTTTTCTGTTTCAATGATTGATTTCAGTGTTGTAATATGAAGGGGAGACAGATGAGAGAAGGGCTCATCTAGTAATACCAATTCGCTTTCACTTTTTAAAATGATATAGGCTTCAATAAGACGACGTTCACCACCAGAAAGTGATCTAAACCTATAGTTTTTGTATGAACCAAAAGATTTAAAATCATTAATAAAATGAGACCAATCAACACCGTACAATTTTAAGGCTTTGCTTAGTTTCATCGTATTCGGAATAAAGTTATATTGAGGTAAGTATTTAACTCTTTTAGTTAAGTACAATGGCTCTAGTACGGGCTCATTATCTAATCGTACCAGTTTATACTTTGGTTTAAGTATACCAAATAAAATATTAAGCAAACAACTTTTTCCACAGCCATTACTACCTAAAATACCCGTGACTTTTCCGGTCTCAACTTTTAGGTAAATACCATTTAAAATACGTTTGTTTTTAAAGTAAAGTTCTACATTGTCTAGTTCAAATATCATTGATTAGGTAAATTCCTTAAACACAGTAAGGAAGCTGATGGTTAAAATTATATCTATTAAAAATAAGGTAGAAAACAACTTAAATGTCGAAATACCTAAATTTTTATAAAACGTCAATTTTCGTTTTGCATGGGTTTCGTTTACAAAATACCATAAAAATATGGTCAAAAAAAGTTTTGTGACTACTGCAGGCACTATATAGGGACCAAAAAATCCGAGGGCTACATTAACCATAAATGACCACACAACAAACGGTCTGTAAAATGCAAGTATAGTTAGGAATTGTTGCATATAATTACAGTAACGAGAATAAGCATTAAATATTTTTCAATGTTAATATGTACTGAAAACTTGGAATAAGCAATTCATAAATTATCGTATTTTTGCCTGATAATTACGGTGAACGATGCTAGAGAAAATTCAGATTATAAAACAACGTTTTGATGAGGTTAATGATTTAATCATCCAACCTGATATTATATCTGATCAAAAACGTTACATAAAACTTAATAAAGAGTATAAAGACCTTAAGCAGATAGTTGATAAGGGGTCAGAATATGAGACCTTATTGAATAATATTGCAGAAGCTGAGGAAATTATTTCTGATGGTTCAGATGCCGAGATGGTAGAAATGGCCAAGATGCAATTAGATGAGGCTAAAGAAGCTCTTCCTAAGATTGAAGAAGAAATTAAGTACATGCTTATTCCTAAAGATCCGGAAGATGCTAAAAATGTTGTAGTTGAAGTGAGAGCTGGAACCGGTGGTGATGAAGCTAGTATCTTTGCAGGTGATTTGCATAGAATGTATACAAAGTACTGCGAAGGTAGAGGTTGGAGAGTAGATGTGGTCGATTTTAATGAAGGAACTTCAGGAGGCTTTAAAGAGATCATATTTGAAGTTTCGGGTGAGGATGTCTATGGTACTATGAAGTTTGAAGCAGGTGTACACCGTGTACAGCGTGTGCCTCAAACAGAAACGCAAGGGCGTGTTCATACGAGTGCAGCTACAGTGATGGTTTTACCAGAGGCTGAAGAGTTTGATATTGAGTTGGATATGAATGATGTTCGGATAGAGCGTACAACATCTACAGGACCGGGAGGGCAGTCGGTAAACACGACTTACTCAGCTATTAAACTACATCACGAACCAACAGGTATGATAGTGAGTTGTCAGGATCAGAAATCGTCACACAAAAATCTGGAAAAGGCTTTAAAAGTATTACGTTCTAGACTTTATGAGATGGAACTTGCGAAGAAACAGGCTGAAGATTCTGAGCGCCGTAAGAGTATGGTGTCATCGGGGGATCGAAGTGCAAAGATCAGAACCTATAACTATCCTCAAGGACGTGTTACAGATCATAGAATAGGTCTAACTTTATATGATTTGTCTAATATCATAAATGGAGATATTCAGAAAATAATAGATGAATTAATGCTGGCTGAAAATACAGAGAAGTTAAAAGCAGATAACGAAGTTTTATAAATACAGAGCCTCTATTGAGGCTTTTTTTATGAAGAAAAAATATTTGATAATAATTGTAGCTTTTTTAATGGCGGTCTTTGTGATATTAAGGCTAACTCGAGGTATACAATTTTTCAATGTCCCAAGTTCGTCTAATGAGCCTAATCTAAAGACTGGATCTAGAATTATTGGAAGCTCTTATGTAAAACCAGAACGATTAGATTTTGCTTACTTCAAATTCTCTGATAGTCTAGAAGGTTATACAATTATAAAACGTTTAATAGGTAAACCATTTGATACATTAGAGTGTAAATCAGGGGTTTTTTATGTGAATGGTGAAAATCTAGACCAGAAAATAAATTTAAGATATCAATATAAGGTATCAAAACATACTTATGACGAGTATCTTAAAGAGCACAAGGATAATGTTGAGAGTTATTATTACTATGATTCTGATTCTATCAATGTATTTATAGATCAGTCTTTGGTTAGCAGTTTACCAATAAAATTAAATAGATATATACCTCAAATGAATAATAGTTTGACTCCGGATATTCAATCATTGGATTCTAGTGCTTCTTGGAATGATTTCGGGCCATTAATTATACCTTCTGATAAGTATTTTTTTCTTGGTGATAGTAGAGATAATTCAGTGGACTCAAGATATAGAGGTTTTGTAGATCGCCAACATATATTAGGAACATTAATTTTTCAATTTTAAAATGACCAAAGACCAACTTATTGCTGAAATCCATAAAAAACAATCCTTCTTGTGTATCGGATTAGATGTCGATCTTAATAAAGTACCGCAACATTTACTAAAAGAGGAAGATCCTATTTTTGCATTCAACAAGGCAATAATTGATGCTACACATCATCTGTGTGTAGCCTACAAACCCAATACGGCTTTTTATGAAGCTTATGGTATAAAAGGGTGGAAAGCATTAGAAAAAACCATTCAATATATCAATAAAAACCATCCAGAGATCTTCACAATTGCAGATGCTAAGCGTGGCGATATAGGAAATACCAGTAGTATGTACGCCAAAGCGTTTTTTGAAGACTTGGCATTCGATAGCGTTACGGTAGCACCATATATGGGTAAAGATTCTGTGGAACCCTTCTTGGCTTTTAAAGACAAGCACACTATACTATTAGCGCTTACATCTAACAAAGGCGCTTTCGATTTTCAAACATTGAATGTGAATCATCAGGAACTATACAAGCAAGTATTAGAGACCTCCAAATCTTGGGAGAATTCTGAGCAACTAATGTATGTAGTGGGAGCGACCAAAGCTGAATTCTTTGGGGATATTCGTAACATAATCCCTGATAGCTTCTTGTTAGTGCCTGGAGTTGGTGCGCAAGGTGGTGATTTAAATGAGGTTTGTAAATATGGGCTAAACAATGACGTCGGTTTATTAATTAACTCTTCGCGTGGTATCATTTATGCTTCAAATGATACAGATTTTGACAAAGCTGCCGCTTCTAAAGCACAAGCATTACAACAACAAATGCAAGCAGTTTTAGAAGAACGGTTCTGAAACAAGTCATAGATGATTGAGATTGTAGATCAAATAGGTCGAAAGCTTCAGTTCAAGAGAACTCCTAAACGTATTGTTTCTTTAGTGCCAAGCCAGACAGAATTACTTGTGGACCTTGGACTCGAAAATAGTATAGTTGGGGTCACCAAGTTTTGTATTCACCCCGATCATATTAGAAAGTCTAAAAAAGTAGTAGGTGGGACTAAGCAAATTCATGTAAATAAAATAGAAGCCTTGCAACCCGATATTATTCTTTGCAATAAAGAAGAGAATACTAAAGCTATGGTTGCCAGTTTGGAACATATTGCTCCGGTTCATGTGAGTGATATTTTTAATCTGGATGACGCTA
Source organism: Winogradskyella sp. (assembly GCA_965230605.1). Classification (GTDB taxonomy): domain Bacteria; phylum Bacteroidota; class Bacteroidia; order Flavobacteriales; family Flavobacteriaceae; genus CBDDLD01. The sequence goes on along the minus strand of CBDDLD010000004.1, from coordinate 2,385,412 downwards.
TGGAATTGATAAGGGCTTATGGTGAATTATTTAATGTTGTGGATAAAGCATCTACAATAATTAATACTATAAAGACTAATAAATTACTACACCAAACCAATGCTTTAACACATAAAGTAGCTTATTTTATTTGGAGAGATCCGTGGATGGTAGCCGCCAGAAATACATTCATAGATGCCATGTTAGAGGAGGCAGGATTCATAAATGTATTTAAAAAAGATCAACGTTACCCTGAAGTTACCTTAGATAATGAAACCTTATTAAGTGCCGATATTATTTTATTATCGAGCGAGCCTTACCCATTTAAGGAGGAGCATATTAATGAATTAAATGCTGTGCTGCCAAACCAGCACATCAAATTGGTTGATGGCGAATTATTCTCATGGTATGGGAGCCGATTGATAAAATCTTTTGAGTATTTTAGGGCACTTAGAAAGGAATTCATATAAAGCAAAAAAGCCGATATGACCATACCGACTTTCAACCAACTTTTTGCTAATCCAAATTAAAGATAAATCTAACTTTTCTCTTTTGCATTGCAAAGATGCTTTGTTTTGTTAGATTCTATGTTATGTTAACATTAGTATTTAATTAAGGATAGTTTAATATTTTTTTATTTATTATCCTGAAGTGCAAAAACCTTTCTCAATAAGTCTGTAGTTCTAGAAGATACTTTATTGCGTATTTCTTTTTCCTCAACTGCGATCATCGTATATACACCCTTTAAAGCCTCTCCAGTGACATAATCCGTAAGATCCGGATTCACATTATTAGTAAATGGAAGATTGTTGTATTTTGTAATAAGGTTGGCCCATATTTGATCGGCACCAACTTTACTGAAAGAACTTTCAATAACAGGTTTAAACTTATTGTATAACTGTGTTTGGGTTTTATCTGTAAGATATAGCGTAGCCGCATTATCTTCGCCTAATAATATATTCTTAGCATCGTCAAAAGTGATGTCTTTCACTGCGCTTACAAAAATAGGTGTTGCTTCTTTAACAGCATCTTCGGCAGCTCTGTTTAATACTTTTAAGCCTTCATCAGCTAAATTATCCAAACCTATATCACGCAGGCCTTTATCCACTTTTTTTAATTCATCAGGGAGAAGAATTTTTACCAGTTCATTCTTAAAAAAACCATCTTTTTGGGTAAGTTTGGTCACTTGCTTATCAATGCCGAAATTTAAGGCTTGCCTTAATCCGTCAGCAATATCAGTATTACTCAAAGGACCTGATGTTGGTAATTGATTAACGACTTGCTGAAGTTCTGCACAGGAAGTCATTGTGAAAACAGTAAGAAAAATGTAGTAGATTCGTTTCATATTGAGATTTTTATCAAAGATAGAATAAATAGTAAGCAAGTTTATACATCAAATATGAAATCAGTATTTTTAGCACGGTATTTGTTCTAGTTTTGAGTATAGTTAAATTATGAAGTATAGTATCTGTAAAATTTTTATTGGTATAGCCATTGTGTTATCTAGTAATATAACTATGGCGCAAATTACACTTTCTGAACAAGTACAGGACTCAGAAATTACAAATAATGAAAGTTACCCGCTAATACTTGTAGATTTTTGGGCTACTTGGTGTGCCCCATGTATTCATGCAAAAACATATCTGCAAGTCTTACAGAATGAGTTTAAGGAAGATCTATACATATTATCTCTTACTGAAGAGAGCCCAAATACGGTGCAACGGTTTTTAAAGAAAAAGTCAACAAAGCTGGCTATTGGAATTGACTATAAGGGTGAGACCTTCAAGAAGTATGAGGTGAGCGTATTACCAAACGCTAAATTATTTAATGCGAAAGGCGATGTTATTTGGGAAGGGCATCCAGCTGACCTTAAACCCGAAATGATAAAAAGACTGCTCAAAAAACACAAGCGAAAAATCGATCTTTCTACGTTTTTCAAAATACAACCAATTACGCAGGAGACAAATAAAGATGTTGCATTCAATGGCCCCGTTGAAATTATAACAAATAAAGCTTTAAATCATTTTAACTTCAATGTTCTGGATACAGACGAATACATCCGAATGGAAGGGCCTTTAAAAGCAATTATAGCTCATTTAATGAATGTATATGAAGGGCAAGTTGAAATAAATGACAACTTACACTATACCATTTTTTTTAAAAAGCCCTATGAGAATAAAAATGCATTACTAGACCTTCTAACAAATGAGTTGAATATAAAATTCAAAAAAGATTATGTTTCTAGAGATGCACTCTATTTAGATCTACAAAACGCACAACTTTGGGATCAATCTCAAATAAATTGGGGTAAAAATACAAGCAGGTTTTTAGTTAGCGATTATCAAATTGAAGCAGATAATGTTACAGTAAATGAAGTAGCATATGAAATTGCTAAACAACTAGAATTACCTGTTGTTATAAATAATGCTTCAGATTACAACTCAACAAAGCATGATTGGCAGATACCATACAAGTATTATCGCCTTATGATTGAAACCTTAGAAGATACCTATGGTATTAAAGTAAGCAAATCTAAAGGAGATGTTGCACGGTATGTAGCAACAAAAAAAGCTCCTTAACTAAGGAGCTTCTTTCATGGTTAAAATAGTAATAAAACTAGTTGTTGATTACTCTGAACTCTGTTCTTCTGTTTCTCTGATGCTCATTTTCAGAACAATCTACACCATTAGAACATCTGTTAGTTAATCGTGTTTCTCCATATCCTCTAGCCTTTAATCGACTTCTTGAGATACCTTTAGATACTAAATAATTAACAACAGAATTTGCACGTTGTTGTGATAGAGATTGATTAAAATCGTCATTACCTCTAGAATCTGTATGAGAAAGAATTTCAATGCTCACATTAGACCCATTAAGAATAGGTAAAAGTGTTTCGTTGATTACAGTTTTAGAAGCAGGAGTTAAACGAGCGCTTCCAAGTTCGTAAAATATAGGTAAAACATTAGGATTTAGTAATTCACAATCTACTTCTTCCCATGTTGTAATTCCTCCTTTTTTAGATAACACTGTACGTGTTACTGTTGCTGTTTGGGCAGGAACAGTCTTAGTTCTTGTAGTAGCAGGTTGATCTATAACTTGCTTTTTGATTACTGTATACTCAGCAGGAATTTCAATTTCATCCATTCTTGCAGGAGTTTTAATCACACGTTTTTTATAGGTAGCACCTTTTTCATTTACTAGAACACCATTAGTACTAGCATCAGATACAAGAGTTGTAAAAGGGACATCTCTAAACTGAGCAGGATACTCTACAAAACATGCTGCTACACAATCCTCCTTATTAACAGAAGGGCAATCTTCTAATACTTTGTACTCCCACCCTGATGTTTTAGGATATACTTCAAAAGTTCTAGAGTCACTTCCAAAAGAAGCCGGAACTATGTTTAAATCTGTTCTCCCCTGCCTTTTCACATAAGGAACTTCAATAGTCTCATATACTGCTGGAACATATACGAACTTTTTTGAAGCTTCTTTAATTAGAACACGCTCCTCAACAGTTTTGTATGTTGCAGGAACTACTTCTAATACCTTATACTCTGGATAGGTTTGAATTGTTTCAGTAACTTCTTTAAACTCATCCTTTGTAATACACTTCACGTAACATTTACCAGGTTCAGGATTGTCAGGAAGCCCTTGAGCTGATACAAAAACTGACCCAGTAATGAAAAGAAATAAAAATAATAATTGTTTTTTCATAATAATTAATGGTTAATGCTTAATTGATTTAATAGTGATTTTGATCACGCATAATTTTGACACACACTTTTATGATTAGGTCACATTTTCTTAAAATTTTGACAGAAAAGAATATTAAACAATTCATAACAGAACCCCTGTTTTTTTGAAAAAAACGTAAATTTGCAACACCAATTAGCAATCTAATTACGAATGGAACAAATAGCACCTTATAAACCCAAACATAAAGTCCGAATTGTAACCGCCGCCTCTCTATTTGATGGGCATGATGCAGCGATAAATATTATGCGTCGTATCATACAATCTACAGGTGTTGAAGTAATTCATCTAGGGCACGATAGAAGTGTAGAAGAAGTGGTTAATACTGCCATTCAAGAAGATGCTAATGCAATTGCAATGACATCCTACCAAGGTGGTCATAATGAGTACTTCAAATACATGTATGATTTGCTCAAAGAAAAAGGTGCTGGCCATATTAAGATTTTTGGAGGAGGTGGTGGTGTTATCCTTCCCGAAGAGATCAAAGACCTTATGGATTATGGGATAACACGAATTTATTCTCCGGATGATGGAAGAGAAATGGGACTTCAGGGTATGATCAATGATCTAGTACAACAATCTGATTATGCTATAGGAGAATCGTTAAATGGAGAAGGTAATATTCTCATTGAAAAGAATCCTAATGCTATTGCTAGAGTGATTTCTGCAGCAGAGAACTTTCCGGAAATAGCTAAGGAAACATTAGATGTCATTCATGAAAAGAATAAAACGTCTCAAACACCGGTTCTTGGTATCACAGGTACCGGAGGTGCAGGTAAATCATCATTAGTAGATGAGTTGGTGAGACGCTTTTTAATAGATTTTCCTGAAAAAACAATAGGCCTTATCTCTGTTGATCCTTCTAAACGAAAAACAGGAGGAGCACTTCTAGGAGACCGCATTCGTATGAATGCTATCAATTCGCCGAGAGTATATATGCGCAGTTTGGCGACACGTCAATCTAACTTGGCCTTATCTAAGTATGTCAATGAAGCTGTTGAAGTATTAAAAGCTGCTGAATACGACCTTATAATTCTTGAAACTTCTGGTATTGGTCAATCGGACACAGAGATTTTAGAACACAGCGATGTATCACTTTATGTAATGACGCCCGAGTTTGGTGCTGCTACACAATTAGAGAAGATCGATATGCTTGACTTTGCGGACCTGGTAGCCATAAATAAGTTTGATAAACGAGGTGCTTTAGACGCGTTGAGAGATGTGAAGAAACAATACATGCGCAACCACCAATTATGGGATGTGCCGCAAGATGAATTACCGGTTTTTGGTACGATTGCCTCTCAGTTCAATGATCCTGGAATGAATACGCTATATAAAGCGATCATGGATAAGATTGTAGATAAGACAGAATCTGATCTTAAATCTACATTTGAGATTTCTAAAGAAATGAGCGAGAAGATTTTTGTGATTCCACCGGCGCGTACGCGTTACCTGTCTGAGATCTCAGAGAATAACAGAGCTTACGATAAGACATGTAATGAGCAGGTTGAAGTAGCTCAAAAATTATATGGTATCTACAAAACTCTTGAATCTGTTGCAGGTGTTACACCTAAGCTAGATAAGTCCGGTATTGATTTCGAATCTATATCAGCCTCAGATAATCAAGAATTTACAAAGCTCTTATTAGCAGAATTTGATAGAGTAAAATTAAATCTTGATCCTTATAACTGGGAGATCATCACGCAATGGGATGATAAAGTGGCAAGATATAAAGCACCGATTTACAGTTTTAAAGTACGAGATAAAGAAATTAAAATAGAGACTCATACAAAGTCACTATCACATTCAGACATCCCTAAAGTTGCTCTACCAAAATACAAGGCTTGGGGTGATATTTTAAAATGGTCGTTACAAGAGAATGTTCCAGGGGAATTTCCATATACCTCCGGTTTATACCCGTTTAAGCGTACGGGAGAAGATCCAACACGAATGTTTGCAGGTGAAGGAGGCCCGGAGCGTACCAATAGACGGTTCCATTATGTAAGTTTAGGTATGCCTGCGAAGCGTTTGTCTACGGCTTTTGATAGTGTGACATTGTATGGAAATGATCCGGATTACAGACCGGATATCTATGGTAAGATTGGAAATGCAGGAGTAAGTATCTGTTGTCTTGATGATGCTAAAAAGCTGTATTCAGGATTCAATTTAGCTGATCCAATGACCTCTGTGAGTATGACCATCAATGGACCGGCACCAATGCTTTTAGGATTCTTTATGAATGCTGCTATTGATCAACAATGTGAGTTATACATTAAAGAAAAAGGACTTGAAAAAGAGGTAGAGAATAAGATAAAAAAGCTTTACAAGGGTAAAGAACGTCCGAAGTACAATGGTGAAATTCCAGAAGGTAATGATGGACTGGGCTTACTATTACTAGGAGTCACTGGGGACCAAGTCTTACCGGCAGACATCTATAATGATATTAAAGCGAAAACTATTGCTCAGGTAAGAGGAACGGTTCAGGCTGATATTTTAAAGGAAGATCAAGCGCAAAATACATGTATTTTCTCTACTGAATTTGCCCTACGATTAATGGGTGATGTACAAGAGTATTTTATAGATCAACACATACGAAACTTCTACTCAGTTTCAATTTCAGGATACCATATAGCTGAAGCAGGAGCAAATCCTATTTCTCAATTAGCCTTTACACTGGCTAACGGGTTTACTTATGTAGAATACTACTTGAGTAGAGGTATGGACATTAATAAATTTGGTCCTAATCTTTCGTTCTTTTTCTCTAATGGTATCGATCCAGAATATGCAGTCATTGGACGTGTGGCAAGAAAGATATGGTCTAAAGCATTAAAGCATAAATACGGTGCTAATCCGCGGGCACAAATGCTTAAATATCATATTCAAACGTCCGGGCGTAGTCTACATGCTCAGGAAATTGACTTTAACGATATACGTACTACACTGCAGGCATTATATGCGATCTATGATAACTGCAACTCATTACATACGAATGCTTATGATGAGGCTATTACAACACCTACAGAAGAATCGGTACGTAGAGCAATGGCCATTCAGTTAATTATAAATAAAGAACTAGGATTGGCTAAGAATGAAAACCCAATTCAAGGATCATTTGTAATTGAAGAGTTAACGGACCTTGTAGAGGAAGCCGTACTTTCTGAGTTTGATCGTATTACAGAGCGTGGTGGTGTTCTTGGTGCTATGGAAACTATGTACCAGCGTAGTAAAATACAGGAAGAGAGCTTGTATTATGAAACCTTAAAGCATACCGGAGAATTTCCAATTATTGGTGTGAATACATTCTTAAGCTCCAAAGGTTCGCCAACAGTACAACCTGCTGAGGTTATTAGAGCCACTGAAGATGAGAAGGAGTTCCAGATCAATACACTTAAAAACTTAAATACACGTAATGAAGATCGTGTTAAAGAAGAACTGCAGAAGGTACAAGAAGCAGCCATCAATAACAGAAACATTTTCGAATGTCTGATGGAAGCTACAAAAGTGTGTTCGCTAGGTCAAATTACAGCAGCATTATTTGAAGTGGGAGGGCAATACAGAAGAAACATGTAAGTGGTCAATAACACTGTTAAACTTTCCTAATTTTTCGCATTATCTATTAAGGTCTTAATAACTTTAAGAAAAGTTATTGGGTGTGAGATATTTAATAGTTCTATGTTTTCTTTGCTATACAGCATATAGTTCTTCTCAAGAAACTGCATTCGAGAGAGGAAAGATTATAGACGCTCTTGTCGTAGCTGATACTAACGAAACCTATGCGCTTTACTTGCCTACAAGCTATGATGCTGATACACCATCGTCTATAGTTTTGATATTTGACCCTTCTGGTATTGGACGATTAGGAGTCAGTGTATTTATTCCAGCAGCGGAAAAGTATAATCATATTCTGATATGTTCTAATAACACTAAAAATGGTGTGCCTTATGAAGTAAACTTTGAAATCACCAACAGACTGACAGAATTCGTTTTTAATACATTCAATATTAATGATAAACAAATGTATACTGCGGGGTTTTCCGGAGGTTCGCGATTGGCAAGTGCTATTGCTGCACTAACCGGGAAAATTCAGGGCGTTGTGGCATGTGGAGCTGGACTTTCAGTCAATCAAAATTTCACAGCTAAAGAAGACATGTTCTCATTTGTTGGTCTAGTAGGTGATGAGGATATGAACTATTTCGAAATGATTAACTCTAAGAATTGGCTGTCAAAATATAATATTGATAATGAATTGTTTATTAATGGCGATAATCATAAATGGCCGCCTAAAGATCAGATACTAAGAGCTTTTGGTTGGTTAGAAATGCAGGCGTATAAACGTAATTTGAAGCCTGCTGATATGGATATTATCAATGAATTATTTACAAACCAATCTAAGATAGCTGACTCTCTCTTAACTGAAAATACTTTTAGAGCTCTGTACGAGTATGAGAGTTTACACAGAAATTTTTCAGCCTATTATGATCTAGATAGTATTGCTCAAAAGGTTGAACACATAAAAACCTCTGCATCATATAATGCCCAAAAACAGATGCTTGGTGATATGGCTCAAAAAGAGGACGATTTATTCAATACCTTCTCTAAGGTGTATAAAGAAGAGATCAAAGCTGCTAAATCTAAAGATAACTTCAACTGGTGGAAGACGACCATTAGACAACTCGATGATGACATAGAGCGTGCAGAAAACAACATGCAATTAAAAATGTATAAACGGGTCAGATACAGTGTGTTTGCTGGTGTGATTGAATCCTCTAATGCTTATAGAAGAGCAAATGCTTATAACCACATGGTCTATTGTGATAAGCTTTTGACCATCTTTAATCCCCGTCAGTGGTACTGGTATTTCCGATTAGCGCAAAGCTATGCGCTATTAAATGATGAAGCTAGTGTGATCAGAAATTTAAAAAAGGCTATTAAACATGGATACACCAGAATTAGCACGATTAGTACAGTAGCTGAGTTTAAGCCTTTATTAGAAAATAAAAGGTTTAAGAACTTCTTACAAAAAAATATGAATTAAGAAAAAGACTATCTATAAAGTCATCATCCAACTACGCTGTAGTTTTCTGAACTTTTTCAATTCTGATTTCAATAATGGTAAATAGTCTTTACCATTACTGTTTGCTTTTTCTAAACGGGTACAATTCTTATACAATAGCTGAGTGAGTCGATTAAGACTCTCTATATGTTTGTCTCTTTTGTCAGAAAAACGTTCGCGTTCAGCATTTATCAGTTCAGGAGTAATAGATGTTGACTGTTGTACAATATCTCCTGTAAAATAGATGTGCTCATCCTCTGAACCATCTGCATTTAGATAGGATAAATCTTGTCTTAAATACGTCGAAATACTACGCGATAAGACAATGATATCCATAGCTTTTTTATAGATCGGCTGATTGGACAGGTATGATGGTAAGTTATAATTCATTTTCATAGCAATTCCCTCAAAATTAAGCAGTAATAACCATTCGCAGCTTTAATATTTAAACCATTTTTGTATATTTGATTTAATATTTAAGTTAATATCCGAAATTTCTTTAAATGAGTATAGATTCACTAAACTGGAAGATTTTAAAGTGTTTGCAAGAGAGCTCACGCATGTCTAATTCTGAAATAGGCAGACGTGTGGGTATAAGTTCACCTGCAGTTTCTGAGCGTATAAAAAAAATGGAAGATGCTGAAATCATTCAAGGCTACAAGGCATTTATCTCTCCCATTGAGGCAGGTTATCAGTTAAAAGCTATTATCACATTAAGGGCATTTATGGGGATGTTGAAGCCGTTTTTAGAAAAAGTGACAACTTACAATGAGGTGATTAATTGTTACCGTATTACAGGTAATGAAAATATAGTCATGGAAGTGATACTAAAAAATCAGATGCATTTAGAGTCTTTTATAGATCAACTTATCGTATATGGGGAAACCAAAACACAAATCGTCTTATCACAGGTTGTCAAACACAATGAAATTCAACCACTAACTTAATATTAATCTTCAATAACCAGATGCGGTACAGTATCTAGATTCCAATCAATAACTAAACCTCCAGACAAAGATTTTGCAATATCCTTCCCATAGAGGTATTCACAGAGATATAAGGCAGCTTCAAAACTCTTAGCACCACCGGCTGAGGTAATGTATTTTCCATCGTGAACAAATAAGACCTCTTTCCTAATATCCAACTCAGGAAACATCTCACGCATGGCATCTATATCACTTGGAAAAGTAGTTGAGACTTTACCATTCAGCAATCCTACTTTGGCTAATACAAAAGCACCGTCACAATGTGATGTAATGAACATAGCTTCTTTATCAACTTGCTTAACAAAATTGATCATATCCTCATTCTCTAGATCGGTATCTAAATGGTGCTCAGCACTTGGTACAACCAGAATGTCAATTTTAGGCAACTTATCTTTTTTATAATTATAATCCGGCAGGATGCGCATACCTTCAAAAGACGTAATTGGGTCATCTGTATCAGCTACGGTAAACACATTCATGGCTTTAATACCTTCTCTGAAAATAGTATGCTGAAAAATATCATATGGCGCTGTAAGTTCTGTATTATAGACACCATCCATAATCAGAAATCCAACATTGTAACGATTAGAGTCCAATTTTGGAAATTGTTTTTCTTGGGTAATCTCAACATCTTGCTGTTCTGTTTTTGTATTGCAACTTAAGGTAAACACTGCTATTAATAGGAGGTATAATAAAGATCTCATACGCATTATTTTTAATCGATTCGCCATGGTGGATTTTTTCTGTTCTTTCCGGCATGGAAGAGGATAATTTTATTGCCATCAGGATCTTCAAGATGTGCTTCCTTCCAAAGCCAGGGTTGTTCTGTAATATCAGTTGTAAATGTAATACCTTTTTCTTTGAGTTGTGCGACAACACTTTCTAGATGATCATCTTCAAAATAAACCGTCGTGGGATTGAAATCAAACACCTTATCGACATGGTGAATTGAAAATGTAGCATCGCCATCGACGCATTCAAAACGTGCATATCGAGGTAATGCATCAACAATCAACCGTAGCCCCAAAAGTTTATAGAACTCCACAGACTTTGGTACGTCTGTGGAGGATATAGTTACTTGATTTAAATTCATGTTAATTCATTTTTTGCAGCCAGTCTTCGTTTTAAATAATACAATAGAAATACACCTATGGTACCTAAAACCAACATAATATACCAGGTGTAGTTATAACCAAAATTGTCGACAAGGCGCAATCCTACGCTATGTCCAAAAATATGAGCAATAGAAAATGCCATAACGTACATAGATAAGTATTCTCCTTGTTTACCTCGCTTAGCTCTATCCATTGCAAAAGCATTCGAAAAAGGAAATGCAACCATTTCTCCTATGGTCATTAACAGCATACCTACAATTAAAATACCAGCCCATGATGTTAAGTTAAGCACATAAAAACTTAATGCAGTTAGTACGAGTCCAATAAGCATCAAGCTTACTTTAGTGTATTTACTCTTATCTAACCATTTAATAAGCGGCATTTCTAGAATGAATATGAAGAACCCATTTAGCCCTAAAAGTAAGCCTATTTGTATTTTAGAGAGTGAATGCACATCTTTATAATACAATGGCATTGTAGAGAAGTATTGCAAGAATATTACCCCGAAAATGACCATAGCTGCGAAAAAGATCCAAAAGGGTTTATCTTTATATACCGATTTAGGATTTTCAACAATGATATCATCAACAGGTTTGGATACTCTAGGATTCAATACCTTCATCAAAAGCAAAGTTGCTAGGATACATGTGATACCATCTACCCAAAATAAACCGCCATAATCCATGGTAGCAATGATCAAACCTCCTATGGCAGGTCCTGCAGAGAACCCTAAATTAATAGCTAAACGAATTAGTGTCACCGAACGGGTTTTATTTTCAGGCTTGCTGTACACACTCATAGCTACAAACATGGCAGGTCTGAATGTATCGGCAACTAACATCACTAAAAAGATACCAATACATACTTCAGCAAAAGTGTCTAAAAATTGTAAGGCGATGAATAAGAAACCGGTACTTAAAAGGCTTCTAACCATAACTTTGTAATAGCCAATACGGTCGGTGAGCTTACCACCAATCCAAGTCCCAATAACAGAGCCTAAACCATAGCAAGCCATAATCCAGCTGATATCATCAAAAGCAAATTTTAAATTTTCATCCAGATATATTGATAAAAAAGGAATAACCATAGTACCTGCTCTGTTTATAAAAGTAATTAGTGCTAGCCACCATACCTCCGTTGAGAGTCCTTTAAAAGTATCCAGGTAATTTTTAAATAATCGTTTCATTTGGTTATCATGTTTATAAAAATAAAAAGTCCGACGCTAACGTCGGACTTTTCTATATTGTTTAATATTATACTACTATCACCACAACATATAATGCATCCTAACGTTTTCTGCTGAAATCGCTCTACACTGCTTATAATTTGTGACGAATTGTGTCATTGGTTTCTTATTTGATGATTCAAACTTACAATAAAAAATGAGAAGTTGTATTTTTGAGTATGAAAAAAATAATTCAAATGCGAATACTATTAGTTTTTTTGATGTTAACATCTTTAAGTTGTGCTCAGGATAAGAAAGTTATTGTTGCTGAAACAGATTGGCAAAAGAAAATGAATGCCGATTTTAAAGATGCCACAAAATCCCCATTAAAAGAGAAAGACCGTAAAACCTTCACGGGATTAGACTTTTTTAAGTTTGATTCTGCTTATGTGGTCAAGGCAAAGCTTAAGCGTACACCAGATGAGAAGCCATTTAAAATGAAAACAACGACTAACAGACTTCCTGTATATGTCAAATATGGAATAATCACTTTTGAATTAAAAGGAAAAACGTTCGAGCTTAATATCTATCAAAATTTAGGGTTATTAAATGTGGAAGGCTATGAGGACTATCTGTTTTTGCCTTTCCTTGATAATACAAATGGTAATACCAGTTATTCCGGTGGACGCTATACTGAAGCTAGAATTCCAGAAGGAGAAACTATTATTATCGATTTTAATACAGCATATAATCCCTATTGCGCCTATAATGAAAAATACTCATGCCCTATAGTGCCAAGAGCCAACTATTTAGACACAAAAGTTGAAGCCGGAGTTAAAGCTTTCGATAAGCATTAGGCTACTTTACCAAGTACATTCCAAAGAAGACTGCTAGAAAACCTACAACAAAACTGCCTATAGCATATAGGGCAAAGCTTGTGAAATCGCCCGACTTTAGAAAAACATGGTTTTCATAAGCAAAGGTTGAAAATGTGGTGAAACCACCACAGAATCCCGTGGCTAATAATAAGGTCTGGTCTTGACTTAAGCTTTCATTCTTCGCTGCAAGACCAAGAATAATACCTATGAGTAAGCTTCCTAAAATATTGGCGGCAAATGTACCATAAGGAATACCGGTTTCAGAACTGTTCAGCCATTTACCAATGATGAACCGTAAAACACTACCGATACCGCCACCAACAAATACTAAGAGTAATTGCTTCATAGGCTATTTAACGGCAATATATATTTCAGTGACCCAATTGGCAGGATTAGGTTGACTAGCAGGATCTGTTAGATACGTTTCCATCATAGGGCCACCTTCTACCATCTCTAAACCATTAGCTTCAATATAAGCCATGGTTTTTTCCCAGGCTTCTACTAAGTTCTCATAATCGCCATTCAAAACAGTCTTCACGGCTTTAAATGAGGGCAATTGCCCGGTTAAGATATCAGGCTCATTAGAAATGATCTTAGAACTTGTAGGAACACAGCATGAAAAAATAACAGCATTATTTTCTTCATCCCATTTTTCGTACAAGGCAAAAGTGCCGCCTGCAATTTTGATATTATGTGTCAATGCATAAACACCTACTTTAGGCATCATTTCTTGCATTTTCATTTTAAAATCACTCAACTTACAGGAAGTGGTATTATACAAGTAGTAGCCACCGCTATGGTTGGTTATACCTTCTATATTCACACTGTAGCGCTTCATGTCTACCTGTAGGATGCTATCTAATTTTTCTAAACTTCGCTCATAGTGAGGACCAATTTGTTTTTCCATACCTCCCATAAATGCAGAGAACATTTTGAACATGAAGGGAAGGTCTTTTCCAGAGATGTTCCAAGTGACATTAGTGCTCTTTCCATCTTCACTAGGTTCTAATGTCCAGTTAATATCTGATTTTGGAAACTCACCAAATTGCATTTCTTGAGTTAGCGAGGCGTTTGCATTTGTGGCTGTATTTTTCATAGTACCAACACCGTCTTTATCTTCCCATTGATAAGACCCACCAACACCTTGGGTGTTTTCAGGGAGCGTAATCACCATTTCCTCATCGGCCTCTGCCCATGAGGACCAGGCTTCCCAGTTTTTAAAATCAATGATGTTATTATAGACAACAGCAGCTGGTGCTTGTATGGTTCTGGTTCGGGTGACGTTAAATGAATTGGGTTGTACTGCAACATAAATAGCACCTCCTATAATGAAGATGAGCAGTATAAAAATAATATACTTTAAGGCTTTCATTTTAATTGATTTAGTTGTTACCCAAAGATAGCAATTTTATGATAGTTGAATATTAGCATAATATAAAAAGCAGCTGTAAAACAGCTGCTTTTTTATTTTAATATAAATAGGTGTTAGATTTATTATACTGTTTTTTCAAAACAGATAAACTGTAGATGTGGTATAGATTTTTCACTTAGTATCGTTAATGTATTTTCTCCGTTCTTTAAGTTAACAACCTTTACTTCATCTTGTCTAATTTTAGTCCAACTACCAGTTGTACCACCTAATGTTCCTCTAGATATAATATTTCCGTTCAAGGATATATTTGTTACTGGTCTTGAATCTGCAGCGGCATATGATATCTCTAGGCGATACTCTCCCTTGATAGCGTGAAACCTATAAAAAAGTAATCTTGGCCAAGTGTCTCCATTCCAGTGAGAAGTAGTTACTAGATTATTGTAAGTCGGATGAATCATGACATTTATTGATTTCTCTTCAATAAAGTCAGCACATGAAAATTGAATTGATTTTGGTTCCATAATTTTTCGTTTTATCCAAAAATAGAAACCATTAATACGCATTAAAATACCTGTTTCTAGGTATATTTAAAACTTATATTTCTTTTCTAGAGCATAACGCATCAATTCTCCTTTGCCTCTCAAGTTAAGAATACGTGCCATATTTTTACGGTGAGTATCTACGGTATGGACACCTATGAAAAGCTCATCGGCAATTTCTCTTGATGTTTTGCCTTGTCCAATGAGTTTTAAGATCTCAATTTGACGTTTGGTCAATATACCCTTGGCTTTTTTATTGGCATCTGTCTTATCTTGTACGGTGATGTTAGCGTCATAATAGGTATTGCCTTTATAAACTTCTCGGACCGCTTTTAAAACCTCTTCTAAAGGGGAGTTTTTAAGAATATAACCCGAAGCTCCGGCACTGAGCATTTGCTGTACAGCTTTATTCTGATCAAACATAGTGAAGGCCAATATCTTGGTATGTGGAAATTCTTTTTTAATGGTTTTGGTGGCCGTAATACCATCCATCTTGGGCATACGGATATCCATAATGATGACATTGGGCTGTTTTAAACGTACTAACTTTAAGAGCTCCTCTCCATGATTGGCAGTACCCACAATTTCGATATCTTCTTCATAATTGAGAAGGAGCTTAATCCCGTCAATAAGAGACTGGTGATCTTCGGCTATAGCTAATCGTATCATACTGGGATATCTATAATGATGGTGGTTCCTTTTTTAGGCTCTGATTCTATGGTCATGCTCCCTTCTAAATGCGCTACCCGTTTATCAATACTACTAATACCCATGCCGGCTTTATTTTTGGTCACCTGACTTGGATTAAAGCCTTTACCATTATCTTCCACTAGAATATTCAGACTACCTTCATGCTGGGTGAGGTGAATGGTAGCTTCTGATGCCTCTGCATGTTTAATAATATTCGTCGTTAATTCCTGTATAATACGGAATAAGGTTAATTCCAGACTATTTTCCAAACGCTGTTCTAAACCATGATCAATCACATCGATTTGAAGTTGGTTGGACTTAGATACTTTATCCGCCATATGCTGTACAGATTTTAATAAACCCTCTTTGGCAATCACTCCCGAATTTTTGGCATGGGCCACGGAGCGTACTTTATCATAAGCGCTATCAATAAGCTGACTGGTTTTATCGTAAAGTTCTTCGGACTCTTTATCTTTTAAAGCATTAAAGTGGAGTTTTACGTTGGCCATCAAGCCCCCAAGATCATCATGAAGGTCATTGGCAATACGTTGGCGTTCTTTTTCTTGGCCTTCGATCATCGCATCAATAGCCATCAATTCTTGTTCTTTTAAAACTGTAGCGAGTTTTTGAGATTCTAGTGCTTTTTCATGTTCAACCCATTTTTGTTTACGTTTATTGATTATCTGAATAACTGATAGTATTATGCTTCCAAATACCAAAAACCCTAAAACTAATAGAACGATTTTCCTTTTATATTTACTCTGTGTATCACTCAACTCTATTTTAGCTTTTAATCTTTCATTATTAAACACTTCAATTGCCACATTCTGCCCATGATTATTAATACTATCTTTTAACCTGATCAACTTATTAAGATATCGAGCCGCTTGTTCGTATTTATTAGATTCTATTAATAGGTTAGAGATTTTCTGAAAAAATATAATCTTACTGTTTATATCGTTTTTTTTTAATGAAATTGAATCTGCTTTGATATAATAATGAATTGCTTTTTCATATTTTTTTAATTCTTCGTATACCTGAGCTGTGTTATTGTAATTAAAAGCTAAACTCTGATTGTCATTATATCTTTTTAGTATTGGTTCAGCTTTTTTATTATAATACAGAGCTGAGTCAAAGTCTTTGGTAATTATATTGTATACTGCGGCCATATTTGTGTATGCATGCCCTACTCTGACAGTATCTTTTAGATCTAATGCGAGAGGGATAGTTTTTCTGAAAAAAAGTATCGAGTCTTCAGCGTTATCGGCATCCATATAATTTATAGCGATACTTTGATAAGCGGCTATTAATTCATCAATGTTGTTTTCTTTGAGTGCCAGTTCTTTAAGTTTATTAATTCTTTTAGAGTAGTTATAATTAAGTTTACTTTCACGACTTAATATAGCTATTTCAAGAACTATACAATTAATAAGATCATATGTTTGATTAAGTTTTTCAAATAGGTTTTCAGCATCAAGTATTGCTACATAGGCAACGGTATGATTACCTTTTGAGAGTTCTAAGTCTGCACAATAATACAACCAAGTAGCTTTATTGAAGTCATTTAGTTTAGATGTATCCGAAAGTCTTAATACTCGCTCAAAAGTATTAAGATTACCATTTCTTACAGATTCTAATGCATCAGCTAAATCATTTTTCTGTGGAAAACAAAAAAAAGTACAAATGCTTATACATACTTGAAATAACTTGATTAAGATATTTTTATGTATCATTAATTTTTACTTATCAGAGATTTCAATCTCTTATTTTAGTGGTTGATTATATGTTTCATAAAAAGTTACTAGGAGAGAAACACTAAGATAAGCGGAAGTTATGGAAATAACAACCCTATACTATGGATTAGATCATAACAGGAGATTTAAAACCAGTGAAATAAATACGTTTACTACATAAACATAAACTTAATGGCAGCGATCATACCAATAAAGCCGATAAAGGCAATAAGTACCCAAATAGTACCTTTGTAATAGCGTCTGTGAAGCTTTAAATCTTTGCGATACATCATGGTAATAATTACCGCAAAGACGATAAAAAATAATATTCCGAAAATCCATTGACCGTTTGTAAACATCTCATTATTTTTATGCAAATTTAAGGATAAGCTAACAAATAGACTAATACAAATGCAAGACAAGATAAATGCAGTCAAAGCCTTTCATACGGCGTTTAAGATCGGACACCTTGAAAACCCAAAAGCCGATCTGGGTATGGAGAAAAACATGCTCCGCTACAAACTAATGCGTGAAGAAAATGAAGAATACCTGGAAGCCGCTAATAATAATGACCTCGTTGAGGTCGCCGATGCTTTAGGTGATCTACTTTACATACTGTGCGGTACTATTATAGAACATGGCCTACAATATAAAATAGAAGAAGTATTCGAAGAAATTCAACGCAGTAATATGAGTAAGCTAGGAGAAGATGGAGAACCGATTTACCGAGAAGACGGAAAGGTATTAAAAGGCCCTAATTACTTCAAACCAAATATTAAAGCGATCTTAGAATCCTAAATAAAAAAAGCAGCTATTTCAGCTGCTTTTCTTTTATAATTTTACTTCATAACGCCAACTATGAGGGTCTTCTGCCAGGTTGTGCTGAATCTTCAATAAATGTTGTTTGAATTTTGTCGCATAAGCATCCTCAACATCATTAAGCTCATACACATCACCGGCATGCTCAAACGCTGAGATTGGACTGATCACAGCTGCAGTTCCGGCACCAAATATTTCTTTTAGAGTACCATTATTGGCAGCCTCTTTAATTTCTTTCACACTAACGCGGCGTACTTCACAAGAGATACCCATGTCTTCTGCAATCTGTATGACACTCTTACGGGTTACACCATCTAAGATACGGTCGTTATTAGGTGCCGTAATGAGTTTATCACCCACTCTAAAGAAGATGTTCATAGTACCCGCTTCTTCTAAGTATTCATGGGTGCTGGCATCCGTCCAGATGATCTGTTGAAAGCCTTTTGCTTGTGCCAGACTTGTTGGGTAGAACTGAGCCGCATAGTTTCCTGCTGCTTTAGCATAACCAACTCCACCATCAGCCGATCGACTGAACTTTTCCGCGAATAATACACGTACTTTACCAGAATAATAAGCCTTCGCCGGAGAACAAATGATCATAAATCGATAGGTCTCCGATGGTGATGCAGCAATAGCTGGTTCAGTAGCAATGATAAATGGACGTAGATACAACGAATTGCCAAGCCCTTCTTTGATCCAGGCATTATCTAGCTTTAAGAGTGTCTCTAAGCCACCAAAGAAATGCGCTTTGGGTAGTTCAGGAATAGCTAAACGCTTTGATGATATGTTGATACGATTAAAATTTTCCTCCGGACGGAACATAAATACCTTGCCGTTTTCGTCTTTGTAGGCTTTCATACCTTCAAAAACAGCTTGCCCGTAATGGAACACTCTAGCAGAAGGTTCTATGGTCATCGGTTGGTAAGGTATTACCTTTGGTTTCTGCCATTGTCCATTCTCATAATCACATACAAACATATGATCTGTATAGACACGGCCGAACATTAAATTATCAAAATCAACCTCGTTAATTTTGCTGTGTTTCGCCTTAGTTATATCGATCGAAATAGTATTGGTATTTATCATGAAAATTGGATGTTGTTAGGAGTTGCAAAAATACGGAATCATAACGGTTTAAAAAACTTAAACTTTGCTTAAAATTTCGTACTTTTGCAAGCACTAAATCAAACACAAATCCAAATCCAAATGAAGAATACAATTCTATTATTTTTTGTACTTATACTGGTAGTTTCCTGTAAGAACGATACTAAGACAGAAACTCCGGAAGTTAAAGAAGAGACTCCTGAAATTGCTTACGCTTATTTTGGAGATAAGATTGATGCCGATGGTGCGTTTTCAACTGCTGAGATGAATGAGAAGTTTAAAACGATGTCCATAGGTGATACCATAACAACAAAAATGGTTGGAACGATTACTGAAGTATGCCCTAAAAAAGGCTGCTGGATGAACTTAGATATGGGTGACGGAAAGACCGTTAAAGTTCGATTTAAGGACTATGGCTTTTTTGTGCCTCTAGATGCTAAAGGTGAAGTGGTTATCAATGGAAAGGCATTTGTTACAGAAACCTCTGTTGAAGACTTAAAACACTATGCTGAAGATGCTAAAAAATCTGAAGATGAGATTGCAGCAATTACAGAACCTCAGATCACTTTCGGTTTTGAAGCAGATGGTGTGATGTTAAAGCAATAGTGAAACGACACATTATTACCACCGCTGATGGTTCTAAAACCATTCAGATTGAAGATTGGAATGAACAGTATCATTCGATTCACGGTGCAATACAAGAAGCAAACCACGTTTTTTTAAAGCATGGTTTGCTTTTTTATTACAATACCTATCTAAATAATAACCCGACACATATTCTGGAGATCGGTTTTGGTACTGGGTTGAATGCATTCTTAACCTATATTGAAAGTGAAACTTTAGGAATAAATATTAATTATGTCGGTGTAGAGGCGTATCCGGTAGCGACTTCTGAAATTGAACAACTCAATTATCCGGAACTAATTTCACCAGATCATGCTTCAATATTTACCCAGATGCACAACACAACATGGGAAACTCCTATTGAGCTTAATTCTAAATTTGTATTGACCAAACGTCAGCAATTCTTCGAGGATATTACGGATAAAGACACACATGATATTATCTACTTTGACGCTTTTGGTGCTCGAGTGCAGCCTGAGCTGTGGACAGAAGATATTTTTAAAATTATGTTTGAAGCATTGCGTTATAATGGTGTTCTGGTCACCTATTCAGCAAAGGGTAGTGTAAGACGTGCTATGGAAGCTGTAGGTTTTACTGTAGAACGTTTACCCGGACCTCCAGGCAAAAGAGAAATGCTACGTGCTCTAAAAGGGTGAGTAGCATTCAGTGTTTTAGCTAAATGCTTCGTGCTCTAAAACGATAGCGATACTTCAAAAGTTAAATCCACATTAAAATTAAAGACGCTCGAAAAGATGCGTCGTATCTTTGTCAAAAGAATTTTTTGATGAGGGTTTTAATAACAGGAGCAACAGGCTTAATAGGGAAAGCTGTGGTAAAAGAGTGCCATGCTTTAGGCTATGGGGTGCATTATTTAACTTCATCAAAACAAAAACTTACTCAGCAAGACAATTATAAAGGTTTTTATTGGAGCCCAAGCTCAGGAGAGATTGATATTGCTTGCTTTGAAGGTGTTAATGCTATAATTCATCTTGTGGGTGCGTCTATTTCTAAACGTTGGACCCCAGCCTACAAGAAAGAAGTTTTGGAAAGTCGAACATTAACGACACAGCTCTTAAAGAATACCATCGAAGAGCATGGGTTTAAGATAGATCATATGATCTCTGCGAGTGCTATAGGAATTTATCCATCGTCCATTACTAAGTATTACGAAGAAGATGCTACTGAAGTATCTACCACTTTTTTAGGAGAGGTTGTTGAAGCCTGGGAAGCCGCTGTAGATGAATTCACAACGTTGGACATCCCGATCACTAAAATTAGAATTGGCTTAGTTTTAGCTGCTGATGGTGGTGCATTGCCAGAAATAGTAAAGCCTATTAAGTTTGGAGCAGGAGCAGCATTCGGTAATGGCGAACAATGGCAAAGCTGGATTCATGTGGAAGACCTGGCACGTATTTTTGCATTTGTTTTAGAGCACAGTTATGAAGGTATATTTAATGGCGTGGCACCTAATCCGGTAAGTAATTCTGAACTCACTAAAGTTGCTGCGAGAGTGCTAAAACGCCCTTTATTATTGCCTAATATTCCTAAGTCGGTAATGAAACTTATGCTTGGAGAGATGCACATGTTATTATTTGAAAGCCAACGCGTAAGTGGACAAAAGATCGAGAATTTCGGATTCCATTTTAATTACCCTAACCTTCGCCCTGCATTAGAAGATCTACTAACGTAAATATACATTAGATATTAACTGGGATACTGTAGGGTGATCATTACCCCCGGCTGGTTCTATAGTGATGTTAAGCGATTCGGCATGATCGATATAGGTCATGGCCATTAATTCCTCATCTTTAGAGATGACACCCATATCTATCATTTCACCTTCAACATCGGCCCACATCTGATAATCTTGATCTTCAGAAAGCTTTGGTAGTTTTTGTGTATTGATCACCACCGACTTATCTGTGTGATTCACATAGCTCACCACTTTAGCATCTGGCATTAAAGTATTACCGTTTAAAATATACTGTTCTGCATCCGGATTAGATATGGCAGCATACCACTTATTGGTTTCTTCTAGATTAGTAGTTACTGAGTTCAGGTCATTTTTGAGTGTGTCGTTTTCATCCTGAACAATCTGTAGTTGTTCTTTTACTCCATTGAGCTCATTATACAACCAAATTGAACTCAATAACAAAAATGCTGCAAAACTTGCTGCAATACTGAGATATACACGGGTGTTATTTCGTTTAGGTAAACTAATAGGTGCTTTGGATTGTTTCACTTTATCCATAAGTTGATTTTTCACCAATGGAGGAGGTGTGATAGCATTCTCTAAACCTAAAGTTTCAAAATCACGTTCCAATTGATCAAAGTGTGATTTGAGTTCACTATCGGAGGCAAGTAATTGCTCTACTTCGGTAGATTCACTTTGCGTTAATTCACCAAGTAAATATTGTTCTAATATGCTATTTTCTAGTATCGTCTTTTTATCCATCATCACATTGCATTAATACCTATTATTATCAAAGAGAGGGTTTTAGAGTAGGATTGTCGTAAAAGCTTTAGTGCCTGTCTAATATAAGATTTAAAGGTGCCTAAAGGGACATCCATAACCTCATGAGCCTCTCGATGTGTCAACCCTTTAAAGTAAACCAATTCAATAGCTTCCTTATGATGATCCTCCAATTTTGCTACAGCACCATTAAGCTGTAAAAATTCAGGATCTAGATTAACATCATCTTCTCTATCTGTATATACACTTAAATCATCGGTTTGGATGACTTTGTCGGTTTTTCTTAGATAATTTAACACTTTATTCTTCGCTATACGGTATATCCATGTGTAAAAGCGTCCCTTATTTGGATCATACTGATAGGATTTATTCCAGACGGTCATAAATGTATCTTGAAGTAAGTCTTGGGAGATAACCTCATCGCGTGTCATTTTAATAATCACACTATATATCGCACCGGAATATTTGTCGTATAGCAACGATAACGCTTGCTCATCCTGCTCTTTGAGTTGTTGTATTAGCGTATTATCGTCTTGCATGTTGTGTTAAAGTATTCCCAAATTTAATAAAAAAACTTACCGCCTTCATCCAAAGGTAAAAAATGCGTGTAATTAAAAATGAAAACCAATTACACATTGTTTAACTTAAAAAAGAAGTCATGAAAAAGTTAGTATTCATTTTAACGACATTGGTAGCATTTACGTTTTATCAAAACGCTACAGCTCAAAAAACAATTGTTGATGTTGCAGTAAGCAACGATAATTTCTCAACATTAGTTACAGCATTAAAATCAGCGGAGTTAGTATCTGCATTACAAGGAGATGGACCATTTACGGTATTTGCTCCAACAAATGATGCATTTGCAAAAATTGATGCTGCAACACTAAAGTCACTTTTACAACCAAAAAACAGAAAAGCTTTGACAAACATTTTAACGTATCACGTTATTCCATCTAAGCTTATGGCAAGTGACGTTGTAGCTGCTTTGAAAAAAGGTAAAGGAAAAGTTACCGTAAAAGCGTTAAACGGTCAAAGTTTAACAGTAATGTCTAAAGATGGAAAGATATGGTTGAAAGATCAAAATGGTAATTACAGTGAAATCGTGGCAACGGATGTGAAGGCTGATAATGGTGTGATTCACGTAATTAACTCCGTAGTAATGCCAAAATAAAGTTTGTTTTTTATTGATTATTGCTATGAAAGGAGAGAGCACTTGTCGAAAGACAGGTGCTTTTTTTATGTTCAAATTTGAATAAAATTTCTTTGTGACATTTTGACATTTATCAAATAATGGCAGTACTTTTGCACCTTCAAATACGAAAGAATAAACCAGACTCTAAGCATGAGTAAAAAGAATAAAGAAAAGACGATAGATGAGCCTCAGATAGAAGATGCTTCAACAGATGCAGTAGACACTGAAGCAGTAGTAGAGGAGCTAAGTGTAGAAGAACAATTACAACAAGAACTTACAGCAGAGAAAGATAAGTTTATGCGATTATTTGCAGAGTTCGAAAATTATAAAAAGCGAACCAATAGAGAGCGCATAGAATTATTTAAAACAGCTAGCCAGGATGTAATGGTGGCGATGCTTCCAGTTTTAGATGATTTTGAACGTGCTTTAAGTCATATCGAAGAGGATAAGGAAGCCGAAGAGTTACGTAAAGGCGTACTGCTAATATACCAGAAGTTACTATCTACTCTAGAGCAAAAAGGCTTAGCTGTGATAGACGTTAAACAAGGGGATGCTTTCATCGCCGACGATCATGAAGCTGTAACTCAGATTCCTGCACCAAGTGATGACCTTAAGGGTAAGGTTATAGACGTTATTGAAAAAGGATACAAGCTTGGAGATAAAGTGATTCGTTTCCCTAAAGTGGTTGTTGGCCAGTAAACACATACTATGAAAGAAGATTATTACGACATATTAGGAGTAAGTAAAGGTGCTAGCGATTCGGAGATAAAGAAAGCGTATCGTAAGATGGCACTTAAATACCATCCTGATAAAAATCCAGATGATAAAGAAGCTGAAGAGAAGTTTAAGAAAGCAGCCGAAGCCTATGAGGTATTGAGTGATGCTGATAAACGTGCGCGCTACGATCAGTTTGGTCATCAGGCTTTTGAAGGTGCCGGAGGCTTTGGTGGTGGCGGTATGAATATGGATGACATATTCAGTCAGTTTGGTGATATCTTTGGTGGTGCTTTTGGCGGTGGCTTTAGTGGCTTTGGTGGTGGAAGACAACGTGTTGTAAAGGGAAGCAACCTGAGAATAAGGGTGAATTTAACGCTTGAGGAAATTGCTAATGGTGTAGAGAAGAAAATCAAGGTAAAGCGTAAAGTTCAAGCTCCTGGAACCACATATAAAACATGCACCACATGTAATGGAACTGGGCAGGTGACGAGAGTCACAAATACGATTTTAGGAAGAATGCAGACCTCTTCGCCATGTACTACTTGTGGAGGCTCTGGACAGATAATTGACAAGAAGGGTGAAGGTGCAGATAGTCAAGGCCTTATGATTGATGAAGAAACGGTTACTGTTAAAATACCAGCAGGTGTTGTTGATGGTATGCAATTGAAGGTCAACGGTAGAGGGAATGATGCTCCAGGTAATGGAATCTCTGGAGACTTATTGGTAGCCATTCAAGAACAAGAACATCCGACATTAAAGCGTGAAGGGGATAATTTACATTATGACTTGTATGTGAGTTTACCAGATGCTGTTTTAGGAACATCTACAGAAATAGATACTGTGACCGGAAAAGTGCGCATTAAGGTAGAAGCTGGTGTACAATCTGGAAAGATATTAAGATTACGTGGTAAGGGTATACCTAGTATAAATGGGTATGGTAAAGGGGATCTTTTGGTTCATGTGAATGTGTGGACGCCAAAAACCCTGAATAAAAAACAAAAAGAGTTTTTTGAAAGCATGCGAGAAGATGAACATTTTGCACCTAAACCTGAGAGCGGCGATAAGTCCTTTTTTGAAAAGGTGAAAGATATGTTCTCATAAATCAGGCATATTTTGATAAAAAAGATTATATTTGAATTATCACTAATTCTATTTTAGTGGTAATTTTTCTTTTTCATAGCAATTTTTTCCCATCCTTATATTCCCTATAAGGGTGGGTTTTGTGTTTTAAGGGACTTCTCAAAATACTTTAAGATAAGTATACTTAATGTGTAACATTTAATATATTTACAATACAAACAATACTAAACAACCAAAGTATATATGAGTGATCTATTAGTTGCTGATTCCGTCTCTAAAAATTTCGGAAATTTCAGGGCACTAAATCAAGTTTCTATTGCCGTTCCTAAAGGAAGTATTTTCGGCCTCTTAGGGCCTAATGGAGCTGGTAAAACGACTTTAATTAGAATTATTAATCAGATAACTATGCCAGATGAAGGGGCCGTACATTTAGATGGAGAGCCTTTAAAACCTGAGCATATCAGAGATATAGGATACTTGCCTGAAGAGCGAGGCTTATACAAATCAATGAAAGTAGGCGAGCAAGCACTATATCTTGCACAGTTGAAAGGAATGAGTAAATCTGAAGCCAAATCGCGATTGAAGTATTGGTTTGAGAAATTAGAAATTGGGGACTGGTGGAATAAAAAAATTCAAGAACTTAGTAAAGGGCAGGCTCAAAAAATTCAGTTTGTAGTTACTGTATTACACCGACCAAAATTATTGATCTTTGACGAACCATTTTCAGGATTTGACCCTATTAATGCTAACTTAATAAAAGACGAAATACTGAAACTTAGAGACGAAGGCGCAACAGTTATTTTCTCTACACACCGTATGGAATCTGTTGAGGAATTATGTGACCATATAGCACTGATTCACAAGTCTAATAAAGTACTAGATGGAAAGCTCATGGATATAAAACGTGAGTATAAATCCAACACATTTGAAGTTGGTTTAGAAACCAATAATACTGATGCGGTGGTTAAAGCTATAGGAGAACAATTTGAAGTCTTACCAGCTACATTTAAAAATCTTAATGATGATGTGAAACTCAATGTGAAAGTGGATGCAAACACATCACCTAATGATCTGCTTTCATTCTTAACTTCAAAAGCTGAGGTGCATCATTTTGTAGAGGTAATACCTTCAGCAAATGACATATTTATTGAAACTGTAAAAAACAACTAAGAATGAATCATTTACCACTTATTATAAAACGTGAATACCTTACTAAGGTAAAGAATAAGTCATTCATTATTATGACCATTCTTAGTCCGTTAATTATGATTGCCCTTATTGCTGTAGTAGCCTATTTATCTCAACTTAATAACAATAAGCAACGTACCATTTCTATATTAGATGAGTCAGGTTTTGTAAGTGATGTGTTTAAAAATACGGATAATACGACTTATACTTTACTCAATGGTGTAAGCCTAGAAGAAGCTAAGGGCTTAGTGAAGAAGAAAGAAGATTATGGATTGTTATATGTAGCTCCAGTTAATGATATTGCTGAGGTTGCTAGTAATGTTACATTTTACTCAGAGGATTCACCATCCTTAACTATTATTTCGAGCATTGAAAGTAAGTTAGAAAACAAGATTAAAGACTTAAAGCTTATTGAAGAAGGCTTAGACTTAGATCGTATTGAAGCTACTAAAACGAGTGTAGATATTAATCAAGAGAGTTTCGATGGGCAAAAAAGCTCTAAAGTAGATAACATATTGAAACTAGCATTTGGAGGTATTGCCGGTTATTTGTTATTTATGTTTATTATCATTTATGGTAATATGATTATGAGGAGTGTCATCGAGGAAAAAACCAGTAGAATTATCGAAGTGATTATATCTTCTGTAAAACCTGTTCAATTAATGATGGGAAAAATTATAGGCACTTCTTTGGCCGGCATTACACAATTTGTTATTTGGGTCATCTTAGGAGGAGTGATGTTAACCATAGTTTCGGCAATTTTCGGAATTGATATGGCAGCCACGCAAACCCAACAGCAAGAGATGGCTATGCAGGCACTTCAGGAAGCTTCTAAAGACCAAAATATGATGGAAACCATCATGATTTCCATAAATAATCTACCAATTCTGAATCTCATTGTCGCATTTGTGTTCTTTTTTATAGGTGGGTATTTACTTTACAGCTCACTTTATGCTGCCATAGGCGCAGCTGTAGACAATGAAACAGACACTCAGCAATTTATGCTTCCAATATTAATGCCTCTAATTTTGGCGGTATATGTTGGGGTATTTACTGTTATTGAAGATCCTCATGGAACAGTATCTACAGTATTTTCATTTATTCCATTGACATCTCCGGTAGTCATGCTGATGCGCATTCCATTTGGAGTACCTATTTGGCAGCAATTATTATCACTGCTAATACTCATTGGGACGTTCACACTTACGGTCTGGTTTGCAGCAAAGATTTACAGAGTCGGTATTTTAATGTATGGGAAGAAACCTACCTATAAAGAGTTATTCAAGTGGTTAAAGTATTAAAATGATTGAGTCTATAAATTCTTTTTTATCGCAAACTGTATACGATAATCATGGAATTACCATAACGGTAGGAACCATTATACTATTGGTGGGGACCCTGTTAGTCACTCATTTTGTTTTAAGGTTTATAAGGGTTCTTGCAACGAAACGTTTAGATGATGATGATAGAAACCGCTTTAAGACGGTATTCACATTTATAAAGTATATCATCTTTACAGTAGTTATCGTTACCACTTTAGATGCTTCAGGGATTAGGGTAACCGCTATTTTAGCAGCTTCTACAGCTTTATTTGTTGGTATTGGATTGGGGATGCAAAAGCTCTTCCAAGACATTATTTCCGGTATTTTTATTTTAATAGATAAGACCATAACGGTTAATGATATTATAGAAATTGATAAGAAAGTAGGTAAGGTTACACAAGTTGGACTTAGAACAACTAAAGCCATCACTCATGATGATAAGATTTTAGTCATTCCTAACCATAAATTCTTAAGCGAAATTCTTTACAACTGGACACAAAATAATATCGTTACTAGAGAATTTGTGGATGTAGGTGTTGCTTATGGTACGGATGTTGATTTGGTAAAAGCATTATTGCTAGGTGTAGCGGTACAGGAAGACGCAATTTTAAATCAACCTGAACCTAATGTTTTCTTTCAAGACTTTGGTGACAGTGAATTAAAATTCAGATTACATTTTTATATTAATGATAGCTTTAATGTCCCATTAATAAAGAGTAATTTGCGTTATCAAATATATCGCGCATTTAAGGATAATGATATTGAAATACCATTTCCGCAGCGAGATGTTCACATTAAAAATAAAACATAGATATGTCAAAAATATTAATCATAGAAGACGAAGCAGCCATTAGAAGAGTACTTGTTAAGATTCTCACCGAAGAGAGTGATACTTACAGTGTTGAGGAAGCAGAAGACGGTCTTGTAGGTATAGAAAAAATAAAGAAAGAAGATTATGATTTGGTGCTTTGTGATATTAAAATGCCAAAGATGGATGGGGTTGAGGTTCTGGAAGCCGTGAAAAAGATAAAACCAGAAACACCAATGGTAATGATATCTGGTCATGGCGATTTGGACACGGCGGTAAACACCATGCGATTAGGTGCTTTTGATTATATATCTAAGCCGCCGGATTTAAACAGACTTTTAAATACCGTAAGAATTGCATTAGATAGAAAAGAACTGGTAGTTGAAAATAAACGTCTTAAAAAGAAAGTCTCTAAAAACTATGAGATGATTGGCGAAAGTGATGCGATCTCTCATATAAAGGAGATGATCGATAAAGTGGCGCCAACAGATGCTAGAGTATTAATTACAGGGCCTAATGGTACAGGAAAAGAATTGGTTGCGCATTGGTTGCATCAAAAAAGTGAGCGAAGTAAGGGCCCTATGGTAGAGGTCAACTGTGCGGCAATTCCTAGCGAATTAATAGAGAGTGAATTGTTTGGACATGTAAAGGGCGCGTTTACATCAGCAAATAAAGATAGAGCAGGGAAGTTTGAAGCAGCAAACGGCGGTACTATTTTCTTAGATGAAATAGGAGATATGAGTTTATCTGCTCAGGCAAAGGTGTTAAGAGCGCTTCAGGAAAGTAGAGTACAGCGTGTAGGAAGCGATAAAGATATTAAAGTCGATGTACGTGTAGTTGCAGCGACCAATAAAGACCTTATGAAAGAAATTGCTGACGGTAAGTTTAGAGAAGACCTTTACCACAGACTGGCTGTTATTTTAATAGAAGTACCTGCATTAAATGATAGACGAGAAGATATTCCTTTATTGATCGATTACTTTTCAGATAAGATAGCAAAAGAACAGGGTACAGCTAAGAAGAATTTTTCAGACAAAGCCATAAAACTCCTTCAAAACTACGATTGGACAGGGAATATCAGAGAGCTCAGAAATGTTATTGAGCGATTAATCATTCTTGGTGGAAAAGAAGTAAGCGAGAGTGATGTAAAGCTTTTTGCGAGGAAATAAACAGTTGCCATATTCTCTGGTTAGAATCCTTAACTTATCATTAATGTTTTAGTATATTTATGTGCAATTCATAATTATACAAAAACTGCATGAAGGCAATTGATATTAACGACTTTAAGGTATCCTCTCGCATCTCAATTTCAGAACGTTCAACAACATTCAATCTTCAAGCTGATGAAGAAGAAGTTGAAGATGAATTAAAATCCGTAAGGAAAAAACTAGGAAAACTTCAAGATACCATGTATGCTCATGGTAAGTATTCCGTTTTAGTTTGCTTACAAGGAATGGATACATCAGGTAAAGACAGCTTGATACGTGAAGTGTTTAAAGATTTCAATGTTCGTGGTGTCGAAGTTCATAGTTTTAAAGTACCTACAGAACTAGAGTTAAAGCACGATTACCTGTGGCGACATTATTTAGCATTACCAGCCCGTGGAAAATTTGGAGTATTTAATAGAACACATTATGAAAATGTTCTGGTAACTCGTGTGCATCCTTATTACATTATGAATGAAAACATTCCGGGAATTGATGATGTGTCAAAGATTGATGATGCCTTTTGGGATAAACGATTTGAGCAGATCAATAATTTTGAAAAACACCTCGCAGAAAACGGTACTATTATTTTTAAGTTTTTCCTTAACCTTTCTAAGAGTGAGCAAAAATATCGGTTATTGAGACGTTTGAACAAGAAAGAAAAGAACTGGAAATTTTCATCAGGAGATCTAAAAGAACGAAAACTCTGGGATAAATATCAACTTTGTTATGAAGATGCCATAAATAGAACATCAAAAGCACACGCACCGTGGTATACCATTCCTGCCGATGATAAACCAACGGCACGTTATATTGTGGCCAAAATATTGTACGATACTTTGAAAACGTATGAAGATATTAAAGAACCTGAGCTTCCAGATGATGAAAAAGACAATATTCAATTATATAAAGACCAATTAGAAAATGAAGATTAAGTATGTTTTAGCAGCTATATGTTTAGCTGCCAGTTTTTCGAATGCCCAAACCGATGAAGAGGTCATAAAGACAATATATTCAACGTCTCTGATTAATGGTCATAGTTATCAATGGTTAGATCACCTGTCTAATCAAATTGGAGGACGATTATCAGGATCTTTAAATGCCGAACGTGCTGTAGAATATACCAAAGCAGAACTAGAGAAATTAGGACTAGATAAAGTTTGGCTGCAACCCGTTATGGTGCCTAAATGGATTAGGGGAGCAAAAGAATTTGCTTATATAGAAACTGCTCCGGGAAAAACAACTAGTGTTAATATATGTGCACTTGGTGGGTCTGTGGCTACTAACCCTGCTGGGCTCAGAGCTAATTTGGTTGAAGTCAAAGATTTTGAAGAATTAAAAGCTTTAGGAGAAGCGAAAGTGAAAGGTAAGATCGTGTTTTTTAATCGACCTATGCAACCCGATCTTATAAGTACTTTTGAAGCTTATGGAGGTTGTGTTAACCAACGCTACTCAGGAGCTATGGAAGCAGGGAAATTAGGTGCAGTTGGTGTTATCGTAAGGTCTATGAATTTAAGACAAGATGATTATCCACATACAGGGAGTATGAGTTATGGAGACATACCTGTTTCGCAACGTATTCCTTCCGCTGCAATTAGTACTAATGATGCTAATTTATTAAGCTCTATGTTGAGTTTAGATGAGGAACTTATATTTTATTTTAAACAAAACTGTAAACAATTACCCGATGTAGAGTCTTATAACGTAATTGGTGAAATTACAGGAAGTGAATTCCCGGATGAATACATTATTGTTGGAGGTCACTTAGATTCATGGGATTTAGGAGATGGCTCTCATGACGATGGTGCGGGTGTTGTACAATCTATGGATGTGCTACGATTGCTAAAAGAGAGTGGAGTAACTCCAAAGCGAACAATTAGAGTCGTTCTCTTTATGAATGAAGAAAATGGACTACGTGGCGCTAGAAAATATGCGGAAGAAGCAGAGCGTAAAGGAGAGAACCATGTCTTTGCTTTAGAAAGTGATGCTGGAGGATTTACACCGAGAGGATTTTCTTTTGCAGCAAGCGATAGTAACTTTAATCAGGTCCTAAGCTGGAAGCCTTTATTCAAGCCTTACTTAATCCATTATTTTGAAAGAGGTGGGAGTGGTGCCGATGTAGGTCCTTTAAAAACAGATACTAATGTATTGGCTGGACTAAGACCAGATTCACAACGTTATTTTGATCACCATCATGCTGCAAACGATACATTTGAACATGTCAATAAACGGGAGTTAGAGTTAGGAGCAGCTACGATGACATCACTCATTTATTTATTTGATAAATACGGTATTAACCCAATTTCTGATGCACCAGAAATAAAAGACTAACTTAATTTATGAAACGATTTTTTTTAATTGCATTATGCATCACATCAAGCAGTGTTATGGCACAAGATAAAGACGAAACTTTACCTTACTATGAAGTTCCGGATTATTCAGAAAAATATACAGCAGGTACTGTAGCAGCACGTATGGTCGATGCTCTTGGTTTCCGTTTTTATTGGGCAACTGAAGGACTTACTGAAAAGGATCTAGCCTACAAGCCTAATGAAGAAGGCAGAACAACAAAAGAAACCATAGACCATATTTACGATCTTACAAAAATCATTGTAAACTCAACACTTAAGAAAGCTAATGGACGATCTGATGATGCAGATATGAGTTTTGAGGATAAACGAAAACAAACGCTGATGAACTTAAAAACAGCAGCAGACATTCTACGCAAAAGCGATGATATCTCTCAGTACAAGATCATTTTTGGGGAACGTCAGGTTCCTTTTTGGAATCAGATCAATGGTCCAATATCTGATGCGCTATGGCATTGTGGTCAAATCGTAGTTTTTCGTAGAAATTCAGGAAATCCAATGAGTTCAAAAGTGAACCATTTCACAGGAAAAGTAAGGTCATAGTAAAGCTTCTATTTGCGTTTATAACGCTTACCTTGTTTTAGCTTCTTTTTTCTGTAGCCTTCAAAGTATACAGGAATTGCAATACCCCTATCTCTTATAACCACAAAATGCAGATGTGGTGTTGTGGTAAATCCGGTCATGCCTGAAATAGCTATAGCTTGTCCTCTTTTAACCTTATCCCCCACTTTCACTATGGCACCATCATAATCTAGGTGTACATAATTAGCATAAGTACCATCATTATGCATAATAATGATTTTATTGCCTTTATTCATATAACTCCTTCCTCCAAACTCTTTAGAATCCTCCTTAGTAAACACTACAATACCATCTCTGGCAGCAGTAATCGTATCTCCGACTTGTAATGAGAAATCAATAGCGTATTTAGAGTGTGGTTTATTATGAGAAAATCGACCTCCAAAACTCTGAATGATCTTGTAAGTCTTTCCCTTTGGAAAAGGCAGCGCATACTCATAGTCATCATCATGGTTAGTAAGTTCGGGAGCACCATATGTTGCCCTAATACTTGCATAATCTGAAATTTTAATTTCAGAAGTATCGGCTATTTTTTCAATAGGAATAATCAGTATATCTGCTACAGAATCTTGAGTTTTGATTGTTGATAATAATTTAGCTTTTATATATGATTTAGTGGAGTCCAAAGGCTTTAACTCAATTTCTATAGGGCTTAAAAAACCATTTGCAATTGAAATGTAAACAGAATCATTAACCACTTTTTTAGAACTCGTAATGCTCTGAGAAAAACCCAAACTGTATCCTAGGACATATATAAGTACTGATATTAAATATTTCATAATCAAATAATAAGATGGTATAAACAGACTTTTGTTACAGTAAATTAAGCTAAAAATGTGCTAATTATCGTACACTTTTGTATCTTTAAAAGAAAAACTATGTCCACTCCCAAGGTAGTTATTCTTTTTTTTATACTCTGTCAATCCTTAACGGCTCAGGTTGAGGAAATCTTGTGTAAAGTTATTGAAGAAGGTACAAGATACCCAATAGCTTATGCTACAGTTCAATTTGAAAATAGCGGTAATGGAGTTATTGCTAATATTGATGGAGATTTTAGAATTCCTTATCAATATAAACAGAATAAAGACATTCTTGTTATTTCCTGTATTGGTTATGAAACAAAGCGAGTAGAACTTCAAACCTTAGAAGACTTAACTATAAATGTGATTACACTAAAACCCCAGATAGAAGAATTAGATCAGGTCGTAATAAGTGGAAAAAAGACTTCAAAATGGGAATCAGGATATACTTTGGTGAAAAAAGCGATTGCTAATATCCCAAATAATTACCCCGACCAGTCCTATTCTAGAATTGGTTATTACAGAGACTATCAAATTGTTAATAATAATTATTATAATTTGAATGAAGCTATCGTTGAATCTTTTGATGCAGGGTTTGATACAGATATTATGATGGATAGCTATAATCAGAATGCACTGTATGAGTATACTGAAAATAAAGAATTCTCTAGAGATTCATCACTTCTTAAAGCATATGATGGAGAATCAAAATATATTAAGAATACAACACTGTCTGGTCAAGGCGGTAATGAATTAGGAATATTAAATATCCATGACCCAATAAGAAACTTTGAACAGCTGAGCTTCTCCTTTGTTTATGTCTTTAAAAAACGGTTTTTAAGTAATCATGAGTTTGAAACCGTAAAAAGAGTTTACTTGGATGATGAACCTATATATGAAATTCGATTTGATGCTATTGAACGATTAACAGGAGTAAGCCATAAAGCCTCAGGGAAGATATATATATCTGAACGCAATTATGCGATTCACAAGTTAGAATATCAGGTTTTTGAAACAAAAAATATTGATGATCCATTATTTGAGGTAAAGATAGAATATGCTCCTAAGAACAATAAAATGTATCTCAACTATATCACATTCAATAATCGATTTATAGTTAGCACATCTTTTTCTTTCGATATCACTAAGATAGACTATGATGCTAATGAAAAGGCCTTTTATATAAAATTCAATAATGCAGTTCAACCAAGCTCGGTACAAAAAAGAGATTTTAGATTCAAGTACCAAAGAAAGAAATTGGTAGTTAAAGATTTTGAGATCATAGATGAGAAAAACATAAAGGTGAATATTGCAGAATGGAGTATTCCGGATGCCATTGACGAGACTACGAATATGTCTGCTTTTGAATACAGAATAAAAAATATTTATGATATCACCAATAGGAAATTATTTAAATCCCCTGAGATTATAGGCTACCAGTTTAGAGAGTTCTTCATACAAGAAGTCTTTGAGAGTAAGCTGAAACCAATGAGTTTAAAATACATACAGAAGTCGAGGCCGTTATCCGAGGCCCCAATAAATCAAAATAGAAACAAAGAAACATACTGGCTGAATACACCACTAAAAACAGTTAATAATTAAAAATTATGAGAACAGTATTTTTTTGTTTGTTAAGCCTGGTTTGTGTCCAATTATCTAGCCAGGAGGAGAGT
This sequence comes from Winogradskyella sp., assembly GCA_965230605.1. Classification (GTDB taxonomy): domain Bacteria; phylum Bacteroidota; class Bacteroidia; order Flavobacteriales; family Flavobacteriaceae; genus CBDDLD01. The sequence goes on along the minus strand of CBDDLD010000004.1, from coordinate 2,350,193 downwards.
GATGTATTAGATGCTTTTGAAGATTACACCGATCTGACGCGTGAGCAGGTGTTTGTTCATTTGAATAAGACCGTATACATTAAAGGCGAAATGTTGGGTTTTAATGCCTATGTCTTCAATGGAGAAAGTAAACTACTTTCCGGTACTACAGCGAATTTGTATTGTCAGGTGCTTGATGCTAACGATAAGGTAATTAATGAGAAGCTTATTATGGTGAATCAAGGCGTTAGTCGTGGTGACTTCATGATAGATTCCACCTACAGTAGTGGTGAATATACATTTAAGGCATATACTAACTGGCTGCGTAATTTTAATTCGGAACACACCTATTTTGAAGAGCATTTCAGGGTTATAGATCCAGAGACTGTAAAGACGGACAAGCCTATTGCAGTCAGTGATGAGATTGACCTTCAAATACTGCCAGAGAGTGGTCATTTATTAAGTGATACGGAAAATGTGGTAGGGGTCATTGCTAAAGATGGTCTAGGCCTTGGCATCGCTAATTTAAATGTGGAAATTTTAGATGATTCGGATCAATCTATAGCTAACATCAAATTGAATCAATTTGGAGTAGGGACCTTTCTGATGCAACCTGAACCTGGTGTAAGCTACAGAGCAAAGTTTGATTATAATGAAAAGCTTCGACAAGTTGTATTACCCAAGGCAGACCCCAGAGGCATTGTATTATCAGTACAGCCACTAAAAGCACATGTGGGCATTAGCGTAAAAACCAATGCAGCCACACTTCCTGCTGCTAAGCAACGCAGCTATAAATTATACATACACAACGGTTATGAACTTAAAGATATCGACTTAAATTTCTCTAACATACCGGAGATCCAATTAAAAATAAACATGACGGATCTTTTTCCGGGAATGAACATCTTTACCTTATTTGATGAAGATAACCACCCTATAGCAGAGCGCTTGTATTTTAATTATACAGGGATAACGCATCAGCAGAAAGCAGCGGCTATAGTGAGACAGCTGAAAGATTCCGTAGAGATTAAGTTGCCTATAAGGCAGGTGGACCAGTCTTTATTCCAGAACTTAAGTGTTTCAGTTTTACCAGCAGATACTAAGAGTTATTACCATCACGAGAATATCATATCCTCGCTACACTTACGCCCTTATCTTAAGAGTTCGATAGAACAAGCATCGTATTATTTTACTGGAGTTACACAGAAGAAGCAATATGAACTGGATCAGTTATTACTGACTCAAGGTTGGAGTAGTTATGATTGGAATACGATATTTAATGCACCACCTGAGTATATTCACGATTTTGAGGTAGGTGTTAAGTATACGATAAACTCTAATGATCCAAAATCTAAAGAGCTATTGATCTATCCTAATATCAATACAAATTCAGAGTTAGTGAGCTTAGAAAAGGGAGCACGTTTAGAACGTATTGGTTTGTTTCCACTTGATGATGAACAACTGCGTATAGGAGAAATTAACAGGAAAGGTCAGCTCCAAGCATCAAATGTAGTATTGCAATTTGAGCCGCGAATGATCAATAGTTTTGTTACTAATCATCAACCGCGATCAGTTTTTAGAGCGGATCAATCCGCGAATACGGAAGGTGTGATTTTTAAGTTTAAAGATGCAGAACAGCTAGATGAAGTAAAAGTAACAGCACGAAAAGGATACACACGTATAGAGAAGCTACGCAATAGTACCTTAGGTAAGATTACTGAATTTGGAGAAGATGAGCGCAGATTGTATAGAACCTTTGGACAATTTATCAGTGGTAGAGGGTTTATTGTAGATGAACAACCTAGTGTATTTACACAAACTATTGTTGATGGTGCAGATACAATAACAACAAATCAAAGGACCATGTTCACTATTGTAAGTAGGAATTCAGCATCTATTAATGCAACTAATGTCCCCACAATTTTTTTAGATGATGTTCTATTGGTTGACCTAGACATTCTTAATAATTTTAGTATGGATTGGGTAGATTATGTGGAAGTGAATAAAGGTGGTGTTGGCGGAGGCATCAGAGGTGGTGCCGGCGTGATTAAAATCTATACAGATCCCAACAAGCGCTATAGTATTAACAGACCAAAAGAATCTTTTTCGACGTACAAGATACCTCTGACTTATGCGACTCCAAAAAAATTCTACATTCCTAAGTATAGCAGCTTTGAAAGTCCATTTTTTAAAGCATATGGAGTCATAGACTGGTTTCCTAACTTAGCTGTAGGTGATGATGGCTATCTTACTTTTAAAGTTCTGGATACGGATCAACCTATAAAATTATTTGTAGAAGGTTTAATTAATAACGAGTTGTTAATCTCTGAGACTATAGAAATATCTAATCAGTAATTTCTATACGTTCATCAATTCGTTCTAGAATTAACGCTGCGCTTTTGTGGTACTCTTTTATAAACCGAGTATGATTGCTGCTGGCAAGAATGAAGTTGGCTGCCACCCTGTTTTTATAGTCACTACTATTCCCGAAATAATCTTTAACCTCTTCTGTAAGTTTACCTTGCATCCAATCAATAAACCAAGGCATAGATTTAAAGTCATCCAAGTTTTCCAAGGTTTCCTCTTTTATAAAGGTGTTGTTATCCTCAATAATTTTTGAATATAATCTGTAAAACTGGCCTATGTCTGTAACTAAAGAATCCTTATTTCTTGCACTATGGTCTGAAAAATCTTCAAGCTGTTCATAGCCCTTTTTCTGTATAATCATGGGTTGATATACAGTAATTAAGCTTCTGCATGGTATGCACTCATGTAAATTCTCACTTGTGATCTCATGCTTCATAACCTTTTGACTGTACTTGTTTATGGTGTCGTAATAGCGTGTAATACTTGCGGCAATTATGGTGTCAGTAACCAGATCTGCTCTAACAGTTTTAAGGATGTTGGTAAGTTGGTTACTTCTTTTCTTTTCTTCATTCCAATTATTCACTTGTAATGCTAAAAGAATACCAATCATAACCAGAGCAATTTCACCAATGGCATAAATGAGGTAGCTACTAAACTTATTTTTCATAAGTAATTTTTTTCTGATTTTTCTAAGAACACTAATCATTAATCTTCAGAATCCTTTTTTTTCATTTTTATATAACCAGATACAAGCCGTACACCTAATCGCGCAAATAGGATTATTGCTATGACCATCACAATATCAAATCCGTCCATAATTGTTTTTAATTCAGAGATGTCTATAGAATAAGTCTACTTTTATCTTATAGCGTTACGATGATAGCCTTCTTTATTCTTTAATAATCCTGATGCCTACATGCTGGCTTTGTATCATTTGTTTATTATTAGTATCACAGAAATCATAGGCACTGTAGCCGTAGATTCCTGAATCATAATATTCCGCTAAGTTTCCACCAAGGTCGTATATATTGGCTTCACCAACTTGGGTGCTTTTAAAAGAGCCTACTTCTTTAACTAAAGATGATTTTAGCTCATTTACTTTTTTTGTCAGGCCTTCCACATCATTTTTTGTAAGATCATATCCTGCCCAATGGCTTAAAGTATTTTCTTTTTTGGCTACAGAACTTGCTTTTTTATGTAGTGACTCTGCCTCTTTTTTATTGGGTAAACGATATGTGTTTCCAGTCATATTACTTAACCATTTTATATAATCTTCAGCATTAGACTTGGAAACTTTTGCAGGATAGTTATCCTGACCAGATAGGTAATTGTGATTAGCTTTATAGGCTTTATATTGTGCATTGGTAACTTCAAAACGGCCAATAGCTATAGAATCCTTTTTAACTGAAACAGTTTCAGGAATCAATTTTCCGTTAGATAGTACTCCATAGAGTCCGTTACTATGCTTTATTTGTTCCTTCTTAAATAATTGAGCTAATGGACTCGTCTCTTTATACGATTCATTAGTTGTTGGAGGCTTGTTAAATAAGTATGTTTCTATCCATGCGATCTCTTCTTTCATTTTTCGCAATTGGTGGGTTATTTTTCCTAACCCATGCGGTTGTCCTGGAAACCATAAAAAACGAACCGGTGTATTCCCAGCTTGTTGTAAACCTCTGTAGTATTCCCAGCCCTGATCTCTTGGTACAGCTCGGTCTTCACTACCGTGAAATATGATGGTTGGGGTTTTTATTTTTTCGATTTCAAAAAGAGGGGACTTAAGAATATAGTTTTCATTATAGGTCTTACCATTAACGTCATCCCATGGTGCACCACCAAAATAAGACTGATCAAAACTTACTCCAAAACGGCAGGTTCCAAAATCAGAGGTCCAGTTCACATCTCCGGCTCCTGGTGCCGCAACTTTAAACATATCAGGATATCTTACAGTCAACATGGTGGTGATAATAGCACCATTAGACCATCCCATGGTTCCTAGCTGATCCATGTCTATTTTACCTTCACTGTTAAGAACTTCAATGCCTTTCATAATATCTTCCATTTCAGGCTCATAATAGTTCTTCTTAATGCTTTCGACATAAGCTAATCCATGATTAGAAGAGCCATGATAATTAGGCTTTAATATAAACATGCCTTTTTGTGCAAGTAGGTTAGGGTAGGTGCTCCATCGCTCACTCCATGTATCTGTATCAACACCGGCTGGTCCACCGTGGATAGATAGCATCAAAGGATAACGTTTGCCTTCCTGATAATTTTCCGGATAATATAGAATACCGGTAACTTCTTCGCCTTTATACCCTTTCCACACCATGACTTCACTTTTAGTAATCGATTTTTTACTTAGTCTTTTATTAAGCTTTACAATAATCTCTTCATTAAGGACCTTATTTTCATTGAGATCTGCTATATGAAAACTTGGTAATCGTGATGCTGTAGAATAATTGTAAACGATTTTTTTACCATCTTGAGATACGCTATAGAGTCTGGTATGGTCATTCTTTTCGCCTAAATCTATTTTCTTTTTTGACCAAGAATTAGTGTTCTTTTTATAATAGGCCAGACGTCTGGTAGCCCTATTTGCCAGCGATACAATAACATCGTTACCTACCAAATAGTAGCCTCCGGAAAGTCCCATATCCCATTTTAAATCTACTTTTTTATAGGAGTTTGTAGCAAGTGTGTAATAGTAAAGTTCATTAATACCGGCACCATTCCATTCAGGATCTGAGCCCGTTTCAGAAACAAAATAAAATCCTTTATGGTCTGGTGTAAACTGAAACCCATATGTAGGATAATCAAAACCTGAAAGAATTTGTTTGACTTCTCCCGTTTTTAAGTTTTTTAGATATTGAAAAGGATCCTGTTGTGCATCTGAGGCATAGCTTCTACTACGTTGCATACCATAGATTAGCCAATTCCCATCTTTAGATATCGTATATCCGGACAACGGCTTTTTATTCTCGCTTAGCCTAGAGATACTTTTGTTCTTAATGTCAAACGCATAAACATGATTAGGTTTCCAATGCAAGGAATCCTCAACAACAACAACATTATCTTTCTTGGTCTCTAACTCTTTTTCATATAATGTTTTTCCATCATTAGATTGAAATAGTAGTGTATGGTTATCCTTCCATTGTATTCTTGAAATACCATTTTTAAATTCATGAACCTTTTGGGCTTCACCACCATAGATACTTAACTTCCATAACTTGTTGCCTTTATCTCTACCCGATAAGAAGTATATGGATTCCCCATCTTTAGAAAATATTGGACTGTAATCACTGTCGTCTCCATTTGTAAGTTGAATAGTCCTAAACGTACCATCCTTCTTAAGGTCTAGGCGTGTTAAATAAATATCCGATACAAAACGGTCTTTCTTTTTAACGGCTTTTCGTTTAGTCCATACCACCATGTTGTTATCAGGCGATATGGAAACCGAACCCATGTATTCTGTATTAATAATATCCTCAGGCGTCCATACCTTAGGATCTTTTTTGGTTTGAGCAGAAAAATTATGAAAGCAAAATAAGCTTAAAGTAATTACAATTGATAGAAGACGTGTTTTCATTATTAATTCTTATGTAGTTGTTAATTTACTTAGTTTTTGTTTCCGGTAGCTGGTTTCGAGAATCTAGGAGGTGTAATCGTTTTTTTAGCACCTAATTGTTTCATTAATTCTGAAACAGCTCTTTCTAATTGAGGATCTCTGCCATCAGATAATGCTTTAGCATCTTGACGAACTTCAATATCCGGAGCTACACCTTCATTTTCAGCAATCCATTGATTATTTATGGGATCAAATACCGCATTGTCAGGAGAAGTAAGGCCACCACCATCAATTAAACGGTAATGTGTAGATGATTTTACTAAACCTCCCCACGTACGCTTACCAATAAGCTTTCCTGCATTCTGTTGTCTAAATACCCAAGGGAAGAAGTCACCTCCCGAACCAGCAAGTTCATTTATCAATAATACTTTAGGGCCCAGTATACCTGCAGGTAAACGCATTGGAGCACCATTAGGAACTTCATTAGTGATACTAGCTCTAAGGTTTCTTGTCATGAGATCTACCATATAATCATCTAATAACCCACCACCATTAAAGCGTTCATCAATTACAGCACCTTCTTTATCCTGTTGCGCAAAATAATAACGATTGAATGATACGAAGCCTGGTCCACCGGTATTTGGTACCCACACATAACCTAATCTGCCATTAGATAATTGATCGACCAGTCTTCTGTTGTCCTCAACCCATGTACGTTGACGGAGAGAGTTTTCACTGCGTATAGGCTCAACGGTTTCAGTCCAATGGCCTTCAAAGTTTTGACTACTGTTTATATGAAGTACAACTTGTTTGCCCGATGTGCCGTCCAAGGCCTCATAAATATTTTGATCTGTAGTGAGCTCATTCCCATTAATTCCAACTATGTAATGGCCTTCTTTAATATTTAGTCCGGGCGCATCCAGAGGACCAGATAAACCAGGATTCCAACTTTCAGTGGTATAAATGCGTTGAATTTTCCAGCGATTACCGTCTACAACGATATCGGCTCCAAGCAAGCCAACTTGAGAACGCTCAACATCAGGGAAATCACCTCCAAATACAAAACTGTGACCTACTGATAGCTCTCCATTAACCTGATCTAAGATATAATTCAGATCACTTCTATGCTTAACATAGGGTACAAGAGGTGCATATCGCTTATACACCGTGTTCCAGTTACGACCATGGATGTTTGGATCATAAAAATAATCACGCTCATAGCGCCATGCTTCTTCAAACATTTGATCCCATTCTGCTGCACGATCTAATTTCATCTGAAGATTAGGTCTTAAACGTTTGCCATTCTTACCATTTGGTGCTCCTGTGCCTATGACTTTCCAGCTACCATTAACTCGGGCGAGCATGTGTTTTCCATTTGCGGTAACCGAAACACCACTTGCGCCGCTAACAAAATCTTTAGCCTCCTGATCTTTAAGACTGAATTTCTTTATAGTCACCCCAAAGCTATTTGGAACACCTTCACCAAGGAAGGCATGCCCTTTTGGACCGGAAATAATAAAGCGATAATTCCTAGTCGGAATAGGTAATGCTAGTGTACGTCGGTTGAGGCCATCAAAATCAATGATTACTTTCTTTCCAGGCTTTTCTTTCTTTTCCTTGGCGTCTCCCTCTTTTTTATCTCCTTCTTTCTTTTTTTCTGAAGTGTCTTTCACCTCTTCTTCATCACTCTTAGGTTTGAAAGGAGAGTCATCGTTAGCATCTAAATTCACTACATATGCAGCATAAGCAGGATCCGAAGTCATAGCGCTAGTATTTGCCCACCCCGAACCTAAGGCAACGTCAGTACTGGCAAGAAAGTATAGTTGTTTGTGATTAAGATCCCATGCTGGAGAAAAAGAGTCTGCAAAACTATCTGTTATTGGTTTTGTAACATCGTTTTCCACACTGTATATAAAGATTTGTCTGAAATTATTAGTTCCTGTTTTCTCATAGGCAATCCAATTAGAGTCTGGAGACCATTTCATTTCTAAAGAACCACGTTCAATATTAATGCCTCCAGTATCTATAGTCTTTACCTTTTTTGTTTTTAAATTAACCAACCTTAAACGTACATCATCATCAACAAAAGCGATATGACTCCCGTCTGGAGACCACGCAGGATCCCAGGCCATTTTAGATTCACCAATAGAAATACGCTCTGGTTCAGACATGCCATCTTGGGAAGATAACATTAGTGCGTAACCCTTTCTATCTTTATCTGAGAACCAAGCTAACTTGTCACCTTTTGGTGACCATAGCGGCACACGATCTGCTACTCCAGAAGAAGCGGTAATGTTTCTAGAATCTCCATGTTCTACAGGTATAGTAAAAATATCTCCTCTAGCTTCCATAATGGCACGCTTACCATTAGGGGATAATGATGCTGAACGCGCAAAATTATTTACGTTTTCCCATTTGGTTTCTGCCCATGGGAAATCTCCAACCACATTAATTTCAAGTCTTTGGGTTTTCTTAGAAGCAATATCCATGGTATGCAAATAACCTTCACGTTCATATATAATGGTATTGTTGTGACCAGATATCCACTTAACATCTGAGCCTTTAAATTTTGTGAGTTGTGATATAGTTTTAGAAGTCGGATCATAAGACCAAATATTAGCTACCAAATCTCTATCAGATAAGAAGTAAATCTGATCCCCCAACCACATAGGTTGAATATCTGTAGTGCTGTCATTAGGAAGTAAGGTTTCATTTTGTGTCGCTATATCTAAAATGAATAGCGGTGTATTTTGCCCGCCTCTATAGGCTCTCCACTCTACGTCCCAACGATCCATTTTATCTACTATAAGTTGTTTTCCATCTGGAGAATAACAGCCATCATTACTCCATTGTTTCGTTAATAGCATTGGCGCACCGCCTTCTGTTGAAACTGTCCAAAGGCGATTATATGGGCGAGGTGCCGTTTCACGATCGCTGACATATAAAACCTGTTTTCCGTCATTGCTCCAACCTCGTACGAGTGCCCCACTAGGATGCCATGTTAGTCGCTTTGGAGTGCCTCCATTTGTTGATACGATATATACATGATTTGATCCAGCTCTATTCGATGTGAATGCAATCCATTTGCCATCAGGAGAAAAATAAGGATTAGATTCCACAGCAGGAGTACTGGTAATACGCTTTGCTTCACTAGAACCAATTGCCGTTACCCAAATATCCCCACCATATGTAAAGACAATATTGGAATTACTTATGTCGGGTTGTCTTAATAAGCGTGTGCCTTGAGCTATGGAAAAATTAAAGCTTACAACTAGTAGTAAACCAATTAGGGATTTTAATGACTTCATATCGGTTGTTTTTGATTGTTATAAATTGAGTTTTTATTTAGAAAATAGACTTCGATTTTACATATTAGGTTACAGGTAGCTTAGCCACCATTTATCTTTATTATTCGCTTTATAGATCATATATTTTCTACATATAGGGTATAGTATAAGTACTATAACTACCCATATGATGTATACGGCGAATAACGAATATCCATAACCTTGAAGAGCACCAGTACTCATAGTTTCGTTATCCAAAATCATAAGCTTCCAATCCTTTCCAGTAATTAATAAGCCTATTATAGCACCAATGTGTATGACAAAAATGTGTAATACATAATAGAAAAAAGGTACGCGTCCAAACACTAATAGGAAATTAGTGAATGCATTTTGAATTCTTTCAATAAAGTAAAGAAAGATAAGAGCCGGCCCTATTGTTATCAGTATAAATGATAATGAAGGTGGGTACTTACTCACATTAAAGAAAGAGATGATTGTTTTTTCAGTCGTTTCTTGAGCTGTCCATGGTAATAAATCTCCATACACGTTTACACCTCTCAGTATAAAAAACAATACTACAGCTGCAAGGCCTGTGTAAACCAACCACTTTTTTCTGAGTTCTACGGTGCTTCCTTTTTTATAGAGACTACCACAACAATAGCCTAGGAAGATAACACCAAACCATGGCAAAACAGGGTAAGAGAACCACAAAAAGCGTCCTTCAGCATAGCTAAATCCGTTCATCTGATGCAACATATACCAGATAACGGAACCAAAGCTGGTGCCTTCTTTTACAATACCATCTAAGGCATTATGTCCCAAAACGATTAGTAATCCTAGAACAAATATGGCACGTATTGGTAAGTAAATAATAATGCCTAAAACGATCATACACACACCAATAGCCCATATGACTTGGAGGTTAGTAAAGCCAAAGCTCACATCGAACCACCATAGGAAATTGTTAATAATGATTTCCACAAAAATTAGCCACAACCCTCGGGTAATTAAAAATTTGGAAAGTTGTCCTTTACTTTTCTTTTGACCATATAAATAGGCTGAGGTTCCAGCCAGAAATACAAAAACGGGAGCACAGTAATGTGTTATAAATCGAGTGCCGAATAGAACAAGATTGGTAGACTCCATATTTTCTGGGTAATTCCCTGTAAAAGCATTGATATGGAAATAATCTCTAACATGATCTAGGGCCATAATAACCATAACCAGTCCTCTAAGAATGTCTATGGATTGAATACGTGTTGATTTAACTAAAGCCATTGTCTTTTTTTGATTGACCGATGGAGAGATTTGAGGGAATTCCTAAAGATAGAAAATAAATACTTACATATTTACAAAAACATAACCAGCAAGCTCATTTTCAATGAGATTGATTTCAGTTTCATTGAGTAAGATACCATGTTCAATATACGCTTTTAGATTAGTTAACCAGAATGTCCAGCCATTACTACATCCGAAATGAATTTTCAACTTACTTTCATCATCTTCCGGAATTTCAAACTGTTTTAATGTGATAATTACAGCATTATGCTTTTCTTCGAGTTTTACTGAGACTTTTGAGCCTTCAAAGCTAAATTCGATATAATCACTTCCATTAGCTTCAATGATCTCTCCTTGAGCTTTCCCGTCTCAATTATGCCAACGCCACGTATAAGTGTCACCGATTTGTATCAAGTCTTCCGGGTGTCGTCTTTTACCATTACGATCTAAAAATTCAGCGTCTTTTAAAAACCAGGAAGTAATGCCTTGCTCAGATGCCCATAGTTTGTATAGATGTGCTTTTGTAGTGTGGATATAGATCTTTTTCTCAAAACTGTGCCATTGTAATTGTTTCATGTTGTACGTTTTACACCTAAAAATTACAAAAAAAGTGTTGATTTATTGTTAATATAATAGATACCATAAAAAACGCTTCATCTCTGAAGCGTTTTTAATATTATAATTCAATTTCGATTTGATTCCTTGTAATATCATCAAAGGTTTCCCTTTTTCTAATCAAATGAGCTTTGCCTTTATGTACTAAGACTTCGGCTGGCCTGTATCTGGAGTTATAGTTACTTGCCATGGTGAAGCAATAAGCTCCGGCATTTTTAAAGCAAAGTATATCGCCTTCACTAATTTCATTAATGCGTCTGTTGTTGGCAAACGTGTCCGTTTCGCAGATATAGCCTACTACAGAATAGAAACGTTCACGACCTTGCGGATTAGAAATGTTTATGATCTCATGTTGCGACCCATATAACATTGGACGTATCAAATGGTTGAATCCGGAATCTATTTGCGCAAAAACAGTTGATGTGGTTTGTTTCACAACATTGACTTTAGCCAAGAACACCCCGGCTTCACTAACAAGAAATTTTCCAGGTTCAAAAGCAAGTGTCAGATCCTTACCATAGTTCTTACAGAATTCGTTAAAACGTATAGAAAGCTTTTCTCCTAGTTCTTCAATATTGGTTTCAATATCACCAGACTTATAGGGTACTTTAAACCCGGAACCAAAATCTATAAAATCTAAATTCTTAAAGTTTTTAGCGGTCTCAAATAGGATTTCACTTGCGTAGAGAAAAACATCGATGTCTAAAATATCGCTTCCTGTATGCATATGAATACCATTAATAGTCATGTTCGTATTTTCTACAATACGAAGTAACAATGGGATTTGATGAATTGAGATTCCAAATTTACTATCAATATGACCAACAGAGATATTGGTATTACCTCCAGCCATTACATGGGGGTTAATACGAATACAAACAGGAACTTTTGGATATTTGGTTCCAAACTGTTCTAGAATAGATAGGTTATCAATATTGATCTGAACACCGAGTTTAGATACAGCTTCAATTTCTTCTAATGAAACCCCATTAGGTGTAAAGATAATGGACTCCGGAGCAAAACCAGCTTTTAAACCCAATTGCACTTCTTGTATCGATACGGTATCTAAACCAGCGCCTAAAGATTTAAAGAGTTTTAAAACCGAAATATTGGATAGCGCTTTAACCGCATAGTTAAGACGCAACTGTTTCACCTTTTTAAAAGCTGCTGTTAAACGTTTATACTGAGCTGCGATAGTTTCAGCGTTATAAACATAAACAGGACTTCCATAGTCCTCAGCAATTTTTAATAAGGTGTTGTTTTCCATGTCTTTAAATTTTAATGAATCAGCAAAATTAAAAGGTTTTTTTTTGATAAAAACTTAATGTTCTCTTAAAAGTTGTATTTGTAGATTTAGTGTGGAAAACAAGTGACATTCCATAGAAAAAATTGTTTGTCAAACCATTAAGGTTATGTACTTTTGTCACACCAAAAAATTTCAACACAAATGAATTTACACGAGTATCAAGGAAAAGATATATTAAGTAGTTTCGGTGTCCGTGTTCAACGCGGTATCGTAGCACAAAGCCCTCAAGATGCTGTAGCTGCTGCTAAGCAACTTACTGCTGAAACAGGAACCGGATGGCATGTTATTAAAGCTCAAGTCCATGCAGGAGGCCGTGGAAAAGGTGGTGGTGTAAAATTAGCTAAGAATCTTCAAGAAGTAGAAGAGATCGCAGGCCAGATTATAGGAATGAACCTTATTACACCTCAAACTTCAGCAGAAGGTAAAAAAGTGCACCAAGTATTAATTGCGGAAGATGTGTATTACCCGGGAGATAGTGAGCCTAATGAATTTTATATGTCTGTTCTATTAAATCGTGGTAATGGTAGAAACATGATCATGTATTCTACTGAAGGTGGGATGGATATTGAAACTGTTGCTGAAGAAACTCCGCATTTAATCTTTACGGAAGAGATTGACCCATCAACAGGCTTATTACCATTCCAAGCAAGACGTGTCGCTTTCAACTTAGGATTATCTGGTACGGCGTTCAAAGAAATGACAAAATTTGTTAGTGCATTATACACAGCTTATGTACAATCGGATGCTTCTTTATTTGAGATCAATCCTGTGTTAAAAACAAGTGATGATAAAATCATGGCTGTAGATGCTAAGGTGACTATAGATGACAATGCATTATTCAGACATAAAGATTATGTAGATCTGAGAGATGTTCGTGAAGAAAACCCAATTGAGGTTGAAGCTAAAGAAGTAGGTCTTAATTATGTAGACTTAGATGGTAATGTTGGATGTATGGTTAATGGTGCAGGATTAGCAATGGCTACTATGGATCTTATCAAGCAGGCAGGAGGGGAGCCAGCTAACTTCTTGGATGTTGGAGGTACGGCAGATGCAGCCAGAGTAGAGGCAGCATTTAAGATCATACTTAAAGACCCAAATGTAAAAGCTATCCTTATTAATATATTCGGAGGTATAGTGCGTTGCGACCGAGTAGCACAAGGTGTTATAGACGCTTACAAGAATATGGGTAATATCAGTGTTCCTATTATTGTTCGTCTTCAAGGAACCAATGCAGACATCGCAAAAGACCTAATTGACAACTCTGGATTAGACGTTTTAAGTGCTACTGAATTTCAGGAAGCCGCAGACAAAGTACAAGCTGTATTAGCCTAATTAACCTTAGGTTTATATACATAACAATCATATCAAACTTTATTAAGAGTAGTGTAACACACTACTCTTTTTTTGTGTCTAGTTTTGCAATGAATTTGAAAATCAAGATGTTAAGCCTTTATTAAATAGCGTTAAATAACGTTAACTCTGAGGTCTTAAGCGTAACAATAAATTTTAAACCAAGTCTTATAAATGTCAATCATTAAAAAACGAACAATTATGAAAACCTTAAAAGTGTTAGTTCTAATCGTAGCAATTACGTTTAGTGGTGTCGTTTCAGCCAACACCAAACCAAAAGCAAAAAAAGCTGAACCAGCAGTAGTAACTCAAACCGTAGGTGAATTATTAAAGAATCCAGGTTTTGAGATTAAGCACGAAGAAAAAGCCATGGTTATTCTTACTATTAACAAGGATAATGAATTTGTGGTATTATCTGTAGATTCTAAAAATGAAGCTGTAGCAAACTACATTAAGAATCGTCTTAATTATAAGAAGATCAAAAAGAACTTTGGAGTTAGCAGAGCAACGACATATAAAATACCGGTTAGAATTACAGCCAGTTAGTTAAGTGTTAGATTTAAAGCTGAAAAGCTCTCAATAGGCAATGTTGAGAGCTTTTTTTATGCACACAAAGTTGAAATGGAAACTATTGCCTATTAGAATTTCACAAATATTCCTATAACACAGCCATTTTGCGGTTAATTTTTCTCCATTTTTTCAGTAAAAAAACAAAATATAATTACTTGTAAAACAGGGTTTTGTGTGTAATAAGTGCATAAAATTAGGATGAAATGCTAAGGTGTCACCTGTTAAAAGTCCATGTTTTATAGGGTATCTCCAATGATTAACGTGTAAAAAACTCGTTCAATGACGTATAATTTTTCGATGAGATACATTATATCTACGATTATTAAATCTTTGATCTCTTTAACTTTATCATAGATAATTAATCCCCTCGATCATGATTAATCGTGTTGAAAAATTGAGCTTGCTTTCAGAAATGATTGCATTTGCTATGGAAGATGATAACATCAAATCCATTGAGTATAACTTTCTTTTAGGTGTTGCCAAACAGTTAGAAATTTCACAAGAAGATTTCGACTACCTTTTTGAGCACCCTGTTACCTATGTACATTTAAAATCGCACAGTGAGCGTATTGTACAATTTCACCGATTAGTATTATTAATGAATCTAGACGATACGGCCAGTCCTAAACAATTGGTTAAGATCCATAATTTTGGATTGCGTATGGGGTTAAGCCACGAGTCTATTAATCGTGTTTTGGATCTCATGGAAAGCTTCCCAAACAAAATTGTCCCGCCTGATTTCTTAATTGATATTTTTAAAGTTCAGTATAACTAAGCATTACTTTTCCCAGATTAACTTATTTTCAGCTTTTCCAGCTTTGTTTGATAGGCAGTAATCTCGTCTCTAAACTTAGCAGCTTCCATAAAGTCTAAAGCTTTTGCTGCCAGCTCCATTTGCTTACGTTTCTCACGTATTTTCTTTTCTAATTGCGCCTTCGTTAAATATTCACTTTCCGGTTCTGCCGCTTTTTTAGCTTCTAGTTCATAATGGTATGTACTTACTGAATTTTTTGCTAATGCATTATCTAAACTTTTATTCAGTGCCTTAGGTGTTACATTGTTGGCTGTATTGTAGGCGATTTGTTTTTCGCGTCTGTAATTGGTTTCATCTATGGTCTTCTGCATGCTCTTGGTAATGGTATCAGCATACATAATGGCCTTACCATTCAGATTTCTTGCAGCTCTACCCACAGTCTGGGTCAATGATCGGTTAGAACGTAGGAAGCCTTCTTTATCGGCATCTAGTATGGCTACTAATGAGACTTCAGGAAGGTCTAATCCTTCACGAAGTAAATTCACCCCAACCAAAACATCAAACAGCCCTTTTCTCAGATCCTGCATAATCTCAACACGCTCCAGAGTATCTACATCACTATGAATATAACGACAACGAATACTAATACGGGTTAAGTATTTTACCAATTCCTCAGCCATACGCTTGGTTAATGTAGTGACTAGTGTACGTTCGTCTTGCTCTACACGAAGCTGAATTTCTTCAATAAGATCATCGATCTGGTTTAAACTTGGGCGTACTTCAATTATAGGATCTAATAAGCCTGTTGGGCGAATCACTTGCTCCACATAGATACCTTCTGTTTTTTGAAGCTCATAATCAGCCGGGGTCGCACTGACATAGACCACCTGATTTTGAAGCGCTTCAAACTCTTCAAACTTTAAAGGACGATTATCCATAGCAGCAGGCAAACGGAATCCATATTCTACTAAATTCTCTTTTCGACTTCGATCCCCGCCATACATGGCATGCACCTGTGAAATGGTTACATGACTTTCATCTACAACCATTAGGTAATCCTCAGGAAAATAATCTAGCAAACAGAACGGACGGGTACCGGCTGCTCTACCATCCAAATAGCGCGAATAATTTTCTATACCGGAGCAATACCCTAATTCGCGTATCATTTCAAGATCAAATTCGGTACGTTCCTTGAGGCGTTTCGCTTCCAAATGCTTACCGATTTCCTTAAAATAATCATACTGCTTTACTAAATCATCCTGAATATCCTTAATAGCATTTTGTAATACTTCAGGTGAGGTTACAAACATGTTAGCCGGATAAATATTTAAGCGGTCATAACGTTCTATGACTTTATTGGTATGTACGTCGAAGGCTTCAATGTCTTCAATTTCATCACCAAAGAAATGAATACGAAAGGCATGATCTGCATAACCTGGAAACACATCAACCGTATCACCTTTAATTCTGAAGTTTCCATTGTTGAATTCCGCTTCAGTCCTCGAATACAAACTCTGCACTAATTGATGTAATAATTTTGTTCTTGAAATGACTTGATCTCGCTCTATAGAGATCACATTCTTTTGAAACTCTACTGGGTTTCCAATACCATATAAACAGGATACCGAAGCGACTACTAAAACATCGCGACGCCCGGAGAGTAGAGAAGACGTCGTACTGAGACGCATTTTTTCAATCTCTTCATTAATAGAAAGATCTTTTTCAATATAAACCCCTGATACCGGAATATAGGCCTCAGGTTGATAGTAATCATAATAAGATACAAAATACTCCACCGCATTATCCGGAAAAAATTGCTTGAATTCTGAGTACAGCTGGGCAGCCAAGGTCTTATTATGTGCCAAAACCAAGGTAGGACGCTGTACTTCTTCTATCACATTGGCCATAGTAAAAGTTTTACCGGAACCGGTAACGCCTAATAAGGTTTGATACTTTTCATTGGATCGAATACCATTAGCCAATTGCTGTATGGCTTCGGGCTGATCACCAGTAGGAGAAAATTCAGATTTTATTTTGAATCGCATAGCACAAATTTACGATAAACTCCTTAGAGATGTATTCTTAAATATGGACTAATTGTGTCATAAAATTTCCCGCTTATTCATAATAGCTCCCGTTTATTACATCAGTTTTTTATAAACGAGTTATGGGCGCTTTTTTCGCTATTTAATAATAAAAACAATTACATAATGAAATCAAAAATTACATTTTTGCTTTGTTATTTTATTGGTGTTTTCTGCTATGCGAATACATTTAATGACCATAATAGGAGTACTGATACTAAAAACAAAGCCTCTAAAGCAGAATTTTTTGCGGCTGATGCGCCCGTTTCATTGACACTCAACGATCCAACGCAAGACTGTGATGTGTCGTACTCTGTGACAATGGCTAGTACAGGAGATTTGCCAGTCCTAGTAAGAATTGTTTGTGTTGAACAGGGAGGTGATCCTAATCAGGTTTCAGATTGGGTAACCAATAATACTCAGGATGTATCTGCTCTTGGACAAATGCTTTCAGGTGTTACACAAAATCTACTACAACCTAATACGACGTATCAGATTTACGCGCGGGCTGAGGTAGGTGTGGGTAATGCATCTGCATTTACTGTAGGTCCTGTATTTACGACCGAATCTGATGTAGATAGCGATGGTGATGGCATCTTTGACTGTGCAGATCCTGATGACGACAATGATGGACAAATTGATACTCACGAAATTACTTGTGGTTCAGATCCATTGAATGCTGCAAGTACGTCTACAGATACTGATTTTGATGGAATCCCTGACTGTGTGGATGCTGTTAGTAATGGACTATGTACTAATGTTTGTACGCCTATTGACCTTTTGAATAACAATAGTCAGGGAAGTCTAACTCTTCAAAGAGGGCGATTTACAGGTCAAGGTGTTGTAGCTTGTGCCAATGGCTTTATTAAAGTTTTTACGTTTAATATAACTTCATCCCCATCAGGAGCTTTAATTTCACCACATCCCTTAGAATTGCGAGTGTATGATGGTGCATATTCCGTTGGAGCAACACCGATGTATACACAGAGTTTGCCTCAAACACTTAATTCAATTCCTGGAAATAATAATAGAATATCAATTGAACTAACTGGAGATGCTCCCGTAGCTATTGGAAGTACATATTCTATAGGTCTTTTTATGTTGGGGCCAGACGACCCTTCAGTTACTAGCACAGGAGGACAAATAGAAATGTCAGGGACAAGCAACCCATACCCTCAAGGCGATTCATACTGGCTTAATGGTACTGCTCTTACTCGTGACCTTCTTATAAGAACAGAGATAACAAACTCACCGCCAAGTCAAGATTTTGATGGTGACGGCTTAAGGGATTGCGAGGACCCTGATGACGATAATGATGGACAATCCGATGATGATGAAATAGCATGTGGGAGTGATCCATTAGATGCTACAAGTACATCAGCAGATACAGATGGGGATAATATTCTAGATTGTATAGATCCCGATGATGATAACGATGGACAATCGGATGACGATGAGAATTCTTGTGGCTCTGATCCATTAGATGCAAGTAGTACTTCTCCAGATAACGATGGTGATGGTATTCCTGATTGTGTGGACCCTGATGATGATAACGATGGTGACCCGGATACTACAGATCCTGATGATGACGGTGATGGGCAAAACGATGATGATGAGACTGCATGTGGTTCTGACCCTAGTGACTCAACAAGCACGTCTACAGATACTGATGGTGATGGTATTCCTGATTGTGTAGATCCTGACGATGATAATGATGGACAGTCGGATGACGATGAGACTACTTGTGGTTCTGATCCATTAGATGCATCAAGTACTTCTCCGGATAACGATGGTGATGGTATCCCTGATTGTGCGGATCCAGATGATGATAATGACGGCGACCCGGATACTACAGACCCAGATGATGATGGTGATGGACAAAACGATGACGATGAAACAGCATGTGGTTCTGACCCTAGCGACGCAACAAGCACGTCTACAGATACTGATGGTGATGGTATTCCTGATTGTGTAGATCCTGATGATGATAATGACGGACAGTCGGATGATGATGAGAATTCTTGTGGTTCTGATCCATTAGATGCATCAAGCACATCCCCAGATAACGATGGTGATGGTATTCCTGATTGTGTAGATCCAGATGATGATAACGATGGTGACCCGGATACTACAGATCCTGATGATGACGGTGATGGACAAAACGATGATGATGAAACAGCATGTGGTTCTGACCCTAGCGACGCAACAAGCACGTCTACAGATACTGATGGTGATGGTATTCCTGATTGTATAGACCCTGATGATGATAATGACGGACAATCGGATGATGATGAGACTACTTGTGGATCTGATCCATTAGATGCAAGTAGCACCTCTCCGGATATCGACGGTAATGGTATCCCTGATTGTACAGAAGATAACGATGGTGACGGAGACCCTGATGGTACCGACCCTGACGATGATAATGACGGGCAATCGGATGATGATGAGACTACTTGTGGTTCTGATCCACTAGATGCAAGTAGTACCTCTCCAGATAACGATGGTGATGGTATTCCTGATTGTGTGGATCCAGATGATGATAATGACGGCGACCCGGATACCACAGATCCTGATGATGATGGTGATGGACAAAACGATGACGATGAAACCGCTTGTGGTTCTGACCCTAGTGACTCAACAAGCACGTCTACAGATACTGATGGCGATGGTATTCCTGATTGTGTAGATCCTGACGATGATAATGATGGACAGTCGGATGACGACGAGGCTACTTGTGGTTCTGATCCATTAGATGCATCAAGCACCTCTCCAGATAATGATGGTGATGGCATCCCTGATTGTGTGGACCCTGATGATGATAACGACGGCGATCCGGATACTACAGATCCTGATGATGATGGTGATGGACAAAACGATGATGATGAAACAGCATGTGGTTCTGACCCTAGTGACGCAACAAGTACATCGACAGATACTGATGGCGATGGTATTCCTGATTGTGTAGATCCTGACGATGATAATGACGGACAATCGGATGATGATGAAAATACTTGTGGTTCTGATCCTTTAGATGCATCAAGCACTTCTCCGGATAACGATGGTGATGGCATCCCTGATTGTGTGGATCCTGATGATGATAATGATGGCGACCCGGATACTACAGATCCTGATGATGATGGTGATGGACAAAACGATGACGATGAAACCGCTTGTGGTTCTGACCCTAGCGACTCAACAAGTACGTCTACAGATACTGATGGTGATGGTATTCCTGATTGTGTAGATCCTGATGATGATAATGACGGACAGTCGGATGATGATGAGACTAGTTGTGGTTCTGATCCTTTAGATGCAAGTAGTACTTCTCCAGATAACGATGGCGATGGCATCCCTGATTGTGTGGATCCAGATGATGATAACGATGGTGACCCAGATACTACAGATCCAGATGATGATGGTGATGGACAAAACGATGATGATGAAACCGCTTGTGGTTCTGACCCTAGCGACTCAACAAGTACGTCTACAGATACTGATGGTGATGGTATTCCTGATTGTGTAGATCCTGACGATGATAATGACGGACAGTCGGATGATGATGAGACTACTTGTGGTTCTGATCCTCTAGATGCAAGTAGCACCTCTCCGGATATCGACGGTAATGGTATCCCTGATTGTACAGAAGATAACGATGGTGATGGAGACCCTGATGGTACCGACCCTGACGATGATAATGACGGACAAACGGATGACGATGAGAATTCTTGTGGTTCTGATCCATTAGATGCATCAAGTACTTCTCCGGATAACGATGGTGATGGTATCCCTGATTGTGTAGATCCAGATGATGATAATGACGGTGACCCGGACACTACAGATCCAGATGATGATGGTGATGGACAAAACGATGACGATGAAACCGCTTGTGGTTCTGACCCTAGTGACTCAACAAGCACGTCTACAGATACTGACGGTGATGGTATTCCTGATTGTGTAGATCCCGATGATGATAATGACGGACAATCGGATGATGATGAGAATAGTTGTGGTTCTGATCCACTAGATGCAAGCAGCACATCCCCAGATACCGATGGCGATGGTATTCCTGATTGTGTAGATCCTGATGATGATAATGATGGATTTAGTGATGATGATGAGACTACTTGTGGTTCTGATCCTCTGGATGCTAGTGAAGATTGTGATACGCTTGGCGTTGATGATCATACAATAGCAGTTATAGGTATGTTCCCTAACCCGGCATCTGATATTGTAGAGGTAAAGATGGGTAATATGCAGCTGAATGCGATAACTGTGTTCTCATTAACAGGGAAAAAAGTATTAACAACAACTCAAAAGACGTTCAGTGTATCTCGATTAAACTCAGGTGTATACATTGTAAGAATTGAAAGTGATCGTGGTATAGTAAACAAGAGGCTTATAGTTGATTAGCTAACTATTTTTAACACTTATTACTAAGCCTTTAAAAGCCATTCCTTATTGGAATGGCTTTTTTTAAGTTTAATTAGTATATATGATTTTTTGTATCTTCTTATAAATATTTCATTATGTTTCGTTTAGGTAGGTTTTTATTAGTCATTCATTTTCTATACTTACCCTTTCTATATGGACAAGATTATACGATCAACACTATTGATGTAAACCTTAATGGGGAAAGCGCTTTAACCTATAAGTCTATTTTTATGGATTCTGAAGGCTTTCTTTGGTATTCTTCATTTAATGCCGTAGTACGTATTATGGGGAGTGAGCATATTTTGTATCCTATACGTCCTGATGGTGAAGACCCTTTGAACTATGTTATAGATTTTATAGAGGCCAAAGACCATCAACTTATCATAATTACAACAATGGGTGTAGTTAACTTAGATGTCTTATCTGGTGATTATCAATGGATACTTCCGATGGAATCGAGAAGGGGTGAGAGGCTTCTTTTCAATAGTGGAGTATTTGATGATGAGGGCAATCTATGGCTAGGTACCAATTTTAATGATATGTATTGCTACACCAAAGATGGAAAAGTAGAAATTTACACCTCTGATATTAAAGGGACATCAGTACTTAATATGGGTTTTAAAAATCTGGTAATGATGAATCATGAATATATAGTTTTCAATCATGAAGATAGTGTCTATAAATTTAATACTAAAACAAAACAGTTTTCACTTCTAAAAGGTAAACTCAATGAAGCGCTCAACCCTGATATCGATTTTTATTACAGTGAGAATGGCAGCTTATTTCCAAGAGATAGTTCAGGATTTTATGTCTTTGAAGGAAAACAATATGCTTTTGACTTTATAGCAGAAACAAAAAAGCAATTTTATCAGTTCCCATATATTGTACATAAACTATTGAAAAATAGTTCTGGTGATTATTTCATTCTATCTGCAAACAATAACAACCTTAATGTTTATAGGCTTATACAAGATAAAGGAAGCCTTGAATTGCGTTTACAGAAACGTATCCCATTAGGAACAGATATTATGAGAATAACATTAGATGATCACAATACAATTTACTCAATTACTAAGCATGGAATTTCCATAGTTCAATTTTATGAAGAAGATTTTATAAGTCACCTTAATGAGAATATAAAGAATCCGGTAAGCGCCAGAGGTATGTGTAAAGATGAAAAAGGTGATATATACCTCTTTACGCAATCAGGGTTTTATAAAAAACGTAATGGTAAAGATAAGTTTGAAGGTATAACTTTTTATGAAGAGAACAATGTTAATAAATCTATTCCAATCGTAAGTCTATATGATATATGTATGGGACAAAATCAAACGATTTGGGCTTACGGATTCTCCGATTATATCTACCATATAAACCTTAAGACGGGTCTTTATAAGAGTTATGTGTTACCTAACTTTCTAATTAAAGGACCATTGTTTATTAGTGTAAATAATATAAATCAAATAGAAAAGGATATTTACATGATATCTACATCTAAAGGTCTAGCTGAGTTTAATGGAATAACAAAACAGTTCAAGGATCGGAGTTACTTAAATGACTCAATTCCAAAATTAAATAAGGTGCTTTTTACGTATAAAGATCGGTCACAAAATTATTTATGGATTGGCACTGGGAAAGGCCTGTTTCGGAAAGATAGAACTACCGGTAGTGTTGTTGATTTTTCAAGAGAAAAGGGGGCGCGTCATATCCCAGCAAACAGAGTTAAAGTGGTACATGAAGATGTAGATGGATTGATTTGGTTGGGGACTAACCACGGATTATATAATATTGATCCGGGAAGTCTGGAAAATAAGACATTCACGAAGCACGATGGATTAAAAGATGATCATATTGTGGGTATTATTGAAGTAGGAGATTATTTATGGTTAAGTACATTTAATGGGCTAGTACGTTACAGTAAATCTACTGGAATGTTTGAAGACTACTTTGAAGTTGATGGATTACCGGATAACGAATTTAATACAACATCCTACTACAAGGAAAGTGACAGCTCATTGTATTTCGGAGGAATAAATGGTGTGGTACAATTTGATCCTGCAAAAATTGAATCGAAAATAAAGAACCCTCAAATATTGCTTATTGATGTGGAGCGGTATATAGATACCTTAAAAACTAATCAGACTTATAGATTAAAAAATACGGCTACTACTCCGGTTCTTAATATACCTCACGATCGTAATTATATTAATCTACGTTTTGCAGTTAATGATATTACGAATACAGAAAACAATACGTATCTATATCGTATAAAAGAATTAAGAGAAGATTGGATAAACTTAGGAAGTTTCAATAAAGTACAATTACAAGGTTTAGAGCCTAATACATATACACTTGAAGTTAAAGGATTTGATTCCGCGGGAACGCCTACCAATGTGCTATCATACACGATTAACATCAAACAAATATTCTATAAAACGAATTTGTTTAAAGCTCTATTTATTATTTTCCTGACCTCCATACTTTTTATTTACGCCTATTATAGAAGAGATGCTTTATTGAAAAATATAGAGCGAAAACACAAGTTTGCACAGCTTGAAGCAAAAGCGTTAAGGGCTCAGATGAATCCTCATTTTATTTTTAATTCGTTGAATGGCATACAAAGCGTTATGATTCTAAAAGGTGAAAAAGAAGCTAACACGTATATGGCTGCTTTTTCAAAATTACTGCGATTAACATTAGAAATGAGCAGTTCAGAATATATAACGCTTAAGAATGAGGTTGAATACTTAAAGTCTTATTTACAATTGGAAAAAATTCGAATGAATGATAATTTAGAATATGACTTTACGCTTCCAGAGAAGGCCTGTTTGGAAGAAACAGCTATCCCTTGTATGATGCTGCAGCCTATTGTTGAAAACGCTATTATTCATGGTTTGTCTAGTAAAGCAGGGGAAAAGAAAGTAGTAATAACTCTAAAAACGATTGATGGCTATTTAATTGCACATGTAGAAGATAATGGTATAGGGAGGAAAGCGGCAGAACTGAAAAAAGATCAATCCATGTCTGGTCACCGCTCTATGGCTACAAAAATCATGAATGATCGTATGGATATTACAAACGACTTAAATGAAAAGAAAATGTCAATTCAGATCATCGATCTCTTTGATAATGCTACTGCAACCGGAACTAAAGTGGAGCTGAAAATTCCATTAACTTACCTTAATTAAGAGAGATGGGTATTATACTAATAATGCTTGCATTTTTTCTTCAAAAATATTAGGCTCATCAACATGTAAAAGAATAGTTGTAAAGGACTTCCTAATCCCATAAAGGCCCAGAAGCTTGTACTCTTTTTTTAGTTCAATAACCATATTATGACTTTCTAAATCTCCTAAAGGAGAAAGAGATCTTGTAAAACTGTCTTTCTCTACAGGTTTTTTAGACATGTATAGAGCTGTTATATCTTTAAATGCTATTTCTACTTCACTTAAAATACCGTATCGCAAACTTAAACTACTTTCATTAATGGAAATAGGGCGTTTAGAGAGTGATTTAGCAAAACCAATAACCTGTATAGCTGTGTATATACTTAATCCTGATAATATCCACGCAACTACGATGTTCCAACGTGCTACCAAAAGATGTATGGCAACAGTCTCTATAGCAATTAAGAATACAAGTGCTATTAAAAGTGTAGGGGTACCGCTATTCTTATGATAAGTAAATTCATTGTCTCGGTACGTTTTAGATTTCCAGTTGATAAACCCGTAGTATATTACAGCGACCTCAGTAGCAAAGGGTATAGCTACAGCTTTAGGTAAAACCTCATAGCATGTGTTTTTTAGTGCGGTGTAAAAATCTAAAGATGTTCCTTTTATATACTGGTAATTTTTTATGGCTTTGCGCACTTTGAAAACCACAAACACTAAGATGCTAACTTCTATAACAGGAAGTGCCCATGTCTTAAACAAGGCTAAATAGGTTTGACTACTGATTGGTAAAAAATAAGACCCAAGCACTAATCCCAATATGATCATTGGAACAATAGTCGTTTTTGGAACTGAAGTTTTTCGTATTAAGAGGAAATAAATAAAGGGAATAGTTAATAGAAGATCTGCGGTAATCGCTAGATCTAAAATAGGACTTTCACCAACCCATGAAGAGGTCATTATTAATGCTAGTATTATAAAAAGGCTGAGTGTAACTCCAAAGGCTATCAGAGCTCTATTGGGACGTAGAATACTGTTCATAATCTCTAGTATTAAGTCCTATAAAGA
This sequence comes from Winogradskyella sp., assembly GCA_965230605.1. GTDB lineage: Bacteria > Bacteroidota > Bacteroidia > Flavobacteriales > Flavobacteriaceae > CBDDLD01. The sequence continues at coordinate 2,324,363 of CBDDLD010000004.1, read as the reverse complement.
TAACGAAAAGTAAGGCAAAAAGCCAGTAAATACAGCTTATATTGATTAAAACTAACGTCTTAAAGCGAAATGACCTTTGACCTCAAAAGACTCATCGCCTCGTCTGACTTTAGCTAAATACCAGTAGTCGCTAGCCGGCATTTTATGACCGTTGTATGTCCCATCCCAACCACGCGTATTTGAACCTAATTGCTTGAGGAGTTTTCCATAACGATCAAAAATATAGATAATAGTTCCCGGGAGTGTTTCTACACCACTAATGTGCCATGTGTCAAAGTCACCATCATCATTAGGAGTCATGAACTTTGGTGCATCAATAACCAAGACATCTCTGGTCACTTGAGAACAGCCATTAATGTCAATTATGGTAATGGTATGGTACCCTAATCCAACATTTTCAAACACATTGGATTCTTGAGGTACGCCATCATCTAATTGATACAAATAGTCACCAATACCACTAACGGTAATAGTAATATTATTTGGGTCTGAGAAATCGATAGTTTCTACAACTTCAATAACAGCAGCTTCAGATTCTGACACACTAAAAGTGCGTGTGTTTTGACATCCGAAAATAGTCGTAACCGTTACCGAATACACACCAACCTCTGTGATTTCAATCTCTGGGGTAGTTGCTCCTGTAGACCACAAATAAGTGTCATCCGGTACATTGGTGTCAGCACTAACAATTAAAGGAAGATTGTCTAAACAAATCACCTGGTCATCAATATCGATAACAGGTAATGGGTTGATTAATGTAGCAAATTCAGTTATAGCAAAACATCCCGTGCTGAGGTTTTCTACTCTGGCATATATAATCTCACCGTCAAAGGCAATGTAGTTGGTTTCGATCGCATTTTCACCAGTATTGGCATCATTGATGGCATTGTAATATGTTACTGAAAAATTAGCATTGTTCTGATTTCCTAAAATTGTGGCACTTTGCTGAGAGAGATCAAACTCCAGTAATCCATCAAAGTCATCGTCACATTCCATTAAATCAGGAGGAGTATTAGCAATTGGAGTTGGATTTACATTCAAATTAAATTCATACACAATGTAACAATGCGTAGTGCTAAATTCTACTCTAGCATATAACGTGTCATTATTGGTTTGATACGTATAATTAGTATCTAATGCATTTGTATTAGCATGGGCATCTGCTTCAGATGAAAAATAACTAAAGAGAACATTAAAGTTTGTGTTTACAATAACACTATTTATGTCTAAAAGGTCAAAGGCATTGGTGTCATTTTCACAGATATCGTAAACTTGGAAATCATTGATCGCTGGAGGTAGGTTAACATTTAGTTCTATAGGTACTGCAACGAAACAGTTAGAGATCGTATTCGTAACTTTTAGGTATACCGTTTGCGGATTGCTAATATTATTATAGTTTTCAGGATCTGGAATAGCGTTTGTGTCTGATTCTAGATCTTGTATGTTTTCAAAATAGGCTAGAGCGATATCATCTTGCCTAACATCCAAAATTTCAAGCTCTGCTCCGGTAATATCAAAGGTTGTAATACCATCATAATTGTCGTCACATTGAGTAATTGGTAAGGCATTATTAACCTCAGGTACCTGAATAACATTTAATTCAAATGAGGTAATAGAATTACAGATGGTACCATTGTCTATTTGCACATAAATTTGCTGCGGATTTACTGTGTTTTCAAATTGTAATGGAATAGCATTTACACCTTGTTCAGCATCAGCTTGTGAGGTATAGAAGGTAATGTTTAGATTATCATTAATGCCTTGTGTTATCTCATTTATTTTGATTGATAGATCAAACACTTCACTTCCATTATTGCTGATATCATCACAAACAAAAATATCTGTTGGAATATTAAATAATGGGTTAGAACCAACCTCAATTAAAAATGAAGAGGTACCATAACAATCTTGATCCGTTAAATTTTCTACACGTACAAAAATAGTCTGAGGGTTAGAAGTGTTTTGGTACGCCATGTTCTTGTCTATAGCATTACTTCTGTTATCGGCATCTGCTTGTGTTTCGTAATACAATACCTGCTTGCCGGTCTGTCCAGCTAGTATTTCTGCATCTTTAGTGTTGAAGATGAAGTCTCCGAAGCCGTCACTGCTATCTTCACATATTCTATAGTTACTAATTGAGGTGAATACTGGTAATGTGTTCACTGTAATACTTATACTCTCAGTAGAGTGGCATCCGGTGATTGTATTAGCTATACGAATAAAAACAGTTTCAGTTTGCGCATTATAGTTTGTAGTATTTCCTATGGAATTACTACCCGTATCCGCATCAGCTTGTGAGTTGTGAAATGTAATATCTCTATCAATAGTAGATGTGACTACTTCAGGAATGATACTTGTAAGATCAATATTAAAGAAAGCATCTTGATCATTATCGCATATGACTATTGGATTTGGAGCTGAGCTTTCTGGCGCCGGAAGTACTTCTACTACAAATGAATTAGAACTTGTACATCCGGTTTGGGATAATGTAATTCGTGTAAATAAGGTTTGAGGATTACTTGTGTTTGTGTAAAAGTTTGGTAATGCATTTGTATTAGCATCAGCATCGGCCTGAGTTTCAAAATATGTGACTGTAAATCCGGTTTGTCCCTCCGTAATTTGACTATCAAAAGTAGATAAATCTATAGTAGTGAATCCATCCTGATCTTCATCGCAGACGGAAACATTTCCTATAGAACTAAATTCTACAATAGGCAGAATGATAAGTTCAATCTCAGCGACTTCAAGACATGACAGGTTGCTGATTTCTAAATATATAGTTTGTGGGTTGCTCTGTGCTTCATATGGAACACTTGGATCAATAGGGTTGACTTGGTTATCTCTATCATCTTCAGTTTCGTAGAATGTAATTGTTACATCCGGTAAATTATTGATGATTCCTGTAGCAATATCATTTAAATTAAATGTTTCAGAACCATCATTGTCAATATCACACAATGAAGAATCTCTGATGTTCGTTCCTGTTAACAATAAATTGGTGTGAATCTCTACTGGAGTTATCGATGCACATCCAGTCACATCATCTTCAACTCTTATATATACTATTTGCTCATTCTGAACTGTATTTGCATAGTTTGTTGGATTAGGTATTGGATTAGCTCCGGATTGAGCATCTTCAATGGTTTCATGAAATGTAACAGTTACACCGGTTAAGCCTTGTAATACATCATTTATGATCGTAGTAAGATCAAAATTAGCAAAACCATCATGGTCTGGATCACAAGCATCGATGTAATGATCATCCATATTGATCACTGGATTGTCCAACACAGTAATGTCTAAAGTTGTAGTACTAATACAACCTGTTTGTGGATTCTGAACACTAACAAATACCTGATCGTTGACATTAGAGTTTACATAGGGCATAGGAATAGGGTTACTGCCTGTGGCTGCCTCACCCGAGGTATAATGATATGTGACAACTAAGTTGGTTTGACCATTAATAATCTCATCATTTTTAATATTTAAATCTATGGTAGTGAACCCATCTGCAGTAGCATCATCACAAACTTCTAAAACAGTAGGATCTACTATAGTAGGTAATGGATTAACAATAAGGTTTATAGTGGAAAATGCTAAACAACCACTATCAATATCTTCTATGCGTACAAAAATGACTTCCGGGTTATTTCCATTTATAATGGGTGTAGTAATTGGGTTATTGTTATTTTGAGCTTCAGGTGCTGAGTAATGGTATGAAACCACATAATTACCTAGAGGCACAGAAGCTATAACTTCAGCATCTTTAGTTGTAAGATCGAAAGTTTCAAAGCCGTCATTGCTAAGGTCATCACATATTTCGTAATCGGAAATTGGAGTGGAAGATTGTGTATTACTCAGTGTTATATTTACATCATCTTCTATGACGCATGTACCATTTGCCAGAGGTATTTCTATTTCTACACGATAGTTACCCGTTTGAACAGCGTCAAACGTTGGTTGCGTAGCAGAAGCAATGAGTCCTCCATTAAAATACCAACTGTAACTTGCTTGTGGATTATTGATGTCACCATCTAATAAAATGTTACTGGCACAAGTTGTAACGTCTGGTCCTAAATCAACGCTTGCATTAAAACTGTTTCCTTCAATAAATACTGCTGAATCGTAATTTTCATCAGTCTGATCAGCTATGATTAGTTTTATTTGATATTCTACATTAGGTAGTATTGCAGCTGTAGCCGTTAATATAGTTGTACGTCCGTTGTAATTAGTATCTCCAAGGTTAAATCCATCAAAATATTGCTCATTTTCTGCGTCGCAAAAACCAACAATTTCATCATGTACAGTATTAGTATTTACAGGAATATTAGTTCCAGGAATTAATGCAATATTGGTGTATGGTGTATTACTTCCGGCTTCTCTAATTAAGAATGCAAATCCATCTGAGTATTGACAAGGGAAGTTCCCAAAGTATTCTTCCGAGGCTAATATGTAATTAAATTGAATTTGATTAGAAATAGAAATGAAATTAAACTCTATAGATGTTGCATTGAGCGTATTGGAAATTCCCAATGCAGTTTCTAAATCCATATCTGTACCCCAAGAGCTAGTACCGTCATTTAACACCGCGTTATTTTGACCATTTCCACCCGCATTCGCATCACCGGTTGTCATCACGATTCCATTTTGAAATGGAAAATCTGACGCGCCACGCTCAAAATATCCATAACTACCTAGATTACTGGCGCTACCATTTACAGTAGAGTTAATATTAGATACTTCAACACAACCTTGTATGAGATTGTTTTCAATAAGATTCTGTAAGCTTACGGTATTATCAACTGTGATTTGCTGAGCAAATGCAAAAGCGCATAGAAAAGCAAAACTGAAACTGAGGGAGCGTTTGGTTGACGTCATAGTTTAGCGGTTAAGTTTGGTATGTAAGCCAAGGTAGATTTGGGACAAATGACAAGACACACTCAAATTGTTCTGAAAAATAGATTTTTAATAGACGAAAGACAAAAAAATACGATGAAATACATAAAAAATTAACATTTGTATCGATAGTTTGAGTTTAAGCATAAAAAAAGACCCTAAAAAGGGTCTTATCTAACTCAATAATATTGAAATATAAATCATCTTCGCAAAGCGAAATGTCCCTTAACCTGAAATTCAACATTATCACGTTTTGTATCCCTAACAAGTCATTAATAGATGGTTAATTTTACCACTAAGACGTTCTTTATTAGCAATAACTCTTACATGAAAGTACTAGTGTAAGTGTTTAAATACAAAAAAACAAGATGAACAGATTAAAATTTTAACATTTCTAGTAATTTACGTACACCCAGCCTACTCTTGGTCGATATTCCGGATCATTAAGATAGAGTACATAATAGTAGGTGCCTACAGGAACAAGCTTTCCTTTATTATTAATTCCTCGGTTTGTAAAACCATTCCATGGCTTAGTATTATCTCCTTCAAAAATTAAGGTGCCAAGTCTATTATAGATAAGTAATTTGTGTTCTGTAAATATATCATAGAGCCCTTGTATATTAAACCAATCGTTTTTAGAATCATCATTAGGTGAAAACCCATCCGGTACCGTTGGAGGACAGTTCTCAGTTTCTAAATTGAATTGATAAATTTCATAACATGGCGGACTAACAACTCTTATATAAATGGTTTGAGGGTCAGATGTATTTGTATAGTTCTCAGGAATTAGAATCGCATTAGTTTCGTTTTCAAGATTCTCTAACGAGGTAAAAAAGGAAATTGCATTTATGTCTACGTTGAGATGGTTAAGAGTATGCTCTATTAAATCATACATGGCCATTTGAAAGCCTTCATTACAAGCTAACAGGCTAGGTAAAACCTGTATTTCAGGGATTACTAAAAGCGCAATAGGTTCTATGTCTGTGTTGTTGTTTTCATTAGTCTCAACTACAGTACTATTCCCTGATCCGTCATCATCAACAAATGCAAGAATATCAAAATTATCACCAATAGTATCTGGGATTAATAATGAAATGCTTCCCGTTTCATTACCATCGATAGGAATATCGGTAACGGTACTAGTCTGACCGATAAGCATACCATCTGCATAGAAAGCAATAGGTGTATTTGAAGGCAAAACAGCTGTACTGTTAGTGTTATAAATAGTATAGTCTAAATCAATAGTTCTGTCTCCACAGTTTAATGTATAATTATTAATGCTTATGGTGCCATCAGGAAGTTGACTATTTAATACAGTAATGACATTGTTTATCATCACAAAATCCTGACCGGAGGTCAATGTAATAGTAGCTGAGGTATCTCCAATGGATATATTATTTTGAATGTCGTATACATCAATATCCATATTGTATAAATTATTGGCACCGGTAAAACTGTTAGTTCCATTGAAGGCATTATTAACAGGATTTAATGGAGGATTACTTATAGGGTTTCCGTTAATGGATAATTGTTCGTTTACTGCCAATGCCTGATCACCTTCCCAAGCTATAAAACCAATCTTTGCATCTTCGTTATCTAGTACATTTAAATTATCTAAAGTTATAGTTAGAGATGTTGGTACACTTTGTAATCCGTCGTAAACATTAAGCTGATTCAGTGGTAGGCTTAAATCTTCATAAATAACAGCAATAGCCCACCCACCAAAGTTTGTTCCGGTTGGACAATATGGGGCAATAACTGCTGTAAGATCAAAATCTGCTATAGTGTATGTTCCATTACCTTGTGATTGGATGATGCTAGTAACATCCGCAAAAGCAGCAAAAAATATTCTACTGGCATCTAGAGCGTCACTAAATGTACGTTCTGCACTAATTGGTATACCGTTTAAAGTGATATCAAAATCTCCTGCATCAGAACCTGCCCAATAGAGATAAGCAGCAATGACTGTTTGTGAAGGAAGCAAGTTTAAATCTGCAGAAGAAGATGTTTGTATCACACAGTCTGCAAATGAACCGTTCTCAAAACTATTTAAGGTGTTACCAATTGCGGTGTAATCGTATCTGCCATTGTACTGCTGAAAAAGAGATACATCTTGGGCATTAAGCTGCTGTGCTACTATAATACAGAGAAGACCGAATATTGAAGATAAAAACTTCACAGCAGGTTAGTTTTAATAACTAAGTTACAGATTTTATATTTATCGTCTTAATGCAAAATGACTAGTGAATGTTCTACCGTCAGCTAAAGTCACTGTAAACCAATAATCGCTAGCAGGCATTATAGCTCCATTGTATGTGCCATCCCATCCCACACTCAACGGATCGAGTTCTATGAGTAATTTTCCAAAGCGATCAAAAATAAGTACTGGTGTTCGAGTCTGTAATTGAGACACGATCCCTTTAATTTGCCAGTAGTTATTATCAGCATCACCATTAGGTGTAAAGAACTTAGGAAATCCAATGACTGATACAATTTCTTCAGTAATACCGCAGCCATTTTTATCTCTTACATACACGGTATAGAGGCCAGGTTGCAGTCCTTCAAACACGTTACTGTCTTGGTAAGGGCCATTTATATTATCTAAGGCATATTCATAATCGCCTTCACCAGAGACAAACACAGAAATACTATTGTTTTGCGTAGCATCTACCACCTGAATATCTGTTATGGTAGCTACATTAGAAGGGACAACGGTTATGGTTCTGTCTTTAAAACAGCCATCAGTATTAGTGACTCTAACGGTATAAGTTCCGGGTTCGTTAACTTGAATTTCAGTAGTGGTAGCTCCAGTGGACCACTCATAAAAGAAATTATTAGGCACATCATTAATTACACCTCCTGTTAATGTGATGAGTTGCGGGAAGTCATTAAGACAGTACAACACTTGTTCTTCTGTTTCAATATTTGGCACATCAAATACGGTAAGTTCAACCTCACTAATTCCAAAACAAGCGTTAGCATTTTCTACACGAGCGTATATGATTTGATTATAAGGTGTGGTATTAGTAAATGTAGTACCTAAAGGATTAGACTCTAGTAATGCATCTTCTAGAGTTTCATAATAGGCAATATCTAAACCGGGAGGGAGGTTCGCCAATATAGTATTGTTAGCTTGGGATAGATCGAAACCTATAGTGCCATCAGATATGCCATCATCATCACAAGCAAATAAGGCAGCATTACTAATATCAGTGGCACTGACTTCTAAAGTAACTTCTCCAAAATTGACACACCCTGTTATGGTGTTAACTACTCTTGTATATATCGTTTGAGATGGCGTGGTATTATTATAAGAATTGGCATTTAATGGGTTGACATTATTTTGAGCATCAACAGATGAGTTAAAAAAGATAACATCTCTATCAGCCAAACCTCCGGTAATTTCATTATTCAGTTGCGTTAGGTTGAATAAGGTTAATCCATCTTGTATACCATCTTCATCACATTGAAAGAGAGAAGCATTGTTTACTTCAGGTACTTCTAGAATATTAATATTGAAAGACGTAAAACCTACACATCCTGAATTAACAACATCTTCTATTCTCACAAATATTTCCGTCGGTGTGGGTTGCGTATTGTAATACACCTGAGGTAACGGGTTATTACTATTCTCAGCATCTAATGCACTTAAATGATAAGATATATTATAGTCTAAAGGATTTTGTCCTGAAGTAATTTCATTTGTTTTGACAGAAAAATCAAAAAAGGTTTGTCCATTGGTATTGTCATTATCCGTAAGATCATCACAATTATTAAATGCAGTTGGGGGATTAAACTGAGGCCCGCTATTGACATTGATACTTAACGTATTTATAATAAAACATCCGGTAATGGTATTTTCTAATCTTACAAATACCGTATTTTGATTTGGAGCATTATTAAAAATATTACCCAGAGGGTTTATGTTTATAGTAGCATCACTTTCAGTGTTATGATAGCTTACGGCTATATTATTTTGATTGGCTATAATATCGTTAGTAATAGTAGTGACATCAAACTCAGCAATGCCATCATCAAACGGCGCAAAATTATCACAAATGTCGACATTAAAATCTTGGCTTGGAATAGGATTCGTTGGATTTTCAGGAAACGTAGCTGTACCAGTCCATTCTAACGAAAAAGGACTGTTTCCTATAGGTCTATCTATAACTATAAAATAACTATCACCAACATTGGCATCAATGGCACTAACAAAACTATTACCATCTGGCCCAGGACCTTCAGCTGTATCTGTTTCCGTAGAATTAAGACCTGTTAGATTATTACCTTGGCCAGCAGCTTGAGGGTTTGTAGTAGAGCAGCGTATGGCTTGACCTATATTTCCACAGTTAGCATTAGGACCAAAAATAAAGAAATCGTAATCCTCAGTAATGGCGTTACTATCTGGGGTTAAGGTAAAGGCTAATGTTCCTGCAGTAGCAATAGTGACTCTTAACCAAATACTATTATTCTCTTGACTTTGGCATGTGTTTGAGCCCGAAAGTTCTTGCACACCTACACCGCTAACATCAACACTCAAACTAGAATTACCACATACGACTACAGCAAAATCACAGTCATTTGGCTCTTGAGCAATAAGCAAATTACAAAGCACAAATTGCATTATCGTAAATGATAATATGATTTTACAATATCCGTTAAGCTTCATCGTCTTAATGCAAAATGACTAGTGAATGTTCTACCGTCAGCTAAAGTCACTGTAAACCAATAATCGCTAGCAGGCATTATAGCTCCATTGTATGTGCCATCCCACCCCACACTCAACGGATCGAGTTCTATGAGTAATTTTCCAAAGCGATCAAAAATAAGCACTGGTGTTCGAGTCTGTAATTGAGACACGATCCCTTTAATTTGCCAGTAGTTATTATCAGCATCACCATTAGGTGTAAAGAACTTAGGAAATCCAATGACCGATACAATTTCTTCAGTAATACCGCAGCCATTTTTATCTCTTACATACACGGTATAGAGGCCAGGTTGCAGTCCTTCAAACACGTTACTGTCTTGGTAAGGGCCATTTATATTATCTAAGGCATATTCATAATCGCCTTCACCAGAGACAAACACAGAAATACTATTGTTTTGCGTAGCATCTACCACCTGAATATCTGTTATGGTAGCTACATTAGAAGGGACAACGGTTATGGTTCTGTCTTTAAAACAGCCATCAGTATTAGTGACTCTAACGGTATAAGTTCCGGGTTCGTTAACTTGAATTTCAGTAGTGGTAGCTCCAGTGGACCACTCATAAAAGAAATTATTAGGCACATCATTAATTACACCTCCTGTTAATGTGATGAGTTGCGGGAAGTCATTAAGACAGTACAACACTTGTTCTTCTGTTTCAATATTAGGGAGCTCAAATACGGTAAGTTCAACCTCGCTAATTCCAAAACAAGCGTTAGCATTTTCTACACGAGCGTATATGATTTGATTATAAGGTGTGGTATTAGTAAATGTAGTACCTAAAGGATTAGATTCTACTAAAGCATCATTAAGCGTTTCATAGTAAACCAGATCTAAACCATTGGGAAGTCCGGCTAATACCGTTGGGTCAGCATCAGATAAGTTAAAACTATACAAACCATCTTCAATACCATCATCATCACAACTAGAGAGCGCTGCATTATTAGAAGCCGTAGTACTTACCTCCAGAGAAATTTCACTAAAGTTAGTACATCCTGTTAATGTATTTGTAACTCTTGCATAAACCAACTGGGGGTTAAAAAAGTTTTCAAAAGCTGTACCATCTATAGGATTAATGGCATTCTGAGCGTCTGATAAACTAAGAAAATAATCTATGGCACGGTCTGCTGCACCTCCAGTAATATCATCAAAGACTTCATTGATATTGAATATGGTAAACCCTTCGGGGATACCATCCTCATCACATTGAAGTATACTCACGTCATTAGCCACTGGTGCTTCATTGATGATCAAATTGAAACTGCCTGTATTAAAGCATGTTGTATTAGAATTGTTTTCTATACGTACAAATATTTCTTCTGTTCCGGCTGTACTATTGGTATATGTGGAAGGGTGAGGATTAGTATTGTTATCAGCATCATCTTGGGTAGGATGATAACTTATAGTGAATAGAGTGTCATCCTGATTTCCGTATATGGCTGCGTTATAATCAGTGAGATCTACAGTCGCAATACCATCCATAATATCACCCTCATTATCACAAAATTCCTGATCCTCTAAAAGTGTGATAACTGGTGTATCGAAAATTTCAACAGTAAAATTGTTTACATCAAAGCAATTACTATTACCATTATTTTCTACTCTGACAAATATTTGTTGTGGGTTGCTATTATTTTGATAAGGAAATGTTATTTCATTGGTGTTATTGTCTGCATCATCTTGAGTTTCAAAGTATCTCACTGTATACAATGTAGGATCTTGAGTATCTAAGGCTTCAGGATCTTTAGTAGTGAAGTCAAATGAAAAAACGCCATCGTTATTATCATCACATATGATAACATCTGTCAATGGATTAGCTACCGGGACATCAAAAAAGTTGACTACAGCATTCCCTTCTATTGGGCATTCTCCATTATTAGGTTCTATAAAGAGTTCATAAAAACCGGGGCTGTCGACTTCCAATTCAAATGAAGTTTCTGCTAAAGGAGTACCATCCAAGGACCAGGTATAGTCTGCCCCTGGAATTTCATCTGCTCTTAGGGTATAGGTCTCTCCATCACAGAGGAGGAGCTCAGTCGTACTAATTCCATTTTGAATGATATCAATTTGCGAATTAAATAAAGATTGAATAAAAGGCGGTAATCCAATACGACTTAGATTTTGGGTGGTACCATTGACATCAACTAAGATACCTTCTTCATCGTAGTTTGTAGCAATACCATCGGCTTCGGGATTATTGATGACTCCTAAAAATCGTCCTGTACCTGCTAAATTAGCAAAGCTTACTTGTGCTCTGTAAATTCTTCGATCTATACCTAACTGCAACGCTCCGGCACTAAGCGTATTCGACGTATGAATAATTTGTAAGCTTCCCGGAATATCAGCACTTTCTAGATTCCATTGTAAAACCTGACTCGCACCATTACCACTTACACCAAGACCTATGGTTGCATATACTTTTCTATTCTCTGCAGAAAACTCAACACCATATGGACTGTCATTGTTTTGTGGGCTATATAACTCTATACTGTTCGACACCAACCCGGTGTCATTATCAAAGTCAAAAAGATAAACACCACCGCCGGCATCTTGTGCTACAACTGTTGATTCGCCAAAATGTGCTGCTACTAACTTGGTGCCATCAGGAGATGCTTTTAAGTAACCCAAAGCATTTCTTCTATAACCCTCTACTGGAATAACCGGACCAACTGTTGATACTACAGGTGTATCGCTTACCCCATTTTCATCAACTTTAAATGCGTAAAAACTATCCACAAAATGTGTAATCACCCAAAAGGAAGAACAATCATCAGCTCTAACAGCAGTTATCTTTTCTGAGCACTTGTATTCAGATTGTTGTACATCATTTATATCATAGGTGACTAGAGGTACATTTTTTTCTACATTATCTACTGCACCAAGTCCACCATCATCTAAAATATTAATTCTTGAATAGGTGAGACCATCATTTATACCATCGCCATCCACTTCATTAGGAAATGATGAGGAGTTAAAATGATGAGGTTCATCAACGGTGAAAATATAATAGAAGTCTGGGTCTTGAGGTTTTGGAACTATTAATCCGGATGAGGTACTAGATTCATCACCTTTTAGTCCAATACCATTTAACATCACTTGATGGTTTCGGTTCCAGACAGTACGTCCATCGGAATAAAATAAAAGATTACCATCCGTGTCTGAAATCGATGTACAACCTTCTAGCGTACTTAACTGGCCATTAGTTACTGCGGTCACTGTTCCTGCTCCTGCATCAAAGCGTAGTCCGGCATTCTGACCAAAATACCAGAACGAGGCCTCATTTTGAGCAAGGGAAACAGAGCAAAATATTAAGATTATTAATACAGTAAGATTCTTTTTCATTTCTGATAGCGATAGCTATCAAAGATATTATAAATCTCTCTTTTTTAATAATCGATACGATAAAAAGATAAATAATGCTGTCCAACCTAAAACCACGGCAACTTCATACCAGTGTACAGCATAGTCATATGCTAACTCAGCTTTATCGGGGAATTTGGTCATTATGATACGTTGAAAAGGTTGATCTATAAGCTTATGCATAGATTCTAATGGAAAAAAGTTCATAACGGCAAAGCCTGTGTCGGCATCTGTTCTCCATGTTATAATAAAAAATATTATCCATTCTACAATCCATAGAATAAATAAAAATGCCAATGCAAAAGCGGATCGTTTTAATAACATACCGAAGAATAAACATAGACTAAAGAAGCCAACTAGCTTTACAAAATAGGCCAGAAGAAACTCTACTTCTCTGAAGATAATTGTTGCTTCTGTATAACTAGAATAATATAAGCCTATTAAAAAAGTGGCTAAGCCAATTAGAATAGTAGCTGCTAATGAAAAGAATATAATAGTATAAAACTTAGATAGAATAAACTCTTTCTTACTTAAGCCATCTATTAAATTTTGTTTTATGGTCTTATTACTATATTCATTACCGATCATACTTACCACAACTATCGCAAAAAAGAACTTAAAATAGGAAGCAAAAAATGTGGTAATATGCCATATTATTGGAAAATTAAATATACCTAGTTCCCCTAATTCTAATGTAAAGAAGCCAAAGAAGTTAATTTTTATAGATGATAATACGAGTACTGTAAACGGTAGGATGAATGATATGAATATTAATATTTTACTGGTTCTATTCAGTAAAAGTTTTTGTAATTCAAGATTGATTAATCGATACATTGTGATTGGTTTTTGTGAATCCTAGTTATAGAATCAGTTTTTTGATTGATTATTGGTCGTCGGTAAGTTGTAAGAACTGCTCTTCTAGACTTTCTTTACGTTTTACCAAATGAGATAATAGAATTCCTTTGTCAAACATTTCTTTATTAAACTCAGAAGCTTCCATTGGCGTATTTAAAAATGCCGTGATAAGATCATCCTCAACTTTTATATTACCAAAATTGCTATTCTTTTTTAGCATGGAAACAAGTTCAGTTTGTTTATCGGTCTTGAGTTCAAAAAATCCATGACTGCTAATCATTTCATCAACACGTCCCGAATATAGTTTTTCGCCTTTACGAAGTACTACTACATGTGAACATACTTTTTCTACTTCATCGAGTAAGTGAGAGGCTAATAGTATTGTAGTACCGTTATTAGCAATTTTCTTGATAATTTGACGAATTTGATGTATCCCTTGTGGATCTAATCCGTTTGTTGGCTCGTCTAGAATAAGTATCTCCGGATCATTGAGTAATGCAGATGCTATAGCTAAACGCTGCTTCATCCCTAAAGAATAGGTCTTGAATTTACTGTTTCTACGCTCATAAAGCCCTACAACTTTTAATTTTTCTTCAATGTTACTGAAGTCTACACCTTTAATTTTACAGACTAATTTTAAGTTTTGTTCAGCGGTCATGTATGGGTAGAAGTTTGGGCGTTCTATAATAGCGCCAACTTTCTTTAAAGCATCATGCGTAGATATACTTCCGTCAAACCAGTGAAAGTCACCACTAGTCCCATTGACTACATTTAGAACAATACCTAAGGTGGTGGATTTACCACTACCATTGGGGCCTAAAATGCCATAGACATTACCTTTGTTTATTGAAAAACTTAAATCTTTTACTGCAGTTAAGTAACCAAACTTTTTAGTAAGGTTATTGATTGTTAAAATCGTATCCAAGATTAATTGATTGATTGGTTATGTAGGTAAGACGACTATCTTTTTTATTTGTTACAGTTATAAAAATAAAAAAGCATTCTGTATTTAGAATGCTTATTGCTTTAGTTCCAATTCTCATCAAAGTCGAGATTATCATAATCATCAATATCCATATCATCTTCAAATTCATCAAACGAATCTGTATCTTCTGCTTCAAATGATTTTTCAGGTGCTTCATCTGGAATTTGACCATGTACAAACATGAGGTTAGGGTAATCATTACCTTCTGCTTCTTCAACAATTTCTGCCAGCTCTACATAAAATGTCCACATGTTTAAGAAATCGTATATGTAAATGAGACGCGTCTGTGCTTCATGAACGACATCATTAATCTTGGTTTCGTTCATTAATCTCACAGTGTTAGTCTCCTCGCTGACATCAAACATGGATATTTCTTCGCCTTGATTCCACTGCTCATTGCTTATATAAAACGATGCCATTTCAAGGCCATTGAATCCAAAAGATTGAGTAATAATATTATGGAGATCTTCCATAGTATCGGTCTCTCTTATTTCGAGATCTCTAAAAATATCGTCCTCGGTATCGTTATCTAAAATGACTCTAAATCTGTATATCATTTAGTAAAGTTATTGTTTTTTAATTATTTACTGAACCTATGTAGGGTATATACCATTGCACTCAGTAGAAAGAATGCGCCAACTTGATGTAATACGCCTAACCACACCGGTACGCCTAAAACTAAAGTTAATACACCTAGTAAGAATTGTAATGTCACTACAATTACGATACTATTTACTCCATAGTTTTGTAATTTAGTTAAGGTTGCCTTCTTGGCATTCCACCATATGGTAAGGACGATAATTACTACAATATATGCTAATGTTCTGTGTACAAATTGTACCCCGCTTTTTCCTTCAATAAAATTTAAGTAGGTTGGATTTTTTTCTATATAAACAGTCTCATGTATAAACTTACCTTCACTCATCATTGGCCAGTGATTATGAATAAATCCGGCATCTAAACCTGCAACAAAAGCCCCATAAATGATCTGTATCAATACAATAGTTAACCCAATTCTTATTAATCGTCTAAGTTTTTTATTAACCTCTTTTTTATTAGGATAGATGAGATCCAGAGCTACCCAAAACGTATAAGCAAATGTTATAAATGCTGTAGTTAAATGTGCTGCTAACCTATAGTGGCTTACGTCTGGTCTGTCGACTAACCCACTTTTTACCATATACCATCCCAGAAAACCTTGGAAAGCTCCCAAAGCTAAGAGTATTAAAGCTTTTTTTATAGTAGGTTTACTTAACTGCTTTCGTATTAAGAAGTAGAGAAAAGGAATTATAAATACGATTCCAATAAGCCTACCAATAACACGGTGTAGCCATTCCCAAAAGTAAATATCTTTAAAATCTTGAAGTGTGAAATTATAGTTGAGTTTTTGATATTCGGGATATTGTTTATACAGATCAAAGGCTTCGTTCCACTCGGCTTCATTCATTGGTGGAATAGTTCCTGAAATTAATTTGTAATTCGACATTGATAACCCTGAATGTGTTAACCGTGTAATGCCTCCTACGACTACCATGATAAAAATTAATACACAGCCAAGTAATAACCAGTATACAACTTTTTTATTATCCTTTTTCATTTCACTTTTTTTTCAAACCTAGTTTTTCGCCTTCATCTAGCATTAATTGGTATGCAGCTTCTCTTTCATTGGGTATAATACCTTCCAGTATGGCTTCTTTTATACGTTCTTTTATAATGCCAATCTCTTTTGATGGTTTTAGATTGAAGGTTTCCATAATTTCTTCACCAGATACAGGTGGTTGAAAATTTCTTATATGATCGCGTTCTTCAACTTCTACAATCTTTCGTCTTACAACTTGAAAATTGTTATGATACTTTTTAAACTTCTTAGGATTCTTTGTAGTGATGTCTGCCTCACATAGTGTCATAAGATCTTCTACATTATCACCAGCATCAAATACTAAACGTCGCACGGCAGAATCGGTAACATTATCTTGAGATAATACAATAGGCCTAGAACTCATAAGAACTAACTTCTGAACATATTTCATTTTATCATTTAAAGGCATTCTCATGCGCTTAAATAAATGATACACCATTTTAGAGCCTTCAAATTCATGTCCATGAAATGTCCATCCAATACTTTTATTGAATTTTTTTGTTGGTGCTTTTCCAATATCGTGTAAAAGTGCTGCCCAACGTAACCATAAATTATCGGTGTGCTTACATATGTTATCTACGACTTCGAGCGTATGGTAAAAATTGTCTTTATGACGCTGCCCTTCAACTTCTTCTATTCCTTTAAGTGCTTGAAGCTCTGGTAAAATATACTCTAGGAGTCCGGTTTTTTCCAGTAAAAGAAAACCTATCGACGGCTGATCAGTTTCAAGAATTTTATGGAGTTCTGTCGTAATTCGCTCTTTGGTAATGATTTTAATTCGTTCTTTATTTTTTGAAATGGCATCAAGTGATTTTTTTTCTATTTCAAAATTTAACTGAGTTGCAAATCGTATAGCTCTTAACATTCTTAGTGGGTCATCACTATAGGTAATGTCAGGGTCCAAAGGTGTCTTTATGATTTTTATTTGAAGGTCCGAAACGCCTCCAAATGGGTCTAACAGTTGACCATATGTAGTCTTATTTAAGCTTATGGCCAATGCATTAATTGTAAAATCCCTTCTGTTTTGGTCATCTTCAAGTGTACCAACATCTACAATTGGATTTCTGCTATTTTCGGTATAAGATTCCTTACGTGCGCCTACAAACTCTATTTCAATATCACCATGACGTAACATCGCAGTACCATACGTTTTAAAAACCTGTACTTTAGGTTGCTCGGGCAAAAGTTTAGCAACTTCTTTAGCTAGGGCAATACCACTTCCTACAGCTACGATATCTATATCTTTCTTATTTTCACGCTGTAGTATAAAGTCTCTGACATAACCACCAATAACATAACTGTCTAATTGTAGTGTTTCTGCTGCTTTAGATATGGTATTAAAAATAGTATGTTGTAAAGCGTCTTTGTAATTCATCTGGACGTTTTCAAAGCTCAAAATGACTAAACCTCGAAAAGCAATTTATTCATCGAATAATTTTTACTATGCCATCGTTGCTCAACTTTATAATTGATGATGGTTTTGCATTCTTTTTTTCGTTTTGCAAAGGTACCACATAGTCTACTTCTTTTAAAATGTCTGAGTGAATTTCTTTAAAAGCTTTTGGAGTAGGTTGACCGCTAATATTGGCCGATGTTGAAACGATGGGTTTCTTTAATAGTTTTATTAATTCATGGGCAAACCCTTTACTGATAATTCTAATAGCAAGTGTATTATCATCGGCTATAAGATTCTCTGCAACATGCTTTGGTTTGTCATATATAATCGTAGTGGGCCTATTAGCATATTTTAAGATATCGTAAGCGGCTTTAGGAATAAAAGAGACATACTCTTTAAGCATCCTAAAGTCACTGACCAAACAGATTAAGGCCTTACTTTCTTCGCGTTGCTTTATGTTATAAATCTTAGATACAGCATCGTAGTTTGTGGCATCGCAACCTATACCATATACAGTGTCTGTAGGATAAACAATAGTGCCTCCAAGCTTCAATGTATTTAGTGCTTCATTTAAGGTTGCTTTTATATCTTTCATGATTTAAATATTGGTTACAAAGATATTTATACTTTTGCAGTCAATAACCATCAACTATTTTTATGAATTTTTTCGTAAGAAAGTATTATCAATTGCTTTCTAAATATTATAAGCGCAAAGCTAACAAACACGTTGAGTTTCTAAAAACTACTTATTACTTAAAAAACAAGAAACCCCTAAATCTTGAAAATCCGACTGATTTTAGTGAAAAAATACATTGGTTAAAGCTCTATGACTATGATGAGTCTTACAAGAAATACATAGACAAATATGAAGTTAGAGAACATATAGAGTCTACAATAGGGGCTAAATATCTCAATGAATTGATTGGTGTATATGATAAGGTTGAAGATATTGATTTTGAAAATTTACCACAAAAATTTGTTCTGAAAGGGACTCATGGTTCTGGGTATAACGTTATTGTTAAAGATAAGTCCAGCTTAGATTGGCCTAAAGCTAAAGAGAAGTTGCAGAAATTTTTGTCTACGAATTATTATGACAAGTATAAAGAGACCATTTATAAAAGTATTACACCAAGAATTGTTGCGGAAAAATATTTAGATCAACTAGATAGTGATCACATTATCGATTACAAGTTTATGTGTTTTCATGGTGAGCCACACTACATTCATGTTAAGACTTATGAAGGTGACCGTATCAAGGAGGCTTACTATGATATGAATTGGGAGAAGCAAATACCAGATAAGATTGGTAACAATCACTTAAAACAAGATATTCCTAAGCCAGTGACCTTTGATGAGATGCGTGATATAGCCATAAAGCTTTCAAAGGGTTTTACTTTTGTTAGAGTAGATTTATATGAGATAGGAGATCGTGTGTACTTTGGCGAGCTAACCTTCATACATAAAGGAGGTATGATTAGAAATTATGTAGAGCCATTGAACAAAATTATGGGAGATCTTATTCGTCTTCCAAAACATAAAAAAAACTTACATAGCACAGTATAACATATGAGATTAATTCAGGTAACAGCATCAAAAGGGTGGAGGGGTCATGAGCAGAAGATCATCTATTTATATGAGGCATTTAGAGATTTTGGATATGTAGAGGACCAATGGATTGTTTGCACAAAGGATTCTGTAGTTCACAATGTAGCTAAAGAAAAAGGGATGCAGGTTATTGGATTAGACTTTAAATCTGAATATGATCTCAAGTTTGCAAAATCACTTAAGGAAATTGCTGATAAAAATAAGGCAGATATAGTCTTTATACACAATAGTCAATCTCATACTATTGCTGTATTATCTTCATTATTATACGGCCTTAAAATTCCTTTAGTGTTATGTAGAACATTAATTAAGCGTGTAGATACTAACTTTTTTAGAAAATGGAAGTACAACTATAAAGGCATTAAACGCATTTTATGTATTACTCAACCCGTTGTAGATGAACTTAAATATGCTGTAAAAGACCATAGCAGACTTAGAATTGTAGGGATATTAACAGATATACATAAATTTAAAAAGACTGAAAAAACAGGATTACTTCATAAAGAATTTAATATTCCTGAAGATCACAAAATCATAGGGAACATTGCTGCATTCACAGGATTTAAAGATCATTATACATGGGTAGATACGGTGAGTGAGCTTATAAAAACGGATTTAAAAGCTACCTATATTCTTGTAGGTTCTGGTACCATGGAAGATGAGATTAAAGCCTACGCAGAATCTAAAGGGGTCAGGGACCATATCATATTTGCAGGTTTTAGAACAGATATTCCTGAAATTTTGCCAGAATTTGACTTGTTCCTTTTTACATCTAATAATGAACCGGCCGGAGGCGTTATCTTAGAGTCCTATGCTTGTAAAGTGCCTGTAGTGGCTGCTAATGCCGGTGGAATTCCAGAGTTAGTTATAGATAATGAAACCGGATTTCTTGCAGAAGTTGGTAATGCCAAGGATTTTGCTACTAAAGTAAGCACATTAATCAATGACAAAGCATTGCAAGAGAAGTTCATTAAGAATGGCTATCAATTTTTAGTAGATAACCACACTAAAGAAGTGATTGCAAAAAAAATGTATGAGGAACTGGATGATGTTTTAACTACCTATGGGAAGAAATAGAACGATCTATTTCATTTTGTAAATGCCAAGACTCTTTTTTAACTGCTTACTTAAAAGCACATAGTTAACGTATAGCTTATTTTTTATACTTAGAGATCTCCATTTTTTATGGGGGATAATTTCTGTATCTACTTTTCTTTGGATGTCTTCCGAAACAATAAAATCTTGTTTTACATTTTCCCAACTCACGTTGTCATAACCATCAAATTCATTGACCTTATTACGTTCATGTATAATGGACATCCACAAACGTGTATGTTTTACTTCAATAATTCTAGACTCCTTTTTCCACATATTATGATCGCTATACCATACTGTTTTTGGATTTTCATTCTTTTCAATAAGGCTGATAAATGGATTAAAAATATGTTCTTTTTTACCGAGCATTATATCGGGAGATATTTGTAATGAATATCCTTTAAGAATATCAACAGCTTCAAAATCTTGTCTGTTAAATTGCTTTTGAACAGTAGTTATATAATCTTTATGTATACAGTCGTCATTATCTATCCTAGAAGTTATGATATAATCGGTATTTGCGTCTTTAATAGCTTCTTGGATAGAGGGGTAATAGGCTTCCATTCCCTCTACGAAAAAGTATTTAATAAATGTATGAGGTTCTAATAAGCTATGTATTTGGGTTTTAAAATCATCATCTGTTGTAATGTCAAAATAGATCAACCATGTAAAATCCTTATTTGATTGATTAGTAACTGAAGGCAGACAAAAGTTTTCAAACAACCATAGGCGATGTGTCATCCAATCTCTTGTTAAAAGCGCTTCATTATTTTTAGTGACATCCCAGTTTTTGTTTCTAAGATTAAAGCGTGTAATTAAGTAGTGTTTAAACATAGCTTGTTTTATAATGCTACAAAACTAATTAATTTATAATGATATGCTCATTTGAACAGCAGCATATAAATGTCTATTTTTGCCGCAAATACAAACCTCATATGCCTAGAGTTATTCGTATTCATGAGAATTCTCAACTCACTCAAGAAAGCCTTTTAAAGGCGATAAATAATTTTGAGAATGAGGGAGAATTAATTGGTAGTGGCTATCGAAATGTCATAAAAATAATAACTATAGACGGGACTGCTTACAATATAAAAGCGTTTAAGATTCCTAACTTGGTCAACAAGATTGCGTATAGGTATTTTAGAGACAGTAAGGCGAAACGTTCATTTTTGTACGCCCAACGATTACTAAAATCTGGGATAAATACACCAAGTCCTGAAGCTTATCTAGAATACAAAACATTGTTTTCTTTTGGGCGCAGTTATTACATAAGCAAGCAGCTTGATTATGATTTTACGATAAGACGTTTAATTGATGAGCCTGAATGTGAAGACTATGATAACATATTAAGGCAATTCACACAATTTACCTTTATGCTTCATGAAAAAGGCATTCATTTTTTGGATCATTCTCCAGGTAATACTTTAATAAAAAAGAATGGTGAAGGTTATGATTTTTATTTGGTAGACCTAAACCGTATGGAGTTTAAAACCTTATCTCTTGATGAGCGACTCAATAATTTTGCGCGTCTATCACCAAAAGATTACATGCTAGATGTTATAAGTGATGAATATGCAACGCTTATAAGTAAACCTCATGACATGGTAAAGGAGCGCATGTATTTCTTTTCAAAAAAATTTTCTTCGAGTTTTAAAAAGAAAGAAGCATTTAAAAAGAAGTATTATTTCTGGCGAAAGAAGAAACGTTAGTTTTTGCTTTTATATAGCTCTCTCAACTTTGAATACTTTAAGAATGTGATATTTGCTGTTTGAACGCAAATCACAAAACCATTAAAACCATCTAAGAACCCTAGTCTTAGGATATAGGATTTAAAGAAGGCCCATGTTGGATTCCATATGATTTTCCATATAGGGGCTTTTTTTTCCAATTTGTAATATGCTTCAGCAGCAATGGTAGAGAAGTATTCCGTTTTTTGATTAAACTCAGAATAACTCTGATAAGTCATGTGCAGTATGTCTCCTTTCAAAAAACCGACCTTTTCATTTTTATCATGGAGTTGTACATTGTCATGTGGATTTATGCCTCTCCATGATGCTTCCCTTCTGTCAAATACACGTAGTTTCTTATTAGGATACCAATCAGAATGCCTGATCCATTGGCCACAAAAATTATTAAGACGGTTACTTTCATAGCCTTTATAATTCCAGTTTTCTTTTAAGGCTATGATATTGTTCTGAAGTTCTTCAGACAAAGATTCATCTCCATCAAGAGAGACAATATAATTATGATTCGCCTTAGAAAGTGCAAAATTCTTTTGTTCAACATAACCGAGAAATTGCTGCTCAATGAAGGTTACATTATAGCTTTGACATATGGTTTTGGTTCTATCTGTAGAGTAAGAATCCACTACAATGATCTCGTCCACCACATTTAGCAATGACTTTATGCACGTTTCAATATTACGCTCTTCATTGAAGGTGATTATAACACCAGAAAGTTGAATCATAAATTACTTCACAAAGCACAAAAATACTACTTTTGCATTAATGACTTCACCAAGTGTATCGATTATCATTAGTACCTATAATCAACCTAAATGGTTAGAACTCGTATTGTATGGCTATACCACACAAACTGTAAAAGATATAGAAATTATAATTGCAGATGATGGGTCTGACCATAGGACAGAAGAAGTTGTCAAAAGGTTTCAAAACATCAGTAACCTAACGATTAGCCATGTATGGCAAGAGGATGACGGCTTTCAGAAAACTAAGATATTAAACAAAGCTATTACAGCATCTAAATCTGATTACCTAATCTTTACTGATGGAGATTGTATTCCACGAAAGGATTTTGTTGAAACACATTTGAAACTCAGAAGGAAGGGCTATGGATTATCTGGCGGATATTACAAGCTTATTAAATCGATCTCAGATCTTATAACTACAGAAATAATTACATCTCAAGATTGCTTTGATAAAGAATGGCTTATTGAGAAGGGACAACCCATAACCTTTAAAATGAATAAGCTGAATGCTTCTTCGTTTAAAGCCTGGTTTCTCAATACGTTTACAACAACCAAGGCTACTTTCGATGGCATGAATGTATCATGCTGGAAAACAGATATCATTAATGTAAATGGATTTGATGAGCGTATGCAATATGGTGGAGAAGATAGAGAAGTAGGAGAGCGTATGGTGAATAATGGGATTAAGTTTTTACAAGTGAGGTATAGTGCTATTTGTGTACATTTGCACCACGAAAGGCCGTATAAGAATGTAGAAAGTGAAAACAAAAACAAGCAGATACGGGCTCAAACAAAAAAAAATAAATCAACCTATACTGAATTTGGTATAAAAAAATAATTTATGAAGCTTCCTAAGATATCTGTTATCATAGCAACTTATAATAAAACCGATTGGCTTAGAAAGGTATTACATGGCTATAGTGTACAAACGTATAGCGATTTTGAAGTACTTATAGCTGATGATGGTTCAACAGATGAAACTAAGGCGCTTATTGATAGCTTTAGAGCAGACTATCCCGTTAATATTACCCATGTATGGCATGAGGATAAGGGTTACAGAAGACAAACTATACTTAACGAGGCTATCATGAAAGCGTCAAATGAATACATATTATTTACTGATGGTGATTGTATCCCTCGAAAAGACTTTGTAGAGACCCATGCCAATTATGCAGAAGAAGGTTATTTTTTATCAGGAGGTTATTGTAAGTTGTCAATGAAGATCAGTGAGGTCATAGATAAGGATGATATTGTATCTCACCAGTGTTTTGATGTAAAATGGTTAAAAACACAAGGTGAATTAGGAAGTAAGAATACATTAAAACTATCTGCAAAAAACAAGCTTGCTAACTTTCTAGATGTAGTTACGCCTACAGGGGCTACTTTTAATAATTGTAATTCTTCCGCATGGAAATCAGACCTTATAGCCATTAACGGTTATGATGAACGTATGCAATATGGTGGGCCAGACAGGGAACTTGGCGAACGCTTAGTTAATAATGGAATTAAGACTAAGCAAATAAGATATAAAGCGATCTGTTTGCACCTTGATCATGCAAGAGGTTATAAAACCAAAGAATCGCTAGAAAGAAATTTGGCTATCAGAGCTAATACTAAGAAGCAGAATTTAACTTGGACGGATTACGGTATAAAAAAAACTAATTCAAGCGATTAAGAAACGCTTCTAGATCGCTCATAAAAAATTCTGGTTTGAAGTTTTTATACAAGGCTTCCGCATTAGATTTTAGAACTTTAGGGTGATCAACATCTTTATAAAGCTGTGGTTCATAATCTTTCAAGTGTACAGACACATTTAATTTACCATCGTCAAACATATTCCACGCTTCTTTTTTAATCCAAGGCGAAAAAATGGTAAAGGTTGGTATGTCTAATGCCTTGGCCATATTGGTTGCTCCTCCTTCGTTCCCTATCAATGCAGTACAATGTGAAGTCAATCCCAAAAACCCTCTGAGACTCTTACCAAATAGGTTGATAAAAATTTTCGATTGGGTTTCGGGCTTGCATAAATTATAAATGGTCTTAGCTTCAGTTTCTTGTGTTGGAATATAATTAAATAAAATCTGACTTTCAGCATCAGTAATAACCATATGATCTAATACATTTGCCATATACTCCAGTGGATATGTTTTATTAAGGCTACTGCCTAAAACTCCAATCATGTAGACGGGTTGATTTAAGTTTACACCATTTATACTCAAAATCTGTCTAGCGTTTTCTTTTTCATCATCAGTCAAATAAATCTTGGGTTTAACAGTTTCAGAAGTATCTATGTTGAGAGGCTTTAGTAATTGAAGTCTGTTCTCAACAGCCAAACCAGCATTCGTACTTGCCTTTGGTTTATGTTTGTATGTATGATCATAAATAAAAGAAGTATAACTTTTATTGACTGAAATTTTTGTCTTGGCACCAGATAAAAATGTAATCAGGTTACTCGATAGCTTGGAGTATACATCAATAATAACATCATAGCGTTCCTTCTTCAAACTTTTGGCAAATTGCCATAGCTTTACTTTGCTAGAATCTATTTCTGGTGTATAAAATTGAAATTTATCTATGTAAGGATGCTGTTCTACAACCGGCAGGGTATGAGAGTTGATAACATAATGTAATTCCGATTCGGGATAGGTTTTCTTTATAGCTTCAAAGAGAATGCTTGTGGTGAGTACATCACCTATCATCTTTTGTTGTATAATTAAAACTTTCATTTACACGGCTACATCATATTCTCTTAAAGCATCATTTAAAGACGTCTTTTTATTAGTACTTTCTTTGCGTTTCCCTATAATTAAAGCACAAGGTACGTTATATTCTCCAGCAGAGAATGTTTTTGTATAACTTCCAGGGATCACTACTGATCGCGCAGGAACAATACCTTTCATCTCTACAGGCTCATCACCGGTAACATCAATGATTTTTGTTGAAGCTGTTAAAACTACATTGGCGCCTAATACTGCTTCGCTCTCTACTCTGACACCTTCAACTACAATACATCTAGATCCTATGAAGGCATTATCTTCAATGATCACCGGGGCGGCTTGTAAAGGCTCTAAAACACCTCCAATACCTACACCTCCAGATAAGTGAACATTTTTACCAATTTGTGCACAACTTCCAACAGTTGCCCATGTGTCTACCATAGTACCTTCATCTACATAGGCCCCAATATTTACATAACTAGGCATCATAATAACACCACTAGAGACATATGCACCGTGTCTGGCAACGGCATGAGGAACCACACGTATACCTTTTTCTTTATAACCTGTCTTTAAAGGAATTTTATCGTGATACTCAAAAATACCAACTTCAAAGGTTTCCATTTTTTGAATTGGGAAATACAATACCACAGCTTTCTTTACCCATTCATTAACTTGCCACCCATCTACGGTTGGTTCAGCAACTCTTAAAGAGCCTTCATCAAGCTTATTAACAACTTCTCTAATACTGTTTATAACCTCTTCATCTTTTAGTAAGGATCTATCGTCCCAAGCACGTTCTATAATAGATTGTAATGTTTTCATTAATGGATAAATTTTAGCCCAAAGATACTTCTATAATATATTATGAAAAATCCTTTTGCAAAAAATTGTGACTTTTTATAAATGACTGTGTCATAATAGTAAAGTGAATGTTTTTAGACATAATATTCTTTTGATGATTGATAGCTTTTTAATAAATCTAAGAACATTTACATAGAAACTTAACACTTAGAAGTTTCATGGTGTGACTTTATCAAGATTTACGGGTCACATGTATGTAGATTAATGAATTGTTTGTAGAGGGAAGACAACAATCATGACATCTAATTAATAGCTAATTATTTTAAAACTCCTCTTTGTTAAGAGGAGTTTTTTTGTTGTATTATCTTTGCAAAAATATGGGAAGAATTTTAGCTATAGACTATGGTACAAAACGTACCGGAATTGCTGTAACCGATGAAATGCAGATTATTGCTTCAGGGCTCACTACAGTTGCTACTGAAGAGTTAATTAGTTTTATTGAGCAGTATTGCCATGGAGAAGATGTAGAACAATTTGTTGTGGGCTTACCAAAACAAATGGATAATACAGATTCTGAAAGTGAAGTGTACATAAAGGCGTTTATTACCAAATTAGAACGCGCCTTTCCAGATATACCAATTGATCGTGTTGATGAACGTTTTACTTCAAAAATGGCATTCCAGACCATGATTGATAGTGGTCTAAAGAAAAAACAACGTCAGAATAAAGCTTTAATAGATGAGATTAGTGCAACTCTAATATTACAAAGTTATTTGGCTTCAAAGTCTTGATAAGAATTGTATTTTTGCAACCGAAATAATAAAGAACAATGACATTACCTATAGTTGCTTATGGCGATCCTGTTTTGAAGCGTAAGGCTACTGATATTGATAAGGATTATCCTAAACTGTCTGAGTTAATTGCTAATATGTATGAAACTATGTATGGCGCATATGGTGTAGGTTTAGCCGCACCACAGATAGGGCTACCCATACGTTTATTTTTAGTAGATACATCACCTTTTGCTGAAGATGAAGATTACACAGAAGAGGAGCGCAAAGAATTAGAAGCTTTTAAAAAAACATTCATAAATGCTAAAATATTGGAAGAGGAAGGAGACGAATGGGCTTTTAACGAAGGTTGTTTGAGTATTCCTGATGTAAGGGAAGATGTATTTAGGCAACCAAGAATAAAAATACAATATCAGGATGAAGATTTTAATACGCATGTCGAAGAATATGAAGGTCTAATTGCCAGAGTTATTCAACATGAGTATGATCATATAGAAGGTGTATTATTTACAGACAAACTTTCATCATTCAAAAAACGTTTAATTAAAGGAAAGCTTCAAAACATATCTAAAGGAAAAATTAAGATAGATTATCCGATGAAATTTCCTGCTATGAAAAAAAGACGCTAAAAAAAATTATATGAGTTTAGAAAAAATATTATCTATCTCTGGTAAACCAGGATTATATCAAATTGTTACCCAGACAAGAACCGGTGCAGTAGTAGAATCATTACTTGATAAAAAACGAATCACTGTCGGAGCGCATAGTAATATCAGCATCTTAAGTGAAATTGCTATATACACATTAACGGAGGAAGTACCATTACCAGATGTCCTTAGATCTATAAGAACTAAAGAGAACAATAATCCAACGTCTATAAGTCATAAGGATAGTAAAGATACTTTAGAAGAATACTTTTTTGAGATACTACCAGAATATGATGAAGATAGAGTGTATGCTTCTGACATAAAAAAAGTAGTACAGTGGTACAATATTCTTCAAAAAAATGACCTCCTTCATACTTTAGACGTAGTGTCTGAGGAGGAAGAATAACATATTTATGTCTGATAAAACCAAACAGCTTAAAGCCTTTGAGCGTTTATTAATCATTATGGATGAATTGCGAGAGCAATGTCCATGGGACAAAAAGCAAACTATGGAATCGCTTCGTCATTTGACCATTGAAGAAGTCTATGAATTGGGTGATGCCATTTTAGATAATGATTTAGATGAGGTAAAGAAAGAGCTGGGAGATGTATTATTACATATTGTGTTTTATTCAAAAATTGGAAGTGAAACCAATAGTTTTGATATCGCTGATGTGTGTGATAGTATTTCTGATAAATTGATTGAGCGTCACCCACACATATATGGTGATGTTGAGGTTAATGATGAAGAGGATGTGAAACGAAATTGGGAGCAATTAAAGTTGAAGGAAGGAAAGAAAAGCGTATTAGAAGGTGTACCTAAAAGTTTACCTGCTATGGTAAAAGCTAATCGGATTCAGGATAAGGTTGCAGGGGTTGGTTTTGATTGGGAAGCTCCGGAGCAAGTATTCGAAAAAGTAGAGGAGGAACTCAACGAATTACGATTAGAAGTAAAAAATGGAAATCTGGATGCTATTGAGAATGAATTTGGAGATGTTTTATTTTCTATGATAAACTACGCACGATTTTTAAAAGTAAATCCTGAGAATGCTTTAGAGCGTACCAATAAAAAATTCATGAAACGATTTCAGTATTTAGAGGCTAAATCTAAGGCACTTAAGAAGCCTTTAAAAGACATGACGCTTGCAGAAATGGACGTGTTCTGGGAAGAAGCAAAATCGCTTTAAGAACTTACATTTATAAAATATTCTACATTTTAACTTTTTCTGACATCCAAAGCTATTTTTTGTACGTAAATAAAACAAATGGATCCGCAGAGATTCATAATCTTAGTAGGAATCTTAATTATTATTAAGCGGTTGTAATTAAGGTTAATTTAGTTTAGTTAGGGCGAATCCCATTTGTAATCCACAAATGGGATTTGTGTTTAGTACATACCCTTAAGCTTCTTTAATTTTTCTTGCCAAGTAGTTAACAGTTCTTTGTGCTTATCTATATTATTACGCACTTCTTTTACCACAGGATTGTCTTCTTTTACATTAGAGAAGAATTGCAAGTTATTTTCTAATTGATTGATTTCAGACTTTATCTCATCAATTTTCTTACGGATAAAGTTATGTTCATTATCTAATAGAGAAGTATCATCTGGTTTTGAAAGGCTTTCTAGCTTATTTTCAAACTTAATCATATCTACTTTGGCCTTATCCATCTTTAATTTATCAAATGCAGCATCAACAGCTCTATAAAACTTGCCTTCGATATATCGTTTATTGCTAGGAACTGCACCCACAGATTTCCATTCTGATATTTTTTGCTTTATCGCTTCTATATCTTTTTTATCGTCTCCGGTTAGTTCAAAAGATTTTATGGCTTCTAGTAATTTAGCTTTCTTATCGTATGCATCGTATAACTCTTGATTTTCTGCTTTGCGTTCAGCATGAAGTCTATCAAAATAATGATTACACGCTGCTTTAAAACGTTTCCATATTTTGTCACTGTCTTTTCTGGGAACATGACCAATAGTTTTCCAGTCGCTCTGGATTTTTTTCATTAAAGGAGTAACAGTATCAAAGTCATCACTGTCTTTATTGTCTTCTGCAACCTTAATAAGATCTCTTTTCTTCTGTAAGTTTTGATATTGATCTTTCTTGAGATTTTTATAGAACATGTTCTTTTTTCTATTGAAGCTTCTTACTGCTTCTTTGAATTTTGCCCATGTTGCTTCATTAACTTTTAAAGGGACTTTACCAGCATTGAAAAAATCTTGACGTAAAGCTTCTATAGATTTAATCTTCTTTTGCCATTCTCCATGAGAGTTTGTGTTTTCATTTACGATGGCTTCTATATTAGTAATGATCTCTTCTTTTTTGACAAGATTGGCCTCATAGGCTTTGTCTAAGTCAGCATAATATGCTTGTCTTTTATCATGGATTGTTTTAGTAGCGTTGCTAAATCGTTGCCATATCTCTTCACGATATTCCTTAGCAACAGGCCCTAGCTCTTCTTTCCATAATTTATGCAATACCTGTAATTCTCTAAATGATCTATTAATGTTATCATCTGCAGCTAAAGCTTCAGCTTGCTCTATGATTTTCAGCTTTTGTTCTAGATTATGCTTAAAATCCATATCACGTAAATCGCGATTGAGATGTAAGAAATCATAAAACCGCTCTACATGATGGTGATAAGTATTCCAAGCATTATTGTATTTATCTCTAGGTATAGGTCCTGCATTTCTCCATTTATCTTGCAGTTCCTTAAAGTGTTTGTAAGTAGTGTTTATGTTCTCTTCTACGTTAAGAAGCCCTTTAATTTCTTCAATAATATCTAATCGGTTCTTTAAATTGTTTTTTAAAGTTTGTTCACGGTCTTTGTAATAGGTGTTTATTGAAGATTTATAATCTTTGTAAGCTGAATTAAATCGCTTCTTAGTGTCGTTAGAATAATAGAAATCTATGAGGTTACCGCCATCATTGATAAACTCATCTTTTTTTTCTTCTAACAGAGCATTATATTTAACATTGAATTCAGACTTTATTTCATTGACATGGGATGAGATGGTCTGAATTTTTTGATGCTTCAGTAACATTTCAAACTCATCTACCAATTGTTCCATGCTCATGGCATGATAATCTTTATCTTCAAGTTTATGTCGATGATGATTGTCTTCATCTTCAGCATCTTCAGCATTAGAGGCAGCAATTTCTTCTACATGCGTTTCTTCAGTTTCAGACGTAGTATCCTCAGAAACATCATTTTCAGGAGTTTCTTCTTTGGTCTCAAGATTAGATTCAGCTTCAACTTCTACAGAAGTGTTTTCTTTAGATTGAGTACCCTCAGCGTTTTGATTTGGGGTAGTGTCGGCGTTTTCTAATTCTAGTTTTTTCTTTCCATCTGCTTCTTGCAGGTTATCATTCTCGATCATTAATCAATTATTTAATCCAATGAAACAATAAATATAGTAACAAGTATTGAAATAAGAAAGGATTACGCCTAATGCATCTCTATTAAGACCGATTCCATATTTTCCAAGCTTTCTCTGCTTGAAGCTTTAACATTTCTAAACCATTGCAGGTAACCGCCCCTTTTACATCCCCTACACTTAAGAATTTGGTTTGCTCCGGATTGTATATTAAATCGTATAAGATATGCTTTGAAGTGATGGCTTCATAAGGAATATCTGGGCATTCATTAACATTCGGATACGTACCTATAGGCGTACAATTAATAATAATTAGATAGGATGAAATAATATCTTCTGTTAGATCAGAGTACATAAACTTAGCTTCATCTTTCTGAGTTCTGGATACATAATCGTACTTGATCCGTAGTTTTTTTAAAGCATATGCCACCGCTTTAGAAGCTCCACCGGTTCCCAGGATTAAAGCGCTTTTATGATGTTTTTGTAATAAAGGCTCTAAAGACTTTTTAAAACCATAATAGTCTGTATTATAACCTATTAGTTTTTTATTCTTTGTTACCCTTATAGTATTAACGGCTCCGATTTTATCTGCCTTTTTATTAAGAATGTCCAGGTGCGAGATAATATCTTCCTTATAGGGTATCGTTACGTTTAGACCTATTAATTGAGGGTTTTCTTTTATGATGGACTCAAATTCATCTATTTGTTGGATATCAAAATTATCGTAAGTGTGGGCTAATTTTAATTGCTCAAACTTTTCTGCAAAATAAGCTTTGGAAAATGAATAAGAGATGTTTTTTCCAATGAGACCAAACTCAGGATTTGATTTTTCTTGTTCTTGCGCCATACCATTCTAATCCTAATACAATGAGGATTCCAAGAGCAATATACATAATTGCTAAGTAAGTTTCTGTAGATAATTCGGGGAAATAACGCCTGTAATTCTCAATAATCTGTTTTCCAGAGGAATCCAAAATATAAGCACCATTATTTCCTGTTTTATATATAGTTTCTTTCCATGGCCAAACAACACCAAGTGATCCAATAATAAAACCAATGATTGTTGCCAGAGTCACATTTTTGTAGTGTTTTAATATGTAGTTAAGTAAATGAGAAAAGGTCACTAAACCAGTTACAGAGCCTAAGGTGAAAACTCCAAGAACTTTTAGCATACGTATCCTTACTTCATTTTCTATAAAGGAAAAATCCCCTCTAAAAATATCAAAAATAGTATCATAGAGCGCATTTACAGAATCAACAAGCAGAAGCACATAGTTCCCAATTATAATGAGGATGAATGACCCTGAAAATCCAGGAAGTGTCATCCCGGAAACACTTATGATACCACAGAAGAAAACAAAAAACAGATTGTCATTTTCTTTGGCAGGGTCTAAAAAACTAATACTTAAACCAACCGCAGCCCCTATAATCAAAGCTGTTACCGTACGCCTATTCCAATCTTTAAAATCTTTATTAATATAATAGATAGAGCCCACGATCATTCCAAAGAAAAGACTCCAAACATAAAGTTCGTAGTGTATGATCAAATAATCGAGTAGTTGAGATACACTAAAATAACTGATGATCATACCTAAAAAGAGCAGGCTTATAAAACCACCATTGATATAATTATAGAAACTTTTGAATCTGCCTCCTAGTAGTAGTTTAAATGCTTTACCATTAACACGTTGCAAGGAGTAGATAAATTCTTCGTAAAAACCGGCAACAAATGCGACAACACCTCCAGATACTCCAGGAACTTTATTAGCAGCTCCCATAGCTAATCCTTTTATGACTAGGAAAAATCGATCTTTTAGTGTTCTAGAACTGTTCATTTATGCTTTGTTTTTGCCATTTCCAAGACGCTCCATCACCATAATTATGATGAAACCAGTTAGCATTAAAACAATAGCTAAAACGAGTTGATTATCTCCATTGTAGGATGTAGGCAATATGCTTTTTTCTAATACAGGTACTTTGATTCCTTCAGAATTTATTCTTGTGGTTAGCACCTCTTTCCATGGCCATATTTTATTTAACGAGCCAATCATGAATCCGGTTAAAATAGCTAAGGTAAGGCTCTTCTGGTGTTTAAACATCCAATTTAAAGCCTTAGAAAATACTTTAAGACCGACAATAGCCCCCAGTCCTAACAACAAAAAGTTTATAATAGCGTCCTTGAGCATATCCCAGTTTCCTGTTGAGATACCCTCTGTGAGGTGGTCTACAGTATCAATTGCCGTTTGGTATGCTCCTAAGATTAGTAAGATAAATGCTCCAGAGACTCCCGGAAGAATCATAGCTATAATGGCAATAAAACCACAGAATAACAGATACATAGGGCTTTCAGGTGAAGCAAAAGGTTCGGCTAACGTAATAAAATAAGATAAAACAGATGTGACTATGATAGCAATGATGAGTTTCGGGGACCATTGTTTAATTTGCCGCGCAATGTATATAACACTTGCTAGAACCAAACCAAAGAAAAACGCCCACAACAGTATGGGTTTGTTAATAAGAAGCCATTTAATAACCTTGGCCAATGATAAAATACTAATAGCAATTCCTGAAAATAATGCTAGTAAAAAGTTGCCATTAATTGAGGTCCATGCCGCTTTGAAACCTTTAGTTTTCCATAGCTTAAAAACACCAAAATTGAGATTATCTATACTCTCAATAAGTTCTTCGTAAATTCCAGATATGAAGGCGATGGTGCCGCCAGAAACTCCTGGGACTACATCTGCTGCTCCCATGGCTATACCTTTAAATAAAACAGTAAAATAATCTAAAAACCCTCTATGCATTAATAAAAAATAAGAAGCGTAAAGGTATGGATTTTTTAGTTGGAAGCGTTATTATGATTTTGAAATAATCTGACTAACAATAGGATTCTTCAACAGGTTAGGAAATAATTCATTTACTATAAAACTGTATTCACTGTCAAGTCGCATTCCGTTACCGTAATGGTACGATCCTTTTTCAGTTTGAGAAAGCTTGAAATATAAACCTGATAAACGGAACTCAATCTCTGCATTTTCAGGATAGAATTCTACCGCTTGAAGTAAGTTGAATACTGCAGCTTCATATTCACCCAGGCTAATAAGGATGTCTGATCTGTTTAGCCAAGTATTTAATTCATAGTTCCCTAAATCTAAGCTCTGCTTATAGCCACGTTCTGCCTCTTCTAAAAAGTTCAAGCGATGATTTATTTGTGCATATAACCTCCAGTATAAGACATTCTCACTATCTATATTAATAGCTTTATTTATAAAATACAATGCCTTCTGGTAATTTTGTTTCTTGGTGTAATATTTTGTGATGGCTATCCATCCTTTATCTAGCAAAGGATCTTCATTTATAGTTTTGTCAAAAAACTGTACAGCCAAATCATCGTGTCCTAACTTCTCATAACAATGGCCAATTCTTAATAAAGCAAAAGATGTAGGATCATCTAAAGCCATTGTTATCTTATACTGCTCAATAGCTTCATGATATTTTTGTTGCTTCTCCAATACCTTACCTTTTTCAAGGTAAGCACCAATGAATGTATCATCAGAAATAATGGCAAAATCAAAGGCTGTATTTGCTTTTTTATAATCTTTTATTGCAAAATATTGACGGCCCAATTGGTGCCAAGCTACCTCACAATATGGGTTAAGGTCTAAGTAACTGTTTAAATACTCAATTGCCTCTTTATTCTTATTTAAAAAATCATAACAATAAATAATATTGTGAAGAGCGGAGTAGTCCGTTAAATCTGCTTCTAAACATTTTCTGAAATATATTATTGCATTGTCAAACTGATCTAAGAAGAGGTATTCCATACCAATAAGAGCATATAGGTCAGAATCATCCTCCGGTAAAGATGATAATTCTAAGGCAACTTTTAAGACATTAATTGCTTCTTCATGCATGTCTTGTTTAGATAAGACATTAGCTTTTTGGATATAGATCTCCTCATTGTTGGGTTCTAATATGTGGAGCTCATTAAGGATATTGTCTGCTTCACTAAACTTGTTTTCTATAACAAGAATCTCAATCTTAAATAGTTTTAAATTTATGGAAGTAGGGTGTTGTTCTAAGCCCATTTTGATTGCCTTTTTTGCCAAAGCTATTCTTCCATTTTCTAAATAATAGTGGATGATGTTTTCGAATTCATTTGAATCGAAAAACAAAACGTCATTTGTTTTTAACATCGATTCAAATCTAGTAAGTGAAATGTTATTGTGGTCGTCGTTTTGACTATATTCCATAAACAGGTTTATTGTTCACAGAAATAAATTTAGCACTAACACGCTTATGATTGATTCCTACGCATTATTGTTTTTAACAAAGTAATTAACACATAAAGTCATACAACAAGAATTGAGGTTTTATAAGTTGTCTGTCAGAAATTTACAAGGTATTTAGTACACGTATAATAATATCACAACCTTTAATAATTTCTTCATTTGATATGGTTAACGGAGGTGTAATTCTGATAGCTTTTGGCTCAAAAAGCAACCAGAAGAGAATTAAACCTTCATCTTGACACTGTAATATGACTTTATTTACAACATCATCAGATTCCATTATTGCTGCTAACATTAAACCTCGGCCACGGATTTCTTTGATGTACTTGTGCTTGAGGTGCTTCCTTATTAGTTTCTCTTTTTCAAGAGTCTTGGATATAAGACCAGACTCCGTAATTTCTTTTAATGTAGCTAAAGCTGCACTAGCAATTACCGGGTGCCCCCCAAAAGTAGTGATATGGCCTAATTTAGGATGATCTTTTAGTAAAGCCATGAGCGCTTCAGAAGCTGTAAAAGCGCCAATAGGCATTCCCCCACCTAAACCTTTTCCGGTGACTAGGATGTCTGGAGTGCAATTGTAATTTTCAAAACCGAAAAGGCGACCAGTTCTACCAAACCCCGGTTGTATTTCGTCTAAAATTAATAACGCGCCAACGTCATCACATTTTCTTTTTACCTGGGTCAAATAATCGTCATATGGCTCAATAAACCCTGCTCCACCTTGAATGGTTTCTAATAAAACTGCAGCTGTTGCATCTGAGATTAATGCCACATCTTCTATATTGTTAAAGCGAATAAATGAGGCTCCTGGTATTAGGGGTCTATACCCTTGCTTGCGTTCTTCATATCCCATAACACTCATCGCTCCCATAGTGTTACCATGATACGCATATTTTGCTGCAATAATTTCACTTCGGCCAGTTGCACGTTTAGCCAATTTTATTGCACCTTCAATAGCCTCAGTTCCGGAATTGGTGAGATAAGTGGTCTGTAATGACTCTGGTAAATGCTCGGCAAGACGTTTTGTAAGTTCCACAGCAGGCTGTTGTATATATTCCCCATATACCATAACATGCATATACTTATCTATCTGCTCTCTCACTGCATTTACAACTTTAGGATGACAATGCCCTAAACTACAAGCAGATACACCAGCTACAAAGTCTAAATAGGCATTGCCGTGCGTATCATAAATGTAAGAACCTTTGGCTGAGGCCACTTCCATGGCTAAAGGGTGAGGTGTGGTTTGTGCTTGATATTTAAAAAAATCGTCGCTCATGATTAGTTATTCGACTTTTTCTTTTCGCTAGTAATAGGTGGTATAAGTTTTGGAGGCTTAGGTACTTTTTCCTTTTTTACTTGAGTACTGTCTTTGGGGATAACACGTGCCGCTTTATTTGGCTTGTTGTCGGCTTTAGGTTTAGCTTTTTCAACACGTTCCAATAAGTCCTCATCAAAAAATTCTTCTTGTGGCACATAATCATCTAGACCTCTAATAATAGGTAAGTTTAAAGGCGGATCATTTTTAAATAGATCTTCTACACTTGTGGGACGTTCACTACCTCGCCAATCAAAACCTCTTAGTTTTCTTGCATTTTCAGGGAATTGAGAATCAGGATAGAGGTCTCCATCAATTTGCTGTATTAATCGTATTTCGTCAATGGTATTGTCGGTAATCTTAATATTTATATTTCCTGATTTGGATTTGTTTATACCTACGAGTTCGTTTTGACCGTTACGGGAGTAGTAGATCACTTCCGCATTCTTAATGATATCTACATTGTATAATTCGTTATCCTCAAAGAGTCCGATTAAACGTTGTCCCTTTATTTGGTTATAACCATTTTTACTCAATGTATCTTTACTGACAAGGAATGCATTATTAAAGACTATGAGGCTGTCTAACTTCTCTGTTTTTACATTAGAGATTAAGTGAATGGTATCCCCAGTCATTTGATTACCCAAATTCCACAATACTGGCTTCCGTTTAGCAGAAAAGGCATCACCAGTATTAAACCTAGCTAAATTAATCATTTGGGTAAGCCCTGTTTTATGATCCACATGAACAGAATCTGCTTTACCAGCGAGGTCAGATTTATATAACCGAACTTTATAGTATGCCCTAGTGATACGATGTTCTGGTGGCCCTGTGACCATCAAAGTATCGCTGTGCATATAAATAGAATCGTTTTCTTGTACGGTAATAGCCAATGCTCTCTTGGTAATAAAAACGGAGTCTTTATCTTTAAAGACTTCTGCATAGTGTCCTTTAACGATACTATTATTTATGGTATCTGTAACTTTTATATTATTTGTTGCAGAGGCGAAATTCGTATTCCTATTAAAATACATACTATCTCCTTCAACAATCCTATTATCATAGTCTATTCTTGATTTTTTTATAAAATAACCCGTGTCATTATTTGTGTTATAAAACCCTCTTTCACAATATATTTTACTAGTTTCTCCGGTAATTGTAGATGGTCCATACATATAGGCATGGCCAGTTTCTGTGTAAAAGTCCAATTGATTGGTTTCTAAGACATATTCAGGGTTAACTAACTTTACATCTTTGACAAATTGATACTTTTGGGCATCTAGATAATACCTACCTATCTGACTTGTTATAGTACCCGAAGAATCGCGGACAACTTTACCTTTAGTCTCATAATAAGCTTGTTGTTTAGTTCTGTCAAAGTATAAGGTGTCTGTCGTAAGTGTGGACTTAGGTTCTCTTAATACAACATCTCCACTGGCAAATGCAAGTTGTGTTTTCCCACTATACTCAACATACTTGGCTGTCATATGAATGGTATCTCCTTGTTGCATTCTTACATTACTGAAGGCTTCTATGAAATCTTCTTTTTCGTAATAAATGGCCTTGTCGCACCACATATTTACACCTTCGTGTACAAAATGAATCTGTTGTGTGTTGTCTCTTAAGAACGTAATGGCGCCATCATTTCTGTCTGCTTCGGTAAACCCTTTTCCAGCATATTCGATGGTAATGCGTTTTGTTTGCTGTGCAGTAGATGTAAATGCCGTAAGGCATACAAGTAGAAATAGGATACATCTGTAAGTGTTCAAAACAAAACGTTTTAAAAGCAAGATAACACGTTTAAATTTGCTTTATTGCCAGTTAACATATTTTTTAACACAAGGTATTTAGACTTCTTGTGCTGTTTTGGGTCTCATGATCGTTTGCTTACGGTCTGGACCTACAGAAACAATAGTTATTGGAATTTCTAATTCATCTTCTAAAAATGCAATGTAATTATTCAATTCTTTTGGTAATTGAGAAACATCAGTCATTTTAGTTAAATCTTCAGACCAGCCATTAAACTCAGAATACACAGGTGTAACATTTTCTGCTTCAATGTTGTAAGGAAGATGTTTAATAGTGTTCCCTTTATATTCATATGCGGTACAAACCTTTAAGGTTTTGAACCCTGAAAGTACATCGCTTTTCATCATCATTAATTGTGTTACACCATTGACTTGGCATGCATACTTTAAGGCAACTAAATCTAACCAACCACATCGTCTTGGTCTGCCTGTAACCGCACCAAACTCATTGCCAATTCGTGCCATATCTTCACCTACTTTATCAAACAATTCTGTAGGGAATGGGCCAGAACCAACACGTGTAGTGTAGGCTTTAAAAATACCGTAAACTTCTCCAATTCTATTTGGTGATACGCCTAATCCGGTGCAAGCTCCGGCAGCTGTTGTATTAGATGACGTAACAAAGGGATACGTACCAAAGTCTATGTCTAATAATGACCCTTGGGCACCTTCAGCTAAAATGGTTTTCCCCTGTTTTTGAGCTTGATATAAATACTCTTCAGAATCTATGAATTGCAGTGTTTTTAGAATCTTAACAGCTTCAAAGAATTCGGTCTCTAATTCTTCTAGATCATATTGAATATCTACATTGTAGAAGTCAATCATGGCCTGGTGTTTATTAGCTAATGCACGGTATTTTGTCTTCCAGTCTGCCATTTCTAAATCGCCAATTCTAATACCGTTTCTTCCAGTTTTATCCATATATGTTGGTCCAATACCTTTAAGGGTTGATCCAATTTTAGCTTTTCCTTTTGCTGTTTCTGATGCGGCATCTAATAAGCGATGTGTTGGCAGTATAATATGTGCTTTTCTGGATATGATTAACTTTGATTTATAATCAATATCGAATTGGTCTAAGCCTTCTAATTCTTTAACAAACACAACAGGATCTATAACCACTCCATTTCCGATAACGTTGATAGAATCTTCATGAAAAATACCTGAAGGAATGGTTCTAAGTACATGCTTTATACCATCAAACTCTAATGTGTGTCCTGCGTTTGGGCCTCCTTGGAAACGCGCAATAATGTTGTAATTAGAGGTTAAAACATCGACAATTTTTCCCTTGCCTTCATCACCCCATTGTAAACCAAGTAGTAAATCTACTGCCATTTATAT
Organism: Winogradskyella sp.; assembly: GCA_965230605.1. Lineage (GTDB taxonomy): Bacteria > Bacteroidota > Bacteroidia > Flavobacteriales > Flavobacteriaceae > CBDDLD01. Next base: position 2,284,240 of record CBDDLD010000004.1, on the reverse strand, counting down.
AATTTAGTTAGTCGTTTTGCTTTCGATTTCCGTAAAAGTAAAGTGAATGATTTGTGATTTGGATATCGAAAACTTCTTCAATAGTTTTCTTAATGGATTGAATACGTGGATCACAGAATTCTATAACTTCACCAGTGTCTGTAAGTATGACATGATCATGCTGTTTGTCAAAATAGGACTTTTCGTAATGTGCCTGATTTTGTCCAAATTGATGCTTACGAACCAAATTACATTCTAAGAGAAGTTCTATGGTGTTATACAATGTTGCCCTACTAACACGATAGTTTTTATTTTTCATTTTGATATATAAAGATTCTATATCAAAATGTTCTTCACTATCATAAATTTCTTGAAGGATAGCATAGCGCTCAGGTGTCTTCCTGTGGCTATTGTCTTCAAGAAATTGAGTAAATACACGCTTTACAATTTCCTGGTTGCTTTCTTCTGTCTTCGCATTCATAATCGGTGCAAATTTACATAAATTTTATACTCTACTAACCTTATCTATACCATTAATTTTCTTAAGGTTATCAATAAGCTTTTTTAGCATGTTCTTATTCTTTACTTCAACAGTTATCTTACCGGTAAAAACGCCATCGTCACTAGAAAAACTAATACTCTTCATATTAACATGCATATTAGAAGAAATGACTTTGGTTATATCATTTACTAATCCGAGATTATCTATTCCAGATAGCGTAATCTGAGACGTATATTCTTGTTGTGTAGAATCTATCCATTTTGCCGACATTATTCGATAGGCATAATTAGATTGTAAACTCAATGCATTAGGGCAATTTTTCTTATGTACTTTAATGCCATCATTGACTGTAAGAAATCCAAAAACGCGATCCCCTGGAATTGGATTACAACAAGCCGCTAGCGTGTAATTAAGACGCTCTTCTTCCTTACCAAACACAAGCATATCGTATTTGGATGTAATCTCATCTTTATCAATGTCTTTAGAAACCTCCGGTTTACGAATCCTGTTTTTAATGTAACTCATTAAGGCATTACTTCTCGAAGAAGCATAGGCCTTGAGCATAGTATTATCTATTGTGCCAATACCAACACGGTAAAATAAATCCAAGGATGTACTCAACTTAAAATAGTTCACCAATTCATTAACCGACTTTTCGTTGAGAGTAACTTTGAGTTGCTTCAGTTTTCGTCTTAATATTTCTTTTCCTTCTTCAGCAATTTCTTTTTTCTCTGCTTTTAAGGAAGATTTTATTTTGCTTCTGGCTCTTGCTGTAGTTGCATAGTCTAACCAGTTAGCATTAGGTTTAGCATTTTCTGAAGTTAAAATTTCTACCCGATCTCCACTTTGTAATTCGTGACTTAAAGGCACAAGTTTCCCATTTACCTTAGCACCACGGGTTTTCATGCCTACTTCGGTATGAATACTGAAGGCAAAATCTAAAGGCGTAGCACCTTTAGGTAATGATTTGAGATCACCTTTAGGAGAAAAGACAAAAATTTCTTTAGAATATAAGTTCAGTTTAAACTGTTCAACAAAATCTACAGCATCTACCTCATTACTCTCTAATGCTTCTTGAAGCTTATTAATCCATAAGTCTAAACTATCGTCTTTATCGCTGGTATTTTTATATTTGTAATGTGCAGCATAGCCTTTTTCAGCAATTTCATTCATGCGCTCACTACGAATTTGAACTTCTACCCATCTGCTTTTGGGACCTACGACAGTGATATGTAAAGCCTCATAACCAGTTGACTTTGGTGATGAGATCCAATCTCGTAATCTAATAGGATTTGGTGTAAAGTGATCGGTAACCACGGAATAGATTTTCCAGGCTAAGAACTTTTCATTTTCGATATCGGATTTGTAGATAATTCTAACCGCAAATTTATCATAGACCTCGTCAAAAGAGACACCTTGTTTGACCATCTTTCTGCGAATACTGAAAATGGATTTGGGTCGGCCTTTAATCTCATAACTCAGACCTTCTTTGTCTAAAGAATCCTTTATGACCTTAGAAAAGGATTTGATATAGGCATCCTGTTCTTCCTTACTTTCTTGCATCTTATTTAAGATGTCATTGTAGACTTCTGGTTCGGTGTATTTAAGGCCAAGATCTTCAAGCTCTGTCTTAATATTATATAAGCCAATACGATGAGCCAAAGGTGCATAAATGTATAGGGTTTCTGATGCGATTTTAACCTGCTTGTCAGAACGCATAGAATCCATAGTTTGCATATTGTGCAAACGGTCTGCTATCTTTATTATGATAACACGTACATCTTCATTTAGTGTTAAAAGCATTTTACGGAAGTTCTCTGCCTGGAGCGATACATCCATATCTTTTTTTAACGACGATATCTTGGTTAAACCATCAACAATTCTGGCTACGGTTTCTCCAAAAAGCTGTTCAATATCTGCTATAGTATAATCAGGATTATCCTCAACAACATCATGTAATAATGCAGCTGCAATACTAGTGGCATCCAAACCTATTTCTTGAGCTACAATTTTTGCTACAGCTAAAGGATGAAAGATGTATGCCTCACCAGATTTTCTACGCTGGTCTTTGTGCGCGTCAAGAGCGACCTCAAAAGCATGTCGGATTAATTTTTTATCCTCTTTACTTAAAGTCTGATAACTTACCTTCAGTAGTTCTTTGTAAGCTTTTGTAATTGCTGCATTTTCTTTTTCAATCTCCACTTCAGTCATAAAACTAAAGTAACAATAACAAAATTAATGAGCAATAGTTTTAGCAATCGAATTTATCATATAAGTATTTATACCCTATTTGTATAAACATGACATATACGCATATATATCTGTTTGATTATCAGGAATTTTATACAACAAAACAAAGGTGGTAACCGAAAAACCGAAAATAGAGTAGGTGAAATAAAAAAATAAAATTATGGGATTTTACATGAAACAACCTGTGGATGCATCTAAGACTACTGCAACCTATTTATGGACAGGTTTAAGAACACCGGGAGTATTTATCATTGAAGTTGAAGGTGATGCTCCAAATTTTTCTTACGGATTTGATTTAGTAAGAGATTCACATTTTGTTGGAGGGTTAAAAATTGATGCTATGGGGTGGACCGGTCCTAGAGCTTCTGGTACCACACCGTATAAGGTGCATGGTTCTTTTCCAGGACAATACGTATCTAAAATTGTTGTATCTGGTTCTAATGGCGATTTTCTTATTGATGTAAAGGAAGTTCCACATGATCAGGTAGACGATTATGTAAAGAAAAATGTAGGGTAGGCAACTACTAGTTGCTACAAAGGCTCTGAATTTTTATTCAGAGTCTTTGCTGTTTTTATTTTTGAGATACTGCTAGAGCTACTTTCTTAAATTCCTTATGCGCTGTAGCAGTGTAGGGTGCGAATAATGCATAAATACGTAAGCCTTATGAGGAGTAAGATTACTTAGACTATTTTTTGACAATTTTTTAAGCGATGTAATTAAAGGCTCAGCACTGTATGTTGTCTTAGCATAGTTATCCGCTTGATATTCGAATTTTCGAGAAACATAATTCATGACTAATCCGGTAATTTCTGAAATAGGAACATAGAGTAACCCAAAAGCAATAAGTCCTACATGGAAACTCGGTATTTCTACACCAATAGCATTCGATAATAAAGGATTGGAAATGAATATAGACAGGACAAATAAAGTGATCCCTGTTAAAACAACAGAGGCGATAAGATTAAAGATGATATGATTGCGCTTGTAATGTCCAACCTCATGAGCTAGAACCGCAACTATTTCATCTTCATCCAAATCATTAATAAGTGTATCAAAGAGAGTCACACGTTTTTCACTTCCAAAACCGGAAAAATACGCATTAGCTTTTGTGCTTCTTTTACTACCATCAATTACAAAAATTTTTTTCAGACTAAACCCAACAGAACTTGCATAGTCAGATATTTTATCTCTTAATGGACCTTCCTCTAGTGGAGTCTGTTTATTAAATAATGGTACAATAAGTTTGGAGTACATCATGTTCATAAAAACAGTAAAGAGTGTGATTACTCCCCAGGCATAAAGCCAAAAATGTTCTGCGGTTAATTGATAGAACCACATGATCCCGGCTAAAATTCCTCCTCCAATTAGCATCATCATAATAACCCCTTTCATCTTATCTAACCAGAATGTTGTTTTAGTAGTTTTATTAAAGCCATATTTTTCCTCGATCACAAATATTTTATAATAGGCAAAAGGTGTTGTAATTATATCACTGCCAATCATTATTATTCCGAAAAATAAAAGACCAATGAGTATGGGGTGATCCGTAATTCCTCTTGCAATATTATCTACATACTCGAAACCATCAAATACAAGAAATGCTAGAGTTAATATTAATGAGAATGCCGATGACCATACGCCAAACTTATAGTTTGTGGCTTTATATGATTGTGATTTTTCATATTCGGACTTCTCATAAACATCATCTAATTCATGGGGGATAGGATCGTTGTAATGTTTTGCATTAATAGCGTCTATAACTTTATCCTTAATGAAGTTTATTATGATAATAGTAATTATGATGTAAAAAATGCTGCTCGCTGTCATCATCTTATGGTGTTAGCCTTTGTCTTACTGCCTCAAAAATAAGAATTCCTGCCGCTACAGAGACATTCATAGAATCAATACTGCCCTGCATTGGAATAATAATGTTTTGTGTAGAATTATTAAGCCATTCTTCTGTAAGCCCTATCGCCTCTGTTCCAACCACTATGGCAGTAGGTTCAGTGAAATCCTGTGTATAGTATACTTCAGAAGCCTGTAAAGCAGCGCAAAATATATTGAAGCTATATTTTTTTAGGTAAGCGATTATTTCGGTACTATTAGCGTATGCTATTGCATTTGTAAAGATACAGCCCACGCTAGATCTTATAATATTAGGATTGTAGAGATCAGATTTAGGGTTGGCTATAATAACCGCATCTACATTAGCAGCATCAGCTGTTCTTAATAAAGCACCTATATTTCCTGGTTTTTCAGGAGCCTCGGCAACTAAGATTAAAGGGTTTTTTGAAGTTAGTTTGAGGTTTTTAAGACTATGATCTTTGGCGTTTATTACTGCAATAACACCCTCTGTGGTATCCCGATGTGCTAATTTCTGAAAAACAGCTTTAGAAATTTCTATACTCTCAATTCCGTAGATAGCAATAGCTTTGGCTTCACTTTCAGAGAATAAGTCTGGATAATATAATAATGTTCGAACTTTATAACCTCCTTTTATAGCTAGTGAAAGCTCTCGTTTTCCTTCAATTATGAATGTTGAAGTCTGCTTTCTTACTTTTGATTTTTCCTTGAGTTGAACAAGTTCTTTTATGAAAGGATTTTGCGTACTGGTGATTTGCTTACTCATTAAAACAAAAATAACTGTTTTAATGTAATTTTGATGAACCTAGAACGTCAAAGCATTAAACTAATAACCATAACATGAAAAATTATTTACTATTATTTGTATTAACTGCTTTTATGATGTCTTGTAAAGACAATAAAGCAACACCAACAGTAGACTATTCTGAAGAAGAAGGAGAAATTACAACAAGTGTGTACCCGGAAACTATAACTAAAGTTTTTGAAGCGCATGGAGGTGTAGACCAATGGAATAAGATGCAGACTTTATCATTTAGCATGACAAGGCCTAATGGTAAAGAAACAACTACAACTAACTTAAGAACTAGAGCTGAGGTTATCGACGCGCCTAACTATACTATAGGCTATGACGGCCGTACATTGTGGGTTAATGAAAAAGACGACAACGAATACAAAGGAAATGCCAAATTCTACAAAGGTTTAATGATGTATTTCTATGCAATGCCTTTTATTGTAGCTGATAATGGGATCATTTATGAAGATGTAGAACCTATTGAGATCGAAGGCACCAGTTATCCAGGAGTTTTAATTTCTTATGAGGCTGGTATCGGAGCTTCTCCGGATGACCAATATATTATTTACTACAACCCGGATACTCACAAAATGGAGTGGTTAGGGTATACTGTAACCTTTGGAAAGAATGAAAAGAGTAAAGACTTTCATTTTATAAGATATAATAATTGGGTAGATGTTAATGGATTACAATTACCTAAGAGTATTGATTGGTATAATTATGAAAATAACAAACCAACAACAAAACGTAATACTGTGGAGTTTTCAGATTTAAAAGTAACTGAGGTAGCACCCGATGCTGCATTATTTGCAATGCCTGAAGGCGCCAATGTTATAGAATAATATTAAAGCGAGCATTTGCTCGCTTTTTTTATTTATTTCCGAGAACCATCTTTCTAAGGATATTGATTTCATAACTTTATTTTATGAATTTTATGCCTTGAAATAATTTACAAAAAGAGCGACGACATAACTGTAAGTTTTCATTCCCTTTTGTTGGTTATTAGCCTTAAGGAAGTTATCGTAAGTAGTTTCAAAAACAGCTTCAAATGGGTTTTCGTAACTAGACCAAAAATCATTGACCTCCTGATAATTTTTTAGGATTCCTTTATTTATTTCAGGAACTAAACGCTTGTAAGCTTCCGGATTTCTTCGATAGAGATCAAAAAGACAATACCTAAGCGCAAAAGCATATCCGGAATATTGAAAATACTCATCGTCATGGTTAATAGAAGCTAGACATCCAATAAAATTGGCTTCATTTTCTGCAGCATAACCCAATTGATGTGCAGCTTCATGAGCAGCTGTTGTTGGAAATTTGAATTTAGGGATCAACCCATCAACTTGCGCTTCATTAGTAAACGGGTTAAGATATCCCGAAAACCCCATATAGGTTAGTGGTGTACTATACAATGACGTTTTAATGCTACATGGAGAATAATTTAAACTTGGAAATTCAGATTTAAGATTGTTATAGCCTTCCGGGACCATTTGTTTGATTTCAGACTTAGAATAGGGGAGTTCAACTTTTAAAGTATCATTATCAATAATTCTAAGATGAGCTGCATTGGCCTTGCTAATGAGCATTTCTGTTACACTTTCTAGAGCTTCAGTAGAATAATCACGCTCTAATCCTAATGATTGATATAAAGGCATTCTGTAATAGTTAAAAGCCCATAACACATGAAAAGCCAAATAAGCTATAGAAAAAGCAGATAGTATATCTAATAACCAATTTTTAGTGTCTTTAAGTAATCGTCCACGATTTAAAAACAACCATCTTAGCATATAGATTGTAGCTATGGTATATAAAATATCACCCACAGAAAAGGGTAGCCACCCAAAGGCAAAACGCATCATTTTAGAAATAACAATGTACAGACCATTACTGTAGTATTGCTCTACAAATTCGGGGAATAATTTAAGTAAAGAGATGATAGCGTATACTATAACAAATGAAAAGGCAATGATCCATTTTTTGTATTTCTTCATACTCAAAAATAGAAAATAGTTTTATATAAGCTAAGGGTTTAACTACCTTTGTGATTCTTAAAAAATAAATCAATGACATCAGATATAAGACAGTTAGAACCGCAAGTGCTGTGGAACCATTTTGCAGATCTAAATGCTGTACCCAGAGCTTCAAAAAAAGAAGAGCGTGTTATCGCATTTATGAAGGGTTTTGGTGAAAAACTAAACCTAGAGACCCGTATTGACGAGGTCGGTAATGTGATCATAAAGAAGCCAGCAACTCCCGGTATGGAAGACCGAAAAACTGTAGTGATGCAGTCTCATTTAGATATGGTGCATCAGAAGAATAACGATACTAATTTTGATTTCGACACTCAAGGTATAGAGATGTTTATAGATGGCGATTGGGTAAAAGCCAAAGGAACCACATTGGGTGCCGACAACGGTTTGGGTGTTGCTACTATTATGGCAGTACTAGAAAGCACAACGATTGCTCATCCTGCCATTGAAGCATTATTTACGATCGATGAAGAAACCGGAATGACAGGTGCAATGGGCTTAAAAGGAGGATTGCTAGATGGTGATATTTTACTGAATTTAGACACCGAAGAAGATGATGAAATTGGAGTAGGGTGTGCTGGTGGTGTGGATGTTACAGCGACACGTTCTTATGAGGAAGTCAGAGTCTCTGATGGTAAAGTAGGTTTTGTAATTAATGTGAAAGGCCTTCAAGGGGGGCACTCAGGTATGGATATCCATAAGGGGCTAGGAAATGCGAATAAAATTATGAACCGTTTGCTATTTGACGGTTTTACTAGTTATGGATTGCAGATCAATGAGATTGATGGGGGTAGTTTAAGGAATGCCATTCCTAGAGAAAGTAAAGCCATCATTGCTATCGATAAAGTAAGTGTTGAAGCTTTTGAAGTAGAGATAGCTACTCAAATTGACAGTATTAAGAAGGAACTAAAAACTATGGAACCTGAATTGGATATTACGGTAGAATCTACCGAATGTCCAAAAAAAGTTATGGATTTAGGTGTACAAGAAGGATTGACAAAGGCACTATATGCTGCTTGTAATGGTGTATATAGAATGAGTGCTGATATTCCTGATTTGGTAGAAACGTCTAATAATATTGCACGAGTCATCGTAAAAGAAGGGCATATTAAAGTGGGATGTTTAACGAGATCTTCTGTTGAAAGTTCTAAGTATGATTTGGCAAGCGCTCTAAGAGCAACCTTTGAACTTATGGGTTGTGAAATAGAGTTCTCTGGCGATTATCCGGGATGGACACCAAATATGGATTCTGCCATATTGAAAGTGATGGTCAATTTATACAAGAAACTGAACAACGAAGAGCCTCATGTTGCTGCATGCCATGCTGGACTAGAATGTGGCATCTTAGGAACTAATTACCCTAATATGGACATGATAAGTTTTGGACCGAATATTAAAGGTGCACATTCACCTGATGAACGTGCTCAAATATCTTCAGTACAAAAGTATTGGAAGTTTGTACTAGAGATCTTAAAGGAGATACCAAAAAACTAACAATAAAAAAAGCAGCTGAAAAGCTGCTTTTTTTATGATGTATAATATGTTGTCTTATTGACCATTGTCAATGTCTACAAGCTCGATATCGAAAACAAGGTTGGTCCTAGGTGGGATTAAAGGTGCTCTTCCTGTTTCTCCATAACCTAAATAATGTGGAATAAACACACGTGCTTTATCTCCAATCTTCATGTTTAGCATGGCCTCTCTAAATCCGGCAACCAAAGTTGCTTGCTCATTATATGGCATAGTAAAAGGGGCATAGTAACCTGCATCATCCTGAGCTTTATCATATTTTTCATTCTTTTCTGCTACCTCTTTCCATGTGGTCCAGAACAATTCACCACTTTCAAAATAACCAGCACAATCAATTTTAACACGCTGACTAGAATTTGGTTTTACACCGTCACCTTCGTGCGTGTAGATCATTGCCAATCCGGTAGGGAACTCTTTACGTCTCCCTTCAATTTCTTCATTCTTTTTAAGGAATTCATTCTTAGCATCCTGAACTTTTCGCTCTTCCTCTTTACGAGCTTCATCTGCTAAACGTTTGGCTTCTTTTTTAGCATCTTCCATACGATCTGCAATTTTAGGAAGCTCTTCATTAAAAACTTTTGCAGCTTTAAAGTTCTTGGCATCGGTACCTTTTCGTATGATATTTAATTCTAGAATAACAACATCCTCTGCAGGTTTTGTTGTACCAGGCGCTAATTGAACATTAGAAATAGCATCCTGTACATCTAAACCACTTACTAATTCTCCAAATACAGTATGACAACTACCACCAGGTTGAGTACTACATTGCTTTAAGCTGCCATCGGGCTGAAAAGCATCTAACCAAGGTGTAGGCTTTTCTGTGATAAAGAATTGACTACCGTTAGTTGCAGGCCCAGAATTAGCCATAGATAAAATACCAGGCTTGTCATGCTTTAAATTCGGTCTAAATTCATCTTCAAACTTATATCCGGGGTCACCACTGCCTGTACCTGTTGGATCTCCTCCCTGTATCATGAAATTATTCATTACTCGATGGAAGATAATTCCGTTATAATATTTTTTACCTTTAAATTCATCTTTAACTAATGGATGGTCTCCTTCAGCTAAGGCTACAAAATTTGCCACCGTTACAGGAACATCTTTGTAAAATAATTTTGCAACCATGGTATCTTTATTGGTTACAAACTCAGCATATAAGCCATCTTCTAAATCTGGATAGCGTTCTTTACAAGACATGGCTACAAAGAGTAGCAGAATAAGTGCAGATGTAAATGTTTTTTTAATCATTGTTATTTTGGGTTATAGTATTTAGGGTTACTTCACAAATTAAAGGAATATTAGTGCCAATTTTGTTATCATCGCCATAGTAGCCATAGGCCACTTGAGAAGGAAAAATAAAAGTGACTTTTTCAGACGGTTTCATTAACTTTAAGCCTTCACGCAGCCCTGTAAAAAGTTCTTCCTTTTCCATCACATAATTTTGATTGCCTATTTGCGCTTTCGAATAAATAGTGTTGCCATTTAAATCTGTGACGTTATAATCAAAATTGACAAGGTCTCCGAACTGAGGTTTAATGGTATCCTGATCAACCCGACTTCTATAATAGTACCAAAAGCCGTTTTCTGAAGTGAGATAATCAATCTCCGGATTTTTAGTTATAATGGTTTGGATTTGGGCGTATTCAGCCTCGTTTAGTTTTTTATTGCGTTCGGCAGAAGCTTTTATAAACGACCCCGATTTTATAGATTCAGGGCGACGGGCTTCAGGAGATTTGCAACTTACTAAACTTATTACCATAAGTATAACGATATATACGTTTTTCATAAGCTGAGGTCTTGTTTATATTGGGGTAATATACTAATAAATTTATCAACGGTCTCCTCTAAAGTCATTTCAGTTCTTCCTCCGGCGGCATTAGTATGTCCACCACCATTAAAATGAGCTCTAGAAAACTCATTAACTGAGAAACTCCCTTTACTCCTTAAAGAAATCTTTATAATCTGTTCTTGAGTATTTTCAATAAATATTGCAGCTAGGACGATATTATCAATAGATAATGCATAGTTCACAACACCTTCAGTATCTCCTTTCTTGAAATCGAACTCGTCCAATTCAGATTGTGATAGAGTGATATATGCTGTTCTGTATTCTGGGATAAGTTTCAAATTTTGAAGTGCTTTACCTAAAAGCTGTAGTCTAGAATATCGGTTTCTGTCATATACTTGATTATGAATATCAGAATTATTAGCTCCCATATCAATTAGGTCGGCAACAACCCGATGTGTTCTACTGGTTGTTCCTGGAAAACGGAACGAACCGGTGTCCGTCATAATGCCAACATATAAACAGGTAGCTATATCAGCATTGACCTTATCCAGATCTCCAAGCATCTCTATAAAATTATATACCATTTCAGAGGTTGAAGACATACTGGCATCAGAATACATGTAAGTGGCATAATCATCAGGTTGCTGATGATGATCTATCATTATTTTGATACCATCAGATGCTTCTAAGTGGGGTTCCATATCTCCGGTGCGCGCCAACGAATTAAAGTCGAGTGTAAAAATAACATCAGCATTGTTTATCAATTCCTCAGATTCCTCTTGCTGGCTTTCAAATTTCAAAACACTATCCTCATTAGGCATCCACTTTAAAAAGTCCGGATAGTCATTAGGCGCTATAACTTTAGCATCATGATTTAATAATTTTAAATAATGGTATAACCCTAATGTGGAGCCTATAGCATCACCATCAGGATTTTTATGAGGTACTATGACACAAGCTTTGGGTGTCTCTAATAGTGTTTTTACAGCTGAAATATTGTCTTTTGTCATGGCGTACGAAGATACAATTTTTTAATATCTACTAAGGTTGATTTATTAAAGAAATGCATTACTTTTGCACGACATTAAAAAAATAATATGGCAACTAATAGAACATTTACAATGCTTAAGCCAGATGCTGTTGAAAAAGGACACATTGGCGCAATTATAGAAAAAATTACTGCTTCAGGATTCAGAATCGTTGCAATGAAATTAACGCAGATGACTAAAGCAGATGCTGAAACGTTTTATGCAATTCATAAAGAACGTCCATTTTTTGGTGAGTTAGTAGAATATATGACCAGAGGTCCTATTGTAGCAGCTATACTAGAAAAAGACAATGCTGTTGAAGATTTTAGAACTTTAATTGGTGCTACAAATCCTGCTGAAGCTGCTGAGGGAACAATCCGTAAATTATATGCAGCATCTATTGGTGAAAATGCAGTGCATGGTAGTGATAGTGACGAAAACGCTGCTATTGAAGGTGCATTCCACTTCTCAGGTAGAGAGCAATTCTAAAAAAGAAAGATATTAAGTTAATATATAGAAACGCAACCAGAAATGGTTGCGTTTTTTATTATATTTTTAAGAAAGAGATACTAAAAACCTAGCGAAGCACTAACTTCTTAATCAGCTCTTTACCTATAGCCTCATTAAGCATTGTGATAATCTTCTCTTTACCATAACCCAGTTCTTCTCTAAGTACACTCGAACTAAGTTGCACATACAACGTCTCATGCTTTAATTCTATAGCAGTAGTGTAATTGTTGACGCCATTACCCATAAGATTACTCCATGCCTCTCTTACATTAACCTTATCCAAGCCGCCTTGAAGGTTGTTTGTTTCTACAAACTCCTTTAAAATATCTTCAATGGGACTATGTTCATTATTGCGTTTTGCCATGGTCTACTCTTCAATGTCTAGGGTTAGCGATTGGTATCGCTTGTATAAGTATACGTCTTTATTTTGGTTAATAATAGTAAGGTTGCCTTCATCAGCGTTAAGAACAGTTTCTTTCCATGTTGCATAAAGGGTTTTGTAATATAGGTTTAAACTGTCATTTTCAATTCGTGCTTCAATAGTCTCAACATCTTTAGAGGTAGTATAGGTATTGTTAAATCCTGGCTTTAACTTTTTCCGAAACCCATTCAAACTACTATCAATTATAATATAATCAATTGTTTGATTAAATTGATAAACTTTCTTCTCTCCGGAAGCTAAGGTTACCTCTTGTATCTCCCAATACCCACTTACATGCGGCACTAAAACATTAGGGTCTTTAGTACAACCAGCTACCAGAAGACATAAGATTAAAATAGTGCAACACTTTCTCATAGCTTAAATATTTTATAGGATTGATGAATTTGTTTTATAACAGACTCTGTACGTTCCGGATGGGTGTCACTAATAAATAACTGTCCAAAATTTTCATCATCGACCAGAGTTATAATTTGAGCTACACGATTTTCATCAAGTTTATCAAAAACATCATCTAGCAATAAGATTGGGTGAACACCACTTTGAGCTTTAATAAAATCAAACTGAGCTAATTTTAAAGCTACTAAGAAGGATTTTTGCTGCCCTTGACTGCCAAATTTTTTGACAGGGAATCCACCAATCATAAAATTTAGATCATCTTTATGAATCCCAACACTGGTATATTGTAATGCTTTGTCTTTATTAAGATGCTGTTCAAAAAGCTTATCGAGACTATCATTAAATAAGTCACTTTTGTAATTGATGTGAACATCTTCTTTGTCATCGCTTATTACTGAATAGCGTTTTTTGAAAATAGGGATAAACGTTTGTAAAAAAGCATCGCGTTTTTCAAAAATAGGCTTACCGTACATTTGTAATTGTTGATTGTAAACCCCTAATGTTTCAGCATTAAATGTATTATTTAGAGCAAAATACTTGAGTAGGGCATTGCGTTGTGATAACACCTTATTATAGTTAATAAGGTCACTCAAGTATTGTTTATCACTTTGTGAAATAACACTGTCAATGAATTTTCTGCGGATATCACTTCCTTCTATAATGAGATCACGGTCAGCGGGTGATATAATGACTAACGGTATAAAACCAATGTGCTCACTAAATTTTTCATAGGCTTTACCATTACGTTTGATAACTTTTTTTTGTCCGCGTTTTAGAGAGACTATGATTTTTTCAGTGCGATCACTCTTAGTAAAGCTGCCGTCAACGACAAAGAAATCTTCCCCATGCTTTATGTTCTGCAATGCTATAGGATTAAAGTAACTTTTGCCGAAAGCGAGGTGATAGATAGCATCTAAAACATTAGTTTTCCCGATACCATTAGCCCCAACAAAGCAGTTAATCTTGGTGTCAAATTCGAAAACCTGACTTTCAAAATTTTTGTAATTAATTAAGGATAGGGTGTTAAGAATCATAAAAACTGACCTGAAAACTTAATTTAAATGAGTGCCCAAATCGTGAAATCTTGCGCAAATTATCCAAAAATAACAAATAAATACCCTTTTAATTACCAATAAAAATTTTATTTTTGCGGGCACAAATTGAAAACGTATGGCAACGTATAAGAAAAGAGGATACAAACCTAAAACGAAGAAGGAAAAGGTTGAAGCTATTGAGGAAAACTCAACAACAGCTGAGGTATTTAACACCCTAGATGAGAAAGCTTCTAAGACCGAGGAATGGGTTGTGAAAAACCAAAACATCATTTTTGGTGTTATAGCTGGAATTGCTGTAGTAGTGCTAGGTTATATGGGATATAATAAATATATCGCTGAGCCAAATGCAAAAGACGCAATGAATGAAATGTATACAGCTCAGAAATATTTTGATGAAGCATTAAATAGTGTTGAAAAGGATTCTCTTTTCAATTTGTCATTAAATGGTGGTGAAGGTAAGTATGGTATGTTAGATATCATCAGTGAGTATGGAGGTACACCTGCAGGAAATATGGCACGTTATTACGCTGGTATGGCTTACTTAAATATGAACGATTACCAGAATGCTATCGAGTATTTAAGTGAATTTAAAAGTGATGACAAAATGTTATCTGCTATTGCAAAAGGAGGTATAGGTGATGCTTTTATTCAATTAAATCAACCGTCTGATGCTATCGAGTATTATGAGAAAGCTATAAAAGCTAATGCAAATGACTTTACAACACCAATGTATCTGCTTAAAGCAGCTAGAGTGTTAATGAGCACAGGCGACAATACAAAGGCACTTACTTATTTGAAACGTATAAAAACTGAATTTTCTAAGTCTACAGAGGCAGCTCAGGTAGATGTACTTATAGGAAAGGCAGAAGCAAGTCTATAAATTATGGCTACGGTTAATCATAATTTATCCGATTACGATAAATCTAAAATCCCAAACGCGAGTGAGTATCGGTTTGGGATTGTTGTTTCTGAATGGAATGATACCATAACAGAAGGGCTATATAAAGGTGCTGTTGAAGCGCTAATAGATTGTGGGGCTACTTCTGAAAATATCGTCCGATGGGATGTCCCTGGGAGTTATGAGCTTATCTATGGCTGCAAACGAATGCAAACCAAAGGATTTGATGCCATAATAGCAGTAGGTTCTGTCATACAAGGAGAGACCAAGCATTTCGATTTTGTCTGTGAAGCCGTGTCACAGGGTATAAAAGATCTTAATGTCATGCACGATACTCCGGTTGTTTTCTGTGTCCTTACAGATAATACCATGCAACAAGCAATTGACAGATCTGGTGGCAAGCATGGAAATAAAGGTGTAGAAGCTGCCATTGCAGCTATTAAAATGGCTCACCTAAGATCGCTATAACTATATTTTTTCTTTTTATAGAACTGCCATATGGTGATTTGGCAAACTTTTTGTTAACAATTTTTAGGAGTTGCAAGGCAAGAGTTCCTTGTAATTTAAGTACATTTGAGATAGAGCAAAGTCTAATCTTAAAGTAGAGTTTTGTTTAAGCAACGAAAGCATAAACGTTTTAATTACAAGCCTCGTTTTCAAGATGGTAAAGATACCTCTCTTGATGATGATTTTGAAACCAAGTGGAGACATACACGAGAGTCCTCAAAAAACAGAGGCAGATTGTACGCTACATTACCCAGATTGTTATTAATGCTAATTGTGATGTTGTTGCTGATGTACATCTTAAAGAGTTATGAATAATTAGATAGGATATGGGACTTTTCAAGCTAAAGAAAAATAAGAGGTATAGTTATACACCTCGATATTATAAAGGGGAAGGTAACCCCTATGAAGTGAAGCATAAGTTTGATGAATTTAGAACTACTGTAGGACCACCTAAAGGACTCAAGGGAAAATTTAATGCCGCTATGGATGATTACAAATACAACCATGATAGTAATTCCAACAGACGTGTGTTAATCATCGTAGCTGCTTTAATCCTAATATTTTTGATACTCATTGAGTTTGATTTGTCTATCTTCTTTCCCTCTAGTTAATGGCTGATATTATTCAATTACTACCTGACCATGTAGCCAATCAGATTGCAGCAGGTGAAGTTGTTCAACGTCCTGCTTCAGTAGTCAAAGAGTTATTAGAAAATGCAATCGATGCCGGAGCTTCTGAGATCAAGCTTATTGTTAAAGATGCTGGTAAGACGCTTATTCAGGTTATAGACGACGGTAAGGGGATGAGTCCTACCGATGCACGGTTAAGCTTTGAACGTCATGCAACATCTAAAATTACATCTGCTGATGACTTGTTTCAGTTAGATACAAAAGGGTTTAGAGGAGAAGCACTAGCAAGTATTGCAGCGATTGCTCATGTGGAATTAAAGACTAAGTCTGCTGATGAAGAACTGGGAACAAGCATTATAATTGAAGGCAGTAAAGTAAAATCTCAAGATGCTATAGTGACACCAAAAGGCACTTCAGTGGCGGTTAAAAACCTATTTTTTAATATCCCTGCCAGACGTAATTTCTTAAAATCTAACAATGTAGAACAGCGACATATTGTTGATGAGTTTCATCGTGTTGCGCTATCACATGCTGATATCACATTTACTTTTTATCATAATGGGAGCGAGTTGTTTAGCCTCCCAAAATCCAATGCCAGACAGCGTATTGTCAATATTTTTGGTGCTAAAACCAACGAGAAACTGGTTCCGGTAGAGGAAGAAACAGAAGTACTAACCATATCAGGTTTTGTAGGAAAGCCAGAATACTCCAGAAAGACAAAATCGGAACAGTTCTTCTTTGTGAATGAACGCTTTATTAAAAGCCCATACTTAAATCATGCGATAAACTCAGCTTTTGAAGGGTTATTAAAAGATGGCTACCATCCCAGTTATTTTTTAAAGCTAGAAGTGGATCCAAAGACCATAGATATCAATATTCATCCGACAAAAACAGAGATAAAGTTTGATGATGAACATACCTTATATGCGATCATTAGATCGGCAGTGAAACACAGTTTGGGACAATTCAATATAGCACCTGTTTTAGATTTTGAGAGTAGTACAAGCTTAGACACGCCCTATAACTATAAAGATAAAACTGCTGTCACACCAACTATTGAAGTAGACAGAACGTTTAACCCTTTTAAAGAAGAATCGGGGGAAGCCGCTACTAGGCACACAACACAACACCATAAATCGACTGCAGCCCCTTCTCAATGGGAAAGTTTGTATACCAATTTAAAATCAGATACAGATGAACTACAGCAAGATTTCAGTGAAGTGTCTTTTGAAAGTGATGAGGTCACCTCTCGTTTGTTCTCTGAAGGTGAAAAGGATGTCGCTACATCTAGAATATCATTCCAATTACAACAAAAGTATATTGTAAGTACGCTCAAATCGGGAATGCTGGTAGTAGATCAGAGTCGCGCACATCAACGTGTGTTATATGAAAGCTTCCTAAAACACCTAACGCTTAAAGAAGCAACTTCGCAACAGCTATTGTTTCCTTTAAAGCTTAGCTTTTCAACACAAGAATTAGCCATCGTTAAGCAAATGCAGTCTGAATTAGAACATACAGGTTTTGTGTTTTCTGACATTAAAGAGGATGAGCTCGAAATTACAGGAGTTCCTGTAGGGGTTACGGATAGTGAAGTGAGCATGGTATTAGAACAACTGATAAGTGATGTGGAACACGATGTTCCGGATCAGAATTTTAGTCCAGCAGACCTTTTAGCCAAATCTATGGCAAAAAGTTTATCTATTAAAACGGGACAGGTATTAACTCTAGAAGAGCAACAGCATTTATTAGATAGTTTGTTTGCCTGTAAAGACCCATCGTTGTCGCCAACGAATAAAACGACATTTATTACGTTAGGAGTAGATGATATTGAAAAAAAATTTATGTAAGTAAGGTATGAGATTAGGAATTACAGATGCAGTAAAGCACTTGATTATTATAAATGTTGTCATGTTCATTGGCACACTATCCATAGGGAATGGGCAATTATTTTATGAGTGGTTTGCACTATATTTCCCAAAGAATGATATGTTTCAGCCTTGGCAAATTGTAACCCATATGTTTATGCATGGTGACCAAACCCATTTACTTTTTAATATGTTAATGCTTTTTTTTATTGGTGTTAATGTTGAAATGTTATTGGGAACTAAGAGATTTGTGTTTTTGTATTTTTCGGCAGGCTTGGGTGCAGCATTACTAACCTTCATTGTGGACTATGCTCAATTCACAATAATTATCAATAAATTAATTGATAGTGGATATAATAGTTCAGAGGTAATTCAATTAATAAAGAAAGGAATGTATAATACTGGTTGGGAGACGATATTAGACCAAAACTCAATTAAAAACCTTTTAATAGCCTACAATAAATCTTCTGTTGGTGCATCTGGAGCAATAATGGGAGTTTTGGCTGTTTTCGGCTTAATGTTCCCTAATAAAGACATTTACTTGCTATTTCCTCCTATACGATTGAAAGTTAAGTATTTAGTAGTTGGTATCATTGGGTCAGATCTTATAGCTGCTCTTTTTACAGGAACACCTCTATTAGGAAATGACAATACGGGATATGTTGCTCACGTTGGAGGAGCAATTACAGGAGCCATAATATATTTATTTTGGCGAAAGAACAGTATGGATAAATACCGTTGGAACTAGTTATGAGTACGTTTCAAGATTTAAAATATAAGTTCAATACCCTGAATGTTTTTGGTAAGATCATTGCCGTAAATTCGGTGATCTTTATTGTAGCGTTCTTAATGTCTAAGCTTTTTAAATACTCAAGAGCCTTATACTACTTAGAACTACCAAGTGATCTTTCTCAATTTATAGTAAAACCATGGACATTGATCACTTATGGTTTTGCGCATTATGGACTTTTCCATTTTTTATTTAATATGTTGTTCTTGTACCTGATTTCAAGAGTGCTATTAAATCTCTTCAGAGTGAAGATGATCCTGAATATTTACTTTCTAGGAATCATTTTTGGAGGACTGGCATATTTATTAATTTATAACATGCTTCCTGCCAAATATTTCATAACTAGTTATTTAGTTGGTGCATCAGCAGGTGTGAGGGCATTATTAATTTTTATTGCTGTATACTTAGCTAATACGGAAATACGAATATTTACGTTTAATGTAAAGTGGAAATACATTGGAATGCTTCTTATAGCTCTTGATTTATTAGGACTAATGGGAGGTAACCAAGGTGGACATATAGCACATTTAGGAGGTGCTTTATTAGGCTATATTTATGCGGCACAATTACAAAAAGGCAAAGATATAGGGGCTGGTTTTGAGCGATTAATGGATAGTTTTATGAGTCTTTTTAAACCTAAAAGCAATTTAAAAACCGTTCATAAGAAAAAAGGAAAGAATAGTTTTGCAGGGCATAAAAAAGAAGAGTTTAAAGAATTTAATAAGCAAAAACAAATCGATGTTATTCTAGATAAGATCAGTAAGAGTGGGTATGAGAGTTTAACAGAAGAAGAGAAACAGTTCTTATTTAAAGCAGGGAAAGATCAGTAATGCATGAAGCGACTTCACTTTTTTGATAAAATTATCTTCATTGTCAATTCTTTGGCAGCCTTACTCTTATTACTATCCTACATTTTACCCTACTTATCTCCAAAAAGCTTTGCGTTTTTATCAGTCTTAAGTCTGGGTGTGCCGCTACTCATTTTTTTAAACGTTTTATTCTTTATTTATTGGCTTTTAAAGGTGAAAAAGCAACTGTTATTATCATTAGTTATCTTAATTATTGGTTATAAGTATGTGGGATCCATGTATCGTTTTTCGGGATCTAAACAAGTTGAGGATGAACAGAACTTCACGGTGATGAACTATAATGTGAGGCTGTTTAACTTGTTCAACTGGATACCTGAATCCTCAGTTAAAGATGATATCGCTAGTTTTATTGATAAAGAATCTCCAGATATTTTATGCCTTCAAGAGTATCATAAGGACGATGCTTTAGTTCTTGGGGACTATTTCAGATATGAAAAATTATCAGGCGATAGGGTAAAAAGCGGACAGGCCATATTGTCCAAATTCCCGATCGTAAAATCAGGATCTGTAGAATTTCCGGGGACATCAAATAATGCTATTTATGTAGACGTATTACGCCATAATGATACGATTAGAGTTTACAACCTTCACCTTCAGTCTTCAGGAATAAACACCGAAGTGAGTGAACTTAAAAAAACGTCCTCAGAAAATTTAATGAAACGTGTCAGTAATACGTTTAAAATGCAGCAAAAGCAGACGGATATTTTTCTAAAACACAAGGCTAATTGCCATTATAAGACCATTGTAA
Source organism: Winogradskyella sp. (assembly GCA_965230605.1). Classification (GTDB taxonomy): domain Bacteria; phylum Bacteroidota; class Bacteroidia; order Flavobacteriales; family Flavobacteriaceae; genus CBDDLD01. The sequence goes on along the minus strand of CBDDLD010000004.1, from coordinate 2,263,766 downwards.
GCGGCGATTTTAATAATACAGCATATTCTTATGTTTATAATCAGATTATCAAAGATTATAAAGACACTTTTGTCGAAGCGGGCAATGGATTTGGACGCACTTATGATTTTAAATTCTTCCCTGTTCGTATAGACTTTATTCTTTCTGACAAAGCATTTACAGTCAATGGCTTTAAATCATATGACGTCAAGTTATCCGATCACTATCCTATTATGACCACATTAAAACTTTAAGAGGTAACAATCTACTGCATCTGCAAAAATATGTATCAGGAGACCTATACCAAGAAGGCGGGTCTTTTTTATTAAGGCCAGAATTATATAAATCCCAATGGCTATATACGAATGCAGAGGATGGAAATTAATACTGCATCTGTTAGGGTCGTACATCGGATCAGCTAATATATGATCGAGATCTATACATAAGGCTGATAACATAACGATTAAGGCGAACTTCCAATTGGTTTTGAAAAATAGTAGTGCAACGATCAACGGGAGCCCGAAATGAATAGCATAATGAATTAAAAGTCGTGTCATAACATATGTAGGGTTTGGGATTTCAGGTAGTTGGAAGCATTAGGGCCTTCATTAAAAATGAGATCTAACACACTTAGATTGTTTAAATAACCATGTTTTTCCTGAAAGACTTGGGTATAGGTTTCGAAAGTAAATGATTTTGCTGTAGCCGGATTGACAAGTTGCCTCAGATCTGTAGCATCTATATTTTTATTAAAAGTATCGGTTAAACTATAGCTGGCGTCCAATTGCAAGCACTCTAGAAGGACTTCTAGACACTTAAAATTGAAGTCTAATAAGAATTCAAAACGTGTTTCAAACAATATATTTAGATCATCCTCATAGTACTCGTAAAATGGTGAGGTGCGATAAGCCGACTGTAGCGATTTTAAATGATGTAATTGCCAATTCTCTTCATTGTATATCTTTACATCTTTATAAAGCTGTCTGTTCTTTTGGGAGTAAGATACAGGCATTGTCAATGTAAGCTTTCCATTAGCACCATAAATGTCACAGCGATTGCGAAATGTTTGTTTTTGATAGTTGTCAAAAACTTCAAAAACAACAGCTTCCGAATTTGCTATAGCAACAAAATGCGAAATGTTAGGGAAGTATGTTGGATGTATAACTAACACAACTAATTAAATATTAAACTCCCTAGCCAAGTATAGGCTACAAACATTATGGCTAATGTTAAAGTAACACTACCAAAACTAAACCCGAAAGCTGTACCTGTTAATGCAATAAGTAAAATTAATATTCCATAAGAATAACCGAATACTTTAGAGGGTTTGTTTATTAATAGAGGGCTTCTTGTTAATGGTAATATTGCAGCTAGACAACCAATACTTATAAGCAATAATATATCAGCATCTACTATAAAACTTATAACGTATGACACCAAAGCTATAGACAATAGTGAGAAAAGAATTTGGCCACTCATTTTAGAATTCTTGTTCAGTAAAAACTTACCATTCTTATCAAACAATAAAATCATATTAGATAAAGGGTCCATGATCCAAGTTCCTAAAGCAAAAAGGAGGTAAGCTATTATTAGTGGAATAGACAGTATAGTTAGGCCAGAGTAAGAAAGTATTTTTACAGAAAATCTGTAAACTAGATAAATTCCGATCAGATATATCCACTGATTTCTATCTGATTTATTCCCTATCCAAAAAGCATATCTTAGATACAAACGGTATATGCTGTTCTTAGCTTTAATAGTAGTAAGCATACCTTCTCTAGCATAATCAGAGTTTGGGTCTAACTTGAGAGCTTCTCTAAAGTGATTTTGAGCGTCACCTATATTATTGTTTTCTAATTTACTCCAGCCCACATTTGCATGAGAGAAAGCATTCTCTGGGTCATCATTTAAGAGATTATCTATTGTTTCTTTGGCTTCTTCTTTTCTTTTTAGCTTGGTCAGTATAGTAGCTCTAGCATTTAAGCATAATCTACTTTTAGCATTTAATTTTAATCCTTCATCAGCAAACTTTAGCCCTTCTTCAAATTCTTTATTATCTAATAAGATATATGCTTTATGGCCAAAATAATTTTCATCGTAAGGATCTAAACTCATAGCGGTGTCAATATTTTCAAGAGCTTCTTTATTTTGACCCTTATGAAAATTTATCTGTGATAATAAATAGTAAACATCGCTAAAATTTGGAGCTTCACCCCTTAATTCAAGAGCAAGCTCCTTAGAGTTATCTATTTCATCGATGTGAAGGTAAGATTGAGCTAAAAGATATTTAGCCTCAAAGTTATCAATATCGGTCGATAAAACGTTTTTAAAAAAAGGGATAGCCTCATTAAAGCGGTTTAATTCGAAAAGCTGGCAGCCCCTCTGGAAATTTCCTTCAATTGACATTATTTTTTAATATTTAAGTACAATAGTATATCATCATATAAACCAGCGTCATTTGAATATAAAGCATAATTTTTTGCAGAAGAGAACCATTCTTTTGTAGAAGGTTTTATTTTTCGTATTGCCTTAAGAATATCTTTTGTATTTATTGGTTTGGGTATACCATCTTTAAAAGATTCTTGTAGTTTACCCTCAATAGCAACATCTATGCTTGCTTTAATATCTGCGCCGGAGAATTGGTCACTTTTTTTTGCAATACTGTTAAGATCAATTTTTTCGGTTGGTTTACCATTTAATTGTATTTCATAGATAGACTTCCTTGCCTGTAAATCTGGAGGAGCTACAAAGATAATTCTATCAAATCTACCTGGCCTTCTGAAAGCAGGGTCTATATACCAAGGTGCATTTGTAGCACCTAAAATAAGAACACCATCATTATCAGATTCTATACCATCTAATTCTGCCAGAAATTGATTGATAACAGTTCTTCCTGCGTTTTTGTTAATATCATTTCTATTTGCTCCTAATGCATCTATCTCATCAATAAAAATTACGCAAGGCTTATTGCTTCTTGCTGTTTCAAATATCTCATGCAAGTTCTTTTCCGAATTGCCTAACCACATATCTAAAATATCATTTATGCCAACATTAATGAAGTTAGCATTGATTTCTCCCGCTGTCGCTTTTGCGATATGTGTTTTCCCACAGCCAGGAGGGCCATACAATAATATTCCACCACCAATTTTCTTCCCATATGCTTTATAAAGATCTTTATGAATTAGTGGTTTTATTATTTTTAAATCAATCTCTTCTTTAACATTGTTCATACCCCCAACATCTTTGAAGCTTATATCTGATCTCTTAATAAAGTTGATACCATCTTGGTCCACAAAATCATCATCCATAGGAGAACTACTAACTCTAAACAGACTGTCTAACTCTTCATTTCTGTATTTCGGATTTAAACCTACTATTTCTTTGTAGATATCAGAGGCTTCTCCGTTTTGATCTTGTTTATGTAGGGTATAACAATATAGTTCTAAGTAGTCTACCGATCGTTTTCCTGAAATTAATTCTTCAAGAATCACTTCTGTTAAGTTATATTTAGATTGCTCAAAATAACATTTGGCCAATAAAAATTTATATTCACTACTCGAGTCTTTTCTTAAGATTTTCAGAAGATGCTCCTCAGCGTTAGGATATTCATTCATATCCATATAAATTTTTACTATCTGTAACCTAAGAGGAACATTATCTTCTGAATGTGATAATGCTTCCAAAAGACTATTTAGTAATGATATACTATCCATATGATTAAGAAGTTTTTGCTTTTTTATTCTTACGCCATCTGCTAATGCCTATCCAACCAAAGATTAGTAATAGGAAAGGTATTAAATAAGAGCGTCGCTCTCCGGACCCGCTTACAGTAGTAAATACGCGATCCCAACGAATGCTCCAATTCTTAAGCCCGTCATTTATACCATCGATACTCATCCATATAAATACAGGTTTTCCTATGATATGATCATGAGGAACCATTCCCCAAGCTCTACTGTCTACAGAATTGTGCCTATTGTCACCCATCATCCAGTAATAGTCTTTTTCAAAAGTATAAGATGTTGCAGGCTTACCATCTATAAAGACTTGTGTACCATTTGCGTAGATCTTATGACCTTCGTACTCAGAAATCACACGCTTGTACTTCACATAATTTTCTACATTGATATTTACAGTAGTTCCTGCTTTTGGAAGATATATAGGACCGAAGTAATCTCTATTCCAAGAATAATTTGGATCATGAGGAAAACCATTATCATAGTCACTTTTATTCATCTTAAATGGCTCAATCGAAGTTACTTCAGGGTGATTTTTCAGCTGCCCTACTGCATAATCAGAGGCTGCAAATATTCTATACGTGTCTACGTTTACTCTACCAATTCCATCATCAATTTCAAACTTATCTAATATTCGTGCTATACGGACGGAATCAGCTTTTGAGCGTATAGGCCTTTTAAACTTTATATCGTAAGAAAACTGCAACTGAGCTCTATCAGGTAAAACATTTTGCTTCCCATTAATGAATACAAACCCATTTCTTACTTCTAATGTATCTCCCGGTAACCCAACACAGCGCTTTACGAGATTCGTTTTCTTATCAATTGGTTTGTAATAATTTCGATCGGGAGTGAAATCATTCATGTCCACTAGGGTATCTGCTGGCTGGCCAAATACCACATAATCATTATGTTTTATGTTTTCAAAGCCCGGTAATCTAAAATAGGGGAGCTGTAGTTTATTCTTCCAGGATGTCTTACGTTCCTCATACTTATCACTATACAAATAAGACTTTTTCTTTAGTAAAGGAATAGTATCATGTACCATTGGTGCTGCCACAGTCGTCATAGGAGTACGAGCACCATAATGTAATTTACTCACAATTAAGAAATCACCAACCAATAAAGATTTTTCCAATGATGAAGATGGAATTACAAAGGGTTGAAAGAAATAGGTGTGCACAATAGTCGCTGCTACAATAGCGAATAAGATAGAGCTGACCCATTCACCAGTACTCGTTCTAGGTTTAAGATCTCTATTTTCTACATAAGAGACATCGGCCACATAGTTGAGATAATAGTTGTAAAAACCTAATGTAATCACAGACAAAAATGTATCTAGATTAGAATGCTTACCGAAAGCTCTTGCAGTTTCTACCCAAATAGCTGGTAGCATAATAAGGTTTACGATAGGAAGGAATGCCAATATCACCCACCACCATGGGCGGTTAATGATTTTCATTAAAATAACGGCATTATAAATAGGAATAAAAGCCTCCCAAGCTTGTCGTCCTGCTTTAATATACAATTTCCATGTACCCAATCCATGAACGATCTGTATGATGAGTAAAAAGAGTAACCATTGTGTAAAAGTCATAATTGTATGTTTTGTCTACAGTAAGTTGAAAATTATTTAAATCTGTTTCATTGATTTGGCAAATTAACCAATGTTTAACACATCTTTCATAGAAAAGACTCCTTTTTTATCTTTTATCCATTCAGCAGCGATTACAGCACCTAAAGCAAATCCCATTCTACTGTGAGCCGTATGCTTAATCTCTATGGAATCTACCTCAGAGGAATAATCAATGATATGTGTGCCTGGAACATTTTCTATACGTTTAGCAGTGATTTCAACCTCTTCATTGTTAGGAGTATCCATCGTCCAATTTTTATATTCGGAAGAATTAATAATACCCTCAGCTAGACTAATGGCAGTACCACTAGGAGCATCTAACTTCTGCGTATGGTGAATTTCTTCAATGGATACCTTGTATTCTGGAAGATCAGCAATCATCTGGCTCAATACCCGATTTACTTCGAAAAAAATATTAACGCCTAAGCTAAAATTTGAAGCGTAAAGAAAGGCCCCGTTTTTAACATTGCAATGATCAACAATTGTATCATAATGATCTAGCCAACCTGTTGTCCCGGATATGACTGGTACTTTGGCATCAATAGAAGCTGTAATGTTTTTTACAGCCGTTTTTGGTAAACTGAAATCAATAGCAACATCTGTATCAGAAAATTCTAATTCGGTAGTTTTACTATCCGCTTTTAGTGAAATAGTATGACCTCGCTCTAAAGCAATAGACTCTATGATCTTCCCCATTTTTCCATAACCGAGTAAAGCTATTTTCATGCTAAAATCTAAAATTTACGGTTAGGCCTAAATCTGAAGAATTTTCCATGCGATTATATTGGAAATGAGGTTTTACAGCAAGATTATCATCGACATTATACTGTAGCAGATGGGCATCAACATTGGCATCTATGATATTTAGTGCATATAGCCCTATAGTGATCAGAAGTGATAATTCTTTATTTCTTCTGAACTGCCGCTGTGCTCTTATTAAACCATCATTTGATATTCTTGGCGTAGCTAATGGATTACCATTAACATCAGTACCATAAAATTCGTCGTCAGTAAATCCTGCTAAACGCCTCTTAAAAGCATCCCTGTAGCGATCTAATTCATTATCATTTCTAATGTAGAAATAGACGCCTGTACCTATTGCTGCGTAGACGATAGGAATCTTCCAGTACCTTTTGTTATAGGCTTGTCCTAAACCCGGTAGAATGGCAGAATAAAATGCTGCTCTGGATGGCGATAATGGATCTATAGGTTTTCTGGTAACCGTTTCATCCAGGACTAATAGTTCATCATCAACTTCAATATCAGAATCCTTCTTCTCTTTATCTTGGGCGAACCCAAAACCAAAACAAAGAATTAATAATAATGAACAATAAAAACGCTTACTTAGCACTTTTGACTAATTTTTTTATACGATTGAAATCTTCTTCAGAATGAAACGGTATGGTTATTTTACCACTACCATTCTTTGATACTTTAACGTCTATTTTGTGGCCGAAGTATTCAGAAAACTCTTTGATGCCTTTTTTAATGTGCTTTGGAACTTCATCATCCTCTACTTTTACAGCTTTTGCAGGCGCATTAAGGTTCCTTACTAGGTTTTCTGTGGCTCTAACAGATAATTTATTACTTATAATCTTTTCATAAATCTCCAGTTGATCTACAGGATTTTCAATATTAATCATTGCCCTTCCATGTCCCATAGAAATAAAACCATCACGCATTCCGGTTTGGATTATAGGGTCTAATTTTAAGAGGCGTAGGTAATTAGAGATCGTAGAACGCTTTTTACCAACACGATCACTCATCTGCTCTTGGGTGAGCTTTATTTCGTCTATTAAACGTTGGTAGGATAAGGCAATTTCAATGGGGTCTAGATCCTGACGTTGAATATTTTCAACTAAAGCCATTTCTAACGATTCCTGATCGTTTGCAATTCGGATATACGCCGGAATCGTATTTAGACCAATCAACTTAGACGCTCTATAACGACGTTCACCTGATACCAACTGGTATTTGTTGAACGCTATTTTTCTAACTGTGATGGGTTGAATGACCCCCAATTCTCTAATCGAAGAAGCTAGCTCTCTAAGTGTTTCTTCATTGAAATTAGTTCTGGGTTGAAACGGATTAACCTCTATGTCTTTTAAGTCTAACTCAATGATATTACCAACAACTTTATCAGCATTTTTATCCTGAGCAGATTTTATATCATTGTCTGGATCTTTCAATAGAGCAGAAAGTCCTCTTCCTAAAGCTTGTTTTTTTGTTGCCTTCGCCATTAGTTATCATTTTTATTGATAATTTCTTTCGCTAAATTTAAATAATTGGTAGCTCCTTTACTACTTACATCATAATTAATAATGCTTTCGCCATAACTAGGAGCTTCCCCTAATCTAACATTTCGTTGAATTATGGTTTCAAATACCATATCACTGAAATGCTTTTGTACTTCTTCCACTACTTGGTTAGATAATCTTAAACGCGAATCAAACATCGTTAATAACATGCCTTCGATGTCTAAAGCTTCGTTATGAATCTTTTGTACACTTTTAATAGTGTTTAAAAGTTTACCTAAACCTTCTAATGCAAAATATTCACATTGTATAGGTATGATTACAGAATCAGAAGCTGTTAACGCGTTAAGCGTCAATAGGCCTAATGAAGGCGCACAATCTATCAATATAAAATCATATTCCGATTTAAGGTCGACTATAGCCTTCTTTAGCATGTATTCACGTTCCTCTTTGTCAACAAGTTCTATTTCAATAGCGACTAGATCGATATGAGCCGGAATAATATCTACATTTGGCGCATTAGATGGAACAATACAATCTTTTGCAGGCATAGTATGTTCTAAAACCTGATAAGATCCTATCTCTACTGCATCTACATCAATTCCTAAGCCAGAGCTGGCATTAGCTTGAGGATCTGCATCGATGAGGAGTACTTTCTTTTCTAAAACACCTAGAGAAGCGGCTAAGTTTACCGAGGTGGTTGTTTTACCGACACCACCTTTTTGATTGGCAATTGCAATAATCTTACCCATTAAATGATTTGGTTTTATCAGGGTTAAAAATACGATTATTTATGAGGAATAAAAACGGAACTTGTTAACAGCCTATGTTCTAGTGTTTAAAATTTATACCCGAGCCTAAATGTGAGATTTTTGAACTTTGAACGTAGCGAAATATCATCTTCTATGACATCTCTAGTTTTAAAATCTGGATAATATATTAAAGCTGCTTCAAAGTTGTTTAAAAATTCTGCACCTAGCTCTATGCCATAGATGAACTTTGTTTTTGTTCTGTCAAAACCTTCAAAAACTGCATTCGTCTTATCTTCAATTTCATAGTCTATAATGGCAGCACCAAAACCTACTCCTAAAAATGGATTAAATGTTGATTCTGGTTGGTTAAAATAGTATTTTGGTGTTAAGGTTATGAACAGAGATGATAGGTCTTGACTTACGGTTGGAAACTCAACAGAAGTGCCAAAATTATACTGTATGGCAAAGTCAAAAAATAACCGTCCGGTTAAGCTCTTCAAATGTTTTGGAGAAATATTGAAGCTTGCATAAATACTGAAATTACTATCATTGTCATCAATTTCAGGGTTGTCATCAATGGTCAAATCCGTAGTTTCATTGTAGTAGCCTATCCCAGCATCAAAATTGATAATCGTTTTTTGAGAGGCATAACTCTGGTCTTTTTGATCCCTACCAGATAACTCATAACTTGAAGTATATTCTCCACAATTGTTGTAATCGTCTATCAGTTGAATAATTCTAATTTCAGTAATGTCACTTCGTTGTGCTTTATTTCGTACCGAGACGCAGTCTCCAAAGATGACCAATAATTTACCTCTATTAGTACTATTAACATTAGGGTTTCCGAGCCCTTTCAATTCAATAATACCAGATTGAGTTCTGCTATTTTCAATGTAATGGGTGTTGTTTTTTACATCCTTATAGAATTTTACATTTCCATCAGTAAGCAGTTTTGCTGAAATAGAAGTTCCAGATACTTCAATGGTTTGATTTTTTTCTTGCCCAGAGACACTCAGAGTTATTAATAAAATAAGGGCAGCAATTGTGTGTTTCATTTGTTTTTTCATAGCATTTTTTTTTGTTCATACATCTAAATAGCTCAGATGCTTTTTTCTTTTCTACGTAAAGTTAAACAAATAAATGAATTGAGGATTTTACTATCCTTATAGCGTTAGAGAGGCTCTGATATAACCTTTTTAACTATGTTTTAGCTGAATAATGTTGAGGAGAACCGATAAGTCTTAATCAATCAAAATCTCAAGGATCTGAATGGCCGCATCACTGATCTTGGTGCCCGGACCAAAAACTGCAACAGCTCCGGCATCAAATAAGAACTGATAATCTTGTTTTGGAATTACGCCACCAACAATGACCATGATATCGTCTCTTCCAAAAGCTTTTAATTCTTTAATCACTTCCGGGACTAAGGTTTTGTGCCCGGCCGCAAGAGAGGATACACCAAGAATGTGAACATCATTTTCAACAGCTTGTTTGGCAGCTTCTTGCGGTGTTTGAAATAAAGGCCCTATATCCACATCAAAACCAACATCTGCATAGCCTGTAGCTACCACTTTTGCCCCACGGTCATGACCGTCTTGACCCATTTTGGCAATCATAATGCGAGGTCGACGTCCGTCTTGCTCAGCAAATTTATCTGCTAAGGCTCTTGCCTTTTGGAACGAGTCATCGTCTTTTATTTCTTTACTATACACGCCTGAAAATGATTTTATTTGTGCTTTATAACGCCCGAATTCTGCTTCCAGAGCATCGCTTATTTCTCCTAATGAAGCCCTTGCTCTGGCTGCATTTACAGCTAAAGCTAATAAATTTCCTGAGCCTGTGCGAGCAGCTTCGGTTAATTTTGATAGGGCAGAAGTGACATCGTCATTGTTTCGCTCTGACTTAATTCGGTTTAAACGCTCTATCTGCTGTTGTCTTACTGTCTGATTATCTACCTCTAAAATGTGTAAAGGATCTTCTTCTTCAAGGCGATATTTATTGACACCTACTATAATATCTTGACCAGAGTCGATACGTGCTTGTTTACGCGCAGCGGCTTCTTCTATACGGAGTTTCGGAATTCCGGCTTCTATGGCTTTAGTCATTCCGCCCAAGTCTTCCACTTCCTGAATTAATGCCCAGGCTTTATGTGCAATATCATGGGTTAATTTTTCAATATAAAAACTACCCGCCCATGGATCTACAGTTTTGGTGATGTGTGTTTCTTCTTGTAGATAGATTTGGGTGTTTCTTGCAATCCGCGCAGAGAAATCTGTAGGCAATGCAATGGCTTCATCTAAAGCATTGGTATGTAAACTTTGAGTACCCCCAAATGCAGCGGCTGCTGCTTCTATACAGGTTCTTGCCACATTATTAAATGGATCTTGCTCTGTTAAACTCCAGCCACTGGTTTGGCAATGTGTTCTTAGTGCCAATGACTTTGGATTTTTAGGACTGAATTGCTTCACAAGTTTGGCCCATAGCATACGTGCAGCACGCATTTTTGCGATCTCCATAAAATGATTCATTCCAATAGCCCAGAAAAATGAAAGGCGAGGTGCAAAAGTATCAATGTCCATTCCTGCTTCTAAACCCTTCCGAATATATTCTAATCCATCTGCTAAGGTATATGCCAATTCTATATCGCATGTAGCTCCGGCTTCTTGCATATGATATCCGGAAATACTGATACTATTGAATTTAGGCATATGTTGGCTAGTGTATTCAAAAATATCAGAAATGATCTTCATAGATGGTGTAGGAGGGTAGATATAGGTGTTACGTACCATAAACTCTTTAAGAATATCATTTTGAATGGTTCCGGCCAATTGCTCTGGAGTAACACCTTGTTCTTCAGCAGCTACAATGTAAAATGCCATTATGGGTAGTACGGCACCATTCATGGTCATGGATACTGACATTTTATCTAGTGGAATCTGATCGAAGAGAATTTTCATGTCCTCAACGGAATCGATAGCCACTCCGGCTTTACCCACATCGCCAACAACACGTTCGTGATCAGAATCGTAACCTCTGTGTGTTGCCAAGTCAAAGGCTACTGAGAGTCCTTTTTGTCCGGCAGCGAGATTACGTCTGTAAAAAGCATTACTTTCTTCTGCTGTTGAGAATCCTGCATACTGGCGAATGGTCCAAGGTCGTCTTACATACATCGTACTGTACGGGCCTCTTAGGTTAGGTGCTATTCCGGCAACAAAATTAAGATGTTCTGTGCCTTCAATATCGTCATGTGAATACTTCGATTTTACAGGAATATCTTCTGCGGTTAGAAAAGTATCAACATTAGAATTTGTATTCGATATTGTTTTTAAGCTTATATGTTGAAGGTCTTTTCTATCGCTCATATTATCATTTTTTGAAGGAATGGATCAAAATCAACTTCAAAAGGTGTTATCAGCTGTATAAATAATGTTTTTCCACTATTAGAAGTAATAATGTATGTTGAATTGTATACCGTGCCTAGTTTTTTATGATCGTCTATTTTATATATAGCTTTAAAAATTTGAGCATTAACACCGTCTTTATAGCGTGCCGTAATTTTTTCGATATTAATTCCTAACTCATCAGAGATTTTATCATTACCTATTTTGATCATTCCCAGTAAATACTGTGCATCATCTCTACTTAAAGGTGTGTAGGGCATGGTGTTTACAGTGACAGTGGAACCTGTGATATCATCAAAAAAGATATAGAGACGCCCCTCCATTTCTCTAAGACTACGCAAACGTGCACTTTCATAATTGAATGCTTTTTTAGAAATTAAAGAGTCCAGCATTTTCTTATAGCCTATATAAGAAAGTCTATCAAATTCATCGGGGAGAAAAAGCTTTACCCCATCTTCATCTAAAACATGATATTTGCCAGAAATCTGGTCTATGTTTTCGTATTCGCTCCAATTATTAAGCTCATTTGCTAACTGCAAACAAGACAACATACATAGTGCTCCAATAAGAACAAGTCCGTATTTTAAGTTGGGTTTCAATGTCATTAATCTTCGTCTTTTAATCGTTGTTGTTCTATTGGCTCTGCAAGCCTACGCACTATGATTGGTGCAATCAATGTTTTTCTTGCTTTCACTTTTAGAAAAGGATCTATTTCCAAATTTTGTTTCATTTTATCATTAGGATTAGGATGCTTATTAGTACCTAATAAGACTAAATCCCCCGAATCAAATTCTTCTTGCTCTTTGTTAGCACTTTCCTTAATCTTCTTTTGAATTTTTCCGTCTTTTAATTGACTCAAAAAACCACCATTTGCTTCAATTTGCTTAAATAGATCTAGAGCTTTAGTAGCGAGTTGTGTAGTGAGGCTTTCTATATAATAACTCCCATCTGCTGCATTATTCACCTTATCAAAATAGCTTTCGTGCTTTAAAACTAATAACTGATTTCTGGAGATGCGATCTCCAAATTCATTAGGCTTGTGGTAGATACTATCATAAGGGGTATTGATCACACTATCTGCTCCGCCAATAACTGCACTCATACACTCTGTAGTAGTACGTAGCATATTGGTGTTGTAATCGTATATGGTTTTATTGCGTTTTGAAGGTGTACTGATAATATGGCATTCAGAATTACAATTATAAGCCTCTGCTAAACTCGCCCATAAGATACGTAATGCTCTGAGTTTAGCAATTTCAAAAAAGTAGTTAGATCCTACTGCTGTGTTAAATACAATCTTAAGACTTGTTTTATTTTTTGTGTCAATATTATTGAGATATTCATTACCATGAGAAAGGGCATAGGCTAGCTGTTGTATGTTATTTGCTCCTGCATTTTGGTACAAACGGGCATCAACGTAGATAGTATTTAAAGCACTAACATAATGGCTGTGTGCTTTTAGATCGTCTTGTAAGTTTTGATACCAGTTTCCTGAACTTGCTAATTGATGTATACAGTCGTGTAGACCTGTAACATTTACATTGCTTAGTATTGAATTATGTTGATCTAGAAAATCTTTTGAAGGTGAAAAATTAAATTGAAGTGTAATTTTTGCAATACTTAAATCAATATCTTGAAACAGTTTATTGAGGTCAGTACTTTCGTTAGGAAAAACAAAATGGATATGTTCTGCACCACGTTTTACAACATCTATAGCTTCTGCATTGGCTTTCGAAACATTGTCAACAACTATTTCTTGACCAATTAACCATGAATTATCATTTAAATTGGTAGTGTAAGTATCGAATGCATCGGCATGATAGAAAGGCTTTACATCTATGCCTTCATTGGTTTTCCATATAAGTGTTTCGTTATAATCTGCTCCTTTAAGATCGACCTGAATTTTTTGCTTCCAGGCTTTTGATGATACGGCTTCAAAATCTTCAAATAGTCGTTTACTCATCCTTTTTTTGTTTTGCAATACTATCCTCGTACTCTATGATGTATATTTCTTCATCGGGCTTTTTCATGTAATAGGTTTCGCGTGCCATTTTTTCTACGCCTTGTTCTGTACTTAGTTCTTTAATGGCTTTATTATCTTTCTTCATCTCATTGCGATAATACGCTTTTTCTTTTTCCAGATCTTCGACATCCTTATTAAGGTCTCTGTGTAATAACCAGGAATGGGCATCAAAGAATATCATCCATATAGCAAAGCCAATGAGCGATAACACATAGATGTTCTTAAAAGGTTTTAGGTATCGTCGTTTTTGTTTTGTCATTACAGGCGTTCGTTGATTATGGTTCTTACAATATCAACTGCAACAGTGTTGTATTTATTATTTGGAATAATAATATCCGCAAATTCTTTCATGGGTTCTATAAACTGCTCGTGCATCGGTTTTAAGGTAGATTGATAACGTGTTAATACTTCATCAATATCTCTCCCACGTTCTTTGATATCACGCTTTAGGCGACGAATCAATCGCTCATCACTGTCTGCATGCACATAGATCTTTATATCAAAAAGCTCTCTGATTTCAGGATTTGTTAATATTAATATGCCTTCGACAATGATTACTTTTTTGGGCTCGGTTGTTAAAGTCTCTCCAGTACGGTTATGCTCTACAAAAGAATATACAGGTTGTTCTATAGCATTCCCTTTTCTGAGTTGATTTAAATGCTCTACTAATAGCTTAAAATCTATAGATCTTGGATGATCAAAATTAATCTCTACACGTTCATCGTAAGTAAGATGTGATGTGTCTTTATAATAAGAATCCTGAGATATAACTACCACTTCACCTTCAGGAAGTTCATCAATGATGGTATTAACTACAGTGGTTTTCCCGCATCCGGTACCGCCTGCAATTCCTATAATTAGCATTAGCAATTCATTTAGTTGACCTTTGCAAATTTAGGAATTTCAAGATGATTTTAAGGCTCTATTTTTGAAACTTGTTCTTTACTAACATAGCTCCCATATTCATTGCCCCAAGCGTTATTGATATAATTCATGACATCAGCCACTTCATCGTCTTCTAGACCCAATGGAGCCATAACACTATTATAGGTAATGCCATTGACTACAATCTCACCTTTTTGGCCATATTTGATGGATCTAATACTTTCTATTTGCTTCTTTTCCAAATAATCAGACTTTGCCAACGGAGGAAAAGCCTTAGGAACGCCTTTACCATTTGCCATATGGCATGTAATACATAAATCATTATATATGACTTCACCACGACTGATACTTTGCATTAATTCAGGTGACTTAGCTGGTGCTTTTTGCACTTTCTTTTCTTCTGTGTTTTTTTGCTTTGCTTCTTTTTCGGAAGAATTACAGGATAGTAAACCGCCTATTACTAGTAGTAGGATTATTTTTTTAATCATTTTCTTATCAATTTAACGATTCCTAAATTTTCTACACCGACATAGATATAACCATCCGGACCTTGACGCATAGATCGAATACGGCCTATACCATCTAATAAACGGTCCTCTTTTATAACTTTACCATTTTTTATAGTACACATATCTACATATTGGAATTTCAGTGAACCTACGAGTAAATTCCCATTCCAATCGCCATATTTATCACTGTCAATAAATGTCATTCCGCTAGGTGCTATAGAAGGATCCCAATAATGTAAAGGTTGTTCCATACCTTCTTTTTCTGTAATATCTGTGAACTTAGTGCCGCTATAGTTGATACCATAACTGATGACCGGCCATCCATAATTTTTACCTGGAGCTATGATATTAACTTCGTCACCACCTCTTGGTCCATGCTCATGGGTCCATATGGCTCCTGTTTTTGGGTGTTTAATCATCCCCTGAGGGTTACGATGTCCATAGCTATAAATAGCTGTTTTGGCATTAGGTGTATTTACAAAAGGATTGTCTTTTGGAATGCTACCATCATCATTAATTCTATAAACTTTTCCACAGTCTTTAGTAATATCTTGTGGATTTTGATCTCTATTAGCTCGATCACCAATAGTGAAGTATAAATACCCTTCGTTATCAAACTCTAATCGACAACCAAAATGTTGTCCCCTTCTTGAGTTGGGCTCGGCTTTGTATAGCTGTTCAATATTTGTCAAAGTATTACCATTCAATTTTGCTCTAATAATTGCCGTATTACCTCCTTTACCTTCTCCTTCAGCAGAAGCATGAGAGATGTATAGCCATCCATTATTCTCATAGTCAGGATGTAACTCTATGTCCATAAGACCACCTTGACCTCTAACATAAACTTCAGGTAGCCCTTCAATGGTTGTTTTTTTACCATCTTTATAATGAATGAGTTGACCTGCTTTTTCGTTAATCAATAAAGAACCATCTGGTAAGAATGTAAAACCCCATGGAATGTCTAACTCAGACACTACAACTTCATGAGTGTAATTTATGGTACTTTTCTCTTCTTTAAGGGCGGTGGTTAACTCTTGTTTTTCAGTGTTCTTGTCAGCACATGATGTTACAACGATGCATAGGCAACTGAGTAGTACGACTAGAGATTTCATAGATTATTTTGGTTTATTAGATTAAGACTATTTATTGAATGTAACTTGAGTTTCATAAAGATACTATATTAATCAAAACACATAGTTAATATTAACACCTCCATAATAGTTTACAGGGTTACCCGGATAAAAATAACGCGGTGCACTACCTCCAAATCCTCTTGCATTAATTAATATCTGAGAGGCATAGGTCTCATCAAATACATTATCTACTCCGATGTAAGTATTTACTCTGATAGAATCAATAATATTAAATTGATAGCCAAGCTTTACATTAGTAAGATGATAATCATCGGCATAAAGTGCATTGCTGTCTGTTATGGGTATTTGCCCTACATATTGAAAGTTAATACCTCCATAGACTCCGATCTTAGTATTAAAATCAACTCCAGCATTTAATACATCGGAAGGAACACCTGTGAGATCATTACCTGAAAAATCATTATCTCCATCGATAAATGTCTCAAATTTGAAATCATTTAAGGTATATGATACAAAGCTTGACAAAGAAATGGCTTCTTGTTGTAACCATTGATAGTTTAGCTGAAGCTCGAGGCCATCATTTTGAGTTTCACCAGCATTGATGCCTATAAACTGATCCTGTGATGTACGTCTAGAAACTAACAGGTTACGAATATCTAAACGAAAAAGAGCAATACTGTACTGTAAGCGATCATCAATGAGTAGACCTCTAGAACCCACCTCAAAATTCCATCCGGTTTCTGGTTTTAATTCGGTATTAATTTGCCCGTCCGGTAATAAGGTTTCTTGAAGTGTTATCGGAGAAAACCCATGACTAGCGCTAGCATAAACACTAATAGTTTTGGACAACTCGTGGGAGACACCAAACTTTGGTGATACAATAAGGTCAAATTTAAAATCTCCTGATTGGTCAGGATTATTACTACTTATAGTAAATTGATCTTCGAGATCGTATCCGGTCTGATTAACATTAAGCCCAACAGATAATCTGGTTTTTTTTGAGATATCATAATTTCCTTCTGCAAACAAATTAAAATAGTATCTGTTTTCCTTGAAATTAGAAAGGCGAAGGCCTTCAACACTACCTGTTCCGGGAGGGAAATCTTCATATAAGTTTTCAAAGGTTTCCGATCGTAATAGGTCATTAAATATTTCCCCTCCAAATGTCCAGTTTAATGGTTTTTGAAATAGATCAAATGTACCTAATAATCGTGTTCTTAAACCAAGAGCTAAAAGCTCTTCTTGAAGAATATTAAAAGGACGAGGCTCATAAGAACTTCTAAAAGATGTAAAGACACTCGTTATCTGCTTTAATTGATTCGAATATTGATGATTCCAGGTTAAACCAAAGATGCCACGTTTTGTATCTTCAAAACCTTGAGATTGCCTCCAGGTAAAGGCTGCTGCAGTAGGATTATTGAGAAATGTATCTTCATTTAATGAGCTTGGAATAAAGGCTTTTAAACTGACATAACTACCTAGGAATGAAAGCTCGTCATTTTCACCTAAATAATGATTACTATTAATGGTAAACGTCTGGCGATTGTAGGTGTTATTATCACGGTAGCCGTCACTTTTTGTATTACTATATACGGCTCTGACACTATTCTTAGGCCCTCCATGATTCAGATTTATAGTATTCTTTAAAAGACCAAAAGAACCAATGGTTAATTCACCATTAACAGTGGTCTCATTTAAAATGGGGTTCTTGGGTGCTAATTGAATGGTACCACCAAGACCAGCACCATAGATACTAGAAACTGCCCCTTTTGTGATCTCTAAACGCGAAATGGAAGCCAATTCAAAGTCTTCAATAGTTGTGTCTCCATTTCCTGAGGTTAACGGTATGTCTTTGAAATATGCTCTAATATTTGAGGTGCCAAATAAATTACGAGAACCAATACCTCTAATCGTAATGCGATTAGTGTTTAAGGCACCACTATGTTGGTATACCCCTGGAACCCGATTTAATATAGGAGCAATATTGAAGTCGTTTCCACGCTGTACATCCTTTTGAGTTACAATACTGATGCTAGTAACAGCTTTCTTAAGCTGTTGAGGTACACTTGTGGCATTTACCACCACCTGGTTCAGTTGTAGTGGGTTGATCTCTAGCTCTATAATAATGGTTGTATCACCTTCTAACACCAATGTTTTTGAGAGGTATCCATCTCTGATGACGATATATGTGCCATTTGGAACTTCGAATACTCCATTGTTGTCTGTACTATATAAAGCCCCACTAGTTGATTCTGTTAAGGAAGCATTTGAAAGCGCTATACGACTTTCAGCATCTATGACCTTGCCTTTAATATTGCTCTGAGGAAATAATAGAAAGTATGAGAAAAATAGAAATATTGTTAAGGCAAGTCTCAAAGTCTAAGGATTATAACAGTTGATGGTGAACAAAACTAATCCAAAAAAAAGGGATGAGGAACCCAATTTTCTAAATCTATTGTTAATTTTTTTGAGCTATGCAATGGAATATATTGCTTTAGATATTCAGGGATTAAAAAACAAGCTTAATAATGTTTTGAATGTCAATAAAAGTTCTATATTTGCAGTCCAATTTTCGGGGTGTAGCGTAGCCCGGTTATCGCGCCGCGTTTGGGACGCGGAGGTCGCAGGTTCGAATCCTGCCACCCCGACAAAATCATTTTTAAATGATTTCAATTGACTACTAACTAAATGAAAATCAAGGTTTTAATAAATTTAGATTTCATTTAGTTAGTTTTAAAGTCAAATAAATCGGGAACAATTCGGGAACAGAACGGGAACAGTTCAATTGTCTTTTTTTCCTTATCTTCTTTAATGAAAGTAACCCTTTCAATGTGATTTAACTTTTGTGTTAGGATGTTTAACCTAAAACGAAAGGAAATGCAAACTTCAAAAACTTTCAAGATTTTATTTCGGCTGATTAAGGCTAGAAAGAAAAACAATGGTGCGCCCATTTATGTGAGAATTACAGTAAATGGAAAACGTGCAGAATTTAGTACAGACTTATTTTATCCTATTGATGAATGGGATAGTAAAACTGGCAGGGCAATTGGTAGGACTTCAAAAGCAAGAATTCTTAATGATGAACTTGATATTATTAAGGTTGATTTAAAAGAGGCTTATAAAGAATTGACTAGAGAAGGTCGGTTTATTACTGCTCAGGCTGTAAAAGCCCGTTATCAAGGTACAGACCATAGTAATGAAACGCTATTGGGTTTATCTAAGTATCATTATGAAAAAAACAAGGTCAAACTTGCTAAGGGTACTTTAAAAAATTACAAGACCACAGAAGCGTATTTACTGGCTTTTGTAAAGAAGCAATACAAGGCAACTGATTTACCGTTAGAACATATCCAGTATAGCTTTGTAGTTGATTTTGAGTTGTTTTTACAAGACTCAAAAAATCATTTAATTAAAGCCCAACCCCTTAAGAATAATGGGATTATGAAGCATATTGAACGACTCAATAAACTTATGGGGTTTGCCGAAAAATTGGGTTGGATATCCAAACACCCTTTTGAAAAATATGAACTTTCCTATACCAAGTTTAAGAATGGGTTTTTAACTAAACAGCAATTAGAGCGATTTGAAACGGAAGAATTAGAAAGCGAAAAATTAAATAGGGTGCGCGATGTATTTGTGTTCTGTTGCTATACAGGGCTTTCCTATATCGATGCAAAACTACTTACTAAGGATAATGTGGTAATGGGTATTGACGGAATGCTATGGCTTTCTTTTTGCCGAGAAAAGAGCGATGAACCTGTTAAAATACCCATATTGGATAAGGCAAAAGCTATTCTTAAAAAGTATGAAGGTTTTGAAAAATCTATACGATTATTGCCAGTATGCTCCAATCAAAAAATGAACGAGTATTTAAAGATAATCGCTAACAAATGCGAAATAGATATTAAAGTAACGTGCCATATTGCCCGTCATACCTTTGCTACTACGGTAACACTTTCCAATGGTGTCCCTATTGCCACGGTATCTAAATTATTAGGACACGCCAAACTTTCTACTACTCAGATTTATGCCAATGTCGTTGAAAGAAAGCTACGAGATGATATGAATAGCTTACAGGACACTTTAAACCGCAATCAAATAAGTGCATAAAAGTTTAACGTTCTTTGAGAATAATTCAAAAACCGACTATTAGAGATGTTAAACCGAAGAAATGTAAAATTGAAGCTAGTTTGCATAATTTATTTTGATGGATGAAAGTTAAATCACTAAAGCCACCGTAGATACTAAAGCAAGTTGAAGCGGTGGTTTTTACAGGCTATAATATTAATACTTTGATGAATAACATCTTTTCCCAAACAACTTTATAGTCCTTTTTGAATCATTCTTTCAGAACCTCTGCGAATAGGAGATATTTGATTGTTTTTTTCAAGCCAATCACTAAATAAATCTAATTCCGAGGTTCCACAATTAATTACAAATTCAACTCCCATTATCACAAGAACATAATAATAGATTCCTGGGTCGATATACAGAAAGTCCATTTCGTGAAGTACTTCATAAGGCTCAGGATGTCTAATAGGGTCAGTAAATCGAACTTCTTCCCCATAGATTCTCCTTTGATGATAAATCCATTGTTTACCTTCTCCGTAACGAGCATATCTCCTTAATGGGTTTAGCTCTTTCATATTTCTGACTTCTTCAAGCCATTTTTTATCACCTAATCCTATAAAAGCCAATGATTCGAGGGCTGTTTTAGCCAAAAAACGAGACATCGTATAATCATCTTTTTTGGGTTCTTCGACAACCTCAAACATCATTTTATTTACGCGATTTTCTCTGATTAGTTTAATAACGTGCTGGTCTTTATTATTTAGTATTATACCTTTATCATCCATCCACATATCTACCCATCCACCTTCTGGGTGGGGAAATAGAGTTTTGTAAGGGGTATTTCGACCTTTTTTGGAAAGTATATTATTTCTGAATCTAACATTTTTGAAATACTTAGTTTCCAAGAGAGGCTTTTCGACTTTAGTAGCGAAATATTGATTGCAAGCATCACAAACCAAACCTTTGGGAAGAACGATGTCTTTGTTCCCTAAAGACTCAGGAATTATATGTTCGACACTTTTCGAACCATCTGAACTTTTTTGACAAAAAATACAGATTCCCATATTCCATCAGAAAAGTTTTGTTTGTAATTCAATCTTTGGGGTAAAAGTTCCAATAATCATAAAGGGATTATGTGAAGTATAGTGGTGCACTTGTGTAGTACCTAAAAAGAAATATAGGTCCTTAGTTTTTGCAAAGTCATCTAAATATTTCTTTATTACATCATCAACTGCTTTTTTTTCATCCCCTTCATACTTTGCAAGTTGTCGCCAAAATAATGCTCCAGTTTCCCAATCCTCAATCATCATTCTACGTTCCTTGCCATTTTGGTCTTTAAAAATATACCTGAACTTATATGGTAATTTATCTACAACCTCAAAAGGGTTTTCAGGATGTTCAAACAGATTTCCTTGCTCTCGTGATGCAATTAGTTTTTCAATCTTCTTTTGGTCCCATTCACGTTCTGTCGGCTCAGCAATGAAATCAAGAATTTCGCTTGGTTTATAGGTTGCTAAAGAAGCACAAACCTTCTTGTCCTTAGCCTGTTCAATTAATTTGGATAAGTCATAATGTACATTCTGAAGTACTATATCTTTGCGTGCTTGCCAATTGCTTGCGGTATCCAGATGCCCTACGATTGCTATTGGAGTATCAATCGAATAAGGTCTATAACTCTCTGGTCTAAAATCACTTGTATTTTTAACCAAATCTATTTCTATCCAGTCATACTTACTATATTGTTGCTCGTAATCTTTTTTGCGAAAAGATATTGGATAAATTCGAACCCACGAACCATCTTCTAATATGCCAGCGGTACAAACTAGTTCTTCATATTTACTAGAAATAGTTGGATAAGTCTTTACTGTAATTAGCACTCTTGTAATCGCCATACATTTTAAAGGTGTTTTATATGATATTTAAATGTAGGGGATTTTTCGATTTTTTCTGCTAGGTGAGTTCTATGGCATTGGCATTTGTCGGCTTCAAAACAAGTTAATGCAACTCTTTTGTAGGTATTGATTAGGGTAAGTATTCTGCTTTGGGCATCTGTTGTTTTTACCAAAACGGTTTTTTTATAATCTTCAAAAAGTAAATCATAATCGTCTTGGTTATTTAGTTCTTGACGTTTACTTGAGTCTATACCTACTTCTGGTATATGGATATATTCAATGTTTAATCTAGAACAAAAATCACTTAAGAGTTTTTTACTAAACCCATATTTTTGACTAAGGGGATTGCGTCTAACATCTATAAGAAGCTTTACATCATTTTTTATAAGTTTATTAAGATAAGTCTCTAGCGAGATTCCTTCATAACCAATTGTATATAGAACAGTTTCAGAATTTAAAGGTTTTACTTTCTTAATTTTTTCATAGTATTTCACGGGCAATATGGATTCCGCAATTGTACTGTTGATTGCATAATAGGGGAAATTTAGATATGTGTGTTTAGTGATGACGTCAGTAGACATTTTACCGTAAAGCTTGATAGTATCTAGCAGTATATTTTTGTCCGTAACATTTAGTTCTTCAAAGTATTTTTTATCGGTTAACAATTCATATCCCTTATCAGATATATTTAGCCAACCTTTTTTTACCATTGTATTTAAGTCGGCTTTCAAGGAATAAGAATAACAACCAAATCTATATGGCACAAAATCATAACCTGGACTATCTTGCCTTTGAGTAAGTAGAAACATTAGCTTGTAAAGCCTTGTTTTTTCAAGGTCTACCTGAATTTTTTCCAATAATGCGAATACTAATTTTCTCCTGTAAAACATAATGCAAAATTATTTATAATAACTCTGAATAAATAGGATTATTTCGTTTTTATGTTTGGAAGTTGTTTGAAAACCACAATTCAAGTGTTCCAAAAGTTAATTTCTCACTAGGTTATTAATCGGTTTTTGGTTATAATAATTAGCCAATTGTAACAACAGATTTTATTTTGAATGTAGTTTTTCTATTCTTTATTAAATTATTTGAAATGGTTGTAGGTTCGTTGTTTCGCACCAAAAACCAAAAGAAGTATTATGCCAATAAACGAAGCTTTAAAAACTTATCTAAAGTTGATAGAGTTAAACTTTTGGAGCAAAGAAGGCAAAAAAAGAGGTATGAAAAGAAATGGCTGTACCATAAATGTAAAGAAGAAAATTTATTGAATGAGTACTTTTTGCTTTACCCTCAAACTACAGATGCGAGTTATAAAAATAAATCAACTGAAATTAAGACCGTACTTTTTTCTTTTGGAAAATACAGAGGTGAGTCTATAGAGCAAGTTTGGAAAAAGGATAAACAATATATCGAATGGTTATCTAACCAAGATTGGATTTTAGATTATGAAATAGAATCCTTTACTATACTGCGACTAGTAGAGTCAGACAAAAGCTTAGAAGATTAATCAATTATCAAATCTTCATATTTCCTTAAAATATCCCTTCAATTGTGTTAAAATTTAACCCGACTCGGGTTGAACTGGTGATTTTTATTCGCTAAAACTATTCAAGTTTGTACAAAGAATGTCAAACAATATGAATTGGGTTGAAATAGACATTTGAAGCCTAATTCCATAAAAAAGAATAGTTATGCCAGCAAATATTTTAACTGCCGAAGATTTAGAAGAATTCAGAAAAAGTCTACTGGAAGAAATCAAAGAAATGCTATTGCAGTACAACAAGATTACCATTGATAGGTGGGTGAAATCGAACATTGTAATGGCTAAACTAAGAATAAGCCCAGGTACATTGCAAAACTTCAGAATTAATGAAACAATACCCTATTCCAAATTGGGAGGTATCATCTATTATGATGAAGAAGAAATCAACGAGATACTTCTTAAAAACAAGAATTTCTTTTTAAACAAATAGGCTATGAAAATTGCAACATATAATATCCAGAACATTTTTTATAGAGATAGAGCCTTGATAAAAAAGTATAGAGAAGAAAACCGAGAATTATGGGTTGAAGAATTTGAAACGTTGATGCTTAAGGGAATGCGAACCTCTAAAGAGTTTAACCGAATGCGTGCCCTATCACAACTCTTGGGCTTTGAAGACTCGCAGAATAGTCCTTATCTAACTATGAAGCACAAAATGGGGCAATTGTTTTTAAAAAAGAATGTAGAAGCAAAGGCATATAAGGCAACACATTTAACCGATTGGAATGGCTGGATTAAATTAAATTCTAACCCAATTAATGATATCGCCATTGAAAACAAAGCAAGGGTCATTAAGGAAGCATCACCAGATGTTCTCATCTTATTGGAAGTTGAGGATAGAGCTTCATTATTGGAATTCAACAAGTACTTTTTATCAGATTCGTATAAGCACATTCTGTATTTGGAAACCAATGATGTTTACGGCAGGGGCATTGGTGTTTTGACCAAAACTGGCTACAACATAAAATCGATGAAATCCCACGTTAACGATTTTGATGACAATGGAAATCCAATTTTTGATATGGATTTGCAAGAGTATAAAATTAGTACGCCAAAAGGGACACTTGTAACTATTTTGTCGACGTGCTTTTTAGATGACTTGCAAGACCCAAAACAGACCAATGCTAAAATTGAAATTCAATCTAAAAGAATAGCAGAGGTTTATAGGGTACTCAATAGACCTAATGACTTGATTGCTGTTGTAGGTACTTTAAATGTACCTTCCTATAGTAAATATATTTCTTCTATTACAGATGAAACGGATTTAAAGGATATTTCAAAACATAAAACCTTTGAGGTGGATTTGGATAAAGGAAAAGATTCAAAATACTTCAGATTAGGAGCCTATAAAATGGGTGTTAATATCAAACAACGAGATTATTTAATGCTATCCAAAGCCCTTTATAGAATTGTGAAAAATAGCGGATTGATACGCAAAGGAATTTGGTATAAAAAGCAACCGCAATGGGAGATGTTAAAAAGCATTAAAAATGAAACCCATATCGCTAGTGAACACCCTTTAGTCTGGTCTCAATTACAAATACGTTAATTATGGAACTACAAACAATACAAAAAAGGATTTATGAAATCAGGGGACAAAAGGTATTATTAGATTTTGACCTTGCAAAATTATATGAAACAGAAACCAAACGCCTTAAGGAAGCTGTAAGACGTAATATAGACCGTTTCCCGTCGGATTTTATGTTTGAATTGACTAAAGATGAGTATAACACTCTAAGGTCGCAAATTGCGACCTTAGACAATACAGGTAGAGGAAAATACAGTAAATACAACCCTTTCGCTTTTACAGAACAAGGCATTGCAATGTTGGCAAGTGTCTTACGAAGCCCCAAAGCGATTGAGGTAAATATACAGATTGTACGTGCTTTTGTTTTTCTTAGAAAATACGCCTTATCCCATACTGAACTGACCCAAAAATTACAGGAATTGGAAGCCAAGTATAACAAGCAATTCAATGATATTTTTGAAGCCATTAATTACTTAATCCAAAAGGATAAAGTAGAAATTAATCAAAAAGAACGAAAGCGTATTGGGTTTAAAACAAATAATAAGTAAAGCATATTAACACCGTAAAAAAATAAAAGAGAAAGCAAAAACTATTGCTTAACACATATTTGCTTACATTCATATTTGTTGTAATTATATAACGCGATACGTTATATTAATATCAAGTAAAAACTATATATTTAGAATCTCAATTTTCCTTTATGAACCGTATTAAAGAAGTTTTAGAAGAAAAAGGTATAAAACAAGTATGGTTGGCAGATAAACTAGGTAAAAGTTTTAATACTGTAAACGGTTATGTTCAGAACAGAAACCAACCAAGTTTAGAGGTGCTTTATGAAATAGCAGAGATATTAAATGTTAACCCAAAGGAATTATTGATGTCATAATTATAGTCTTTAATGAACGCAGTAGAAATAGAAGAAGCAGTATCAGAACTTGCCTTACAGCCATTTGAAGCGGAAGAGTTTCCTTTTTCTTTCTTAGAAGCTTTTGGCAATAAAAGCACTACTATAAAGAAATTGCGAAGTGGTTCTTCTAATAAAACTGATGTTGAAGGGGCAATTTTACAGCGTAATAATATTCATATTGCAGTAAGCAAAAATGGTAAAGTAGTTGAAACTTTAGAGAGGCTTCGTAAAAGCCCTTCTACTAAAAAGAATAAAGCAGAATTTATTTTAGTAACAGATGGTCTAGATTTTCAAGCTGAAAATATTTTTACAGGAGAAACAGTAGTGTGTGAGTATAAGGATTTCCATAACTATTTTGGTTTTTTCCTTTCCCTAGCAAATATTACTACTGTTCCACAAATAGTGGAAAGTTCTTTTGATATTAAGGCTACAGGTCGTTTGAATAAACTTTATGTTGAGTTATTACAGCATAACCCTGATTGGGCTAGTATAGAGCGTCGTCCAGATATGAACCACTTTCTGGCGCGTTTAATTTTTTGCTTTTTTGCTGAGGATACAGATATTTTTAAAGACGACAATCTTTTTACAGATACAGTTCAAAAAATTAGTGATTCAAATGCATCTAACACACACGAGGTTATTAGTGAGATTTTTAGGGCAATGGATACTAAGCTTGAAAATCGTGATAAACAAAAAGTAAAAGTTTGGGGTAAAAAATTTCCTTATGTAAACGGTGAACTTTTTTCAGGTTCTACAGAAGTACCTAAGTTTACTAAAATAGCACGCTCTTATCTATTACACGTAGGTAGTCTAGATTGGAAGCAAATTAACCCAGATATATTTGGGTCAATGATACAAGCTGTTGCAGACGAAGATGAGCGTGGTTCATTAGGGATGCATTATACGTCAGTACCAAATATTCGAAAGGTGCTCAATCCTCTATTTTTAGACGATTTAAGAGAGCAATTAGAAAAAGCAGGAGATAACAGCCGAAAATTACTTAATCTACGTAATCGTATTGCACGCATACGAGTATTTGACCCTGCTTGTGGCTCTGGAAACTTCTTGGTGATAGCATATAAGGATATGCGTAAAATTGAAAACGAGATTAACGTAAAACGAGGAGAAATTAATAAAGCAAGTGAAATACCTTTAACCAACTTTAGAGGTATCGAGTTAAAAGATTTTTCAGCAGAAGTAGCACGTTTAGCATTAATCATAGCAGAATACCAATGTGATGTATTGTATAGAGGTCAACGTTTAGCACTTGCTGAATTTCTACCCTTAGATGCTGAAAATTGGATAACAAAAGGAAATGCTTTAAGAATTGATTGGTTTTCTGTTTGTCCACCAACTGGAATAGGTGTTAGACTGCAAGGTGATGATTTGTTTTCTACACCTTTAAATCAGGCAGAGATAAATTTTAAAAATGAAGGTGGAGAAACTTATATCTGTGGGAATCCACCTTTTTCTGGTACAAGAAAACAAACTGATGAGCAGAAGAGTGACTTAGAATTAGTTTTTAAAAATTATATAAAAAATTATAAAAGGGTAGATTATGTTGGTGCTTGGTTCTTTAAAGCAGCACTTTATAGTATTAATACAAATACGAGATTTGCATTAGTAGCTACGAATAGCATTTGTCAGGGTCAACAAGTACCTCTTACTTGGGCGGCTATTTTCAAACTAGGTTTTAAAATTAGATTTGCCTATACTTCTTTTAATTGGTCTAATCTCGCTAGTAATAAAGCAGGTGTTACAGTTGTCATAGTTGGTTTAGATAACAATGATTCAGGGGAAAGAGCGATTTACAATTTAGAAAATAAAAAAGAAGTAGATTTTATAAATCCATATTTACTTCCAAATAAGGTTGACATTATACCAGCTTCAAATAAACCAATATTTACGGATGTTGATATGTCGCTAGGTGTTTATTATTCAAAATCTGCTGGTTTAATTCTAACGAAAGATGAGAAAAATCAATTAATCAAAAGTGGTGTTCCTTCAAAATTTATAAGACGTTTTTTAGGTTCTAACGAATTTATAAAAGGTTTAGAAAGATATTGTTTGTGGATTTCAAATAATGAGCTAAAAGAAGCTATTTCATATCCATCAATTTTAAAACGTATCAATTCTGTAAAAAGGGACCGCCTAGAAACAAAGGATAAAGCAGTAAATAAACTTGCTTTAAAATCACATCAATTTAGAGAGTATAGAGGTACTGAAAACTTTAAAGTTTTTGTGCCAATAATCAGTTCAGAAAATAGAGAATATTTTCCTTCAGGTATTGCGGATGACACTATTATCCCAACAAATAAAGCTTTTTATATGGCTAATGCTCCTTTGTGGTGTTTGTCCTTAGTTGTATCAAAATTACACCTCAATTGGATTGGAGCAATTTGTGGAAGAATGAGAAAGGATTATTCATATTCAAGTACTTTGGGATGGAATACTTTTCCTTTACCAACCTTAACACAAAAAAATAAAGAAGATTTAACTGCTACTGCAGAAGAAATATTAATAGCAAGAGAGCGTCATTTCCCTGCAACTATAGCAGATTTATACGACCCGGAAAAAATGCCAGAGGATTTAAGGTTAGCACACGAACGTAATGATGAAGTATTAGAACGCATATACATTGGTCGTAAATTTAAAAATGATACAGAACGTTTAGAAAAATTATTTCAACTCTACACTAAAATGACTTCAAAAGAATAAGAGAATGAGTAAAGAAAAAAATATACCTACCATAACAGTAAACTATTCTAATAATGGTAGCTCAGTTACATCTAATGAGTTAGGAATGCGAGCAATGCAAGAGCGGGCTTATGAAAAACGAGGGGAGCAATATTTATTAATTAAATCACCACCTGCATCTGGTAAAAGTCGTGCTTTAATGTTTATTGCTTTAGATAAACTAAATAATCAAGATGTTAAACAAGCTATTATCGCAGTACCAGAAAAATCGATTGGTTCAAGTTTTAACAATGAACCATTGTCTAAATATGGTTTTTATTATGATTGGGAAGTTTCGCCTAAGTGGAATTTATGTAATTCACCTGGTGAAGATGGCGGTAAAGTAAAGTCTGTAAAAGCATTTCTGGAAAGTAATGACAAGGTTTTAATTTGCACGCACGCTACATTTCGGAATACGGTTGAGCATTTGGGTATAGAAGTTTTTGATAATAGATTGATTGCTATAGATGAATTTCACCACGTTAGTGCAAGCGAAAACAATGTACTTGGTTCACAACTTAAAGCTTTTATAGAAAGGGATAAATCGCATATTGTTGCGATGACAGGCTCTTATTTTAGAGGTGATGCAAATCCTGTTTTAATGCCAGACGATGAGTTGAAGTTTGATTCGGTAACCTATACCTATTACGAACAACTTAATGGTTATGAACATCTAAAAACACTAAATGTTGGGTATTACTTTTATAGTGGTGCGTATGCAGATGACCTTTTAAAAGTTTTGAATCCAGATGAGAAAACAATCATTCATATTCCCAATGTAAACTCTAGAGAGAGTATGGGTGATAAAATTAAAGAAGTTGAGCATATTATTGAAGAGTTAGGCGAATGGCAAGGAGTAGATGCAACGACAGGTTTTCATTTAGTAAAAACAAGTTCAGGTAAAATAATTAAAATTGCTGACCTTGTTGATGATGACCCAACAAAACGCCCTTTAGTCCAGGCTGCTCTTAATATGCCTGAAATTAAAAGCAATCGTGACCACGTTGATGTTATTATAGCATTAGGTATGGCGAAAGAAGGTTTTGATTGGATTTGGTGTGAGCACGCATTAACTATTGGGTATCGCTCTAGTTTAACAGAAATAGTGCAAATTATAGGACGTGCAACGCGCGATGCTCCAAACAAAAAACAAGCTAGGTTTACGAACTTAATAGCGGAAGTAGATGCTTCTGAAGATTCTGTAACAGATGCAGTAAATGACACTTTAAAAGCAATTTCTGCAAGTTTGTTGATGGAACAAGTTTTAGCACCTAAATTTAACTTTACACCCAAAAATCCTCAGAGTAGTCCAGAAGAAGGTTATGATTATGGTGAGGGAGGTTACAACCCTAATAAAGAAAATGTAGGTTGGAATGAAGAAAAGGGCGAATATCAAGTTGAAATAAAAGGTTTAGCTATGCCAGAAAGTGAAGATGCTAAACGTATATGTAAAGAGGACTTAAACGAAGTAATTGCAGCTTTTGCTCAAGATAAAGAAGCTATTGGACGTGGTTTATTTGATGAAGAATTAGTTCCTCAAGAATTAACGCAAGTGCGGTTGGGGAAAATTATTAAAGAAAAATACCCAGAAATAGATGACGAAGATATAGAAGCTATTAGACAGCACGCCGTAGCTGCACTTAATATCACACAAATGGCGAAACAATCTATAAACAATGAGAGTGATACTAACATTAAAGCAAATACTTCTTTAATTGATGGTATTCGCAAGTTTACGATGGATGTAAGAGACCTAGATGTAGATTGGATTGATAGTATTAATCCATTTAGTGAGGCATACGCAATACTTTCTAAAGCAATGACAGAAAAAAGTTTGAAAGCAATGGCAGAAGTTATCTCTGGTAAAAAACCAAATATTACTCTGGAAGAAGCCAGAGAATTAGCCAAACGAGCTTTAAAATTTAAAAATGAACGAGGTAGATTGCCAGATATAAAATCGGCAGACCCGTGGGAGCAGCGTATGGCACAAGGAATTGCTTATTTGGCAAGAAAAAAATCAGAAGAACAAAATGGCTAAAAAGGACAAATTTACAGCAGAAGATGATGAACTTTTAGCAGCTTTAGGTGTAGAAGTAGAGGTCAAAAAGAAGGTAACATTTACAGCCTTAGAAGAGCGTGTTTTTGCAGGTTTTGAGGAAATTCAAAAATTTGTTGAAAAAGAAAAAAGGTTACCTCTTCACGGTGAGAGTAATGATATTTTTGAGCGGTTATATGCTGTTAGACTCGAAAGAATTCAAGAAAAGCAGGAGTTTATTGACTTGTTAAAAGACATCGATTATCAAAATATTTTATCTGGAGAAATCAAAAGTTCAGTTAAAATTTCCGAAGATTTAAATGATGATGAATTATTAGAACGTTTAGGTGTTGAAAATGATGAGAATTCTATAACCAATCTTAAACACGTTAAAACTCGCGCAGAAAAAAGAGCAGTTGAAGAGTTTGCTAATAGAACTATTTGTGAAGATTTTGAACAATTTAAACCACTATTTGAAAAAACCAAAAAAGAAATTGAGAATGGTTTTCGAGAAACTATTCGTTTTAGAAAAGATGCAGGGTTTACTAAGACAATAATCAAGGAAAAACTGTTTGTTATTGTGCGTGGTCAAATGGCTTACATAGCCAGTAAAGGAGAAACTTTTAAGGCACCAAATGGAGAAGAAGATGCTCGTTTAAGGGTTATTTATGATAACGGTACAGAGAATGA
This sequence comes from Winogradskyella sp., assembly GCA_965230605.1. Taxonomy (GTDB): domain Bacteria; phylum Bacteroidota; class Bacteroidia; order Flavobacteriales; family Flavobacteriaceae; genus CBDDLD01. The sequence goes on along the minus strand of CBDDLD010000004.1, from coordinate 2,232,090 downwards.
CCTTTTACAACGCTCCCTTATAAGAGCTATGTATAAAGATGAAACCAGTCGTTTTGTTACTACACCAGGTTTAGGGCCTTTGTTTTCAGATGAACTAGAGAGTGATGATTTAGAAAGTGGAACTATCTATGTTTTAAGGTCAAATTCGAAGCATTCGGAAATCATTAAAAACAGAGAAGTATTCCATAAGATAGGCGTAACTGGAAATGATATTAATAAACGTATAGCAAACGCAAAGAATGACCCTACTTTTTTAATGGCAGAAGTAGAAGTTGTTGCGACTTATAAATTAGCAAATATCAAACGTCATAAATTAGAAAATTTAATACAGTCATTTTTTAAAAATGCCAAGTTAGATATAGATATTAAAGACCGTTTTGGCAAACCTGTGAATCCCAAAGAATGGTTTCTTGTTCCAATATTTATTATCGATGAGGTAGTTGAAAAAATAAAAGATGGAACAATCGAAGATTATTATTACGATGTTAAATCAGCTAGTTTAAAAAGATATTAAAGGACAATTGATGAAATAGTAGATTAGAGAACTTAAATAGACCGATTAATTAAATATAAATCCCTGGAGAATTACCAAAAATAATGAAGCTTGAAGCAGAAATAAAAAATATCAAGAAAATTTTAGTGGATGATGAAAACTTTTTTCAAATCCCAGACTACCAACGCCCTTACTCTTGGGATAAAGAAAATATTTCAGACTTAATAGATGATATTATTACAGCCTTTAAGCGTAACAATGACGAACATTATTTTTGTGGTTCCCTTGTCCTTGTAAATAATGAAGCAGATAAACGATATGATATTATTGATGGGCAACAAAGGATTACTACGTTTACTATAATTGCTTGTGTTTTTAGAGAGATGTACGGTAAAGATTTGGGTAAAAAAGCACTCAAGTATATTGCTAATTCAATACAGGATGAATACGAGGAAGATAAGCGAAAACTGAAATTTTTAACTAACGATAAATATCAAATAGATTTTGAAGAAACGGTTTTAAAAAAGATAAAATTTATCGAAGTCAAAAATATTGAGAAAGCATTTCCAGATAATAAATATTTACAAAATGCTCATTTTGTAAAACAGTTTTTAAAAGAGCGGATTGAACTGGATAAAATTAATATTGAGGATTTTATCATTTGGTTTTATGAGAGTATCGTTTTAACTACAATAACGTGTCCATCTCAAGATAGTGCTATTCAAATATTTAATGTGCTTAATGATAGAGGTATGCCTTTGAGTTCAATAGATATTTTAAAATCTACTTTAATGTCGAAATTATCTTCAAAGGAAGATAGGAGCGCATTCAAAAACAAATGGGAGTTGATTAACTCTAATTTAAAATTTTCAGAATTAGAAATAGACAGTATGTTAAATACATATCTGTATTATAAAATAGCTTCTAACCCTACGAGTAGATTGGATAAGGAACTCATAGATGTTTTTAATAAAGAGGGTAAGACCTCTTTAGTGATTATTAAAGAAATTAGTGATTTTGCAGATGCTTTTATAAAAATGTCTAATCAAGAAGATAAGTATATTTATTGCCTCAGATATCTAAGACATAAAATTTATTGGAATAGTATTTTGACAACGGCAATATTTGAAGAGTATGAGCATATTGCTAAACTTAAAGAATTAATGGTTGCCTATTATTATCAAAATTGGATAGCAGGAGCTACCGTGGCAAGAATAAAGCAAACTTCTTTTAATATCTTGAAACTGGTAAAAAATAAAGCCAGTATCGAACAAATTGAAAGCGAATTTAAGTCAAATCTCAATAAATACTCAACCACAAAAACATTTAAAGAATCTATTGAGAGTAACACTATTTATGGTAGAAAGTGGGATAGAGCAGTATTACTATTAATTGAATATTTTTCTACTGATGAAGACAAAAATACTTTTATTCCATTAGGACCAAAATTACATTTAGAACATATTTTACCAAAAACATTGACACCTTTTTGGGAACAAACTTTTACTTCTGAAGAGATACAACAATGGACGGATTCTATATCAAATTTAACGCTACTTTCTTTGCGTAAGAATGTACAGGCTAAAAACAACAATTTTGAGGAAAAGAAAAGTGCTTACAGAGATAAGGATAATGTAAGCACTTCATATGTCATTACTCAACAAGTTCTTGAAGAAGATGGATGGAATGTTGCATCACTTCAAAAAAGGAGGGAGAAGTTGTTAAATAAAGCTTACAGTAAGACACTTATTTTTTAATCAACTATTATTTGTTTTACTGTTTTATAGATTTAATTACCCCACCAACTCATATACAAACTTACTTTTTGCATCACCAATTTTTTGGGTAAGTTCTGGCTTGATGGGAATTATCAGGTTAGGGATACTTTCCAAGCTTTGCAGATATTCACCCAATTCCTTTTTGGTTTCAAACATCATACCGCTACCACTTTTATCATATTCTTGTAACCAAGCGTTAGAACCATTGCCTACAGAAGCAGAAGAAATCAAAGGAATATTAAAATGGACTTCACAGATTAAACTAATATGCTGATGGTCTTGTAAGCTAAAGTCTTTTCCAATAGCATTGTTTAGTGTATAACGATGCGCTAATAAAACATCTAAAAACTTGCCTCCTTCATCAGCTTTAATCGGTTTTAAAGAGGTTTTTAATTGTCTAAAGTTATCTAGTTGTCTAAGCGGACTAGGTTTTGATTCAATCTTAAATTTCATAATAAATTGTTTTAATGTTATTAATTCTCTTACCTAACTATTTCAGTCTTAGGAAAACTGTTGTTTAAAGAAAACCAACAATTCCTTACCTACTGTCCGAACAATTTCTTTTATCACTTTATACAGGCTAATAAATAAATCCTTCATAATCTTAAATTTTAATTGACATTAAAATTGCTAATGCCAATGCGTTAATATTCTTTTTTAATTCTAAATATTTTGCCTCATCTACATTTGATAAAAAACCAAGTTCTACTAAAATTGCAGGGCTTGTATGTATGGATTCTCGCAAAACCTGAAAATTTGCAGTTTTAAGCCCTCTATTTCTGTAGCCTAACCGGTCTGTAAGTTCCTCAATCATAGACAGCGCAAAGCCACTCGATTTTTTTTGATTTTCAGTTTGTAAAGATGTATTACTATGTAGATAAATTTCAATTCCTGTAGCCCTTTTGTTAGTCGCGTGGTTGCAATGAATAGATATAAAAAGGTCTGGTTGCAATACCTTTACCAACTTTGTACGATGACTTAGGGATATAAGCGTATCTGCATATCTGGTCAAATACATATCGTATTTGTTATCCAATAGTTCCTTATTAAACATTAGCATTGCTTTTGCAATGGCCAGTGTTATATCCTTCTCTTTAATATGATTGGCTCCTATAGCTCCCAAATCTGTTCCCCCGTGCCCTGCATCAATGATTAGCACTTTTTTTTCCTGCGCTACCGATATATTCAAAGACAGTAAAAGAAGAAAGATTATCAAGAATTTTAGCCATTTCATCTTACTTATGTTTTTTAATTACTTATTACACAATTTTTAAAGATTTCAGCCAATACGTAATTATCCTTCAAAATTTAACGCTGAATACCGTTAATATTTTCAGTTTTTCTGCCTTTCAGTCCATTCCCTTATAGATTTCGCAAAAAGTAATTTTTAACAAGGTATCTCTTGAAGCTATTCGGAGAGCCATAAAACGTAAAGCGTTATGAAAAAATCCATTTATCTAATGTGGGCAATGCTCCTGATGAGCCTTCCCACTTTTGCACAAATTGGAGGCATCGAAGATTCAGTTAACGATGTGTCCGATACCATTAGGTCAATTTTCCCTTTGTTATTGGGAGTCATTTTCTTAATCGGATTCTTATTTAATGCGGGTCATTTTTTTGGAGAAAATGCAGACCTCAAAAAAGGGATTACCCGTGTCTTGGTTTTTGTACTTATCGCTGGGGCAGTAGTGGGCATCTTTACTTATCTCATTGGATTAGTTATATAATGAGAACCTACGAAGTATATAAGAACATTCGCAAAGGGGCAATGATATGGGGTCTTCCCATATCCCTCTTTGCAATAATGATGCTCTCTATACTGGCATCCCTGCTGATAATCATTTTTTCATTCAGCCTTTTGGTCATCATTGGAGCAATCTTATTGAACGGTACACTATACATCGTACTGACCAAAATTGCCAGTAATGCCATTACCCTAAATATCAATAGGGTATTCCCAAAAATCATAAGTAACAAAAAAGAAAACATTCAGCATTATGTCGATTATTAATATAGCCACATATAATCCCATTATAGAAATACAGGATAATTTGATATTCGCCAATAACGGCAATATTATAGCCTGTTATCGTGGAGAATTACCAGAAATCTATTCATTGTCCGAAAAGGATTTTGAGGACTTACACGGTATTTGGTTCCAAGCGTTAAAGTCCTTGCCCGTTGGTTGCGTTATTCATAAGCAAGACGTATATGTAAAGAAAGGGTTTAGTTCTGAATATCTACCAAATGACACTTTTCTGGCAAAGGCAACTCACGACCATTTTAAAGGAAGGGAGTACATAGACCATAGTTGTTATTTGTTCCTCACATTGGTACGGAACAAAACATTGAACAATCCTAAATATGTAAACCCATTTAGAAAAGTAAGCAAAGGGATTTATCAAGAATTAAATCAGAACGTACACAGCTTTGTAGGTTCTGTAAATGATTCCATTACCTATATCAACAACAGTCGAAAGGTTCAATTTTTGCCTTTAGAAAAATCCGAAATCCTCAAATTTTCACAGGACTTTTTTAACGGCTTTAATCTCGATTTCGATACCGATATGCTTTTGGAGAAATCGAAAATTACTATTGGTAACAATCATTTTGATGTATTAGCAGTCAATAGTGAATCCTGTTTCAGTGAGAGCGTACAAACAAGTAAAATCAACGAGCGTTTTACTTCGGACGATTTTGTTTTTCATCAAGGGTATATCGATGGTTTAGGACTTTCCTTGAATGAAAATCATATCGTAAATCAAATCGTCTATTTAGACGATAAACAGAAATGGCGCAAGCTCTTAGAAAAGAAAATTGAGGAACTTAAAAAGAGTTCAAATTTTGGAACACAAAACAAGGTCATTCTTAAAAAGATTGAGCATATCGTTGACCAAATAAACAATGACGATAGCGCAAGAATCATAAGAGGACACGTAAATATTATCTATTGGGATAAAGACGCCAAAAATTTAGAGCGTATAGGGTCACAAATAAAATCAGAATTTAAAGAACTGGATATTACGCCGTATTACCCAAGAGGTGAAGAACGTAAAAATTATATCCTAAATAGTTACCCCTGTTTTTCTTCCAATTTTTCAAATGAGGATTTGTATGTAACGGATTTGAAACACGCCCTTTGCCTTTTTGTAAACAATACCAACTACAGGACGGATAGGCAAGGAATTATATTCAATGATAGAGAACATAACATCCCCGTATTAAAAGATGTTTGGGATGAGAAAAAGAAACGAATAAAAGCGAGGAACTTTGCCATTTTCGCACCTACGGGAGAAGGAAAATCCTTTTTAGCAAATAACATACTAAGACAGTATTTTGAAATGGGTGTGCGCCTCGTTATTATTGACTTAGGAGGTTCATATACCAAGTTTGCCAGTTTGTACCCTGAGCAGTTTACCGTACTGCGTTATGAAAGTGGGAAAAATCTAGGTATCAATCCTTTTTATGTTGCCAATTCCAGTGATATAACCCCTGAACGATTGGAAGATTTATCCGTCTTCCTTTTTGAACTTATTGGAGAAGGAACAAAACCTAAAAAAGAGCAGTCCGTAGCACTTAAAAAAATACTGCATTCGTACTATAAGACGACTTCGGATAATCATTCTTTGGATAGTTTTTATACCTACATCGCAACGCAACGGGAAAACCTTTTGACCCAACTGCACATTCATTCAGATTACTTTAATGTAGAAGGTTTTTTGCATATCCTATCGGAGTATGTAAGAGAAGGATTATATAGCTTTTTATTTGAGACTAGCGAAGACCAATCCTATAAAATTGAGGATAAGCGCTTGATTGTTTTTGAATTGGATGAGGTAAAGGATAATAAAGAAATCCTATCCGTTATGCTCAAACTTATAAAAACAGCGATACAGCGTACTATATGGCAGAATAAGGATGAAAAGGGAATTATCCTTTTTGATGAGTTCGCCAAACAACTCAAATTCGATAACGTACTGGAATCGGTAGAATTTTATTATCAAGCCATACGTAAGCAAGAGGGGGCAATCGGGATTATTTTACAATCCATTAATCAATTGCCCGATAATTCTACATCGGCAAGTATTCTTGAAAATACACAAGTTATTTACAGCCTTAATAATGAAAAGGGCTATACCGAATTGGTAAAACGATTGAACCTTTCCAGCCACGACCTCAATCAATTAAAATCCATCAAAAACAATTTATCGGGAAAGCGCAAGTACACCGAGATTTTTATCAAAATCGGGAAGGAAAGTAACATTTTCAGATTGGAAGTACCGCAAGAAGTCTTTGCTGCATATCTGACCGATGGCGCAGATAACGAGGCCATAGTGGCCCTTTATAAGGAACACGGCTCTATGGAAAGAGCTATCAAGGAATTTATTCATTTAAAATCACAAAAGCTATGAGAAAATTAATTTTTATGTGCCTTTTAGCACTCGGAACAATGGGGCAAATGAACGCCCAGGGAATGCCTGTGTATGATAATACCAATTTCATATCATTAGCAAAACAAATCGTTGAAGCTGGTAAACAGACCCAGAACATTATTAAGACAGTCAATTTTTTGAAAGAGCAGAAAGACCGTATCGAAAAGGTGAGCAATGTTGTTAAACAGTTAAAAGCGGTTCACGAACTAGCCCGAAATAACGAACGTCTTTTCGAGATGGTCCGCAATGATGTAAGAGATATTTTAAACTCACCTTACATCAAGCCCGAAGAAGTTACAAGGGTATCGCAATCCTTTGAACGCATTATTGAGAACTCAATAGCGGATTTGGATTTTGTACAACAAATCTTATCCAGTGACTATCTAAAAATGACCGATGCGGAACGGGCTACAGTTTTAAAAGAACGGGAAGACCGCTCTAAAGAAATGGTTGCTGAAGTGGAGCGCAAGACCAAGCGATACAACGACATTATTTCATTTAGGGAAATGCAAGATAGGATTAATAACAGGGCAACCGATTATTAGGCTATGAGTTTGGCTATCCCATTAATCGGAGGATTGGAATATGTAGACGCTGTTTTTCAGACGATAAAAGACAGCGATTTTCTACAGTATACCATTGTAGGTATGAAAGCTCTTGCAATCCTATTCTTTTTAATCAACATCTTAAAAAAGTATAATGAAGGTGTTGCCAATAGGGATGGGTATACGTGGGGACTAACGCCTACTGAACTTATTAAGAATTTCATCATTGTAATTCTGGTCATTTTTTCAAGTCAGGTACTAGATGTTTTCGATAATATCCTTGTCGCAATAGAAGGACAGTACAGAAGTACCGCACCTTCATTGTTGCCTTTACAGTTACAAGATTTAGAAATAGAGGATGATATAAGTGGACTAGAAGCTGCTAGTAAAGGGTTGGCTTTATTATACGAAGCATTGACCACACCACTATACGGGTTAAAGATAGTAGCATTTATATTGAGCGTTTTTCTTTGGTTGTTAGACCTCTTTATCTATCCCTTGTTCTTAGCGGAACGTTTCTTTTTGCTAGGGATAATGCAAGCCTTTTTTCCTTTGGTTATTAGTCTTGCTGTTTTTGAAAAGTTTAGGTCAATGGCATATACCTTTTTCAAATTATATGCTGCCGTCTATATGCTCGTCCCTGCATTTTTTCTGGTGAATATTTTTGTAAATGCTCTGTATGTAGAGTTTACAACAAACTTTTGGGTAAACCTTTTCGGCTTTGATTTTGGAAGCTCATTTTTTGCCCCAATTATCGAGTTGGGCACTATAGGCTTTATCGTCTTTTTAAAGTTCAAATTGTATAAACGGGCAACTTCATTCACCTTCAAATTATTTACATAACGATAAAAATATGCATATGAAAACACCATATAAAAACATATACGAGGTTTTGAAAACAAATCGGTTTATAGTATTGGCTGTTATAATAATGGCAATGCTATCCACCATTATTTCAAGTGTCATTTCCTATAAAATGTACGATAAGTCATTGAATGGCTCTTTTGCCATTGGAAAAGATGGCGAAGTGATACCCTTGCAATGGGTACATCAAAAAGAGAATTTAGAAGTAGAAGCATTAGAGCATTTGCGTCTATTTCATATCTATTTCTACGATATAGATGCTACCAATTTTGAAATGAATATTGAAAAAGCCTTATGGCTTGGAAATAGTACAGTGGATAACGTATACAGACAGAAAAAAGCCGATGGTGTGTATAACAGATTGATGCAATACTCCTTAGTTCAAAAGGTAATTAGTATCGATTCTGAAATAGACCTTAAAGCAGAACCCTATCCCTTTAGAACAACTACAGTTTTCCAAATCAATAGGGGGTCGATAATCGACACTTATGAATTGGTGACTACGGGTAAAATTTTACATCTGGAAAAACGAAACTTCCCGAAGAACACGCACGGGCTTTTGATTACAGATTATTTTGAGAACACTTTAAAAAAAATAGACTATGAAAATTGATAAGAAGAAAATCACTTTTGCCGTAGTCATTGGAGCGGTGGTAATTTTCATTGTTGCCTATTCCATATTGACTTTTGGCGGTGATAAAGACGAACAAGATGAACTGCTACAACCGTTAGTACCCACATTAGAAACGGTAAAAGATGATTATACATCTAGGCTTGATGCGGTGGACGATTTAAAGGAAGTTAGGGAAACCAACGCACCAAGTATCTATGATGAGAAGTATTTGGATTCGACGGGAGTTTATGACCCTGATTTTATGGAAAAGGAGAAAATACGATTGGTCGATAGTATCTATACGAACAGTCAAATAGACTATAGCACCGGTACTTATAAAAAACCAAATCTTGTAAAGGAAAATGTTATAAGTACCGTCACCGAAAAAGAGAAAGAAAATCAGAAAAAAGAAGAAGCGGAAGCATTGCGGATAGAAGCTAAAGAAATGGCATTGGAACAACAATTGTTTTTTGCTTCAAACCCTTTACTCAACGCGGTTGACGATTCCACACCTAGCGTAAATGTAATCGTGGATAGAAAAGAGGTTCTAAGAGTAAATGACCGTATTGAAATGCGTACACAGCACGACGTTACCATTGAAGGGTACTTTATTCCTAAAAATACACAATTGTTTGGTATTGTAAGTTTTAAGCCTAATAGGGTGTTATTGGAGATAGAGAATATTAAAAATATTCCCTTTGCATTTAAAGCCTACGATTACAGGGATAATTTAGAAGGTATTTACATCAAAAATAGTTTTCGGGAAGAACTAAGGCAACAAGTGTTGGGAGATGTTATAGGCGATATTAATGTACCTGGTATTCCACAAGTAAGCGGAGTAAAAAAAATATTCCAACGTTCTAACCGACAGGTAAAAGTTACGGTAAATAATAATTATGTGCTCACCTTAAAGGTAGATACACGACAATAAAAATAGATACTATGAAAAAGTTAATAATCATATTGAGTTTGGGAATTGTGTTCTCAGCTCACGCAAAAAATAAAGTTCAGTTAGATACCCTTTACGCCAATTCAACAATGACAATGGCATTGTTTTTTCCATCGGATATAAAACAGGGTATAACGGGGTCGGACAATTTTGTCTTTACCTATAATAGAGAAAAAGAACAAAATCTAGGATTGTTGAAAGCGGTGAAAGGAACTCCTAGTAATTTGTTGGTCATTACTACGGATGGTAATGTGTATTCCTATATCCTAAAATATTCGGAACATTTGGAGAACCCTAATCGTTTTATAACAAGCAATGAAAGTATTGGAAACGCCAAACAGGTTCAAAAAAAGAAGGTAGATACAATCAAAAGTCCAAAAAAGAGCATTTCGGTTACTGATTCTCAGAATCTGCTACGCAGATCTTGCGAATCATTATTAAAACTTCCTGAAGAAAAGAATATCAAGAAGAAAATGAATGGTATAAAGTTGAGCCTTAAAAACCTAAAATATCACGGAGATAATGTATACCTACAGTTTGAGATTGAGAATAAATCGGGGGTGCGTTTTGACTTTGATTATCTGAATATTTTTAAGGTTAACGGAAATAAAAAACGCAATGCATCCTATCAAAAAATGTCTTTAAAACCTATTTACATTCATAACAAACCCACGCAGATATTACCGAATACAAAAGCGAAGATGATTTATGTTGTACCAAAATTTACCATTGGTGATAATGAAAAGATAGAGGCAAGGTTACAAGAATTGAATACAACAAGAAGCGTACATTTAATTTGGCGTTGATTACGAAATAAAAAGCTCTGGCAAAATATAGTCAGAGCTTTATTTTTTCTTGTTAAATTCGCAAAAATGCCAAAGCACCCCTGAAGGGTCGTGCATAAATAATTCCCGCCCCCAATCAAAAGTTTTAATTTCGGTAAAACGAACAAATTTATATTTGTCTTGAAGACCTCTTGATTTAAGGTCTTTTTCACAAGATTCAATATCATCTACTTCTAAGAATATCATTGAATTATGAATCCATTTTTTTACATAGTACCGTTGTAGGTAAAAGGCGAGATTCTCATTCACTTTGAACAATGACATCTTTTCATTGAGTATTACTTCTTCAAAACCTAATTCTCTATAAAAAGTACGGGACTCATCAAAACGACGCGCACCAATAAAAGTTCTTATATTTTTAGCGGTATAGTTCATTAATTGCAACAACTTTTATCCTGTTGAATAGGTGGACAGGGCACAGTTCCGTAGGAGCAAAAGACACAACAATCGCCCTCTTTAGGGCGTAATACTTCTTTACAATTTTCACAATCATAAAAGAATTGACAAGCTGTTGTTGGCATTTCTTCTTCTTTCTTATGTCCACAGTTGGGACACGTAATTGTAGATTCTAAAATAGCTTCCATTACTCTATGATTTTATATCCTGTTTTTCCAATGGCAGTTGCAATTTCACTAGCACTTACCTTACTATTATCAAACTTTACAAAAGCTTTGGAAGTCTCATAATTTGCATCTACTTCTAAAATGCCCTCTAGTTTATTTACCTCGTTTTTAATATGGGCTTCACATCCTGCACACGTCATTCCCTGAATAGAATAGTCCACTTCACTAACGTTACTTTCAGATACATAAACAACTTGCTTTTCAGCATTAGAGTTGGAGTAAAACGTATGTGAATAGTAGGGGAAGGCTAACATAATACCTGCAAAAATGGTTACGAAAAGCAAGAATTTTTTGGATTGGATAAATTTGGGTTTGTCATCATCACAAGCGCAATCAATATCCTTTGGACGTGGCTTTAATTTTTGATACCAGGCAAAACCAAGAATCATTACGGTTATGCCTATTAAAATAGGTCTATAGGGTTCTACCCAAGAAAAAGTAGAAGCAATTCCCGTAGTACCAGAAAGCAATGCCAAGACAGGAGTAATACAACATAAAGAAGCTGCGATAGCTGAAAATAATCCTGCATAAGCAGTTCGGTTAGAAGTCAATATTTTTTTCATATTATGCAATTTTTCTTTCAGATGCTACATTACTTAAAATAGCTGCCAAAAATGCTTCGTTCTCCTTTGAAATACTATAAAAGATGGTTTGCCCATCTCTGCGGGCAGAAATAACATTTATATCCTTCATCTTACGTAAATGTTGGGAAATAGCGGGAACACTCATTTCTAAAATATCAGCAAAGTCACAAGGGCACAATTCGGTTTCCCTTTGTAACAAAAACAATATTTTAAAACGAACTTCATTACCCGCCAGTGCCATAATTTTACTTATCCCTTCAATGGAAGTTGATACCTCATTTAAATCTTCTTTACAACGAAGTATTTGAGCTTGGTCTGCTTCTGCTCTAATACAACTAGTTTCAAGTTTCATACAACTTATTTTGAGCAAAAATATAAATACGTAATTATTTAAGCAAATACTTAAATATTATAATACATAAGCTATGAAGTAAATTGGATTTGCCCTCAGTTGCAGTTTTCAGTATCGAAAGGAAGCATTATGATATTTCTATTTCGAATTGCGATTCCAATGACCCGTAGCAATAAGTAGCCTTTTCATTAGTATTAGCTGGTCTTCGTTTTTAAAATATTTATGATTTAGCATTTTTTTTAGCTGTGTGACTGTTTCATCTGATGTTAATCCTGTTTTTTCAAAGAGTTCAGTGAATTTCTGCATTTGCTCCAATTTATATTTTGCCTTTTCTACAAATTGTTCGCCATTATCACCTTCCTCATAGCTCGATTGAATTTCAAAATGTCTTTCAATTGTTCCTGGTTTTCCAATTATCAACTTCTCGGCATTACTTTGGATTATGGCGTTGGTCGTAAATACGTAATCTCTATCGTGGACCATTCTATGAATTCTGGTTTGACCATCGGCAATACTATTGGGGAAGATTTCTAAATAGTACCTGGTGTCTAAGGGCAAAGTTATTACTGAATTAGGATTAAAAAGGCCCTCGAATCTTGTAGTTTTCATACCTCGTATTGATACGGGATTATCGCAAGTTATCAATGGTGCGTTCTTATCATTGATTCTATGCACATTTATAGTACAGTCATATTTAAAATCTACAAATTCTTTCCATTTTTCTAAATGTTGCACCAAAAATTTAACCCTGTTTCGCTCTTTAAATTCGTATCTGACCTTATCAATGTCCTTGATATTAAACTCGTGCTTTTCTTCTTCAAATGTAAATTTCACATCACCCTTTTCGTTAGCGTACAATAGCATTCTATCTAAGATTTGGTCGGTAAATGCGTTTTGATGATTAAGAAACCTAGGTGTTCTAAAATAAAGTGAAAGACAAATGTATAGTATCTGCCTTTTTTGCTCAGGGGTTAGCACCTTGATACTTTCATCGGTAAGTAGTTTATAAATCTTGGGAAATTCCGAATCAACGTGTTCGGCATAGTGATGTTCTAAATCGTATTTTCTATCAATCTCAGCATTTGGGATTGTATAAAGATTTTTTTCGAAGCAAATACTTTTAGTACTAATCTGTTCTAGAAGTAAATCATCTTCTAGTCTATAAGCATCAACAAAATAGTTACCTTTCTTACCTTCCACACCAAAATTTTTAAGGTAAGAACGTGGTATGTAGTGTTGTTTTACGGGTTCATTTTTAGCCATATTATAAATGAATGAATTTTTAGGAATATACTAATTCCAATTCATTCTTTGTAATCGTATAGCATTCAAAATAGCTAATAAAGCAACTCCAACATCAGCAAAAACAGCTTCCCACATTGTAGCTAGACCGCCTGCACCTAAAATCAACACGATAGCTTTAACTCCAAAGGCAAGTATAATATTCTGCCATACAATTTTACGGGTGGAACGACTTATTTTAATGGCTCTTAACACTTTTGAGGGCTGGTCTGTTTGGATGATGACATCTGCGGTTTCAATAGCGACATCACTCCCTAAGCCACCCATAGCGATACCAACGTTACTTGCTGCTAAAACTGGTGCATCATTAATACCATCGCCAATAAAGGCCACTTTGTTTTCTGAGTTTTGTTTTAGCGTTTCTACCTCATTTAATTTATCCTCTGGTAATAATCCACCTTTGGCTTTTTCAATATTCAATTCTTTGGCGACTTGTTGAGTAATAGAATCTTTATCGCCTGAAAGCATCATAATATTTTTGATACCAACATTGTGCAATGCCGTAATCGTTTCTTTAGCATCCTTTTTTAATTCGTCCGCTATCACCACATAACCCGCAAATTGATTATCGATTGCTACTAAAACTATCGATTCCACTATAGGTTCCGTCTCATTTGGAACATCAATAGTATTGGCAGTCATCAATGCTTTATTTCCTACTAAAACTGTTTTGCCGTTTACAATACCTTTTAAGCCTTTACCTGCAATTTCAGAGACTTCTTTTGCGTCATAGTCATCTCCATTTTCTTTGTACTCCATAATGGCTTTTGCAATAGGATGTGTAGATTGTTCTTCCATTGCCATTAAATATTTCATAAATTCAGGTTCTTCCCAACCTATAGATTTGATTTCCTTGATTTTGAAAACACCTTTGGTAACTGTTCCTGTTTTGTCCATCACCAAGGTATTTATTTTGGTCATTGCATCTAAAAATGAAGCACCTTTAAATAATATGCCATTTTTTGAAGCTGCGCCCAATCCACCGAAATAGCCCAACGGAATAGAAATGACCAATGCACAAGGACAAGAAATCACTAAGAAAATCAATGCCCTATACAGCCAATCTCTAAATACATAATCATTAACAAAAAAGTAAGGTAGAAACGTAACTCCAATAGCCAAGAACACTACAATGGGCGTATAGATTCGTGCAAATTGTCTAATAAATAATTCTGTCTTCGATTTACGTGCCGTAGCATTTTGGACCAAATCCAATATTCTGGCTATAGAACTATCTTCAAAGGTATTGGTGACTTTAACTTCAATGACACTTTCTAAATTGATACTACCTGCATATACTTTGGATTCTTTTAAAAGCGAATCAGGTTTGCTTTCTCCTGTTAGGGCAGCCGTATTCAATGAAGCCTTTTCGGATAACAGTACACCATCTAACGGAATTTTTTCACCTACTCGGACTTGTATTTTTTCTCCAATCTTTACCTCTTCTGGTGATAAACTTATGTAATCACCCTCACGAAATACATTGGCTTCTTTTGGTCTGACGTCCAATAATGCTTTGATATTTCCTTTTGCTCTGTTGACTGCTGCATTTTGGAATAGTTCTCCAACAGCATAAAACAACATTACAGCGACACCTTCTGGATATTCCTTAATGACAAATGCTCCGATTGTGGCGATGGACATTAACAGAAATTCAGTAAAGATATCTCCTTGTACAATACTTTTCCAACCTTCTTTTATCACGGGAAAGCCTACGGGTAAATAGGTAATACTGTACCATATAATGCGAACCCAATCCTTAAAAAAAGCAACATCAAAATAATCTAATGCTATTCCAATAATTAGCATCACAAAGCTTATCAGTGCAGGAATGTATGTTTTAAATGCACTTCCATCTCCGTGGTCGTGATTATGACCATCATCGTGAGTATGTTCTTCGGAATCTGGTTTTAAATCTCTTAAATTAACTTTCTTTTTTTTCATCTAATCAATTCTTTAATATCCTCTGGAATAGGCATACGTTTTAATGGCGGTACGTTTGCACCACCAGTATTACCAAGCGGTACGTGATTAATAAACGATTTCCAACCTCCGACAACTAGTCTTATTATTTGTCCAAAAACTTCTTTGATATCTTTTTGTCTAAATCCAAATTTTAGCATTAGCCAATGGGAATAGGTATGTTCTATCGGGTAAGATTGTCCTATTATATGACTCCGCTCCAAATGATTCCAAGCATTATCATATTCCTTTTTATTAAGGTAATGTCTATAACAATTTAACTCTGAATTATAAGCTTCTTTTAGATGTCTCGGGATTTTTACATTAAACTTCATATCCATCTATTTCGGATAAAAGTAGCTTAATGGTCAGTGCAATGGAAGTGCATTTATTAGGCACTGCATTTGTCGCAAATACCTTTTACTACCAAGTTTACATTTTCTGAAACAAAACCATCCGGGACTTTTATTTGTGGGATTTTATGTTCCGTTAAACACACGGTTTCTCCACAATTGTTACAATGAAAATGAAGGTGCAAATCTTGTTCCATTTCACAATTGCAACCTTCTTCACACATCGCATATTTGGTGATGCCAGTGCCATCATCTATTTGATGTACAATTGCTTTTTCCTCAAATGTTTTAAGAGTTCTATAAAGGGTGGTTCTATCTGCCTTCGCGAAAGCATTTTCTATATCACTCAAAGTAACAGCCACCTTTTTTCCTGCAAGGAACTTGGATATCAGCAAGCGCATTGCCGTTATCCGAACTCCCTTTGATTCTAATAATTCTTCTATTGTCTGCATAATTAATCGTCGTCTTCGTTTCCAAAGGGTTTTAAAATGATTCCTACACTAAAGATAAAACCATCTGTGGGCGCATAAATTTCTGGAAAGGTAGGGTTTTCGTGCGGCGGCAGTACCAAAGGCGAAAACCTACTTTGTCTTCGGTCTGTAAAGTTCTCAAAATTTACAAATGTGCTTCCCCATTTAAAATTACGCATTACAAGTAAGCCCATTGTAAAGAAATCTGTTGTTTCAAACCCGTTTGAAAGTAATTGTTTTCCTGTGTAAAAGGTTTCATAACCTATACGCCATTTTTCAGATTCATACATCAAAACACTTCCTGCATTGTGCTTTGCGGTAAGTGGTTTTTGTGGATTGCCAGGTAGATAATTTAGGCGTGTGTCTATAAATGCGTAATTCAAAAACCACCTAAAATCTTTATAGGTAAACTTGATATTGGTCTCAGCCCCTTTACTTAGAATTTCTCCAGAAGCATTTTCAAACTGAAATAAATCCCCATCAATAGAATTAAGTAGCAATCCATTTCTAATAGCAGTTAGATAAAACAATTGATTTACGGAAAAACCTATTTCATCGGTCAATCTTGTTTGATAGTTAAAATCTAGATTAAGACCATAAGAACGTTCCGCTTTCAAAGCATCTTTATCAATCTGTAAAACATTTCGAAAATTGATAAATTCCGCTTCCTCAGTAAAAATATCGGGGACTTTATAGCCCAAACCACCACCAAGTCTGCTAGAAAAGTTGTTGTTGGATTTATACAAAAGAGAAATTCTTGGCAGCGCAAAGAATCCCCAACCAATAGCATAATCGGTGCGCAGTCCTGTTTCAAGAATCCATTGTTCCGAAAGGTCATTGATGTTATTTGCAAACAATCCAACTGTAACGTCCTTTTGGTCGCGTTCTAAAGGATTTTCTCGTTCATTAAATACTGTAGAATATAAGTTTGCTCCTAAAACCCAATCTGCTTTTACTCCTTGCTTTTGGTAAGCAGCTTCTGTAAAGGTGTTCCATTGACTGCCTTTAAAAGATAAATCTGGTATATCCAAACTCCTATCAAAAAAGGCAATACTGTTCTTTACCGAAATAGATTGAACCGAATCTAATTGAGATTCAAAAACGGCTTGTGTGCTTACCCGTTTGGATAGGTTTTCTTCGGTATATTGATGAATTCCATTTTCGCCTTCTTCAATTTTTGTAATATCACCCCCTTTTCTATCATCATAAGTTCCATTGATTCCAAACCAGAAAGTGGTATTATCCGAGGGATAATAAAACAATTTCGGATTAAAGCTTATAGATTGAGTCTGTGGCAGATTACTAAAACCATCATCCTCTGGGTCATACGCTTTTTGATAATGACCTGAACCGTACAGTGTCCAGCCCCATTTATCCCTTCGTTCGCCATAGAAAACATTGGCGGTACTTCCCAAGGCTTGTGTTTGGGTTAACATAATATCCAAAGCTGGTACTTCGTTGGGCGTTTTTGAAACCATATTGACCAATCCTGCAATAGCACCACCGCCATATAACGTTGACGAACTACCTTTGATGATTTCGAATTGCCTTAAATCTAATGGTGGAATCTGTAAAATACTCAATCCACTTGAAAAACCACTGTAGAGGGGAAAACCATCACGCAATAGTTGCGTATAACGCCCATCCAAACCTTGTATTCTAATGTTGGTATTTGCACTGCTCAAGGAGGTTTGTTGCATTTGTATTCCCGTACTTTCTCGAAGCACCATAGAAATATTGGTTGGGTTCATTATGGCTTTTTCACCTAATTCCTCAGCCCCGATAAATTCTATTCTTGTTGGAATTTTTCTGACCGTTCTTGTACTTCTTGAGGATTGTACG
Source organism: Winogradskyella sp. (assembly GCA_965230605.1). GTDB lineage: Bacteria > Bacteroidota > Bacteroidia > Flavobacteriales > Flavobacteriaceae > CBDDLD01. Next base: position 2,214,082 of record CBDDLD010000004.1, on the reverse strand, counting down.
ATTACTTCATCAAGGGCATTTTCATCTTCTTTTAAAAAGAAGATTAACGCTTCTTTTGAAGGAACAGTTATGTTCTTTTCTATTGTTTCATAACCTAAATAGGAAATTTGCAAGTTATATTCCCCATTGGGGAGGTCTTCAACAAAAGCGATTCCGTCAAAATTTGTTGTCGCTCCTTTGTTGAGACTTTCTATATAGATAGTTGCCCCGAACAAGGGTTCTTTTTCTTTCTCTGAAAATATTTTTATTTCTAGCGTATTTTGTGCGTAACCAAAAGCACAAAATAGTAGCATAAGCCAATAGCTTAATAGACTTTTATTCATTTGTATTTATAATAAATTGACTAAATAATGTGGATGGCGATTTCTTTATCGCTAAGAAGTTTAGACAATACTTTGGGGAGGCTGCAAGATGCGAAGTGAAACTTCTTGAAAGATGCCCAACTCTTTTGAAATAATCTTTCCATCAACTAATTGATGTTCCATTTCTGCGAAGAAATCAAAGGCGGAAATGGCGTGGGCGTGACAGCAGTGACAATGGCAAAACGGAGAACAAAGTTCGCAATCTTGGTCGTGGTCACCGTCAAAATCAACTGCTGATATAGTTTGAGAATCATCTACAACAGTCACATCATCATTACAGGGCACTACTTGAAGTGCCAAGAAATAAAACGATAGTATGATTGCAAAAAATTTCACAATGCAAAGATAAAAAGTTTTTGATGCAACTGTAGTGCAAAATCAATAGATATAATTTCTAATAGAGGTTTCCAATAGCACCTAGAAAAGGAGAATACGCTTTGTATATTTTATATCGCTTTCTATTGATTCTGAATTTCACCATTCCCGTTTTTGATTTACTCGTAGGCCAGTTCCGCCACCGTTACCTTTTTATTGATAGCAAAACAACAACATTTATGCTATGTGTTACGGCATAAACCAGGCTCGTACCTCGCTCTTATTTATACGTCCCAAATAGCATAAACATTGAATCTAGAACAGCATCAAAAAAAGGTAACAGTGACGGCTCTATGGGAAGTAAATCAAAAACAAAAACGATGAAATCATACAGAAAAAATAAAACGGAAGCGATACAAAAGTTAAAAAATCAAAAAAAGGAAAACGCTCTGGATATAATAAGTAAATCAGTTTTAAACGCCTTATGAAAAAGGCAAAATCAAATAGTAATATTTTAAATTTTTAAGTTATGAGTACATTAAAAAACAAAGTTCAGTTAATCGGAAACATTGGCAATGAGCCAAAAATCACGAACCTAGAAAGCGGTAATAAAGTAGTACGTTTTTCTATGGCGACAAATGAGTATTACCGAAATGCGCAAGGTGAAAAAGTGCAGTCTACCCAATGGCATTATGTAGTCGCTTGGGATAAGAAAGCGGACATCATAGAGCAATACACCCACAAAGGAAAAGAGATTGCAATTGAAGGTAAATTGATTTCTAGAAGCTATACCAATGAAATGGGTGTTAAATGCTATGTAACCGAAATCGTGGCAAGTGAAATTTTGCTATTGGGTTCTAAAAATGAAGCGACACCCGTTAATGAAATCGAAGTGAAATCTGATGAAGTAAACGGGGGTAATACATCTTTGGTTGAAAAGCTTGTCAGTGATGATAAGAAAGAAGCTAAGGAGGGCAAAACGCAACGGACGAGAAGGAGGGCTACAGCAAAAAAAATGCTGATAAAGTAGCCTAATCTTAGTCAAATTTTAAACATAGAAGAGGGCGCACCGACAAAAGTAACGCCCTCTTTTTCATTATTAATCTAAAGTGAAAAACAATGAAAGCACAAGTTAACGAAATAAAGATTACTTACAAAGGGGGCATTTTGGCAAAGGATTGGCAAAAACTAAGTAGCTCATTTGATACAGCACATTTTATATATGAAAATTGGGATAAAAATACTATTGAAGTTCACGAGACATTTAAGGTTTTGTTACTCAATAATGCTAATAAAGTAAAAGGTATTGTTGAACTTTCTAAAGGTGGCATTACGGGTACATTAGTAGATTTACGTTTACTATTGGCAGTTATAATAAAATCGTTATCCGTAGCCATTATTTTAACTCATAACCACCCTAGCGGAACTTTAAAGCCTAGTAGTTCCGATAAACAACTTACAAGAAAAATAAACAAAGCTACAGCCTTATTTGATGTCAAGGTTTTAGACCATATCATCATTACCCCAAATGGCGATTATTTCAGTTTCGCCGATAATGGATTAGTCTAAAATTTGAGTTATGATTTATTTAAATTTTGAATATCCGTAATCACTCATAATTTTATATATTTGATTGATTTCAAACATGGTACGACATGAACCTATTCACTTTTACCGCAAATTTCGGGACCGAGGAAGCCTGTCGCCTGCACTACAAGGGGGAACGGGACAAGATCGGCGTGGCCTGCCATAGGTGCGGGCATACGGAGCATTACTGGATCAAGAGCCGTTGGAGCTACGAGTGCAAGGAATGTAGGAGCCGTACCTCGCTGCGCAGCGGCACGGTGATGCAGGGCTCCAACCTTTCTTTTTTGGTCTGGTACCGCTGCATGTTTTTGATGGGGGCCACCAAGAAGGGCTTTTCGGCCCAAGAGATACAACGGCAACTGGGCCTGAAACGCTATGAGCCGGTATGGGCCATGGTGCACAAGTTGCGCAAGGCCATGGGCAATAGGGATGCACGGTACACTTTAGAGGGTATGATCGAGATGGACGAGGGCTACTTCACGGTGGAAGCGGGCGAGCTCGAAAAGGCCAAGGGCGGACGGGGACGTGGGGCCGCCGGCAAACAGAACGTCATGGTCATTGCAGAAAGCACACCGTTGGAGAACCCGGAAACCGGCGAGAAGTCCAAGCAGGTACGCTATTTTAAGGCAAAGGTGCTTGCGGACCATACCTCGGAAGAGGTGAACGGGGCCATAGGGGCATCCCTGGGGGACCGTTCCATTGTATTCACGGACAAGAGTACCTCATATGTGGATATCGCCGACTTTGTCGAACTGCACGTAAGGGAGAAATCCAACAGGGAGACCACGGGGGATACCCTAAAATGGGTGCATATCTTCATAAGCAACGCCAAAAGGAACCTCTTGGGCAATTACCATAAGATAAAGGGAAAGTACCTACAGGCTTATCTCGACGAGTTCGTGTACAAACTCAACAGAAGGTACTTCGGGGAACGGATCTTCGACAGGATAGTGATAGCGGGAATTACAGGATTATGACACTTAACGGATATTCAAATTTAAATTTCACAAATTTGGACAACGAGACACAGCAACATTTAATTGCTGTTTCTAAAAAAGATATCGAACAAAAATTTGGTTCAGACCTAAAACGATACGCCAAAAGAAACAATGTTGATTATCAATCACTTTTGGAACAGGAAGCACAACGTAATCTATATGCATACGATTACGTATTCAATATTTAAGTATAATAGTTTTACCATCGGAAAGGGCAGTTTTTAAACTGTCCTTTTTTCATTAATGGATATTCAGTAAAAGGAAATATCTCTTATGAATGCTTTAAAATACGCTTTCCAATTTTCTTAAAATCATTCATTTAACCACTAAAATAACCATTGGCGAATACCTTGGTATTTGTATTGTTTTTCGTCCGTGTGCGGGCGAAAAGGAATAGCAAGAGGGTAGCGTGCTAAAGCAGCGCTACGAGTTTGATTTGCTTCGCAAAGGATTGAAAACAAAGGGTTTTCAATGAATTTATAAAGTAAGGAATTTTAAAAATTTTGGAGCAAACCAAGCCAGAGGGCTTGTAAACATTGAAAAAGTTTGGTGTAAAATGTTAGTAAAGGGAAAATATAAGTATCAATACAGTACCGTAAATCTTAAAGCTTCGGTAGCGAAGCGATTTCGTTTGTTCTCCAAGAAAATCGCAAAATCCCATTCAGAAACCCTAACAGTAATAATGGACTTTTTCGAATGGCACGGGGTAAATCCCTCTAAGCAATTCGGTAAAAGTATCATCCAAGAAATATTAAAAAATAGAGCGCGTACCGATACATCTATCAAACGAAATGAAGCCACCATTGCCATTATACGTGATATAGAAATCAACCAGACCAAACCCAATAACGCAATGTTGTTATCGCTTTTTGGAGCAAATGCCAAAGAACAAAAACAGATTAAAAAAGAGAAAAAGCAAATTGAAAAAGAAGAAGAAGCTACGGCAAAAATTGAAATCACCGTACCCAAAATTCGATACGAACGGTTAAACGAAAAGATGGAACATATCACAAAGGATTATGGATATATATTGAATAATGTAGAAGTGGTTAAAAGCAATTTCGGGAAAGAATATTTAAAACTAAATATCTCTAAATCCGAATTGCAAAAGTTCAAAAGAATCTTAAAAAATATATAGGTATGCATATCAATATAACAGCACAAAAAATTGGAAAAAACCACGAAACCTATAGTAGTAGTGTAACCGATTATGTCAACTATTTGGAGAAGGAAAACGAAGGGAAACACCCAGAGCTGCAAGAACATTTCTTTGACCAAAATAATAATAATATTACGCCTGATGAAGTAATAAAAGAGATAGATGGAAATACTAAAAAACTAAGTAAAAAAGACCCTAAATTTTATTCAATCGTAGTTAGTCCTAGTGCCAAAGAATTGAAGCATATTAACAATGACCCCGCTTTACTTAGAAGATATACAAGGGAGTTAATGAAGGACTATGCAGCGTCGTTTAATAGGGATAGAAAGGTGACGGTTGATGATATAAAATACTACGCGAAAATTGAACACGAAAGAAGCTACAGAGGATTTGAAAAGAAAGTAAAAGCAAATGAACCCTACCGCAAAAAGATGGCGAAATTAAAAAATGACCTTGCTAAGATTAATAGGGGAGAACTAAAGGGCAGTGCTAAAAAAATGCAGCTTAATATCGATAAACTTATTGTTGAAGCTCCTTATAAAGTTAATGGTAAAATATTAACAGAGGGGATGAAAAAGGAAGGTTTGCAAACACATATTCATATCATTGTTAGTCGTAAAGATGTGACAAATACTTATAAACTCTCTCCAAATTCTCAAAACAAAAAGGCTACTACAATTTTAAACGGAACAGCGCAGAAACAAGGATTTGATAGAAACAGTTTTTTTGATTCAGCAGAAAAAAGATTTGATAAAGTTTTCAAATACGATAGGGCATTTATGGATAAGTATAATACTAGAAAGTTGTACAGAAAAGACCCAGTAAAATTTTTTGCAATAGTTACGCAGTTACCCACAAAAGAAAGAGAAATAGTAATTAAAGCTCTTCATAAGCTTGGAATTCCTACGAATAAGAAAGGGGTTGCATTTAAGCTGTTCGAGAAGACAGGTTTAAATGTTCCAAGTATACCAACCAATAAAGTACAACTTGCTATAAAGGCATTTAATAAACTTAAAAAAGGATTGGATAGAGCAATTCAATCGGGTTCCATTGGAGTCTAAAAAATATTAGGAATATGGAAAGTATAATAGTAATCATCGTAGTCTTTTTAATGGGCTTAGTCCTTGCATATATAAGCATTAAGTTTTTGCGATTTGGTTTCTTTCTGGTGCTTTTTCTATCGGTCTTAGGTGGAGTATTTCTTTTTTATCAACTACCCTTAGAAACATTTTTAAGAATGGTTCTGTATGTGGTATTGCCCTATTTGTTCATTACCATACTTTTCTATGTTTTTATCGGCAAAGAGGAAAGTTCATTACGTGTAGATGAAAAGTACCAATTGATTTTAAATACTAAATGGAATAAGATAATCCTTAAAAATATCCGTCGAGGTATTTCTATTATCGGCTCGGCAGGGAGCGGAAAAACAGAAAGCGTAGTGTATAATGTATTTGACCATTTGGGAAAATATGGCTTTTGCGGAGTGATGCACGACTACAAAAATTTTGAAATTACCGAAATGGCTTATCCCATTTTTAAGGAAACCGAGAACGACTTTTATATTATTTCGTTTGACCCGATATATCATAAAGTAAACCCCATTGCACCAAAATATATTCCCGATGAAGAAAGTGTACACGAAATATCAAGAGTGCTTTTAGAGAACTTATTAGAGTTAAAAGAGAGTGGAAGTAGTGGAGCTTCAAAATTTTTTAATGATGCTGTTGAAGGGCTTATCGGAGGAATGATTTGGCGTTTGAAAGTGGACTATGAAGACTATTGTACAATACCTCATATGATAGCTTTATACCAATATTTAAACACCGAAGAGCTGGTAACATTCTTAAGCGCAAATGTGACTTCTAAAGGAATGGCAGATGCATTTATAAGTGGAGTGGATTCCGATAGACAGACCGCAGGTGTAAAAAGTACTTTGGCAAATGCTTTTAAAAAAATCAGTACTCAAAAAATATTTATGGCATTATCCGCTGATGAAATCCCACTAAATGCAAATAATCCTGAAAGCCCTTCTATAATTTCTGTTGTCAATAATCCTAAAAAAGAAACCTCTCTATCTCCAGTAATTGCCACCATAATCCATTCCATTACCAAACAAATGAGCGAGCGAAATAAACTACCTGCATTTCTTTTGATGGAGGAAGCTGCTACTTTAAGGCTTTTGAATATGCATCGTATACCAGCAACACTTAGGAGTTATGACATATTGACCATATATGTATTACAGGATAAAATACAGAATGATATGATGTACGGTGATAAGGCAAGCAAAGCTATTTTAAGTAATCTTTCCTATCAATTTTTTGGTAAAGCAAATGACCCTGACACGGCAAAATATTACGAACGTTTTTTTGAAATTGTAAAGAAAGAAACTAGAAGCGTTAGTAAAGGCTATTCATTGAATTTTGATACCAGAGTAACGCAAGGCGAAAAAGAGGTTGCCAAGACCCGAGCCGATGCGTTCTATGCATTAAAACAAGGTGAGTTTGTTGTATTTTTTGACGGCAAGGATAAAAAAGTAACTTTTAAACTTCCTAAAATTAGGAGAGAATTGCCAGAGCCAATGCAAATCACTGAGGAACAGTTAAAAGCAAACTTTGATAAAATCCATAGAGAAGCGCAATCCATATTTGATTCTTAAATATAAGACCTTTCTATGAAGTAGGTATAAAGGCATAATTTTTGATGATTATTCTTATGAAAAAGAAAATGATGAAAAATGGTAGAAATCACTAAGGACTAACAACCTCCCTAAATAAATATGCTATTTAAAATGTATAAAAAGGGGGATTATGGAAAAAAAGTTGCTAGCAAAAGAACTATTGAATGAATTAGAAAGTATCCATTCAACAACATTAGACATTATAAAGCAAGCCGATTTATCAATTGTGCTCTGTAGAAACCTATTGTCCAAATTCAAAAAAATGGTGCTTACCAGTGATTGCAAGGACCAGACGAAAGAGATTGAATTTTTTAAGGAAGTTAAACAAATACCGTTATCCAATTTAATCTACTTTTCGGATATAAGGTCATTTGAAGCGCAGTTCCCCAAAGGGAACAAGCTGATTCAGAAACAGGCAATACTCAAAAAACTGAATAAGTTGAATCGGTTTTTTACAGTCAATATGGACTTTAACCAATACATTGAGCAGGGACGAATGTATTTGGATGACCGTTATTTTACAAGAGCATATTTCAATAAATTTAATGTGACCACTTCAAAGTATTATTACCGCGACCCTGAATTCAGTACTTCACACGATTTACTATTGGCTAAACTTTTGGCAAATAAACGGTTTATCAAGTATCTAGAAATACGTTTGAAGAAGTTGAATCGACGTAACGGCACAAAAGTAAAAAATGTCATAAAAGGCTTTAAATGGACTTCTTCAAAAGCTGCTTTGGTAGAACTCATCTATGCGCTTAATCATACAAGGTCAATCAATAATGGAAACATTGAGCTTAAAGAAATTGTAACACAATTTCAAGAGATTTTTGATTTTGACTTGAAAGATTTCTACAAAACATATTCAGAAATAAAAGGACGGAAAAAGAGCCGAACCAAGTTTTTAGATGAGCTTTCAGCAAGTTTATTATTCCGAATGGATAAAGAGGATATTTGATTATTTGTCATACTTTTTTAAGTGCTTAAAACCTTTGGATTATATTGAATTTATTGAGGTTTTAAGTTGTATCTCGTTTCTGGTTTGCATATCTTTGTACCAGAATTTAACACAAGTTAAATCAACTAAATCGGGAACGATTCGGGAACGAAATTTTAAAAAATACCCTAAGGTTCTGGTTTTGAAGGAATACGGTGGATAGGTTGTCATCCTGCCACCCCGACCGAGGAAGTCCGATCACATTTGTGATCGGACTTTTTTATTTCCATCTTCATGAAATTTTCAGGAAAACCTGTCGATTATAATTAATGAATTCTCGTAATTCATAAGATAAATTGTATTAATTTTAGTTCTACGTCATTAGAAGTTCTTTTGAAAAAATGTAAGTCTATGATAAGATTCTTTAGAAAAATACGGCAGGATTTATTGACTGACAATAGGTTTAGTAAATATCTGTTATATGCTATTGGTGAGATCATTTTAGTAGTTATAGGGATTTTATTGGCACTACAGATCAATAATTGGAATCAAGACCATTTAAAGAAAAAAGCAGAAATAGAGACTCTAAGAGATTTGAAAAGTGAAATAGAATTTGATCTTAAACATATTAAATACAACTTAAGTCAAAATGATAGAGTCACTAATTCGATTGGTGTTATTCTAGAACATCTCGAGAATGATCTGCCACACCATGATTCATTGAATGTTCATTTTAATGACGCTACAGGAATTGTTTTTTCTAAATTAAACGGTAGTGTTTTCGAAGCTTTGAAATCGGAAGGTTTAGATCTGGTTTCAAACAAAAATTTAAGAGATACGCTTATTATTGCCTATGGTACAATTAATAAATGGGCCAGTGATCAGTATCGGATTTACCATGAGTACCTGTTAGATGCTTCAAAAAATATCTTTAATACGCGATTCAAAGACTATTGGAGTATAGAGGTTTCTTCTAATTTTACTACTGAGATGATTCCAATAAATTATGATGCGTTGAAAACTGATCAGGAGTATTTGTATTTCTTAAGAACGTTACGAAATCTGAACTTTCACTATATTAAAGTTTGTGCTTTAACAGAACAAAAGATGGCTGCTAGAATACTAGAGCTTATCGACGAAGAAATAAAGAATTCTGAATAGCATATACAAGTTAGACTATACTTGAGATAATATATTTTGAAACTCATAATATGATTCAATCTGTCAATAGTTCTATATATTCTGTTAATAACTTCTATGTAAGGATTACGTCAAAAAACCTACTTTTGTTTCATAATAAAGTATATAGAATATGTCAGAAACAATAGAACGCATTAAGTGTTTAATTATAGGCTCGGGACCTGCAGGATATACAGCAGCTATCTATGCATCTAGAGCAAATATGTTCCCTGTTTTGTATCAAGGTACTCAACCAGGAGGGCAGCTTACAACAACCAATGATGTTGAAAATTTTCCCGGATACCCCGACGGTATCACAGGACCAGAAATGATGGTGCAATTACAGAAACAAGCAGAGCGCTTTGGTACTGATGTAAGACATGGGTGGGTAACAAAAGTTGATTTTTCAGGAGATGTTCATAAAGTATGGATTAATGGTGAAAAAGAAATTCATGCAGATACTATAATCATTTCGACAGGAGCATCAGCAAAGTATCTCGGTCTACCTTCAGAACAAAAGTATCTAGAACTGGGTGGAGGTGTATCAGCTTGTGCTGTATGTGATGGATTTTTCTACAGAGGACAAGAAGTAGTGATAGTAGGAGCTGGAGATTCAGCGGCTGAAGAGGCTCACTATCTATCTAAACTATGTAAAAAAGTAACGATGTTAGTACGTCGTGATGAGTTTAGAGCGTCTAAGATTATGGAGGCTCGAGTTAGAAATACTGAGAATATAGAAATCTTATTCAATACTGAAACTGATGAAGTTTTAGGTGATGGACAAGTTGTTACCGGAGTTCGTGTTAAGAACAATGTCACTGGAGAATTGTCTGAAATTCCTGCTACCGGATTCTTTGTAGCTATAGGACATAAACCTAATACCGATATTTTTAAAGACTACTTAGATTTGGACGCAACCGGTTATATTATTAATGCAGAACCTGGAACAAGTAAAACAAATGTACCAGGAGTATTTGTAAGTGGTGATGCGGCAGATCATGTCTATAGACAAGCTATTACAGCCGCAGGGACTGGTTGTATGGCAGCTTTAGATGCTGAACGCTATTTAGCAGCTAAGGAAGCAGATTTTGAAGTGTCGACACCGACCTACAATTAATTTGGTTCTTAAATAATATAGAAAAGCCCGAAGGTTACTTCGGGCTTTTTTTATTTCAATTCTTTCTTCTGCAGTTTGGCGGAACCAGAGAATGTTTTGAGAGTTACTGTAGGTTCTCCATATAAATAGGTTTCCGTACTTTCCGAAGCTTCAATAATGACAGCTTCCTTAACCATAATTGAGGCGTCACTATTACCTTCAATCAGTAAGGTGCCAGTATTAATACCGAAATTTTTTGCGTAAAAATTAGAAGAATTATCTAGTCTAATCAAAGCGGTATTAGTATCACCTTCAATAGTAGCATCGGCTCTTTGATAGAGATCAAATGTTGTTGCTTTCGTATTAATGAGGGCATCTACCTTGCTATCATCACTTATTTCTACAGTAGTACTATCCGCAGTGAGATTCAATCGTGTTTTAGATTTTCCAGAAGATTTAAAATCAAAGATCTTTGCTTTAATGTTAAGGTAAGCTCTTGAATTTCCTAGTGTCTTAAGCGTAGTATTACCCAGTTCCATCGATGTTAACGATCGTATTTCAGCTTTGTCCTTGACTTCGATATTACTTAGAGCATCTCCATAGTTTACGGTGATCTGTAGTTTCTTTTTGGAGGTAATACGTTTATTCTTTGCAAAAGTGAGCACACCATTACTTACGCCAAATTCAATAACGTCGTGAAGGTTATCATCCGCTTCAATTTCTACTGAAGGTTTGCTATTGTATATGATTTCAATAGAAAAGTCACTACCAAGTACAATGGTGTCAAAATCATCAATGTAGGTCTGTTTAATGGTTACATTTCTGTTCCCTTTAATTTTTTCAGATTGGGCTGTTATTAGGTTACAACTACCAATGACCAAAACTAGAATGTATATCAGTTTTTTCATCTTTAGTATTTAAAGTTGATAAACAAAGATATACAAAAACCATCCCAAACTCTAAAAAGAGCTTGAAATGGCTTTCAATTGATTGGTTGGTTTTATAGATTGATTAGTCCTTATTGATTGGTTGTGATTGATTGATTTATAATGTTTAGAGCGCTTTTAATGCTGCTTTTAAGGTATTTTCTACTCTAGGGGCATGACTAGAGCCCATAGTGACTATAACCGTTTCTCCTTTCTTTACTTCTTCTATGATAATATTGATCATATGCTCATCTCTGGCAAGATTAGAACTATTCCATATGTCATGAAGATAACCGGGCCATCCAATACCAGATGAATAGTCTCTCCAGTCCATATCTGGGAAGTCTTTCTGCCACATCTCATCTATATCTTCCCAGGTTTCAATAGCGCCTTTAAGGTGCTTATAATCTGTTCTACTATCTATATACCCCTGAAGCTTTTCTTCAGGATTCTCAGGCTTATTTGCTTTACTGATTCCAAAATATGGACGTAGCGAGTAAAACATCGCTAATTTTTCAGCCGGATACTTCTGAATCAATAATTCTACTTCATCATCCCTATGTGGTTCCCAGGTGTAAAGGTCTGCACCATCTTTTTTTGCCAGATCTGATAATAAACCGCTTTCACCATAGCGTTCAATAGGATTTTGAGTCCAACGGATTAAAAACCCCATTCTTCCTTCTACAAGAGCTACTGTTGCCTTATGGTCTTTCCAGTATTGTCGTATAGAATCAAATTGTGCATGACTAGGGTCTGATATATGTTCCATGCCTAATACCACTACTTTACCGCCATTATTAGCCGTGATAGTGTAGATGTACGGGCGCCTGTGATTACTGATTACTTCAGTCATATAGGTACTCATATCCATTACCGGTACACTAATGGTGTTCGGGCTTTCAACTCTGTAAAATGATGGTGATTTCCAGAATATATTGAAATAAAACAAAGCCAGAACAATAGCGACTAAAGTCAATATCGTTATTATAAAACGCTTCATTAGGAAGTGGTTACAATAGTATTACTGCTTTCTTATACTTCCTGAAACACCATCGGTTTTATCCACTTTCTCTGGGTTACCGTAGTATTTAATATCTCCACCACTAGAAGCCTTAGCAACTAATTCTTTAGAGGTGTTTACCGTAATGTCTGCACCACTACTAGCTCTGACTTGAGATTTTTCAGCTTTTAAATTTCCTGCTTTAATATCACTTCCACTAGACGCTTCTGCATAGAGGTTTTTAGTAGTTCCGCTCAGCTTTAGATCGCTACCACTAGAGGAACTACAGTTTAAAACTCTTGTATTAACATCTAATTCCATGTCGCTGCCACTACTTGTTTGTACGTCGAGTTCATCTGCAGTTATAGTGTTATTAGCAAATACGTCACTTCCACTGCTAGCCTTGATCTTTGAGATGCTAGTAAAGCTAACAATGACTTTTTTAGAAGCTGAAGAACGAATATTGTCATCGGCATAAATCTTTAAGACATTATTTTCTACTTCAGTGATTATGATATCATGTAAATTGTCATCTGCTTGTACACTAAGCGAAACATTATCACCTTGTGTGATATACACGTCTAAACCACGAGATACCTTAATTTCATCAAAGTTGCCAGAAATGCTACGCTCTTCTGTAACTACGTTACGACTTCCAGAAACTCCTGTTCCGAAATAGTTGCCGTTAATGTTGCATGATAGCATCAGTAATCCTACGATGCTGCTTACAATTATTCTAATTAGTGTGTTCATTGTTTTTGATTTTTATTTGATTGATGTTTTATAAGTCAAAATTTAAATGACTTTGTTACTTTTTATATGTTAATTATCATCGTTGTTATTCCCTGAAGTAATTTCTACACCGTCTGTTTCGTTAATCTTTACGTTTACATCACGGGCTTCATCATTTACTTCAATGCTAGTACTGTCTTTTTTTATGGTCAGACCATCTTCGCTATCGTATGTAGCTGATGTACTATTATCATCTTTTCTCCACTTTTCATTATCATCTTCTTCATCACAATTTAGGCACTTCACATCGCCATCTATAACCTCTAAGTATTTTTCCTCCATACCACTTTGTAAGATGTCGTTTCTATACGAATAGTTTCTATGGAAACTGTTCGTATTTCTATCTGCATATAATATGGTACCCTCTGGGAGGTATAATATGATCTCAACATTCTGCTCACTAAACTTATTATCTATATCAGTGCTTAAGTAAGCATCTAAACGTAATTCATTATTAACAAAGGCATAGTTATAATTGATATTACTCGCTCTGGTTTTTGCAATCTCATAATTTCTACCTGAAGCATTTTTTTCTATGCTCATACTTGCTATAGAATCTGTTGTTGATCTAACAATAAGCGAAACACCAGAACTATATATGGTTCTAGAATCTTCATCATCTGGGCGGATTCTGTAATTATTATAATGTCTGTATAAGTAACCATCATAAACATCATTACCTCTCATTTTAACTCTTAAAGTATCTCCCGGTACAATATTCAGTTGTTCTCTAGATGTTACATTAGCATCAAAAGCATGCTCTGTAGCTTGTCTCACACCTATGATGATTAAACCTACAATGGCAAGTAACCACACTCCAAATAAAGAGAACTTGGCAACATTACCAATAGATTTGAGATTGTTGATTAAAATCTTTAATCCTAGATAAAAGACAAAGAAAAACGGAATACCTATGGCAAAGAACAATAACATAGACATTAACCATATAGGTACATTTGCAATATTTGCCGCATCTACAAAATCCATACCTTGGAAATGTACAGCATCAGTTACTCCGACCGTAAACATGGCTACCACTAGTGCTAATAAAGTACTTGCTCCGGTAATAATTAATATGATACCAATAAATTTTGCAAATACTTTGAGAAAGAACATTATAATGTCTCCTATAGTATCAAAAAAATTCCTTGAACTCGATTTTAATGAGCTGCCGTGCTTCTGATAATCGATACCTTTTACAGAATCTGAAATGTTATCTGCAACGTTCCCAAATCCTTCTTTTATTTTATCACCTTGTTTTTTTAAATCGACACTTTGAACCTTTTCTGCTATGGTGTCAATGCCGTCTTTAATTTTTTTTTCAATGTTGCTTATATTGACCGCCTCACCGGTCATAGTAAGCTTTTCAGCAGTAGTTACTGCTTCCGGTACTAGAGCCCAGAAGATGAGGTAAATAAAAATAAAAGTACCACCAGAACCTAAAGCAAGAATGATCCAAATAATTCTTACCCATAGCATATCTATACCTAAGTAGTGGCTCAAACCAGCAGCTACACCACCTATGTATGAATTGTCTGTGTCTCTGTATAACTTCTTAGATGGTTTAGATGATGTATATCGCTTTTTAGAAACAGGTTCATCTTCAAAAATTTCTTCATCAACGATATAGTCTTCAGGCTGCCCCATGATAGTAATAACTTCATCGACAAGTTTAATACCTACGACTTGTTTTTCGTTTTGTATGCGCTCGCTAAATAGTTCTGCAATTCGAGCTTCTATATCAGAGATGATCTCTGATCTCCCTTGAGAGTCTGTAAATGAACGTTTTATAGCCTCAAGATAGCGTTGTAATTTTAGATATGCGTTTTCATCTATGTGAAAAAATATACCTGCTAAATTTATATTGACTGTTTTATTCATTTTTTTGTTGTTTTTGTACGTGTTACTAGGTTAACGGCATGTTGTAATTCACTCCAAGTCGTATTTAATTCATTAAGAAACAGTTTTCCTGTTTCGGTAAGACCGTAATATTTTCGTGGCGGTCCAGAGGTTGATTCTTCCCATCGGTAATTAAGAAGACCAGCATTTTTCAATCTTGTTAGTAGTGGATAAATGGTACCTTCTACAACAAGCATTTTTGCGTCTTTTAGTGTTCCGAGAATTTCTGCAACATAGGCATCATCATCTTTTAAGATGGATAAGATGCAATATTCTAAAACACCTTTTCGCATTTGTGCTTTTGTGTTTTCTATCTTCATGTGTTATGCTTTAATTCGTTTAAACTGTTCATTTTTTGATTGATTTTTGATGGTTATTGATTGATGAAATGATTTATTTTAAAAATTTGATGGTCAACGGGTATTTGTATAAGTGTCCATCTCTAGCTGTTAAGCTGGCTTTTACGATGAATGCAAGTTCTAATAGAAACCCTATAAAAGCGATTAATCCAAAACCTCCGGTAATATATAATAGAGGAGAAGGCTTACCTATACTAATATGAAAATGGTCAAAACCATTAAAGTCAAAGAAATCAATACCGTTAAACACTTTAAAAATGAAGAATGGTATCGTAATCGTGCCAATAATTATTGCATATAGTAAGACGCTAATTTGAAAGTTGATAGCCTGCTTACCATGATCATCAATAAATTCTGATTTATCCTTATTAGCTATCCATAATACGATTGGACCAATAAAGTTTCCAAACGGAATTATAAACCTGGAAAAGGTAGAAAGATGGATAAATGTGGCTATGTTTTTTTGGTGATTATCTAACATTTTATAAAATCATATAATAGTTTCTTATGCAAATATATATCCAAAAGAAGGTATTATGCAAAACATAGTACTTAAAATTAACAAAATATTAACATTTATTAAATCCATTAATTTCAATTATTTTAGCTGTATAATTGTAAAGAATTTATGACTGTAACACCTTCGAAACTCAACACTTACCTAATGTTTAAGCTTCCTGCTGCTTACTTTACAGGTGTACGAGCCAGACACATAGATGATGAAAAGTGCATTGTAACTGTAAAACACAAATGGGTAAATCAGAATCCATTTAAATCCATGTTTTGGGCGGTACAGGGTATGGCTGCCGAACTCACTACGGGAGCTTTAGTGATGCAAAAGATCAGAGAAAGTGGTAAAAAAATATCTATGTTGGTGGCTAATAATAATGGAACATTTAATAAAAAAGCCACAGGTATGATTACATTTCAATGTTTAGACGGAGCGAAAATTGATGAGGCGATCAAAGCAGCTATAGAGAGCGGTGAGGGTCAAACAGTATGGTTGCATTCAGTAGGGACCAATACTGAGGGTATAGAAGTCTCTGAATTTAATTTTCAATGGACCATAAAAGTTAAAGCGTAACTGTAACAAAGCTATAGATTTTTCAACCTATTAATGAATCAACAAAAAACATAAAAAATGACAGCACACGAAATAGATTACCGCATTTATGGAGAAGAAATGCAATATGTAGAAATAGAACTTGACCCTCAAGAAGGCGTTGTAGCTGAAGCTGGTAGCTTCATGATGATGGATGAAGGCATAAAAATGGAGACCATTTTTGGAGATGGTTCTCAAAAAGACCAGGGGTTTCTAGGTAAAATATGGGGCGCAGGTAAACGTATCTTAACTGGGGAAAGTTTGTTTATGACTGCATTTTATAATGAACTTACCGGAAAACGTAATGTATCATTTGCTTCGCCTTATCCGGGAAAGATAGTACCAATAGATCTTACAGAGTTCAATGGGAAATTTATATGCCAGAAAGATGCTTTTTTATGTGCAGCTAAAGGGGTGAGTGTAGGCATAGAGTTTTCTAAAAAATTAGGAAGAGGGCTTTTTGGAGGTGAAGGATTCATTATGCAGAAGTTAGAAGGCGACGGTATGGCTTTTGTTCATGCCGGAGGTACTATGGCAGAGAAAACACTACAACCCGGAGAAGAATTGCGAGTAGATACTGGTTGTATTGTTGGGTTTACTCAGGATGTCGATTACGATATAGAATTTGTTGGTGGTATCAAGAATACCATCTTTGGAGGCGAAGGTTTATTCTTTGCCAAATTAAGAGGCCCGGGTAAAGTTTATATTCAATCATTACCGTTTAGTAGATTGGCCGGACGTGTTTGGGCTGCTGCACCAAGAGGAGGAGGTAGAGATAAAGGCGAAGGCAGTATTTTAGGAGGTTTAGGCGATCTTTTGGATGGTGATAACAGATTTTAATTAACATAATAAGCTGTTAAACTTTAGCGTTATTTTACAAACAAAACGTTTTTTTTTCTATCTTGAAGAAGATTAATAACTACAGCCTATTGTAAAATTCTACGTTTTTCGTTAAACTAAAATCTAAAACTTAAACTATGGCGAGAGCAATGTTTGAGTACACTAAAACTGTACTTAGCAAGGTGAGTTTTGATGCCACATTATTCTGTAAAGAAGTTCAAAAGGCCGTTAAACGTTTATTGCCCCATGAGCTTGAAGAGCTTAAAATCTTCATTAAGAGTTTAATACTTCAAAACCCCGATTTAAATCAATGTCTAATTTATTTAAAAGCATAAAGAAAAGCGACTCACGAGTCGCTTTTTTTAGTTACTAAGGTTATCTTTGCATAAAGCATTCAATCCTGAAAAAAATAATTGCATATAGTCTACTTTTCGTATTTGCTCTACGCCCTATATATTATGTTGGAAACGTTCTATATTATGAACTGAATATTGATTATATCATAGAAACCTATTGTATTAATACAGACAAACCAGAGTTGCAATGTAATGGAAAGTGTCATTTAGCAAAGCAGTTGCAATTATTAGACGAGCAAACGGATAAAGAAAAAACAGTAATGAATGCTATTTTTGAAGCATTCTACCCTCTATACTTTCAAAAACACACGCATAAGTTTCAATTTAAATCATATCCATCTTATGCTTCTCATCAATGGTATTACAAGGATATGATTAAACTTCAATTGGCTTATGACAGGTTCCATCCGCCAGAGCTTGTGTAGCATATAATTATCGAAAACAACATTCACAATTTTACTAATCATTCATTTTAAAATACTAAAAATGAAACACTATATGTATGCCATATTTTTAATGGTAACTAGCGTGCTATATGCACAAAACAACAATCAAGAAACGAACAATAAATGGTCTGGTAGCCGTCCTGACGGGCATGCTCCAATATCTGTTATGGGTGATCATACCCACGGAAAAGGGGAATGGATGTTCTCATACCGTTACATGTATATGAATATGGAAGATCTTAAACGCGGTAATGATGATGAAGATTTTGCAGATGTACTAATTCCTAATGGAGGAGATTACATGGTAACACCCACAGAGATGCCTATGCAAATGCATATGCTAGGAGCCATGTATGCACCATCAGACAAGATCACTTTGATGTTAATGACCAATTATATAACCATGGAAATGGATCATCTCACAGGTATGGGAAGCACTTTTACCACCAAATCATCAGGGTTTGGTGATACTCAAGTGGCTTTAATGTATAAGTTCTTTAATAAGAACAAACAGCAGCTACATGGGCAATTAGGAGTATCTATACCAACAGGGTCTATAGATGAAGAAGATGTCACTCCTGCCTCAAACGGGATGGATGTTATTTTACCATACCCGATGCAGATCGGTAGCGGAACGTTTGATCCGGTTCTGGCTTTAACGTATTTAACTCAGAATGACCGCATTTCTTTTGGATCTCAATTGCGAACCGTATTACGATTGGGAGAGAATAGTAATGACTATCGTCTAGGGAATAGATATGGGTTAAATAACTGGTTAGCAATTAAGACCACAAATTGGTTAAGTTTTTCTTTAAGATTAGAAGGACTTATAGTCAGTGAGATCAATGGTGCAAACCCGGACTTGAATCCGAATATGGTGATCACTGCCGATACGGATAATTCTGGTGGCACTTTTATCAATTCTGGAATAGGGTTTAACCTGTATGTGCCTAAAGGTGATTTGAAAAATTTCAGATTTGGGTTTGAATTTGCAACACCATTATTACAAGACGTTAATGGTGTTCAACTCAAAAGAAGAGAAACTATTACATTAGGATTGCAGTACGCGTTCTAATAAAGGTATTTACATATGAAAGCGGCTTCATAGCCGCTTTTTTATTTAGGTAACGGACTTATAATCTCCACGTTAGAAAACGCGATAGCACCTCTTATGACACCAGAAATTACACTGTGAAGCGCATCAATAATTTGCATTTTCAGCTCACTTTTATGGTATATAATGCTTACTTCTCGGGCTGGAGAAGGTTCCACAAAATGACGTAAATTATTACTTGTTTTCTCTTTAATATCTAGCGTATGCATATAAGGCATTAAAGTCATGCCCATACCCTCATTTGAAAGTTTTATAAGTGTTTCGATACTTCCACTTTCTAATTGAAAATGATCATCTACTTGGTCTTTAAATGTCTTACATAAGTTGATGACACCATCTCTAAAACAATGACCATCTTCTAAGAGTAGCATATCATCTATTTCCAAATCTGCGACTTCAATTTTCTTTTTATCCTTTAACCGGTGACTTTGAGGAATGTAGGCTACAAAAGGCTCGTAATAAAGCGGTCGCTCTTTGATATTCTCTATTTCTAAGGGGGTAGCTGCTATGGCAGCATCTAAGTGACCATCATTAATTCTGGTAATGATCTCTTCAGTAGTGAGCTCTTCTATTTTAAGTTTTACTTTCGGATACTTCTTAATGAAATTTTTAAGAAACATAGGCAGTAACGTAGGCATTATAGTAGGTATAATGCCGAGTTTAAACTCGCCACCTATAAATCCTTTTTGCTGATCTACAATATCTTTAATTCTGTCTGCTTCATTAACAATATTTCTAGCTTGGAGTACAATCTTTCGTCCCACATCTGTTAATTCTATGGGTTTTTTACTTCTGTCAAAGATTAAAACATCGAGTTCCTCTTCAAGCTTCTGAATTTGAGTACTAAGTGTCGGTTGTGTAACAAAACACTTTTCTGCTGCTTTTGTAAAATTCTTGTGTTCAGCAATTGCCAAGGTATATTGTAATTGGGTGATTGTCATAAGTATTTATTTTGACTATAAAAATATAAAAACTATTAATAAAATCTATAGTAGTTAAGAGTTTATTCATCAATAAATTTGTGTTATAGAAAAAAATAGATGATTATGATGTTAAATAGTATAGGTTTAGATACCAACAAAACAAAAGAATTAGCAGAAGATTTAAATATACTTTTGGCTAATTTTCAGACCTATTATCAAAATTTACGAGGCATACATTGGAACATTAAGGGGCGCGCGTTTTTTGACCTGCATATGAAGTTTGAAGAATTGTATAACGATGCCAATGTGAAAGTTGATGAAATTGCTGAACGCATATTAACTTTAGGAGCAACACCTTTGCATACGTTTGAAGATTATAACTTAAACTCTAAGGTTCCTATAGGTAAAAATATCTCACTAGATGAAAAGGCTGTTGGACTAATTGTTGATTCTCTTACAGAACTATTAAAACTTGAACGTGATATTTTGAATAAATCTGATGACCTGAATGATGAAGGTACAAACTCTATGATGAGTGATTTTATAACTGAGCAAGAAAAGACCGTATGGATGATGAAAGCTTGGTTGGGAGAAACCGTATAATATAGTAAGGCTGCCTATCGGCAGCCTTTTTTGATTGATGATGTGATTGTTTTTAGAAGCGAATATTCAATGTTAAATCTTTGTCGCTAACCGTAAATTTTGCTTCTTCGTATTGTGGTGGACCAAAGAACATTGGATTGTTTGAAGTACCATAGGCTTCTTTTGGCATTCCACTAGTTTCAAAATCCATTTGGTTGTTTTCGTTCTCGTCATGTAATGCTAGAATAGCATACTCTCCAGGCTTTACATTTTTAAAAGTTACAGAGACTTTACCATCTTTAATAGTTGTTTCTAAATTGTCTACGCCTTGTCCTTTCATAAATGTAGACTTGGTATGCAAAGCAAATAAAACCTTTCCGTTGTTGTTTTGCACATTTTCAATAGTAACTGTGATACTTTGACCTTTCTCGTTTTGACTTAATCCTAAAAATGATGTTAGAACTAATACGATTGTTAATGTTAATGTTTTCATGATGACTTAATTAAATAATTGTTCGTTGTTTGATGATTCAAATATCTAACAAGCTCATGAGGATAAATAATAAGAAATACCCAATTGTATAAAAATATGGATGAATTGTAGTTTAACTATAATAAGCCTCTTGCTTTAATCTCTAAATACTTATTAATGGTATTAATGGTAAGCTTCTCTGGCTCTGTTAATATAGACTGTATACCATGTTTTTGTAATTCTTTTACCATTAAACGTTTTTCATAGTCAAACTTTTCTGCGATTGTCTTATGGTAAATAGCCTGTAAATTTTCAGCGTCTTCAGCTATTATAGTATCTAGTTCAGTATTTTTAAACATAATGACCACCAACAGATGCTTTTTTGATATGGCTTGTAAGTAAGGCAATTGACGTTTCAAACCACTTAAGTGTTCAAAATTAGTGTAGAGTAATAAGAGGCTACGGTGTGTAACTTTTCGTTTTAACTGTGCATATAGCAAACCAAAATCACTGTCGGTAAACTGTGTCTCTATGTTATATAAGCTCTCCAGAATACGATTTAAATAGGTGAGTTTATGTATAGCAGGTAAGAATGTATCTATTTTTTTTGAAAAAGAGATTAGTCCTACTTTATCGTGTTTTTTAAGTGCTACATTACTGAATGCTAAAGTAGAATTAATAGCATAATCTAAGAGCTTAAGCTCATTAAATGGCATTTTCATTACACGCCCAGTATCGATCACAGAATAGATAGGTTGTGATTTTTCGTCCTGATATTGATTCACCATTAATTGTGCATGCTTAGCTGTAGCTTTCCAATTAATAGTTCTAAAATCATCACCAATAACATATTCTTTTATTTGTTCAAACTCAGAAGTGTTACCAATGCGTCGTATCTTTTTTAATCCGATTTCTGTTAGCGAATTACTTATAGCCAGGAAATCATATTTCTGCATTTGAATAATAGAAGGATATACCATTACCATTTGCTCGTTCTGAAACCTATAGCGCCTTTTAACAATTCTTAGAATGGATGAACATAATACATTTAGATGACCAAAATAATACTCGCCACGATCAACAGGTCTAACACTATAGTCAAAGTTATATACCTGTTTTGATGCTAATTGTGATTTGTGGATAAAATCCCGCTTTTGGAATTGAATAGGTAATTCATCTATAATATCTATGAAAATAGTAAATGCATAGGTATTAGATATGGTAATGGGTACCGGATTGGGATCACTATTGGAAAATTTATCAGGTAATATGCGGCGTGCTTCTATAGCATTTTTAGAGCTATATAATATGAGAATATCTGTAAAAAATAATACGGCTAGAATAACCACTAATATCCATGCAATACCAAAAAGAGCCTGTATCCAGTATGATAATAAGAAACATACAGATATTACAGTCAAGTAAATATAGAACTGTCGATGTATATATAATGATTTGAAAAACTTCAAATTACCTTGGTATTTCTATAGATTGTATAATCATTTCAATCACGTTTTCTGTAGTCATGCCTTCCATTTCGCGTTCTGGAGTTAATATAATTCTATGATTTAGAACAGGAGCTAAAGCCTTTTTAACATCTTCGGGAGTTACAAAATCCCTACCATTAATTGCTGCAAATGCCTTTGCTGAATTGAGAATAGCGATAGATGCTCTTGGAGATCCTCCGAGGTATAAGTGTGGGTGATTCCTTGTTTTAGAAACAATTTCAGCAATGTATTTTATAATTTTTTCCTCAACAATAATCTCTTGTGTTTTTGCTCTATATTCCGCCAGAGATTTGGTGTCTAAAATAGCATTTACTGAGGCCTCAGGTGCACTTCCTTTACGCTGATGGTGCGTTTCAATAATTTTTATTTCCTCTTCTAGATTAGGGTAATCTACTTTTATTTTGAAAATAAATCGATCTAACTGAGCTTCAGGTAAGGCATATGTCCCTTCTTGTTCAATAGGGTTTTGAGTTGCTAAAACCATAAATGGGGGTTCAAATTGATAGGTGATACCATCAATTGTGGCCTGACGCTCTTCCATAGTTTCAAATAAAGCAGCTTGTGTTTTGGCTGGCGCTCTATTGATCTCATCAATGAGTACAATGTTTGAAAATATAGGCCCCTTTTTAAACTCAAACTCAGAAGTTTTCATATTTAAAATTGAGGTTCCCAAAACATCACTAGGCATTAAATCTGGTGTAAATTGAATACGACTAAAGCCCGTTTTTAAAACTTTGGCAAACAACTTTGCAGTTACGGTTTTTGCAATACCCGGAACACCTTCAATAAGAACATGTCCATCAGCTAGTAATGCCACAATAAGTTGTTCTACAAAATTGTCTTGGCCAATAATAACTTTCCTTAATTCAGTTTTTATGCCTTCAACAGCATTTTTGAGACCTTCCAGAGGGATTCTACTATTAAAATCAATATCGTTGTTTAACTCTTCATTTTCCATTGGTTACGAGATTTAAAATTTTCAATTAGCGTATTTAAACGCTCAAGTTCTATTTTGTTAATGCTAGATTTATTGTTGTAACTATGTATTGTTTCAAGCAATTTTTTTGTGTCTTCTATAGTATTATTGCTCCTTGCTGCTAGATTTTTAATAAAGCTTTGGTCTATCTCCGATGTCCTAAGATGCAGTTGTGTTCTTACATACTCTAAAAAATGCTGTATTTTATGTTCTGCTAACTCTTTATGTTTTCCTCTTTCATAATACATATTAGCAATAGTTCTTGTGAACTCTACCGTTTGATTTTTCAGGGGTTTTATAATGGGAATAGCACGCTGTTTGCGTTTACCTTCAAAAATGATATAAATTAAGGCACCTATAAGTACAATGTAATAGGCCCATTTAAGCTCTTTAGTGTTTAAAAATAAATACATGGGAGAGGTATAGAATACTTTTCCCGATTTATAGTGGTTGTCCAAGTATATAGGGCTATCCATATCTATATAGGATAATAATCCTGCTACATAATCTTGATTAGGATTATTTAGAATAAAGTAGTTGGTTAATGCTTGAGGGAATGTACTTAAAACGATCTCACCTTTACCATAAGGTTGTTTGACGACATTTATTAACGGTTCTTCATCGTTATCATCTAGTGCTGCTTTTATTGTGCCAATAACTCTAGTGTTTGCCGTATCTACTTTATTAAAATAAAATAGACTAGTGGCTTTATCAAAACCATAGGTGTCACCTTTATCGAGTTTCGGATTAACTAGTTTTACATTATAATCTCTGTCAAAATTATTAAGTGTACTGATGACCCTAGTATCTAGATTTAAAGTATCTAAAATATTATACTCAAAGTCTGAAGAAGCAATAAATAAGGTATTTCCGTCTCTGGTCCAATCTAGAAGTGCATTTAGTTCTTCTTCTCCAAATGAAATACCATTGTTGTAAAAGAAATAAGTGCCTTTGATAGATGCATTGTCCCTTAAGTATTCATATGGTGGGCGGTCTACAGCAATAACATCCTTTGCTAAATTTTGAATTTGATCGTTAAACACATAGGATCCAAAAGGAATTTTATGGTGTGTGGCATATGACGGAAACCAAT
Organism: Winogradskyella sp.; assembly: GCA_965230605.1. Lineage (GTDB taxonomy): Bacteria > Bacteroidota > Bacteroidia > Flavobacteriales > Flavobacteriaceae > CBDDLD01. The sequence continues at coordinate 2,189,378 of CBDDLD010000004.1, read as the reverse complement.
TCACCTGCTTTGGCTTGTTTAGCTCCAACACCACAATAGATATGATGACAAGTATAAATAGTCCTATATATAATTTGCCTTTTTTACTCAAGTTTTCGAAATGGATTTACTCAGTTTTTCAAAAGGAATTTTTAATGCTTCAAACTTGTAGTTGTCCACATCAAATTCACCATACCAGACATAATCATAAATTCTGGTAATATTTTCAAAATCGGATCGTATTGAAAGCGTATTTAACTCTTTAATATAATCTTCATTGGTTTTTTGTGCCTGCCATGCTATGATATCATGATCAGTAAGCTGTTTTAATACAAACAAGTAATAATACCTGATGGCAAGGCGATAGTTCTTATTACGGATAGCATCTTTTATTAAAGCTGGAATATCCTGGGTTTTTATAATCTCTTCTTCTTCACTGTAAGAGATGGAGCCTTTCTCTTTTGAAGCAGTAACTACTGCATTAGAATTGACCTTTAAGAAGAAACGCACTAATAAGTACACCAAAATACCAAGAAGAATATAGGGGAGGATACGGAATACAAAATACAAAAACCCTGATGCCGAACCGACACCAAAAATAGCTTCCCAAAACTTTGTAAGGATATTTCTTAACCAGGCTTTAAATTTTTCCCAAGCACTTTCATTATCGTTTTCTTCTTCGATATAGTTAAAGTCCTTATCAGACTTATAGCTTTCTAGGCTTTCTTCAGAGATGCTTTGTTCTTTCACATCAGAGTCATCATACAATACGTCTTCTTCTATATGCTGAGCAAAGCATATACCACAAGTAAAGATCAATATGATGAAAATGATGTATGGGCGCATTAGACGTCTGGATTTCCTATAGAATTGATACGTTCATAGGTACCGGTAAAGTTTCGCTTTTCATTAAGATGAAAATAGATAAAGGCGCCTCCTACAATTAAAATGAGATTTAATAAGTATTGGAATAACGTAGCTAAAACATTGATAAGAATGTACACAGGGTCAGTCATACTGCCAAAGTTGGCGGGATCAATTTCACCGGAAAAAACACCCATTTTCGCATAGGTATATATCAGTGTTGGTAAAGAAAATACAAAATTAAGTACGTAGAAAATAATTCCCAAAACAACAATAGTTCCCAGAGATAACCAGAAATCTTCATTTACTAAATAAAAACTGTGACTATAGGCATCTGTGGCACCGCGTTTAGGTTGAAATACATAAATGCTTAATGCGATCATCATAGGAACCATCACATAAAATACAGGTAACACACACAATAAAAGTGCAAAGAAGAGTGTAATTGATTTTAGGATTGTAAGTCCAAGGATGCCCCAAAACGATCTGTAAGCTTCACGCCTTACATCTTGGAGATTAACTTCCCCTTTATTATCGATATACGATTTTATATAGTAGAGTACTGTAGAACTTGCAAATACATAAGCAATTACCATAGATCCCAAATACATTAGTGCTAGAATTATCACCAGAAAAGGGCTGAAGTCACTGTAAGATGATGTCCCGTAAATATCAATATTAAAAACATCACCAGTGACATACATGTAAAGTACAAGGCAAGCAAGAAAGAGTAATATTGCAGGTCCTGCTATATTGAAAAGAGCCTTCATAAGAGGTTTAAACTCGTTTCTTATGAATCCGAATGTATCCGTTAATAGATCACTGAAGTCGCGTTGTTTTTTGAATTCTATATATTGTTTCATGTAGTAATATTCAAGGATTTTTCTATTGATTCAATAGATAATTGTCGTTGTTTTTTATGTAGTCTTATGGGGTAAATCACATAATAAAATAAGATGAGCGCTAATGAAGCACTTATGATAAAAATAGCTAACCAATCGGGCATTTCTGTATGTCGTGTTACAAAACCTTCAAGAAAACCTGCAATAATAAAGAATGGTATAGTGCTAATTAAAATTTTGAGCCCGTTAATAACACCTCTTGTGAAGGATTCTAATCGTGTGTATGTGCCTGTAAATAATATACCGTTACCAACTACTAAACCAGCACAACCTGCAATGATGATTACAGATATTTCAATAGTGCCATGAATCCAGATTGTTCTTGCAGATTCCCATAATAAGCCTTGCTCATAAAAGAAATATTGAAAGCTACCTAGCATGATACCGTTTTGCATCATTATGACCAGAGTACCTACTCCTAATAAGAACCCAAAGCCAAATGCCCATAGGGCCACTTTAATGTTATTCAATGTAATACCAAGAAACATATTAAACTCGCCTTGCTGTTTGTATACAGCCATGGGATCTCCATTCTCAATATTCTCTAAAGTCATATTTACATAGCGATCTCCTAAAAATGAGCGCACAAAATCGCCTTCATTGGCCGCTGAATAAGCTCCTACGAATACAAACAGGGAGAATGTAAGAAAGGCGATGAGTAACTCTCTATGATGCTTATAGAACATTAATGGAAATTCAGTCTTGAAAAAAGATATTAACCTATTCTTCGGTTCTTTTTTGGTCTTGTAAATAATTTGGTGAGCTTTAGACGCTATCTGATTCAAATAGCGTTCTGTATTACTTCCTTTGTAAAACGTTTTGGCATAACTGAGATGGTCAGTAACCTCAATGTAAACATCAGAGAGCAGATCGGGACTGATGTTAGCATTATTTGCAAGAACGCTTTCAAATTCTATCCATTTATCTTTATTTTGCTTTACGAAAGCCGCTTCGCGCATACATCATAATCTTTAGGCTCTCAAAGAAAAGAAAATATGAATCAATTTCAAATAGAAACTGCTCAAAATGTAGGTATTGGACAAAACATTGCCAGCATTGGAGATCGCTTGTTGGGGTATATTATTGATAGCCTTGTCATCTTTGCATATACCATAGGTGTTTATTTGTTACTTGGTGCCTTAGATCTAGATCCTGGAGATGCATGGGCCATATATTTATTAGTGTCATTACCTGCTTTTTTATACTATGTGTTGTTAGAAACATTTTGGGACGGGAAAACTATTGGGAAATATGCTATGAAAACCAGAGTAGTAATGCTTGACGGATCTAAACCTGGTTTTGCTAACTATTTTATTAGATGGATACTCCGGATAGTTGATGTTGCGATCACATTTGGAGGAGGTGCAGCATTAACGATACTAATAAAAGGAAACGGGCAACGTATTGGGGACATAGCAGCTAAAACTACAGTGATTACTGAACGAGAAAAGGTTACTGTGAACGATACACTCGCAGTTGATATCCCTCTCGATTATGTCCCTGTATATAGTCAGGTCACGATGCTTAATGATAAGGATATGCAAATGATTAAAACCTTGTACGATGAGGCCAGATACAAAGGGAATCATAATATTATTGTTAACCTCAATGATCGTTTAGTAAAGATTATGCAGGTGGAACCTAAAGAGAAACCCATTGACTTTGTAAATCGGGTGATTAAGGATTATAACTACTATACCCAAAACATGTAATGTTTATTCAGACTATTGATATACTTGGAACCATAGCTTTTGCTATTTCTGGGGTTTTGGTGGCTCTCAATAAACGTATGGACCCTTTTGGTGTGCTCATTATTGCTTTTGTTACCGCTGTAGGGGGTGGTACGTTGAGGGATATACTTATCGGAGAAACTCCAGTATTTTGGATGACAAATATGATGTTCATTTACGTCATTCTTTTAACAACAGTTCTTGCCGTTATTTTTAGAGCAAAGCTTAATTACTTAAGGCGGTCTTTATTTTTATTTGATACCATAGGTATTGGGCTTTATACAGTTATAGGTGTTGAAAAAGGATTAAATGCTGAACTTCATCCCATTATTTGTATAGCTTTGGGAACAATGTCAGCATGTTTTGGAGGTGTCATCAGAGATATTTTGTGTAATGAGATTCCTGTTATATTTAGAAAGGAGATCTATACTACGGCATGTATTATTGGTGGGTTGAGTTATTTCCTATTAATAGAGTTTTCATTGGGACAAAACCTCATTTTTATTATTTCAGGATTGGTTGTGATTTCAATACGTTTAATTGCTGTTGTTTTTAAGATAAGCTTACCTACTATATATAAATCTGAATAAAAAAGCTGCAATAATGGGTACTGCAGCTTTAATTTAGTTGTATGCTATACTATTAGTTTCCTGTTACAGGAAAGCCACGATCTCTCATTAGTGCTTCGATCTTCGCATCTCTTCCTCTAAATAATCGATACGCCTCAGCTGGATCCATTGCGTTTCTTGGAGCGAATAAATACGTTACTAATTTCTCTGCCAAATCTTTATCATAAAATCCGCCAGGTGCTTCTTTAAATGCTTCAGAGGCATCACTTGTAAGAACATCGGCCCACATGTATCCATAATAGGCTGTAGCATAGCCTTCGCCAGAAAAAACATGACCAAAATGAGGTGTTCTATGACGCATTGGTAATTCTTTAGGCATGTTCAATTCTGCTAGTGTTTCACGCTCAAAGGCATCAATATCAATATTGGTGGGGTCAGCTAAATGTAACTTCATGTCCATTAATGCAGATGCTAAATATTCTGTAGTTCCAAAGCCTTGATTAAAGGTTGCTGCGTTCTTTATTTTCTCAACAAGTTCTGCAGGTATAGGCTCACCTGTTTCATAATGCACTAAAAACTGATTGATCACTTTATCTGTAGACAACCATCGTTCTAATAACTGCGATTGAAACTCTGTATAATCTCTAACGCCACCGTTAAGTGTAGGATATTTCACATTAGCAGAGAAGAAATGTAAAGCATGTCCGAATTCATGAAAAAATGTAATAGCATCATCCCATGATACTAATACGGCTTCTCCGGGGGCTGGTTTTACAAAGTTAGAATTGTTTGAAGCCAATACATTGGTTTCTCCTTCAAAGGATGTATAGCTTCTATAAGTGGTTGCCCAAGCACCTGAGCGTTTCCCTTGTCGAGCATACGGATCTAAATACCACAATCCTATGTGTTTACCAGAGGTTTTATCTGTGACTTCCCAGACCTTTACATCTTCTTGAAAAACAGGAACCGAACCTTCTTCAACCGGAGTGAATGTATAATTGAATAATTCTCCCGCAGTAAAGAACATGGCCTGAGTTAATTTATCTAATTGTAAATATTTCTTTACTTCATCGCTGTCGAGATCATATTTTTTCTGACGTACTTTCTCAGCATAGTATCTATAATCCCATGGTTCTATAGTAATATTATCACCATTTTCATCAGCCACGGCTTGCATGTCCGCAACTTCTTCCTTAACTCTGGCTATAGCAGCTGGCCAAACAGCCATCATTAGTTTCATCGCATTATCAGGATTCTTAGCCATACGATCTTGTAATCTCCAATCGGCATAGTTGTCGTATCCTAACAGACCCACACGTTCTCTACGTAATTTAAGTATCTCAGCGATGATGGCATTATTATCATATTCATCTCCATTATCTCCACGAGAATAATAATTGGTCCATACTTGCTTTCTTAGCTCACGTTCAGTAGAATACGTTAAGAAGGGATCCATTGATGATCTCGTATTTGTTATTGCATATTTACCTTCTTGCCCTTTGTCTGCAGCGATCTTAGCAGCCGACTTTATATAACCTTCGGATAGGCCACCTAATTGATCTTCCGTTAGGTAGGTAACATAGCTTTCCTCATCATGTAATACATTATTAGCAAATTTTGTATACAAGCTTGAAAGTTCTTTGTTAATGGCCGCATAGCGTTCTTTTTTTGCAGCATCTAAATTAGCGCCATTCATTTCAAAACTCTTATATACTAAATCAACTACGCGCTGCTCTTGAGCATCTAAAGGTTGCTCTTGAGACGCGTCATAAACCGCTTTAATACGTTTAAAAAGAGCTTCGTTTTGCGATATTTTAGAATTGTATTCGGACAGTTTTGGAGCTAATTCAGCCTGCACTTCTCTAAATTCAGGAGAGGATACATTGCTACTCATAATTCCATAGTACGCAAATACTCGGTTCAATACCTTACCAGAGCTTTCCATAGCTACAATTGTATTTTCAAATGTAGGAGCATCAGTATTATTTGCGATGGCGTCAATTTCTTCGAGGCTTAAAGCCATTCCATTTTCAACAGCATCTTTAATATTTTCTACAGATAACTTATCAAAAGCTGGGACACCTTCATAAGGTCCTGTCCATTCTTGTAGTAAAATATTATCATTCATAGCCTTTAAGTCATTTTTTTGATCATCTTTACAGCCGGTCATTACAATGCAACCAGCTAACATTATTGTTTTAATAGTTCTTGAAATCATTATAAGTTAGTTTTTAGGGAAAACAAGGTATTAAAATTAAAACCTTTAAATCCTAATTATTCTATAATTTCTATTTTCCTGATGTAAACATTTCTAATAGGCCATTCCCCTTCATCCGTTTCTACAGCATTTATCTTATCTACCACATCCATTCCCCGTATCACTTTCCCAAAAACGGTGTAATCACCATCAAGATACTTTGCTCCTCCAGGGCGTTGCACAATAAAAAACTGATAAGGGGATGCTAACTTATGAGGATTTTCGATTTCACTACTAGGCATAGAGACCATGCCTCTGTCATGAGTGTAACCACGCTTCGTATCTTTAGGCAATAAATATTTACCAATTTTTCGACGCCGTTTAGAGATGTTATAATCGTCACTGCTTCCTCCCTGAATGATAAAGTTTTTGACAACCCTGTAGAATTGGGTGCCATCAAAATACTTCTGTTTAGTTAAAAAGATGAAGTTAGCACGGTGGAACTTTGTCCTATCGAAAAGTAGAATGTCTATTTTCCCAAAATCGGTTGTTATTCTTACTTTATTTTCTTTGTTTACTTTTTCGTAATCTAAAAAGAAATCCATAGCATTTTGTTCCGTTAGCCTTGGAAACTCTCTTTCTATTGTAGCTTTTTTTGGAGTTTGGTTTACAACAACGGAATCTTTTTGTATTTGCTGCGTTTGTTTTGAAGTTTGTTTATCTTCACAATTGTAAAGCATTACTGATATACAAAATGCGATAATAATTCTCATATGCTTTTTGAAACATTTATTAAATCTGCTATAAAAATAGAAAATATAGAACTTCTCGGGGAAGCTTCTCATGCTAAAATGTCACCACCTTACCGTTTAAAACTGGCAAAACAAATGGAAGCTAAGCGTATGGTAGCAAAGAAGGCAGGTGTATTGGCCTTGTTTTACCCTGGGGACAAAGCCGAAACTCATCTAGCCTTAATTCTCAGAAAAACATACAAAGGGGTACATTCTGCACAAGTGGGGTTTCCTGGAGGAAAATATGAAGAAGGGGATGTTACGCTTAGATATACTGCTTTGCGAGAAACTGAGGAAGAGATTGGTGTAAGTATTAATGCTATTAATGTAATAAAAGCAATGTCACCAATTTACATACCTCCGAGTAATTTTTTAGTACACCCATTTATAGGGAGTATAGATCATACACCAGTTTTCATTAAGCAAGATGATGAGGTTGAGGACATAATAAAAGTACCACTACAGGAGTTTTTAAATGAAGAAAACATTATTACAACTGTAGTGCCTACAAGCTATAATGTGAAAGTAAATGTCCCTGCTTTTAAATTGAATGGCCATATTGTATGGGGAGCTACAGCAATGATGTTAAGTGAAATCAAAGACTTGTTAAAACAGGTTTTATAGCTGTATAGATTTCTTACATTTGTAATCCTTTACAGAACTAACAAACAATATGGGATTATTTAAGACGAATCCTTTTGGACATATTCTATTTTTAAAACGTTGGCTCATTAGAATTGCCGGAGCGATTACGCACAGGCGATACAGAGGGTTTAACGATTTACAGATTGAAGGATCTCAGATTATTAGAGATTTACCAGAGACTAATGTGCTTTTCATATCTAATCATCAAACCTATTTCGCAGATGTTGTGGCTATGTTTCATGTATTTAATGCCAGCCTTAAGGGTAGGGACGATTCTATAAAAAATATTGGGTATTTATGGAAACCTAAGCTTAATATCTATTATGTAGCTGCTAAAGAAACCATGAAATCCGGTTTTTTACCTAAGATATTAGCTTATGCGGGGTCTATTAGTATTGAGCGTACTTGGCGTGCGGCAGGAAAGAATGTGAACCGCCAGGTGAAGATGAGCGATATTTCTAATATTAGTAAAGCACTAGATGATGGCTGGGTGATTACTTTTCCTCAGGGTACTACAACGCCTTTTAAACCCATTAGAAAAGGAACTGCGCACATTATTAAACACTACAAACCCATCGTTGTGCCGATTGTAATAGACGGCTTTAGACGATCTTTTGATAAAAAGGGATTAAGAATAAAAAAGAAGAATATTCTACAGTCTATGGAAATTAAAGAGCCACTAGATATAGATTATGATAATGAAACTATTCCGGAGATTGTTGAAAAAATTGAATACGCTATAGAGCAACACCCTTCATTTTTAAAAGTCATTCCTCAAGAAGAATTGCTAGCTCAGGAAGAGTTAAATAAGAAAAGAGAGTGGTAGAGAGTTAAACTTCTAACTTCTTTAGTTCTCGGTAATTTCTATTAAGACGCTTTAGAAGAATACCATATAACAACCTATAGAATAGCCAGAATACAATTATAAATACAGCTGTGGTAGCTACCACGATACCAATAAGAAATAGCATTTGTGTGTCATTCATATTGGCTACTTGCTCGGCAAATTCTTTATTTTCTTTTAAGGTAATGTAGAAGGATACAGGGACACTAATAAATGCAATACTCAGATTATAGATGACATAATATTTTATGATACGCCTAGTGCGTAAGATACTTTCCATAAGTTGTTTTGCACTATCGGTAACAGAAATTGTGGTATATGATCTGTAGAGTAAATATACAAACAAACCAATGATGACATAGCCGAGTACACTCAAGACAACAAAGACAGTACTATGGGTCATTTCTTCTAAATGTATTCTGAACTTGGGAGATATTATGTAAGGAACGGTATTTATTAAGATCCAAAACACAAGCTCGGCTATGCTTATGTAATAAATGGTTTTTACAATAGAGGACGATTTTTTATGAATCATCGGATATATTTCCGTATCCGAAAATTCCTTAAACTTTCCTTTTGATTTATTCCAATCCTTTTTTAATAACTCTAATTCATCCATAGTTTCACGGATTTAATATCGTTTTTAATTTTTTCTTTACACGATTCATTTTTACACGCGCATTAACTTCAGATATTCCTAAAGTTTCACTAATATCTCTGTAGTCTTTGTCTTCTAAATAAAGAAATACTAACGCTTTTTCAATATCATTCAATTGATGAACTGCCTGGTACAAAAGCTTCAATTGCTCCTCTTCAGTATCATCATATTCATCAGCTTTGAGCTTGAATTGTAACGGTTCAAACTCTTGTGTTTGTATCCGTCTCTTAGATTTACGGTAAAGTGTTATTGCTGTATTTAACCCCACACGATACATCCAAGTACTAAACTTAGAGTCTCCTCTAAACTTAGGATAGGCCCTCCATAGTTGTATGGTAATCTCTTGGAACAAATCATTGTGAGCATCCTGATTGTTTGTGTACAATCGACATACCTTATGTATGATGTTTTGATGCTGACGCAATTGTTCTACAAAACTATGTTCGAGTTCCTTATTCAATATTTGGTGGTTAGTTATGCTTTATATGTATTAAAAACAGTAAAGATGTTACAGAATAAATAAGATTTCTATCTAGCTGTTTTTATCACAGTTCAAAGTCATACTGTAAACTGCTATATGCCAAAGATATTCAATTCATCATTCATTTTTAACAGTTCGGTAAAAATCAATTTTATCATCAGTAAAATTGACTGAAGTTTGACATGTCAATCAAAAAAACGAACTGTTAAACACACATTCATGAAAAAACTAATCATCATTATTATAACTACTCTTTTTGGGTATTTAAATTATGCACAAACTACGATTTCTGGTAAAGTAACAGATGCCAAGAATGAACCCATTATAGGGGCCAATATATACCTAGATGGTACCTACGATGGAGACACATCTAATGATAAAGGCGAATTTTCGTTTACCACCGAAGAATCAGGGACTCAAGTGCTTATTGTGTCATATATATCCTATGAAACTAAGTCTATTACTCTAGATGTAGGTCAGATGAATGACCTAAAAGTGAAGCTCAGAGAAGATGTTAATACTTTAGATGCTGTTGTTATTTCTGCCGGTACTTTTGAAGCCAACGATAACAGCAAAGTTTCAGTGTTAAAAGCCTTAGATGTTGTTACCACAGCAAGTGCATTGGGTGATTTTGTTGGTGCGCTACAAACACTGCCTGGTACTTCTAACGTAGCTGAGGATGGTCGACTATTTGTTAGGGGTGGCTCTGCCGATGAAACACAAATATTTATAGATGGAATCAGAGTATTTACACCATACACACCAACAACAAATAATATACCTACCCGAGGGCGCTATTCGCCATTCTTATTTGATGGGATTACATTTTCTACAGGAGGGTATTCTGCTGAGTTTGGGCAAGCATTGTCTAGTGTATTACTATTAAACACTATAGATGAACCAGATCAGGAAAAAACAGATGTAGGTATTATGACGGTAGGAGGCACTGTGGGTAATACACAAAAGTGGGATAATACCTCATTAAGTATTAATGCATCTTATATAAATTTGGCGCCTTACTTGGCTGTTTTTGAAGATCGAAATGATTGGGAAACACCATTTAAAGGAGCGCAAGGAGAAGCTGTATTTCGTCAAAAAATGACTAACGGAATGCTTAAGTTCTATGCTGCATTTGACAATACTAACTTTGAACTGACTCAGGAAGACATCAACCTTTCAGAAGGCTTAAATTTTAAATTAAAGAACAATAATTTTTATACTAACACCTCTTACAGAGGTATACTTGGCAACAATTGGAGTATTGCCGGAGGTTTAAGTTATACCTATGCTAATACAGATGTTGGGATTCAAGAGAGCGATATTAATGGTAAAGAGAACTCCGCACATATCAAATTGAAATTAAAAAAGCGCTTTAGTAGTAGATTTAAACTCAGTTTTGGTGCTGAACAATTTTTAACTGATTTTAATGAAACTTTTAATGATGGTGTGGTTAATGCATCATATGGATTTAATAATAATATTTCATCATTTTATACTGAAGCAGATCTTATTTTCTCTAAGGCATTAGCATTAAAAGCTGGATTGCGTATGGATTACAGTGCTATTTTTGAAGAAACCAATATAGCACCTAGGTTAGCATTGGCTTACAAAACCTCAGACAATGGACAGTTATCACTAGCTTATGGGAATTTTTATCAGAACCCGTCTAATAATGTATTAAAGTTTGAGCAGGACTTAAAAGCACAAATGACCTCACACTACATTTTGAATTACCAATATGTAAACAAAGGCAAAATCTTTAGAGCTGAAGCTTACCGTAAAGACTATGATAATTTAGTGAGATTTGATACTGAATTTGAGGGATTTGATACAAACTACACATCAGACGGTGATGGTTTTGCTCAAGGGTTAGATATATTCTGGAGAGACAACAGTGGCATTAAGAATGTAGATTATTGGGTGAGTTATTCTTACTTAGATACTGAGCGCAATCACAGAAATTTTCCATCAGCTGCTCAACCCAATTTTGCAACTAAGCATAATTTATCTGTTGTAGGCAAATATTGGGTAGATAGTTGGAAAAGTCAAATAGGTATTAGTTACGCATTTTCATCGGGTAGGCCATATACCAACCCTAACACAGATCAATTCTTGGGGGAGCGTACCAAAAGCTTTAATAGTATTAGCTTTAACTGGGCTTACCTGCTGAGCCAGCAGAAGATCTTATACTTCTCAGTTAATAATTTACTTGGTTTCAATAATATAAATGGTTATCAATATTCTAATACTCCGGACTTGAATGGAAATTTTTCAAGACGGGCGTTAGTACCGGCTGCAGATCAATTCTTTTTTGTAGGTTTCTTTTGGACGATAAGTGAAGATGGAACAGACAACCAATTAGATAATCTGTAATAACAAGGTTGCTATTTCTTTGTACCTATTAAGTACAAAACAATACCTGGCCCTGATTTCAATTTTCCAATCTTCCAATTATAACTATCAGAATGATTTAATTGATCTACTAGGGCATTCATTTCCTTTATTGAATAAGTGCGTAGTGAAGACACTACACCGTCCCATAAGACAAATAATGGTACTATAGGAATAAGGTATGTGAATATGATTCTACCCAATTTAAAAGGACGTATAAAAGGTGTTGTTAGTAGTACACTGATAGGAGAAAAAATCATGGCGATGATACTAGGGACGCTTCGTTCTTGAGCTTCAAAAATGGCGATACCATTACCAGAATCAACAGCATTTTGAAGGATAAGTTTGGCATCTTTTGGCCTAAAATGATGTAAGGATAAGAATTGAGTTCTAAGCCCTTTTAATTCTGTCGGCACCGCTCTGGCATCAATTGGGACTGATATGTATTCAAAATTATCAGCTTGCTTTTTGGTGTACTCAAACGCCGGAATGTTTGGGTAATAATCTGTAAGAATCAGTTTTAGATCTGGAACTTCTTTTTTTAATTCTGAATTCAACCATAAGAGGCCACCACCGCCTCCGGAGCCTAAATCTATAATTTGATTGGCGTTAGAATCACTCAAAACTTGCTTTAAAAGTGGAATGATAGGCTTATACATTTTGGTTTTATTGGATAAGAACTGAAGGAAATCGGTACCATAGTTTCTGAGAAAAGAGGGAAACCATTTCTGATCTTCAAACTCAAATAAATGTATACGCCCCATACTATGTTTGTTTTAAGTGTAGTTATTCTATTTCTTTTTCAACCAATGCCCATGTATCCCAAATGGCCTTTAATTCTTTTTTAAAGACGGCACTGTCTGTGCTTTTGGAAATTTCATCAAATAGGTGGTGCATTTCACCCCTTAATTTATCATGATTGCCTGTGATTACTATGATATTCTCCCAGGCTTTTACATGATTTTTAAATGCCGTGCTAAAACTATCCGGACAACTAGAAAAGTCCATAGAGTTTAGATGTGCTACATAATCTTTTATGGTCTGACTTAAAGATTGTTTTTCACAGGCATGATTTCGTATTTCTCCTGCTTCAGAATCCAGTTCTATAACATTGTTTATACAAGCTTTTTCAATAGTTGTATAATTTTTTGATCCATTATTACAGGTGAATAAACTAACAGATATAAGTATGAAGATGTTGTATCTTTTCATCCTAAATGAATTCTATGCAAAAGATAGTAACATTTAGGCACTTTACAAAGGCTTCAATTCGTAAGAGGAGTTTAATGTTTTATGAACTTGAAGCTTTTCTGTGCTTCTACAGTTTCTACTTTTATGATATAGATTCCGGTAGGCAATACACCTATATCCGTACTTAATCGAATATGCTCAGTTTGTGTGTACACATTTTGACCAATACTATTAAAAATGGATAGTCTTCTAATAGCATCAGGGCTGATGTTATTAAGCTTGATTAACTCTGTTTCATTATCATAAGTTATAGATAGACTATTAATAGTTTCATGAGTGTCTACAGATAAAGAATTTGGCTCTTGAAAAACGATTTTAAAGCGTTCCTCAGTGGTATTCTGGTCTAAGGTTATTATGTGGTCACTTTGCCTTAAATTATGGTAAGTATTTAGCAATTCATCTTTAAGAAAAATAGTGATATCACTAGGTAGGTTTTCAGTATCAGCTATCCCAAATGTATAGCTTCCGACATCTGTAACTTTAATACCCAATTGTATCTGATCATCTATGTTTATATGCGATAATGCTTGAATAGCTAACCTTTGGCTGTCCAAAATCCAATACAGTTCATTTCTTTGGTCATCATAAGCTTTAGCGTCATACCCACGATCATAGTTGTAACTACCATGATCAGAATCATAGCCTAAGCCGATGGATCTAACGTGATCATTAGGGTCTTCAAAAGTGAACCATATTTTAGTTCTGTTATCACTGTTCTGAACATTTTCTGATTGCATATTCCTATAAAAAGTAGTTTCGTTTGATGATTCTCTGGCGAATGCTCTTTGTTGGTTGTTGAATACCAAATTACCAGCATTTTCTATGGTTACAAAAAAACCTTGCCCAACAGTAATATGTTCTGTGGGTGCTGGTTTTGAGGCTGTACCTTCACCACTGGTCAATCCAGAATTGTCTGCAACAGCAGCAACGCCCATCATTAAGTTATATGTGGCATAACCGCCTTCATAATCTGCCAATGCATGACTTGAATTAGAAGTAAAGTGTTCCCAGAAATATAACGTACCATCTATGATGCTTAAATTATCATTTATAAACTGATCGGCATCCAGAGCAGAAGGGTAAGGATTGCCTATTAAAAAATCATTTCCGGCAGTAACACTATAAGAGTAATTTCCATCATTTGGAATACCTCTAAAGATATATTCTTGTTCAGAACCTGTAGCACCGGAACCTTTCATGGTATAACCTCTACCGGGACTTAAACCATCTGTTGTAGATAGTGCATTCCATCCGGAATACTCCTCGCTCACGGCATTAAAATCATATAACCAAAAGTTGCTTAAAGTTATAGGTGTTGTATTAGGGTCGGCATCATGTTCAGTATGAAAATTGATAACACCATTAGAGTCTTCCAAAGCGCTAATCTGCCATGTACCTCCTGTATTCACAGGTGAGCTCCAATAATTATAATTAAACATATTGGACGTGCCTTGCTGATACGCTTTTAAGCTTCCACTCCCTGAGTTAGATGTGGTTCCGGTATGATTTTGTATCAATTGTGCTTCACCAAGTAGATCTATCAAGCCATTGATCTCTAATTGGTTTTCAACTTCTAATAGAATACCATCCGATACGTTTAATGTAGCTCCTGATTCTATTTCTACTTCTCTAACATGAGCATCTGCATTTAGTACACCAGTTCCTGAAGGCTTTATCAATAATTTCAAACAGTCATCACTGTCATTTGGAGCATTCCCAGCACCAGATCCATTAAAGAAAGATGTGCCATCCCATACGATCTGATCTAGATAACGTAGTGTGAAATAATCCCCGTCACTAAAAGATACATTGTTGGCTGTTGCTGTATTTCCTACAATTGTTAGATCATATGTATTCGATGGTGAACTAAAGTCATTATTGTTGTCTATGACAAGTTGTAGAGGCTGACAACTTTGTCTTCCGGAAAGATCAATACCCGTAATGTCAAAAGAAACAGTAACTGTACCTAAGTCATTTACTTTACTAACTCTCCACTTAGAACTTAATTGTTCGGTGTAATTAGTTGGGTCGCTGACAAAACTGTATGTAGGATTAATAATGTCTTCGCCCCAAAAGAGGTAATCCCCATTTGATAATGCTGAGGGTGTATTGATAGTGACGATACCAGTTCCTCTTGAATCTGTATGACTAGAGCCATCTGTGGCTTGACCTATACCCGCCACATTATGATCATAATTTCCATTTGCTGAATTATCCTGAACGTATAGATCATTTGTAGCTAAGCTTATATTGTATTTGGCAGCCAAACTATTGTTTAATATGGTTCTTTCTACCAAACTAATCTGTGATGAAAATATGATAAGTTCTGCTATTGAACCATTTAAAAACCGACCTGTAGTTGCTGCTTCATTTCCTATAAGCAAAGCTGAGGCATTAGTTTGTGGCGTTCGAGTTTCAGAGTCTGATTGGGTAAGCGTGTTATTTTGGTACAAGTTTAAATTCACCTGATTATAATCTAACTGATACATATCGAATACTGTAGTAGACATCATATAATCTGTTTCACCAAATTGAAGTCTGATAGGGGTATTGAAAAGAATAGGATAATGAATATTTCCCGTGGATGGGGAATTGGTTAAGAATTCATAGTTTTCTTGAAAATCATTACCCTTTACAAAAAAGGCATTAAAGTTTTTATGTAGATTGACTTTACCAATGATGATGAAGGACCAATTTGTAAGATCCAGACTTGAGGCGTCAGAGATAGACAGGACATCATTAGTTCCGTCGAAAGTCACAATGGGATAACCATTTAATGTATTATTAACCAAAGTGGGTTTAAATCCGGCGGTGTTTTGAATAGCATTATTAACGTAACCGGATTGGTCATTCCAGCTGTCAACAGCAGTACCAGTTGTCATAACACCTTGATTTGCATCCAGCCACAGTGATAAAGTTCCAGATCCGGAGGTTGTTTCTATACCACCAGGGCCTGTTTGCGCTTTACATAATAAACAACAGATTGTCAGTATAACTGAAGTTAGGGAGATTCTGTTTTTCATATCTAGTAATCTATATGTTAGAATCATTACCTAATTAAAAGCGTTAATAGTTTTTATACACAGATATGTTTAAGAAGGTAATGATGAAACAAAACTATGGAGGAGTGTTCCATTATGGATATGAGAAGTAATAAACGGGCAGAAATGAGTAATAAGCGGTAAGAATGCTTATAAAAATGTCATTAAGACTTCCATTTTATATTACAGCCGATACTCGGTTTTTGATCTTCTGATATGGTTTGATTTTGCAATAAAGCGTCTAAAGCTGCACGGATATCTCTTCCTGTTAAAGGTATTCCATTTCCGGGTCTGGAATCATCCAATTGCCCACGATATACTAATTTTAAACTACTATCTACAATATAAAAATCCGGAGTGCAAGCTGCATCATAAGCTTTGGCAACGTCTTGAGATTCGTCATATAGATATGGAAAGATAAAACCATGTTCTTCAGCATTTAGCTTCATAAGGTCCGGGGAATCTGCCGGGTAATTTTCTACATCATTACTCGATATGGCTATGCAGTTAATGCCCTTATCTACATAATCTTTAGCTAGTTGAGCTAATTCGGTATTCACGTGCTTTACAAAAGGGCAGTGGTTACAAATAAACATGATAAGTGTTCCGTGCTCTCCTTTTGAATCACCTAAACTCATAAGTTGATTTGTTTTTGTATCTACAAGTGAAAAATCTGGAGCTGTTGTCCCTAAGGGTAACATATTTGATGGAGTAAGAGCCATAATTATAAGATTGCTTAATGATGGAAAATACAAAGGTATATGATTATTAAATAAAAAACCTCCACAGATGTGAAGGTTTTAACTAAAGAACATATAAACCCATCAACTCCACTTGTTCAGTTCGATGTTCTTTAACCATTTCAGCCCTTAGATATAACTTATTTTAAACCTAATTCTTTTTGTTTATTCTCTAATCTTTGTTGAATGGCTTCCATGCGTTTAGAATAGGTATCATTTGATGCGCATGAATACGCTATAGTTTCCCAATCCTGAACAAAGCTGACCCCTTCTAGCATCGTATTCATATATTCTGGTGAAGTTGCTAATGTCACCGGATCATCTTTATGCTTAGCCATAAGTTCTATGAGTTCATTGGTCCAAGACTCATAAGTGTCTAGAAAATCATCACAGTCTTTAATGCGCTTATCATTATCGGATACTTTATCCTCTTTTTCAACCTCTGTAGTTGTTGTATTTTCCATGCTCTCTTGTGTGTTTTTGCGACATGACATGGTCGCTAATAGAACACTTAAGACTAGGACTGCTGTTTTTAGTTTCATCTGAATTGTTTAAAAGAAGAAAGGAGTATAGATATACCCCTTTCATTATGATTAATTAGTGCATGTATACAATCTCTACACGTCGATTTTTCATCCAGGCTTCTTCATTATTCCCAAAAGCGATAGGTTTATCTTCCCCAAAACCAACAGTAGATAATCTATTAATATTGATACCCTTATTTTTCAGGTAATACATCACAGCTTTAGCCCGATTTTCTGATAGTACTTGATTAGACTCTCTAGTACCATTAGAATCTGTATGCCCTTCTATTTGTATAGAGATTCCGGGGTTTTCCTTAAGCATGTTTGCGATTCGATCAATAGTAGGGTATGAAGAAGGTTTTATGAAATAAGAATCATTGTCAAAAAGAATATCATAAAATATAAGACGCCCTTCAGTAACTAAGCGCTTGTAAAGCGGTAAACCTCTATGCGCAATGGCTATGTAATTGATCATCGCTTTATAATTGCTTGATGATGACGATAAAGCACTTAACTCTAAGTGGGTAAATCTATCGATATCACGGTCATTGGTTTTTTTAAGGTCAGGAATATTAATAAGTTGATAGCCTTCATAAAACACTTTTAACACCCCTTTGTTAAATGATAATTGTACAGTGCGCCACCCAGGAGATGGTAATTTATTAGGCATTCTGGCATATTCTGAACTAGATCCTGCTGGTACAATACCATCACCTCTAATCGTGATTTGATAAGCTCTATACGGATCATTATTATTCATGAGATTAAGTGTATAAGATTCGTTGCCTCTACCGTGGAAAAAGAACTGTCCTTCTATTTTAAATGAATCTCCTAAATAGTCATCATTATTGAAGGTTGGTTTCATAGAACTGCTAGAGATGAATTGAGCTACACCTTCTCTTTTCCCAAAGATTGGCATCTGTGCGTTTTGTAAGGTACCGCTTAGATGTGTCCATTTACTTGGGAATTCTCCGGCTCTTTCATTGTCAAAATTATCCATGAATACCATATTACCTGAGATAAAATTATCGATAGGCTTATGATTTCCATTGGTAATAACATCAGTACTTTTTTTCTTTTTCTTTTTTCCGTCTATTTTATCCGCAACTTTTTTGGCTTCTTTCTTTATAACATCTCCTAGCGATTGGCTATACATAGATGTAGTAAAGGATAACATAAAAACGATGGAGCACAATTGGATGAGTTTTGTAGTTTTCATTTGTTTATTTCATTGATTAATAGATTGCAAATGTCTGTTTTGCAGAGTATTAAGTCAATCGCCTAAATGGGGTATTTCTATTAAAATGAAAACAAATTTTATATCAGTCGTTGCTTAAATGCCTTATAAATAGCTTCCGCACGACTGTTCACATGAAGTTTGGTGTAGATGTTTTTGATATGTGTTTTTACTGTATGTGGACTTAAGAAAATTTCAGATGCTACTTCTTTATAATTCATACCTCTACTTAGCATTTTGAGGACTTGAGTTTCTCGTTCAGACAGTGGGTTGTCAATAATTCGGAACGAGTTTATAATACGTCTTGCTATCTGACTGCTCATAGGAGAGCCTCCATCATAGACTTCTTTTATATGTACTAAAAGATCCGCAGGGTTAGTGTCTTTCAACAAATAGCCTGAAGCACCAACACAAAGGGACTCAAAGATAGAATCATCATCAGATTGTACGGTAAGCATTATAAAATCTAATTCTGGACATCTTTTTTTTAAGTGACGAGTAACTTCAATACCAGACTTGCCAGGCAAGTCAATATCCATTAAAACAACATCTATTGGAAGGTTTTCAATAGATGCTATAGCAGATTCTCCATCAGGAAAAGCATATTTACAAGAAAATCCTTGAGAACCATCTATAATGAGTGTTAAGGTCTGGCGAATCTCATTATCATCCTCTACAATGGCTATATGAATAGTTTCATCCTTCATTCTTAGCTAAGTTAAGCCTCTTTTTCTTTATAATTATCCCTCATATGTGGTATTCTGTCCATACGGATGGTGGTCCCTTCACTATTTGACTTTATGGTTATCTCAGCGTTCACTTTTTTAGCACGCGCAACCATATTTTTTAACCCTCTCCCTTTAGACTTTTTTTCAACATCAAACCCAATGCCGTCATCAACAAGTTCTATGGTCGAATAATGTTCCTTAGATTCAATACTGAGCGCTACATTATTGCATTCAGAATATTTTGCACAATTGTTCATGGCCTCTTTAAAAATCATGACCACCTGCTTTTTGGTTTGTGGGTCTAAAAAGATATCAGTTCTATCTATAAGGTGACCTCTAATCCTGAATTGTTTAAGCCCGTTATTAAACAAATCCTCAGCATAGTCCTTGAGCCTTAAAACGGTGTCATGCAGACTGTCTTTTTTAGGGTCTATCACCCATAATAAGTCACGGAATCCACCGGATAGGTCTTTTACATTATCTCTTATTTTTGAAAACCATTCTGTGGGATCTTTTTTCTCTTTCAGATTCCGTTCGGCTAGTGTTAAGAATAACGATATTTTCGTCACTTTAGAACCTAATTCATCATGAAAATCAGCTGTATTCTCCTGTCTTAATTGCTCACGTTCGTTAACCAGAGCCCGTTCTAACTGTAGTTGCTGCTCTAGCTTTTGCATATGTCTCCGAATTCTAAACACATAGAGCATTCTAATAATACCAATGGCAAGCAGTAGATATAGTATTTTGGCCAGAGTAGACTTCCAAAATGGAGGGGCTATTATAAAATTAATAGTGAGTGGGTTGCTAGACCAACTATTATTGTTATTACTGCCATCTAAAATAATCTCATATTCTCCTGGACTTAAATTATAATAAGTTATTTCAGAATTGTTATTTGTTTCTATCCATTGGTCATTGAGTGGAAGGATCTTATGACGATAGGTATTAGATTTTGGGCGGCTTAAGTCTAGAACCGCGTAGTTGATTTTTATAGAGTTTTCAGAATGGGATAGTTTAATATGTTCAGAGTGATTAAATGGAATAGGGTTAAAGCCAGAAGTGTCTTTTTTTATAGATTCTATAGATGTAACTGCAATATTATATGGTTGAGGTTCACTTTTATTTCTTTCTTTATCTATAATACTTAGGCCATTTCTACTACCAATAAAAACAGTATCCTCATGATCTATGTGTATAGCATTTCTGTAGGTAATATTATCGGTTAAGCCCGAATTCTTTGTATAATGTGTGATGGTGTTGAACGTTTTATTTAAAGCATCATATTTAGCTCTTATTACACCATTTGTAGTAGCAATCCAAAGAAACCCTTTGGAGTCTTCTTCAATACCTAGAATATACTCAGACGGCAATCCTTCATTTCTTCCAAACTGAATGAATGTATCTGTCTTATCATCGTATAGATTTAACCCAGTCTGAGTACCAATCCAAAGTCTTCCTAATTGATCACAAAACACTCTTTTTATGGCATCATTACTCAAGCTTTCATAATCTTTTGGATCACTTAAATAGTTAGCAAATGTACCTTCACCTTCCTCAGAAATTAATTTGCTTAAACCAAAGAATGTACCTATCCATGTATTACCCTTTTTATCATTGGTAATTTCCATAGTGTAGGAGTTAACCAGTGTTGCTTTATCTGTATGATCAGATTCATAGACCTTGAAAGTGCTATCTTCTATATTCGAATGGTTAATGGTTAATTTTACAAGGCCGCCATAATTGCCTATCCAAAAATTATTTTCATCTTCTTCAAATATACGCTGACACCAGTTATGTGGTAAACCATGTTGAGTTGTAAATCGTATAAATTTCCCCGGGTTGAAATCTTTATCTAATTGAGTGACGCTAAGTCCGTTTTCAGCACCTAGCCACAATCTGTTTTTACTGTCTATAAGGAGATAACGTACTAAGTTCAAATTTTTATCTCTTATATGAATGTAATCTGTGGGACACTTATCACGATATAAGTCTGTTTTTTTGAAACGATATACATCTATGGGTGTAGTCACCCATAAATGACCTCCGGCATCTTCTGCTATAGCATATACGCTCAACCCTTCTGAAATGCAATCTGGTAAATACGCGGGGGGAAATTTATTAATACTATTATCAGTTGTAGTTAACCTGTATAGACCATTGGTATTAGGAATCCAAATGTTGTTTTGCTTGTCTTCATATACAGACATCGCATTACTAGACATAGATAAAAAAGTTCCCTCAGAACCTATG
Source organism: Winogradskyella sp. (assembly GCA_965230605.1). GTDB lineage: Bacteria > Bacteroidota > Bacteroidia > Flavobacteriales > Flavobacteriaceae > CBDDLD01. Next base: position 2,167,556 of record CBDDLD010000004.1, on the reverse strand, counting down.
ACTTCCTGTTCTATAAGATGCTCCCCATCAACCCTGTATTTCTTAAACCAATTACTCCAAGTGGCTGTCCATATATGCCCTTGGTGATCAACCATAGCACGATAAATATTTTCTGTTGCAATTGGTGTGTTATCCGCATCTTTAAAATGACTTAGATGTAAATGGTAATCACTTTTAAAAGTTGCTTTTAACAAACCTCCATTAGATTCAGCAAGCATAAACCGCTCATTATAATCCATAATATGAAAGAGAGTCACGCCTTTATCAGCAACATCTTTGTCAAAGGTGAGGTTTACTTCTTTAAACTTAAAAAAGCTTTCATTTGTATTTACAAATACTTCATTATTATTGGTGACAATCCAAATACTGTTATTCTTGTTTTTCGAAAGTCCACTAATCGGTTTTTCAGGAATTTGACCAATTTCCGGATCTGAAACGAAGAAGGCATTTACATTATCTTTATCAATAACGAAGAGTCCTCCATATGTGCCTACCCATATATTACCTTCATCATCTTCAACAAGACTTCTTATATAATTATGATCATTTTTTAGATTCGTACTTAAAGTGAAATATGAAATAGCATCATCCTCTAAAACATGTAAACCTTTTGGAGTACCAATCCATATTTTATGATCATTACTTTCTAAAACTGCCGTAATCTTATTATCTCTTAAGCCTGTTGAATCTTTTAAATTGGAGTAGAACGGGTAAAAATTTTGCCCATCAAACTTGTAGAGCCCATTATTACCAGCCACCCAAAGAAAACCGTTATGGTCTTGGATCACATCTCTAACAATTCTTGATGGTAACCCGCTATCATCTGCATATCTGGCAACATCATAAACTTGAGTGTAAACAACGGGGAAACTGATTAAAAAAAATGCGACAAGAAGAGTGATTCGATATTTCACTTCGAATGATTTAGAAAGTTATCCGTGGAGAGATGGAATCATCTTAAAATTAATCATTTAAAGGTTAAATCGAAATGTTTTTTAATATTTTCATCCCTTTTTTGTTAATTTGGATGCATGGATATAATTACTTTTGAAGACTTTACAAAGGTCGATTTACGCGTTGGAACCATAATAGAAGTGAATGACTTTCCAAAAGCTAGAAACTCTGCCTATCAGCTCACTATAGATTTTGGAGATCTTGGTGTAAAAAAATCATCAGCACAAATTACAACACTCTACAGCAAAGAAGACCTCCAAGGAAGACAAATCGTTGCAGTAGTCAACTTCCCCAAAAAGCAGATTGCAAATTTTATGAGCGAATGTTTGGTTATGGGTGCCGTAAAAGAAAAAGATGTCTTTCTCTTGAAACCGGAATCTAAAGTAAAAAACGGTTCTACAGTAAATTAATAGTCGTTTCTAAAGAATATAGCATTCATTAACAACTTATTGGTGCCATACCAAAATGCTCTAAAGTTAGTGTTATCCGTAAATGCAACAATATTACCCCGTCCAATACCTCCAATTTTCAAAGGCACGCTAAGACTTAAACTGTCTTTATTTCGCTTTGAGATATAACCGCTAAGAAGAGGGTCCTTAGTATACTGTAAAGGATTATCATAGCTGTCCTTATCCGGATTTATGAACAGTGTTGTGTTTCTGAATAAAGCTATTCTATCATTTTTATAACCAAAGTTTATAGGGTGTGACCGGTCTTGCTTAGCTTCAAAAATAGCGCCCCCAATGACTTGAGCACCTCTAAAATTACCACGTTGTTCATAGGAGATATTTTTTGCCGTTAGGTTATTCTTCTTAAAGTCAATTTTCATGAGCTCTTTAGAATTTAACCAACGCAATGCATTTCTATAGGCTATAAGTGTTCCGCCATTCTGAATCCAGGATTTTAGCTTCTTAGTGTTGGCGTCATTTAAACCTGAAAAAGAATTAACCATGATGACTACGTTATATCGGTCTAAGTTAGTTCTACCAAAGTTTCTGGTGTCTAATTTGGTGACAGGAATGTCATATCTGGTATCTAATAAGTGCCATATTTCACCAGCATCATAAGATGTCATACCGTCACCTACTAATAAGGCGATTTTAGGGAGTTGTAAGGCTCTAAAATTATTACTTCCAAGATCTATTCCATCATTTAGACCTGTAGATACCGCATCAACTTTAATATGAGCTTCTTTTGCCTGATTATTCAAGAACGTGTATATCTCGTCAGCACTTAAATTCTGATTTTTAGCAGGTATCATAATAGTTCCATAATCGTAAGATTTGCCATTAGCTTTAAACTGCTTCATACTTACCTTAGCTCGTAACCCCTTTTTAAGAACGTTATACATAAACTTAGGGGAGTAGTATTCGTGCCATTCTACTAGATAAGCATAATTACTTTTAGCACTTACATTACCCGATTGATGTTTAAGATCGGTAACCACTTCACCTGCATTAGCTGTTGTTGTTTCGGCATAATCCAGATCGAATGCTAATGGGAATGTCCAAGCAGATACATCATAGAATAAACTGTCTTTAAATGTGGTTCGCTTTTCGAACATGGCATCTATAAGTCGTGTGTTCTTTTGATTTTTAGGAACCACGTATGCATAGCCTTTTTTATACTGTTTTCCATTGATAGAGAAATCGCTTTTAATATTATGGAATTGAATCTTATGACGATTTAATATCTCTGCTAAATGATATGTTTTGGCAGCATCTTTTTCATTTCCAAATACAATAGCTTTAGTCCCTTTTCTTGAGGCTTCGTTTCTAGCATTTTTAAAAAAATTATGCTGGTATTGGAGAATTTCTTTTCGCATACCATTGGCTGCTTCTAGTGTTGATAATGTTACGGTAAATTGATTTTTTATTGTGAACGGGAAGGTAAGGAGGCCATTAACACTTTCTTGAATGTGTCCTCTGGAACTAGCTTGTTCAAATAAAATCCCAATACCACCATTAATGTCAGGGAATGTAGACCCTTTACCATAATAGAAGTCATCAAAGCTCTCTTCAGAATAATAAAGCGATCCAATTTTATCTAAAGCTTTAGCATGATACGTAGCAATACCTTTGGTAAGGTCTTGATTAAGTTGTGGTGTTAAAGGATGGGTTCGAGACGGTATTCCGGGTTGGAAAAAGAAGGTAGAATTGGTTCCCATTTCATGATGGTCCGTTAATATATTAGGTAACCACTTATGGAAACTAGTAATTCTAGCCCTAGACTCAGGTTGTTGAACAGGTAACCAATCTCTATTCATATCAAACCAGTAATGATTTGTTCGCCCGCCAGGCCATACTTCACTGTATTCTCTGTCGTTAGGGTCTGGGTTAAGGTTTTGACTTTTGTTGGTGTTAGCCCAATATGCAAAACGTTGTAACCCATCTGGGTTTAACACAGGATCCAATAGAATAATCGTATTTTTTAACAAAGACTCAATTTCAGGCCCTTGAGCAGCAGCTAAATAGTAAGCAGCAACTAGTGCAGCATTAGAACCACTAGATTCATTACCGTGTATAGAATACCCATGATAAACAACTATAGGGCGATTGTCTACATCAGCATTATTAGATTCTGTAGCTTCTATATGCGCTTTGTTGATAGCATTTATATTGCTATGGTTTCCTGGAGATGTTATCGTTAATAGCAGAAGAGGTCTACCTTCAAAAGTTTTTCCTCGATTCTCAATAGTAATCCTATCTGAAGCAGCATCAAGGGCATACATATACTGAACTAATTTATCGTGGGTAATATGCCATTCTCCAACTTCATGACCAATAACACTTTTTGGTGTTGGGATATTAGAGTCATAGGATATGTTATTTGGCAAATAGTAAGATAAGTCTACAGTATCTTGAGACCATGAAAACTGACATAATGCTAAAAAGCATAATAGAATACGTTGCATAATACTTGAGTTAGTTAGTTCATAAAAATAAAAAAACCGTTACTAAGGGTAACGGTTTTTGTGTTATTTTAACAGAGTTGTCTTAAATGTCTTCAAAACTTATGTCTGTAAAATTTTCTGGACTTTCAGCTTCAGATGTTTCTGTTGAATCATCAGAATAATCACTTTCACGCTTATAATCTTTTTGGTGGCGTTCACTTATTACTTCTTCGCCTTTTTCATTTATAATGTAGTCTGTCATTTCAGCCAAGATTTCTTTGAATTCAGAAAAATCTTCTTTGTACAAATAGATCTTGTGCTTTTTGTAATGAAATGAACCATCATCATTTGTAAATTTCTTACTTTCTGTAATCGTAAGATAGTAGTCACCTGCCTTTGTAGCTCGTACATCAAAGAAATAAGTACGTCTACCTGCTCTTAAAACTTTCGAATAAATTTCTTCTTTGTCCATCATTCCGTAATCACTCATAACTCAGTTGTAGTATTTTAAATTTCACCCAAAAATCTAAAAAAAAAGAATAGTAACCAACAAATTGTTACATTTCTTTTTCTGAGAGCTGTTTCAGATATAAATCTTTGTAATAACCATCAGTGTTTATTAGGGATTTGTGAGTTCCTGTCTGAATAATCTTACCTTCATCTAGCACAATAATTTTATCAGCATTTTTAGCAGATGATACTCTATGACTCACAATAATGGTCGTTTTTTCTTTAGAGACTTTATTTAAGTTTTTTAATATTTTCTCTTCGGTTTCAGTGTCTACTGCCGATAAACAATCATCAAAAAGTAGTATTTCTGGCGATTTTATAATTGCTCTCGCAATGGAGATACGTTGTTTTTGACCTCCGGATAATGTAATGCCACGTTCTCCAAGAATGGTTTCATAGCCATCATTAAATTTGATAATGTTTTTATGAACCTTTGCGAGTTTAGCAGCTTCTATAACGTCTTCATCAGTGGCATTTTCTTTACCAAACTTAATATTATTCTTTATGGTGTCAGAAAACAGGAAAGCGTCTTGAGGTACATACCCTATACTGTTTCTTAAACTGTGTAAGTTGATCTTATCTATTGCTTTATCATCTACAAGTAGCGTTCCGGTACCAATATCATATAATCGGCCAACTAAGTCTAAAATGGTAGATTTCCCTGAACCGGTTTTTCCTAATATGGCTAATGTTTCGCCGGCATCTACAGTAAAACTTACATTGTCTAGTGCTTTAATGTTTGTGTCAGGGTAAATAAATGACACATTTTTAAAGGCAATACTTCCAATAATGTCATCTTTTACTTCAGTATGATTTTTAATTTCCGGTTCTTGCTTTAAAAACTCATTGATTCGTTTTTGCGATGCTTCAGCTTGTTGCACTAATGACGTTACCCATCCTACAGTAGCCACAGGCCATGTCAGCATATTCACATATATAATGAACTCAGCTATAGTTCCGATGTTTTCTATTTCACCATTAATATATTGAGTGCCTCCAATATAAATAACCAGTATATTACTAATGCCAATGAGTAAAATCATCATTGGAAAAAACAACGCTTGAACTTTTGTTAGGTTTATTTGTTTCTCTCTATTTTCAGTAGATAAAACGCCAAACATGGCATTAGATCTTGGTTCAATACCATAAGACTTAATTACTGAAATTCCACTAAAGTTTTCTTGTGTAAACGTAGATAACTTAGATAAAGACTCTTGCACTATGGTACTGCGTTTGTTTATAGCTTTGCTTAGCCTGTAAATGGCAAATGATAAAATTGGCAAAGGAAGCATGGTGTATAAGGTTAGTTTAGGCGCAGTACTTATCATGTAAATTAGCGCAACTACAAATAGAGTAATCATATTTATAGAGTACATAATTGCCGGCCCTGCATACATACGTACTTTACCTACATCTTCACTTATTCTGTTCATAAGATCTCCTGTACGATTAGATTTGTAGAAATTTAAAGATAGTACCTGATAATGCTGATAGATCTCATTTTTTAGATCATACTCAATATATCTAGAGACATTTATAATGGTTTGGCGCATAAGGAATGTGAATATCCCTGCAACGATTGCTGCACCGATGAGATAGAGGATGTTCATTAATAAATCCGACCTAAAAACTTCTTCGGTGATTTTTCCGTTAATTTTATCAGAAACTACATTAATAGAGGCTCCGATAAGTCTAGGCGTAAATAACGCAAATATTTTTGCAATTATGGTGATAATTATACCAGTGAGTAATCGGTATCTGTATTTGTAAAAATATTTATTGAGGTGTTTTAATGCTTTCATTCAAAAATATGAGTAAGCAAAAATATTATCAACATCTTATTTTATCGTTAATATTTTGCTAATCCTCTAATTATAATTTATTTTTGCACGCTGTTTTTAGATTTTCTTCAAACTCTATTTTTAAATTTAACTTACATGATATCAGATATAGTAAATTCAAAAGAGCTGTCAAAAATAGACCCTGTTTTTGGCCAAAATTCTTTTGATGACCACGAACAAGTTGTTTTTTGTAATGACAAAGATACTGGTTTAAAAGCAATAATAGGAATACATAATACAGTTTTAGGACCTGCTTTAGGAGGTACTAGAATGTGGCAGTATAATAATGAATGGGAGGCACTTAATGATGTTTTAAGACTTTCTAGAGGAATGACTTTTAAATCTGCAATAACGGGTCTGAACCTAGGAGGAGGTAAGGCTGTTATTATTGGTGATGCAAAAACACAAAAGACTCCAGAGCTTATGAAGCGATTTGGAGAATTTGTTCACTCATTAGGTGGTAAGTATATTACTGCTGAAGATGTAGGAATGGCTACTGAAGATATGGATTTAGTTCGTGAGGTAACACCTTATGTTACTGGTATTTCAGAAAGTAAAGGTGGAGCTGGTAATCCGTCACCTATAACAGCATATGGAGTGTTTATGGGAATGAAGGCAGCTGCAAAATATAAGTTTGGATCAGATATATTAGAGGATAAATCTGTATATGTACAGGGTATAGGAAATGTGGGTGAGGCTTTAGTTGAGCATTTGGTTAACGAAGGTGCTAATGTTACAATCGCTGATATTAGTCAAGAAAGAATGGAATCTGTAAGCTCTAAGTATGGGGTTGACATATATACCGGAGATGATATATACAGTGAACCAATGGATATCTATGCGCCATGTGCCCTAGGAGCTACTGTAAATGATGAAACTATAAATAAACTCAAGGCTAAGGTCATAGCAGGAGCAGCTAATAACCAGTTAGCTATTGAAGATAAACATGGTAAAATGGTTCAGGAGAGAGGTATAGTATATGCCCCTGATTTCTTAATAAATGCTGGAGGTATAATCAATGTATATGCAGAGTTGGAAGACTACGGGCGTCAGGAAATTATGCGTAAAACAGAGAATATTTTCAATACTACGCTTGAGATATTAAATAATGCTGAAGCAAATAATATAACGGCTAATGCAGCGGCACTTAATATTGCTAAGGAACGAATAGAAACAAGAAAGCGTGAAAACGCAAAGTAATTTTTTTACACTACTAAATAATACTATTTTTGTGAGGTGAAAGTTTTAAACTTTCACCTTTTTTAATAACCCATTAATTAAGTTCTTTGAACATGCTTAACAGAAGACACATTAGAATAAAAGTAATGCAGTCCTTATTCGCTTTCAATGGTGGTGAAAGTGATGATTTCTCTAAAGATGAAAAGTTCCTTTTTTATAGTATAGATAGCATGTATGACCTCTACTTGGTAATTCTTTCTCTATTAGTAGAAGTTCAGAAAAAAGCAAAAGATCGATTAGATAAAACTCAGAATAAACTCTTAGCTACCGCTGAGGATAAGAATCCTAACAGAAAGTTTGCTGATAATAGAGTATTAGAACTTATAAGTCATAATACACTTTTAAAGGAGGCTGTTAAGAAACGAAAACTCAATTTTTGGAATTTAGATTTTGAATACATTGATATCATTTACAAAGCTATTATTGATAGTGATGTATATAAAGACTACATGAATGATAAGGCAAGCGATTACCAGTCTGATAAGGCCTTTATTATCAAAATCTATTCTGAAATCATAGCACCTAACGACAAACTATACGAATACTTTGAAGATAAACGTTTAACCTGGATAGATGACTTACCAGTAGTAAATACAGCCTTGGTAAAAGTATTTAAGAAATTAAAAGAACATTCCCCTGAATCGGTCTTACTTCCTAGATTGTATAAAGATGAAGACGATCGTAAGTTTGCTAAAGACTTATTTGTTAAAACACTATTGAATAGATCATCATTTTTTGATGAAATCGCCAATAAAACTACCAATTGGGATGCGGAACGCCTAGCAAGTATAGATGGTGTTTTACTTCAAATGGCGTTGTGTGAATTTCAAAAATTCTCTTTTATACCCTTTAAAGTTACTATGAATGAGTATTTAGAGATTGCTAAAGAGTATTCTACACCAAAAAGCAGCATATTTATAAATGGAGTACTAGACAAAATTGTTAAGGAGTATATGAGCGAGAATACTTACGTTAAAAGTGGAAGAGGGTTGCTTTAAAACCTTCCATCATGCCCTAGACGTTTATCCTTTTTATCTGTTAAGAAGTCATTAAAAGTTTCAAATCGCTGAAATTATTAGTACATTTAGCGGCTGAAAGTAAATCTACTTATTAATTAAAGAATATAACTATGAGAAAAGTAATTTTAGGTTTAAGCGTACTATCTATGATCGCTTTTACATCTTGTAAGGACGATGCAGCTAGTAAAGTGAAATCTGAAAATGTAGCTCAAGCTGCTGAAAGAGATGCTAATGCTGGAGATTTTCCTTCAATAGCTTTTGATAAAACTGAGCACGATTTTGGAACTATAGAAAATGGTACTCCAGTTGAAACTGTGTTCAAGTACACAAATACTGGTAAGTCAATGTTAGTTGTAAGTAATATCAAAAGTACTTGTGGATGTACTGTACCATCTAACTGGACTAAAGAAGTAGCTCCGGGAGATACAGGTGAGTTTACAGTTAAATTCAACGGAAAAGGTAATGGTAATAAAGTGTCTAAAACAGTGACGCTAACTACTAACACAGAGAAAGGAAAAGAGACTGTGAAAATTACTGCTTTTGTTGAAAAAGATCCTAATGCGGCTGCTAAGCCTAAGAAACCAGCTGGTACTGCAAGTATTACACCTTTGAATCCAACAAAAACATCTAATTAAACAGTTCTGGACGAACATAAACTTAACTAAGATATTAGATGGAAGGAGAATTTAGTTCATTACTACCTTTTGTAGCTATGTTTGCTGTGGTGTACTTTTTTATGATTGCACCGCATATGAAACGCGCAAAAAAAGAGAAGCAATTTGCAAGTAGCTTAAAGCGTGGTGATCGTGTGATTACCAAAAGTGGAATGCATGGCAAAATTGTGGATTTAAATGATAAAGATAATAGTTGTGTTATTGAAACTCTGGCCGGAAAGATCAAGTTCGATCGTTCTGCCATTTCTATGGAAATGAGCAGCAAACTTAATGCCCCGGCACCAGCTAAAAAATAACAGTCAACAATACATTACAAAAAAAAAGCCACTCAGTCGAGTGGCTTTTTTATTTTAGCAATTTCGGTATTTATCGTTTAAACCAATACCTTCTAATATCATTGGTGTTATTTTTTTTAAACGCGATTGTTTTGTAGCCTCCCTTTTGGCGGTTTCAATATATTCGCAATATTCCTTTTGTTTATATGGAGTTAAACTTTTAAAAGCTTGTTTTAGGGTATTATCACTAAGAGCTTCTTCTAGTAATGTTGGGATATTTATATGATCAGATTTGCGTTCCGGTTTTATAGTTTTTCCAGCTTTTTGATTTGCAATGGCTTCTTTTATATATTGTAACACAACATCTTTATTAATTGTGTCACCAGTTTCAAAACGCATTTGGCGTAATGCTTTTGTTTTTCCTTCCTGAGCATTAATCAATAAGCCTTTCTCATCTTTTAAGAATACACCATTGTGAAACCACAATCCGTAATGGTGTTTAAAAGCACCTAAGCCAACAACATTTTTACCATCAATAGTATAAGTAGGAGCTCCCCACTTTATAGTTTCTTCTAACTCTGTTTTGAGTATGATTGTTCTTAATTCATTGAGTGCATCAGACCATTTCTCATTTAGTTCTATGTACTCTTCAACGGATTTTGCTCTATTCATGAGTTTAAATTTATTGATATTTCGAAGCTGTCAACTCAGCAATTTTACAAATAACCTCTACCGCTTTCTGCATACTCTCAACTGGGACATACTCATAACGCCCATGAAAGTTATGGCCACCGGCAAAGATATTAGGGCATGGCAATCCCATATATGATAGTTGAGATCCATCTGTTCCACCTCTAATAGCTTTAATTAATGGCTTAATACCTAAGGTAACCATAGCTTCTTCTGCAATATCCACAATATGCATCACAGGCTCTACTTTTTCTTTCATATTAAAGTACTGGTCTTTAATCTCTACCTCGAAAATATCTTTTTCATATTTCTTATTAAGGTCATTAACAATGTTTTGAACGAGTGATTTACGAGCTTCAAATTTAGCTCTATCATGATCTCTAATGATATATTGTAATGTAGTTTCTTCTACTTTACCTTCTATACCATATAAATGGAAAAAACCTTCATAACCCTCAGTATGCTCTGGAGTTTCTAATCTTGGTAAGGCATTAATGAACTCTGAAGCATAATACATAGAATTCACCATTTTACCCTTAGCATAACCTGGATGTACAATTTTTCCTTTGACTTTAACTTTAGCACCAGCAGCGTTAAAATTCTCGTATTCCAATTCACCAATCTGACTTCCATCCATGGTATAAGCCCAATCTGCTCCGAACTTTTCAACATCAAACTTATGAGCACCTCTACCAATTTCTTCGTCCGGGGTAAATCCTATACGAATAGGGCCATGTTTAATTTCCGGATGATTTATTAAATATTCTACTGCAGTAACGATCTCAGTGATTCCGGCTTTATCATCTGCGCCTAAGAGTGTTGTACCGTCAGTTGTAATTAAAGTCTGTCCCTTGTATAAAAGCAAGTCCTCAAAATAATCAGGAGATAGAATAATGTTTTGTTCAGCATTTAAAACGATGGCTTCCCCATCATAATTTTCAACAATTTGTGGCTTTACATTAGCTCCTGTAAAATCTGGCGAGGTGTCAAAATGAGAGATGAAACCAATAGTAGGCACCTCATGGTCTACATTACTGGGCAGTGTAGCCATGATGTATGCATTTTCATCAATAGTGACATCAGTTAGACCAATTGCTTTGAGATCTTCAACAAGTTTATTGGCTAAGTCCCACTGTTTCTCTGTACTCGGTGTTGTTTCAGAATTAGGATCTGACTCTGTGTCAATGGTCACATAGCTTATGAAGCGGTTGATTATATCTTGCATATCGATTTTTTTCAAATGTAAAAATATTGTGTGTGATTTCTTAATATATCTAGTCAAAATTATGAATGCATACATTGTCATGTTTTTGTATTTTTGCTCAGCAAAAACTTCAGCATGTATAAGCTTATTATAAGACCTGTCTTATTCGCATTTGACCCGGAAAAAATACACTATTTTACATTTTCATGTATTCGTTTTATTTCTAAGATTCCAGGTGTTAGTTCATTAATAAAGATGAGTTATGTAGTTAATCATAAATCTTTAGAACGAGACTTGTTTGGCATCAAATTTAAAAATCCGGTGGGACTTGCAGCTGGCTTTGATAAAGATGCAAGGCTGTTTAATGAGCTATCTGATTTTGGATTTGGATTCATTGAAATAGGGACTATTACGCCAAAACCCCAAGCAGGGAATCCTAAAAAACGTTTATTTAGATTGAAAGAAGATTCCGGGATTATTAACCGTATGGGGTTTAATAATGGCGGTGTTGAAGATGCTATAAAGCGATTAAAGAATAATAAAGGGGTGCTCATAGGCGGTAATATAGGAAAGAATAAAGTGACTCCAAATGCGTCTGCTGTTGAAGATTATAAAATATGTTTTGAAGCGTTATTCCCTTATGTAGATTATTTTGTAGTTAATGTAAGCTCTCCTAATACACCAAATCTAAGAGCATTACAAGATAAAGAGCCATTGACAGCACTTCTAAATGTTTTAAAGGCTGAGAATGCTAAGAAACCTGAGTCTAAACCGATCTTGCTTAAAATAGCCCCAGACTTAACTAATGAGCAATTACAAGATATCATCGATATAGTTGCCGATACTAAAATAGATGGAGTTATTGCTACAAATACAACAATTTCTAGAGAAGGGTTAACTAGTAAAAATAAATCTGAAGTTGGCGGCCTAAGTGGGAAACCTTTATCAAATAAATCTACAGAGGTGATTCGGTTTCTGGCTGAGCAAAGCAATAAGGCGTTTCCAATTATAGGAGTAGGGGGGATACATTCTGTAAACGATGCCATGGATAAGTTTGAAGCTGGGGCAGACCTGATACAATTATATACTGGCTTCATATACGAAGGTCCAAAGCTGATAAAAGCTATTAATAAAGCATTAATTAAAAAAGCGCATTAATATGCGCTTTTTATAATATTCAATATTTGTTTTTAATTCTTTATGAGCTTTTTAGTTGTTATAGCACCATCTTCACCCATAACGCGCATCATGTAAATACCATCTGTAAGTTCGCTAATATCCATAGTTTTGTTTCCTACAGAATTTTGATTGGTATATTTAAATCGCTTAACTTCTTTTCCTAATACGTTATATATACTTACCTCTTTTATAGGTTTAGTAGTATTCATAGTAATAATACCTTCATCTGTAGGATTTGGGAAAACAGTAATTGCTTGTGCAATCTCTACATCATCTACGCTTAACACGCTTTTTAATGTTATAGTAAGCGTTCCTACTTCTTTCCCAGCTTGGAAAGGGTAATTAGCTGCACCATCTATTCTGGTAACAACACCTCCTACAGTTGCAGAATTATTTAAAGAATAATTAAACCCGTCTTCTGTTCCGGCATCATAAGGAAATAAATTCATTACAATTGATGTCTTCCAAGTACCATCAGGATTCATGAGATTTAAGCTATTGACTGCAATCATCCAATCTGGACTTGGTGCAATCATAGAGGCTAATGATAATAAAGGATAATCAGAACTGATCTCTACATCAGTCAATGTGGCGGTACTAATAGCTGCAAAAGGAGAGAATCCCATTTGTAACCATTGTTGTGCATCGCCGTTTGTGATTTGAGCTTGAACTTCAGATTGAAATACAGTATTAACACCTATTTCTGCTACATCTTCAATACCTGGTGATGCAGGTTGTCCCATCTCTACAAAAGTAATATCGCCGTTATGGTTAGCGCCTACTAGATCAGACCAGTGAGCACTTCCTGGGAGTGATTGCCCCATGTGAGCATGATCAGCTGCATTCCATGTTCCGGAAAAGCTAATATCATACGTTGCAACTGACTGAGCCGTCAATGACAATGTAAAAATTAAAGTAATAAATGTAAAAGTAGTTTTATTCATAGTGATTAGTTTTTCTATGATGTCGTTCATGTTTTCAAAACCTTACAGTTTTTTTCTTTTAATGTATTTTTATCCAAATTTTTAATAGTGAATTACGAGTTATTAATATCATTTGTACTGGCAACTTCGGCTTTGGCTATATCTCCTGGACCAGATAACATTTACGTGTTGGCACAAAGTATCAGTAACGGAAAATCATATGGAATAGCTACAGTTTGTGGTTTAATCACCGGATGTGTCGTTCACACTACGCTTTTGGCTTTCGGAGTTTCTGCAGTAATTAAGGATAACCCTTCTGTCTTCTTAGGAATTAAAATTGTTGGTGCTATATACCTATTATATTTAGCCTACAAGGTGTTTAGGTCGGATGATACAATTACTATAAGTACAGACGGAACCCCAAAAAAGAATCTAAAACAATTATTTGTTCAAGGTTTTTTTATGAATGTTTTAAATCCTAAAGTCACTTTATTTTTCTTAGCTTTTTTCCCGGCATTTTTATTTAGTGATACCTTAAGCACTGTTATACAATTCTATATTTTAGGCTCTATTTTCATGCTAATATCCTTTATTATTTTCTCAGCAATTGCACTTTTAGCATCGAAGATTAAAACCTACACATTAAGTCATAAACATTCAGGTAAGCTCTTTAAATGGTTACAAATAGTTGTGTTTGTGGGAATTGCTGTTTTTATACTAATATAAGTTAAGGAACTATGAAATAGTCCTACTAACTCTTATATTTGAATGCAATGAATAAGACTGTAAAAATCATTGAATGTCCAAGAGATGCCATGCAGGGAATAAAGGATTTTATTCCCACTGAAAAGAAAGTGCAATACATTCAATCTTTACTAAGAGTAGGTTTCGATACCATTGACTTTGGTAGTTTTGTATCTCCAAAGGCCATCCCCCAAATGGTAGATACAGCAGAAGTCTTATCTCAATTAGATTTAAGCAATACAGTAAGCAAATTATTAGCAATTATTGCGAATACAAGAGGCGCTAATGATGCTGCTCAACATAAAGCGATCAATTACTTAGGATTCCCATTTTCAATATCTGAAAATTTCCAAATGCGTAATACCCATAAAACCATAGCACAATCTGTGGTTACGCTACAAGAAATATTAGAGATTGCAGACAAATCCAATAAAGAAGTGGTTGTATATATTTCTATGGGCTTTGGTAATCCCTATGGAGATCCATGGAATGTAGATATTGTAGGGGAGTGGACGGAGCGTTTAGCCAAAATGGGAGTAGGTATATTGTCATTAAGTGATACCATAGGAAGCTCTAATGCCGAAAATATTGAATACCTCTTTTCTAATTTGATTCCTAAATATCCTGATATAGAATTTGGAGCACATTTGCATACCACACCAGATTCTTGGTTCGAAAAAGTAAATGCCGCTTATACTTCTGGCTGTAGGCGCTTTGATGGTGCAATACAAGGCTTTGGAGGTTGCCCAATGGCTAAAGACGAACTGACTGGAAACATGCCTACAGAAAAACTAGTTTCATACTTCACACAACGCAAAGTCAACGACCTTAACGCTATGAGTTTTGAGAGTGCTTATAACGAAGCCTCAAAGATTTTTACACAATACCATTAATCTTATTTATTGATATTCAGCAGTATATTTTTTTGTTGAAAAAATTATTTAAAATTAATCTAAATAAAGTTTGTCTAAGTCATTTCCTGTTATATTTTTGCTGGCGAATTAATCAATTATTTATAAAGAGTCTAAATAAAAATAAGAAATGAAACAATCAATCCTAGTTATTATAATTCTATTAAATTCAATGGTGTTTGCACAACAAACTGTCCAGGATTCAATTAATAATCCCCAAAATCAATTAAATGCTGCCCAACGAATCCTGTCAGGTAATTATGGTAAGTCGGTTACTGTTGGAGCCTACGCTGAAGTGACTTATAACCAACCAGAAAGCCAAAACGGAGAGTTAGATATACAACGGTTAGTGTTATTATTTGGATATAAGTTTAATGACAAAACTCAATTTGTTACTGAGTTAGAACTTGAGCATGTTGAAGAAGTTTTTGTAGAACAAGCATTTGTTAATTACGCCGTTGGCGATAATATAAGTTTACGAGGAGGTTTAATGCTAGTTCCAATGGGTATCATTAACGAATATCACGAACCTACAACCTTCAATGGTGTAGAACGTCCGGCAGTAGATAATGCAATAGTTCCCACTACATGGCGTGAAATAGGCGTTGGAGTTACTGGGCGTTTTCCTGAGTTGTCAATTAGTTATCAGGCATATATTTTCAATGGATTCAAATCTACAGCAAATGAGGATGGAGAAATCACGGGATTTTTAAAAGGAAGTAATGGATTAAGAGGCGGTAGGCAAAAAGCTATAAGGTCTACAATAGATAGTCCAACATTTTCAACTAAAATAGAGTATTATGGGCTTCCAAGATTACGTTTAGGATTGTCTGGTTATTATGGAAAGACTCAAGCTACTGATGATATAGAAGAAATAGAAGGTTCTAACATCGGAGTATCTATGGTTGGTCTTGATGCTAGATATGCATACAAGCGTTTTACAGCAAGAGGACAATTCATATATGCTTCTTTAACGGATACTGAAGCATACAACGTTTTAACAAATAGAGAGCTAGGAAGTGCATTAATGGGATACTATACCGAAGTTGCTTATAATCTATTACCATTAAATAAAGAACAACGTTTATTTGCTTTTGCACGCTTTGAAAATTATGACACACATGCAGCTACAGCGGGATCATTAGAAAGAAATGATGCATACAATAGAACAGACCTAACAACTGGTTTAAGTTATCATATTGCACCAGGTGTCGTAGTAAAAGGAGATTATCAGTTCAGAAGTAATAAAGCTGATGATAGTGATGTTGATAATAGATTAAACTTTGGTTTAGGAGTTTGGTTTTAGTCCATCAATAGTTGATAATAGTGAGTTAGTTTTAAATAAATATAATCAGATCATTAGCTAATTTGAAAGTTGTTTTCGAATTAGCTATTTGATGTTTTTAACAATAAATAATTAATATTTTTACATCATGAAACTGAAACAGATTTGTACGTTATTATTGACCTATTTTTGCTTAGGTTATGGGCTTCCGGCAAAGCTTCAAAAGAAAGTGGATAAAGTAATTAAATCGACTTATGACATAGAAACATTTTCTTTTGATGCAATTACAATTTCAACAGAAATAGCAAAGGAATTACCATCAAAATTTGGTGAAGATAATTTATTCAAAATCACAGCATCAAATAAGTTACAAGGATATGCTTATGTGGCAAAGGCACCAAGTAAAACAGCAGAATTTGATTATTTAGTATTATTTGATGATAAGTTAACCGTAGTTAAAGCCAAAGTGTTAATTTATAGAGAAGAATATGGAGGTGAGATAGGAAGTAAACGTTGGTTAAAACAATTTATAGGAAAGACTCAAAATGATAAATTCCGATATGGAGATAATATTGATGCTATTGCTGGAGCAACAATATCTGTACGATCTATGACTAATGCAATGAATGATTTAATGCAGTCATTAAAAATGCTTAACGAAAAAGACATCTTGTAATGAAATTAAACGGATGTATAGAAACCTTTCCTAAAGAATTAAGACTTTTAATAATCGGATTTTTAGTTGTTTTAAGTATTGGTTTTTATACAGGTTTGTTATTTGTGAGTGAAACGTCTTCAGCAAGTCCAGATGGTATAGAAGAACAATACTTAGGAAATGAAGATGATGAAGAAGCCGAGGTGATGAAATTCAAAAAGAATAAACAGCAGATGCTCACTTTGGTTCACGGACACATCTTGTCAATGTCTATTATTTTTTTCTTAACAGGACTATTGTTAGTAACTACCAGGTTAAATGTAAAACTCAAAACATTTCTTATAGTAGAGCCATTTTTCTCTATAATTTTAACCTTTGGGGGAATTTACTTCCTATGGAAAGGGATGATATGGGTTAAATATATAGTTATGATCTCAGGAACATTAATGACAATCTGTTACTCTCTCTCAGTTTTAATAGTTTTAAAACAATTACTTATTAATCCTATTAAATCCTTTAAACGCATATAATCTTTACATCTCAAATAGAAAATTAATGGTAGCTTAATATTCAGATTCTCTGAATTTATCATTTTTGAACAAACTATCCATTATGAAACGATACATACTCCTCTTAGTCATACTTTTTGTAAACGTCAGTTTTTCTCAATCCGAACTTCTTCAATCGGGCCCTATGGTAGGGTATTCAGATTATAGGGAGGTCCTAATTTGGGTTCAAACTACAGCATCGGCAGAAGTCAAAATAGAATACATATCTAAAACTGGAGAAAGTAAGTTCACAGAAGTTGTAGAAACAAATAAGGCGAATGACCACATTGCTAAATTGTACCCTTCCGAAGTCGAATACGGAGAAACATATACCTATAAGCTATACATCAATGGACAATATGTACCTCGCGATTACGATCTAAAATTCCAAACGCAAACCTTATGGCAATGGCGAATGGACCCTCCGGATTTCAGTTTTGCAATTGGGTCTTGCTATTATGCCAATGAGACCAAAGATGATAGACCCGGAAAACCTTATGGTGGTGATAGCTATCAGATTTTTAATAGTATTCTTTCTAAATCACCTGACTTTATGGTGTGGTTAGGCGACAATATTTACTTAAGAACACCAGATTTTTTAACAGAACGTGGAGTCAGACACCGTAACCGTCATGCCAGATCAGTAAAAGAGTTACAACCTCTACTTGGGAGTGTACACCATTATGCCATTTGGGATGATCATGATTATGGACCTAATGATGCTGATGCGTCTTATGCTAATAAAAAGCTGACAGAAAAAGCGTTTAACGATTATTGGGGAAATCTAAATACAGATGCTGCAGGGATAGGAGGAATTACAAGCCATTTTTTATGGAACGATGTTGAGTTTTTTATGATGGATAACCGTTATCACAGAGATCCAAACAGAAAACTATCAGCCAACAAAGAGTACTTGGGTGAAGCTCAATTAGATTGGTTAATAAGAGCTTTGACATCTAGTAAGGCAGCTTTTAAAGTGGTATGCATAGGAGGTCAAACCGTAAGTGACGCGGCAGTTTATGAAAATTATGCAACCTACCCGGAAGAGCGTCAAAAACTATTAGATCGCTTACATGAAGAACGTATTTCCGGAGTCGTTTTTATGAGTGGTGATCGCCACCACACAGAGATCTCAAAATTAGACCGTAAAGATGCATATCCTTTAATCGATATTACATGTTCGCCTTTGACGTCAGGGACACATAATCCGAGAGATGAAGGGAATACACTACAACTGAAAGACAAAACATTTTATAAAAGAAACTTTGGTATAGTTAAAGTATCAGGTCCAAGGACAGATCGTGTATTAACACTTACCATATACAATAGAGAAGGAAATAAAGTTTGGGATTACAGTATCAATGCTAAAGACTTGAGGTATAAAAAACAGTAAGGTTAACCTCTTTTAGATATTGCTAAATTTAGAGACGCTTATTTGCTTAGAAGCCCAATAATAATTGTATATTTGCATGCAATTATAATCGTAATTGCATCATGACTGCACATCAAAATAAAATCGTAGGCGAAGGTTTAACTTACGATGACGTCCTTCTAGTTCCAGCATTTTCTGAGGTTTTACCACGCGAAGTTAATATCCAATCTAAGTTTACAAGAAACATCACTATCAATGTGCCTATTGTTTCTGCTGCAATGGATACAGTAACAGAAAGTAGAATGGCTATTGCCATGGCTAGAGAAGGTGGTATTGGTGTATTGCACAAAAACATGACTATTCAGCAACAAGCTGCTAAAGTCAGAAAGGTAAAGCGTGCTGAAAGTGGGATGATTATAGATCCTGTGACATTACCATTGACTGCAAAAGTTATTGATGCCAAGCAAAATATGGCTGAGCATAGTATTGGAGGTATTCCAATAGTAGACGATGAGGGGACGTTAAAAGGAATCGTGACAAATCGTGATCTAAGGTTTGAGAAAAATAATCAACGACCTATAGTAGAAGTAATGACATCAGAAAACTTAGTTACTGCTGCAGAAGGAACATCATTACTTGATGCTGAGGTTATTCTCCAGGAGAATAAAATTGAAAAACTTCTTATCGTTGATGATAATTATAAACTAGCGGGATTAATTACGTTTAGAGATATTACCAAACTCACTCAAAAGCCTATTGCCAATAAAGATAAATTTGGAAGATTGCGTGTAGCAGCTGCGGTAGGAGTTACTGCAGATGTAGTTGACAGAGTATCTGCGTTAGTAAATTCTGGTGTAGATGCTGTAGTTATTGATACTGCACATGGACATACTAAAGGTGTGGTGAGTGTCTTAAAAGAAGTAAAGAAGTCCCATCCAGAACTTGAAGTGATTGTTGGTAACATAGCTACTGGTGAGGCTGCAAAATATTTAGTTGAAGCTGGTGCTGATGCCGTTAAAGTTGGTATTGGACCAGGGTCAATATGTACAACACGTGTGGTAGCTGGAGTTGGATTCCCTCAATTCTCTGCAGTGTTAGAGGTAGCTGAGGCTATTAAAGGTACCGGAGTACCGGTTATTGCTGATGGAGGGATACGTTATACAGGTGATATTCCTAAAGCTATAGCTGCGGGAGCTGACACTGTGATGTTAGGATCGTTATTAGCAGGAACCAAAGAAAGCCCGGGAGAGACCATCATCTATGAAGGGAGAAAGTTTAAGTCGTACAGAGGTATGGGATCGGTTGAAGCTATGAAAGAAGGGAGCAAGGATCGTTACTTCCAAGATGTAGAAGATGACATTAAAAAACTGGTGCCGGAAGGTATCGTTGGACGTGTCCCTTATAAAGGTGAACTCTTTGAAAGTATTCATCAGTTTGTTGGCGGTCTTAGAGCCGGTATGGGCTACTGTGGAGCCAAAGATATCGCTACTCTTAAAGAATCTGGACGCTTTGTGAAAATTACCGCGAGTGGTATTAATGAAAGCCACCCTCATGATGTGACCATCACTAAGGAGGCTCCTAATTATTCGAGGTAAAAGACTTACAATAATCAAAAACATATTAAGCGAATCCATAGGTTCGCTTTTTTTAATAAAAAACTAGCCACAGAACTTCTGTGGCTAGCCGGGTCGAAAGAATGAATTAACCCTCTTAATTACTTAATCTATTTTCTTACAACCCTAGGCTATGTAAATAGCTTTTAGAGGAAGCCTAAAAATAATGAAAATAGATGCCATATTCAATTCATAATAAAATAGTTATGAGCAGCTTGTGTTAATTATCGCACACAGGTTTATGTAAATGACCACTATAACTCAGTTTGCATAGGTGTAGTTTGTAAGATTACCCGGCTATAGTCTCTAGGGCGTTCACCAAATAATCAATGTCCTTTTTAGTGATGTAAATAGCAAAAGAAATACGTACACCGTTGAGGTCAAAAACCGACATGGGTCTGGTGTCAATACCATAGTTTTCAAAAAGTGTCTTTTTAACTGCACTAACATCTTTCCCTACAATTTCAACAGTCTGTATCGCACATGAAAGCGCATCATATTCTGGAGTTTTCAATTTAAACTTTGAATTACCTTCTAGTTTAGACCTGAAATAATGCTTTAATTCGTATGAGCGTTTAGCAATTTTTTTAGAACCAATTTTAGTATGAAATTCTACAGCAGTACCTAAGCCTAAATATTCAGGGAGGTTTCGGGTATTATAATTTTCTAAACGTCGAATACTTTTATCACGATGTCCCCAGGCAACAATTAAAGGTTTTAAATGGTGTTGACTGTCTTGCTTTGCATAGAAAACACCAGTACCCTTTGGAGCAAATAACCACTTATGAGCACTAGCAGCATAAAAATCACAACCTAAGTCATGAAGGTCAATATCAAACATCCCGGAACTTTGAGCACCGTCAACTGCGACTAACACCCCTTTTTTATGAGCTAATTCTGAAACTTCTTTCACAGGGAGTATCATACCATTAGTATTTACTATATGACACATAGAAATGATTTTAGTCTTTTCTGTAATAGCTTTCTCATAAATATTCACAACCTCATCGACAGACTTTGGAAGTATAGGCAAAGTAGGGCGTACAATTTTTATCCCTTTGGTTTCTTGCCATACTTCCCAAGGAATGGTGCCGCTGGCGTGTTCGTGGTCAGCTATTATAACTTCATCACCAGGTTGTAAATCAAAGCTTCTGGCAATAAGATTCATCCCTTCAGTAGTATTGTGCACAATGGCAATCTCTTCTTTAGAAACGGAAAACAAATCAGCAACTTGCTGCCTCACCTTTTCTTTGTCATCACTCCATTCACCCCACATATATTTAGAAGGGAATCCATCTAAAGTAGCTCTGTAATTATTAGTTGCATTTTGGACCATCATTGGAGAAGGACCAAGAGACGCATTATTAAAATAGTTCAAATCATTTGCAAGAACGAATTGTTCTTTTATGCTTTCCCAGAACGCTTCGGTGTCATCAGAATAATCTATGGGCTCAAGGTTAGGCACAGCAGTTTTAATTTCTTTGGCATAGACTGGTAATAAGGCTGTGCCTGCTAATCCGGTAAATAAGTACTTTACAAAAGACCTGCGATATATATGTTTCATATGAGTGTGAGTGTATCTAGCTAAGATCGTGAAATTTTTATGCAAACTCAAGCCTCATAATGATGTATCTTTACAACCTTTATGAACAGGTTTGATTATATTATTACCGGAGCTGGTGCTTCGGGCCTTATGTTAGCTTTTCGTATGGCTAAAGATTCTTATTTTGATGATAAGTCCATACTCATTATAGATCAGCTAAAAAAAACAAGCAATGATAGGACCTGGTCGTTTTGGGAACAGGGTGAAGGGGAATGGGATGCTATCGTTAAGCAAACCTGGAAAAAGGTGTTTTTTGGAAGTGATACTTATTCTAAAACTATCAAAATATCACCCTATACTTATAAGACGATTCGCAGTGTTGATTTCTACGAAAGTTTGTGGTCAGTTATTGATGCGAAAACCAATATTAAGTTTATTGAAGAGCGTGTATTGCATATAGAAGATACTGAGAACGGTGCAGCTGTTAAGACGGATCAGAATAATTATGAGGGTAAACAAGTTTTCAATAGTGTGGTTTTAAATCCTGAATATAAGACACAAAAAAAATATCCTTTAATTCAACAGCATTTTGTTGGGTGGTTTATAAAAACTAAACAAAAGGCTTTTGATGATGATGTGGCCACATTTATGGATTTTACGGTGCCGCAAAAAGGAAATACTAGATTTATGTATGTCTTACCCATTACTGATAGAACAGCTTTGGTAGAATACACCTTATTTTCAAAAGATCGTCTTGAGCATTCTGAATATGAAAATGAAATAAAGACGTATTTGACCAATAAAGGCATCACCGAATATGACATAATGGAAAAGGAAAAAGGTTCAATTCCTATGACATCATATAATTTTTATAAACACAATACTTCCCACGTATTACATATTGGAACTGTTGGTGGATGGACCAAGGCCAGTACAGGATATACTTTTCGTAATACAGTTAAAAAAAGCAAAGACCTGGTAGAATTTATAAAACATTCAGACAGGTTGAACACATTTAGTAAACGTAATAAGTTTTGGTTTTATGACCTTATTTTACTCGATGTTTTGGCCAAAGACAATGCTTTTGGTTCTCAACTATTTTCTAGTCTTTTTAAGAATGTAGATGTAACGACTATATTTAAGTTTCTTGACGAAGAAACACGTTTCTCTGAAGACCTAAACATAATATTAGGAATGCCAAAATGGAAGTTTTTTAAAACGTTTGTAGGGCGATTATTTAATCTGTAGTATAAAGTTGTCCTCTGTGCGGCCTCAAAGCATCCCTAATTGGCTTCATCTCAGATTCATCAACTACCATATAAGCTATATGGTGTATTTCATTTAGAGGTTCTACACCAGTTATAGATATATTAAGTGCATGCATAGAGATGTATTCTTTTAAGTGAATGAGATGGTGTTTTGCAATTTGTTCCGCATCAGGACCCCGAAAATCCCATATCAGTTTCAATTTACGCATCGGCTACAGAAGTACCATGTTCAACAAAATTTTTAAAGTCATTCATATACTTTAAAGACTGCTTTTTAAATGAACGCGGCATTAAGAATAGCATGGCCCTCATTGTAAAATTCGTAGGCTGAAACTCACTTTTGGAGGTCCATTTTGTATGACCCTCGCTAGTAGATTCAAAAAAGTTTTGCTGTATATTATGAACACCCGTTGTGACATAAGTTGCATGAAACTCACTGGGGAAGTTTCGCTTAGTAATGGTTTCTATGAGTTCCATTTTGCGTTTACCAAATTTATAGTGTAGCTTCATTTTGGCGCCAAATTCACCGGGAGTTCCTGATATATGTTCTGTATTTACTAATCCAGCCTGCCAGTGCTTCATGTTGTCCGAACTATCTAATTTATTGATGACTTCATCTATGGGTTTTTCTATTATAACCTCATTAGTGTATTTCATTATTGATATTGATTTCGTTGTACGTTTATTAAAGATAAATATTTTAAATAATATAGTTGTTATATCGTAAAATAGTAGAGTTAATTTTACGATTCAGCTTTATGTAAATCTACTTGATTACTCCCTTAATTATATTACTTTTGTGCCACACATCAAGATGTCTCTTTATAGGCTTTTAGTACAATAAAGTCCTATCTATGATGTTACTTAAATAAATTGTTTCAATTCAATATATACGTTAAGATGAGTTTACGGATGAAGTTGTGCATATGCACCTTGATTACTTTAGTCAATCTGTCTTTTTCTCAACAACAAGAAGATGTCCTTCTCACTGTTGATGATAAACCGATTTTAGCTTCAGAATTCTTAAGAGTTTATAACAAGAATTTAGATCTTGTGAAAGATGAAAACCAAAAAGACATAGATGCCTATCTGGAGTTGTTTATTAACTATCAATTAAAACTTAGTGAAGCTAGACGTTTAAAGTTAGATGAAGATCCAAAATATAAGCGAGAGTTCACCAATTACAAGAGACAACTTACTAAGAATTATTTGTCTGAAAGCAAGGTAACCGATGAACTTGTAAAAGAAGCTTATGAGAGAATGCAACAAGATATTAAAGCTGTACATATCTTAATTAAGCTAGACCCAACAACCAAAGATACTTTAACAACCTATAACAGGCTTCTCCAATTAAGAGACCGCGTTATAAATGAAGGTTTTGAAGCAGTAAAAGCAGATGTGCATAATGGTAGTACTGTGTTTGCTGAAGATCTAGGGTATTTTTCAGCATTTAAAATGGTATATGACTTTGAAAGTATGGCTTATAATACCAAAGTCGGAGAGGTGTCCATGCCTTTTAGAACTGATTTCGGATTTCATATTGTAAAAGTTCTCGATAAAAGAGCTTCTAGAGGAACAATAACAGCCGCTCACATTATGGTGTCATTAAAACAAAAAGACAGCCTGTTGAATCCTGAAGTGAGAATCAATGAAATATACAAGAAACTAAACCAAGGTGAAAGCTTTGAATCTCTTGCTAAACAGTTTTCTGATGATCGTAGTTCTTCAAGAAATGGGGGACAATTATCACCATTTAAAAGTGGACAATTAAGCTCTGTAGAATTTGAAAATGTTGCATTTGGTTTAAAGAAAGATGGAGAAGTTTCTCAACCTTTTAAGACACAATACGGATGGCATATTGTTAAACGTATTAGTATGAAAGAATTAGAACCTTATGAGCAAGCAAAATCAATACTTCAAAATAGAGTTAAGAGAGACTCAAGATCTAAGCTTATTAATTCTGCAATGGTAGAGGAGCTAAAAGCAAAATATACTATTGTTGAAAACAATCAAGCCCTAGAGTATTTTGAAAATATTGTAGATGATAATTATTTTTTACGCTCATGGAGACAACCACAAGATTTCAAAGGCGAAACCATTATTTTAACTATAAACAATGCAACATTTGATTATAATGCATTTGTAAAGCATCTAAGAACGGCACAGCGAAACTATTTAAATAAGAAGATTCCGGTTAGTGCCCTTTTAGAGAAAGAGTATAAAACTTTTATTGAAAACTCTGTTCTGAAATACAGAGAAGATAATCTGGAGCTTGAGAATAAAGACTTTGCAGATATTCTAAGAGAATATAGAGATGGCTTATTGCTTTTTGAACTTATGGAAAGAGAAGTATGGAATAAAGCAAGTAAAGACTCAACAGGGCTAAAGTCATACTATGATAAGAATTCTGGCAACTATAAATGGGAAGATAGAATTAAAATAGTCTTAGCATCATCTGCAGATAAATCTACTATAGAAAAAGTGAGCCAACTTTTAGCGCAAAAATCTCAGGAAGAAATTAAAGCGCAATTGAATAGCGGTAAAAAGCAAAATGTGATTTTTACTAGTGGCACATATAGTGTTAATGACCCTATACTACCTGAGGGATTAGACCTTAAAACAGGGATTTCTAAGATCTACGAACACAACAATGCCTTTCATGTTGTAAACATTGAAGAATTCTTACCCTCAAGAGTTAAAACTTTAGAAGAAGCCAAGGGTGTTGTCATTAACGATTATCAGACGCAAATTGAAGATAATTGGTTAAATGGATTAAAGAATCGGTTCAAAGTTGTTGTTAATAAAGATGTGTTAAAGTCTATAAAGTCCCAAGTGGGTAATTAAAACCGTTGAAACAGCTCATATACATACTACCCTTCCTGTTATTAACCAGTTGTAATTTTTTTAAGACTACAGATGACAGAGTTCCTGTTGCCCGAGTTAATGAGTCTTATCTTTATCAAGAAGACATAGAAGACTTGGTGCCCGTTGGGACAAACAAAGAAGATAGTATTCAGATTGTGACTACCTATATCAATAGATGGGCCAGACAACTTCTACTAATGGATGGTGCATTATTGAATCTCTCTGAGGATAAACAAGTAGAATACCAGAAATTAGTAGAACAGTATAAAAACGATCTTTATACCAAAGCCTATTTAGAAGCTTTAGTCATTAAAAATATAGATACCATAGTTTCAATAGAAGAAGCACAGAGTTTTTATGAAGCAAATAAAGAGTCTTTTAAACTAAACGACGAGCTTTTAAAATTGAGATACATTAATATAGGACTCAACCCTATCAATATGGAAGATATTGAGGAACGGTTCAAGCGTTTTGATAATGAAGATAAAGTCTATTTAGATTCTATTGCAATTCAATTTAAGTCGTATTCTTTGAATGATTCTATATGGGTGAAATCAACTCAAGTCGCGGAAAAAATACCTGCTATTAATGCTCAAAATAGAGCGCAACTGTTAAAAAAATCTAATTTTATACAACTCAAAGATTCATTAAACCTATATTTGATTCAGGTTAAAGATGTACGTTTGCAAAATGATTATGCTCCACTGGAATATGTAGAGTCTTCAATTAATCAAATTGTTATAAATAAAAGGAAGTTAGAGCTTATAAAGCAACTAGAAAATGATATTACAAAAGATGCTGTCAAAAACAAACAATTCGAAATTTACAATTAAACGATCGCATGTATTAGCTGTAGCGCTATGCTTGGTGTATGGGTTTACATCTTCACAAGAGATTATTGAAGATAAGAAAGAGGAAGTAAAGAAAGACACTGTAAAAAACCTTAAGCGTATTAAAGCTGATGGTGTAGCTGCTGTAGTAGGCGATTACATTTTATTAGATTCAGATTTAGATAGAAGAATAGCCCAAATTAAAGCTGAAGGAGGCGATTTAGGTGAGGTGACTAGATGTGAACTATTTGGAAGTATGTTAGAGCAAAAACTGTACGCTCACAGTGCTATCCAAGACAGTATCATTGTAAACGAACTTCAAATTAGAGCTCAGATAGATCAACAATTAGAAGCCTTTTTAGCACAAACCAACGGTTCTATAGATGAAATTCTGAAACTCTACAACAAAGATTCTGAAGATGCTTTGAAGGAAGAGATGTATGAGATTAATAAGAATA
Organism: Winogradskyella sp.; assembly: GCA_965230605.1. Taxonomy (GTDB): domain Bacteria; phylum Bacteroidota; class Bacteroidia; order Flavobacteriales; family Flavobacteriaceae; genus CBDDLD01. The sequence goes on along the minus strand of CBDDLD010000004.1, from coordinate 2,140,063 downwards.
ACTATTTAGCCAGTGAGATGCAGAAGAAGATTATTGGCGAAATAGAAATAACTCCGGAAGAAGTTAGAGAATTTTTCAACAGTCTTACAGAAGATGAGCGCCCCACTTTTGGTACAGAACTTAAAGTTGCTCAAATCGTAGTGATTCCTGAAGTTACAGAAGAGGCCAGGCAGAAAACCATTGATAGACTTAAAGAATACAAAGCTGATGTTGAAGAAAACGGAGCTAGCTTTACAACTAAAGTATTATTCTATACTGATGATACAGCGTCTAAACGTAATGGTGGTAAGTATACATTAAATCGTAAACGTCCAAGAATGGTGAAAGAGTTTAGAGATGTTGCGTTTAGTATGCAAGAAGGCGAAATATCTGACCCTTTTGAAACAGAGTTTGGCTACCATATCATTTACTTAGAAAAAGTGAGAGGACAAGAGTATGACGTTAGGCATATATTGTTAAGACCAGAAATTACTCAAGACGCAATTCAAAAAGCAAAGGATGAAATTGATATGGTTAGAGCAAAGGTCGTTAGTGGAGAAGTGAGCTTTGCAGATGCTGCAAGAGAGTTCAGTGATGAAAAGGAAACTAAATTTGAAGGAGGCAAATTAACCAATCCCACCACTCAAGACTTTAATTTTGAGCTCACTCGTATGGATCCTGAGTTATATGCTCAAATTCAAAATTTAAAAGACAATGAAGTAAGTGCGGTACTGCAGGATGAGGATAGAATTAATAGAATTAAATTCAAGATATTAACCGTTACTGATAGAGTTGATGAGCATCAGGCTGATTATGCCAGAGACTATTTAAAAATTAAACGTTTGGCACTTCAAGACAAGCAATTCAAGGCAGTAGAGAAGTGGCAAAAAGAAAAAATCATGGATACTTACATTAAGATTACTGGTGAGTATAGAGAATGTGATTATAAGAGTAACTGGTTAAAAACACAATAATATATGTCTGATGTAACTACTGTTGAGAATTTTGTAAAGAAATACAAAGCGCTCAAAGAAGAAATAGCTAAAGTAATTGTTGGTCAAGAAGCAGTCGTAGATCAGATACTGATCTCAATATTTTCTGGAGGACACGCTTTACTAATTGGAGTACCTGGTTTAGCTAAAACTTTAATGGTAAATACAATTGCTCAAGCTTTGGGTCTCGATTTTAAGAGAATTCAGTTTACACCAGATTTAATGCCAAGTGATATTTTAGGGAGTGAGATTTTAGATGAAAACAGACACTTTAAGTTTATTAAGGGTCCCATATTTTCTAACATCATTTTAGCTGATGAGATTAATAGAACACCTCCAAAGACTCAAGCTGCTCTTCTAGAGGCTATGCAAGAACGTGCAGTAACTGTAGCCGGGCATCAGTATAAGTTAAGTTTACCATACTTTGTTTTAGCAACTCAAAATCCAATTGAGCAGGAAGGAACATATCCACTACCGGAAGCTCAATTAGACCGATTCATGTTTGCTATTAATTTAGATTATCCATCATTTGAAGAAGAAGTGCAAGTTGTTAAGACGACTACTACGGATCTGGATTTGTCTGTTAATGCATTATTCACAGCTGATGAAATTATGAACTATCAATCTGTTATTCGTAGAGTACCTGTGGCAGACAATGTGATTGAATACGCTGTAGATGTTGTAGGTAAGACCAGACCAAATAGCACTGCTGCTGCCGATTTAGTAAAAGAGTTTGTAGACTGGGGAGCAGGCCCTAGAGCATCTCAAAACTTGATATTAGCTGCTAAAACTCATGCGGTCACTCATGGTAAATTCTCACCCGATATTGAAGATATTCAAGCTGTGGCTACAGGAATATTAAGACATCGTATCATAAAGAATTACAAAGCTGAGGCTGAAGGTATTACAGATGAGCAGATTATAGAAAGCTTATTTTAATGAAGCTTAGCAAATTCAGAATTCCATTTCTTATCTTTTTTATTGGTTTGCTTTGCTATATCATAGGCGCCTTATTTAAAATTCAACATTGGCCCAGATCTTCTGAGTTTTTCTCTATAGCAACTATTCTTGAAATTATAGCTGCTGTACTTACTTTATTCATAGTATTTAAGAACAACAAACCTAAGAATTAGCATACTTTATAATTCATAATAATTCTAAATAAGTTAAATTGTTAAATTATTGATATTTTGATAAATAAAATGATAATAATTTAATAAATGAGTGAGTTTTAATGTTTTTAATAATGTAAATTTAACAAATAAGCGTTTTTGTTACATATTTTTAAAAATGTATTGTTTTTTGTACTTTTGTGACACTTAAAAAAAATTGATAAATAATATTTAAACATTTCTTATGGCTTTTGATATTAATATGATTAAAGATGTTTACAGTACTATGGCTGAGCGAGTTGATGCCGCTCGTAATATAGTTGGTAAACCACTCACACTTTCTGAAAAAATATTATATGCCCACCTATGGGACGGAAAACCTAATAAGGCTTTTCAAAGAGGAAAAGATTATGTAGACTTTGCACCCGATAGAGTAGCTTGTCAGGATGCTACAGCTCAGATGGCACTATTGCAATTTATGCAAGCTGGTAAAAAGAAAGTAGCAGTTCCTACAACAGTACACTGTGATCACTTAATTCAAGCCAAAGTTGGAGCTACTCAAGATTTACAGACGGCTCTAAATAATAGTAATGAAGTATTTAATTTCCTAGAATCGGTGTCTGATAAGTACGGAATAGGATTCTGGAAACCCGGAGCAGGAATTATCCACCAAGTAGTATTAGAAAATTATGCGTTTCCTGGTGGAATGATGATAGGAACAGATTCTCATACCGTAAATGCAGGTGGTTTAGGAATGGTAGCCATTGGTGTTGGAGGTGCTGATGCCGTAGATGTTATGGCAGGAATGCCTTGGGAGCTTAAATTTCCAAAGTTGATTGGTGTGAGATTAACAGGAAAGCTTTCCGGATGGACAGCCCCTAAAGATGTGATATTAAAAGTTGCAGAGATCTTAACCGTAAAAGGAGGTACAGGTGCTATCGTCGAATATTTTGGACCAGGTGCTACTGCGATGTCATGTACTGGAAAAGGAACCATATGTAACATGGGTGCTGAGATCGGAGCTACGACATCAACATTTGGTTATGATGAGTCTATGGAACGTTATCTTAGAGCTACGGATAGGGAAGATGTTGCGAATGCTGCAAATGAAATTAAAGACTACTTAACTGCAGATGCTGAGGTATATGCAAACCCAGAACAATACTTCGATCAGGTGATTGATATCAACCTTTCAGAATTAGGGCCTCTATTAAATGGACCTTTCACACCAGATTTATCTACAAATGTTGGTGATGAGATGACAGAAAAAGCTAAAGCAAATGATTGGCCATTAAAAGTTGAGTGGGGATTAATTGGTTCTTGTACAAACTCATCATACGAAGATCTTTCCCGTGCATCATCTATAGCTCAACAAGCTTTAGATAAAGGGTTAAAGACGAAGGCCGAGTTTGGAATTAACCCTGGGTCTGAACAAGTAAGATATACAGCGGAGCGTGATGGTATTTTGCAGGTATTTGAGAAGCTAGATGCTAGGATATTTACAAATGCCTGTGGACCATGTATAGGACAATGGGCACGATATGAAGACCCTAAGAATGCGCCTAAAAATAGTATTGTACATTCATTTAACAGAAACTTTGCTAAGCGAGCTGATGGAAATCCAAACACACATGCCTTTGTAGCCTCTCCGGAATTAACTGCTGCTATTGCGATTGCTGGACGATTAGACTTCAACCCTATTACAGACACGCTAATTAATGAAAATGGAGAAGAGGTAATGTTAGATGAACCAACAGGATGGGAGTTACCACCAAAAGGTTTTGATGTAAAAGATAATGGGTATTTAGAGCCGGTAGAAGATGGTAGTGGAGTAGAAGTTAAAGTAGATCCAAGTTCTGAAAGACTTCAATTATTGACTCCATTTACACCAATAGGCGATGAGATTAAAGGGGCTAAGCTTTTAATAAAGGCTTTTGGAAAATGTACTACCGACCATATATCAATGGCAGGACCATGGTTAAGATATAGAGGACATTTAGATAATATTGCCAATAACACTTTAATCGGTGCTGTTAATGCGTATAATCAGAAAACTAACTTCGTAAAGAGTCAATTATCTGGTGATTATGGGGGAGTACCAGACACACAACGCGAGTATAAAGCGGCTGGTATACCAACGGTAGTTGTAGGAGATCATAACTATGGTGAAGGATCTTCAAGAGAGCACGCGGCTATGCAACCAAGACATCTGGGTGTTGTTGCTGTTATAGTAAAGTCCTTTGCTCGTATTCATGAAACTAACCTTAAAAAACAGGGTATGTTAGGTTTAACATTTGCTAATGAAAACGATTATGATTTAATACAAGAAGATGATACATTCAACTTCTTAGATCTAAATGAGTTTGCACCTGGTAAACCATTAACAATAGAAGTTGTTCATGCTGATGGTTCGTCAGATACAATTAAAGTAAATCATACGTATAATGATTCACAGATTGAATGGTTCAAAGAAGGTTCTGCACTTAATTTGATTAAGAAACAAAACGCATAAACGTTTAGACTATAATAAATTTAAAACTCTCAGGTATTGCTTGAGAGTTTTTTTATGTATTTGTGTAAGTATTAAATACTTTATACGACCACTACTTATATTCATAATATTTAGCAGTGATGAATTCCATCTGGGTTTTTGAAGATGTTAATCTATTCAAGCTCTTATGTCCTCATAAATTTAAGGCTTATAAGAGCTCTCATAGCTTTGATGCCTATAAGAAAAGTGACTACATATATTTTGAAGAAGACGCTGCTAATAAAGTATACCTCATAGAAAAAGGAAAAGTGAAAATTGGCTATTATAACGAAGATGGTTCTGAAGTTGTGAAAGCCATTTTAAGAAAAGGCGAATTATTTGGAGAAAAGGCAATACTAGGTGAAAACAAACGCGATGAGTTTGCCCAATCCATAGATAATAATACGTCTATATGCCCAGTAGGGGTCAACACCATGCATGAACTTATGCGCGACAATCAGACCTTCAGTTTCAAAGTATACAAATTCATAGGATTTAAGTTTAAAAAACTGGAAAGACGACTTCAACTACTCTTATTTAAAGACGCTAAAACCCGTCTCGTTGAGTTTTTAGATGAGCTTTGTACTGATTATGGATATGATTGTGATAAGACAGGAGATAAAGTGATTAATCACCCCTATACACAAAAAGATATTGCTTCACTTATAGGAGTTTCCAGACCTACATTAAACGTACTTCTTAATGAATTAAAGGAAACAAATACCATCGATTTTAATAGAAGGGAAATCAGAATCATAAAAAACATTGCTTAATGTTAGATAGCTAACATTTTAAAATTTAGGCTTCATATAATTTAGCTCCAACAAATTATATGAACTTAAAAAAAACAGTAATGATTAAAAAAATGATTATTGGAGTTATGGCAATAGGTCTTTTTGCCACTTCATGTAGTAACGACGATGACAATACTACAAGCTTAGATACAATTACTCTTAACTTGAGTGGTTTAGAAGCTTTAGGAAGTGACTTTGTATACGAAGGCTGGATTATTGTTGATGGTAATCCTGTGTCTACAGGACGATTCACTAGCGTAACTTTTCCGCAAGTATTTTCAGTTAACGCGCAACAATTAGCAGATGCGACTGCATTTGTATTGTCTATTGAACCTGCAGTAGACCCTGATCCTGCTCCAGCACCAACTAAAGTATTACGCGGAGAATTTAATGGAGGCTCTGCAGCCGTAAATACAGATCTAATCGGTGATTTAGTTAATGTGTCTGGTACATTTTTCCTGAGGACACCAACAGATGAAATGATGGGAGCAGGAAACAATGGTAATGATGAGTATGGTGTTTGGTTTGGAACTCCAGGAATGCCACCTACAGCAAATTTAAATTTACCAGACGTTTCACAAAACCCGGGATGGACTTATGAAGGTTGGGTCATTGGAGACTCAGGACCAATAAGTACAGGACGTTTTGACGATTTCGGAGGACGCGATGATTTTACTAACTTCAGTGGGACACAGTTTAATCAAGGACCTCCGGTACCCGGAGAAGATTTCTTCTTAAATGCTCCAACAGGAGAAACATTTCCGCTAGATGTAAGAGGAAGAACCGTAGTAATTTCTTTAGAGCCTGTGCCAGACGATTCACCTGCGCCGTTTGCGATAAAACCATTAGTTGGAGTTGCAGGTACAGCAACTGCTCCAGCCACTCACGATTTTGGACCTAACGTATCTTCTTTACCTACAGGTACAGTAACAAGAAATTAATTAACTAACATTTCCATATATTACTAACTTAAACTTAATGTTAGAACTGAAGCGTAATTTCGACTAAGAAGTTGCGCTTCATGCTTTTATTATGAAATTATCTAAATCTAGAAGGAATAATATTATTTTTTTAATCATAATTGCAATTCTAATTATTCCGCAAACCAGAACACCCATACAGGTAGCAATTCATAAAGTCTTAACGTATATAAACACACCTAATGAAATAGATGATTCTAAACGCCTGACTTTAGCTGATTACAATTGGAAGTTGATAGATACCGAACAGCAACAACTAGATTTTAAGGACGTCAAAGGAAAAGTTATAGTACTTAATTTTTGGGCTACGTGGTGCCCTCCATGCATAGCAGAAATGCCAAGCCTGCAAAAGCTTTACGATCATTTTAAAACTGAAAACGTTGTTTTCTTATTTGTGAGTAATGAGGAGGTTGAAAAACTTGCCAGTTTCAAGTCTAAAAATAGTTACACGTTTAAAACATACAGACCTATATCTGATTATAGCCATTTATTTGATGTAAGATCTATTCCAAGGACATTTATCATTGATAAAAAAGGACGAATTGTAGTTGATGAAAAAGGAGCCGCAGATTGGTATGATGATAAGGTTATTGAAACCATTACCAAATTATCTTCAGAGTAATTTACTTTTTAAAATATTTAAAAGGTACGACTAACATTCCAAAGCACTCCCCATCTTTTTTGCCTAAATGTTTATGATGAATTTTATGCGCTCTTCGTACACCTTTGGCGTACCAATTGTTTGCATTTCTAAACATTTTAAAACGCTGATGGATAAAAATATCATGAACAATAAAATATGTGGCACCATAGGCCATGATGCCTAAACCAATTGGGAGGCAAAACCAGATATCATTTTGATGCCATTGGTAGAAACAAAACATACTTACAGCAGCATAAAACAAAAAGAAAGCGTCATTACGTTCAAACCAACTTTTGTGATCTTTATGATGATGATCTTTGTGCAAGGACCATAAGAAGCCATGCATTATATATTTATGCGTGAACCACGCCATAAACTCCATAATACTAAATGTGGCGAGAAAAATAAGTATCCAAAGAAAAATACGCATGGGCTTTTAGTTTAGAGCAAATTTAGTTGATATTTGACATAACTTCTAGTCAGTAATTCTATCTTCTTATAGTTTGGAACTCTGATCCGTGCTGACTTAATTTCAAGAGCAGGTGTCTTTTTCAATTTATCCAGTAATTTGTTGTAATAACGATAAGCCATAAATACACCAAAACGAGCTTCAAGAGGTAGCTGCTTTATACCTTTAAGTCCTTTTTTGAAATCAGATTCAATGTCTTTGATGATAGCCTGTTTAGAGGCTTCATCTAAATGATTCAGATCGGTATTGGGAAAATAAGTTCGGTTAAGATTTTCGAAATCGGCTTTAAGGTCTCTTAAAAAGTTTACCTTCTGGAATGCAGAACCTAAGCTCATTGCTGAATCCTTCAAATCATCATACTTCTCTTGATTCCCTTTTACAAATACCTTTAAGCACATTAAACCAACCACATCAGCAGATCCATATATATACTCTCTGTACTCTTCATCTGTTAAGTAGTTCTGTTTGTGCAGGTCTAAGCGCATACTTTTCATAAAAGCATCTACAAGATGCCTGTCTATACCATATTTATGATACGTTTCTTGAAATGCATTAAGTATAGGATTAAGGCTAATCTTCATTTTTAAAGCGTCTTCTAAATCGGCTTCAAAGTTTTTAAAAAGTGTGCCTTTGTCATAATCATGGAAAGTATCCACGATTTCGTCAGCAAATCTTACAAAGCCATAGATATTATATATATCCTGTCGTATACTATCTGATAGCATTTTTGTTGCCATAGAAAAAGACGTGCTGTAAGAGTTAGTAACTATTTTACTGCATTGACGAGAAACATTGTCAAAAATTGATTTCATGGTTATGCGTTATTTGGATGATATTTGTTTATAAGCTCAGCTACCAACTTACCAGATATGAGTGATGGAGGCACACCCGGGCCAGGTACTGTTAATTGTCCGGTAAAATAGAGTCCGTCTACTTTCTTACTCTTTAGCTTAGGCCTTAGAAAAGCTGTTTGCAATAGTGTGTTCGCCATTCCATAAGCATTTCCTTTATAGGAATTATACTCATTTACAAAGTCATTAACACAGAAGGACTCTTTAAAGATAATATTTTTTATAATGTTTTGTTTAGTAAGACGTTGGAATCGTTCTATAATAATATCAAAATATTGCGCTCTTACTTCAGGAGTATCCTCAATCCCCGGTGCTAGAGGTATTAAGAAAATACCGGCTTCTTTTCCCTCTGGTGCTACATCAGCGTCAGTTTTTGATGGGAAACTTGCATAGAACAAAGGCTCTTTCGGCCATTGGGGGTGATCATATATGGCATTGGCATGAGCGTCAAAATCTACATCAAAGAATAACGTATGGTGTACAACATTGTCTAACTTCTTATCAAAACCTACATAAAATAGTAACGATGATGGTGCAAAGGTTTTTTTATCCCAATACGCCTCAGAATATTGTCTATACTTTGCCTCTAGTAAAGATTCGGAATGATGATAGTCTGCACCACTTAACACAATATCTGAAAGTATCTCTTGTCCATTAACTTTGATACCTTTTGTTTTACCACCATCAACTAAAACAGCTTCTACAGGGCTATTGGTTTCTATGGTAACTCCAAGGCTTACTGCCAAATCAGCCATACCCTGTACAACACTATACATGCCATTCTTAGGGTGCCAGGTTCCCAAACCAAAATCTGCGAAATTCATGAAATTGTAAAATGCAGGAGTATCACTTGGCTTAGCACCTAAAAAGAGAACAGGGAATTCTAAAATTTGGGCTAATTTTTTGTTCTTAAATTCACTTCTAACCATACGCTTTATATTGCTCATAAAGAGACCGAGTTTGCGTATAGTTTTTGGAGTAACTAACTCAAGAGGGGAAACGCCGGGACGATAAACAAGATCTTTAATAGCAATATCATAATTATCTTGAGCTTTCGACATAAAGCGTCTTAGTTTCGATCCACTACCGGCCTCTATAGTTTCAAAAGTTTCACAGATCTTTTCTAAAGAATCTGCTATAGATATATAGTCTTCTTCTCCAAAGTAGACATTGTAAGCCGGGTTTAACTTTTCCAGAGTATAAAAATCAGTAGGCAACTTGTCAAAGTCTGAAAAAAAGCGTTCAAAAATATCAGGCATCCAATACCAGGTAGGACCAATATCAAAAGTAAACCCTTCTTTCTTTAATTGGCGAGCACGTCCACCTACAGTACTATTCTTTTCATAGATAGTAACATCATAATTGTGCTGCGCTAAGTAGCATGACGCAGATAAAGCAGAAAACCCAGATCCTATAATACTCACTTTCTTGGACATGGTTCTATATGGTTTCAATTAGTTTTTTAATAGAGGTGTAAGGTGTTATACCTTTTGGTAGTTTCTCTGTATCTAAAGCACTTAGCATTCTGCCCAAAATCCAGAGCTTTGCATCAGATGGCTCTAAGATGGTCTTACTAAAGTCGCTTAAATAATTTCCTAACTCTTCTTTTATAGGCTTTGTTGTAAAATAAGATACAAAAACAATATCGTCATAATAACTGAGAAGATCAGTTAAACTAGTTAATGGAACACTCTGTCCCAAGAAAATACAATGATAGCCTTTAGAAATGATTTCATAGTTGATGAACATCAATCCTAGCTCGTGGATTTCATTATCTGGTAAATACAGAACGAAAGTCTTGGTAGATGTATTTATCTTTTTAGACTGAATCATTTCAGTATTGACCAGTATTTTTTGGCGTATAAGTACAGTCAAGAAATGCTCATGTGCCGGAGTAATAGTATCAGTCTGCCACAGGAGCCCTATCTCAGTAAGTAGGGGAATAAATATATCGTAGAATACCTCTGTAAATGATTTTTCTTTTAGTAAGGATTCATAAGTATTGTAGAATAACACCTGATCAAAGTTGAGCATGGCCAATTTGAACGAGTTTATAGCATGACTTTCAATATTACTCTGAGCTGCTATTTCTCTAACCAAAATTGGAATCTTATGCTCATCTAAGGTTGCTATTTTGGAAATTTTGTAACCATTATTGTTTAAGTAGCTAACATTAAGCAGTTTCTGAAAACCAGCTAAATCGTAATATCTGATGTTGGTATCGGTACGTTTAGGAGATAATAAATTATAGCGTTTTTCCCATATTCTAATGGTATGAGCCTTTATACCTGTGAGGTTTTCGAGGTCTTTGATGCTAAACTTATTTTTTATATTGTTCATTATTTTTAACGAATAGTTAAACAAAAATAAGATTTTAGCTGGATAATCAGGTTATATTAACAAAATTTAAGTAAATAGTTTTTGGAAAAGTGCGCACGAGAAGACTCGAACTTCCACGACCTAATGGCCACTAGCCCCTCAAGCTAGCGCGTCTACCAATTCCGCCACGTGCGCGTATTTGTGAAGTAGGCTGCAAATATATAATCTTCAATCGTATTATGGAATTCTAATCCATACTATATTACTTGAAAGTATTTACAGATCGTTTTTACTTACGAACAATTATAAAAAAACCCTAACAGTCTTGTTAGGGTTTGGTGTATTTTTGTGACCTGGCTGGGGCTCGAACCCAGGACCCTCTCCTTAAAAGGGAGATGCTCTACCAACTGAGCTACCAGGTCATTAAATGTGTTTCTCTAAATGAGGGTGCAAATATAAAATGTTTAATTAATAAAACAATACTTTTTGTCTATTAATTTTCGTTTTTTTGTGTGTGAAAAAGTTATGTTTTTAATAATCAATTTATAAGGTTATATGATTGTCGTTTTAGTAGGATACATGGGATCTGGAAAATCAACTATTGGTAAACAATTAGCTTCCGCTTTTAACTATGATTTCTTGGATCTCGATACTGTCATTGAAGCCTCTGAAGGGAAATCTATTGCTACTATTTTTGAAACCAAGGGAGAGATTTATTTTAGAAAAACGGAACATCGTGTCTTATTAGAACTATTAGCATCTAAAGACAATATTGTATTGGCATTAGGAGGTGGAACGCCTTGTTATTGGAATAATATGGATAGCATTAATGGCTACCACAAAACAAGGTCTGTATACTTAAAAACAGGTATAGGTAGTTTGTGTGAGCGATTGATGCCGGAAAAAGAAAATCGCCCTTTAATCAGTCATTTAGAAACTGTAGAAGCTTTACAAGAATTTATTGGTAAACATCTTTTTGAAAGGACCAATTTTTACAACCAAAGTGATGTAACGATCACTACAGACCATAAGACATTAAAAACTATAGTAGAAGAAATCATACTTCATCTAATCTAGAAAAGCTTCGTAAGGTTGCTTAGACAGATTAACATTTACATGCTCATTAAGAGATGTTGATAATGAAATACCTTTAAAATCAGCTTTCACCGGAAACTTTTTATGATTTCTGTTGACCAGAACAGCAGTTTTAAATTGCTTTAGAGGAACATCTAAAAAATGTTTAACACCATAAATCAAGGTACTACCAGAATTTAGAACATCATCCACTAATACAATAGATTTATTGGCATATGCCTCCTTATTAATTGAAGTAGTAATCGTATTTAATGGATTGGTCTTATCAATAATTACCTTGCATAGTTTGGATTCGATATTAGAGATTTTGTCAAGATTGGCTTTAATTTTTCTAGCCAGTAAATAACCACTACTCTCAACACCGGCAATGATTAATTCACTTTCATCAACATTACACTCATAAATCTGATATGCAATACGCTTTATTTTATGCTCTATTTCCTGATGGTCTAAGATTACGTTTTTAGTCAAAATCGTTCTTTTTTTCAAAGATAAAAAACAGTTCCTTAATACCTTTGGTTTTATTCAGTATTATCATCATAGAAATCGTCTATATCTCTACGATCTTTTTTGGTAGGTCTTCCCATGCCTTTTTTTCTGTAGTAATCTTTGCTATATTTTAAAAGCTCTTTGGCTGCAAATGCATCTCTTGGGGTAGTATCCGTTCTGTAGATATCCAGTAGCTTAGCACCAACCCTGTTAGGCGGAATATCATTAATGGTCAGTGTATAATTCACCTGATCTTTTCTCAACGTAATACGATCAGATATGTATACATCTCTACTTGGCTTTGCAACAACATCGTTAACAGTAACTTGCCCCTTCTTACATGCTTGAGTTGCCAAACTTCTGGTCTTAAAATATCTGGTGCACCATAAGTACTTGTCTATGCGCATATTTTTTTAATAAAAACTACGTTAATGTACTTGTACAAAAATATTATATTATTGTATCTTGCGCATTAAAATTAAGCAATAATGAACCTTGATAATGGTTTTAGTATCAAGAAAATTTAAACAAATGAAGATGAAAAATTACAAAGGCGCCATTACGCTATTTACTATTCTTTTTATAGCTTTTGCCTGCCAGCCTGATGATCCGGATTTTCAACCGGTACCCGATAGAGACCGAACAGAACAACAAGCAGCAGATAGCGATTCTTTAATCAATTACTTAACAACACATTATTACAATTCTGAATTTTTTCAAACAGGATCTAATCACACAATTGATGATATCGTAATAACAGAATTAGCTGCTGGGGAGAGTGTTCCTGATGGACATACATTATTAATGGATGATGTGGAATTAAAGACAACGACATATGAAGATGCAGACTATGAATACTACATCTTAAAGTTGAACCAAGGAGGAGGAACCCAGACACCTAATTTTACAGATAAAGTTAGGGTGAATTATGAAGGCACTTTGGTTGAAGATGGGAGTGTATTTGATAGTTCTGTAAACCCTGCTGATTTTAATTTGGTTGGTTTTGGTGTTAACTCTACTACAGGAACCATACGAGGGTGGCAATTAGCTATTCCGGAATTTAATGTAGCATCATCGTTTACCGATAATGGTGACGGTACTATTCAATACAATGATTATGGATTAGGCATAATGTTTATACCATCGGGACTAGGTTATTTTTCTAGAGCATTAATTGGAATTCCTGTATACTCTAACTTAATATTTAAGTTTGAGTTGTATCAAACGGAACTTAATGATCATGAAGGTGATAACATACCATCTTATATTGAAGACTTAAATGGAAATCTAGATGTTTTTGATGATGATACAGATGGAGACAATATTGCTAACTATATTGATGGCGATGATGATGGTGATGGTGTTCTAACTATTAATGAAGATATTGATGGTGATGGAGACCCTACGAATGATATAGGGATGAATGGTATACCAAAATATCTGGATCCAGATGAGACAGAATCTACAGAAGATCAATAAATAAAAAAGCCGCTTTAAGCGGCTTTCTTTTTTATTAAATTTTTACGGATAAACTCAGTATCAATTGCTCTGGTCGTGTGTCTAAACGACTCGTTCCAATATTATTATTCTCTAAGAAGGAGATTTCATTATCGCTAAAGCCACGTTCATACCTGAGGTCTAATCCTATACTTCCTAGGCTAATCCCGATACCAAAATTTAGACCTATAGAGAAATCGTTTTCTACATCATCAATATTAACACCGTTAAATTCGGTGTCTAAAATGTACTGTAATGCAGGGCCCCCAAAAACATTAAGTGGGCCTATAACTTTTACCCCAACAAGTAGCGGCATATCAATTTTTTGCATATCAAAATCACCGCCATCGTAATCGCTTTTCATTTTTGTGTAAAACAATTCGGGGCGGAAATACAGGCGATTGCCCAGCTTACCAAAAACACCAATATGGTATCCTATATTTTTATCGGGATTTTGTGAATTTTGCTCTATGGAACTAAAGTAATCTCCATTACCACCATAATTTAATCCACCTTTAAATCCGAAACCGCTTCCGGTTTGAGCACTAGAAAATGTGAGGAATAATACACTTGCTAATGCAGTAATAACTAATTTTCTCATAATATTCGTTTTTGATTTAGACTACTAGTATCAAAAACGCTGCCAAAAAGAAGTTATTTCCTAGCGATTACTTTTTCAGTTGCTTTTATTATGGCATTTGAGTTCAATCCATACTTTTCCATAAGCTGTGCTGGAGTACCAGATTCTCCGAAAGTATCTTGGGTAGCAACAAACTCTTGAGGTGAAGGCATGTGCTTTGCTAATACTCTAGAGACACTCTCTCCAAGACCACCTAAGAAATTATGTTCTTCTGCAGTAACAACACATCCGGTTTTCTTAACAGAGTTAATAATGGCCTCACTATCCAATGGTTTAATCGTGTGTATATTAATGACTTCAGCAGAAATTCCTTTTTCATTTAACAATTTAGCAGCTTCCAAAGCTTCCCATACTAAATGCCCGGTTGCAACAATAGTGACATCATTACCTTCAAGCAAGTGAACAGCTTTACCAATTTCAAAAGCTTGATCTTCTGGTGTAAAGTTAGGCACCTTTGGCCTTCCAAACCTTAAATAAACAGGGCCTTGATGCTCAGCAATAGCTAGTGTAGCTGCTTTTGTTTGATTAAAATCACAGGTGTTAATAACAGTCATTCCAGGAAGCATTTTCATCAAACCTATATCTTCTAAGATTTGATGAGTTGCACCATCTTCGCCTAGAGTTACACCGGCATGAGAAGCACATATTTTTACATTCTTTCCTGAGTAAGCCACACTTTGTCTAATTTGATCATAAACTCTTCCTGTTGAGAAGTTAGCAAATGTACCCGTAAAAGGAATTTTTCCACCAATAGTCATACCAGCAGCCAAACCTATCATGTTTGCTTCAGCAATACCGGCCTGAAAGAAACGCTCTGGATGATTAGCTTTGAATGCATCCATTTTTAATGATCCTGTTAGATCTGCACAAAGTGCAAC
Organism: Winogradskyella sp.; assembly: GCA_965230605.1. GTDB lineage: Bacteria > Bacteroidota > Bacteroidia > Flavobacteriales > Flavobacteriaceae > CBDDLD01. The sequence goes on along the minus strand of CBDDLD010000004.1, from coordinate 2,124,795 downwards.
TACGTTTTCATTAGTTGCTCCTAATTCTGTTAACCCGGCTCCAAAGCCAGACCTTGTATCTTTATTTCCTGTGTTAGTGTATACTTTCATTCTTTTGTTTGGATACTATGGTTAATAACTAATGTCTTTTTTTTGGTATCTACCTTAATTGCCTCAATTAATGTATTATCATTTTCGTCAAGGACTTTTAGAACTAATCCATTAGGTATATTTACTGTGATATTACCTTGACTATAAGTAAGCTTTAACATTAAATCTACAAATTGAGATAAATAATTGTTATTGTTACATTTTGTGTTTTCATCAATTAATACCTTCAAACCTTGAGCAGGTTCATCATCGGGGTACATATCATAAGTACTACAATTCTTGCCCAATATAGTTTCTTGTTTTTCTGATTTTTCAGTAATCATTGCAACCGTATCATCAAAACCATCTTCTGGACCGAAAGGAGAAATCATATTCATATCTAAATCAGCATAAAATTTACTAGTACCCATATCAGCTACTAATAAAACTCTATCTTCATTAGGACAATAGATAAGGTTTATACCAGACTTTCCATCATTAAGATATTTGCCAAATAGATTATTTGAGCTGATTTTAGCAGAAAGAATTTTATCGTTGGTCCATAAATATTTACCATCCTTGTTAAATCCTATAGTAATAGTATCTGTGGTTTGCTTTTTTCTATTAGGAAGAATGTAATCAACGGTATAGTCTATTTCAATGGTTCTTTCTTGAGATAAACTCAGAATAGAAAACAAACTAAAAAGGAGTAATACAACGTTTTTCATATTAATAATCACCTATAGTTTCAGGGTTTTGAGACAATCCAATTTCTAGCTGCTCATCATTGGGTGCTTTACCATGCCATGCGTGTGTATGCATCATAAAATCAACACCATTACCCATTACAGTTCTCAATAAAACACATACTGGTTTACCTTTTCCGGTTCTCGATTTGGCTTCTGCCATTCCGATTTGGACAGATTCAATATCATTTCCATTTTCAATATCTACAACATCCCATCCAAAAGCTTCAAATTTCTTTCTAAGATCACCCATTGGTAGTACAGCATCCGTAGAACCATCTATTTGTTGCCCGTTAAGGTCAACTGTAGAAATAATATTATCTACATTATTGGCAGCAGCATACATGATAGCTTCCCAATTTTGCCCTTCTTGCAATTCGCCATCACCATGTAAACTGTATACAATATGGTTGTCGTTATTTAACTTTTTAGTTTGTGCAGCTCCTAAAGCAACAGACATGCCTTGACCTAAAGACCCTGATGCGATGCGAACTCCTGGTAAACCTTCATGAGTTGTTGGATGCCCCTGTAGTCTAGAATCTATCAATCTGAAGGTGTTTAATTCGTCAACAGGAAAGTATCCGGCTCTTGCAAGTACACTGTAATATACAGGGGAGATATGACCGTTGGATAAGAAGAATAAATCCTCTTCTTTTCCGTCCATATTAAATCCGTCTTTAGTTTCTAACAATTCATTATACAATACAACAAAGAATTCTGCACAACCTAAGGAACCCCCAGGGTGACCAGAATTTACTTTATGTACCATACGAAGAATATCGCGTCTTACTTGAGTAGTTAAATCTTTTAATTCTTGAATGTTTGGCATGTGTTAAAACGTAATTTTTAAAGCCTCAAAAATAAAGTATTATAACAGTGTTACAAAGCCATATTTTGCTCACTTATTAACGATTTTGAAGATTTGCTAACAATTTTAATTTTAATTAAGATGTAATGGAATTGAGTTAATTATATTTGCCCACCGACTTTAGTTAAATATGAATTTTCAACTGTTAGTTAAAGATAAGAGAAGCAAGGCAAGAGCAGGAGTCATCACCACAGATCATGGTCGTATTGAAACCCCAATATTTATGCCTGTTGGTACCGTTGCTTCAGTGAAAGGTGTTCACCAAAGGGAACTTAAAAACGATATTAACCCAGACATCATTCTTGGAAATACGTACCACTTATACCTGAGACCGCAAATAGATATTTTAGAACAAGCTGGTGGCCTGCATAAATTTATGAATTGGGATAGAAATATATTAACCGATTCAGGAGGTTACCAAGTATATTCATTATCAGGAAACAGAAAGATTAAGGAGGAAGGGGTAAAATTTAAGTCGCACATAGATGGTAGCACACATATGTTCTCACCAGAACGGGTTATGGAAATTCAAAGAAGTATAGGTGCCGATATTATAATGGCCTTTGATGAGTGTACACCTTACCCATGCGATTATAATTATGCTAAGCGATCTATGCATATGACACATCGGTGGTTAGACCGCTGTATCAACCACTTGGAGAAAACACCATTGAAGTATGATTATGAACAAACACTTTTCCCAATAGTCCAAGGGAGTACATATAAAGATCTAAGGCTTCAATCTGCAGAATATATTGCTAATTGTGATGCTAAAGGAAATGCAATAGGAGGTCTTTCTGTCGGTGAACCAGCTGAAGAAATGTACGCTATGACAGATGTCGTTTGTAGTGTTTTACCAGAAGATAAACCCAGATACTTAATGGGAGTTGGTACGCCAATCAATATCTTAGAAAATATTGCGTTAGGAGTAGATATGTTTGATTGTGTAATGCCAACCAGAAATGCAAGAAATGGGATGTTATTTACTGCACATGGAACTATAAACATAAAGAATAGAAAATGGGCTGACGATTTTTCTCCCATTGACGAAATGGGAATTACTTTTGTAGATACAGAATACAGTAAAGCTTATTTGAAACACTTATTTTCAGTGAACGAGATGTTAGGTAAACAAATAGCTACAATCCATAATTTAGGATTTTATTTGTGGTTGGTAAGAGAAGCTAGAGAGCATATCATATCTGGTGATTTTGACACATGGAAAGCAATGATGGTAAAACAAATGGATAAACGTTTATAGGTAACAAGTGAAGATATTAGATTGGTACATATTAAAACGCTACATTTTTACATTCTTCATGATGCTTTTATTGTTTATTCCTATCGGAATTACAGTAAATCTTGCTGAGAAGATTGGTAAGATTTTAGAAAATGAGGTGCCTTTTTCTGCAGTTGCCATCTATTATCTAGACTTTACCATTTACTTTGCCAACCTTTTATTTCCTCTATTCTTATTTTTATCAGTTATATGGTTCACTTCTAAACTGGCTAATAATACAGAGATTGTGGCTTTTTTGAGTTCAGGAGTATCGTTTTCCAGATTTTTAAGACCTTACATGATTGGCGCCACCATTGTAGCAATTTTAGCGCTCATCCTTGGATTGTACCTCGCACCTATGGCTAGTAAAGGGTTTAATGAGTTTAAGTATGCCTATTTAAGGAAGAATTCGAAAATACAGCAGACTAAAGATGTGTATAGACAAATAAATGATAATGACTACATCTATGTAAGCAGTTTTAATCCAAAGAGTAAAGTAGGCCAAAATTTCACCTATGAGCATTTTGAAGGTAATGAACTTAAATACAAAATGTTTGCTAATAACATCAGATTTATAGAGGAGGATTCTGTCTACAGACTAACTACATATCATAAGCGTACGTTTAAGGACGGTAAGGAATATATTGAGCGTACCAGACGAAAGGATACATTATTTAGTTTTGATCTAGAAGATTTAACTCCAGTAGAGTACATTGCCGAAACACTTCAGTATGGCGAGCTAACACGTTTTATAGATAAAGAAAAAAAGAGGGGGTCTTCTAATATTGGAAGATACGAAGTGGTTAAACTTAAAAAATGGAGTTTACCAGTTTCAGTATTTATCCTAACCATTATTGCTGTAGCTGTATCCTCTGTGAAGCGTAGAGGAGGTATGGGAGTTAATTTAGCATTTGGCATTGCCATAGCGATGATCTATGTATTTTTTGATAAGATATTTGGTGTTATGGCTGAACAATCCGATTTCCCCCCAATTATCGCAGTATGGTTTCCCAATCTAATTTTTGGTATTTTAGCAGCATACTTGCTTTACAATGCCAAACGCTAAACTCAAGCATTACATTCATTTACATTTTTTAGTTTTCATTGCTGGATTTACAGCAATTTTAGGAGAACTCATATCTATAGGTTCTATTGAACTGGTGTGGTATAGAATGTCTATAGCCGGGATATTAATGTTCTTATTTATTAAGCTAGTGAGATTAAAAACAAAGCTTAGTAGAAAGACATTATTCCAGTTTTCTGTAGCTGGGATTATCATAGCATTGCATTGGGTGACTTTCTTTGAATCCATTAATCAATCAAATGTATCTATAGCGTTATCAATGTTTTCCTCAGGGGCATTTTTTGCTTCTTTTATAGAACCGATTTTTTTTAAACGAAAAATATTAGGGTATGAAATAGCATTTGGAGTTGTAGTAATATTTGGTGTAGTACTTATAACACAAAGTGAACTAAAATATCTAAACGGCATTCTACTGGGTTTGGCATCAGCATTATTTTCTACTTTATTTGCTGTTGTTAATGGTCGATTTATAGAACGATATAGTGCCACAATTATATCATTTTATGAGTTTTTGAGCGGTGTTGTGTTCTTAACACTTTTTGTAATCATTTTTAACGGTGGATTTGATGCCTCCTTTTTTCAACTCTCTAACTCAGACTGGATATATATAGGCATATTAGCATCTGTATGTACAGCTTATGCTTTCATAGGAGCCGTTGAGGTTATGAAATATATAAGTCCATTTACAGTTATCTTGAGTTATAATCTAGAGCCAATCTATGGTATATGTCTGGCATTATTGATATTTCCAGAAAAAGAACAAATGTCGCCTCAATTCTATATAGGTGCATTATTAATTATTGTAACACTTATACTGGATGCGATTTTTAAAACATATAGATCTAAGCGTAATAAAGCAGCGTCATAAATAATTAAAGTTTTATATTTGTACGCTAACTAAACTTAAAAAATTACCTAAAGAAGAATGGAATATTTAGAGTTTGAACTTCCTATAAAAGAACTAGAAGAGCAGTTGGATAAATGTAGAATTATTGGAGATGAAAGTGATGTCGATGTGACGGATACTTGTAAACAAATAGAAAAGAAGCTCGAAGAAACTAAAAAGGAGATATACAAAAACCTAACTGCCTGGCAAAGAGTCCAACTATCTAGACACCCTAACAGACCTTATACGTTAGATTATATCAACGCGCTTTGTGGAGATTCATTTTTAGAACTTCATGGAGATAGAAATGTGAAGGATGACAAAGCAATGATAGGCGGTTTAGGTAAAATAGGTGACCAATCTTACATGTTTGTAGGGCAACAAAAAGGGTTTAATACTAAAACCAGACAATACAGAAACTTTGGAATGTCTAACCCTGAAGGTTATCGTAAAGCATTACGATTAATGAAGTCTGCAGAGAAGTTTGGTATTCCTGTGGTAACTTTAATAGATACCCCGGGGGCATATCCAGGTTTAGAAGCTGAAGAACGTGGACAAGGTGAAGCTATAGCTAGAAACATTTTAGAGATGACACGTTTAAAAGTGCCTATCATTACTATTATTATTGGTGAAGGTGCTTCAGGTGGTGCATTAGGAATTGGTGTAGGAGATAAGGTGCTTATGTTAGAAAACACTTGGTATTCTGTTATCTCACCAGAGTCTTGTTCTTCAATTTTATGGAGAAGCTGGGAATATAAGGAACAAGCAGCAGAAGCTTTAAAGTTGACTGCTAAAGACATGAAACGATTAAAACTTGTGGATCAAATTGTAAAAGAGCCTTTAGGAGGTGCTCACACAAATAGAGAAAAAACATTTTTAGCCGTCAGAGATGCAATTGCTAAATCTTATGATGAACTTAAAAACTTATCACCAAAAGATTTAGTAAACCAACGCATGGAAAAATACAATGAAATGGGGGTATATAAATCTTAATACCACTAAAAACAAGTCATTTATAAAACTGAAGACTTGTGCTTCAGTTTTTTTTGGCACTATTAACAATATTATTCAGTTATCAACAGTTAAAATGTTAATGACATGTTGAGATTGTAATTCTTTAAACATAGTATTTATCAATACCATTTAAGTACTTTCGTAGTTATGAAGCAACCAAAATCCATTGAAGGCTATAAAGTAGATAAAAGTACGATCATCAGTTTAGAAAAAGGTAAAATACCTCCTCAAGCTATTGATTTAGAGGAAGTTGTGCTCGGTGCGATGATGATAGATAAGAAAGGGGTTGATGAGGTAATTGATATTTTAAGCCCAGATGCATTTTACAAGGAAGCTCATAAATACATTTTTGAGGCCATTTTCAAGCTCTTTGAAAATAGCGAACCCGTTGACTTATTAACCGTTTCTTCGCAATTACGTAAAGACGAAAAATTAGATCTAGTAGGAGGCGATTTTTATTTAATTTCACTCACACAAAGAGTGTCATCCTCTGCGCACATAGAGTTTCATGCGCGTATCATTCTTCAAAAGTATATTCAGCGAAGCCTCATAAAAATATCTAATGAAATAATTGAGGATTCTTACGATGAAACCAAAGATGTTTTTGATCTTTTAGATAGTGCTGAAGCTAAACTGTATGAGGTTACCCAAGGTAATGTAAAGAAATCCACTGAGACTGCTCAGAGTTTGGTAATTCAGGCAAAGAAAAAGATTGAAGAAATCTCTAATAAAGAGGGATTAAGTGGAATTCCTTCAGGATTTGATAAGCTAGACAAACTAACATCTGGATGGCAACCAAGTGACTTAATTATTGTTGCTGCACGTCCTGGTATGGGTAAAACAGCGTTGACACTTACCATGGCAAGAAACATTGCAGTTAATAGTAATATTCCTGTAGCGTTCTTCTCTCTGGAAATGTCATCGGTACAGTTGATAACCCGACTTATTTCAAGTGAAACAGGATTATCATCAGAAAAACTGAGAACCGGTAAGCTGGAGAAACACGAATGGGAACAGCTTAATGTTAAAGTGAAAACATTAGAAAAAGCACCGCTATATATTGATGATACACCATCACTCTCCATTTTCGATTTAAGAGCAAAAGCACGCCGCTTAGCTTCACAATATGGAATCAAACTTATAGTGATTGATTATTTGCAGTTAATGACTGCAGGAGGTAGTCAAAAGGGAGGAAACAGAGAGCAAGAAATATCAACAATTTCTCGTAACCTAAAAGCCTTGGCTAAAGAGCTTAATGTACCTGTTATAGCTTTATCGCAGCTATCTCGTGCTGTGGAAACACGAGGTGGAAGTAAACGTCCTTTATTATCAGACTTACGTGAATCTGGTGCTATCGAACAAGATGCAGATATTGTATCATTTATTTACAGACCCGAATACTACAAGATTGATGAATGGGATGATGAAGAGCGTTCACCAACAGAAGGCCAAGGAGAGTTTATTGTGGCCAAACATAGAAATGGTGGTTTAGATAATATCCGATTGAAGTTTATCGGACATCTAGGTAAGTTTGACAATCTGGATGATTTTGATACACCATTCGGAGAGTTCCATTCAAAAATGAATGCAGCTGCAAATGACGATACGTTTAAACCAGACAACTTTCCATCTGCTGACGACGCCTTTGATGCCCCAGAAGATGACGGCGTACCATTTTAATCTTTTTTAACAACAGCTCAGTACATTTTTAAGCTACCTTTGATTTAGCTTAAAAGAAGACAATAGCCTCATGCTAGACCAAAGACGCACTACAAATATTTTGTTGCTAATAATAGCAATACCTGTAGTATTTTATATTCTTAAAATACTATCGTTTATATTCATCCCATTGATATTTTCAATGTTCATAGCGTTACTATTTTTGCCACTTATGCGTTACCTAGGGCGAAGAAAAGTGCCTAAGTTTTTTAGTATACTCATAGTCTTATTATTAGTTGCGGGCGGGCTTAAAATTGGATTCGAATTGATTCAATTGTCAAGTAAAGAAATTCTTGCAACTAATACCGAATTTTTTGCTAAGGCCGAACCAAAGTTAGAAAACTTAAAAGAGTATTTAAATGAGAGTTTCGGAATAGAATTTCAGGATAACAAAAGTTTGATTGCTCAATTTTTTCAGAAAGAAAATATCGGCACTACTATTGGGTTCTTAAGAGGCTTCTTAACAACACTTCTAATGACAGCTTTTTTTGTGGTACTATGGCTGGCAGAATCTGTAGATGTACATAAAATTATAAACAGTACTATACTTAAGCAAAGGCATACATCCATAAAAGCATTTATAAAAATTGAAAAAGACCTGATTAAGTTTATCAAAGTCAAATTTCTTGTTAGCGCACTAACAGGATTATTTACTGGGCTTATGTGTCTGTTCTTTGATGTTAGCTTTCCTATTTTTTGGGGATTATTTGCTTTTGCTATCAACTTTGTTCAAATGGTGGGATCATTTATATCGGTGATTTTACTATCCATTTTTGCCTTTGTAGAAATAGAACCTACCAGTACATTACTCTTCTTTATCCTATCTATAACAGGAGTACAAGTGATATTCGGTGCTATACTCGAGCCTATCTTTATGGGAAAATCTTTCTCAATCAATATTATCGCTGTTTTAGTGATGCTTATGTTTTGGGGATTTTTGTGGGGTATACCTGGCCTAATCATGGCCATTCCTATTACTGTTTTTATCAAAATTATTTTAGATCAGTTCCCAAATACCAAAGTTATAGCCAGTTTACTCTCGGGGAGGTAATCTCTTAAAAGAATAATAAATAAGCTGGTGGCAGACTAAATTTTGACTATATTTCGTTTAAAATTAAATGAAATTGAAAAAAAGTATCATCATAACACTCTTGTTCTTGTGTGTCGGCGCTCATTCTTATGCGTCCTATATTCTGATACCTATGGATGCAGAAACACAAGAAAATCACCTTAAAGCATATGGTGTAACTTATTGGACTTTGGAACGCGATCTTAAAGTGAAATGGTTATTAAATTATAGAGGCGGTTCCTTTTTGTTGCCTGATGCAGATATTATTCAGAAAGAGTGTCAAATAAGAGGAGTGTCTTTTGAAGTGATTTCCGATGCAAAAGCAGCACAAATTTTAGAATCTATCAGTAGTCCATCTATGAATCAAGAAGCGGTGGTCCTAGAAAAAGCACCAAAGATTGCTGTGTATACACCATATGGTAATCAGCCGTGGGATGACGCTGTAACTATGGTCTTGACTTATGCTGAAATTCCATATGAAACTATTTATGACAAAGAAGTATTACAAGACAAGTTATTACTTTACGATTGGTTGCATTTACATCATGAAGATTTCACAGGACAATTTGGTAAATTTTATAGAAGCTACAGATCAGCAGCCTGGTATATAAAAGAGAAAAAAGAAGCAGAAGCTTTAGCCAAAGAATTGGGTTATAGCAAGGTCTCAGATGCTAAATTGGCTGTGGCACTTAAAATAAGAGATTATGTTGTCGGTGGCGGGTTTATGTTTGCGATGTGCTCAGCTACAGATAGTTTCGATATCGCACTGTCTGCGGAACATGTTGATATTTGTGAGCCTATGTTTGATGGCGATGCCAGTGATCCCGCCTATCAGAACAAGATAGATTATTCAAAAACATTTGCCTTTAAAGATTATGTATTGGAGCGCAACCCAAATGTCTACGAGTTTTCATCCATAGATATGACTAGAAAGCGCAACATTCCATTTACTACAGATTACTTCTCATTGATGGAATATTCTGCAAAATGGGATCCAGTTCCAACGATGCTGACACAAAATCATACAGCCATAGTGAAAGGATTTATGGGGCAAACAACATCGTTTACACGTGATGAAATAAAGTCGAATGTATTAGTTATGGGTGAAAATAAGACCAATGGAGAAGCTAAGTACATCCACGGTATCAAAGGAAAAGGCTTTTTTACTTTTTATGGCGGACACGATCCTGAAGATTATACACATCGGGTAGGAGATCCTAAGACAGAGTTAGATCTATATCCAACATCTCCCGGATACAGACTCATACTCAATAACGTATTATTTCCTGCTGCTAAGAAGAAAAAACAAAAAACCTAAATATATCAAGTAACGCAGGAATAATTTGAAATCTAATCTTTTCAAGTTTCTAAGGCTTTTTCTAATAGCATCTGTTTTCTGGGTGCTTGCTTTTCTACTATTTATTGCTATTAGATATAATGGATTAGAAGCCGAATTAAAAATCTATACCGACGATGATTTAGGATTACCGGTAAGGGCATTTTATGAGTTTGCTATTGTATTAGGGCTAATTACTGGTGCGTTTTATACCATAGTTGAAATAACTTTTGATAAACTAAGTAAAACATTAATACTAGGCCTCAGTATAGTTTTAAAGTCGATCATATATTTCATTCTAATCATTATTGTATTAAGCTCTATTTCTTTTCTTATTGAAGAACAGATAGATATTGATTTACCTAATGAAAAAGGATGGTGGAAAACTGATCCATTTTTCTGGAATACTATAATGTATTTCATCGCAGCATCTATAGTATTTTCTTTGGTTAGAATAGCTAGTGGTAGATTCGGAAGAGGTAATTTCATTCAAATTTTAATGGGTAAATACAAGAAGCCCAAAGAGGAAGAACATGTCTTAATGTTTATAGATCTAAAGGATTCTACTAAGATTGCAGAAAAAATTGGTCATCAACAATACAGTGGATTTATACAAGATTGTTTTATAGATCTTAATAACACTTTAGGGAAATTTGAGGCTGAAGTATATCAATATGTGGGAGATGAAGCTGTAATTCACTGGCCAGTGCGAAAAGGGTTTAGAAAGAACAACTGTATAAATTTGTTTTTTGCATTTCAAAAAAGATTACAAAAGAGAGAAGACTACTATATAAGCAAGTATGGCTTTAGTCCTACATTTAAGGCAGGTATTCATTATGGGATACTTATGGTAGCTGAGGTAGGCACTGTAAAAAAAGATTTAGCATTTCACGGCGATGTTATTAATACCGCCTCTCGTATACAGAGTTTATGTAACATGTTTAATAAGCAATTAATAGTATCCGAATCGGTTTTAGATAAACTGAGTATTTCTGCTACACATTACGAACTTCTTTCTGAAGATGTAGAATTGAGGGGGAAAGATAAGCGATTAAAGATTTACGCCATTAATCAAGGGTAAGAATAAAAAAATCCGATTCGTGAGAATCGGATTTTATAAGCGAAATGTTGTTATTAATTTGGCTAAACGCCTTATTTAACTTTGTTAACTATTGCTTCGAAAGCCTCAGGGTGATTCATAGCTAAATCTGCAAGAACCTTACGATTCAAATCAATATTATTAGCTTTTAGTTTACCCATAAACTTCGAATACGACATACCATGTTGTCTTGCACCAGCATTAATACGCTGAATCCATAAAGCACGGAATGTTCTCTTTTTATTTCTGCGATCTCTGTACGAATATTGCATCGCTTTGTCAACCGCATTTTTTGCTACTGTCCAGACATTTTTACGTCTTCCCCAGTAACCTTTTGCTTGCTTAAGAACTTTTTTTCTTCTAGCTCTCTTCGCAACTGAATTTACTGATCTTGGCATTTCTTAATTGTTTTTTTGTAGTAGGCGATCATAAATGATACTTGCTAAATTATTTTGCCTAACTCCAGGGTTTATAAATTATTTTAACCGGTTAAAAAGAGATTACTTTAAACGTAACATCGTTTTAACATTATTCTCATCTGACTTATGTACTAATGTATCATGAGTCAATGCAAGCTTACGCTTCTTAGATTTCTTAGTCAAAATATGACTCTTAAAAGCGTGCTTTCTTTTGATCTTACCAGTGCCAGTAAGTTTGAAACGTTTCTTAGCACTCGATTTTGTCTTCATTTTAGGCATTTTCTCCTAGTTTTAATTACGTTTCGCTTATTATCTTTTATCCTTTAAGGATGTTACTTTACTTTCTTTGGCGCTATGAACATTATCATGCGCTTACCTTCTAACTTTGGCATCTGTTCTACTTTTCCAAACTCCTCTAAATCTTGAGCGAGTCTTAAAAGTAAAATTTGACCTTGTTCTTTAAAAACTATGGAGCGTCCTTTAAAAAACACAAAGGCTTTCAACTTTGCTCCATCTTTTAAAAACTTCTCAGCGTGCTTCTTTTTAAATTCGTAATCATGATCATCGGTTTGTGGTCCAAAACGAATCTCTTTTACAACAACTTTTGAAGCTTTCGCCTTTAAAGCTTTTTCACGTTTCTTTTGTTCATAAAGAAACTTTTTATAATCCATAACCTTACAAACAGGAGGTGTTGCTTTCGGAGAAATTTCAACTAAATCTAGACCTTGGTCGTCTGCAATCTCTAAGGCTTGCTTAATTTTGTATATGCCAACGTCTACATTATCGCCGACCAATCTTACTTCTTCAGCTCTAATTTTAGAATTTATTCGATGTTGATCTTCTCGTTTTTCCCTTCTGGGTTGATATCTTCTGTTTCTACGTATTGCTATGACTTATAGTATTTAATTAAACTTTTGTTTTTAAAATGTTTTTAAACTTTTATTAATTCTGTCATTGATAATGGCTGTAAATGCATCAATAGTTATAGCACCTAAATCTTCACCTCCATGCTCTCTAACAGTAATTGTATTATTTTTTTCTTCTTGCTCGCCGACAATAACCATGAATGGTATCTTTTTCATCTCTGCTTCACGAATCTTTTTTCCTACAGTTTCGTTTCTATTATCTGCGAGGGCGCGAATTTCGTTATTTTCTAACAAATTTAAAACTTTTTCCGCGTATTTTTCATATTTCTCGCTGATTGAAACCACAACGGCCTGTTCTGGCATCAACCAAAGTGGGAAATTACCACCCGTATGTTCAAGAAGTATTGCAACAAATCGTTCCATACTTCCAAACGGCGCACGATGTATCATTACTGGGCGATGTAGCTCATTATCACTACCCTTATAAGATAAATCAAATCGTTCAGGTAAGTTGTAATCTACCTGTATAGTTCCTAATTGCCAACTTCGCCCTAAAGCATCCTTAACCATAAAATCGAGCTTAGGACCATAAAATGCAGCTTCTCCCTCAACTACAACATAATCTAAACCTTTATCTTCGGCAGCATTGATGATAGCAGTTTCAGCTTTTTCCCAATTATCGACGTCCCCAATATATTTTTCTGGCTTTTCAGGATCTCTTAACGATACTTGAGCTGTAAAGTTTTCAAACCCTAGAGAACCAAAGACATACAATACCAAGTCGATAACGTTTTTAAACTCAGCATCTAACTGGTCAGGTGTGCAAAAAATATGAGCATCATCTTGGGTAAATCCTCTAACACGAGTTAATCCATGAAGTTCTCCGCTTTGTTCATAACGGTAAACAGTACCAAATTCTGCAAAACGTTTTGGTAACTCTTTATAAGAATAAGGTTTAGAATTATAGATCTCACAATGGTGTGGACAGTTCATAGGTTTTAATAAAAACTCTTCGCCTTCAGCTGGTGTATTAATAGGTTGAAAACTATCTTCACCATATTTAGCATAATGGCCAGAAGTAACATAAAGCTCCTTTTGTCCAATATGAGGAGTTACTACCATTTCGTATCCTGCTTTCTTTTGCGCTTTCTTTAGAAAGTTTTCTAAACGCTCTCTCAAAGCAGCACCTTTAGGTAACCAAAGTGGTAGACCTTGACCAACCTTTCTAGAAAACGTAAATAGCTCTAATTCTTTTCCAAGTTTCCTGTGATCTCTTTTCTTAGCTTCTTCAAGTAGATCCAGATACTCTTTTAATTCTTTTTGCTTCGGAAAAGAAATACCATAAACACGAGTTAATTGTTTATTGTTTTCATCACCTTTATAATAAGCACCTGCGACACTTAGTATTTTGATGGCTTTTACAATACCGGTATTTGGTATATGACCGCCTCGGCATAAATCAGTAAATGAAGAATGATCACAAAAGCTAATTGTTCCATCCTCTAGATTTTCAATAAGCTCTACTTTATATTCATTCTTGCCTTTATAGTAATTGAGTGCTTCAGCTTTAGATACATCACGCATTTTAAATTCGTGCTTTCCTCGCGCAATCTCTAGCATCTTATCTTCGATTATTTTAAAATCCTTATCCGAAATTGAAGCATCACCAAGATCAACATCATAATAAAAACCATTTTCTATAGCTGGCCCTACCCACAGCTTAACACCAGGATAAAGTTCTTCTAATGCTTGTGCCAGGATATGTGCTGAAGAATGCCAAAATGCTTTTTTGCCTTCATCATCTCTCCATGTATATAATATAAGGTTACCATCTGTGGTTAATGGGGTAGAAGTTTCAATGGTGGTATCATTAAATTTTGCACTAATAACATTACGAGCAAAACCCTCACTAATATCTACGGCAACGTCATGTGGCGTCACCCCTTCATTGAAAGACCTAATTGAACCATCAGGTAAAGTAATTTGTATCATTATATATTAAGGTATAAAAATCAGCTGACAAAGATATAGGTATCTATTATAGCTACAAAACCAATATGAAATAAAGTTTCACCATATATATATGGTACTGGTAGTTAAGGTGTTGAATAATTGTTAAAAAACTTTCTTAAAAAGTTTTTGTGCAGGAGTTAAGTGTTTATATATTTGCGCGCTCAAAGTCTAGGGGTGAGATGTTGTAAAAGGGGATAAGATTTTGAGTATATAATCAGCATTAAAAAAAGTTTCAAAAAAAATTTGGTTAGTGTTGTGGGAATAAAAAAAGGGTTTTATATTTGCACCCGCTTTGGGAACGAAGGTTCAAAAAGCTAAAAAAAATAAGTTCATAGACATAATGAAATTGACAGCGTAAGGTAGTTATCTGAAAGGATAATTACTGACAAGAGAATGAACCATTTTGAGTACTTTGAAGATTCTGATAAGTTGTTAAATAATATTTAAGATTTAACGATGAAGAGTTTGATCCTGGCTCAGGATGAACGCTAGCGGCAGGCCTAACACATGCAAGTCGAACGGTAACAGGAATTAGCTTGCTAATTTGCTGACGAGTGGCGCACGGGTGCGTAACGCGTATACAATCTACCTTTTACAGGGGGATAGCCCAGAGAAATTTGGATTAATACCCCATAGTATTATTGATTGGCATCAATTAATAATTAAAGATTTATCGGTAAGAGATGAGTATGCGTCCTATTAGCTAGATGGTGTGGTAACGGCACACCATGGCTACGATAGGTAGGGGCCCTGAGAGGGGGATCCCCCACACTGGTACTGAGACACGGACCAGACTCCTACGGGAGGCAGCAGTGAGGAATATTGGACAATGGGCGCGAGCCTGATCCAGCCATGCCGCGTGCAGGAAGACTGCCCTATGGGTTGTAAACTGCTTTTATACAGGAAGAAACCTTTCCACGTGTGGGGAGCTGACGGTACTGTAAGAATAAGCATCGGCTAACTCCGTGCCAGCAGCCGCGGTAATACGGAGGATGCAAGCGTTATCCGGAATCATTGGGTTTAAAGGGTCCGTAGGTGGATAAATAAGTCAGAGGTGAAAGCCTGCAGCTCAACTGTAGAACTGCCTTTGATACTGTTTATCTTGAGTTATTATGAAGTAGTTAGAATATGTAGTGTAGCGGTGAAATGCATAGATATTACATAGAATACCAATTGCGAAGGCAGATTACTAATAATATACTGACACTGATGGACGAAAGCGTGGGGAGCGAACAGGATTAGATACCCTGGTAGTCCACGCCGTAAACGATGGTCACTAGCTGTTCGGACTTCGGTCTGAGTGGCTAAGCGAAAGTGATAAGTGACCCACCTGGGGAGTACGTTCGCAAGAATGAAACTCAAAGGAATTGACGGGGGCCCGCACAAGCGGTGGAGCATGTGGTTTAATTCGATGATACGCGAGGAACCTTACCAGGGCTTAAATGTAAGTTGCATTAGCTAGAGATAGCTATTTCTTCGGACTACTTACAAGGTGCTGCATGGTTGTCGTCAGCTCGTGCCGTGAGGTGTCAGGTTAAGTCCTATAACGAGCGCAACCCCTGTTGTTAGTTGCCAGCATGTAAAGATGGGAACTCTAGCAAGACTGCCGGTGCAAACCGCGAGGAAGGTGGGGATGACGTCAAATCATCACGGCCCTTACGTCCTGGGCTACACACGTGCTACAATGGTAGGTACAGAGAGCAGCCACCTCGTGAGAGGGAGCGAATCTATAAAACCTATCACAGTTCGGATCGGAGTCTGCAACTCGACTCCGTGAAGCTGGAATCGCTAGTAATCGGATATCAGCCATGATCCGGTGAATACGTTCCCGGGCCTTGTACACACCGCCCGTCAAGCCATGGAAGCTGGGAGTGCCTGAAGTCCGTCACCGTAAGGAGCGGCCTAGGGTAAAATTAGTAACTAGGGCTAAGTCGTAACAAGGTAGCCGTACCGGAAGGTGCGGCTGGAACACCTCCTTTCTAGAGAAAGACGACTTTGAAGAATAAGGGGGAAAGAGAGAGTTTATTCTCTGTCACCGCTGTCAATTTTTATATATAAGAAACCTAGTCTCATAGCTCAGCTGGTTAGAGCGCTACACTGATAATGTAGAGGTCGGCAGTTCGAGTCTGCCTGAGACTACAGGGCCGAGCGTTAAGAAAATGTCTAGTAGACATTTTTAGCGAAGGAGCCAGGTGGCGCTTAGGCGTTATCAAAACAGTTCATTAAAGACTGAAAAGGAAATTCTAGAAGTTTGAGTAGTAGTCTAACTACTAACTACTATGTACTAACGACTAGTATATGGGGGGAATTAGCTCAGCTGGCTAGAGCGCCTGCCTTGCACGCAGGAGGTCACCGGTTCGACTCCGGTATTCTCCACAGATAAGACCTAAAAAGGGTAATATTGAAAAGAGAATTAATTTAAAAAGCTTGCTTTAATAAATTAATTGATTGAGATATTTTTTTAGGTTTTTCAAAATGGGATTTAACGGTTGGCTGCCAAGCAGCACTCCGGGAAAGAACATTTTAGAAACGTTCATTGACATATTGAAAAAAGATACATAACAAATTAGATAGAAATATTTAATAAAATTAAATAATTGTAACGAGCAATTATAACTCATTAAAAAGACAAAAAGTACAATAAGCTACATAAGAGCGTATGGGGAATGCCTAGGCTCTCAGAGGCGAAGAAGGACGTGATAAGCTGCGAAAAGCTGCGGGGATTGGCACATACAAATTGATCCGCAGATATCCGAATGGGGCAACCCACTATATTGAAGATATAGTATCCTTTTAAGGAGGCGAACCCGGAGAACTGAAACATCTAA
>CBDDLD010000004.1:0-2105000 GCA_965230605.1 Winogradskyella sp. | reverse complement strand
GCGCGAAACCCACCACAAGATGAGATTTCTTTAAAGGGTCGTGGAAGATGACCACGTTGATAGGCTATAGGTGTAAAGGCAGTAATGTCATAGCCAAGTAGTACTAATAACCCATAGGCTTATTGTACCGGTTCTTTTTATAAGATGAGAATAAAGTTGTGTATATAGACGATTATCGTCCTTTTTTCAATATGTTAAGATATTAGTGCCTGATAGTAGATATCAGGCCAAAGATTTAAGGTGGTTATAGCGATGGGGCTCACCTCTTACCATTCCGAACAGAGAAGTTAAGCCCATTTGCGCCGATGGTACTACAATCGTGGAAGAGTAGGTCGCCGCCTTTTTCAAACCCTGACCAATGTGTCAGGGTTTTTTTTGCTATAAACTTAAACTTGGTCTTTCTTTTTGAACATGCTATCCATAATTACTTTTAGGCCTTTGAAAGCAAAGTAAATAGCTAGTATACAAACTATGATAGATATTATAAGTAAAGGAATGTACAATCCTTTATCTTTATTTAAGAATGTAAAGTGAAGTAGTGTTGGGCCAGCAAACATTAAGAATAGGCATATGCCCATTAGCTTTAAGCCTTTTACTAATACGGTTTTGTCAGTTCTATTTTGTTCCACGGTAATAATTTATACTTGCTCTGACACTTTTATGAGTTTCTAATAATACTTTGGCCTCAGCTTCAGAAATATTCAATTTATCTTTGAGCATATGTATACCTCTATTCACAAGCTTGTCATTGCTCAATTGCATGTCTACCATTTTGTTACCTTGAACCCTTCCAAGCTGTATCATGGTGGCAGTGGTAATCATATTCAATATTAATTTTTGAGCTGTCCCAGCTTTCATTCTTGAGCTACCGGTTACGAATTCTGGGCCTACAATAACTTCAATAGGATATTGTGCGGCATTAGATAAAGGACTATTGTGATTACACGTAATACATCCGGTAATTATATTATTTGCTCTACAGGTATTTATTGCATTAACGACGTATGGTGTTGTACCCGAAGCTGCAATACCCACAACAACATCTCTGTCTGAGATATCATAGTCTTGTAGATCCTTCCAGCCTTGTGTAGTAGAGTCTTCTGCAAATTCAACAGCTTTTCTAATGGCACTATCTCCACCAGCTATCATACCTATTACCAAATCATGAGATACTCCAAAAGTAGGAGGGCATTCTGAAGCATCTAGAATGCCTAGTCGGCCACTGGTACCGGCACCTATATAGAATAACCGCCCACCATCCTTTAACTTTTCTACAATGTGCTTAACAAGAAGTTCTATTTGAGGAATTGATTTTTCCACAGCTAGAGGCACTGTTTGGTCTTCTTTGTTAATGTTAGACAGTAAATCATTCAATGACATA
Organism: Winogradskyella sp.; assembly: GCA_965230605.1. Classification (GTDB taxonomy): domain Bacteria; phylum Bacteroidota; class Bacteroidia; order Flavobacteriales; family Flavobacteriaceae; genus CBDDLD01. Next base: position 2,103,619 of record CBDDLD010000004.1, on the reverse strand, counting down.
TGCTCTAGGTCATCATAGTGCGAGTCTTGCTCTGTGGTTTTTATGAAATCCATATTTAAAAGTATGAATTTATATTAAGATTAGTTATTGGACAATGTATACTAATTCATCAACTTCTGATAATCTGAAATATCCAAAAGGAAAATTTTCAGGATTTGTGGTGTTTATGCAATTACCTCTAACCGTTGCCGGCTGGGTTTCAAAGGGACCACCACCTTCTTCACTACCTTGCTGTAACAAGATGAACATAAAGTCGTAAAACCGCTGCGAAACACCATAATTTCTTATGGTTACTTCATCTCCAGTTTCTAAGTCTTCTTCGGTATAGAATCCGAATATTTGATTGCCATTCGTAAATCGATCATCATAGACTTCTAATGTTGGAATGACAGGAATATTACTTATGAACTCAAAAAAGTAAAAGTTTTCTTCATCAACAGGATCGGTATAAAATGCCTTTAATTCAATATCCTCACCTGTAAATCCACCATCATCGATTTGTTCTACAAAATCGATAGGCACTACAGATTTTAAAGTTTCTTCGGCCGTATAGACATCACCTTCGTAGGTAATGGTCAAATTGTATGTCTCATCAATGACAGGAATGAATGTGTTATTTCTATAGATTCCTGAAGTTCCATCTTCAATAAAATTAAAGACATTATTATTGCTATCAGTTACCAAAACAACTGCGCCGTTGGCAGGTGGTACAGTATCATCAAAGAAGGGTGCCGTTAATGAAAGCTTTATTTGTTGTTCATTACCAGTGGTATTCTTAAACCAATTAATAGATGCTTCAATGACTAAACGTGGTTCTGCTTCATTGAGGTCAACTTCAATAGTATCCTCGCACGAGAAACATACCAACATTATTAAGAATAGGGACATTATTTTTTTCATAGCCTAAAATTTAAAATTATAGGTGATTGCAGGGACGATCCCAAATATGGCCAATCTATTGGCTTCATTCACTCCAGTCATTCTGTTTTCTCTGAATGTAATACTGGCAGCATTTCTTCTATTGTATATGTTGTAAACACCAAATACCCATTCACCTTTCCAACGTTTATCAGAATTAGGTTTAGGCGTATATATAGCTGAAATATCTAAACGATGGTATGCAGGTAAACGGCTTGAATTTCTCAATTCATAACTAGGTACTGTGATGCCGTTAAATTCGTACTGACCATTTGGGAAAGTCACCGGTTGTCCTGTCTGAAATATTAAATTCCCATTCAATTTCCATTTCTCACTAAGGTCATAATTTCCTGTAACAGAGATGTCATGCGTCTTATCAAATGGTGTTTTATACCACTCGCCATTATTAATACCTGTTTCATTTGGAGCTCTTCCTGGAGTTCTTTGTTCTGATCGTGATAATGTGTAAGCTAACCAGCCTTTGAATCGGCCTTCATTTTTCTTTAATAGTATCTCTAAACCATAGGCTCTGGCTTCACCATTTAATATGACTTGCTCTATAGCATTATTTGCGATCAGATCAGCACCGTCTATGTAATCAATTCTGTTCTTAATAGTCTTGTAGAAGGTTTCTACTTCTAACGAATATGCATTATCCTCAAAGGTTTTAAAATAGCCAATAGCTACCTGATCTAACAATTGTGGTCTAACATATCTACCACTAGGAGTCCATACATCTAAAGGTGTAGGTGAGCTTGTGTTAGATAGTAAGTGTAAGTACTGACTCATTCTATTATAGCTGGCTTTAAATGAGCTGCTTTCAGTTAGTTGATAAGCCAGAGCGAATCTAGGTTCTAAATTGCTAAAAGATTTAATAACATCACTTCTGCTGAAGGATTCTGTTCCAATGGGTTCTGCTTTTTCATAAACCTGAAGATCATTGTTAAACACTACAGGATTATTGTTTTCATAGAGATTTAATTCATCTTGGCCTAGTCGATGAAACGTACTTAATCGAGCTCCATACGAAATAGATAGTCTATTACTGATCTTATGCTCGGCATCAATATATAGTGCATTTTCAAAAGCATATTTATCGATTAGTTTGAATGGATTTACACCAGAGCTTGCTGTTGTAGGTCTAATATCTCCTGGGTTAAACTTGTAATAAATACTATTTAAGCCATACTCTAGCTTGAAATCATCATTGATATAATGCTTAAGATCATATTTAAGATTGAAGTTTTGAATTCCGGATGACCAATCAAACTCAACAAAACTTAACTCTAAATCATAATCGTAATCAGAATAGATCAAAGATAAGTTGGAGAATAACTTATCAGAAAATAAATGATTCCATCTAAAATTGATGACAGCATTTCCGTATGTATTTTCAAAACTATCTGCTATTTCAAAGACATCTCTTCCGAAGTAACCAGACAGATATATACTATTCTTATCATTTAAACGATAGCTGAGCTTTGTATTGAGGTCATAGAAGTAAGCAATATTATCGATATCAAATAAAGGAAGAAATATATGGGCATAGCTACTTCGTCCTCCAAATAAGAAAGAGCCTTTATCTTTCTTTATAGGCCCCTCTAATAGTAGTCTGCTCGATACAAGACCAATACCACCATTCATTTTAAAAGCTTTGCTATTTCCTTCCTTTTGATAAATATCTAATACAGACGAAACCCTACCTCCATATTTAGCCGGGATCCCACCCTTATATAGTTTTATATCTTTAATAGCATCTGGGTTGAATACAGAGAAGAAACCGAATAGATGTGAGGAATTAAAAATGGTAGCTTCATCTAATAAAATCAGATTCTGATCGGCAGCACCGCCTCTTACATTGAAACCTGATGAACCTTCTCCAGCATTAGTAACTCCAGGAAGTAAGGTGATAGACTTTATAACATCTACTTCTCCTAAAACCACAGGCATTTGTTTTATGGTATTTATAGAGAGTGAATTCACACTCATCTGTGGTTTTCTGATATTCAATTTTTCTACATCTTCCTTGATAACTATTTCATCTAAAGCTTCAGCAGATTCGATAAGCATATAGTTCTTGTTAATATTCTTATCTAGTACAATAGTTTCTGTGATGGTTTGAAAGCCTAGGTAACTAACTTGAATTTTGTATGTGCCTTTATCTAATGTAATGGAGTAAAACCCATACTCATTGGTCATGGTTCCGGTCTGTAATTCAGGAAAAACAACATTTACGCCAATAAGCGTTTCATTACTACTACTATCAGTAATAGTGCCACTAATAGTAAATTTTTGTTGAGCAAATAATGAACTTGAAATACATAAAAAGGCTAAGAAAAAGTTTATGAGACTATTCTTCATCAACAATTTTTTTATAAAAATAAAAAAGCTTCATTTTTAATGAAGCTTTTTAACGTAAGTTTATTTTAAAATGGAATTTAATAATTCGCTAGGTCGCATCACCTTATTTGCCATTTCATCATTAGGATAGTAGTAGCCACCTATACTAACAGATTCACCTTGAACATCATTCAGTCCTTCAACGATTTCATTTTCTTTGGCTTTAAGCTCATCATATAGTGTAGTAAATTCTGCTTTTAAATCTTGATCTTTATCTTGATTAGCCAGTGCTTCTGCCCAATATAAAGCAAGGTAGAAATGACTTCCTCTATTATCTAGCTCATTGACTTTACGTGAAGGCCCTTTTTTATTCTCTAGTAATTTTTCTGTAGCGTCATCTAATGCTTCTCCTAAAACTCGAGCTTTTTCATTTTGGTTGACATCTGCAAAATGATCTAAAGACACAGCTAATGCTAAAAACTCCCCGAGTGAGTCCCATCTTAAGTGATTTTCACCAACAAGTTGTTGCACATGCTTAGGCGCTGAACCCCCTGCACCAGTTTCAAATAATCCTCCACCATTCATTAGTGGTACTATAGAAAGCATTTTTGCACTGGTTCCTAATTCTAAGATCGGGAATAAGTCAGTTAAATAATCTCTTAGTACATTTCCTGTAACTGAGATGGTGTCCTTACCAGCTTTAATACGCTCTAAAGTAAATTTAGTTGCCTCAATTGGGGATAGGATTCTAATATCTAAGCCTTCAGTATTATGATTTGGTAAGTATGTATTTACTTTTTTAATAAGTTCAGCATCATGAGCTCTATTGGCGTTTAACCAAAATACTGCCGGTGTATTTGATGCTTTAGCTCTAGTAACAGCTAGTTTTATCCAATCTTGAATAGGCGCATCTTTCACCTGACACATTCTCCAGATATCACCTTCTTCAACGTTGTGAGAAGTGAGAACATTACCCTTGCTATCTATAACCGTTACTGTACCTGGTGATGAGATTTCAAATGTTTTGTCATGAGACCCATACTCTTCTGCTTTTTGAGCCATTAAACCTACATTTGGTACTGTACCCATGGTAGTAGGATCAAATGCTCCATTAGCTTTACAAAAATCTATTGTAGCCTGATATAAACCAGCATAACTACTATCTGGAATAATCGCTTTTGTGTCTTGTTGCTTTCCTTCTGCATTCCACATTTGGCCTGATGTACGGATCATGGCTGGCATAGAAGCATCAATAATCACATCACTAGGAACGTGAAGATTAGTAATTCCTTTATCTGAGTTTACCATAGCTAGGTCCGGACCATTTTCGAATGCTATATGAATATCGTTCTCAATAACGGTACGTTGATCTTCAGGAAGTTCTTCTAATTTCTCTAAAAGATTTCCAAAACCGTTGTTAACGTCTACACCAATTGCTTCAAATGTATCATGGTGCTTTTCAAACAAAGATTTAAAGAAGGTTCTTACTGCATGACCGAAAATAATAGGGTCGGAAACTTTCATCATGGTCGCTTTCATGTGTAATGAAAGCAATAGTCCTTGATTTTTAGCATCTTTTATCTCTCTATCTAAAAACTCTAGTAGAGCTTTCTTACGCATTACTGTGGCATCTATGATCTCACCTGCTTGTATAGGGAAACTATCTTTGAGAATATTTGTGTTGCCTGCTTTATTAGTGTGTACGATTTTAACATCTGTAGCTGAAGTAACCGTAAGTGATATCTCATTGTGTGCAAAATCATCAGCACCCATTGTTGCAACATGCGTCTTAGAATCAGCAGTCCAGGCACCCATACTATGCGGGTTTTTCTTTGCATAATTCTTCACGGCTTTAGGGGCGCGTCTGTCTGAGTTCCCTTCCCTAAGTACAGGGTTTACGGCACTTCCTTTTATTTTATCGTATCTGGCTTTTATCTGTTTTTCAGTATCATTTTCCGGTTCATCCGGGTAGTCAGGAAGTTTATACCCTTTGGCTTGTAACTCTTCAATCGCATTTGTTAATTGAGGGATAGAAGCACTAATATTTGGTAACTTAATTATGTTTGCTTCAGGTGTTTTTGCCAACTCGCCTAACTCTGCTAATGCGTCAGAAACTTTTTGATTGTCTTCTAAGTAGTCTGGAAAAGTAGCCAAAATTCTTCCGGCTAATGAAATGTCTTTGATCTCAAGATTGATGCCTGAAGATTTTGTAAATCTCTGAACTATAGGGAGAAACGAACGTGTAGCTAATGCTGGAGCTTCGTCTGTTTTGGTATAAAATATTGTTGATGAATCTGCCATATGATTTTTGAAGTTTTTAGTATGCAAAAATGCCCATTTTTAGGCAGTGCAAATATACAAAATCATTAGGCAAGAAAATATCTTCGAAGTGATTCAAAAGAATAATTTTTATTTGATGATTATATCAAAGTGAGATAAGAGTCCTAAAAGGTTTTCTTTAAAAAAATTAGCCTTCTTCAAATGATTATTTGCCGGGTTGATCTTAAAGTTCATTGCCGACGTAAAATCTGCCTGCTCTAAATTGGTGTTGTCAAAAATGGCTTGCTTAAGATCTGAATTTTTGAACGTGCATTTTACTGCTATAGCATCTGTGAAATCTACACCTTCTAATTGACAATCATTAAATGGGGTATTATTGATATTTAAACCAAAGAAGGAGCTATAGTTTAGAAGACATTTATCGAAATGAAATGCTAATAGAAAATCATTACATGTGTGGAATTTTAGCCCCATGAGTTTACAATCTTTAAAGGATATATCTTTAAAGGTTGTATGCGCAATATTACAATTACTGAGATTGCATGTTGTAAAATCACATTCTAGGAATGTGATATTAGAAATATCTGAATTTTCGAAATTACAATTTACGAATGTACAGCTATCGTATTCTGCTTTGGGTAGTGATGCAGAAGTAAAGTTAACGTTCGTATATGTTTTATTGTTTATGAATGGAAGATTCATAATACAATAATAGTATAAAAAAACAAAAGCCATATCATTTCAACGACGTTGATTTGACATGGCTTTCTTGAAGTGCAATCACGTGACCTATTTAGTTTTCACTAACTCAGCTGAATGGCTTACGCCATCATCCTTTTCGGTTCAAGCATTGCGGCTTCAACGAAACATTCTTTAACTTTCAATATGCATTGACCTGTTATTAATGTTTCTTAAGATGTCTTCCTTGATATTTTTTCTTTTACATTCCACTTGCGTGTCTTGTACGTTCCAAAACATTGCTCTTCATTTTCATACACAACTTTCACCATGCACTACTTTTCCAAGCTTTCCATTAAACTCATAATAACCTACCAAGGCGTGCTAATATGACTTTAACTTCATGATCGCTTCACTAACACTTGCTTACACAAGCCGCTCCGCAACCTCAGAAAACTATCTCATAAAATAAAGAACGTCACTTTATTTACAATTTAACACAAATTTGAAATAAATTTCAAAACCAAACTGGGTTTGTTGTTAATTGTTTTGCTAATGTATCATATGATTGCAAAATTCCAAATTTTTTAACGATTTAGATATTCACATTTTGTGAACCATAGTTATTAACAATGGTTAATAAAAAAAGCCTTGAGAAATTCAAGGCTTTTATTTAATATGTTTGAAGTTTTATTTTCTAACTTCTTTGATTCTTGCTTTCTTACCGGTAAGTCCTCTAAAGTAGAAGATTCTTGCTCTACGCACTTTACCGCGTTTGTTCACTTCAATCTTTTGTAAAGCAGGTAAGTTGATAGGAAATATACGTTCTACACCAATAGTACCTGACATTTTTCTAATTGTAAAAGTTTCAGTTGTTCCTGAACCTTTGCGTTGTAATACCACACCTTTAAAAAACTGAGTACGTGTTTTATTACCTTCTTTAATTTCGTAGTATACTGTAATAGTATCACCAGCACTAAACTCTGGAAAGTCTTTTCTTGTTACAAATTCGTCTTGAACAAATTTTACTAAAGAATTCATTTTCTTTTATTTTAAAGTTAATCCAAATTAACATTCACGATTCTCGCCAGAGGTTAATCTAAAATTGGCTGCAAAGATAATTATTAATTGATAATAGGCAATGAGAAAGTTAAAATTATTCATCCAGTAAATCCGGACGCCTTTCTTTTGTGCGTTTATAGGCTTGCTCCTCTCTCCACTTCTCAATCTCAGGAAAATTACCACTGAATAAAATTTCTGGGACTTTCATGCCTTTATACTCTCTAGGCCTGGTATATATTGGAGGTGCTAGAAGATTATCTTGGAAAGAGTCTGTCAATGCAGAAGTTTCGTTGCCTAGTACTCCAGGAATGAGCCGAATAATGGCATCACACAGAACAGCTGCTCCTAACTCTCCTCCGGACAATACAAAGTCACCTATGGATATTTCCTTTGTTATAAAAGTATCTCTGACGCGTTGGTCCACGCCTTTATAATGTCCACAAAGTATAATGATATTTTTCTTTAATGATAAGTGATTAGCAATACCTTGATCTAATGTTTCACCATCTGGTGTCATATAGATGATCTCGTCATAATCGCGACTTTCCTTAAGCTCAGAAATGCATTTATCTATGGGCTCAATCATCATTACCATTCCTGCTCCGCCACCAAATTGGTAATCATCTACCGATTTATAGTTATCTGTAGTGTAATCTCTAAGATTGTGCATATGAACTTCTACAAGACCAGCTTCAATGGCACGCTTTAATATAGAGGCTTCAAACGGACTCTTAAGAAGTTCTGGTAAAACGGTTATGATATCTATTCGCATTTTGCAAAGATGCAAAAAAGAACACTATTTTTTATTGTGCCAGAAGAAATGTAGATCAGTATCTTTCATAAAACCTAATCGTTGGTATAAGTTTTGTGCCGGGTTGTCAAAAGCCGTTTGTATGGCTAGACCTTTCTGTTGTTCTTCTGCACAAAGCTGTTTTGCTTTATTTATTAGTGCTTCACCAATACCTTTGCCTCTATAGTTGTGATGTACGTATAGATCATTTAATAAATACATAGGTTCCATAGAAACAGATGATAATAAAGGATAGAGTTGTGTGAATCCAACTGGGATACCATCTATATATGCAATGTAAATGACTGAGTCATTTTGTTCAATACGATGTTTTAAAAAATCGGTTGCTCCATCTAGGTCAGACAATTGCTTATAGAACATTCTGTATCCATCAAACAGAGGAGCAAGGTCATTAAGATGAGTAGTATTTGCGCGATGTATTTTCATAAAAAAATCCGTAACGAAAATTACGGATTTTAATGCTTTACTTTCAAATTATTTTAAGCGTTCTTTTGCTTGTTAATTTCATCTTGTAATTGACGCCTTACTTTTTGTTCACGTTCTAGTGCTGTACGTCTGTGTTCATCAAACTCTTCTTCAAGCTCAGTGAGTTTTAGATTAGCTGATTTGGTGATGCTATTGCTGTTTTTGAATTTAAAAATAAAAAAGAATAGCAGCGCTAATAGTGCTGCAATGATACCCCACATAAGAGAGTTATATCCAGTTTTACTCATTAACAAACCGAAGAAGGCCATACTATCTTTTTCTTCGTTGGTTGCAGTTAATGTATTTTGCGTACTCGTTAGATTAGCTTTTAGAGTGCTTATTTCTGATGCATGACTATCTACAATAGCTTGTGTATTAGTGAGATCTTTATGAACAGCATTTAAAGAATCTAGAGTATGTTGTTTTAGAGTGGTTAACCAATTTTGTCTCACCACTTTATAGACACGGCCTTTTTCATCACGCCATCGACTAGATTTAGTAATAACATAGTCAAATTGATTATCTATAGTTCCTGAATCAAGCGACAGTTGTTCAGTCTGATTTTGTTGCTGGGCATTTACCGATAGCGAAATTGCAAATATTACAATAGCTGTAATGCTAACTAAGCGTTTCATGTGCAGTTGGTTTAAGTTTGTTAGGTTAACTCTGTGACAATATAATAACTTTAAACGAATAGCCTCACATATTAGTGAGGCTATTACATATACGATCTAAAAACATATTTTGGATTTTATCCATTAATAATATGTGTAGCGTCTTACTTTAGAAATGTATTTAGCTAATCGGATTACTTGATGGCTGTAACCATACTCATTATCATACCATACATATAGAATAGCATTTTTACCATCCGTTCTTACAATAGTTGCCTTACTGTCATATATAGAAGGTGCAGAGCTACCTACAATATCACTAGACACTAATTCGTCACTCATTTCATATTTTATCTGCTCAACAAGATTGCCTTCTAAAGCATATTTTTTCATTATTGTATTCATGCTTTCCGTTGAAGTTTCTTTCTCCAACTCAAGGTTAAGAATGGCTAAAGATCCATTTGGAACAGGAACTCTAATGGCATTTGATGTTAATTTACCTTCTAGTGCAGGTAATGCCTTGCTCACTGCTTTACCGGCTCCGGTTTCTGTGATGACCATATTTAATGCTGCTGCACGACCTCTTCTGTACTTTTTATGGAAGTTATCCACTAAATTCTGGTCATTGGTGTATGCATGAATAGTTTCTAAGTGACCACTCTTTATACCAAAAGTGTCTTCAACAGCTTTTAGTATTGGCGTGATCGCATTGGTTGTACATGAGGCTGCTGAAAAAATATTAATCTCATCAGGATTATTCTCTAAATGATTTACCCCATGAACGATATTAGGAACTCCTTTGCCAGGAGCAGTAAGTAATACTTTCTCAGCACCTTTAGCTTTTAGATGTCTGCCTAAAGCTTCTTCATCTCTAAAAGCACCCGTATTATCTATAATTAAAGCATTATCAATACCGTATTGCGTGTAGTCTATATCTTCTGGAGCATTAGCTGATATCACATTTACTGTTGTACCATTGATTATTAATGCCTGATTGTTAATATCTGTAGTAACTGTACCTGAAAAATCACCATGAACAGAATCATTTCTTAATAATGATGCTCTCTTTTCTAAAACCGTTTCATTAATAGCACCTCTTGTAACAATAGCTCTAAGACGTAACTGATTTCCTTTACCGGTTCTTGTCATTAGCTCTCTGGCTAATAAACGACCGATGCGACCAAAACCATACAAAACAACATCCTTAGGTGTAATTTTATCATTATCTGTAGCATCACTTAATTTGTCAGCGACAAAAGCAGTAGCATTTGCAAACTTCTGATCTTCTAAGTGGTATTCATACGTCAGTTTACCAATATCTAATTTTGCCGGAGGTAAATCTAGAGCGTTTATTGCCTTAGCTATTTCTACAGAATCGAAAATAGAAATAGGCTTTTGTACAAACTCAACAGCATATTCGTGTAAATTTAGAATTTCGCTTACAGTTCTATCTATAAGTTGATTTCTAAATAATACCAGTTCTATGGATTTATCATACCAAAGATCGCTTACAGTCTTTATAAATTCAACCGTAGCTCTTCTACGATCAGCTTGAAATGCTAATTCCTTTTCGTAAGTTCCGTTAAAACTCATTAGTTGTGATGTTTAGTTTTTAAAATTTGGCGCAAAAATAATATATTTCAAACGTTTTCGTAGCGTTTTTAAAAAATAAAATCCCCTTTAAAGAAGATTTCTCTAAAGGGGATTTCAACAGATAGTAATTATCTAGTTATCTAAAATTATATACGACTTTTTCTCCTGAAGTATTAATGACTTCTATCTGCAAAGGTTCTTTAGAAGATCGACGCTTTAAAATACTCTGTGCATCTTCTACGCTATATATATCTTTTCCATTTATAGCAGTAATTATACTGCCTTCTTCCACACCATTTTTGTTCCAATAATTGCTGTAATTTTCATTTAGTCTAGAAATCTTTATACCGTTATCAGCACCATACTTTTTTAAATCTGCTTTTGTAGCATTTTTAACTGTACCAATAGTATCTATTCTGTAGGTTGTATTTTTTAATAATGTGACCGGTACAATTTTTTCGTCTCCATCTCTTAATATGGTTACATTAATAATATCATCAGGATTTTTAGTTTTTAAATATCCTTTGAGATCAGAGAATTTAGAGATTTCTATATTGTCTAACTTTTTGATGATATCACCAGACTTTATACCTGCTTTATCTGCCCCGGTGTCTTTTTCAACTTCGCTAACATAAAACCCTTCAGTTGTACTAATGTTTAGTTCTTCTGCAGCTCTACTGTTTAAAGTGCCACCAACAACACCAAGAATACCATTTTGTACATTGCCATATTCCATAATGTCATTGACAATCTTTCTAGCTATATTACTTGGTACTGCGAAAGAATAGCCTACATAAGTTCCGGTTTGTGAGGATATAGCGGTGTTAATTCCTATTAATTCTCCACTTGTATTAACAAGTGCTCCACCAGAGTTTCCTGGGTTAACCGCTGCATCTGTTTGAATAAACGATTGCTCTGATTGTCCGGAAAGATCTCTTGCTTTAGCACTTATTATTCCGGCAGTAACAGTAGATGTTAAGTTAAATGGATTACCGACAGCTAATACCCACTCTCCAATTTTTGCGTTATCTGAATCACCAAACGTTATGTATGGTAATTCTTCATCGGCTTCAATTTTTAAGAGTGCAATATCGGTATCGGGATCTGTTCCTATAAGTTCAGCAGTATAATTTTTATTATTATTTAAAGTGATACTTATATCTCTTGCTCCGGCTATCACATGGTTATTTGTGATGATATGTCCTCCAGGGGATATAATAACACCACTACCTGTACCTACTTGAGCACGTTGCGAACGTTTTCCCCAAAATAAATCTTGTAGCGAAGTAGGAGCAGTTACTATGGCTGTGTTCTTCACATGCACTACAGCATCTATCGTCTTCTCTGCTGCAGATTCAAAGCTTGGTATAGCATCTGCACTCCCAACGGTCGTTGAATTATTTGTTGGTACATACAATGGGAATTGAGGTTGAGTGTCTTCTACAACTTGTATCGAATCTTCCTCTATGAATAATTTGTAGCCTCCTAATGTTAATAGACCACCTAATGCCGAAACGCATACTAGTAACAAAATCTTCTTCATATTTTTCAGTTTTAAGTTTAACTATTGTAACGATTAAAATTAAATATTTATTGATCTGTAAAATCAACTTTAACTATGATTTAACAGCACTATATACCCTATAATATTCATATATTTGCCTTTGCTATGGCTATAGAGTTTTTTAAATATCAGGGCACAGGAAATGACTTTATTATTATTGATAATCGTCAACGTATTTTCAACAATAATGATACCAACTTTATTGCAGAATTATGCGACAGACGATTTGGCATAGGTGCTGATGGTTTAATCCTTTTAGAAAATCATCCTTCTTTAGATTTTAAGATGGTATATTTTAATGCTGATGGAAATGAGAGCAGTATGTGTGGTAATGGGGGACGATGTATTGTTGCTTTTGCTAAATACTTAGAGATTATTAATAATGAAGCAGCATTTGAAGCTATTGATGGCGAACACAAAGCTTACATCAATGATGATGTAGTACAACTAAAAATGCAACCTGTTCATGATATAGAAGAGTACTCTAATTATTTGTTTTTGGATACAGGTTCTCCACATCATGTCCAATTAATGAGTGGTTTAGAGACTTTGGATGTGAAAAAACTGGGCTCAAAAATTCGTTATGGAGAACCATATGGTAAGGCTGGTGCTAATGTGAATTTTGTTGAAGCCAATGGGAGCGATACGTTTTCAGTAAGAACATACGAAAGAGGTGTTGAAAATGAGACACTTTCTTGTGGTACAGGAGTAACTGCTGTAGCGCTGGCAATGCACAGATTAGGAAAAACGGAAAGCAATAAAGTGAAGCTGTCTACTCCAGGAGGGGTTCTAGAGGTTGCATTTGAGCAGAACGACAAAGGATATAAGTCCATATGGCTAATAGGCAAGGCAACCCAGGTATTTAAAGGAGAGATATCATGACGCTTAAAGGAGAAAAGATATACTTAAGGGCATTAGAGCCTGAAGACCTTGATTTTATTCATAGTATAGAAAATGATGAAAGTATATGGGAGTTGAGTCACACACAAGTTCCTTATTCAAAATATATCCTCAAACAGTATTTAAAGCAGTCTCATAAAGACATCTATGAAGTAAAGCAGTTGCGGCTGGTGATTTCTGATTATAATGATAAACCTCTGGGTCTTATTGATATTTTCGATTTTGATTTTAAAAACAAGAGAGCTGGAATTGGTATTATCATAAAAGAAGAAAAAAATAAAGGTAAGGGAATAGGTAAGGCAGCTTTAACGTTATTAATAGGATATAGCATTAAAACGCTTCAGTTGCATCAGTTGTACTGCAACATATCTGAATCTAATGAAGCCAGTCTAAAATTATTTACAGGATTAGGATTTCAGATTGTAGGATTAAAGAACGATTGGACTTACAATGGAGAAAAGTTTGAAAACGAATATTTATTACAACTTATAACTACAGATGTACATTAAAAAAATTCTTTGGGGAATTGCCCTTCTAGGCCTAGTAATAATGGGTGTTATAGCTTATTTCATTTATGGCGCAATGTTTCACCCAAACACTAGTTTTGAAGAGGAAAGCAAATACATTTATATTCCTACTAACTCTAGGTACGATGATGTCAGAAAACAATTAGAGCCTTTGTTACAAGATATAGGGAGCTTTGATGCACTAGCAAAACAAAAAAAATATACTACTAATATTAAGTCTGGACGTTTTGTAATTAAAAAAGGAATGAACAATAATGAAATTATTAACTCTATTAGAAGTAATAATGTTGCGGTACGAGTTTCTTTTAATAATCAAAATAGTTTAGAAAGCCTTGCTGGGCGTATAAGTAAACAATTAGAGGTAGATAGCTTGTCTTTATTAACAGCCATGAAAGACACTACATTTTTACTTAAAAATGGGTTTAATAAAGCTACAGCTCTAGGCATGTATTTACCTAATAGCTATGATTTTTTCTGGAATAGCTCAGCTGAAGACTTTAGATCAAAAATGCTGAATGAGTATAAAAAATTCTGGACTGAAGATCGAATAGCCAAGGCAAAATCAGTAAACCTTACACCAAATAGGGTAATGGCATTGGCGTCTATTGTTTATGAAGAGTCTAAGAAGAAAGATGAGCAATCTCGAATTGCTGGAGTCTACATTAATCGCTTAAGAATAGGGATGCCACTTCAGGCTGACCCAACGATTAAATTTGCAGCATATCAATTACCAAAATATAAGAATACGATCATACGTAGAGTACTTAATGTACACAAAGAGATAGACTCTCCCTATAATACATATAAGTATGCAGGGCTTCCACCAGGGTTGGTTACTATGCCTGATATGTCAGCAATTAAAGCAGTCTTAAACCATGAAAAGCATAGTTATTTATACTTTGCTGCTGACCCTAAACGTTTAGGGTATCATAGGTTTGCTAAGACATTGCAACAGCATAATGTGAATGCCAGAGCATACCAACGTTATTTAAATAGTCAAGGCATAAGGAAATAGCCGAAAATGAAATCCATTATAATATATTGTGGTCTTTTTTTCTTCTCAATTCTCAGTATCAAAGGTCAAGCAAAGATTGATGAATTTTTGAAACCTAGTGATACGCTTAACGTATCGAGAAGAAATGCTGTTATTATTACTGAAGCTACACTGGGTACAGTTTCTCTTATAGCTTTGGATCAATTGTGGTATAGTGACTTTGAGCGTTCAAACTTTCAAATAACTAATGATAGTGACGAATGGCTACAGATGGATAAGATGGGACATATATATTCGTCATATCATATTGGTAGGGTTGGTGCAAATCTTCTGCAATGGTCTGGAGTTAGTAAAAAAGACCAATTACTGTATGGCGCAACATTAGGACTTACGTTTTTAACTGCTGTTGAGGTTTTAGACGGATTTTCTGCGGAATGGGGCTTTTCTTGGAGTGATATGGCTTCAAATGTTATCGGAACCGGACTATATGTGGGGCAGGAGCTGATTTGGGACGAACAACGCATTACGTTAAAGTTTTCATATAATTCATCACCATATGCTGAACTAAATCCTGAGAAGCTCGGAGATGGTTTTTATGAAGAACTGCTTAAAGATTATAATGGACAGACCTATTGGTTGAGCGCTAATGTAAATTCTTTTGTTAAAAGTAATAGCATTCCTAATTGGTTGAATATTGCCTTTGGCTATGGCGCAGATGGTGTGCTCACAGGGCGAGGCAATAATTTAGATTTCCCTAACCAAAATAGAAGACGTCAATACTACTTAAGCTTAGATGTGGACTTCACTAAAATTAGAACAAAATCTCGTGTCCTGAAAACTATATTCGACGTAATTAACGTTATAAAGGTACCTGCACCTACTTTTGAGGTA
Organism: Winogradskyella sp.; assembly: GCA_965230605.1. GTDB lineage: Bacteria > Bacteroidota > Bacteroidia > Flavobacteriales > Flavobacteriaceae > CBDDLD01. Next base: position 2,087,982 of record CBDDLD010000004.1, on the reverse strand, counting down.
AATAGCGAAGGGCGCGTAAAGTGGCATTATATCTACTTTTAGAGAGTGTTAACAACCTTTAACATCTTGATTTTCAAAAGAAAAGAAAAATGCGTATATTTGCACCCGAATTTGAGTAAGCTTTGAAAAAGTTAAAAAGCTTTCAAAAATTTAAGTGTTATGAAGACAAATATTGTACAAAATTTCTTTGTTCCTTTTGCGATCTGTTTTGTGATTGCATTGGCTTTATATCCTAATTCTAATTTAGACCCTAAAGCGTATTCTACTGATGGATTAGAACTCGATTATACGGTTAATGCAGATTTGGCTATGCTAGAAGAAGATGCAACGGAATCTCATAATGTGTTCTCACTTCATTTAGGAAAATCATTTGAAGGGTTTAAGGAAGCATTAGCTTTTAAAGAATCTCGTGGTAATTATTTTACTGTCAACACATATGGATATTTAGGGAAGTATCAATTTGGTGCTGAGACCTTAAAAATGATTGGTATATATAACCCTAATCAATTCTTATATAACCCAGAGCTTCAAGAGAAGGCTTTTTTAGCCAATGCTGAACGTAATAAATGGATACTTAGACGAGATATAAAACGCTTTGTTGGTAAAAATATAAGTGGTGTTGAAGTTACTGAATCAGGTATTTTAGCGGCAGCACACTTGGCTGGGCCTGGAAGTGTAAAAAAGTTTTTAAGAAGCTACGGTCAAAATAATTTTGCTGATGGCTTTGGAACTACAGTAAGTTATTATATGAAACGCTTCTCTGGTTATGATACATCTTTTGTGACACCAAACAAGAAAGCGAAAGCTAGAATCTAATCAATTAATCTTTTTGTATTATAAATATTGCAGGTCTTTTGTGAAAGTCCTCATTATTGGATTTCCAATCCCTAGCCGGCTTTGTTTTAATGTACTCTGTTGGTAGTGTAAGATCACATGCAACACATAGGCGTGTATTTGGGTGAAGTATATTACTGAGGTCTTGTAGAAGTTTATTATTCCGATAAGGTGTTTCTATACATATTTGAGATTGATTATACTCTAAAGAGCGTTTTTCTAGAGCTTTTACTGCCTGTTTTCTCTCTACTTTATCTATAGGGAGATAACCATTAAAAGCAAAGTTTTGTCCATTCATTCCTGAACTCATCAGTGCAAGTATTATAGATGAAGGGCCAACAATTGGAATAACTCTAATATCCTTTTGATGCGCAATTTTCACAATCTCCGATCCAGGATCAGCAATTGCGGGGCAACCTGCCTCAGATAGTAATCCAATAGATATGCCTTCAGTACATGGATCTAAGTAGGAATTCAACTCTGAAGGATCGGTATATTTATTTAATGTTTTTAATTTAAGAGATGACTGTGATTTGCCAGGGGTAACACGCTTTATAAAACGGCGTGCTGTTTTTTCATTTTCAACAATATAATAGTTAAGCATTTCCAATACCTTTTTTATTGATATTGGTAATACTTCTAAAGGAGGGTTGTCTCCTAAACGTGTCGGAATGAGATAGAGTTTGCCTTTTTCTTCGGACATTAGTTAATTACCAGTTTTCGGGTTTGTTGCTCTCCTGAGTTAGAATTCAACTCTAAGATATATAAACCACTGGCTAAATCACTAATATCTATGGTTAAATTTCCAGAGCTTTCAGGTGAAATTGTTTTTACGCGTTTACCTAATGTATTGTAAATATTTATGGTTTTTAACGCCAATAAGTTGTTAGTGTCAGAGTTTATATTTAATTCTGAACTTGCCGGATTTGGAAAAATTGAGATATTAGAAAGTGATTCTTCTCCTACACTTAAAGAAGCATCAATAAGTTTAAATATTTGACCAGAGCTAATCCCGGCTATGTATAATTCACCAGAGAGATCTTCTCCAAAAGCTGTCCATCCATTTCCAGAGAATTGTTCAAAGGTAATATCCCAAGTACTTCCATTTGGTGTAAGATATCCTATTTCATCACTGCAATAATCGGCAAAGAAGTATAATCCTTCGAAATTGGCATAATCACTACCTCTATATCTATACCCGCCAGTAATAGAACATTTAAATAAACCATCATTAAAATGATCATATTCTGCAACAGGGAAAGTCAATGTAGCAGCTGATGGACATCCTGTAGTATTAAATGTTGAATTACCTTCATAACAACGCCACCCATAATTCTGGCCAGATTCATTAAAAGGCACTCTATTCATTTCTTCTTTCTGTCCTTGACCTACATCGGCAATCCATAAATCATTGTTGAGTCTATCAAATGAAAACTTCCATGGATTTCTCAATCCATAAGCCCATATCTCGTCTAATGCTAAAGGGTTAGAAGCAAATGGATTGCTAGCTGGTATACCATAATTATTACCGTTGCTAGGATTGTCTACATCAATTCTTAGCATTTTGCCAAGGATGTCTCCTAGATCTTGAGACCTGTCATCAGGGTCCCCTCCAAATCCACCATCACCAACGGCTATATACAAATAACCGTCAGAACCAAAAGCCATATCGCCTCCGTTATGATTTCCTGCAGGTTGCACAATGGTCATTATAATTAACTCGGAACTCGGATCAGCTAAAGAAAAATTAACGGCATCTCTACTGAACCTAGAAATAACAGTATTTCCACTATTATTAATGTAGTTCACATAGAAGAAACCATTAGTGATGTAATCCGGGTGAAAGGCTAAGCCAAGGAGACCTCTTTCATCGCCAATACCTCCAAGATTAACTACTCTAGTATTTATATCTAAAAAAGGTTGAGTTTGTACAGTACCGTCTGCAGCAACGATACGAATGCGTCCGTCTTGCTCAACAACAAATAAACGATTGTCTCCGGCATGTTTAATATTTACCGGTTGATCTAATCCTGTTGCAAAGAGTTGAAGTTCTAAATCCTGGGCATAATTGTGCGTATACACAGTTATGCATAACAATAACATAGTAAACTTTTTCATAGCGATTAATCTAAACAGTAGAGATTTGTGTCTCTAAAATACAAAAAAATAAGATGAAATGCAGTTATTGTAGTTTTTCTCTGATAATAGAGCATGTTTTATGAAGAAGTTCATAAATATATTTGAAGTCTTCAATGTCGCCATAATAAGGATCGGGGACATTTTTATTGTCGATGGTTTTATGTTCTTCTAATATTAATTTTACCTTGGCGATATCTTCATTTTTATTCGCCAATCTGATGATGGAATTGTAATTGGATTGATCCATGGCATAGATCAAATCAAAATCCTTAAAATCATTTGTTGAGAATTGACGTGCCCGTTGATGACTTATATCTATTCCGTTTAACTGGGCTACTTTTATAGATCGGTGGTCTGGAGAATTGCCGATATGGTAAGCAGCTGTACCGGCAGAGTCCACATAATAGGAATCTGATAGCATAGATTCTAAGATGCCATGGGCTAGTGGTGAGCGACAAATATTACCGAGGCACACCATTAATATTCTCGTCATTACTATTTTATTATAATGAAAGCTTTTTAGAAAGGTCTTCTACATATTTTCTAAACTGCTTATCAGTAGAAGATAGGTTGTCAACTGTTTTGCATGCATGAAGTACCGTCGCATGATCGCGTTGACCAATCTGAGATCCAATGCTGGCTAAAGAAGCCTTTGTGTATTTTTTTGCGAAGAACATGGCTAGTTGTCTGGCTTGAACAATGTGACGTTTTCTGGTTTTTGATTGTAATGTGTTTACATCCATCTGGAAATAGTCTGAAACTACCTTTTGGATATAGTCAATTGAAACTTCACGTTTAGTGTTCTTAACGAACTTCTCAACAATGTCTTTAGCTAAACCTAAAGTAATTTCTTTTTTATTGAAAGAAGATTGAGCAATTAATGAGATGATAGCACCTTCTAGCTCTCTTACATTAGTCTTAATATTTTTAGCTACATACTCAATAATATCCTCCGGCATTTCAACACCATCTCTGTAGAGCTTATTTTTTAATATAGAAACTCTGGTTTCAAAATCTGGGCTTTGCAGTTCAGCAGAAAGTCCCCATTTGAATCTAGATAGTAAGCGCTGTTCAATATCCTGCATATCAACCGGAGCCTTATCGCTAGTTAAAATGACTTGCTTACCATTTTGATGTAAGTGATTAAATATATGGAAGAAAACATCTTGAGTTCCGGTTTTACCAGAGAAAAATTGGACATCATCAATAATAAGTACATCTATGATCTGATAGAAATGGATAAAATCGTTACGATTATTTTTCTTTACAGAATCTATATATTGTTGAGTAAACTTTTCAGCAGAAATATAAAGTACTGTTTTTTCTGGATACTTATCTTTTATATCTACACCAATAGCGTGTGCTAAATGCGTTTTTCCTAAACCAACACCACCAAAAATTAATAAAGGATTAAAAGATGTACCACCTGGTTTATTTGCCACTGCAATTCCAGCGTTTCTAGCCAATCGATTGGAGTCGCCTTCTAGGAAATTTTCAAAATTATAATTAGGATTGAGTTGAGATTCAATTTTTACATTTCTAATTCCTGGAATGATGAAAGGATTTTTAAGCTCAGGACTTTTATTGTTCATAGGAACATCAACATCCTGAGATTTTACAGCACTTCGATTTGAACTTGGAATTCGTTCTGTAAATGGTTGCTTATTACCATAGGTGTTTTCCATCTTAATGATGTACACCAATTTGGCACTTTCTCCTAACTCTTTAGTTAGGGCAACTTTTAGAATTTTCACATAGTGCTCCTCTAACCATTCGTAGAAAAATTTACTAGGGACTTGGATGCTCAGTGCATTATTAGAAAGTTTTACTGCTGCGATCGGTTCAAACCATGTTTTGTAGGCTTGTGGCTGTATATTATCTTTTATAAACGCTAGACAATTTCCCCAGACCGATTGCGCAGTTACATCCATTCTTAAAAAGTTAATTTTATTGTTAGTTGATTAGCAAAAAAAAAGAGATGGTTGGTATCTCTTAGTTGATTTTAACGAGACAAATATGTGAACAAAATTCTTAAAAAAAAAATCAAATTTTATTGAATTTTTAGAATTTTTTCACCATGTTTAAATCCGAATGAAATTACAAATTTTTTCTTAAAATCGGCCTCAATTTATGAATTTTAATGAAACTACAATACGAGTTCGTTACGGGGAGACTGATCAAATGGGTGTTGTGTACCATGCAAATTATGCTCAATATTTCGAAGTTGGAAGAACGGAGTGGCTTAGACAATTTGGAATAACCTACAAATCTATGGAAGCTGAAGGCGTGATGCTGCCTGTAATCTCTTTACATATAAATTACAAAAGTTCAGCCTGTTATGATGACGTTCTTAAAGTAAAAACCAAATTAAAAAAAATGCCTACTGCATCTATCGAATTTGATTACGAATTATTAGATGAGAATAACAATTTACTTGCCACAGGAAATACTACGTTGGCTTTTATTGACATGAATTCCAAAAAACCTAGAAGATGTCCAAAATATCTTTTAGATAAACTGCAAAATTATTCGTTATAATTCACTTATTGTAATTCCGTGAATATTGTCAAAAATGCTAAATATTTGATTAGCATTACCTTTTCTGACAGAAATTTCTAACAAACAAGATTGTTCTAATTTTTGAGATACCACTTTGAGTTGCTTTTCTTTTATAATTCGCATTGCCACATTCATCTGATTATAATTAAATGCAATTGTAAAATGTTTATCAATTGTCCGTTCTATAATTTCAGCTTCTGAAATTGCCATTTGAGCTGCTGTTCTGTAGGCATTTATTAAACCACCTACACCAAGTTTTACGCCTCCAAAATACCTTACAACTACTACCAATACATTGGTGAGCTCAAAAGATTGAATTTGACCATATATTGGCATACCTGCACTATTGTTGGGCTCGCCATCATCGTTGGCTCTATACTTTAATATTTCAGAGCCAATTTGATAAGCATAGCACCAATGTCTCGCAGCATAGTGTTTCTTCTTTAAGTCTTGCAGAATTAGCTTTACTTGATCTTCATTAGAAACTGGAAAAGCACAACCATAAAATTTACTATTCTTATCCTTGAATAGAACTTGTTCTGAAGGGTTTACAATAGTTTTATATGTGTCTTTATGAGTCAATAGGTTTTTAGTTATACAATCTTTAGATTAAAATAAATGCGATTGTGTTTCAAATAGGTGTATAACATCCTCTTTAGTTTCGTCAATATTCCAGACATGCAATCCCAATGCTTTTGCTGTCTCTGTATTTTCACTAGTATCATCAATAAAAAGACATTCTTCAGGTTTTAATTGATGTGTGTCTATTACGAACTTGAAGATATCTTCATTGGGTTTTCTTAAATGGATTTCGTGTGATAAGTAAAAAGCATCAAAGCAATTTTTAAAAGCATCATAAAAAGAAACATTAGTCTTTATAAAATCAATATGTAAGCTGTTGGTATTACTTAACAGTATGCATTTGTAAATCTCTTTATTTCTAATACTTTGTATAAAATCTAATCTATACTTGGGGAAATCCTTAATAATAAAATTCCAAGCATTTATAATAGCTTCTTCAGTTAAATGCTTAAACTTATTGGTATAGAATGCTATGAAATCTTCAGTACTGATTTCACCAACTTCATATTGTATGTTGGTAGCAATCATATCCTCTTCAAAAGTTTCCATTTGAAAAAGATTAAGAGCATTAGCCATAGCCCCAGACTTATCTAGGTTTATGAATACGTCTCCAAAATCAAAAATTAAAGTATCAACCATTATTAAATATTTTCAACAAATCACCTTTTAATTCGAACTCTGAATTTGCTACTTCATTCAAATCTGGAGCTTTAACTCCATCATGGAATTTGATACTGCCGTAAAAAATTCTGGCTTCATCCCATAACCCCTCATTGATGAATGCCTCAAGTGTTTTTGCACCACCTTCAATGATTACAGAATTGATATGAGCGTCGTACAATAAGGTACAAATCTGTTGTGCTATAGGCGCTTCATAGTCTATATCAGACTGCGTAATAGATAAAGTTTTCGCTTCAGAATTAAACACCTGTAATTCTTTGTCTAACGTAGTATCTTTATCCAATACAATCCGAATGGGATTCTCACCTTTCCAGTCCCTTACAGTTAGACTTGGATTATCCTCTATCACAGTATTTGTTCCTACTAATATGGCTTGTTCTTCTGCTCGCCATTTATGAACTAATTGCCTAGAATATGAATTGGTTATCCAAACAGGTGCTTGGGTAGATTTTTCTTTTGGTGCTATAAACCCGTCACTGCTTTGAGCCCATTTTAATATAATGTATGGGCGTTTTTTATTATGATAAGTAAAAAAGCGTTTATGGTGTCTCTTACAAGCGCTTTCTAATACACCTACAGTGACATCACATCCATTATCGTTTAGCTTTTTTACTCCTCGACCAGATACTTCCGGATTGTCATCAACACAACCAATGACTACTCTTGGAATGTTATGCTCTATTATAAGATCACTGCATGGTGGCGTTTTTCCATAATGACTACAAGGCTCAAGAGTGACATATAATGTAGAATGCTTTAAGGCTGTTTTGTCTTTAACACTATTAATAGCAATAACTTCAGCATGAGAACTGCCATAGGGTTTAGTAAAACCCTCTCCAATTATTTCGCCGTCTTTAACAATTATAGCACCTACCATGGGATTAGGTCTAGTAGTGCCTAGTCCATTTCTGCCAAGCTGCAGACAACGCTCCATATATAATTCGTCAACACTCAAGTTATATTTTGATTTTGAGGGTTTTTGTTTCATCGACAAGGTATGATGAAGAATACCCCAAGACATTATATTTTATTTCTCCTTTATATTGAATATCAACTTTCTGAGAAACCAAACTCCCTAACAATCCGCCAAGACTTTTTTTGTCTATAATACGATCTGTAGAAATTGTAACGATAAGTGGGACATTGAAATTTTCTTTGCTGGGAACACGGAATCTTTCAGTAGATAATCTGGCAATCTTTACTTCATTTATATACACAAACACTTCATCGGTATTAAGATGTCCGCCAACATCATTAGGATTATAGAAAACAGCATCAGCACTGATGGTTACGGACTTTAAGTCAGCGTCAATAACTTTAATAGATTCAATACCTTTGTACTCTGGTTCTTCACTTACAGAACAGCTTTGAGTACAAAGAAAAATGAAGCAAATTATAGTTATTAAATAGAAATCCTTCATTAAATTTATACGTATCTTCACATCCAATTTTTTATGATGTAAAAATAAGACAATAGCGTGAGTAAAGATAATATTGTAATACGAGAAATTACTTCTGAGGATGATCCGAAAATTGCTGCTGCAATTCGCTCTGTTTTAATCGAATTTGGTGTACCTAAAGTTGGTACTGCCTATGAGGATGTAACATTAGATTGCATGACAGAAACCTATGATGAAGATCGTAAGGTTTATTTCGTTGTTGAAAAAGGAAATGCTGTTATTGGAGGAGCAGGAATTTCACCTTTAGATAATTATGAAGGCAATGTATGTGAACTACAAAAAATGTATTTCCTTCCTGAAGCTAGAGGCAAGGGTATAGGAAGTGCAATGATGTCTAAATGCTTAGATTTTGCTAAGGCAGAAGGATATGACCAATGCTATTTAGAGACAATGCCTTATATGGATGATGCAAGGAAGTTATACAGGAAATTTGGTTTTGAAGGTATAGAAGGCCCTATGGGAGATACAGGGCATTACTCGTGTACAGTTTGGATGATAAAAAATCTTTAGGACTTGAGGTTAAAAGATATACAACACATTTTTCACAAAGAATTAGACACAATATATGGAGCTAATGAAGTTGATAGTTTTTTCTTCATTCTTATAGAGCATTATTATAAACTTCCTAGAATTCACCTAGCGATTCAACCAGACTTTTCTATAATCAAAGAAGAACAAGAGCCAATATTTAAAGCGCTTGATGCGCTTAAAAAAGAAAAACCTATTCAATATGTAATTGGGAATACCTTCTTTTATGGATTAAGCTTTAATGTAAATGAAAGTGTGTTGATTCCAAGACCTGAAACTGAAGAGTTAGTGGATTGGATTATTGAGGATGTCAAAAATTCCGATAAGAATCAGGAATTGAACATAATGGATATAGGCACCGGAAGTGGATGCATTGCAATAACATTAGCTAAAAATATCACTAATGCGTCAGTATATGCTATAGACGTTAGCAGAGATGCACTTAAAGTAGCTACTGAAAATGCGGAATTGAATAATGTTGAAGTCAATTTTAGTGAGACCGACATACTAAATAATAAGAATGATTATCCTCAATTTAATATTGTTGTATCAAATCCTCCATATGTCAGGAATAAAGAAAAAAGGGAAATGAAGAGCAATGTAACTGATAATGAGCCGCATTTAGCATTGTTTGTAGAAGATGATGACCCTCTAGTATTTTATGATGCAATTTGTAAGTTTTGTGTTAATAATTTGATGACAGGAGGGTACTTGTATTTTGAAATTAACGAGTATCTTGGAGAGCAGATGATAGACTTGCTAAAGTCTTATACATATATAAATATTGAATTAAAAAAAGATCTCTCTGGGAGGGATAGAATAATAAAAGCCACAAAGATATAATGAACTCTATTTCTGTATTCTGCGGTAGCAGCGAAGGTAATGACCCTATTATTATTGAAGAAGCTAAGCGCCTGGGAAAACTCTTGGCTAATAGTGAAATAACTCTGGTATACGGCGCCGCTAAAATCGGAATAATGGGTATTGTCGCAAAAGAAGTAGTAGACCATGGTGGTAAAACCATTGGTGTTATTCCAAGCTTTTTAAGAACCAAGGAAATAGTTAATGACCATTTAACAGAGCTTATAGTCACTCAAAATATGCATGATCGAAAAGTTACTATGTATGAAAAAAGTGATGGTTTTATGATTATTCCCGGAGGCTTTGGAACCATGGATGAGTTTTTTGAAATTACGACCTGGGGACAATTAGGATTACATACTAAACCTATAGGTATATTAAATACCAATGGTTATTATGACGCACTTTTATTACAATGTAAAACAATGGTAGACCGAGGGTTTTTAAAGCAGCAAAATTTAGATGCAGTTGTAGTAGATAACACCATAGAAGGGTTACTAGATAAAATGAAAAATTATAAACCATTACCCGCTCCAAAATGGTTGAATAAAGAAGGAATTTAGAATGGGAGTTAAAGAACAAATAGAGTTATTAAGAACAGAGCTTAGAAAACATAATTATAATTATTATGTGTTGGATGATCCAACCATAAGCGATTATGATTTTGATATGAAGCTCAAGACATTACAAGAGCTTGAGGAGCAGCATCCTGAATTCTACGACCCTAACTCTCCAACACAAAGAGTTGGGGGAGAGGTAACCAAGAATTTTAATACCGTTGTTCATGAACATCGTATGTATTCTTTAGACAACTCTTATTCTAAAGAAGACTTACTAGAATGGGAAAAACGAATAAAAAAATTAGTTGACGGCGATATACAATATACATGTGAGTTAAAGTATGATGGTGCCTCAATGAATTTAACATATGAGAACGGGCAATTATTAAGAGCGGTTACCAGAGGCGATGGTGTTCAGGGGGATGAAGTAACTACCAATGTTAAGACGATAAAAACGGTGCCTTTAACACTTAAAGGCGATTTCCCACAGCGTTTTGATATCAGAGGAGAAATTATCCTTCCTCTTGAGGGATTTAAAAAAATGAATGAAGAGCGTATAGCTAATGATGAAGAACCTTACAGAAATCCAAGAAACACAGCTTCGGGTAGTTTGAAACTTCAAGATAGTGCTGAGGTGGCTAAGCGTCCATTACAATGTTTATTATATAGTATAAAAGGCAAAAACCTAAGTTTTAAAACACAGTTTGAAGGTTTAGAGAAAGCCAGAGCCTGGGGATTTAAAGTACCTAATGAGGCTAAGTTGGTTAATTCTGTAGATGAGATCCTAGATTATATTTCTTATTGGGATAAACATCGTCATGACTTACCTTATGAGATTGATGGTGTGGTTATAAAAGTAAATAGCTTTTACCAACAAGATGAACTTGGTTTTACTGCTAAAGCGCCAAGGTGGGCTATGGCCTACAAATTTAAAGCCGAGCAAGTTTCCACGGTATTAAATGAAATTACATATCAAGTAGGAAGAACAGGCGCTATTACGCCAGTAGCAAATCTTGAACCAATCTTATTAGCGGGGACTATTGTTAAACGCGCTTCATTACATAATGCTGATCAAGTAGAAAAACTAGATGTAAGAGTGGGAGATACTGTTTTTGTTGAGAAGGGAGGAGAGATTATTCCAAAGATCATTGCTGTGGATTTGTCAAAAAGAGCTGAAGGTCTGAAAATTACTGAATATATCAGTCATTGTCCCGAATGTGGTACTGAATTAATAAGACCACAAGGAGAAGCAAAGCATTATTGCCCTAATTATAATGGCTGTCAACCACAAGTCGTTGGAAGAATTCAACACTATATATCTAGAAAAGCTATGGATATAGAAGGCTTAGGAGGAGAAACAGTAGCGTTATTAGTTTCTGAAGGGCTTATTTCTAATTATTCTGACCTTTATGAACTAACAGTAGAACAAGTGATACCTTTAGAGCGAATGGCAGAAAAAAGTGCTGATAATTTAGTCAAAGGCATTGAAGCTTCTCAGCAAATTCCTTTTGAACGTGTTCTTTTTGCTCTAGGAATACGGTATGTTGGAGAAACTGTAGCTAAAAAATTAGCAAAGCATTACAAAACTATAGATAATCTTATGAATGCTTCACTACTAGATCTAACACTCGTTGATGAAATAGGAGAACGTATAGCAGAAAGTGTAATAGAGTTCTTTTCTTCTGAAGAAAATGTGCAGATTATTGAAAGACTTAAGAGTTTTGGTGTGCAGCTAGAAATATCTAAAGAACAACTTGCCAATCAAACGGAGAAGCTTAAGGGTTCTATATTTGTAGTCTCAGGCGTTTTTGAAATTGTATCTCGAAATGAATTAAAAAAGCTGATTGAGGATAATGGTGGTAAAGTATCATCTTCAGTATCTTCTAAAACAAGTTATTTAGTGGCAGGAAATAATATGGGACCAAGTAAGCGCGCTAAAGCAGAAAAATTAGGTGTTTCCATTATCTCTGAGCAGGATTTTCTTACGATGATTAAGTAAAATCTTACAGAAAAATGCATAAAAAATCGATAAAAAGTAATTTTTTACCGTTTAATTGTAATTTTTATTTATATTTGTCAACATAATAAGGGATTAATTATGCTGATACAGAGAGTAATAAAACTATTATTAATACTTCTGGCTACATTATTTTTAGTTTTAAATATATCTAAAAATGAGCTTTACGCTAGTGGAGTAGCTGCATTATGCCTGATTATATTGTTATTTATATATTATAAATACACAGAGAAGAAAGCGAAGGAGAAGTATTTCACCTTGTTTTTAATACTTTTTATATTAGGTCAATTAATTAGTTTTATCAGTTGGTCTTTTGACATCACATATAATTTAATAGATATCGGCTACTATTTGGCAAATATTCTATTTATATCATCATATGTAGCTCTAATTATTCAGGTATTACAGCACATGAATTTAAAGGAAATTGTATCTCGATTCCCGGTGTCTCTTTCTATTTTAATTGTTTTGGATGTATTCTGTGTGTATCTCATATCTGCTACAGCTAAAAGTGGGCTAGATATGACGTCATATGTTTTAGAATTTACATACAATGGTATTATTATGATGTTATTGTCTGTAGCACTAATCAGTTATATGTATAGAAATGATAATAAGTCTATGTTATTCCTTATAGGGTCTATATTTATTATGTTCTCAGAAATGATTCAATTAGCTTATTACTACATCTCAGATGCTAATAACCTAAATATTATATATTCCATATTCATGGTGCTTGGGTTTTTATTTCTTTACTTTCAATCCCAAAAGACACATGAAGAAATAGTTAAAAACTATAATGAGGATCAACTAGAGGCTAATTAGAAAAACGCTTTCCGAGTATTGGAATTTTTTTTCTTTGAGTGTATAATATGATAGCGCTTAATATAAAAGTAACTACTGCAGTATAAAATAAAACGCCACCGTCACCTTTGACATCTATTCCTAATTGAGTTAAGTGCATTACAATAGCACCACCAATTACACCTAAAGTAAGTAAAGCACCTAGCCATATTGTTCGAGGAATCAACAATAAAATACCGGCAATAAGTTCTACTATTCCGATTCCGATTCTACCGTAAGGCTCTAAACCTACAGTTTCAAAGATGTACACGCTATCCTCGTGTGCCGTAAATTTAAACCGAAGAGTTTGTATTAAAATAATAGCGATGGTGATCCTTAAAATGAGAATAATACGATTTGCTTTCATAATGTTTTGTGTATGTGGTTAACTTCATACATTAGACGCCTAAAAAAGCAATGCTTACAATTATCTTAAACGACTATGGTAGTACCCTTGGCAGATTTTTCTTTACCAGATTCAAAATAAAAATCGATTTTGCCTATGTATAATCCGTAGGCACCAACCTGGTTCACTAGCACATTTTTACCAACACTATTCTTCTCTATCGTTGGTTTAGGTAAGAAGGTATGGGTGTGCCCGCCAATAATTAGGTCAATATCTTTTGTAGCTCTAGCTAGATTTAAATCAGAGACTCTATCCGGATTATTTCTATAATGATATCCAATATGAGATAGACATATAATTAAATCGCACTGTTCATCGTCTTTTAGTATTCTTGACATATCCTGAGCGATCTCTATTGGATTGTTATATACAGTCTCTTTGTACATTTCTTTATTTACTAGCCCATCTAGTTCTACCCCTAATCCAAACACACCTATTTTTATACCATCTTTAATAAAGATTTTATAGGGCTTTACATGAGTGTCTAGAACTGTATTTTTAAAATCATAATTAGCAGAAACAAACTCAAATTTTGCATGCGGTAGTTGAGCATACAGTCCATCTATACCATTGTCAAAGTCGTGATTTCCAATTGTGGCTACATCGTACTTTAACATACTCATCAGCTTAAACTCTAACTCACCTCCATAGTAATTAAAATACGGAGTGCCCTGAAAAATATCACCGGCATCTAATAATAATGTATTCGGATTTTCGCGACGAACAGCTTCAATTAATGTTGCTCTTCTAGCTACACCTCCTTTATTTGCATTACGCGCATGGTCAGGCCCAAAAGGATCTATATGACTATGTACGTCATTAGTATGAAGGATAGTAATCTTTTTTGGTCGATTGGCAAAAGACTGAAGCCCAATGCCCGATAGACCTAATATGGCTGTGGCAGCTGTAGTTTGCTGTATAAATTGTCGTCTTTTCATACCTAATTATTAATTTGAATGAAACGATTATCTATGGTAGGACTGATCGTATCATTTTTCTTGAAGTAATCAATTAGAACATTTCTAATCTTGTAATTTAAATCATACTCACCTTCATTGGGTTTAAAGAATGTCATACCATCTGCGCCATTGTACAAATAATCATTGGTGGCTACATAGTACACATTGTCTTTAATAATGGGTTTGCCTTTAATTAGGGCAGACTTTACAGTAAAATCTTCATTAAGAACTAATTCTAATTGAGAAATAGGATGTGCTCTTTTTTCGTTAGCCAAATATTGTATGAGTTGATTTATTTGTTCTCCTTTTAGAGCAGCAATTATAACAGAGTTTTCAAAGGGCATCACTTCATAAGCTGTTCTTATGGTAAGATTGCCTTTGGATATAATAGATCGTATACCGCCATGATTCAATAGAACCATATCAATGTCGTGATTTGTTCGCGATTTAAAAATAGGATTACATTCTTCAAAAACGGCATCAGCCATAAAGTTGCCAATAGCGGTGTTTAAATGACCGTCACTTTTAGAATAGGTGTCTTTTGCATATGAAACAACACTATCTAAATTACGATTGACATTATCTCTATAAGGTTTTATATATGCTTCAATTTCAGAATCATTAGTTATACTATCAGAAATTGAAATACGTTGTCCTTCAATTTTAGTTAAATGAGTGTCATTTTTACAGTTGAGAATACTGATAAATGAGCAGAGTAGAATTACACGTTTAATACAGATCAATATCTTATCAATTGTTAACAAAAAGTTGTGATACCTTTTGCTAAATTTGCACAAAGGCTAAGATAAATGATTTTAAAGGCTTTTAAGGAAAAATCTAATCAAAAATATGTCAACAAATTATTAGCAGCTCGTAAAGCTACTGTTAATAATAAAAAAGTGGTGTCAATTGGTGTAATACTAAATGTTTCTGAATTTAATGATTATGAAGCATTTAGAGCTTATTTCAAGGCTTTGGGACTTACATCACCAAAACATAAGATTGTGGCTTTTTCTAGTGATGAAAATGCAGAGCATAATCAATGGGATACCATGTATACAATGAAAGATTTTGGATGGAAGGGCAAGATCAACAATGTAGATTTGCAGACTTTTTTGGATACAGATTATGATGCATTAATATGTTATTATAAAAAGGATCTTTTGCCTTTAAATCAATTAGCATTGATGTCAAAATCAAATTTTAAGATTGGTATATCTATTGATAAAGAGCAGTTCTTTGATTTAATTATCGATGTTAAAACCAGTCAATTTGAAATTTTTAAAGAAGAATTGAAGAAATACCTAACCATATTAAATAAATTATAATGAACAAGTTTACAGGTACAGGAGTAGCCTTAATTACACCTTTTAATAACGATTTGTCTATTGACTTTCAGGCACTAGAAACTCTGGTTGAATATAATATTTCTAATGGTACTGATTATTTAGTAATTAGTGGGACCACGGGAGAAAGTGTAACTATCACTAAACAGGAAAAAGCCCAAATCGTTCATTGTATTAATAAGGTTAATAATGGTAGATTGCCTTTGGTACTGGGTATTGGAGGTAACAATACTGCTGCTGTAATTGATGAAATAAATAACTCTGATTTATCAGCGATAGATGCAATTCTTTCAGTTTCTCCTTACTACAGTAAACCAACACAGGAAGGCATTTATCAGCATTTTAAAGCAATATCTGAAGCTTCGTCTAAGCCTATTATTTTATATAATGTACCTGGTCGTACTTCCTCAAATGTACTTCCTGAGACTATCGTTAGACTAGCTAATGACTTTGATAATATTATTGGTGTAAAAGAAGCTGCAAATAATGTTGGACAATACCTAGAATTATTAAGAACAAAACCTAGTGACTTTTTAATTATCTCTGGAGATGACGATTTAGCACTTACAGTAGCCTTAGCAGGAGGAGCCGGTGTGATTTCTGTAATAGGTCAGGCATTACCTGAAGCGTTTTCAAAAATGATACGTTTAGGATTGGAAGGTAAAGCTGAAGAAGCATATCGTATTCACTTTGATCTAATACCTATAACCAAACTTATCTTTTCAGAAAATAACCCGGCAGGAATTAAAGCTGTTTTAGAACAGCTTAAAATATCTAAGCCAGATGTGAGATTACCTCTAGTACAAGCCACTGATGATTTAAAAGCTAAGATTACAGATGCGCTTGAAGTACTAGGTAAAAGTTAAATTGATATTAAAAGTGAGGTCATACTCAATATATGGCTTTCTTTAGCATATAATTTTTGTTTTTATAATCCGTTAATAATGCATACTTTTGCATCCTGTTAAAATTTATGAGAAAAACACTTTACATACTCTTAATCAGTGCTTTGTTGGTCTCTTGTGGAGAATATCAAAAAACACTAAAATCAGATGATATTGCTAAGAAGTTTAAATTAGGAACTGAGCTATATGAGGCTGAGAAATGGAATAAGGCTCATAGGTTATTTGCTCAAATTGTACCTAGCTACAGAGGAAAACCTCAAGCGGAAAAATTGATGTATATGTATTCTATGTGCTCTTACAAGATGGAGGACTATTATATTGCAGGATATCAGTTTGAACGTTTTAAAGATGCTTATCCTAATAGTGAAAAAGCAGAAGAAGCGTTTTTTCTGTCTGCCAAAAGCTATTATCAACTGTCACCAAGATATTCTAAAGAGCAAAAAGAAACTAAAGAAGCTATAGAGAAGTTACAGTTATTCATTAATGAGTATCCTAATTCTGAGTATTTGGCAGAATCTAACCAGCTTGTTAAAGAATTGGATTTTAAATTAGAGAAGAAATCTTTTGAAATAGCAAAACAATATAATAAGATTAGAGATTATAAAGCATCTGTAAAATCATATAATAACTTCTTACTAGAGTTCCCAGGAACAAGTTTAAGAAAAGATGCCATGTTTGGTAGATTTGAAGCTGCATATAATCTTGCGATTAATAGTGTAGACTCTAAGAAAGAAGAGCGTATTGTTTCGGCCATTTCTTATTTTAATACATTTAAGAAAGCCTACCCGCAATCAGAATTTTTAACAGAAGCTGAAGACAAGAAAAATGAATTAGAGGCTTTAAAAAATACAAGTACTAATATTAAAAGTTAAGCAATATAAAATGGATTTAAAAAAGACAGATGCACCAGTTACTACGTTAACTTATGATAGAAATGAAATAGATTCAAAGACTGGGAATATCTATGAAGCTATCTCTGTAATAGCGAAACGTGCTGAACAAATTAATACAGATATTAGAAGAGAGTTAATTGATAAACTCGAAGAATTTGCTACATATAATGATAGCTTAGAAGAAATTTTTGAGAACAAAGAACAAATAGAGGTGTCTAAATTTTACGAAAAATTACCTAAGCCTCATGCTCTAGCTATTAAAGAATGGTTAGAAGACAAGATTTATCATAGAAATACTGAGGACAAAACTCAGGAATAAACTATAAATGTCTGTTTTAAAAGACAAAAACATATTACTAGGAATAACCGCAGGTATTGCTGCATACAAAACTGCGAACCTAGTTAGATTATTCATAAAAGCAGGTGCCAATATCAAAGTTATAATGACACCTGCTTCTAAGGATTTTATAACGCCACTTACTTTATCAACCCTTTCTAAAAACCCGGTTTATTCCTCATTTACAAATGAAGAGGACGACAATGCAATGTGGAATAATCATGTAGAGCTAGGGTTATGGGCCGATCTTTTTATCATTGCGCCTGCGACTGCAAATACCTTAGCAAAAATGGCCAATGGTGTTTGTGATAATCTATTAATGGCTACCTATTTATCAGCCAAGTGTCCTGTGTATTTTGCACCTGCGATGGATTTAGATATGTATAAGCACGAATCCACTAAAACATCATTCACTACTCTAGAATCTTATGGTAATGTGATGATACCAGCAACAAGTGGTGAATTGGCAAGTGGACTAGTGGGAGAAGGACGTATGGCAGAGCCGGAAGACATTAAAACATTTATAGAGAACGATATATTAAATAAACTCCCTTTAAAATCAAAGACAGTTTTGGTTACAGCAGGTCCTACGTATGAGGCTATAGATCCGGTGAGGTTTATCGGTAACCACTCGAGCGGAAAAATGGGGTTTTCTATTGCTGAAGCAGCTGCAAACCTAGGTGCAGAAGTTATTTTAGTAACCGGGCCAACACATCAAACATTAACTCATAGTTTAATTACTGTAAAACCTGTTGTCAGTGCTCAAGAGATGTACGACGAAGTACATAAACATTATAAACATACAGATATCGCTATACTATCGGCTGCTGTGGCAGATTATAGACCAAAACATGTAGCGGATCAAAAAATAAAAAAGGCAGATACTACGTTTACAATAGAGTTAGAAAAAACTAAGGATATATTGAAGTCTTTAGGCGAGATAAAAGGAGATCAGTTTTTAGTCGGATTTGCCTTGGAGACAAATAATGAACTAGAACATGCAAAAGGAAAACTAAAATCTAAGAATTTAGACCTTATTGTTCTGAACTCATTGAGGGATAAAGGTGCCGGTTTTGGAGTGTCCACAAATAAGGTTACATTTATATCAAAATCGAATGAAATTGTAGAAAATGACCTTAAGTCTAAAAATGAAGTTGCCCAAGATTTAATGCAATTAATAATAAAAAATATAGATGCGTAGACTACTCTTTGTTATAAGTATATTAATTATGAGCAATGTAAATGCTCAGGAACTCAATTGTAGCGTTACTGTAATTGCACAGCAAACAGGTAACGATAACAATGTTGTGTTTAAAACATTAGAACGCCAGTTAAGAGAGTTTATTAATAATACAAAATGGACCAATAAGAATTACAAAGCAGAAGAGCGCATAGAGTGTAGTATGGTTATTAATGTAAGTAGCTACAATAACGATTTGTTTTCTGCAACACTTCAAGTTCAAGCTTCTAGACCGGTGTTTAATTCGTCTTACTCGACGCCTATATATAATTTCAATGATAGAGATTTTGATTTTCAATATATAGAGTTCCAAAATCTGGTATATAATCCGAATCAATTCGAATCTAATCTCATTTCAGTTCTGGCATTTCATGTCTATATGATTTTAGGCATTGATGCTGATACTTTTGAGCTTAATAGTGGCGAAGAATATTATAGACAAGCTCAGATAATAGCAAATTATTCTCAACAAGGTACAGCAAAAGGATGGCGTTTAGAAGATGGAAGACAAACACGCTTTGTATTAATAGATGATATAGTTTCTCCTACTTACAAAGAGTTTAGAACCACATTGTATGAATATCACATACAGGGTCTTGATGTTATGAGTGATGATCCAAAAAAAGCGAAAGCTAAAATGACAACAATGTTTGATGGCTTAAACCAAATGAATCGCCGTAGACCTAACTCCTTTTTAATGCGTGTATTCTTTGATGCTAAAGCTGACGAAATTTTAGATATTTTTAGTGGCGGTCCAAGTGTTAACATCACTGAAGTGGTCTCAATTCTTAACCGAATTGCGCCAATGCATTCTTCAAAATGGCGACAAATTAAATTCTAGTAGTCTTTTTATCATAAATCTTTATTTTTATAGTTCGCAAAGTTTAGCTTTGTAATTATAAAATACGCACATTGCTTACAGCACTATCTATAAAAAATTATGCCCTCATAGACGAACTAGATGTATCGTTTAATAATGGTTTTACTATTATAACCGGGCAAACCGGTGCAGGTAAATCTATTTTGCTGGGTGGGTTATCTTTAGTATTAGGCAAGCGAGCAGACCTTAGTCAAATAAAAGATGCCAATAAAAAATGCATCATTGAAGCTACTTTTGATATTGCACGTTATGACACTGTAAAACAAGTTTTTGAAATCGAAGATTTGGATTATGAATCCCAAACCATAATTAGAAGAGAAATATTGCCTTCTGGTAAATCTAGAGCATTTGTAAATGATACTCCGGTGAATCTTGACACATTAAATGTATTAAGCTCTTTTCTGATCGATGTGCACTCTCAACATCAAACACAACAGCTTATAGATGATTCCTATCAATTTAAAGTCATTGATGCTCTAGCAAATAATGCAGAGCATTTAAATGAATATGGACAAGCTCTAAAACGCTACAAGGAAGAAATAAAATCTTTAGAAGTATTAAAAGATTCCAGAACAGAGGCATTAAAAGCATATGATTATAATGCGTTTCTTTTAAAAGAACTGGAAGAGGCTCAACTACAAGAAGGACAATTAGAGCAATTAGAAGAAAGTTATGAAGCCTTAAATAATGTTGAAATTATTGGGGAAAAACTGGCAATGTCTAAAGCTATGCTCAACAATGAACAAATGGGTATTGTAGAGCAGCTTAATGAATTAAAAAGAAGCCTAAGTACCATTGAAAACTTTGGAGCAAATTACAGAAGCCTAAAAGACAGGGTAGAGAGTGCAGTCATAGAGTTGGATGATGTATTATCTGAAATAGATAGACTAGAAGATGGTTTGATATCAGATCCGGCTGAATTGAGTCGTGTATCAGATCAACTTGAACTCCTCAACAATTTGTTCAATAAACATGGTCTTAGAAGCATAACAGAACTGCTAGAACTTAAAGAAAAGCTATCAAAAAAAGTAATCCATACTGAAGGTATAGATGACCTCATAAATGAAAAAGAAGAAGTTATTAATAAATTGAATAAGCAGTTAACTCAATTAGCAAGTACAGTTCACAATAATAGAACTAAAGTGATACCAGAATTTATAAAGAACCTAGAAACACTTCTTGCAGATTTAGGGATGCCTAATGCTAAGTTTAAGATTGATTTGAAAACGACTAATGACTTCAAAAAGAATGGAAGTGATGATTTACAATTCTTATTCACAGCAAATAAGGGTTCTAACTTTACAGAGTTAAAAAAGGCAGCATCAGGAGGAGAGCTGTCCAGAATTATGCTTTCCATAAAATCTATTTTAGCAAAATATGTTCAAATGCCAACTATAATGTTTGATGAAATAGACACAGGAGTTTCAGGAGAGATATCACATAAAATGGGAGAGATTATGAAGTCCATGAGTCGGAATATGCAGGTATTTGCCATTACACATTTACCTCAAATTGCCGCCAAAGGAGATTCTCATTTCAAAGTGTATAAGATCGATAGCGAAGAGCATACTGAAACAAATATGAAAGCTTTAACAGAGCAAGAACGCATTGTAGAAATAGCACAAATGTTAGGCGGAGTAGATGTTTCAGATTCTGCCATAGCACATGCTAAGCAATTATTGAATTAATAGTATCTTTGAGGCTTAAAATTTCTAATTATGAGTAACAATAATGCTGAAGATTTATTTTATGAAGCAGATAGATTAATCGATGAAAAAAAGATTGTTGAAGCTAAAGATTTACTATATGAAATATTAGAAGACTACCCAGATTATGCTAATGCTCATAACCACCTAGGTTGGATTTATCATTACAAAATAACAGATTATAATAAAGCAGAATAGCATTATAAATTTGCCCTAAAATATTCTAAAAACTACAACCCTCCCTATTGCAATTATTCCTATTTTTTGATAGATAAAGGAGATTATGAGGAAATGATTGATTTTGGTTTCAAAGCTTTAAAGGTGGACGTAGTAGATAAAGGGACAATATATAATCAAATTGCTAAAGCCTATGAGCTAACATCTAAGCTGGAATTAGCATATATAAATTATAAAAAAGCTAGAATGAATTCTACTGCGGCTAACTATATCCAAGAGATTAGTGCATCATTAAATAGGGTTAAAGAAAAAATGAATGTTTTTCAAAAAATTAAATTTATTTTTAAGTAACATAAATCAAATATAATTGTAACTAACACTAAAAAAATGTCATATAACTTATTAAAAGGTAAAAGAGGAATCATATTTGGGGCACTAGATTCTAACTCCATTGCATGGAAAACAGCAGAACGTGTTCATGAAGAAGGGGGGACATTTGTACTCACTAATGCACCTATTGCAATGCGAATGGGTCAAATCAATGAGCTGGCTGAAAAAACAGGTTCACAGATTATTCCTGCGGATGCTACTTCAATGGAAGACCTTCAAAATTTAGTTGAGCAATCTACGGAAATATTAGGCGGCAAATTAGATTTCGTTTTACATTCAATAGGAATGTCTGTAAATGTGAGAAAAGGAAGAGCTTACACAGACCAAAAATACGACTGGACCCAGAAAGGAACCGATGTATCTGCGATGTCTTTTCATAAGGTTATGCAGACTCTATATAAGCTTGACGCAATGAACGAATGGGGAAGTATTGTCGCATTAACATACATGGCTGCTCAGCGTGTGTTCCCAGATTATAATGATATGGCCGATAATAAGGCCTACCTAGAAAGTATTGCACGTAGTTTTGGATATTTCTTTGGTAGAGATAAAAAAGTAAGGGTAAATACCATATCGCAATCACCTACACCAACTACAGCCGGACAAGGTGTTAAAGGGTTTGACGGATTTATATCTTATGCAGAAAAAATGTCTCCACTTGGGAATGCCACAGCCATGGATTGTGCAAACTATACCGTGACGTTATTTAGTGATTTAACGAAACGTGTTACGCTGCAAAACCTGTATAATGATGGAGGATTTAGTAATATGGGAGTAAGTGATGCAGTAATGGATACATTTTTAAAAGAATAAATAAAACATCTCTTAAATAGAAGTGCTATTTGCATAATTTCATCTTAAAATTATGTTAATAGCATTTTTTTTATAATTTTTGTTAAAAATGTAAGCAACATGCGGCTATTAATTACTTTCATTGCATTTTTAATAACACTAACATCGTACTCTCAAATTTTCTTCAATGATGAGGCATCTAATATAGGTTTTAGTGAGCATTGCGGTACTTCTATTTTAGGTACCGGATTGAGTTTTGCAGACTTTGACGGCGATGGCTGGGACGATATTACGCTTACCGGGACTACAGGAGCACCTTTGAGGTTTTATAAAAATTACCAAGGTATCTTTTTTGAAGAATTACTAATAAGCCCTCAAATTACACATCCTACCAGATCAGTGACATGGGTAGATTTCGACAATGATGGTGATAAAGATTTGTTTGTTACTAGTGATGAATTTTATAACAGATTATTTGAAAATACAGAGCTAGGTTTCGTAGAAATCACTATTCAAGCGGGGTTTCCAACTAATGTACAGTTTACGTATGGAGCCTCTTGGGGAGATATAAATAATGATGGATGTCTAGATGTATACATTTCTAACAGAATAGTTACTGGTAATACTATTACAAATTACCTCTACCAAAACAATTGCGATGGTACATTTACTAACGTTACAGACTCAGTAGGTTTAACCAATGCACCCGCATTGACATTTTGTTCTGGATTTATTGACATTAATAATGATGGTTGGCAAGATATCTATGTAGCTAATGATAAGTTTGAGCCTAATTTTATGTACAAAAACAATGGTGATGGTACATTTACAGATATTAGCGCTTCATCTGGCACTAACGTCGTTGTTGATGCCATGTCAGTTACAGTAGACGATTTCAATTCTGATGGGTATTTAGATATATATGTTACCAATACTCCAGGTGCTATAGCAACACCATCTTTTGGAAATGTCCTTTTTAAGAATAATGGGGATGAAACATTTACAGATATTGCTGTTAGCTCTGGCACATTGCTAGACAGTTTTGCATGGGGAGCTAGTTTTTTTGACGCCGAAAATGATGGTGATTTAGATCTTTATGTAAGCTGCTCTTATGATGGTACATTTTTAGGTTATCCATCTGCTGCATTCTATGAAAACCAGTCTGATGAAACATTCACAGAACCCACAAATGTTGGTTTTAGTAATGATGATGAAATTAGTTACTCTAATGCTATAGGCGATTTGAATAATGATGGTAAAACAGATATTATAGTTATGAATAGTGATGATACTGTACCATTTATATGGAATAATCAAACGACAACAACAAATAATTATATAGGAGTTACTATAGAAGGAACTGTAAGTAATAGAGATGGTGTAGGTTCTTTAATAGAGATTTCTGTTAATGGAGAAAAACAATACAGATATGTAATGTGTGGCGAAGGTTATTTGGCTCAAAATTCATTTAAAGAAATTTTCGGAGTAGGAAATAATGCCGCTGTAATAGACTATGTGAAGATAAAATGGTTGAGTGGTATTGAAGACACGGTTACTAATGTTGCAGTAAACCAAGTCATAGACATAAAAGAAGGCACAACATTATCTGATAATGAGGTGGGGTTACCGGCCGAAATTGACATATATCCAAACCCAAGTAATGGCCATTATGAAATAGTAAGTGATACAGTTATCAATTCAGTTATAATATATAGTGTTACTGGCCGCAAGCTTCAAGAATATAATGCCTTGTCTGGAGTGAAAAGATTCGACTTATCTGCTTACCAATCGGGATTATATTTAGTCGAAATAACTTCAGGAGAACGCACATCAATTAAAAGAATAATTAAAAAATAAATTCACCTCTTTTTTTTAGTCTTTACTATCTAATTCTGAGTGACTTATCCACTCAGCGTTGTTTTTTGCATTTCAACGATTAGAACAGCCCATTTCTAAGGTGATGGAAAATTTAATATAAATTTAAAGTATTACTAACTTAATTAATCTATTGTTGACATGAAAAAAACTACAATTTTATTATTTTTTCTTATAACTGGATTTTTTGGGTACTCTCAGGTGCTCAATCAAGATGCAGCATGGCCCAACGGCTCATGGACAGTTACCGGGACATACAATACTGACCCGACAGCTTTTGAAGCTGATCCTACAACTACAGCAAATTTTGCTTTTGATGATGATGATGCCGGAAATGGTAATGACGACGACATCGCAGCTGAATCTCCTGTAATAGATCTTACTGCAGCCGCAGGTGCTGGAGAAACTTGGATTACAGTCTCTACAACGTATGTGTATTATTATTTAGCTGAAGATGAATTAGTATTTCAGTATTGGGATGCTGATGCAAGTAGTTGGGTAAACTGGGGGATGTCATTTGATGCCTTAGGTACAACAACCAGCTTATTTGATGACTTTTGTTCTGGAACATATCAAGCGTATACAACATCTGTATTAGATATTTCATCATTTACAGCTACTCAATTATCAGGATTCAGATACAGAATTTCTTATGATGATAATCCAGCAGGTGATGATTGGAATTATGGATTTTGTTTCACGTCACCTACAATTACATCTGCAACACCGCCGTCTTGTCCTGACCCGTCAGGATTAACTGTTACACCAACGTCAACTACAGATGCAACATTAAATTGGACTGCAGGTAGTACAGAAACGGACTGGACCTATGAGTACGGTGTTACAGGTTTTACTTTAGGAGCTGGAACTACTGGAACAGCAATGACTGCACCAACAGCTAATATTAGCGGATTAACTCCGGGAACAGATTATGATGTTTATGTCCAAGCTAATTGTGGAGGTGGAAATGGAGACAGTAATTTCATTGGACCTATTACCTGGACACAACCTAATTTAGGAGAAGATTGTGGAGTAGCTTTCGTTGCAACATCAGAAGCGGACTGTAGCACAGCAACACCTTTATCGTTAGATTTTACTGCAGGAGGAATAGAAGTTCTTCCGGGGTGTGATGGTTTTGGAAATGTAGGGTATTGGGTAGAGCTTACTATTCCAGCTAACGGATCTATTAATATCAACCTTGCAGGTACAGCAACTGATGTAGGTGTGGCTATTTTTGATGCCTGTGGAGGAACAGAAGTATTCTGTAATAATAATGCATTAGGCGCAACAACTGAACTGACAGGGTTTACACCATCGGCTACATATTACTTCTACTTCTGGCAAGACACAGCTAATGGTACTGCAGATATATGTTTTGAAGAAATATCTTGTGTTTTTCCTTCAAATTTAGGAGCCAGTGTTACTTCTGCTACATCGGCAGATATATCTTGGGATGAAAACAATTCACCAGCTGCTACAGCATGGGAATATGTGGTTCAGGCACCGGGAACTGGAGTACCTGGAGGAGCTGGTACAGCCACATCCTCTAATCCAACTAGCGTAACCACTGGTTTAGTTGAAGGTATGGACTACGAATTCTATGTTCGTGCTAACTGTGGTGGTTCTTTTAGTGAATGGTCTGGTCCATTTACTTGGACACAAGTTGTTCCTCCGGCCAATGATGATTGTGCCAATGCAATCCCGCTAACTCCTGGAGTTGTGTATGGCGATAACCCTGTTGACAGTACCGTTTTAGGAGCAACAGACTCAGGAACTACTAATGGATGTGGGTTAAATGGACCAGATGTATGGTACTCTGTTGTTGTACCTGCTGATGGAAATATCACAATTGAAACCGGAGATACCTCTGGTGGAGGCATGGACTTCGATTCTGTAATAGAAGCATTTAGTGGTACTTGTGGAGCTTTAACATCCATAGAATGTGATGATGATGGTTCGGCTACAGGTAGTTATTCATTATTAGATCTAACAGGATTAACTCCTGGGTCAACAATTTACATCAGAGTTTGGGAATATAATGGTGATGAGGCAGAACCATTTTCAATTTCAGCTTATAGTGCTACACTAAGTGTTGATGAGGCTGTATTTGAAAACTTTAGTTATTATCCTAACCCAGTTAAAAATACATTGACTATTGATGCTCAAGATACTATTGAAGCCATTACAATGTATAATATTTTAGGTCAGGAAGTACTTAGATCTAAGCCTAATACTATCGGTAGTGAGGTAGATATGTCTTCATTAGAAACAGGGACATATTTTGCAAGAGTCACAATTGCCGGTGCTTCTAAAACAATAAGGATCATAAAACAATAGTTTTATTATAGATAATTGAAAAGCCTGAGTTAAATCTCGGGCTTTTTTATTGAATTTGAGTACACAATCTACTGTTAAAGTTCTCTTAACGAGTCTTTAAGTATTTTATCGATTAAGCTGTTTGTAATCATTGAATTAGCATATTTTTATTCCTTATACTAACTTAATTATATCGTACATGAAAAAAATTACTTTACTAATTGCATTATTAGCAATGTCATTTGGTTTTTCACAGACCTTCACAGATAACGCGGGGCCATATGACATACAAAACGGAGAAGGTGGCACTGGTGAAACTTGTGGTAGTTTTGATTTAACATTACCGCTTAGCGTAACAGGTGTTGGTGTATTGAATACAACCAATATCATACAATCAGTCACATTAAATATTACACACACATGGAATGATGATGTAGTGATATCATTAAGAGATCCTTCTGGTACTGTAACACGTTTATTAGTTGATGATAACGGAGGTAACGGAGATGGATTTGTTAATGTAATACTGCAGGATGGTGCTACAGCTTTACCTGATGGCAATACAAACCCAATAACAGGAACTTTTGCGCCTATAGAAAGTTTAAGTGAATTTAATACTATGGGTGTTGATGCTGATGGAACATGGGAATTATTAGTCTGTGATGATGCAGGTGGAGATACTGGTACTATTGATGATTGGTCTATTACTTTTGCTCCTACACCAACATGCCCTGCACCAGTAGGATTAGCAGTAGGAAGTATCACTACCACTTCAGCGCAATTATCATGGACTGAAACCGGCTCAGCTACGGAATGGGATATAGAATGGGGAGCTGCTGGATTTACACAAGGAACAGGAACAGTTGTTAGTGGGGTTACTAATCCATATGATTTAATGACTTTAAGCCCTTTCACATCATACGATTTCTATGTAAGAGCTGATTGTATGGGGGCAGGTACAAGTTCTTATACTGGGCCATTTAACTTTACAACATTAGCAAACCCTCCAGCAAATGACGAATGTACTACTGCAGTAGGATTAACTGTAAATGGAGATTTAGCTTGTGGTACAGTGACTGCTGGTACAACTTTAGGAGCTACAGCTTCTTCTCAAGCTAATGATGTTACCGGTACTCCAGATAATGATGTATGGTATAGTTTCACAGCAACTAGCGCAGCTCACCAAATAACACTTACCAATGTAGTAGCTCAAGCTGGAACTTCTACGGATATGGGAATGGGTGTTTACAACGGTACAGGAGGATGTGCTGGATTAGTACTTTTCGATGATAGTGATCCAAATACATTAGACTTATCTGGACTTTCTATTGGAACTCTATACTACGTTAGAGTATACGGATGGTTAGCAGGACCTGGTGCACAAGCATCTTTTGATATTTGTGTAGGTACACCACCACCACCACCCGCTAATGATGATTGCTCTACAGCAACTAATGTTGGTTCTTTGCCGTTTACGAATAGTATAGATGCAACTACTGCAACTAATAATGCAGGCTTCTTAACGGTTTGTACAGGAATCCCTGAAGGAGGAATGAATGATGGTGTGTGGTATACATTTACGCCAGCGACTTCTGGTAATGTTGATATTATTGTTAGTAATGTTGTTGGATGGGATCCTCAAATGAATTTATACAGTGGCTCTTGCGGAGCACTTGTATGTATCGAAGAAGCAGATGAGGGCTTCACTGGAGGTGGAGAGAGTCTTATGGGGCAAGCTGTTACAGCTGGTGTTACTTATTATATCAATGTAGGTTACTGGAGTGATATTACTGATAATCCTGAAGGTCCTTTCCAAATCGATATATCTGGAAGTGTTACTTTAGGTATTGATGATGTAGATAATGCTTCAGCATTCTCTTACTATCCTAATCCAGTTAAGAACACATTAAATATAGACGCTCAAAACAACATTGAGAATGTTGTGATGTATAATATTTTAGGTCAAGAAGTTTTAAGAACTTCTCCAAACAGCATCAATAGCGAAGTAGATATGTCTGCTTTAAATACAGGTGCTTACTTTGTGAAAGTAACTATTGCAGGTGCAACCCAAACGGTTAAAATCCTTAAGCAATAATTTAGACCTTAATAGAATTATCAAAAGCCACCAATTTGGTGGCTTTTGTTTTTTAGTTTGTCTACATTTGTTAGACTATGAATCTACA
The DNA here is from genome assembly GCA_965230605.1 of Winogradskyella sp. Taxonomy (GTDB): domain Bacteria; phylum Bacteroidota; class Bacteroidia; order Flavobacteriales; family Flavobacteriaceae; genus CBDDLD01. Next base: position 2,058,513 of record CBDDLD010000004.1, on the reverse strand, counting down.
TTTTTCTTTTATTATTCCTGTATATAATAGGCCGGATGAAGTGGATGAACTTTTAGAAAGCTTCTCCAAGATGGATGGTGATAAAAACTTTGAAATTGTCATCATAGAGGATGGCTCATCGGAAACCTGTAAATCAGTAATAGACACCTATAGCGACCATTTAGATATATCCTATTATTACAAGCCTAATTCTGGACCTGGAGATTCCAGAAATTATGGTATGAAAAAAGCTAAAGGAAATTATTTTATTATTCTAGATTCAGATGTTTTATTACCTAAGCCCTATCTAACAACAGTTAAAAAATTTCTCAACTCCAAATTTTACCATTGTTTTGGAGGTCCTGATGCTGCACACCATTCATTTACAGAACTTCAAAAAGCTATTAATTATAGCATGACCTCGTTTTTGACAACTGGAGGCATAAGAGGAGGGAAAGCACAGATAGAAAATTTTCAACCTAGAAGTTTTAATATGGGCTTATCAAAAGAAGCCTTTTTAACCACTAATGGCTTTGGTAGAATTCACCCTGGAGAAGATCCTGACTTGTCATTGCGACTTCATAAGTTAAATTATAAAACAACACTTATTAGTGACGCCTTTGTTTACCATAAGCGCAGGATTTCCTGGTCTAAGTTCTATAAGCAAGTTAATAAGTTTGGACTTACAAGACCTATACTTAACAAATGGCACCCAACATCTCGTAGTATAGCATTTTGGTTTCCATTTATTTTTATTTTCGGACTTATCGTCTCGCTTATATTAGCAAGCTTTAAATTTTATATCCCCATTATTATATATATAGTTTATTTTGTGATTATATTTATTGATGCATCAATTAGAAACAAAAGTATGACAATTGGTGTCCAATCTATCTTAGCGGTTATAATACAATTTTTTGGTTATGGATGGGGTTTTATTAGATCTACTATAACCATAGGGTTTTTAGGAAGAGACCCTCAAAAGCAGTATCCTAAATTGTTCTTTTAATGAATAAGGAACCATCTAAAATAAAACTTTTAAAAGGTAAAAACTTAAGAGGTTTTAGTATCTTCTTAGTAGTTTCATTCTTATTCCTAGTACTCAGTAAATTGTCCGAAACGTACACAGAGCAATTACAATTTAAAGTTGAACTGTCTGGTTTAGATGATGATATTGCTGTAGTTTCAGATTCATCTTACATTGTGAATGCAACAGTAAAATCAAGAGGCTTTAGTTTACTGCCTTATGTATTATATAATCCCAAGCCAATCGTATTAAATGCAAATAATGACCTTACGAAAAAGGCGAATACCTACAGTTGGGATGTTTATAATAATACGCACAAGATTAGTGAGGTATTAAAAGGCACCTTTGACGTCATTTCAGTAAACCCTGATACACTGGTCTTTAATTACCAAAAACTCTCATCTAAGATAGTACCAGTAATTTTTAATGCTAACATATCCTATGCTTTGGGTTATGATGCTGAAAATGGAGTTGTACTAGAGCCCGATTCCGTAAAAGTAATTGGACCAGAAGATATGATCAAGAGTATTAGCAATGTAACTAGTGAATTAATTACTTTAGAAAATGTGAATTCTGACTTCTCAAGGAATGTTAGTTTAAGTTATGAAGGAAGCTCAGTTGATGTGAATATTATTCCAAATACGATAACAGTGGAAGCAGTGGTTAAGCGTTTTACTGAGGGAACTTTAAATGTACCTATTACTATGAGGAATGTACCAAGAAATGTAGATGTCAATTTCTTCCCTAAATCATTACAGTTATCATATTACGTAAGCTTAGAAGACTATAAAACAATCACTGCTGATGACTTTTTAATTGAATGTAATTATAAAGATGCAGGTGATAATGGGCTCAAGTATCTTATACCTAGAGTGGTTAAGAAGCCTGAAAATGTAAAGAATGTAAAGCTTAATCAAACAAAAGTTGATTTTATTATTTTATAATAAGTAAGATGTTGATAGTAGGAATTACCGGAGGTATAGGTAGCGGAAAAACAACAATAGCTAGTTTTTTTGAAGATCATGGTATACCTGTGTATCATGCTGATAAAGAAGCTAAAGCTCTGATGAACCGATCAAAGGTTATAAGACGAAAGCTTATAGAATTATTTGGTAAATCAGCTTATAAGGATAAAGAACTCAATCGTGCGTACATTGCTTCGCAGATATTTAACGATAAAGCACTACTAGAAAAGATGAATGCTATAGTGCATCCTAAAGTAGGCGCACACTTTAAACGATGGCTTAAAAAACAGAAAGCACCTTATATACTAAAAGAAGTCGCAATTATTTTTGAGAATAATTTACAGCATCAGTACGATTATATTATTACTGTAGTTGCAGAAGAATCACTCCGTATAGAACGAGTTATTAATAGAGATAAAACCACAAGAGAAAAAGTCTTAGCCATTATAAGTAATCAATTTTCTGATGAAGAGAAAGTAAACCGATCTGACTACGTAATTATAAATGATGATCTAGAAAAGGCTAAAGCTCAGGCCAATGAAATTCACCAATTACTACTTAAGAGAACACAATAAAATCTAAATTTTAACATTTTTGTTAATGTAAGGTTAAAGGCACATAAGCCTAAATGTTAAAATACTAAATTTGACCGATGGGCAAAAAGCTATTCGTATTATTGGTAGTTTTGATGAGTTTGTCACTCATTGGTATCATCTTCGTTCAGTCATATTTTATAAACAAGAGTTTAAAAAACGAGGAGCAACAATTTACGTTAAACGTAAAACGCTCGCTAAGTTTTGTTTCTAAAGGTATTCAAGACATAGAGTTTAAAAACTTTTATAAAAAAATGGTTCCGTATACAGCTGAGGGGCAAAAGCCAGATTCTACAATCGTTCAGCAATTATTTATAACCACTGAAGATGAAATTAATGATCAGACTATAATTCACAGAAATACCATATTGGAAGAACGTTTTAAAGTCCCTTCATTGTTCTTTGAAATTGATGCAGATAGTTTTAGTATAAGTACTTTAACTAATGAGCGTGTTACTCAGTATTATAACAATAAAAGCTTAGATGGTAATCTTAGTATTCAGCCAGAAAAAACAGTAACTGAATATTCTTCTTTACCCGAATTGAGAAAAGGAATTATAGAAGATTCATTTAAAGAATTGATGCATTTAGTACCAATCTATAAAAGAGTAAATACTGAACTTGTAGACAGATTACTGAATAAGCAATTACGTAATGAGGGTATAGATATTGATTTTGAGTTTGCAATCTATGATGATGATTTAGCGACGAAAATTCAGACCGATAATTTTGAGATGACTAAGAACGCTTACGGAATCCCTATTTTCTTGGATAATAATAACGAAAGTAGTTACAGGTTATGGGTTGATTTTCCTGAGCGCAGAAAATTTCTGTTATCCTCAATAATGTACATGATATTGTTATCAATATTATTCACAGGTATTATTGTTATCGCATATTCAAGTGCTATTTATCAGTTAATTAAGCAGCGTCAAATATCTCAGATTAAGTCAGATTTTATCAATAATATGACGCACGAATTTAAAACGCCAATAGCCACAATTAATTTGGCTTTAGATTCGATTAAAAATCCTAAGATTTTAAATGATAAAGAGAAAGTGACGCGTTATCTTGGGATGATTAAAGATGAAAATAAACGAATGCATGCCCAAGTAGAAAATGTACTTAGAATATCTAAGCTTGAAAAGAATGAGCTTAATATAAGTAAGGAACGTCTTAAGTTGCACGACATAGTTGAAGATGCTGCAACCCATGTTCAGTTAATTATTGAAAACAGGCAAGGATATATTAATCTGCATTTAGATGCAATGAAGTCATCAGTATTAGCAAATAAAACACATTTTACGAATGTGATTGTAAATATTTTAGATAATGCTATAAAGTACTCTGATGATTCACCAAAGATAGATGTGTACACTGAAAATGTTGGTAATAATATTCTATTAAGAATAGCTGATCAGGGTAACGGAATGTCTAAGCAAGTACAAAAACGTGTGTTTGAGAAGTTTTATAGAGAACATACAGGTAATGTGCACAATGTAAAAGGTCATGGACTAGGCTTAGCTTATGTAAAGCGAATTGTAGATGACCATCAAGGACATATATCAGTAGAGAGTGAAAAAGGAAAAGGTAGTGTGTTTATAATTAAACTACCATTAATATCATAAAATTATGGAAGAACAGAATAAGAAAATTCTTTTAGTAGAAGACGATCCAAACTTTGGAACCGTTCTCAAAGATTATCTTACTATGAACGATTATGACGTGGTTCATGCAAAGAATGGAATGGAAGGATTTGAAAAGTTTAAAAAAGACGATTACGATCTTTGCATTCTAGATGTTATGATGCCATACAAAGATGGGTTTACATTAGCTAAAGAAATTCGTGAAAAGAATACAGACGTACCGATTATATTCTTAACCGCTAAAGCGATGAAAGAAGATGTCTTAAAAGGATATAAGGTAGGTGCAGATGATTACTTAAATAAACCTTTTGATAGTGAAGTTCTTCTAATGAAAATTAAAGCTATCATCCAACGTAAAGCAACAGATACTATAGCAGATAGTAAGCAGTTCGAATTTAAAATTGGCCGTTTTGATCTTAACTCTAAGCTAAGATTCTTACGTTTCGATGGGGGAGAGCCAGCTAAGCTTTCTCCAAAAGAGAATGAGCTATTACGTTTATTGGCATTACACGAAAATGATTTAATGCCAAGAGAGTTAGCTTTAACTAAAATATGGAGAGACGATAATTACTTTACATCTCGTAGTATGGATGTTTATATAGCTAAACTTAGAAAGTACTTAAAACCTGACGAAAATGTAGAAATCCTAAACATACATGGAGAAGGTTTCAGGCTAGTAATCAATAATAAATAAAAAGTATTATATAAATATTTAAAGGCTATTCTTCGGAATGGCCTTTTTTAGTATTTATCAAAAGCATCTATGGCGTGTGCATTTTTGTAACTGGTTTCATCAATAGTATTGGATTCATCAGAATCATAATCGATTAAAATTTTCCAGCTATTATTTGCCTTTTTAAGAATGACATGAAATTTTCCGTAAAACGATCGTTCTTTATCTGTGCCAGGATCTATAGTTAGTCTGTATATGCCTCTTTCAGAACCAATGTCTCCATTATTGATGCGTTCTAAAAATCTAAAACTAATTGCCTGACTTCTTTTAGAACTTGCCCATCGTTGTTTAAAACCACCTAAATAATCTTCTCTACTACTAATGGCTTTTTGATTGCCGCTTACCCTAATAAAATCATCATGATGAATACTTTCAAAGAGATCAGCGTCTAAAGTCTTATAAGCCGAACTAAATACGGCCCAAACTTCCGTATTTACGGCTTTTAAATGTTCTTTCTGACCAAAAGTTTTTTGTGAGTTTATGATCAGAAAAGGGAGTGCTAAAACTAGATATAATGTTTTCATAGTGGTAACTGATTTAGAGTTTCTAATATTTTTTTTGTGCTGGTGTTATAATCAAACCAAATAATCGATGTATCCTTTTTAAACCAAGTTAGTTGTCGCTTTGCAAATCGACGTGTATTTTTCTTAATTTCTGATATCGCAACATCTAAAGTTATATCACCATCAAAGTGTTGGAACAATTCTTTGTAGCCAACCGTATTTAAGGCGTTGAGATCTCTATACGGATATAACATTTTTGCTTCTTCTATAAGACCGTTTTCTACCATGATATCTACGCGCTGATTAATACGATCGTATATAATTGAACGCTCAGCATCTATACCAACAGTAATAGTTTTAAAGTTACGTTTCTTTTCTGAAATATTGAGAAATGAGGAGTAAGGTTTTCCGGTCCCAATACATACTTCCAATGCTCTTATTAAACGATGAGGGTTTTTGAGGGCAATAGTGTTGTAGCTATGAGGATCTAATTGTTGTAGCTGTTCTTGCAAATACACAATGCCTTTATTTTTAAGGGTCATGTTAAGCTCTTCCCTGATACTTGGGGCTATGTCCGGGAACTTATCCAAGCCCTTGGTTATGGCATTTACATACAAGCCAGAACCTCCAACCATTATTGCGGTGTCATATGTTTTAAAAAGTTTTTCTAAAGTTGTAATAGCTTCAGACTCAAAGTCGCCAACACTATAGGGGTCATTAATAGAAATGTTTTGTATGAAATGGTGCTTAGCTGCTGCTAATTCTTCGGTTGAAGGTACCGCAGTACCTATGCGCATTTCTTTATAAAATTGTCTGGAATCTGCAGAAATAATTTCTGTGTTTAGATGTTTGGCAAGCTCTATGGCTAAAGCAGTTTTACCAATGGCAGTTGGCCCTACTACAGAAATTAGAGTTTTATTCATGATGTAATTTGCATCCGCATTTATAGCAGAACTCAGCGTCATCTTTATGGTGTTCTTCTAAACAATTAGCACAGCATTGTGTGTTTAATGAAATTTCTTCATCTTCTATAGTATCTACATCGCTTTTACTAGCTTTAGTATACTCCGCAGACACAATCCCAGTAGGTACAGCTATAATACCATAACCCATGATCATGATTATAGAAGCAATAAGTTGACCTAGTGCTGTAGCCGGAGCAATATCTCCATAACCAACAGTGGTTAAAGTAACTATTGCCCAGTATACGCTCCTTGGAATGCTTGTAAAGCCACTACCTTCTTCACTCTCTACCAAATACATTACAGTACCTAAAATGACACATAAGATTATTACAAAAGACAAGAAGACGGCTATTTTGGCTTTACTTGCTTTAAGTGCTTTTATAAAGTTGGTAGATTCGCCAATATAGCGCGTTAGTTTTAATATTCTGAATACTCTAAGTAACCTTAAAGCTCTTAATGCCACTAAAGAGTGAGTCCCTACTAAAAATAAAGACAAGTATTTAGGAATGGTAGATAGCAGATCTATAATACCGTAAAAACTGGTAATGTACTTCCAAGGACGATTTACTGAAATGATTCTGGCAAAATATTCAATGGTGAATAAAATGGTAATGACCCATTCTGAAATATTTAAGAACGTATGATATTTATCGTCAAAGCTTTTTACACTCTCTAGCATTACTAGTATGATACTAGCAATGATAGCTATGAGCAAGACAACGTCAAAAAGCTTCCCAGATGGAGTATCCGCTTCATAGATAATTTCATGAAGTTTTGCTTTCCAGTTTTTATTTGATTTGCCTTTAGCCATGCTCAAAAATAAGAAAACTAGTTATTATAGTTTTTGTAGCACTACTACAGAGTTATTTTGGATCTCAATAACTTTACTCATAAATCGCTTTAAGGCCTCATAATATTCTGCACCATATATGGCCTTATCAAATTTAATTTTGAAGTAGACAGCAAGTTTTCCGTCCTTTTCAGAAATATTGAAAAGCAAACTACCTGTTTTGTTTGGTAAAGCGACAGAGGTTGGTTTTGGCATTTCTACTACCTTCAGCTGGTCTTTTAAGTCTACTTCCATAGTAAACATATATATGTCTTTATAGCCAAAATCTATAGGGTAGGTGCGTTCTTGCAGTTTAAAAGGATTGTCTTCAAAAAACTTGAGTACAAAAGGGTTGAAGTATATCTTATCCCCAACAAAATCGTCTTCGAAAGTGATTTCTGAAGTTTCTTTAAACTCATAATCATTTTTTAGTGTTGTTTTTACCTCATGCTTATTTACAGTAGCATACTTATAACTGTCTTTGACCCTGTCTATATATTGACTCGAGTTTTCATTATAAAAACGTTTTCTACCATGCGAAGGGTATCCTGAAATTTTACTATCTACTGTGCCAGCCAATTTAGTATCTTCATTAAGTGCGAGTTGAACACGATACTGTCTGGTTGAAAACTTCTGTACTTTGATATCTTCCCAATAGCTTGCATATTTGAAATCGAATAATCGACCATACTGATTTAAACATCTAAATGGTAGTTCTCCGAACGATAGATATGGATCTGTGGCATCTAAATAATAATCCTTACCATCTATCGTAGTTTTTAAAATGAGATAGTTAAAGTCAGTTATAACAGGGTAAACCCTAGTTGCCAGTCCGTTGGCTCTGGTAGATAATAAGATAGGATATACCTGAAACCCTTCACGAGTTAATAAGTTTTCGAGCAACAAATTAATTTCAGCAGCATTTCCGATCTTATCTTTTACAATGTCTTTTACATTAGCATCATACAATTCATATGTTTCATTCCACTTGTAGTTATCTAAAACAAATTGATGTATGGCTTTGGCTTTCTCTAGCTTATCAGAAATAGATACTATAGATTCTGGTAGTAAGTTCTTAACCAAGCTTTTCTTGCCTAATTGGCGCCCAAAATCATTGTCGGCTTTCATTTCACTATCAACGTCCTCCCAACTCTTCGTAATTTTATCAACACTACCATCAAAACCTCTAACAACACTAAGCTCATATTCTATTCTCGATAAATAATTCATAGAGGTCGTTGTAAAATCTTCTTCTTTATATGCAGGAATGTCCTTCATAATGTACTGGGTTACGGCACAATTGGCATTTCCGTTTCTTCCAAGGTCAATACAGTTATAATCAATTTCTTGATTTTCGCTTGATAAAGGGATTGTTCCAACGAGCTTAATATTATACTCATAATTGCCAGGGATACTAGTGTTGTACTCACTATACAAGACTGGAATATCGCTTTGAAAATACCAGGGTTGGAATTTGCGTATAAATTGAGATGAAGTTATGTAACTAAAAACAATGACACTGCCTACTTTAACATTAGGCATTACAAATTTTACATCCGTGTAGTTTTCGTTATTTTCTCTGAAAATGGCATCCTTAGATAGTCTTGTCTTTACAATTTGTCCATTTTCTAGATTGTAAGTTGTTGCAGTGATATTGCTAATTTCTTCTTCAGAATTTTTGCTCTTGTAAAGTCTTACATAACGTTCACCTCTGTTTAAACCATCTTTGGTTAAGATCTTTATTTTCTGCTTGTTTTCAACTTTTAACCAAAACGTTTGCTTGTCAAAATAAGCATTACCGTAATCGTATATAACTAGGGCGCTAGCCGTGGAATCTTTTACATAGGTATTAGCTTCAAGGTCATTTTTAGTAACTTCCATACCAATATTGTAGTTCTGGGCATTGCTGGAGAGATAAAAGATGCTTAAAAGTATAAACAAGATGTTTTTCATGCTAAATGGATTAAATCATTAAGTTACAATTTTTGTAGTACAACGACAGTATTGTTTTGTATCTCAACAACCTTATTCATGAATTGCTTCAAGGCTTCATAATACTCTGCGCCATATATGGCTTTGTCAAATTTAATTTTTAAATACACGGTTAGTTTGCCATCTCTTTCTGTGATACTAAATAATAGTGTTCCAGTTTTGTTTGGTAAAGCTAAAGAAATAGGTTCTGGTATCTCAGCCACTTTTAATTGATCTTTTAGATCTATTTCCATGCTATATTGATAAATATCTTTATAGCCAAAATCTATTGGGTAGTTGCGTTCTTGTAATTTGAATGGATTTTCCTCGAAGAACTTAAATATGAAAGGGTTAAAGTATATTTTTTGACCTATAAATTCGGGTTCATAGCTTATATTAAGCTGTTCTTTAAAATTGGTGTCATTTTTTTTGACAGTCGATACCGTATGCTCTTCAATTGAGATATCATTATAAAGGTTTTTAAATAACTCAAAGTAGGCTTCTTCATCTTCAAAATATCCCATTCTTAGGCTATGTGATGGATAACCAGTTGTATTACTATCTAAGGTGCCATATAATATGTCGTCCTTTGATAAATCTAACTTAACTCTATGCTGGCGAACAGAATATTTTTCAACTTCGATATCTTGCCAATAACTTAATTTGTTGAAATTTAACACTCTACCATATTGATTAAGACATTTAAAAGGTAATTCTCCAAAAGGAATATATTTGTTTGATGCATCTAGTAAAATAGTCTTTCCTTCTATAGTCAACTTAACAATCAAGTAATTAAATTCGGTTATAACTGGAAATAGCTTGGTTAGTAGTCCATTTGCTCTTGTAGATATTAGCATTGGTTCGGCTATTAAACCATTTATGTTAAGTAGGTTACACAATAAGCTATTTATTTCATAGATGCTGCCAGTACCATCCTTAATCAATGGCTTTAAATTATCATGAATAGAACGATTGCTTTCGTTCCATATGTATTTATCTTGTACAAAATTGTAAATAGCTTTAGCTTTAGCTGCAGGTTCTGTTATTGCTTTTATATCATCGGGTAATAGCTTCTTAATAAACCTCTTCTTTTTCAATAGCTCTCCTGTGGTACTTTCTTTAATTTGTTTGTCTACAATTTCCCAATTTGTAGATAATCTTTCTATGCTTCCATCCCCTTTCTGAAAAGCAGATAACTCATAATCTAACCTTGAGATATAATTACCAGGAGAACTTAAATAACCTTCACTTATGAATGCTGGAATATCATTAATCTGGTAAATAATATTTTCACAATATGGAGATTTACTTTTGAAGAAACCAGTTTCTCCAATACATTTAGGAGTGTTAGTTTTATCAACTTTACTGAGTTCCAAAGCACCTATTAATTTAGTGTTATACTTCCAGTTACTAGGTATACTTGTTAAGTATTCGCTTTGTATTTTTGGAATGTCATCTTGAAAAAGCCATTCATTGAACTTAAATAAAAAAGGGGAACGTTTTTGATAACTATAAACTATTACTGAACCTTCTTGGAGGTTAGGTAAAGTGAATTTTATTATAGTATTATTTCCATCAAACTTTTCTGTAAATATTTGATCTTTCTCTATTATAGTTTCGTTAATCTTTCCACCCGCATAGTTGTATGTAGAAGCTTTGATATTATTAATAGATTCGCCAACCCTCCCATTATTATATAATACAATGGATATGTTTCCCTTTTCAAAACCATTTTTATTAAAAATCTTTATTTTCTTGTGAACTTCTGAACCTATTAAAAAGACATTAGGGCTTAGATAACTAACACCATATTCATATAAAACTAAAGCATTAGCTGACGGGTCTTTATTATATTCACTCATTAGTAATTCATCTTCTGTGACTACCATTTTGTCATCAAAAGTCTGAGCATAATTTAGAAGAGAAAGTAAAGGAAGAAATAAAACAAAGAGTTTTTTCATTATGTATCAAAGGTTAATAATCTTCAGGCGCTTCTTATGACGCCTCACATAGCTTTGTATGATATGTTGTGTGTCTTTATTGTTCTCCATAGGTGTAATCAAAGAATCTAGTATGGCTCTGTTAGTAATCTGGTGGTTGAGATCGAAAAAACCTATACCTCTAAAAACACCATTCTCTACCAAAATAATACTTTTTTCGTCAATTTCCCTTCCTTTATCTATAATCACCATATCTTTATTTTCATAGCTATGGTGTTCTATGAGCTGATTCACTCTTTCATTATAGGACACAACATCCTCTTTATTGATACACGCACCATGACATTCCTTAACATCATAGTTAAAGCAACTGGTTTTAGTTTTGTATACTCCGGTTAGCTTTTGACACAGAGAAAATTCTTCAACAACTTTGGCCATAAAGTGCTTCCCACTCTGTCTATTGCTAAATGTAGTAATGGGCATATTTTTGCCATCAACCTTATCAACTTTAAGGTTAATATACCCATTAGCATCAGTAAAACTATACAGGCCATGTGTAAATATAGTTCTTCTTAAAGCTCTATTAAACAGGGGTTTGTTTATTTTTATTTCTGCACTCTCTTTAAGTAAAGCAATGAGTTCGCTTCCGGTTTTTTCATAGGTCACGGTTACAGCTTGTAATTGAATTTTTTTTGATTTTGGACTATCATTGGTGAAGTGCTGTGTTATCCTCTTTTTAATATTATTGCTCTTCCCAATGTATATGATATCACCCCGTTCATTATGTATATAATAAACACCAGTAATGGCAGGAAGTTCATCTACAATGACTTTAAGGTTTGGGTTTAATTTAGATTTAGGTTCAGATTTTACGGTGTCTTTTATAATGTATTTGTCCAAGTCTTTATATAAAAGCATTTTGAACAGTTTTAATGTGGCCTTTGCATCACCACTTGCTCTATGTCTATCACTAACAGGAATACCTAATGCACGAGCAAGTTTGCCTAGACTATATGAAGGCTGATCAGGGATTAACTGTTTTGAGAGTTCAACAGTACATAGTGTTTTTCTCTTGTACGGAAATCCAAGTCGCCTAAACTCTGTCTTTAAAATCCTGTAATCAAACTCCGCATTGTGTGCTACGATGATACAATCTTCAGTAATCTCAACGATACGTTTAGCTACCTCATAGAATTTTGGAGCGTTTCGAAGCATTTTTGAGTTAATGCCTGTAAGATTAACTACAAAAGGTTGAATGTCTCGCTCAGGGTTGACAAGGCTTATAAATTGATCCGTTATCGCATGGCCGTCAAATTTATAGACTGCAATTTCAGTAATACCCTCTTCATTGTATTTTCCTCCGGTAGTCTCTATGTCAACAATTGCGTAAATAAGTAAGGTGTTTTATGAATAATGTCTGGCTCCAAAAATATGACTTCCTATGCGTACCATAGTGCTACCGCATTCAATAGCTAATTGATAATCACCACTCATACCCATAGAAATGGTGTTAAAATGAGGTTGATCATTTTTTAGTTTGTCAAAACAGCGTTTTAAATAGTCAAACTCAGATTTTATTACGGTAGTATCTTCAGTAAACGTGGCCATTCCCATAACGCCTGTAATGCTAACATTTCCGCATTCAGCATAAGCTTTAGATTCTAATAGTGCAGCTGCTTCTTCCAAAGACATCCCAAATTTTGAATCTTCTTTAGCAATCTTAATCTGTAACAAGCATGTAATCTGCCTTTGGTGTTTAAGTGCTTGTTTATTGATTTCTTCTAATAATCGTAAACTATCGACACCATGTATACAGTTTACAAATGAAGCCATGTATTTCACTTTATTGCGCTGTACGTGCCCAATCATATGCCACTGAATGTCCTTAGGCATAAGCTCGTGTTTGGAAACCATTTCCTGAATTTTATTTTCGCCAAACATACGCTGACCTGCATCGTATGCTTCCATAAGGTCGCTTACTGGTTTTGTTTTTGAGACAGCCACTAATGCAACCTTCTCCGGGAGTTGTGCTTTAATATGTTTCAGGTTTTCTGCTATTGACATCTAAAATTCGTATATCGTGATTCCACTTCTAAGTTTTGGAAGAATATAAGTGCTTTTTGGAGGCATAGTTAATCCTTCATCCGCAATACGCTTCATCTGATCTACAGTAGCAGGAATCATACCAAAACCTACTTTATATCTTCCACTATCTACACTGCTCTTTATATTAATAACCTCGTGCTTACCATGTGTGTAAGAAATGCGGTTATCATTCCTTGGGTCTTTAATGCCTAAAATAGGTTTTAAGACAGTGTCGTATAAAATCTGTGCGTCCAACTCATCTAAGGCAGTGTTAAACTTATAGATGGTTTTTCTAAGATATAAAGAATAGTATTCGCCATCTAAATACATGCTAAAATGATGTGGTTTTGATGGTTGATAAGGGTAGTTACCCCTGTTTTCTATCCGGAAAAATTCATCAAGTTTAATCAGGAAAGCTTCTTTGCTCAACCCATTTAAGTCTTTTACGAGCCTATTAAATTCATGAATAACTAAATCCGATTCAGGAATTAAATAGGTCATGAAGTAATTATAGGATTCATCCCCTGAATGGCTTGGGTTTTTTTCACGCTCTTCTTTATACAAAAGATAGGAAGAAGCCGATCGGTGATGGCCATCAGCAATATAGATGGTATTCATTTTTTCAAATTCATGCTGAATAGCTTTGATCTCGTCTTTATTGTCAATCTTCCACAAGTAATGCGTATCCTTATAAGTCATTGTAAATTCATACTCAGCATGACGCTTTTGAGTGCTTTCTATAATTTCTTTTATAGCTGAATTATCCTCATAAGTAAGAAGCACAGGTTCAGCATTAAAACCTACAGTCTTAAGGTAGCTTTTAAATGTTTTTTCACGAGAAGCAATAGTATCTTCATGCTTTTTAATGACATCTTTCTCGTAATCTTCAGCACTAGCTGCAGCAATTATTCCACAGAATTGCCGTCCATGTCTGTCTACAATCTTATAGACATAAAAGCTGGGTTTTTCATCTTGTATAAAGACATCTTCTTCTTTATACTCTAGATATCGATTTCTAACTAATCGGTAACGTTCCTCACCAGTTATAACCTTGTCATATTTGTAACCTGGATTGACAATATGAAGAAAAGTGTATGGGTTATAGTCCATTCGGGCTTCACGCTCTTCAATCGTATAACTTTGATAAGAACGTGCCGCAACCAAACCTACGATGGCTCTGGTTGGACGGACAGCTTTAAATGGGACAATTTTAGCCATTTGCTATACAAACTGCTTAGCTACTTTCTCTGCTTTTTTGCTTTCTGAATAATCATAGAAACCTTCTCCTGATTTTACTCCTAATTTACCGGCTCTTACCATATTTACCAATAGTGGACATGGTGCATACTTCGGATTTTTAAATCCGTTATACATCACATTAAGAATAGAAAGGCAAACATCTAAGCCTATGAAATCAGCAAGTTGTAATGGCCCCATAGGATGTGCCATACCTAATTTCATTACCGTGTCAATTTCTGTAACTCCTGCAACGCCATTATAGAGTGTTTCAATAGACTCGTTAAGCATAGGCATTAGTATTCTGTTGGCCACAAAACCAGGATAATCATTTACTTCCACAGGAATTTTGTTGAGCGCCTTACTCAATTCCATGACAATGTTTGTCACTTCATCACTCGTGTTGTAACCTCTAATAATTTCTACAAGCTTCATGATGGGTACAGGATTCATAAAGTGCATACCTATAACCATCTCCGGACGTGAGGTTACCGCAGCTATTTGTGTGATTGATATTGAGGATGTATTAGTAGCCAAAATGGTATCGTCTGGGCAGGCCTCATCTAATTGTTTGAAGATATTCAGTTTAAGATCAATATTTTCAGTAGCAGCTTCCACAACTAAGCTAGCATATTCAACACCTTCGGTGATATTAGTAAACGTTGTAATGTTACCTAAGGTCTCTGCTTTGTCAGCTTCAGTGATCTTCTCTTTGGAGATCATTCGATCTAAGTTCTTAGAAATTGTGTCTACCCCTTTTTTTAAGGCTGCCTCACTGATATCTATTAATTGAACTTTAAATCCAGATTGTGCAAATGTATGTGCTATACCATTGCCCATAGTTCCTGCTCCGATTACTGCTACATTTTTCATAAAGTATATTTATTTCTTTTTTTTGGAATTAGATGAGTTATATAATTATAATTGGTTGATTATCATTGTGGCTATGCGAAGTGCCTCCGTACCGTCATGCAATGTTACAATAGGCTTGGTATTTGTACTAATAGCATGAGCAAAAGTTTCCAATTCGTCTAATATGGCGTTGTTATTTGTGATTTCCGGATTATCAAAATATATCTGTTTTTTGATGCCTTCTGCATTTTGTAAAATCATGTCAAAATCTCCCGGATTTTCAGGAGCATCCTTCATTTTAACCACTTCACATTTTTTCTCTAAGAAGTCTACAGAGATATATGCATCTTTTTGAAAGAAGCGTGTTTTACGCATATTCTTCAGAGATATTCTACTTGCTGTTAGGTTAGCTACACATCCGTTTACAAACTCTATTCTTGCATTAGCAATATCTGGCGTATCACTTATAACAGAAACTCCACTTGCAGAAACCTGCTTTACTTTAGAATCAACAACACTTAAAATAATGTCGATATCGTGTATCATAAGATCAAGCACCACAGGCACATCGGTACCACGAGGGTTGAACTCAGCTAACCTATGCGTTTCAATAAACATTGGATTTTTAATCTGCTCTTTAACTGCTATAAATGCAGGGTTAAAACGCTCTACATGGCCAACCTGTCCTTTAACACCATGCTCTGCTACCAATGTTCTAATAGTCTCAGCCTCCTCAACAGTGTTCGTAATAGGCTTTTCTATAAAGATATGCTTCCCTTTTGATATAGCCAGTTTAGCACAATCATAATGGGATAGAGTTGGCGTAACTATATCTACGACATCTACGGCATCAATTAAAGATTCTATAGAATCGTAATAGGTATAGCCAAATTCTTCTACAACACGTTTTGCGTTTTCAGCATCCGGGTCATAAAAACCAACAAGTTCATATTTGGGGGATTCTTTAAGTAGTCTGAGATGAATTTTTCCAAGGTGACCGGCACCAAGTACTCCAGCTTTGAGCATGTTTTTTAGTTTTCTACAAAAGTAATTGTTTTGGATTAGAAATATAAAAAAGAAAAGATAAAAAACCGTTTGTTTTGGTTGGAGTTTGGATTAATTTTAGACTCAAATTTACAACCGCATTGAACGATACATTTAAGCATAAAGGACTTCGACAAAAACTGGTTGAGGTTATAAAAGATAAAGGCATTAAAGATGCTAATGTGATTAAAGCCATTGGGAAGATTCCTCGACATTTATTTATGGATTCAGGGTTTTTAGATCATGCTTATCAAGATAAAGCATTTCCAATTGCTGCCAATCAAACCATATCTCAACCATACACTGTGGCTTATCAAACTGAACTCTTGGAGATAACCCCCGGAGATAAAATTTTAGAAATAGGAACGGGGAGTGGCTATCAAACTGCAGTGCTATGTGAATTAGGTGCTAAGGTTTATAGTATAGAACGTCAAAACGAATTGTTTAAAAAGACCTCTAAGTTTCTACCTAAATTGGGATATAGGGCTAAAAAGCTAATCTTTGGAGATGGTTATAAAGGGTTACCTGAAGAAGCGCCTTTTGACGGCATTATTGTTACTGCCGGAGCACCCTTTGTACCAAAACCATTACTCAGTCAATTAGCTATAGGAGGCCGCCTAGTCATCCCCGTTGGCGATGAGGTTCAAGTGATGACATTATTTATCCGTAAAGATGGAAAAGCATTTGAAAAACACGAGCTGGATGAGTTTCGCTTTGTTCCTCTTTTAGAAGATAAAAATTAGTTACCTCCAGCGTCCTTATATGCTCTTTTTCCACCAACTACTGGTATCGTCAAACTTGTATCATCTATTTTGATTGTAAGTTCAGTACCTGGTTTAGGGTGTAAGGTAAAGTCTTTATCACTAGAAAAAATCATAATTCCTATTTGCTGTCCAGCTTTTATAATTTGATCGTCTGGCTGAAGCTCAAAAGTAACTTGGTAAAACTGGTTAGGTTTAAGAGGCTCGCCCTTAGTTAACGATTTATGATTTTGCGGATCTGCCCATCCTCTTGTAATAATATTATCCGTGATTTTAGTCCCATTTTCAGTATTCCATGGGAGTGATACTAACCATACAGATAAATTTGCAGCAGGCTTACTACTCGCAAGTGTTATAGTCACTTTTGGGACACCAGAGATATGAACATCATTTTTAAAAACTGGTGTGGTAAATAATAAGCGGTGGTTGGCATTTTCATTAGAGACTAGCTGACCTCCGGAAATGGCATAATCATCAATCAGTGTTTTGGTATCTCCAGATTTAGACTTGCTCATGCTAAGATTTCCATTGTTATTACTTGCATCTTTAAGGTATAAGACGATGTCTGATGCATCAGGATTTGGATAATCTTCATAAGAAGTTGGTTCACTTCTTTTAGCATTTTCTCTTACAATCCAAGCCTTTGCATCTTCTTCTACATTATTTTCGACACCATGTAGGTATCTTGTAAACCAACGATTCATTAAAGTAATTGGAGGAGGACCACCATGCCCATTTTGATGGTAATAGATTTGTGTAGGTAATCCTTTTTCTTTTGCAGCTTTGTATATTCTATAACTATGCTCAGGCATTACGTTCCAGTCGTTAAACCCATGCGACATTAATAAAGCAGCTTTCATAGGCTGCATCTGATTAAGGTAATCTCTACCTGCCCAAAAATCATTATAATCACCCGTTACTCTATCCATGCCAGCTACCATTTCGGTATCACGGACCGTTTTGTTATTATAAGCTCTTTTTGATTCATCACCACTATGAATAAAATCATAAAGCACATCGATGTCTTCACCTAGATAGCCTCCCGGAGATCTTACCAAACCATTAGATCTGTAATAATGATAATAAGAAGTGTTAGGAGCAATAGGAATGATGGCCTCTAAACCATCTACACCTGTAGTGGCAGCAGCTAATGGAATAGTTCCGTTGTATGACGTTCCTGTCATCCCCACTTTACCTGTGGACCAAAAGGCTTCAACTTTTTCATCACCATCAGGAGAGGTATAACCATTTGCTCTTCCGCAGAGCCAATCTATTACAGCTTTTGGTGCTAAAGACTCATTTTTACCCCCTACAGTAGGAGCGCCTTGTGACAGTCCAGTACCCGGCGAAGACGAGTGTACAACAATATAGCCTCTAGGTACCCACTTTCTTATGTGTGAATTTGAGATAATTGGACGTTTTCCGATGCGTGTTACTTCTGGGTGAACACGTTCTCTAGGAGCCTTATCTCCCAATTCATGATTAACATCCCAAAATAAACCCTCTACATTTGGTGCAACCCCAGCAAAATATGGGCTAGACACATAAATAACAGGAAGCTTAAGGCCTTCAGTTTCTGTTTGCTTAGGTCTGGTTACAGAGACGTGCATACGATCTGGCTGATTATCACCATCTGTATTAAATTCTGTTTCTACCCACAAATCATGGCGTATCCATTGTTCAGGATTACTAAATGCTTCTACAATTTGAGCTTCACCGTCTTTAAAAATAGGTTTTGCCTTTTCTTGGCTATAGCATAGTCCGATAAAAGCAAAAGCAAAGATCAGTGATGTAATACCTTTTTGGGATGATTTCATAATATCAATTTTGTGTGTTAATCTGAATGTTTAAAAATAAGAAACTTATTCAATTAATGCTTTAGAAAAGCTTCAGGAATTGGGTTTTCTTTGGTTTCTTGTGACCAATAAATGTTAATGATCCACCAGCGTTCACCGTCATTCATAAGTTGGATACTATTTATGCCTCTCATAAATGGTTCAGTATCGCTTTTACTTCTGTAGGATTCATAGGTGCTGAACACTTGTGTGATGTTGGCAAATGTTTGAACAACTCTATTTATTTCTACTTCATGAAATCCATTATCTACCAACCACTTTCCTGAAGAGTTTATATAATCTTTAGGCGTCATATAGCGAGCGATATATTTACCCTCTTGCGTTTTCCCGGTTGGAATTAATTTAGCATCCGGATGAAATAAATGTTGAAACTGGTCCCAATCTCTTTCCTCACCTTTATCTCCTGAAATAACACTGTATAATGTTTTAATAGTGCTATCTAGAGAGCTTGTAGATGAGGAGTAGTCTTTGTCTTGCGCAATCATTAAAGTCGGTAATAGTAGTAGAAGTACTTTAAGTGTTTTCATATGTTATTAATTAAAGAATTTTAATCCAAAGACCACGGCATCATTTACAAATCCACCCTGGTAGGACCTAATGTAGTCAAATCTTAAGAATCTAAACTTACCCCAACCAATATTATCTATTCCTATAGAAAACTCTTGATAGGGTTTACGATCTGATGTTGCTAAGTTATGAACACCGACGATTAAACTATAATTTAGTTTGTTGACCAAAGGAATTTTTCCGAGAATGAAGCCGTTAAAGTCATGTTCGATGTGGCTTTCAAAATAGGCATCGTTGGTACTTAAGCTGTAATAATCAAGATTGTTGAACACATTTGCGTAGGTCCCAGCTGTACTCACATGTGTTTGATTGCCGTTGAAATGTTGAAAATCCATAAAGGCAATATCATCAGCATTAAAGAATTTACCAGCTCTTAAGTTGTATCTGAAACGTCCCTTATTACCTATATTAAATGATTGATACACACGAGCTTTAATCTGATCAAAATTGTAATCGCTATTAGTCGCACCAAACCCTTTTTCATAAGCCAGTACAAGGGTAGGGTAAGATGAGTTTCCGATATTAAACTTACTACCCGGATAACTTAAATAGTTTTGTCCGAAGTTGATTCGAGCAGTAAGGTCTAGCTTTACAATATTATGTGTCTCAAAAGGAGCTACATTGAATGCATTAGGATTTAATGGATTGTTACTGGTGTAGGTGTCATTATCATCATTAATAAACACCTGATCTGTAGTATTAAATAATGCTTTTCGCCTTTGATAGCTTAACGTAGAGTAAAATCGGAACCCGTTAAAGAGTTCTTCAGAATAACTCAATTGCAGGTAGTTCTGATCATAAAGCTTCATATAATTATCTTCAAAAAAGAGGGTGCTAATTGAGTTAATAAAAGGGCGTATTGGATTAGACGGATTAAATTGTCGTGTCGTAACACCTCCCGATAATGTAAGGATAGGACGACTAATATCATTGAATTTATAACTTAAATAGCCTGTGGCTCTTAAGCGTTTATCTGAAAAACCATAGTTGACATTGCCTCCCATGGTGAAGTATTTTTTAAAGTCATCATAGCGTTTGGTATAAAAAACATTAGCACCTAAGCGATACCCCTGAACAGTGTTAAACTGAAACTGATCTAAAGGAATATTATAACCTAAACTATAATTCTTATGCGAATTTCTATAAGTGTATCCTGTAACAACATCTAGTATTTTAAACTTGTTGTTAACTCTGTCGATAGAGTCTAAATAAGGTTTAGATTTTCTAACAATTTGTATGCTATCCTTTTTTGTATAATCTGTAAATTCTTCTTCGGTTAGCGGTACAGGTCTTACGGTTTTCCAGTATACGGAATCTTTTTTATTGGCTTCTTCTTCGAAAGACACAAGTTCACGACCGAAATCTTTCTTAGTAAAAGGTTGATTAAATGTGTAATTGCTGTATACCGCAGTAAACCTACCATCACCGTTAATACCTAAAATACCATATTTAAAGTCTATGCTTTGGGAAATAATGGCCCAAATATCATCGGCCTCCGAATAGGAGAAATTTTGGTTTATTGTGATAATATCAGCAGCAGGTAGCCTTGCTTGAGTACCAGTAATATCAAGTTGTAAAGCATAAATAGTCCATTGGTCTTCTACAATGTAGATAGATCCTGAAAATATGGGATCATTCTCACGTTTTGGAATGACATTAACTTTGTTTATGAGGTTACCTCTGTCATCATAGAAAACACCTTCAAGCTTATATCTATAGTAATTAAATGCATTGTTTGCAATGGGTGATATAATCTCATTACCTAATTCTATAGTGTTGTTGTAGAAGTTAAAATCGACATCAATAGCATTATTAAAACTAAAACCGTTATCATCACCACTCACTTTTGAAGCGGTTATTTTTTCTTTTAAACGATTAGGCCTCAAAAATTCAATTTTTGAAATGGTTTCCGATAAGTAAATGATACCACTTCTGGTAGAATCTAATCCACCGCCTAAGTCACCTATTTCTTGTCCAAGAATCTTTTCTGGGGCATTTTTAATTCGAATTAAACCTCTAGAATAGAAATCGGCTTTATAACTCTCAATTTTCTGTAAATTTTCTTTTCGTTTTGCTATAGCCTGACGGATAATAATATTAGCAGGATTTTCTTCTGCATTAACAACTACTTCATCTAAAGAGACGTTCTCTTCTTCTAATATTACATTTACATTGTAAGGTAGAGCATTAACTGTAATGTTCTTCTTAACGGTCTTAAAACCTAGGTATTGATAAACAAGCGTATAGTCTTTAAGATCGGTCACATTTAATTCGTAGTAGCCATCTTCATTACTTGTAGTACCTGTAAATGTGTTCTCGATATAGATGTTTACAAAAGGAAGAGGTTCATTTTTGCTGTCGGTTATGGTTCCAGTGATTTGGGAAAAGCTAAAAAAATAAAAGGTAAATAGAATTAAACTTAGTACTGTTTTTTTCATGTTAGTGCTGATTGATTTTTACATATATATAGACGCATATTTATAATAAATAGTTGCCTTATATGACGCCAAACATAGATTAATTAGAAACCCCTTTGAGTTATAATAATGCTAAAGTTATCGAAAACTTTTCTTAATGCGGTCTAAATTCCTTTTGTTATCACGATCCTTAATAGTTTCTCGCTTATCGTATAGTTTTTTACCCTTTGCCAGAGCTATATCTAGCTTTGCATATCCGTTTTCATTAATGAACAAGCGGAGAGGGATAATGGTTAAACCTTTAGCATCAGAATCTTTGAAGAGCTTTTTTAATTCCTTTCTATTGAGCAGAAGTTTACGCTCAGCTTTAGGTTTATGATTGTAGTAATTACCATGGGCATACTCTTCAATGGTCATGTTAATAACAAATAGCTCACCTCTATCATTAAATTCACAAAAACTTTCAGCAATAGAAGCCTTACTGGCTCTTATCGATTTGATCTCGGTACCTGTTAACACAATTCCAGCAGTGTACTTATCTAAGATTTCGTACTGAAACTTTGCCTTTTTGTTGAGTATGTTGACCGTTTTTTGCATGGTGGGCAAAGGTAGATAATTTATGATAAAATTATAATTGTAAGGTAAAGTTATGGTTAGTTTAGCGACATAATACAGAAACCAACATAATGTATAGATATATTTTAATTTTCATCGTTTTAGTATTCACTTCGTGTAAAAATGAAACCTCTGAAGTACCAGTTAAAGCTCAAGTTATCATAGATAATGCTATTGAAACTGCTGGAGGAGATCGATTTGATAAATCACATATTCAATTCAATTTTAGAGATCGTCTGTACACCGCTGAACGTCATAACGGTCATTATAAATACACACGATTGTCAATAAAAGATGAAGACTCTGTTTTAGATGTATTAAGTAACAAGGGTTTTGAACGTTATCTGAATGATAGTATATTAACTACTGCAGATTCTATGAAAACTAGGTATTCGGCATCTGTAAATTCTGTACACTATTTTTCTATTTTACCTTATGGGCTTAATGATAAGGCTGTAAATAAAGAACGTCTCAATGACGAAAAAATAAAGGATAAATTATATCATGTAATTAAGGTGACCTTTAATCAAGACGGTGGAGGCGAAGATTTTGAAGATGTGTTTTTATATTGGGTCGATTCCGAAACTCATAAAGTTAATTACCTAGCCTATTCGTATAATGAAGCTGATGGTCTAGGTGTTCGATTCCGAGAAGCTTATAATGAACGTTACGTTAACGGAATTCGATTTGTAGACTACAATAATTACAAACCTGCTGATGATAATTTAGAACTTCTATCATTGGCTTCACGTTTTGAAAAAGGAGAACTTAAGTTATTGTCTAAAATAGAACTTGAAGCTATTTCTGTAACGTTAATTGATACTGAGTAGGGAAGACGATTTAGACGAGTTGTTTATGGTAACAATATATAAATTACCATTATTATCATCAGCAATCATGTCATATTTCTTTTCACCTAATAAGCTATTAGTAAACATTGGCGTTGTGTTACTATGTCCAACTATTAATACAGTTTTACCTTTAGTTTTTTGCATAAACTCTTTGATGTCTACATTTCTAGGATCATAAATACTAATGCCTACATTTTGTAACTCAGCTGTTGGTTTAGCAGTTTCCTTTGTTCTATTATAGTTGGTAGAGAATACCATGTCAAACTCGACGTTTTTTAATACCTGAGCCCAATGTTTAGCACGTTTAATTCCTTTTTCTATCAAATGAGGGTCTTTGTTAGTCTTATCTGAACGGTCCTTTTCAGCATGCCTAATCAGGTAATATGTAGTTGTTGATGACTCTGATTCTTGGGCTACTGAAGGCAACGCGATCAGTAAGGCAAATATTAAAAAGGTGAATTTTTTCATAATTCGGATGGATTTAGATAATTTCAAAAATAAGACACACAATTAAGCTTCTAATGTAAGAAACTGTTAAATAAGTCTTTATGCTAGATCTAAAGCTATTTCTACCATATTTCTAAAAGTAGTCTCCCGTTCTTTACTAGAAGTACGCTCACCACTGACTAAAGAATCAGAAATTGTGAGTATGGCTAGAGCTCTTACATTGTGCTTAGCTGCTATGGTATATAAACCTGCAGCTTCCATTTCTACACATAATACTCCGAATTTGGACCATTTTTTATAGGATTCAAATTCATCGGCATAGAACTCATCTGAAGTTAGGACGTTACCAGCCTTTACGTTTATATCTTTTGCTTTAGCGGCTTCCACAGCTTTTATGAAAAGGTCAAAATCTGCAGTAGGGGCATAGTCAGCACCTCCAAAACGCAATTCATTTACACCAGAAGTTGATGATGCAGCCATAGCTAATACGACATCCCTGATTTTTACATGCTCTTGATAAGAACCGGCACTACCAACTCTAATGAGGTTTTTAACACCATATTCTGTAATTAACTCATTGGCATATATAGAAATGCTTGGTACGCCCATACCTGTCCCCATGGTAGAGACACGTTTACCATTATAAGTCCCGGTATAACCGTACATGCCTCTTATTTCATTGAAACAAAAAGCGTCTTCAAAAAATGTTTCAGCAATCCATTTTGCTCTTAAAGGATCTCCAGGAAGTAGAATGGTCTCAGCAATCTCTCCTTTTTTAGCACCTATGTGTACACTCATAGGTTAAATGTAGTAAAACGAAGTTAATTTAATAGCTAGAGTTTGAAAATTTATTACTCATCATAGCCACTCCAGAAGAGGTACCTATGCGGTCTACACCAACTTCTATATATTTCATTGCAGTTTCTGCATCTCTGATGCCTCCAGAGGCCTTAATACGAACTAAGTCTCTGACTGTTTTTTTCATGATCTTAACAGCGGTTAGAGTAGCGCCGCTTTTAGAGAATCCGGTAGATGTTTTTACAAAGTCTGCTTTTCCGTCGATACAAATTTCACAGGCTTTTACAATTTCATTTTTAGAAAGTTCACTGATCTCCAGAATAACCTTGAGAGGTGTTCTTCCTATAGCCTTTTTAACATTACTTATATCTTTAAGGACAGCCACATGATTTTTGCTTTTTAAATAGCCTATGTTCATTACCATGTCTATTTCATTGGCGCCTTGTTCTATTGCTTTTTTAGCTTCAAAAATTTTAGCTTCTGTAGACATGGCTCCTAAAGGAAAACCTACAACAGCACAAAGTTTTACGTCAGAGTGCCCTAATACCTGTTTGGCAATGGGGACATAACTACTGTTAACACAAACGGCGTAGAAATTAAACCTCTTGGCTTCTTCGCACAGTTGTATGATATCACTCTCAGTTGCTGTTGGATATAGTAAAGTATGATCTATGTATGTATTTAATTCCATATTTTTAATCGTAGGTTAAATAATAGTACACGTTTCTTTGAAGGGAAGAAATGTCTACCGTAAACTAAATTTGTCTTAAAGTTCGTTGGAATTAAATAGCTATAGCAAAGTTAATATTTATCTATTAATATAAATGATGAAATCTAAAATTTATTGCATTTATTTAACAAAAAATATACTATTTCACTGTTCTTTAAGTCCTTATTTGCATTAATCTTTCTTCAAAAGTTGTAGATGAAACTGGGTTATTTATAGCAGTGAATAGACTCATCATATCTTCGGAATGCTGCTCTCGTTTTTGAGTCATTAAATTGTAATGTACAAAAGTACACCAGATAATAGATTTTAGATGACTCTTATCGTTATTATACATCCGCATTTCAACCTTTAAATTGCTTGAATCGTAATGTATAAGTTGAGACTCTATAGCCACAGTTTCCATAAGTAAAGCAGGTTTCAAATATGCAATTTGATTACTACCTGAAACCCAGCTTTTTCCAAGTCTTTTTGCCATTAAATAAATATCTATATCATAATGCTCTATCAATTGATCTTCTCTATGATTCATAAAGTAATCTATGTACTTCCCGTTATTAAGATGATTAAAAGGATCGCAATCTTGAAATCTGATCTTTGTTTTACTTTCTACAAGTTTTTGTAATGTCATTTCGAAAGGGTTTAAAATATACCAATCGGTATATTATTGGTTAAAAAAATTATATTCTTAGTTCTGTGTTTATCATATCATCCACTTGTTTCATGGTATCTTTTATATAAAACTCATCATTCATTGTGTAAGTCATAAAGACAGCACCCTGTATCATTGTATCTATTCGTTTAGCATATTGCATGGCATTGATTTCACTTGATATTTCTCCTGCTTCAATACCATCTTCAATAATATTGGCCACCTGATCTTGAATTTTTTCTATAACCACCCTTACTTTTTCTAATAACTTGGTGTTCTGGTTATTAGCATCAACGCCAATATTAATTACAGGGCAGCCTCCTAGCGCTTTACTGAAGCTGTAATAGTTTTTATAGAAATCAGAGATTAAAAGTAACTTCTCTATAGGTGAGTGGCTTAACTCCAAATGCTTTGCAATTTGCTTTAAAAGGTTTTTTACGGTGTATTTGAATGCAGCAATGGCTAAATCTTCTTTGTTTTTAAAATTACCATAAATAGCTCCTTTTGTTAAACCAGTAGCACTTGTAATATCACTCATACTAGTAGCAGCATAACCATTCTTATTAAAGATTGGTGCTACTGTTTTTAGGATAAACTGTGTCGTATGTTCTGATTTAGTTAGCATTTCTAATGTAAATATAAATAAAATATACCAAATGGTATATTTTATTTGTTTAATTATATAAGAAGAATTAATGGCAAGAATATCTAAGAAGCGTTGTAATAGCATTTGATAGTCTTACATTTTGTTCTTATCCATTAGTAGAAAATTGAAATGTTTTGTTACAAGAAAAGCAACACGCATTTCAAAAAAGTGAAAATTGTGTTGCTTTAACCAACCAATCATTATATAGACTGTTTCTAAGCAATTATGTTACAGTGACTATTAAAATTCTTCGGCAACTAAGTCGCCTTGATTTCTAAAGACTAACTGTCCGTCAAACTCATCGAGTAGGATAATACTATCTGTAGTCACTTTTCCTGCTAAAATTTCTTTACTTAATGCATTTAAAACTTCTTTCTGAATGATGCGCTTCACAGGTCTGGCGCCATATTCAGGCTGAAATCCTTTTTCAGCTAAATAGGACATCGCTTCTTCTGTAGCATCAAATGTAATACCCTGTTGTGCTATCATTTTTGATACGCTTTTTAACTGAAGCCCTACGATGGCTTTGATGTGCTCTTCTGTTAACGGTGTGAACAAAATAGTGTCATCTATTCGGTTTAAGAATTCTGGGCGTACCGATTGCTTTAATAAAGCTAATACATCATTTTTTGCGGCCTCCATAGCAGTATCCACATCTTTTACGGCATCAAAGCGTTCTTGTATGATTTGACTTCCCATATTTGATGTCATGATGATAATCGTGTTTTTGAAATCTGCAACACGTCCTTTATTATCTGTTAAGTGACCTTCATCAAGGACCTGTAATAGGATATTGAATGTATCTGGATGTGCTTTTTCAATTTCATCTAAAAGTACCACAGAATATGGTTTACGTCTTACGGCTTCAGTTAATTGACCGCCTTCATCATAACCAACATAGCCAGGAGGCGCTCCGACCAATCGGCTCACTGCATGGCGTTCTTGATATTCGCTCATGTCAATTCGGGTCATGGCACTTTCATCATCAAAAAGGTATTCCGCAAGCGCTTTAGCCAACTCAGTTTTACCAACACCTGTTGTACCTAAAAACAGAAATGTTCCAATAGGTTTTTGAGGGTTTTGTAAACCAGCCCTGCTTCGTCTTACCGCATCACTTACAGCAATTATAGCTTCTTCTTGTCCAACCACTCGCTTGTGGAGTTCATCTTCTAGCTTTAGTAGTTTTTCGCGTTCACTTTGTACCATTTTTGTCACAGGTACCCCTGTCCATTTGGCTACAACATCGGCAATATCTTCATAAGTCACTTCCTCTTTTATAAGTGCATTTTCTTGCTGTTCTGCCAATTGTTTTTGATAGCTTTCTAGTAATTCAGTGGCTTCTTTAATCTTTCCATATCGGATTTCTGCTACCTTGCCATAATCACCTTCACGTTCAGCACGTTCAGCTTCCAACTTGTAATTTTCAATATCTTGTTTTGTGTTCTGAATATTATCTACAACTTCTTTTTCGCTTTTCCATTTTGCATTGATCTCATTGCGTTCCTCTTTAAGATTAGCGAGGTCAGACTTCAGTGATTTTAACTTCGACTCGTCTTTTTCGCGTTTTATGGCCTCGATCTCAATCTCTAATTGCATGATCTTTCTATCTAATACATCGAGTTCTTCAGGCTTAGAGTTGATCTCCATACGT
This sequence comes from Winogradskyella sp., assembly GCA_965230605.1. Taxonomy (GTDB): domain Bacteria; phylum Bacteroidota; class Bacteroidia; order Flavobacteriales; family Flavobacteriaceae; genus CBDDLD01. Next base: position 2,030,157 of record CBDDLD010000004.1, on the reverse strand, counting down.
AGCTTTGATGCTGCTTCATCCATAAGATCAATAGCCTTGTCTGGTAAGAACCTATTAGTGATGTACCTGTTTGATAGTTCTACAGCACCAATAATGGCTTCATCCTTGATTCTTACCTTATGGTGTGTTTCATACTTTTCTTTAATACCACGGAGAATAGAAATAGCACTTTCAGTATCGGGTTCATCAACCATTACCTTTTGGAATCGACGTTCTAGGGCCTTGTCTTTTTCAAAGTATTTTTGGTACTCATCTAATGTAGTCGCTCCTATAGCTCTCAATTCGCCTCTAGCCAAAGCAGGCTTCAATATATTAGCTGCATCCATAGCACCTTGTCCACCTCCGGCACCTACAAGAGTATGAATTTCATCAATAAAGAGTACGATATCACCTTCACTTGTGGTTACTTCTTTGATCACTGCTTTTAGACGTTCTTCAAACTCTCCTTTAAACTTGGCACCGGCTATTAAAGCCCCCATATCTAAGGCAAAAATTTGTTTATCCTTAAGGTTCTCTGGTATGTCACCATCAATGATACGATGTGCTAAGCCTTCTGCAATGGCTGTTTTACCTGTTCCGGGCTCACCAACAAGGATAGGGTTGTTTTTTGTGCGTCTCGATAAGATCTGTAGAATTCTACGTATTTCTTCATCACGACCAATAACCGGATCTAACTTACCATCTTTGGCTAATTGATTTAGGTTCTTCGCATACTTATTTAAAGAATTATAAGTCTCTTCCTGACTTTGAGATGTGACACGCTCACCTTTGCGCAATTCTTCAATAGTAGCTTTTAGTGCTTTTTCAGTGACACCCTGGTCCTTTAGTATTTGTGCAATTTTACTTTTAGATTTGAATATGGCCAGAATAAGATGCTCAATAGAAACGAAATCATCTTTCATTTGTTTAGCAATATTGGAAGCTTCATTAAAGCTTTTTCCGGCCTCACGAGATAACATTAATTCTGCACCACTTACTTTAGAAAAAGATTGTAATTCTTTGTCTAATACCTGAAGTAGAAGCGAAGTATTTACATTCAATTTCTTTAAAATAAAAGGCAATACATTTTCATCAACAATAGAAATACCCTTAAATAGGTGTTCATTTTCTATTTGCTGGTGTTCAAAACCTTGAGCAAGCTGCTGTGCTTGCTGTATGGCTTCTTGTGATTTTATAGTATAATTATTAAAGTTCATTGTTAATCTATTTCTTTTTCGTTCGCCTATATTTGTTCAATAACCTTACCAATAGAAATTAAGAGACAAAATGTCTGTTTAGGCTAATAAACACGTGACTTTTCGTCAGTTTGTAAGATTTGTAGTTTAACACGACTTAGTATATAAACCGTTATAAAACATGGGACTATTTAACAAGCTTTTTGGAGGCAATTCTGAACCTAAAGAAGAAAAGGTTTTGCCATGGATACCGTTGAGTTCAATTCAGCAATTGAAGTTGATTGCTGATAAATCGAAGACTAAACCACAATTCATATTTAAGCATTCTACACGATGCGGTATTAGTCGTATGGTCATCAATCAATTTGTTGATAGCTATAATCTAACTGAACAGGATGCAGACCTCTATTATTTAGATCTATTAAGCCATAGAGATGTTTCTAATGAAGTGGGTTATAAGTTTCAAGTGTTACATCAATCGCCACAATTGCTAGTGATTAAGAATGGAGTTACAGTTGCCCATGCATCTCACGGTGGCATTAATGAAATTGATGTAGAACGATTTGTTTAATCATAGTTATAGTTTAAATGGAACAAAAACTTCCACTCCCTCCTTTTACGCTAGAAACAGCGAAGGAGAAAATTCAAATGGCAGAAGACGCCTGGAATAGTAAAGACCCTGTAAAAGTATCAAAAGCTTACACACCAGATAGTGAATGGCGAAATAGAGATCAGTTTATTAATGGACGTGATGAAATTGTAACGTTTCTTACTGAAAAATGGCAGAGTGAGCTCAATTACAAGCTAAAAAAAGAATATTGGGCCCATACCGATGATAGAATTGCTGTAAGGTTTGAATATGAGTTTCAGAACTTAGAAGGGGATTGGTTTAGAGCTTATGGTAATGAGAATTGGGAATTTGATGATAATGGGCTTATGAAAAAGCGATTTGCCAGCATAAACAATCTTAGTATTGATGAAAAAGAAAGACGATTAAAATAAGAAACCTCCCAAATGGGAGGTTTTTTTATGAATGTATTCTATACGAACTTATAATGTCTTTCAATTTCAGTTTTAGATCTTCTCCTGTATCATAGACCATCTGCTCATTACTAGGGAACAACACTGGTCTCTGACGCAACAGGCGTCTATCATCTCTATTTAGAGCCCGTCTATCCCCTCTGAAATCACCATATATGTGTTCGAAAACAAAACCACTATCAATAGTGAAAGCATCTACGGTTTGATTTTGTTTAAGATCGGTATACACAACATCTGCAATAACCTGAGATGATTTGGTTTGTATCACTTCAAAGAAGCGTGCTCTTACCCTTACAATTCTATCAACTTTAATATCATTACCTAGGCTGTCTTTCATAACGTTTCCATCTTCATCGAGTTGGTATTCCCAACCATCAACAATATCTTTCTGTCTATTTAATTGACGCTCATTGACACGCTCAGGTGATATATTAATACGCTTCAATTGAAGCTGCATAGCATAATCGTAAACAACTGTACTGTCTACTATGGCATGATACACCGTCCAGAACTGATTTAATCCATAGGTGTCAAAATCCAATAATTCGTCCTCTAAACGTTCTGGAATAATTTGTTGCGTATTATTTTGTATGGATACATGTACATAATGTGTTCCTTTTTGATGCGCTTCAAGCATCAAATCTCTAACATCCTCAAAGTTTGGATTAATAGATTCTATATAAGCAAACAATTTATAAGCTTCTCTGGCATTGAATTTTTTACCTGTATCTAGCAAATCTACGCCTTTGTCTATGAGATAGTCAGAAGTCTTATAACGATAGTCTACAATAGCATCTGAATAGTCATTGAAATCTAGTTTTAGCAATTTTCCGCCAATTCTCAAAGGCATCACACGTTTTATGGCTTCTTGCCTTGCTTCAAGGTCTAGATAGATATCATAAATATTTCTGTAATATTCAGGGTTACCGTCTTTCTTTAAACGAGAAATCTGTTCTAAATCGCGTTCAAGGACTTTGTAATAAGCCTCTTTGAGCATAATCACATAATCTTGCTTACGCTTCTTATGTTTGTTGTTTTCTAGTTTTTTTAGCGCATTTGAAATGGCTAAGTCATAATTTCCATGACTTATGGCTTTTTCTATATGCTTTTTCCCACTACAAGATACTAACACAGAAAGGCCAACTAATAAAAGTAATAATCGCTTCATAATCTTGTATTTTAAGTTAGACGTATTAAGCGAAATCCAATTATGGTGCCAAAAAAGAAAAAGCCCATTTATTATTTATAATAAATGAGCTAACTATCTGATTAACAATGTATTTTTCTATTTATTTTTTTTCGGATTAAACACAGGAAGCAACTGTGTACGTACTTGTCCAAACCCGATTCTAGTACCATCATTTTCGCAATAACCCCTCATAATTACGGTATCGTAATCATTGATGAATTTACGTTCTGTACCATCTTTCATTTTAAGAGGTTTTTCACCACGCCAAGACAATTCTAGCATAGAACCATAAGAATCTTCAGTAGGTCCGGAAATTGTCCCACTACCCATCATATCTCCAGAGTTTACAGGACAACCATTCACGGTATGATGTGCTAATTGCTGTGCCATATTCCAATACATGTATTTGAAGTTAGATTTAGCGACAACTTGCTCTTTGGCACCTTTTGGCTGTATAGCAGCTTCTAATTTGATATCAAAACTCTTCTTACCCTTATATTGGAGGTAGGGAAGAGGCTTAGGATCTTGTTTTGGGCTTTCAACTCTAAATGGCTCTAAAGCATCTAAAGTCACGATCCATGGAGAGATCGATGATGCAAAATTCTTACCTAAGAAAGGCCCAAGAGGGACATACTCCCATTTTTGAATGTCTCGAGCCGACCAATCATTAAATAATACCAATCCAAAGATGTATTCTTCAGCTTCTTCAATAGGAATAGGCTCTCCGAGATCGTTAGCATCTGTTGTAATAAAAGCCATCTCTAATTCAAAATCTACCAATTTTGATGGACCAAATACGGGAGCATCAGCATCATTTGGCATGGTTTGTCCTTGAGGGCGGTGTACCGGAATACCTGAAGGTATAATTGAAGAACTTCTACCGTGGTAGCCTACAGGTAAATGCAGCCAGTTTGGCATTAAAGCATTATCCGCACCTCTAAACATAGTTCCAACATTTGTGGCATGCTCTTTACTGGCGTAGAAGTCGGTATAATCCCCTATTTGAACAGGTAATTGCATTTCAATTTCGTCTAATCGAAATAGGACGATCTCTTTATGTTTTTTATTGTTCTTTAGCTTAGAATTTTCAGCATCAAAAATTTCTGCAATTCTATTTCTAACTAATCGCCAAGTTTTTCTTCCATCTGCTATGAAATCATTTAACGTATCTTGAAGGAAGATATCATCAGTTAAAGGAATTCCATCAAAATACCCAAGCTGGTGAAGCGCACCAAGGTCGATTGCCGTATCTCCAATTCGTGTACCAATGGTTACAATATCTTCACGTGTTAGGAAGACACCAAAAGGAATATTCTGAATAGGGAAATCAGAGTTTTTATCGACATGAAGCCATGATGTTCTATCAGGATTATTTGCGGATAAAGGCATAATGTTGTTGTTGATTAGTTGTTCATTAAATTCTATGTAAATATATGTTTTTTGAAATATAAAACTAATGTATTTCTTATTTTTGATCCTTATTAAATTATAGACCACTTTTATGCAACGCGACGAACAAATTTTTGAGTTAATTCAGGCTGAAAAAGAACGCCAAATAGATGGAATAGAACTTATTGCATCAGAGAACTTTACTAGTGATCAGGTAATGGAAGCTGCAGGCTCTGTACTTACCAATAAATATGCTGAAGGATATCCTGGAAAACGCTATTATGGTGGCTGTGAAGTTGTGGACGAGGTAGAGCAAATTGCTATAGACCGTGCTAAAACACTTTTTGGTGCAGCTTGGGCTAATGTGCAACCACATTCAGGGAGTCAGGCCAATACAGCAGTCTATGCTGCATGTCTAAAGCCGGGAGATACCATCTTAGGTTTTGACTTATCTCACGGTGGACATTTAACACATGGCTCTCCAGTAAACTTTTCAGGGAAGCTATATAATCCGGTTTTTTATGGCGTGCATAAAGATACAGGTAGAATAGATTATGATATGCTATCTGACGTTGCTGAGAAAGAACGCCCAAAATTAATTATCGCTGGAGCTTCTGCTTATTCTAGAGATATGGATTTTGAGAAATTTAGACAAGTTGCAGATAATGTTGGTGCGTTGCTACTTGCTGATATCTCTCACCCTGCGGGTCTAATAGCTAAGGGTATTTTGAATGATCCGCTACCACACTGTCATATAGTAACAACAACAACACATAAAACATTGAGAGGACCGAGAGGAGGACTCATTATGATGGGTGAAAATTTTGAAAACCCATTTGGCTTACGCCTTAAGAATGGTAACTTAAGGAAAATGTCAGGCTTATTAGATTCTGGGGTATTTCCAGGAAACCAAGGAGGACCTTTAGAACATATTATTGCTGCTAAAGCTATTGCTTTTGGTGAAGCATTGACTGATGGATTTATGCATTATATTTTACAGGTTAAGAAAAACGCTGAAGCTATGGCTAAAGCTTTTGTTGCTAAAGATTATCACATTATTTCAGGAGGAACAGATAACCATATGATGCTCATCGATCTTCGTAATAAGGACATCACTGGGAAAGATGCTGAACAGGCTCTTGTTAAAGCGGATATTACGGTGAACAAGAACATGGTGCCTTTTGATACACAATCGCCATTTGTGACCTCTGGGATAAGAGTAGGTACACCTGCTATCACGACAAGAGGATTAAAAGAAGATGATATGGCTTATGTTGTTGATCTTATTGATGAAGTTATTCAAAATCACGAGAACGAATCTGTGTTAGAAAGTATTGCTGAAAAGGTAAATGCATTAATGTCTCACAGACCTTTGTTTGTGTAACTTAAAGTTATACCAAACAATAGATACTTTAATCTTCTAAAGAAGTACTCTCATAAGCTCCACTATCTGGTGTGGCTCCACGAGCTGTGCCTATAATATCAAAAGGAACTAGAGCAGAGAACGCTGGGTCTGCGATACCATTAGCACCAGAGTTTTCACCTATACGCATTAGATTTTCGAAGGGGTCTTCAAAATCAGGATCTACATTAAAGACATTATTTTCGTAGAACATCGGGTCATTAAACATGTAGTTCCCCGTACCTTCTAGGGTATTGTTATCAAATCGTAGTAAACAGTTATTAAACTTATAATTAAAGACACTTCCCTGATCGTCTAAAATGAACTCCGGGTTATCGTTACCATAAATGATACAATTATTGAAGTTGGCTGCTGTCAAATCATTGGTTTGAATGCTATTATCTTCTAGTACCACAAAATCATTGACTAATAGGGCAGGGAACTGCCTAAAGCTATTATTCCAATAATTAGCAATAGTACAATGCGTGAAATTATAATCGCCCCCTACAGTTAATCCGACACTCGATTGTCCGGAGTCGTTGAGTACCACATTTTCTGCTGTGATGGAGGTTGCTCTTCCTAAAATTCCGAATGCACTAGAACCATAAATTTGAGAGTTGGTAATGGTTAGTTTGTCATCAGGCGCTGTTTGATTTCCTTCTGCTAGTATGCCAATGGTTGCATTTTTTATGGTAGCATAATCAATATCATTATCAACACTACCATTAAATAGCCATATGGTTCCCCATTGCCCGGGGACATTAGCAAACAACGGTTCTAATCGATCACCTTCAAAAATAACTTCGTTTTCTAAGGCTTCAGGGTCTGTACTTGGTGCACCTTCCACTTTTAAAGAAGCATCATTGGTGACCAGAATACCAGAATCTGCATGGAAATGAACACGAGCTCCTGCTTCTATTGTTAAGGTCTGACCTTCATCAACACCAGCATAACCATAGATGACATAAGGTTTTTCATTGGTAAACGTTAATTCATTTGGCATGAGAAAACGCCCTTGTAACGTAGTCTCATCCGGAGTGCCATCACCATCAACATCAAATGTAAGTGTTTCAAATATACCAGTGGTTTGATCTCTGTCTGGGTAGATAAATACAGCATCTTTAACTAGAGTTACTAACTCTACATGTTGCTCATTACTACCACTGTCAAATAAAATTTGATCGGTGTACAAAAATTGAGTATCTGAAGCAGATAAGGTTTCTATATCTATAGTAGTCTCTATAAAAATAAAGAGGCTATCCTCAGCAAGAAGCTCAACGTTTTCAAAAAATTTACCTTCTTGAGCACCACTTAACCCGGTAGACCCATCGACATTCATTCTGTAAAATGAATTCACACCTTGTGCCAATTGTATGGTAGGAATGACAATATCTTCGTCACTTCTGTTATATACTTTAAGGTTGTATGTACTAGATCCAATGTTTGTAAAAACCGTATCAAGGTATACAGTATCTCTCTCAAACTCTAGATTTCCGGTGCTGGGTGAAAATTCGAAATCGTCACGACAAGAACTCCAAAACAACAGTAGGCCAAAACAAGCAATAAAATATAATATTCGCTTCATGTAGTACATTCAATTAACAGGTAAAAATATAACTTTTGAAGTTATGATTTATTATACAGTAGATTATTTTACCTAATCCTTTTTGGGAGGCTTCTCATCGGAAGCTTTTAGTAACTCAAGAAAATCATTACTGTAATTAACAAAATGATCTAATAAAACAAGACGCTTGTCATCTTTGAGAAGTTTAGAATCAATGTGTCTGGCTTCGCAGTATTCAAAGAAGAGGTACTTATGTTTAACAGGAATCTTTAAATCGTCTTTTAATAGCCGTTCATTAAAGAAATGATGTGTTGAAAAAAGAGTATTGATTTGTGCATAGGTGATAGGAATGAATTCAGGAGTTTTCTTTTTCTTCTTGAATAGCTTTATAAATTGTCCTATCAAGTAGACAAAATCGACGCCATATTGACTTCCCGGAGGTTGATAGAGGTGTGGATTCTGTTTCATATCCTCTTTGAGAATATCATTAAGTTTCTGATTGTATTCCTCTTCTACCAAAGGTTTTTCTTTGGGATCGTCACTCAATAAAATCTCGTCCAGTTCATTCACTTTCTTTTTAAGCTCAAAAACGGTGAGCTCATCTAATTGAGATTGGGTAACGACAATGACTTTAGGATGATGGAATAAAGACTCAAATTGAATAGAATCATTAATACTAGCTGCTATTTGAAATTCACCCTTGTCATCCGTTACTGTTTTGATGTTCTTAGAGGTATTAGTAATCTTGATACCCTTTATAGTGGCTTCACTATCATAGACTTTTCCCTTTAAAGTTTGACCATAACTAATGGCGGCTATGAAGAAAAAGAGGATGTATATAGAGTGTTTGAGCATGGTTTGGTGGTTGATGGTATATGTCAGCAATAACGTACATATTTTTAGAACCCCGAAAGCTCTTATATAAACTTTAACCTAAGAAAATGTTAATTGAAAAGCGTTGCTATCTCAGGTGTGATACGTGAAGGGCGTGATGAGGACTTGTTCATTAAACACCAGACGGTTTCCGCTTTTACCAGTAGTTTATTTGTAGTATCATGATACATTTCAACGATACGTGTAGAGGTAACACCCTTGGATCGGGTGACATAAGTTTCAATACGAATGACATCATCTAAAACGGCAGCACTTTTATATTCTATATGATGGCTGACAACCACCCAGAAGTACTGATCTAAAATAGCCTGAGTCACATTTTGTTGCCAATGTTCTGAAGCCACATCCTGTACCCATTGCAAATAACGTACGTTATTGACATGGTTGAGATCATCGAGATCATCCTTAGAAACCGTGATACGTTTTTGGTAGACTTGCATCTAGTTGTATTGATGCTTAAAGATATTATTTCTTTGAAAACAAGCGCTTAATGCCGTAAAAGAATTTTCCCATGGCTGTTCGCTCTTGCTCACCACTTCGTATAGCTTCACGCTTGGCAAGGCGTTCTGCTTTTCTTAGTGACTGCCTCTCAGTTTTTTCAATTTGTCTTATACCGCTTTTATAATTGTATGAGGTAGGCTTGTAATAATGTTTTAGTAATGCTCTTTGATCTTCCTTAAGTATAAATTTAACTTTTAATTGATCTTTAACGGAGAGATTTATAGTTTTCATGAATTTATGACTTATTGATAGTGTGTCACCAATCCGAACAAGTATATCAAACTTACCATCAAAATCTGATACAGTTTTAATTTCACTTGTATGATTTATAATATGAGCATTAGGAAGCGGAATTACATCGATATCCGCATTAACCTGTCCTATGAGATGCCAGTATTGTTTTGATGTTGTATCAGTATGAATTGAACGAATTTTTAAAACCTTAATGTTTTGATTTAAATAGTTCTTTATTGTGCAGGAATAGTAAAAATTAAAACCAATAAGTGTAATAACTAAGACTTTAATTTTATTAATCATTTTTATCGTTTTTGAACAATTTAGCTATACCGTAAAAGAATTTTCCCATGGCTGTTCGCTCTTGCTCACCACTTCGTATAGCTTCACGCTTGGCAAGACGTTCTGCCTTCCATTTTAGCCGTTTCAGTTTATTTCTAGCTAACCATTTTTTTCTGGTTTCTCTTCTCTTTTCAAGATTGTTTCTATTGCAAACAGTATAATTGTTATGACCACAATTAACACAATCATATTCTTTATACTCTATTAAAGAAATATTTATAATGCTAGCTGTACCTACTTTTAATTCTTTTGTAATTGTGCTAAATGAGCTAAATACCAGTATATCATCATCTTTAACTTTGATATTATATTTACCATCAAAATTGGTTTTTGTACCAATTATTGACCCTTTAATTAAAACTGTTACGTCTTTTAGAGGCAGTCCATGAGTAGATAAAATGACTGTTCCTGTAATTAGCCTTTCTTTTGTTAAAGATTCTTCTTGAGAGTTTAGATGATGAATTCCTGAAATTGAGAAAATAACTATACATATTACTTTAATTGTAAATATGCGTCTATTTCTTTTCATGTTTTTTTCTAAATATTTTACTGACACCGTAAAAGAATTTTCCCATGGCTGTTCGCTCTTGCTCACCATTTCTGATAGCTTCACGCTTGGCAAGGCGTTCTGCTTTCCACTGTTGGCGTTTTTCTCGATTTTTAGCTAGCCATTTATTTTGATTTTTAAGGCGGTCCTCAATCATATATTCACGCTCGTAATTGGATATGTAAGGCTCCGGAGCATATTCAGGGTAACTAGCATTATAACTAATAGCACCACCTACTACCACTTCTCCTAATAATGCCTCAAGATCTTCTTCCAACGCAACGTTTAATGAAATATGTTTATCAATGGTAATTTCTTTTGTTCTAAAGGAGATAAAGCTAATGACCAAAACCTCTCCTTTCTTCACCTTAATTGTAAAATTACCGTCAAAATCAGTCTGAGTGCCTCGTGTGGTTCCTTTAACAAATACATTGGCTCCCGGTAGAGGTAGGCCGTCGCTCTCAGCAATGACATTACCCGAAATGGTATGGTTTTGTAATACAGAAACTGCAGTTTTACCTTTGACTTGTGGTTTGGTATCAGAGGGTGTTTGTTCGGTTTTCGGCTCCCCTTGAGCGTAGGCCTCTTGATGCCCTAAAGCTAAAAATGCTAATAAGCCTGATGCTGCCCAAGACAGGTAATTATTTTTGTCCTTTCTACTTAAAACAACTTCTCTGTTGAGTTGTTGTTTCTTAAAACGCCCACAGAGTTGACCTTCAGATTCAAAAGTTTTTACAATTTGCTCATCGGTAAGTGTTGTGAAATCAACTACAGTTTTTTGACAAGCAACACAATGACGGCCTTTATCTCTGGGAGTCATTTTGTTCCAGTCTTCATGGCAAGGTTCTGGTACGCGGATGGTGATTGATTTTCTCATAGTTCAAAGAACCATAAGAATCATAAAAAATAAAATGTAGAATGAGTGAAACAGCAGTTTCGGTGAGTAAACTACCTTTCTATAATCTTAACTTCAAAAAGTTTATCCCAGTTTTTACCGGTAACAAAAATAGTTTCGGTATCAGGGTTATAAGCAATGCCATTAAGAACATCTAATTCCGGATGCTGAGTGACTAAATCTCTGAGAGGCGAAAAATCAATAACACCTTCTACGGCGCCAGTTTGAGGATTTATTATAGCAACCCCATTCTTAGTATAGATGTTTGCGTAGATTTTCCCATTAATCCATTCTAGCTCATTTAATTGTCCAATACCGCCATTATTTTTATAGGCTTCAATTTTATCATCTTCAGTAAGAGTAGCAGTGTTTAAGGTCCATATTTTTTCTGTACCATCTGATTTATAAAGTGATGTACCATCATTACACAAACCCCAACCTTCTATACTTTGATCAAATCGAAACATACCTATTCTTTCAAAGGTTTCAAGATCGTATATAAGACCGGTATCGGCTTTCCAGGTTAACTGATAGATTTTGCCATCTAAAATTGTGAGACCTTCTCCAAAATAGCCTTCAGCTAAATCAACATTTTTTAAAACTTCTCCGGTTTTATAGTCCACTTTACGCAACTTAGATTCTTTATATTGTCCTGTGCTTTCGTAAAGCTCACCATTATGAAATTCTAGGCCTTGGGTATAAGAGGTAATATCATGTGGATATGTGTTTATGATTTCATAACCATACAATTTTGGGACTTTATTGTTTAGCACCTTTAGTTGCCCTTTTACTTTAGTAGTATCACCCCCATGAATAACCGTAGCCACAATATCTTGAGCACCTACTTTCATACCTTCTTCTAATTTGACATTCTCAGTGACAGTTTTGCCATTCATGGTATATTGTATGGATGAAATGGAAATCCCTTCAGGATTACTTAAGGAAAGCTTTACTGAGTTCCCTATGGTAGCAGTATTGTTCTTAGCCGAAGTGCGAACAGATAAACCTGTTTTGTTTGCCGCAGAATTTCCAGCACAATTGATCACAAGTACTGCTAATAAAATGAAACTGAAATATTTATATAAAGACATGGGTGTGTTTTAATTTTTGAGCAAGTTATTTAATAAAATTCAGTTTAAAAAATCATTGTTAAAGTATTAAAAGATTGTATCTTTGCGGTCGGCAAGTCCTACACAACCAGCTCCTGCTGAATCCTCCAGGGCGGGAACGCAGCAAAGGTAAGCGGTCGTAGCGGTGTGATGTAGGTAGCTTGCCTTTTTTTATGCGATAAAGTCTCCTTTTATTAATGTATATTTAACGTTTTAATATAGAAAAATGTCTAAGGTTATTCTCATTACCGGAGGATCTTCAGGAATAGGAAAAGCTATTGGAGAGTTTCTCCTCGAAAAAGGATTTAATGTTTTTGGAACCAGTAGAAATCCTGACCGCTATCCGGATAGTAAATTCCCAATTATCGCTCTCGATGTTACTAAAACGAATACCATACAAGCATGTATTAATGAAGTTTTAAGTAGAGTTTCCAAAATTGATGTTCTAATTAATAATGCTGGAGCTGGAATCACAGGACCTATTGAGGAGATTCCTGAAGTCGAAATACAGCGTAACTTCGATACTAATTTCTTTGGACCTCTGAGTGTTATAAAAGCAGTGCTGCCGAGTATGCGAGCACAAAAATCAGGACTTATTATTAATGTCACTTCAATTGCGGGCTACATGGGCTTACCATACCGAGGCGTCTATAGTGCTAGTAAAGGGGCTTTAGAAGTCATTACTGAGGCGTACCGTATGGAACTTAAACCTTTTGGAATTACTATGGCCAATGTTGCCCCAGGAGATTTTGCTACTAATATTGCTGCCGGGCGTTACCATGCTCCTGTAGTTGATGGATCGCCTTATGAGACATCTTACGCGACATCTTTGAAAATGATGGATGATCATGTAGATGAAGGTGGTGATCCTAATGAAGTTGCTAAAGTTATTCTAAAGATCATCAATACCAAAAACCCTAAGATACATTATAAGGTTGGTGCTTTCATGCAGAAGTTTTCTATTGTCTTGAAACGCATCTTACCAGATAAGGTCTATGAAAAATTGTTGATGAATCACTACAAATTATAAGTCTTGGTATAAACTTTGATAAGATAGTTTCATAATAATTAGCTATTATGAAACTTAAACACCTTTTTTTTACTTTATTACTCAGTTTATCATTTTTAGGATGTGAAGATATTTTAGATTGTGTTATAGGTCGAAGCGCTAGCCTCCCTAATAAACGCTTTCCGGTTGGAATAGAAAATATCTTCTATAGCTCATATCTTTCTGCCGAAGTGAAAAACGACCCGGACGATGAAAATTATGATTATTATTTTGATGTATACGGAGATCTTCCCGAAGGCATAGATTATTATGTTGATAATAGAATTATAGTCTTTGAAGGCGTTCCTACTGAATCTGGTTATTTTGAATTTACAGTGCATTTGACGGTAGATGGTCCCATCTACTACGATTATGAAGATGATACATATCACGATCCATTATGCTCAGAAAGTGACTCAATGACCTATGCTATTGTTGTTGAATAACGCTTCTGTATTATACTATTAAAATCTTGTTGATATGTTTTCGGTCTTGAATGATATGCAACGCATCTATTAGTTGTAAATTTGCACATCTTTAAACACAACTTATATAATTCAAGCACATGAAATTTTTTATTGATACGGCTAATTTAGATCAGATCAAGGAAGCTCAAGATCTCGGTATTTTAGATGGTGTAACAACCAACCCTTCGTTAATGGCCAAAGAGGGAATAACAGGTACAGATAATATCTTAAAACATTATGTAGATATCTGCAATATTGTAGATGGTGATGTGTCTGCTGAGGTTATTTCTACGGACTTTGAAGGTATGGTTAGAGAAGGTGAAGCACTAGCCGAATTACATGATCAGATCGTGATCAAATTGCCTATGATCAAAGACGGTGTTAAAGCTTGTAAATATTTTTCTGATCGCGGCATAAAAACAAATGTGACTTTGGTATTCTCTCCAGGACAAGCAATATTAGCGGCTAAGGCGGGTGCCACTTATGTATCACCTTTTATTGGACGTTTAGACGATATTTCTACAGATGGATTAAATCTCATTTCTGAAATCCGTCACATCTATGATAACTATGCTTATGAAACTCAAATCTTAGCAGCTTCGGTACGCCATACGATGCATGTTATAGATTGTGCTAAAATAGGCGCTGATGTAATGACAGGCCCTTTAAGTTCTATCATAGGATTACTTAAACACCCATTAACAGATATAGGTTTAGAAAAATTCTTAGCGGATTACAAGAAAGGGAATTAAGACCTGATAAAATAGAAATACTATGGAAGAGCTTTTACAGGGATGAAAGCTCTTTTTTTTGCATCAAGGCTTTTAATGTCTTGTCAAAATCATCTTCAAAGATGTTTACATTAGGGTGGAGGATAAATGCATCCTTATCAACCACAATAACCTTATTCACATAATTAACAGCTAAAGTTTTTAAAGCCTCAGAAGGATTTTTGAACTTATACTCATTTTCATTAGAGTATTGGTACTTATTTATAATACTTTTCCAATATTCATCGACATGAGAATTGATATTGATGGATACGAATTCAACCTCAGGAAATTTTTGCTTTAAGTGCTTTACGATATAATGGCTATTTCTGTAATGCTTTATATGATTTGTAGACCAGAAATAAATAAGTGTTGGTTTATTAACTACATCAGTAATAGTGGTTTCTTCGTTATTCATATTCACTATTCTAAGCAGAGGAATTTCTTTGCCTGGTTTCAAGTTATCCAGAGCTACTGCAAGATCAGACATGTACTCTTTGTCTTTCTCACTAGTAGATTTTTCCATAAAATAAGCTAACACGGTTTGTGTTTCAGCATCACTGTGTTCGTTACTAATAAAGTTACGCGTCTTATATTTTAAGAGATTGTTTTTAATATACTCGTCATGGATTAAGCTATCAATTAAATCCAGTTTAGCAAGGTTATAGGTAATATCATGTCGGTCAAATGCACTATGAAACTCTTTTTCTTCATAATAAGGCTTCAAAGCAAGATTATCAAAGTGAGAGAATAAGTATCTGTTATAAGAATAAAAATCTCTGAGCTGAGAAGCATTATAATCTATTTCGGCACGGTGTGCGTAAAAATTTTCAGGAAGATCTTTCACATGAACCAACTTATTGTAACCAAAATAAGCAAATGGGTAGATCTCTTTGTCAGCGTAGTTATTGTAATTAATACTAGCTGTGATAATTGATTTTGCTAGTGGAGATATATCTTTTTTCTGAGTAAAGACTTCTAATTTTTCGAGCTGTTTTAGACGTCTCTCTTCAACAAATTCCTGAAAAGCTTCCGGTTCCATCTTACTGTACTTCACCAGCTTTTTATTCTCTTTCTCATTACGTAAGAAGGTTTTTAATAAATAGTTGTTTTTGCGGGCACCATGACCAGTAAAAACAAGAGACTCATCAAAACCATAAGTGTTTAATCGGAACATCAAACTATCTTGAGGTTCTAAAAGCACCATTTGATATTCACCACCATGTCTAAAAGAATAAAGACCAGGTCTTAAGTTTTCAATTTTGTGGACGAATCTGTTGTTGCTATCTAATTGAAGAGTATCCTCTAGTTGCCCTTCAGAATTGTAAAGGGTAACAATGTTATTTTTTGGGTTAATAATCTCACCGCCAAAGTATGCAAAGTTAGAGTCTTTAACACCCAAATTTTTGCAGCCAATAGCGCTTAGCATCACGACCAAACAAATAGTTATATGTTTCATTCTAAGGGACAAATTTCACAATCAATCAAACAAAAATAGATGTTGAGCACAAAATGTCTTGTTAATACCTCGTTAAATGTTAGTATAATGCGCTTTTATTTCTTCTAATAGATTGAATTTTCTACTTTTGCAGCAAATTTAAAAATTATATAATGTTATCAGTTTCTAACCTTTCTGTACAGTTCGGAAAACGTATACTTTTTGATGAAGTAAATACGACATTTAACAATGGCAATTGTTATGGTATTATTGGAGCAAATGGAGCAGGAAAGTCTACATTTTTAAAGATCTTATCTGGTAAAATGGATGCTACGTCTGGGCATGTACATCTTGAACCTGGTAAGCGTATGTCTGTTTTAGAACAGAATCATAACCTGTATGATGAGCATACTGTATTAGAAACGGTGATCATGGGGAATAAACCCCTTCACAAGATCAAAACAGAAATTGATGCTTTATATGCCGATTACACGGATGAAAATGCTGAGAAGATAGGGGAACTACAAGTTCAGTTTGAGGAAATGAATGGTTGGAATGCCGATAGCGATGCCGCAGCATTACTATCCAACCTTGGCATCAAAGAAGATCTGCATTACATACCGATGAGTGATCTAGATGGAAAACAAAAGGTTCGTGTTCTATTGGCACAAGCTTTATTTGGAAATCCGGATGTACTTATTATGGATGAGCCTACCAATGATCTAGATTATGAAACGATTTCCTGGTTAGAGAATTTCTTAGCGAATTATGATAATTGTGTGATCGTTGTATCTCACGACCGTCACTTCTTAGATGCAGTATGTACACACATATCTGATATCGATTTTGGTAAGATCAATCATTACTCCGGAAACTATACGTTTTGGTACGAATCTTCTCAATTAGCAGCTAAGCAGCGTGCACAGCAGAATAAGAAAGCTGAAGAGAAGAAAAAAGAGTTGGAAGAGTTTATTAGACGTTTTTCTGCCAATGTCGCTAAGTCGAAACAGGCAACTAGTAGAAAGAAGATGATCGATAAGCTAAATATTGCTGATATTAAACCATCGAGTCGACGTTATCCTGCAATTATCTTTGAACGCGATCGTGAAGCCGGAGATCAAATCTTAAATGTAGAAGGTTTATCGGCAAGTATAGATGGTGAGACCTTATTTAAAGGTGTTGACATCAACCTAGCTAAAGGCGATAAGGTAGTTGTATATTCTAAAGATAGTAGAGCAACGACAGCATTTTATCAAATTATTAATGGTAAAGAGAAAGCAGATACCGGTAAATACGCATGGGGTGTCACTACATCACAATCTTATTTACCACTAGATAACAGCGAGCACTTTGATAACAAACTAACCTTAGTCGATTGGTTACGCCAGTGGGCTACTACTGAAGAAGAACGCGAAGAAGTCTACATCAGAGGGTTCTTAGGTAAAATGATCTTCAGTGGAGAAGAGGCACTTAAAACTTCAGATGTTTTATCCGGAGGTGAAAAAGTACGATGTATGATCAGTAGAATGATGATGCTAAGAGCCAATGTTCTCATGCTCGATGAGCCTACGAACCACTTGGATCTAGAAAGTATCACAGCTTTCAATAACTCCTTAAAGAATTTTAAAGGCACAGTCTTGCTGACCACGCATGATCATGAGTTTGCACAAACGGTGGGTAATCGTATTATAGAATTAACACCAAATGGGGTGATCGATCGTTATATGACCTTTGATGAGTACATGAGAGACGCTAAGATCAAAGAGCAACGTGAAAAGATGTATGCGGTAACGGTTTAATAAAACTAGGCCTGCATCTCAGCTTTAACCTGCTCTACAATAGAAGTCGCTTTTTCTAGCTCATCTTGATGTACATAGAGTTCCTGAAATCCTTGATTCATGGACCCGTAACCGGCTAAGCGCTGCGATTCGCCTTCATCTTTAACTATGGGGATAATACCAATAGCTTCAAGCTCATTGCGAACACGAGTTACTAAAATAAAATTACCGCTGTAGATTTTTATGTATTCTGTATCACTCATATAACTATAGGTATTAATTATTAGCTATAAGTTACAAAAAAGTAACGACTTTTACTAGTGATAGAGGTCTTTAAGTATTAAAATATTTGCTATCCCAAATGGCTGTATTAAAGTTCTTTCCGGCTGCAAAACCATAATAAATTACAACCGCAGCTAAAGACTTAAACATAAAGAAAAAGATCATCCAAAACTCAGCTGTAGTACTTGTATTTGAGAATAAGCCATTAGGAACTAATAAGGTTGCCAAAAAACTGACGAATAAAGTAGTAAAGACTAAGGTTTCAAAATTTCTAAAAGGTAACATCAGCCACTTCCTAATAGGACTAAGATCATTGCCCCATTTGTGAATTAAATAATAGTAGCCATTTCCAATGGGTGCAAATAGCAGAGGATCGTCTGCATTGTCTAACTTAAATAACTTTGAAGGTGCTATAATTTTAAAGCCTTTTAATTCCGTTTGATGGATGTGCTCCAGATGTTTGACCTTATTTGTGGCCTCTTGAGGGAGTTTGCCTTTAAAATAAGAAGTATCTAAAAAACGAAGCCTGTAATCGATACAAATGGTTTTAATCTGGTCAATATGATATATATTTTCAGTTTCTAAGAGGTCGAATACAAAAGCATTAGAATCAGATAGGTGTTGAGTAAGTATAGTTTCATTGGTCTCATCATCCTCGGATATAAGCGTGTAGACCTGCTCTAAAATAGAATCCTCAGAAACCTGCTTCTTTTTCAGTCGTTGTAGCTTACGCTCAATATTCGTTTTTTCCAACAACATATCTGTTTTTGTTTTAAAATTAACGATGAAAATTGTGTTCTACAAGTCTTTAACACAAGTGTTTAAACTTTTGTATGGAATTTGATGAATAGTCAACTATTAATTAAACAAAGTGATGAGTAACTATTTGTTTTAATAATGATTATTCACATATACTATAGACTGAGTCTATAGAAAAATAAATATATAGTATATTACTTTTTTAAAGCAGCAGTTTTATTTCATAATTTTATTGGAAAATTTAACAACCTTAAAAAACGACCAAAATATGGACAACGGTAATCACAATATGAATGGCGACATCAGCAAATGCCCATTCATGAGTGGAAGTCAAAAGAAGCCAGCTGGAGGCGGAACCAGCAATCGCGATTGGTGGCCTAACGAACTTAAGTTAAACATACTTAGACAAAACGCTGCAAAATCAGACCCTATGGGGCAAGATTTTGATTATGCTAAAGCATTTAATAGTGTCAATTACGAAGAACTTAAACAGGATGTTATTGATGTAATGACAGACTCTCAAGCATGGTGGCCAGCAGATTATGGGCATTACGGACCGTTTATGATCCGTATGGCATGGCACAGTGCGGGAACCTACCGTGTAGGTGATGGTCGTGGTGGTGCAGGTACTGGTACACACCGTTTTGCACCATTAAATAGTTGGCCAGATAATGGTAACTTAGACAAGGCACGCTTATTATTATGGCCGGTAAAGAAGAAATACGGAAATAAAATTTCTTGGGCTGACCTAATGATTCTTGCCGGAAACTGTGCTTTGGAATCTATGGGCTTTAAGACCTTTGGTTTTGCAGGAGGCCGTGAAGATGTATGGGAGCCGGAGCAAGATATTTACTGGGGTAGCGAAACAGGTTGGTTAGACAATGATGACCGTTACGATACTAGTGATGGAGATCTAGAAGGTCACTTAGGAGCGGTGCATATGGGATTGATCTATGTGAATCCTGAAGGACCAAACGGTAACCCTGACCCTTTAAAATCTGCTCACGATATTCGCATCACATTTGGTCGTATGGCAATGAACGATGAAGAAACCGTGGCATTAGTAGCGGGAGGACACACCTTTGGCAAAGCACATGGTGCTGCCGATCCGGATCAATATGTTGGTGTAGAACCACACGGTGCTTCAATTGAAGAAATGAGTACAGGTTGGAAGAATAGCTATGGTACAGGTGTTTTAGATGATGCAATTACTAGTGGTCTTGAAGGGGCTTGGACACCAAACCCAATTCAATGGGATCATGATTACTTTGAGGTCTTATTAAATTACGATTGGGAACTAACCAAGAGTCCGGCAGGGGCTCACCAATGGACGCCTACCGCAGCTTCAAATGCTAAAGTAGCTCCAAAAGCTGGTGATGCTAATGGTCAGCAAGCCTTAATGATGTCTACAGCAGATATGGCACTTAAAATGGACCCAACATATTTAGAGATATCAAAGCGTTTTCATACAGATCATAAAGCTTTTGAAGATGCATTTGCAAGAGCGTGGTATAAACTAACGCACAGAGATATGGGACCTATCGACCGTTATTTAGGGCCGGAAGTACCAAGTGAAGAATTGATATGGCAAGATCCAATTCCAAAAGTAGATTATACATTAAGCGATGCAGATATTGAATCCTTAAAGAAAATGATCTTAGCTTCTGGATTAAGCATTTCAGAATTAGTAAGAACAGCATGGGCTTCAGCATCTACCTTCAGAGGTTCAGATAAGCGAGGTGGAGCCAATGGTGGTCGCATTCGATTAGAACCACAAAGAAGCTGGGAAGTAAACAATCCTGCAGAATTAGATAAAGTATTAAATGTACTGGAAGGTATTCAGAACGAATTTAGTGGTACAGTATCAATTGCAGACCTTATTGTGTTAGCAGGGAACGCTGCTGTTGAAGAAGCTGCAAGAAATGCTGGAGCAAATATATCAGTTTCATTTACTCAGGGTAGAGGCGATGCTTCTCAAGAGCAAACAGATATTGAATCGTTCAACTACTTGAAACCAATAGCTGACGGATTTAGAAATTACCAAATGGATGGTCTAGATGTTGCTGCTGAAGATCTTTTAGTAGACCGTGCCAACCTATTAACACTTTCTATTCCTGAGATGACAGCTTTAGTTGGAGGATTACGTGTGCTAGGTGCTAATTATGACGGTTCTAACCATGGCGTCTTCACAGATAATGTGGGAAGTTTAACGAATGATTTCTTTACAAATATTCTAGACTTTACCTATACATGGAGTGCAACATCAAATGATGATAAATTATTTGAAGGGCGCGACCGTAGAACAGGAGAAGTTAAATTCACAGGAACACGTGCAGATCTTATTTTTGGTTCTAATACTGAATTAAGGGCTGTAGCTGAGGTATATGGTGCTAATGATGGACAAGAAAAGTTTGTCAATGATTTCGCAGCAGCTTGGGCTAAAGTGATGAACTTAGACCGTTACGATTTAAAGTAGGGGTGAGTCAGCAATGCTCATTCCTTTTTTTGATTTTTTAAAATTGAACATGGAACATACAGAACAACTTTTTGAAGCGATACGTACGGGAGATAATGGTCTTCTGGAGCAGCTTTTGAGCTCGAATCCTGATCTAGTGAATGCTAAAGATCAGCGTGGGTTTACACCATTGATCTTCGCAACCTATTTCGATAATGAAACAGCGACTAGTATTCTGATTGAGCATAAGGCTTCTGTAGATGGAAAAGATGCCTCGGGAAATACAGCTTTAATAGGCGTAAGCTTTAAAGGCAATGAAGTGTTAGCAACCTTATTACTAGAGCATGGTGCTGATATCAATGCTACAAATAACAATGGAACGACCCCTTTAATCTTTGCTTCCATGTATGATAAAGAGGCGATGGTTAAATTATTACTAAGCAAGGATGCCGATGTATCCATTACAGATAATGAAGGGAAAACGGCTTATACCTATGCTAAAGAAAAAGGCTATAGTAACTTAATCAAGTTATTAGAGTAAGCATAAAAAAGCCGCTTCATTTGAAGCGGCTTTTTAAATTATAAAACTCTTAGTTAACGTGTTTTTCTAAGAACTCAGCAACACCTTCATGTGTGGCTTGCATTCCTGTTTTTCCCTTGTTCCAGTTAGCTGGGCATACTTCACCATTCTCTTCAACAAATTGTAATGCATCTACCATGCGTAAAGCTTCATCGACATTACGACCTAAAGGCAGATCGTTCACAATCTGGTGACGTACGATACCTTCCTTATCGATTAAGAATAAGCCGCGGTAAGCGATCATCTCTCCGGTGGTTTGTAGCATATCATTTTCATCATAAAAATAATCTCCAGCTAAAACATCATAATTTTTAGAGATCGTTTTATTCGTATCGGCAACTAAAGGATAAGTGATCCCTTTAATACCACCGTGATTTTTTTCAACTTGTAGCCACCCATAGTGCGATTGTTCAGTATCTGTAGATACCGCTACAACTTCTGTGTTTCGCAATTTAAAGTCTTCCAGTTTTTCCTGAAATGCATGCAATTCCGTTGGGCAAACAAATGTGAAATCCTTTGGGTAAAAGAATAGAACCACGTGTTTTTTTCCGATAAATTGTTCTAAAGAAAAATCTTCTGTAAACTCCTGTCCGTTTATAACAGCTTGTGCACTAAATTGAGGTGCTTTTTTTCCTACTAATACAGCCATTTAATATGATTTATATTGATGTGATTTTAATTAATTGGCGGCAAATATATGCATTGCCAAAAGAATGGCAGTACCAAAAAAATCAAAAAATTTGAGAAGTTATTAACTACGCTAATTTACCACTGAGCTGTCTGATTTTTATTCTAAATGCAGCAAATAATAAGGTCGTAAATGGACTCATCCAGTTAAAGATGGCGTAGAAGAAATATTCGGCCACACCAACCTCTAAAACACCCGATTGATAAGCACCACAGGTATTCCATGGAATAAGTACTGAGGTTACAGTTCCGGAGTCCTCCAAAGTCCTACTCAGGTTTTCGGGTGCTAAGCCTTTATCCTCATAAGCTTTCTTAAACATTTTTCCAGGAACCACAATCGCTAAATATTGATCAGATGCCGTAACATTTAATGCTAAACAACTTGCCACTGTACTTGCAAATAGGCCAAAAATTGATTTTGCCATTTTTAGAAGCGATTTTGTAATTCTTGAAAGCGCTCCAATGGCATCCATTACGCCGCCGAATACCATAGCACATACGATAAGCCATACTGTATTAAGCATACCATACATTCCCTTGGCTTTGAATAATTTTTCATAAGCTTCCGGTGCATCTAACTTTGTTTCTATTGTTATGGCATTGATAATTGCTTGGTAAGAGGATTTAATATTAACAGCATCTGAGCCAGCTAATGTTTTAATGATTTCTGGTTGAAAAATGATTGCAAAGACACCACCAAGTAAAGTTCCAATAAATAAAGCAACAAGAGGACGTACTTTTTTTAGTATCAGAATAATCACTACAATAGGGACTAAGAAAATAAATGGAGAGGTGTTAAATTTCTCGCTTATTAGATTCGTAATTTCTGAGGTATCAGTATTTCCAACTGTGGTTTGTGTAAATCCTATTATGATAAAAACTATTAATGTAACGATTATAGTAGGAACCGTTGTCCAAGCCATATATCTGATGTGTGTAAACAGATCGGTACCTGCCATTGCAGGGGCTAAATTAGTCGTGTCACTCAAAGGCGACATTTTATCACCAAAATAAGCTCCAGATAGTACAGCTCCGGCAGTCATTCCGAGTGAGATTCCGAGGGCATCTCCAATACCAATTAAAGCGATACCCACGGTAGCGGATGTCGTCCAGGAACTTCCAGTGGCAATTGATATAACGGCACATATTATGACACAGGCTGCTAAAAATATAGAGGGATTTAATATTTGTAGACCATAGTATATCATTGTTGGTATGACACCGCTTATTAACCATGTTCCAGCTAGAGCCCCAACCATTAACAAGATGAGTAATGCACTAGTCGTTGATTTTACATTTTCAGCAACTTCTTCAAGCATTCTCTTATATGAAACTCTATTTCTAAAACCTACTATAGCTGCTACTGCAGCAGCAAAGATTAATGCAAACTGATTTGGACCTTCAATAGAATAATCACCAAACGCAACCAGAACATTATATGCTAACAGGCCAACCAAAACAATCAACGGAATCATAGCTTCCCATAAGCTTAACTCCTTATTGTCTATGATTTTTTGATCATCAATCTTAATTTCAGAAATATTATTATCGTCTTGCATCTGTTTCTAGTTTGGTAGCGTAATGTTACGATTTTGTATTACCAATTGCAAATCCTTTAAGATGCTTACTTTTGTAGTCATATAATTATGGATTCATTAACTCAAATCGTATTAGGTGCTGCTTGTGGTGAAGCAGTGCTCGGAAAAAAGATCGGCAATAAGGCACTCTTGTTTGGTGCTATTGGCGGCACAATACCGGACATGGATGTGTTTTTAGGACCTGCATTATTTGCAAATGAGATTCAAGCCATGGCCTTTCATAGAGGGTTTACACACTCCTTACTGTTTGCAGTTTTAGGAGCTTTCTTTTTTGGGTGGTTAGTTTATAAATTATATGATAAAGGCAAACGAAAAGGAAGTACGACACAAAAAGACTGGATATTGCTATTTTTTTGGGCATTATTTACACACCCATTATTAGATAGTTTTACACCATACGGAACTCAGTTGTTCATACCATTTTCAGACTATAGAGTGGCATTTAACAACATTTCTGTACTAGATCCTATGTACACCTTACTGTTTATGATACCATTGATTGTACTGATGTTCTATAATAGAAAGCGCAAGGCACGAAGGATTTGGTTAAAAACAGGTATTATCCTGAGTTCATTATATATGACCTTAACGATATTCAACAAGATAAGGGTTAATTCTATATATGAATCTTCTTTAGTTGAACAAAATATAGACTTTGAGCGTTTCCAAACGCAACCTACAATCACTAATAACATTCTTTGGTTTGGTATTGCTGAAACGGCTACTGACTATCATGCGGGCTTTTATTCCTTGTTAGATAAAGAAGCTAAAGTCAAAGATTGGCAGGTTATTCCTAAGACACATGATTTAGCACCTATTTCAGATCCTGATATTTCTACATTGATATGGTTTAGTAAAGGCTATTTCAATATTGCTAAAACTGAAAAGGACGATGAGTTTATCTATAGTGATCTACGTTATCCGCTTTTAAAACCGGATGACCCGAATTCTTCAATATTTGGATTTATACTTTACAAGAATAGAGATCGCTGGGATATGAAACCCCTTGAAGCTTCTTTTGATGAAGAAGATGAATTTTGGAAAGCTATGGGCGGCCTCTATGAGCGTCTTAAGGGGCAATAAAAAAAGCCTCGATAGCTAACTACCGAGACTCTTTCTAATATATCAACTAAAATTAAATGTATTCTACGACTTCCATATTAGGTTGAAGAATATGAAGCTCTTCCATGCAAGCTCGCATCATCTTATACGTGCGTTCAATATCAGCATCAAGCCCAATAGAAAAACGTATCAAACCATCGCTTAAACCCATTTCTGTTTGTTCTTCCTCCGGAATTTCAGATGAGGTTGAACTACCTGGAGCACTGAAAAGCGTTTTATAGAATCCTAAGCTCACGGCTAAGTACCCAAGGTTACGCTCTTGCATCAGTTCCATCAATGCATTGGCCTTATCTAAAGAACCTACATCAATAGTCAGCATACCACCATAACCATAATCTGTATTCATCATAGATTTAAATAGCTCATGAGAAGGGTGTGATTCTAATCCTGGATATACGGTTCTCAGACCATCGTTTTCAAATTGATTTGCTAAATACATAGCATTTTTACTATGCTGCTGCATTCTGATATGTAGTGTTCTTAAGTTCTTTAAGATTGAAGCTGATCTAAAACTATCCATAGTAGACCCTAGCAACATAGAAGCACCATCGTTTACATTACGCAATTGGTCAATGAATTCTTGAGTACCGCATACCACACCACCAACAGTATCAGACGATCCATTGATAAATTTGGTTAAACTATGGATGACGACATCTGCACCTAATTTTGCCGGGGAGATTGAAAGTGGAGAGAACGTATTATCTACCACTAGTTTTAGGTCATACTTTTTAGCTAAAGCAGCTAATTTTTTGATATCTGCAACCTCTAATAGTGGATTACTCACAGATTCACAATATAGAACCTTAGTTTTATCAGTAATTGCAGCTTCAACGACATCAAGTTTTGTGATGTCTACAAATGACGTACTCACACCCAATCGCGGTGCAAAGTTCTTTAAAAAGGCATAAGTACCACCGTAAATGGTTCTGCTACTCACAATATGCTCTCCAGCCTGACACAATTGTAACAATACCGGGGTAATGGCGCCCATACCAGAAGCAGCTACATTAGCTGTTTCTGTACCTTCCATAGCAGCTAAAGCTTCACCTAGGTAGAGGTTGGAAGGCGATGAATGTCTCGAATATAAATAGCATCCGTCCGCATTACCTTCAAAAGTATCAAACATGGTTTTTGCTGATAAGAAGGTATAGGTTGAGGAATCTGAAATAGAAGGGTTTACACCTCCGAACTCTCCAAAGTATTGAAGATCTTGAATATTATTTGCAGGTTTATAAGCCATGGTTGTCTGGTTTAGTTTATACAAAAGTCTCTAGAAATAGATAAATAGTCAACTATATATTAATTATTTAGTTTATTTTTCTACATTATAATTATTTATAAGAATATTTTTCTATTTTTGATTATAGTTAATTGTTGGAAACGAAAAAATTTCGATATGGTACTAGACGCTACAGATAGAAAACTTTTAAGCTTACTGCAGCAAGATTGTAAGCAAACCACTAAGGCGCTTTCACTTCAGCTTAACTTATCTGTGACCGCAGTTTATGAGCGCATCAAGAAACTAGAAAACAATGGATTTATAAGTGATTATGTGGCTTTAGTTAATAAAGAAACTGTAGGTAAAGATTTTGTTGCCTTTTGTCATATAAAATTAACACAACATTCACAGGACTACGTGGTTAAATTTGAGCGAGAAGTTGCTAAATTAGACGAAGTTTTAGAATGTTACCATATTAGTGGTGATTATGATTATTTGCTTAAAGTTTTAGTAGAAGATATGAAAGCATTCCGAGCCTTTATGGTAACTAAACTTACTAAAATAGATCATATAGGGAGTACACACAGTATGTTTATGATAAACGAAGTCAAACACACCACTGCAATATCTGTATAACTATGCAATCCATATCTTATAAACTCACTGAATTTTTTATCATTTTCATTTGTATCCCGGTCAGCTTTGCTATTGATTTTGCAATTTGGGTAAAGATGATTATCGCTGTGATAGGATTTTTGTATATCATCTATGTCTTACTAAGAATAGAGAAAAATAAATTTAAGGTAGCTAAAGGATTACATTGGAAGGCTTTTTGGAGACAGACCATAATTAAGCTTATTGTAATAGCAATGATCACTACGATTTACATGTTTCTAGTAGATAAAGATAATTTGTTCATTGTGCTTATGACCAAGCCGATGTTATGGACCATGATACTATTTATCTATTCGGTATTCTCTGTCTATCCTCAGGAGTTGATCTACCGTACATTTTTCTTCCAACGTTATGAGCACTTGTTCAAAAATGAGTATCTGTTTATCATTGTCAATGCTGCGGTATTCTCATTAGCACATATTTTCTTTAGAAATACATTGGTGATGTTTTTAACCTTCATAGGCGGTATATTATTTGCGCTGACGTTCAAGAAAACCAAATCCACACTTTTGGTATCTATAGAACATGCCATATATGGGTGTTGGCTATTCACGGTGGGTATGGGAAACATGTTAGGTTTCCCATCATAATACGTCTTAAAAATTACCAAAGGACATTCGTAAATCCTGATTCAAAATTGTACTTTTGTACTCTTAAAATTCAAACATCAAAAACACAACTATGAATTCATACGATGTAGCAGTCATAGGTTCTGGTCCCGGTGGTTATGTAGCAGCCATACGTTGCGCACAATTAGGGATGAAAACTGCAATTATTGAAAAATATGCAACTCTTGGTGGTACATGTCTCAATGTAGGCTGTATTCCTAGTAAAGCTTTATTAGATTCTTCGCACCACTATGATGATGCCGTAAAGCATTTTGAAGAGCATGGTATTGACATACCAGGAGAAGTGAAGGTGAATTTAAAACAAATGATTGCGCGTAAGCAAGCTGTAGTTGATCAAACTACCGGTGGTATCGATTTCTTAATGAAAAAGAATAAAATCGATGTGTATCATGGTTTAGGAAGTTTTAAAGATGCAACACACATTAAGATCGATGGTGATGAAGCTACCGAAATAGAAGCAAAACATACCATTATTGCAACAGGAAGTAAACCAAGTAACTTACCATTTATTACTCTAGATAAAGAACGTATCATTACATCTACGGAAGCCTTAAAATTGACTGAAGTTCCAAAACACCTTATCGTTATCGGTGGTGGTGTTATTGGCTTAGAACTAGGTCAGGTCTACCGTCGTTTAGGTGCAGAAGTGACGATCGTAGAATATATGGATCGTATCATCCCTACTATGGATGCCGGATTATCTAAAGAGCTAAACAAAGTCTTCAAGAAGGCCAAGTTTAAGATGAATGTATCTCACAAAGTGAAGTCTGTAGAGCGTGTTGGTGATGAGGTTATCGTAAAAGCAGATAACAAAAAAGGTGAGGAAGTTGAGATCAAAGGGGATTACTGTTTAGTATCTGTTGGACGTCGTCCATACACAGATGGACTTAATGCAGAAGCAGCTGGTGTAAAACTAAACGATAGAGGACAGGTAGAAGTGAATGACCACTTACAAACCTCTGCTCCAAATATTTATGCAATTGGTGATGTTATTAAAGGGGCGATGCTGGCGCATAAAGCTGAAGAAGAAGGTGTTCTTGTTGCTGAGATATTAGCTGGTCAGAAACCACATATCGATTATAATTTAATCCCTGGTGTCGTATACACTTGGCCCGAAGTAGCTGCAGTTGGTAAAACTGAAGAAGAACTTAAAGAAGCTGGAATAGCTTATAAATCAGGGCAATTCCCAATGCGTGCTTTAGGACGTAGTCGTGCAAGTATGGATATCGATGGTTTTGTAAAAATATTAGCCGATAAAACCACGGATGAAATCCTTGGTGTGCATATGATCGGTGCCAGAGCAGCGGACATGATTGCTGAAGCGGTAGTAGCTATGGAGTATAGAGCGAGCGCTGAAGACATATCACGTATGTCTCATGCTCATCCAACATTTACAGAAGCTATTAAAGAAGCGGCTTTAGCGGCCACGGAAGACAGACCGTTACATATATAAATAGACAATTATATACAGATATTTAAAAAGAGAGTCGTTAGGTTCTCTTTTTATTTTTTGCTTGAATATTTTAAACTACTTATTAATGGTACGTAATGCCTTCTTTATGATATAGATCGTTTCTTTTGTAGATGAGGCCTTTTTCCATCTGCTGCAAATGGACCTTACCCATTCAGGTTGAGATTTACTAGCATCATTTAACCAATTTCCTACAGAGTCTCTGACATATTTTGACGGATCCGATTTTAAAGGTTCTAGTAAAGGCATTCCCTTTTCAGGCTGCTCTTGAAACGCAGGGATCTTTTTAGTCCAAACCCCTACAGGACGCAAGGCTTCTACAGCATAACGGCGTACATTTTCATTGCTACTATCCGTCCATTTTGAGAGTATGTTTATCGATGTATCAAGATCTGTAATCATACGCTCCTTACTCGCAAAAATAACCACCTCACGCACGCCAAAATGCGTATCCGCAGCATAGGGTTTCATGGCTTGTAATAAATCAGCTGTGGTGTCGTGATGCAAGCTTTCTGCCCAACACGCCCAACAACGTACCAAATCTGAGGTATGACCTTTTAAGGTGTCATAAGTGGCCTTGTCTTTGGTCAATAAACCCAGCGTTTCGCCAATCACTTTAGTATTGCTGTTAGCCGTAGGCTTTTTTTGAGCATTAACAGCCGTTTCAAAATCGGCATACCATGCGCTTTTCCCCAAATCGTTTAAAACTAATTTTAGAAGTGCTAATTGATCAGTGGCTAACCACTCCATTAAATTTTTTGTTTCAACAAGACCTTTGTTCAGGTAGTCTATCACCTCTGGGTTGAGGTCTTTTAAACTTCGTGGTCCTTTTCTGGTACGGATATGTTCTGGGATCATAATAATGTCTTTTTTTGGCTTTGGAATAAAGCTAAAACAATTCCAAAACTTTTGCTCAGGTTTGCTCCAAAATTTAAAAGATAGTGTGAATGATTACTTTTATTTTACAAACCGCTATGCTTTCTTAAATTTATCATCAGATTACTGAAAGCCATTTCATAACCCAATGCGCAACGAAACCCAGTTAGAACGCTACAAAAAATTACTCTCTTATATTGATGAGAACTTCAAAGAAGACATTAATATTAAGAAGGTAGAGGAGATATGCCATTATTCGTATCGCAATATCAATAGGATTTTTGAAGCGCTTAATAATGAAACTATAGGAAAGTACATCAAGCGTTTGAGGTTAGAGAAAGCGGCTCAGTATTTAAAATACTCAAGTACTGAAGTTTCAGATATTGCCGTTGAAGTCGGATTTAACGATAGAGCAGCCTTCAGTAAGGCCTTCAAAAAACGCTATGGATCATCACCGTCAGACTTCAGGAATAATAATGAATCCATTAGAGAAACATTACAGCAGTCGTTGCTTCCTGATGGTGATAAAGAGCGTCAAAAACTTCAATATGAGATCGAACACTTACCTGATTTTGAATTCCTCTTTCTGGAGTACCGTGGCGATTACGACGATAGCAAGGTCATCGATAAGGTATGGGACGAGCTGGTCGCTTATACCACAAAACAACAACTACTGTCCGACAATGCGATCTTCATGACAGAGATCATGGATGATGACGAAATAAGTGATACAATAACCCCCAGATATAATTTTGCCTTGATCATAGAAAAGCCTTTAGATTTTAAACCTTCAGGGCTTTTTAGAACTAAAGCACATAAGCGTCAGAAGTATGTGAAGTTTACACATCAGGGCGATGAAAAGAGTAATGTCGATTATTATAAAAATATCTATGCCTTTTGGATGTTAGATGTTGCTCTAGAATTTGAAGACCGACCTACGTTGGAGTTCTATTCTAATTATGGGGATAGCATTCCTGAGAATGAACTGATTACCGAGATCTATATTCCCATTAAGTAAATTGTCCAAAACGGACACCCCGACAGCCTGAAGTATCTTTTTCTTTGCTCAATAAATCCACTGATATAACTATCAGACTAAAATTTAAAGTAAAGATGGAAGAATTGATTCAAAAAATGGAGAACGATATTGGCTTGTTGGTGTTCCTCATATTTGCGTTTTCAATAGGCTTGGCCATTGTTGAGTTTTGTTATGAACTCTATAAAAAGAAGATCAATAAATGGCGTTTGGGAGAAATGTGGGCAAGCTTTTCCGTCTTTATTGTTGCTCAGCTCACAGAAAAGTTCAGTGTGGTTGTTTTTACAGGAGGATTTTATTTTCTGTCAAAGTTTATTCCGTGGGAAGTCCCTATAAATACCTGGACCACCATCCTTTGTATTTTACTTATCGACTTTCTCTACTACTGGGAACATCGTATAGAACACAAGGTGAGAGCATTGTGGAGCTATCACAGCATTCATCACAGCTCACCGATATATAATTATACCACCGCGCTGAGGGTGTCCTTTATTGATTCATTGGTAACCTGGATATTTTACCTTCCAGCTATTATCATAGGCTTCCATCCTTATGTGGTACTCATAGCGGTGTTGTTTATGCTCACCTACCAATTTTGGTTGCATACTGAGATCATAGGCAAGCTAGGGTGGTACGAAAAAATATTCATGACCCCATCTCAACATCGTGTGCACCACGGGTCTGATCGAATTTATCTGGACAAGAATTACGGCGCGATCTTAAGCATATGGGATCGCATGTTCGGGACCTTTCAGGAAGAGATCCACACGCCAAATTACGGCTTAACACGACCCATAAATACTATCAATCCGATCAAAGTACACTTTATTGAATATTGGAACATATTCAAGGATATCAAAAGTTCTAAGAACTTCAAAGAGGCCTGGAACTATTTAATAAAACCACCAGGATGGAAACCCAAACGATAGTACTATGAATGTAAAACATATCTTTTCAGAACATAAGTTTAAGCTTGGATTCACCTTGCTTTTGCTGCTATTAGAAGCTGGAATAAGTATTCTGTTTCCCTTATTCATTGGTTTTGCAATTGACGATGCCATTGATCATAATT
This sequence comes from Winogradskyella sp., assembly GCA_965230605.1. Taxonomy (GTDB): domain Bacteria; phylum Bacteroidota; class Bacteroidia; order Flavobacteriales; family Flavobacteriaceae; genus CBDDLD01. The sequence goes on along the minus strand of CBDDLD010000004.1, from coordinate 1,997,910 downwards.
ACTATGGTGCCATTCAGTTAGGTGTGCTAAGTTTAGCGGCGCTTGCTGTTGGTGTAGGGCGTAGGATATTCGATTCGCGACTCTACGCCAAGATCTATCAAAAGGTAGGCGCTAACACCATTTCAAAAATGGAAGACGATCTGTCATCTGTAAAATCAGCACGTTTAGGCATGATCAGGGAGTTTGTGGAGTTCTTAGAGAACTCTTTACCGGAATTAATCAGCAATGTCATTGGGCTTGTAGGTGTCATAGGCATTATTGCCACACTAAGCCTTAATGTGTTTTACGGGAGTCTATTGGTCTCATTCATTGTCTTTCTGATCTACTGGATCACCAGCGAAAAGACCATGACACTTAACAAATCCTCTAATGACGAGTTGGAGAAGCAAGTGGATATCATATCTAAAAATGATAAAGATGAGTTGGCGATGCACTTAAAGCAGATCATGAAATGGAACATTAAACTATCAGATCTTGAAGCACTTAACTTTTCCATATCATGGATAATCCTATCCTTCTTTCTTGTGGGAACGGTGATTATCTCTGTGAGCGATGGGATTGTAAAGTACGGCGTTTTATTCTCCCTAATTATCTATGTGTTCCAATATATGGAAAGCGTCATCAATTTACCACTGTACTATCAGAACTGGTTGCGGTTGAAGGAAATTAAGGAGCGACTTAAAGAGGTCTAAGCACTAAACATCGAGTACCAGTTTATAGCCAATACCACGGATATTGACAATTTTCACCTTAGAATCAAATTCTAACTTCTTTCGCAGTTTCGAAATGAATACATCTAGAGTACGCCCTACATAGTCGCCCTTATCACCCCATACCATGTTTAAGATCACTTCACGTTCTACAGTGGTATTTGCCGCATCATAGAGGAGGAGAAGGAGTTCTGCTTCTTTACTGGTTAATTCAATACGTTGTTGCTCTATGATCAGCTCGGTGTTGAGCTTGTCAAAATAATACTCCCCTAAAGGAATGAGATTCGAGTTGCGTTTCGCTTGTTGTCGCTTTTTCCATTGAACATAGATCAGTACCATAGCCAGTAAAGCCAATAGGCCTCCAAAAACGTAGTAGCCTGTATTAGAGGAGGTATCGATAGGAGTCGCAGGCGGTGTGGTCTCATTCGACACCTTCTTATCTAAGATAGAGAACAAGAAACTATAGCAGGCTTTTGGTAATAGTCGACTCGAGCAAGCAATAATATCTGAGGCTCTTTCATGATCGATTTCAAAGCTATAGACAATATCGCCGGTATCACAAGCTTTTACTTCTAGTATAAAATTATTAGTAATTTCTGTTTTATTAAGAACACGCTTTACGATGGTAACCAAAGAATCCGGATTGATAGGAAACTCAGATTCAAAAGGAATCTTGTAATGTGCATCTTCTTTTATGATGGGTAAAACACGAGACGTACTATCTCCCGAATCTAGTAATACCTGATGCCCTAAGCTACGCAAAAACACTTTGATTTGTTTCTCCTCATAGGCGTCCTGAGCCTTACTAGTGCCTGTACTTACTAGTAGACACAAGAAGACGAATAATAGCTTATAGATGTCTTTTTGCTTCATAGTACAAAACTATTCTAATCTTGGATAGTTTAGAATGATTTACAGAGAATTTACACTATTTTACATTGAATTTAAACATTGAAGCGGCTCTTGTCAATAGATTTGAGGGAATTAATCATAAAAACAAATACGTTATGAAAAACAAAACCCTAATTATCGGTGGCCTTGTTATTGTCTTCGGACTTATGGCATTTAGCTTTTTAAGCAACACAACATCTAATAAAGATATTGCTGAACTCACAGATACTAATAGTGATGCTTCAGATATTGAAACGCTAATGGGCCCTGTGGACAAACCATCCGTTCCTTTTATCTACGGTGTGAATACAAGATATAGCAGTATGCGAAAGTCAACCTTAAATGAAGCTACGTCCTATGAAGACTTTATCGGTGATGCTCATGCGCAACGCATTGTGTCTTACAACTCCATCAGTGTGATCGTATTGGACCAAAACAGTAATATTCTGGTGACGATGACCAATAAAGGTGGAACGCTAAATGCGGCACAGAAAGCACTTTTAAAGGCGAGCCATTTTTCGACCAATCTTCGCATCTGGGCAGATTACGATGAAAAGAATATCGATTCAGGTATTGTGGAGTATAGCCATTGGGGCAATTACATTACTGTAGTTCCGGAAGTCCAAGCGGCCTATTCGGAAGGACGCACCGCATTAGTAGACTATCTAAAGGCAAAGAGCAGTGCACACATTGCTAAGGTAGAAGCCGACAAATTACAAATGGGGCAATTGTATTTTAAAGTCTCTAAAGTGGGTACTATTGAAGATGCCGAAGTAACCTCTTCTTGTGGCTACCCTGAGATCGATGCCGCCTTAATGGAGCTGATCTTAAATGCACCGGGGACTTGGAGTCCTGCTCAAAATGCTGATGGTGAAACAGAAGAACAAACCTTTGTATTCTCGTACGGCCGAGGTGGCTGTTAGTCTATAAAGGATCATATCTAATATTAAAAGTGAGCTTAACGAGGCTCACTTTTTTAGTTTTTGAACTTTTTCTTAAAAGAGTTGTATACAAACATACTAATTAGTATGTTTGTGTTGTGAATAAGGCAAAAAATACACGGTTACATATTCTAAATAAGTCATTTGAACTTATATATGTGAATGGATATCAGGCTACTAGTATTGATAAAATTATAGAAACGACACAGGTTACTAAAGGAGCTTTTTATTATCATTTCAAAGATAAGGAGGATATGGGATTAGCAATGATTGATGATGTTCTATTGCCGAGATTAAATAGAATTTTGATCAATCCACTGGATAATGAAGGTAAGCCATTGGATAGAGTATATGATAGTATTAAAGATAATCTTCTTGGTGGTGTAGATTTTAATCCACGATATGGATGCCCTATGAACAATTTGATCCAAGAAATGAGCCCATTGAATAGTAATTTTAAGCGTAAACTTAAAAAAGTAATACAGCATTGGCGAAGTGCATTAATTAAAGTATTAGAAGAGGCAAAAAATGTGGGACATTTAAATCAAGATTCAGACGTAACAGATATTGCAAACTTTATTATTGTGAGTTATGAAGGCTTAAGAGCAACAGGGAAACTTGAAGATAACTTATCGTTATATGAATCATACTTAAAACAATTAAAATTTTACTTTAAGAGCCTCAACTAATTTTTTTATAAAAAAACATACTGTTTTGTATGTTAGTAATTGATTAAACTTTTATAAGCTATGGATATAATCAAATTATTTTTTTAATTAAAAACATACTAATTAGTATGTTTTGTAAACATTATTTTATGGAAACACATTTAACACCAATTACGGGTTATGAAAACTATGAAACTAAAAGTTCACCGTATTATGCGCTCGTTGAATTTTACGACGCATTTAATAAGGGTAAAATGGAATTAATGTCTAATAACTGGGCAAATATACCAGATATAGCCATGGACAATCCACTAGGAGGTATTATGCGTGGATGGAATAATATTAAAAATATCTATGAACGCATTTTTAATGGTAAGGCAGAGGTTTATGTAGAGTATTATGACTATAAAATTCATGAATTAGGGGACATATTTTATACAGAAGGGCGTGAGCGAGGCTATTTTGAAATCGACGGAGATAAGATAGAATTGGCTATAAGAACGAGTCGAGTTTTCCAAAGAATTGGAGAAGAATGGAAACAAGTGCATCATCATGGATCTATTGAAAGTCCTGAATTGCTTCACAAGTACCAATCATTAGTAAATAACGAAAAATAATAAACATTTAATTAATAATTATGGAATCAATTTTTTATCAAAACACAACTTATTGGGTCATCTTTGTAGACATTGTTGCTGCATTAGGAACCCTTTGGCTTTTTAAAACCGGTAATGCTAAAAAAATTACCTTATTAACAGTTGGTTTAGTTTTCAGCTTATCAATTTTAGTAATGCATTGGGTATTTGGTGGTCAAAACTTATTACCTGAAGATTTACCCGGATGGATTTTTTACCTCATAATATTGAGCGGTGCATTGGTCATAATAGCTTTGCTTGAGGCTACATCTAAGACCGTGATGAGTAATTTATCACAAGAACATTTGCAAATTGTTCAGGGACTTCGAGTTTTTGTTGGAGGTGGTTTTCTAATGGAGGGCGTTGTAAATGTTATCCCAGGTTGGTTTAGTATTTTAGACGGATATTTTCATATTGCATCAGGCTTTTTGGCCTTGGTCGCTGCCATAGCTTTTGTTAAGAAATGGAAAGAGAGAAAACCATTATTATGGCTTGCTAATATTGTTGGTCTAGCAGACATCATAGTTATAGTAACCGGAATCTGTTTCTTGGTATGGAGCGATTTAGGTCCCTTTCATAATATGAATTATGTAGTCTTTGGAGCCGGTCCAATTTTATTATGGATTCATTATAATTCTATCAAAAAATTGATGAACAAATGAAAGGATTAATAATAGTAGCCTTAATGGTTTTATTAATGTTTACAATGGATGCACAAAAAAAAGAAACCTTTTTATATAACCTAGAGTTAATTGAAAAGTTTAAAATAAGATCAAATTGGACCGAGAAAGAACATATGATACAGAAAGCCCATGTCAAATATCTAGATAGTCTTACAAAGTCCGGGAGACTATTTTTAGCGGGTATTAAAGAACAAGGCTTACAGTATCATAGAGGCTTAGTTATCCTTAATGTCTCTAGTTATGAAGAAGCGTATAGCATTTTACAAAATGACCCATCTATTAAAATGTGTATGATGACAGGAGATATTGAAAAACTTAATATTTACTTTTTGAAAAAAGACTAATGCACAATAGGTGGCTGTTAGTCTATATAACATCATACAAACAATAAAGTGAGCCTAATTAAGCTCACTTTTTTTATGGACTTGATTCCTAGTTTTAAAACCTATAACTTTAACCTATCAACATATACAAATCTTAATGCCAATTAAGTCTAAATCAAATAAAAATGGAAGTTACCGCTAAAAAGAATGAACAAGTTGCCAATATGGTATTTGCGTCTATTTATCCGCTTTACTTAAATCGACTGGAGAAGAATGGCAGAACCAAAGAAGAATTCCATCAGGTAATTGAGTGGCTAACGGGTTATGACGAAAACAAACTGCAATCGCTTATTGATGAGAAAGTCACCTTTGGAACTTTTTTTGAGAATGCAAACATGCATCCCAATACCCATATGATCAAAGGTGTGGTTTGTGGCTATCGTATTGAGGAGATCGCCGATGAATTTCAAGTGTATAAACGATGCCGATGTATGGAGAAGTTGATAGATGAGTTAGCCAAAGGTCGTAAAATGGAGAAAATTTTGAGGCAATAAAAGAAATGATAGAGCGCTAATCGTTTACCTGTATACAGGAACAAATAAGTGAGCCCAACGAAGCTCACTTTTTTTTGTTAAAATTTTCTTTACTAGTAATGACTTGTAATATTTAAATCTATATTTTCGCTCTCCGAAGTATATATGTTTTCAAACCGCATATATACATATCAATCACACCATCTGACAAATCACAAAAAAGGAAATTTTCAAAAACAACAATTAGATGAAAATAAAATTTTTGATGATTGCCCTTTTAAGTATAAAGGGTGCATTATTTGCCCAGACTGTTTCAGGAAAAATAGTAGACCAATTCCAACTGCCCATACAAGAGGCTAATATCCTCAATGTAAAAACGGGGCAACATACGCACTCCAATGAACGGGGCGAATTCGCTCTAGAAAATTGTACTGTAGGAGATACACTGCAGGTGTCTAGTGTGCGCTATCAAACACAACGAGTTGTCATAAAAGATGTAAACGCACCTTTAACGATCGCACTGGTTGAAGAGGGTATTGCACTGCAAGAAGTGGTCATTTCGCCAAAGATAAATGCCTTACAGGTCATTGCAGATATTGACATTGAGGCCAATCCCGTCAACTCATCCCAGGAGATTTTACAAAAAGTACCGGGGCTCTTCATCGGGCAGCATGCCGGAGGAGGAAAGGCCGAACAGATATTTTTACGCGGTTTTGATATAGATCATGGTACCGATATCAATATTACGGTAGATGGATTACCTGTTAATATGGTATCTCATGCCCACGGACAAGGTTACGCCGATCTGCACTTTGTAATTCCGGAAACGGTTGAGAAGATCGATTTTGGAAAAGGACCGTATTATCAAAACAAAGGAAATTTCAACACCGCAGGTTATATCGATTTTAGAACCAAGGAACAACTGAAGAGTAGTGCTATAAAGTTAGAAGGAGGGCAATTTGATACCTACCGATTGCTGGGGATGTTCAACCTGATCAAAAGCAATAAGCACAATGCCTATGTAGCCACAGAGTTTCTATCGACTGATGGCTATTTTGAGAGCCCTCAAAACTTCAACAGAACCAATCTCTTTGGAAAATACACCGGTAAATTATCCACTCAAGACCGTTTAGGGGTTACACTCTCTTATTTCGACAGCAAATGGGATGCATCGGGGCAGATCCCACAACGTGCAGTAGATAGCGGCCTGATTTCACGTTTTGGTGCCATAGATGATACCGAAGGTGGTACAACGTCACGAACGAATGTATTGGTGAATTATGATAAGATCATTAATAATAATACATCCATTAAGAGCAAGGTGTTTTTGAGTCAGTATGACTTTGAACTCTATTCCAACTTTACGTTCTTCTTAGAAGATCCGATTAATGGTGATCAGATCAGGCAGAAAGAAAGCCGACTTATTTACGGACTAAGTTCTGAATACAATCGCACCTTTTCTAAAGGCAATCTAAACGGAAGCTGGCAAGCCGGCATCAGCTTACGTCATGATCAGAGTAAAGACAATGAACTGTCTCGTACAGCCAACAGACGCGAAACCTTGGAACAGCTACAACTTGGCGATGTGGATGAAACCAATTTAGGCGCGTATATCGGTTCCACGTTCGAACTCGGTAAATGGTCATTCAATCCAGCGTTACGAGTCGATTATTTTGATTTCCAATACAATGACAAGCTGCAAACAACCTTTAGTACTCAGGAAGCCAATAAGGCTATTTTGAGTCCAAAGTTGAATATCCTTTACAATCCCACCAACGATCAACAGCTTTACCTTAAAACTGGACGTGGGTTTCACTCCAATGATACTAGGGTTGTAGTGGCGCAGGAAGGCAGGCAGATATTGCCGGCTGCTTATGGATTTGATGTGGGATACATCTGGAAACCGACGCCAAAGATGTTACTCAATGTTGCGTATTGGTACCTATTTTTGGAGCAAGAATTTGTCTATGTAGGGGATGCAGGTATTGTAGAGCCGAGTGGAAAAACAAGACGTCAGGGTATTGATCTAAGCTACCGTTACCAGCCACTACAATGGTTATTCTTTAATGTAGATGCTAATTACACCCATGCCCGAGCTACTGAAGAACCTGGCGGTGCGGACTATATTCCATTAGCGCCTGACTTTACATTGACCAGTGGTCTGAACGTTAAGTTGGACTCCGGATTTTACGGTGGTATTAACGTGCGTCATTTAGGAGATCGACCAGCCAATGAAGACAATTCTATAGTTGCTGAAGGCTATACGGTGACCGATCTCAATCTGGGCTATCGATGGAAGAACATATCATTCGGCATACAAATTCAGAACCTTTTTGATGTGGAATGGAACGAAACCCAATTCGCAACAGAGTCTAGATTACAAAATGAGATCGATCCTGTAGAAGAAATCCACTTTACACCGGGCACTCCATTTTTTATACGAGGCAGCATCAAATATAATTTTTAAAGCTCACTTTTCTGTTTATAATTTTTTTAGAGATGAATAGCTTAAGTACTTGATTACTAAGCTAGAAAAGCCTAAATTCGCCTATCCCCGTCGGTGTACCATCGAAACTAGCTAAGTCAAAATCTAAACGAGATGAAGAAAAAGTCGAAACCAATGAAGCCCTGGGTTCAGATAGCACTGGGCATTGGATTGATCATTTGGGGAGGAGGTTCATTAATATATCAAATGCAACCTGGAGTCATAGGCATAAAATCAATCCCTATTATTGTACTGATCGCCGGAATAGCAAATCTATACATCGGGGTAAAAAGGAATAACAATCCAGAAAAGGATGCCTTAGCAAAAACTCAGCAAGAAGCTAATGAAGCTGTATTCCCTGCGCCACCAAAACGTAGTCCGCCGGAAATTAGTGAAGAACTAAAAGAAGGGGACATTTACCAATACCTATTAAACAGTTACAGTAGTTGGAAAGCTGGGGTGTTTGACGCTATAAGCGACTATTATAAAAAAACAGCGACCAAGGACAGCCCTGAAGCGTTAACTGCGACCATGCTAAATGAAGCCCCATTTGTTACATTTTTAGAGCAATGTTTTAAAGTACGACAACCGGACACCTCCGAGTATATGTTTATAATCTCTCCTAATAATTTTATGCTCACCAATAAGTGTTTATACATTAATACAAAGCTAAAAGAAGGGACGCTGCACACTATACCTTTATGCGATATTGTAGCCTATAGTAGTAAGGGTCTATGGATGAAAACAGGAGTACTTGCGTTAAAGAACGGTGACGCCATCTCGGTAAAATTAGATGCGGTCCCTGATGAAGGCATGTTAAAACAACTTCAGGAACAATTAAATTGTGACCAGTCGATTGAGGTATGATTCATTAAAAAGGGATTTGCTAACTACTTTTTAGTGTAGGTTATTACAAGTCAAAAGATTAAGTTTGTTTATACTAATGTTACCTAACATCTAAAACAAACAGAAATTGGGATTTAAAATTGGTCTTTCATTATTTATGCTTATCGGATTTTTCTTTTTTAGAAAAATAGGACCAATACTTACTGAAAAGCTGAAAGAATTTCATATCAGAAATAACACAGGATTGGTAGAAAAAGCACCAGTTATTTTTAAAATTTTCATTGTATTTTTCAAAATAGCATCTATAATGTGTCTACTATACATCGTTATGATTTGGACTGGTTTTGTAACAATACCGAGTGAATAATGTTTTGGAAAAAATGAAAAAAGAAATAGAATTTCCAATAATGGATATTGCCGAATTTATGTTTGAAAGTGAAAAGGTCTTTTTTTCTGATCTTAATTTTAAAACTAATTATACTTTTAAAGAAAAATATGTCCAAAGATTGCCAAAATGGAGATTTGTTGACTCTGGGGGAAAAGAATTGAAAGTCAGATTGATTAAAAAAAGGGAAATTAAAAACTTCTTGTCATTTTTGCTTCAATCAAGCTATGAAATAGAACTTGAATTATATGAGACAGGAAAAATCTATAGTCTTGATGAATTAAAAACGGAGATTCTTAGAAAGAAAAATGATATGTTTCATATTAATTATAACAAACTAATATCCTTAGAGGAATATGTAAAGAATCTAACCAACGCTAAAAGCTTTTTAGAAATTATCGATATTGCATCTTTCGAGGATTATAAAAATGAATAACTAAATACAACAATGACGATAAGTAATCGCTTTGCAGCTACTCATAGCCCAGATCGTTAACTTCAATTAATAAGAGATTTGAGTTTAGATAAAAAAGATATCGAAAATGGATTTTGGGATATTCAAAATAGAAAACCTGAATATCTAAATTGTGATGACCCCAAAATATATAAGGTAAAAAATCTTGGCCTAGGATTTAAGAATGATCAGAATAAAACAAAAGAATTAAATGCATGGAACTTAACACTTGAAAAGCTCGATAATGTTGAATATATATGGACTTACCATAAGTTGAATCAAACAACCTTTGAATCCATATGCAAAATGAAAAATCTAAAGGGAATTTGTATAAAATGGAGTTCAATCAAAAATTTAAACTGTATAGAAAATCAATTAAAACTTAAACATTTAAACCTAGGATTATCTACTGGTATTGAAAGTGTTGAGCCTGTTAGTGTAATAACCAACCTTGTAACTTTTGAGTCAGAAAACTTGAAGAAAGTGGAAGACTGGTCATCTATTTCAAAACTAACCCAATTGGAAGGTTTAGGGATTCATGGCGGAATGTACCAAAGACTGAAACTAGATTCAATTCAATTTGTGAGAAATTTAAAGGAATTAAAGTATCTATTCCTCACATCAACCACAGTTTTAGATAAATCTTTGAAGCCAATTGAGGATTTGCAAGAACTAAGAAGCTTGATACTCACAAATGATTGGCCTGAGGAAAAATTTATTGAGTTAAGAAAAATGATGCCGAAACTGAAATATGGCAATGTGGTCAATGACAATGGGGCTAAATATTTGAAAAAGATATTTGGATTTAGATGAAAGAAGCTTAACATTATCTAAAAATGCATTAACCGTTACAAATCCACAACCCCCACACCCTCAACCCACTAACTTTTGTTATCAACGTTTTTTGTTAAAATCTTCTTTTAACATGTGACTTCTTTCTTACAGTGGTGTCTTAACTTTAGTACATAAGAAAAAACTAACTAAGACACGTATTTTTTGAAACTGCCTGAAGCCATTCATAGCCTAACCGATGAAGCTCTTGTAGAGGCCATTGTTAAGACCAACAACACACTGTTGTTCGAGGTTCTATACGATAGGTACGCCACCATGGTGTATAACAAGTGCTACGGTTTTGCGAAAGATGGTGATGAGGCCAAGGACCTCACTCAGGATGTATTTTTAAAGCTCTTTGTAAAACTGGCCAGTTTTAAAGGCAAATCTAAATTTTCAACATGGTTATATGCTTTTACCTATAACCATTGTGTCAATTACGTCACCCGTAATACGGCAAAGAAAATTGAGAAACAATCCGTAAGCTCTGATACCATTGAAAATATTGGAGAAGCGGAGCCTGAAATTGGCTTAGAGCAGATGAAAGTTGCGCAGTTGAAAAAAGTGATGGAACTCATTTCCCCGGATGAAAAGATGATCCTGTTATTAAAGTATCAGGACAATTTATCCATTAAAGAAATTTCCAGTGCCTTAGATCTAGGAGAGAGTGCCGTTAAGATGCGTCTTAAACGTGCTAAAGACAAACTTGTACAAACGTACGCAAACTATGTGAAAGATGGAGAATCCATTTGAATACATCAACAAACCGCTCAAAGACGTCCCTGAGGAACTCAAGGCCAAAGTCATGAGCGACGTAGCCACAGCGAAGCTGCTGATGGAGTTAGCACATCTGTTTTCTATAGATGTGGGTAACATCATTGAGGCTACCATGAAAAAGCGTGACCAAAAATGAAAACCCTAACCAAAATAATTGATCATGGAAAAAATAAGTGAATGGAATGAAACTGTAAGGAATTCTTTGTCTACCATGGGCGAAGAATTAGGAAAAGTGATCCCAAATATTTTAGGTGCCCTAGTCATTTTAATCATAGGGTGGCTATTAACGAAAATTGTTGTCGGTATTATTAGAAAAGCATTAAAACTGGCAAAAGCGAATAAGTTAGACGATAGAATTAATGCCATAGAACTGTTTGAAGGCAAGAAACTTAACTTCAATACCATCAAGGTAGTGACCAAGTTTGTGAAGTATATCATGTACATCATGCTTCTTATTATGATTACCGATATTCTTAATCTGACCATGATCTCCGAAGAGATCAAGAATCTGTTGCAATACTTGCCAAAACTGTTTAGCGCTCTCGTCATATTTACCATAGGACTGTTATTGGCCAATGCCGTGAAGAAAGGCATTAAGTCTTTCTTTGAATCTATGGACCTATCAGGTGCTAAAATCATTAGTCAGGCGGTATTTATGTTATTGCTCATCTTTATTTCGATCACCGCATTAAATCAAGCCGGGGTTGATACAGAGATTATTACGAGCAACATCACTATGATCCTGGGGGCATTCCTATTGGCCTTTGCCATTGCCTTCGGATTAGGTGCTCAAAAAGTAGTAGGCGATCTGTTGCGAACCTTTTATGCACGCAAGACCTATGAGATAGGACAGAAGATAAAATTTAATGATGTGGAAGGCGAAGTCGAAGCCATTGACAGCATCATGATAGTATTAAAAACAAAAGACGGAAAAAAGATCATTCCTATAAAGGACTTAGTAGAAAGTCAGGTACATATAGAGCGTTAACTATAAGGTTAGGGTTATAGATTTTATTTATCACTATAAATAAATGTGACACTCTGTACCTGACGTCTTTTTCAGCCCCTTCTATCAAGAAGGGGTTTTTTATTTTTCAATGAACGTTTGGGGGCTCTATGTCATTCCGAATGAGGCACGAAGAGGAATCTGAGGAATTAAGCTCCTTTAGAAGCTAGAGATTTCTCGTCGCCCAAATGATATCATATGGACTCTGTCGAAATGACAAGTTACAGATTTTTTACCTGTAATAATTATTTTCGTTTTCTTCGATTATAGTTCTTATCGCCTCGCGTTTTAGGCTTCTTATACTTACTCTCTATTTTTCGTCGGTAAGACCCACCCTGATTGGTTTTTTTGTTCTTGTCTTTCTTTTCATGAAAAGCAGGCCCGGGAGCATCTTCATCACGATGCTTAAGCGGATTGTAGTGTTCTTTGATCTTAGGGCGTTCCTCTTCAATAAGTTCTGTAGAAATGGTGACATCTTCAGGGAAAGGTTCCAGTGGCACAGCCATCTGCATCAAAGCTTCAATACCCGCTCTGGCCTCCTGTTCTTTTTCCGTAGAAAATAATAAGGCATGGCCCTGCTTTTTAGCACGACCCGTTCTACCAATACGGTGCATATAATTCTCAGGATAATCCGGCGTATCAAAATTGATCACATGCGTAATATCATCAATATCCAAACCTCTCGCCATCACATCCGTAGCAATGAGCACACGGTGTTCGCCACTTTCAAACTGTTCGATACTACGCAAGCGGTAGTTCTGGGTTTTATTCGAATGGATCACACAGCTTTCACCGGGGAATAACTCTTCGACCTTATCAAACAAACGATCCGCCATACGCTTATAAGCCACAAATACCAAGACCTTCTGATAGGTGTCTGTATCTTGAAGCAAAGCTTCTAATAAATTCACTTTGGTATTAAAATTAGGCACATCGTAACGTGTCTGTATAATGTTATCTAAAGGTGTTCCCGATACGGCGATAGAGATCTTTGTGGGGTTAATGAAATAGCCATTGATCAGGTCCTCAACATCTTTGGTCATGGTCGCCGAAAACATAATATTTTGACGACGCTCTGGCAGCATATCGAAAATATTCAGCAGTTGGTGTCTAAACCCAAGATCCAACATCACATCCACTTCATCGATCACCAGCTTTTGTATCGATTTTAGTTGTAATACGCGACTCAATGCCAGATCGTATAAACGCCCCGGAGTGGCTACCAAAATATCCACACCCTCAGCAATAGCCCGTTTCTGTGTATTGATGTTGGTACCACCATACACGCCCAAAATCCGGTTATTAATATACTGCGATAGCTTTTCCACTTCATCCACCACCTGCACCACAAGTTCGCGCGTAGGCACAAGGATCAAGACCCTCGGGTTTTCCTGAGTAGAAAACTTCATATGCCTGAGAATAGGAAGGAGGTAAGCAAAGGTCTTACCCGTTCCGGTCTGGGCAATACCCACCATATCTTTACCCGAAGCAATCACATTAAAGGATTGCGACTGAATAGGCGTCGGTTGCATTAAGCCTAATTCGTCTAAGGCGTTTAAAAGTGGTGTATTGAGATTGAGATCTTGAAACGTCATAATGCAAAACTAAACTTAATTATTGACTGTTTATAGTTTTGTAAAACTTCATACTGAGAAAACAAAGTATTCTCATTAAATTTACCCGCTATTTTAACGCTAATTGAGAACAACGTACCATAAGACTATAAAAGATCAAAAAGCCTTTAAACAAAGGCTATTGCATTGGGCACAAGACTATGATGATGTGGTTTGGCTAGACTCTAACCATCACAACGGCAGTCACTCAAAATACGACGCCATCATGGCCGTAGATGCCTTTACTGTGCTTAAGACGGATCATTTTTCAGCATTCGAATCCTTAAAAGAGTATCAAGACACCACCAAGGATTGGCTGTTTGGTTATTTTACTTATGATCTCAAAAATGCGATTGAAGACCTATCCTCTAAAAATTACGACGGGCTTGAGTTTCCCGACCTGTATTTTTTTCAACCCAAAAAGCTGTTCCTGATCAAAGATAATGAGGTCACGCTCCATTATTTAAGGATGGTAGATGATGAAATTGAAGACGATCTGGAAGCGATTGCTGATATAGACCTTAATGCTGAAGAAACACCAACTTCTGAGACCATAAAGATTCGCCTTCGCATCCATAAAGACGAGTACTTTGAAAAGGTGAATACCATGCTGAATCATATTCAACGCGGAGATATTTACGAAGCCAATTTTTGTCAGGAATTCTTTAGTGAAGATGCACAGATCAATCCCATAGATATCTATAATAACCTGAATGCAATCTCCCAACCACCATTTGCCACATTTTTAAAATGTGATCAGAACTATCTGCTTTCCGCTTCACCGGAGCGCTACCTAAAGCGCGATGGGAATAAAGTGATATCACAACCCATTAAAGGAACCGCAAAACGCGCCCAAGATGCTGAAGAAGATGAAGCCCTACGCGTACGCTTGATGCATGACGAAAAAGAACGCAGTGAAAATATTATGATCGTGGATCTGGTGCGAAATGATCTGGCACATACGGCAAAGCGTGGTACTGTAAAGGTCGATGAACTCTGCCAAGTATACACCTTTGAGCAAGTCCATCAGATGATCTCCACAGTGTCGAGCGAGGTAGAATCGGAGACACATTCTGTGGATATCATCAAGACCACATTCCCTATGGGCAGTATGACAGGAGCGCCTAAGATCTCCGCCATGAAGATCATCGAAACTCTCGAAGAGACCAAGCGTGGTCTGTATTCCGGAGCTGTGGGTTATTTTACCCCGGAGCAAGATTTTGATTTTAATGTGATCATCCGAAGTATTTTATACAATGCCCAAAAACAATATGTGTCCTACTCGGTGGGTAGTGCCATTACCGCCAAAAGTGATCCTTTAAAAGAATATGAGGAGTGCCTTATAAAGGCCAAGGCCATGCGACAGGTTTTAGAAGGAAATAATTAGCACGGTTACCTGCCTTGAATTATATTTACAATATGCTAGATACTTTTAAGCCACACGTAGACCAAAAACTCTCTTTTTTAAAGAAGGGACGTTTATTACTTGCTGTATCCGGTGGTGTGGATAGTGTGGTCTTAACGCATCTATGCCAGATTTGTGGCCTTGATATTACGTTGGCACATTGTAACTTCAATTTAAGAGGTGTTGAAAGTGATGCCGACGAACAGTTTGTAATCGAGCTAGGAGAGCAATTGGGTGTTGAAGTATTCAGCCAGCATTTTGATACGGAAGCCTACGGCGAGGCTAACAAGGTGAGCATTCAAATGGCTGCTAGAGAATTGCGCTACGATTGGTTTCAGGATCTATCTAAGGAGTTGAAGTTCGATTATATTCTAACCGCACATCATGCCGATGATAATTTAGAAACCTTTCTCATCAACTTCCTGAGAGGAACAGGCTTAAATGGATTGACAGGGATTCCTGAAGTTCAAGGCAAAGTCGTTCGCCCCTTGCTACAATTCTCAAGAACAGCAATTGAAGCTTATGCCATGTCTAATCAATTCATGTGGCGAGAGGACAGCAGCAATAGCTCTAGAAAATATTTGCGTAATAAACTACGCCATGAAGTAGTGCCGATCCTGAAAGAGATCAATCCGGAATTATTACAATCGTTTCAACAGACCCTATCTAATCTGAGTGATACCTCAGATATTGTTGAGGAATCTTTGAAGGCTGTTCTAAAACGTGCCATTACGAACAGAGACATGGGTCAGGTCACTTACAGAATAGACGAATTTAAAAAGTTGAATAGCCCTAAAGCCTATTTATTTGAAGTGTTTAAGAATTATGGGTTTACCGAATGGAATGATGTTGTGGGCTTACTCGATGCACAGTCAGGAAAGCAAGTCTTATCAGACACCCATCGTTTGATTAAGCATAGAGAGTATTTGATCTTAGCACCAATTACTGAAGATGATGACAGCCGTATTGAAATAGAAGATGACGAACCTAAAAAGCAGCTTCCTTCCGGGATTCTGTTTTTTGATGAGGCGGACGCGCTATTTGTTAACTCGGATGATACGATCTATGTGGATAAAGCACAAGTCAGCTTCCCACTAACGGTGAGACACCGCAAAGAAGGGGATATATTTTATCCGTTCGGGATGAAAGGGAAGAAGAAGCTGAGCAAATATTTTAAGGACGAAAAATACTCCTTAGTAGATAAAGAGAATGCTTGGTTATTGTGTGATAGTGAAGATCAGATTGTATGGATCATTGGGAAACGTGCCGATAACCGATTCAGAGTTAAAAAAGGAACCAAAACGATTTTGAAAATTTCATATGACCATAAAGGGTAATATCGTAGACATTAGTAACCGACGTATTTTTAAAGGGCAGCTCACCATTGCAGATGGAAAGATCGTTGCTATAGATGAGGTAGAGCATGATATTGAACACTACATCATGCCCGGTTTCGTAGATGCGCATATTCATATTGAAAGCTCTATGCTGGTCCCTTCGGAATTTGCTAGAGTAGCCGTAAATCATGGTACTGTAGCCACGGTGTCGGACCCTCATGAAATAGCCAATGTACTTGGTGTTGAAGGCGTTCACTTTATGATCGAAAATGGAAAGCAGACACCATTCAAGTTTAATTTTGGTGCACCGTCTTGTGTGCCTGCCACCACCTTTGAATCTGCGGGAGCAACTATAGATTCTGAGGGGATAAAAACATTATTAGCGCACCCGGAGATCAAGTATCTCGCTGAGATGATGAATTATCCGGGCGTGTTATTCGATGATGATGAGGTGATGAAAAAAATAGCTTGGGCAAAGCATTACAATAAGCCGGTTGATGGTCACGCCCCGGGATTACGAGGCGATGATCTAACGAAATATATTGCGGCGGGAATCTCTACCGATCATGAGTGTTTTACCTATGATGAAGGTCTGGAGAAACTCCAAAAAGGCATGAAAGTTATTATCCGTGAGGGCAGTGCTGCCAAGAACTTTGAAGCCCTAATAGACCTGCTGCCTGAGCATTATGAGCATATGATGTTTTGTAGCGACGACAAACATCCGGATGACCTTTTAATTGGACATATCAATCAACTTTGTGCTAGAGCAGTTGCAAAACAGATCGATGTGTTTAAGGTATTACAGACAGCCTGTGTGAACCCTGTAAAACATTATAATTTAGATGTGGGGTTATTACATGTTGGAGATCTAGCGGACTTCATCGTTGTGGAAGATCTGGTAGACTTCAAAACGTATCAAACGTATATCAATGGGGAGCTTGTATCGGATCATGGGAATTCTAAGATCGAGCAGATCGCTTTTGAAAACCTCAATAATTTCAACACCAATACAAAGAACATCTCTGATTTTAGGATGTCATCTAGATCTGAGCGTATCCGTGTTATAGAAGCTCTGGATGGTGAATTGGTGACCAATGAGATCATTGCTGATAGCCTTATAGTGGATGGAAGCCTTGTTTCTAATACCGATGAAGATATCTTGAAGATGACAGTAGTCAATCGCTATAACAATCAAGAGCCTGCTATAGCATTCATTAAGAATTTTGGATTAAAGTCGGGTGCTATTGCCAGTTCTGTGGGTCACGATTCGCACAATATTATTGCTGTTGGCGTTAATGATGAAATGCTTTGCAAGGCGGTGAATGCTGTTATAGAACACAAAGGTGGGATTTGTGCCGTTACGGAAGATAGCTCAGAGGTAGTGCCTTTACCTGTGGCGGGTATTATGAGTGACCAAGATGCAGAAACAATTGGAAATGCTTACGCAGAACTCGATAAAATGGCCAAGACTATGGGCAGTACATTACATGCCCCTTACATGACCTTGTCCTTTATGGCACTCCTTGTGATTCCGAGCCTTAAGCTCAGTGATAAAGGCTTATTTGATGGTTCTAGTTTTAAATTTACTTCAGTTGATGTCGCCTAATGCCAATTGTTACGTCTACATATAAAGCACCTTTTGGTTATAGAAATGGATTCTTCTCTACCGTATATTCCGGATTGATACGACGCGTGAATGGATTGCACCAAAAACGGGAGCGCATCACCTTAAGTGATGGTGATTTTCTGGACTTGGATTGGAGTTATGCTGAGCAGCCTTCAACCAAGTTGATTATTTTATTACATGGTTTGGAAGGCGATGCACAGCGCCCATACATTACCGGAACTGCCAAATTATTTAATGCCAATGGTTATGACGCTTTGGCTGTAAATTTTAGAGGCTGTAGCGGAGAGGATAACAAACTATATCGAAGCTATCATTCGGGTGATACGGGAGACTTAAAGCAAACCATAGATCATGTGCTCAGTAAGGATGTGTATTCAGAGTTGTATATCAATGGTTACAGCTTAGGCGGTAATGTCACGTTGAAGTATTTAGGCGAAGGCAATGAGATTCCGAACCAGGTTAAAGGTGCTGTGGCTGTTTCTGTGCCGGTATATCTACAGGGGTCGTGTATAGAACTTCATAAACTGAAAAACAGACCTTACGCGATTCGATTTTTAAGACATCTTATTGGGCGCTTGAAAGAAAAGCAACTGCGATACCCGGATAAGGTCACAGAGGCTGAGATTCGACAGATCAAAACCTTAAAGGAGTTTGATAATGTCTATACCTCAAAAGCGCATGGGTTTATAGATGCTGATGACTATTATGAGCAGAGTAGTAGCTTACAATTCTTACATAATATACAGGTGCCCACATTACTTATAAATGCTCTAAATGATTCGTTCTTGTCACCAGAGTGTTTCCCGGTAAAAGAGGCTAAGGACAGCGCTCATTTATATCTGGAAATGCCTAAACACGGAGGACATGTTGGATTTCATGATCAGAAGAATATCTACTATAACGAAAAACGTACTCTCGAATTTTTAACTGAGTTGAATTAATATTTCTTAATAAGAAAGCGATGTGATCATATGCGATACTCGCGATAAGAAATCCGATAGTTCACTAATTATGGGTAGTTCATCATCGATACCTTTTCCTATGGAGTATAACACAAACAGGGCGTATAATACCAGTAAGACCCTAGCGTGTAGTACTCTAATGCCTCGTTTTGGAAAAACAAAGATGAGGAATACCATAATGGTGAACATGAGCAATAGAATTCTAAGCTGACTAATATTCTCTATAGTGTCAGGGGACATTTCAATAGGCCCATAAATCAATGTAAACAAGAACAATGGCAAGCCTAATGCAAAGCAGACGTCAAAAATATTACTGCCAAGAGCATTTGCTACGGCATCATCATAATTGCCTTTTAGTGCATCTTTATAAGAGATGATAGTATCAGGGACACTGGTTGCTGCAGAAGCTAAGACTACAGAGACAAAGTATATAGGCATACCAATAGTGCTACCAAATTCTTCACAGGCTTTTACAAGCCAAAAGCAAGCCAGTCCGATGAATAACACAGATAAAAGAAGTAGTAAAATGGCCTTATACTTATTGATCTTGGTATCTCCCAAAACTACAGTAGATAAATCCCCTTTAAAAAGAGCTACAATTCTGTTCCCGCCTTCGGCTTCGGCTTCATATTCATTTTCAACCATTCCCGGACCTTGACTACCAAGCATATAACCTACATAAATAAAATATAAGATCATAAGAATTAGCCCATGATACCATTGTAAAGTCGTACCCGTGATTACAAATATTAATGCTAGTTCACTTAGAATTAGTGCGATACCATCTCTAAGAACTACTTTTTTAGATAATTCTATTCTGGAGGTAATGCCTTTACCAACAACAACGAGTATGACGATCGCCGGAATAATCATAGCATTAAAAACGGCACTTCCTGCAGTGGTTCCGATACCACCAGAAAACCCGTCATTATCTTTTAGAATAAATAGGAAGAATAGTGTAGTAAACAATTCGGGCAAACTACTTCCTATAGCATTTATGGTAGCCCCTTTTATGCCCTCCTTCATATTGCGTCCCAAATAGTTGGAGGCCATTTCAAAACCATTACAGGCACGCCAAATAATGATGCAAGTAATTATTATAAGGCCAAGAGAAGAAACTATTACCATAGAGATGTTATATTATCCGAGCTGCAAATCTAAAGATTCCAAGATACATTTCTATGGAAGTGAAAAGGTATATTTTTGCAGGCTTATTCAATAATGAAAAGGCTTATATGCCTGAGAAGTATAAGCTATACCCTGATGAACCCCACAACAATAATATGTTATCTATGAATTTTGATTTTTTGTTCTGTAATAATGAAAACTATGTATTTCAAATAGGTACAATAAAAATGTTAACTTTATAAGACTTTAAAACACTATTACTAACACCAAAAACAACGACTCATGAAAGCTAAATTTTCATTTTTTTTAATCTGTTATTTTTTTCTCATTTCTTGTAATACGACTAAGGAATGCGACTGTGAGAAAGATTGTCAAAAAGGAATTCCAGTTATTCTTACTCCCGAAAATTCAATTTCAAGTGAGTCTTTATATGTGATGTATTTAACCAATGAGAAAACTAAAATTACTGAGCAATTGGGAAGTCCTGATGCAGGGCAATTAAGTGATGAGGAGCTTGAAAAATTAAAGATGGCGCTAGCTTATACTATTAAAAATATTAACCAGCTTAGAGCAAAAGTAGGCGGAGGCATTTGCCCACCTTGTCCAGAAGGCATATGTTGTTCTGATTTTGATTACCTAAGAGTTAATAAGAAATTTGACAAGGTGAAAGTTAAAAGCGATGGCTTTAATAATCATATAACACTAGGAGATCAAATCATCATTCCACTTAGAGACCTTAATAATCAGGATGCATTAGTCAATTCGATTGTAGTAACCGTAAAGGATTTTCAGGGCGAGGATATTAGCCTTAACCTCAATATAAAATAGAATTTATCAAATAAAACTTTGATTTATAGCATAAAACAGAGGATAGTAATCTTTACTGTTCTATTCGCCCAAATTTTAAGTTCGCAATCTTCAAATACTTATGAAGATCGTAAGGATTTGCTATTTGGTAAGATGAGCGAAAACACCTATAGCAATGAAGACTCTGTTTATTTTTATGCGGTTCAACTTAAAGACATTGCTAGAGCTCAAAATGAATGGGGCGATTATATCGGTGCGCTTTTTGGAATTAATAGTGCTGCTTTATACACCTATAATTTTAAGGTAATTGAAAAAACTTTAAAGTCTTTAGACTCCATTTTTGATGTTCAGAAGTCGTATATAGATAACTTACCGGATGCATTGACGCATTATAATTATCTGAATTACTATCATGGATTTTATTATTACAGATTAAAGGATTACGAAAATTCATTGACCTATTTTAATAAGATGCTCAAAAGGACAGAGCATCTAGATAGTGCAGCATTAACCGAAGATAATAAATCAGAAGTGTCCATTGCTTACAGCTTTATTGGAAAGATATATGCAGATGAGGGTAAGTATGATAGGGCAAAAGAACTATATGAAAAAAACATAAGGTTTCTTAACACACATTATAAAGGCAATAAAGATCTATTGTATTCCATTTATAATCTACTGGCTGAGGTACTTAGAAAAGAGGGAGCGTTCAAAACATCTAATGACTATTATCTAGAAACTTTGGAGTTTCACCAAAGCATAGAAAGTAAAAACAGTATTATTACATCTGCTTTTAATATTGCTGAAAACTACATAGATATTTCTCAAGCCGATAGTGCAAAATACTATTTGAAGGTTGCGAAATCATACTTGCATGAGAATCATAAGTACTATTCTAGATATTTACAGATAAAGGCCAATATTTTAAATTCAGAAGGCGAGTATAAACAAGCTGAGGAGGTATATCATAACGCTTTAGCATATATGAAGTCCACTTTAGACGGTAAAAAGCATTCTAAAATAGCTGCGATCCATAATAAAATGGGAAAGTTTTACCATGAGAATCATAGTTATGATAAAGCCCTCTTAAACTATGATTTAGCATTAGACCAATTTTCTGAAGATTCTACCAACGCTACTGTGGTTAAAACGGAAAGGTTTAAAATACTTAGTAATAAAGCGATGACTCTAAATATGGTTAATAACTATGAAGCCTCAATGAAGAATATAGATGAAGCTATACACATATTAGACGAGATAAAACCCAGTTTTAGGACGAATAAGGATAAGCTTTTTTTGAGTGAATTCTCATTTCCTTTATATGAGAATGCTCTGGAGGCAGCTTATAATTTATATGCACAAAGCGGTGATGGACAGTACATTGATAAGGCCTTTTATTATTCAGAAAAAAGCAAAAGTGCCTTATTACTAGAAGCCCTTTTGGGGGTGAAAGCGAATAAATTTTCTAAAATACCAAACCACCTCCTAGAAAGTGAAAAGCAGTTAAAGGCAGAAATTGCTTATCTAGAAAAGAAAGTTAATGATACACCAAGTAATGCCCTATTTGATGCACTCTATGAAGTTAATGAGGAGTACTTGTCTTTAATTCAATCTTTTGAAGATAATTATACCAACTATTTCGATCTAAAATATAATTTGAAAGTTGTTTCTGTTCGTGAATTACAGAATTTTTTAAGCGATAAAGATGCCGTATTCTCCTATTTTTATGGCAATTCGACACTGTATACCATAATAATAACAAAGCAAAGTAAAAATGTAGTAAGTATTAAAGCAGATGCTCAGTTAGATGAACTAATCAGATCATGTCATGAGTTATTGAGCGATCCGAAGTCAGACATCAAGGCTTTAAATTCTAAAACAAATCAATTATACCATAACACTGTGTATCCTAGCATTGAACGCACTATAGAAAAAGAAAACCTCATTATCATAAGTGATGGACTGTTAAACTATATTCCTTTTGGAAGCTTATGTAACAATACAGTGTCTAATCGTTACTTGATTGAAGATTATAGTATCAGCTATGCGAATTCAGCAACATTACTCTTGCAGTTACAAGAGGATAAAACTAATAATAAAAAAGCCTTAGCATTTGCCCCAGATTTCAAGAATACACCCAACAGTATTTTATTGCCTTTACCAAATAATAGAGCCGAGGCTGAGAATGTCATATCACACTTTAATGGAGATTTATTTATAGATGATAACGCAACGCTCCAACAGTTTCATACCTATAATTCAGATTATAGTATTTTACATTTAGCCACACATGCTATATATGATGATACTAATCCAGAGTATTCCTATTTGGCTTTTGCACAAAACCATACAAATGACCATTTGTTATACGCTAGTGATATATATAATTTAAGTCTAGAGTCAGATCTAGTGACCTTGAGTGCTTGCGAAAGTGGAATAGGAGAACTTAAAAACGGGATAGGTTTAATGAGTTTGGCAAGAGGCTTTTATTTTAGTGGTACCTCTAGTATTTCTAGTACACTATGGAAGATAAATGATGCTTCTTCTCTAGGGCTGATGAATGATTTTTACGATAATCTTTCCCAAGGCAAGTATAAAAATATAGCCTTGCGAGATGCTAAATTGCGCTTTATTGAAGACAATAAGGAGAATCCACTATCTCACCCTTATTATTGGTCAGGTTATGTGATATCAGGTAATCTTGAACCTGTGCCTTCAGGCAATAATAGATGGTTATGGGTGAGTATAGGTGCTCTAATTATTCTTGGAGGAGGACTATTACTTAGAAAAAAATCTATTGGATAGCCTCTAATAGAGTATCAACCTTGACTTTGTTATAAGAATGGTTAGCCTTCAGATCCTTAAGGTATTCAATGGCACTGTCTTTATCTTCTTCTTTTAAGTGAATTAATGCTAAATACCATTTAGCCTCAGCTACAAACTCTTTATTACCATCAATAGCATCTATAAACAATGCTTTTGCAGATTTGGTATCGTTTAACGCTAAATAAGATTGTGCTTTATAAAAGCTGGTATAATTAGATTGAAGTTGATCAAACTTAGTAATGGCCAAGTTGTAGTCTTTAGCTTCATAGGCGACAAAGGCTTCACGTTCAATAGAATTGATCGTGTCACCACGAGTGATAGAGAATACCGTATTTGGATAGGTGTCATAATTAGAGTTATACAATTCATCATAGTCAAAACCGAAGAAATTTTGATAACCAAACCATCCAAGTGTGATTAATAGAACAATTGAAGCTGCAATTCTAATGTAGTTGAAGGATGTGCTCGATTTTTTACTACTAACTTTAGCTTCAAAAGTGTTTAGTTTAGCCTTCAGATCCTGGTGCTTACGTTCTTTTATAGCACGTTTTAAGTCAGATTCGTACTCAAACTGCTTTTTGAATTCAGGGTCAGATACTAATAAAGCTTCAAATGCTTCCCTCTGTAGTTCAGTCAGACTATTCGAAAAATAATGATATAGTAACTCCTCTTTATCCATTGCTAAAAATTCGTTCTTTAAGGGTTTTCATACATCTCGATTTAGCACTCTTTACTACATTCTCACTGCCATACTCTGTATGCTCCAAAATGTCTTTAATAGTAAAACCTCTATAGTAGAAAAGCTCTAAAAGCTCTTTACATTTCTGGCCTAAGGTATTAAAATGCTTATATAATAGTTGCTGCTCTCTAGATAGTGTTCTGGTTTCGATCTCTAAGTGATCAAAACTCTCAGTACCAGAATCCAGATTCGATATATCAAAATTAGGTTGTATCGTCTTCTTCTTTTTTTTCAGCATATCATAGATGATATATTTGCCAATACCAATAATATAGGTTGAAATACTACTCGTAAAGCTTTGGATTTTTCCATTCATCACATTATCATAAAATACGATATAAGCTTCTTGATAGGCATCTACAATATCATCTTCAGGAAGATTATAGCGTTTAGCAAAATTTAAAAACTTTCCACGATTAGCCTCATAAACTTGCTGAAGGACGTCATCTGAGCCTTGCTTTAGATCATCGAGCGTTACCGTATCTGCTTTATGCATTAATGTTTTTTCTCTTTGAAAGTTAACGAGTTCACTCAAAACTAGCTTTTATTTTTTAAAAAATTACAACTGATGTTAACCTTTTGGAAAAAACCAACATAAAAAGGAAAGTTAACAATCAGCGTAATGAAAAATCTATTGCAAGTTGCCATTAATGAGTTTGGCATAAAGGAAATAAAAGGCCCCAGACATAACAGACGTATTGTTCAATATGCTCAAGATTCAAATTTCAAATGGATCACCGATGATGAAACACCGTGGTGTAGCACATTTTTAAATTGGGTAGCATTAAAATCGGGACTTAAGAATTCCAAATCTGCGGCTGCAAGATCATGGTTGAATGTCGGCTTCGAGGTTCAAGATCCGGAGCCGGGGGATATTGCCATATTTTGGAGAGATAGTATCAACTCAAGTAAAGGGCATGTCGCTATTTATTTGGGTTATTCAAAAAACAGATCCAGAATCTATGTGCTTGGCGGCAATCAAGGTGATGCAGTATCAATATCGGCTTATCCTGCTGAGCGTTTACTCGCCTTTAGACGATTAACCAATAAAGGCGCAGTTAGTCTTCCCAACCCACCATTGAGACGAGGAAGTAGAGGTCCTAAAGTGGTGAGCATTCAAAATGCCTTAAAAGTATTAGGGTTTAACCCCGGAACTTCAGATGGTGCTTATGGTTCAAAAACCGAGGCTGCCATAAAACAATTGCAATCTACTAAAGGCAATTTAAGAGTCACAGGTGTTTATAATTCAGAAACGAAAAAACATATGGAAGCCCTGTTAGCAAACAAAGGGTAAAATCAAAAAGGCGTTATCCGAAAAGCCTTAATAAAAGAGTAGGTATTCAAAAACAAAAACTATGGCAAATCAAACCGAAACATCAGCAGAAAGAAAAGTGCTACCTGAAGTACTTATGAATTCTGTGCTAGGAAAATTGTATGATCTATTAACAAATGGAGACGAAGTTGCTCCAAAACCTGACGATAATTACCTCGCTTGGTTATCCGTTGGTATTCCTTATGCAAAGGAAGAGTTAGATTTCTTATCTACTGGCTTGTCAGGGGTATATAGAGAACCTGAGCCGGAGCCTTTAGAGGAGGGTGAAGAACGTCCGCCACGTAGAGAAAAAACACCGGAAGAAATTCAAGAGTTATTAGCTCAAGATGTAACAAGACGTTATATGCAAGCTGAAAATTTAGCGCGACTTGCAGATTTAGTACCAGATACAAACGGTGTTAAAGGTGATGTCACCATGAATGTTTGGAATCCTGAAAATACATTATCTCAAGCTTACAGACATATTTTAAAGTTTAGTCAAGTCGCCAATTTTGAGCCTGATGAAAAGACAAAGAAAAAGATTGAAAGGCTACGTGGCTTATTGCAAGAGAAAAAGATCAAAAGAAACATTGTTACTGAGGAGGAAGAAGAAGTACTGGAAGAAACAATGCTTGTTAAAAAGTATAATGAGAAACTCCAAAGCTACCTCAATGAAGCTTTAGAATATAATACCCATAGAGTTAATGCCTTAGCAGCTAAAGACCCTGCAGCAGTTCATTATTGGAGTGTAAATGCTTCCATTCTTAGAAGTAAGGTCATTGCTGCTAAAAATGATTGGATCACCAACGGATTTAAAGAAGAGTATGATCAGATTGCAGCATTTATTGCTCAGGTGGAAGGCAGAAGTATGCTGACGCTTAAGCAGCAGTACATTGACGATTTGGAAAAAGCAAGATTAACTGGTCCTGCGTCTGGATCTGACTTTTACTATACATCTTTAATCCCGGGAGGTTTTGCTGAATCTGATAACGGGTGGACAGAATTTAGTTTCTCTAGTAGTGACTTTGAGTCTGGTTATAAGTTTGATTCTGAATCTAAAAGTGCTTCAGCGCGAGGTGGATTCTTTGGATTTGGTGCTTCAGCATCTGCAAGCCATGAGAAGTCAAATACAGAGCTAAAGATCGATATGTCTCACTTCAAATTAAATTTCAAGATATGTCAAGTGCCTATCGTTAGACCTTGGTTTAACACCAACTTTTTAACAAGCAAGTATTGGCGTTTTGATGAAAACAATACAGAGTTCAAGGATAATATGGTATCTGATGGAGGAGATCCTCCTAATGGTATGATCCCGGCATATACAACGACAGCCATTTTTGTAAAAGACTTACATCTGGATTTTGGTAGCAGTAATAGTGAATTCTTAAGTGAAGCTGAGAATGTATCTGTAAGCGGAAGAGCTGGATGGGGTCCTTTTAGTGTCGGTGGATCTTTCGAAAAGAATGGCGTGGAGAAGAACATGAACGTTCACAGAGAAGGGCAAGGTATTAAGGTAGATGGTATGCAGCTTATAGGCTTTAAGTGCCACATTTTACCAAAGTCACCTGATGCAAAACCTAGTATCGAAGAGTGGGTATAATCCTAAAGATGTAAAAAATGTCACAACTAGCAACCATCTTTGAAAAAATAAAAGAAGACTTTTTTACGAATCATGTAGAAAAAGGAATTAAAGAAGATTACAGCTTGGTATTCTCTCCTTTTTCTACAGGATTTACCAATGAGGACTTTCTGTTCTTAGATGCAACAATGACATCTCAGTCTGGAGCTTCTGCTCAGAAGTACTATCAAGAGTTGAGTGAATTTTCCCAGATATCTAATACCATTCCTAGGGGTGCAAACTTCTGGGCCATTTCAGATGATAAGGACGACCTATTATACAATCCTTATAAAACGATAATAAGCAGTTTAAGGTTTTTAGACCCTGATACGCTGAGTATTGAGATGTTATATGAAGACCCTTTATTCTTCAGAGCCTTAGATGCAATTAATTCAGAAGCCAAGACCACCTATTATTCGTTCTTTGAGCTTAGAAGAAAGCATATCAATGAATTAAAAGATCTAAGAGCAACGCTTTCAGAATCTAATAAAGAGGTTATAGAGCTACAAATTCAAATGTGTGAATCAAATATTGCAGCACTTGATGAAGAATGGATAACTAAAGGCTTTAAAGAAGAAATCGAAACCAAGATTATAGAGATTTTGAAGGATGAATTTCAAAGATTTATAGAAAAACATACTAAAATCAAATCGCTTTTAGAGCACCCTCAATTTCACAATACAGATTTCTATCCAACATTCTGTACACCTAATAACCTATATCAATCGGATGAATTAGAATGGACCAAGATCAGGATAGATAAACAAGAATTAAAAACGTTGTTAAACAAAATAAATAAAGAGGAGTATCAAGGTATGTTTGGAGATAGTACTGCATCCGATCTTGAATTAGACACCATCCAGTTTGAACTCATCTTTGTAAACGTCACTCGGAATTGGTACGATGAGTCCATCCTTAACTCATCATTCTGGGACATAAATATTTTAAATAAGGATGAAATCGATATCCCGAATGTTACCAGTAAACTCATTTTTATAAGAAAGGTAGATCTAAAACTAAAACCCAACTCTAGAAAGAATCAGCAGCTTCTAAACACTACGCAGCAACAGAATTTAGGGCCTTTTATGATCAATTTTTCTCATTTAAAACTGAATAATACTTTGAGCTTATCATCAGTAAATAAAAGCTTAAAGATCGATCGAAAAGTAGTGATGAACGTAGGCTCTAAATTGCAAAAGAAGCAACAGAAGCAAGGGGTAAACACATTGATTGCTAAAAAACAGAAGCAGTTTGTAATGTTGGCGCCTAGACTTCAAGCCAAAGCTGTGGTTAAAACTAAACCAAAACCCAAGGCTAATCAGAAGGTGTTTTTAGCCAAACCAATGATGTTCCGTACGGCTTTACTAATTAAGAGCACAACGCGCTGTACGTTCAACTTTAAAGATGCTAAAACGAATGTTGCCATTCCGATCAGCTCCAGTGCCGTTGAAATACAGCATCAAGGAAAGAAGGTGAACGTAAAATGGAACCCTGTTAATGCAACATTGCAATGTGATCTAAATCAAAATTCTAAGTACAAGTTGGTACTCAATCATGATGACTATGAGGCGGTAGAACTCGAGTTTCAAACCGCCAAGGCAAAGCATAGTAATCATACTATAACCCTACACGAAATTGTAGATGAATCCTTTCAACTTATTGGTGTCGTTGCGAAGCGGATAAAGCCTTTTCCAAACCCAATAAAGAAAGCAGATTATATATAAACCATATAAATTAAAAATCATGGCAGCAAAAATCAGAAAAAGTTCAAGTAGATCAAAAGGAAGTAGCGGTAGCTCTTCTTCAACAAGAAGCTCAAAAGGAGGTACTTCCCGCAGAAGCTCAAGTAGTAGTTCAAAAGGTGGATCTTCAACTAGAAGACGCTCTACGTCTTACGATGATAGATATGAATCAAGGAGCTCGAAAGGAGGTGGACGTAGTTCTAATAGAGGGTATAACTCAAAAGGAGATTCCTCTAATAACAATTATCGCGAAGAGGATTACCGTTCTGACGAGCGCTATCCATCCAAACAAAATCGGAGATACGATGATGAACCAATAAACGATCCGCCACCATATGAGGATGCCGATATGAACTTTACAGAAGAAGAAGTGTATGGCGATAATAGATATTCTAAGCAAGTTAACAATGATGAAGCAGATATGACATTTACTGAGGAAGAAGTCTATGGCGACAGCTCTGATAGTAATGGTCAGGAAGAAGCAGATATGACGTTCACAGAAGAAGAAGTCTATGGTGATAGTTCTGGTGGTGATGGACAGGAAGAGGCCGATATGACCTTTACGGAAGAGGAAGTCTATGGGACATCGTCCGGACGAGGCAGTTCTCGTAGTCGACGTAGACCTGAAACTTTTGAAGTATGCACGCCGTTTATTGAGAATTATGATGAGTTCAGGGAGACCTTAGTAAGAAACTCACCGGAGGTTAGACGCCGCATGATCTCTAGAAGCAATCCATCGCACATCGGAGATGTTATTGACAGAACGCCTGATCTTAGAGATATACACCGACAGTATAGAGATGCCGGTACCAGACCGGGACAACGCATTTGTCTTAACATGCGACTCGTAAGAGATAGTAGACGCTATGTGACTCAGATACGTTTTACGGCTCCAGATATGCATACTTTTGAGGATGAGCCAGTAGTGTCGGATGTCAGACAACGCAGTACACGCGAAATGCGAGTGCTACGCAATCGCTTTAGACGATTTGCGAATAGTGTGATTGGACGAGTGCCTACTTATTTTGGGCGCCCGGATAGTCATGACATCACTTTAGCCTCTGCTTTAAGTATGTATTGTAATAACATGATAAGACTCTCTAGAGGAAGTCGTACAATGATACCACATGATGCTTCACGAACAATGAATAGACCGTATGTACAAGCTGCAGAACGCGATTGGGAAGCATTGGGTAATGATCCGGCGTTGTACCGCCAGGATACCAGAGTTATTAATGCCTACAGACGGTGGGCTAGAGCTGTGCTTTTAGAGCATGGTAATACGACAGATGAAGCCACTATTAACAATTTTGTACGTCAATTTAACGGCTACCGCAATTATTAATCTATATAATCAACTATTTAAGAGTTAGTTTCTTAAATAAAAAGCCATGGGTTTCCATGGCTTTTATTCATTTTGTAAATACTTAAAATTTCAATGGATTTTTATCATCTTTTTCCTACATTTAAGATTCCAAATCTATTGAACACATGCTAAAAAAAGTATATGGTAGTGCCGTCTTTGGCGTTGAAGCCACAACAATCACTGTGGAGGTAAATGTAGATAAAGGTATTGGGTACCATTTGGTTGGTTTACCGGATAATGCCATTAAAGAGAGTAACTATCGTATTGCTGCTGCCCTTCAAAACAATGGTTATAAGATTCCGGGCAAAAAGATCACCATTAATATGGCTCCGGCTGATCTTCGGAAAGAAGGCTCAGCCTATGATCTAACACTTGCCATTGGCGTTTTAGCAGCTTCCGGACAGATAAAGGCAGATGATCTCAACGAATGTATTATTATGGGCGAATTGTCATTAGACGGAAGTCTTCAGCCTATAAAAGGAGCATTACCTATTGCTGTAAAATCTAGAGAAGAAGGTTTTAAGAGATTTATTCTACCAAAACAAAATGCTAAAGAAGCTGCAATTGTAAATGACATAGACGTGTATGGTGTTGAAAATATCACAGAGGTTATCGATTACTTCGATAAGGACATCGCTTTAAAACCTACAGTGATCGACACAAGAAAAGAGTTTTATAAGAAGCTTGAACTTCCGGAGTTTGACTTTGCCGATGTCAAAGGGCAAGAGAGTATTAAACGTTGTATGGAAATTGCAGCGGCTGGAGGGCATAATATTATCCTTATCGGTCCTCCGGGTTCAGGGAAAACCATGTTAGCTAAACGCTTACCAAGTATATTACCCCCAATGACGTTACATGAAGCATTGGAAACCACCAAGATTCATTCTGTAGTTGGCAGGGTAAAAGCCCATGCAGGTCTTATGGCACAACGCCCTTTTAGAAGCCCGCACCATACCATTTCTAATGTGGCTTTGGTAGGCGGTGGGAGCTACCCACAGCCGGGGGAGATCTCATTATCACATAACGGTGTATTGTTTTTAGATGAGCTACCGGAATTTAAGCGAGAAGTATTAGAGGTGATGCGTCAGCCATTAGAAGATAGAGAAGTTACAATTTCCAGAGCTAAGTTCACGGTGACTTATCCATCCTCTTTTATGCTGGTCGCTAGTATGAACCCAAGTCCGGGTGGGTATTTTAATGACCCCAATGCTCCGGTGACTTCTTCTCCTGCAGATATGCAACGCTATTTGAGTAAGATTTCCGGACCTTTATTAGATCGAATAGATATTCATATTGAAGTGACTCCGGTACCTTTTGAAAAGTTATCAGAAGAGAGAAAAGGAGAATCCTCAGTGGATATAAGAAAACGTGTGACTGCCGCTAGAGCTATTCAAACCCAACGATTTGATTCCATAGAGCATATACATTATAATGCTCAGATGAACACCAAGCAGATTCGACAGTATTGTAAATTGGAGGAACCCTCATTGAATTTATTAAAGTCCGCTATGGAACGGTTGAACTTATCAGCGAGAGCCTACGATAGAATACTGAAAGTATCGCGTACGATTGCTGATTTAGATACTTCAGAGCATATTTTAGAACCTCATATCAGTGAAGCCATACAATACCGTAGTTTGGATAGAGAAGGTTGGTTAGGGTAACTAATCCTCATTCTTAACCAGATAATTAGTTTCATCGGTCAGCATGTTCCATACTTTGTTTTCAACATCATATGTATAGGCTGCTGATACTTGTTTTCCATCTTCAGTAGTTTCAAAACTATACTGAGTTCCATATTTAGTAAGTGACATGTAACGATTTTCAGAGATCGGCAGTATATGTATTTTGGGAAGCTTTTCACGTTTATAAAACAGCTTACCATCTTCAATAGAAAATCTACGTGAGCCATAATTGCCGGCAATGGACTTGTACTGTTTCAGTATATCTTCAGGATCTGTTGCTTTAACATATGCAATATGTTTCAAGGCTTCTTTTAAGAAATAATGATGTGGTTTATCCTCAATAGCTTTGGTATACAATTGTTCAGCGTGTTCTAAGTCGCCATTTTCAAGTGCTGTTTCAGCGGCTTTAATAGTGTCGTCATAAGACCAATACCAGAACGTGGCAGGAGGATTGTAGCCAAATTGTTCAGATTTAACGACGTAGGTCTTTCCTGTTGAATCTTTTAAGAATTCTTTTTTATAAGTCACCCTATTATTAATATAATTTCCATCAACCAGAATATCGTCTCCTGCTAATATAGGTGGCCTCATTCTTTGATTAGATACGTTTTGGAGGAGTATACCATCCTGTAACCAAAATTGCATGATCTGTTCAGATTCTTGCGCCCTAAATAAACCTTCAAATCGTTTTAATTTGGACTCGGTGACTTTGTTTCTAGATAAATATGCAATAGCTGTATCATAGACATGTGCAAACTTTTTCCATCCAGGGTTGACTAATAATGTTCTTTCTTGAGTCTTTTTAGCATCTTCAATATCACCATTTAAGAGTTGTGGGCGTAACTTAAAAGTGAAAATATCCGAATTATTTGGCTGTAGTACTTCTAAACTTTTGAGTGCTGTGATAATTTCAGAGTAATTACCAACTAGTAGACTGGCATTCAAGAATACCTCGCCTTTATTTATGCTTTCACTTTTCATAAATTGCTCCTCTGCATGATCTACATAAGCCTTTACTTGCTTGGTTTCACTATATACCAAGTATAATAGATTATTATAGATGGGGTCACTTGGATCTATTTCTAATTGAAGCTTTAAAAGCTTTTCAGCAATATCCCATTCCTCATAAGCAATATGTTTACGAATGCGAATTTCTAACTGGCGCTGTAAAGGCAGTTTGTTACTATACTTTAAGGCTTTATCAATGGTGTTACGTTCATCTAGTTTACCAAGACTATAAGTGATCTTACGATTGGCATCCCTTAGGTAAGATAAAGCAAAAGTGCTGTCAATAGCCTGAGAGGCCTCATAATTCCCATCCAAGGTTTCTTTTATAGCCTTTAAAGATGGGCTCATAAAATCCTTTAAGTTAAGATCGATATAGAAATCTCTTTTCTCTTCAATAATACCTATATGTTCTCTCACATAAATACTCACATCATCAAGAAGATCTAATAAATCTGGTCCTTTAAACTCCTGTTCTGAAAGCACCTTTCCATTTTTGGCATTCCTTACTGTAGGCTTAACCATGTAAATACCATTTTCTACACTATACGTACCATCTAAGTAATAGTCATTATAGATCTTGGATTGCATTACCTTGTCTATAGTATTATCGGCATATGAGGTATAAGGACTTATGTTCTTATCTTGAAGTAAATCCTGATATATTAATTCGCGGATACCATAGGATAACCAATCATTTATAGTGTCTGTTTTAGTTTGTTCAAAACTGAAAATGGGGAGACCAACTCTAAATTCCTCCTTAGTAATGAGTTGTTTCTCTAATTCACCTGCATCATTTGTATAACTTATTTCTTTGGTTGTAGCACCTAGGTCACTACTCCCAAAGCCAAAATATAATGCTATAAATACTAGTATAATATTTAATGGAATGAAAATCTTTTCTCTAAGTTTTATGATTTTTTTGTTGATCCTTTCTTGATGGTATATATAGATCAATAAAGAAGGGATGATACCAATAAAAAACCACAAGAACAGATCCACCCAATTAGGAGAAATATCATAACGCTTCAATATCCATTCTAAAAATTGTAGGAAGGTCCATGCGGCAACAAGATAAGCAGCAAGGAATTGTATTGTTTTAATCCACTTCTTACGATTTGCGGTTTTAGTCATAGCAAATTAAATCTTGGATACTAAAATAAATAATAATTGTAAATCTATTGCAAAACCATAATGGTATTAAGTAATATACTTGTGATTATTGTATTTTAGTATTTTCATGTCTTATTATTACTTCATTCCTATGCGAAAGTTATTAAGTGTTTTATGTATTTTGTTTCTCTACAATTGCAATGAAACAAAATCTTCAGAAACTCAACAAGTTGTTACTTTAGAAACTTCTTTGGTTGCTAATAGCCCTGTACCAAAATTAGACTTGGTAGAGGCTAATCGTCTAGCAAAACTCCCATTACACTGTATGGATACAGAATATCCGAATAAGTTAGGACAGACCTTAGGTGACGGTACAGACCTACGATCTCCCAAGGCATTACACCCGGCTTTTTATGGTTGCTTTGACTGGCATTCTGCAGTACATGGACATTGGAGTCTGGTGAGTTTATTAAAACAGTTCCCGGATTTAGATCATAAGGAGGAGATTC
Source organism: Winogradskyella sp. (assembly GCA_965230605.1). Classification (GTDB taxonomy): domain Bacteria; phylum Bacteroidota; class Bacteroidia; order Flavobacteriales; family Flavobacteriaceae; genus CBDDLD01. Next base: position 1,962,948 of record CBDDLD010000004.1, on the reverse strand, counting down.
GCCAAAAATTACTTCAAAATATATCGAAAGCCAATATAGCTGAGGAGGTCAATTACTTTAATGGTAAGCATAACAAAAGCTATGAACGCACCTATGGCTGGGCTTGGTTATTAAAACTAGCTGAAGAATTGCATACCTGGGATGACCCATTAGCGAAACAATTAGAAAGCAATCTAGAGCCGTTGACTAACTTAATAGTAGAACGGTATTTAGAGTTTTTACCAAAACTGAACTATCCGATTCGAGTAGGGGAACACCCTAATACAGCTTTTGGATTGACTTTCGCTTACGATTATGCAGTAACGGTAAACCATCAGGAATTAAAAACCATGATAGAAAAACGCGCTATAGATTTCTATGCGAATGATAAGGGATGTCCCTTATCGTGGGAACCTAGTGGTTTCGATTTTTTATCACCATGTTTAGAAGAAGCAGCCATTATGAAACGGATACTTCCACTAGAAGATTTTAAAACATGGTGTGCGGATTTCCTACCTCAATTACAGGATAAACAATTTCAGCTTGATACAGGAAAAGTGTCTGACAGAACAGATGGGAAGCTGGTGCACTTAGATGGTGTTAATTTTTCAAGAGCATGGAGCTTAAATATTATAGCTAAAGACATTCCGGAATATGATCATCTGAAGAACATTGCTAATCAGCATATTAATTTTTCACTACCAAGTATTGTCGACGATAATTATGAAGGTGGCCACTGGCTGGGAAGCTTTGCCATTTATGCGCTTAATTCGGTAGACCATGATTAAGAAATGGTTTAGGAGTATAGGTCCGGGACCATTAATTGCTGCGGCATTTATTGGGCCGGGCACTGTTACGCTGTGTACCTTGGCCGGTGTAGGTTTTGGGTATGCCTTGCTATGGGCAATGGTTTTGTCTGTTATAGCTACAGTTGTGCTTCAGGAAATGGCAGCACGTTTAGGGATAGTAACCAGAAAAAATTTGGCAGAAGTAGTTAGAACTGAAATTCAGAAACCAGCTGTACAGAAATTAGCTATCATATTAATAGTATCTGCAATAATTATCGGTAATGCAGCTTATGAGGCCGGAAACATAAGTGGCGGTGTATTAGGTTTAGAGACCATTTTTGGACGGTTTGCTTTAGAACTGGGTTTTACATCACTTAATTATTTCAGTATAGCTATTGGTGTGGTCGCTTTTATACTCTTATATATAGGAAACTATAAAGTACTTCAAAACGTTCTCGTAGCTTTAGTTATAGTGATGAGCATCGCTTTTTTAGCATCAGCAATACTCACACAACCAAATATTTCTGAGATCATTAAAGGCGCTTTTATACCTAAGTTTCCTGAGGGAAGTCTAATCACCATTTTAGGATTAATAGGAACAACTGTGGTGCCCTATAATCTATTTCTACATTCTGCTTTAGCTAAAGAAAAATGGGAAAACGTTTCTGGTCTTAAAGAAGCAAAACGAGATACATTGATAGCCGTTATATTGGGTGGTGTGGTGTCTATGTGTATTATTATTTCAGCTGCGGCTATAACCACTGACGGTGCAGTAGAAAGTGCTGGTGATCTGGCTAAAGCCTTAGAACCACTATTGGGAGTAAACGCTAAATATGTATTGTCTATTGGGCTTTTTGCAGCCGGAATCACAAGTGCGATTACAGCACCCTTGGCAGCAGCTTATGTGGCTTCAGGCTGTTTTGGATGGAGCTCAGATCTTAAGTCCAGCCGATTCAGATCGGTATGGATACTCATTTTGTTGCTAGGCGTGCTGTCTTCATCGACGAATATCAAGTCCATTGAGATTATCAAGTTTGCTCAGGTCGCTAATGGTATACTACTACCAGTGATTGCCGGAATGCTGTTGTGGATGATGAATAGATCATCCTTATTAGGAAAATATAAGAACTCTAAGCTACAAAATGCTATAGGATTTGTAATTTTAGTCATCACTATAGTATTGGGAGTAAAAGGAATTTTAAAAGTGTTTAACGTGCTGTAATGGCTATAGAAATTGACATAAATGCCGATGTCGGGGAAGGTATGGGAAATGAAGCTCAGCTTTTTCCCTTGATAACCTCATGTAATATTGCGTGTGGCGGTCATACAGGCGATGCGAAGACTATGACAGAAGTCGTACGGTTGGCTAAAGCTAATAACATTAAGATTGGCGCTCATCCATCATATCCCGATAAAGCTAATTTTGGACGGAAGGTTATGGATATCTCTTGTGCAGACCTGTACACCACCTTAAAGCATCAGGTAAGAGCACTAATGGGTATACTTTATAAAGAGAAAGCGACATTACATCATATTAAACCTCATGGCGCACTCTACAATAAGGCTTTTACTAATGAAAAGACCGCTACAGTTATTGTTGAAGTTGTTAAGAGTATAGCACTACCCATAAAGTTGTATGTGCCTTATGGATCAGTAATTTCAGATATAGCACTAGCCAATGGTATAGATGTTTGGTATGAGGGATTTGCTGACCGACGCTATAATGATGATTTGTCATTAGTATCACGAAGCGAATCGGATGCCATGATCACAAATCCACAAGCTGCATATGAGCAAATTTTGCAGATGATCGCCAAAGGAAAAATACATGTCAAAAGTGGGGTAGAAGCTCCCATAAAAGTACAGACGATTTGTGTACATGGTGACACAAAAAATGCCATTGAATTAACCCAATATTTGGTGGAGCATTTAAAGGAGCACGGAATCATTATTCGCTAGAAATTTGAGCGCATTTAAATTAAAATATTCAGTCTATAATGCACACTCTATTTTGATAGAATGGCCACAAAAAATAGAGGATAATATACTTCAGGACGTACTTAATTATAAATATAGTATTGAAAAGTCAAATAGTAAAGTAATTATTGAGGTAATCAACACATATTGCTCGTTATTAATTATTTATGTTACTACTATTGATAAAATCTATGATGAAATTTCAGTGCTAAAAGCGTTATATGAGCATAATCTTAGCCAAAAAAAACAAGACTTCAAGCGTTGGGAAATTCCGGTATGTTATGAAGGTGATTTTGCTTCAGATCTCCGTCAATTTTCAGAGCTAAAAGCAATGCCGATTTCTGAAATTATTGAGCGACATTCACAATCCATTTACAAAGTTTGTTTCATCGGATTCTTACCCGGATTTTTATACCTCAGTGGCTTGGACCCTAAGTTGTATTTGGATAGAAAATCTACACCAAATTTGAGTGTCAAAAAAGGGTCGGTTGCTATTGGTGGAATGCAAACCGGAATCTATCCTATGGACTCACCAGGAGGATGGCATGTTATTGGGAATACACCTATTTCATTTTTTAATACCAAGGCAGATTCACCCTGTTTTGCCCAACCTGGTGATGAGGTTATACTTGTTCCGGTGGATATAGAAACATATAATCGGATAGAAACTGAAGTTTCAGATCGGAATTATACATTAAAATGGGAGCTTATTAATGGTTGAGATTATTAAAACAGGTTTATATTCTACAATTCAAGATACCGGACGTTGGGGAAAGGCGCATCTTGGTGTTCCTGTCTCTGGTGCTATGGATGCCTATGCTTCAAACTTAGCCAATGCATTACTCGATAATTCTAGAGATGCAGCAGTGTTGGAAATGACCATGATCGGAGCAACGCTCAAGTTTCATGTTGAAACTCAAATTGCTATCGCAGGAGCTGAGATGGAAGTTCAACTCAACGATAAACCAATTTCAAATTTTAAAGTGTATGATGTAAATCCCAATGATACCTTGCGTTTTGGAAGAGTAATACAGGGTTATAGAACCTATTTAGCTGTAAAAGGTGGTTTTAATACAGAAACGGTGTTAGGGAGTCGAAGCATGTATAAAGGTATAACTGACTACTCAACGATTCAAAAGGATATGCAATTAGCCATTGGAGGAAATGACGGACAAGTAGACTTTATAAATAAACCGAGGTTTAAGGACATTATTACAGATAACACCTTATATGTATACAAAGGCCCCGAGTTTGAAGCCCTTCCTCAGAGTGCTCAAGAACAACTTCTGAATCATGATTTTACCATCTCCAATTTTAATAACAGAATGGCGTATCAACTGGAAGCCCTTTTAGAAAATGATTTAGCGCCAATCATAACCTCACCGGTGTTAGCGGGTACCGTTCAACTAACCCCTTCAGGCAAGTTGATTATCCTTATGCGTGATGCCCAAACGACCGGAGGTTACCCTCGTATTTTACAACTTACAGAGATGGCTATAAATATCCTCAGCCAAAAAATGACATCTAACCGCATAATATTCAGACTAAAAGAATAAAGTTGTAGGAAAATATGTCAAGAAACAGAACTTTAATTTTTTTTATGTGATTAATTCAATATTTTAGATGTACTAAAAAAATTAATTAACCCTAAAAACTAGTTTCAGATTATTCCCCTCGAGAGCTGAATAATGATAGCATTTTTCACTTTTTTTTAATCTAACTAAAAACTAAAAAATTATGGCTTATCCAAAAGGTGCAATCTCACCAGAAGAAGCAAAGGCATTAAACGATGCCTACACTGCAAGACACGCAGTAATTAGTAACTTTATTAAACGACAAGACAACCGCTCAGCTTGGTTTTCTTTAGAGGACCTAGAAGCGTATTTGACCCAGGCAAAGAAGGACCACCCCGATATGGATGGTGTTCGTATTTATATGGGCGCCTACCCTGATGAAGGCGGGCAAGTTGGTTATACTACGGCCTTTATTGTCCCTACAGCACCAGATAGCTTAGGGAAAGATGGTAAAGGGGGCAGTGGCGATATCCAAGATGGAAGTGGACTTAACTATGGTGGGCAAGGTGACCCACCAAATGCTAACTATCCTCAGTAAAATTATTTTGAAAGATTTTCTTTTAAATAACTACTCTCTCTTAACAAGACTTTTCGAAGGGAGTGCTTTTTTAATAGGATATATCTATTATTTAAAAAACCGTAATGATGCATTACGGTTTTTTATTCTATTTCTTGGTGTAACTTTTTTTGTTGAAGTCATAGGATATTATCCAAAACTTATGCAAGAATATTATGATAAAGGACTATTTCTTGGTTTTAAGAATAGTATCTTTCGCCATAATTTTTGGCTCTATAATCTATACTTACTTGTTAATATTTCTCTTTTGTTTAAATATTTTAAAAAATTAATAAACTCTGAGAAGTCTAAAAAAATATTCTCTTTATTATTTTATGTATTCTTGTTATTTTCTATTACATATTGGATTATAACAGGAACATTTTTCCATTCAGCTTCCATATATAATTTTATTTTCGGTTCTTCAATAATAATTACAGGGGTGTTAATTTATTTTTATCAGATAATCAATAGCGATCAAATACTTTATTTTAAAGGTAACATCATTTTTTACCTTTCTACAATTCTTTTCGTGTGGCATATAGTTACCACTCCACTATTTATTTTTGGCTCTTTTTATAACTTAGATAACCCTGGTTTTGTAGAATTTAGAAAAATAGTCTTGCTTAGCTCAAATATTTTGATGTATTTATCTTTTACATTATGTTTTATATACTTTCTATACAAGAAAAAGTTTTAACTGAAGAACAAATCGTATTAATAACATACGTTATTATTACTTTATTAGTTTTTGTCATTCTTTTTGTGACATTCTTCAGGGCGTTTCAAAAACGCAAAAACAAATTGTTATTAGACAAAGTCGAACAACAACGCAAGTTTGATGAAGAGCTTATAAAAACGCAGCAAGAGATACAAGATGCTACCTTAAGACATATTGGTAGAGAATTGCACGATAATGTTGGACAACTCTTGTCCGCTGCCAGTATGCAGGTCAATATGCTTGTGGCCCAAGCTGAAGATGGTATGAAATCTAAACTGGGCGATACAGCCGCAGTGATAAAAGACAGTTTAACCGAAGTCAGAGCCTTGTCTAAATCATTGAATAGCGATGTGATCTATAACCAAGGATTTGACGCCACTTTAGCTAATGAAATCGCACGCTTAAATAAATTAAACCTTTTAAAAGCTAACTTTGAAGTCATAGGCGATAAGGTCGATTTCGAGAATAAAAAAGACGAAGTCATCCTGTTCCGAATACTTCAAGAATTCTTCTCCAATACCATCAAATATGCTAATGCGGAGCATTTAGAGGTAAAGATTACCTATCATGATGATCATATGCTCATACATGCTGAAGATGATGGCGATGGTTTTGATATCTCTACTGCAGAGAAAGGCTCAGGACTGATCAATATGGAGAATAGAGCAGGGCTGATCAATACTGCAATCACACTTGACTCCAATATAGGAACAGGTACAACCCTAACTTTAAACTACCCGTTTAACTTCGAATCATCATAGGCAGGCATCCCATAATGGGTCTTTAGGTGGTGGAGCAATTACACGTATAGGTTCCTTTTTTACAGGGTGAATAAACTCAAGTTGTCTGGCATGTAAGTGTATACTTCCGTCTTTGTTGCTACGATCAAATCCATATTTAAGATCACCTTTTATAGGACAACCGATAGATGACAATTGACTTCGTATTTGATGGTGTCTTCCGGTTTCTAAAGCGATCTCCAATACATAATAACGGTCCAAGCGTTTTATCACGCTGTAATGTAAGATGGCCTTTTTACTATCTCCGGTTTCCTTAATATAGGCTGTAGATTTATTGTTCTTTGGATTCTTTTTCAACCAATGTATGAGCGTGTCCTTTTCTTTAGGAGGTGGTTGCTTAACAATGGCCCAGTATGTTTTCTTAGCTGTTTTTTCTGCGAATAATTTATTGAGTCGGGGTAAAGCTTTGCTAGTTTTTGCAAACAATACAATACCTGTTGTAGGTCTGTCTAAGCGGTGGACAACACCTAGGTACACATTTCCGGGCTTGTTATACTTTTCTTTAATATAAGCTTTTACAATATCGCTAAGAGGCGTGTCTCCTGTCTTATCACCCTGAACAATATCACCAGCACGCTTATTAACGACAATAATATGATTGTCTTCATAGAGGACCTGAAGGTTGGAAGGATTTGATAAGATTTTAGACATTATAGTTTAATACTGTTCCTTATCATTAGGGAAGTCGCCCGATTTCACATCACCAACGTATTGAGAGATAGCATTGGTCATATCCTCATATAAATTCATGTAACGTCTTAAGAATCGCGGATTAAATTCGTGGGTCATACCGATCATGTCATGTAGGACTAAAACCTGGCCATCAACACCATCACCGGCACCAATTCCTATAACAGGAATGGAAACACTTTCTGCGACTTCTTTAGCAAGCTTGGCCGGTATTTTTTCAAGAACAATACCAAAGCAGCCCGCTTTTTCCAGCATTAATGCATCTTCCTTTAGGCGCTGAGCTTCTTGCTCTTCCTTTGCACGTACTGTATAGGTACCAAATTTATAGATAGACTGAGGGGTAAGTCCCAAATGCCCCATAACCGGGATACCGGCATTGAGGATACGCTTTATAGAATCTTTGACTTCTTTACCACCTTCAAGCTTAACGGCATGGCCGCCACTTTCTTTCATAATACGAATCGCTGATCGTAATGCTTCTTTAGGATCGCTTTGGTAGCTTCCAAAAGGCAGATCAACAACGACTAGGGCTCTGTCTATGGCTCGTATAACCGAAGAAGCATGATAGATCATCTGGTCTAAGGTTATGGGTAAAGTGGTTTCATGTCCAGCCATTACATTACTCGCTGAGTCTCCTACGAGGATAACATCTACTCCGGCACCATCTACAATTTTAGCCATGGTGTAGTCATAAGCCGTCAGCATTGAGATCTTTTCACCATTGGTTTTCATATCTACGAGCGTCTTTACTGTAATACGCTTATATTCTTTTTTTGCAACAGACATAAGTGTTGTGTTTTGTGAAATGTAAAAATAATCAGTTTTGTTAAACTTTTGTTTATTACGGCTTATAAATGCCCTTAAGTTCCTAATTTGTTGAAAACTTTATCACATGAAAAAACTACTACTCCTTATTACTGTACTTGCATCAGTACATTTAAATGCCCAAAGTTCTGAAGAAGACAAAGCCGCTGTAAAAGCAAAGGTTATCGAATTTTTTGATGCGTTCCATAAGCAAGATACTGTAGCCTTAAAAGCGATGGCTTCAGACAAGGTAACCCTACAATCTATTGCTTCTAATAGAGACGGGAAGACTCTGCTTAATGAAAGTGATTACAATACGTTTATAAAATCCATAGCTGGTATTCCTAAAGACAAGACATTTGAAGAAAAACTCTTAGACTTTAGCATTCAGGTCGATGGAAAAATGGCCAATGCATGGACACCATACGAGTTTTGGTTTGATGGTAATTTTAGTCACTGTGGTGTAAACTCTTTTCAATTCATTAAAGAAGATGGTGATTGGAAATTACTATACTTAGTAGATACGAGACGCCGACAAGGGTGTAGAGATTAAGCAAGCAGTGTATGATTAACAATCGGCGACATTTACACTGACTGCTAAACCGCCTTCAGAAGTTTCCTTGTACTTGGTATGCATATCTTTAGCAGTCTGCCACATGGTAGATACGACCTTGTCTAAGGGAACTTTTACGTTTTTAGGGTCGGTGTCTAAGGCTAACTCAGCAGCATTAATCGCTTTAATAGCACCCATAGAATTACGTTCAATACAAGGGACTTGTACCAAACCTCCAATAGGATCACAGGTTAAGCCCAAATGATGTTCCATAGCAATTTCTGCAGCAATTAACACTTGTTCGGGAGAACCGCCCAAGAGTTCGCATAATGCACCAGCTGCCATAGCTGAAGACACACCTATTTCGGCTTGACAACCACCCATGGCAGCAGATATGGTAGCGCCTTTTTTGAAGATACTACCTATTTCTCCGGCAACCAATAGAAAGTTCTTCACATGTTCAAAGTCAGCATCATGATTTTCTATAACCATATAATACATCAAAACTGCAGGGATCACGCCGGCACTTCCATTGGTAGGTGCCGTGACTACACGACCTAAAGAGGCATTAACCTCATTAACACTTAAGGCAAAACAACTTACCCACTTAAAAATTTGCCTGAATTTAACTTTAGTCACACGAATGGTTTCCAGCCAATTTTGAGGATCTGTATAGCTAGCGTCACCAATTAGTGATTTATGCGAATCAAAAGCACGACGTCTTACATTAAGACCTCCCGGTAAATTACCTTCTGTATGACAACCGATATACATGCATTCTAGCATAGTGTTCCAGATACGCTTTAATTCATGATCAATTGAAGCCTCATCTTTAATTGACCTCTCATTTTTTAAAACAACAGCAGAAATAGGAAGCTGTAACTCATCACAATATTTTAATAAGTCATCACCAGTTTGAATTGGATACGGGAATGTCTTTTGAAAAATACGTTCTTTGGCTTTAGAGGTACTGTCTTGTTCTTCCTGGACTACAAAACCGCCTCCAACCGAATAATACGTTGATTTATGGACTTCACCATCTATAAGTGCAGAAAACGTTAACCCATTAGCATGGAATGGTAAAAACTCACGATTAAAAACAATAGCATCTTTGACGTGAAATGCTAATTGTTTTTCATTATTGAAATTGAGGGTAGAGGTGTTTTTTATGGAAGCAATAATAGTGTCAATAGTGTCAACAGGTACTATTTCAGGATCGGCTCCGGTGAGTCCGAGCATCACCGCATAATCAGTTGCGTGACCTTTTCCTGTTAAGGATAGAGAACCATAGAGATCTACGGTAATTTGTTCTACCTTATCAAATACATGCTTTTCTTTTAATTCTTTGATCCAGCGTTCCGCTGCACGCCATGGTCCTAGAGTATGTGAGCTTGATGGTCCCACACCAATTTTAAGCATATCAAAAACAGAAATACATTCCATTACATTGCTATTAACGACTGCTAAAATAGGGTTTTCAGTGACATATTTAACTTTAAATAATTATAAAAATGACAAGCTGTCATAATTTTTTGTCATGGCATAATGATTGACAATAGCTTAGTGTAAAATTTAAAACAACATTTAAAGCATTAACACATATATTATGAGTAAGATTATTGGAATAGATTTAGGGACAACCAACTCTTGCGTGTCTGTAATGGAAGGTAATGAGCCAGTTGTTATCCCAAATGCAGAAGGTAAGCGAACTACACCTTCTGTTATTGCTTTTGTAGAAGGCGGTGAGATTAAAGTTGGGGATCCGGCTAAGCGTCAAGCGGTGACTAATCCTACCAAAACTGTTTATTCTATAAAGCGTTTTATGGGCAACAAATACTCTGAGTCGAAGAAAGAAGCAGAGCGTGTACCATACAAAGTAGTAAAAGGAGACAATGACACGCCTAGAGTAGATATCGATGGGCGTTTATATACCCCACAAGAATTATCAGCTATGATTCTTCAGAAAATGAAGAAAACTGCTGAAGATTACTTAGGGCAAGATGTAAGTGAAGCTGTAATTACAGTACCGGCATATTTTAATGATGCACAGCGTCAGGCTACTAAAGAAGCCGGAGAAATTGCTGGTCTAAAAGTTCGTAGAATTATCAACGAACCTACAGCAGCAGCTTTAGCTTATGGATTAGATAAAAAAGGACAAGACCAAAAGATCGTTGTATTTGATTTTGGTGGAGGTACACATGATGTATCTATATTAGAATTAGGAGACGGTGTATTTGAAGTATTATCTACAGACGGTGATACGCACTTAGGAGGTGATGACGTTGACGAAAGAATTATCAATTGGTTAGCAGATGAATTTAAAACAGAAGAAGACATGGACCTTAGAAAAGATCCTATGGCTTTACAACGTTTAAAAGAAGCTGCTGAAAAAGCGAAGATAGAATTATCATCTTCTGCACAAACAGAGATCAATTTACCATATATTACAGCGACTGCTAGTGGTCCAAAACACTTAGTACGTACATTAACACGTTCAAAATTTGAACAGTTAATAGACGACTTAATTAAACGTACGATAGAGCCGTGTGCGTCTGCATTAAAAGCAGCCGGCTTATCAAAGAACGATATTGATGAGATCATCTTAGTTGGTGGTTCTACACGTATCCCTGCGGTTCAAACTGCTGTTGAAAGCTTCTTCGGAAAATCGCCAAGTAAAGGTGTAAATCCTGACGAAGTTGTATCTCTTGGAGCAGGTATCCAAGGTGGTGTACTTACAGGAGATGTTAAAGATGTATTACTATTGGATGTAACACCTTTATCATTAGGTATTGAAACTATGGGTAATGTGATGACTAAGCTTATCGATGCCAATACCACAATACCAACGAAGAAATCTCAAGTGTTCTCTACAGCTGCTGACAATCAGCCATCTGTTGAGATTCATGTATTACAAGGAGAGCGTCCAATGGCAGCAGATAATAAGACGATTGGTCGTTTCCACTTAGATGGAATTCCACCAGCACCAAGAGGGATGCCTCAAATTGAAGTGACATTCGATATTGATGCGAATGGTATCATCAAAGTATCTGCCACAGATAAAGCAACTGGTAAATCTCAAGACATCAGAATTGAAGCGTCTTCAGGATTAACAGAAGAAGAAATCGAAAAGATGAAAGCAGAAGCAGAAGCTAATGCAGAAGCAGATGCTAAAGCAAAAGAAACTGCAGACAAGCTGAACAGTGCTGATGCTATGATCTTCCAAACGGAAAAGCAATTATCTGAATTTGGTGATAAATTATCTGATGATAAAAAGAAGCCAATTGAAGAGGCGTTAGAAGAATTAAAGAAAGCATACGAGACTAAGGATATTGCTGTGATAGAACCAGCTTTAGAAAAGATTAATGAAGCATGGAAAGTCGCTAGTGAAGAAATGTATAAGGCGCAAGCAGAAGCACAACAAGGTGGTGCTGCTGGTCCTGATGCAAGTCAGAACGGTCAAGCACCGGATGAAGGTAGTGATGTAGAAGATGTAGACTTCGAAGAAGTGAAATAATTATCTTACATACTAAATATAAAAACGCAGTCCTAATGGGCTGCGTTTTTTTGTACTTTACAACCTCAAAAGTAATGATAACATTCTCCAAACACATAGAGCATTCATACACACCAAAGCGCCTGGCTATTAAGCTTAATAATAAAGGCGAACAATTTGTAGTGAAAGGGCATCCCTGGGTGTTTTCTAACAGTATCACTAAGATCAATGCCGATGCTAAAACTGGAGACCTTGCTGTAATTTTTGGTAAAAAGACCAACGCTATGATTGGTTTAGGTCTTTATGATGCTGATTCCCCAATTCGAATTAAAATGATCCATAGCAAAGCGTCTAGGGTAGAGATCAATGCAGACTTTTTTCAGCACAAGATTGAAAACGCCCATCAGAAACGTTTAGAGCTTTTGGCAACAAATACAAATAGTTATAGAATGCTATTTGGTGAAAATGATGGCTTCCCGGGTTTGATTGCTGATGTATACAATACAGTCTTGGTAGTGAAGCTCTATTCAGGAATTTGGCTCCCTTACTTGGACCAGATTTTACCTGGCCTACAAAGTGTATCGTCTGCAGATACCATAGTAATCAGATTGAGCAGGGGACTACAAAATACAGATGGACATGAGTTAAAAGATGGAGATGTGGTTTATGGAAGTTTAGAAGATGAGGTTGTTGAATTCACAGAGCATGGTGTAGCATTTTCAGCAAATGTGATCAAAGGACATAAAACCGGTTACTTTTTAGATCATCGTCATAACAGGAAGCGCGTAGGAGAGATGAGTAAAGGTAAAACAGTCTTGGATGTATTTTCTTATGCGGGTGGATTTTCTGTGCATGCCTTGTTTAATGGTGCCACTTCAGTGACTAGTTTAGATATTAGTAAGCAAGCATTAGAGATTGCATATCGTAATGGAAAACTGAATGAGTATACTGGTACGCATCATACTATTGCCGGTGATGCATTTGAAGAGATGAAAGCTCTAACATCCAAAGGCGTTACTTATGATGTGGTCGTTATAGACCCACCTAGTTTTGCTAAACAACAATCTGAGATTGCATTGGCAAAAAAGAAATATGCACAACTAGCAGCTTTAGGGGCTCAACTTACAGCAGAGAATGGGCTTCTGGTATTAGCATCCTGTTCTTCTAGGGTGTTGGCTCAATCTTTTTTTGATATCAACATGCAAACACTCCGATCGCAGCCTAGAAGGGTTACTAATATTTTAAATACGCATCACGATATGGATCATCCTATTGAATTTCCTGAAGGGGCCTATTTAAAATGTGGGTATTATCAATTTGATTGATTAAATTATTATGCATGCATAATAAAAATAATTATATTTGTTGAAAATCAAACATTATGGACACCGCACTGACACGCATGTTAAATATCAAATATCCTATCATTCAGGCACCAATGTTTTTAGTCTCTAACGTTGCTATGGTTACTGAAGCTATGAAAGGTGGTATTGCTGGTTGTATTCCCGCTTTAAATTACAGAACATTGGAAGAGTTAAGAGCTGCGGTTAGGGAACTGCATAAAGCTAAAGTTGAAGGTGGCTCTTTCGGATTCAATCTTATCGTCAACAAGTCTAATGTTAAGTACAGAAAGCAATTGGAAGTCCTATGCGAAGAAGGTTGCGATTTCATCATTACTTCTTTAGGAAGTCCTGAAGAAACGATTAAGGAAGCTCATAAAGTAGGGATTAAGGTGTTTTGTGATGTTGTCGATTTAAAGTTTGCTAAAAAAGTGGAAGGCCTAGGTGCTGACGCCGTTATTGCAGTGAATAATGAAGCTGGCGGGCATAGAGGTAATATGACTCCGGAAGCCTTAATTCATGAGTTAAAAAGCAATTGTAACATCCCGGTGATTTCTGCCGGAGGCGTAGGGTGTAAAGCCGATATTGATAATATGCTAAGCTATGGTGCAGAAGGGGTGTCAGTTGGAAGTCCTTTTATTGCTTCAGAAGAAGCTAATGTCACCCAAGAATACAAACAGGCCTGTGTGGATTACGGTGCTGACGATATTGTGATGACGGAGCGCATTTCGGGCACGCCGTGTACTGTAATCAATACACCCTATGTTCAAAAAATAGGAACTAAAGCCACATGGTTAGAGAATGTACTCAACAAAAACAGAAAGTTGAAAAAATGGGTGAAGATGATACGTTTCTCAATAGGCATGAAGGCTACAGAAAAAGCCGCCAAAAAGGCAACTTATAAAACGGTTTGGGTCGCTGGTCCAAGTATAGAATACACCAAAGAAATCTTACCAACAAAAGCCATTGTAGAGCGGTTAATTAAGTAGTTTTAGAGTATCTTTGAATACTCATGAAATTACAATTAAAACAATATCTAGATCGTTATGTAACATTTGATGATAATGAGATAGATATAATCTTCGAAAAGCTATCTGTCGTTTCAATAAAGAAGAAGACATTTCTTCTTAACCAGGGTGATACATGTCATCATAAATATTTTATAATTGAAGGTTTATTAAGGCTTTTTAATACTGATGAAAAAGGTGATGAACATATAGAGTTTTTTGCCATTGAAAATTGGTGGATTACCAATCTGGATAGTTTTGTCAATGAAACACCTTCATTGTCTTCCATACAAGCCATCGAGGACACTACAGTACTTTGTGTAACAAAAAACAATTTAGAAGAACTGTATGCTAAGGTTCCTAAATTAGAGCGTGTTTTTAGAATTATTACAGAGAATATGCTTATAGCTATACATAGGAAGAACGAGTTTTACATGAAGCAAAACAGTAGCGAACGCTATTACAATATGGTCAAAGTATTACCAGACTTTGTACAGCGCGTGCCCCAGTATATGATTGCATCCTATTTAAGTATCTCACCTGAATATTTAAGTGAAATTCGTAAGCAACATATTCGTTTTTCTTAAGATATCTTAAGGATTTTTAGTTTCAATGGGAGGTAAATTTGTCATAATAAATTTTAAATCAACCCAATGAAACAAATTTCGTACAATGATATACCCAAGGGTATGTTTGAACATCTTAGAACTATAGAAGATTTTATTGATGGCTCTAAATTAAGTCTAGATTTACTGGAACTTATTCGTTTAAGAGTTTCTCAAAAAAATGGCTGTGCATATTGTGTAGATATGCATCACAAGGAACTTAAGAGTTTAGGTGAAACAGAACTTCGTTTGTCCTCTTTATGTGTATGGGAAGAAACACCTTATTTTACAGATTCAGAGCGTGTAGTATTGAAATATGCTGACATACTTACACAGCTTGATGGTGCTCCTATAACAGAGAAGTATATAACCGACCTGAGCCATTATTTCGACAAAGAAGCAATATGTTTTATAAGTTTAGCGATTGCCCAAATTAACACATGGAACCGCCTAATGAAAGCTTTTAAATTTGAACCTGGACTTTATAAAGTGGGGAACTAAAGGAAGCACGTCGTTCAGATATTTCAACACTTCTGAACGGCGTGTTTGATTATACAATAGGAATATAGATCTCTGTTTTTAATTTGTGTTCTTCGACACGTCTAGGATCACTGATGTAGCGCTCTCTAACTGAGTCATCACGGAGATCATAATCGTTTTCCATTAACCACTCATTAAAAATATAATCATAAACTTCCGGGAAATAAGTGTAAGATCCCTGATACATGAAGACTGCAAACTTTCCTCCTGCTAAAGTCTTGACACCAATATCACCGTTAGGCTTTGCCTCTTTATGGATGACTAAACAGGCGTCATAGCGTATCTTATCTGCATCCGTCACATTAGGATCGTCATGAGATTGGCCAATACTTTCTATACCAGCAGTAAATAACTTCTGAGATTTAACTTCATTCCAAAGTTTTCCCCAGGCACTGGCATAGTCTAAGGTTTGATAAGCACCGTGCATTCTGTAATAAATACACTGCTTATCGTCTAGTGTTACGATTTTTGGTGTTTTGATGTTGAGTGTTGTTTTCATAATGTTCGTTGTTTTGATTGAATAATTTTTATGTGTTCTGTAGTAAGAGGGAGAGACCCCGTATTTATTTTTAAAGGCTTTCGATAAGGATGAAGGGGATTCAAAGCCTATACTGTATGCGATCTCTTCTATAGATTGTGAAGAGTATCGCAATAATTTTGTGGCGGTTTCTAATCGCGTTCTAATAATGTATGCGCCTAAAGGTTCTCCTAACAAAGCTCTCGTGATCCTGTGGAAATGAAATGGAGAAAAATTAGAAAGCTTAGCTAACCGAGAAATATCGATTTTCTGATCCAAGTGATTATGGATAAAATCAATGACAACGTTTAGGTTTTGCTGATAAAATGCTTTATTTGATAACTTTTGAGACATACATTACGATTTCTTAAAGCCAAAACTAGAACTAAAAAAACAGATCAACTTTTCCAATCTTGCGGATTATGATTTTTATACGTTTCTTTATATGAAAGTATTACTGATTATAGTAATAATGAAATTAAAATGGCAACTAAAAATGAAAGCAGTATTCCAAATATTAACTTTTTTATTACTGATATTAATTTATTGTTGTGCTGATAATAAGTCAGAAGACAAGGTAACCATAATTGAAAAAGAACATAGTATATCGATTGATTCTGCTTTAAACCAGAAAGTGACATTATCAAGAATTCAGTATGTTACTTATGGTTATTACTGTGGTGAATGTGATGGTGACTGCACAAGGATGTACAGGCATTATCTTACAGGTAATGTTACAACTTTTTGGACAGATAAAACAGATTCTTATTTTTCTGATGAAGGTTTGAAGTTTGATACAAAAATGACAAGAGAATCTGAGAAAATAGGATTAGAGTTAATAAGTAAAATACCTGAGTCAATTCTCAATACAACAACGACTGTTAATAATTATGGTTGCCCAGATTGTGATGACGGATGTGGATTATATTTTGAATTTCAGTTTGATAAACTTTACTCGAAACCTATTATTTTTGAAATGGAATATGGCTTGAATAATACCACAGCAGAAATAAAAGAGTTTGGTATATTAATAATAAGAACTATAGAAAAGTTAGAGAAATACAGGTGGTAAAAGCGTTGATCTGTAACAAATTAGAATAGTCTGAGTCTAATTAATAAAGACAGTTTAATTCAATATAAAAAACGTTATGGTACAATTTAAAGGCGCATTAGTTTTAGGCGCATTAATAGGCACAGGTATAGGCATACTTATAGCACCGGATAAAGGGAGCAACACTAGAGATAAATTAAAGAAAGAAGGCAAAGAGATCAAAGATCAATTAGTCGATGATTTCAAGGAAGTTAAAGAAGACGTCTCCAAAGCTGCAAAATCTGGTAAAGAAAAATTTAAAAAAGAAGCTAAAAGTTTTAAAGTAAAAGCAAGTCATAAAACAGAGAAAGCTATTACATTCTTAGAAAAACAATTGGCTATTTTAAAAGAAAAGAATAAGACTTTACAGCAAACGAGTTAAAAGTTGCTAAAGGTATTAGCTCTAATAGTTGGCCACTCTTCTTTTAGTATACCGTAGCAACAGGTACTTCGTCTGTAGCCATCTTTCATGACCGTATCCTTTCTAAGGATGCCTTCTAAAGATGCGCCTAATTTTTCTACAGCTTTTCTAGATTTAATGTTACGCTCATCTATTCTGAACTCTACTTTTTCAAAATCTAGTTCTTCAAACACATAGCGGAGCATTAAGAATTTCATATGCGTGTTTAATCCGGAACCCTGAAATTCTTTTCCTATCCAGGTCCATCCAATGTGTAAGACTTTGTTTTTCCAGCTTATAAGGCCAAAACGTGTAGATCCGGCATAAGCCTGTTTTTGCTTATCATAGATAATAAACGGAATCGTGGTCTTATGATAATAGCCATCCACAGCTAACTGAACATAATCTCTAAGCTTTTCAGGTGTAGAAATATCAGAAGGGGAGTAGAATATGAGATCATCCTCATTTGCAACAGACAATAAATGTTCGTAATTACTTAAATCTAGTAAGCTGAGTTTTACGCGGTCATCTTCTAATGTTGGTGCTATCATACCAATTGATTTATAAGTTCTATATTAACCACATGCTTACCTTCAAACGGTTTAATGGAAACATTGCTTCCAAAGAGTTCATGAGCACGTTCGGTTTCATACTGTATACGTTCCTCATTCAAATATTCATCTTGAGTACCATAGATCAATGACACTTTCGTGTGGTCTTTTAAATAGGAGAAATCTTCAGATGTTAGCTCTTTAGGAATGCCCCCTGAGTGTATGACCAATTGATCACACATAAGCTTTCGCCTCGCCAAATAGCGCATCGCTACACTAACGCCTTGAGAGTACCCCAAAACAATAAATGCTTTGTCTTCTGGTATTTGTTCAGCTTCAAATACGGCATCAAAATAGTTCATAATGCTTTTTGTCCCTTGCTCTGTGTTATCCTTAGTAAGCCAGTTGGCACCTACATGAAACTTTGGTGGTATATAATATTTGCTTGGTGCTTGGGGTGCTATGATATAATTTTCATCAGCATTTAGTTCATTAAAATAGCGCAAGAAGTAACGGCTTAAATAGCCCATACCATGACATACAAACCAAACGGTTTTTGTCTTGTCGGTTAGGCGATTCAATGTGGTATATGAATTTGATGTTTGATATGTGATTTCTTTCTCCTCTAAACTCATTTTAATGGGGATTGTAGTATTTTTACATTTCGATTTTAAAAATACAGTTTTATATGCAACTGCCTAAGGAGAAAGTGTTAGAAATGGCCAATGCGGCTTGTAAAAATACCTTAATGGAAACTTTAGATATTGAGGTAGTAGATTTTGGGGAAGATTTTTTAACGGCAAGAATGCCGGTTTCGCCTAAGGTACATCAACCAGATGGTGTATTACACGGCGGAGCTACAGCTGCATTAGCAGAAAGTGTAGGTAGCTTTGCGTCTCATATTTTTGTGGATATTGAAAAATATTTTGTGAGAGGTATAGAGATTACTGCGAATCACCTGAAAAGTGTTACGGAAGGTTATGTCTATGCTAAAGCGACATTTTTACACAAAGGAAAGACCACACAGCTATTAGACATACGAGTTACAGATGAGGAAGAGCGATTGATATCAGTATGTCGCTTATCTACGATATCGCTTCCTAAACCCTCTTAGGTATGGAAGAAAAAGCCTTCTATGATCATATTAATCAACACTATAAGCAGCAATTACCATTTGTAGTATATAGGCATCCTCATAGTAATGTAACACATTGTTGGCTTCAAAATAATAACAAAGTCTATCATAGCTCTGATTATACAGAGACAGGCTTTGTGTTTTCACCTTTCGATATAAACAAAGCTAATGTACTCTTCCCGGAAGCTGAATGTGAGAGACTCTCAACTGAAATTTGGGACTCAACTAAAACGAAAATAGAAATGTTTCAATACCATGAAACAGAAGCCAATAGAACACAACATATCAGCTTGGTTAACCACGGTGTAACTACTATTAACAAGAGTGTTTTAGATAAAGTTGTTTTATCAAGACAAATCAAGGTAAGTAATATTTCGACAGATATTATAGCCTTATATCATCGTTTACAAAAGACTTATAACAATGCCATGGTGTATTGTTGGTACCACCCACAGGTTGGTGTGTGGCTTGGTGCTACACCTGAAACCTTTTTAAAAATTGATGGACAACGATTTGAAACGATTTCTCTGGCTGGCACAAAAGAGGTTACCCCTGATGCTGAACCACAATGGACCTCAAAAGAAAAAGATGAACAAGATATAGTAACCAGATATATTGTTAGGCAATTAAGAGAAAATATAGATCACATAAAGTCTAGCGAAACCATGACCATAAAAGCCGGACATTTATTACATCTGAAAACTAAGATTACCGGAGTTTTAAAAACGTCGTCTTCTAACCTTAAATCCATCATTGAAACGTTGCATCCTACACCGGCTGTCTGCGGTTTTCCAAAACAAGAGGCATTAGACTATATAAGCTTAAACGAAGGTTATGACAGGTTGTTTTACACAGGATTCTTAGGTGAGTTAAATGTAAAGCGAGCTCTGATTAGAAACTCAAATCGAAAGAATGTAGAGAACAATGCCTATAATTCAACTAAAAGCACCACAAACCTATATGTTAATTTAAGATGCCTTGAACTTAAAAATCAAGAGGCAACTTTATATGTCGGTGGTGGAATCACCAAAGACTCTATTCCTGAAAATGAATGGGAAGAAACCATTGCAAAATCGAAGACAATGCTTAAGGTTTTGTTTTAATCATCGAAGCTTGTTTTGTATCTTTGTATATTGAATGAAATACTCTAATATACCCTTAGCACAAACCATTGCAGAACTCTGCAAAGCCTATAATATCCAGCACATAGTTATATCTCCAGGCAGCAGAAGTGCGGCACTAACAATAAGTTTTACAAATAACAATTATTTTAAATGCTACAGCATTGTTGATGAGCGTTGTGCAGGCTTTTTTGCTTTGGGTATTGCACAACAATTAAGACAGCCTGTTGCTTTAGTATGCACCTCGGGGAGTGCACTTCTTAATTACTATCCGGCAATCTCCGAAGCTTTTTACAGCGATGTGCCACTGGTTGTGTTATCTGCAGACCGCCCTAAATATCTTGTCGATATTGGTGATGGCCAAACCATAAAGCAAGCTAATGTCTATGGCGATCATGTCCATTACAGTACGAACCTGAAATTAGATTTAAGGGATGATACTGTTAAATATACTAAAGAGGAGCCTAAACTCATTCAGTCTATCCAAGATAAAGCAGAACGTTTCTTAGGAATACAAGAAGATACACAAGCCTACAATGAAAGGGAAATTAATACTGCATTTCATAAGTCTATCGCATTGTCTGGCCCAGTGCATTTGAATTGCCCTTTTGAGGAACCCTTATATAGTACAGTAGAAGAATTAACAAAGCCCATAAAAAAAATGGAGCTAGGTGATGTTAGTAATATGTTTTTAGGGCCTGAAGTTGATACTGCTAAGAAGGAATGGGAGCAATCATCGAAAAAAATGATTTTGATAGGAGCTAACTATCCCGACAACATTGATAGTAAATGGTTAGAAGCTTTAGCAAATGATAATTCTGTCATTGTATTTACTGAAACAACATCAAATATTCATAATCCAGCATTTTTTTCAAGTATCGATAAGATTATTGCCCCATTAGACGAGGATGGGTTTTTACAGCTTCAACCAGATATTCTTTTGACGATAGGTGGTATGATTGTGTCCAAGAAGATAAAAGCATTTCTTAGGAAGCATCAGCCTAAACAGCATTGGCATGTAGGTATTAACAAGGCTAATGATACCTTTTTCTGTTTAAATAAGCATTTTAAAATGCCAGCAAATAGTCTATTTAAGTCAATTCTAGATGACCAGAGTGTTTCATCTGATTATAAAACGACTTGGTTGCAGGTTAGAACACACAGGAAATCTAAGCATGAAGCGTATCTAAATGAAATACCGTTCTGTGATTTTAAAGTCTTTGATGTTTTATTGAAATCAATTCCAGACCATAGTCAATTACAAGTAAGCAATAGCTCTGCAGTACGATACACACAGTTATTTGACCTTAATCCAACACTATCAGTATTTTGTAACAGAGGGACTAGTGGTATAGACGGAAGTAGCAGTACAGCCATAGGAGCAGCTAGTGTTGCTACTCAACCTGTAGTCTTTATTACCGGGGATTTAAGTTTCTTTTACGATAGCAATGCATTATGGAACAATTATATTCCTAATAACTTTAGAATACTTCTAATAAATAATGGAGGCGGAGGTATATTCCGGATTTTACCAGGACATAAGAACACCGAAAATTTTGATGCTTATTTCGAGACGAAACATCAGTTAACCGCTAAGCAATTGTGTGAAATGTACGGATTTGATTATACTACTGTGACTAGTGAAGAAGCATTAAAAAATAAATTGCAGAATTTCTATACTCCATCAGACGCTCCAAAACTTCTTGAGATACACACACCTTCAAGAATAAATGATGAGGTGTTATTAGAATATTTTAATTACATTAAATAATCTTTTTATAAAGCCGTGACTTTTCCTTTACAACGGTGTCTTATATTTAGCTATCTTTAAGATCGCTAAAACCATTAATCTAAAAACTATACAACAATGAGCAAAAGAGATGAATTAATAGCAAAGTATGCTGAAGACCTGAAAGACAAATGTGGCGTGAATCCTGATATGGATTTATTAACTAAAGTTACCATTGGTCTTGGACCTTCTATATATAATGCTGATTCTGCAACAGTATCTGGTTCTGATGATTCTGAACTAGCTACAGTAAAAAATAATTTTTTAGTTAAGAAATTAGGTTTAAATGACGATTCGGATCTAGACAGAGGAATTAATTCTGTGATGGATACTTATGGACGCTCTAATAGAAACAAATATAGAGCCGTTGTTTATTATATGTTAGTAAAACATTTTGGTAAAGAGTCTGCTTATTAATTTAAGCAGTTATCATAAAATCTGCGCCGTGGTTTTTAATTACGGCGTTTTTTATTTCCTGAAGTTAATATTAGTACTTTTGCCCACATGATTACTTTAGGACACTATAATACACTAGAAATACTTAGAGATAGAGAACCAGGATTATTCTTGGGTGATGAAGAAGGGAACGAAGTATTGCTCCCAAATAGATATGTGCCTCAAGATTTCGAAATAGGGGACACGATAGATGTTTTTGTGTATTTAGATAATGAAGAACGTATTGTAGCAACCACCGACAAACCTTATATCATACGGGATGATTTTGCACTTTTGAGATGCAATCAAGTGACTAAATTTGGTGCATTTTTAGACTGGGGACTGGTAAAAGAATTGTTTTGTCCGTTCAAAGAGCAAGCATTTAAGATGAAAACCGGCGGTTGGTATTTAGTACATTGCTATTTAGACGAAGATAGCGATAGGTTAGTAGCTTCAAGTAAAACTAATCGGTTTTTAGATAACAAAAATCTCACTGTAGAACGATTTGAAGAGGTAGATGTTATAATTTCTCATCCTTCTGATATTGGAATGAATGTCATAGTTAATAAACAACATCAAGGGATGGTTTTTAAGGATGATATTTTTAAAGACATTAATATAGGAGACCGACTCAAGGGTGTCGTTAAGAAAATAAGACCTAATAATAAACTCGATATTACATTACGACCTATTGGATATAGATCTATTGAACCTAACGCTCAGTTCATACTCACAGAATTGAAGGATAATAACGGCTTTTTACCATTTAATGATAAATCGGACCCAGAGCTTATAAAAGAAGAACTTCAGATGAGTAAGAAGAATTTTAAGAAGGCTATCGGTTCTCTTTATAAGCAAAAACAGATAGTGATTAAAGACGATGGTATCTATTTAGTCTAAGGTAGAAATTAACTCCTCTTTTACAGTGGCATAAACGCCATTAAGTGCTTCATAAAGAGAATTGTAATAGATGTCTGAAGTTTTACAGAAGTCGTTTTCAATTTCACAATTCATACTTCCGGCCTTTAAGTTACTCACTACACCATAAGCCACTAAATTATCTAATTGCGTTTTAATTTGATCAGAATCTATAGGGCAAATTGAATAATGACTCACTCTATTCGCTACTAAACCGAAAGGTCTAATGGTTCCAAAGTGATTTACCAATTCATATAATAACTCAGAAATATTATCTATGCTCACATGCACACCGTCATTAAACTCAACAACAGCCACATGATTAAAGAAGTACAAATTGCCCATATCAGACTCAAAAGCCTTGGTAATGTGTTTAAACACTGAAGATTCGACGGTTTTCATTTTGTACTCTTAATGTTGGACTAACTTAATGCATGCTTTAAACGATGTACTACCCATGATATGGCATCATCCATACGTTTAAATTGCTTTCGATTATCAAGTGCTAAGTATTGATTTTCAATAAACTGATTTTCGATCTCTACTATTTTCTCAGACAGCGCAGAGTAGTTTACAATAGCGTAAGCAATCACATTGCTAAATGTTTTGTAAAATTTAGGTGCTTCAGTTAGTACAATAGAATAGGAGTGTATTCTGTTAGCTATAAAGCCAATAGGGCGATTACCATAGAAATTTGAAATTAAAATGCGTGCATTTTTAAAACTTTCAAAATCTATATTAACGCCTTCATTAAACTCAGCAACAACGAATTGTTCAAAAAAATAAAGCTCTCCAAGAGCAATAGAATGGTGCTCTTGAACAGCATAGATCTTAGGGGAATTTTCAATCGTCATGTTCAAAAAACTAGCCAGCAAATATATTATGCTTGCATAATAAAACAAAAAGAAATTTTACAATTTCGCATTATTATTAATTCCTTATTTTTACCATCGAAAAAGTGAAGAAAATGAGCCAAATAGATTGGAAAGTTGCGAAAACTTATGAAGATATCACATATCATAAATGCAATGGTGTAGCCAGAATTGCGTTTAATCGTCCAAACGTACGAAATGCCTTTCGTCCAAAGACAACCAGCGAGTTATATGACGCTTTTTATGATGCTAATGAGGACACTAGCATTGGTGTAGTACTGTTAAGTGCTGAGGGTCCATCTACTAAAGATGGAGTGTGGAGTTTTTGTTCTGGTGGTGACCAAAAAGCACGTGGACATCAAGGATATGTAGGCGATGACGGTTATCACCGATTAAATATACTAGAAGTACAACGCTTAATACGTTTTATGCCTAAAGCTGTCATTGCTGTTGTACCGGGTTGGGCTGTAGGTGGCGGCCATAGTCTTCATGTCGTTTGTGATCTTACTTTAGCAAGTAAAGAACATGCCATTTTTAAGCAGACAGATGCAGACGTTACCAGTTTTGATGGTGGTTATGGATCGGCCTATTTAGCTAAAATGGTAGGACAGAAAAAAGCTAGAGAGATATTTTTCTTAGGCAGAAACTATTCAGCACAAGAGGCTTATGAAATGGGCATGGTGAATGCGGTGATACCTCATGATGAATTAGAAACCACAGCGTATCAGTGGGCTCAGGAAATATTGGCAAAATCACCGACGTCAATTAAGATGCTAAAGTTTGCTATGAATTTAACTGATGACGGAATGGTTGGACAACAAGTATTTGCTGGAGAAGCTACACGCTTGGCCTATATGACAGACGAAGCTAAAGAAGGACGCGATGCATTTCTTGAAAAGCGCAAACCTAACTTTGAAAAAAAATGGATTCCTTAATCTATGAATAGCCCTCAATTATGAAAAGACTAAAACCATGGCTTTCTGCCATGCGATTAAGAACATTACCACTTTCTGTATCTGGAATTGTCATCGGATCGTGTATGGCCTATTATAATGGACGTTTCAATATATGGGTATTGGTTCTGGCTATATTAACAACTATGAGCTTACAAGTACTATCAAATTTGGCTAATGACTATGGAGATGGTGTAAGAGGAACAGATAATAAAGATCGTGTTGGCCCAGAACGCGCCATACAAAGTGGGGTGATTACACCCGAACAAATGTATGAAGCAATTAAGTATAACATATTGATAGTCATATTCTTAACGCTTGCTTTAATCTATTTTGCCTTTGGACATACTCATTTTTTGCATGTACTTCTATTTCTGGTTTTAGGTGGATTATCTGTATATGCTGCCTTACATTATACCATGGGAGATTCTCCATATGGGTATAGAGCTTTAGGCGATGTTTTTGTATTTATCTTTTTTGGGTTTTTGAGTGTTATGGGGAGTTATGTACTATATACAAGAACTCTAGATCATTTAGTGGTCTTACCAGCTATATCACTAGGATTACTTAGTGTAGGTGTTCTTAACCTTAACAATATGAGAGATATAGATTCTGATAAAAAATCAGGTAAAATTACTTTAGCTGTAAAGTTAGGATTAAACAGAGCAAAGCAATATCATTATTTCCTGATTATTGGTGCAATGATCATAGGTGTCATATTCTCACTGTTATATTATGTAGAGCCTTATAACTTTCTGTTTCTAATTACCTACATCCCACTAATACGTCATGTTAATAAAATACGGAAAGCAAAAGAAGCCAATGATTTTGATGGTCAATTAAAAGTATTAGCGTTAACAACTTTTGCGTTCTCTTTACTATTAGGTGTCGGTTATATCCTATATTAGTAGGACTAAATTTTATGACATCCTAATATGAAAATTACATTTTATGGTCATGCCAGCTTAGGCATTCAGATCAATGACACATTTATTCTTGTAGATCCATTTATATCACCAAATGAAAAGGCCAGTCATATTGATGTAAATGATCTAAATCCAGACTATATTTTATTAACGCACGCACATCAAGATCATATTGTGGATGTGGAATCTATTGCCAAACGTTCTAGTGCCAAAGTCATCTCTAACTATGAAATCGTAATGCATTATGGTAATATGGGTATAGAAGGTCATCCTATGAATCATGGAGGATCCTGGGCTTTTGATTTTGGTAAGGTAAAATATGTCAATGCTGTACATACGAGTTCTTTCCCAGATGGAAAATATGGCGGACAGCCTGGAGGCTTTATTATAGAGGGAGTAGATAAAACCATATACATAGCTGGTGATACCGCATTAACGATGGATATGAAATTGATTCCTTTATCTACCAAACTTGATTTAGCCATTTTGCCAGTGGGTGATAACTTTACTATGGGCGTAGATGATGCCATTATTGCAAGTGATTTTGTGGAATGCGATAAAGTCCTAGGGTATCATTTTGATACATTTGGTTATATCGAAATAGATCATGAAGAAGCCAAGAGAAAGTTTTTTGAAAAAGGCAAAGACCTTATACTCCTTGAAATAGGAGATAGTATCGAACTATAGCACATTTATGACTAAACCTGAGCTTTCAGTAATTATACTTTGTTACCGTTCTGAGGAAGATATTATACCATTTTCTGAACAAGTAAAACAAGCTGTATCTAATTTTAGCGATAGCTATGAAATTGTTTTAGTAGGTAATTACATTGAAGGTTCAAACGATAGAACCAAGATTATTGTCGAAGATATAGCTGCTAAAGACCATATATTTAGAGCAATTTGTAAACCCAAGCGAGGGATGATGGGGTGGGATATGCGGGAAGGGCTCGAATTCGCCAAAGGTGAATTATTATGCGTGATCGACGGAGATGGACAATTTCCGGTAAATACTTTAAAAGACTGCTACGAATATATGTCTCAAGGGAATTACGATTTAATAAAGACCTATAGAGACAAGCGACACGATGGGTTTAAAAGACGTGTTATATCATATGCGTATAACGTCATTTTTAAGCTCCTATTTCCAAAAGTAAACTCTAAAGATATTAATTCTAAACCTAAACTTTTAAAGAGAAGCCTTTATGAGCGTTTGAATCTTGAGTCAGATGATTGGTTCATAGATGCTGAAATTATGATCAAGGCTGCTCGATGTAATGCTAATTGGTTTGAGTTTCCTATTGAGTTTAAAGCTTTAGAAGGCAGAGCTTCATTTGTGAAAACAGCAGCTATTATAGAGTTTATACGTAACCTTCTAATCTATCGTTTTAAAGGAAAATAGTGATGAAAAAGAAGATTCTCATTACCGGTATTTCCTCATCTATACTTAGTGTATTAGCTTCAAAAATAGATACGTCTCTATATGATATTTATGGCTTTACTAGAAATAGAAGCTATACAGCCTTAGACCTGAACATGCATGTCATATATGGTGACCTTTTGGATGAAACCACTTATTTAAATCACATAAAAAATATAGATTTATTGATTCATGGTGCAGCAATTACACATAGTAAAAAAGAAAAAGCATATTATGCTGTAAATTATGAAGCGACAAAGCGTTTGGTTGATAATGCAATTGGTCAGGGTGTAAAACGATTTATTTTTATCAGTTCAAATACAGCCAATCCTAATAACGGAGCATATAGTCATTCAAAATTTTTGGCAGAGAAATATATTATGTCAACATTTCCTAATTGGCAGATTTACAGGATATCCCAAGTGTTTGGTGTGAAAACTAAAGATGAAGGTATAGAAAAATTAATTCATCAAACACTACATAAAAAAGTACTATTATCTCCATTAGGAATCACCTCAAAACTCTATCCTATACATGTTGAAGATGCAGCCAATAATATTATTAATACGATGTTAGGATCTAGTGAGAATCAAAAGATTAATATTAATGGGAATGAACCTTTTACTTACAGTAGTTTAATTGATATTGTAGCTAACATAGACAATAAGCGAATTCAAAAGATCGGAATAAATAAACAGATTATGTATGTAGCCAAATATGTCGCTTCAATTTTACCATTAGGTTTTGTTCCAGATCAGGTAGATCGTTTGTATGGTGAGAAAACCTATAGTGCAGGTAATCAGATATCTATAACTTTAAAAGATTATATAAAAACTCTTCTCACATAATGAAGGCCAGTTATCATCAATACATCCTCAATTTTAAACGTCCTAGTGGTACTTCTAGAGGTATTATGAATACCAAAGAAACATGGTTTATAATCATAAATAAAGGCGGTAAGATTGGTATTGGTGAATGTGGTATTCTAAGAGGCCTTTCTTATGATGATCGCGAGGATTATGAGGCAAAACTAAAATGGATCTGTGATCATGTCCATTTGGGCTTAGATGCACTTTATGATACACTTACTGAATTTCCAAGCATTCAGTTTGGATTAGAAATGGCATTCAGATCATTATCTTCAGAGGAGCCTTTTGATTTATTTCCCTCTCCGTTTACAAAACTACAAGACCCTATAGCAATCAATGGATTAGTATGGATGGGTGATAAATCTTTTATGCTGCAACAAATTAAAGATAAGATAAGTCAAGGTTTTGATTGTATTAAACTTAAAATTGGCGCTATTGATTTTAATGCGGAATTGGATTTGTTGAAGTATATCAGAAATCAATTTTCTATTGATGATATAGAGATTCGTGTAGATGCCAATGGTGCTTTTAGCCCCAAAGAAGCTCTGGGAAAATTAAAACAACTATCAGAATATCAATTACACTCCATCGAACAACCGATTAAGCCCAAACAACTTGAGGTTATGGCAAAACTATGTCAAGAGAGTCCTGTTCCTATTGCTTTAGATGAAGAACTCATTGGAGTTATAAATACTGAAGAAAAGTATCAAGTTCTCAACACTGTTAAGCCTCAATATATCATCTTAAAACCTAGTTTAATAGGGGGATATTCAGGCAGTGAATCTTGGATCGATGAGGCAGAAAAATTAAATATTAAATGGTGGATAACCAGTGCTTTAGAAAGCAATGTTGGCTTAAATGCCATAGCGCAATGGACCTATACACTAAAGAATCCTATGCCTCAAGGATTGGGAACAGGAGGCTTATTTGTTAATAATTTTGATTCGCCATTAATAGTAAAAAATGGTACTTTGCAATATGACAATAATAAAGCATGGAAATTTAACGTAATATGAATTATATACAACAGGCTTATAAAGGCAGATTAGAAGTATGGATGGTCTTATTAACGACATTAGTTGTTGGAGGTGTCTTCATCTTAAACTTTGTAATGTACCTCTTAACAGACCCTGAGGATATGGAATTGGCCTATGAAATGATGAAAGAATGGTCGCCTAACTTCACACTCATTATTAATTTGGTACCTTTTGCAGTACTACTGGTCTTACTTTTTATTTTAGTAAAGTTTGTTCATCAGCGCAGTATTTTATCGTTGACTACATCCAGATTAAAAGTAGATTGGAAGCGCATTCTGTTTTCCTTTCTGATGGTTACTATTTTTACTTTGGTAACCTTTGGGATTTCATACTATTACGATTCTTCTAATATTGAACTACAATTTAATGCTTCAAAATTCGCAATTCTATTCCTAATTAGTATTGTACTATTTCCATTCCAAATTGGTTTGGAAGAATACTTGTTTAGAGGGTATTTGATGCAGCACCTTGGTGTTATTGTGAAAAACAAGTGGTTCCCTTTAATATTTACATCAGTCATTTTCGGAATTGCTCATAGTGCTAATCCTGAAGTTGCAGAGATAGGCTTTTTTCAAATGATGATTTTCTATGTAGGAACAGGACTTCTTTTAGGTATTATGACATTAATGGATGAAGGATTAGAGTTAGCATTAGGATTCCACTTAGGGAATAACCTTTTGGCAGCTTTGCTTATAACCTCAGATTGGTCTGCCTTACAGACCGATGCTATATTCAAGAACACTGCTGAACAGGCAGAGAGTACTATTTTAGAGATTATTCTCCCGGTACTAATTGTGTATCCAATAATGCTTCTCATACTGTCAAAAAAGTATGGTTGGAAAAACTGGAGAGATAAATTGTTTGGTGCAGTTACTGAACCACCTAAAGAAGATTATAAAATCCTAGATTAAATGACACCACATTATAGTAAGATACACAATAGATTCAGATTTAATGGATTGTATTATAACCGTGAAGCATTAAAGGAAGTCGCATACAGCCTTATTAAAGAGGGAGAACCTCATGAGAAATCTACGGGCGATTTTTTAACCGATTGGTTAAATGATAAAGACTTTGTTTTTGTAAAAACATCAGGCTCTACGGGAGTGCCCAAAACCATAAGACTACAGAAGCAAGCTATGGTTAATTCTGCAATAGCTACAGGTGACTTTTTCAAATTAGAACCCGGAGATAAAGCACTTCATTGCTTGCCTAGCGAATTCATAGCTGGTAAAATGATGTTGATTAGAGCTTTAATACTAGGACTAGAGATCGATTGCGTGCAACCAAGTACAATGCCAGTTTTTGATACCGCAAGGCAGTATGATTTTTGTGCAATGATTCCTCTACAAGTCAACCACTGTATAGACCGTGTAGATACAATTAAAACCATTATTATTGGAGGTGCTAAAGTCTCATCGGGCCTTATAAGTGACATGCAAAGTAAAACTACAAGTTTCTTTGAAACCTATGGTATGACGGAAACAGCAACACATGTGGCATTAAAACGATTAAATGGAGAAATTGACCATAAAGCATTTACGGCATTACCTAATGTCACATTTGATAAAGATCAAAGGGACTGCTTAGTCATATTGGCACCAAATATTATGGAAGAGGCATTGGTCACTAACGACGTTGTTGATTTGATTTCTGATAAAGAGTTTGTTTGGTTAGGACGATATGACAATGTGGTTAATTCCGGGGGGCTCAAGTTATTTCCGGAGCATATAGAAAGTAAACTCCAAAACAGCATCCAAGAGCGTTTTATTATTGCTTCAGAACCTGATGATGCTCTTGGGCAACGACTCATCTTAATAATTGAAAATCCAAGCGATGCGGTAGAAAATATTCAAAGGAAAATTGAAGGTATAAAAACCTTAAAGAAGCACGAGATTCCTAAGAAAATATATACTGTTGATGCCTTTTCTGAGACCGATTCTGGCAAAGTACAACGACAAAATACAGTTTCAATAGCTTTAGCATAGTTCCCTCAGTCAAGGGTCTACTTCACTCATTTTCAATTTTTTATTCTAGGTCAGGCAAGTAGTTTTATTTCAACTTTTAAATGCCAGACCAATGAGAAAACTAACAACCATTTTACTAGTTGCATTAATTACTTGGACTAGTACAGCACAAGAAAAGAACATTGAAACGGAGTCTGTAACTATAGATAATCTTATCACATTTATTGTCTCTCATTACTCAAAACAGCAAGACTCTATCACATCTCGTAATATCACTTTTTTGATAGAAACCTACGCTGAAGAATTTAATACCGAGGACAAGGTTATACTTAAACAAGCATTTAAGTTGTTATCTAAACGCCTAACCGAAGACGATTTGGTAAGCATTGTTATGCATTCTAATTATAATGGCATAGCTGTAAGTCAGGCTGAAGCAACAGATCTCAAGAAACTATTGTATACTATAGAACATCCAAAGAGCAGTGTGAAAACCTTTGAAGAGGATGGTGTTGAACTTGCTTATGAGTTTGTTAAGGAAAACTTTATCGAAGAGGCTACCAACGCTGTCGTCATGATCCGCACACCGAATCGTAAAAAGGAAGCCATGGCTTCTACTGAAAAAGAAATTAAGAATGCTAAGAAAGCTAAAAGTAACGCTGTTGTTATTACTGCATTGACATTATTGCCAGAGCTTATTGCAGTGATTAAAGATTAAATAAAAAACCCCAATGCATCACATTGGGGTTTACTATATTATTTACTTGTAATATTAATTACCAGCTGATAAATTTTTCATTTCCTCTTCAATCATATCATAGAATTGATCAATTTTAGGAAGTACAACGATACGTGTACGTCTGTTTTTAGCCTTATTTTCAGCAGTATCGTTTTCTACTAATGGGACATAGTAACTACGCCCAGCAGCTATTAACTGTTGAGGGTTTACCTCTAGTTCTTCTAAAACTCTCACTACAGAAGTAGCACGTTTTACACTAAGGTCCCAATTATCAACTAATGGAGGCTTACTATATGGTACATTATCAGTATGCGATTCTACCATAGCTTCAAAATTTGGCTTACTGTTGATTACTTTAGCAACCTTAGATAGAACCTCTTTTGCTCTTGGCGTTACATTATAGCTTCCTGTTTTAAATAGTAGCTTATCTGCGATAGATATAAAAACTACACCTTTTTCGACATTAATTTCAATATCCGGATCATTAATACCTACTTCCTTTTTAAGACTAGTAACAATGGCTAGAGTTACACTATCTTTTTTTGTAAGTGCATCTTGTAAACGAGAGATCTTTAAATCCTTTTCTTTTAAACTTTCAAGAGAGCGTTCTAAGTTCTCGGCTCCTTTTTTAGTTAGCGTGGTTAAATTACCTTTAGTATCAATTAAATCCTGATTTGCTTTACGCAGATCAGCTAATTGTTCTTTCATCCCTTCTAAACGTGCTGTAGCAGCAGCTTTGTCTGCTAAACAACTGTTTAGCTTTACTGTAGCACTGTTTAATAAATCTTGAGTTTCTTTTTGTTTTGCTTCAAGTGCTGCATACTCTTTCTTCGATACACATGATGATAACACCAGCATTCCGCAGACACTTAATAACATTACTTTTTTCATACTTAATACAATTAAATGATTTTAAATTCACTTACATCAAAAGTATGTAAATTGAAAAGGCTACTGTAAGGATTAACAAAACTTTTACTAACGGAATTATTAACTATTAAAAAGGCGCTTCTTTTTAACAAAATAATCCCAGACAATAGACGATCTTTCGTAATAACCTGACCGTTTTTTTAGCAATTTTCTTTTAGCGTTCAGTTCTGAAACCCTTGAGTAGAAATGAAAATGCGCCTTTAGAATAGCATAGGTATGCCTTGGTTGAAGCTTTATTAAAAATCGTATTCCTGCTAAACCATCCAATAGCAATCGGGTGAGTATAATAAAAAACGGGCTCTTGGTATTCTTATATAGTGTAGAGAGGCTATTCCTGAAATTGAGATATGTTTTCTTCGGACTCAAATTACTAAGTGTGCCACCACCAAGGTGATAGACTTCAGATTGTCCGACATATTTTATAGAATGCTCCATATTATAAGCTCTCCAGCAAAGGTCAATCTCTTCCATATGGGCAAAGAAAGACTCATCAAAACCTTGAAGTGCTTTAAAAACCGTATTCCTGATAAAGAAACATGCACCTGAAGCCCAAAAAATGGAAGTTACATCATTGTATTGCCCTTTGTCTTCTTCCAAAGTATCAAAAATTCGACCTCTGCAATACGGGTAACCATATTTATCGATAAAACCACCACCAGCACCGGCATATTCAAAATAAGACCTGTTTTTATAATCGCGGATTTTTGGTTGAACTATGGCAGTGTCACGATCAGTATTAAAGGTTTCAACGATTGGGTCTAACCATTGTGGCGTGACTTCGACATCATTATTTAAAAGGCATAGAATAGGAGGCTCTATAGATTTGAGAGCATCATTGTACCCTTTGGCATAACCACCATTAGTTTCATTTCTTATGATTTTAACTTTGGGATACCTTTGAGTAACAAAGGCTATAGAATCATCTTCTGAAGCATTATCTGCGACATAGATGATAGCATCACCAGAATGCATAACCACTGAAGGTAAAAACTGTTCTAACAAAGCTTTACCATTCCAGTTTAGTATAACAACAGCTACATCTTTAGTCGTCAGCATCTGAAAAGACTTTAATAATCAGGGAGGTTTTGTAAAAAAGTATATTGCTTTTTCTCAAAATCCATTTGACAATAATAATGATTAATTCCATTAGTCACCATCAAATACGTTGCATTTAATGCCATGTTGTATCGTGCTATTTGATCAAAAGTATCTTGATTAATAGTAATGCTGGGCGCTTTACACTCAACGACGATATGGATATCACCTTTAGAATTAAAAACAACGATATCGTATCGCTTTCTTAGATCATTCACTCGCAATTCTTTCTCCACATTAATCAGTGATTTCGGATAATTTTTATGATTCAATAAGAAATGAATACAGTGTTGCCTCACCCATTCTTCGGGTTGAAGAATCACAAATTTTTTACGAATGACATCAAAAATTGAAACTTTATTTTCTGTATTTTTGAGACGATAATTAAAAGGAGGGAAATTTAGATCCTGCACTTAATTTTGACTAATTTTTATCAAAGTTAAACTACTAAACATAATTACCAACACTCTTGCCAAGTTTTGGTACTTCTAGCATTATAAAAATTACTTTGGAAGACGTAAAATTACTTGTTAATGATATAAGGAAAGGGAATATAAAGCCGATCTATTTTTTGATGGGGGAAGAGCCCTACTATATAGATAAGATTTCAGACTATATAGAGGCCAACGTTTTGGACGAAACAGAAAAAGGCTTTAATCAAATGGTGTTGTATGGAAGAGATATATCCATTGAAGATATTACAAGTAATGCTAAACGCTATCCAATGATGGCAGAACGGCAGGTGGTTATTGTTAAAGAAGCTCAAGATTTGAGCCGCACGATCGAAAAGTTAGTAAGCTATGCTGAAAACCCTCAACCAACAACGGTTTTGGTTATTAATTACAAGTACAAGAAATTAGATAAACGTAAAGCCTTGTATAAGGCTGTACAGAAATCAGGGCTAGTTTTTGAGAGCAAAAAATTATATGAAAATCAAGTTGCAGATTGGATTCGTCGTGTGTTGTCTGGCCAGAAGTATAGTATTTCACCTAAAGCTGCACAAATGCTTGTTGAATTTTTAGGAACTGAATTAAGTAAAATTGATAATGAGCTCAATAAGTTAAAAATCATTTTACCTGAAGGCACACAGATTACACCTGAGCATATAGAAACGCATATTGGTATCAGTAAAGACTACAACAATTTTGAATTGCGTAAGGCTGTTGGTGAGCGTAACACAATGAAGGCTTTTAAGATTGCAAAGTATTTTGAAGAAAATCCAAAGGATAACCCAATGGTAGTTACCGTATCACTACTGTTCAACTTTTTTTCTCAGCTATTACATTTTCATGGGCTTAATGATAAATCGCCACGTAGCGTAGCCAGTGCTCTAAAGGTGAATCCGTACTTTGTTAATGAATATATTACTGCAGGTAGAAATTATCCAATGAAAAAAGTAAGCGCTGTCATAAATACGCTCAGAGAGTTTGATGTAAAAAGTAAGGGTGTCGGTGCAAATGCGGTTCCTCAAGGTGATCTTTTGAAAGAACTTCTGGTTCGGATTATGAATTGATCCATTACGGTTTAATTACAGAATCTAGCATCTCTTTAGAAATATGCCTTAGAAAATGAACTTTATCAGGATAGTTTGAAGCATCATTAGTAATTTCTGATATTCCTGAGAAATCATATAGGTGTTCTCCAAAATAAGAACTTAAAACATGATAATCTTCATCACTGAATTTTAACTGATCGTAAAGTGGAGTAATTATAACGTAATACTGTGTTTGATGTTTATCTAGAAGTGTTTTGATCTTAGATAGATATGCTTTTTCAGTATCCGAAATTTGAGAGGCTTTATAAGCCTGTTTGCGCGGTCTTTCGTATAAGAACCCTACGTTCTTTAAAGAATCTATTTCAGATAAATATGCAGCATCTTTAGAGATTTCACCATAGGCTTCAATATTGGCGTCATTGCACAGATAATTAGAATCAT
Organism: Winogradskyella sp.; assembly: GCA_965230605.1. Classification (GTDB taxonomy): domain Bacteria; phylum Bacteroidota; class Bacteroidia; order Flavobacteriales; family Flavobacteriaceae; genus CBDDLD01. Next base: position 1,926,824 of record CBDDLD010000004.1, on the reverse strand, counting down.
TAGTAATTTTATCCGACTCCCAGTTGGGGAATTGATCGCCCTCAATAGTACCGCCCATAAGGAGCTTCAATTTATCTGAATTTATATTTGAGAAGAAACTCCTGTAATGCCGGAGAAGTTGTTCGTGCTGCTTTTCTTCAGTAATGAGATAATGATCATTTTCTCTGGGTTCACCATTATCCTCAAATGTAAAGTCCGTATCTATATAGATAATGGCATTTTCTATAGGCATAGACAGATCGTCTATTAATTTTAATTTTTTATACATACCTCCAACGGTCTCTCCCCAATTGGCGTAATGAAAAAAAGAAGAGCTCGGTATTTTTTCTTGTAAATAGCAGGCATAAACACTACAAGCTCTACTACTACCAAAAATGAAAGAGTTGTAATTCTTATCAGAGTGTATCAGCTTTTTAGTCGATACATCACCTAGGGATTGAAAAAAATATTTCCAGGAATAGTTTTGCTTAATTCCAAAATCGGCATAAACATCCTTCTTAACATACAATGCTGTTGGTATGGCTAGTATGGCGCTTAAAAGAAGTATAAACTTGGCTATGTTTATGATAAACTTTTTCATTACTAGAAATGAAAGGTAATAAATTCTTATTCACTATGAATAAGAATTTCATCTATGTATTTAGCAGACCGTAATAGATGAGATCAACCACCTCACCGGAAGTAGTTTTATAATCACACCTAATAACACCTTCTTTCTCAAAGCCACATTTCTCCGCTACGGCTATAGCAGCTTTATTACTATGGTGCGTCCTTAGAAATAGTTTTTTGAATTTAAATTCAGAAAAACAGTAGTCACAAAATAAACGGAAGGCTTTAGTGGTTATGCCTTTACCGGCATAATCCGAATCTATATAAGATCCCATTTCCGTTTTTGGGATGCTCCAATCAATATTTTTTAAGTCTAAAAACCCAATAATCTTATTATCAGTTTCATCTACTATGATAAAGGGGTAATAGCTTTTATCCTTTATGCGCTGTATGATATCATTAAGAAACTTTCTTGTATCATCAAGGGTTTGGGTTCTTGAAACCGTCCCCGTGAAAAAATCTTCTAATCGACTTCTGTTTTTCTGTACGAGTTCATAATAGGGATGTAGGTCTTCAAGTTGTAATAATCTGATGGTATAGTTATCAAATTGGATCATCTGAGATTGATTAATGATTGATTGTAATCGTATTGTAAGTCCTCATGGAGCTTAGAGATCTTAGTCCTGATACTTTCTACTTGACGTTGGTAGAGATTGCTCAACGTTGTGTTTCTATGTATAGAGGGACTAAGTTCATTCAATTTTTCACAAAAGTAGAGTAGGAGCTCCACCTCTGTAGCTTTATTAAGAGAATAACGGTTGTAAGTTCTTATCTGTTTTAGGGCCTTTCTGATGGTTTTTTTCATGTAAAAGTAGCTATCAGGATTAATAGTACTAAATGCTTCATCAATCTTTCCTTTTACAGAGATAATATACCCATCTTCATCTCCGGCTTCAAATAGAAGGTAACTCAGTAATTCTTTATTTTCCTTTTTAAAACGTCCTAAGCGAAGGCATAATGCTATAAGTTCTTCCTGAGATAAATAATTTAATTCTTTTTTTATGGTTGAAAGATTGGCTACGTCCATAAGTTATGCTATGAGTTAAGTGCTTCCATGACCTCAGATTTATATGTTTGCCCAATAGGTATGATATGATCTTGAATATGAATTTGATTTCCGGAAACTAGTTTTAGATGCTCTAAGTTAACACTAAAAGATTTATGAGTTCGTAAAAATTGATTGGGTAATGCAGATAAAAACTTTGAGAATGTACTATGGGTTACAATGACTTTATCTAAAGTATTGATCTTCACATAATCGCCATAGGCCTCAACATACAGAATATCATTGTAGTTAACCTTATGCAAGGCCTTGTTTTCTTTCAATAAGATATAATCATCCGCGGGTGCTTTTGTAGTATTATGGGTGATGAATTTATTGATAGCCGTTAAAAAACGCTCATAAGAAAATGGTTTTAATAGATAATCAATAGCATTTACTTCAAAACCCTCAACAGCATATTGCGGATAGGCTGTGGTGAATATAACTTTCGGCGGATGCTGTAATGTTTTGTAAAAATCTAATCCAGATTGACTGGGCATATTGATGTCTAGAAATAATAGATCGATCTCTTGATGTAGTTGCAAATATTTAAACGCTTCTTTAGCATTATTGCATGTAGCCTTTAGATCTAATAGGTCGGTATCAGCAATAAAGTGTTCTAAGACACGCTGTGATGATAGTTCATCATCAACTATAATACACCGTATTTTTAAGCCCGTATTAGCCATTCTTTATTTCTAGGATTACTTTGAACTCCGTATCCGATTCTTCAACATTTAATTGGTGTTGATCTGGATACACCAAATTTAGATTTTTTCTGATGTTATCTAAACCCACACCAGAGTAACCATCATCAATAGCAGCGCTATTTTTATGATTAGGATTAGCGATTTCAAATGTAAATGCATCTCTTTTTTGTTGAATACTTAGCGTAATAAAATCGTTATTAGCACCAGATATCACACCATGCTTATAACTATTTTCTAATAAGGGTAGCAGTAGCATCGGGTATATCTTGTATTGATCATTTTCTACATCAATATCATACTTAACCAAGTCTTTCTGGTGCAATTTATGATTTTGAAATGAAGAATAGTTCTTTAATAAAGCTATTTCCTGTTTTAGTGTGACCCGTTCTGTATCTGTATCATAAATGACATATCTGAGAATATCAGACAGTTGTACTATAGCTTCTTTAGTGGTGTCCTTTTTTTCTAATGCTAATGCATAGATAACATTGAGCGAATTAAACAAAAAATGTGGGTTGATCTGAGATCTCAAAGAGGATAATTGTGTTTGTATATGCTGGTTTTGAAGCCTTAAAATTTTATTTTGAGTCTTATTAAAATAGAACCAGTCCTCCGCTAATTTTATTAAGGTAGTTGATACCAGGAATATGCTAAATATGATTAGGATATTGGTGTTAGACAAATAAGAAATAAAAAAATAATCTGAAAAAAGAACATTTAATAAAGGCTCAAAAAGCCATTGATTGATAATAGCAAAAACAATAAGATTGATAATGAATGTTATTCCATATACAACATACCTTTCACGCTTCAATAACTTTGGAATCAGCATGTAGAAGTTGATACTCACCGGAACGATCATAAAGACAAGAAAACCAATGGTGTAAATATAATCTATGGCTATTGGAGCTTTGCCTTTCGAAAAAATAAATAGGAGTATCACAAAGGCCATAGACCATAAGATGCTATTGAACACTAATGGTCTATGGGTGTTGGTTTTATTGATATAGTTATTCAGGTTTAACATCACTTGGCTTTAATCTAATAACATCTTTTGTCCATTTGTTTTCTATGTCAGCTTGCATGAATTTTCTTAAAAAGGCATGCAATTCTTCAGAAGAAGCCGTAAGTACCAGATCTTCATCTACACCTATTTTTTCATGTTTTAAACGTATTTTATTTTCTTTATATAAGGGTTTTATACGTTCTTCGCTCAACCATGAAAATTTGGGGTTGCCCTCCGAATTAAAATCGACTTTAGCCGCGGAATGTGTCTTTAATAAATGACCCCCAACTATCGGAGCTAAGTTATCGTCATTAAAATAAAAAGGAGTAAAATCTAAAAACAATTGGTCATCAACCATAAATGGCATAGCTAAAAATATAGCTTCTTCTTTTTCTGGTCTATCATAAGCCACAATATAACCATCTTTATAGGCTTCATAAGTAGCTAAATCTTCTTTAGATATGTCTATTTTTAATTCCCCGTTTTCCTTGCTATTCTCTTTTTCAAATTGTTCTTTAAAAGAAGCAACGTGCCATATGCCTTTATGTTGGTCTTCCCAACTGCCGATAAGATCTTTGTTAAATGCTAATTTGTCCTTCGTATAGAATGGTTGAAGTGATTTAACAATGCATGAGTTTAATAGAGTTACACATATTAACAGGATTACAATTCTAAGTTTCATAAGATTTCTGATTTAAAGTTTCAGCTAAACAAGAATATTCTGAAACGGCTGGCAACAAATTTCGTCAAACACGATCCAACTCATGCCAAACACTTGTGATTTTATAAAATTAATTCTAAACCAACTACTTAATATTTATTCGCTACCGTATTTATAACTAATCTACAAATTCTGAAACAATGGTATTCTTCAATGCACTTAAATCGTCAGGAGTTTTTAAGTAATCATCAATTTTCGGATCTCCCATGTTTTGAATTCTATATTCAGGAAGCTGTTCTTGGAACATTAGGTAAACAAAAGTATCAACAATATACTCTTTGAGTCCATGTGGAAGACCATACTTTTGAACAATGGATTGTATATACTCTACGTTCAACTACTTAATGCCATTTGGCATCTTTACTCCTTTCAATGAGCTGTTTTAAGTACTTTAAATCAACATCTGCTAATTTATTAATATACAAACAGCCTTTTCCCCATTTGCATTTCCCTAACTTTTTAAGCAGTGCTTCCTCTTGACCAATATCAAAAGTTAAATAGACTGTCATCTTTGTTTTCCTTGGTGCAAAACCCACGTTAAACCATTCAAACTCTTCGTTTCCAGCCTTTCGCTTATACTTGTACTTTCCGAAACCAATTAAAAAATCAGGAACTTTCTCATTGCCCCATACTTTTGCCTTGTGTCCTGTGACTTCTTCTATTAATGACACAAGAACTTTACTGTCCTCTTGCTTTGATACACTTTCAATATTGTTAATATATGCAGAGACACTTCGATTTGTCTCTATAGTTGCAAGGCCGGCCATTTATATGATGTTTAGTTTTATCCTTTTTGAAATTACTACTTTTTTTCTAATCAGATCGTCTCGTTTTAAACTATCAACTAAATAATCTGCTACTGTGTTACGACTGATTAGAATACTAGGTTTAGGCTTATTACCAATAGATTCTTTGATGGTCTCTTCCCGTTTAGAATTTGAGAGCCCTACCGGACAGACAATGGTCCAGTCCAGGTTAGAAGTAGTGATGATCTTTTCTTGCCTTTCATGATCTTTGTAGGTGACACCAATATTACTGTTATTGATCAACCATTTGAACCATTTTGGAATATCGTTCTTAGTTTCTGCTGTTCCCCAAGCAGAACATACAGATAACCGCTTTATATTGCTTGCTTCAACTATCGGCACTAGTATTGACATAACATCAGATAGGTAGTTCTTAGGTGTTCTTAATTTTGCCCACGGAAAGTCCGATGTTCTCGAAATATTTAAAACATTTATTACAGCGTCACAATCTGAGAGAGCCTTTTTTAGATCCGTTTCACTATGAGGATGTCCTTCAAAAATAGATAATCCGGTTTGTTGTTCAATTCGCTCTGAATTTCGAGCAAGACAATTGACTTCATAGCCTTTTTCCAAAGCTTTATCCAAGACCAGTTTTCCGGTTCTTCCTGTAGCTCCAAGCAGAAGTAGTTTCATTTTTAAATATTGACTTTATAAAAGCGGTATGTAATACCGATTAGCCATTATCTAAAAATACTCAATTTTTCGCTTGGATATGTGATTGTTCATAAAATCACATGAAATAGCTTATTCATTGTTTTCAAGCCAGTCTTTTGCCTCATGTATATACCAATTAGTTGAGAAGTTATTTAGGTTGACAATAGCCTTAAAATGATATCTCGCTTTTTCTTCATTACCCAATCGATCATAGTAAGTTCCCATATACATATGTAAATATGGATTGTTAGGTGATTCTTTCAATAGCTTTTGACCAATTGCTTCAAGTTGTGTATCGAATTGATTGAATTCCCCTAGATCCATGTAAAAAGCAACATCTTTCAAAAAGCTAAGGTTGTGTAATACATTAATAGTGGTATAGGATAAGTAGTCGGGATACTTCTCAAATGTCTTTTCAATTAATTGTGTGCTGGTTTTCATCTTTTCAAGATCGAACCTAGCCATAAATGATTCCGCAAGTGCCTGTGCTAATACCTTTTGTCTGTAAAAGTCGCTATCATCATCTGAACTATACACAGTTTCTGGTGTTTCCATAAGAGGCATTTCTGGTACATTCAAAACATAATTCTTTAAAAAGCTTGTAGCAAATAGCGAAGACCTTAGATCCCCCATAATGAGTCTAGCCGGATCACTCATTAGGTTATTATTAGCTAGAAGCACAAGGGTTAAGTTCTTAGATGGGACTTTTAATAATAGGCTAGAGTAGCAGTCATACTGCCCATAAACCCATAACACCTTATGTCCTTCGATGGTTTGATTGAACATGCCATATGCATAAGGAAGTTTACCATCAATGCCTTTGTACATGGTAGCTTTAGAATCTTGACTTATGATAGTATTCTTGTCTAAAGCATTACTGAATCGGATAAGATCCCTTGCCGTTGATACGATACCTGCAGAAGTGGAATAGCCATAATCGATGAAGCCCTTTTTAATACCCTCATCTAAGACATAAGGTGATGCCATATCTATAGCTCTATTTGCTAGTTGAAGGGAGTCCTTTAAGAGAAATGTATGCTCTAAGTTGACAGGCTTAAATATCTCAGTTTCCATTTGTTCATTGAAAGACAAACCTGTTGTATTTTCAATAATAGGTGTTAAGATACCAAAGCGGGAACTATAGAAGAACTGTTTGCCAATATTGCCTTGAGAAGTATGCGATAATAGATGTTTAATCTGTATAGAATTGTTGAGTTGAGCAGCCGGGAGAATCTCTTTAGACGATGTATTAAGTGAAATTTTATCTTCTTCCACTAGTTTCATCATTAAAGTCGCTGAAAATAATTTCGTAATAGATGCTATCGGAAATGCAGTTAACGAGTCAACTTCTACTTCATTTTCAAGGTCTGAATATCCAAAATACTCCTCGTAAATGATCTTACTATCTTTTGTAACTATAGCACTCAATCCGGGAATGGAAAAGAAGTCTTTTAATTCTGAAAGTTCGTTTGTGAATGTCTGACAATGGGCTTGCTCTGCTTTATTAAAAGAGCATGCTGTTAAAATCAATGCTATTAATAGGAGTAAGCTGTTATGTCTCATGTGTTATAGGTATTCTCTTTATAAATTAATTCTATTGATGTGAGCCCTGTCCAACCAAAAACAATCCCGAATACGAGTCGATGTGTCATGGGCATAGACCATAAACCTATTACAAAACCAACGATGGCCAGAACAAGAAGTACCGCTGTAATATTAGCACGTGTTCTTACCTTCTTTTTTAAATGCGGGTTATAACCAAGTCTAGAGAGGCCAAATAGCCAAAATGCCAAGCCTAAGCATATAGCTACAGTATGTGCTTTAGAAACAGGAGCATTTGCTAACTCCATATCTGCGGGTATTGCTGTAAAAGCAAAACCTAATCCGAACAATGCTAATAAAACTGCTAATAATTTATCGTTGAGTAAATTACCATAGGCGAACCCAAAGGCAAAGAGCAGAATACCAACTGCGACAAAGCCAAGCAGGTTAAACCATAAGGCATTGGGCTGGTCTTTAGCTCCAAGCTTACTTATAAAATCGTTTAGAAAACTGAAGTCTGGGTTTAAATTTCCAAAAATCAACAAGGCGCAAACCAGTACTAAAACGGACAATACTCCAAAGACTCCGATGGTTTTTTGATTGAGTTTCATTCTAAAAAAACTTGAATTTTGCTACTCTATCTTTATTAATTTAAAGCTATTGTTAACCGTAAAACCTGTGACTTTTTCAGTCTCTATTATAAAATCGAGAACGGTGCCACTGTCAATATCAAGAAACTTTGTTTTGGTTAAAGGTTGAAGGGTCAAATTGCCTATCGGCGTCTTAGTAAACAATTTGTTATCTATTATATTTAATTCAATAACCAGGCCTTGTTCTTTTAACTCATATTTACCGGTAAATGTTTTCAGTTCACTGTCGGTAAGTTCTATGATTTCGATGACATTTGGTTTTCTGATCTCCCAATTGTAATAGTCAAAAATTGCATTTTCTATTTCTTGGGTTAGCTTCCCACCATTATCGGCATTGGTCATTACAATGAGTGCCCCGCCTTTATGAGCATAAGCAATCATATTGTTAGTGAATCCTGCATTTTTACCACCATGTCCAAAGATGAGGTCATCACCTTCACGAAATAAAGAAGGCCCAAGTCCCCAATCATTTTGATGCTTGGTTAGCATTTTTTCGACGGTATCTTTTGATAGTACACCGTCTGACTTTCCTTTTAAAATTTCCTGAATCTCTATACAATACATTGCCAGATCTGAAGGCGTCGTCCATAAGCCGGCAGCGGCTTGCTCCGGATAGTTATTCCACAACCCCTTTATAAGGCTTCCATTACCGTCATAAGCAGCGCTGATATTGCTTTGGAATGCTTTACTAACAGGCTGTTCATAGGTGCTGTTTTTCATCCCGATAGGCAACAATACATGTTTAGACATATACTCTTCAAGCGGTAGTCCGCTAATATCTTCAACCACCTTTTCCATTATGGTGTAACCGCCTCCTGAATACCTCCAGATACTTCCCGGGATGGTATCGACTTCAATCTTTGCGGTGTTCCCTTTACCACTTAAGACCTCAATAATTTCAGGGAACGTATCGGTTTGTTGATAACCGGGAAAACCATGAACTGTTGTCCCTGCTGTGTGCGTGAGTAGTTTTTGCACCGTAACTTTTTCTGTTGTGGTGAATTTGTTTTCAGACAGCTGCCAGTTCTTTAAATATTGATTGACATCTTTATCGAGATCGAGCTTCCCATTTTCATAAAGCTGTAGTGCAGATAAGGCCGCTACGGGTTTGCTTATAGATCCAGCTTGAAAAAGGGTATTGGCATCTACTTTGGTTCCACTTTCTGTATTGGCATAGCCATAACCTTTGGCCCACTTGAGTTTACCGTTCTCAACGATGGCAATACTAACTCCAGGCACTTTATAGTGCTCCATACGGTCTAGAATATTAAACTTTTGAACGGAATCGCCTTTAATAATGATGTTCTTAATAAGACCATTTTCAATAGTGCTTATTTCTTTAAGAAGTTGTTCGTCTTGCTGTGCAAACCCAAAACTTACGATAAGGGAGCTAATGATAAGGTAGATACGTTTCATGATGATTGATGTTTTTTAGATACAATAGCTTATATCAAGCGTCGTAGTTTTGCCCTAAGTTAACAAAAAAGGAAGTTCAGTTGCTATGCATCATGCAAATTGTTAGCTAAAAGATCTAGATTTTTACGAATAGTAGTTTCAATGCTATGGTCTAATAATTCATATCTACTATCCAAAAATTTATTTAAGTGATGTTCTCTAGCTTTCAAATCACCTGTTTTAGAAAATAAATAACTCAGTATATAATTTTGATTTGGCGAACGAAAGGCATATTCTTCTGCTAGATATATTTGTTGTAAACTGGTATTAATACAATCCTGAATTGATTGATTATTATGAAACCAATGATCAATTTCTTTAATTCCCTTACGTACAAAAGTATCAAGGCCGTCTGATAAATAAGAATAGTTCATTACTGATAACTGCAACGGTTTTCTTTTAATGAAGTTCTTGCTAACTGTAATAGAACTTGAATAATCAAATAAATGAACGGTGGTTGATTTATCTGTTTTATGATTGATAAGTCTTTTCGAATTTGAGATTGTTGGGAGAAATTTAAAACATTTGCCAAAAACAAATACCGCTCCAAAACCTTTAGTTAATTGAAAACGTATAACATTCTTAACGCCCTGTTCATCAAAATCACTAAACCAAATCCTATTTTTCAATTTATTAGTTAATCCTATAGACCTAAAAGCCCTATCAACTTTCAGTTTCAATAGTTCATCTATTTCCAGTTTGGAAGGAGGATTTACTTTAGAAATATCAATATTCGTCTTTATTCTCTTAAAAGCCATATCTTGATTAGTCTCTCAGTATACTTACTTATTTGTTTAACTTCTGACATCCATCAAATTAAACTTCCCCCTTCAACAAATTAATACTCACTGTGGCGAGTTCGCTATCCGGGAAGCGGGCAAAATGTGCACTGTCAGGCTCTAACCCTGCTTGTTGGGCTACGGATTTAAAGATCTCCGATTCCAAAATATACTGGTCACTATAGCCATGTGTGGCATCATAAGCTGTAGCGGCAGTCTTCCCCAAATTTCCTGCTGTCAATTTAGGGTCTATGGTATGCAACTCAATGATCAAGAGGCCAAACTTTTCTACAAAAGGTTTCCATTTCGACAAGTGCTCCATTAAGGATAATTCCACATCATTATTATTAACGCGTTCACCTTTGTAGGCATAGGCACCCGAGGAAGCACTGACATGATCTTTAACACCATTAGTAGGTGCTTGCCATATTCTGTTATGATCCAAGAAAGTACGTACATTTAAGAGGTCCGAAAGCTCTATATTATAATCTTCTTTTAGGTCTGAAGCCAGAAGGTCTGGCCTTCCAATATCTCCCCATATCACCTTGGCCCATATATCAGCTTTGATCAAGTTGGCTCGGGTCACTTTTAGTGCCGCCTTATTAAAATCGGCACCCACGAGAAGTAGAGGGTGTTCGTCTAAGACTTTACCACGCTCGGTACGCAGATCGATCACATCAAAGATATGCTCTAAAAAAGCCCCATTACCACAGCCCATATCTAAAATGCCTTTGGGTTGCTCATTGATAGGCCTATTGAACAAGTCAATAATCACATCATCAATAACTTTGAAGTAGGTGGCATGAGCACCACCGCTTCCCCAAACGTTCATCTCTCTGTGGACATGTTTTTCAGTCTCATCGGGTGCTGCTTTTAAGACTAGCGGATCTCCGAAAATAAGATCATCAAGTTTTAAGAATGTAGGGATATAAGATACCGTCACCCCATAGGCACTGGCACGCTTGGCAAAGAATAGACCTTTATCCGTAAATTGGTAAGTACTCCTCTTTTTGGTAAACCAGCCCAAATGGGTAAGGAAGTCTAATATTTTAGAAAAGCTTTCAGGATCTCTGTGGTATTCTTCCGCCGTAAAGGAGGCTTCCATAAAATACTTATGGAATAAACCATTGACCCCTAAAAGAACGATGATAGGCCCTGCAACAACACCTTCTATATGTTTCAATACCTGATATTCAATACTCGACTCATCAGAGACATCCAAACCATAATTGGCTTCATAGGCTTTAAAAATACGTTCTAAAGCAATAAACGCATCAGCACTTATCATTTTATCATTGGCAAAGCGATCCGAATAATTAAGCAATTTTACACAGTCTTCATATAAATGTGCATAATTAAACGCCTTAGCACTTTGTGCATTCGTTTTGTAGGTGATGCTGTCTGTAGCATTATCTAAATTTTGCTCTAGCCAGCCTTGCGAGCATAACACCCGAAGCGCCACATTGAGGTAGCCTTCATTAGCTTTAAAATGGGAGACCAATTCTGACAGGGAAACTTCACCCTTGTCTAAAATATACTGAAGCACCTCTTTTTTATGGAGTGCATAGGTTGTAGTAGCTGTAGCAATGCCGTCTAAATGTCTGAAGATGGTACTGCGTAGCTTTGCTTTATAGTCTTTTGTGAGCATGTATGAGTTTTTCTGTGCTCATAAATATAAAAAAACCATCAAAGGGATGATGGTTTTTTTAGTGAAATATATATTAATGTTTTTGGGTTGATAGATCTCAGATGATTACCTCAATTTTGGAAAATCAATAGGGCTCATTTCGTTCATAATACCATAAACTGCTTCAAAAATGTCCTCTACAGATGGCTTTGAAAAATAGTCGCCATCAGTACCGTATGCCGGACGATGTGGTTGAGCAGATAGTGTTTTAGGCTGACTATCTAAGTGCTGGAATGCACTTTGAGTATTCAATATTTCATTCAAAATATATGCTGATGCACCACCTTGTACATCTTCATCGATCACCATCAAACGATTGGTCTTAGCCACGCTCTTTACGATGTCATGATTAATGTCAAAAGGTAATAAGGATTGTATATCTATGATCTCAGCATCAATACCTACTTCCATAAGCTCTTTAGTGGCTTGTTCTACTAAACGTAGAGTAGAGCCATAAGATACTAATGTGATATCTGTCCCTTCTTTAATGGTTTCCACAACACCAAGAGGTGTTTTGAACTCGCCCATATTATTAGGTAATTTCTCTTTTAAACGGTAACCGTTAAGACATTCTACGATTAATGCAGGCTCATCACTCTCTAATAAGGTATTATAGAAACCAGCAGCTTTGGTCATGTTTCTAGGCACCAATACGTGAATACCTCTGATCAGGTTCAAGATACCACCCATTTGTGACCCTGAATGCCAGATACCTTCTAAACGGTGTCCGCGCGTTCTTACGATTAGTGGTGCTTTCTGACGCCCTTTGGTTCTATACTGAACTGTAGCCAGATCATCACTCATGATCTGTAGCGCGTAAAGTAAGTAATCTAAATATTGTATTTCTGCGATAGGTCTTAAACCACGCATCGACATGCCGATACCTTGCCCAAGAATGGTTGCTTCTCTAATTCCGGTGTCAGATACTCTTAATTCACCATACTTTTCCTGTAGCCCTTCCAATCCTTGGTTTACATCACCGATATGACCAGAATCTTCTCCAAATACTAAAGCTTCAGGGTACTTGCTGAAAATAGCATCAAAATTATCTCTAATAACAATTCTGCCGTCTACCTCTTCAGTATTATCATCGTAAGTAGGTGCTACTTCTTCTATGTTTAAAGCATTTTGAGTAGACTCGCTATGTAAGTGCGAACTGTATTTGGGTTGTATCTCAGAAATGTAATTACTGATCCAGTCTTGTAGTGTTCGTTTTTCTTGTGAGTCCTCACCAATCACATAACGCAATGCTTTACGTGCACTCGAGAGTATATCTTTTCTGATCGGTTCATCAATGGCTTCCAGATCAGATTTTAGTTTTGTTATAAAAACACCATTAGCTGAGGCCTGACTCAAGCCATTTAATAGACCCACTACAGTATCACGTTCACTTAGGATTGGGTTGATAAAAGCAGACCAGGCCGCTTTCTTACCATCTCTTACCTCTTTTTTGATGCCTTTTTCTAAAGCTTTTAGTTCTTCGTCAGTAGCAATATTATTAGCGATCATCCAAGCTCTCATCTGCGCATTACAATCGTATTCCGCTTCCCAAGCTAAACGATCCTTGCTTTTATAACGCTCGTGCGACCCAGATGTAGAGTGACCTTGCGGTTGTGTTAATTGCAATACATGTATCATCACCGGAACATGTTCTTTTCTTGCAATCTGAGAAGCACGTTGGTAAGTGTCTATAAGCTCAGCATAGTTCCAACCATTCACTCTAAGGATCTCATAGCCTTTTTCTTTCTTGGTACGCTGTAACCCTTTTAGTATTTCAGAAATGTTCTCTTTGGTGGTTTGGTGTCTGGCATGTACTGAGATACCGTATTCGTCATCCCATACACTGATCACCATAGGCACTTGTAAAACGCCGGCAGCGTTTATGGTTTCAAAGAATAAACCTTCACTTGTACTGGCATTACCAATTGTTCCCCAAGCAACCTCATTGCCTTCGTTTGAAAAGTTGGTAGTATCTATACCGTCAACGTTTCTATATATTTTAGAGGCTTGTGCTAAACCTAAAAGACGTGGCATTTGCCCGGCAGTAGGAGAGATGTCAGCACTAGAATTCTTTTGTTGAGTCAGGTCTTTCCATTGTCCATTCTCATCTAAACTATGTGTAGCAAAGTGACCTCCCATTTGGCGACCTGCAGACATCGGTTCTTCTTTAAGATCTGTGTTGGCGTAGAGTCCGGCGAAAAATTGCTCAATATTAAGCTCACCAATAGCCATCATAAAAGTTTGATCTCTGTAATAACCCGATCTGAAATCTCCATTTTGAAAAGCTTTAGCCCAAGCAATCTGTGGTACTTCTTTACCATCGCCAAAGATGCCAAATTTTGCTTTCCCGGTCAGAACTTCTCTACGTCCCAGAAGACTGCACTCACGACTCGTCACAGCAACCTTGTAATCGTTAAGAACCTCTGCTTTAAAATCGTCGAATGTAATCTCTGTTTTTGTTTCTGACTTCGCTTTCATATACGGGAATTTTACCTTGCGAAGGTAAGAAATCTGTGAGGATTCTACAATGCCTAACTATGTTATAATTTTGAAAAATTATCAACAAAATCTTAATTTTAATGATGATTATTAAAATAAACAGTTTTTTTTAACAAAAAGCTAAGAATTTGCTAATACCATTTTCTACGAAATAGACCTAAAAGTACTTGAGGGTCTACTGTAAACATGAAGCGAATTTTTTGATCGTAATTATCTTGAGCAATTTCCCATCCTAAATTTGAGTATACCGGGAAGAAGATCTCAAAATAGTCTTCAACCAACACTAAACGAATACCGGAGTCATACACAAACTTTGGACTATCATATTTGTTCTTTACAAGTCCGATGTCACCATAGGCCTGAATGTATCTCCAAATTGAGGTGCTGAAATTTGCCGTAGTGATCCATTGATTGGCAAATGCAGGAAGTTCAGGATCGATATCTAATTGCGATTTAAACCCTCCCTCTGCAATAATGATCTGCTGACTAAATATCCCGGAAGCTTCAGATCTTCCCAGATAATTAAAATCGAACAGATAATCTGTAGGGCGATCTAGAGCAAAACTAAAGAAGTTAGAGCTAGGGTCTGTATTGTTCCAAAGGAAAAACCCACCGTAGAAGCGTATATTGATATTTCGATTGTTCTTTGTGAGTCGCCTGAATTCATAGTTAAAAGCCACCTTGCCAAACTTATCTGCGACTTGAAAGTCTGAAAAATAGCGGGAGTAATTGATAATTCCCGGGCTTGAATGCGAATACCTAATATTAAATACCCCATAGTCAGGTTCTTCATCCAACTCTTCAATAATGGCATCTGGTCCAATATTACGCTTTATACTGACGTATCTGAAATTAAGCTGATCTATACGATCTGACCTGAAATCGTCATCGTCTCTAAAAGAGAATGTCAGCGAAGGTCTTATTCTTGTAAAGAAAGCATCTTCGGCAAACGACCTGTAGGCCGCAGATATTCCATAGCTAATATCAAAAAGGTTACTCTCTTCAATGTTATGTGTGTAAAATACAGATGCTGAGCCTGTTAAGGACTTTGAGTTAAAGGCATATTGTGGAGATAATTTATAATTCAATCGCTTTCTTAACAGTGTCTTATTGTAAATTTTTGCACCTAATGTAAAGCCGTCATAAATATTTTTAAACTCTGCTAAAGGCATTAAGAAGACCTGATTGTAATAAGGGTCTTCTATATCTTTGAACAAGCGAAATTGAAGGGGTTTATTGTTGAAGAAAAACCCTTTTAAGGATTTCCAATTATCACGCTGATTAAACTCCGGTATGGTAGTGTCATAATTAAGGACTAACTTATTGGTACTATCTTTGGGTATAGTAACAAGCTTTTCATCTTTTATATTCTCAATCCATCTTTTATCTAATATAGAATCATTGTTGAGACTAAATAAAGACACTGGCATTTTATTATCACGCTTGTTCTTTATGGTCAATCTAATAGAATCCTCAGTAACTTCAACATCTTTTATCTTAAAGTCTATTTTCTTCCGTGTGCTTAAATAATCCTCAAAAAACCAATCAATATTTTTTGACGTTTGTTGTTTTACGTAGGCTTCAAACGTTTCTGTAGAGGTAGGAACAAGTGTATGTTCCTTAATGAAAGCTGTGATGCGTTTCTGCAAATTGATATCATCCGCAAAGTCATCAAGATAATTAAGACCAATACCAGCTTTATACTTACTGGCGATATTGGCATTAAACTTTATAAGCGAATCTTTAGAAGTAGTTAAAGGCTGATCTCTATTTTTTCGCGCCATTTCCATGAAGAATAACACATACTGAAAGTTGAAGTCCACATCAGCGGCATGAAATGCACGAATTCCCCAGACATTCGCCAGTGTTCCTAGAAACTTCATATCCGGATAATAGGTTTCGACATATTTCATTAAGAAGTAAATCTGGAGCCCTTCACTTAACCAGTGTTCTTTTCTTGGGTTAATTAATAAGATATTATCGATATACTTCTTTAAGGCGGTCTTTAATAACTTTAATTCGTATTGAAAACTATCTGGAAATGGTCTTAAGAAATCAGGTAATTGATTAAGTCCATATAATGGATTTCTTCTATACTCTAGATCTGAAACCAACAAACGATTATGCGGGTAGGGCCCTAAATTTTCAGTAAGATAACGAGTGATCTTATCTGTGAGCATGGCTTTCTCTGGAGGCGCTAAACCTTTTGTGCCAATATCTGATATTAATGTAAAATCATCTGTTTGAATGAAACTATAGACAGGCAGTTTGGTAATAGATATAAATGTATCAATACGATCCTTTCCGAACAAGGTACTTGTTTGCAACTTTCCATTAGGCTCTAGACCAACAACATCCAATTCAGAAACTATAGTGTAATTTCTTGGGTGTGTTATGGTTAATGTAACATCAGACTTTGGAATGTATAGGTCGTTAAGATTTTTATTGCTGTAGTAATGCCATTTACCGTCGTATACAGTAGGAGTAATATACCAATGCTGTAAATTAAAGTCCTTGCTCTTAGTGACTCCGTAACTTGTAAATGTGTCATCAGGAATGACTACAGCATAGTTCAGGTTTAAATGATAGCTTTCGTTTGGTAGTAAAGGAGACTTAAGTGTGACTTGAATCACATCCGGATGTGCCTTTACATAAGAATGTTCTAATGCATTATTTGCATTATCCTTTATATGTACTAAGGTTGTATAGCCTCTCTGATCATCTTTAGCAAGGTGAAACTTTGTGCTGAATTCTTCTTCGAAACGTTTTGCTAAAGGTGTGGATTTCGAAGCATAACTATTGTTCCAGTCATTTAAGAATATGGTGTATAAGGTATCCTTTGACGTATTCTTGTATACGATACTTTGATCAATGTTAATGGTCTTTGTATCTACATCAATATTAGCCTTAACATTAATGGCGTTTTGGCTATTAATGTTTAGACCAGAGATGCATAAAGCGATACATATGAATAGTTTTCTAATCAAT
Source organism: Winogradskyella sp. (assembly GCA_965230605.1). Lineage (GTDB taxonomy): Bacteria > Bacteroidota > Bacteroidia > Flavobacteriales > Flavobacteriaceae > CBDDLD01. Next base: position 1,909,676 of record CBDDLD010000004.1, on the reverse strand, counting down.
CAGCGATTATAAATTTAACCGGGTTAATATTTAAGTTAGGGATTGCTAAAATGTAAAGGCCATTAGGCAATTCAGAAATATCCATACTAAATGTGCCTTGAGCATTAACGGTAAAGGATTTAATTTTTTGTCCCATATCGTTATATATGACCAAGTCTTCGTTTAATAGTTTAAGCGAAGGATCAATTATGGTAAGTTCAGAACTGACAATATTTTCTTTTAATAGCAATGCATTAGAGCGCTCCACATCTTCTGTACTTAGTGTTGCATTAGCCTCTAATGAAAGTGTAACGGGAAGATGGTCGCTAAAATTGTGTAGCGCATCTCTAATTGCAAAAGAATATGTAGATCCGGCACAATCGGATGAATTTATTGCACTATTATAACATGATGAATTCCCATTATTACCAAAAACCTGATAGGAGTCATCTACATATGTTATGTCAGCAGTTGAAAGCATATTTTCTGAAGTAAGAATAAAATCAAACCGATCATCAAACCCTCCGGCTGCACCTCCTAATCCTGATTGTGTTCTTGTAGATTGCGTAAATACATCAAGAAAACTAGTATTATTACTCCAGCTACCAACACGATTTGCAGGGTCTGCAAAAGTGATGTTGTTGGTAACATCTAATAACTCTTGAAATGCTGATTCAGTAGCAGTGTATATATTCAGGTCACCGGCTAAAAGGACATTAGTGTCAGCGGGTAAAGTCTCTAAATAGGTTTGAAGCTCCTGTACCATTTGAAAACGGCGTAGCACATTGCTAGATCCTGTGGCTGCTTTTAAATGGCATACAACCGCATGAAAACGGATAGGATTGGTTGCCTGATCAGTAGTATTAAGCTTTAATACATACACATTGAAATCTCTGAGGTCGGTGGTTACCTCTGTTTGGCTTTCAAGAATAAATTTTGAACTGTCGTAATACAGCATATTCTGAAGGTTGTTTTGATCACTCCCTAAATCATCAGAGGTATTGTTGACATATGTAGCCATTTGATAATTTGAATTTATGCTAGACCTAGTAATATCCAATACCGTGTTTGCTCCGGTTTGCGTATTCACCTCACAGACCATAAACAGGTCGGGCTGATAATCAGCAAGAACAGTTTCTAAATATTGTTCTCTGTTAGGTATAGCATCTTCATTAGGATAGTTTAGGAGATTATAAAACATCACCTTAAACGTTTCCTGGGCGTTAGTTTGGGTCATGCACAGCATAGCTATGCATAAAACCATGATTTTCTTTTTCACTTTGTTTTCCTATAAATTTCATAAGTATTGTTGGGGGCGTGGGGTTTAGAAGTTAGGACTTAGATCATATTCCTTATAGAAATCATCTAAAATCTCAATAACTTCATCTTCCGTATCCACTATATGAAATAGGTCAAGATCTTTGGGGCTGATATTACCTAATTCTAATAATGTGTCTTTTATCCAATCCATCAGACCACTCCAAAAATTGGTGCCAACTAATATGATTGGGAACGTTTCAATTTTATGAGTTTGTATCAATGTCATGGCTTCAAACAACTCATCTAATGTGCCAAACCCACCGGGCATTACAACAAAACCTTGTGAGTATTTTACAAACATTACTTTTCTAACAAAAAAGTAATCGAAATCTAAATTCTTATCTGAGTCTATGTATGGGTTGTCATGTTGTTCAAAAGGGAGCTCTATATTAAGCCCTACAGAGGTACCACCTGCAATATGTGCCCCTTTATTACCGGCTTCCATGATACCGGGGCCACCACCGGTAATCACACCATAGCCATGCTCTACAATTTTCTTAGCCACGTTTTCAGCCAATGTGTAATATTCGTCTCCAGGTTTGGTACGGGCAGAACCAAAAATGGATACACAAGGGCCAATCTTGCTCATACTTTCAAAACCATTCACAAATTCGCCCATAATTTTAAAAATGGCCCAAGAATCATTGGTTTTTATCTCATTCCATCCTTTGTGTTTATGTTCTTTTCTCATATATTTTTATATTCAGCTCTTACCATTTAAGAACCTTTATTAGTTATCTAATTTAACTCTTTTCTCAAAAATTGCGAGGTATAACTCTTTTTATCTTTAATGAGTTCCTCAGGAGTGCCTTTGGCTACTATCTTCCCACCACCTTTACCACCTTCATAACCGATATCAATAATATGATCTACCATTTTAATCACATCCATATTATGCTCTATAATTAAAACCGTATTGCCTTTGTCTGCTAACTTATTTAGCACTTTCATAAGGACATTAATATCTTCAAAATGTAGGCCAGTAGTAGGTTCATCTAAGATGTAGAATGTATTTCCGGTATCCCGTTTACTTAATTCGGTAGCAAGCTTAATACGCTGTGCTTCACCACCGGATAGCGTGGTACTTTGCTGCCCAAGTGTAATATATCCTAAGCCCACATCTTCGATGGTTTTTAGTTTGCGATGGATTTTAGGAATATGCTCAAAAAATACCACAGCTTCTTCTATTGTCATGTTTAAGACGTCACTGATAGATTTGCCTTTATAGCGTATTTCTAAAGTTTCTCTGTTGAAACGCTTCCCCTGACAGGTTTCACACTCCACATAGACATCAGGTAAGAAATTCATTTCTATAACACGAAGTCCGGCACCCTGACAAGTCTCACAACGCCCTCCGGCTACATTAAAACTAAATCGACCGGGTTTATACCCTCTAATCATTGCTTCAGGTATTTTTGCAAATAAACTTCGGATCTCACTGAATGTTCCAGTATACGTGGCAGGATTACTTCTTGGTGTTCTGCCAATTGGAGATTGGTTGATGTCTATAACCTTATCAATATGCTCTAAACCTTTAATGCTTTTGTAAGGCATGGGTTTCTTAACACCATTAAAGTAATGCGCGTTTAAGATTGGGTATAATGTTTCATTAATGAGTGTTGACTTTCCACTACCTGAAACCCCTGTAACGCCTATCATTTTTCCTAATGGGAAAGTAACATCCACATTTTTAAGGTTATTACCCGTGCATCCTTTTAAGACCAGTTCTTTTCCATTGCCCTTGCGGCGCTTTTTAGGAACCTCTATAGCTTTCTTTCCGTTGAGGTAATCTGCAGTAAGCGTATCGTGCTTCAATAGATCATCAGGACTGCCAATACTTATGATCTCTCCACCGTGTCTACCAGCTTTAGGACCAATATCAATCACATAATCAGCACGCTCTATCATGTCCTTATCATGCTCCACTACGATCACTGAATTTCCTACATCTCTCAACGATACTAGTGAGTTGATCAGTTTTTCATTATCACGTTGGTGCAGTCCTATACTGGGTTCGTCCAATATGTATAATACACCGACTAGCTGTGACCCGATCTGTGTAGCTAATCGGATACGTTGTGCTTCGCCACCCGAAAGTGATTTTGAACTTCTATTCAGTGATAGGTAGTTTAAGCCAACATCTAAGAGGAACTGTGTTCTATTTCTAATCTCTTTGATGATCTCTTCAGAGATTTTTAGTTGTTTTTCAGATAAACGTTCTTCTATACCTTCGAGCCATTTTGCAAGCTCTTCAATATCCATATTAACGAGTTCTGCGATATTTTTACCATCTACTTTGAAGTATAGCGATTCTTTGCGTAAACGTGAACCTCCACATTCGTCACATGGAATTTTATCCATATACTCTTTAGCCCATCGTTTTAATGACTTTGAGTCAGAGGACTTGTACTGGCTCTCAATAAAGTTCGCTACCCCTTCAAAATCTATTTTATAATCGCGAGTGACGCCTAAAGTTTTACTTTCTACGGAAAACTTATCCTTACCACCATAAAGAATCATCTGTTTAGCTTCTTCAGGGATGGATTTATAGGGATCACTCAATGAGAAATTGTAGCGTTGTGCTATGGTATCAAACTGTTTAAATATCCAGCTCTTTTTTTGAGGACCATGAGGTGCTAGAGCGCCATTTTGGATTGAAAGGCTATCGTCTGGAATAATCTTACTCTCATTAACTACATAGAGTTCTCCAATGCCATTGCATTTAGGGCAAGCGCCTTTTGGGGAGTTGAATGAAAAATTATTTGGCTCCGGATTTGGGTAAGATATGCCCGTGCTTGGGCACATCAGATTTCTACTAAAGTAACGAACAGCTTCTGTATCTTGATCAATCACCATAAGCACGTCATTGCCGTGATACATCGCCGTTTTAATGGTTTCTGATAGACGTTTGTCATTATCTTGAGTACTATCAATTTTCAGACGATCAATAACAATTTCAATATCATGAGTCTTATACCGATCTAACTTCATACCCTTTTCAAGGTCTCGTATCTCACCATCAGTTCTTACTTTAACAAAGCCTTGTTTTGCAATTTGTTCAAAGAGCTCTCTATAATGTCCTTTTCTAGATCGTACAATAGGAGAGAGGACGTTAATACGTTTCCCTTCAAAAGATTCTAAAATGAGTGCTTTAATCTGCTCGTCACTGTAGCTTACCATTTTCTCGCCGGTGTTGTAGCTGTAGGCATCGCTGGCCCTTGCATAGAGTAGCCTTAAGAAATCATAAATTTCTGTGATGGTCCCTACTGTTGACCTTGGTGATTTACTGGTTGTTTTTTGTTCTATAGCAATCACCGGAGATAAGCCATCAATTTTATCCACATCGGGACGTTCCAACCCCCCTAAAAACTGTCTGGCATAGGCAGAAAAGGTTTCAATATAACGACGTTGACCTTCTGCATAAATAGTGTCAAAAGCTAGAGAAGACTTGCCACTTCCGGATAATCCGGTAACAACTACGAGTTGCTCTCTGGGTATGGTGACATCAATATTTTTGAGGTTGTGGGCTCGAGCACCTTTAACTTCAATATGTTCTTCAAAATTTGTCATAGCATGGATATGCCAAGAATGAATTGGCAAAGTTGCAAAAATACTCATTTTAGGGCTAAAAATGAAGTCAGAGCAGTTATGCTATGTTAATAAATCCTCAATATTTGATTAATCCCAATTGATTTGAATTGCAGTATCTGAACAACCACTATCTACTGGCGAATTTGGATTGTCTAAAAAAGCTTTAGCCATACCAAAAAAACAAGCATTTATTGGGACATGTCCACCATTTTTGAAGACTATGTTTTGACTGTTCTTTAAGTATTTAGCAATGCCTTTTGCATTTTTTGGAGGTGTAATTGGGTCATAGTCACCACTAATGAGTAGTGTAGGTATATCTAAGTTTACGGGTGTTAACTTTTGAGCATTCTTATCCATTTCCGGCCATTCTTTATAGACATCAAGATCTACAGCAAAAAGACTTAATCCGGATTTTAACTTTGGATTCTTCCTGGCATCTTCATATAGCCTTTTAGTATTATTGTGATGGCTTTCATCTGATTGCATAATTGACCAATACACTGCGAGATTTATCATCCTAATTCGAAACAGAAACGTATTGACGGCATCTTGCAATGCTCCATATTCCTTATTTTTCATGCTATTTATAAGTCCTGGAACTTCAACAATCGTATGCTCGTTGTACATAAACTGGTGTACAATAAGTAGGAAGTCTTGTGTGTTTACGGTGAAGTTATTTCCATTAGACTCTAATGTTATGGGTGTATTGTCTAAACTACTATACACTTCGTAAAAATCATCTTTTAGATTAGGGTATTTTGTATTACAGGTACTATCGCTTTCACAAGCCTTGAACATTTTCTTTATAGAGTTGTGAAAGTCTGTGAGAAGATTATCATACATTCTGATATTTGGACCAAATAGGCCGGATAGCACAGAACTACGGACATGATCAGGAAACTGACGCATATATTCTAGGCCTAATCGTGTGCCATATGAGCCTCCAAAGAGATTAAGTTGTTTGTACCCTAAATGCTTTCTTAATTGATCAAGGTCTTTAGCATTGACGTCGGTACTAAAACGTGTAGCGTCTTTGGCTAATACAGACTCACATTCTTTTATGCGCTTTTGTAGCTCTTTAAATTCATCTTCTACAGACAAGTTCATGGCCATGACGTCTAATAACTCAGCACTTAACCCCGGACATATCTCATCTGAGAAGCCGATACCTCGCTGGTCGTAAAGGATGTAATCTCTATCTCTATCAATATTGATTTGGCTGTAGACATTAGCTAAAGGCAATACACTTCCTCCTGGACCACCCTGTATAAATACCACAGGATCTGGCTTTCGGTTGGGGCTTTTAGATTTAATAACGATGTAGGCTAGTGATGTTGTACCTTTTGAAGGATCGTTATAATCGTTAGGGACTTCAATAATACCACAGTCATCATAAACAGCTTGTATTTGATTGGGAAACGGACATTGTTGTTTTTGTTCTTCTTGAGATTGACAGGAATAAGTGGTAAATACCACTAATAATACGAGGGTTATTCTTGCTAACATAGTTTAGTAGATTGATTTACTGTTATGTAAGTTTTAAAAAATTGTACATTTTACAAATACCATTAACAAAACTATATGATTCTGTGGATTCGCAAATGATTTATTGTTATACTTGTGTTGCTAAAATTAATAGGGATGAAATTATTAGGTATAGGTTCAAGAATCAATCATAGAGATTACGGAAAAGGAGTAGTTACTAATGTGACTTCAAGACACTACTGGGTGACATTTATTGATAAAGGTTTAGAGACTTTAGAATTAGATGAAGAATTTGAAGTTATAGAAGCTGCTGAAGATGATGTAGATACTGTAAGCTTCTATGAAGTGGAAAAGAGCCTTCGCGATATTCTAAAAAAGTATAGCGATGTTTCAGAAGTCGTAGCTATTGCCGATAAATGGAAAGGCGGTAGACTTATTATGGAACCAGGTGAGCCGGGATTACAATCTAAAGAACTTCCGATCGATACATTTTTCCATAAAATCACAATGGTAAGAGACCGTCTGCGTGTTATGGAACAGAAGATCAATAGTAGTAGCTTGAGTGAGCAAGAAAAGTTTGATCTACAACAGTATATTACACGTAGTTATGGCAGCTTAACAACCTTCAATGTATTGTTTAAGTTAAAGACACAACAATTTGTAGGACAGCGAAGTAAGTAAATTAATTATTTGCTAATTCGATACCTTCTTTAATCAAGGTTTCTAGCTTAGGAGACGCTTTGCCAAGCTCTAGTAAATACGCTTCAATTTCAGTTTTTAAAGCTGCATCTTTTGCCAACTCAAACAGTTCTATGGCCAATAACCAATCTTCAGAATAATTGGTTTTGATCTGATCAAAAATGGTCTTTAATTGTGAATCGTCTGCACTATTACCCTCCCTTAAATCTCTAACTTGTTGGTATAAGTTTTCTAAGTGTTTTGCGGCTTCTGATTTTTCAGGCTTTATGGTCAGTGTTTGTGAAGCTTCATAAAGATTTGGAAACGATTCCGGATCCGCCGCCCCGGCAAAGGCCGAGATGATCTCTTTCCCAACCACCATATCATAGATACCGTCTTCAGGCTTGTAGAGCACTTCATCACCATAAGTGATCGTACAGTCTTCTAATTGGATAAGCATGAGTTTTCCCTGAATGTTTCTAATCCCAGTAACGTTCATCCCTTGTACGGTGACACCGCTTTCATATTCAAAAGACAACCACTTACCATCATAGAAGTTATAGGCTTTAAGGTCGTAAGGTCCCATATCTTCAATAGCCAAGTTGATCTTTTTAAGTTTTCCTAGTGGTGAGCTAAATCCATTCGGGTGATTGTCGATACCATGACCTATTAATTCTTTCTCACGGTAGGCCAATGCTGTGGGGCCTTCAGTATTGAAATAAACCACCTCATTATTGTCATTCTTAATGACTCTCGAAAACTTCCCGGAGATCTGTAATCCGGTACTTAATTCTATGGTACCTACCATATTAGAATCGATCAGCTTTTGAACGCCATTGCTACCACCTTTTCTCAAGCTCAAGGTTTCTGCAAATTCTTCCAATACCTCCATCAAATAGGAGAAATCAGGGGTCACATAGAGTTGTGGTTGCGGTTGGCTAATATCAAAGCTTTGTTCCGCAGCATCAATAGAATAGGGGAGTTTGGCTACTGAATTTTGCATACACCATTTACTTTCACCTATGGATGAAAGTAGTCCGGCACCATAAATTTTAGGGTCGTCAGTAGTCCCTATAAGACCGTATTCAACACTCCACCATTGCAGGTTTCTTATTTGTGACATTTCGGAAGGCTCTACTTCCATATTTTGAAGTACTTCTACGGCTTTGGTAGCAGCATCAATATCTTCTTGAGGCGTGCCTTCGGCTTCTTTGAGTATAGAGAGCTTACGCACTGCTTCATAGAGGTCTATATCATGACGCGATAGAATGGCCTTAGCACCAAGATCTCCCAAACGTCTTAAATATTCCGCATAATCCGGATTCGCAATAATTGGTGCATGCCCTGCTGCCTCATGAATGATGTCTGGTGCAGGCGTGTATTGAATATTTTCTAATTGTCGAATGTCTGAAGCAATCACTAAAACCTTATAGGCTTGAAACTCCATAAAGGCATTAGGTGGTATAAAGCCATCCACTGCAACAGCTGCCCAGCCGATCTTTTTAAGGATACGGTTCATACCATACATGCTTGGAATCTGATCGATCTCAATACCCGTTTGTGCCAATCCATCCACATAAGATTCGTGAGCGACCTTAGCCAAATAGTCCACATTCTTACGCATTACATAACGCCACACCGCTTGGTTTATAGGCGTGTAATCCTCATAGTCTTGAGGTTTTATGAATTGCTTCAGATGTTTTGGAAGTCGGTCTATTAAAGCATTGCTCTCAAATCCTTTGTCTTGGGCCATAGGTCTTAATTTGAAGCTACAAATATAAACGCTACGGCTTATTTGTTAGTAGTTTATGGATTTAAAAAAATGCTAAAATGAGATGGAGCCTATTTCAAGAATAATTTTCTCCAAAGAATGAAAATCTCATGATCTGATTTAAGAGAATCATTTTTTAAGGCAATTAATACTGTATTCAAATCATTAATACTGTATTCAAATCATTAATACCTGACTCGTAGCTGTAGTATGGGTTTATTGATAAATTTTTAAATGAATGATTTTTTGCATCAATGATAAAATCCAAGAATGTATATAATACCCCCAAATAATCATCACTTTCAAATATTGCAGAACCATGTTTTTCATGTATTTCCATGAAAAATTCGTCTATGTCTAATTGTTTATCATCTCTATAGTTTAAAACTTGTTCAATAATATAAATCAGCTGGTTTTTATATTTCATAGTAATAATTAGTTATTATAACCCATAGGAAACCAAACACCTCTGTTACTTGAAGGTAACATATTTGGTATAACATGATTCTGGTCTAAATTACTTATATTTACATTCTCGATTATTAATATCGGATTACAGATACTATCTTTTTTAAAAACATTTTTTTTTAATATTAAAAGAACATCATCACGATTGTATGCTGTAATCCCACAACCTAGAATTAATCCAGTAGGAAGTTTTTCTCTATTATCGAATTCAAGCCAATACCTTTTTAATTCTTGCATATACTTTCATTATAAAGATTGTTATTGCCCTTTTAATCCATCAATCTGTAAGCCTAAGAACAACAGCTTATGAAAGGTTGGTAATTGTGCGCCGCTTTCCGTGGTGGTCCAATCGCTCCAACTGGAGTACAGCCCTTGTATAGGCAGAATATCCACCCACATCTGATAACCTTCAGGTTTACCGGTATCGTCTAAATGCCAAAGGTATGAGTCGCCTGGTGTTGTACCACCTTTGGTGTAGGTAACCAGTAGTGCTTTTTTACCAGCTTCGGTAGTAACTAATCGACGTTCGGTTCCGGGATCAAAGACTTTGTAAGGTGCTACTACCCAAAAGGAATCGTTATTAAAATAGGCTTCAGCTTTTTCAATGAGTTTTTGTTTTTCCACACCATTATAACTTTGATCAGCAACAAAAACATTAGAATTGCTTAGGTTTTTAAGATCGAGATTTACCTTAAAATCTTTCCAATACACTTCACAGCGATCTTCAGATTTGAACCATTTAAAATGATGGCGGTTCTCGTAGGTCCATTCAATATAATCTGTGGCTTTGTAGGCATCATGATCTAGTACATTGAGCATCTTTTGAGCCAATGCATCAGCTTCAATGCCTTGTTGGCCTGTGGGTAGATCTTCATCGTATTTGAGGTACAGGAAACCAAAAAACAATAGGGAAGGGAGTGTAAAGAAAATGATGACACCGCCTATGATCTTTAAAATACGTTTAGCTCTTGACTTCTTTGCCATCTCTTTTAATTTATACTAGTGTGTTTAAATGTGCTGCAATGCCTTTAGCGAGCTCATGTGCTGCATCCTTACAGTTCCTAAACCAGAGCTCAGGTTCAATGAGCTCTAATTCGGATACTGCTAATTTACCCGAATTGTCTGTAAATATATCAACTCTTGCATATAATGGTAACTCAGGACAAGCCTTAACTGCTTGTTCAGAAAATACAATCTCTTCTTGGGTTGGTGTATAGTCATGTACAGAGCCGCCAAAATCATCTTGAACTCTAAAATCACCTGCCTTGGCTTTTTTAAGAATGGCATGCGTGAAGGTGCCATTGAAAACCATCATGGACACTTCACCCTGTTCTACAATTTGATATTGAAAGGGCTGAAGCATCATTGCTTCCTGTTGGATCAAGGTTTTAAATACGGCTTCATGTGCTTCTATATTCTCCTTATCTAGCTTATAGGTATGTCGTGCAGCTCCCGAAATACAAGGTTTTAAAACGGTATGTGTCCAGCCCATTTGTTCATGAAGTGCTTTGAGCGTGGTCGACGTTCCGATTTCGATGAATAGCGTTTCAGCAATATGCACGGCTTGATTTTTAAGGTCTATGAGGTAATGCTTATCGATGCTCCAGCGTATGAGCTGCTCTGAATTGATCAATAGGGTTTCTTGCGACACACGACTTAGCCAATCGGAAAATTCATCGAAGCGATCAAAATAATCCCAGGTTGTTCTGAATAGGATAGCTCTAGTGCTACTCCAATCCATATTGGAATCATCCCATGCTTTTCGATCTATAACAAGCCCTTTTTCTTTAAGTGCTTCGGCTACGAGTTGGTCTTCAAGAAAGACATTATGTTTATATGGATCATCGCTATCCTTTAAATAGCGATGATCCGTTAGGATTACAACATCCAGTAGTTTCATGTATTACTTATCGTTTTTATAGCCTTTAGGGCGTTTCCAGCGAATAGGAGGTGCCGGTTCAGGTTTTAACTGGAACTCTTCTTTTTTAAGGAGCTCTAGTGCCTCTCTAACAGCGCGTTCTAACTGAGGGTCATTCCCTTGGACAGTTTGCTTAGGCTCTTGTATTACTTCAATATCCGGAGCGATACCTTCACCTTCAACAGCCCATTGGCCGTTAACATCATAGAATCCACCACGAGGTGCTACCATACGACCACCGTCTATAAAGCGTGGTGTGTCCCATGTTCCTACGAGCCCACCCCAGGTTCTGGTACCGATAAGTGGTCCGATGTTTTTCATTTTAAACATGTAAGGTAAAAGGTCACCACCAGAGCCTGCGCGCTCATTGATCAGCATTACTTTTGGACCCCAAATACCGGCCATTGGTGTTGTCCATGGACGGTTGTCGTTAGCTTTACTGTTAAAGTATCCGAAGAGTTCTCTCGACATGATATCGATCATATAGTCTGCTGCTGATCCACCACCATTGTTACGCTCATCAATTACAGCACCTTTCTTGTCCTGCTGAGAAAAATAATAGCGGTTGAACGATGTGAATCCGCCACCACCAGTATTAGGCACGTAGATATAAGCCAATTTACCATTAGACATTTCGTCGACTTTACGACGATTGCTTTCTACCCAGTCGATGGTTCTTAGACCACGTTCGTTACCAATAGGTTTCACCAGAACGGTTCTGGAATCTGTCATTGATGCTTTATCATTTACGGTAATTGTAATATTGCGTCCTGAAGTTTGCTCTAGTAGACTATACGGATTAATATCAGAAGTCAATTCTTGTCCATTGATCGCTAATAAATAGTCGCCTTCATTCACATCTATACCTGGTAATGCCAGAGGTGCATTTAGGTTAGGGTTCCAGCGTTCACCACCATAGATCTTAGTAATTTGATAATAGCCTTTTGAGGCTTCAAGGTCACAACCTAATAAACCTACAGGTACAAAATCGAGATTTGGCATATCACCTCCTGAAACATAGGAGTGTCCAATAGCAACTTCACCACTCATGATATCGACAACATAGTTAAGGTCGGTACGGTGTCTCACGTGGTTGATCCATGGGGAGTACCATTTGTAAACATCATCCCATGGTGCACCATGTACATTATCAACGTATAAGAAGTCTCTCATAAATCGCCAACCTTCTTTAAAGATTTGATGGTACTCTGCTTTAGGGTCTAGCTTTATCTTAAGGTTGGTTTTCAGTCTTCCTTTTCCTGGTTTTACAGGTGATTTACTACTGTTCAACACCCAACTTCTATTTTGATAGATGAGTACAGAATTACGATCTTCTGAAGCCACCATTTGCGATACGCCTTTAGCATAATCCGTAGCTTTTTGCTTGGCAACGTCATAATCGTGAATCTTAAGTCCGGGTGTATTTGGTACAGCTTCAGCTACAAAGACATGGTGTTTTGGACCTTTTATAAGTGCAACATAATTACGCGATGGTAATGTCATAGCTATGGCTCTATCAAATAGGCCATTTTCATCAATGGTAACCGTTACTGATTTATCATCTTTCTTTTTCTCATCACCATTACCACTTTCTTTAGATTTTGTTTCTTCTTCATCAGTCTTTGGTAGGTTAGGAGCTTCACCAGAGGCACTTAACACTATAGTATAAAGACTTCTCGTCACTTGAGGATCATAAGAACTCATATCTAACCAACCACTTTGTAAACCATAGTTGGTACTCGCAAGCGTATATAGATATTTTCCTGAAGCATCCCATACCGGTGATATGGCATCAGCAATAGGGTCAGTGACTTGAATCACTTTCTTAGTATCTACATTATAGGCAAATACAGACTTGAAATGACTCTTATTTTGCTTAGCATAAGCAATCCATTTACTGTCTGGAGACCAAACAGGATTCATGGCTCTATTAGGATGTGCGTAACTATCCGTATCTGCTTTTACCGCTTTTTTAGTTTCTAGATTCACAACCCAGATGTTGTAATCCGTATCCGTGTAGGCGATGTGTTTACCATCCGGAGACCAATCGGGTTGGAAGTAGAATGTTTGGTTAGGGAGTTTGATCGTTTCCTTATTAGCTCCATTCTGATCTGCAATAACCATTTGATATTCGCCACTAGCATCAGAGAACCATGCAATGCGATCACCCTTTGGTGACCAGATTGGAGCACGATCTGCTACTCCGGGAGAATTGGTTAGGTTTCTCCATGTACCATTCTCTTTAGGCACTGTGAATATCTCACCTCGGTATTCGAATATGGCACGCTTGCCTTTTGGAGATAAGTTAGGGTTAGATAGGTTATTAGCACTAACATTTTCCCAACGCGGTCTTGAAAAATTAAGGTCTGCTTTAACTGTGATCACGATAGGTCTTGAAGCCCCCGTTTCCGGATTTAATAAATGGATTTGTCCGCCTTGCTCGTAAGCAATGCCGTTAGCGTTAGCATCTAAAGATTTGACATCAAACTTTTTGTGGAACGTCACTTGCTTTTCGGTCTTAGTTTTAGGGTCGAATGACCATATATTACTCGTATAATCACGTTCAGACAAATAATACACCACACCATTGTGCCATACAGGGTCTAAGTGTCTTTCCTTATCTACTTGTGGCGTCCTGATTAGATCTTTGGTTTTCATATCAACAATCCAGATCGGCATGGCCTGACCACCTCTGTAGTTACGCCATTCCGGATCCCAACCTGTAATAGGTGTGTAGGCAATATGTTTCCCATCTGCTGAGATCTCACCAAAGGCCGCCCTTGGAATATCTAAAGCTTTTGGTAATCCACCTTTTGGTGATACCGAAAAGAACTTGTTGGTTTGAGTCGGTCTGCCCTCTCTACTTGATCTAAAGAGTACATCACCCTCCGGAGTCCAACCTTGGACGATATCTCCACTTGGGTGATAGGTAAGGCGTTTTGGTTCACCACCTGATGCAGGGATGGTGTAAACATCGAGATTGCCATCATATTGTGCTGAAAAAGCAATGGTGCTACCATCATTAGAGAAATGTGGACTGAACTCATAGCCATCATCACTTGTTAATCGTACTGCTGTTCCTCCGGTTAGAGGGGCTTTCCATAAGTCATTGGCGTAAACAAAAACCACTTCATTATTCGATAAAGTGGGCTGACGTAACAGCTTTGTGCCTTGTGCTGAGATGCAGAGCGTCGCCATGAACGCTACCACGGATAATGCATACTTCATGTTGTTTTATATTTTGGTTGTTAGGATATTTTAGTTTTGGACATTAAAGATACGAATTCTTAGTAGCCTACAGCAGTGTCATCACCACGACGGTCTGCACCGCCTTCTAGACGCCCATCTTCTAGTATGAGAATACCATCAACCTTTCCTATAATTGGTGAGCGTTTTTCATTGATTTTGTAGCCTAAGGCTTCTAATTGCTTGATAATGTCTTTATCGAAACTGTTAGGTTCCATTCGGATTTCATCAGGTAACCATTGGTTATGGAATCGTGGTGCATTTACAGCTTCTTGCATGGTTAAACCGAACTCCTCCACATTTAAAATAGTTTGTAATACTGAAGTGATTATAGTTGAGCCACCGGGTGTGCCCAGAGTCATCAGTAACTGATTGTCTTTTTCAACAATAGTAGGTGTCATGGAACTTAACATACGTTTTTCAGGAGCTATACTATTGGCTTCTGCACCAATGAGACCATAATAATTTGGGACGCCGGGTTTACTGCTAAAGTCATCCATCTCATTATTCAAAAAGAAACCGAGGTCATCGGCGTAAAGTTTAGAGCCATAACCGCCATTGAGTGTGGTGGTTACTGCTAAGGCATTTCCGTACTGATCTACAATAGAGTAGTGGGTGGTTTCTTCACTTTCATAGCCAACAATTCCCCCATGAGATATGCTATCTACGGGTGTAGGTTTATCAAAAGAAAAATCAGACATGCGTTCCTGCAAGTACAATGAGCTGGTAAGTGTTTCTGTTGGAATGTCTACAAAATCCGGATCCCCTAAATAATAACTGCGGTCCGCATAAGCTCTTTTTTCAGCTTCCACTAATACCTGAATGGTTTTTAAGCTATTATGGCCATAGTCCTCTAAATCAAAGGGCTCTATCATGGTCATGATCTGATTCAAACAAATACCTCCTGAAGACGGTGGAGACATAGAAATTATTCTTAGATCATTATACTGAAATATGATAGGGTCTCTCCACTTAGCCTCATACTTTGATAGGTCTTCAAGCGTAATAATACTTCCATGCGATTGTAAAAACGCCACAAGCATTTTTGCTGTTTCACCTTTGTAGAACTCATCACGACCATTGTTAGCAATACGTTCTAAAGTTTTTGCTAAACTAGGGTTAGCAATAGTATCACCAGCTTGGGAGGTGGTTCCGAATAATATGTCTTTACGATTCACTGCTTTAAAGATGCTATCATAATTGTTGAATCGCTTTTGTTGCTGTTCTGTAATGACATAGCCTTTATTAGCTAGCTCAATCACAGGTTGAAGAATGTCTTTTATACTTAATTTTCCAAAGCGTTGTTGTGCTTCAAAAATGCCTGCTATAGTTCCGGGAACTCCAATGGCCAAGGCCCCAACGGTGCTCTTATTCTTAATGATATTGCCATCAGCATCTAGGTACATATCCTTTGATGCAGCTAAAGGTGCTTTTTCTCTGTAATCCAGCGCGCCTATTTCTCCGTCATTTAAGCGATAGATCATAAATCCACCACCTCCCAAATTTCCTGCATAAGGGTATGCCACTGCTAAGGCCATTTCGGTAGCCATCATAGCATCAAAAGCATTACCTCCTTGTTTTAATATCTGAATTCCAATCTCGGAAGCTTCTTTTCGGGCGCTAACCACCATGGCATTCTTAGAAATTAAACCTCTTTTTTCTGTCTTAGGTTCAGATGGGATGTTGCCTTTTTTACAGCCAATGACTGTAAAGACCAATACAATGAGGTATAGGTATTGTCTTATCATATATTGTATGCTTTAATGAGTCGCGCTTTGACTTCGCTACTATGCTGAATTAAGAGTTCGAAAAATGCTTTAAATTCATTTTCAAACTCTGTATAATATTGATGTAGTTCTTTTGTAGCTTCATTCATTTTGGACTTATTGCCCGTTCTCCGATTCATACCATTTAATACCTTTTGAATGCCCTCAATGGTTCTATAACTATATAACCAATCCCCATTGATCATATGGGGTGTTAGATCTTTAAAACGCTTTGGCATAAGATCAAAATGATCTTCTATACTTTTATAGAAATTTTGAACGTAGCTTTCCAAGTTTTCTGTTTCATAATCATTCCAATTCTTAGCCAAAAAATGATCATAGAAAATGTCTACAATAACACCGCTATAGTGGCTGTAGTTTTTATGTAAGCGCTTGGTGCTTTGCCTCACTATAGGATGTGCATCGGTGAATGTATCTATTTCTCTATGGAGTAAAATACCCACTTGCATTTCGACGGGATAGTCTTTGTATTTTTTTCCTCTTATCCCATCGGCAACAAAGTTTCCAAGGGTAATTAGTTCATGATCGCCGGAAAGAAATATATGGGCTAAAAAGTTCATTGTTCGAATTTACAAATTCATAATAATAAAATACGATTAACTAAGTATATTTGCGAAAAATCGATCATATGACACTTATAAAATCTATTTCTGGTATACGAGGCACTATCGGAGGAACTGTAGAAGACAATTTAACCCCTATTGATGCTGTAAAGTTTGCAGCTGCTTATGGCACATGGCTTAAGGAACAACGCAATAAGGAAAACTACAGAGTTGTAGTGGGGAGAGATGCACGTCTGTCCGGAGATATGATACAGAGTTTAGTGATGCAAACACTAGTAGGATTAGGGATTCATGTGATTGATCTTGGACTATCTACGACGCCAACAGTAGAGGTCGCTGTTCCTATGGAACATGCAGATGGCGGTATAATCTTAACCGCTAGCCATAATCCGAAACAATGGAATGCTTTAAAGTTATTAAATGCTAAAGGTGAATTTTTAAGTGGCGCAGAAGGACAACGTATTCTAGAAATTGCTGAATCGGATGCTATGATATTTGCTGAGGTGGATGACCTTGGTAAGATCACTAAAAATCAGGCATACATCGATATGCATATTGATGAGATCTTAAAATTACCGTTAGTCAATAAAGAAGCAATTGAAAAGACTAACTTTAAGGTAGTTGTGGACGGCGTGAATTCTACAGGCGGTATTGCCATACCATTGCTATTAGAACGATTAGGTGTACATGCTGTAAAACTCTATTGTGACCCTACAGGACACTTTCCTCATAACCCAGAGCCACTCAAGGAACATTTAACAGATCTATCCGCTGAAGTCGTAAAAGAAAATGCCGATTTTGGAATTGTTGTAGATCCGGATGTTGATCGCTTGGCTTTTATGGATGAGAAGGGTGAAATGTTTGGTGAAGAATATACTTTAGTGGCTTGTGCAGATTACGTATTGAGTAAGACACCTGGTAATACGGTTAGCAATATGAGCTCTACAAGAGCGTTGAGCGATGTCACCAAATCTCATGGTGGTAGTTATGAGGCAAGTGCCGTTGGGGAGGTGAATGTGGTTGAGTTGATGAAAAAGAATAATGCCGTTATAGGTGGTGAAGGTAATGGTGGGATTATTTATCCTGAATTACACTACGGAAGAGATGCCTTAGTTGGTGTGGCTTTATTTTTAAGTTTATTAGCAGAAAAGAAAATGGCTGTTAGTGCTCTTAGAGCATCATATCCTAATTACTTTATGAGTAAGAATAAAATTCAGCTAACCCCTAGCCTTGATGTTGATGGTATCTTGAAAAGCATGGCAGAAAAATACAGTGATGAACATATCAGTACAGTAGATGGTGTTAAAGTTGATTTTGCTAACAGCTGGGTGCACTTACGTAAGAGTAATACTGAACCTATTATAAGAATATATACTGAAGCTTCTAGTCAGGATGAAGCTGATCAATTGGCTGACAAAATCATCTCTGAAATCAAAGCTCTGGCTAATATTTAGTATTTTTAGAGCCTAAATCTAGACGTATTGCAGACTACATCGTCACATAGAACAGCAAAGTTAAGTGAACTTGAAGCTTATTTTAACGAATTTCGTAAGCATATCATCGGCTACGATCAAACCTTTATTTCTCCTTTTGGAGAACAGAGGATCATATATACCGATTGGACAGCTTCAGGGCGTTTATACAGACCTATAGAGGAAAAACTTCTTAATGATTTCGGTCCTTTTGTAGCCAATACGCATACAGAAACTACAGTTTCCGGTACTGCAATGACCAAGGCCTACCATAAGGCCAGAGAGATTATTAAAACACATGTCAATTCTAATGAAGATGATGTGTTGATCGTGTCTGGAAATGGTATGACGGGTGTGGTAAATAAGTTTCAAAGAATTTTAGGACTTAAAGTCCCGGAGAACCTGAGAAAGTTTACAGATATTCCTGATGAGATTCGTCCGGTAGTTTTTGTGACTCACATGGAACACCACTCTAATCAGACGTCATGGTTGGAGACCATAGCTAAAGTTGAGGTTATTCCGCCTGGTAAAGATGGTTTGTTTAGCTTAAAGAATTTAGAAAAACTTCTAGATCAATACAAGGAGTGTACATTAAAAATAGCTTCTGTGATCGGTGGGTCTAATGTCACCGGAATACAGACGCCACATCATGATATTGCAAAACTGATGCACCAACACGGAGGTGTTTGTTTTGTAGACTTTGCATGCTCTGCACCGTATGTAGATATAGATATGCATCCGGAAGATCCAGAGGCCTATCTCGATGCTATTTTCTTTTCGCCACATAAGTTTCTTGGAGGACCGGGAACATGTGGTGTATTGGTTTTTAACAAGGAACTTTACAATAATATGATCCCTGATTGTCCGGGTGGTGGTACCGTAAGTTGGACCAACCCTTGGGGTGAACATAAGTATATTGATAATATTGAAGAGCGCGAAGATGGAGGTACTCCTGGGTTCTTGCAGACGATAAAAACGGCTTTAGCTATTAAGTTGAAAGAACAGATGGGCGTGGATATGATCTTAAAGCGTGAGCATGAGATCGTTTCTTTTGTTTTTGAAAAACTAAAGCCCGTAAAGAATATCAACATACTAGCCGGTCAGCATCAAGATCGTCTAGGTGTTATCTCGTTTTATATTGATGATTTGCATTACAATCTTGGGGTTAAACTTCTTAACGATCGTTTTGGCATTCAAACGAGGGGAGGGTGTAGTTGTGCCGGAACTTATGGGCATTACTTACTCCATGTTGATTATGAGACCTCTCATGAACTTACGAACGAGATTTCTATTGGTGATCTCGTTAGAAAGCCGGGATGGATCAGAATGTCCATTCACCCAACAACAACCAATGCTGAAATAGCATATGTATGTGATAGTATTATTGCCTTAGCCAAGCATCATGATGAATGGACTAAGGATTATGACTATCAGAAATCTACGAATGAGTTTGTGCACAAAAGTAAAGTAAACTCTAATAGCGGAACATCTATAGATTCTTGGTTTAAACTTTAATTAGTGTCTTTAGACTTATCTCTGTGTTTCCAACGCTTATGCGTCCATAAGTAATATTCAGGAGCCTTTCGAATTTGCCCTTCCAGATGTTCAAGAAAAAGATCAGTGATCTTATAATTCTCTATGTCTTTAGGATAATCTGCTAAGGTGACTACTTCAGCTTCATAATAGCCACGCTTTACCTTGTTTATTTTCAGGTATGTTACAGCCAAATCTAATTTTTTAGAGAGTATTTCAGCTCCTGAAAATGTGGGGACTTTAATGCCCATAAATTCGGTCCAGTAGCTATTGGTCTTGCTATACTTAGGTGACTGATCACTCAAAAAACCGATCATATAACGCTTGTTCTCTGCACTAAGCTCCATCATTTTTGGTCGGGTTTGTCTCGTGGTGATCATTGTAGTATTATACTTTGAGCGTATTCGTCTTACTAGTCGGTCAAAGTATTTATTTTTAATACGCTTATAAACTCCATAACCTTCATAACTGAAGTAATTTTCCATCACCACCGACCATTCGTAGCTGGCATAATGACCATACATTACGATGACACTTTTATCCAATTGCTCTAAACGTTTTAACTCTTCAGGATTTTTAACCACAAAACGTTTATTTAATGACTTCTTGGAAATGCTTAAGGTTTTCATCATTTCCAGAAACATGTCACATAAATGATGGTAGAAGCGTTTCGTAATACGCTTTATTTCAGCATCAGATTTCTCCGGAAAAACAAGCTTAAGGTTACTTTTTACTGTAGATTTTCTGTAACCAATAATATAATATATAATACCATATACCATATCAGATAAAAGGTATAGCAGCCTAAATGGTAATATAGATACCAAAAAAAGTATTGGGTAAGCCAATAAATAGACTATTAGTTGCATTATATTATTAGTTTTGCAGCAGCAAATATATGTTATAATTAAATCATTAGTTATAGTTTAGTATGAATTTAAGTGTAGTCACTGTTATTATCATTGCGGCTAATGTTATTGCTTCATTGAAAGGATTTAATGATCGAATGTTCTTTGAACGCTATAAGTTTAATATCGGTGCGATACGGCGAGGTGATCAGATCAGAATGTTCAGTTCAGGATTCCTTCATGTCAATGAAACACACCTCTTGTTTAACATGATTACACTATACTTTTTTGCTGATGCTGTTATTGTTGAATTGGGTAGTGTCAACTTCATCATAATATATGTGGCAAGCTTAATATTCGGAAACTTATTATCGTTATATTTTCACAAGGAAGAGTATTGGTATAGTGCTGTAGGAGCTAGTGGAGCTGTTACAGGTATTTTGTATGCGGCTATATTATTACAACCAGACATGAGCTTATACATGTTTTTTGTCCCTATCCCAATCCCTGGCTATGTCTTTGGTATAGGTTATTTATTATATTCTATTTACGGTATGAAAAATAGAATAGGGAACATTGGTCACGACGCGCACTTCGGAGGTGCTGTGGGAGGTTATGTTGTCACCTTGATCCTTGATCCGGAAATTTTTGAAACCGATTTAATACATGTAGGTATTTTGGCCATACCTATAGTGATTCTATTCGTAATGTATAAAATGGGAAAACTCTCTTAAATTAAAAAAGCCTTCTAAGTAGAAGGCTTTAATTTTTATTCAGACAGTAATTCTGCAATTTTTCGTTCTAAGGCTGGACCTCTAAGGTTTTTAGCAACGATCTTACCGGATTCATCCAGAATAAATGTAGCCGGTATTGCTGTGATGTTATAGGCTTTAGCAACAGGGTCATTGAAATAGCTTAGGTTAGATACCTGATGCCAGGTTAACTTATCATCTTCTATAGCTTTTAACCAAGCGGCTTTAGGATCTCTCTGGTTACGCGTACCATCTAAAGACACACCAATAATCTCTAAACCTTTGTTGTGATATTTATTATATACATTCACCACATTAGGATTCTCTCTACGGCATGGGCCACACCATGCAGCCCAGAAATCGACAATAGTTACTTTACCTTTAATATCGTTTAAGGCAATCATTTTACCATCAGGGTCTGGAGCTGTGAAACTTGGCGCTACAGCACCAACTTGAGTAGACTTCTCTCGCTCTGCCTTTAATTTTAGGGCGTTAATTTTCTGTTTGATTTCAGTCCCTTTTTCAGAGTTTTTTAACTCGTCAGAAAGCCCATCAAAAACCTCTACAATTTCATCTAAGTCTAAATTTCTGAGACGTAATTGCGAATCAAAAATATTCATCACCATAAAATTATCCTTATTAGACTTCACAAAGTTCATTGGATATTCTACTATTTGATCATTTAATACTTTTAACTCATCTTTATAAGACTCTGCTTTTACCGTATCTCTAAGGAATTGAGCTTCACTATAGGCATCGTTTATCGTTCTTAGACTGCTTTTATATTCGTTCATTTTAGTATTATACTCAATCATGAGATCATGTGATGCTGATCCGCTGAACTTAGAATTTGCTAAAATCTTCTTGTCGATGTTTAGTTGCAATTCCTTATTCTCTAACATAATTGGTAATACTCCGGGAACACCATTAACACTTATGTATCGCAAACTAGGCTCAGTAACTGCTCCCTGAAATGTAAACACTTCGTTCATAACAATAGCAGTATCTAATGTGACCTGACGCCCTCTTTCATCGACATCTTTAAGGAATACACGAATTCCATTATATACACCTTCTGCGTTACCATTAATGACGTAATCTGTACGTTTTACTTCTTCTTGGCATGATGTTACAAGTAATGCCGCTAGTAGAATTGTAAATAATTGCTTCATAGTTTGTTTTATTTTCAAATACAAATATATAAAGTTGTGCAAAAGTATATCTGTATTAAATGTAAATTAAATCATAAAACAAAAGGACAGAGATTCTGCTGCTAATATATTTTGCAATATTTTTGTGCAAATTTCTTGTGATGCATACTAATGATACTATAGTCGCTCTTGCCACACCTTCGGGAAGTGGTGCCATTGCTGTGATCCGTCTATCGGGCAAATCAGCGATTGGTTTGGTGTCTCAGTTTTTTAGGTCAATTCATAGTAAAGTATTAGAAGAACAGGATACACATACTGTGCATTTAGGACATATCGTAGAGGATAAAAGAACCATAGATGAAGTATTGGTGTGCCTATTTAAGAATCCGCAATCCTATACAGGTGAGGATGTTGTGGAGATATCTTGCCACGGGTCGCCTTATATTCAGCAAGAGATCATACAGTTGTTCTTAAGAAACGGTTGTCGCATGGCCAGTGCCGGTGAGTTTACCCTTCGTGCCTTTCTAAATGGAAAACTGGATTTAAGTCAAGCCGAAGCTGTTGCAGACTTAATCGCGAGTGATAATGAAGCCTCACACCAGATCGCCATGCAACAAATGCGTGGTGGTTTCTCTACAGAAATTGAAAAGCTACGTCAAGAGCTCATGAATTTTGCGTCATTAATTGAACTTGAGCTTGATTTTTCGGAAGAAGACGTAGAGTTTGCTGATCGTTCAGAGTTTAAGGCGCTCATTGATAAAATAGGCTTGGTGTTGAAACGCCTCATAGATTCTTTTGCGGTAGGAAATGTGATCAAAAATGGAATTCCGATTGCTATAGTAGGAGAGCCTAATGTTGGTAAATCCACATTATTGAATGCCTTATTAAATGAAGAGCGCGCTATAGTAAGCTCTATTGCCGGAACAACCAGAGATACTATAGAAGATGAGATTTCTATAGGAGGGATAGGGTTCCGTTTTATTGATACTGCCGGAATTAGAGATACAGAAGATGTTGTGGAAACAATAGGCATTAAAAAGACCTTTGAAAAAATGGATCAAGCTCAGGTTGTGGTTTACTTATTTGATGCTAGCTCGTATATAGATCAACTATCTGCCTTAACTATTGAGATCGAAAAGATCAAGAACAAATACCCTCAGAAACCTTTAGTGATTATTGCTAACAAGATAGACACTCTTTCAGAATCTGAAGTTAAAAGCCTCATCACTGAATTTCCGAATATCCATCTATTATCCGCAAAAGAGGGTACAGGTGTTGAAGACTTAAAAACCAAGTTTATCAACTTTGTAAACACCGGAGCACTTCGTAATAATGAAACCATAGTAACCAATACACGGCATTATGATGCCCTTCTTAAAGCTTATGAAGAAATTGATAAGGTTAAAATTGGTTTAGAAACAGGTCTGTCTGGAGACTTACTGGCGATAGATATCCGACAGGCACTCTATCACTTTGGAGAGATCACAGGTGAAATTACTTCTGATGATCTGCTGGGTAATATTTTTGCTAATTTTTGTATCGGGAAGTAACTAGCGCAAACTGCATCAAATTACAACAATATAAATAATTGAAAAACAAATAATTATATTTATTTTCAAAAATTTACTTTTTGTGTGTTTGTCTTTTTTTGGCTATTTTTGTCTCGTATTTGTACCTTTTTTTGTTTGCGGTACAAAACGGTACAAAATTTTGTCACATGAATGTATCAATTAGAAAACGAAAAAAGAAAGATGGTCAAGAAAGTTTATTTCTGGATTATTACCTACCAAAAGCTAATCAAAAACGTAAAAAGGAATCGCTAAGCCTTTATATTTACTCAACACCAAAAACTTCAAAAGAAAGGGCTCATAATAAAAAGACATTATTGTTAGCGGAGAGTATTCGTTCAAAAAAGTTTTTAGAGATTCAACATGAAGAACATGGGTTTTCTAATTCTACTACAGAGAACTTGAATAAAAACTTCATCACATATTTTTCCAAGAAAACTGAAGAACGCTATAATCAATCTACTGGAAATTATGGTAACTGGGATAGTGTTTTAAAGCATTTAATTAAATTCAATGGAGATGTAGTTCTTTTTAAGGATATAGATATTAAGTGGTTAGAGAGTTTTAAATATTATTTAAAGCATACGGCGAAAACAAAAAGTAATCAGCCTTTATCTCAAAATTCTTGTTATTCGTACTTTAATAAGGTAAAAGCATGTTTAAGAGAAGCTATTAAAGAGGGTATTATCAAGTATAACCCTGCATCAGATGTCAAAGGATTTAAGCAAGGAGAATCTGAAAGAGAATTCTTAACGATGGATGAATTGAAGAAAGTATTCAAGACTGAATGTGAAATACCTATTCTTAAGCAGGCATTTATATTTAGTGCCTTAACTGGTTTAAGATGGTCTGATATACAAAAAATGGTTTGGAAAGAAGTTCAGTTTTCAGAGGAACAGGGTTATTACATTCGATTTAAGCAGAAGAAAACTAATGGTTATCAAACCCATCCAATACCTGAGCAAGCTTTTAAATTGCTGACAGAGAGAGAAGGAGATGAAGAGCGTGTATTTAAAGGATTAAGGTATAGTGCTTGGAATAATCTAAAGTTACAGCAGTGGGTTATGAAAGCAGGAATTAGTAAAACAATCACATTTCATTGTGCTCGCCATACGTATGCAACCTTACAACTTACTTTTGGGACAGACATTTATACTGTGTCGAAGTTGCTAGGACATAAAGAATTGAAAACAACGCAAGTGTATGCTCAAATTATTAATCAGAAAAAGGTAGATGCTGCTAATGCAATCCCTGACATCAATTTATAGAAATGGAAGCTGACTACGATTATTATAAAATTGATATTGCTGACATTTGGCAATTTGAGCAATTACAATTCATAAATGGTAAAAGTTCTGAGGAATTTGTAAGAGACTTATTTCCAAGAATTGAAGATTTTATTATAATTAATGGGGCACCTTCTTTTACCACAGAAGATTATGATAAAGGAGATGGAGCATATAGGCGAACTTTTACTACGCTCTTTGAAGATTTTAGAGATACCTTCGGTGATTTTAAAAGTAGATATAGTTTAAACTATTTTTTTACTAATGACTATTGTTTTTTTTATGACAAGAGGATAATCCCAGATTATAAATACGACGATTTTGACTTTTGGTTTGTTCTAAAGCTTAGACAGTATGATTCTAAACTTTCTAGAATAAAGAGTTTTTTAGATTTTCAATTAAAGACTAATTTTAGGAATGAGACAAGAGAATTTGTTGATTTCCTAACTATATGTATTCGACAATATCAAGATCAATATCTTGAAAATAAAGTAATTAAAACGGTTAATGATTGGGTTGAAATCAAACTAAAATTAAGAGAGAATAATGAAATTGATAAAAAATTGATTTTGAAAATCAATTATAACCATCTGGAGCTATTTGACATTCTAAAGCCATATATCAAAGAAGAGGATTTTGGAAAAATGAATAAATTACTTCGTGGGGAAGAAGTTCAAGGAAAAATTTATTTTGGGAGCAATGCAAATCTACTTGTAATGATATTTAGACAACTTCACATACATCAAAGTATCATTGGTTCTAAGAAAAACACAAGTAAATGGATTTGTCAATATTTCACATATTTAAATGGTACGATGATTTCAAATTTCGATGATGAAAATGTTTACAAAATTCTTACCGTTTCTCATTATGATATTCGGGATTCTGAAAGGATTGATATACCTGGGCTTGAATACGTCGTAGATAAATCAATTAAGAATTAGTTCTACTCCTTTTTAGGTTTCATACTTGAAAGTGACTTAAAATACTTTTGATTATTGCATCATTAATTAATGATTCGAACAGTTTTATGATTCGACTTAAACTAAAATATGATGTGATGAAAGATTTATCAAAACCACTTTATTCTCTTACTGTCAGAGAATATATAGAACTTAGTAAGGAGGCTTTTGCTCAAGAGGCGAAAAAGCTACTAGCCAACAATGATGACGTCTCAGGCAAATCAAATTCAAATAACGACATCATCTTTGTAGATGACGTTCAGCAACTAACCGGGTACAAAAAATCAACTATTTATTCAAAAGTATGTCGCTTCGAAATCCCTGTGATATCTAAAAGAAGACCATTAACGTTTTCTAGAAAGGAAATCATAGACTGGCTTAAAGAAGGAAAACCAAACGTTATTGATCAAGAGGCAAGCCTATATTTGAACAATAAGAATGATAAATAATTAAACTACTATAAACTATGGAAAAGGCAAAAGACCCTCTTACTGGAGAAGAGTTTAATAAAAAAAGGAGTAATCAAAAATTTGCATCTAGAACAAATCAAATCAAGTTTAATAATATGAAAGCGTATAACAAAAGAAAAGCTAAGAGTATACCTAATAAAATCTTAGATAGGAGTAGAGATGTGCTAAAGAATGCATTAGGCGACAATGATTCAGTAGAAAGGAGTTACGATTTTTTACTCGGTGCGGGTTTGCACTTTGGTTACTATACACACCAGATAAACAAAGACGACCTAAAGTGGATTTGTGTCTATGACTATGCTTATGCACTTATAGATCATAATTTGTTCAGAATTATCTGTATCCAATATTAAAAGGAGTTATGCAAATCGAACCTATACATGGTTATTGCCTGGATTTAAAACAGGATTTTCCAAAAGATTTAAGGATAGCTCAACAAGAGTGTAAATCATTGAAGCGTATGAATGATGTTCTTACCGCCGCTTTAATCATTGTTGGCATTGGACTATTAGCTGTTTTCGTATTTCAGCAAACGCAAAAAAGACCAGTACAAGAAGAACGTCGTGAATAATACGCATAGGAAAAATCCCATGCGTATTATATCGACGTATTACCATTCATAAGTTACTTCCAGATCTGCCAGTATTTCATCGGATTGACTAACCACAGTAATTACATCAGGAAAATTATTATTTGATGTATATGCAAAAAATCCAAAACTTGTCATAAAGTCATCTTCACTAGTCGCATCATAATCCCAGATATTTATTAAAAAAGGATTATCAAAATCAGTAAGTTCTAGAGACGGTGTTAATGTAAACTCAAAAAAAGTACCTTCACCAGAGATTGCATTTTCATAAAATGTAGGACTATCGTAAATGATGTTCAAACTAGAGTCCTGAAAAGTGATGTAGACATCTGGTAATGCATCTTCAATATTTGGGACAGCTAAATCCCAAAACTCACCGTTATTGTCATTAGGAAATACCTTAACAACAACTTTGTTAATGATTACTTTACTTGGCGTTACTTGAGTAGAACAATTGTTACCTGTGTAACCTTCAGGACATTCGCATTCACAATCCACAAAAGTACCTCCATTGAGACAAGTAATCGTTTCACAATCATCGGAATTAGAATCAGAGGAACAACCTAAGTAGGTTGTAGTTAAAATTGATAAGACTATCAATTTGAAAATTTGGTTTCTCATAATATTTAAATATTACAATCACCCAGTTCCAAAGTGAAGTTAGTTAAAACAATAAGCGTGGAACTGTAGCTCATCGTTCAAGAGGTACTGGTATACCCTGTATGCAACAAACTAAGCCCACGCCATTGCGTGAGCATCAGTCTATTTACCTTGCATACTTAAAAATTACCAGTTTTCTTGAACAAGTGTAAATAGCTAACGCTATACTTTATATGTAAAACAAATATATGATTTTAGGATTTAGTTTTATATAATTTAAAACAGATAGATATTAAACGTATTTAAGTTAAAACATATTGATTTAAATTAATATGAGTAATTAACTAAAATATTTAAGAATTAAGGAGCTTAAATGATAAACGAAAATAGTATAGATTTCTAACATTAAATAATTCGTTTTTCTTTATATTTATCAACTCCCTTTTACTAGTTATTAGTTGTTGCAAATTAATTTGAATTGTGAAACTTTAAATTAATTGTTTCTGATTTAATTTTAGACGTTATTTGATGTTTAATTTTAAAATTGGACTCGTTGTAGATTTCAAAATATTTAGATGAAGAAAACGAATTATATAATTGAAGAACTTGTTGATCAATATACTATAGAAGATAATAACAGACCATGGATTATTGGTTTTAGTGGAGGTAAAGATTCAACTGTTTTATTGACGTTAGTTTGGCTTAGTTTATTGAAAGTTAAGAATGAAAGAAGTGAAGAATACTTAAAAAGAGATGTCTGGGTCGTTTGTAACGATACTTTAGTCGAAAACCCTGTTATTACTAGTTATGTTAACAAGGTACTTGATAAAATTGAGAAATCTGCGATTAAGCATGGTCTACCAATTAAGACAAGGAAGACCATACCAAGATTAGAAGATTCTTTTTGGGTGAATTTAATTGGTAAGGGTTATCCCGCACCCAATAATTCGTTTAGATGGTGTACTGAGAGATTAAAAATAAAACCTACATCGCGTTTTATTGATGATATTATTATTGAAGAGGATAATGAAGCAATTGTTTTGGTAGGCACAAGGAAAAGCGAGAGTGCATTAAGAGCAAAATCAATCAAAAAACATGAAATAAAAGGGAAGAGGTTAACTAAACACCCTTTACAAAAAAATGTTTTTGTTTATTCACCAATAAAAGAACTGCATTTAGAAGAAGTTTGGTATGTGGTAAACACATTTAAATCCCCTTGGGGTGCCGATAATAAAGAGTTGTTTAATATATACTCTGATGCAAGTGCAGATGATTATGAATGTCCAACTATGGTTTCAAGTGATAAACATAAATCTTGTGGGCAAAGTCGATTTGGTTGTTGGACATGTACGGTAGTAAAAAAAGATAAATCTATTTCTGCTCAAATTGAGAACGGACAAGAATGGTTAGTGCCATTGAGAGATCTTAGAGATTGGATTCAAGAAGAAAGGAATAAGCCTATTAATAGATCTAATAAAAGAAGAAATGGTATGCCAGCTATTAATGATATGGGAGTTGTTAAATTAAGTCATAGAGCTCAAATACTGGAAAGAGTTTTTGATGCTCAAAGACAGATAAATGATGCTGGTGTTGAAATAGAACTTATTACAAATCAAGAGTTAATAGCTATTCAAGTTACGTGGTATAGAGATTTATTTTTTGATTATAAAGTTTCTGATATATATAATAAAGTTTTTAATAAAGATTTAGATATGAAAGAGCATAATGAATTGATTAAAAAGGAAGAACAAATATTGTTATCTGCCTGTGAAAACGATAAAAAACAATTCGCTTTGATTCAGGATTTATTGAAGTTAGAAAAAGCTAAAACGATAATGATGAAAAGAAGAGGACTTATTGAAGATATTGAAAACAGATATAAACAGTTTATTTCAGCATAATGATTATAAAGTCAATCGAGCTAAATAATTTTAGGATATACAAGGGAGAAAATCTAATTGATTTGTCGGTAACCGATAATGAGAATATCATCATTGTAAGCGGAAAAAATGGATATGGGAAAACAACTTTTTTAATGTCTTTGGTTTGGTGTTTATATGGAAGGCAAATGAGTGATGTTGATGATATCTACAGGAAAGAAATAGAAAATAATGGTAATTATCGACAATACATTAAGAGTAGTCTTAATCGACAAGCAGAATTTCAAGGAGAAACCAAATTCTCTGTTTCTGTTACTTTTTCAAATGTTACTACTATTCCAGATGTAACTTGTAATGAATTAAAAATTACTCGTACATATTTTACCGAAGGCAATAGGGAAGAGGATTTAAAAATTTTAATTGATAATTATGAGAGCGAATTAGTAAAAGATGTAGGAGCAGAGCATTTTATTAGAGATTTTATTATGCCTAAAGAGATCGCTAAATTTTTCTTCTTTGATGCTGAAAAAATAGTTTCATTAGCCGAAATCCATACGGCTGAACAAAGACAGAAATTAAGCAAAGCTTACTCTGAAGTTTTGGGAATTAAACAATACCAAGATTTAAAAGATGATTTAGAACAATACCTTAATAAATTAAAATCTGAAACTGCAAATACTAAAGAAAAAGCAGAATTAAAGAGGTTAAAAACTGATTATGAAATTGCAGATGATAGGATCGACGAAATTCTTGAAGAAATAAAAAATTTGGAAGAAGACGCTTCAGGTATAAAATATGAAATAAATAAGTTGCAGGAAAAGCTTATTAAGCAAGGGAGCGTTATTACTGTTGAAGAATTAAATAAGCTTAAGGATAGAAAAGATGAATTAGAAAAGGAAGTTTCAATTTTAAATATTGAGTTAAAAAAGCATTATGAAATAATTCCTTTTGCAATTGCAGGTAAATTACTCACAGAAGTTTTGGATCAGGTTATCAGTGAACGCGACCTTATAAGTCAAAAATTTAATGATGATAAAGTTGAACAGGTGTCTGATAACATTATAAACGATTTAATTAATATCCCGCATCCTAAAGATTTAGTGATCAATTATAAGGTACAAGAATACTATATTAATAATATTAAAAAGCTTATAACGAAACATTTAGGGAGTAATGCAAAAGAAGATGATAGTGTTGAAGGTAAAGTAATTCATAATCAATCGGAATCAGAAAAGGCTGAATTAAATCAATTCATTAATAATATTAAACTTTCATTTAAAGAGACGTTCAACAGAATAAATTCAGATTATGTGCGAGCGAAGAATGAACTCAACGATATTAATAAAAGAATTAAACTTGCTGAAGAAAAATCTGAAAATCCTCTTGTTAAAGCAGATAGAGAAAAGAAGAACTCTTTAGAAAAAGATTATGATGAAATATTGAGGAAGATTGGTGTGTTGGAGTTAGAAGAAAAAGAGAAGAATAATGAAAAAATAAAGTCAAAAAATGAAATCACTCGGATTTCTGATAAACTCAAAGTATCAAAAGGAAAACAAAAAATAAGTAGCGAAGTAGAAAAGTCAATTAAGTATTTAAGGAAGTTTATTGCTGATTTTAAAATTGAAAAAAAGCATTCATTATCTAAAAGAATAAAAGAGGGGCTTGATGTTTTATTACATAAGAAGAGTTTTGTAAATGATGTTAATGTTGAGATTATAGGAGATAATATTGAAATTAATTTGATTGATTCAAGAGGTAAGGAAATAAACAAGGATTCATTATCTAAAGGAGAGCAACAAATGTATGCTACTGCATTATTAAAGGGTTTGGTTGATGAATCAAATATTGATTTTCCTGTTTTTATAGATTCTCCAATGCAAAAATTTGATATTGATCACTCCAATAGCATTGTAAAATATTTTTACCCTGAAGTTTCAAGTCAGGTAATTATTTTCCCATTGTTGAAAAAAGAAATGACAAAAGATGAATTTGATATTCTTTTGCCGTGTATTAGTAAGACTTTTTTAATAACAAATATAGATAACGAGCAATCTTCATTTGAGAATGTAGAGAAGAAAGAAGAGTTGTTTGAAATTTTTGAAAAAGAATATCAAGATGCAGTTTAATATTAGTACATCCCCATCTAATGAACCTTTGGTTAAAACTTTAACTCAAAGGATTGGTTTAGGTACTGAAAACCATATTTCGAGAATAGCATTAGCTTACTCCTTAAGCAAAGGTTATAAATTAGATATAGAGAAAGACCTTCAGGCATTTGGAGGAAAGGAATATAAAGATCATACCTTATTTGGTAATTATAGGGAATATTACATAGCATTAATATGCCAGAGATATCAGCTTCATAAAGATGATGCTAATATTAGGAAATATATGAAAATGCATATAGATCAAGGTCTGGAACTAATAAATAAGTTTTTTGAGGATAATAAAAATTTTTCTGGAATCGAATTTTTATTGGATAATATCGAGTTAGGTATTGACTCTATAAATGAATCGGAAAACTCTTTTGAGTTTATTCAAAATAATAATTCAATTTTATTGGATAAAGAAAGCTACTTAAAACCTATAAAGATTTTAGTAGGTGATAATGATGATGGAAAAGAAATCCACTTTACACCAAATAATACAGAAATTTACGGTAATTGCCATATTGCAATAGCAGGTAATTCAGGAACAGGTAAATCTTATTTTTCGAGAAAAATTTTAGAAAGAATTGTTTCTCAAACTAAAGGAAAAGTCAA
Source organism: Winogradskyella sp. (assembly GCA_965230605.1). GTDB lineage: Bacteria > Bacteroidota > Bacteroidia > Flavobacteriales > Flavobacteriaceae > CBDDLD01. The sequence continues at coordinate 1,876,997 of CBDDLD010000004.1, read as the reverse complement.
TTTCCTATATCTTGATTTTAAAGGTATTAATGAAAGTGATAAAACAAACTCTGATTTCAAAAGTTTTTTCAAAACAACTAATGCACAATTAATAGATACTCCACAAGATTCATTTCCTGTAAACCCTTTATCATTTATAGATAATATAAATGAGAAGAACAAGATTGTTGGAATCGGTAGGTTCGTAGATATAATTACTAAATATGCTAATCTCGGGAATGTGCAAAGACAGCATTTAAAAGATGCTATCATAAATGCTTTTGAAGATAAGAATGATGGTTCATATCCAACTTTAAAAGAAGTCTTAGAGAATGTTTATGAAATAGCTGGAGATAGACCTACATCGCTTACCCAAATTCTTATAGGATTAACAGAAATAGAGTTATTTGATAATAACAAATATGGTGATTTTATAAACTCAAATTATTACTTGAGTCTATCAGGTGATTTAAGTAAAGAAGTAAGATTTACAGCCACTTTTTTAGTTATTTATTACTTATATAATACGTTCATGAATATGGATAAAGTTCCCATTGAAGATGATTATAGTGGATTAAGATACGTATTATTAATTGACGAAGCTCATAATGTTTTTAAAGAGAAAAAGTCACAAGAAATTTTAGAAAAACTTTTAAGGGAAATTAGATCTCAAGGTGTTGCAGTTATGTTGGTTTCCCAAGGAATAGAAGAGTTTAATCAACCTACTTTTGATTTTTCATCGATGTGTCAATCAGCTTTTTTAATGTCTATTAAGGATGGTAACAATTGGAAATCAATAAGTAAATTTTTGGGTGCAGGAGAAAAACAAAGAAACAAAATAAATCGTTCAATGGAAATGATAAATCCAAGACAAACTATTTCTAATATAAAGGAGTTTGATTTTGGAGAGATATTTAATACAAAATGATGCTAGCATAGTTGCTTAACACTTTTTCTAAGATCAAAACTGAAATGAGAAAATAATTAAGGATGTATTTGAGAGGATTCAAAAGCATTACTAATTAAAAAAAATCATATAAGCTTAATCAAATTATGAATCATGTAAAACTATATTATGGATACATCCGAAATAAAATTGATATCTCTATCTGATATAAAACTTGAAGGTGTCAACGTAAGGACAGATTTAAATTCACCAAATTCACAAGAAAACTTGAAAGAGTTAGCCGAAAGTATAAGAATTAATGGGTTGTTGCAACCTATTGTCTTGAGGGGCGAATTTGGTAAACCACCTTATGACGTTATTGTTGGACAAAGAAGGTTTCTAGCTCACCAATTATTAGGAAAGAATGAGATTAAAGCAACTTTTTCAGGTGAAATTACTGAAATTAAGGCTTTGCTGCTATCACTTTCGGAAAATATCTGCCGTCAAGAACTTGATCATAATGATACTATGAACGCAGTTACAAAACTATATAATTATTTTGAAAATGATGTTCATAAAGTTAAACAACATTTAGGGTTAAGTGTGCAAGCTATTAGGAGCTATATTAAAATTGAAGAACAAGCTAGCCCTAAAATTAGAGATTTGTTGAGTAAGAATATGATAACAATGATTGATGCTAAAAGGGTTATTGATGCTTCTCAAGGGGACCTAAAGAAAGCTGATGATTTAGCCGATGAGATATCAAAATTAACAAAGCATGAAAAAAAACGTGTGGTTGAGATTGGGAAAACAAGACAGCAAGCTACTGCACAAGAAATAATAGTTGATGCTCAAAAGCCCCGTGTTGAAGAATCTTTAATAATTAATCTTCCTTTGAAAGTTCATAAAGCTCTTGAAAAGGCGGTAGAAAATCTTTCTATGGAAGCGGAAGATATTACTTTAAAAATCCTTCAAGAATGGTTGGAAAATAATGACTTTTTAATTGAATAGTTTTTATGCATAAAGACAAAATTATAGCCAAATTAATATTATCAACAGGTAGGAAGAAAAGAGACTTTGATTTAGTTAAAGTACATGACTATATAATGAAATTAATTGATGATGGATATGAAAAGAGTGAATTAGCTAATATTTTAGGTATAAGCAGGGGGATGTTTAATCAGTTTTTAAGTGTAAAAAAAATATCTCCTGAGTTAAAAAAATTGATAAAAGAAAGAACTATTGATAGTGTAACCTTGGTCCATAATTTAGCTAAATTTAATCATAAAGATCAGATTAATATTGTTAGAGCTTTAGAAGAAGGGAAATTATCCAATAATGACGTGAGGGCTCTGGCTCCATTAAGAAAAAAGTACTCTAAAGAAGATTTAGATTTCCTAATAAATAAACTAGTAAATTCAAAGGATATTAAAGTTTCTGTCATAAGGATTCCTAAAAGTTCTCTTGTCAATAAAATAGAAGATTTAATATTCCTGGTCAATGAAGTTATTGGTGAGAAAAATCTTTTCGATTTAGTTTTAAATCATGATTATTATGATATAAAAATCACTAAAAAAGGTGAGTCTTTATTGAGGAAAAAAGCTAAAAAAGAAGGAGTCAGTCTGACTGAATTAATTAACAAATTTATTAATTCATGAGTAATTATTTAGAAAGATTTGCTTCAGATCGATATGATAAAGTTAGCCGACCTCTTCTGTCTCATAGAATTGATCCATTTATAAGAGAAGTAGAAGCAAGGGAAGGTAAGAATAAGGGCTATATAATGTCATTTGTTAGAGGATTAAGAATGTCTGCTTTGATTATTTATCAACTTAGAGAAATATTATCCGATACAGATTATAGTGCATATTGGGGACAGATTATTAATGAAGATGGAGACTATTTGTCAAATGAATGCGACATATTAATTAGCCGAAAAGATTCTTATGTGAAAAAATGGAATGGTGAAGGTGATAATCAAGACATCATGGATTTTAGATTTATAAGAAATGATCATGTTAAGCTTGTGATAAGTTGTAAATCCTTCTTGACAACTGCAAAAGTAGAAAAGGATTATTGTGAAAATATGAAGAAGTATGTTGATGAGGTTTGGCTTTTTGCTGAATGTTGTGGGCCTCAGAGTATAGAACCTATAAAAACAGTCTCTATCGAATATGGATACAGTCAATTTTGGCATTTATATACCTGGAATCGTTTAAGTGGTGAGACGACTTTACAAGATAATTTGTGGAAATGTTTTGAACTAAAGGTAAGAGAATTAGTTGAAGATTAACTTAATTGAGTTTTTGTTTATGGATAGTAAGATTTGGGCTTCAGTTATAACTTCTGGAGTGGTTTTTGTTACATTAATTTATAATATGTACAGAAACCATCAACAGTTTAAAAGAGCAAAAGAAGATTCAAAATATAAAGCATATTACGAGCAGGTGAAAGATAGGCGTGATAAAATTCAGATGAAGATAGATGAATTTTATAGTCCTCTTAAAAATTATTTAGCTCAAAGTAAGATAAACTATTTAATGCTTGTAGGTAACAAACCAGAGGGATTTAGAACTTTAGAATATTTGCTTGATAATGACAAAGAATTTAATGGAGAGAAAGTTTCATGGACTAACAATGATGACATTCTTTTGGATAAAATACTAAGTTATGGTAAATTAATGGAGGACTTAATATTAAATAAAATGGGATTAATTGATGACCCAGAAATATGTAAGGAATATTTGCCAAGTCCAGGATTTGATGATATTGAATATCCAGAAGACATGTCTATATTAGACATTGCCGTTGCTCATTTCAGCTTCATTAGAGATGCGAGGAAAGATTTAGGTGGAGATCAGAGATTTGAAAAGTATGTTTACCCAAGAGAATTAAGTAGAAAAATTAATAGTAAACTGGATGAATTGCAACTACAAGTTGCAGAAGAGAACCAGCTTATGGTAAAATATATGAACAAAATTGGTGGAAATTCATGACGACAAAATAACGATTGATAGTTATAACAAAACTGCAGAAGAATACTTTAAAATTGTTTCTAGTTTTGAGGTACTTCCTGAGTTGCATACATTTATGAAGTTGGTTAAAAAAAATGGACGCATTCTTGATTTAGGATGTGGACCAGGACACCATGCAAAGTTATTTCACGAAAATGGATTTGATGTAGTTGGTGTAGATTTATCTTCCAAAATGATCAAAATAGCTCAAAATCAAATACCAGATATCGAGTTCAGGGTAATGGACATTCAAGATCTAAATTTTATGTATAATTCTTTTGATGGTATATGGGCTTCTGCAAGTTTATTGCATATTTCTAAAAGTAAGATTAGGCCAGTATTGTCAAAATTATATAATATTTTGAGAAAAAAGGGTGTGTTTTACTTGTCTCTTAAAAAGGGGAGAGGTTCAAAATTTGTAAAGGATTATAGGTATAAAGGAGTGAGTAAATATTATTCATATTACAGTGAAGTACAAATAGAGAAATTAATATTAGAATCGGGATTTAGTCTTATTGAATCGAGCGAACGTGACAAAAGAGATATTTACGATACTAATCCTTGGATTCATATTTTCTGTAAAAAACCTTAAATTTATCCTAATTCAGGTATCTAGTTGTTCTTAAAATACTTTTCTTTTTGAAATTTTATAAATTCCAACGGTTCGAATGCTTTAGCAGAAGTATAACTATCTAATAAAATACGAGTTATAACCTTAATCATGGGAGCATTTTTAGCAAAATGACTTGGGTTATGAGGCATTAATTTCATTGAGATAGCTTCAGATAATTTTTGTTTAGTAAACTCTTTATTATTTGGTAAAAATGTATGATGAAAGTAGTGCCATACTTCGGCATTTTCCTCACTCGACACGAGAAAATTGTACATGTATTTTATAGTGCTACTTTTGTTTAAGTCTGAATCTTTAGAATAAATTTCTTTTCCTTTTTTAGTTAATTTAACTTTGTTTGTATTTTCAAGTAAACCACATTTTTTCAACCATGATTTATAGCGCTTTGTAAAAGGTGCTTTATACCCAAATGGTTTAGCAATTTGTTCATCCGTTAATTCAGGTCGTTCTATTAGGCTTTTTAATACACCAGAAAGTCTTTCTCTGTCTAAGTTAAAGTTGGCGTGAAAGTATACAGACATAAATTAATTCTATTTATTGGTTTATCAAACCTTATAAAAATAAGCATTTCCCTTCTTAATATATTCTAGTTTACCAGAAACTCGCATATGCATCAAATCGCACGATTTAACTTTAAGTAGCTTCATAGTTTCCTTACTATTTACATATTTACTCTTATCAACTTCCATATTCATTTAAATTAACATTTTTAAAGAAAAAAACAAATTATTGAGATTTCAAAATAATTGTTCCGTATTTGTATCATTTTTCTTGAAATGCCTATGAATAGGAGTAGAGTACTTTATGTATCAATATGACTTTAAATCTTTAGATTAAGATAAGGTTTCATTAACTATATTTTATATGAAAAATTTCTCAGTTTTGGAATTGCTAAGATTATATGAGCTGCATGAAAAGACAGTCATTAAACTAATTAATAAAATGCATAGTAATTTAATATCTAATTGCAGTTTCATCTATTTCGAGATTTTGTCCGATTATTAAATATATTGTGCCATTTGATATTTTTTATGATTGTTGCAGTAATTGGAATAGTTCTTTTGAAAAATAGCTTTTAAACACAAAAGAAGGCTTAAATTTAATTTAAGCCTTCAATCAAAATGTTAGAGGTAAAACTGAAGTGTTATGAAATAACCAGAACTACTGTGTGTGGAATTCTGCATTAAAGGGAATAACACGAATCTCTATTGAGCTGTGTTCTATTATTTTTACTTATTGTTGAAATAATATTATAAATTAACTATAATTTTCCCTTTTGTTCTTCCAGAAGCAATATGCTCGTGGGCCTTCTCCATTTCGTTAAACTGATATACCTTGTCTATATGCGGGACGATGACTTCAGTGCTCAATAGATTGGCTATTCGTTGCATATCCGAACCATTCGATTCTACAAGAATGAAAAAGGTATCGATATCTTTTTCCTTTGCCTTTTGAACGACGCTTTCATCAATCGGACCAGGCAAACTAATGATTTTTCCTCCTGACTTGGTTACCTTGATAGAACGCTCAGGATAATCTTCCCCATAGGCATCCAAGACCAAGTCGATGTGTTCAACGACGTTTTCGAAGTTTTGTTCTCGATAATCAATATGCTCGTTTGCTCCTAATGACATCAAAAAATCTTTATTAGCTGCGGAAGAGGTCGCAACCACATATGCGTCCAGATGATGTGCCATTTGAATAGCAAAGTGGCCAACGCCACCGGAACCAGCGTGAATCAAAACTTTGTCTCCACTTTTTACTTTTGCGTTGTGAGTAATGGCTTGCCACGCAGTTAGTGCTGCCAAAGTTGAAGCAGCTGCCTGTTGATGGGAAATGTTCTCGGGTTTTTTCACTAAATAGCTCTCCTTAGCAGCAACGTACTCTGCGTAAGCCTTTCCGTGACCGGGAAAGTTAACCATCCCGAAAACGGCATCACCTTTTTGAAATGAGGTGACTGATTTTCCAACTTTTTCAACAACACCAGAAACATCCCACCCTAATATTTTTGGATTTTCATTTTCCAGCATAAACAATGCGCCACCACCATTTTTAGTTTTCATATCTACGGGATTTACAGATATTGCTACTGATTTAATAAGTACTTCATCATCTTTAATCTCTGGAACGTTCAATTCTTGATATTCAAAATCAAGATTTTCGTTTAATATTATTGCTTTCATCTCTACTTACATTTGGTCGTTGGTAAACTTCTTGGAATTACCAAAGTCTGTGAGCCCCTCAATAGGATACAGTTCAGATTTTGGAAAGCTGTCGAACTTATAATCTTTTGAAGAGTATTTGTACACATACTTACTTTTGTCCTTTGGTTTTCCCAATTGTATGTAGGTCATACTCGGTAAATACGTTCCGTTGCTTGCCATTTCCCTGTCCCATTGCACGGTGGCGTGTTGCATCCCTTTGGGCATCGGCAGATAAAAGTCACCAATGGTAAGCTCTGCCATATCAATAAAGCCTGTATCCTTATTTACATACACCAAAAAACGGTCGTATTGTTTGTTGGGCTCTTCCGTTCCCCAGGTTACATATACTGTTTCGTAAGATTGCCCATCGAATTCTTTTTCGCCAGCATATCGCACAATTTCAGCATCCTTCATTGTTAGTGGTGCTTCTACAAGATAGTGGTATGTTGCCAGTCCCCAGATGTAACGGTCGTGTTCGTGCTGTTTGAGTTCACCGTTGTTCCGCTTTATTTTATAGCCTTCCCAAGATTGCAAACCTTGTACAAGGCCTTCTTTACGTCCTTCGAGATATTTCACCTGACCGTCAAATGAGTTGGTTGCAAACTTGAATTGAATATCCTTATTCAAATTGCCGGGAAGCGAGTTCATAGGCATTAAAGGCCACAAACCTTTCCATTTAAAATTGGCTGTGGTTTCATAAACTTCGGTATTGGCGAGTTTATCATATCCCATTTTTTGGGCGGCATCTGCCAGTAATTGCCTTCCTTTTTCTTCTGCCGTTTGGGCAGGTTGTTCTTTTACATAATCCGTTCTCAAATCGACTGTTTTGCACGAATGGAAAACAGCAATAAGACTTAGAATCATTAGCAGTTTGATACTTGTTTTCATTTTTTATTTCTTAGAGTTGTTACTGATTTGTCTAAATTTTTAAGTGCTTTTTTCATTACGCTGGGCAACATCACTTTTTTCGCCATCCAACGTTTAAGGGCGTTGCCCTGAGGTTCATAATACTGCGACCAAGAGACGAGAGTGCCGTCCAGTTTTTCAGTAATGCTAAAATGACCTACGTGATTTTTTACGATATGCATATCTGCAATGCTGTAGGCATAGCCAAAGGTTTCATCCCAGAAAACAATGGTTTCTTTAAGGCTGTCCTTTCCGAATTGTACATCCCGAATCGTCCCTTCCTGTCTTTTCTTATCTTTTCCCATATCCACTACGGTACTACTTTTTACCTGTGGAATCCAGTTTGCTATAGCCTCGTGGGTGGACAGTACCTTCCATATCTCATCGGGTGTAGCTTGTATCATTCTCGAAAACTCCAGTTGAAGTGGAGCCTCTGTGTAGTCTGTACTTTCAAATTTCTTTCTCATAATAGTTTTAGTTTTTGGCTTTTATAAATTCAAAGCTCATATCAAACCACGTATCCATATAAACTCGGTTTCGCGTCACTTTCATTCTGCTAAATGTGCCATTAAAACTGGAATGCAGGTATTCGGCGATTTCAAGTGAAGAAAATGAATTTGTTATTTCTCCCAGTTTTTGGCCTTTTAAAATCACGCCGTCCAGTATGGTAAGCCAACCGATAAAATGATGGTTAACGCTATAGGCAAGATTATCGTTGATTCTTCCCACTTCGTTGCTCAAAAGGTTCAGCAGGCAACCGCTTGAGAAATCATCCTTTTCGTTATAATCGATAAGTGTGGTATAAAAAGACTTTAAGGCATTTAAAGGTGTAAGCTTGGTTTCTTGAAAGAACTTTTGCATCCATTTCTGGTTGTTCACTGCATAATGAACCACGACTTGGTTTGCAAAATCTTCTTTGGATTCAAAGAAGTTGTAAAACGAACCTTTTGGAATACCTGCTTCTTCTAGTATTTTGTTGATGCCAACATTGTGATATCCGTTTTTACGTAGCACCTCATAGCCCGTATTTAGAATATCCTCCCTATGGTATTTATAACCCATTTTTTTACATTTTGAAAAAAGAAGTCCAATCCCATGTCAGGATGGACTTCTTAATAGTTTAGGAGGAAATTATCTGTAATCAGAATTGAATCCTTCCAGACCTTCGGCAAATGGCTGAATAGGTTCGTCAACTTCGTTTATGGCCAATTGATTGGACAAGTTTGATAATACTTTGGCTGAAATATTGGTAATCACCTCAAGTGCTTGGCCATTTGTATATCCTACTGCTCTGAAATCTTCTAGAACCTTGTCACTGACGCGTCCGTTGGTGCGGTACACTTCTTTTGCGAACTCGTGCAGGGCATTGAACTTTTCATTTGAAAGTGCTGTTCTACTGCGCAACGCTTGTAAGTCTTCTTCGGCACTGTTGAACAATACTTTTCCAGCGAGTGTGTGACCTGCAGTACAATACTTGCATTCATTTTCGATGGCAATGGTCAATTGAACAATGTTGTCCTCCTCTGGAGAAAGTGTGCCCAATTTTGCCAAGTGCCATTGCATGTGTGTATAGGAAAGCAGCGCTGCATCCGAGCCGCTTAACAACTTTCCAAGATTGGGAACGAACCCAAAAATTTCTTGGTACCAATCATATACCGCCTGTACTTCTGGTGAAGGGTTTTCTTGAACTTCTAAATCAAATCCTCTTACGGTTTGTTTTCTTTCTGTTTGTGTTTCCATTTTTAACTAATATTTAGATTTATAAATTATTCGTATTTAATGCCTTTTGCATCCAACTGTGCTTTTTCTTTTTCTGAAATGGTACAGGCATTCATCCAATAGGTAACTCCACATCGTGCAGAAGCTGCCGTACCCAGTATCATTATGGCAAGAACACCTAATATGATTCCGATGGTTCCTGAAATAGCTCCAAAAGCCCACGATGCCAAAACTGCCAAGGCGATTATAGTTCTGATGATTCTATCGTTTCTTCCCAAGTTTCTGCTGAATCCGTAGGAAAGTCCTTTTAAAAATCTGTTCATTTTTATGCTTTTTTTAAAGATTTAGACCGTTCTATTTGATTGCGGTCGCAAGTCTTATTTAACTTCAATTCAAATGTCGTAACAATGAATTCTGAAAAGAATGGCAAGTAGTGAATGGGTAGGTGTGTTACCCGATTAGGGTTTCTTGTGTCGTAAATGGGAATTGTGCTTAAAAGAAAAGAGGAGTCCCATCAAGAACTCCTCTTATTGCTATTAACCAATTTTAGCGGTTTTAGGCTGTTTCCAGTTCTGCTTCCTGAGGTTGTGGTTGCGGGATAACGTGCACATTGGCACCACCATCGATTATTAAATCGATACCCGTAACATAAGCGGCATCATCCGAAGCTAAAAAGAGCGCACCGTTTGCCAAATCCTCAGGTGTACCCATTCTTCCGAAAGGAATCACGTTTTGGGCAACGTGCTGCTTCATTCCAGATATCATTTCTGCTGGCAGACCTACACGGTCAAAAGCTGGTGTATCGGTGTGACCTGGGGAAATACCGTTTACACGTATTTTACTCGGAGCCAACTCTGTTGCTAAAGAACGTACAAGAGTATTTACTGCTCCTTTCGCGGAAGCGTATGCCGCCATTCCAGCATAGCCACCGTGTGCGGAAATCGATGATACCAATATGATGTTACCACCATTTTCTCCAAAAAGTGGAAGTGCTTTTTGCGCTGTAAAAAATGCACCTTTAAAATTAATATCCACCTGACGGTCAAAAGCCTCTTCATCGGTTTCAGTAAATGGTCCGAAGGAAGCACCACCAGCATTGGCCACCACAACATCAACACGACCAAAAGCATCTTGAACAGTTGCATACAAGCGCTCGATATCACTTACGTTTCTGATATCGCCTTGAACCGCAATGGTGTCACCACCCAATTCTTGTTTGGCGGCTTCAAGTGTTTCCTCACTCCTTCCAAAGATGGCAATACTCGCACCTTCACTTTTGAATTTTCTTGCCATACCGAGACCGATACCGCTATTACCTCCTGTAATCACGGCAACTTTATTTTCTAACTTTTTCATCTTTTTGTTTTTAGTATTTGTGCTCTTTGTTAATGTATTTAGATAGAAACGGACGGGAGAGCACAATTTCCCGTCCGTTGCTATCAATCAAACCAACCAATCAAAAAATCAATGAAAAATCACTGCCACAATCCGCCTTTAAACAACAAGTAGTAAAGGCTTTTTCTTTGTTTAGGAACTTCTGTCCTTGGTTTGTTTTCCGTTGTGTTTTTATTGGAGGTTTCTCTATTCTTTTCCTTAACCTTTTTCATCACAACCTCCCATTTTGTTTCTTACAAAATCGGCTTGATGTGGAATACATCAATGTAAGGTGCTCCGGCAGTTCGCTTAGCTTTGTTCTTTTTGAAAGCCTCTGTTTTCTCAAAACGTTCCAGTGCGCCTTCGCCACCTTTCCACTCTGCAAAAGCAATTACGGACGGATGGTAACTTTGGTCATAAACACCAGGAATTGGATTCAAGTTTACGATTGGACTGTAGCCAAATTCAGGTTTAGTGGCCGTAGGCATTACCGCTTGAAAGTATTCTTGTAATAGGTTTGCTTTTTCAGGGTTGATGAACAGGCCTGCGAAGTCATACAATTTATCCGTTGAAACATTTACGTTTACATCGTTCTCCACTTGGAAATACCCTTGGCTTAAGTAACTCAAAGCATTATCGCGAATGTTGCGTAATTTCAGGTATTCAGGATTCGATTCGAAAGCCCTTTTTTGCTCAACGCTTTCCCATTCAAAAAATACCACCATTTGGTTAGGTTTGTTACCCATTACTTTGTTTACTACTGCAAAAGAAGCAATAGGTCTAGCACCGTAAGGAGCAGCAACTGGCATCACTTTAGGAAAGTACTCTTCCATAAACGCCTTTTGTCCGTCTGGTTTTACTGAAAGAAGTGCAACCTCAATCAATTTTCCTTTTTTGAAGCTGATGTCTGCCGACTTTACTTCTTCTTTTTGTGAAGTTACTTCAGTTTTTGGTTCTGTATTCTCGGCAACCTCCTTGTTCTTTTCAGTAGTTGGATTTCCGCAAGAAGCGAAAACCGAGAATGATGTGAATAATAACCCTAAGGTCAAAAATTTGATAGTTTTCATTGTACTAGATTTTTTTAAAAATATTTATGGTACAAATATCTAATGCTTTGTAGGGACGATTCTTTTTTTGGAGTGAATGGCCAATCAAAATTGTTGTAAAGGCGAAAAAAGGAGTGAATGGGTAGTTTTAGCTATTATGAGATACTTCAGTTCACTTTGATGGCTGCTACATTGAAACTTCTACTTACAGGAATTTCAACATCGTGCTGCGGTTGAGTAATGTATCTGGTCTTTGAATTTCCGTAAACATCATAAGGTTGAGAACCATTGATAATAAAGGTTCGGTGCACGCGTACAAAGTTTTCGGGCAATTGTGCTTCTATGGTCTTAAGGGTGGCGCGAAGCAGTTTTTCTTCTAATCTGAAGTTTTGGAAAAAATACAGTCTTGTATAATTGTCTTCCGCTTTCGCGAAAAGTAAGGCTTTCAAATTTACCCGAACGGTTTCCTTAATATCTGTATTCAAGGAAACATAATCGACATCGGCTATTTTTTCAGGAAGCCAAACCTGCCCAATCATCATTTGGTAACGCTTCCATTTGCGAATGGGTTCCAGTTGCGGGTCGGTAAGGATATATAGAATTCCTGTTCGTGCTTTCCATCCCTGCTCGATACAGTCCATAACCTTCTCCCAATCACCTCTTCCGGCATAGACCTGCGATTTGTAGTTATGGAGTACCTGATTAGGTTCTGCCTTTTCCAATTGTTCAAAGAAAGAGAGACGTTCCTCTGCTTCTTCAGTATATCCAAACTTTCCATAGAAATATCCCATTCTGGGAACATAGTTGTTGGAATCTGGAAGTATCTTTTGCAGTTTGCGAAGGTATCTCGATGCTATTGCTTCGTTTCCTTTTAGGGAAGCTATGTACATTAGGTTTTCGAGGGATGCAGGGTCGTTGGGTACCATTTTCAAGATAGATTGAAACGTCTTTTCACTGTCATCATATCTTTTGGCACTCAATTGTACATCACCAATCATATTAAGCAGACCTGTCGCCAATGGGTCATATTCCAAAGCAGAATACAAAGCATCCAAAGCCGCATCATATTCTTTTAACCCATACCAGAAAAAGGATAGTTGTTGGTAGGCTTCACTGGCATCAACATAGTTTTCCAACCCAATTTCAATACTGGAATAGATGTTTCGCCAATCCAAGTCATAGAAAAAGTCAATCAGGTTTTTATCGATAATGGCCTCACCCGAGTTTGGGTTGATTTCCAAGGCTTTTTCAATGGCCTTTCGAGCTAATGGATAAGCGGTATTTGGCGTTTCAAGTCCGCGACCCGCTTGAAAGATGTAACATTTTGCCAACTTGAGATAGGCAGGGGCAAAATGGGGTTCACTTTCAATCACTTCTTTAAATAAGGTGATGGCCTCCGCTACATTTTCTTGGTTCCATCGGTTAAAGTGATAATTACCCAACATAAACTTCTGATACAATGTCGGGTTCTTCAGTTTAGGAACTTCAATGGGCGACTTCGAAGTGTCCTTAAGCCGAAGGAGTTCCAAAACGGCTTCGAGACAAGTCTCTCCCAATCTGAAAATATCACTCTTGGAAACGGAAACGGTTATCTGTTCCTTTTCCTTTTTATCAAGACGATGATAGGCAAGGTCTACGACAATATTTTCCGCTTCTTGTATGTTGCCTTCAATCAATCGAATGGCATCCAATTGTCGTCCTATATCATAAATATCATTTGACTGTTCAGCTGCCAGTGCCGCTGATTGCTTGGAGATGACCATATACTTTTGGGAAATCCCCAATTCCCGCATCAACAAATCCTGAATACTTTCAGAAAGAAAGTGAAGTTTTTCGCTGTTCACAGCAAATGGGAGTATGGCTAATCTTCGGGTCATTAAGAAACAGGTTGGTTTAGAGGTTGATGCATCAATCTATGCAGGTTTTCAATGGATTCAGAAAATGCAGTTGTTAGCTGTTTCCTTCCACCGATAAGCATTAAGAACTTTTGCCAAACGGTTTTGGTTTCCCAAAACATCTCAACGGTCAATAAACATTCATTTTCCCGAATCGGGTCCAGGACAAAAAACTGGTACATTTTTTCTAAAGGTGGCGGACTAAATGTAAGCTCGCCATACACCAATTGATGTACGGGAACTTCTTTGATAACGGTAGTGAAATTAAAGTGGTTTCCGTTGATGATACATACGTGCTCGGTTCCAACCCTTGAAACTTCATTCTCATTGAAAATAAATTCGTCCACACCTTTAACCCATTTATGGCGATGTCTGTAATTCGTAATCATTTCATACACTTCATAAGCGCTTACCTTAAAATGAAGTGTCTTGGTAAAGTCAGGTGGCATTGTCGGATTTACGACAAGGGGCATTGTAAAATTGTTGAGCTTTAGCTTAGAACTATCTATTTCGGAAAATAGGTAGGAAAGGTCAACTCCATCATAGGTGTCCTTACCTTGATTGAAATCAAAAAGCACGCTTTTATAATCTTCCAAGAGAGCTATTTCCGTCGCCAGTTCGGTACTTATAAGCGCATAGTTTTCACTATCAACCGTATTTTTCAAAAGGCGGTGGGCCTGTATCACCGCTTCCCCAAAGGGTTTGCGATTTCCTTGAACAGTTAAAAATTGAAGCTCACCCGTGTGCAAAATAATCTTCAATTGAAGATTGGGAGCCGTTGCACAAGCATTGCAAGGACAAATGCGATTGGTTTCCATCATTTTAAGATGGCTGTAAAAAGCCGTGTACATTGTCTCAATCTGTGCCAGGAGCTTTTCTTTGGATGGAATGGAGTTTTCCTTATAGAAAAACAAAGCATCACCCTCGACTTCTGCCAACTTTAGGTCTTGGGTATTTGCACTGATAAGCACTTCCAACAACTCCGCAATAACGTGTTGGCTATGCTCGACCTCTGTAGTCTGCACAAAATTGGTAAAGCCTGAAATATCAGGGATAAAAAGCAATGACTTTGACATAGGACAAATATATGGAGTTTACAAACAGTATTTATAAATTTGTAGTGAATGGGTAGGCTGCTCTTTCTTTTCCAATTACTTTTGACATATGATACCACACGAATTTGTATTGGATATGTTGTACCCATTGCCTTACAGAACCAGAAAAATGTTTGGCAATTACGCTATTTATGTAGGCGAGAAGATTGTCCTGGCCACAAGACAAAAAGAGGATAACCCGGTAGACAATGGTTTGTGGATAGGCACAAAATTGGAACATCATACTGTCTTAAAAGAGCTATTTCCGTCCCTTCGGAATCTGGAAACCTATAAAATAAAAACCTGGTTGTTGCTTCCCGAGGATGCACCGGATTTTGAAGAAACCACGCTAAAAATTACGGAATTAATCAAACAAAATAGCAATCTTATCGGGAACATACCACCACCAAGAAAACCAAGAAAAAAGAATTAAAAATGATACCAGAACACATTGTAAATAGAAAAGGCGCAAGAAGCCTAAAAGACTTGAATCCCGAAGTGATTGAATACCTCAATGCAGGTAAAATACAAACCAAAAATTTGATGGAATGGTTGGCAACAGACCAACTCGTGCTTTTGAAAACTGTTCTCGAAACCACAGGAAATATCCAATGGTACGACTCTTTTGAGAGTGCCGTGAACGCTCAAAAGAAGCCTACAGCCAACAGTAATACCAAGGTTATCGGTGAGGTGTTTTCACAAATGACGGATTCCGCTTTCACGAACGCAAATTTAGCCAGTCATCAAAGCGATATAGTTCGTTGTTGGGGTTGCTGGGCAGAGAGCCTTTTTCACGATTCTGTCACTGATTTATTAAGTGCAATGAAGCCCTATGCAGCAGATAGCCATTTTGGGGTTCGAGAAGTGGTGATTTTTGCATCCAAGGAACGTCTTATTGAAGATTTGGACACCACAATCGATATTTTGTTGCAGTGGATTTTGGATGAAGACGAGAATGTTCGACGATATGCTGTGGAAGCTTTGCGACCTGTTGGTGTCTGGACAAAAAAGATTCATGAATTTCAGGAAAACCCTGAAAAGGGATTGCCGCTTTTGGAGCCTTTAAAGTCGGATGCTTCCAAGTATGTTCGGGATTCTGTAGGCAATTGGCTGAACGATGCCAGCAAATCCCAACCTGATTGGGTAAAATCTGTTTGTAGTAGATGGGAAAAGGAATCTGACACTAAAGAAACCGCATACATCATTAAAAAGGGATTACGGACTATTGAGAAGAAGAAATAAATGGCAGATATCTTAAAACTTGCACGAATTCAAATAGTGTTAATCATTCTATTTGTCTTTTTTAAGTTTGTTAGAGCTGCCGTTTTGGAAAGCAATTCGTTTGAATGGGTAAAGATTACGCTCTTATCATTGCCAAATTTCTTTGAAGCTGTTATTGGGACCCTCATTCTAACTGGAATTGGGCTTTATTTAAATCATCGATTTTTAGGTGAAAAGAGAAGAATCAAGAATAACTTGATTTATATTGTTGCTTCTTTCATTGCAGGAATTTATGTGATTACACAGGAATTGAAGATTCACAATCTTGGCGGGAACAATGTGTTTGATTGGTATGATATTTTGTTTTCAATCATTGGCTTAATAGTAGGATATCTAATTGTAATTTTCCTTAAACCAGCTACAACCTAATCATTATCCGCGGGTTTATTAATAAAAAACTAAGACCTAATTACCCTCCAAATCATATGCAAGGATACTAACGCCCAAGTACCTTCTAAAACTACAAAAGGAATAAAATCAATGAGATAGGAAGACCACATTGCCATTGCTGCTCCCAAGAAATTGAGAACAGCATAAGATAAATGGTCCGTTCCCAATTTTTTTAGTTGTAGTAGCACGTATGCCAGTAACAACATAGTAACTCCGACAGAACCTATCACCGTGTGGAAATCCATTATTCAGAAAGAAATTGAAGAATATTCTTCACATACAATTCAGGCGAATCCTGTTGCAACCAATGGGAAGTTTTCTCCAAGCGAATTAAAGTTGAATTCGGAATTTCGGTATGAAGCCGTTCTCCATCGGCAATAGTTTGCCAAGGGTCATCAACGCCCCATAGCAAAAGTGTTTGAGCCTTTATGTCTTTATGGCTTGATACCAAACTTTTGGTGTGGTTTGTATTTAAAGAAGAGGCATTTCTAATCAAGCTTATTTTGCCTTTTTCGGTTAAATAAGGTGCACGAATACCTTCTTTAAATGTTTCGGTAAGATGTTCTGGATTACTTAATCCCATTTGATAACCTTCCAATAGGAAGTCGGCAATTTCGTTAACTGACTTTCGCTTCCATTCCGGATTACCTAAAGCCAACATATCATCGATTGGCCAAGAATCGTAGGCCACAATGTTTGACAAAACTAATTTGTCAATCACTTCAGGATGTTTAATGGCTAAAATCAAGGACGCACCACCACCAGTATCGTGTCCAATAATATGCGCTTTTTCCAGATGAAGTGCCTTCATAAGACGAAGTACCATTTTAGCCTGTAC
Organism: Winogradskyella sp.; assembly: GCA_965230605.1. Lineage (GTDB taxonomy): Bacteria > Bacteroidota > Bacteroidia > Flavobacteriales > Flavobacteriaceae > CBDDLD01. Next base: position 1,859,740 of record CBDDLD010000004.1, on the reverse strand, counting down.
CTCGATGGAACGGTCAAATAGGTCCCGTTGGTCCGAATAACCGTGGCCCAGAAAGTCTGGCGCAATAACTCGATATTCTTTCGCGAAACCATTAATAACGTTATTGTATAGATAAGACCAGGTAGGAATGCCGTGCAATAAAATAATTGGCTCTCCTTGACCAACATCTGTATAGGCAATATCGACAGGGATATCTACAATGCCATCTAGCTCTATATGTTTTTGACGTTCTGCAAAATCTGCCACGCTCATTTCGTTTTGTATCATAGTTTTTTTGTTTTGACCGAACCCCACAATATGAAATAAGAGGAACAGAATCAGTAAGTTTTTCATAGCTCATTAACTATGAGGTAAAGCTATTGCAACGCTTAACCCCAAACTTTTACATATGTTAAAAAGTAGAATTATTGGATTCCAGCACGAATGCGACTGAGGGAAACCTGAGACATCCGAAGATAGGACGCGAGGTGTTGAAGTTTAATGCGGGTGAACAATTCAGGGCGTTCTTGAAGCAATTTTTCATAGCGGTTTGCACCACTTTGAAATTGGTAATCTATAAAGCGTTCTTCTAAAAAGACCATTTGTTTTTCTGCAAACTTCCTTCCCCAATTTGCCCACTCGATATTTTTATGGAACAAATCTTTTAGTACGTTATGTGATAATCTATAGATAAGGCAATCCTCTAGGCATTCAACAGTTTCATAGCCAATCTCGTCTTGAAGGTAGGTGCGATAGGGGAAGACAACGTCGCCTTCCAGACCGAACCAGAAGGTGATTTCCTTTTCCTTATGATAGGAATACGCCCTTACCAAACCTTTTTCCAAAAAGTTAATGTAATGGTGCTTTCGATGAGGCGAGAATAGATTTTCACCTTTTGAAAACTCCACAGGTTCGAGATGCGATTTGAGTAAGCCCAAAGCGCCATCACTTATCTTGTGGATACGTTGTATTCCGGCATCGACGTTTTTCAAAAGTTTCGGTGTTCTTTCAGTCTTTGTCGAATTCAAAGCAAATTGCTTTCGGAATTTTATTTTGTTCTAAACTCTTTTGGGGTTTCCCCTGTTTTTTCCTTGAAAAAACGACTGAAGTATTGAGGATATTCAAACCCCAATTGATAAGCCACTTCTGAAATGGATTTATCAGTTCCCAAAAGCAGATGTTTAGCCTTTTCCAGCACTCGGAACTGTATATGTTCCTTTGTGGTTTTGCCAGTCAATGTTTTTAGCATGTCACTTAAATACTTTGAGGACAGATTTAGTTTATCGGAAAAATAGCTCACTTCAGGAATGCCAGACTCATGAAAATCATTTTGAGAAAAATAGGATTTCAATTCTTTCTCAAAATTTATAACAATAGAGGAATCAACGTCGTTACGTGTAATAAATTGACGTTGATAAAAACGTTTGCTGTAGGTTAGCAAAAGCTCAATATTAGATAGGATAACTTCTTTGCTGAATTGGTCAATCGGAAGGGTATACTCGCCATGAATATTTTGGAAAATCTGTTCCATCTGCTCTTCCTCTTTTTTAGAAACATGCAATGCCTCACTAGTCTCGTAATTAAAGAAACCATAAGTGTTGATTTCTTCAGCTAGTTTGGAATTGGCCAATAAATCAGCTTCAAAATACAATTCCCAACCTTCGGACTTTTCGGCATCACATTGGTCAAAGGAAATAGCCTGATTTGGACCTACAAATCCAAGTACGCCCTCTTGAAAATCATAGTTCTTTCGACCATACTCTATATATCCATTGAGCTTCTTTTTCAAGCTTATGCTATAGAAACCAAAAGAAAGTGCTCCCATTTGCTTAGCTATTGTAGGTATATCCTCCAATCGAATGATGCCAACCAGAGGATGCAAAAGTTCGACGCCTGCCATCTTGCTCAAATCAACAAGAGAGGGAATATGTAAGATGTTGTTTTTAAACATAAGTTAAGTCTTTAAAATCTCCAACCAATATGTATGTTAGACGGAACAAGTGATGGTGGGATTACACTTTCAATATTAAAAGTTGTATTTCCCACGGTTTGGTCTTCGGTATTGTTTAAGATAAAGATAACATTATAACTGAGCCCAACGTTGAAATTCTTCTTTTTAAAAGGGTACCAATTGTAGCCAATACCCACAGAAGAGAACCAATTATCAAAACTTACATCCGCATCGGAACCGATTTCATCCACCGTCCAACCTTCGTACCCCAATGTCCCGAATGCGTAAAAACCCTTGTCGAATGCAGCGTCACTGAACCGGTACCTGACTTCCAAGCCAACCACATAGTCCCAATCTGCATCAATAGCCTGATTGTTATCAAAAAATGAATCTCTAAAATCATCGGGCAGCTCAAAACCTCCTTCCACATTAATTCCAAAAGACCATTTTTTTGGTAAGTGATAGATTCCTCTAAAACTGTAACCGCCCAAAGCAAAATAGGCTGGATTAACGTTGACACCAAAACTTGGTCGGTCATCATTCGAACTTGATTGCTGGGCAAAAATTGTAGTTGAATTTAATAGTACAAATACAACTAAAACGGTTTTTAAATTTTTCATAGCATTTAATTTTATTCCACCAATAATAAATTGTGCACCCCACGGGTGACCTTTATCTGTTTTTCTGTTTTAATAAGTTTTTCGTTCTTAAGTTCCCAAAAGTCAATCCATCCTTCTGTTGGGGATTCCTCGTTACGATCGTGATACACCGCCACTGCGATGGTATTTCCTTCGCTGTCAAATATGCCATCCTCTGGCAATGCACCTTCAAAACCATAATCACTTCCGAGCTTTTTCAATTTGCCTGTATTTGGGTCAATTTTGACCAACGAAAGCGATGAGTTCTTTCTAGCTGGCACAAACCAAAATCCTTTTTTAGGTGCCCAGGTTCTGCGCATATTTATTGTAACTGCGTAGTTACCATCAGGACTGATATCAAAACCTTCGGGGCTTAACCCAACTTTTTCCTTGTCGATAATCTTGTGATTTCCACCTTCGTCGAATCCAATAGAAACCAGCTTGCCTTTTCCATGTGTAATGGCCCCCAAACCGTCGCCCCATCTTAGGTCAGAAAGGATAAAATAATTTCCGGATGGATGCCAATTACCCACACTCCAGCGCTTTCCTACTTCAAGTGCTTCCCCGATTTGTTCAAGCTCAATAATTCCTTGCGTATCCTCGACGCTGAAAAAGAGTAGGTGGGTATTGTTTAGATTAGCTGCGATAATGTTTTTCGTAGGATGAAATTCCACAGTACGAATACCACCGTTACCAGTATTCTTTGTTTGTATAGCTTCGTGGGTAAAGTAGGAGGTGTTGGCAATAAGCCCATCCTTCAATCCCATAACCACCAATTCCTTTCCTTCTTCTGTTGAGCCTGAAACTAATAGGTTGCCATTTTGGTTCAAGCTTACCCCTTGTATGTTCTCACCCACCTCTTTTTCTTGCAAGACAATGGGTTTTTGCTTGTTCCTATAGTCTAGAACAGTGATTCTTTTACCCTTTGGGAAATCGGTAAAGACATTATCCATTTGTTGTAAATCACCTTTATGAATGGCACGGGTTTCAGCCACATAGGCAAATTGGTGGGCGGGATTCCATTCTAAAATGGCAGGCCAAGAGATAACGGAATTACTTGCTTCCACAGCGCTCAATTTCTGTTCATTGCCATCAATGAAGGTGAGTTTGTCCTCAATCCCTTTGACCTTGTTCAGTGTGCCATTGGCATATGCTCCTGCAATCATGTCCGCATCGGAAATGGCCAAGAATTGACCGTTGAAATTTGGTTTGATGTTTTGGGTTTTCTCTATGGATTGACCTTGTGAAAGGTGCAACACGCTGAATAGCAATATCAATGTTGCCAATCCTATTCCTGTAATTTTCATAGCTTTTTTCATTTTAATTTTTCTTTACTTATAAATTTGAGTACATCTTCTTGGACCAATGGGCCACCGTGCCCGGGAAACCAAGTTTGAACACCTTCAATTTTAGAAATAGTTTCTATGTTTTTCAAGTTTTTGTCGTAATCACATACAAAAACATGCCTCGTCGGCTTTTTACTTTGTAGTGCTTTTCCACGAATAACGTCTCCTACAAAAACTGCAGTCCGGATGGATATTACCAAAGAGCCTTCGGTATGACCGGACATAGGAAGGATGGTTCCTTGAAAACCTATTTCACTGAGGTCAAACTTCTCGCTAATAACGATGTCAGGAATAAACGTATCATATCGTTTTCGTGCAACTGTCCTTTGGATGATTTCCCCCAAAAAACCAGTGGGACATAAATTAGTGTCCTCACCTTTCTTATTAATCATTTCTTCTTCTCCAGAGCCTGCAATAATCTCAATCCCAAATTTTTCTTGAAAATATTTCGCATTTCCTGCATGGTCTGGATGAGCGTGTGAAAGTATGAGATAATCTATTTTTGATGGTGATATCCCAATTTTTTCAATTTCAGCTACAAGCTTCTTGGCTTTACCTGGGATTCCAGAATCAATAAGAAGGTAACGGTCACATGTTTTTACCAAAAATATATTAGCGCTATTTTGGACAATTTGCCAAACTGTTGAATTTTCTCCAATGAAATTTTCTTCGGACTGTTTTTTTGTTTCGAGAAGCCAGGTCATCAAAATAAACGTGGAAACAATTCCGAATAATGAAGGAATTTTCATTTTAGTAACACTTTTATAGAATTTGGTGAACACTTTTAAACAAGCTACAATCAGTTCTGAGCTAGCTGGTTACTTAAAAACTTATCAATCAGGGCATCAACTTCTCTTAAATAAGAATTGCAACGCCTTCCTATGACCAAAGTGTTGGTCTGCCATCGTTTAGTGTTGAAGGCATATACATATTTCTCTTTGTCATCCGAACCTGAACATTTATATTGACTTTTAATATGTCTTAACTTCGTATGACTTAACACATCATTGAGTTCTTCCCCTTGTATTGAAGAAAGTATTGCCTCAATAGTATTTTCAAGTAATTGACCTTTATACACTTTATAACGCATTTTCCCATTCTGCATAATAACAAGTTCTGTTTTGAATACTATTGAATCTTCCTCATACTGACCAATTCGAGACATTATTATGCCAACTTCTTGGGCTTGTATTTGTTGGGTAGTTAATACGAGCAGAAGAAGAATAAAATTTGTTAACACTTTCTTTTTTGATACACTTTTCATAGCTATTGATTTTTGATGTTTTTACGTCGATTTTTTTACGTTAGTAATACAAATACCTGTTTTACTTTAACAAAAGTGTTCAATAAAAGTCAGAAAAAAGTATACAAAATTCGGAAGGTTGTATACAAAATTCTGAATTTGAAATCCAAGGAATATTATTATTAAAAGTTCAATATTGCGGTATTAAGTTTTTGGTCTCAAAACGTTTTAAAAAAATATTAATTTTCATTTTGCTTTTTGTCCGAAAATATCTAATAATCGGACAGTTATGATTTGAAAGATTCGACATGTACAAGACAGCTATGATCTTGTATACTGGAAAAGGTCAACGTAAAGCTCTTCTAAGTCTAAGATTATTCTACATTTAAATCCTGATGTTGAAAATGAGCAAATATCTGTAGCTATTGAAAAAGTTGGTAAATTCAAAAAATGGTTTTCAAACTAGTCTAGATATAGCAAGCATCTAGCCTTTTAATTCTATTTTGACAATAATTGCTCCGTATTTGTAACATTTTTCTTGAAACACTTATGAATAGGAGAGGAGTACTTTATGTATCCGAATGAGATTTTTATGGTAAATACACATGTTTGTACCCTATTTGTACCTTGTAAAGAGTGAAGTACTATAGAACCTAGAATAATAGATTCAGAGTACAATAGTTTAAACCAAACTAATGAACATTGTTTGAAAAGCGCACAGCATGCGTGATTTTGCGTATCTACAATCATTGCAGTCACGGCCTTGTGTATGGTTATTAACGGTCTTTAAATAACTACTTTTCAGATGATAATACACTTTATTTAAAGGAAAAGCGGTTCGAATTGGTTCCAAACCGCTATTACTTATAAACGATGCTGTAAGACGTTACGATTCTTTTCTACACTGCACGTTTAATGTATGCTTAAATTAGTAGAGTTCTATTCATAGGACTTGTATCATTGCCCTTTTAGTATTTTATTAATACGTTTCAAAAAGTCCTTTGCATCGTTATTTTTTTGGTCTATTTGTAATGATTTTTCAAAACTTGTTTTAGCGTCAATATAATTTTTTACTTCAAAGTAAATTTTCCCTACATTGTTGAGTAATTCAGTATTATTAGGCATCAAATCAAGACCATATTTAAAAACTTTTATTGCTGCTTCTGGATTTTTCATGTCCTTGTACCACTCATTTCCTATCATTGTTACTAGAAAGGGTATACCTGCCTGAGTTAGTTGCTCTTCACTATATTTAGCAGTGCCAATTGCATTTTCGATGAGCCAATATGGTTTCTCGAGATTGTTATACTTAATGTAAAACTGTTTTCCAGAGGAATTATCTGAAAACAAATCTGCCATCTTTACTTTATAATTCTCTTTTTTAAATTCCTCATGTAAATCTAACTCAATTGATTCGTTAAAATCATGATAATAATACATGCGAATTTTCATTTCATTTAAATCATATATAATAGAGTATTGAGTTGCTGTAATGTCTGTTTGAATCATATTTTTCATTACATTGCTACAATAATCAAGTGTAGCTTCTGATTTTGTAGAATCTATAAATTCAATTCCTTTTTGATAGTAAGGCAATTGAATATCTTTTATCGATAACGTTTGAGAATAATAGAAATTTGAGAAAGTTTTTTCACTATCATCACCTACAATCATTTCATCACCTTCAATTATCAGGTAAGTACCCGATCTGTCAATAAAAACCAGCTGATACTTGGCCATTGCGCTTAAATCTAATCCTTCATAGTAAGCTTTTACCTCTTCAACGGTACCCATTGTTCGCATGACTGTTAGCAGTGCGTTATCCAAATCCATTTTGGTTTTACCGCTTGTGCTTTTAACGGGAAGCCAAGAAGTTGCAAAACCATCAACTACTAACCCCATCTCATTAATTGCTCCTTGAGCTATGCCCATAAAGCCTACATACATTACTGAATAACTTGCTGCGTCTTGGTTCTCAAACCAAATTTGAGTATTGGGCGAAATCCAATCCTCGTTGTTACCTACTATTGTTTTTCCATGCCTGGTAATTTTATACATCGTACATGCAAAGCAGTTTTGAAGCACTGTAAATAATAATACGATTGCTAATAAAAATGTTCTAACCATAAAGTCTATTTTAAAAATTAACTGATATAAAGTTACGTAGTAATAGTGTAGTACATAATTTGAAAGGCATAAGAAATGTCCAGAAAAAAAATATTGGACAAATTATTTTTCGATCATTTTTTTATACTGAGTAGGAGTTAAACCTGTTTGCTTTTTAAATACGGCATAAAAAGACGATTTTGAGCTGAACCCAGCTTGTTCTGCAACAGCGATCAAAGTAAATCTTTTTTGATCTGAAGAAGCTAAAAGTGTTTTTACCTTTTCAACTCGGTGCTTATTTAAATAGTCTGAAAAGGATAATTGATAGGTTTCATGGATAAATATTGAAAGTTCTTTTTCTGATAAGTTTAGTTGGGCAGCTATGTCAGAAATTTTTATGTTTTCATCAGTATATACTTCTTTTTGTTTTATCAAATGTTCTAGCTTTTCTCGTAGAGGATTTTGTATATCACTTTTAGACTCTTTTAAGTGATATACATTAAACAAAAGTTTAGAATTAGAGAAACCTACAAAACCAATCCAATAAATATAAATGGTGTTCAGAATAAGAATTACGTAATAAAACTGCGCGCTATGTTCCAAGTTGAACACATTGGCAATAATTTGATGCAGTAGATTCAGAATGATTATTATAGTGTATGCCCAGGAAAACCGAAAGAGCCAATCCCAATTTTTTATCTTGGAAATACTACCTTTTATAATGGATCTTTTGTTTTTTATAAAGCGAAGTGCAAAGAACATTACGCATATACCAAAGGTGAGGTAAGCAAAATCATTATACACAAAAAAATCAGTCTTATAGATATTCCAAAAGAGGTCTTTTTCTAAAACAACATGAATTCTATAATACCAATACAGTCTTAATAATCCGTATAAAATGGCAGGAGTAAATAATAGATACTCAATTTTGGAAATTACCTTGTGTTTTGTAGCAATCTGATACTTTACATAGAAATAAAAGCCAACAACCATTAAATATTTATAGGGTAAAGGAAAGGAGGTTAACGGGATAAAACCGACCCTATTTATATCCATATAAATGAATGCATAAGTAAGATTGTAAAAGGATAGCGAGAACAAGAACAGCAGGTAATTCTTAAACGCCCGTTTGTTTTCTTTTCGTTTTGTAAACAAGTAAAAACACAGTGTAAAACCCTGAATGGCTCCAAAGAGCACAATGATATTTAATACTAAGTAATCTATTTGGAATTAGTTTTAATAGTTAGTATTCAAATGTCTTACAATGGGCTTTGCGTATGGCGACGTGAGGTAATTTATTCGTCTCACCAAGTAGCCATCATCGCACCTCATGCGCTATACACTGAGTTGATGCAAGTGCCTTTTGCTCATTTCGGAAACTAAGTTAATAAAACTATTGATATGATTAGGCGTGATGTAAAAAGCCCTTTGACGGCGATGAGCAAAAGAGAAGCGCACAGCGTGCGTGATTTTGCGTATCTACAGGAATCATTGCCGCCAACGATTCCGTATATGGTTTGTGGTGTTTGAGACCTAAGTTAGCAAGAAGGGAGGGAAGTAGGTTTGGATTTCGTTAGAAACCCACGAACCATCTTTAAACAAGTGCAAGTCTTCAAACAATGTTCACTAGTTAGGTTTAAAATTATGCTATAGATGCGACAGAACCTTTTACTTCCTGTATTGGGAAATAGGAAAGAGTGGGTTGTTAACTATTATTATTTTATTTAAAACTGAGAGTTTGTAAAAACCTGGATTGTGTTGGATAAACGTCCTTTGCGTACTTTCCAAACCAGATAAAATGACCTGCATCTGGAATAGAATGAAGTGTGATGTCATTGCCAATAGCTTTCATGTTATCATAAAAATATTGGGCAGATTCGAAGCTGCAATTACCGTCGGCTTCGCCATGAATGAGTAAATATTTGGTATCTGTTCTCTTTATCAAGTCGTTTGGTGAAATTTGTTTGACTAAATTTGGATCATCGAAATCTCTCACAATCCATTTTGAATTCGGTACAGTGAGATCATAAACCGCAGCATTAACCATAACCACATTCGGCACCGCCGATATATCAAGATTATCAGAATGTTCATTCCAATTACTTACCAAAGTAGTTGCCAAAGCTAAGTGGCCTCCAGCCGAATTGCCTGTAACCACTATTTGATTTGGATTGATATTAAGGCGAGAAGCGTTTTCTCTAATCCATCGAATAGAGGTTTTGGCATCTTTAACAGCTTCAAAAGGTAGAGTATTATGCCTACCTAATATTCTGTATTCAATTGCAATAGCAGCCCAACCATTTTTGGCATAGGATTGTCCAGATTCAAAAAACCAATCTGGTTTCCCTTCAGACCAACTACCACCATGAAAGTATAGTATTACAGGTGTTGGTTTTGATGTTCTTTCGGGTAAGAATATATGAGCTTCTAAGTTATAGGTATCTACGGATTTATAGGTTTCTATTTTATGATTTTTTCTCGCTTTAATATGTTCATTTGCTAAATCACTAATTTGATTTACCATTGATGTATCACTTACCGTGTTTTTAAAATCAGCAAGGTGTTTGTCAAGGTTTCTAACTCCAATGTTATCAATATGCGCTTTAAGTATTTTGAACTTCCAGATATTTTTTTGTTCGGAGTCAGAAAGAGTATTCTCTATTGCTGATAAACGTGCAGATAAATATTGATTGTCTTGACCTCTATAAAATCCTTTTTGGACAAACTCATGGGCTTGAGTGTTGATTACAGCTTGTACATAAGCTTGTACATCTTTATTTTCAAACAAACGTCGCTCTGATATAATTTGGCGGTTTGCATTGATTTTCTTTAGAACTTCGGCAGGTATTTTGATATTTTCTCCTGTGTAGTTTTTATGTTGTTGCGGATATTCTAGTAAAAACTTATCAAAAGCTAGCTTTATCGCGAATTTCTCCTGGTAATAAAGGCTGTCTGAGATTAAACCCTGATTATTTGATAGATGATTCGTGAGGATGCTCCTTAATGAGTCTATTTCTGCAGTAAAAACTTCTGGAGATCGCGAATTGAATTTTGCAAAATCACTATAAATATAATCCCATATTTGCTTACTAATTTGATTTTGAGTGTCACTAAATAATTGGGGATTATACTCTTTTTTACATCCTATTAAAGATATTAGGATTAATAGAATAATACTCTTAATAAAAGAATTACATTTTTTATAAAATCTCATATAAATATAGTTTTGTAATAAGTGTTATCTGCTAAAAAGATATTGTTTTTTGCGTCTAAATGTTGTCTAGAGGCTATCTCTAAAGTAGAAAATATATCCTTAAGCGTTAATTCTAAAAGCTCGATAAAGGTACTTCTTCCGTTTCTACTATTAGTCATAATAAGTATTCCAACTCCTTTTTTAGGGAAAATAATGGAGTAGTGCTGAAACCCACTGCCATTTCCTCCCTTATATGCTGCAGTGCCGTATGGTGTATCTAAAATGCCCCAACCTAAACCATAACTATAATTCATTGCTTCAAACTTCTTTTTTCTGTTTACTGGACCATCATAAGTACTAGTAGGTGAGGTGATTTTAATCTGTTTGCTAAACAATTGACGATAGGATTCTTCAGAGATTAACTTCTGATTTAATACTGCCTCCATGAATTTGGTATAATCTGCAGCGGTAGTTTCAAGAGTACTTGCACTACGAGGCTCATTATCAATATCCTTTTCATAAGGATTACCTTCCTGATCATGTCCAAGAGCAAAGTTTGTTTTGAATTCTGGTTTCCATAAAAATGCAGAATGCTTCATTCCCAATGGCTCAAATATCCTCTCCAATGCTAATTGTTGTAATCCTTCCCCAGTTATTTTCTCGAGAACAACCTGTAAGTAAACAAACCCTTCACCAGAATACATGTGCTCCTTTCCGGGTTCTTTAAACGTCTGAATATCAAGTTGAGCAGTTCGCCAATTTGCAAAACCAGAAGTGTGATTCAAGCACATTCTAGCTGTTATTTTATGGTATAGGCTATCGTTTTTTAAAGCTGAATAATCATCATGCCAACGGGTTTTTGGTTCATATTCGTAGATTTTCTTTGGTAGGTAAGACTCTAGAGGTGTATCTAAATCAATAATTCCGTCCTCTACCAAATCCATAACCAGAATACTAAAAATAGCCTTGCTCAATGAAGCACCATAAATGTTTGTAGAATCATTAAGGGCTATCTGCTCAGGATAATTTTTATAGCCAAAGACTTTCTGAAAAACAGTTTGGTTATCATTGAATATTGAAACAGCCATTCCGGTCACTTTGGCCTTGTCCATTAATTGATTGATTTTACCAACGAGAGAATCACTGGAAATTTCCGAGCCATCTAAGCGGACTATAGTATCAGATTTTGGAGGATTACAGTTGTTAAAAATCAGAGCTATAAAAACCAGTAAAATGAACGTTGGGATAGTTTTTCTCGAGTATCTAAAAAGTATGGGTTCTGGCTTTGAAGTAAATATGTATTGCAAAAAGGGCATAGGAATTGAAATTAATTATTTTGCTTATTATTCTTTTAAAGGACTATATAATTTTATTGCTGTTACAATGAGAAGCATGTTTTCTTCATTGTTTATATCTTATAGAGCAATTACTATTGGAGTTGACGACTAGGCTCTAGTTGCCAAATAGACCCAGTTTTGAACACTTGTGAAACAATATTGACTTTTCTCATTTGCATTTTTTTAATTACTTCATCATTTGACTTCTTAAGTGGATTTCCATAAATCGTAACATCGGTAAGGCTGTTTAACTCTAATAAAAGTGAAAGATCTTTTACCATGTTTTTTTCAATAGCCAGCCATCTTAGATCCTTAAAACCTGATATTGGATTAAGCTTTGTTATGGAGTTATTATTCAAAAACAATTTTTTCATTGCCTTGAGATTTTCAAGGTGAGATATATCTTTTATGTTATTATCGCGTAGGTCCAGCCACTCCACACTTTTCATATCTTTTATGAAGTCCAACCGAGATATATTGTTTTTTCGTAAGATTAGAACGCCTACTTTTGGGAGCTTTGAAATGGGTGAAAAGTCTGTGATTGGATTGTCCATTAAATTTAATTGCTCTAGATTTTTTAAATGCTTTAGGACGTCAATAGATTTAACGTTTCCACTTTCGAGTATAAGAACCCTAAGGCGTATCAAATTCTTTAGAGGACGTATATCTTCAACTTCATGCCCTGGTATCCAAATACCTTCAAGTAGAACTAGACCTTCGAGTGGTGATAGATCCTTTAACTTATTGAATCCCATATTAAAGTTTTGAAGCTTTGTCCAATATCGTGCAACACTTATATCCGAGATGTCATTGAAGTGAAAAACTATATGTGTGAGATTTACTAGAGTTTTTAAAGGGCTTAAATCCGTAATCTTGTTTTGCATCATGGTCAAGCTCTTTAGATTGATTAATCCACTTATAGGACTTAGGTTTGATATCCTGTTTCTGTTCATACGAAGTGTAGTAAGTTTCTTAAGGTTTTTCAAAGGAGATAGATCTTCAATTGAATTATTGTGTAAAACCAAAGTTTCAAGATTTGTTGCATACTCCAAACCAGTCAGGTCAATAATTCCACTGCCAGATGCATTAAAAATTGTTATGCTTTCTAGATCACTTCTTGTCAAAACTCCAGTGGGTTTATCTAAATGTTCTCTGATAGCATTCTCCAAATAAAAATCGGGAGTGTCAACAGTATCATCTATTTGACCATTTGTGAGAGTTGTTAAGGATAAAAATAAAATAAGAATCTGAGTTTGATAAGATTTCATATTAAAAGATTTTAAAGCTCAAAAATGTCATTTTATGCTAGAAAATTGATGAAGTTCCATCTGTAATATGTATCAACAAATAATATGAAACTTATTCTTTGTGTAAATGACCATTAAAATAAGCTTTTGGTGTTTTTCCAGTAACCTTTTTGAACGCACGATAGAAGGTGGTTTTTGATCTAAAACCCGCTTTTTCTGAAATAGCTTCAAAGGTTAGATGCTTGCTTTTGCCTTCTTCTACAATATGAATAACTTCTTTTACACGATATTTATTTACGAAATCGTTGAAGGTAGTTCCAATTCCATTGTTAAGTATATCAGAAAGTTTGACTGAGGTAATACCTAGAAGAGATGAAAATTTTCTCAACGACAATTCGTTGTCAAGATACATTTTTTTGGTGCCCATTTCTGTCTGAATACGTTCTAGAATATTTGACTCATCTTCAAAAATCGATTTACTCTTTTGCCTGAATGAGGAGTACGAACTGTATGCTGTTAGAGAAATTGCGTAGAGAACTACAGCATTGTATACTTTCACCATCAGTGTAAAGGAAAAACCTAACCACTCATCAACTGGGTTGCTTTGCCAGTAACCATAAAGCCTACCCAATAAAACAGCAGTCATTTCTAAAAAAACTCCAATAGCTAGTAAACCGATTAGGCTTCTTATCCAAACTATAAATTTGGTTTGTTCTTTGTTCAAACCACTTTCCCTTGCTTTTTTAATAATTAAAAAACAAGCGAAGGGATATCCCATTCCATATAAAAAAAGCATGCAATCATGTATGGCTTGAATCATAAAATATTCTAAATCCTTGGCTATTAAACCTTTATAGGCGGGTTCTGTATATAAAGTACAAATCCAAATAATACTGTAGTATATCCAGAATAAAAATGGTATAAAGAGATGTGATAAAACGTCCTTTTTTATAAGCAACGAAGAAAATATAGATTTAACATAGAGGTACAGTAGAGGAAAAACAAACAGGACAAGGTGTAGAGGTATAAATCTTAAAAAATCATATATATCTACGACTTTTGAATTTCCAAGAAAAGGAGGGATTAGTGAAGCAAACAGAACTAGTAAAAGAGAGACTAAAATGATGTTTTGATTAGTACGCCATTTCCTATTCTTAATGATAAGAATGCCCATAATTAGACATTGAAGCATTCCGAATAAGAACAAGAAATTGACGATATTCAAATTCATATTGTACAATAGGGTAAGTATTGCTTAAGTAAAAGTTAAATTTGAAAGGTAAGGTTTTTATGAGAATTTACTACGGGCTTTAGTTTTTGAACGTTTCAAATTATTATTTGAAACTTAACTTACATAGACATCCTATTCGAAACAAAACTTTGCTTTATAAAACTTGATTATTTTTGATTTGAAGTGTACCAAATTTGTGCCTTTCATAGTTAAGGACATATAATATATGCAATTTTACTTTCTGTATTGGGAAGTAGCAATTCACATAAACTGCATCAAGCTAATAATTAATTGTTTTTATTTATTCATCTATAGAATTTAGCTGAATACCATCTCATTACTATTAATGTCAAGACTATAATAGGTATAATTAGGATACTTCCTTCTGGACCAAATTCTCCTCCGGTAATATACTCTTTATCTGATGTGGAAATGTGTTTTAAAAGACTTATTTTTTTATGTCCACTTACAGAAAATCCAAAGATAGGGCCTTGAAAAAAGTTCCATCCAATATGCATTCCTATAGACAACCATAACATTTTTGTACTCAAATAGCCATGGATTCTTAAAAAACCGAATCCTATTAATTAAAGTTTATTCTATTCTTGTCGTATTCTCTTTAAAGCGGCTTCGTAAATTTGATCCTTACCCTCTTTAATGCCTTTTAGAGTGTGTTTTACTAAAATATCAGGTGTGATTCCTACGGATTGCATTTCTTCACCATTTTGCCTAACGGTATAATGCGAGGTTAGAAGAATTTTAATATTGCCAGGAGTGGTGAACCAAATTAATCCACCAGAGGCTCCTACGCTATTACTGTCGCCAATTAACGTAGCTCCTGCGGATTTAAAATAACTGCTAAATGTCTCCCCTCTACTAATGGTTGTTGAAGACATAGAACTACCTATTAAAACCATAATTTTCGCATTTATGTATGGTTTTTTTAGCACAGTTAATGACGACTCCCAAATGTGATAGGTTTGCTCCTGATTTGGATACATAATGAGGGGGTTACTTAGTATAAGACTTTTAAGAAATCCATTAGATATTGGTAAACGTTCAAAAAGTCCTCTCAAAGATTTTGGATAAGCTCTTAAATCAACAATTAAATACTCTGCTTTTAACAATTCATCTAATTTTTTATTTAAATCTCCTGATGATAATAGGAATGGATTGAGGTAAATGGTGTTTGGTAATGGATATTCAAATGCTTTATGGTCAAAAGGATTTCGATATTCCTTAAAATAGTCTTTTCCAGGAACCGTATTCACCTCTACTGTTAATATTGAATTACTTCTTTTTAGTTTAACAAGCCCCTTTGTAGCATTAAACAGTGACCCAATAGTATTTACTGCACCAAATTTTTTCTGATGCGGTGATCCTACTTCAAGAACCATCTTTCTTTTTATGAGAATCGGAACTTCCTCACTATTAATTTCTAATATTTCATCACCCGTTTTTATTTTGGGATCGAAACTTTTCATAACATACACCTTTCCGTTCGAATACAGCCTGTAAAAAGGAAGCCAGCTCCGAACTCTTCTAGGGGTATTACTATTTTGACTCTTCATATTAGGATCCCTATACCTTGAAATAGATGCATGCGGATCGTGAAACAAGGAAACGTAATTTCTAGTAGCACTAAATGCAGAACTTCTTTTTTCGGTAGTGTTTGAAATTATATCTAAGCCTTTAATTAATTGCTCAGATGAACTGAATGAAAAGGTCATTTCAGATCTTTTTCTATATGGATATAGATGATGAATAGCATTCCATGTTAAGATAAAATCGGCATACCAAATATCATCCTTTTGATACATAGTCTCCTTATCAGCGTAAAATTTATATAATTCCTTAGAGAAAGTTTCTATTTCTGTTTTATGTTCATCATGATTAGCCTCTTGAGTGTGCAACACTATGGGCATTGTGATCCATAAATTTGTAGTTAACTTAGAAGTAAAGGGTAGCGAAGTATTGGGTTGTTTATCTAGGACATAATCATAATTTACTTCTCTGGAACGAAAATTTTCAGGATGAAAATATCTATTAAAATTTGAATAGGCAATAAATTCGAATTGCACCTTATCTTTTAAAAGAGGACTGTTGGCCTTAATCACTTTATTAGAATCAGCCACCGTAGTGACCAAAATCTTGATATCGTTGCCACTTGAAGTTACTCCTTCATTCTCATTCATTGAAAAAGAACTGTGCTGCCAAAAGGAAATACTATCACCTTGTGAAATAGCCCTTACATTAAGGGCTGTATTCTCATTGGTATTAATTATTGCATGCGGTGCAATTGATGAAAACAAACTTGATAATTGGCTCTTTAACGCATCATCGGATTCTAATTTTCTCACTTTATTAATTCCATATACCAAGAAAGCATCCCAATTAAAACCCTTTGTTTGTGTATTAGGGTAGAAAAATCGAACATAACCATAACACTTTGCAAAAGCAGTCAGATTTTTAACTTCTCTGCTCGATGTATTATTAGTATTAGATTGAGCTTTTAGATTGAAAATTCCGGGTAATAGATTTAGCATTATAAAAAATGTAAATACGTACTGAGCTAGTTTTTTCACATCATACATTGTTAATTGCTTTTTATTACTCAAACTTGTTAGTGCTCTTTGATACGAGTTCCTTTTTCTATATAGTTCCAAATGCTGGGCTTATTAGGATCTCCATACTTATTCTTGCCTTTCCATGTATAGGCATTGTAGTCTTCTTCAAATACGATCTTACCAAATCGTTCGGAGTACTCATTTGTGCTTCGCTGTTTATTATTGCGAATGGTTAGGGTTCTTTGCTCAAGATCCCAGTGAAGTATGTCAAATAGCATTATATGCCAATTACTGTAGATCGATACCATTTCAAATTGCTCCGTTTTCTTATTGTATTGAATTAACCAAAGATAGGTTCGCTCTTTCCCTGATGATGAAATCGCAGTAGTCTTCAATTCTATGACAGTACCTCTTAATATGTATGCTCCTACTCGTGTACTTTTTTCCCACCAGGCTTTTTCAATGTTATCCTCTCTTACTTCCCAAATTCCGATCAGAAAATCCAAGTCTTTTATCGTAGTTTTTTTGTTAGTCTGTTGTGACTGGACAGGGGTCAGGATTAATACAAATAATAAAGTAGTGATTAGCCTTTTCATTTTAATAATTAATTGAAGTCTGTTTTCTTATTATCTCATTTTTTTTGAGGTTTTATTTTTGAACAAATTCTCCTAGGTCATTAGTCTTGATGAGTAATACACTTGAGATGTTTTGAGCTTTGTCTTCAGAATGTCCAATTGCTATATACCCTCCGTCATGAGCTTGTTTAACAGTGTAACCAAATTCTAATTTATCGATATCTCCAAAAGTTCTAGACCATAATTTGTTTCCTAATGTATCAGTCTTTAACATATACATGTTTAAGTCTTTATCTGTAAATCCGATCGCTATAAATCCTCCGTCATTGGTCTGTTCTCCTTTTAACCCTCTTTCATCTGCATTTTCTCCATAGCTTTTTTGCCATTGTATATTACCGTTATGATCAGTTTTAAGTAAATAGACATCTCTTCCTACTTGCTTGGAAAAGCTTTCTCCATAACCTGTAAACATATAACCGTTATCTTTGGTTAGAGTCACACAATGCACCACATCATAAGCATCTCCTCCAAACGTTTTGTGCCATAATTCATTTCCATTAGCATCTGTTTTGATTAAATACCCATCACGGTCGTTTGCATTAACGCTACTGTAACTGTATGTTATTCCAGAAGCAATAAAGGTTCCGTCATCGCTTTCTTGTACTGAGAAAATACGATCAGTTTTGTGTCCTCCATACGTTTTAGACCATAATTCATTTCCTTTATCATCTACTTTAATTAGGTATGCATCTACTTCTCCGTTCCCAAAACTATTGGTTTGTGCAGCTATAATAAATCCCTTATCCTTTGTTATGCGCACATCCCAACCGTATTCATCTTTTTCTCTACCAAATGTTTTTGACCATATTTTTTCACCTTTTGAGTTCGTTTTTATTAAGTAAGCATCCATTGCTCCATTTCCGAAGCTATTTGTATATCCAGAAATAATGTAGCCTTCATCATCATTCTGTCTTACAGCCCAGCCATAATCTTCTCCTTTACCACCAAACGTCTTTTTCCATAGTATTTCTCCATGTGCATTTGTTTTAATCAACAAAACATCTTCTGAGCCATGTAAACCATTAGTCGTGTAGCCAACTAATATATACCCCAGGTCTTTAGTTTGCTCTACAGTAACTCCGCGAGATTTACCCATGTCTCCAATATGTTTATAAAATGTAATGCTCTCATTTTTGTGCTTCTGCTGCGCACAGCCACTTAATAACCCAAAAAATAAAAAGTATATAGGTAGTTTGCTGATTTTAATGATACTATTGTAATTCATAGTCTTATAATTTTTTTGTCTAATCACAAGTACAAGGTGCTTTTTTTATAGGTTCAATTGATTCTTTCAATTTTGTTTTTAAATAATCATTACTCAAAAAAGCACCTTGATAAAAAACGCCATCAATTGTAACTGTATTTTTAATATCCTCAAGAGGATTCTTATTAAGCAAAATCATATCAGCAACATATCCTTCTTGGATTTTACCTTGGTCTTTTAAACCCAAATAAGTTGCAGGATTGACAGTTGCTGTTATAAGCGCCTCATAAGGTGTTAATCCCACTACTTCTACAAAATTTTGTAATTCTCTATGTATTCCGATACCATATAAATTAAGCCACTCCGGAGCGTCTGACCCAGCAAGGATTTTACCAGATCGTCTGAATAATTCTCTTATAATATAACTTCTTATATCAATATATTTTTTTCTTAAAGCTTCTTCTTGAGGGGTACCCCAGTATGATTTTCTGTATTTTAAGAGTTCCTTTCTAACACCTTCAGAGAACCAATTCCATTCAGGACTGTTTTTTAGTTCATTATCAGTCCTATTTGTTGCAAATGAGCTTATAAAGAAAAAGTTGGTAGGTGTGTTCCATATGTCATTTTCAATAGTTTTTCTAATAATACCCTCTAGTTTTACAGAATCAATATAATTTACAGTTTTCCAAGAGCTACTCTGAAATAAACCAAAAGCACTTAACCCCATTTGAGAAGGGGCTTCATCACTAATGATAGCATCCATATATTGATCTAAATGCTCTACATCCTGACCATTCTCTAGTGATTTAATCAGGGTCACATCCCTGGAGACATGACCAATAACTTTAATACCAACTTTTTTTGATGCGTCTATAACACCTTTATAAGCTTCTTTGTTTAAATCAAAAGTCAATTTTATAAAGTCATAACCTTGTTCTTTATAATCAATAACTGTTTTGTATGCATCCTTGTAATTTGTTACAACTTGTCCATTTAATTTTTCCGTATAACTGATCCCAGTAATTTGTGGGCTAGCGACATATAAGTGTGGCGCAATCATATCCCTTTCTTTTATTAGTTCTCTCAATTCTAGGTGTTCCGGAACCCCAATCATAATTCGAGCACTTGTAACGCCATAAGCAATAGGGATAAAAGCTTCATCTTTTAAATAGTGTCTATCAATTCTATCATCAGAGACAAAATGCATATGCATGTCAAATAACCCAGGTATTAAAAACTTGCCTTTAGCTTCGATTTGCTTATAATGTTGAAATGATTTTGGAATTTCACCTTCTAAGATTTTAAAGATTCTATTGTCTTTAATTACTACAGATCTATTTAAAAGAATAGAGTCATTTATCATAGTGATTATATTCACATTTTTTATGACTATGTTGTTTTGACTATAACCCATGCAAAGGAATAGACCAAAAATTAAAAATATATTTATAAGTAATCTATTCATCAGATATCTTCTCTAACAGTTTTAAGTACTCTATACTTCTAGAGTTTGTAGAGTCTAATTGCTTACTATTTTTGAACGACTCTGTGGCTTTTGATTGATTTTTTAACATTAAATAGTTAATTCCGAGCTGATTTTCTAAAATGGCACTATTGCCGTATAGGCTCTTTTTTTTATTAAATACGGAGAGAGCTTGTTTCATCATTTTCCACTCCATAAGTATATAGCCAACTGTAGATAAAGCACCAGAACTTATTTTTTCTTCAGAATGAAGTGAATCAATGAGTCTTAACCCGGTTTCAATATTTGTATTTTTAATTTTATCTAAAACTATTTTTCGGACATTAGCACTATCTTGTTCCAACTCTTTATAACGTTCGCTATAATCGGCTCTTCTGCAATGTAGCTCTATTTCCATTTCTACTTCATCTGAGAGTTGAGTTAACCCATTCTCCATAACTGTAGTCCAAAAGCCGCCACCACTAATATTGAATTCTTTTCTACTGATTGTGAAGGTGCCATATAAACTAAACTGATAATTTTTGAATGAATCTCTTGAGATGTCAAGCGGCTTATTAAAATTAATTTTTATAGGTTTTGTTATTCCTTTAATGGTTAGGTCACCATTTAAGTAAAAACCATTTTCATGTGAAGTGACATTACTACTGGTAAATTTTGCAATAGGATAGTTAGGAGCATCAAACCAACCTCCTTCTTTTTTTAAGTCATTATCTCTTCTCTGATTACCAGTATTAATACTATTTATATCTATAATAGTGGTTGCGGAAAATGTCTCAGGCATTTGTGGATTATAGAAAATTGTCCCATCAAATTTGTCAAACCGACCACGAACCGGACTAAACCCAAAATATTTTATTTTAAAGCCTATATAAGAATGTAAATCGTCAATTAAATAATCTTTCCCTATATATTGGGTGAAGTTAATCGCAGTTTTACTTTCTGTTACATCAACAGGTTCCTTTTGAGGTTTTTCTTCAATTTGTTTACAAGAAATGGAAGAAAGCAGTATTAGAATGAATAATAATCTTTTCAAAATCATAGTTTTAAAGTCATATAACTGATTTTACAGTTTACAGGGTTTGATTTATTAAACTTGTGTTTTAAAATTAAACTTATGAATCGGACAAAAATTAATTTTGATATGTTCCCCAGTTTTTTTGAATAGTTGGGATTCATTTTATGAGTGAATTAAGATTATATCCATGTTTGATTAGCATATTTTAAGCCTAACTTTTTCCTTTATTACTTATTTTTAGATTATGATTAAAGATAAGTTCTTCAAAAGACAAGTTAAATGGGTGATAATCGCCTGGTTGATTATCTGTACACTTTTGTTAATCCAGTATTTAATATCATCGTTATATTATCCTGAATTTTACACATCTTATCAGATTTTCACTAGTGTATTTGTGAGGACAATTACAGGTATTGGACTTATCTTTTACATCATCATACCTTCATATAATTATTTTAAAAAGCAATCTATTTTCAAAAACATTCTGGGACTACTTTTAATATGTTTAGTTTGTAGTTTGGTACAAATATCATTGATTGAGTTATTCCTTGGCCTTGGAAGAGAAAAATTTGATTTATATGATGTTTATGATAAAACGATTTCTAGTTTCGTACTTAGTCTGCATGATAATATTGCCTATTATCTCATATTCTTCAGCATTTTAATTGCTATTGATTATATGCAAGGAAAAATAACAGCAATCCAAACGAAAGAATCGATTACACGTGAGTTAACCCAAGCTAAATTATCCATATTATCAAGTCAACTTCATCCACACTTTTTATTTAATGCACTTAATAGTATTTCATCATTAATTGAATACCGACAAGACATAGCTCAAGACATGTTGGCTGATGTTAGTGATTTATTAAGAGTTTCATTACAAACGGATTATAGTATTCCTATTACCTTAGAAGAAGAATTAAATATACTCAATAAATATGTAGATATAGAAAAAAGGAGATTTGAGCATCAACTATCGATTACAAAAAATATTGATAAGGAAACTCTAAAGATAATGGTGCCTCCATTCATTCTTCAGCCCTTATTTGAAAACTCTATTAAGCATGGTTATACGGAAGGAGTCACCAATCTCGAGGTTAAAATACAAGCTGAAAAAACAAATGGTGGTTTGATTTTGTCGGTCTCAAATAATGGTTTGGAACTTGGACATTTTAAAGGTGGTATAGGTATAGAAAACTTGAAAAAGAGGTTAAGCACATTCTATGGTGATAATTATAAGTTCGAAATTAAGCAGCAAGGGTCTTGGGTAGTCAATATCATAAAAGTATTACAATGAAATTAATTAAAATAATCATAATTGATGATGAGGCACTTGCCAGAAGACGATTAAGAAACCTTGTTGAAAAGGATAATCGCTTTTTAGTTATAGGAGAAGCAGAAAGTGGTGATGAAGGCATTGAAATGATACAAGATTTAAATCCTGATGCTTTATTGTTAGACATAGAATTGAAAGATATGACTGGTTTCGAGATGTTGAAAAAAGTTAACCCAAATTCTTTAGACGCCATTATTTTTATTACAGCTTATGATCAATATGCAATAAAAGCATTTGATGAAAATGCGATTGACTATTTGTTAAAACCATTTAAAACCGATCGGTTCTATGCATCATTAAATCGTCTATATAAAGTACTGGAAAGTAAAAATAAAGAGCCTATATCGAGAATCATGAATTTTCTGAGCGATTATGAACTGACAAGTGGCCACTTGAAAATTAGTGAGGGAAAAACAGCTCATTACTTTGATCCAGGGGAACTCATATACATTAAATCAGAAAGTTATTATTGCTATTTCTATACCATTGATAATCATACTATGATAAGAACCTCATTAAAAAAGATTGAGGATACAATGCCTAGCTATTTTGTTAGGATAAATAGGTCTGTAATCATAAATATTAATAAGATAAGCTCTACGAAAAGGTTGAAAAAATCACTTGAGATCAAGATGAAGAACGACCAAGAATTTACAGCATATAATAACCTTGATTTTTTACTTGAAAAATAAAAGAATGCTAGATACTATTTTAAAGCTTGGTGGGTTACAAGCCCTTTTAGTAGGTGTGTTTCTCTTCAGAAGTAAAGTGAAGAACCCAGCTAATGGCTTATTATCTTTTTTGATGTTTACACTTGGTTTATCTTGTCTTTTTTATTCTTTTAACTCTTTAGAGTTTTATTTGAAATTTCCTCATTTAATTAGAATTGATTGGGGGATTCCATTACTATACGCACCTTTACTATATTTATACATTCGATCAATCACGGAATCCATAGTCATATCGAAAAATGATAGTATACATTTTATTCCTTATCTAATTAATATTGTTATTCTGCTTCCTTTTTTTCTAGGATCTGGAGAAGAAAAAGTTCAAATACTCGATTACTTCACTGAATCTATAACTACTGGGACAGATTTATATAGATTTTATAGTTTTTTACTTGACCTAGCTATTGTTTTCGTGGGTGCTTTTTATGTTATAAAAAGCTTAAGGATTGTAAATAAATATAAAGAGGCTTTATTAAATGAATTTTCTTCAGAAGAAAAATTTAAGATCAATTGGTTATATATCCTCTTATATGCTTTTATTTTTTTACTCACTATATCGCTGATCGTATTAATCGTAATATTCGGAGATAGATATCCCCAATTTGATTATAAGCTATATTATTTCATATATGTTTTCTTGTTAACATATGCGATGAGCTATAAAGCTTTAAGTCAGCCTAAAATAATGTCGCTGGGAGAGCTCAGAACAATATCATCTGTGAAGGATAATACTATCAATGTTACTAAACGAGGAGATAAAGCATTTATAATTGAAAATTTTATGACTGATCAAAAACCATATCTTAACAACAACCTTACGGCTACAGAACTTGCAGGGTTACTTGGTATATCTAGACATGAACTATCTAGAGTTTTAAATGAGGAAATTGGCAAGAATTTTTATGATTTTATCAATTATTACCGACTAGAAGAGTTTAAGTACCGCCTTGCTTTACCCGAGAATGAAAACATTACACTTCTTGGAATCGCTTATGATTCTGGATTTAATTCTAAAACAACGTTTAATACCATTTTCAAGAGATATACAGGATTGACACCTAGCCAGTATAAAAGCAAAATAAAGTAGATGGGTTCGACTGGGTCAGATAGGTCGATTAGAACGATAAGTACAAGTTTCTTTGATGCAGAATTTAAAAATCGTGAATATGAAACTTAGATCAAATATTTTATCCATTCTATTGACCTTCAGTCTTTTTTCCTTGTCTCAAACAAATAAGATAGAATGGGAACCGCATGACTTCAAAAGTAATTCTGGGGAGATTGTAAAAGCGGAGCTGGGAAAATTAAATGTTCCTGAGCAAAGAGGGGTAGATAACAGCCGGAAAATCAAATTACATTTTGTTAGATTTAAAAGCACAAATCCTAATCCAGGAAGTCCTATTATTTATTTAGCAGGAGGACCTGGAGGATCAGGAATTAATGCTGCTAAAGGAGATCGATTCAAGCTTTTCATGTCATTAAGAAGCATAGCGGATGTGATCGCTTATGATCAGAGAGGCACGGGGTTATCTAATCAGATTCCTAAATGTCCCAATGTGGCAAGAATACCAATAAAAACACCTGGGACAAATGAGTTATATTTGTCTACTTTCAATAATACAGCAAGTAAATGTTTAAAGTTTTGGAAAGAAAATGGAGTTTCAATAAATGGGTATACAACTCAAGAGAATGCGAACGATCTTGAAGACCTTAGGTTAGCACTAGGGAGTGATAAACTAAACCTATGGGGTATTAGCTATGGGTCGCACTTAGCATTTGACTATATTAAAAGATACGAATCGAGCGTGGGTAAAGTTATTTTAGCTGGGCTTGATGGACCAGGACACAATATTAAATTACCTAAGAATACGGATAGTTTTTTAAAGAGATTGAACCTTAAAATTCAAAAGGATGAGGTTGCTTCAAAGTTTTATCCAGACTTATTAGAACTGATGAAGAGCGTATTTAATAAGTTAGAGAAGGATCCTGTTATAGTTGACATTAAAGACCCTAGATCTGGTAATGTTATGAAAGTTGGGATTAGTAAGTTAGATGTACAAATTGTGACCTCTTTTTTACTAACAAAAAACCCTGAAGATTGGACGAAGTTACCTTACATCTATTACCAAATGAACTTGGGGGACTTTTCAACAATTGGCCAGTATGTTGCTGCAATAAAGTCTTTTGCTGGAGAGGTCAGGGCTATGCCTTTGGTTTCAGATGTTTCTTCAGGAGTTTCAAATATACGTTGGAAAGAAATAGTAAATCAATCAAAAAAATCTTTGCTGGGTAGAACGACTAATTTTCCTTATCCAGATATCGGAAAAGATCTAGGCATACTAGACCTAGGTGAATCATTTAGAAAGAATGTAGATTCTAATTGCTCTGCCTTATTTTTTAGTGGAACTTTAGATGGACGAACGTATTTAGAAGGAGCAAATGAAATCTTAAAAGGTTTTAAAAATGCAGTACATATTATTATAGATGGCGCTGGTCATGATATGTATATGAGCACCCCTGAAGTAAATAAAATAATGATAAACTTTATGGAGAATAATGAATTAGATTCAAGAACTATAAAGATAGATGTTCCAAAGTTTATTACTCCAAATTAATTAAATTACTTAGTATGAAATCACTAAAAATAATTGGAATATTATCATGTCTTGCATTGATTTTAATGTACGGGTGGAATAATTTAGGTATCTCTGAAGAGAGAAGAGAACTTTCCTCTTTCAATTCCATATATGCTGAAGGTCCTGTCAATGTCTATATATCTCAGGCAGAGGAAGAGTCTGTAACTGTACGATCTGATTCAAAGTTATTGAAAGGGATTATCACAGATGTGAAAGACAATCAGTTAAGGATATTTCCTGAATCAAGTGTTCGTGGAGAAAGGATATTAGATGTCTATGTAAGCTATAAAAATATAGATACTATTATAGCCGCACGACAAAGTACCATAACCAGCCGTAATGTCATTAAATCAAATCATTTGACAGTTGAAGCAAATGGTTCTGCAGAGTTGAAGTTACAAGTTAATAATGAAAGATTGAATTTAATTATGAATGAAAGAGCTAACGTACAATTAGCTGGTAAATCAGAAAGATTTGATTTTTTAATTACTGCATTCGGAGATTTGATGGCTTATAATTTGGTTAGTAATGATTGTAAGGCAATTATAAGAACAGGAGATCAAAGTCCAGGCATAGCCAGAATTAATGTTGTTAAAACTTTAGATGTGACCATTATAGGCCCGAGACATTTAAAATACAAAGGTGGAGCAGAAATCTTAAGAAAGGATATTGCTGGAAAGGGAAAAGTTATTAGCTACTAATATTAAAAAAGTGCTTATAATGTCTGAGGTAAATGAGTGAAGAAATTTTTAAGTAAAGATTGATTCAAAAATTGTAGATCCCCGCAATCTGTTAATGACAAAGGTTAATTGCTCATTATCTTTATTGGTCAAATTGTTATTGACTTTAATGTTCTTTTTGAGATTAATCCTATTTGTTTCGGTAAATAATGCTCTAAAATAATTCTTGTAAGCATTTTTAAATCCGGTTTTACGATCCTCAATATCTGCAGTAAGTGTAGCTTTATAAATAAGATTTACAGCTTTTTCTACAGCTAATTCTTTTGGGAATATTATAGCTATAGTTTCTAAAAAATGCTTTCTGTTTTTACTCAGGTATAAGGCACCATATAAGCCTCTTAAATCTTTGTCTTTAATATTCATTCTTATTTGAGTAAATAACTCATCTCTAGCTATATCACTCAAAAACCTGTAATAATGCTGGTATAATATATTTTGCGAAGCATAATCTTCAGAAATAATACGATCCAATATGTTAATATCTCCAAAAGATCTTAATAAATAATAGAGAAGGAAAAATACCTTAGTAACATCCTCAGATTGGATGAGTTTTTGAATAAAATGGTGATAGCTTTTAGTATCAATTTCGGAATGCATTTTAAGCCATTTCAAGAGTTGCTCAATATCTGGTTTTTGGAGTGTGAGATCGATAGCTATTCCTGATGATTTGTAATAGTTTAAGGTCATTTCCTTAGTGGGATATTGATCTAACTTTGAACGGACACTTAAACTTAGACAACACTGGTCGATATGCCAAAGTCCGTGAATATATTGTTTACCAGGATATACTGGTATCATATCTCCTGGTAAAAGAACTTCTGTTTTTACTGTTTGGAGACTCCCATGGATCAAGTTTGGGGCCAGACTTTCGATTTCATTATATTGATATACGGAATGTATGACGGTTCCTTTAATATTCATGAAAAAACCAGTCCAGCTATGCTGATGAGGGGTGCCTATATCTTCGGTCCAGTAATGTAGGTACATCTTTAACGATGATGTCTCAGCTAGAGCAATAATATTAGATGCCCCATGAGGAGACTGATTAGAGATACTGTCAGATAGTTCCCAAGAGAGGATTTTTGATAACGATGTATTAAATTTGAAAGGTCTAATTAAGCGAATACATATTTCTGGTAAATGATCATCTTTAAATTTAGCTAACCTCCATTCTTTTTCGATCAACTCTAACGATTGTTGTAGTTCTTTCATATAGAATTTGAATGAAAAAAGCGAACTCTATAGTTCGCCTTTAAACTCTAAAACTTAATTACCTATTAAGGCATCCAAGGAAATATCCATTTACCACTAGCACCAGGCCTTTTCTTAAGGTTAGAGTTTAGAACAATCATTTCAGTGTTGTAACTGCTTAAATCTTTTTGTGTTTTACTTTTTTGATTTCTCATAATACATGATTTTAGATTATTAGTAGTTCAATGCAAGTAAACAATATGATTAATGAAAAACGTCCGCCTAGGTCGAATAGCACTTAATTACACAAAGTTTCTTTAACTAACGGTAAAATTAAGATCATTTAGAAAGTTGAAATAGCTATTCCTTATCTGTTTTATTTTCCTTAAAGCTTAATAACTTTCAAAATTACAATATCTTTTTTGCGACATTTTTTTAAGTACTACGTTATTATATAAACTAACCTATCGAAAATTATTTTTTGGAACGTCCGGAATTAATAAAAGCATGTAAGCAGAATAATCTAAAAGCGCAAATGCAAGTATATCAGATGTACAAGGATATGCTATATAATGTGAGCTATAGGATTATTAAAAACGAACATGACGCTCAAGACACTGTACATGATGCCTTTATTAAAGCGTTTCAAAATATATCTAAGTTAGAAAACGACCTTAACCTTGGGCCTTGGTTAAAACGTATTGTAATCAATTGTTCTTTTGATGTTTTAAGACAAAAAAAGAAACTAGATTGGTTACAAGAATCGTATGAAGTTACAGAGACAGAAGAAGATGTTAATGTATACGAAGACATTACTTATAAAGTTGAAGCGATAAAAAAAGCAATACATGCATTGAAAGACAAGTACCGAATCATCATTGTTCTGTACTTAATTGAGGACTATTCTCATAGAGAAATAGCTGAACAATTAGGGTTAAAAGAAAGTACAGTACGTAATCAATATGTTAGAGGAAAACGTCTTTTAATGAGCCAATTGCAAAACAAATTAGCCATATGAGTTTGGAGAAATTTATTAGAGAAAATAAAAGCGCATTCGATACTCAAAAAATGCCGCAAGATGCAAGCTTAGATTTTGAATCAAGGCTTAAAAAAGAGCTCCATCAAGACACCAGTAAAGTAAAGCGCTTGCGGATGATAAGATATCTGTCTGTTGCTGCAAGTATTACGCTACTAGTCGCTTTAGGGAATTGGTATCGAAACAGGCAAGAGCGTATAGAAGTAAGAGACAACTTAGTTTTAGCTTTAGATGAAAGTAAAACTAATAGCTCGCGTCTCGAAGCTATCTACGAGATTGAAGATCAGTTTGCAAATGAGGCGGAAGACGAAAAGATACTAAATGCCTTTTTTAAAATTTTGCATAGCGATTCTGATGCAAATTCTAAAGTCGCTGTGATTGATGCGCTTTTAAAGTTTCCGGATAACGCATTGGTAAGAAATCAGCTTATCGATGCCTTAGGTAATGAAACTGAACCATTAGTGCAGTTAAAACTCATAAAATCTGTAGCTACTTTAAGAGAACAACGTGCAAAAGCACCACTTAAAAAAATCATAGAGGATGAAGAATCTTTGCCTTTAGTTAAAGGGAATGCTTCAGCCTTATTAGCCATGTTAAATCAATAAAAAACGAACAAAAATGAAACATCTAATAACAGTAATAACACTGCTTTTAATAGCAGGCGTAGGTAATGCGCAAGAGAAAGAGAAACGCATTAAATTTGATAAAGGAATACTCAAAATATGTTCTAACTCACACATGACCATAAAAGGTTATGATGGTGATGAAGTTATTATAAAAAGTCTTAATGAATCGCGCTTATCCTACTATTATGATTTAGGGGATAAGGATGATAAGTTATTAGACTCATTAGAAGAATCATCTGAAGCTTTATTGAACAAGAGTTATTATCTATTATCTTCAAAATTTAGAGATACCGAATTAGAAAAAGGACTAAAACCTTTAGGTAATAAGTCTACGAGTCCAGCAGATAATCTTTATCTAGATATTACAGAAAAGCCTGGTGAATTAATTATAAAAGATTATAAGTATGATCAATCTGGTAATAACAATCTATTTGGTTACACTAACCAGTCTACAAATAATACTAAAAAGAAATCAGATAAGAATGTAACTAGCAGTTTTTCTAATTTAACTTCTATGAATAATAGATATGAAATTTTAATTCCAAATTCCATTAAATTATCATGGAATGTAGAAGATTGCTCTAAGAAGAATTCTAACACGTATTTTTTTCGAACAAATTCAACACCCTGGGAACTAAATGACTTTAAGGGAGAAGTAGAGATTTCCACATCTTATAGCTCTATAAGCCTAACCAATGTCAGTGGTCCTGTAATTGCCAATACTATAGGTGGAAATATCACAGTAGTGTTTGATGGTATGACTCCAACTAAGTTGTATTCTTTAGTAAGTAATGATGGATATATAGATGTGAGCTTACCTAATAATTCTGATGTTAAGGTTGATGTAAAGGGTAAACGTATACTCAGTGATATCGACTTCACTATCATAGACGAGTCCTTAATAGATGGAATTAAAGAAATGAAACTTCAGTTAAACTCTGGTAAAACAAAGATGAAATTAGATGCAGGTTCAGGAAGCATTTACCTTAGAAAGCAAAAATAATCTTAAAACGTCTAGCTTATAAGTTAGACGTTTTTATTCTATTTATTTCAAATACAATACCTATAAGCTATATGGCTATTGACTTTAATGTGTCATAAAGTAGCTTAAAACTTATAAAAAAACAATTTAAAAAATTTAATTATGCGTTTGTTATGTTTAATCATGACCCTATGCTGTATGTTTAGTTGTGTAGGTCAAAAGAAAAGTGATAATAAAGCTTTAGAAGATCGAATTTCTCGAATAGAAAATGGTCTTCAATCTAATTTACGAGTTCAATATGGAGACAGTATAAGCATTCAATACTATAATATTGAAGACCGAATGAAAGCACTAAATATACACGGTCTTAGTATAGCTGTACTAAATAATGGTGTTGTAGAATGGGCAAAGGGCTACGGAATGGCTGATACTAGTGCAGGAAAAAAGGTTACTGAAAAGACACTATTTCAGGCAGGATCTATTAGCAAACCTATTGCAGCTACAAGAGCACTTCAACTTGCAGAACAAGGGCGATTAGATTTAGATAACAATGTCAATGACGTTTTAAGAAGTTGGAAAGTACCAGAAAATGAATTTACAACCAAAGAGAAAGTGACTTTAAGGCGATTGTTAAATCATTCGGCAGGACTTACTATTCATGGTTTTCCGGGCTATTCGATCAATGATACCATTCCCAGTGTTTTAGATGTGCTGGATGGTAAAGGGAATACGGATCCGGTACGAGTTTTTAGAGAACCTGGTGAAAAAGTAGGCTATTCTGGTGGTGGTTACACAGTGATGCAACTCATGTTAACAGATATCGAAAAGAAAGAATTCTCAGAAATTATGCAAAAAGAAGTACTTAACCCACTTGGTATGACATCGAGTAGTTATGAAAACCCACTTCCAAAGCCTTACCATGGTTTAGCAGCTGCAGGTTATAAATCTGATGGTTCTGAGGTGCCAGGTAAGTGGCACACTTATCCAGAAATGGCCGCTGCTGGTCTATGGACAACACCCTCTCAACTTTTACTTTGGGCTAAGGCTATTCAAGAGACTTTTCAAAATCAAGAAGATGGATTTTTAAAAACAGAAACGGTGAATGAAATGACCAAAGATTACGGAAATAATCAAGGTATGGGACCTTATGTGGTTGAGGATCTATTTGGTCATGGAGGCTCTGATGAAGGATTTGTTTCAGATTTAAGGATTTGGAAAGAGTATCCTATTTCAGTGGCGATTATGGTGAATTCAGATAATGGCAATGCTATTATTCAAGAACTATTTTTAAGCATCGCAAAAGAATATAATTTACCAGGCATTTACCATAGGTTAAGGACTTACAATGAACAATCGAAAGAGCAACGTGTTCGTTACACCGGGTCATATCAGTTTTCTGAAGATGCTATTGCTAAAGTAGAAATAAAGGATAACGGTTTAGAATTCTCCGGTGGACTTGTAAAGAATCCTATCTTTTTATTACCAGAAACAGATACGCTTTTTTTTAGTTCAGAAACGGGCTTATACTTTGAGTTTATTTTTGAAAATAATGGGGTTACAAATTTGAAAGTAGCTGGGTATGATGGTAAAAAAATTGAGTGATAATATTACAATAACATATTTTTTACATAACCTATTTGTATCAATAACTTTATAAATCTTATAACTAATGTGATTTTACTTCTTGTATCGGAAAGTAACTTTTAATAAATTTTTTTGAGGAAAAGTAGGAATAACACTTGTAAAATATAGGAATAAGAATTAAGCTATATTGGTCATAACGGTATAACTACTATATCCTTATTCTGTATAACTATATATAATTTTCTATATTTAAGGTACTAATCAACCGTTTTTGGGGCTATGCGGTACCTTAAGATAATACTTGTCTTAATTATTTCTCTTGTTCAGATTTCTCATGCTCAGCGTGTTCCTCCTGATAGTTTAAAAGCTGTATTTCTCAACCAAAAAGCTATAGATTCTGTACGGTACGAATCTGGTGTGAACTATGTTTTATCACAGATGGGTAGGGCCACGGACACCTCCAGAGCCTATGGGCATCAGTTGCTGGACTTTGCTTTAGACAAAGAAAATAAAACTTGGGAAGCTTCGGCGTACCGCCTTATTGGCATTAGCTATGCAGTACAAGGGGAATTTACAGAGGCCAATGCGTTTTTCTTTAAGAGCCACGATATTTTAATAAAGCTAGACGATAAGAAGGGTTTAGCCACAACACTCAACAATATTGGAACCGCATTTTATGAAATGGGGAGTTATACTCAAGCTCAGGATTATTTATTACAATCATTAAAACTAGCTGAAGAACTTAACGATGACAACGCGGCCTCTAGAGCTTTAAATAACTTGGGAAATGTTCACAACGATTTGAGAAATAATGAAAAAGCTTTGGATTACTACAAACGAAGTTTAGCACTTAAAGAAAAGTTAGGTTTTAAAAACCGCCTTCCTGCGGCCTACAACAATATTGGACTTATTTATTCGAATATCAATGACCGTGATCTCGCTATAGAGAATTTAGAACGAAGTGCTGCAATAGCAGAAGAATTAGGAGATATACGATCTATGACAAGGGCTTATAATAACCTTGGTATCCAATATTCAAAGCGTGAAGATTATGCCAAAGCATTAGAATACTTTAATGAAAGTGTGACTAAAAAAGCAGCGATTAATGACACTGATGGTTTAGCCTCAGCTTATTTGTATCGAGGACAAAACTATTTGAACATGAAGGACTATAGGAAAGCTATAACTGATTGTATGAAGAGCTTGGAGATGACTGAAGTTTCAGGTGCATTGAATCTGCAAAAAGAAGCTTGTGGGTGCATCAGTAATGCGGAAGAGGCCATTGGTCGCTTTCAATCAGCATTAAACTACCATCAACGGTACTTGAGTTTGAAAGACTCCTTATTCAACAAGCAAAAAACACAAGAGATCACAAGAGCAGAAATGAATTATGAGTTCGAAAAGAAACAATTGGCCGATAGCATTTCATTTCATAAACGCCAAACAGAGCAGAAGGTAGCCTATGAACAGGACATCAATAAACAACACCGTAAGTTCTACATAACGCTGATTATTAGCCTTCTTGTTATTGCATTCATGCTCTTTTTATACTGGAGGTACAATCAAAATCTAAAGTTGAAAAAGTTAGAGAATGAATTACTTAATTCTGAAATTGAGTACAAGAAGAAAGACCTGACCAACTTTGCAGTTAATATATCCAACAATCAGGATTGGGCAGAATCTCTTGCCGAGCGTTTAGAAGTATTAAAGGCTTCTACAGGACGAAAACGTGTTAAAGAACTAGAAGAACTAGAAGCAGAAATTAAGAATAAGATTTGGGTGAATAAGGACAGTGATCAGTTTTATAAGAAGATAGATACGCTAAGTAGTTCATTCTATGATAAGTTAACATCACAATTTGAAGGCTTGTCTAAAAACGACATCAGATTGTGCTCGCTTATTAAATTAGATCTCAATACAAAACAGATAGCGACGCTGCAAAATATTAACCCTTCCTCAGTAAAAATGAGTAGAAATCGACTCAGAAAAAAACTAAATCTCTCTCCGGAAGATGATTTAAATGCTTTTTTGAAGATGTTTTAAAATTTAATATAAACAATTGATAATCAATTTTTTAAAACTTAATTTCTTCAATTTGTAACCCATTTGTAACCCTCTAAAAGTGCTGTTGTAACCCATTTGTAACCGTAAGATTTTCGTTCAGAAGTTGGTTTCGTGACTAGGTTTGCCAAGAATTTAAAAATCAAAAGTCATGAAAAAAATAATGATGTTTACGTATTCGATAGTTGCCTACGCTATTGCATTTTTGTCAATTGTTTATTGGATTTTATCAGTAAGCAATCTTATTCCCGAAATCTCTATTGATCAAGAGCCTCGTGTATCTGTGGTAATGGCTATTCTAAACAACCTATTACTGATAGCCTTATTTGGAGTACAGCATAGTATTATGGCACGTAGCTGGTTTAAGGACTTTTTCTCAACGTACTTTCCAAGACCAGTTGAGCGTAGTACGTTTGTCCTATTCTCCGGCTTATTATTGTACAATATGGTTGTGCAATGGCAACCACTTGGTGGGATGATATGGCAGGTATCTGAAGGGACGGTGTTATACTACACACTTTATGTATTTTTCTTTTTAGGATGGGTGATCCTTTTCATCAGTTCTTTTTTAATCAATCATTTTGACCTGTTCGGTCTGAGACAAACCTTCTTAGAATTACAAAATAAGCCGTACACAGATTTAGCGTTCAGGGTAACAGGATTCTATAAGCATGTGCGTCACCCATTATACTTTGGGATGTTATTAGGGATGTGGGCTACGCCGGTAATGTCTGTAACCCACTTAGTATTTGCAATAGCGATTACTGTCTATGTAATTATTGGGACCTTATTTGAAGAGAGAGACATGGTAAAAGCTTTCGGAGAGACTTACAGAGCATACCAAGCTAAAAAGCCAATGCTAATACCATTTACCAAAAGAAAATAATTAATTCATTAAAAGTATAAAACGAATAGATATGGAAACAATAACATTAAACCATACGGATTGGACGAAGTTGACAGAAGATATAGCAAAACAATTTGCTCAAGTTGCTGCACAGCATGATGAAACAGCAACATTTGTTCACGACAACTATAAAGAATTGAAAAGCAAAGAATACTTCTCTTTACTAGTCCCTACAGAGTTAGGAGGAACCGGACTATCATTTGAAGATGTATGTCAAATCATTAGAACCTTTGGAAACAGTTGTGGTTCTACAGCACTAGCATTTTCTATGCACCAGCACTTAGTAGCAGCCAAAGTCTGGAAGTATAAAAACAAAGGACAAGGGGCACCATTACTAACCAATGTTGCAGACAACCAATTAGTATTAGTAAGCACTGGAGCTAGAGATTGGTTAGGCTCTAATGGGGAGATGAAAAAAGTAGAAGGCGGTTATTTAGTAAATGCTAAGAAAGCTTTTGCAAGTCAGTCTGCCTGTGGAAACATCCTAGTCACTTCAGCACCTTATTTAAATGATGAAGGGGAGTGGAAAGTACTACACTTTGGTGTACCATTCAAATCTCAAGGTGTTCGCTTACTTGATGATTGGAATGTGATGGGAATGCGAGGTACAGGTTCTCAAACCGTAGTGTTAGAAGATGTCTTTGTGCCTGATAGTGCTATCGCTCTAGAGCGTCCAAGGGATGAGTTTCATAATGTATGGAATGTGGTAATTACTGTAGCCATGCCATTAATTATGTCTGCCTATGTAGGAATAGCCGAGCGCGCTAAAGCAATAGCCTTAGAAGTAGCTAAGCAAAATGACCAAGGGCATGTGCCATATCTATTTGGTAAATTAAATAATGCACTAATAAGCGCACAAGTACAGTGGAAAGCCATGTATGAGCGTACCAATAATTTTGAGTTTGAGCCTTCAAAATCACTCACATCTGAAATTCTGAGTTTAAAGACCAATGTGAGCGATGCTTGTATAGAGACGGTGAAATATGCTATGGAACTCCTAGGGGGGAGAAGCTATTATCAGAAAAATGAATTAGAACGCTTATTCAGAGATGTGCAAGCGAGTCAATTTCATCCGCTACCTAAATGGAGTCAGTACGCGTTCAGTTCAGAACATGCACTTAATGTTTGATTGTAAATTTAAATGTAATGAGGATGATACTTTTTGAAAATGTGTTTGATGTTGATAAGCTCGATTTTGTAAAGTTCGAAGAAATTAACAGCCAATATGAAGCAACACTAATCAACATTAAAGGACTAGCTAGAATATCTGGAGTAGGGGGCTCCAAGATAGAAGCATTGAATAATTTGCATGCTAATTTAGTGTGATGATTGACCCTTTTTTTGCAAGCCATCTGGATGCTAATTCAGATGGCTTTTTTGTTTGTTAAATATTGGTAATCATATATTTAATCTTTCTTGAGTTCTTGCTACATGTTACTTCTTTGACCTAAAAACTTACCCATCTCTCTATACTTACCATTCGTCGACACTAATCGGGGTATTGGTCTAAAAATAACCTTTGACACCTCTGAGCACTACTACTTTAGCATCGTAATGAATGTGTAACCTTAAATCTATTTTATTATGAATACTCAAATTGCTTATAAACAAGAATTCGTAAACATAAATGATGAGAATCGTTTAAAACTGGCCTATAAAAAGAATGAATTATATGGTCAATTATTAAACAAAGAAGAAAGTGTATGTGTTGTTGGTTTAGGCTATGTAGGTCTTCCACTAGCTCTACACATGGCTTCAAAATTTAAAGTTGTTGGTTTTGATATCAATGAAGAGAAAATTTTACAATTATGGAATTTCCAAGATCCGTGTAAAGAGTTAAGCCCTGAAGATTTTAAAGATAAGGATATTCAGTTTACAATGACTGAACGCACACTTGGAACTTCAAAATTTTATGTGGTGGCAGTGCCAACACCGATAGATAAATACAAAATACCAAACCTAGAGCCATTAAAGTCTGCTACAGCTTTAGTAGCTAAGAACCTAAAGAAAGGGGATTGTGTAGTATTTGAATCTACGGTTTATCCGGGGTGTACGGAAGAAGTTTGTGTACCAATATTAGAGCGTATCTCTAGACTGCAAATCAATAAAGATTTTACAGTAGGTTATTCACCAGAGCGAATTAACCCGGGAGATAAAGAACATACGTTCACTAAGATTAAGAAGATCGTTTCCGGAAGTAATAAAGAAGCGTTAGACCTTATAGCTAATGTCTACGAATCTGTGGTTGAAGCTGGAATTCACAAAGCAGAATGTATCAAAGTAGCTGAAGCAGCTAAAGTGGTAGAAAATATTCAAAGAGATGTCAATATTGGCCTGATGAATGAATTGTCCCAAGTCTTCCATGCTTTAGATATAAACACTAAAGATGTACTTAAAGCAGCCGGAACTAAATGGAATTTCCATAACTACTATCCGGGCCTTGTAGGCGGTCACTGTATTGGAGTAGATCCGTACTACCTCATAGAGAGAGCTAAAAAGTTTAGCGTACGTCCTCAAATTTTAGAGACTGTTCGTAAGACTAATGAAGGGATGACCAATTTCATCGTTAATGTGATTAGAAAGCGCGTATGGACAAAGCAACCTAAGGAGAAAGTAAAGATACTTGTGAAAGGAATCACATTTAAAGAGGATGTAAACGATATTAGAAATTCTAAGGTCGCTGATATTATAAAACAGTTATGTAAACAAGACTATGACGTTACTGTAGAAGACCCACATGCAGAGGTAGATGAAGTGAAACAACATTATAATATTGATCTAACAAATACATCAGACATAAACACAACCTTCGATGTGGTTGTTATGGCTGTTAATCATAAAGAATATAAAGATATAGAGCAAATAGATACCTTAATAAACCCAGGAGGATTCTTATTTGACCTCAGAGGTACTTTCAAACATTTAGTGCCTAGTGATATGTATATAACCCTTTAAAAATCTATAACTATGAAGACTACTAAACTATCTGCCTTATTTACCTTATTGCTAATTATTACATCTTGTTCTAAAGATGAAGGCATTGGGAATGATCCTATTACAGAAGTTGATGTCGAATTTAGATCACTCAACGGAACAGACCGAATGCAGCTTATTAATAGAAGTATTCTACCTAAAGTAACTGAAGATTACCTCAATGGCTCTAGTTCTAGAAATGGATCTAATGTGAATAATCAGCAAGACTATTTCTGGACATGGGTAGCCAAAGTGACTTCACCAACTATAGAGGGAGAGCTGTTAAGCGCCACGCATTGTGCTATACTTGGTAATAGAGCTTATGTGAGCTACCATAAACAAGGAAACGAACACTTAGGTGCTTTAGAAATTATTGATATTACTAATCCGGAATCACCTACAGTAATCAAACAAGTTAATTTCTTATTTGCAGATATTAATGCGGTAACCGTAGAGTCACAGAATGCGATTTGGTTAGCAGCATCGCACAGTAAACATGGTGCCACCGTGTATAAAATAGATGCCTTATCTGACAACTATGATCGTATAAACCTGTCTAACTTAATGGAAGATGATGTAGTCACAGCCTCTGCAAATGGAATTGCTTTTACCAATCAGTATCTAATTGTTAGTGCCGGCAAAACTTATGGCGGTCATTTTATTCTAAACAAGCAAACCTATGATCTAGAATATATGGAAAGCTATAGCGATGCTAAATATGTATGTGTGAATGGTAATAACGATTCTGCTACTTATGCAAGTCTAATTACAGGAAACAATGCATCAGTGAGAACCGGAACAACTAATAGTTTTGAGCTTAGCAATGAGTTTGATGTAACCGATATTACCCATACTAATGTAGAAGCGACCTACAGAGGAAAAAACACCATGTATTTCGACCCAAATAATTCTGAACGTGTGTATGTTGCCTCTGGTCTAAATGGGTTAAAAGTATATGACATAAACACAGGAACTTTAGCTACAGAATCTAAAGGAACTATGCTAATTGAAGGTAATACCAATGGTGTTGCCATAGATGACAACTACATGTACATAGCCAATGGAGCAGATGGTATAGCCATTTCAGAACATTTAAATGGTAACGAATTAATAAACCCGATGTTCTTATGGGATATGAATGAGCAACCAGCCTCAGCGAATTACGTAACAGCTCAAAATGATTGGATATTTGTATGTAAAGGTCAAGGTGGTTTTAACATCTTATACAAGCAAGATAAGGCCCCATATATAACGGTTTCACCCTATGATGATAGTGGACGTCCGATAGTGATGGAAGAGGATGAAGAAGTTTGTAGCGAATTACTGCCTAATTTATTTAGTGCTGTTTTGCCTGAAACTCAAAATGCATTAATCAACCATCCGGAATATTTTCAACATCCTACTAAGAACATTCATGTGAAAGAGCAGGCTGAGGTTACGGTAACCTTTATTAATGAAGGTGCAGGTTATAAGAATGTATTAGGGTATTATGCCTACGACATCAATAATCCACCTCAAACCGTAGATGATCTGGTTAAAATTGTGATTTTCCCTAATGCTTCGGCACAAGGTTCCGGAGGACAATTAGAAAGAGGAAATACTATGCGCTTACTAGGTGAGTTTGAAGCAGATACTATGATCGGATTCTTTGTTATATCTGACGGTTGGAGAAATAATGAAATTACAGATGGTATCTATACTCAGCATACCGATGCTAATCTTAATGGGAACAATTTTCAACAAAGTATCATCTTTCATGATAACAATTGTAATTCAACAATTATTTGCTTTGAAGATATAAGTGTGCCAAATGGAGATAAAGACTATAACGATGCCATTTTCCAGGTTAGGGCTAATCCGGCAAGTGCCATAGACTCTAGTGATTACATACAAATAAATTAAACAAATAATACGATGTTTAAAGTTGTAAAAAATAATATTCAAACACTACACGCTCATGGCGATGTGAACTATCTTTTCGTTGAGAAGTGGTCCATAAGCTTAGAGAATGCTATAGAAGAATGCGACGCTATAGTTATTACTACTAAAGATGTGTCTTGGTTCAATGATATTGTTTTGCAGCTGAGAACGCACAGGTCAGTAAGCGTATTTTTAAAACCATTGTTTTATAAATACAACATAACTTCTGACTATGTGATTCACACCGATGGGTTATTCGAAGAGGGGTTGAATAACCCGTTGGTTAAATCTATAAACGATAAGAGTCAAAACATAACTCAGTTAAGCTTACAAGGAGATCTTAATATTTGCAATCGTTTAACTCAGTTTTTATTCACCAGAGACGCAAAACTGAACCCGGTTAAAAATAGATATTCTAAAATAGGCTATATCTATCCATTTATCAGTCTTTACTTCATAAATAAAGACTATGAGATCGAAAAACAATTGCAAAATCTAATAAAGGCTGATATTCTCAGTGTTGAGCTAAAAGACAAGGTTCAGCTTTGTAATGATTGCCATGACAGTTATCTGATCTACAAGGAAACATGCCCTAAATGTAATTCCATCGACCTAACATCTCACGATATTATCCATCACTTCACCTGCGCGCATGTAGCACCGCAAGAACAGTTTATGAATGCTGATAATGATCAACTCCAATGTCCTAAATGTGATAAACATCTTAGACATATAGGGATTGATTATGACAAACCCTCATCAGTATACAACTGCAATACATGCAGTCACGATTTTCAAGTGCCGGAGGTTATAGCGGAGTGTCATAGTTGTAATAGCTCCAATACTTTAGAAACACTGATCGAAGTGCCAATCTATGATTATGAACTTACTATGAAAGGCAGCTTAACAGCTGAAGGGAAGTATGAAATAAAGACTGAAGAAGATAAACAAGAACCTGCCGTTTTTGATCAATTGGTTGAACAAGAAATGCAACGAAGTTTCCAATGTGCCAGATCAAGCTACATCATAAAAACAACACTTTCAGGAGAGTTATTAAACATTATAGACAGCAACTTTATCAATAGCTTCTGGAACGATATCGAGGCCTTAGGCAAGCAGTATGTTGGTAGCAGTTTGTATTGTCTAAGAGTAGATCAGACCATGCAATTATTGCTAGTAGATAAGGAAAACAACGAAGCAAAAGCAACCTATGATAAGCTCATATACAACATGGAATTACTACTCAGTGACAATCTAAAAACGCATATAAATATAGAGCACAAGCTCATAGATATAAAGCAGATATGAGTCAGTTAGTACCAGAATATTTAAACTATTGGTTCGAAGTAGGATTAGGGAAGTTTATCCGCATATTCTGGTACTTTGTTCTATTCGAATTTACCAGATATATCATTATTGATTACATCATTTACGGCATCTTTTATCTTAATAAAAATAGGAGAAAACACAAATGGGAAGTGGCGAAGCAGAAACTTAGACTTGAGAATCCTTTGATTTCTATAATCATTCCAGGGAAAAATGAAGGAAAACACTTGTATAAATTAACACGATCACTTGCTGAACAAACCTATACCAATTTTGAATTGATCATTGTTGATGATGGCTCTAATGATGATACACCAATCATTGGAGAAAATTTAAAGAAACATGGGTTAATAGACCTTTTTCTACGTAATGAACAAAGAGGAGGTAAGGCTTCAGCTGCAAATTTTGCACTTCAGTTTTGTAAGGGAAAATATATAGTGCATCTAGACGCCGATTGTTCTTTTGATAGAGATGCCATAGAAAATGTGGTTATCCCATTCTATATGGATGATAAGATTGGTGCTGTAGGAGGTAATGTAAAAGTGCGTAATTATAAACAAAGCTTATGTGCCAAGCTACAAGCCATAGAATATTTAAAAACAGTGTCTGTAGGTAGGATCGTCACCTCATATCTGGGAATCTATAAGATCATTTCTGGTGCCTTTGGCGCTTTTAAATCTGAAGCGATAAAAAGTATTGGAGGTTGGGATATAGGCCCGGGATTAGATGGTGATATTACAGTGAAAATTAGAAAGTCAGGATATAAAGTTTACTTTGAACCTTCAGCGGTATGTCTCACTAATGCACCAGATAAATTTAAAGTACTAACGAAGCAACGCTTGCGTTGGGATAAATCTATCATTAGATTCAGGGTTAGAAAGCATAAAGATGTTTACTTTCCGCATGCAAATTTTAAGTGGTCTACCTTCTTCTCATTAGCAGAAAATGTCTTTTATAATGTGATATTAGATATACTGTGGTGGATTTATATCATTGATATCTGCATTAACTACAGTAGCTCTTTAAAATTTGTAATTCCAATGAACATCACCCTCTATTTTGTGATGAACTATGTGCAAATGACCAGTATTTACTTATTTTCTGAGCGTAAGAAAGAAGAGCGATACTTATGGCCATACGTGTCTTTAATGACCTTTTATACCGGTACCTACCTTCGTATTGTAAGAACTGTTGCTTATTACAAAGAATTCTTCTTTAAACGTTCATTTGAAGACCCATGGAATCCATACAAGTCTTCTACTTTGGCAAAGGAACACGGTTTATAACCACTTATCTACAGATATCTACCATTCGTCGATATTAAAATGGCCATTTATCGAACTTAACCTACCAAGGAGCAAAAATAATAGGATATTTACTCATATTATTTTAATCCTAAACATGCGAAATTTAACAGTTTTATTAATAGAGGACGATCAGATAGAGACCATAAAATTCAAGCGAATTGTTGAAGCTTTAGATAAGAAACATAAAGTCGATATTGCCAGAGATGGGGAACAAGCTATAGACACGATTCGAAAAGCAACCACATTACCTAATCTTATTTTATTAGATCTGAATATGCCAAGAATGAATGGTATAGAATTTTTGAAAATATTAAAGAATGACGAAAAATTAAAGTATATTCCAGTAGTTATTTTAACAACCTCTAATTACCCTAACGATATTTTGAAGTGCTATGAAATTGGTATAGCCGGTTATGTAATGAAACCCTTAAAATATCAAGAATACAAAGAACTAGTTGAACATCTAATTAATTATTGGAGTAATAATGAATTTGTAAAAAAATGAAAGGAATTGTATTTACAGAATTTTTAGGATTAGTAGAGGAAAAGTTCGGATTAGAGATGGTAGATACCATCATTGAGGCATCTGAACTTCCGTCTAAAGGAGTCTATACGTCTATAGGAACCTATGATTTTTCTGAAATGTTAAGCTTGTTAAATCATCTAAGTCAACACACAAGTATTAGTATAGATGATCTATTATATGTATATGCGGAACACTTTTTTGGAGTACTTGAGACAAGCTATTCTAATTTTTTAGAATTGTATAGTGACCCCATAGAAATGCTATCCTCTATCGAGAATCACATTCACGTTGAGGTAAGAAAGATCTACCCAGATGCAGAACTGCCTTTATTCAATGTCATAGAAAAAACAGAAGACAAACTCGTATTAGAGTATATTTCCAGTAGAGCAATGTATAGCTTTGGATTAGGGTTAATGCATAAAACCTTTGAGCATTTCGGGCAAAAAGCAGATATAAAGCTTGATAAGCTAAAGTCTGACGGCACTAAAGTAAATTATACAATAGTTAGAGTTGGTGAGTGATTTAGATCCTAAAATACTACAACGCGCTTTGGAAAGAGAGCGCATTGCCCGTAAACAGGCTGAAAAAATTCTTGAAGACAAGTCCAGGCAGCTTTACGAGTTATCCGAACAGTTGAAGAAAACCAATAAAGCGCTAGAAGGCAATCTAAGCGAAAAGACACTAGAACTTCAAGCGGTTTTTGATAATAGCAGTCACGGTATAGTACTTACACAATACGGAAAAATTGTACAGTCAAATAGAGCATTCATCGATCTGTTAGGATATTCTTCAGAAGAACTAAAAACATTAGATGTCCAAACCATTTCTGTTAATGACGATTTCCCGAAATCTCAGGAAAACATGGAAAAGTTGAACAACGGAGATGTTGATAGGTTTTCTATGAATAAGCGCTATGTAAAGAAAAATGGAGACATTATTTGGGCAAAAACAAGTGTTACAGCTATTAGAGATGAGAAAGGTAATCTCATGTATCAATTAGCACTTGTAGAAGATGTTACTGAAGATTTAGAGTTAGAAGAAGAGCGAAAACGACTCATTAAAAACCTTGAACGCAAAAACAGGGATCTTAGAGATTTTGCTCATATT
This sequence comes from Winogradskyella sp., assembly GCA_965230605.1. GTDB lineage: Bacteria > Bacteroidota > Bacteroidia > Flavobacteriales > Flavobacteriaceae > CBDDLD01. The sequence continues at coordinate 1,815,573 of CBDDLD010000004.1, read as the reverse complement.
GTTTCCCACGATTTAAAATCCCCCTTGCGTAGCATGGATACACTGATCAATTGGCTTCGTGAGCATTATGAAAATAATGATTCAACAAGTTTTAAGAATACTTACGACATGCTTCTAGATAAAGTTAGTAAGATGGATGGTCTTATTGAAGGGGTTTTAAGGTATTCTAGTATTGATAGTGCTGAACAGTTGATCGAAAAGATTAATGTTGGACAATTATTAGAAGATATTTTAGGAATGTTATACGTGCCAGAACACATTAAGATTGAACTTCCTGAAGAATTACCTTTTATCACAGCAGATTTATATAGAATTCAACAGCTCTTTCAAAACCTTATTAGTAATGGCATTAAAAGTATAGGGAAGCCTGAAGGAATTATTAAAATCAAGTATGAAGACAACAATACGCATTGGAAATTCTCGATCTCAGATAATGGTAAAGGAATTCCTGAGGCATATAAAGAAAAAATATTTGATATTTTTCAATCTATAGAGGAATCGGAAGAATCTACTGGTGTTGGACTTTCCATAGTTAAAAAGATTATAGAGTTCTATAATGGAGATATTTGGTTCGATTCAACATTAAATGAAGGAACCACATTTCATTTTACACTAAAGAAATGAATAAAGAACAACCCAATCTGAAATATTTAGAAGATATAGCTAATGGTGATGAATCATTTAAGGTTAAACTATTAGATATTATTAAATTAGAACTACCTCAAGAAGTAGCTGAGTTTCAGGAAAATTTTAAAAGAAGTAAATTTTCCAAAGCAGCAGAAAACGTACATAAACTGAAACATAAGATCAATATTTTTGGAATGGAAGCGGGGTATAAAATTGCTGCAAATTTTGAAAATGAATTAAAAGAAGGTACTTTTAAACACCATTCAGAATTCATGGGAGTTTTAAAGACGATTGAGGACTTTCTGGATTCAGTTTAATCTATTTAATTTATGAAGAGCATTATTATTGATGATGAAAATACGGCAAGAACCATTATTAATAAAATGTGCCAGGACACAGGCGATATTGAAGTAGTTGAAGAGTTTTCGAGTGCCATTGAAGCCATAAAATACTTAAATGAAAATGGATCTATAGAATTGATCTTCTTAGACATTCACATGCCGGCCTTTTCTGGTTTCGATTTTGTAAAGACCCTAAAAAGCCCACCTAAGATTATCATTACATCTTCAGACAAAAACTTTGCATTAACAGCATTTGAGTTTGACTGCATTGTTGATTATTTAGTAAAGCCAATCACGCAAGAACGTTTTAATAAAGCCATTGGTAAAGCCAAATCTTCAAGTATAGCAACTAAGAACGACTCAGAGTCACCTTTAACACCCGAGAATGATTTGTATGTCAACATAGACAGACGACTGGTTAAGATAAATATACCAGACATCTATGTGATTGAAGCAAAAGGAGATTATATCAATATAAAAACCGAAACAAAGAATCATGTGGTGCATTCGCCATTAAAAAAAATAGCAGAGAAATTACCATCAAGCTTATTCTTGAAAGTACACCGATCATATATAATTAATACATCTAAGATCGTAGACATAGAAGATAATAGTGTGCTTATAAAACAAGATATTATTCCGGTTAGTAGAGCCAATAGACCAGAGCTTATGAAACGCTTAAACCTGCTTTAGAGCTCATCCCTATATAAATACTATTCGTCTACAGTAAACTTCTATCCGTCGATAAATAACTGGATACCATGTTCTTAAAAGTAATTTTAGAGCATGAAAAGCCCTAAATTATATATTAAGTTATTGATTACAACCTGTATGCTATTGCTTACTACTTGTGTCTGCTATACTTCACATGCTCAAGAATTGCAAACGCTTTTAGACAGTCTTAATTCTGTTTATGAAAAAGCGGAGCAACAGTTATCTATAGAGAACTTCAATAATAATGATTTGGTTAAGAACCAAATCTATATTAAAGATTCTACACCAAAACTTACCGATTTAAAAGTTAGAGAAGCTGAATTAGAAAGAAAACAACTGCTTAATGATATTGGTCTTTCATTTAAAGCTAGTGGTAATTATAATACGAATGCCATATTAGATGGTGAGAACAACGAGTTTATTACAAGTAGGGTTAGGACAGAATTGGAATGGAATATTCTTAAGAACGGTTATGTAGATCGACGTAATAGCGCAAATCAATTAAGCAACACTATTGCACTTCTAAAGCTAAACCAGGAAGAAGAAGATGTTATTTTATGGAGACGCAAGTATAGACTTAGCTATACTTATGCCATACATAAAGAATTGATTCACTTATGTCAAATGAAATCCAAATATCTAAATGACTATTATGACATATTATCCAATTTATATCAACGTAAACTCATAAACAGAGAGAAGATCATAACTTTTGGAGAAGCTATTTTAATAAATGAGCGTGAATTAGATAACTATCAGGTACTTAATGAAACAATAAAAGACAGCATTTTTGAGGAGTATCGTTACATAAGGCTTCCATTTATGCAGTTGACTAACGATGTGTTTAATCTTGAAGGCGTAGCAGGAAATACGGACTCTCTGAGGATTGATATCATGGAGAAAGAGTTCAAATGGTACAATGATATCAGTCTTTCTATTTATGCTAATCAGAATTGGATCAGCTCTAATCAGAATAATCGTACCTATTCTGCTATTGGGTTTCGCTTGAGGGTACCATTGAAATTTGGTTCAAAAAAAGAACTCTTAAAAACAAAGACAGAAATTATACAAAGACAAGAAGCTGATAAGGATATAGGTACATACAATACCTCGTTGACACATTACAATGCATATAGGGAAAAAATTAAAGACTTATCAGAAAAGTACAAAACATGGAAAATTATTGAAGAAAGAAAGCGTAAACTACACTTTCAAAAAGAACAATTGGGTTATGTGCAAGTAGGCCTATTACTGATGGAGTCTATTATGCAGCAGTTTGATGTACTGGAAGATATGCTAACTATAAAGCGTCAAGTCTACACGCATTTATCACATCTATACCAATTAGACCATAGTTTAAGAGTAAGGCCATATAATTTTGAAAACTACACTAAGGGAAGTGTTTTAGTGAAAAACAGCTCACAGTTTTCCATGGCGGCTCAAGTTTCATTTATGGAATTGAAAGATATACAAAAAGTCTTTGTACAAGGTATCAGCGATGAGTATAAAAATCAATTAAAAGCTTCAGGATTTAATGTTGAAGTGTATGATGGTTACACAGAATTAAAGTTACTGGAAGATTGGATGAAAGAAGATTATAACGCAATAAAAACATTACAACAATGAAAGCATTTTCATTTAAATCAAAAACGTCAACGTTACGCGTACTAAAAGAACCCGTAATAAAGAAGAAGCGTATGAGCTTTGATAGAGCATTATATCTAATAATTATTGCTTTAGCAATGTTCTTATTCTTAAGGTATATTGTGATAAAAACCACTATTATTAAAGCTGATGGCCAAGTAATGATGCACAAGATTGATGTTAACTTCACCCACGACATTCGATTATTAGAATACAATGTCAGCGAAGGCGATACTATAAAGCAACATCAGAAATTGTTTAGTTATATAGAAGACCAATTAGATAATGATGCTCTTGGGATTTTGTCCTATCAAGAGGATGAAGCAACTAAGGCAAAAGCACTTTTAGAGTTAGATTTTAAAATCAGCTCACAGCGTATTAAAATAAAAGCTATGAAAGATAACTTAGCTTTATTACAAAGCGAATATGATAAAACCACAGAATTAGTTTTGTTAGACGTGTATACTATAGACAAGCTAAATGAAATCACTTCCAAGATAGGGATACTAAAAACACAATTAGCTTTGTTGTATAATGAACTTGCGCTTTTGAACCGTCAAAAAAAGAATATACCATCTCTAGAGATAAATGCTTTTAATTATGGTAGTAGTGGCGGACAACTACTAAATAGTATCTATAATGCGCCTATTGGAGGTGTTATTGGACAGATCTCTGTAAGTGAAAAAGAAACCTGTTACAGGACAGAAAGTGTTTTAACTATTCATGATACAGATAAGGTCTTTATAAAAGGATATTTCAAATTAGATGACCTTAAAGACATTCATGTTAATGATGAAGTCACTATTGAATTTCCGGATAATACCTTTTCTTCAGGGATCATTAATAAGTATTATGTTTCTACCTATGCGATGCCGGAAGAATTTCAAAAAACATATGAGCCAACAGAACGTAGTATTGTGGTAGAAATTGCACCATTAAACATATATGAAGCTGAAAAATGGGCAAAATATCACAAATTAAATATCACTATAAGTAAGTATAAATATGATTTAGATATTTAATCAATTATGATTTCTGGAATGTTAATAAAAAAACCATGTAGTTTAACGATAATTTTTTGTAGGACTTTTACGAATTAGTAGTTTTATAATGATTAATAGCAGCAACCCTAACAATCAACGTTATGAATTTCAATGCTGCAACTTCAATCAAGTCCCTATATATATACATTTTTACGCTTTTTTTTGGGCTTACAATAATGCATGCCCAACTACCAGATGACTTTAGTGAAAATACTGTACAAACGGGCTATTCTCAAATTATGGGTGTGGCTTTTTCTAATGATGGTACTTATATGTTTGTATGGGAGAAAAATGGTAGGGTCTATATATCGGAATGGGACGGTAATAACTATGTAAAACAATCACAAGCTGTATTAGATATTTCTGAGGAAGTAGGCGACTGGAGAGATTTCGGATTATTAAGTTTCTGTTTAGATCCAGATTTTGATACAAATCGACGTGTTTATATGTATTATGTGGTAGATAGACATCATCTTATGAATTTTGGAACAGCACAGTATAACGCTAATACCAATACCTACTACGATGCTACTATTGGAAGAGTGACACGTTACGATTTAGATTTCAGTAATGCTACAAAAACCACAGATTATAACTCTAGAGTAGTGTTATTAGGAAGTAGTTTAACAGATGGTGTGCCAATTCTTCACGAGTCCCATGCCGGAGGCACAGTGCTTTTTGGCGATGATGGCTCGCTTTTAGTTTCTACAGGAGATGGTGCCAGTTATTTAACAACTGATACAGGAAACATAAATCATACCTATTACCAACAAGCTATAAATGACGGTATATTGAGGACCCAAGAAAACGTGGGCGCTTTTAGGAGTCAAATGATTACCTCGTTAAATGGTAAAGTGCTTCGTATAGATCCTAATACAGGGCAAGGGTTGTCATCCAATCCTTTTTATGAAGTGTCAGACCCGGGATCAGTCAAATCTAGAGTATGGGCGCTAGGACTACGAAACCCATTTAGAATGTGTATTATGAAAGGAAGTGGTAGTAGTAACATCAATGATGGCAATCCAGGAACATTAATGGTAGGGGATGTTGGTTGGAATGTTCGAGAAGATATTCATTTCTTCGATAAAGCCGGACTTAATGCAGGTTGGCCGTTGTATGAAGGGTTTAATCAATTGAATGGTTACTATAATAGTGGAACGCAAAACCCAGATGAGGGCAATGTTACTTTTGTTTCTAATTTATCTCAACCGACGTCTTTTTCAGACCATATAGATCCGGCTATGAGACGCTTTGTACATAACCGACCTGAAATTGATTATATACATGGAGGTGCTAGTAATGCTAGAGTACCGTGGTTTAATGGCACAACACCTACACATCCTCAAGTTGGTGGTTCTGGTTCTCCGGCAACCGGGGTAACATTTAATGGGAATACTGTTATTTCAGGATTTTATAGCCTAGGTAATGGTTTAGGAGAAGACTATAAAAATAAATTCTTCTTCACAGATTTTACACGAAATTGGATTCATGTAGCAACACTTACCGATGGTTCTCAAAACTGGATCAGCGATATTGAACAATTTGCACCTTTAAACTTTGGAGGCGGTATGGTGCATATGGAACAAAATCCAATGGATGGTAGTATATATTTTGTCTCAATTTTTAACGGATCACTGAGCAGAGTAAGTTTTGATGAAACATTAAACACACCAGAGATAACTCAAAGCACAATAGCAATTCATCCCAACCCATCATCAAATGCATTTCGTATCACTGGTTTAAGCTCTCAAGCTTTTGCAACAATATATAGTATAGCCGGAAAAGAAGTTAATACCTACACTATAAATAACAATGAGGTTGTTACTACTAATTTACCTTCTGGAATGTATATCCTTAAAATTATGGACGCACAAAAAAGATCTTATGTTAAAAAGTTAATCATTAATTAGGATTAATATTAACTTGTTGATTAGTGGCACACAGGCTTGATAATTTTCAAGCCTGTTTTTTTATCTTTAATGTAACATTTTTTTTAAATGAGCGTCCAATAGGCATGGAATCAAATTATCATACATTAAAGCGAGAAGACAACCAGTTGATTGTAATTACACATTTAACGCAGTTAGTGACTTTAGTCACTGGTTTTGGAAGCTTATTAGTACCATTAATCTTATGGGCCACTCAGAAAGAAAGAGTGCACCGTATGGATGTTCATGGTAAAGCTATTGTAAACTTTCAGCTAAGTTTAATCGTATATACTATAATCTGTATACCCTTAATCTTCTTACTTGGTTTAGGTATCTTAGGATTAATTATGCTAGGTATCATAGCAATTGTTTTTCCTATAGTTAATGCAATAAAAGCAAGTAATGGAGAGTTACCAAGATATCCCTTATCTCTTAATTTTGTTAGTTAGTTATTTTGTAAAGAGGTAAACAAAAAACGCTCACCAATTGGTGAGCGTTTTTAATTAATAATGTATTGTTGAATTAATTATTAAGCATTACTGGCATTACTAACATTGTAACATATTCACCTTCATCTAATCCATCTGTTGGAGTCAATATCCCGGCTCTGTTAGGTAAACTCATTTCTAACTGAACATTATCTGCATTTAAGTTGTTCAACATTTCTGTAAGGAAACGAGAATTAAACCCAATTTGCATATCATCTCCCTGATAATCACAGCTTAAACGCTCTTCAGCCTTATTACTGTAATCGATATCTTCTGCAGAAATATTTAATTCTGCACCAGCAATTTTAAGGCGAATCTGATGTGTAGTTTTATTTGAGAAAATGCTCACACGACGTACCGAGTTTAAGAACTGAGTTCTATCTATAACAAGCTTATTAGGGTTTTCTTTAGGAATTACAGCTTCGTAATTAGGGTATTTTCCATCAATTAAACGACAAACAAGCTCTGAATTTTCAAAAATGAATTTAGCATTAGAATCATTATACTCAATAGTAACATCGTCTTCATTACCCGCCAAAATGCCCTTTAGTAAATTTAAAGGTTTCTTTGGCATAATAAATTCTGCAACTTCGTTGGCCGTAACATCTGTTCTTGAATATTTTACCAGTTTGTGGGCATCTGTAGCAACAAATGTCAACTGATCCTGAGAGAATTGGAAGAATACTCCACTCATTACTGGCCTAAGATCATCATTACCGGCCGCAAATATAGTTTTACTTATAGCTGTAGCTAGAATATCACTCATAATGGTAGTGGTACTTGGATTTTCTAAGGCCACAGCCTTAGGGAATTCTGCACCATCAGCATACGCTAATGCATACTTACCATGATTAGAACTGATCTCTACAGTGTTATTATCCTCAACAACAAAAGTTAGGGGTTGCTCAGGAAACGTTTTTAAAGTGTCTAATAACAAACGTGCTGGTAAAGCAATACTACCTTCTGAGTCGCTTTCTACATCTATTGTAGAAGACATAGTAGTTTCTAAATCACTAGCAGAAACCGTTAACTTAGACTTATTAAGCTCGAATAAGAAATTGTCTAAAATTGGTAAGGTATTACTACTATTGATGACACCTCCCAGTGTTTGCAATTGTTTGAGTAAATATGTACTTGAAACTATAAATTTCATTTGTAAACTATATATAATTCGCTTTTTATTTATCCTTACAAATATATCTTAATACTCCTGTTTTCTAAAACAAACTTATTAACAAATTCTAAGTGTATTTTTTCTTTCTGAAGTAGTTAAATATAAAACCAAAAACTGCTAATAATACCAGTGGCAATGCGACGTTTATAAATTGCCATTTCGTTTTTTCTGCTGCTATCTTATCAGAATCCATATAGGCGACTTTAATTTCCTTGGTTCTAATGTTTATAAGTCCGGAATCATCTAGCAGATAATTAACGGTATTTAGAAGAAACTCTTTGTTGCCAAACTTACGTCCTGTAAAGCGATCAAACCCTAATTCTAATGGTCTATTTCTAGCCACTTCATTCTTAATAACATCCCCGTCAGAGATCACAACAATTTTACTATTAATGGTGTTGGACTTGTAATCGTTAACTTCAAATGGAAGGATACGCTTATCATATACAGACTTAATATCACCTTCCATAAGAACTGCAAGGTTTTGGGGAGGCTCTGTATATGTAGATTCGTCAGGTGTCTGAGTTACAGTAGCTAAGGCTATTTCTGTAAGTGGACCTTCTATTTTAGAGCGATTAGAGCTTTGTAAAAGAATGGTTTTATCTGTACCATTCTTAAGTGTATCTATAGGACTGGCAAAGTCAAATTTTACCAGATTAAGGTTGTTAGATATTGGGTGCTTTGGATTAGATGCCGCTAAGGGTGAGTATTGCCATTGTATTGGTTGTAACTGAGCTTGACTGCCTTCGCCTATAGCTAGTGGAATTGGGGCAGAGAAGAGGTCTTTTACTAAAGACGGATTTACTCTTACACCATACTTAAAAAAGAAATCATTCATATTTAGATCTCTCATTATGGAAACGGAGCGGCCTAAGTCATTATACAAACTATCTCTATCCATAATAATGGATTCTGTTAGCCAAATGCTTTTGCCACCATGCATGCTGTACTGATCTAGCACTAACTTTTCATTTTCTGTAAAAGGCTCTGTAGGTTTTGCAGAGATGATAAGATCATAGCGTTTCAATTTATCTAATGTGCCTTGCGGATTTGTAGCAACACTATCTAATGTGAATGGTGCAATATTATAATATGGTTGAATGGTTTTTAAGAAATCAGCGATATAGATATCATCTAGCTGACCATTACCTTTGAGGATAGCTACCGCTTTACTTTTTGAATTTACTAACTTGCTAAAGGCATCGGCAAAAGCGTATTCAAGGTGTTGTACAGAGTTAGAGATTTGAGTTTTTAGATCAGAAGTAAGGTCTCGTTTCATTAGAGGGACCGAAACTGTAGCATCTCTATAGCTGGCAAATGCCCAAGGAAAAATAAGTTCTTGGGTGACTTTCCCACTAGTTTTATTACTATTTACATACGGTTCTAAACCACTTTGTGTTAATTGTTGAATGTTACGCTCTCTAGTACTCTCATCTTCAAGAGGGTCTATATAATTGATTTTGATGAGAGGATTTAAAAGCGTTAGTTCCTCAATCATTTGACGAGTTTCAGCCTGTAGTAGCCTAAACTCAGAAGGCAAATTACCCTCTAAGAACACATCTATTATCATTGGAGACTCTATACGTTCTACAATAACCTTAGAGGCATCAGAAAGTGTATAGCGCTTATCTTGTGTTAGATCGAAACGCTTATATACACTACTGCTAATAATATTGATTAGTAGTATAGCTGCTAAAGCAATAGCGAGATAGATGATATTATTCTTCTGTTTCAGCATCAAATGTTACGACTTCTTTATAGGTTTTAATTTCTACGACTTTATCATTTTTAAAAATGAGCTCAACACAATCTTTTTCTGTATTAAAGGCTCCAGGCTCCATTCCTAAACCATAATTCCAGAGGTTGTCATCATGAGCTTTTAAGGCATCATTCCACGATAACCATTCATAGGTACCTAAAAGTGATGTTATCCTCTGTTTTGATTGCCCTATTAGGGTATCACTTTCAATAGTATTATCTATCATCTCATAACGTAATGCAGGTTTATCTTTCCAGTCATCACTATCAAAATATTTCTGATGGTGATAATTACTAACAATATTGATAAAGGGATAGAAAAGATAAAAATAGACAAATGGAGTAAGGATGATACTAATGATTGCTGTAAGCCATTTTCGTTTGTCAATAGTATTCATAAATAAGAATAGCAGTATAAATACTATTACCATAAATACAACAAGTATGGGAGTTATGATCATTTTAGCTATTCCTTATGTTTAAACGTGTTAGAATGATGAAGAATACAGCAACAGATATGAAATAAATAAGATCTCTTGTATCAATAACACCTCTACTGATGCTTCTATAGTGTGCTTCCATTCCCAGATTTTCAATAAGAATAGCATCGCCTAGCAAGTTGTAGTTTGAAAGTCCTTCAAACCCAAAATACAGGAAGAAACATATAAATACAGCTACAATAAACGCTACGATTTGATTATCGGATATAGTGGAAGCAAATACACCTACGGCAGTATATGATGCAGCTAAAAATAACAAGCCAAAATAAGAACCTACAGTACTACCTATATCTAAATTGCCCTCAGGATTTCCGAGGCTATGTATCGTATACGTATAAAGTAGTGTAGGTAATAATGCAATGATGATCAACGTAAGTGCGCCAAAGTATTTTCCTAAAACTATTTTATAATGAGAAATCGGCTTAGTTAATAACAACTCTAAAGTGCCTTGTTTTCTTTCGTCACTAAAACTGCGCATTGTTACAGCGGGAACTAAAAAAATGAGAATCCATGGTGCTAGTAAAAAGAAGGATGATAGGTCAGCATATCCATTGTCAAGAATATTGAAATTTCCTTTAAATACCCATAAAAAAAGACCATTAAGTAAAAGAAAAACTGCAATCACCAGATAGCCAATAGGTGAGGCAAAAAATGTATTAATTTCTTTTTTTAGTAATGCTAGCATATTATAACTTAGGGTAAACTTACAATTTTATCTACACTCCAGGCTTCTGGTTTTGCATTAAATAAAGGCTTTGTCTTTGCCCATACACCTTTAAACAAATCAGAGTGTCTGTAATGTTCTAAATCCTGTTCAGAATTCCAATAACTATACGTGAAAAATACATTTGTATTGTGCTTGTCTCTGTATAGTTCCAAGAATTGACAGCCATTAAATTGACGAATTTTCGACTTATTGGTTTCAAAATTAGCCAAGAAATCTTCAATTTTTTTCGGATCAAAACTCATTTTTACAATTCTTACTAACATTAATTACGTTTTAGAAAATGTTACAGTAACGGTATCCATAGCCTTTAATCCCATTAATGTAGAGGCACTACCTACAGTCTCACAATTACTTTTATATACTGCAATTTCGAGATAGTCTGAGGCGTTAAATACAACCAATCCGCGTCCTTCATCGTTACGCTTTTCTTCAGGGATTTCATAATTGACAATATCGCTGTATTTCTGATATATGGTCTTGAACTTATAATTCCTTGCCGAAATTTCAAACATTCTGGTTTTTTGTATAGATTCAAAAAATTTCCGCTTAATGTTTGTAATGACATTACCGTAATTGTCAATATAAATAACGCTACCAATAATTTGTGTTTGCTCGTCATTTACAAATGGAATAAGGTTTTTAATTGGCTTTATGGTGTTAATAACTTTGCCAATGACTTCTAGTGTACCTCCTCTTGCAATATGGCAGGCAACCTTCACAAAGACATCAAGAACTGGGAAACTGGTTTCAATTTTATCGTGAATATTAATCTCTACAATTTTTTCTGGGGCTATCTCTGAGCAAATCATACTCATAATACCATTATTGGCACATATAAAGTAATGGTCATCCAATTTAACCGCAATGTGCTTATTTTCAGGATTTAACTCAGAATCGATACCAATGATATGTATGGTGCCTTTTGGAAAACTATGATAAGCATTTTGGATAATGTAAGCTGCTTCCGAGATATTAAATGGCGAAACTGAATGCGAAATATCAACAATTCTAATATCAGAAAGCTCACTATAAATAGCACCTTTTATAGCCCCAGCAAAGTGATCTTTCTCTCCAAAATCAGTCGTTAATGTGATAATCGGCATAGATTAATTGTTGATATTTTTTTGAATTTTGCTCTGTTAAAATTGTTAGATTTGTTGACACACAAAACTAATAAAACAAAACAGATTTATACACTAAATAACACGCGCTTTTGAACGAACTTATTCTCGAACTAGAAGAAATATCCCCAAAAGAATTCTTCGGTGCCCAAAATGTCAATATTGAATTACTAAAAAAGTATTTTCCAAAACTTAAAATTGTTGCCAGAGGGAACAAAATTAAAGCCTATGGCGATGAAGATCTCTTAGAAGAGTTTGATCTTAGAATGTCTATGCTAATGGCCCACTTTGGAAAGTACAATAAGCTTGATGAAAATGCAATAGAGCGTGTATTAACTAGTGTTAGTAGTGCAGACTATGCCACATCTGATCAAAGTGGAGAAGTCATTGTACATGGTGTTGGAGGGAAATTAATTAAAGCCCAAACGGCTAACCAACGCAAGCTTGTAGAGAGCATCCGCAAGAACGATATGGTTTTTGCCATTGGCCCAGCTGGAACCGGAAAAACCTACACCGGCGTTGCTTTAGCGGTACAGGCATTGAAAAACAAAGAGGTTAAGCGTATTATATTAACACGTCCGGCGGTAGAAGCTGGTGAAAATCTTGGATTCCTGCCGGGAGATCTTAAAGAAAAATTAGATCCATACATGCAACCGCTTTATGATGCATTGCGTGATATGATTCCTGCAGAGAAACTTGAAAATTTTATTGAAAATGGTGTCATACAAATTGCACCATTAGCGTTTATGCGTGGTCGTACATTAGACAATGCATTTGTGATCTTGGATGAGGGGCAAAATACGACACACAATCAAATGAAAATGTTCTTAACGCGTATGGGTAAGAATGCAAAGTTCTTATTAACAGGGGATCCTGGACAGATCGACCTACCAAGACGAACCATTTCCGGACTAAAAGAAGCTTTACTCATACTAAAGAATGTAGATGGCGTAGGTATTGTATTCTTAGATGATAAGGATGTAATACGTCATAAATTAGTGAAAAAGATTATAGCTGCTTATAAAAGTATTGAGAATAGAGAGTAATGAATACAATTACGGAGACCCACTACAATTTCCCGGGACAAAAATCAGTATATAAAGGTAAAGTAAGAGAGGTATACACACTTGATAATGATGTTTTGGTCATGATCGCTACAGATCGCCTAAGTGCTTTTGATGTGGTGATGCCTAAAGGAATTCCTTATAAAGGGCAAATATTAAATCAGATAGCCACTAAAATGATGAAGGCCACTGAAGATATAGTACCTAATTGGTTAATTGCTACACCAGATCCTAATGTTGCCGTAGGACATCAATGTGAACCTTTTAAAGTAGAAATGGTGATTCGTGGGTATATGTCAGGTCATGCCGCTAGAGAATACAAAGCCGGTAAACGCTTACTTTGTGGAGTGCCTATGCCGGAAGGTATGAAGGAAAACGATAAGTTTCCGAAACCTATTATTACACCAGCTACCAAAGCAGAGAAGGGGGAACACGATGAGGATATTTCTCGAGAGGATATACTAAAACGTGGTATTGTCTCTGAAGTAGATTATGTAGTATTAGAGGACTATACCAGAAAATTATTTCAACGCGGCACTGAGCTTGCCGCTGAGCGTGGACTCATTCTTGTAGATACTAAGTATGAATTCGGTAAGACTAAAGACGGTCAGATTGTTCTCATTGATGAGATCCATACGCCGGATTCCTCACGTTATTTTTATGCAGAGGGTTATCAAGAACGCCAAGATAGAGGAGAATCTCAAAAGCAATTGTCTAAGGAGTTTGTAAGGCAATGGTTAATAACTAATGGATTCCAAGGTTTGGAAGGACAAACAGTACCTCACATGAGTGACGACTATATCACTACAGTAAGTGATCGTTATATTGAACTCTATGAAAACATCACAGGAGATCATTTTGAAAAAGCGGACCTAAGTAATATTCAAGAGCGCATACAACATAATGTGATTGATTATTTAAGCAAGTAATTCGCAATTTCCCTTGTTATGGTTTTTTTATTTTAATGTTAATTCAAGATTAACATATCGTCGAAATAATAATGCATTTCATCGATGATTTTTATATAAAAGTGTATTTTATCGAAAATAAATAACATTTCATCGATATTATTCTTTGCCTATAGTAGGGTTTATCCTATATTCGCCATCGAATTTCATTTAAACCCCAAATCGAATGAAAACCAACTTAACCAAAAGCATTGCTTATGCAATGTTAGTAAGCTTATGTTTTAGCTGCACGGTAGATTCTGTAAACGAATCTGAAATTATTACACCACAACAAGTTCAACTTAACAACCCTACTTGTTCTGAAGCAGATCCTATTGCTAGATTAACAAATAACGGTACAGTAAACTTCAATCTTGAGATTTACAGTATAGATGGTGTGTTGTTAAGTAGTGAATACGATGTTGAACCTGGTGAAACTACAGGATGGAAAGAGTTTCAGGTAGGAGAAACATTGTTTTCATTAGAAAATGCTGAGCATGCAGATTCTAAGATCGTATTTATGATGGATGAGTGCACAATGATTGATCTGGAGATTGATTCAGATAATGCATTAGTACCTGTAACGCCTCAGCAGCTTTAAACTTACTTACGTTTAAGACGCCAATTTGTGAGTATTTGCCTGGTATTGGCATATACAAATGTATTGGGCTTTATAATGTAAAGTGAGATTACACAGACGGTAACTAAAAATACCATGGCACCAATAATTGCTTGCCATGGTGTTAATGTTTTACCTAAGATTTGTGATAGGCCATAGCCTGTGAAACTTCCATATATAATGATGAAGTGGATCACGTATATGGATAGTGTTTTTTGGCCGATCTTTAAAATCAAAGACTGTTTCACATAAGCCTCAAAGGTGTAAAAAATGGCAAACACGATCAGCACATTGCCCAATCTAGTAAATAGGTAATTGTAATAGGCCACATCTTCAAATACTTTAATGCCAGTTAAATAATAGAGCTCGTTAAATAAGTACGCAGAACGGTAAATGAGAAGAATGCCAATAATCACAAATCCCAAAACAATTTTCAGTTTAAATCTTGGCTTCTGTAAATACTTATAAAAAAGAGTAGCTATGAAGGCCCCAAAAGCCATATACCCAAACCAAGGCAAAAACGTAAATATAGAGCCATTGGCTTTAGTCATATAATTGGCAAAAACCATAGGTAAGTGGTCTAAATTAAGATGGCGGTAAAAAGGTTCTGTGATAAATATAAAAAGCCCCAGAGCAAGCATTAGAATAGAAAACACTAAGGTACGCTTTAGGCAAAGGGCGTATAGAATTACGATGAGTATTAGCGAAAGGCCTATACATTGCAAAACATCAACTACAAGAAAGTAATCGGAAAATATACCGGTAAGCCACTCAAAAATAGGCACTCTAAGCAGATAACCTACACCAATTAAAAATAAACCCCGCATAATCCCTTTACGCATTCTAAAATAAGCCTTCCCTTGATGCTTGGCACGTATCAATAAATAAGTAAAGATCAACCCCGAAATGGTATAAAAAATTGGTGCTGTAATACCTCGCATATACTTCCAACAGTGGAAGATCATGTTTTCAGGATCCCTATAGGACACGTCTAACAAGGCATCTACAAAATGCCCTTGTAGCATCATAAGTATCGCAAATGCACGTACCGCATCGATAAAGAAAAGTCGAGGAGTGGTCACTTCATTGTTGGTTGATGCGCAAAGGTACTATTTAAGAACTAATTCTTAGCGTTTAAGGAACTGCTTTAATGTAAAAAAAGGCTTCATTAGAATTATCAGTGCATAGAATGCGATTGTCTTCCTCAGCGACCAAATACCCACCATTTTCAAGAATCAATTTTTTGGAATTACTTAAATCATCTACACCAAAAGTACAGATCCAATATTCATACTTTCCCTTATAGCGATTGTCAATTTCCATAATATCGCCGATATGTTCTTTATCCTGATTTAAGACTTTGTAATATCCGTTTTGAACTTGTCCAATATTCCATCCAAATAGTCCTTCATAGAATGGAATAATACGTTTTGCATTAGAGGTATGTATTTCATTCCATATAAGCGTATTCTTGGTATTTTTTGTGCGTGTGTCTTTCAATACATCGCCTTCATAGATTGTAAAACCCGCGCCCTGCGGATCACGAATCAAAGCTACTTTGCCTATACCTTTCATTTCGTAATGCGCTTCAATGATACCATTTAGTGTCTTTGCCTTTTCAACCATCTCGTCAACCCTAGAGACCTTAATATAGGTCATCCAAAAATGAGGCATGCGCATTTGTTTGAACTTTTCAGGGGTTTCATACAAGCCAACAACTTCGGTATGCTCGGTAAAAGCACTATAATAGCCATCACTTTCATAAAACGTCCATTCAAAAACACGCTCATAAAATGGAAGTGTTTCATGGACTTTATATGTAGATAGATCTGCAAAAATAGGACGATTTATTACCATAGTTATCTATTTACTGATTACGCTTTTTTGCCCATCAGCGGGCATCCAATCCGGTGGTTTTATAAACGCTAATAATTTATTCTTTATTCCCTTTATTCTTTTTAGTTTTCTTATAAAACGTGAAATTCCATGAAAAAACACTTTGATGGGGTTGGTACTGTTCAAAGGTTCTGAAATACCATAGACCACTTTTTCGTTTTCCGGTTCAAAAGTACCCAACATTCTATCCCAAATGATAAGGATACCAGCATAGTTTTTATCCCAATACTGACGGTTAGAACCATGATGTACTCTATGATGTGATGGTGTGTTGAAAATATACTCTACAGGCTTTGTGAGTTTACCAATAATCTCTGTATGGAGTAGGGTTTGAAACACTTGTACAAAAACCTCAGAAAGTAAAACCAAAATAGGATCGAAGCCTAACATCACCAATGGTAATGAAAATACAATGGGTAGTATCGCATCGAAAGGTCCAAAGCGGTATGCAACCGACATATTAAAGTGTGGTGAACTATGATGAACAGTATGTGTTGCCCAGCCTATGCCAATACGGTGCATCATTCGGTGTTCCCAGTAATAAGCAAAATCTGCTAATATAACACAGGTAATCACTGTGACCCAATTCAGTTCTAAATGTGGTAGACTGAAGTTTTGATAGACCCAGAAATAAAGCTTGGTAATGGCCAACAAACCTAGAATAATCTCTATAGTTAGAAATGCGCCAAAAGTAACAACATTGGCGACGCTATCTAAGATCAATCCTTTGTTTAATCGTTTTTGATAACCATATCTTATAAGTTCCAGAACAAAGAATGGAATGATCAAATAGAAAAAACTCATGTCATTAAACACATGGAACCAATAATTAACATCGATCCACTCTAGTCGTTTTGATAGTATTTCAATCATAGTTATCGTCTTTTCCAGGTTTCTGTATCGCTATAACCATAGTAGTCATAACTTAATTTAAATGTGTTCTCGTCTATCATATCTATATTACAGTCCACCTCATAGGTTTCACCTTTATAATCGATAGTGTATGTGCCTTTGCCTTTATACCCATCAAAAGATCTAATAGTTAAGGTTTTACTTTTTTCTGCTTGTTGTGCGTTACCTTTTAGGTCTTCATAGACTGATGTATAGGCGTTAAAAATGGTTTTCTCTTTCTTAATATCATAAACAATAGTTCCTGTAAAGTCTTTAGTATTGTAGCTTACAGCCCACTTACCAATGATATAATCGGTTTCTTGATCATAAGCCTCATCAGAAAGCTTTATTTCTGCTGATTCTTCCATTTCTTGGCTAGAGTAGTCTGTGTCTATATGTTCTTTGGAATAATAATTAGGATTTTGTGAGGCATAGGTCGCTAGATGAGCTATTCCCCCAAGGAGAATGACAATAGCCAAACTTCTAAATAATAAGGTTGAATTCTTCATTTGTTTTATAGTTTCTACAAAAGTCAGAAGATCTACGATTTCTTTTTTTGATCTATATCAAAAAGTTACTTTTCAGCACGTAATCTACTCAATGTTTCTTGTGAGATGCCCAAAAAAGAGGCAATATAACCAAGTTTTACGCGTAGTTCAATATCCGAGAAGTAGGTAAGGAGGAGTTGATACTTTTCTTTGGCACTTAGAAACGACCAGCCCTTAGAAAATTCATCTAAAAAAGTGAGCATCTCTTCAGCAAGTAATCGGGCAAAATTTCCGAAAGCAGGGAATTCAGCTATAAGTTTCTGATAGTTATCGTAACTCACTTGGTATAGTACCCCATCTTCTAAGCATTCAATAGATTCAAAACTTGGTTTTTGGCCGTAAAAACTGTGCCAGGAGGTGATAAATAGATGTTCTGCATAAAACCAAGATGATATTTGTTTACCATCATGATAGTAATAGGTATGCAAGACCCCTTCTTCAATAAAATATAGATAATTGGCTTTATGACCTTGATCAAGGATCTTTTCTCCTTTCTTTATCGTTTTAACTTCAAAGCAACTTCTGACGCGTTGTTGAAGTTCCGGACTTAAAAAACATCTTTGACTTAATTCTTGGAGTAAGGATTGCATTAATTATTCAAATAGAATTTATAAAAGGAAACTATAAACCTTTCCAAGCCTTAATAATAGCCGCTTCCCGTTGTAAAATAGAATTAGGATCTTGTTCTACAGCATCGCGTTGCTTTTGGCTTACCGCATCAGAATACCACCATTTGTGGGTATCTTTAATAGATGTCGTCAAAGGTCTAAACGTTAAACCATTGGCTTTAGCTTTAGTATTACTGATTTTAGCTGAGCCTTCGTTATTGCCCTCCGCTATGATCCATGGGACAATGTAATAGATATTATTTGCCTTTAGAAAATCATAATCGTCAATTTTGACAAAAGAAGAAGCCACATCAAAGCTTTGCTTAGCCTTATCCATAAAGGCATGCATGGTTTCAGTATTTTGTGGACCAACCGCATTAAAGGTTCCGGTAGTCTTGGTTTCTATGAGGCGTATCATCCATTCAGCGACATCTCTAACATCGATATATTGGACTTTATCATCAGCTTTTCCGGGAACCAGAATCTCACCGCCCTTACTTAATCGTATAGGCCAATGTATAAAGCGGTTGCTTTTATCGGCCGGACCAATCATATACGTTGGTCTGACTACAATGGTTCGGTCTTCACCAAAATGACGAATAGCCTCTTGCTCAGAAGTGGATTTCATGACACCATACCAATATTCTAGTTTTTCATTTTCACTGACGTCCTTAGGTTCTTCAAGCAGCACTTTGTCACTCTCTTTAAAATCGCTGCCTAAGTAAGGGTAAAACACCCCTGTGGATGACGTATAGAGGTAGAGTCCACAATTGTCTTTAAGGAGTTCCGCTGTTTTTCGAGTCCACTCCGTATCGCGTCCCGAGTTGTCAATTACGGCGTCCCACTTACGGTTCTCAAGGGCTTTTAGATTGTCTTTGCGATCACCAATGAGTTGCTCTACATCTTTAAATAGCTCTTTGTGAACTGAAGGAAGTGTTTTTCCTCTGGTAAAGGTACTGATCTTATGTCCTCTGCTCATGGCATAGGCGATCTGATGAGGCCCTAAGAAACTAGTGCCTCCAAGAATAAGGATGTTGAGCTTTTTGGAATCTGTATTCGTTGTGGTTGATTCTTTTTGATCTTTTGTGCCGGAGTTACAACCATACAAACCGGAAAACAGAAACGGAATAGCAATTCCTGTTTTTAATCCTAATTCAATAAATTCTCGTCTGGTTTTTTTATCTGCCATAATCTTGAAAGCGTTAGTGTGTTAGCAGCAGTAAGATAAAAAAAAGCAGGCATTAATAGTAGTAAATCTGAATTTTGAGACTAGATCGCAATATGTTTCTTACATTTATCCTGTATGGAATTCTTAGACCAACTGCTTAAAGACTTTTCTTCCTTAGCTTGGGGACTCCCATTATTGATCTTACTTATAGGAGGTGGACTGTATCTCATTATCTTATCCAGATTCTTACCATTTCGTTTTATCGGTCATGCCATTCAGGTTTTGCGCGGAAAGTACGATGACCCCAATGATCCAGGCCAGATTTCTCATTTTCAAGCCTTAACAACGGCTTTATCCGCTACTGTTGGTATGGGGAATATTGCTGGTGTGGCTGTTGCTATTTCTATTGGCGGACCAGGAGCTGTTTTTTGGATGTGGGTAAGTGCCGTTATCGGAATGTCAACAAAGTTCTTTACATCCACCTTGGCGGTATTATATAGAGGAAAGGATAGCAATGGTGAATTACAGGGTGGTCCGATGTATTTTATTATGGAAGGCCTAGGGAAATCCTGGAAACCACTAGCTATATTCTTCAGTATTGCAGGACTTATTGGCGCATTACCGGTGTTTAATGTGAATCAATTAAAACAAGCCATCAATTTTGTATTGTTAGAACCGCAAGGTGTTGAAGTCTCATTTTGGACGAATCTCACTATTGGAATTGTTCTGGTCGCTATAACTACTATTGTTATTTTAGGTGGTCTAAAGCGTATTAGTAAAACCGCTTCACGATTAGTGCCTAGCATGGTAGTCCTCTATTTTATTTTAGTAGCTATTGTACTATTATCCAATGCCGGAGAAATTCCCAAATATTTTAGCATGATCTTTACAGATGCTTTTGTTGCTGATAACTTTACTGGTGATGCCTTTTTAGGGGGTGTTATTGGTGGATTGATCCTATTAGGGATTCGTCGTGGTGCATTCTCAAATGAAGCGGGAATAGGTACAGCTCCTATGGCTCATGGTGCCGCAAAAACGGACGAACCCATTAGAGAAGGATTGGTAGCTATGCTGGGGCCGGCGATAGATACACTTATTGTATGTACGTTAACGGCTCTGGCGATTTTAGTAACCGGTGTATGGGAAACCACATCAGATAACGGAGTGAGCCTTACGGCATCAGCCTTTAATGCTGGTATGCCCGGAATTGGAAGCTATTTGTTGCTAATATGCATTGTGGTATTTAGCGTATCCTCTTTATTTTCTTATGCCTATTACGGAACCAAATGTATGTCCTTCTTATTCGGTGCAGATAACAAGCAATATTACAATTATATATACATCCTAAGCATTTTGATGGGGGCTGTCACCTCTTTAGATATGATGATCAATCTTATTGATGGCGTTTTTGCCTTAATGGCTATTCCAACCATGACAGCGACGATCATTTTAGCACCAAAAGTTGTAAAAGAAATGAAACGCTACAGAACGACACTAAGATCAAATACTCATGGCAACAGATAAAGCAAAAGCCTACTGGCGGGCAAATATTCGATATGTACTTATACTACTAGTTATATGGTTTGTGGTATCCTATGGCGCTGGAATTCTATTTAAAGATGCATTAGACACGATTAAGATTGGTGGTTTCAAACTTGGATTCTGGTTTGCACAACAAGGCTCCATGTATGTCTTTGTCATCCTGATCTTCGTTTATGTTCGATTAATGAATCGCTTAGATAAAAAATACGGTTATGATGAATAGTAGTTTATCTATTGCCTTGATGAGTGTACAGAACTGGACTTATATTTTAGTAGGGCTCACCTTTGCATTATACATTGGAATTGCGATTTGGTCTAGAGCAAATTCTACAAAGGAGTTTTATGTAGCCGGAGGAGGCGTGTCGCCTTGGGCCAATGGTATGGCGACTGCAGCAGATTGGATGAGTGCAGCTTCGTTTATTTCTATGGCAGGGATCATTTCATTTGCCGGCTATGATGGTGCTGTTTATCTCATGGGATGGACTGGTGGTTATGTGCTTTTAGCCTTATTATTAGCGCCTTATTTAAGAAAGTTTGGAAAGTTTACAGTTCCGGATTTTATAGGCGACCGCTATTATTCTAAGACAGCAAGAATAGTTGCCGTATTCTGTGCACTATTAGTGTCCTTTACATATGTCGCTGGTCAAATGCGTGGTGTAGGGATCGTCTTCTCGCGCTTTTTAGAAGTGGATATCAATACAGGTGTTATTATAGGAATGCTCATAGTATTGTTCTATGCTGTGTTAGGAGGTATGAAAGGCATCACATATACACAAGTAGCACAATACTGTGTATTGATCTTCGCATTTATGGTGCCGGCGATTTTTATCTCCATACAAATGACGGGGAATCCCATCCCTCAACTTGGATTTGGAGATACTATTGCTGATGGGACATACTTATTAGATAAATTAGATGGGTTGAGTAAAGAGCTTGGCTTTGCTGAGTATACCAATGGCTCTAAATCTATGATCGATGTCTTCGCTATTACTATGGCTCTTATGGTCGGTACTGCAGGCTTACCTCATGTGATTATTCGATTTTTTACGGTGAAGCGCGTACGTGATGCACGTAAATCAGCCGGACTTGCTTTACTACTCATAGTTATATTATACTCTACTGCACCTGCGGTTGCGGTGTTTGCCAGAACAAACATGATCGAGACCGTATCTAATCAACCTTATGCTGAGGTTCCGGAATGGTTTAAAAAATGGGAGACCACTAATCTGGTAGTTTTCAGTGATAAAAATAATGATGGTCTTATCAATTATGTGAAGGGTGATGCCTTTTTAAAAGGTGAAGATGGTAAGTTTGATTTCACAAAACCAAATCCAAAGACAGAAAATGAACTGTATATTGATAGAGATATTATGGTTTTAGCTAATCCAGAAATAGCTAAGCTCCCTAATTGGGTCATTGCTCTAGTTGCTGCCGGAGGCTTAGCCGCGGCTTTATCGACAGCAGCAGGACTGTTATTAGTGATTTCCTCTTCAATATCTCATGATTTGATTAAAAAAGTGATCAAGCCAACTATTTCAGAAAAAGGAGAATTGGTTGCTGCACGTCTATCAGCCGTAGGAGCAGTTTGTGTAGCCGGTTACTTTGGTATTAACCCACCAGGATTTGTAGCTGCCGTAGTTGCTTTGGCATTTGGATTAGCGGCGGCTTCATTTTTTCCAGCTATTATTTTAGGTATTTTTTACAAGCGTATGAACAAGGAAGGCGTCATAGCAGGAATGTTAGTAGGTATTACAGCAATGTTATTATATATGATGAAATACAAGTTAGGGTGGTTTGATGACACTTTACCGAATAAAAGCGAATGGTGGTTCGGAATTTCTCCGGAAGGCTTTGGAACTATAGCGATGATTCTTAATTTTATCGTGTCGATCGTAGTGATGCAGTTTACTAAGGCACCACCGAAAGACGTACAAGAGATTGTTGAAACTATAAGAATTCCATCTGAAGCTCCAGAGGCCTCAAAACATTAATATTTTATGAGTAATTATCATATTAAGCATTTAGAAGAGTACTATCACGTTTATAGAAATTCAGTCACTAACCCGGAACAGTTTTGGGGAGAAATTGCTGAGGAGCATTTTATGTGGCGTAAAAAATGGGATGCCGTTTTAGAATGGGATTTTACTAAACCGGAAG
Source organism: Winogradskyella sp. (assembly GCA_965230605.1). Taxonomy (GTDB): domain Bacteria; phylum Bacteroidota; class Bacteroidia; order Flavobacteriales; family Flavobacteriaceae; genus CBDDLD01. The sequence goes on along the minus strand of CBDDLD010000004.1, from coordinate 1,792,068 downwards.
TGAAATGGTTTAAAGGCGCTAAATTGAATATTACAGAGAACTGTATAGACAGACACCTGAGAACTCAAGCTGATAAAACAGCGATTATTTTTGAGCCCAATGATCCTAATGAACCTGCTAAGCATATCTCTTATGGAGAGCTTCATGAACGTGTTTGTGAAATGGCCAATGTCCTGAAAGATCAGGGTGTTGAAAAAGGGGATAGGGTGTGTTTGTATCTTCCCATGATTCCTGAATTGGCCTATGCTGTTTTAGCTTGTGCACGTATTGGCGCAGTACATTCCGTAGTATTTGCAGGGTTTTCAGCATCAGCATTAGCAACACGGATTAATGACTGTGAAGCCAAATTGGTTATCACTTCTGATGGATCTTACAGAGGGGCAAAAACAATTGATCTCAAAGGGATTGTAGATGAAGCCTTGGAGTCGTGTAAAACAGTAGAAACTGTATTGGTCGCTAAGCGTATCAATTCTGATATTCATATGGAAAAGGGCCGCGATAAGTGGCTGGAGCCATTGATTGATGATGCCTATAACGATTGCTATCCAGAAGTCATGGATGCAGAAGATCCTTTATTTATTCTGTATACTTCCGGATCTACAGGAATGCCTAAAGGGATGCTACACACTTGCGGGGGATATATGGTATATACTGCCTATACCTTTAAGAATGTGTTTAACTATAAAGATAAAGATGTGTATTGGTGTACTGCTGATATCGGCTGGATCACCGGACATAGTTATATCATATACGGCCCACTAGCCAATGGGGCTACTACAGTGATGTTTGAAGGTGTGCCAAGTTATCCGGACTATGGACGTTTTTGGGATATTGTAGATAAACATCAGATCAATCAGTTTTATACAGCACCTACTGCGATTAGAGCTCTGGCTAAAGAAGGAATAGAACATGTAGAATCACGTGACCTATCTTCTTTAAAGGTGTTAGGTACTGTAGGAGAGCCGATAAATGAAGAGGCCTGGCATTGGTACAATGATAATGTGGGTAAGAAGATGAGCCCTATTGTAGATACTTGGTGGCAAACAGAAACCGGAGGGATTATGATTTCTCCAATACCATACGTAACGCCAACCACACCCACATATGCAACCTTACCATTGCCTGGAATTCAACCGGCATTAATGGATGAGAACGGTAATGAATTGCATGGTAATCAGGTAGATGGGCGTTTATGTATAAAATTCCCTTGGCCGTCTATGGCAAGAACCATTTGGGGTAACCATCAACGCTATAAGGACACGTATTTTTCAGCATTTGAGAATATGTACTTTACAGGGGATGGTGCTTTACGTGATGAAGTAGGCTATTATCGTATTACGGGTCGTGTAGATGATGTTATCATTGTTTCCGGACATAATTTAGGAACAGCACCGATCGAAGATGCTATTAATGAGCATCCGGCAGTTGCGGAATCTGCTATTGTTGGCTTTCCACATGATATCAAAGGAAATGCATTATATGGCTATGTCATCTTAAAAGATACCGGAGAAGGACGTAATCATGATAACCTAAGAAACGAAATAAATCAACTCATTTCTGAGCGTATAGGACCAATTGCTAAGCTTGATAAAATTCAATTTACTTCTGGTTTGCCTAAGACACGTAGTGGTAAAATAATGCGACGTATTCTTCGAAAAATAGCACATAAAGATGTGAGTAACCTTGGAGATACAAGCACATTATTAAATCCGGAAGTAGTACAAAGTATCATCGATAACGCTTTATAAAGAGAAACTAAAGCAATATTGAATTTAGACGCACGGACTTTTATATCTTCGCAAAAAAATTAAAATGTTTAAAGCTGTTTTATTCGATATGGATGGTGTTATTGTGGACACTGAGCCATTACATCGTAAGGCCTATTTTCAGATGTTTGATGATGTGAGTATTGATGTTAATGAAACATTATATGCCTCTTTTACAGGGCAATCAACCATCAACATATGTAGACGTTTAGTAGACCATTTCAGCTTGAATAATACACCAGAAGATTTAGTATCTATAAAGCGAAAACATTTTAAGTATCTGTTTGAACACGATAAAGACCTAAAGCTAATTGATGGGGTTTTAGAGTGTATTAAAAATTATCATTTTAATGGAATGACCTTAATTGTTGCATCTTCAGCTTCAATGCCAAATATTAAAAGAATATTTGAACGTTTTGATCTTGACCAATACTTTAAAGCAAAATTTAGTGGTGCAGATCTTAAGCAATCAAAACCCCATCCGGAAATATTCCTTAAGGCTGCTGATGCTACAGGATATCAGAAATCTGAATGCTTTGTAATTGAAGATTCTACAAATGGTATCGCTGCAGCTCATGCTGCGGGGATTTATTGCATCGGCTTTAATAGTCCACATTCGTCTCATCAGGACTTTAGTAAGGCGAACAGAATTATCAATGACTTTAAGGAAATTCATTTTCAAGAGCTCAATAAAGTATATCTATAGCTCTTATTAAAATTGTTAGATGAATGGATTGGTGCTAACCTTCAAAATCGAAATCATCACTGTTATCTGATCGACCATTAGAGCGTTCACGCTTTTTCTGTTGGTTAAATCGATATGTAAATGCTACATTGAAAGTACGTTGACGGAATTGAAACTCGCTTTCTGCTTCAAAACTTGGTGTTGATGTTTCTGTGACACGCTTTCTGGAATTAAAGACATCGCTAACGTTAAAAGCTAAAGACGCTCGTTCTTTAAAGAAGTCTTTACTGAATGCTAAGTTCATACTGAAAATACCTCTGCGCTTGTTTTGTGCATCTTCACTTGGCCCACGATAATTTAAACGGGTTTGCCAATCGATATCGCCGGGAAGCGTATATTTATTATTCAGTCTCACAAACCAGCTTAGGTTTTCAGCACCAAAGTCAGTACCATTAAAGAAACCTTCTGTTTGTGATTGAAATAAATTAAAGTTACCGTTCATGTTCCATTTGCGTGATGGTCTGTAGGTTAGTGTGAATTCGAAACCATAACGTTTGTTGGTCGCCAAGTTGATAGGCGTACGTCTAATCACTGGGACCTCTGTACCACCTACAATTGCCGTATCTCCGGTGTCTTCAGTGATAAACACAAATACATCTGTAGCTCTTTGGTAATAGATGGATGTGTTAAGTGATAATTTCCCGAACTTTTTATAATAACCAAGATCTACAACACTAGATAAACTAGGATTTAGGTCAGGATTACCTTGAAATAAGTTAGTCGCAGAACTACGTGATGGGAATGGATTTATAAACCTCGATCTTGGGCGACGGATACGTCTGTTGAAGCCTAAAGTCACATTTTCATCTTCCGTAATTTCATAAGACAAATTAACAGTAGGGAAGAAGTTGGTAAATACTTTCTTGTTGAAACTGTTGCTTGTTAATTGGTCTATAGTAATCCTAGAATTTTCCATACGTAACCCTAGAAGAAAGTTAAATTTTTCCTTGATCTGACTACCAAACTGTGTATAAGCTGCATTTACAAATTCTTTGTAGATCAAGTTATTACTTAGATTTTGATCTACTATAAAATTACCAGTACCGTCATTGAAAGCCACAACATAATCCGTATCTAGGGTTAAGAAACGCCCTTGATATCCAAGTTCAACCTGACTTTTCTCTCCGGCAGGAAACACATAATCACTTTGTAAAAATACACGATCTTGGTCTTCTTGCGTGGACACGTCTTCCGCATTAATTCCATCTTGCTGAATTAAGGATTCTTCAAGTTCTGATGTGCTTTCAACCTGGAAGTTTAAAGTGAGCCTATGATCTGTGGAATCAAATTGTTTGTCGTAGTCTAATGTATATTGAACGGTGTTATCGTCTTCAAACTCTGGATCGCGTCTCACAGTTGTATTGGTAAGGCTATTAGAAGCGTCAAATTCTCTGATGATATTTGTAGTTTCACTTTCGTTATCTGAATCTCTTACTTGTACCGAAGCTGTAATTGTAGATGTTTCATTAACATACCACTCAATACCAAAATTACTGTTAAGTCCTTTTCTTAAACGGTCAAAATCACGTTCTTCAATAACTCTATTATCAGTTGCGAAAAAATCTGTATCGGTTCTTGAGTTCCCTGGAATATCTCTGTAGTTATAACTTGTGGTATTGAAGATATTAACATCTCCGGTTCTGAAATTAATATTCCCGGATATGCCGGCTTGGGTTGGATAACCTGCATTAGCTGTGATAGCTCCATTTAATCCCTGAATTTTACTACGTCTAAGAATAATGTTTAATATACCAGCGGTGCCTTCCGCATCATATCGTGCTGAAGGAGATGTAATCACTTCCACACGCTCTATAGCTTCTGCGGGTAGTTGCCTCAAAGCTTCCGTAGAATTAAGACCCACTAAACCGGAAGGTTTTCCATTTATGAGAATACGAACATCATCATTTCCCCGTAGTGCTACATTGCCTTCTACATCTACAGATACCGAAGGGACATTATCTAAAACGTCACTTACGGTACCACCTCTAACTGTCAGATCTCGTCCTACATTGTATATTTTTTTATCCAGCCTTAGCTCAACAGTAGTTTTCTCAGCTATGATCTCAACCTGATCTAAAGCTTCAACATTTGGAGAAAGGCTTACTGTCCCCAAATCGATGGCTTTAGATATGGTTTTGTTATTGTAGGTCTTGGTTGTATAAGAGATATATTCTACCGAGATGTCATAGGCACCGGTAGGGACATCAATACTGAATTTTCCCTCAGTGTCTGTTATACCACCAGTGACTATTTCTTTGGTATCTGTTTTTTTGAAAGTAATGGTTGCGTATTCTAGAGGTTGTTTAGTTTCTTCCTCAAGGACTTTACCTGTTACAGTAACCTCGTTTTGAGCAACTATAATTAAACAATTGAAAAGCAATAAGATGGTTAACAAATGTAGTTTCATGTTTTATTTTTAGTTGCACAAAAGTACCATTGCTATATAATTCCTAGGGTTAATCTTATGTTAAACAGTGTGAAGAATTACGTAAATTAGTTTCTGAAAATTAGTTCTTATCCTTGTTTCTTCTTTTCTTCTTTTTCTTCTTTTTTTCTTTCTTTTTGACCTCAGCATCGTCAAACTCACCTGCAATAAGTGTTTTAATACGCTTCATGTCACTTTCGGAAATGAGTTCTTTTAATTCTTTAAAATGGGTTTCATCCAACTGCTTAATTGCATCATCACGCTCAACAGAATGCTTGTAATTGACCTTGTAAAGCGCTAATTTCTTTTCAAAATAAGAATCAAGTGTTTGTTGTATGATTTGCTTCTGAAAATCGTCTGCTTCTAGAGTCTTCATAAAGTTTGCAATATACTCTTCTCTGCGCTTTTCCATTTTCTTTTTGCGCTCTTCTAATTGTTGCTCATTAGGCTGAGTTGTGGGCTGCTGGATTCTACCTGAATTTAATGGTCGTTGACGTTGACCATATGCAGATACTGAAAATACACTAAAAAGTGCTATGATAATAAAAGTTCTCATGACTAGTATTTATGATATGATATCTAATATGTTTTGTGGTGGTCTGCCAATTACAGCTTTATCACCGTTAATTACAATAGGACGCTCAATGAGTTTGGGGTGTTTCACCATGGCTTCAATGATAGCTTCTTCCGATAGTGTTTTCCCCTTATACTCTGATTTCCAGATGGCTTCATTAACTCTAACAAGAGCCACCGGTTCAATCCCCAATTTACTAATAATTGATTTTAATTCCTCCTTACTTGGAATGGTTTCTAAATATTTAACAACTTCAAAATCGACACCAGACTGTTCTAATAGTTCTAATCCTTGTCTAGACTTTGAGCATCTTGGGTTATGTAATATTTTCATTCTTTTATCTTCAATAATTATACCGAATCCTTTTGACCCATCAACATTAAATAGGCTTTAAGGAATGCATTAATGTTTCCATCCATGACAGCATCTACATTTCCTGTCTCATGAGCAGTTCTAACATCCTTGACCAATTTGTAGGGGTGCATCACGTAATTACGGATTTGACTTCCCCATTCGATCTTCATTTTACCAGCTTCAATATCCTCGCGCTGGGCCATTTGCTTCTGTAATTCAATCTCATAAAGCTGTGATTTCAACATTTGCATTGCACGAGCTCTGTTATCGTGTTGAGAACGTGTTTCAGAGCAAGATATTTGTATTCCTGTAGGCTTGTGCGTCAGTTGTACTTTAGTCTCTACCTTATTCACATTTTGTCCTCCGGCACCACTGGATCTGGCTGTAGTAATTTCAATATCAGCCGGATTTATTTCAATCTCTATAGTGTCGTCCACAAGGGGGTAGACATATACCGATGCAAAGCTAGTATGGCGTTTAGCATTACTATCAAAAGGGGAGATGCGCACTAAACGATGGACCCCGTTTTCGCCTTTCAGCCAACCAAAAGCAAAGTCACCTTCAATCTCTAAGGTTACTGTTTTGATACCGGCTACATCACCGTCTTGATGGTTAAGCTCTTTAATCTTATATCCGTTTTTCTCTGCATACATCATATACATACGCATCAGCATGCTCGCCCAATCACAGCTCTCTGTACCACCTGCACCTGCAGTAATTTGCAATACAGCGCTAAGGCTGTCGGCTTCGTCAGACAGCATATTTTTGAACTCTAAATCTTCAATAAACTGTTGTGCTTTTTCAAACTGGAGGTCTACATCTTCAGCTGTAGCTTCATCAGCTTTATAAAATTCATAAAGGACTTCTAACTCTTCAATGTGGCTTTCTGATGTTTTGAAATCTTCGACCCATTTTTTCTTCACACGTAATGTTTTCATTAGTGCTTCTGCCGACTTAGGGTCGTCCCAAAAATTGGGATCGTAAGTTTTCTCTTCTTCGTTAGCAATTTCTATAAGCTTGGTATCAATGTCAAAGATACCTCCTCAACGCACCATGGCGTTCCACAAGATCCTTTATTTGATCGGATGTTGTCATAAATATTCCTTTTGGACAAATATAATATGCTTTAACAAAGTGCTACAGGTTTTCTTATTTATTTTTTAAAGAAATTGCTTAGTTTTAAGGTTTAAAATTAATTCATGAAAAAGCTATTCCTTGTTTTCTCTATAGCATTTTGTTTTGTGTCTTCGCACTCTCAGATATTAGGGAAATCTAATTTGAAAGAATATAAAGGCTATTTTAATTTTTATTATGAAGAAAGTTCCGATAAAGTTTATCTGAAAGTTGAACGGTTAGATGATGAGTTTTTATATGTAAACTCACTGGCTTCTGGTGTTGGAAGTAATGATATTGGTTTAGATAGGGGGCAACTTGGACAAGATAGAGTGGTAAAATTTGTAAAAGCTGGAAATAAACTTTTGCTAGTACAACCCAACCAGAATTACAGAGCAAATACAAACAATGAGTTAGAACGAAAAAGTATTGAACAAGCTTTTGCAAAATCGGTATTATACGGTTTTAAAATAATCGCTAGTAAAGACGATTACCATATTATTGACATGACGCCTTTTTTAATGGAAGATGCACATGGTGTAGCTAACCGTCTAAAAAGAAACAAGGAAGGGACGTATAAAGTTGATATTTCAAAAAGTGCTTTAGCATTAGATCGTACAAGAGCTTTTCCGGAGAATGTAGAGTTTGAGGCTTTACTGACGTTTAAAGGACAGCCTACAGGAAGGAATTTGAGCAGTGTAACACCTACATCTTCATTGGTTTCGGTGATACAACACCACTCTTTTATAAAACTACCGGATGCTAATTATAAACCAAGAATATTTGATGTTAGAAGTGGTGCTATTTCTATGTCTTACCTAGACTATGCAACACCTATACAAGAACCTATTCGTAAGCGCTTCATCATTCGTCATCGATTGGAAAAGAAAAATCCTGATGCTGATGTTAGTGAAGCTAAAGAGCCCATCATATACTATTTGGATCCTGGCACACCAGAACCTGTACGCTCAGCCTTATTAGATGGTGCTAGATGGTGGAACGAAGCGTATGAGGCTATTGGCTATAAGAATGCTTTTCAAGTGAGAATGCTGCCTGAAGATGCAGATCCTATGGACTGTAGATATAATGTAATTCAGTGGGTACACAGGAGTACGAGAGGCTGGAGTTATGGTGCAAGCGTTGTAGATCCAAGAACAGGTGAAATCATTAAGGGGCATGTAAGCTTGGGAAGTCTACGTATTCGACAAGATTTTATGATTGCCCAAGCACTAATGAATCGTCCGTTCGCAAATAATGATGATAATTACCAACCCATGTTAGAAATGGCCTTAGCCAGAATTCGCCAATTAAGTGCTCATGAAGTGGGGCACACGATAGGGTTTGCTCATAATTTTGCAGCTAGTACAAATAATAGAGCTTCGGTAATGGATTACCCGCACCCTCAGTTTAGTATTAAAAACGGGGCTATAGATTTTAGTAATGCCTATGCTGTGGGGATAGGTGATTGGGATAAGGTGACAGTGGCCTACAGCTATTCAGAATTTCCTGAAGGAACGGATGAAACACAAGCTTTAAATAAGATATTGGATAATGCCAATACCAATGGTCTACGTTTTATTACGGATAGCGATGCAAGAGCTCAAGGAGGCGCACATGCATTGGCACACTTGTGGGATAATGGTAAAAGCGCAACAGAAGAGCTCGAAAACGTTTTACAAGTAAGAGGTAATGCTATTGCAAACTTCTCTGAAGATAATATCAGATCTTATGAGCCATACTCTGTTTTAGAAGATGTATTTGTGCCTTTGTATTTCTTTCATAGATATCAAACAGAAGCTACTGTAAAACTTGTTGGTGGTTTAGATTACAATTACGCTGTAAAAGGAGATGGGCAATTAACCACGAAGTCTATTGATGCCAAATCTCAAAAGAATGCCCTGAATGCTATATTAAAAACACTATCGGCAAAGACTTTAGCAATACCCCAGGATAAGCTTAAACTCTTTCCGCCTAGAGCATTCGGTTATTTTAGATCTAGAGAATCATTTAAGGGTAAAACCGGAGTCGCATTTGACCCTTTAAGTGCTGCGTCAACATCAAGTGACATGACGTTAGGTCTGTTATTACATCCGCAGCGAGCTAACCGCTTAATTGTTCAAAAGAGTTTAGACCGAAGTCAATTAAGCCTTAAAGATGTTTTAAATCAAATTATAAATAATTCGTTCAAAGCATCACATAATGATTCTTACTTAAGTGAAGTACAACAACAGATTAATGTGAATGTACTAAAACATATCATGAATTTAGCCAATAGCAATCAATCGTATTTTCAGGTGAGATCAGAAGCCTACGAAGGAATTGAAGCTATTAGTAAGCTGCTTAATGATAGACAAGGATCTGTACCTTATGCAAAACAATATCAGCGCATGATTTCAGAATTTATGGAGCATCCGGAGAAATATAAGCCTGAAGCTTCCCCAAAGATTCCTGATGGCTCTCCAATAGGAAGTGATGCCTGTCATTATATTAAAACCTACTAGACTATGATTATAGACTTAAGGAGCGATACTGTAACAAAACCTACAGAAGGCATGCTAGATGCGATGCTATCTGCAAAGGTTGGTGATGATGTGTACAAAGAAGATCCAACAGTAAATGCTTTAGAAGAGCGTGTTGCTAAGTTATTTGGTAAAGATGAGGCTTTATTTTTCCCAACGGGAAGCATGGCTAATCAGGCAGGGCTTAAATTACATACCAATCCCGGTGAACAAGTGATTTGTGATAAATACGCGCATATATATAATTATGAAGGTGGAGGTGCTTCTTTCAATAGTGGAATTTCCTGTAAGCTGATTGATGGCCACCGAGGGATGTTTACAGCGGAACAGGCTGAAGCCTCTATAAATCCACCAGATTTTTATCATAGCCCTTTGACTTCATTAATAGCTGTTGAAAATACAACGAATAAAGGCGGTGGTGCTTGTTGGGATTTTGAAGAGTTGCGGAAAATACGAAAAGTGTGTGATACTCATAACTTAGGGTATCATTTAGATGGTGCACGTATATGGAACGCACTTATTGAAAAATCTCAAACGACTAAACAATATGGTGGGTTGTTTGACACCATTTCAGTATGTTTTAGTAAAGGTTTAGGATGCCCTATTGGCTCTGTTTTGGTAGGAGATAGAGAAATTATGAAAGGCGCTATGCGGGTTAGAAAAATACTTGGTGGTGGTATGCGACAAGTCGGTTATTTAGCTGCTGCAGGTCTGTACGCATTAGATCACCATTTTGAGCGACTCTCACAAGATCATGCTAAGGCAAAGGAAATAGGAGAGGTACTCTCAGAAGTTAGCGTAGTTAAGAAAGTTGAACCTATTGAAACCAATATCGTCATTTTCGAATTGAATGACGATGTCGATGAAACCCAGTTTTTGAATAGCTTGAAAGAAAAGAATATCCATATCATAGGCATGGGTAGCAATAAGCTTCGTATGGTGACGCATTTAGATTACACAGACGCTATGCACGATATGTTGCTATCCCACTTAAAAACTATTTAAAGAAATCCATACCAGGAATATTTGGCATGCCTTCTTTGGCTACAGCAGCTAATTCTGCTTCGTTAATACTTGTTGCTTTTTCTATAGCCTTATTAAGTGTTAGCACCAAATAATCTTCTAACATCTCTTTGTCTTCTAACAACTCATCATCTACTGAGATGGCTTTTATGGTGCGATTAGCTGTAATAGTTACTTTTAGTTTACCATCATTACTAGATTCATCAATTAATACAGTATTTAGGCGCTCTTTAGTAGCCTCCACTTTTTTCTGAGCCTCTTTGAGCTTATTCATCATGCCCATCATATCTCCAAACATAATGTAGGGTTTTTAATTATTAATGGACAAAATTACTAAATTGCGCCACTTTTTGATATAACTTTTTGGAGATAAATGAATAAGACGCCCAAACATGTCCCACCATTAGCTAAGGTACAACCATACCAATTAGAAGCTCATAAGGATATTCGTATTGATAACTATTTTTGGATGAATGAACGCGAAGATCCTGAAGTTATCGATTACATCAAGAAAGAAAATGATTATTATGAGCAAAGTACTGCTTCCCAAAAAGAGCTAAAAACAAAGCTTTTTGAAGAAATGAAGGCTAGAATTAAAGAGGATGATAGCTCAGTGCCATACAAATATAACGGGTATTGGTATAGTACTCGATTCGAAAAGGGCAAAGATTATCCAATTTATGTAAGAAGGAAAGGTACTTTAGATAACCCTGAAGAAGTGCTTTTTGACTGTAATGCAATGGCAACAGGGCATTCTTACTTTAGATTAGTGGGTATTAGTGTGAGCCCGGATAACAAAAAGGTAGCATATGGTATAGATACTACGGGTCGCAGAAACTATGATATTAATGTTAAGGAAATAGATTCTGGCACAATACTTTCTGATTCAATTAAAGGGACTACAGGGTCTTCGAGTTGGGCTAATGATAATGCAACCTTGTTTTATACTAAAAAAGATGCACAAACCTTAAGAGCTCATCAAATATATAAACATAAGATTGGAGAAAAGGCAGATGAATTAGTATATGAAGAAAAAGACGAAACGTTTGGAGTCACTGTTTATAAATCAAAATCCAAAGCTTATATCATTATAGCCTGTTACAGTACACTAACTAATGAGTATTACACTTTGGATGCCAATACTCCAGAAGACAGTTTTAAAGTATTCCAGCCTAGAATAAGAGGTGTAGAGTATAGTATTTCACATTTTAATGGAGACTTTTATATTGTGACTAATGTAGACGGAGCTACAAACTTTAAGTTGATGAAAACTCCAGAGACCAATACTGCTATTGATCTTTGGGAGGATGTTATACCCCATAGAGATGATGTTCTTGTTGAGGATATTGATATTTTTAAAGCGTATTTGGTAGTAAGTGAACGATCTAATGGACTAAACTGCTTGAGAATTATACGATGGGATGGTAGTGAAGATTATTACTTGCCTTTTGGGAGTGAAACCTATACAGCTTACACAAGTATTAATGTTGATTTTGATACTGAAAATCTAAGATATAGCTACAATTCTTTAACCACTCCAGCCTCTGTTATGGATTTTAATATGCGTACTAGGGTTAAAACCACACTAAAAGAACAAGAAATTTTAGGTGGAAAGTTTGATAAAAACAACTACCAATCAGAGCGTATTTGGGCTATTGCTAAAGATGGTACTAAAGTGCCTATTTCTCTTGTTTATAGAAAAGGCATTCAAAAAGACGGTTCTAATCCTTTACTACAGTATGCCTATGGATCGTACGGATCTACAGTAGATCCATACTTTTCTTCGGTGCGTTTAAGCTTGTTAGATAGAGGGTTTATTTTTGCCATTGCCCATGTCAGAGGTGGAGAGTATTTGGGTCGTCAATGGTATGAAAGCGGTAAACTTCTCCACAAGAAAAATACATTCACAGATTTTATAGATTGTTCAAAACACCTTATTAAAGAGGGATACACATCACCTAAACATCTATATGCCATGGGAGGAAGCGCTGGAGGATTACTAATGGGAGTGGTAATTAACGAAGCACCGGAGTTATATCACGGAGTCATTTCTGCAGTACCTTTCGTTGATGTGGTTACTACAATGCTAGACGATAGTATTCCACTTACAACAGGAGAATACGATGAATGGGGTAATCCTAATGAAAAGGACTACTACGATTATATGAAGTCCTACTCACCATATGATAATGTTAAAGCACAGTACTACCCGAATATGCTCGTAACTTCTGGGTTACACGACTCACAGGTACAGTATTGGGAACCTACAAAATGGGTAGCTAAATTAAGAGCATACAAAACCGATCATAACAAGCTATACTTAAAAACCAACATGGATGCGGGTCATGGTGGTGCTTCTGGACGATTTCAAGCCTTAAAAGAAGATGCTGGGGAATATGCATTTATTCTAGACTTAGAAGAGATTACAGCCTAGTTAAAAAAAAATGTTATTTTTGCGGGGTTTTAGGTTGCAATTGTTAATTTAGAACTGATAAATAGCATTTATGAGAAAAGACTCTAGAGTTTTTGATAATGTTTTACAACTAATAGGTAAAACACCCCTTATCAAACTAAACAAGATGACTTCAGAATTCGACGGCGAATTTTATGCTAAAGTCGAAGCTTTTAACCCAGGTCACTCAACCAAAGATAGAATTGCACTACACATTCTTGAAGAAGCTGAACGTCAAGGTATCTTAAAACCTGGTGATACTATTATTGAAACTACTTCCGGGAACACCGGGTTTAGTATAGCAATGGTAAGTATTATTAAGGGTTATGAGTGCATCTTAGCAGTTAGTTCAAAATCATCTGCTGATAAGATCGACATGTTAAAGTCTATGGGAGCAAAAGTTTATGTTTGCCCTGCGCATGTTAGTGCAGATGATCCAAGGTCGTATTATCAGGTAGCAAAGCGCTTACATGATGAGATTAAAGGATCTATATACATAAATCAGTACTTCAATCAGCTTAATATGGACGCCCATTATAATACTACAGGGCCTGAAATATGGGAGCAGACTAATGGCGAAATTACCCATTTAATTGCTTGTAGTGGTACAGGAGGAACCATATCTGGTACTGCTAAGTACTTAAAAGAACAAAATTCTAATATTAAGATCATCGGTGTAGATGCATACGGCTCTGTATTGAAGAAGTACCATGAGACTCGTGAGTTTGATCACAACGAAATATACCCATATCGTATTGAGGGGTTAGGGAAAAACCTAATACCAACTGCAACAGATTTTGATGTAATTGATAAGTTTATAAAGGTGACTGATGAAGAAAGTGCTCATACGGCTAGAGAGATATCGAGAACAGAAGGGTTATTTGTAGGATACACAAGTGGAGCCGCAATGCAAGCCATGAAGCAATTAGAACAAGAAGGTGAGTTCAAGCCAAATGATAAGGTGGTTGTTATTTTTCCTGATCACGGGTCGCGCTACATGAGTAAAATATACAATGATAAGTGGATGGAGAATCAAGGCTTTTTTGACAGCAAAAGCACAACTCCTGAAACAATTGAATATATAAAGTAAATAAGCATAAAATATTGAAAAGCCTATTATAACTGGTGTTATGATAGGTTTTTTATGTTTAAAACTTGGTGAATATAAAGGCGAAATAAATTATGCTGTCATAATATTATTATTTAATTTTGCTGCGATCAAATGGAATTAAATTAACAAAAATTTAATATTTCAATAATGACTTTAAATCGTCATACAATTGAAATCGATTAATGGCAATGTGTTAAAATGAAGGATTTATTTGAAAAGATATACAGGGACAAAGGACCACTTGGTAAATGGGCTTCCCAGGCCGAAGGTTATTTTGTATTCCCTAAGCTAGAAGGAGAGATTTCTAATCGAATGAAATTTCAAGGAAAAGAAGTCATTACATGGAGTATTAATGACTATTTAGGTCTTGCTAATCACCCGGAAGTTAGAAAGGTTGATGCAGAGGCAGCAGCCAAGTATGGATCTGCTTACCCTATGGGTGCAAGAATGATGTCTGGTCATACCGATCTTCATGAGCAACTGCAAAATGAATTGGCTGAGTTTGTGAGTAAGGAAGCAGCTTATCTTCTTAATTTCGGATATCAAGGTATGGTATCTACTGTAGATGCTTTAGTTTCTAAGGATGATATTATCGTATATGATGTTGATGCACATGCCTGCATTATTGACGGAGTGCGTTTACACATGGGTAAACGATTTACCTACAAACACAATGACGTTGAGAGCTTAGAGAAAAATTTAGAACGCGCTTCAAAAATGGCAGAGCAAACCGGAGGTGGTATTCTTGTTATTTCTGAAGGTGTATTTGGTATGCGCGGAGAACAGGGACGCTTAAAAGAGATCGTTGCTCTTAAGGAAAAATTCAATTTTAGACTTTTTGTAGATGATGCCCATGGTTTTGGTACTCTAGGAAAAACAGGAGCTGGTGCAGGTGAGGAGCAAGGTGTACAAGATGGAATAGATGTCTATTTTGCAACATTTGCTAAATCTATGGCTAGTACAGGAGCTTTTATTGCAGCTGATCAAGAAATTATAGATTACCTTAAATATAACTTACGTTCGCAAATGTTTGCGAAGTCATTACAGATGCAACTTGTTGTTGGTGCTCTAAAGCGTTTAGAAATGCTTAAAACCATGCCAGAACTTAAAAATAATCTTTGGACGATAGTAAATGCATTACAATCTGGTCTAAAAGAACGTGGGTTTGATATAGGAACTACACAAAGTTGTGTAACTCCGGTATACTTAAAAGGAAGTATTCCTGAAGCTATGGCTTTAGTAAAAGACCTAAGAGAAAATCACGGAATCTTCTGTTCTATAGTTGTTTATCCTGTAATACCTAAAGGATTAATTCTACTAAGAATGATTCCAACTGCCACACATACATTGAAAGATGTTGAGGAAACTTTAGATGCATTTTCTGCTATTAGAGACCGTTTAGAAAATGGAACTTATCGCAGAATGTCTGCAGCGCTTATAGAAGCAATGGGAGAATAATATAGTATTAAAATATATATGTAAAAAAGGCAATCTGTAACAGATTGCCTTTTTTTATAATGCTTTTTTAAGTGTTTGACGTCTTTTAAAGACTTCTGGATCAAAATGTCGCCATATTTTCTGAATGGCTTCATTATCCTCTAATTCAGGGCCTCTAATACACTCCACAACATTCTTTTTTCCAAATTCTTTATAAAACTCATCAAAGATCACTGCTGTTACACCCTTGTTTTGGTATTCAGGAACAATACCTATAAGATAAAATGTCACCATTTTGCTCTGTTTTTTGGCTTTAAGTAAATGCCTAAAACCAAAAGGCCATAGTTTTCCATTCATTTTTTGTAGCGCTTCTGCGTAAGACGGAGTTACAATAGCAAATGCAATGAGCTTTTCCTCTTTGTCTACAACAAATTTGACATATTCGGGGCTTAAAAAGCTAATGAACTTCTTTTTAAAATATTCGCGCTGTTCTTGATCAATTTCTACAAATGTGGATAAAGATTCATGAGACTTAGAAAATACTTCAAACATTCCATCTGCATGCGGTAATATATCTTTATAGGTTTTAAAATCTAAAACCTTCAGGCCATAACGTCTTTTTATTAGGGCTTGAGCCTTTTCAAAAGTTTCCGATTTAATGTTTTTATATAAAAATTTACTTTCCGAATACCGCTTTTCTACGGTGAAACCATGCGCTTTATAATGTTCAATATAGTAAGGGTGGTTGTACCATGTGATCATGCTCCCAATAATATCGAAACCTTCAGTCATAACACCTACCTTGTCCAAGTTAGAAAAACCAACAGGACCTTCAGCGTATTCTAGATTGTGAGCCTTACCTATGCTGTAAACGTTTTCTAATAATGCTTTACTGACTTCTATATCATCGATAAAATCAAACCAACCAAAACGCATCTTCTTTATACCTTGTTCTTTGACTTCAATCCAATTGATGATCGCTGCAATTCTTCCTACAATTTCATTGCCTTTATAAGCGAGGAAAAATTTTGCATCTGCGTTTTTAAAAACTGGATTTTCATTTTTGTCAAAAGTTTTTAGCTCCTGACTTATAATAGGAGGTACCCAATACTTTGAGTCTTCATATAGTTTGAAAGGGAATTTTACAAAAGCTTTTAAGTCTTTTTTAGACTGTGCTTCTTTAATTTTTATCATAGGCAATATTATAAGTTGTCTGAGTCGTCAAAACCATCATCAACTTTTTTCTTATTCTTACGTTCTCTTGATCGTCGTTTTCCTTCTTCTTTAGCAGAGTTGCCATTATCTATCTTATCTTGGTGAAAGTCAAAACGGTATGATGCACCAAAATTAATATTAAAAACAGACGGTGTATCTTTAGTGTTAAAGGTGATTCCAGCATCTAACTGAAAATCTTTTGTCCATAAATAAGCACCACCAACTCTAAATAGGTTGTCAGCGTAAAAATCACTACTAATTCCTTGAGCTTCACCAAATACCACCCATTGTGGGCTAAATGAATGTGTAAGTGTTAATATGTATTGAAATTCTGAATAGTCAGATCCAATTCTATCCATTAAAAAATTCATAATAAACACCCAGCCTCCGGCAAAATTATTTTGCGTGGCTACCATGATTTTTGGGCTAAAACCTTCCACATCCGGAGCTGTGAACGGATTATCCTTAGTATCAAAATTTGCACCGGCATAAACAGATACCGCAGGAATTAAAGACTTCCATTTAAACTTCCTATTCGCGTGATAGCTGTAAAGGTTAGGTTTATCTTCTTCAGCATTCTTATACGGATCATATACAAGGTATTTGGCACCAATAGTTAAATTTCTGAAATTTGAGCGTTTGTTTTCAACCGGAATTGACGCACTGTTATTAGTAAAGGTGTCATTTTGATAGACGCCTTCTATGTTAATTTCCAATTGCTCTAATAATAAACCATATCGAGCTGAGAAATCGACAGCAAATCCGGAAACTTCATAATTGAGAGGCGTGTGCTCTTCTTTCACTGTAAAGGCGCCAAGTTCAAACTGTAATACATTAGTACCAACAGCAAATGCACTTTTGGAAACACCTGGCCTGTTGGAGTTTATAACGTCAGTATATTGTGCATTACTGTTATACACAGACAACATGGTAACAACACAGAAGAATAATTTTAGAGTACGCATTAAATTTGGGTTTAGATTCAAATATATATATTTTATACTTTTTTTAAGGAAATATAACGGATTATAAATGACGATAATTGTATTTTTGAGTATAATTTAGATTAATGATATATACAGCATCTATAATTGGATTTGCTAGAACCGTATTAATAATACTGGCAATTTATTTTGGTGTAAAAATAATAGCACGCTTATTAATGCCCTATATGTTGCGCTTTGCTGCTAAAAAAGCAGAACAACGTTTTGGTCAACATTTTGGTCAACAGCAACAACAATATTCAACCAAAAAAGGTAAAGAAGGAGAAACCGTTATCGATAAAATGCCAGATTCCAAAAATAAATCTTCAAATAAAAATGTTGGCGAGTATATCGATTACGAAGAAATTGATTAATTTTCATTTTTATTGAATTAACTCACTTTCATGACATTTTCATTTAAGCGCTTATTACCACATTTTCTTATTATTGTCGGTTTTGTTGTTGTCTCGCTAGCGTATTTTAGTCCTGTACTTCAAGGGAAAAAGATATTTCAAAGTGATATTATGCACTACATAGGAATGTCTAAGCAGCAAAAAGACTTTAAAACCAACACCGGCGAAGAAACGTATTGGACCAATAGTGCTTTTGGCGGAATGCCGACCTATCAATTAGGGGCTCGATACCCACATAATTACATTAAAAAACTAGACTTAACACTACGTTTTTTACCTAGGCCTGCGGATTATTTGTTTTTGTACCTCATAGGTTTCTATATCTTTCTGTTATCACTGAAAGTAGATTTTAAGCTTGCAGCTTTAGGGGCCATAGCTTTTGGATTCTCCACCTATTTTATAATCATTTTAGGTGTGGGTCATAATAGTAAAGCCCATGCAATTGCCTATATGCCATTAGTTCTAAGTGGAATTATACTGACTTTTAGGAAGAAGTATATCTATGGTTTTTTACTTACTGTGGTTGCAATGGGGTTAGAGATTGTAGCTAACCATTATCAAATGACATACTATTTACTGTTATTAGTAATTGTACTAGGTATCGCATATTTAATTGACGCTTATAAAAAGAAAGTCTTGCCTCATTATTTTAAATCTGTCGGTATTTTATCTGCAGCTGTAATAATTGCTATAGGTCTCAATGCTACTAATATTATGGCAACTCAAGAGTATGTTAAAGAGAGTACTCGTGGAAAAGGGGAGTTAACCATTAACCCAGACGGATCGTCTAAGGAAGTCACAAACGGATTAAGCAGATCATATATCACCGAATACAGTTATGGAGTTCTAGAATCTTTCAACCTGTATATTCCAAAGTTTATGGGTGGTGGTAGCTATGAAGATATTGGAAAAGATTCAGAAACATATAAAGCATATGTGAACCTTGGTGCGTCTCCTATTGATGCATTAAATGAATCTAGACAAGCACCCATGTATTGGGGAGAACAAACGATAGTTGAAGGCCCTGCATATGTAGGAGCCGTAGTTATTTTTCTATTCCTCCTTGCGCTTTTTCTAGTAAAAGGTAGATTGAAATGGTGGCTTTTAGGTGGCGCTCTATTGTCATTACTCTTGTCTTATGGCAGGCATTTTCCGCTGCTCACAGACTTCTTTATCGATTATGTGCCATTGTACAATAAATTTAGAGCCGTCAGCTCTATTCAAGTCATTCTAGAACTGTGCATCCCCGCTTTAGGCATTTTTGCTCTAGTGCGGCTTTTTAATGATGTGGTTAAAGATGAAGATAAGCTAAAAGCTTTAAAGTACACTGTGATTATTACGGCTGGTCTTGCAGCTATATTTTTAGTGTTTGGGTCATCGTTAGATGCCATAGGGTTAGATTTTGTTGGTGTTAGAGATGGTAGATATAGACAGGCATACGGACAAGCCTTTGTAGATGCATTACAAGACGATAGGCAGTCTCTATTTACTTCTGATACTCTTAGAACATTAGTTTTGGTCTTGTTATCAGCCGCAGTTATTTTTTATTATTTAAAGAACAAATTATCAGAGAAAGTAGTTATACTAGCTTTTCTGGTGCTTATAGGTTATGACCTGGTTTCTGTAGATAAAAATTACGTAAACAACGATAACTTTGTTTCTGCGTTAAAAGTAGATAAGCCTTATCAACCCAATGGCGCAGATAAACAAATCTTAAATGATAAATCGCACTTTAGAGTCCTCGATATGTCTAACGAAGGTCAACGTGCTCCTGGGAAAGCATCATACTATCATAATTCGCTTTCCGGTTACCATGCCGCAAAATTAAGGCGCTTTGATGAACTACTAGATTTTCATGTATATCAAAATAACATTAATGTTTTAAATATGCTGAATGCTAAGTACATCATTGCGGAAGATGACCAGGGCAATGTATTCCCTTATACCAATACAGATGCAAATGGTAGCGCTTGGTTTGTGAATGAAGTTAGACCGTTGTCCTCTGCCAATGAAGAAATTAAAGCATTAGATAGCTTAGATACTAAAACCATTGCAGTTACAACAATGACAGAAGATGTAAAGGGAATAGTTAAGTACCAAGTAGATTCTCTGGCTTCTATTGAATTGAAAGATGTAAGGCCTAATTATTTAAAATATGAATCGGATAATGTGAATGATGGCTTTGTGGTATTTTCAGAAATATACTATGGAAAAGGATGGAATGCCTACATTGATGGAAGCTTAGTGCCACATAAACGGGTAAACTATGTTTTACGTGGAATGTCAATTCCAACAGGGAAACATACTATAGAATTTAAGTTTGAGCCTAAGGTTGTCAAAACAGGGAGTACGATTGCTTTAAGTAGCTCTATTCTGTTTGGATTATTATGTCTCGGAGGAGTACTCTTTGAATATAAAAGACTGAAGGCAGTATCTTCATAATACCATGCCAAGAAAAGTACTTATAGTTGCATATTATTGGCCACCAGCAGGAGGGCCTGGAGTACAACGCTGGCTGAAGTTTGTTAAATACTTACCCGATTATGGTATTGAACCAATCGTCTATTGCCCAGAAAATCCAAGCTACCCAATCATTGATGAAAAGCTAGCCAGTGAGATTCCTGAATCTGTCAAGGTAATTAAACAACCCATTAACGAACCCTACAAATATGCCGGATTTTTATCGAGTAAGGATACAAAGACCATTAGTTCTGGAGTTATTCCAAAGAAAAAGAAGCAATCTTTTATGCAACGTTTCCTTTTATTTGTTAGAGGTAACTTCTTTATTCCGGATGCAAGAAAAAATTGGATAAAACCTTCAGTACATTTTTTGGATACATACTTAACAGAAAACAAGATAAACACAATAATTACTACTGGACCTCCTCATAGTATGCATCTTATAGGCTATAATTTAAAGCAAAAGTTGAACATTAAATGGATAGCAGATTTTAGAGATCCGTGGACCACGATTGGGTATCATAAGGAAATGAAACTCACCAATAGGTCTAGAAAAAGACATGTTCAACTAGAACAAGAAGTTTTAAATACTGCCGATCATATAGTGGTGACCAGCCCTTATACTAAAACTGAGTTTTCAAATAAGACAAAACGACCAATTTCTGTAATAACAAATGGTTATGATGATCACAATATTAAAATAGATCAAAAAGATAAACTATTTTCTTTATCTCATATAGGGTCTTTACTTTCTGAACGTAACCCAGAAGCGTTATGGCAGGCTTTATCAGAATTAATAAATGAAGTTGACGACTTTAAAGCGTGTTTAAAACTAAACTTCATCGGTGTAGCAAGTGATGATGTTATTGAGTCTGTTTATAGATATGGGCTGAAGTCTTACCTAGATGTCAAAGGCTACTTACCTCATGAAGAGGCTATAAAAGCCCAAATGGCATCTCAGGTATTACTCTTAATAGAAATTGATTCCGAAGACACAAAGGCTATTATTCCCGGGAAGTTGTTTGAATATATGGTTTCTGAAACCCCAATTCTGGCAATTGGCCCAAAAGACTCAGATATTAAGGCAATAATAACAAGTACAAATACAGGGGTATATTACACATATGAGAACAAGGAAGCTTTAAAATCTCAAATTTTAATGTATTTTGAAGCTTATAAAAGTAAAAATTTACGTGCTCACGGTGTCGGTTTAAAGCCATACAGTAGGCGTGAACTTACAAAACAACTAGCTGAATTGTTGTAATGGGTGTTGTTATTAATCAATCCTTCAAGAACACAATAAGTACATATATAGGTTTTGGTGTAGGTGCTATAAACACACTATTTCTGTATACCAACTTTATGTCGGACAAGTACTATGGCTTAATAGCATTTATTTTGTCCGCAGCAAACATTATGATGCCTATCATGGCTTTTGGTGTACATAATGCTATTATAAAGTATTACAGCACATTTAAAACCAAAAATAGCCTCAATAGTTTTCTCACGCTAATGTTGTTTCTTCCTTTGGCTACAATTATACCCACTGCAATTATTGGTTATATAGGATATGATACCATAGGACAATTGTTATCTAAGGAAAACCCTATTGTCAATGATTATGTATGGCATATTTTTGTTGTTGCTGTTGCTATGGCTTATTTCGAAATATTTTTTGCCTGGTCAAAAACACAAATGCAAACTGTATATGGTAACTTCTTAAAGGAAGTGTCTCATAGGGTTGGTGTGATGGTATTACTTTTTGCATTGAATTTTGAATGGATTACCATAGATCAGTTTATTGTTGGAGTCGTCATCGTATATATTTTACGTATGTTACTTATGAAACTATATGCATATTATATACGCTTACCGGTTTTAAAGTTTCAACGAGTAGAGCATCTCACAGCTATTTTAAAATATTCAGGACTTATCATTATTGCCGGTTCGGTGGCTACATTAATGCTGGATATTGATAAGTTTATGATAGGGCATATCCTTGAAATAGAAAAGGTTGCCTATTATAGTGTTGCCATATTCATAGCTACAGTTATTGCTGTTCCCCAACGTGCCATGCATCAGATTATGATGCCTATAACCGCTAAGTTTTTAAATGAGAACAATACAAATGCTTTAAAAGACCTCTATCATAAAAGTTCTTTAAACTTGTTGATTATTTCAGGACTCATCTTTTTAGGTATTGTGTTAAATATTAACCAACTGTATGAGATTCTGCCGGAGGAGTTTAGGGGAGGCTTATTTGTAGTTTTTATAGTGAGCTTGGCAAAATTATACGATAATATTATGGGTAATAACAATGCTATTCTTTTCAATAGTAATTACTACAGGATGGTCTTATATTTTGGTGTGTTGTTGGTGGTACTTGCTATTGTACTTAACGTAATATTAATTCCATTGTATGGTATAGATGGATCAGCACTAGCAACCTTTTTAGCTGTTTTCGTATATAACACTATAAAGTTGGTTTTCGTAAAGCAGAAGTTTCATATGCAACCATTTAGTAAAGCTTCAATGAAAGTAGGGTTATTAATCATAACCTTTGTGTTATTGTTTTACTTCTGGGAGTTTCAGTTTCACCCTATTATAAACATCATATTAAAATCGTTATTAATAACAAGTGTCTATGTATTTCTAATATATCGTTTAGACGTTTCAGAAGATATATCAAAACTGATTAAAAAGTATTTACGCCTTAAATAAAAGACCCCGCAACAGCGGGATCTATAATGAGGAAGCCTCACAAGGTGCTTTGAGGCATACGACTTGCAAGACTTTCCTAACTAACCAACCAAAAAAATCATGTTTTATGTTTTGATATCTTAAGATCTAGACCTGCTTCTTTTTGATGAGCTTCTGCCAGATCTTGCAGACGATTTTTTTCTTTTACTTTGAGTAACTGCCTTACGTTGACTACGCTGAGGCGTTCTCTTATTATATGTACGTTTTTTAGAAGCGTTTGGTTTTCTAATTTGCGTATTATTTCGCTTCGTAGATTTAGACACACGAGATTGTGATCTGGTCACACTTTTTCGCGTCTTTGTTTGTGACTTAGGTGCTTTAACCTGAGTGCGGGTTGTACTTCGTGTGGTTTTAGTTCGCACCTTTGAACCATTTGTATTTCTATTAGTTCTAACTCTAGTACTATTGTTTCTAACTGTTGCATTATTTCTGTCTCTAACAGTACGCGTATTAGAACGTGTTCTAGTAGTGTTACCATTACGTACTCCTGCATCATTTCTTCCTCTGTTTGTACGTACGTCTGAACGTGTTCTTGTCGAAGTACTTGCTAAACGATCATTGTTTCTAACGCTTCTCACGCGCTGACGCTCTACTGTTCTTCTTATGTTGCGTTCACGCTCATTCCTTGGGGTTTGAGCATATCTAGAGGTGCGCTGTGATGTACCACGTCTGTAACTAAATCTATCGTTATTACCACGTCTTCCATTAATGTAGCTGTAGCGCACATTGTTTGTGTATGGTCTGTAATAGATGTGCCTTACTGGTCTGTAATATCTACGATATGGTTGCGCATAAACAACACAGTAGTTTACCGGTGGAACCACATAAAAACGGTGCCATGGCCTGTAGATATATGCTGTATTGAAACTATTTATAAAACCTGTACAGTGAGTAAATACGCGATTGCGATAGTGCACATATAACCCGCCAACACGACTCACATAACCAAAGTTGTTATAGTTGATAAATATATTACCAGCCTGAACAATTCTTCCGTAGTAATCATAGAAGATAGGTACGTTTTCAATTTGAATAACAGCACCGTAATCATCGTACTGTACGTATGGGTTATAATTAAAACCAGTATTAAAACTCAATGAGAATCCTGGTGTGTTAACCCCTACACTTACATCTGGTCCATAGTTTGGCATATAAAAATCAAACTGACCATCAGCAAAGACAGAGAATTCAACACCACCTTCAACGAATATGAAAGAATTACCATAACCTCTCACAAATCGATTCGCTGTTGAATTTTCTACTGATGTGTTGGTTGTGGCAAAAGCCGTAGTACTTATTAAAATACTTGCTAAAAATAAAAATATTCGTTTCATGATTAATGGGTTTTAAATTAATACACTAATCATGAAACAAACAGCGTGCCAAAAAAATATTATCTGTTTTCAATAGGTGTTTTCTAAGCAGCTTTTGTGCTGATAAATGGGTATAATTAATTACATTTGCAGTCGCAAAAATCAATGTATTTATGAAAGCCGGAATTGTAGGATTACCTAACGTAGGAAAGTCAACCTTGTTCAATTGTCTATCGAATGCTAAAGCACAAAGTGCCAATTTTCCATTTTGTACTATTGAACCTAATATTGGAGTGGTGAATGTTCCTGATACCCGATTATCTAAGTTAGAATCATTGGTAAATCCCGAACGAGTAATACCGGCTACAGTAGAAATCGTTGATATTGCAGGTCTTGTTAAAGGCGCAAGTAAAGGAGAGGGTTTAGGAAATCAGTTTTTAGGTAATATTAGAGAAACGGATGCCATCTTACATGTGTTACGTTGTTTCGATAATGATAATATTGTCCATGTAGATGGTAGTGTAGATCCTGTGAGAGATAAAGAGACAATAGACATAGAGCTTCAACTTAAAGACCTAGAAACTGCTGAGAAGAAATTAGATAAAGTTAAGCGTGCTGCTAAAACAGGAAATAAAGAAGCTCAAAAAGAAGAGGCTGTTTTACTTCAGATCAAAGAAGCTCTAGAACAAGGCAATTCAGTAAGGACATTAGAGTTTTCAGAAGAAGACTATGTAGAATATGTAAAACCACTTCAATTCATTACAGACAAACCAGTGATGTACGTATGCAATGTGGATGAAGCGTCTGCAACTACAGGAAATGCATATGTAGAGCAAGTAAGAGAAACTGTAAAAGATGAAAAGGCAGAAGTTTTAGTACTTGCGGTGGGCACGGAAGCAGATATTAATGAGTTAGAAGACTACGAAGAGCGCCAAATGTTCTTAGAAGATATTGGATTAGAAGAACCTGGATCTTCAAAACTGATCCGTGCAGCCTACAAATTATTAAATCAACAAACCTATTTTACCGCAGGAGTTAAAGAAGTAAGAGCATGGACCGTTACTATTGGCGCTACTGCGCCTCAAGCTGCTGGTGTAATTCATACAGATTTTGAAAAAGGATTCATTAGAGCAGAAGTTATTGCATATGATGACTATGTCAACTTGGGAAGTGAGGCTAAAGTAAAAGAAGCGGGTAAAATGCGTGTGGAAGGGAAGAATTACATCGTAAATGACGGTGATGTCATGCACTTCTTATTCAATGTTTAATGCCGAAAATTGAGATAAAAACAGTAATAGACGCAGACATTAAAACGTGTTTTGATCTGGCTCGTGACATCGATTTTCATCAAGAATCTTTAAAGCATTCTAAGGAAAAAGCTATAGCTGGTAAAACTTCTGGATTAATATCTCTTAATGAATGGGTGACTTGGGAAGCTATTCATTTTGGCTTGAGGCAGCAACTGACTTCTAAAATAACAGTATTAGATTCTCCTCACTATTTTGTAGATGAAATGGTAAAAGGCGCATTTAAATCATTTACACATGAACACATTTTTCAATCTGAAGGTTATAAAACTCTAATGATAGATAAATTTCATTTTGTATCACCTTATGGATTTCTAGGTAGAATAGCTAATGTGTTATTTCTCAAAAGGTATATGAAAAAACTTTTAACAAGTCGCTCAATTGCCCTTAAAAATCATGCAGAATTTTTGACGTAATTTTGTCAACAAAATTGCAGGCTTATTGTTAATTACTTTGTGTAGGCTGTATTTCATTTTTTGAGGTATAGTCTTATATTAGCGTTTCATCAAATTTTTCTTGTGTTTATGGCCCAACAGTCCAACTATACCGAAGATAATATACGTTCGCTCGATTGGAAGGAACATATCAGAATGCGTCCTGGTATGTATATCGGAAAACTGGGTGATGGTTCTTCTGCTGATGATGGTATTTATATTCTTCTAAAAGAAGTACTCGACAACTCTATAGATGAGTATGTTATGGGTGCGGGTAAGACCATAGAGGTATCCATACAAGGAAATAAAGTAATCGTCCGCGATTATGGCCGTGGTATTCCATTGGGGAAAGTTGTAGATGTTGTTTCTAAGATGAATACCGGAGGTAAGTACGATTCCAGAGCATTTAAAAAGTCTGTCGGGCTTAACGGTGTCGGTACTAAAGCTGTAAATGCATTGTCAACTTATTTTAGAGTTGAATCTACTCGTGAAGGAAAGTCAGCATCTGCTGAATTCGAACTAGGAGAACTTAAAAATCAAGACTTATTAGAAGATACTTCAAGGCGAAAGGGAACTAAAGTATCTTTCGTTCCTGATGATACCATTTTTAAAAATTATAAATACAGAAATGAGTATGTAGCACGCATGCTCAAAAACTATGTCTACCTTAACCCGGGTCTGACGATAATTTTTAATGGAGAAAAGTTTTTTAGTGAAAATGGACTTAAAGATCTATTATCTGAGAACATTAATGAATCTGATGTACTATATCCAATCATCCACCTTAAGGGCGATGATATTGAAATGGCACTAACACATCATAAAACACAATACAGTGAAGAGTACCACTCTTTTGTTAACGGTCAAAACACAACTCAAGGAGGGACGCACTTAGCTGCTTATAGAGAAGCATTAGTGAAAACCATAAGAGAGTTTTATGGTAAAAACTATGATGCCTCTGATGTTCGTAAGTCTGTAGTGTCTGCTGTATCTATAAAGGTTATGGAGCCTGTTTTTGAAAGTCAGACAAAAACAAAATTAGGGTCTACGGACATGGGAGGTGGTTTGCCTACCGTTCGTACGTATGTAAATGATTTTGTCAAGAGGAATTTAGATAACTTCTTGCATAAGAATCCGGATACTGCAGAAAAGATACAACGCAAAATTCTTCAGGCCGAACGCGAACGTAAAGAGTTATCCGGAATACGAAAATTAGCTAGAGAACGTGCTAAAAAAGCAAGCCTCCATAATAAGAAACTTCGAGATTGTCGTGTACATTTTGGAGACACAAAAAATGAGCGTAACTTAGAAACTACCTTATTTATTACTGAGGGAGATTCAGCTTCCGGAAGTATTACTAAATCTAGAGATGTCAATACTCAAGCTGTATTCAGTTTAAAAGGAAAACCTCTCAACAGCTATGGGTTGAGTAAGAAGATCGTGTATGAGAATGAAGAATTTAATCTTTTACAAGCTGCGCTTAATATTGAAGAGTCTTTAGAAGACCTTAGATATAATAACATTGTTATAGCTACAGATGCTGATGTAGACGGAATGCACATTCGATTATTACTAATCACATTCTTTTTACAGTTCTTCCCGGAACTGATTAAGGAAGGTCATTTATATATCTTACAAACCCCTCTCTTTAGAGTGCGTAATAAAAAGGAAACCATTTATTGCTATTCTGAACAAGAGCGTGTAGATGCTATAGAAAAGTTAAAGCCTAAACCAGAGATCACACGATTTAAGGGGTTAGGTGAAATTTCTCCGGATGAGTTCAAGCATTTTATAGGCGATGATATGCGACTAGATCCGGTGATGTTAGATAAGGACATGTCTATAGAAGAACTCTTAGCATTCTATATGGGAAAAAACACACCTTCTCGACAAGAATTCATTATTAACAATCTAAAAGTAGAACTAGATATCGTTGAAGAATAAGATATGATTGAAGAACAGGACGATTTAACAAACGATAGTGGTAATAACCAAGAAACGATTACCAAAGTTACCGGAATGTATAAAGACTGGTTTCTAGATTATGCATCTTATGTAATCTTAGAGCGTGCAGTACCGGCCATTGAAGATGGTTTCAAACCTGTGCAGCGTCGTATCATGCATTCCATGAAAGATCTTGATGATGGGCGATACAATAAGGTGGCCAATATTGTTGGGCATACCATGCAATATCATCCACATGGAGATGCTAGTATTGCTGATGCTATGGTGCAGATTGGACAAAAAGATCTATTGATCGATACTCAAGGAAACTGGGGGAATATACTTACCGGGGATAGAGCTGCAGCCTCACGTTATATAGAAGCACGATTGTCTAAGTTTGCTTTAGATGTTGTTTATAATCCTAAGATCACAGAATGGCAGGCCTCCTATGACGGAAGACGCAAAGAACCGATTAACCTCCCGGTGATGTTTCCTTTATTACTTGCTCAGGGTGGAGAAGGAATTGCGGTTGGGTTATCCACTAAGATCTTACCACATAATTTTATAGAGCTAATAGATGCTTCTATAAAGCATTTACAAGGAAAGCGTTTTACTATTGTGCCGGATTTCCCTACGGCTGGAATTGCAGATTTCACCAATTATAATGATGGAAATAGAGGCGGTAAAGTTCGAGTTAGGGCTAAGATCACGCAGCTGAATAAAAATACACTTGTTATCAATGAAATTCCCTTTGGTACAACCACATCTTCTTTGATAGACTCTATTCTTAAGGCCAATGATAAGGGTAAAATAAAGATCAAAAAGATTGAAGACAATACTGCGGCCGAAGTAGAAATACTAGTGCATTTACCAAGTGGTATATCTCCCGACAAAACCATTGACGCGCTTTATGCTTTTACAAATTGTGAAACATCGATATCGCCACTAGGCTGTGTGATTGAAGATAATAAGCCACTTTTTATAGGAGTTTCGGAAATGTTACGTCGTTCAACTGACAATACAGTTGAGCTGCTTAAGAGTGAACTTGAAATTAAATTAGGAGAGCTTGAAGAGCAATGGCATTTCGCATCTTTAGAGCGCATATTCATAGAAAATAGAATCTATAGAGATATTGAAGAAGAGGAAACCTGGGAAGGTGTCATAAGTGCTATAGATAAAGGATTGAAGCCACATACAAAGCATTTAAAGCGAAAGGTTACTGAAGACGATATTACAAGGTTGACGGAAATACGTATTAAACGCATTTCTAAGTTTGATATCGATAAGGCGCAACAAAAGATTGAAGCATTAGAAGAACAGATTGCTGAAGTGAAACATCACTTAGAGCATCTTATAGATTATGCTATTGCATATTTCAAGCGTTTAAAGAAGGACTATGGCAAAGGAAAAGAGCGAAAAACAGAAATCAGAATATTTGATGATGTTGATGCAACTAAAGTTGTAATCAGAAACACCAAACTTTATGTCAATAGAGATGAAGGTTTTGTGGGGACTTCGTTAAGGCGTGATGAATATGTTTGTGATTGCAGTGATATTGATGATATCATTGTATTTACCAAAGATGGTAAAATGATGGTCACTAAGGTAGATAGCAAAACATTTGTTGGTAAGAATATTATTCATGTGGCTGTCTTTAAGAAGAAAGATTCGCGAACAATCTATAATATGATCTATCGTGATGGTAAAGGTGGTCCGTCATACGTCAAGCGCTTTGCTGTGACGAGTATTACCAGAGATAGAGAGTATGATCTCACCAATGGCAACAAGATGTCAACGGTGTGGTATTTTTCAGCAAATCCTAATGGAGAAGCAGAAGTAGTCACAGTGCTATTAAGGCAAGTAGGGAGTATCAAAAAGTTGAAATGGGATGTTGATTTTGCAGACATCCTAATCAAGGGAAGATCTTCAAAAGGTAATTTAGTGACCAAGTATTCTATAAAACGTATCGAGCTTAAAGAAAAAGGAGTATCTACACTTAAACCTAGAAAAATATGGTTTGATGATACCGTGCAACGCCTTAATGTGGATGAAAGAGGGGAACTTATAGGAGAGTTTAGAGGCGAAGACCGCTTGCTTGTTATTAAGCAATCGGGAATAGTGAAAACCATAATACCAGAACTGACTACACATTTTGATGAGGATATGATTGTTCTCGAAAAGTGGGTTCCAAAAAAACCTATTTCAGTTATATATTACGATGGAGAGAAAGAGCGTTACTACGTAAAACGTTTTCTTGTTGAAAATGAAGGACGAGAGGACGTATTTATATCTAGTCACCCGAATTCACAGTTGGAAATCGTTTCTACCGATTGGCGTCCGATGGCAGAAATAGAGTTTACAAAGGAACGTGGTAAGGACAGGAAACCAAATTTAGAAGTCAATCTGGAGGAGTTTATTGCGGTTAAAGGGATTTCTGCATTAGGGAATCAATTAACTCGAGAGAAAATAAACCAGGTCAATTTATTAGATCCTTTACCTTATGAGGCGCCTGAGGTTATTCCAGCGGATTCTATAGAAGTTATAGACGAAGAAGAAGTAAAAGTAGATCAAAGTCCAGAAGCAGGGAATTCAAATGACTCAGAACAAAAAGTAGATGGAGAGAATGGAACTGACGACGAAGGACAAATTACATTGTTCTAGGCCTTCCTTAGTTTAATCCTCAACAATATAAGCTGTTCCACGTTCTACTCGCTGAGCTCTATTAGCTTTCTTTACTGCTAACTTATATTCGAAGGTATATGAAGAATCTGTGGTAGACAAGATCTTCATGTGTATAGCATCTTCTTCAGATTTGCTTTTAGGATTGATCTTCTTTTGTATAAACTCGCAATCATTAATCCAGCGGATTGAAGCGGTATCAACCTTACCTTCAAAGTAATCAATGTTTAGAGTTTCAGTTCTAACAAAGCGGCCTGTTTTTTCAATACCATCAATAGTATATTTGAATTCAAAAGTACCAGTTCTAACATCAGAGCAATTTCTTTCGATTTGATAACAGCTTAAGAAGAATAAGAAGCAAAAGAGGAGTGCTATTTTTTTCATTTATATGCTTTTTGCAAAAATAAGCATTAGTCATGAAGACTAATTTTTATAAGTCTTAAAACTTCCGTCTTTATAAAAGATGACAATCTGGTCGATATCTCTATCATTAAAATTGATGGTGGCTTGAGAATTGGTTGGTTTATCATCGACGGGTATGTGCTTAACAGTGAGTTCTTCTTTTGAAGTAGAAGGGAAGTTTCCTTTACCATTAAGTAACCAATATAATTCTACTTCGGGATAAGCCTGAAGTACTTTCATTATAAAATCTAAACTCGGTTTATTTCTTCCCGATAATATGTGCGAAATACTGGAACGCTGCACACCAATTTTTTCGGCAAAACTGGTGGCTGTTTCATCGTAAAAACTAATGACTTTCTTTAAGCGTTCGGTAAATTCTTCTGTGTTTATCAATGTAAACTAAGGTTTGATTATATATACGTTACAAATGTAAACATTAGACTACAGATAGACCAATTTAGTTATGAACAATGAACCTATATATAAAACTAAAACTTCATATAATAACACTATATTACTTGATTATCAAGTAATTAAAAACATTATTTTACTTCGTTTGCATATTTTTCAATACTGAACAATTGAAATTTCACTTTAGAATAGTCCCTTGGTTACAATTGTAACAATATAATTACAATCAAGTGTTTACAATTGTAAATTTACATTTGTATACCTTTGTGGTTTCGGTTTATACAATGACTTCTAAGGCACTAGAGAAATTACATAAGACATTTAGAGAATCACGTTTGTTTGGACGCTATATTCACCTTGATATGTTAATCCCAATTATTAAAGATTTGGGTTCTAACTATGAGGTTAAAACTCTTGGAACTTCTGTTAAGGGTAATCCTATTCATAGTATTCAAATTGGAAGTGGATCAATTAAAGTACTAATGTGGTCACAGATGCATGGTAACGAATCGACAACCACAAAGGCCATCTTTGATATGTTTAATGCTATTGAAGCCAATTCTGAAGCATTTCAGAACATATTAGCAAATTGCACCTTATGTATTATTCCTATGTTAAATCCTGATGGAGCTGCTTTGTATACTCGTCTAAACGCTAATGGGATTGATTTAAATAGGGATTCACAAGACCTTTCGCAGTCAGAAAGTCAAGTATTGCGGATGTGTTTTGAGACTTTTAAACCAGATTACTGCTTTAATCTTCATGGACAGCGTACCATATTTGGAGTAGGAAACACCGGAAAAGTCGCTACTGTATCTTTTTTAGCTCCAGCCCAAGACGAAGAACGAACAGTTACTCCTAATAGGGCTGCTGCAATGGCTGTAATCTCATACATAAATACTCTTCTGAATGAAGATATTCCGGGGCAAATTGGAATTTATGATGATTCTTTTAATATCAATTGTGTTGGGGATGCCTTTCAGGCTGCGGGTGTGCCGACCATTTTATTTGAAGCCGGTCACTATCACAATGATTATGATAGAGAAAAGGTTAGACAATATATATTTAAAGCCATGTACTGGGGATTAGAGGCTATTAGCAGCTCGATATCTATCAATAAGTATGAAAAGTACTTTGATATTCCGGAGAACACTAAATCATTCTATGATATTCTTATAAAGAATGGACGACTTTCCCCTGATTCTACAGAATCGATGGATGTAGCTATTCAATTCAAGGAAACTTTGGATGAAAACACAATTAAATTTCAACCCATCGTAGAAAAAATAGAAGACTTAAGTAGTTTTTTTGCTCACAAAACGATTGACGCTCAGCATCAAGTGGTGAGTTTAGGCAGTGAAAAAATATTACAAGTCGATTACGAAATCGATTTCGTGTTTATAAATGATCAAAAAATCTTAATAAAATCGTAAAGAATAGGGTTTTTAGTGTGTTTTTGTTAATGAATTTGTCTTATTTTTGCATATAATTTAATAAATGTAATATGGCAAAGTTTAAGTTAGACGAAATTGACCACCAAATTTTAGACATGTTAATCGATAATACGCGAATTCCTTTTACGGATATTGCTAAAAAATTATTGATTTCTGCAGGTACGGTTCATGTGAGAGTTAAGAAAATGGAAGAAGCAGGAATTATAAAAGGGTCGTCATTAACACTGGACTATAAAAAACTTGGATATTCATTTATAGCTTACGTTGGTGTTTTTCTGCAAAACACATCTCAAACTAAGTTTGTTTTAGAACGCATCAATCAAATACCATATGTTACTGTGGCACATATCACAACAGGGAAGTTTAATATTTTTTGTAAGATCAGAGCGCAAGATACAATGCATGCTAAGGATATCATATTTATGTTAGATGATATAGACGGTGTTTACAGAACGGAGACTATGATATCATTGGAAGAAAGTATCAATGATAAAAAACGTTTAATGCATACTATTTTCAATGAATTGTAAATAGGTTAAAATAATCCCAAAAACCCCTGACTAAATTATTAGTCAGGGGTTTTTTGTTACTTTTATTCAGGCTAAAAAAAGTATTATGAAAATTGACCAAAAAGAATACCACCCATACTACGGATCATACATTGAAAAAGCACTAGGAGCATCAATTTTAGATGGATTGAAAAAGAATCTAGATGCAAATGTTGCCTTTTATAAAAGCATACCTGAAGACAAGTTAACTTATAGATATGAAGCCGATAAATGGACGATTAAAGATGTTCTTTTGCATGTCATTGATGCAGAGCGTGTTTTTGCATACAGATGTCTGCGAATAGGTAGAGGAGATGCTACACCACTTCCAGGCTTTGATCAGAATGTTTTTGTGGAAAGCGGTAATGCAAATAACCGGTCTATGACGAGTTTAATAGAGGAATATACTAATGTAAGACAGGCAACAATTAATCTTTTTGAAAATTTCACTGAAACAGACCTTCTAAGGTTGGGAGTGGCTAGTAGTTCTGATGCATCAGTTAGAGCTATAGGTTATATTATTATTGGACATGAAAACCACCATTGCAGAGTCATAAAAGAACGTTACTTAACAGCGTAGTAATCAAAAGCTTCGTAGATAAGCTCATTAGAAACCTCACAGTTTATTTTTGGGACTCCAATTGCTTCAAGTAATACAAATTGGATCACTCCATTCTTGTTTTTTTTATCGTGCTTTAAAAGCGCTATAATCGATTCTATATCTTTTGTGTTGAAATCAATAGGCTTATAGGTGTGGTTTATGACTTGCTTAACATGATTTAAATCGTTACTATCAAAATTTAAAAGCTTAGAGGAAATATAGCTTTCTAATACCATTCCTATAGCAATAGCTTCGCCATGTAATAAATCGTTCTTCTCTTCTGAGCTGAGACAGTATGATTCAATGGCATGACCTAGTGTATGTCCGTAATTAAGGGTTTTGCGAAGCCCTTTTTCATAAGGGTCATTTTTTACTATGGTGTTTTTTATTTGAATAGACTCATGAATCAACTCATCTAGATCAGATGCGGTTAACGTACTTAAGTCTGACATAGTGATCCAATATGCCCTATCGTGAATTAATCCATGCTTAAGCATTTCTGCTAATCCGGATCTTAATTGCGCCTGAGGTAGTGTTTGAAGGAATGCAGTATCTACTAAAACCATTTCCCCCTCACTGATCACGCCAATCTGGTTTTTTAGAGTGCCTAAATCCACTCCGGTTTTACCCCCTACGGAAGCGTCTACCATGGCCAATAATGAAGTAGGAACATTTATGTACGATATGCCCCTCATGTATGTGCAAGCCACAAATCCACCAAGATCAGTAACAACGCCACCACCTAAGTTAATAATCAGGCTACTGCGATCAGCACCAAGTTCTGAAAGCGTATGCCAAACTTGTACACATATATCGATAGTCTTATTAAGTTCTCCCGCAGGAATTTCAATGATCTCTATTTCTATACCAGCATTGACCTGTTCTAAAAAGTAAGTTGTACAAAATTGGTGCGTATTTGTATCTACAATTAGAAACACTTTAGAATAGTCAGAGGATGCCAAATGCACATTAAGTGCTTCATAAGCTTTAGCATTAAAATGAACAATGCATTGGTCTGATTGTATAGAGGTCATTAGTGTCAAAATTTGAACTTTGATTTCAGAGGGTGAAATTACTTAGATTTTCGTTAAAAAAACTTAACTAATAAATATATTTGTGTTTATATACCTAACCTATGAAAGATAGAACATTATTTGACAATACTGCTGAGGCATTTGTGTTAAAATCTGATTCTGAATTAGAACGCGCTTATTTTTTATTTAAAATGATATCTCATCAACCCTTAGTGCGTATTGGTACTGCTGCAACTAATTTTGCGTTAAAAGCTAATCTTCCTGTTGAAGGTCTTATTAGGTCTACTGTTTTTGATCATTTTTGTGGCGGTGTTAATGAAGATGATTGCTTACCGGTAATTGATAAAATGTATGTAAAGGGCGTCAGTTCTGTATTGGACTATTCTGTTGAAGGGAAAGCATCCGAAGATCAATTTGAAGCAGCTATGCAGAAGACAATAGAGATTATAGAGTTTGCGGCAGAAAAAGAAGCGCTGCCGATAGCAGTTTTTAAACCTACGGGTTTTGGTCGATTTTATCTGTATCAGAAAATAGGAGAAGGGAAACCACTGACTTCCGAAGAAAATGACGAATGGCAACGTGTGGTTGACCGCTATCATAGGGTTTGTAAATTAGCTAAAGAAAAAGATGTAGAGCTATTAATAGATGGTGAAGAGAGTTGGATGCAAGATGCAGCAGACGATTTAGTTGAAGAAATGATGGAAATCTATAATACCGACAAACCTATAGTATATAATACACTACAAACCTACCGTTGGGATCGCTTAGATTATTTAAAAGGATTGCATAAACGTGCTACATCTAAGGGGTATAAGATTGGGATAAAAATTGTACGTGGTGCCTACATGGAAAAAGAACGTGAACGTGCAAAAAAGCTAGAATATAAGTCACCTATCTGTGTAGATAAGCAAGCTACGGATGATAACTTCAATACCACACTGACTTATATTTTAAATCACTTAGAGGATATTTCAGTTTTTATTGGGAGTCACAATGAAGAAAGTTGTTATTTGGCGATGCAACTCATGGCGGAAAACGGTATAGCAAAGAGTGATAATAATGTTTGGTTTGGGCAATTATATGGGATGAGTGATCATATAAGTTTTAACCTTGCTAAAGAAGGTTACAATGTAGCTAAATACATTCCCTTTGGGCCAGTAAAAGATGTGATGCCCTACCTTATTAGAAGAGCAGAGGAGAATACTTCTGTTGCAGGTCAGACGAGCAGGGAATTAACTCTATTAAAGGAGGAAAAGCAACGACGAAAGTTGTAAAATATATTGTAATTTTCGGGCAACTATTAATCAATCATGAGAAACAATCCTTTTGCCTCAAAAACATATCAAGAGATATGGTTAAAGCACTTCAATAATGGTCAAAAGGCAAAATCATTTGATTTTATTCAAGGACTTGATTTTGTTGACAGCGAAAACTCTGCCGATTTTGTTAATGTTGGTAAGAACTTTACTAACGGAATGCTATATTCTATAAAAGATGGTGAAGAAGATTTTAAAGGAAAGACATTTGTGGTTTATGATGTACCTACCTTTCTTAAGGTTGAGGCTATTAGTGAGAACTCTCGTTTAAAATGTCATAAAGTACGGCAGTATAAAGGGCTTTATGTTGATATCAGTAAGTATAAAGAACCTGCTGATGTGTTATCAGATAAGTTTAAATCTAGTAAAAGCCGCTATAACTTTAGATCATCTATAAAGAAGCTTGAGAAGAAGCATAATATATCACAGAAAGTTTTTTATGGAGATATAAGCAAATCAGAATACGAAATTTTGATTAATGCTTTTAAAAGAATCCTAGAAGAACGATTTGATACCATTAGCACTCACAATACGGTTTTACCAATGTGGGATTTTTATCAAGAGGTACTTTACCCTTTAATACTTGATAAGCAAGTAGCTCTTAATGTGATGTATGATGATGAACAGCCAATAGCACTATCATTCAGTTTTGTATATGATGATGTTTTTGTCGTAGCCTTGAGAACGTTTGATATGAGATATTATAGAGAAGGTTTAGGAAATATTGAAATTTTTAAATTGATAGAATGGTGTATTGAAAACAATGTTTCTAAACTAGACTTCTCAAAAGGGGAGAGCAATTATAAAGAACGGTGGTGTGATGTGGATTATGTATATGAGCATCATATACTATTTGACTCTAAATCCCTGAAAGCGAAATGGAAGGCTAATGCACTTGCAAAAAAGTTTAAGTTCAAACAATATCTTAGAGATAAAAAGGTGAATGTAATGTTGACTAAAGGGATCTATAAGTTAAAAAAGCTAATTCCGGGGAAGTCATCATGATTTCCCAAACTGATACCATTTTTTCTTCTTACCAGCAGATCCATAACCGTAGCCATAACCATAACCGGCTTTCTTTTTTGTGCCGTTAAGAAGCAGTACCATATTTGGTAAGCGTTTCTCATCGTACATAGTACGCGCTACATGCAATTGACGTTTGTCTAGGTTATTTGCACTTACAACATAAAGGAACATGTCTGCATATTCTGAAATTAATAAGGTGTCAGTCACCAAACCAACCGCAGCAGTATCAACTATGATATAGTCATATTCCTTCTTAATTTGGGTAAATAAACTCTTTACACGATCGCTCATAAGTAACTCAGCAGGATTAGGAGGGATTGTGCCTGAAGGAATGATATCGAAGGTTTCTTTTTTACCTACTCCGTAAACAATATCACTTACCTTAAGACTTGTATCACTTATGTAATCAGTGAGTCCTTGTTTTTTCTTATCTAGTTTTAAGTACTTACTAGAGCTAGGTACCCTTATGTCTGTTTCTATTAAGACTACTTTTTTATTAGCATGCGCAATTGTCATAGCAAGATTAACCGACGTGTGAGACTTACCTTCGCCTGCTGTAGTAGAAGTTACAAATACAGTTTTGCTGGTTTTTGATTTGTCTCTCAGCATGAAATCTATGTTGGTACGAAGTAACCTAAAAGCTTCTGCTTTAGGGGAATAATCGACCTCAGATACTAATACTTTCTTCTTGCTAGAACCGTATTTTGGGATATCTCCAATGTAAGGTGCAGATACTTGAGAGGTAAGATCGTCTTTAGTGTGAATTTTAGAATCTAAAAGATCTTTTAAGTATACATAGGCGATAGGGAATAAGAGCCCTAAAATAAACGAGACAACATAGACGATACTCTTTTTAGGGAAAACGGGTATAGCTGATGTATATGCTCTTTCTACAATCTTTGCTTTAGGTGATGTCATACCTAAAGTGATTGCAGTTTCTTCACGCTTTTGCAGTAAATACAGATATAGAGACTCCTTAATACTTTGTTGTCTGTTAATATCTCTAAACTGACGTTCTTTTCCTGGCGCAGAATATATTTGTGAGCTAATTCTGGCGCTTTCAGCATTTAAATTATCTAAGGTAATTTGCTGAGAACGCTTTAAATTTTCTAAACTTTGATTTAAATTCTCTTTGAGTGCATTAATTTGATTATCCAAATTAATTACTGTAGGGTTCTTTTCACTCGAATTTTTAAGAATTCTATTTCTTTGCAGTACAAGGTCATTATGATTCTTAGTAATCTGAGCTACATTAGGGTCTTGTAAACCAATATTTGATGGAAGAAGGTCAGATTCAGCATCATTTTCAGTGATGTGATCAGACATGTAATCTATAATCTGTATCTGATTACTTGTTTGTATTAACCTTTGCTCGTTTTCCTTTTCGGTTTGTAAGAATATGGCCGACTGAGATTGCAGATTAGATAACCTGTTATTTTTCTTGACATTTTCTGCCGTTAAATCAACTTGTTCAAGCTCGCGTGATACAATTTCTAGTCGATTATTAATAAAGTCAGATGTGGCTTTTACAACCTCTTCTTTATCTTTGATGGCATCATTATTATACACCTCAATAAGCTTGTTTAAAATATCTTCAGCCTTTTGTTTGATATTTTCTTGAAGCGTAAAAGTAATGACATTAGAATCTAGTGTGGTTAGAATATTAATTCGGGTTTTATAAACTTCAACAACCTCTAAAACCGGAGTAATTTTAACTTTAAGATTTGATCCTACTTTACCTTCATATGCATCTATGTTTGGCGTAATAATTAAATCTCCTAAGTGTGTTTCAATTTTATCCCCAAAGGAGTATGTTTTTCCTTCTAACCCGTTCTGGTCTATAATTGTACTGTTATCTTCACTAGAGACCATGAATCGTGACGGATCAATTATCTTCACATAGAATGTAGTATCTAAGGCATGAATGATGGAGTCACTGGCAATAAAGTTTAAGTTTAACGGAACCTTTTCATACAACTCTTGTTCTTTAAGACGTCCAATTTGACTGAACTTTATGTTTAAGCTTAAATCTTTTACTACTTGCTCGAGTACGGTTCTCGATTTTAGAACTTCTACTTCATCTAATACATTAGAGGCATTGGTTGCAAACAGTCCGTAAGTTTGCAACTTAGAGATCTCTGGCAGTTTACCTTTTCCCTTATCATCAGTTAGCCTAATAGAGGCAGAAGCCTGATATTTATTAGTAGCATATCTTAGATACACCGTTGCGAGTGCAATAGCTAAAATAACACAACCTGCGATGAGCTTCCATTTAGATAAATAGGTCTCAACGGCATTTTTTATGCTGTCTTTTGTTGCTGTGTTATTAGGATTCATAGGATTAACTTTAGTTGGCGATAAATATGGCTGCAATTGTAGCTAGAGTTCCTACAGCAGATATTAATACAGCATTATTTTGATTAAATGTAGATTGACGCACTTTAGCGTTATTAGGCTCAACATAAATAACATCGTTTTGCTGTAAATAATATAATGGTGAACTTACCACATTAACAGAGGTAAGGTCTATTTTTTCAAAATATTTTTTCCCTTCAATTTCTCGTATTAAAAACACATTCTCACGTTTTCCAAAAATGGTTAAGTCATTGGCTAAACCTAGAGCCTCTAATAATGTTATGCGTTCATCTTGTATTGTAAAGGTGCCAGGGCTTGTTACTTCACCAATAATAGTCACCGTAAAATTAGCCAATCTAATATTTACTATAGGGTCTTTTACATATTCAGTTAGTCGCTCTTTTAACATCGCTGTAGCTTGAGTACGTGTTAATCCTCCCATCTTAATGGTTCCTAAGACAGGAAATTCAATATTACCATTATAGTCTATGAGATAGGTTTGCATTTTTAGATTGCCTTGAGCACTTGTGACATCTGCATTATAAGATACTGCTGGTAAGTTAAATGGTCTTACAGCATCAGGATCTAAAGCTGATACATCAATAGTCAAAAGATCATCTGTTTTATATATTAACTCTTGAGGCTGAGAATTTGCGATGCCTTCGGTTAAGGGTTCATCTTGAAAATAAACTAAATCTTTCCGAGAAGCACACGAGCTTGCCATTATAAGTGCAATTATAGCTACTAAAGTAGTTCTTGTTTTCATAAATGATAAGGTTTTAAGTATTGGGTTTGTCATTAGTATCTAAAACTTCAAATTTTGAATTATTCGATATATACTCTGGGATTAATGTCTTAATTAACGCCACTATTTCCAGAGGTTGGGTAATAGATTTTACACTAGCTAATTCTAATATTCGTTTTTGTGTTTCTGCGATATCTATATGTCTTGATTTTGCAATCATAATCTTTTCGTGATATGTACTCTTCGTATTTTCACCATCAGCTAGTAACTCTTCATAAATTTTCTCACCAGGGCGTAATCCAGATATTTTAATATCCACATCTTCTGGATAACGTAATCCAGATAGTATGATCATGTTTACAGCTAAGTTAAATATTTTTATAGGCTCTCCCATATCGAATACAAAGATCTCGCTGCCATTACCCATAGCTGCTGCTTCTAGCACCAACTGACATGCTTCTGGAATAGTCATAAAGTAACGCGTAATATCTTTATGTGTAACTGTTAATGGTCCACCATTTTCAATTTGCTTTTTAAATAGAGGGATAACGGATCCGTTTGAACCAAGAACATTACCAAATCTAGTAGTGATAAATTTAGTTTGACCTTTTCCTTTAAGGCAAGACACATAAAGTTCTGCTATTCTTTTGGTTGCGCCCATTACATTGGTCGGATTCACCGCCTTATCAGTGGAGATTAAAACAAATTTATTCACACTGTGTTTAACAGCCAGCTCAGCCACGTTAATTGTACCGTTTATATTAACAGAAACAGCTTCATATGGGTTGTTTTCCATTAGCGGCACATGTTTATATGCGGCAGCGTGAAATACAATCTTGGGCTTGTATTTATTGAAGATCTGGTCTATACGTGCTTTATTCCTTACATCGGCTACTATGGCTTCAACTTCCTTTAATCCTTGTTGTCTGAATTCTTGTTGAATGTCATATAAGGCAGACTCGGCATTATCTATGAGAATCAACTTTTTATAGTTATACAAGCTTACCTTTCTGCATATTTCACTTCCTATGGATCCGGCTGCACCAGTAATTAGAATGATCTTATTATCGTATTGATCTACTAAATCAGGATTCTTAATATTAATTGGATCTCTACCTAATAAGTCTTCAATCTTTACCTCTTTTATTTGTCCAACACTAAGGTCACCATCGATCCATTGCTGTACCGGAGGTACGATCTTCACCTTTAAGTCCAGAGCAAAAAGACTCCCTGTTATTTGAAGAAGACGGGCAGGATCTATATTTTGGATAGAAATAACAACTTCTTCAATCTTATGTTTTTCTATGAATGCTTTATCAATTTCGCTTAAGCTGTAGACTCTAAGTAAATTGATCTTCTTTCCAATCTTTCGTTCATCGTCATCTATGAACCCTACAATTTGCACTCCCGTTTTTGTGTCATTTTTTAGTGCATCATAAGTAAGCATTCCTGAATTACCTGCACCAAAGATTAAGACATTAGTAATAGATTTAAAGTCTTGAGTAATGTAATTGTATAAAGACTTAATAAATAACTTGGCACCTATTAAGAATAAGATGTTTAATAGTAAATGGATATAGATAATTGATCCAGAAATATTAAACATACTAGCATCATCAAACTTTCTACTTATAAAAGTGCAAGCAATTAATATTGTAGCTATAATATTAGCACCAATAATAATATTTACAATATCCTTAAAGCCGGTAAATCTTACAACACCTTTGTATGAACCAACAGCTAAAAAGCTTATAATGGCTACAACAATAATATATGGGAGCTGTTTTAGTACATCAGTAATCTCGAAATCGAGTTGAAAATTAAAGCGAATAAGGTGTGCTAAGAAAAATGTAACAATAATAACGCCTATGTCAAATAGCATTACGAGCCATTTGGAGGCATACTGTTGCGATATTTTATTTAATAGCCTTACTAGCATCAGTATTAAAAGTTTGTTTTAATAGCTTCAACAACTCTGTTTAAATCTTTGTCTGATAGGTTAGACCCACTAGGTATGCACAAACCTCTGTCAAATAACATATCAGAAACACCATTGTTATACATCGGTGCATCTTTAAAGACAGGCTGTTGGTGCATTGGTTTCCATAAAG
Organism: Winogradskyella sp.; assembly: GCA_965230605.1. Lineage (GTDB taxonomy): Bacteria > Bacteroidota > Bacteroidia > Flavobacteriales > Flavobacteriaceae > CBDDLD01. The sequence goes on along the minus strand of CBDDLD010000004.1, from coordinate 1,749,038 downwards.
GCCTAGATTCTATATTTTCCTTCTCTAAAGTTAATCTTATTTGTTCTTTTATTGCATTATTTGGTAAAAGAATGCAGGTTAACCATCGGTTAGAAAAATAATTATTTGGTTCATCTAAGAATTCTATTTCCTCAATAGTCTTAAATGTATTTTTGTAAAATTCATAATTAGAACGTCTATTAGACACATGGCTATCTAGTATAGTCATTTGTCCTCTGCCTATACCTGCAATAATGTTAGACATTCTGTAGTTATACCCTATGTGAGAGTGTAAATATGCGGGAGACTTATCTCTTGCTTGAGTTGCTAAGAATACTGCCTTTTCTTTTATGTCTTTAGATTTAGCTACTAAAGCTCCTCCACCAGAAGTTGTTATGATTTTGTTTCCGTTAAATGATAATATCGAAATATCACCGAATGTTCCACATTTTTCACCGTGGTATGTACTGCCTAATGCTTCTGCACTATCTTCAATTACAGGAATATCGTACGCTTTAGCAACACTATGTATTTCATTAACCTTGTAGGGCATGCCATATAAGTGAACAGCTATAATTGCTTTCGGTTTTTTTCCTTTGGAAATACGGTCTTTAATGGCACTTTCTAACATATCAGGGCATATGTTCCACGTTTCATTTTCGCTATCCACAAACACTGGTGTTGCCCCCTGATAAACAATTGGGTTAGCTGAAGCTGAAAATGTTTTACTTTGACAAATCACTTCATCGCCATAACCAACATTTAACAAAATTAAACTTAAGTGTAGGGCAGAGGTTCCTGAAGCTAAGGCTGCCACATAAGAGTTCTTACTTAAATATGTTTCTAAGTCATTTTCAAAGCCATTGACATTAGGGCCTAGAGGAGCAACCCAATTGGTGTCGAATGCTTCTTGTATGTAGATTTGTTCATTACCACTCATGTGTGGTGATGACAACCATATTTTATCCTTCATAAGTTAATCTTTAAGTCTCAACCTAAAGTTGTTAATGTCTATTTTTAGGGAATTGGGACCTATGTAATTAATAGCTGTTAGAGGCTAAGATAATAGCTATAGCCTTAAATACTAAAAGAAAAAAGAATATTACGATAAACGGCTCTATTTAGACGATATAGAATAAAAGTGGAATTATAAAACGTAATAAATTCAGTTAAAAGGAGATTATGTCTTAAACTTTCTGGCGGTTTCTGACATGGTATAACTTTCAAAATTATAAGCTTTTTTTAACTCAGAATAATGTTGGTAAATTCGTTTCAGATTTTTGAAATTTTCTTCGATATCTTCAGCGAAATTATGAGGGTGCCACCATAGGTGGTATACCTTACCTTGCTTTGCTGCCTTGGTCATACCCTTGAGTATGCGCTTTATTTTTAATGGCTCTGCAAATTTTAATTTTTTATGATAAGGCCTTAAAAATCTACTTGCAGGAATATTAATTATTGAAGCATCTTTGCTGTTAAATTTTTCCAGATTAAAACTATTGGATCCACTTATGTTAATGTATGTATCCAGAACTCTTAAGCCAATCCTTCCTATGTCTAATATGCTTAGCTTTTTTGAAGAATTATTAAAGTTGAACCAACAGTTACCTCGATAGGCTTTTATACCCATGCTTTGACAGATATCCACATAATCTGGATGCGTCTGATTTCTTGGAAAAACAATACTTTCGATTTGAGTGTTTGCATTACCTTGTGCAATAGTAATGGCAGCAGAAAGGTCTGATTTGAAATCCTCAATGCTTTGTCCATTTTCAGAACAATAATAATGACTGAATGTATGTGTCCCTAGCTCATGATCAGTATGGTTTTTGATTCTCTGAACTGTTTCGTTGGCAAAATAATACTTTAGATGACTGCTGCTAATATTGTTATAAAGTTCATATGCATCTAAGGATTGATCTTGATATTCAGGCTTACGATTAGGTATGTAATTTAACGCGTCTGCTTTGTCTTTTGCGAATAAGAACCCTACTGTAGCAAAAGTTAATTTTATTTGATGAGCATCACTCATCTCTAAAAGTTTATCAATTACAAAATTAACGTTGTTGAGTCTGGATTTACTTTCGTTAAGAGAAATTAAATCAAAAAACCCCCAATGTAGTTCGTAATCTAATGATATGATAAACTTACCGGTCATAATTTATTGCTTCGCTCTATACTTTGGGAAATGTTCCGTTTCAGAAATGCCATTTGAAAGGGAATTGTAAGTGTTCTCATCTACAACAAATTTCCATATTTTGAATGACCTAAAATCTTTTGAAAACGAGGACTTAAACTCGAAAAGCGAATCATTTCTACTTCCTAAGCCACCACCTAAGTTAAAAAAATTAAAGCCTTCATTAGTGGCTATATGCCTCATTTCATCTAAAAATAACTTTGAAGGTTTCATTCTAAGATATTCAGTACGGGTACCGGACAAATGGTATTGCACCATGAACTTATTAGTTTTTACAAACATTGAACCTGCAATTAATTTACCTGTACTGTTTTCTTTAACCAAAAGTATATCTGTATCAAAATCAGTGATCTTTAAGAAATTGAAAAAGTATTCCTTACTGAAATAATAAGACTTATCTGCATTTAAGCGATTCATATTTTCATAATAGATATCGATGAACTCTCTTACGTCTTCATCAGTTTCAGCCTTTATTACTGAACACTCTCGCCTTAACTTATTGATTTGATTTTTGTTAGATTTTCCGTAAGCTCTTCTAGATTCTTCAACCGGTAAAGTAACATCTATGTTAACGACATCGCCTAGTGTATCTACAGTACCTAAAGTGCTTAACATTTGGTCTTGTTCAAAATAGGGGTGAAGTCTACTAAATATAGATACCACTTGCTTGGATTTTAAATAGTCTATAAATTCAGAACGAAATTCAGAAAAGTCATAATCGTCATCAGTAATATTAGTTAAAGGGCCAGCATAACCGTAAACGGATGTCATATCAAAGTACGAAGTATCTTTAATGGTCCTTAAAACTAAGGGTATAGCTATAATTGCTTCAGCTTTAGAGTAGGTGATAAGTATAGCTGTTTCGTTAGATTCAATAGATAAAGAATGATAGTCATAGGTGTGGTAAAAGTCATAATTACTCACTTGACTTAGAACTGTATTCCATTCCAATTTTGATGTAACTTCTTTTATCATAGTTAACAATGATGCGTTTTAATTAATCGTTTTCATTATTGCTGCCGGTAAATAACGGCATGTCTAAGGTTTCAGAACTATTGATGTCTTTTCTGCTAATGACTTTATTGAATGTTAACCACAAGATTTTGAGGTCAAATAGAAACGATTGTTGATCTACATAATAGACGTCTAGCTTAAATTTTTCTTCCCAACTAATAGTGTTTCTACCATTAATTTGTGCCCACCCGGTTATACCCGGCATTACATCATGCCTTCTATTTTGCTCTTTGCTGTAATGTTGTAAATACTGAGGCAATAGGGGTCTTGGACCAATAAGGCTCATGTCACCTTTTACAATATTGATCAACTGCGGAATTTCATCAAGGGAGTATTTTCGACAGAAGTCACCAATTTTGGTAACCCGCTCCAATGCTGGGAGTAACTCTCCGGATGCATCTCTTTTGTCGTTCATCGTTTTCAATTTTATAATGGTAAAGAGTTTTCCTTTTATACCAGTTCGCGTTTGGTAGAAGAATACTTTGCCATTATTTGCAATTAGTAAAGCCGCAATAATTATTATAAATATTGGAGATACGATAATTAACCCAATTAATGCGGCGAAAAAATCAAAAAACCGTTTTGTAAATTTAGCGTACATTACTTTTCTAAAGATTTATATAAGGTTAACAATTCATTCCAGATATATGACCTTTGATAACTTTTAATTATTGAACTTCTAGCTGAGCGCGCTAGAGATTTATTTAAAGAACGATCTGAAACTAACATATTCATAGATTGGTATAATGCTTCTTCATTCTTTACCGGTATAATTAGACCATTATTGCTATGTGTAATAATCTCATTACACCCATTTATATCTGTAACAATGCTTGAAAGTTCCATAGCGCCTGCTTGCATCACAACATTTGGGAATCCTTCTCTATAGCTTGGAAATGCAAGGGCATCTGAAATTGCAAAATATGGCCTAACATCATTTTGCCATCCTACAGAGATAATATTAGGATTAGCATTTATGGTTTTAAGGGTTTTATCTGCTAAAGGATCTAACTCTGTTTCGTAACTGCCAACAAGTAATAACTTTGTATTGCTGTGTTGTGTGTTTATTCGTTTGAAAGCACTTATTAACTCATTAATGCCTTTGTCTCTAACTAAGCGACCTACAAATACATATACAAAATCATCTGACTTTACATCTAAGTCTTTCTTTAATTGGGCTTTTTGTTCTGTTGAAATATTTTTCGGGTCAAAATAACCGGTATCAATACCATTTGAACTGCCTTTTCCTATGACTTTTAGTTTAGAATCCTTGGTAAAGCCATGTTGCTTTATAATGTCTAGCATACCAAAAGAATTCGGAAGTATTAGTGTGGCATTTCGGTATGTGATTTTTTCTACAATATTTAGAATCTTGCGCTTCAATCCTTTGGTTTCCAATAGAGGTAACCCGGCAATAGTATGCAGTCGGTGAGGTACTTTAGCTAACTTAGCTGCTAGCATACCCAGAGTTCCTGCCTTTGGCGTATGCGTATGAACGATAAAAGGGTTTTCTTTTTTGATAAACTTATAGAGCTTGTAGGTTGCAATGAGATCTTTAATTGGTGTTATAGATCTTGTCATTTCTACAATATGGGTTGTAATGCCTTCATCATGTTCTACATCGTCCATTTCCTTGCCGCTACTAGATACCCCAATGACATTGTAATGAGCACTCATAAAGCCTAATTGACCTTTTAGCAAGGTCTTTAAGGATGTAGGGACGGTGGTTATACGTATAATTTTTTTCATGATTAAAGCATTAAATACGTATTATGATACCATTTTTGAAAGGCGTAAAAACTCCAGACCCTAAGACTATTGTCTTCTTTACCTGCAATATGATTTTTAACCAAATCGGTAATGTAATCAGGCTTAAACAATCCTTGACTTTCAATAAACTTTGGGTCTATATAGGACTCTAATTCAGGTTTCAAACTTGCTCTTAGCCAATCACCAACAGGCACTCCAAATCCTTGCTTAGATTTATCTAAAAAACCAGGAGGAAACTTATCTGCAAATGCTTCCTTAAGAATGTATTTTTTATTCCAGCCTTTCAACAAGTAGTTTTCTGGTAAAGTATTGGTATAATCCCAAATGGCTTTATTTAAGAAGGGAGCTCTACATTCTAAAGAGTTCAGCATACTCGTGCGGTCTACCTTTACAAGCATATCGCCTTCAAGACTAATGTTTTTATCAATAGCTCTAAAATCGGTTAAGGTTCGTGGGTTGTTCTGACCTAAGCGTGTCTTATACTCATTGAAGGTGTGTTCAATTAAATAATCTTGGTTTAGTAACTGGACTTTTTCTTCATCTGTGAATGCTAATGATATAATGTTCCAATACTGATCACCTGAGTAGTTGATTGCTTTAAGTAGCCTATTCATCTTAAACCGCTTTCCTCTGTTATCATCTTTATACTTTAGTAATCCGGAAGATAATTTCAGAACTTGTTTGTGTAGCCCATTTGGAATAACAGAGGTGTACTTATTGTTCAACTTTCCCATGTAGTACTTGTTGTAACCGCCAAAAACTTCGTCGCCGCCATCTCCAGTTAAAGCCACTTTTACATAGTCTCTGGCATGCTTAGAAACCAGATATGTTGGTAGGGCAGAAGAGTCAGCAAAAGGTTCGTCAAAGTTTAGCAGTATCTCATCTACATTATCTCTGAAGTCACTTTCTTTTACAATAAATTCATGATGATTACTATTGATACGCTTAGCTACGATCTGTGACTTATCTGTTTCATCATAAGTTTTCTTTTCAAAACCTATAGAAAATGTTTCTACCTTTTCTGTGCTTATTTCAGATAAACAATAAGACACTACTGAGGAGTCGACACCTCCAGATAAGAATGTTCCTAAAGACACATCTGCAATAGATCGACTCTCAACGCTTTGCATAACAAGATCATGCACTTGCTTTTTTGCTACATCAAAAGAGACCTCTTGTTTCTCTATTGGTGTTGGTTTTTCAATCTCATGGATAGAAAACGTATCTGTAGACTGATCAAATTCTATATAATGATTCGATGGCAGTTTATAAACACCTTTATATATTGTATATGGTGCAGGTATATATGTTAATCTAAAGTATAAGTTTAAACCTTCTCTACATATACTAGGCTTTCCGGGTAAGTAGCTTACTATAGACTTAAGCTCTGATGCATATATAAATGCATCTTTAGTTTTTGTGTAATACAATGGTTTTTCTCCGAAGAAATCTCTGGCGATATATACTTTATTCTTGTTCTTGTCATGAATGCTAAAACCAAACATGCCATCCAGCATTTTAAATGCTTCTACGCCTTTATTTTCATAAAGTCTTAGAATGACTTCAGTGTCACTGGTTGTATTAAAAGTGACACCTTCTTTAATTAGATTTTCTTTTAGAGAACGGTAATTGTAAATTTCACCATTAAAGACAATACCAATAGACTGATCTTCTGAATACATTGGTTGCTTTCCGGTGCTTAAATCGATAATAGACAATCGGCGCATGGCCATAGCCACTGATGAAGATTCTGTACTATGGGCATAAAACCCGTCTTCGTCAGGTCCACGATGGAATATCAATTGATTCATCTTCGCTATTTTTTCATGTAATAGCTTATCATCAACCGCTGTATTCGTTATTATGCCGTTAATTCCACACATTCCCTAATGGATTAATAGTTCCTTTACTTGTTTATATATATTTGGTAAACTGTTCTCTTTAGCACGCTCAAAACCAACTTCACTATAACGCTTTCTTACCTCAGGGTTTTCCTTGTAATATGTCAATGCTTTGGCTAATGCTTCAGCATCACCTACATTGATTAGTATGCCGTATTTTGCTTCATAAAATGCACCATCCGAAATAGATACCGGTTCATTATCATTAAGCAATTCTAATGGCCCAGACATACAGTTGGTGGATATCACCGGTAGCCCTGCTGCCATAGCTTCAAGAACAACATTCGGAAACCCTTCAGTATTTGATGATAGTACAAAGCAATCACTTTCTATAAGATAATCCTTAACATTGTTGACCTTTCCTTTGAAATTGACATTATCATCTAAACCAAGCTCATTGGTATAAGCCTTGGTTTCATCTTCTAGTTCTCCTACGCCCAGAATGGTTAAGTTATATTCTTCCTTGTCTAATTTACTTAAAGCACTAATGATCAACTTCTGATTTTTAGGCTCATAGATAGTACCCACATTTATAATATTCAGTTGTGATGTAGGTGTAATAGAGTCCACCGATTTTATATGACTGTCATCTATCTCTATAGGATTATATACTACAGACATTGGCATATTCACCTTAAAATTTTCTTTCAGATCTATATTGATATATTCCGAGTTTGAAAATAAATGATCGTTTTTTGGGTAATATACCGGAAACACATACTTCGCTAAGAAGTTTGAAGATCGGTTAGCTGTGTACATAATTGAAGGGAAACAACGCTCACTAATCACAGTGCGTAGCTGTTTATTGCGCTTGCCTACAATACCATTAATAATATTTGGCAATGCTAAAAATGAAAGTGAAACATCTATACTTTTCTCTTTAATAAGTCTACTATACTTGTTAGAGACAAGCATTGTGTCTTTTGCTTTTCGGTATAGCGTATTAATACGATCACCTTTAGGTAAAAGAACGACCAATTCTACACCTTCCGGAATATCATAATCGACATAGTCATAAAAAATGACCAGAGTAACATTAAAATCTTTTACCATTTCTTTTAGCAAAAGACTAATGACACGTTCTGCGCCTCCGGCACCATAGTCAATAGTTAATACACTTATGTTTTTCTTTTCTTTCATGAGGCTTTGGTCAATTCTAGAAATAGATCTTCATACTTTTTTATAATGATATCCTTGTGGTACCTTTTCGTAACAGAGTGACTCACTTCGGTAGGAGGAGGAACACCTTTATTATTATAATGATTGATGAAACTGATATACTCCTCTTCATTTTCAGCAATATATCCGTTAATACCTTTTTCAATAATTTCATTAATTCCTCCCGGAGCATTAAATGCAACTATAGGTGTGCCTACCATACAGCTTTCTATAATAGCATTTGGAAAGCCTTCAACATATGAGCCTTGTAAATAAACATCACTTTCTGAGAGGTATTTATTGACTTCCTTTGTAAAAGGAATATTGGTAACCTGGTTTCTATAACCTAAAGTTTCCATACGGTCAAAAAGCATATCCTTTTCCGGCCCATCACCGATCATTGTATAATGAAAAGGGAAGTCTAATTTTCCTAGAGCTTCAACAATTCTTGCATGCCCTTTTTGTTTTACTAATCTGGCTACAGTTATAAATTGAATAGGATTAGAGGTCTGTAACTTATTTTTTAATATAAACCCATCAGTTATTGGGTTGTTTATTACGACTAATTTATCTTGCTTAATCTTATAGCTATCATTAAGATCTTTCAGCATGTCTTTAGACTGACATATGATCTTGTCAAATTTATTAAAGCGCTTTTTACCTAAGAATTCCATAACCCCGGCACTCTTATTAGTACTATACTTAGCTAAAACACTTAGGACATTAACTTCTCTGGCAACAAATTTGGTCTTAGGGAACAACCACGACATGTATGCAGTTACCGTATTTAAATGACCAACTGCACTTAACACAACATCTGGTTTATATTTTTTAATGTACTTATAAAGTGTAGGTATACCGGATAGAACTCTTGGTTTTTCAAAGAAAACCGTATTTATGGTCTTTACCTCATAAGATGCTTCACTTTTCTTGCCAATAATAACTAAGGTAGTATTAAAGACCTCTTTGTTTAAGTTATCCGCAACAAAGGTGAGTACACGCTCTGCACCTCCGGGATGAAGTGTAGGTAAAACGACGGCTATATTTATTTTCTTCTGCGACATGTTATTGAATAGAATACCCGTTTTTATTATTCTTTAGCCATTGTTTCAAAACCAATAAACGCCAAATCATTGGGTAACGATCCCATTCGGAATTCATATGCTGTTTAATTCTAAAGCTAACTTCATCTACATTTATTCCAGGAATTGTTTTCAGTTCACGGTCACTCAGTTCATCTAAAACATGATCTTTTAAATGTCCTCTAAACCACTCAGAGAATGGCATGGTAAAACCAGACTTAGGTCTTTGAAAATAGGCTTCCGGAACATATTTATAGAGTACGTCTTTAAGTATGCGTTTCTGATTATTACCCTGTATTTTATAATCTGTAGGCAAGCTGTTTGCTAATTCAGCAACTCTGTAATCCATTATTGGTGATCTTGTTTCTAAAGAAAAGGCCATAGCAGCTCTATCTACTTTGGTATTGATATCCCAGTTTAAATACGTTTTTAGATCAAATGTGGCCATACGTTCTTGCTTACCACTATATTTATGCTTTAAGTATTTAGCTTCCGGAACATCTAAAGTGTCAAAGTCTTTATCTATCCAACTATGATCTATGCCTATAAAAGCATTCAGATAATAATCATTAAAATCCTTGATCTTAAAAGCTTTAGAGATCACTTTCATTTTGTAATTAGGTAGCACACCTATAGCTGTGCCAACAGGTTGCCTAATTAACTTTGGAATGTTGTATAACGATTCCGCTTTTTGCGTTAGATATCGTGTATAGCCAATGAACAATTCATCTCCAGCATCTCCAGAAAGTGCAACCGTAACATGCTTTCGTGTATGTTTGGATAATAACATGGTTGGTATTGCTGATGAATCGGCAAAAGGTTCATCATAGAAATGAGCAAAATTCTCAATAAGTTCTAACCCTTCATCAACATGACAAACAATCTCATGGTGATCAGTATCTAGATGATTGGCTACTTTTCTGGCGTATTGACTTTCGTCAAATTTATCTTCATTGAATTTTACAGAAAACGTTTTTATTTTATTAGATGATGTTTTGGTTGCTAATGCTGCAATTAAAGACGAATCAATACCTCCTGAGAGGAACACACCGACAGGCACATCTGCAAAAAGCCTTAGATCTACCGCTTCTGTTAATAGGGTGTCTAACGTTTCCTTGGCATCTTCATATGAGCCATCAAATGTTTTTTCTTTTTTATAATCAACATCCCAATATTGAGATGTTTTATAGTCTCCGGTTTTAATGTTGAATTTGAAACTGTAGCCGGGCAGTAGTTTTTCAACTTCATTAAAAATACTATGCGGATCCGGAACATTACCCCAAGACAAATAGTAGTTAATGGCTTTGCTTGAAATGCTTAGCTTGTTATGATGTAATTGTATCGATGAGATCTGACTAGAAAATTCGAAATCTGTTCCGTCCCTATAGATATACAACGGTTTTTGCCCCAATCGATCTCTGGCTCCAAAAAACTCCTGCTTTTGAGAATCATATATGACGAATGCGAACATACCGTTTAAATGTTCAACACAAGCTTCGCCGTATTTTATATACAAGGCGCAAATAACTTCTGTGTCACTTTCAGTGCGGAAAGAAAAGCCATCTTTAACAAGCTCTTCTTTTAGAGATTTAAAGTTATAGATCTCACCATTAAAAACTAGACTAAGATGTTGGTATCTGAATGGCTGGTTCGATCTAGCATCAAGATCTATAATTGCAAGCCTGTTGTGTCCGAATATCACAGATTTTGAATCGTCCATATATTCGTATTGCAATCGGTCTGGCCCACGAAAACTTGTGCGTTCAAGCTTTTGCTTAACTTGTTCTAGATGGTATGGTATGGTTGTTCCGTATATTCCGCACATGTTGGTTAGTCGCTTTTATTAAACCTATATAACCTACTATCAAAAAATGCTAAAGCAATGAGAGTAGGGCGTTCTTGTAATACATTATGAGAGGCAATACATTCTGCCATGATTACAATCGTAAAAATTAAATAATAATAGTTATCGTATTGAATGCTTCTTTTGGCCGAAATGAAAAAGAACATTAATAAGATGACTAATCCGATAATACCATAGTTCACAGCCATTTTTAAGTAGAAATTATGCGTGTCCTTCACATTGATCAACTTATCTGATGTATGCCCGGTGCCATAGCCAAAAGGATTTTCTCTAAACTTGTTAATATAGATTTTAAGCAATCCTTTTCTACCATACTTTCCTTGGTCATCTCTGGTTCCGGTTGTGCTAGACGCTCTTCCTAACAACATATCAATACGCTTAGCGGCATCACCCATACCAAATTCTGGAATCTCTTTTTTTAAGTAGTTTGTTGCTGTTAAGAGTACCGTGTATATAAGTACAAATGATAATACAATTTTTATAAAGGCTTGCGTAACTGTTTTTAAATTGATGTCTATTTTAGACTTCCAATTGTTTAAGAGTAGGAAGAAAGACATTAACACGATACCTAGCATTCCACTTCTGGAGAAGGTCATAAAAACTGAAAGCACAACAAAAACTAGAAGTAATGTTCTAATAAGCTTGTTCTCTCTATACAGATATATAAGACATAGCCCCAATAATTTCATAGCTGAAGCGGCAATATTCGGATTACCAGCAAACCCACCTTTTCTTAGGTCTTCATTCATAGCGTCTAGACCAACAAACATATCATATAGAAGACTTCCAATAATGCAAATCAAACTCGCAAATAAAAACCATCGAATTACTTTATCCTTACTTCTAGAAAACAAAATCAATACAAAGAAGTAAAAAAGAAGCGTGATAACTGCATTAATGAGCTCCGTCATTATGGCCTCTGTAGAAGGGCCTTCTTTTAATGAATACGCTACTGAGAGTATTAAAAATGCAAGAAGTACAAATACGGTATGTGTCTTAAAGTATTGTAAGTACAGTTTTGGATTGAAGCGTACAACAAATAAGGCAAAAAATAAGGGGATAAATGTATATGCAGGAGTAGAGGGGTTGTAACCTGCTCTCGACAGATAAATGTCAAAGACACAAGCAAACATAATTAGCAATATGAAAATGACTCCTCTCAAACTAGATCATATATTTTTTAAAATTAATTGGTAGCGTATAAGACTTGATATTCAGTTTTAATAGCATGCGCATTTTGGAATCGAATAGAGCTAATACAATCCATGAAACAAATGAAGATATCAGCAACGAATATGCGGCAAATACAATTCCGTAGGTTGCTAAGAATATAATATTTAATACTACATTTATGATTACACTCACTAGTTTTGTATTAAACAAGTAGCGTTCTCGTCCTTCGATGATCATCATACTGGTAGTAAGGTGGCTTTGGAACAGAATTATTAAATTCCATATTAATATTTTCAAAATATAGACACTATCTGCATATTCTTTACCGTACAACTCTAGAATAATATAGTCGCCAAAGATGTACATTAGTAAGATAACACCTAGTGCAAAGTAATTCAGTGTACCATAGAGTAAAGTTATGACTTTATAGTAGTTGTCATAGTCTTTTTCTTTTTTCTTTTCAGCAATTTTCGGATATAATATTGGAATTATGAGACTAGGAATCACATACCAGATTTGGGTTAATATGATTGCAGTGCCATAAATTCCGATATCAGACATACTTAAGAAGTATTTAATCAAAAACTGGTCAAACCTAGCATAAAGGGCTGTTAAAATTGCCCCTAGTAATAATGGCCAGGATTGTAATAGAAGTGTTTTGAATAATGCGTAGTCAAACTTTAGGTCTGTTAATTTAATTTCAAGCTTGTTAAAAGCAATTAATAAACCAAATAGAATGAGAACACGCTCTAATACATATATGGAAATGAAATAGACAAGACCATATCCCATATATAATCCAAAGATTAATAGTGCTGCAACTATAACTAAGGCTATTAATGCAACACCAACATAGACGTTTGCTTTAAGCCTCCATTGATAATAAGCCACAAACAATTCGGATACTTGAAATAAAATACATGTACAGGTCAGTAATACCACCCAATAGTTAACTTCTGCACCGGTTAAAACGATCCATAAAGCAAAAACAGCAAGAATTAATAATGACCAGAAAACTCTAGCAAGTATGGAAGTTCCTAATACCGCTTCTTTAGAATCTTCATTATTAACGATATGTTTTATTACAAAGGATTGATTAAATCCAAGGGCTGAGAATGAGAAAAGTACCGTAAAAACAGAAATGGCAAAGTTATACCAACCGAAGTCCTCGGTACCAATTTGGTTGGCTATTCTAGATACTATAAATATGGTAATAAGCATCCTTACTACCATTCCGGTTAGCACCCAAATAGAGTTGTTTATGTAGATTTTAAATCTATCGAAGTATTCTAAAATCTTTTTCATCTCGGGGCAAAAAATTTCACTGGCAAGATAGTTTTTAATTTTTCTCAGGTGTGAAATATTGGTTTAACGGTAAAAAAATATGTTCAATACCAATTATTGATATTTTGTAGGAGAAAAAAACAAAAATGTTAAAGTTTTTGCTACGGAGATCTAAAGTCAAACGTCGTCCGTATTTAATACAAAAATTGTAATTGCTATCGACTAAAGTAAAATAAATCCTACAAAAAGTATTATCAAGTAAATAAATACTTACAAAAAGATTGTATTTCATCGAATATTTTTCCTTTTTATCGTTTCAATTCATTTTTAATTATAGTTTTAAATCGAATTTAACCTATGGATTCTGATGCGTAATAGCATCTGAGCCAATTAATTAATAGTCCCCAAATGAAGATTAATAGTTTATGGAGTAAATTTTACATTCAATCCTCAAATCTAGTTTCCCTCACATTTTTTATAGCTGCGTTATTTGCAGTCCAACTTACATGGTCTCAACAGTTAGCCTTTCCTACTGCGACAGGTGCTGGTGCCTATGTAACAGGAGGTAGAGGATTACCCGTGTACATTGTGACGAATCTAAATGATTCTGGACCTGGAAGTTTAAGACAAGCAATTATTGACACCAATAATAATGGTGGTGGTATTATCACTTTTAGTGTTTCTGGTACTATAGAATTACAATCTGTTTTATCTATGGGATCAGATAATGTAACGATTGCTGGTCATACAGCACCTGCCGGTGGTATAACTATAACTGGGAATAAAGTTGATTTTAACGGAGTGGACAATTTCATAGTTCGCTATGTACGATTTAGGCCAGATTATGACCCGCCTACAAATATTGATGATGGTGCTCGCTTTTTAAATTGCACCAACTATATTATAGATCACTGTTCATTTTCATGGGGTTCTGATGAGGTGGTTTCAACTACAGGAAACACGTTTAATGTGACTTGGCAAAATAACCTAATGGCAGAAGGGAAAACTGGTTCTTTATTTGGAGATAGTGATAACCCAAACTTATCTTATAACTTAAGTTTCCATAATAATTTATACTATAATATTACACATAGATTTCCTAATGTAAACACCAATGGTAGAGCAGATGTTATTAATAATGTTGTTTTCAACTGGAAGTTCAGACTATCAAGTGCTCAAGGTGATTTCCAATTAAATCATATTAACAATTATTATTCTAAAGGTTGTGTTAATAATATAGATGGGATAGTCAACAAATTAGATGTTGTTGGTACACCAGAATTATATACAGCAGGAAATTATGTAACGGACGATCTTACAGACCCCAATGCAGATAACTTATTTATATGGGAGTATTTTAATACGAGTGATTTCTCTACAATTAGTTCTCAATATCAAGTTAATTCAGCATTTGATCTTTTAGGTCAGCCTACAATTATAAGATCTGCTGTAGATGCTTTTGATTATGTAACAACCAATACTGGTGCAAATGCATACTTAGATGAAAATGGCAACAGTATAGCTAACTCAGATAGTTTAGATATTATGTATCTGGAGCATACTATAGCTGGAGACTGTATTCAGTACAATTCATCAAGTCAAGGTCAAGATTACGAAGAAAACCAGCACTATATAGATTTTCATAATAATGTATCTAGTACACCTATTAATACAGGATATCAAGATTCTAATAATGATGGCATGCCTGATGCTTGGAAGTTATCCAGAGGTTTTGCTATTGATGATGATCTTACAACCTTCGAGTGGCCAAGTGGTTATGTAGGTATTGAAGAATTCTTGAATGAGATCGATGCTAATGCTATTCAAACAGTAGATGTTGCGGGTGTATCTGTATCACCGCAAACAGCTGCCATTAATATACCAGACACTGTTCAATTAACAGCTACTATAACTCCAGATAACGCCACTAATCAAAATGGGGTTTGGTCTTCTAGTAATACTTCTATAGCTACAGTAGATAACACAGGGTTAGTAACACCTGTTGCTGAAGGTAATGCAACAATTACATTTACTACCAATGATGGTGGGTTTACAGATTCAGCTGCAATTACAGTTACAAATGTTGTTATTGATGCAGCTTCAGTGTCAGTAACGCCGGAGTCTGATACTATAGATATTGGAGAAAACCTACAGTTAAACGCTGTGGTGATGCCTGTTAATGCTACCAATCAAAATGGAACTTGGTCCAGTTCTGATACAACTGTGGCTACAGTTAATAATCAGGGTGTCGTTACAGGAAATGATATAGGTAATGCCACAATTACATTTACTACTGAAGATGGCGGGTTTACGGACTCGGCTGAAATAACAGTAGTTGATGAGTTCTTCGGTACTTATGAATTATATAATGCGCAAACCGATGTGTTAATTCAAAATATTACTGAAGATGCAAGTTTTGATCTTGATGTCATAGGCGATCAAATTAACTTTAGAAGCATCCCTCAGGGAGGAGATAACAATCCTGATGTAGAAAGTGTTCGTGTAGAGTGGACAGGTGTAGAAAGCGGTACATGGACAGAGAGTAGCCCTATCTATGCTGGTATGACTGATCATTTCGATTTTGATTTTGCTCCCTATACAGTACAGGAGGGAACATATAATTTCACAATTACATACTTTAGTCAAGATAATGCTGCAGGGAATGTTGTTGCAGTGGATACATTCAGTCTAACGTTTTTTTTTAATTCTGCGTTAGTAGCCAATGCAGGAGATGACCAATCCATCTGCGAAGGCGAAAGCGCTACCTTAACTGCTAGTGGTGGGATTAACTATTTATGGGATAACGGTGCTACAACCGCTTCTATAGATGTAACTCCGTTACAAACCACAACTTATACAGTGACTGTTTCTGATAATGATGGGAATTCAGATACCGATAGTGTAACTGTTACTGTAAATCCTGTGCCTGAGGTGACCGTTAGTAATGATATTACAATAGAATTAGGGCAGAGTACTACTTTATCAGCATCAGGTACAGATAACTACGAATGGAATACAGGGCAAACATCTGCTTCCATTACAGTGTCGCCAACAGAAACTACTATATATACAGTAGTAGGAACAACTAATGGATGTACAGATGAAGCTTCAGTAACAGTAACTGTAATTGAAGTTTTTCAGGCGTCAGCAGGAGAAGATCAGCGTGTGTGTATGGATGATGATTATGAAGTTGTTTTAACAGCTAATAATGGAGATACTTATTTATGGAGTACAGGGGAGACTACACAAAGCATTACAGTAAGCCCATTGTCTACAACGATATATACAGTTACAGTCACTCAAGGAAATCAAGAAGACTCAGATGATGTTACTGTGTTTGTTGATCCTAATCCTGATGTAGTCATTCTTAATGGCGATTCTGTAGAGTTGTTAGAGGGAGATTTTATTACACTTTCAGCGTCAGGAGCTAACACTTATGAATGGAGTAATGGAGCAACACAACCTAACATTGCAGTTAGTCCATCTGTGACGACAACATATACCGCACGCGGTTATATAAACGATTGTTATGATGAAAAAGATGTTACTGTGGTTGTTTATGAGCGTGTCAATGCTTATGCTGGTGAAGATGTAACGATATGTTTAGATGAGTCAGCTACCTTGACTGCTACTGGCGGTGATGCTTATTTATGGAGTACAGGTGAAACCACACAGACAATTGAGGTATCTCCGGAAATTTCAACATTATATACAGTAACAGTTTCTAATGCTTTAGACTCAGAAGAGGCCACGGTGTTTGTTGAAGTAGATACAGCATGTGATGATGTTATAGAACCTGGACAGGAAGTGACTTATGAGTTTATGATCTATCCAAATCCTGCAACAGATATATTGAATGTAAAACTTTCAGGAGTATTCAATGTATCTAACATGTACATCTTTGATGCAACCGGAAAGATTCTTCTACAAGATTCAGTATCTAATACGCAATCTGCACCAACAATGACTAGACAAATTGATGTATCATCATTCCAAAGTGGAATTTATTTTGTAAAACTCATAGATAAGGATAGAGAAATCACTAGAAAGTTAATTGTTCAGTAATTAACACTTACTAATTAAATAATAACTTTAATATAGTTGCAGTGGAATCACAGTTCTTTACTGTGAGTGAAACAGGTTGTTCTTTATAGGTATTATCAATATGATAGGTTTTACAACCTTCGGTCTTGGTATCACTTAACGAAAAGTCCACATCACCATATTTAATCAATTGCACAACGGTTAGTGAATCTATTTGTTTACTTTGTATTACAGCCGCAGCTTCATCGGAATAATCAATAGGTTTTGAGGAGATGTTCTTAACGGTTCTTGCATTTGGGCCATAATCACAAGATGCTTTTTTTCCTCCCAAAAAAAACATCAATATAATTATACCAATACCCACGCCACCCAGATAGTAGCCGACACGATGAATAAGTTTCATTAACTAGGATTAAAAAATTAACAAGTTGGCATCACTACAATCTAAGCCAAACCAATCAGCAACAGATTTATTAGTTAAAATACCGTGGTAAAAATACAACCCATTTTTCAATCCTTTATCAAAACGTAGCGCATTTTCTATACCACCATATTCTGCAATCTCTATGAGGTAAGGAGTGAAGATATTACTAATTGATACTGAAGCAGATCTGGAGTATCGTGCCGGTATATTAGGCACGCAATAGTGGATAATACCATTATATTCGAAAGTCGGATTATCATGTGTAGTGACTTCACTGGTTTCAAAGCAACCACCCATATCAATACTCACATCTATAATAACTGCACCGGGTTTCATATGTTCTACCATAGTTTCTGTAACTATGATCGGAGCTCGGTTTGTTCCTCGAACTGCACCTATGGCAACATCACAACGCTTTAAGGCTTTCAATAAATTCTTGGGTTGCATAGTAGATGTATAGATAGTACGTCCTAAATTGGATTGCATACAGCGCAATTTTGTGATTGAGTTATCAAATACTTTGACATTAGCCCCTAAGCCTATAGCAGAACGAGCTGCAAACTCACCAACGGTTCCAGCTCCTAATATCACAACTTCAGTAGGAGGTACACCACTTATATTACCCATCATAAGACCATTACCACCATTGACATTGGATAACAATTCAGAAGCAATAAGTATAGAGGCAGTTCCTGCAATCTCACTTAAAGAACGAACGGCAGGATAAGCGCCATCTTCATCTTTAATAAATTCGAATGCTAAGGCAGTGATACGCTTTTTAGCTAGAGCCTCAAAATATCCTTTGTCTTGTGTTTTAAGCTGAAGAGCGGAAATAAGAATGGTTTGAGGATTGATCAGTTTGATCTCATCCATAGAAGGTGGTTCTACCTTAAGTATAATTGGGCATGCGAATACTTTTGCGGTATCTTTAGTAACCTCGGCACCAGCCTCACTGTAATCCTTATCTTTAAAGTTAGCACCGACACCAGCATCAGACTCTATCATAACCCGATGCCCATTAGCTACTAATGCAGAGACTGCATCCGGTGTTAAGCAAACACGCTTTTCCTGAAAATGGGTTTCTTTAGGAATACCAATAAATAATTCACCTTTTTGCTTAAGAATTTCTAAGGTCTCTTCTTGTGGTAACAATTGAGCCTTAGTGAAAGGGGATAAGGATTTACTCATTTAAGTTAGATTAGTAACTCAAATTACGAATAAATTTTTGAAAGTATAAAAGCTTTCGATTTAAAAATATTGTTTAACCTTTCCCCAGAAGGTTGTAGGCTTAATCATGAATTCTTCTTCCAATTCTTCCATAGTTTTATCAACAGCATTTATTTTGTTAAACATTTTTGCTCTTAACAGATAAATAGTTGGAAAAATAATTGCCATTATTGGTAACAGGTATAGTATATGGAACTCATCCATAAATTGGTTTTCATCATTAAGAGCACTAATAAATTGGAAGGAGAACATTGCAATTGGTACTATAAGGGCATGATACCACCAATGACGACATGTAAAGAACCAGATAAGAGATAGAAGAAGAGGAACTAACTTCATCATCAGCACCCACATACCCGTATTGGCACTTTCATAAAAATTACTTTCATATGTGAAGAACCAAGTATCCCAGATCGGTGTATCTGGCACATATTCATATACATAAAACAAAAAGGGAGTAGCTGCTACCATAGTAGCTAACAAACTCCCAATTAATATCTTTCGACTATAAGTTTTCTTATCCGTGTGTTGGCGGCTTAAGTTTTCTCTTGTCAACTTGTGTTGTAGATTGTCCATCTAGGTCGATAATATTTGTTGCCTGTACAGTGAACAACATACCTCCGAAGATCGCAATCGCTAGTACTAATTTTTTAGCTTTCATAATTCAAGGGATTTAATTAATTAATTATGGTACAAATTTAGACCACAACCATAGCCTGGCATAACGCCGTGCTGTTAAAATCCTAAGAATTTTGAAGTTTGCATTACGGTTTTTCCGTAAAATATGCAATCTATTGGTAAGATGTTCTCAAAATTTAATTAAAAATTTTGCTGTTCCATAGGCAGGGTTTCGGTTAAATTATTAGTATTTACGGTTAATTTGAGGGCTCTTGTATGGTCATCTACAATAGAAATGGTGATCGTAGTTGCTTCACTAGGTAGTAAAGCACTAATGCGGTCTGGCCACTCCATAAATAACCAACAATTACTATACAAATAGTCTTCAATTCCAAAATTATAGGCCTCCTCAATAGACTCTACTCGGTAGAAATCAAAGTGGTATACCTTGTCATTTGGAATAGCATATTCATTAACAATAGAGAAGGTTGGACTACTAGCAACATCAGTACTCTCCATGGCTTTTAAAAAGGCCTGAATAAGTGTCGTTTTACCAGCGCCCATATCTCCGTACAACAATACCGTTTTAGAGCTTAAATGCTCTAAAAGTGACTGAGCTACAGTGTCAATGTCCTGCAATTTGTATGTAAGGTCAATAGTTTTCAATGGATTACAATTGTCAATACAGACGCAATATTACATATAATATATGAGAAAACCCAATATTTTTTGCATTTCATCGGATTTTTTTGCATTACACAGAATTATTTAGGGTCTAAAACTACGAAAGGAATGATCATTTCTTCTAGTGAAATCCCGCCATGTTGATAAGTGTTTCTATAGTAACTCACATAGTGATTATAGTTATTAGGATATGCTAAAAACAGATCACCTTTAGCAAATATAAAAGAACTGCTCATGGTCAATGCAGGTAGATGAACTGCTTTAGGATTTTTAACGGCCATCACATCCCGGTTTTCATAAGTCAAACTTCTTCCGGTTTTATATCGCAAGTTCAAACTGGTATCTCTATCTCCAATTACTTTAGATGGGGCTTTCACATTAATGGTACCGTGATCGGTTGTTAATATTAATTTAAAGCCAAGTTGCTGAGATAATTGAACCATCTCCAAAAGCGGTGAGTTCTTAAACCAACTCACTGTCAAAGAGCGATAAGCCTTATCATTAGACGCCAATTCTTTAACCACTTCCATTTCGGTCTTTGAATGCGATAGCATATCTACAAAATTATATACGATGACCGTTAGATCATTACCTTTTAAGTTTCGAAAATTTTCAACTAGCTTTTTACCAGATTTTAAATTGGTGATTTTGTGGTATTCATGTTTAATATGGCTTAAACCTAATCGCTTTAATTGTGCATTAAGGAAATCGGCTTCATGTAAATTTTTGCCACCCTCATCAGTATCATTCTTCCAATATTGCGGATGTAACTTTTCCATATCACTTGGCATCAGTCCAGAGAAAATAGCATTTCTTGCGTACTGTGTAGCAGTTGGAAGAATGCTAAAAAAAGATAATTCCGATACCTTTTTATAATAGTTATTAACGATAGGCTCAAAAGCACGCCATTGGTCATAACGAAGATTATCAATAACGATCATAACCGTGGGTTGCTTATCGCTTAGTTCAGGAACCACCTTATCTTTAAACAATGTATGCGACATAGTAGGTGCTTCTGTATTGGGTTCGAACCACGATTCGTATCGTTTTTCAATAAACTTACCAAATTGTAGATTGGCTTCATTCTTTTGAGACTCTAATATATCGGTCATACCTACATCTTCAATATCCTCTAATTGTAATTCCCAATAAATAAGTTTCTGATACAAATCGATCCATTCTTCATAACTATTCACCATAGAGAGATCCATAGCAATCTTCCTGAACTCTTGCTGATAATTAGATGTAGTCTTTTCAGACACTAATCTTGAGTGATCTAGATTCTTTTTTAAGCTAAGCAATATCTGATTTGGATTGACAGGTTTTATAAGGTAATCCGCTATTTTACTACCAATAGCTTCTTCCATAATATACTCCTCCTCACTTTTAGTTATCATCACAACCGGCAGATTAGCTCGCTTCTCCTTAATTTCATTTAGCGTTTCTAACCCGGTTAACCCTGGCATGTTCTCGTCCAAAAAAACAATATCGAAGTTAGATTCTTCAATAGCCTCAATAGCTTCTGTACCACTCTGACAGGTAGTAACTTTGTAGTGCTTCTGTTCTAAAAAGAGGATATGAGGTTTTAATAAATCGATTTCATCATCAACCCAAAGAATATTTATATTGTTCATGTATATTTGTTTTCTGATTAATGTAATTATTACAGTTTGCAGCCGAACAACAAACTTAAGATATTTAACGACCCAATTTACGGTTTTATTACGATTCCTAACTCGTTAATTTTTGACCTGATTGCGCATAAATACTTTCAACGCCTTCGCAGAATTACACAAATGGGGATGTCCTATTTGGTATATCCCGGGGCACATCACACACGATTTCATCATGCTTTGGGAAGTATGCATTTAATGCAAAAAGCAGTCAATGTACTTCGTTTTAAAGGAGTTAGTATTTCTGAAGAAGAAGAAACTGCATTATACATTGCCATTTTATTGCACGATATTGGGCACGGGCCATTTTCTCATGCTATGGAACATAGCATTGTTAACGGTGTTTCTCATGAAGCCATTTCGCTGCTATTTATGGAGCGCTTGAATAAGGAATTTAACGGAAGTTTAACGCTGGCTATTGATATTTTTAAAGGGGATTATGAACGTCAGTTCATGTGTAAATTAATCTCTAGTCAGTTAGACATGGACCGTGCAGATTATTTAAAACGAGACAGTTTCTACACGGGTGTTGCAGAAGGTAATATTAATAGTGAACGTTTAATAACGATGCTCAATGTAGTAGATGATCAATTGGTTGTTGAGGAAAAAGGCATATACAGCGTGGAGAAGTTCTTAGTGGCACGGCGTTTTATGTATTGGCAAGTGTATTTGCATAAAACAGGAATTGTTGCCGAGCAATTATTAACTAAAGTTTTGCAACGTGCTAAAGAATTGGTGAGCATGGGTATAGCACTTAATGCAAGTGAACCTCTGAGCTACTTTTTAAATTCAAATATTACCTATTCAAATTTTGATAGTAATACGTTAGATGTATTTGCTAAACTGGACGATTATGACATTGTAGCTGCGATGAAGTCATGGCAATTTCATGATGATTTTGTATTGCGTAATTTATGCGATATGATCATAAATAGAGATCTATTAAAGATTAAGATCAAGAATAAGCCTATAAAGAAGAATATACTTCCAGAACACAAGCAAGCGTTAATGGATAAGTATAATATTTCGTCTGCAGAAGCAGATTATTTTGTGTTTTCAGGAACCATTTCTAATCAGGCTTATCAACTTAGAAAGCAAAACATCAATATATGGTTTAAGAATGGTAAGATTAAGGATATTGTAAAGGCTTCAGATCAATTAAATCTCAAAGCATTGAGTAAACCGGTAACAAAATACTATATCTGTTACCCTAAGAACAAAATGTGATACATTTTTTCTATTTTTGCGGAAATCAACCATTAGTTTTAAAGTCGATCATTTGAAATTTACAGCGCAACAAATTGCAAGCATATTAGAAGGAAACGTGGTTGGTGACCCTGAAGTCGAAGTGTCAAAATTGGCAAAGATTGAAGAAGGTACTGAAGGCTCATTGACGTTTCTAGCTAATCCCAAATACAAATCTTATATATATTCTACACAAGCTTCTATTACCATAGTTAATAGTGATTTTGAACCTGAAAACGAGATCTCTACAACCCTAATTAAGGTTGAAGATGCGTATAAAGCCTTTTCGAAACTACTAGAATATTACAATCAGGTTAAAATGAATAAATCAGGGATAGAGCAACCTAGCTTTATTTCTGAAAGTGTCAATTTAGGCACCAATATTTATGTAGGCGCCTTTACCTATATAGGAGATAATGTAGTCATAGGAGACAATGTAAAGATATTCCCTAATGCCTATATAGGCGATAATGTCACTATAGGAGAAAATACTATAGTTTTCTCTGGTGCTAAAATCTATTCAGAATCAATTATTGGTTCTACCTGCGTCATTAATTCAGGAGCCATAATTGGAGCTGACGGCTTTGGCTTTGCACCTAACGAAAAAGGAGAGTACTCTAAAATTCCGCAAACAGGAAATGTCATTTTAGAAGATTTTGTTGATATAGGAGCCGGTACAACTATTGATAGAGCTACACTAGGTTCCACAATTATTAGACGTGGAGTTAAGTTAGATAACCAAATTCAGATCGCGCATAATGTTGAGATAGGTAAGAATACAGTTATTGCAGCTCAGACAGGAATAGCAGGCTCTACTAAAATTGGTGAAAACTGTCAGATTGGTGGGCAAGTTGGAATTGTAGGACATATCACTATTGGTAATAATGTAAAAATACAAGCCCAATCAGGTATTGGTAGAAACGTAAAAGATAATGAAGTTTTGCAAGGTTCTCCGGCATTAGCATATGGCGATTATAATAAGTCGTATGTGTATTTTAAAAATTTGCCGAAGCTGGCTAAAACGATTAATGATATAGATAAAAAAATAAATGGCGATAGTTAAGACTGAAGATAAACAAAAGACTATTGAAAAGGAGGTAACCTTAAAGGGTGTAGGTTTACATACAGGAAAAGACGTGACCTTAACTTTTAAACCTGCTCCGGAAAATACAGGTTTTGCATTTAAACGAATAGACCTAGAAGGTGAACCAACCATAGAGGCAGATGCTAATTATGTAACCAATACACAACGTGGTACATGTCTAGAGAGAAATGGAGTTACCATTCAAACCTGTGAACATGTTCTTGCTGCTCTAGTGGGTATGGATGTGGACAATGCCATTATTCAACTTGATGCTTCTGAACCACCAATTATGGATGGATCTTCCAAATTTTTTGTAGAAGCATTAGAATCTGCTAATGTTATTGAACAAGAGGCATCAAGAGAGGTTTATGTAGTTTCTGAAGTTGTGTCTTACACCGATGAGGAGTCTGGGAGTGAAATCATTTTAATGCCTTCTAGCTCATACAAGATCACTACCATGGTTGATTTTGGAACTAAAGTATTGGGAACGCAGAATGCCAACCTAAATAGCATCCATGACTTTAAGAATGATATTGCAGATTCTAGAACATTTAGTTTCTTACACGAATTAGAAATGTTATTAGAGCATGGTCTTATTAAAGGAGGTGATCTAAATAATGCCATTGTCTATGTAGACAAAGAAATTTCTCCTGAAACTATTGAGAAGTTGAAAGTAGCGTTTAAAAAGGATAGTATTGCAGTAAAACCAAATGGTATTTTAGATAACCTCACATTACATCATCCTAATGAAGCTGCTAGGCATAAATTATTAGATGTTGTTGGTGACCTTGCTTTGATTGGGACTAGAATACAAGGGAAAGTCATAGCTAATAAACCTGGGCATTTTGTAAACACTCAGTTTGCAAAAAAAATGTCGAAGATTATTAAGAATGAACGTCGCAATAATGTGCCTCATATAGATTTGAATTCTCCACCTTTAATGGATGTAAATCAAATTATGAAAATGTTGCCACATCGTCAACCTTTTTTATTGATAGATAAGATTTATGAACTCACAGATAATTCGGTTATAGGGATGAAAAATGTGACCATGAATGAGCCTTTCTTTGCTGGTCACTTCCCTGGAGCTCCTGTAATGCCAGGAGTTCTTATCGTAGAAGCTATGGCGCAAACTGGAGGAATCTTAGTGTTGAGCACTGTTCCAGATCCTGAAAATTATCTAACCTTCTTTATGAAAATTGATAATGTGAAGTTTAAACAAAAGGTAGTTCCTGGAGATACCCTAATATTTAAATGTACTTTAATCACCCCAATAAGACGTGGAATATGCCATATGCAAGGTTATGCTTATGCAAACGGTAAATTATGTGCAGAAGCAGAACTTATGGCACAAATCACTAAAGTAAAACAATAATGAATCAACCCTTAGCATACGTACACCCAGGCGCTAAAATTGCAAAGAATGTAGTTATAGAGCCATTTACTACGATACATAATAATGTAGTTATTGGAGAAGGCACATGGATCGGTAGTAATGTTACTATTATGGAAGGTGCCCGAATAGGAAAGAACTGCAATATCTTCCCTGGTTCTGTAATTTCTGCAGTACCTCAAGACCTTAAGTATAATGATGAAGATACCACTGTAGAAATAGGTAATAATGTGACCATAAGAGAATGTGTGACCATAAATAGAGGTACAACTGATAAAATGAAAACGGTTGTTGGTAATAACTGCCTCATTATGGCGTATTGCCATATCGCCCATGACTGTATAGTGGGAGATAATTGTATTTTTTCTAATAACAGTACACTGGCCGGGCATATTACAATCGGAGACTATGTGGTTTTAGCCGGTATGACGGCTGTACATCAGTTCTGTTCGGTAGGTAGCCATGCATTTGTGACAGGTGGGTCATTAGTGAGAAAAGACGTCCCGCCTTATGTAAAGGCTGCCAGAGAGCCCTTGTCTTATGTAGGAATTAATTCTGTAGGATTAAGACGTAGAGGGTTTTCAACAGAAAAGATTAGAGAGATTCAAGATATATATAGAATATTATATCAGAAGAATTATAACAATACACAAGCCTCTGAGATTATTGAAGCAGAGATGCAGGCCACACCAGAGCGTGATGAGATACTTCAATTTATTAAGAACTCACATAGAGGTATAATGAAAGGATATTTTAAATCAAATTAAATTTATGGCAAGTACTTCAGATATTAGAAATGGATTATGTATAAGATATAATCATGATATATACAAGATTATAGAGTTTCTTCATGTAAAACCAGGTAAAGGCCCAGCTTTTGTGAGAACAAAGTTAAAAAGTGTCACAACAGGAAAAGTGATTGACAATACATTCTCTGCCGGACATAAGATTGATGATGTAAGAGTAGAAACGCATAAGTTTCAATACTTGTATAATGAAGGGGAAACGTATCATTTTATGAACACTTCCGATTATTCTCAGATTGAATTGCAAAAAGCAACCTTAGATGCTCCGGATTTAATGAAGGAAGGTGAAGTTGTTACTGTATTAATCAACACTGAAGACGATATGCCTTTGTCTGTAGAAATGCCTGCCAGTGTTATTCTTGAAGTTACACATACGGAACCAGGTGTCAAAGGAAATACCGCAACAAACGCAACAAAACCAGCCACTGTTGAAACAGGTGCTAAAGTAAATGTTCCTCTATTTATTAATGAAGGCGATAAGATTAAAATAGAGACCGAAAAAGGAACTTATAAAGAACGTATTAAGGAGTAATTATTTTGAAATTTCCAAGACCCTATACTTTAAAAGAAATCGCACAGCTAATTGAATGTGAGTTTGTTGGGCCAGAAGATTTTCAAATATTAGGCATGAATGAGATTCATGTTGTTCAACCCGGAGATATTGTTTTTGTAGATCATCCAAAGTACTACGATAAAGCATTGCAATCTGCGGCTACAATTGTGCTTATTAATAAAGAAGTAGATTGTCCGGAGGGTAAAGCACTTTTGGTATCTGATGATCCATTCAGAGATTTTAATAAACTAACTCAACACTTTAAACCCTTCGTACCAGCAAATCGTTCTATTTCAGAATCTGCAAAAATTGGTAAGAATACAATTATACAACCCAATTGTTTTATTGGACATAATGTAGTAATTGGAGATAACTGTATCATACATGCTAATGTGAGCATCTATGACGATTGTGTTATAGGTAATAATGTAACAATTCACTCTGGGTCAGTTTTAGGAGCTAATGCGTTTTATTATAAAAAGCGCCCTGAAGGATATGACCGTCTGTTATCTGGAGGTAGAGTTGTATTAGAAGATCATGTAGATATAGGGGCAGCATGCACTATAGATAGAGGTGTTTCTGCTGACACCCGAATTAAAAAAGGAGCAAAGATTGATAATCAGGTGCAAATTGGTCACGATACAGTTATAGGTGAAAATGCGCTCATTGCTTCTCAGGTTGGCATTGCTGGGTGTACCATTATAGAAAACGATGTTACTATTTGGGGACAAGTTGGTATTACTAGTGGTATTACTATAGGAGAAAAGACAGTAATCTCTGCTAAAGCTGGGGTGAGTAAATCCTTAGAAGGGAACAAACATTATTTCGGAATTCCGGCGGAAGATTTCAGAACAAAATACAAAGAAATAGCTGCGATTAAGAAAATTCCAGAGCTATTGAAATTACTTAAGAAAAATAGTGACTAATTCACTTTATAATTCAGGATATTAAAATTATTTTTGCGTCGCATAACAAGCCTAATAATCTTAAAAAAATAATTCATGAGCGTTTTAGTAAATAAGAACTCAAAAATCATAGTACAAGGTTTTACTGGTAGTGAAGGAACATTTCACGCCGGACAAATGATCGAATATGGAACCAATGTTGTTGGTGGTGTAACTCCAGGAAAAGGGGGACAAGTACATTTAGATAAGCCTGTATTTAACACCGTAGCTGAAGCTGTGGAAAAAGTAGGAGCAGATACAACGATCATATTCGTACCTCCAGCATTTGCCGCCGATGCTATTATGGAAGCTGCCAATGCAGGAATTAAAGTGATCATTACTATTACGGAAGGTATCCCTGTAGCAGATATGATTAAGGCCTCAGATTATATTAAAGATAAAGACTGCAGATTAATTGGGCCAAATTGCCCTGGTGTCATTACACCAGAAGAAGCTAAAGTAGGTATTATGCCAGGTTTTGTCTTTAAAAAAGGACGTGTAGGCATTGTGTCTAAATCAGGAACATTAACATATGAAGCTGCAGATCAGGTAGTAAAACAAGGTTTAGGTATTACTACAGCAATTGGAATTGGAGGAGACCCAATTATTGGAACAACAACTAAAGAAGCTGTTGAATTGTTAATCAACGATGACGAAACAGAGTGTGTTGTAATGATTGGAGAAATAGGCGGACAATTAGAAGCAGACGCTGCTAAATGGTATCAAGAAAGTGGAAGTAAGAAACCAGTAGTAGGATTTATTGCGGGAGAAACTGCACCTGCAGGGCGTACTATGGGACATGCCGGAGCAATTGTAGGTGGTAGCGATGATACAGCACAAGCTAAAAAGAAAATCATGAGAAGCTGTGGTATCCACGTTGTGGATTCACCCGCTGAAATTGGAAAAAAAGTAGCTGAAGTATTAAGCTAATTAAATAACTAAGATTTAGATAATTTGCCTGTGACATCATTCATGATGTAACTGGTTCGATTTATATCGTTTGAATTTAGTTCGAGAGTTCCGGTTATTTCTATTACCTGATCGGTTTTAAAAGAAGGTTTTTGTTTAAAATTCAACTCAATCACTGTCTCAGGACCAGAACCACCACAAAAGAAGCAAGATGCCATAGGTCTCTTAGATAATAACGTTAGTTTACCATTTCCAGCAATATCTAAAAAATACCCTTTTATAGTAATCTCTTTTCCTTCATATGATTTTATTATCGGGCCAAATTCAGGGATTTGAAAGTAAGTATCATAATCTTGGTTATATACACGATTGAAGGTCACGTCTGCAAAATCAAACCAAGTTAACTTGTCTTGACCATTAGCATAGGTGTTTATAAAAAACACAAGCGAAAAGAGTATTATTATTTTTTTAATAAACATAAGATTAGCTTTTAGCCCATTAGTTTAAAAATTGATATTGAAGCCTAAAGACCGCAAATTAATCACAACAAATATAATGCCTAATAACCGTAACTTGCTTCTAGTTATAGAAATTTTAGAAAGTTATTAAGGTAAATAATACCGTTGTACTATGATTACTTATGGTAAAAGGGATATTTATAAAACTGTTAAAAACCTTACAAAATCTTGTGGGGTTTTTTTATTTGATGCAATTTGTAATTTCTATCTTTGAAACTATAGTTTAAAGTGAGTTTAAACATTTTTAATCGACTAACTAACCATAATATAAGATAATGAAAATATTAGAAGGAAAAACAGCTATTATAACTGGTGCCAGTCGCGGTATAGGTAAAGGTATTGCTCAAGTATTTGCTGATCATGGAGCAAATATTGCTTTTACATATAGTTCATCTGTAGATGCTGCTAAAGCCTTAGAAGATGAATTAAATGCTAAAGGTGTAAAAGCTAAAGGTTATCAGAGTAATGCTGCTAGTTTTGAAGAAGCTCAACAATTAGCACAAGATGTTCTTGATGAATTTGGAGCTATTGATGTTCTCATCAATAACGCAGGGATTACAAAAGACAATTTATTGATGCGCATGGGAGAGGAAGATTTTGATAAAGTTATTGAAGTCAATCTTAAATCCGTATTTAACATGACAAAAGCCGTACAACGTACCATGTTGAAGCAACGTAAAGGCTCAATTATTAACATGAGCTCTGTTGTTGGTGTTAAAGGAAATGCAGGGCAAACTAACTATGCGGCATCCAAAGCAGGAATTATAGGTTTTTCTAAATCGGTAGCTTTAGAGCTTGGATCCCGTAATATTAGAAGTAATGTTATTGCTCCAGGGTTTATTGAAACTGAAATGACTGCCAAATTAGATGAAACCACAGTAGATAGCTGGAGGGCAGCTATTCCTTTAAAGCGTGGTGGAACCCCAGAAGATATCGCAAATGCTTGTGTGTTTTTAGCAAGTGATATGTCTGCCTACGTTACCGGGCAAACCCTTAATGTTGATGGCGGTATGCTAACTTAAACTCAAGAAAGATGATCAAAAAAATAGTTTTACTTATAGCGTTTGTTGGTATTACCAGCACTATTCAAGCTCAAGATAAAAAATGGGTAACAGTAAAAGATGCAGAACTAGGATATCGTATAGATTTTCCTTCAACAGCTAAAAAAGATGCTGTCGACGTACCAACTGAAAAAGGTCCGGTTGTAATGGACACTTATACAGTATCTACTCCCACTGGAGTGAATTTAGTATATATGACATCTTCATCTAAGTATCCGACAAGTTTTTTTCCAAACGGTCTGTCTTCTGCTGAAGCTCAAAATACGGTTTTAGATAATGCAGTTAATGGTGCTGTGACCAATGTAAAAGGGCGATTAATGTTTAAAGAAGATATTACTTTTAATGGGTATAGAGGGAGACTGTTCAAAATTGAAGTCAATCAAGGCGGATTGTATGTTATTACTATGCGTACGGTGTTAGTAGGTTATCAGCTATATATGATGCAAACAATATCACAAAAGAAAGATGTTGATAATGCTAATACAAAACGATTTTTTGATTCTTTTGAATTAATCAGAGTAAAAAAATAATTATTGCAAACACAGACATTTATATACATAATTATAGCAGGAATTGCGGCGCTTTTAGTAGCGCTGCTTCAGTATGTGTATAAATCTCGTAAGCGAAAACGTTTATACATTATCCTAGCGTTTTTAAGGTTCATCACCGTATTTTCAATTTTATTGCTTCTAATCAATCCTAAGTTTAATGCCATTACCTATTATGATGAAAAACCAAACCTAATTGTCGCTATTGATGACTCAGAGTCTGTATCGCATCTAGATCAAAAAGAAAGAGTAAAAGCACTTTATGATGTTATCCAAAGTGATGCATCGCTTGAAGACCGCTTCAATATTGAGTATTATAAATTCGGGAATGATTTTGAAGCGCTAGACTCCTTAAATTATACAACTAGGCAGACGAATATTTCAAAGGTATTCAAAGGTGTGTCTGAGATATATAAAAACACAACTTCTCCTTTATTATTGATATCCGATGGGAATCAAACCTATGGTTCAGATTATGAGTATTCATCAACAAAAGTTGGTCAGCCTATCTTTCCAATAATTCTTGGAGATACAACACAATATTCAGACCTAAGAATTCAGCAATTAAACGTCAATAGGTATGTGTATTTAAGAAACCAGTTTCCTGTAGAGGTGTTTGCTAATTATAGCGGAACAGGAAGTGTAAGAAGTCAGCTAAGAATCAGATCTGGTAATAACGTGGTGTTTTCAAGAGAGGTTAATTTGAGTGCATCAAAAACTTCCGAGATCATATCAACCAGTTTACCTGCTAACCGGGTTGGTGTTCAATCCTACAGAATAGAGTTAGTGCCATTAGAAAATGAAAAAAACACTGTCAATAACTATAAGAATTTTGCAGTTGAAGTCATTGATCAAAAAACCAATATTGCATTAATTTCTGAACGTATCCATCCAGATCTTGGAGCGATTAAAAAAGCAATAGAAACTAATGAACAACGTAGCGTATCATTATTAACACCACGAGAAGCGCTCGATAATTTAGAAGATTATCAGCTTATCATTTTATATCAGCCTAATACTAGTTTTAGAAATGTATTAGAGGCTGTAGAACGTCTAAAATTAAATACGTTCACTATTACAGGTACAACTACAAATTGGACCCTATTAAATGCTTCACAGGCTTATTTTCAACAAGAGATTACAAACCAGTCAGAAGATTTTCAGCCTAATCTCAACACAAGCTATAATCCGTTTATAATTGACGATCTGTCATTTGATGATTTTCCACCCTTAGAATCTGAATTTGGTGAGCTCACTTTTTTAGTACCTAATGAGACCATACTGTTTAAAACAGTGAATGGTAATAATCTAAACGCACCATTACTTAGTACGTTTGAAGTTAATGACCAAAAACATGCTGTATTGAGTGGAGAAGGTATTTGGAGATGGCGTGCGCAAGCATACTTGGATAAAGACAGCTTTCAGGAGTTTGATAATTTTATGGGTAAGTTAGTACAGTATTTAAGCTCAAACAAAAAACGCAGACGTATAAATGTGGATTATAAATCGTTTTATAATGGCAATGATAACCTTGTCATCTCTGCTCAATATTTTAATAAAAATTATGAGTTTGATAACTCGGCAAGTTTGATTTTAGACCTAAAGAATGAAACCACAAATACCTCACAGTCCTATCCTTTATTATTAAATACAAATTCGTATGGTATTGACTTAAGTGGAATTGAAGCTGGCGATTATACATTTATACTAAAACATGCTACAGAGCCTATATCCATATCAGGGAACTTCAAAATATTAGAGTATAATGTAGAGCAACAATTTCTTAATGCAGATGTAACAAAACTGCAGGCAGTGGCTACTAACAGCAATGGAAAGAGTTATTTCATTGACGATGCTTCAAATGTTATTAAAGACCTCATTGAAGATAAACGTTTTGTTACGATTCAGAAAGAGAATAAAAATGTCGTACCTTTAATAGATTGGAGTTATTTACTAGCTTTAATAGCATTAAGCCTTTCCTTGGAATGGTTTTTAAGAAAATATAACGGACTAATTTAATTTATCAAAAATGGAAAAATTACCAAAAATTGGACTGCCAATAATCATCATAGTTATTGTTTTAGTCATTGGATTTGCTAAATCTGTAGTGACAATAGACGCTGGTTACGCTGGTGTATTATATCATGCATTAGGTGATGGTGTAAAGTCAGATGAGCCTGCTCTTGAACAAGGTTTAAATATCATTGCACCTTGGAATAAAGTTATTGTATATGAAGTACGTCAGCAAGAAGTACCGGAGACAATGTCTGTACTTTCCTCTAATGGATTAGATATCAAATTAGATGCTTCTATACAATATGAGCCAGATTTTAAAAATTTAGGAAGATTACACAATGAAAAAGGGGAGAACTACCTTACTAGAGTTTTGCAACCAGCAGTAAGATCTGCAGCAAGGAGTGTTGTAGGACGTTATACTCCTGAGCAATTATATTCCAGTAAACGTGATGCCATTCAAAATGAAATATTTGAAGAAACTAAGAAAATCGTAGATGATCAATACATTATTTTAAAACGTGTTTTGATTAGAGATGTAACACTGCCAGCTACAATTAAAGATGCAATTGAGCGTAAACTTAAGCAAGAACAAGAATCATTAGAGTATGAGTTCAGATTAGTTACAGCCCAAAAAGAAGCAGAAAAACAACGTATTGAAGCACAAGGTAAGGCAGATGCAAACCGCATTTTAAGTGCATCATTAACGGATAAGATACTTCAAGACAAAGGTATTGAAGCCACTATAAAACTATCAGAATCTTCTAATAGTAAAGTCATTGTAATCGGCTCTGGAGAATCTGGAATGCCTATCATTTTAGGAAACCAATAAAATTTTCTTAAAAATTAGGAATTGTAACTTTTTTTTCTGAAAATTTGTTCAACAAAAAGAAACATGAATTTTATTCAATTACATCATCATCATTTTCATACTTGCTCTCAAGCAGGCTGAAGATGTATTGAATAAAACCAACACATATTTTAACCCGTTTGAGAACATCAAACGGGTTTTTTAATGCATGCTCATTGATGTTCTCAGATACTATTAGAAACTAAATGAGTAAACTAAAAATTGCTGTACAAAAATCGGGTCGTTTACATGACGATTCTATGAAAATCCTAAAGGAAGTGGGGATTTCTATTGATAATGGAAAAGACCAACTCAAAGCTTCCGCTAGAAACTTCCCATTAGAAGTCTTTTACTTAAGAAATGGCGATATCCCTCAATATCTAAGAGACGGTGTTGTAGATGCTGCCATTATAGGCGAGAATATACTTTTTGAAAAAGGAAAAGACATCAAAATAGTTGAACGTCTAGGGTTCTCTAAATGCCGCGTGTCTATTGCAGTACCAAAGAATTCAAAGTCAGAATCTTTAAAGAGTCTAAGTGGCAAACGCATTGCTACATCGTATCCTAACACAGTCAATGCATTTCTAGATGCTTATGGTATAGAAGCCAACCTTCACATCATTAATGGTTCAGTAGAAATAGCACCAAATATTGGATTAGCAGATGGTATATGCGATATTGTATCTAGTGGCAGTACACTTTTTAAAAATGGTCTTAAAGAAGTAGAAGTACTTCTAAAGTCCGAAGCTGTATTGGCAACTTCACCTTTAATATCTGATGAAAATCAGGAGCTTATCAATAGGTTGCAATTTAGATTGCGATCGGTGTTAAGAGGCCGCGAGAATAAGTATGTGTTATTAAATGCGCCTAATGATAAACTAGAAGCTATCACACAAATACTACCCGGTATGAATAGCCCAACAATTCTGCCTTTAGCCAAAGAAGGTTGGAGCTCACTACACTCAGTAATCAACAAGAACGATTTCTGGAATGTCATTGATGAATTAAAAGCTAATGGGGCAGAAGGTATTTTGGTATGTCCAATCGAAAATATGGTATTATGAGAATTATAGAGTATCCAAGTAAAGAAAATTGGTCCCAACTAATAGAGCGTCCAACGCAGACCATTGAAGATATAGAAGCAACTGTCAATCAGATATTCACAGATGTCAAAAAGAATGGGGACGCTGCAGTAAAAAAATACACGTCCATATTTGATGGTGTCAATGTATCCAAAGTTGAAGTAAGTCCATCTGAAATTTCAGAAGCTGTCGCATCTATTAATGAAGAAGTGAAAAATGCTATTCTACTAGCAAAGTCTAATATTGAAAAATTTCACGCTGCTCAGAAAAGTGATATAGTTACTGTGGAGACCGTTAATGGTGTCCAATGTTGGCAGGAGAAGCGACCAATAGAGCGGATAGGCTTATACATTCCAGGAGGAACAGCACCATTATTTTCAACGGTGCTCATGCTCGCTGCGCCGGCGAATATTGCAGGATGTAAAGAGATTGTTTTATGTTCTCCACCAAATTCAGAAGGTAAAATTGCTGATGAGATCTTATACACTGCTCAGTTATGTGGCGTTACTAAGATTTATAAAGTAGGCGGGATACAAGCGATAGCTGCATTAACTTTTGGTACACCGTCTATACCTCAAGTCTATAAAATTTTTGGTCCGGGGAATCAGTTTGTCACCGTAGCAAAACAAATTGCTACAAAATATGGTATGGCCATAGACATGCCTGCTGGACCTAGTGAGCTTCTGGTAATGGCTGACGATACTGCCAATGCAGATTATGTAGCTTCAGATTTATTAAGTCAGGCAGAACATGGTAAAGACAGTCAGGTTATACTTGTAACAACATCACAAGTTTTTGCTTCTAAAGTATCTGAATCTGTGGGCAATCAAGTAACAGCATTACCGCGTAAAACCATTGCAGAAGCAGCTATTGAAAATTCTAAAATCATTGTAGTGAATTCCAATAATGAAGCCTTAGAATTGATCAATGCTTATGGACCAGAGCATTTTATAGTTTGTACTGATGACAATAACTATTTTGTAGATGGTATCAATAATGCCGGTTCTGTTTTTATTGGAGACTATACACCGGAGAGTGCCGGAGACTATGCCTCCGGTACCAATCATACCCTACCAACCAATGGGTTCTCAAAAGCATTTTCAGGAGTCAATTTAGACAGCTTTACAAAAAGTATTACGTTTCAAAAGATTACGAAAGAAGGTTTGAAAACCATTGGTCCATCTATTGAAGTTATGGCTAATGCTGAAGGGTTGGAAGCGCACAAGAATGCTGTTAGCATACGATTAAAAGATATTATGTAATGAAGATTGAAGCACTAGTACGCGATAATATAAAGGCATTACAACCTTACAGCTCAGCTAGGGATGAGTTTAAAGATATTCGATCCGATATGGTTTTTGTAGATGCCAATGAAAATCCATTTAATAATGGCTTAAACAGATATCCTGATCCACAACAGCGAGAGCTTAAAAATGAACTTTCTGAATTAAAGTCAGTTGACCCTAATAGGATTTTAATTGGAAATGGTAGTGATGAAGTTCTGGATCTGATCTTCCGGTCGTTTTGTGAACCTAATAGGGATAAGATCATCACATTACCACCAACTTATGGAATGTATAAGGTCTTATCAGCTACAAATGCAGTTATTAATATTGAAATCCCATTAGATGCAAACTTCCAACCGGATGTTGATACGATACTAAGCGCTCAGGATGAAAACACAAAACTTTTGTTTTTGTGTTCTCCAAACAATCCAACAGCGAATAGTTTAGATAGTAACAAGGTAAAAGAGTTGATTAAAGGATTCAGAGGTATTGTTGTTATTGATGAAGCCTATATCGATTTTTCAAAATCTGAGAGCTGGATCGGTCGATTAGAGGAATTCCCTAACCTTATTGTAATACAAACCTTATCTAAAGCTTATGGGCTAGCTGCAATTAGACTAGGGATTTGCTATGCGTCACCTTATATCATCTCGGTATTAAACAAGATTAAACCCCCATATAACATAAATCAGCTTACTCAAAGTGTTGCTTTAAAAGCATTAAAAGAAAGAAGTGTGGTATTAGAAAGCATTGATGCTATTATTAAAGAACGCCAATTGTTATTAAATCAATTGAAGACTATTGAATTGGTGAAGTATATATATCCTACAGATGCCAATTTCATTTTGATAAAAGTTGATGACGCCAATGCAAGGTATCAGCAATTAATAGACAAAGGTATTGTTGTGAGAAACCGTACATCTCAATTGGGTTGCGAAAACTGTTTGAGAATAACTGTAGGAACGAAAAAAGAAAACGAAACACTAGTTAACACATTAAAACAACTCTAAATGAAACGTGTATTACTTATAGATAGAGACGGTACCCTAATTAGAGAACCTGAAGATGAACAAATAGATGCTTTTGAAAAATTGGAGTTTTACCCTAAGGCATTTCAATACATGGCCAAGATCGCAAGTGAATTGGATTTCGAAATTGCAATGATCACAAATCAAGATGGCTTAGGCACAGCCAGTTTCCCTGAAAATACATTTTGGCCGGTACATGATTTCATCATCCAAAGTTTCGAACGCGAAAATGTTGTGTTTCAGGAACAATTTATAGATCGCACGTTTGCAAAAGATAATGCGCCGACCAGAAAGCCTAATACAGGCCTTCTTGGGAAATATATCAATGGGGATTATGATTTGGCAAATTCATTTGTTATTGGAGACCGCTTAACCGATATTGAATTAGCGAAGAATCTAGGTGCAAAAGGGATTTACATTAATGATAATACCAATCTTGGAACCAATGAGATAAGTGTTTCTGAAAATGAACTTGATATTTATATCGCTTTAGAGACCAATGATTGGGAAGAAATCTACACGTTTTTGAAGTTAAAGGAGCGAAGCGCTACTATAACGCGTAATACCAATGAAACTAAAATAAATATCGCTATAAATTTAGACGGTACAGGTAAGAGCGATATTAATACAGGTATTGCCTTTTTTGACCATATGCTCGATCAAATTGCACGTCATGGACAGATCGATTTAGAACTTAAGGTAGATGGTGATTTGGAAGTAGATGAACACCACACTATAGAAGATACTGCTATAGCCTTAGGCGAAGTCTTCAGTTTAGCACTTTCTGATAAGTTAGGTATAGAGCGCTATGGCTTTTGTTTACCAATGGATGACTGCCTGGCACAAGCTGCTATTGATTTTGGTGGTAGAAACTGGTTGGTTTGGGAAGCTGATTTTAAACGTGAAATGATAGGTAAGATGCCTACAGAAATGTTTTATCATTTCTTTAAATCCTTTACGGATGGTGCGAAATGTAATTTGAACATTAAAGCAGAAGGGACCAATGAGCACCATAAAATTGAAGCTATATTTAAAGCCTTTGCGAAAGCGATTAAGATGGCTGTGAAGCGCGATGTAGAAAAAATGATTTTACCATCTACTAAAGGCATGTTATAATGAAATTAGTAATTATTAATTATGGCGCAGGGAATATAAAAAGCCTGCAATTTGCCTTTAGCCGACTTGGTGTAGAAGCAGTACTGTCAAATACTGTAGAGGAGATCCTAAATGCGGATAAGGTTATTTTTCCTGGTGTAGGTGAGGCAAGTTCAGCCATGCAAAAATTGAAATGCTCAGGGTTAGATACTCTGGTGCCTGATTTAAAACAGCCGGTTTTAGGTATCTGTTTGGGAATGCAGTTGATGTGCGCATCTACAGAGGAAGGGCAAACCAAAGGACTGAATATTTTTAATACACCTGTGAAACGGTTTAGCAATCAGCATAAAGTACCTCAAATGGGATGGAATACTATACAA
Source organism: Winogradskyella sp. (assembly GCA_965230605.1). Classification (GTDB taxonomy): domain Bacteria; phylum Bacteroidota; class Bacteroidia; order Flavobacteriales; family Flavobacteriaceae; genus CBDDLD01. Next base: position 1,710,151 of record CBDDLD010000004.1, on the reverse strand, counting down.
GACCTCAAAACACCATTATTTAATGGAATAAAGAATGAGGATTATATGTACTTAGTGCATAGCTATTATGCAGAGCACTGCGATCTAAGCATTGCGACTACAAACTATGGGCTATCCTATGCATCGGCATTACAAAAGAACAACTTTTATGGCGTACAGTTTCACCCAGAAAAAAGTGGAGAATCTGGACAAAAAATACTTCAAAACTTTTTAGAACTATAAAATGAGAATTATACCAGCTATAGATATTATTGAAGGGAACTGTGTACGACTTACCAAAGGTGATTACGACACCAAAAGAGTATATAATGAAGATCCACTTGAAGTTGCAAAACAATTCGAGGACGCCGGAATACAATATTTGCATGTCGTTGATTTAGATGGAGCAAAAGCAAGTCATATAGTTAATTACAAGACCTTAGAGCGAATAGCTTCAAAGACTAACTTGAAAATAGATTTTGGAGGCGGATTAAAAACAGATGAAGATTTACGTATCGCTTTCGAATCTGGTGCGCATCAAATCACAGGAGGAAGTATTGCAGTTAAAAATCCTGAAGTTCTTGAGCAATGGATTAATGTATATGGATCGGAAAAGATCATATTGGGAGCAGATTGTAAAGATCGTAAAATTGCCATTTCTGGATGGACAGAATCCAGTAACCTTGAAGTGATTTCTTTTATTAATGATTACAAGAAGAAAGGGATCCAATATGTCATATGTACAGATATTTCTAAAGATGGCATGTTAGAAGGGCCTTCATTTGATTTATATAAGGATATTGTTGCAGAGACATCAAAGGAAATAAAACTGATAGCCTCTGGAGGAGTATCCAAGTTTGAAGAGCTGCCAAGGCTTGCTCTGCTAGGATGTGAAGGCGTCATCATCGGTAAAGCGATATATGAGAATAAGATCAGTTTAAAACAATTAGAGAACTATATAATTCAGAATTAAATGCTAACAAAACGAATTATACCGTGTTTGGATATTAAAGATGGGCGTACTGTAAAAGGTGTCAATTTTGTTGATCTGCGTGATGCTGGTGACCCTATAGAGCTGGCTCAGCAATACGCCGAATTCGGCGCTGATGAATTAGTCTTTTTAGATATTGCCGCAACTCAAGAAAACAGAAAGACCATGCATGACATGGTGCTTAGAGTAGCAGAGCAGTTGAACATTCCGTTCACTGTAGGTGGAGGTATTGCATCTGTTGAGGATGTAGATGCACTGTTGCATTGTGGTGCCGACAAAGTTTCTGTTAACTCTGCAGCGGTAAAGCGTCCTGAGCTAATTAATGAATTGGCTGAGAAATTTGGGAGCCAATGTGTTGTTGTGGCTATCGATGCCAAGCTGATTGAAGGGGAGTGGATCGTGCATTTGGCTGGTGGAACTATACCGACAGAAGTTAAGTTATTTGATTGGGCTAAAGAAGTAGAAGAGCGCGGTGCAGGCGAAATCCTATTTACTTCAATGGATCATGATGGAACCAAAGAAGGTTTTGCTAATACAGCACTATTGGAATTATCTAATAGCGTCAACATACCAATTATTGCTTCTGGAGGCGCAGGGGAAATAAAACATTTTATAGACGCTTTTAAAGACGGACAAGCTGATGCTGCTCTAGCTGCTAGTGTATTTCATTTTGGAGAAATACCAATTCAAGATTTAAAAAGAGAATTAATAAAAGAAGATATACCTGTTAGATTATAATAATGGAAATAAATTTTAATAAAAACAATGATGGCCTGGTACCGGCGATAATTCAAGATGCTGAAACCAAAAATATTCTCATGTTAGGTTACATGAATTCTGAAGCCTATGAGCAAACGTTGGCGACAAAGAAAGTCACATTTTTTAGCCGAACAAAGAATCGTTTGTGGATGAAAGGCGAGGAGAGTGGTAATGTATTGCATCTTATAGATCTTCAGTTAGATTGTGATAATGATACCTTATTGGTCTTTGTACGTCCTGCTGGTCCTACATGTCATAGAGGTTCAGATACGTGTTGGGATACAGAAAATACACCTGCGTATGGTTTCATCACAGATCTTGAAAATATTATAGAACAACGCCGTTTAAATGCATCAACTGATGAATCATACGTGGCCTCTTTATTTAAGAAAGGGATCAATAAGATCGCTCAAAAAGTAGGTGAAGAAGCTGTGGAGGTAGTTATTGAAGCTAAAGACGATAATGATCAATTATTTTTAGAGGAAAGTGCAGATCTATTGTTTCATTATTTAATGTTACTTCAAGCCAAGGGGTATACATTGAACGATGTGGTTAATGTGTTGAAGAATCGTCATAAAAAATAAGCTACCATCACAGCAATGATGGTAGCTTCGCTCTTGCAAAAATAGAAAGTTTAATCACCAGCAAGAACCACTTTAATATTAGGGTAATTGGTTTTCAGTGCTTTCTCAATACCAATAACATGGGCCGCACCAACAATGACGATATTTCGTTTTGAATCTGATGCTATGACTTGTTCTGCAATGTTTTTAGCCATTCTGAAGTTTCGTTCGTTCCAATAGCGCTCACCTTCACTACAGCCTTCAGTTTTTACTGTTATATAAGTAAACGAACTCATCTTATGTAAGCGTTCTAAAGATTTACGTTTGTTGGTATGCTTGCCTAATCCTCTGAATATGGCAGGAAGCACAGCGCTGTTATAGTCTTTTTTGTAAAGTTTTTTGCTAATCGCATTATTCCCATTGGAGCGACCTTCTATAGCACATTTATCCCAGGCATCATGGTAAAGACCATTAGTTTGCTGATCATCCATAGACTTAAGCAATTTCTGATTTAATGCCAAGGCCAGTTTAAATGTGAGATCGCCATCTTCGTGTCTTGTAGGTTTCTTAGACCCTTTATGGCCATGCTTTTTGATGTAACTATAGAACTCATGATTGGCATTATCGCGCTCATAAAGAAACGTAGAGATCATAAAATCCAACTCATCCGTTGTCATTTGGTCAAACGGTTTGGCTAATATTTGATTAAATTTTTCTCTATCAGGTGTGAATACATTTCGCATAGAATCTGATAAACGATAAAATGCCTTATAACCCATAGACCATCCATCTTTTAGATACTCCCAACTTAGCGAATCATTCGCTCTTGGGCTTTCTACATAAATAGCAGTGGGATTGTATTTTTTAGCCCGCCTTAGCATGGGCTTATAACTGTGTTTTACAATCTTTGGTACAGTGTGCATGGTACCTACAATCAAAACCTCTTTTTCTTCTTGTGCATATGAAAAAGAAAAGGCGATAAGCAAGGTGATAATTAAAGTGATTCGTGATGTCATGATATATTATTTGCGTTAAACTTTCTGATGCAAACATATATCGAGAATAAGGTTGTTTCCCAACAATAATAAGGCATTGGGGTGAAATGGTGCTAGTTTGTGGCGGAATTAATTGAGGCTCTAATATCAGCTTGATAAGTTTTAGATATCGGGATCAAATTATCATAACTCAATTCCATAAACAACTTTCCGTTATCTGTTTTCCATTGTATAAAATGATGCGGATTTACAAGATAGGATCGATGCGTTCTTAATAGTTCTGGAAATTCATTATCTATCACCGATAATTTATTTCTTATGAGTGTCTTCTTCATAGAATGACCAGATATATAGAAAACCTCTACATAATTATCGGCAGATTGAATACATATGACATCATTGAGATGAAGTTTTAGCCCTTCGTAATTGCCTTCACCTTTGATCTCAATTTTTAGATCCTCTATACGTTTTTCATAATATTTTCCAAAGGCAAATCTGCCAACAATGACAATAGGCAGAATAGTTGCAATAGCGGGAAGATATATAGCTTTCAGCATATAAATCAATGAATAGGGGTTAGATTCTCCTATCATAACAACCTTCAGATAATATATGCGAGCAATAGTGATGGACCCAATACAAAAGATTAATAGAAACAGAAGTTCGCTAATAATGGTCCAGTTGAGATTAGAACGTCTATAGATATAATACTGAATTGGCAGAAAGAGTAAGTAACAAACCCCTCCAACTAATCCATATCCGGGCAAATATATCAGCTTTTCACGGTCACCAAATTCGTTAACGTCTAATGGTTCTGTAAAATACAAAAATACAAATATCCAAATAGCTAATAATAAGCTAATTAGAATATGATGCTTAATGTAAGGGTCAAAGGGATATAGTCGCTTCAAGAGTATAAATTATGATATAAAAATAACTAATGCTTTCGCAATAATCAATAAAATAGTTTATTTGCTTTTATGTTTACAAAGACGTATTACTATCTTATTAAAATACAATACTTGGGATACCGGTTTCATGGATGGCAGAAGCAACCTAATTTAAAGACCATTCATTTAATGATCGATAGGACATTAAAGTATATATTACAAGAGCAGCGTTTTAAAACCTTAGGTGCTGGACGTACAGATGCTATGGTATCTGCCAATGAGGCTGCATTAGAGTTGTTTTTGTATGATGTCCCTATAGGCGATAAGGAAGAGTTTCTTAAACTCTTTAATCACAACTTACCACAAGATATTAGAGCTCTAAGTATTGAGGCAGTAAATAAAGACTTTAATGTCATTCAGGACTCTAAGATCAAAGAGTATCATTATGTTTTCTCTGAGGGTCAAAAGAACCACCCATTTTGCGCACCAATATTGACGACCATACTAGAACCACTTGATGTTGAACTTATGAAGCGTGGCGCACAATTATTTCAGGGTACACATAACTTCAAGTCATATTGCTATAAAGCCAGTGATAATGGCGAATATACGCGTCATATTGATAAAACTGAACTTATTGAAAATGATATTTATAAGGCTAATTTTTTTCCTGAAACAAGCTATATTTTTATAGTAAGGGGTAAAGGATTTATGCGAAATCAAATACGGCTCATGTTTGGTGTACTTATTAAATTGGGTAGAGGAGAAGTCACTCTAGGTTATATAAAGCAATCATTAGAAGACGATAGTAAAGAGATTATGGACTATATAGCTCCTGCCTCAGGATTGATACTTCATTCTATTTCATTTGAATAAAAAAAGGCATTAGCAATATTGCTAATACCTTTCTTAAGTTTGATTGGCTTGTATTATTTGATCCAGCCTTTCGAAGCGGCTTTCTTTGCTAACATAATCAGTAAGATGGCTATAATAGGTATCATAATTGACATTATCATAGCAAAAGTACCAGCATCTTTAATAGCGCTAGTCATAATTAAATTATGATATAATTGTACTAAAACTGCTAATAATGAAAGCAAAAATAAAGGTTTAGCAATTTTTCTTCGAATTAAAAGTGCTATACACCCTAAAACTCCTGCAAATACTGCAATAGCAAAGGCTGCGGTGTACCAAGACGGTTGCTCCGCAATGGCTTGAAGTTGTTCTGCAGTATACTGAGCTCTATGCGCTTCAGTATCATAAGCTTGTTGCAGATAAGCATTAACACCCATTGCATTCCAAATGAGGGCTAATACACTAACGATCCAAAACCAGATAGGGGGTTTGTTTGAAGATAAGTCTGTCATAATTTGTTGATTAATTTAGTTAGTAAATCCATGAAATTAATCCATGAAAGCATCAACAATTTATGAAAAAATTATTTTACCGTTAAAAATAAGTGAAAAAGCAGGATTAGCCTACCACATGTAATTTAGGTTCCTTATCAACAAACTTTCCGTTTACTGACTCTCCTAAAATGATAACTTCTTTAGAACGCTCATACATTTTTATGGCCCTGTGCATTTGTAGTTTAGTAGCACTGTAAAGCTTTATACCTCCAGATTTCGAGCCTTTATTTCTAATTTCAATGTAGTAACCGTCTTTTAATTTTGTTGGTCTTGTGGCTGGTCTTCCCATATAAATAATTTGGATTTCAAATGTGTCGCATTATAGTGAAAATTCTCTCAAAAAACAAGTTTATTTGTAATTATTACAAGTAATAATTTATGTGAAATTTTGTCCCTTTTTATAAAGTGTTAAACGTTATATAATTACAGTATACAATGATATCTAGTTTTTGTAATTTTAAATCCATTTAATATACAACTCATGAGTCTAACTATTCCAAAATCAACATTCACATTTTTTAATAATCTTAAGAACAACAACAACAGGGAGTGGTTCACCGAACACAAGCCAGAATTTAAAGCCATAGAGACAGAAATTAAGACCGTTTATAATGGTTTGGGGGAATTACTAAACAGTCACGACGTTATCGATAAAGTAAAGATTTTTAGAATATATAGAGATGTTAGATTCTCTAAAGACAAAACACCTTATAAAACGCACTTCGGTGGATCTTATCATAGAAAGAAGCCAGAATTGCGCGGAGGTTATTATTTGCATATTGCCCCAAATAATGAATCGTTTATAGCAACAGGATTCTGGGAGCCAAATAAAGATGACTTATTTCGAATTCGTAAAGAGCTCGAAATGGATGCTAAAGAATTTAGAAATATCATGTCTAACCCCGACTTTAAGGCTACCTGGGGAAATGTAGTAGGAGATGAATTGAAAACTGCCCCTAAAGGGTTTGATAAAGAACATCCGGATATTGATCTGATTCGCAAAAAACAATACATTTTTACGAAGAAGTACACTGATAAAGAAGTGTTATCGAATAACTTTATAGAAGAAGTCAATGCATCATTTAAAGTCATTCGCCCATATTTTGACTATATGAGTGATGTACTCACGACAAACCTCAACGGAGAGTCTTTAATTTAAATAGCTTTTAGGACTTTGTTACGCTGAAATAATTGAATGTTACTGATTAATCGTTCTTTAACGATATTCATCATTCTTTTATTTAGAGCTGATGAATTTTTAATGTATAGGCTGTATTCTTCTACTGTGAACTGCCCAATGATCATACCTTTCAAAGAATTTCTGAATTTCATATCCTTATGAATAGCATTTTCAATATAATCAAGCTGCTTTTCTAGGGACAATTCATAGAATACATTTTTGTGCTTGGTAATGTAATTCTTAAACACTTCAATAAATAAATCATTTTGAAGCTTAATAATTGGCCTTAGTGTTTTATTTTGAAAACTTTCATCAGCACTCATGTTCTCATGGATACGAGCTGATACAATTTCTGGTCTGATATTAAGTAGGAGGTGAGAGCGTGACATATTGAGGTGTTTTATGGTTAATTTGGAATTAAATTTAATTATTATGTAACGCATATATAAAGCTCTAAGTTTATCTTGTTAACGGTTTTATCAACAATTAAAAACTGCCCTAGATTTAGAGTATATTTGATAAAACATTTTTTGACATGAAATTTGGAAAGGTTGATAACCCCGAGAGTATAGATTTCACACTACCTAAGGACCACTTGGATACAAAACGTGTATTGGAAAACGCTAAAAGCGATAAAGAGGTAGATGTTTATGTAGGCTGTGCCAAGTGGAATAAAGCTGATCTAAAAGGGTTTTACCCAAGAGGAACAAAAGATGAATTGGAATACTACTCTCGGCAGTTTAACTCCATTGAATTAAATGCCACATTTTATAGGATATTTCCACCGGAGCAGTTCGAAAAGTGGTATCATAAAGTACCCGAGGGATTTAAATTTTTCCCAAAGCTTAATCAAGAGATCAGCCATTGGAAACGACTTAATGAAGTTAAAGATGTTGTGCAGCATTATTTATATAGTGCTGTCAACTTAAAAGAAAAGCTAGGAACTGTATTTCTCCAGATGCATAATAACTTCGCGCCTAAAGATTTTGACAGGGTTGTAGATTTTGCAGAAAAATGGCCTAAAGAAATTCCTTTGGCAGTAGAATTTAGACATACAAATTGGTATAATGACCCAAGTGTATCTGGTGAATTATATGACTTGCTTGAATCTAATAACATTTCTAATATCATTGTGGACAGCGCAGGGCGTCGAGATATAATGCATATGCGATTAACAAATCCTTCAGCTTTTATACGCTACGTAGGAGCTAATCATGAGTCAGATTACAGCAGGCTAGATGATTGGGTAGAACGCTTAAAAGTGTGGAAAGACCAAGGTATAGAAGAGATTAACTTTTTTGTACATCAAAATATTGAAAAAGAATCCCCATTGCTATCCGCATATTTCATAAAAAAGCTAAATGAGAATATTGGAACTAACTTGAGGATACCAAACGAAGATTCACAACAAAAACTGTTATAATGAGATTTCATACACGAAAATGGGTAAAGCCTGAAGATTTAAACCCTAATGGAACATTATTTGGAGGGCGCTTGCTGGCATGGATAGATGAAGAAGCGGCACTATATACTATTATTCAGCTTGAAAACCCAAAAATTGTCACCAAATATATATCTGAAATCAATTTTATGAGTTCAGCAAAACAAGGCGATATTGTAGAGATTGGTATCGAAGTGGTTAAGTTCGGAAAGACCTCAATCACACTCAAGTGTGAAGCTCGTAATAAAATGACTAGAGAAACCATTTTAACGGTAGATAACATCATTATGGTTAACCTTGGTGATGATGGCAAGCCCAGTGCTCATGGAAAGACAAAAGTTGAGTTCGTTAAGGACAGATTGTAATATTCTATGCTGTTAAAATAGAGTTAATTGGCAAAACATGTAAGTCAGTAAGCTAGGAGAAGTTTTAAATTTATGATCCATAGTTTACTAGTAATCAAGCATAAATATTCCAAACAAATGAAAAAAATAACTCTAGGTGTAGCTATTTGCATTGTAGCATTAATCACCATTTCTACTGTTAGTAATAATAACACTAACGAATCAAGCGCATTAACTGCAAACTTTATTACAGGTAATCCGGAGATAGCATCTATAAATGCTTTGAGTTTTGGTCCGGAAGGTATTCTTTTTATTGGCGATTCTAAAAATGCAGCTATATACGCCATAGATACAAAAGATGTGTCAGGTAGCAAAGCCATTGAACGTATTAATGTTAATGGTTTTGATGAGAAAGTAGCCGCTGCTTTAGGTACTACTACAGATAATATCAGAATCACGGATATGGCTGTTAATCCGAACTCTAAGAATGTGTACTTCTCAGTTAATGTAACTGATGGAACACCAGTTCTCTTAAAATATAATGGCGATAAGCTTGAAAATGTATCATTGACTAATGCTAGCTATTCTAAGAACGAATTAGAAAATGCCATAGCTGTAGATGCAAAAGATAGAAGAGGGCGCTCTCAACGTGTATGGGCAATAGCTGATTTACGCTATCATGACGGAAATGTGCTCGTTTCAGGACTTTCCAATAAAGAGTTCCGTTCTACATTCCGTAGCATACCATTTCCATTTAATAAAAATGAGGACTTTGCTTCTCTAGAAATCTGGCATGCAGCGCACGCTCAGTACGAAACATTTGCGCCAATTAAAACCTTTGATGTGATTACATTAGAAAATAAAGAATATCTAATGGCAAGTTATACCTGCACCCCTTTAGTACTTTTCCCAATGGATCAACTTAAAGGAGGCAAGCACATTAAAGGACGCACAGTTGCAGAATTAGGCGCTGGTAATTCTCCATTAGATATGATATCATACAAAAAAGATGGAAAGCAGTATTTCTTAATGTCTAATACTAACCGACCAATCATGCGTTTTAAGTATGAAACTATCGCTAATTATAAAGATACCATGACACAACCGGTAACAGAATTTGCAGCTACAGAAGGCGTAGCATACGATAACCTTCCTATGGTAAATGTGCTTCAAATGGATAATTTAGATGCAGACAACGTTGTTTATCTTCAGCGTACATCAAGCGGAGATCTTACTTTAAGAAGTCGTCCGACAAAATGGATGTAAAAAAGACATATACATACTATAAAAAGATCAGCTTAGTTCTGATCTTTTTTGGTTTTTTATGTATGTCTTGCAAAGAGCATTCAGATAATATACAAGCTGAAGTTATTTATACAGACGGAAAAGCTACTGCTATTCATTATTCCAAAACAGCACTAGATGTTAGTACAATGAATGTCTATTTAGATGGACACACAGATATTCCGGTGTTAGGTGTAAAATCATCAGATAACCAAGCTTTTAAATTTGAGCCTGTAATCCCTTTTTCAGAAGGTAAAACATACCTTTTATATGAAGGGAAAGAGCTGCTCACCAGTTTCACAATAGATGAAGGAGATATAATCGAAGCACCGAAACTAGTTGCTATTTATCCAACATCAGATGTTGTTCCGGAGAATTTGCTAAAGATGTATTTTCAGTTCTCTAAACCTATGCAAGAAGTAGATAGTGCTATACATTATATCACAGTGTTTGATGAGAGTGATGGCAAAGAGGTAGATGTCTTTTTAGAATTACCTACAGAATTATGGAATAAGGACCACACACGACTAACATTATGGTTAGATCCCGGGCGTATCAAAACGGATTTAATTCCTAATAAAGAAAAAGGACTACCTATTATTAATGGACATAGCTACAAAATTACCGTAAGCTCAGAATGGAGGGATAGTGAAGGCATTCCTTTACAGAACGCTTACACAAAACAATTTAAGGTAATAGACAGGGATTCAGAACAACCTAAAGTTTCTGATTGGGAAATTAACGTGCATTCAAATCAATTAGAGTTGTATTTTAATGAACCTATGGATGGCGTGCTTGCTAAAGAAGTAATTTATATTAAAAATGCTGAGGACGAAATTGTTGAAGGGGACTTCAAGTTAATCAATAAAGAAGAAACATTGGTTTTCAATCCAAAAGCTTTATTCGAGTCTGGTAGATATACCATTGTTGTAGCTTCCAAATTGGAAGATTTAGCAGGTAATAACCTGAATCATATGTTTGATAATGATTTGACGAAGTCTAGTAAGGAGCCACCTTCAGAGTTTAAAACACTATTATTTACTGTAGAGTGAAAGCTCAAACACTTCCAGATCGAAATAAGGAATTGAAGCCAGTACGTGATCAAAAATATCGCCCATAATGTATTCATAGTTTTGCCAACGCTGATCCTTACTAAAGGCATAAATTTCCATCGGAATCCCTTGTGGTGTGGGTGCTAGCTGTCTTACCATCATAGTCATGTCCTTATTAATAGCAGAATTTTCAGCAATGTACTCTGTCAAATATTTTCTAAACACACCAAAATTGGTCATGTTTCTACCATTGATTAAGAGCGACTTGTCAATTTGATTGGTAGAATTAAATTCGTTGATATCTTCTGATCTTGAATTTAAATAATCAGTAATTAAGCTAATTCCTTTTAACTTTTCAATGTCAGTAGCTTCTAAAAAGCGAATACTAGAAGGTTTAATAATGACAGAACGCTTTATACGTCTACCGCCAGAATTCATCATGCCTCTCCAGTTTTTAAAAGAATCAGAGATAAGTGCATAAGTTGGTATGGTGGTAATGGTTTTATCCCAATTTTGAACTTTTACAGTCGCTAAGTTGATTTCTATAACATCACCATCCGCACCATACTTTTCGAAAGTGATCCAATCACCAATACGTACCATATCATTGACAGAAACAGTAATACTAGCTACAAAACCTAAAATAGTATCCCTGAATAATAATATGATGATTGCTGAAGCAGCTCCTAGAGTTGTTGCAAACTTTACAAAAGACACTCCGGTAATAATAGCAAATGCAGAGAATATACCTATGATCCACAAAAAGATCATGAATACCTGTATGTAGCTGTCTATAGGCTTGTCCTTAAATTGGTTAAGTGTCTTTAGATAGTCTTTAATACTATTTAGTAGACTTCTTAGAATTCTAAGTGTTAAAACAATACCAATAACCTGAAGCGATTTTCTGATCAGCTCTTCGGTATATTCAAAATCGGAAAAAATAGTAGGCGTAAACTCAATAAGCACCAACAGAGGAATAATATGAGCTATGTTCCTTGGTAATTTATTTGCTATTAGGATATCATCAAAATTAGTTTTTGTACGTTTAGCAATACCTGCTGCTGTACGCCGTAAAATACGTTTGGTGATATAGTCTACTATCACAGCAATAATAATGATACCTACAAGTAGAATGATCATATTCAGGTACGCAGCCGTACCCTCTGATACACCATTGGATACTAACAAATCATAAATACTATGACGTAGTTTGTCCATGTTTTAGATGTTTTAAAATTTTATGGTCGATAACAAAAGTACCAAAAGGGATAATAGAAGCAGCAAGCACTATCAATAAAGTTCTATTAGACCATTTTACTTTTTGCCCTACATACAGCGCTAACCCAACATAAGCTACAAACAATAAACCATGTGGCATACCAAGAAGCTTCACATATTGAGGGTCTTCATAGATGTATTTTATAGGTGTTGCAATGCCTAATAGTAGAACATAAGAAAGGCCTTCTAAAAATGCGGTGATTCTGAAAATTGAAAATAAATTCATTTACTAGAAATTAACTGCAAAAATACTGAAGAAAACGGTTCTTAATAATGTTTTTAACAGCTTTTATTAAATTAAGAAAAACTTAGTTTATAAATACTTATCTTTAGAAAAAATGAGATGATAAATTATACCATTGTCTTATAAGAGCATTGGTAAAGGTGAACTTAATGTGTTAAAACAGAATCTGACAGTATCAAGAGTTGTTACTACTGAGACTAAAACCACTACAGAGACTGTATTGAACCGATTAATAACATTCTGGTCCGAAAAACAATAGAGTTATGATCATGGCATAATTCATGTTGTCTATATAAAGGCCATTAAAAAACATTAAGAAATGAAAAAACTGATGATTATTTTATTGACCGTAACGGTCTGTGGATTTGCTTATGCTCAAGACAAAACCAAGAGTAGAAAAGAAATTAGGAAAGAAAAAGAAGAAGCACGTGCAGAGCTGATCAAAGCTTCTGTAAATGCTAAGCAGTTTAAGTTTGAAGGACATTGGATGTATCCGCTTTCAGGGCAGCGGATAAGTCTTATTGGAAACCCGAATACCTTGGTGGTCGATAATGATACATCAAATGCACAAATGCCTTTTGTAGGCACTCGTCAATACTCTAATGCTGGACCTCCCGGGATTAATTTTGATGGTGAAATGACTGATTATTCTATGACTTTTGATGAAATCAATCAGAGTTATGAGATAAAGTATAAAGTGGCTACAAATAAAGATAGCTTTAAGGTATTACTCACTATTCAACGTACAGGATTTGCAAGATTAATAATTGATTCTAGTAAACGAACAAGTATTAGCTATGATGGACAAATTTCACAAGTGAAGCCAAAAAAACTATAACAAACTTTGAATATCTTCCCAGTAAAAATAGGTAAGATACAAAGTCACTGTATGTAATAACTGATCAAAACCCAGGATAGGATAAAACCGTCTTGGGTTTTTTATATGCTTTGCTGCGGCCTTACTTGTAAAGAAATCTGTAATGCCATGTATAACACCGTTAATAGCTACATAAAGCAAAGCAGTTTTAAAAGAAAAAATAAAGAAGCAAAATACCAAAATAACTATAGTATATACCCCGGTATGAATCCCTAACCATTTTAGGCTATGACTTTTTTGTAAAGCCATATCTGATGACTGAAATACGTAGTCGCCAAACCAATGTGCCAAAAGTAAAATGCAAACATCCATGCGTTTAATATAGTATATCCTTTTCTTTTTACCTAATTGTTAATATAGACTTAACCTGCGACATAAAAAGAAAGTCTAAATTTCAGTACTTGTTTCGTTTAAGTTATTAGAATGTTTAAAACCTTCCGACATAGGTTACTTTTTTGGTTTCTGGTTTTTATCAGTTTTGGATTGATTGTTATCACACTTTCTCTACTATATTTAGATAAACGAGAAGCTATACTAAAGGCTACAAATACCTTGGAAAAATCCTATGCGATCTTTTTAAAGACTGTGAAATCGCAGCAAGATTTTTTTAGTTATGATACAAAGAATCAAGATTACTTCATCTCTGGAAAGAGTAACTATTTAAGCACATATCAGGGTGATAAAGACTCAACACTGGTTCTACTTAACTCAATCAATTTTAATAATTCAGCATTAGATACTAATGTAGATGAGATGACCTCCAGTATCCTTACCATAGACTCTTTATTTACTGGACTCACAAAAAAAGTAAAAGAACGCGGTTATAAAGATTACAACCTTGTAGGGTCTATGCGTGACGACGTACATTGGCTAGAAGCTAATTCGGGGCTTCCTGCAGCACAAATATTGACGTTAAGGCGACATGAAAAAGATTATATCATCAGAAATGAAGCTACGTATATTAACAGACACAAAACAAAAACAGAAACACTGAGATCGCAGATACAACAAATGCGATTGTCTAAATCGAGACGAGATAGTCTATTGTATTACCTTAATAATTATGAGACCAAGTTTAAAGCTATAGTTGCTTTAGATGCAGAAATAGGAATAAAAGATAACACAGGTTTAAAAGCCGAATTAGATTATCAAATTAATGCATTAGAAACAGGTTTTAATGCAGCATTTTTAAATGCTAAGGCTTGGTCAAAAGAGCAGTTTGTTGCCTTAACAAAGAACTTTATGATCATTGGCTTAATATTATTTATACTTAGCATTTTATTAAGCACCATTATTTCTAAACGGATTACTAAACCACTTACAGAATTAACCATTCATATAACTAAGTTTGTGGATAGTAATTTTACCTTAGAAACGGAACATCCCGTTGTGCGATCAAAAGATGAAATAGGGAGTTTAACTAAGAACTTTTCTTTTTTAAAAGATGAAGTTATATCGCGCTTAAAGTTCTTTAAACAGAAGGTTGATGAGCGCACTAAAGATCTTGCTGATGCTAATACCAGGTTGCTTAAACTGAGTGAGGCAAATAGTAGATTTGTTCCAAAAGAATTTCTGAATAACTTAAATAAAAAGAGTATTGAAGAAGTACGAATTGGAGATCATGTACAGCGCGAAATGACAGTCATGTTTACAGATATCAGAGAGTTTACTAAGATATCTGAAACCTTAACACCTCAAGAGAATTTCGATTTTATTAATACCTACTTAAGCGGTGTTGTTCCTATTATAGAAAAACATGGAGGTTTTATAGATAAGTTTATTGGTGATTCTGTAATGGCACTTTTTCCGGATGATCCGGATGCTGCCATTAAAGCGACTACAGAATTTGAAGACTTTTTAGTAGTCTTCAATAAACAACTTGAAGAAAAGAACCAATCACCCATTCATATAGGTACAGGAATTCATACAGGTCAGTTAATATTAGGCACTATTGGACATGATAACCGATTAGAAACAACTGTGATTTCTGATGCCGTTAATACCGCATCCAGAGTAGAAGGGCTAACAAAATACTATGACGCGAAGATTATTTGCACAGAATCGACATTAAAAAAATTGAAAGGCAAGTTTAAGTATCGCTTTCTAGATAACGTTAAGGTTAAGGGCAAATCAAAAACTATTGCTGTATATGAGTTCTTATGTTCTGGTGATGTAGATAAATTAGAAACACTAGATCAGTTTAATGAAGGGATTAAACTTATACGAGAGAAGAAAATATCTGAGGCATCAAAGATTTATGGAATACTGCATGAGAAACACCCCAACGATAAGGCGGTTGAAATTTTTTATAAAAAATGTCAAGACTTTCTACAGAATAAAAAAACAGAATGGGATACTATAACCCAAATGATAGTAAAATAGAATGAAAACATTTGATTTAATTGTTATCGGTTCTGGACCGGCTGGTGAGAAAGCCGCTGCCAAAGCCGCTTATTTTGGTTATAAAGTGGCATTAGTGGAGAAGGAGTCCAAATATGGAGGTGCAGGGGTGCAAACCGGAACTTTGCCATCTAAAACATTAAAAGAAACCGCATTATATCTCTCAGGAATATATCAAAAAGGCGTGTTTGGTGTTGATAAAGAAATTGGGAGAAAGACTGGAGTTCACGATTTTTTATATCGAAAAGATATAGTAACCAATCACATGCATAAAGCTGTAAAACACAATTTGAAAAAACATGGTATTACTATCTTTCATGGATTTGCGAGTTTTGTTACAAAACATGAAATAAAAATATCCGGTGATCTTGAAGAAACCATAAGAGGTGAAAAAATACTGATTGCCACAGGGTCTTATCCTTATCATCCTGAGCATATACCCTTTGATAATAAACGAATTCATGACTCTGACACTATTCTCAATATTCAACGCTTTCCAAAATCAATTTGTGTTCTAGGCGCTGGTGTTATTGGTTGTGAATATGCTACTATATTTGGTGCTATGGGTGTTAAAACATTCATAGTTAATGATAGAGATAACATTCTTGGTTTTTTGGATAATGAAATATCAGGAGCTTTAGTGAAGCAAATGCATAAGAATGGCATTCACATCATGTTTAATAACTCTATTGATAGTATTGAAGTCCCTGAAGATGAAGAAGAGCCCATACGATTACAGTTGCGATCAGGTGAAATATTAAATGTCGATATGTTTTTGTTTGCAGCCGGTCGTAGCGGTCAAATAAAGGGGCTCAATTGCGAAGGGATAGGACTTGAAACCGGGAAGCGAGAGACTATGGTGGTAAATGAACAATTTCAGACTAACATCGACAACATTTATGCTGTAGGTGATGTTATCGGTTTTCCGGCTTTAGCTAGTACTAGTATGGAACAAGGTCGTATAGCTGTGACCCATATGTTCGATACTAAAGATCTCGAGTCCTTAGCAGAATTATTTCCTTATGGTATATATACCGTTCCTGAAGTATCTATGGTAGGGATTACAGAAGAACAAGCTAAAGCTCAAGGTATAGAGTATAGTATCGGCTTAAGTTTTTATAGAGATACGTCAAGGGGTATTATAATGGGGGATAGAGATAATGGATTTTTAAAGTTGATATTCAACAAAAAAGATAAAGTCATTATAGGGGTTCATATCATTGGTCATATGGCTACAGAACTCATCCATTACGGCATGGAGTTAGTAAGAGAACAAAAGACCTTAGATCATTTAATCGCTACAGTATTTAACTATCCAACACTGCATAGTTTGTACAAATATGCCAGTTATGATGGACTTGGTAATTTAGCGGGTAAGAAAGTGAAACAAGCTGGTGATCAAATATAATCCTAGAGTAGCTTTTCAGCAATCTGAATCCAGTTGTCTACACGCTCATATCCTTCAGTGTGTACATTATGAGGCGAATTAAATAAAAGCGTGTCACCTTCAAAGCGTTCTAAATTATAGGCTCTGTCATCTATAAGTAAATCTCCTCTCAAAATGAATTTGTGGCCACACATAATACGATGCTGCCAAGTAATAAATGGAAAATGTTCATCCAACCAATCACTTTTCTCACGCAACGAGTTTGGAAACTGTGTGGCAGCTGTGGCAATGTAAACATCATGTTTATTCCATAAAGCTTCCATTACCAATTGACTATCTTTAATAGGGCTTAAACTTCTGAAAAAGCCATCCATATGCGCATGCTTGTGAATGCTTGTTTGACGTACTTCCGGAACATTTTGCCAAACTTCACCGCTTTCTACGTGGGCTAGGGATAATTCTTCTTGGTATTCTTTATTATACAATTCAATGTGCTTGCCATATGTATCAGCAAGAACATCATCCATGTCAACGAAAATTGTCATAGTACTCATTTTTACTGCGAAATAAATGAATTTCACCAGCTTATAAAAGCTGATAAAAGAAACTTAATAGTATGATAATGATTTGATTGTATCTAGTTAAAAAAACTAGAGTTCTAATACTAATTTCTGACCGACTTTAATAACGGAATTACGCTTAATGTAGTTCGTTTTACAAATAGAACTAATAGACACATTATTACGTCTTGCAATTTTTGATAAGGTATCACCACGCTTTACTACATAAATTTTACGCTGCTTTTTAAGGCTTGCAAGAGCGTCTTCTTCAGTAAGCAAGAGTGCTAATTTGCTTTGTCTTTTGGAAGAGTGTAGGTGAGGTCGCGTCCATTTTCTAGTGACCCATAATTCTTTAGATCTAATCGTATTGTCTTTATTAAAATCGAAAAGATATTCAGGATTAATAGACACACCTTTATAATTAATAACTAAATGTAAGTGACTACCTCTGGCATTTCCACTAGCACCGCCTCTTCCAATATATTGGCCTTTCTTTATGCTGTCATTCTCTTTAACGCCATATCTGGATAAGTGTGCATAAACGGTTTCTAAACCATTATAATGGCGTACAACAACAGTACGACCATGCCCGGAATTATAACGTGCAAATCTTACAATACCATCGAACATCGAATAAAGACTGTCCCCAGTGATTAGATCTATATCTATACCGCGATGTGGACGGCCCCAACGCCATCCAAAACGGGAAGTTACTACCTTATCTTTTTTAATGGGAGAAGCATAAGTACTGTCTTCAAATTTTAGCTGTACCGGAAACTCTACTAAGGTATTTCTATAGGGATTATAAACCGTATTGCTCCAATATTCAGCTTTGATATCTGGAGTTTGTATTGAATCTGGAGATACAATAGGAATTACGATCTCCTCAGTGAGGGCCCCTTTTTTAAGTGATGATTTAACTTTGATCTTAAGAGCCTCATTTGATGGTGTAGAAACAGGCTCCTGAGCATAAACACTTAAGGATAAAACGACTAGTGCTAGGGATACTAATAATTTCATTCTAATATAACTGCCATAGCAAGACAGCTCTGATTTTTTGATTGACGAATTTATACAAAATAACGTATGTTTTAGTTAATGTATTGTTAGAGTTGTTAACAATAAAATGTTAAATGTAGATATTTGATTAAGCTTTAATTATGTAAAAGCACATCCTAATGCATCATTTTTTTAAACGTACGTCTATACTATAATTAACCATTTATTTCATTCAATCATGACGGAGAAAGATTTTAAAAGTTACCATAGCGACTTATTTGTATATGTAAAGAAACATGTGCAAAATGAAACAGATGCACAAGATATTGTTCAAGATGTGTTTTACAAGCTTTCCAAATCGGATATAACAGCAATAGACAATTTTAAGCATTGGATCTATAGGGTTACTAAGAATACCATCATTGATTATTATAGAAAGAAACGCTTAACCTTAACAGCACTCGAGGATCGGTTTATGGCAGAACAACAAAATGAAAATAAAGTAGTAGAAGAACTAAGTAATTGTGTGATTCCGATGATTGAAAAACTTCCTGAGGACTACCAAAAATTGATTAAGCTTTCTGAAATTGATGGTTACTCTCAAAAAGAAATAGCGGATCAATTAAATATGAATTATGTTACGGTTCGCTCTAAGATACAACGAGGAAGAACTAAGCTTAAAGCTTTGTTTTCAAACTGTTGTACAGTTCAACAAGCCGGAAAGGGCAGTATAGTAGACTTTCAGAACAAAACAAATTGCTGCTAATACTGCATCATTTTTTTTGCATAACGTCTTTTAGGGTGTAACCTTAAATTTATAATCTATGCATTTAAACACTAAATTTTTAACAACAGTACTTAGCCTTATGATGTTTTTATTTATGGGCTTTGATGGAGCAGCTCAAGAAAGCTGCTGCGACTCTAAGACCCATTCTGAAGCTAATTGTAATGACGGTGAAAGTAAAGAAAAAACATCGGGGTGTACACCATCTAACTGCCGAGGAGCAAAAACAAAATTTGGTGAGGCTAAAGCCATTACTGAATTACGCCAAAGCTTGATAGAAGTAAAGACAATTATGGAAACTTCTAAGGAGCATTCATTTTCACCAAGATCTTATGATATTCACGGTATTGTTGGAACTTCTGATGAAGAAAGCCTTGACATAATTGTCAATGAGCTTAAAGCAGTAGAAAACGAGTTGAAACTAAAACTTGATTTTAAGGCCAAAGCCTTTGAACTTCCTAAGCAAAAAGCAAAGCAAGTACAATACCTTACCAAACGTATAGAACTCGTTAAGAGTAAGCTGAATGACTAAACGAAAATGGATTGGCTTAAGTGTAGGGGTAAGCTTTGTTGTTTTATTAATAACGGGTTTACTTTCCTACTTACAGCCATATGCAAGAACAATTGCTACAGTACATACTGTATTCGGAATTGTTTTTTCTATAGGCGCGATCTTGCACATACGTAATAACTTCAAGATACTTCAATTATATAGTAAAGGGAAAATTCTATGGATAGTCTTATGTGGTGGACTAGCAATTTCTATAGGGAGTTATTTTCAGATCATGCCTTTTAATTATCTCATGGATATTGGAGCACAGCGCAAAGTTAAGAGCAAACAAACTGTAGATCATTCAAAGTATGAAGTTGTAGATATGGACCTTTCCGAAGACATTAAAATCACTTTAGATGCCCTAAAAGGGGAGCATTATTGGCACCCACAAATGGCAGTGTGGATAGAAAGTGAGGAAGGTGATTATATAGCTACACTTTTTGTATCTAAAGCTACAGCAAGAGGATTGTTTTTTGGAGGAAGGAATAAAACAAACTTTAAAACTTTTGATGAACAGAAATCAAGGAGTGTGTCTTATCGTAGAGTAAATGCTCTACCGGTGTGGTCTCATAGTCGTAATGTTAAGCATGAAGGCGGTATGCTTGTACCCTCTAGATCAACACCTCTCCCAGATGCTATAAGTGGGGAAACGCTCACAGATAACTTTATATTGAATAGTTCTATAAGCGATAGGTCAAGATTTGTAATTAAAGTAGAAATTAATGTAGCCTTTGACGATAATGAGTACTACTCGGAATATGATTTTCCCGATGATGACGTCTTTCATAATGGCACTGGGCAATTAGGGCAACCTTCAATTATTTTTAATGCTTTAATCGATATGGAAGATCATAAGTCTTACTATCTGATGGATTTGGTCGGACACGGTCATCACTCAGCTAAAAATGGCAAGATATATACAGATATGTCAAGACTTACAACAGCTAAAGCTATTATAGAACGTATAGTAGTTAAGGTAAACCGTAGTAATTAAGGTTTACGTAAAACAGACATTGGGCCGGAACTTAATTGAAAATCTAAATCAGAGATATAATAATCAATTTCTCCTTCAGGGAAGCAAGATTTAATAGCGCCAAGGCGATTCACTATTGTTTTATAATAGTCTAGTAAAGATGGATTGTTAGGATCTAACATCATGAGTTTACACCAGGATAAATAATCCGTACCATCTTCAATCATAGCTAACTCACGTAGTACCAACAAACAATCTAATATAGAATTATTGTAATTTAAGTCCTGATACTCGTCCTGAACCTGAATAGTATAAGAGATGCCATTACATTGAAACAATAAAGGGACTAAACTATGCTCTAGTATAGGTTTGGTAAGTTTTTGGATCACTACCTTATGTTGATCGATAAACGTTTGTAAATTGGAAATTTCAGGATACTCCATACTATAAAAATAGATAGAAATGGATTTATATCAGTATTTTTAAAGCATGAATACATCTATTATTGGAATAACGCCAGTTTTGCCTAGTGAAAATATAGATCGTGATGTCGATTGGTATCAAAAATATGTTGGTTTCAATCTCATTCACAAAGATGATATGTATGCTGTTTTAAGACGCGATCAGCATTTTATTCATTTACAATGGCACGCGGATACAGAAGATGATCCTTTACTAGGAGGGTCCGTAATTAAATTATTTGTGGATCATATAGACCCAATTTTTAAGGAGTTTGTTGAACGCGGTACAGTGCCAGAGTCTAAATTAAGAAGACACACGCCATGGAACACACATGAGTTTGGGTTCTATGATTTGAATAAAAACGCTGTATTCTTTGTCCAAGGTGTCTAGTTGTTATTCTAGAATTTCTCCTTTTTCTCTGGCTACTATCATTCCCCATTCTGCAATTGAATTTAGTACGGGGACTAGGGTTTCTCCAAATGGAGTTAGCGCGTACTCTACTTTTAAAGGAGGTTTTTTGGTATACACCTTACGTGTAATTAACCCATCCTTTTCAAGTTGCTTCAATTGTAAACTTAATGTGCGCTCGGTGATAGTAGATATTAGTTTGCGGAGCTCGTTATAACGTTTCTTTCCATCCACAAGATAAATTAAGATCACACTTTTCCATTTCCCCCCTATGAATTCCATAGCGATACTCGTCGTACAAGAGAAGAGTTTGTCATTATATTTTATGAGCCTTTTTTCGTGTGTTCCAGACATATTTAATAATAATTTAATGCAAAGTTAATATACTATCAATTAGTATACAACTATACTTTTTATAGTTACTTTTTGTATATTTAAATTATTGATAGACAGTTATTTAAACAATTTTTGTACTACTATCATTTTTGACCGTTATTGCACAATACTTAAATCCACTTTAGTTTTGCACAATACTTTTTATAGTACATTAATTTAACGATAAACATAATGAAAGCAATAGTATTAGAAACGGCTGGAGGTGTAGAGAACCTTCAAATTAAAAAGATAGAACAGCCGACACCAAAAGACAATGAGGTGTTGATAGAAACGAGAGCGATAAGCGTAAACCCTGTAGACTTTAAAGTTAGAGGAAACGATGCCGTTTTAACCATGATATATGGCGAAGAACGCCCGGCAATCTTAGGTTGGGATATTGCTGGTGTCGTTGTTGCTAAAGGAAGCCAAGTCACAAAGTTTGAAATTGGAGATACTGTTTTTGGAATGGTAAACTTTCTAGGCATGGGCAAAGCCTATGCAGAGTATGTAGTAGCCCCGGCGGCTCATTTAGCTTCTATCCCTGATGGTGTCTCTTTTAAAGCAGCTGCAGCTACAACTTTAGCAGCGCTAACTGCATTACAGGTCTTGCAGAAAAATATTAAAAAAGGCGACAAGGTACTGATCCATGCGGGCTCAGGAGGTGTTGGACACTTTGCTATTCAAATAGCTAAGTCACTTGGAGCTTATGTCATTACCACAAGTTCCGGTAAGAATAAAGATTTTGTTTTAGGCTTAGGGGCTGATGAACATATTGATTATAGAACACAAGCATTTGAAGAGATTGTAAAAGATGCCGACTTTGTATTTGACGTATTCAATGGCGACATTCTATATAATTCTGTAAAAGTTGTTAAAGCAGGAGGGAAGGTAGTTTCAATTCCAACACCTGAATTCTCTGAAGAGGTCTTAGAACTTGCAAAATCGAAACAGGTAGATCTTTCCTTTTTGATGGTTCAATCTAATGGTGAGGATATGAATACTTTAAAAAGATTATTAGAAGACGGTGCCATCATACCACATGTCTCAAAAACATTCAATTTCGATGATATGGCTAAAGCGCATGAGCAATTAGAGAGTGGACGTACCGTGGGGAAAGTAGTAGTAACATTATAAATTAATCATAAAATCAATAATTATGGCATATTATTCAGTACTAGATGTTACTCCAACTAAGCAAGAATGGATTGCAGACTATGTAGCTATTTCTAGCAAAATAGTAGAAAAGCATGGTGGTAGATATTTAGCCAGGACAGCAGCCCACGAACAAATAGAGGGTGATGATCAACCGGCTGCATTAAGAATTATTTTAGAATGGCCTTCAAAACAAGCAGCCTTAGATTTTATGAAAGATCCGGATTATGTGCCGCATCTCAATGCCCGAACTGCAGGTTCAGTGAGTCATCATTTTCTTATTGAGAAAAAAGACGATTTGTCTTAAGTACACACATAGAGAATAATACAAAACTTTCTGTTTTACAATGGGAAGTTTTGTGTTATTAAGAATACCCTTTATCATTTTAGTGAATCACCTCACTGTAAAAAAAGAGTAATTCATAGCAAATATTATATAACAAGCATTTTTTTGTTTATCACTAATAATGAAGCTAAATAAGATAATATGTGCTTAAGAGGTCAAAAAACTTAGGTTTAAACTCATGGAGTTTCCAATTGGAACGAGGTCATTATTGATTAATTCAATATTTTCTTTACTATAAGATTTGATCAGCTTTTTATTCACTATATGTGATTTATGTACTCTTATAAAGTCATCAGATAAGATATTAAGGGCATCTTTTAAAACACTATATACAATTATGGAGCTACCATCTTTTAAGTAATACGTTACATAATTTCCTAACCCTTCAACACGCACAATATTTTTCTCTTCAATGTGATATTTTCGTTTATTAGATTTAAGTACAACCATCTTAGGTTCGATGTGGCCTTTACTTAGTAGGTCATTCTTAGCTCTTTCGTCATAGTAATGCTTCAATACATAAACAGATAGAACAAATAAAACTGTAGAATTAATTAATATTGATGCTCTTAGTAAAGCAGATGGATTAATGACAACATAGATATCAAAATGATCTGCATTATTCATAAAAAACTCAATAAATACATTTTGTAAAAAACTTGCTAAAAGTAAGAGCACCATATAAAACCCAAAGAACTTTACAAACTTCTTTTTTAGTAAAAATTGTGGTAATAAATATAAAACGGTAAAGTACACACAAAAGATACGTATTGGCAATAGTATAAATTCTAAGAAGAAGGAATCTTTATAGTTGCCATCCTTTGCCCATATTATACCAAATAGCATATAATAAACTACCCAAAAAAGAAAGTGTATAATGAGTGTTTTATTTCTACTGTAGGATAGCACGTAATTAATATCATTAAGAGTTTATAATTCGTATAAAAAATACGGGGGTACATATAATTTTCTTATTCGTGCTTGTATTGACTTTAGTTTTGTCTTAAAACTATAAATTCATGATAAAGCACATTCTCACCGTATTAATAATCGCACTAATTTACAAAACAAGTTGTTCTCAAAACCTTGAACGTAGAGGTTTTTTTGAATCCAATTTATCAGGACCAAATGGTACTATGCCAGGAGTAGTAATAAATGAAATCACAAAAGGGTCGCCCCTAGACATTAGTGGCTTTAAAGCTGGTGATATTATTATTCGTGTGAACGATCGATTAGTCTTGAATTCTGTGGACTGGAGTGCAATACGATATGGATTGAGCTCATCACAGAAGACAAAAATAGAAGCTAAACGAAATGGCAAGCTAATAGTAAAGGACGTACTTCTAAATGCACTAAAACCGGAAGAGAATACAAATGTTGAAACAATCTATGAAAATGTCGCAAATGATTTTGGAATAAATCAACGCACCATTATTACAGTTCCAAATGGTAACATGACAAAAAAACATCCTGCGATAATACTTATCCAAGGCCTAAGTTGCTCTTCAATTGAGAAGTATTCTGGGCGAAGTAATAATTGGGTAAGGTTGATTAAAGATTTAGCAGAAAAATCAAATATGGTATTGTATCGTATTGAAAAACCTGGAGTTGGTGATAGTGAAGGCGATTGTGGGAAAGTAGACTTCCTGACTGAGCTAAACGGGTATGAATCAGCAATTGCTGATTTAAAATCAAAACCTTATGTAGATACAAATAGAATCATAGTATATGGGAATAGTATGGGAAGTGCCCTGGCACCCTATTTAGCCAATAAACATAATTTAGCGGGCGTCATCTCTGATGGTACATTTTTTAAATCTTGGTATGAACATATGCTAGAAATTGAACGTCGTATTTTAAAGATAGAAGGGAAGTCCCAAGAAGAGATTTATCAGTTAATGAATGAAGTCTACATACCAATATACTATGAAATGCTGGTTAAAAAACGAAGTTTTGAAGATATCCTTGAGGAGCACCCCACATATAAAAAGTATCATAGACAGGCTTTAAATCATATGTATGGTAGGCCTATGGCGTATTATCACCAAGTACAGGATTTCAATTTTGCTAAACACTGGGAACAAATAAAAGTTCCGGTTCGCATACGTTGGGGGACCAACGACTGGATTATGACCGAGAATGATAATGATATGATTATATCAGTGTTAAAAGCCAATGGCCATAAAAACCATCAGTTATATAAATATCAAGATTTAGATCACTGGAGCACTATACATCCTAATTACGCCAATAGCTTCAATTTTAAACCCGGTAAATGGGAAGACAAGATTAGTCAACAGATCATAGATTGGGCTTGGGAAATCCTTGGGGAATAGGTAGCAGCAGACTATTCTAAAATCGTTTGCACACCATTCTTTAACTCATATAAAGCTTTAATCTCTTTATCTGTCAAATTTCTATTGAAAATAGAGAGGTCATCCATTAACCCTATATAACCAAGACCCAAATAAATATTAGATTTTGACAAGTCCCATGTAAAAGGTGTATCAATAGGGTTTCGTGTGCCTTTAAATTCACCATTCATGTATAATGACGCTTGGCCTTGATCCGTATTTAAACCTGAAAAGTTGATCAGAATGTGCGTCCAAGTATCACTACCAAAAGGTGGATTCTTAACAGCTGTAAGACGTGCATTAAATATAGGGTTTTCATTATCTGGTCCTTCCGGGTTCGGGTTCCATACATCGCGATCTCCGATAACGCCCAATCTGAAATCACGAGGATTTTCTTTAGTAAAATCTACCCAAATAGCGGCATCGTTATAACTGACATCGGTAATTTGAATAGGATCACAATAGCCTGGCTCTAAATCTGTAGCCGGATCTAAACGTAACCAAAACGAAATGGCACCGCTCCAATTCTCTTTACTGTATGCGATGTTCTTTTCGCTAGGGTAGTAGATGTTTCCTCGGCTACGTTCTGTAAAAACCAGTCCGGAACCGTATTTACCTTTCCCTTCTTGTCTTGTAATATCCGGTTTGTGTAAGCCTACCCTTGCAGAATCTCTTGCATTTCTATTAGGTACCGTATACATACGTGCATCACCTAGAGAAAAATCAGCATCAACACCTTTGTCAAAAGAGGCATACAGTGTTAGTGCTTCTTTCAAGTCAGCGTTAGTAGTGTCTACTATCTTAGGTTCTTCTTTTTGTTCTTTCTCTTGTTTACAAGAATATAGGGAGGTGATACAAAGTATAGATATGAAAGCAATACGTCTTGTTAAGGATTTATTAGGCATAATATATTAGTAATTAGTATGTGATATTAAGATATCAAATTTACTAATTAATCTACAGAATTTTTAATCTGTCAGGATAGATGTTACAACCTATAATAACTCTGACTTGTACCACGCGTACATGGACAGTTACTTGCATTTTGTAATAGGTTTAGACCAACAGTAATCACATGGGTACCGGAATTAAATCCTGACAGGTCATTAATCGTCATTTGGTAAGAGTAAGCGAAGTAAAACTTGTTTACTAATATACCTGCCATTGGACCTAAGTTTAAAGGCTTCAATAACTGATCATTAAGGAATCGATACGATCCGCCAATCCAATAATAATCACCATTTCTATTGAACTTCCTGTACTTAATGTTAAGATCTGTAGCCGAACGGTTATCACTATCAAAGAACTGGAAGAACACTGACGGCTCTATCTCTATATTCTTTTTCTTTTTAGGACTGAACACATACCCTGAATACAACTGGTAGTTCAGTAATAATCTTGGCTCAATACCGGTGCTGAATATGCCAATATCTTTAGAAATCAAATTATTTGCATTAAAGCTTAGGTAGAAATTTCTCCAACGGTATAAGATTCCGGCATCAAAATTATTATTGTTTACAGAACGATCATCAGTAACCGCCGGATCTATGATGGGAATTTCATAGGTGGTATTAAAGTTTTCAATATCAATTCTAAAACTGTTGATGTTATATGAAATTCCCAGCGATAGATATTGTTCAGATTTATAATCTAAAATTAAATGATGGGCAAATGAGAATTTAGCACCTTTTTGTCGGGTATTACCATTCTTATCATTATAGGCTGAAATTCCTACTCCAGAACGGTTAGAGATTCTGAAATCAGCATATAAGGACTGGTTATCGGGCGCATTTTTTATACCAACCCATTGGGTTAATCCATTGGCTCTAATTTTTAAGTTATCTCCAATACCGGCATAGGTAGGGGATACTACAAAATCATTATCAGCTAAATATTGCGTCCAAACCGGTAAATTCAACTCTTGTCCATAACTGAAAGTTACAGTGACAAATAATAGGTATGGTAAAATTCTTCTCATCATAGTAGGTTTAGTTCATCTATACAACTTATCTGTATAGTGTAAAATGTCCAACAAACTCTCTGTCTATCGTATCATTAGTTTTAACTACAAACCAATAATCTCCGGTAGGTAGTTCGTGGCCGTTATATCTTCCGTCCCAAACTTCACCAACACGATAGGTGGCCACTTTACGGCCATAGCGGTCGAAAATATCGAAGGTAAGATTTGGGTAATTCTCTGTACATCCGGGTGCCCATGTATCAAACTGTCCATCACCGTTTGGTGTAAACCAATTTGGAATACAGATGTCTACAAATTCTAATTCTATCTGAGCTTCAGCGGTACAGCCATTAGTGTCAGTTACAATAACAGTATATATTCCGGATTCTGTAATAATAAATGTATTGGTGTCTCCATAATCCTCACCATTCAATGTAAATTCATAAACACCGGTACCACCACCAGCATTAGCTACAATTTCATTAAGCTCGCCTTCTGTAAGTGATAAGGTCACCGGATCAAACCCTTCAATGTCGAAGAACTCCGTAGTCTGTACACAACCATTAGTATGTCTTACACTGATATAATGATCGATACCAACAGGTACATCTGTGAATACATTGCTCATTTGGTAAGGACCACCATCTAATGAATAATCTAGATCTGCTAAATCAACACTTTCTTCATCTACAGTAACAGTTACTGTATTGCTAGGTAAGTTATTATCACAAGTAGCTTCAATAATTACTTCAGGATTGATGCTTACAGATTCTGGGAAGGTAATATTCCATACCGACTCACAACCTTCAGCATCTCTTACATATACGATATGATCGCCTCCTCCTAGATTGGTAAAGTCAAATATCGTTTGGGTTGGACCACCAACAGTATACGGTCCATCATAGTTATCTAAGCTCACACTGTATGGTAAAGTACCTCCAGAGATATCAATACTGAATTCACCATCAGCGTCACCCTCACAAGTTTCAGGGAATAAAGAATCTGGAACTATAGTTAATACAACAAGTTCCGGATCGTTAATAGTGAAGTCAAATGTCAAATAACACCCAAGTTCATCCTGTACAATAATTGTATAATCACCAGGTGCTAAATCTTCAAAAATGTTAGTTTCAAAGAACTGATCTAATTGTGGTGAAATGGCATATTTAATGATTCCTGTTCCTCCATTAGCCGTAATTTCTACACGGCCATCTTCATTTCCGGCACAGGTAACGTCGTTCACTGCAATAGTAGCATCCAGTTGTGTTAACGGTTCTGTAATAGTTATAGGGGCTGTCGTTGTATTACAATCTCCACTTTCAACCATAACAATATAATCACCAGCAACAAGCTCAGTAAAGTAACCTGGGGTATTCTGTGTCGCTGTAATAGTGTTACCATTGCCATCCTGAAGTGTATATACATAGTCTCCTAAACCACCTTCAGCAGTAGCTAAAATTGCACCATTGTTATCGCCAGTACAGTTTATTGTTGGATTAGACGATTGCAGGTTAATAGTTAATTCTGGTAGCGGATCTATAGTAATCTCATTAGAAATATTAGATATACATCCGTTGACATCTCTCACATAGTAAGTATACGTACCTTCAGCAACCGGAAAGGTTGTTGATGTAGCAAAACTTCCAAGTATTGTAGTAAAGTTACTGTTGTTGCTATACTCGTATGGACCAGTACCACCTGATGCACTTAGCGTTAATGCCGACTGTGTTAAACAAGTTTGTGTTGTATCGACTACCAAATCGACATCCAAAGGAGTAGGTTCACCGATTACAATATCTAACGAGGTCATTTCACAATCAAAACCATCAGTGATGGTAATCGTATATGTTCCTGCGCCTAAGTCTGTAAAAACATTAGATGTCTGTGGTCCAGATGAACTTACTACCGGAGCAGTCATATTAAGCGTATAGGTGTAGTTACTTCCTTGTCCTCCCGCAACTGTATTTACTGTAATACTAGCATTTTGGTCTCCAAAACAAGATAACGTTGTTGTACTTGGTGTGAATGTTGCAGTTATTGGTTCTGGTTCATCCAGTGTAATGGTTTCTGAAA
Organism: Winogradskyella sp.; assembly: GCA_965230605.1. Taxonomy (GTDB): domain Bacteria; phylum Bacteroidota; class Bacteroidia; order Flavobacteriales; family Flavobacteriaceae; genus CBDDLD01. The sequence continues at coordinate 1,680,079 of CBDDLD010000004.1, read as the reverse complement.
CTACACAACCTTCACTATCAATAACATTTACAGTATACGTACCGGCAGCTAAGTCTGTAAATGTATTATTCGACGAATAAGGAACAGTAGCATCTCCAGTTAATTCATATTGATAGCCACCCCAACCACCATCAGCGACAGCTGTAATGGTTCCGACGTTATTATTACATGTGACATTAGAAGTTTCCGAAAGCACAAGTGTTAAGGCTTCACTAGGTGATGATATCACAATCGTTCCTGTGTCTGAACAGAATGGGAAATCACTTTCAATAATGACAACAGAATAGGTTCCAGCTTGCATTCCGGTTACTGTTAATGGGTTAGTTGATGTATTAGCATTAACAGGCCCTAGAACTGAAGCTCCTAAGTTATCAAATACTTCATACGTATAGGCTCCTGTATAATTAGTGATATTTATTTCGAAAGCTCCAGAATTATCACCAAAACAAGTTACAGACGTTGAGCTTAACGTAAATACCGGAGTAATGGCTTCAGGTACAGAAATTGTAGTTTCTGAAGTACAAGCTAAAATGGCATCTGTTATGGTTACGGTATACACTCCCGAAGGCACACCAGAAAATACATTCCCACTTAAACTAATAGAAGCCGGGTTTGGTGCAATAGTGTATGTGTAGGATCCTGAACCACCAGCTCCGGTCACTGTAATTTCACCATCATCATTATTACATGAAGGTAAAGCAGTAACATCTGGTGTTAAATCGATTGGGCCATCGATATCAACAGATATCAAGTTTCCACAACCATTAGCGTCTTGTATCTCAATAGTATGTGTGCCAGCAAACAAATTTGAAATAGTAAATGGTGCTGTTTGTGTTTGGAATGCACCTCCGTCTATGCTATAGCTGTATGGTGGAATTCCCGGTGTGTCTAAACTCACAGTAATCTCATAATCACCATCAGTTAATGTACAAGGATTATCGACTATAGCAGAAATAATTGGCTCACTATCTAAGTCAACAATAGTTTCTGAACTAGTGATGATACAACCATATGCATCCAATACATGAATATAATAACTACCTGCATCTACGTTAAATGTGCTTGTTGAAGCCCATCCTGCATCAGTTGGAAGCGGGGCAGTAGCTGTTGTTGTCAATTGGTATTGATATGGCGGTGTACCGTTTTGTGCAATAGCACTTATCTGTCCAGAATTTGGATTACAATTTGCATTCTGATCTACAGAAACTGATAAATCTAGAAGAATTGCAGATTCTGTAATGTTAAACGGTGCAGTAACAATACCACAACCAGCGTTTGGACCAGAAGTCTCACTAATAGACACATAATAGTTCCCAAAAGGTAATGGACCTAAATCAGTTACAGTTAAAGTCCCGTTGGCATTAACAGTTCCTGTACCGGATATACCGGTAGAAATTAAAGATAGAGCGTCAAATATTTCATAAGTAACATCAACAGCCGATCCGTAAACACTATTAATTGTAAATGATACATTACCGTCATCACTGCCTGTACACGTAATATTATTAGCGCTAACTGCTGTAGCCGTCAATGTTGAATTTGTTGGAATAGGCGTCGTCGCCGGTTCGTAGTAGCTACAATTCGTCGATTGATCATAAACAATGAATGTATATGTTACTCCAGGCGTTAAACCTGTAAATGTAGCAGACTGACTTCCAGGTGAGTCTTCAGGGATCCATGATCCTGGTGGATTTGGATATACTGAAATAGGTCCTTGGTAAATACTGAAGAAGAAAGGACCAGAACTTACAAGAGTTGTTCCTATACTTACTACAGCTTCGCCACCGGTACTACAATCTACAGTTGCAGTCACATTAATATCTAAATCGGTAGGAGGTGAGGCTACTAACACATCTTGAACCAATACAGAACAACCATTAGCATCTACAACATTGATTTCATAAAGCCCGAAATCCACAACATCAAAACTTACAGATGTCGATCCTGTGGCATTAAGCTCTGAATTGTTATAACCATTAGTTCCTGTTACAAAATAATTATAAGGTGCTGTACCTCCAGTAACTGAATCCACAATCACAGATCCTTGTGATACACCGCCGGGACCACAAGTAATGTCTACAGAACTATGTGCAACAATAATTGGGTCAGGCTCATTTATAACCACAGTTTCACTTGTAGAACACGAATTTGCATCCGTAATGCTAACGGTATAAGTTCCGGCAGGTAAACCAGAGGTTTGAGTACCGTAGTTTGTTCCAGTTGTATCATTATTCACATTTATTGTAAATGGTGGTGTTCCCACTGTGGTATCTATAGTAATATCAATAGCACCGTTAGCATCACCATGACAAAGAATAGGTTCACTTTGTACAATAGCACTTAAAGCTGGGGGTGTTATTGGATTTACTGTAATTATAGACGATTCAGCAATACAACCGTTGGCATCTGTAATCTCAAATTGATATGTACCTGCTACAGACGTATTGTAAGTAAATGTAGCTGACGTAGCTCCTAATGCTGTGTACGCAGCTCCATCTATAGATACCGCATAAGTATAAGGTGCAGTACCTGTGATTGTTCCTGTAATTTCTGCATCCGGAGTTACTGTACAATCTAAACCTTCCGTTAATACCACATTAACTGTTGGCTCTGGGATTGGATCTATAGTATAAGATTCAATATAGGTACAATCATTTTCATCTCGTACCTGAAAGGTATAGGTATCTGGTGATAAACCTGTAAATACATTCGAGGTTTGGTATGGTGTTGCAGCAGTTGTAGGCGCAATAATTTGATATTCTAAAGTTCCTGTACCTCCTGTGACACTTGTAATAGTAATATCACTGGTGTTTGTAGGACATGTTATAGGTGAATTAGAGAAATCCATGTCTGTTGGTGGGTCTAATGCATCTATAGTAATATCATTAGTGATAGATGTACAATCATTATCATCTCGTATAGTGATAGTATATGTGCCTTGTGTTAAGCCTGTAAATACATTACTAGCCTGAAAGTTAGTACCATCAATACTATACTCATATGGAGGATTACCTCCTGTAACACCTGTTATTGTAATAGTTCCATCACCGGCACAAGTATAATTTGCAGTAAGTTCTGCTGTTCCGGAAACTGCTGTATTTTCAATGATAGTAACGGTTTGTGGATCAGTTGTACATACTGAATTCCCTAAAGTATATTCTAAAACCACATCATAATCTCCGGCTACTAATCCTGTAAATACTGATGAACTAACAAACGTAGCACCACCATCAATACTGTACATTATACTACTTCCGTTGGCATTAGTTACATCAATGCTTATGGTTCCGGTATCTCCAGTGCCACCACATAAGATATCTGTAGTGTTTACTGTAAATTCTGGTCCCGGGGTAGCATCAATAGATATCGTAGTTTCTGCGGTACAGTTATTAGCATCTACTACTGTAATATTATAAGTGTCTGGAGCTGTTACTACAATCACAGGTACAGTTTGGAAATCTGTAGTACTGTTGATAAAGTAGAAATAAGGAGGCGTTCCACCTTCAGCATATACGGTAATCTCACCGTCATTACATGTTAATGGTGCAGTTATTGCTGCTGTTACGGTCAACAATGGAGGCTCAACTATTGTAACATCCTCTGTATGAAAACATCCATTTTCAGTCTCGACAGTTACCGTGTAGGTTCCCGGATTAAGGTTTTCGAATGTATGTGTGTTTTCTACAACAGGTCCAACTGTATTTACCAAAGTACCGTTTTCTTCTATAGTAAACGTGTATTGAGGGTCCACATCATTTGCAGCCAATTGTATACTTCCTTTATCACCAAAACATAAAGGTTGTAAAACAGTTGTTGAAACACTAAAGTCACGATCCCTGATTAAGACATCGGGAACTGTAAACACACAAGGATTGGTTGGTACACCAACTTGTCTGATATATACCGTATATGTCCCCGGTGTATTTACTGTAAACACATTACTTGTTTGGTAGTTAGTACCATCTAAGCTATACTCATAACCAGAAGGTACATCTATAACAGTAATGCTTCCTGGTGTTGTACAAATGATGTCTGTAGCTATTACCGAAGCATTTAATACATTTTGGTAAACATTGAAATAGAACTGTACAAAACAACCTCCTTCATAGTTTATTGTTAATCGGAATTGACCTGATGTATTTACTAGAAAATCTGGACCTGTACCCACTTGATTCCATGTACAGGTGTCATCCTCGTTCGCACAATCTGGATCAGAAACTGCCGGACAACTAGATTCATCCAATTGTTCCCATATAATCGATTGTACACCAGTGATATTGGTTTCAATGAATCTTGTGTCATTAGCTCCACATAAAAAGATATTAGGCAATAACTTACCATCGTTAGGACAGGTGACCACCTCATCTGCATATGGTATTACTGGATTCTCAATAGTACCTCCAAAAAGTTCGACAACATATTGCTGTTCTATAGACTGACATGGTGCAATAGCATTGTTGAATGAATAATAAGTGCCTGTATTAGTTACGGTAATCGTTTGTGTATTTCCTATAACAGGTGTTCCAGTCGGGCTTGTAGACCAAGTGTAGGAGTCGTATCCATCAGCGGCTGTTAATTCTACACTATCCCCACACAATACAATCTCTTCAACGAACTCACAATCCAAGTCTGCTAAAAAGTTTGTCGCTTGTGGCGTTAATAAACATCCCGTATTACTATTAATACTTGGGTCATCAGTAATTTGGAATGTTGGGTTATAGAATCCATTATAAGTAGCAAAAGCTTGATTGTTGATAATATTCGAACAGGCATCTGCAAGATCACCACAGGTGTCTACCACTTGTACTTCAATCCGAATTTCATAAACCGGATCGTTCTCTTCAACCAAAGAGTTGTCAATGTCGAAAATCAACTCTCGTGTTACCGGATTGTAACTAGCAACAGTTACACCAGGTGGTAACACAAGATCATCCGGATGGTTATATATAATATTGATTGGGAGAATATCTCTAATTTGAAAATTAGTGGCATTGTCATTTCCTGTGTTTTGAAAGCCTATGACATAATTTAGTGACGCCCCAAGGTCTACCAATTGGCCACCTATATCATTTCCGGCATCGTCTTCTACAGTTTTGGTAAGGACAATGTTGGGTTCAATGATTTCAACAGCAAAAGCAAAGAAGTAAGGGAAGTAGGTATCTCCACTTGTTTCTAATCGTATGGTGCCCGATGTAGCATCATTGGCAATAACAGCATTACCAGGGTTTGGAATGGCTATGGTACCTGTATCGAAACCAAGTGTATTTGTGCTATTTGGGACCCTGTTATCAACAGGTGTCGCATCAAGTTGTGTTACCGAGCTATTAAAGAAATTACCTACCGGTCTATCCGTTGTAGATAAACTAATCCCATTTAATCGTAAACGATCACCTAAAATTGGGCTGTCACCTTCAAGTGTTGCAAAAGCAAAGTTTGCTCTTACCGGTGCTGGTGCAGGTACAGTTCTAAATCCATCAACAGGAATATCTAAAGCCGGATTATTACCGGGAACACTTATGGCACTAAAACCATCAAAACTGGTAATAGATTTACCCGGAAGGGTTGGATCTTCATAGACTATGAAAAGTGACCAACCTGCAGATTGTCCTGTGCCGTTATATGGATCAAAAGTGGCTGTTTCACCTTCACCAGAAGAGACATTAGCAACAGTATATGTTCCTAAATCTACACCAGATCCAAAACTTGTAACAATATCTGTAACATCAGCAAAACAAGCATATGAAAAACTATCTCCACCATCAACTGTATTGCCATTGGCATCAAAAATTATAGTACCTGTAATATCATTATAACCACCAACAGGTCCTCTAAACCTTACTTGATTTATTGGTTCGCTACCCGGGTTTACGGCTCCCCAGTAAAGCCCTGCATAAATAATTCTGTAACAGTTTGGATTTGGAATCTCTAAGTCGGCACTAGACGAACTAAAGGTCGTAGGATCACCATCGATATCGATATAACGCATATCAACATTATGATTATACACTGTTCCATCATTGAACGGATCATTATTTGGTCCTAGGATGTTGTTACCAATTAATACAATATCACCCTTTAAATCTTCATTGAACCTCGGTGTGAACGGAACATAATTCTGTGCATACGACAACACGCCAAAACATATCGCCATTGCAACAATTATGATTTTTGAATAAGTAGGTTTTTCCATAACACTTAATTTTAATTTTTCACTATTCGTTGAGGCGGTGAACTAGTGAAAAATGGCTTAATCTAATTCTCTATTTTCACGAGGGACATTTTAACATTATACGGTCTGTTTCCTTTAGCTTCCATTGCTTGATTGGCTTGTTCTATGCTACCAAACTTGTCATAATAGATGTAATATTTGCTAGTATTAACATCATAGAAAAAATCTACGTTGGTACGTCCAGAAGCCACAACCTTTTTCACAAACTCATTTCTGCTGTATATATCATTATGTACAGCAATAATGAGGTAGTAACCATTATTAGCATTTTCAATACCTTTTAAAATCTGGATGTTATTATTTCCGGCTTCCCCAAAGTCAAAGTCTTCAGATTTTAAAGGCGTATTACTCAATGGTGTAGTTCGCTTTATATTTTCTAATGCAGCTCTATCTTGCTCATATCTATCCTTATTATTATCATACTCTGCGCGTTTAATACGTCGTCTCTTCTCAAATTCAGTGGCGATTCTAATGGTTTCTAATCGTGCTTCAAGTTGTTCCTTGATTTGTAGCGCCTTAGATTGTTCATCAGATAGGTCTTTGAGCTTTTTCTTGTAGAATAAGCTAACTTCATCCAATTCTATAGTTTGAATTCGCGTACGCTCTTCATAAAGTGATTTCAATTCTTCGATATTATCACCAAGTTCATCAATCACCTGATCAAGATCAGATTTTATTGCATTCAACTTATTGTTTTCAGCAGTTACGCTTTTAAATGGTCTTGGCGCTACTGTGATACCCTGATCACTTAAATCGTTTTCTTCTTTTAAGTCTTTAAGGTCTTTATTTTTGATTTCTACCATAGCCTCAAAATCTTCCAGAAGTTTATTTTGTTTGTCTTTAGAGGCTTCTGAAGCTTGCGCAGCTTCTAGTAGTGATTTTCCATTATCATCCTTAGGATTAGACACAGCATCTTCTAGTGCTTTTTCTGCGGCTAATCGCTGTGCTTCAGCTTCAGCTTCTTGCTTGGCTTTTTCATCAGCTAATCGTAGTGCTTCGGCTTCCGCTTCTTGTTTTGCTTTTTCATCAGCTAATCGTTGCGCCTCTGCTTGAGCTTCTTGCTTAGCTTTCTCCTCAGCCAATCTCAGTGCTTCGGCTTCCGCTTCTTGCTTTGCTTTCTCCGCTGCTAATCGTTCTGCCTCCGCTTTTTGCTTTGCTCTTTCTTCGGCTAATCGCTTGGCCTCAGCTTGTGCTTTCTCTTTGGCTTTTTGTTCTGCCAATCTTTGTGCTTCTGCTTCCGCTTCTTGCTTAGCACGTTCTTCTGCTAATTGTTTTGCTCTAATCTCAGCATCTTCTTTAGCTTTTTCTTCAGCAAGTCGTTTCTTTTCTGCTTCAGTTTCTTTTGCTTTCAACTGAGCGGCTTCTTCAGCTTCGCGATCTAGTTTTGCCTGAGCGCGTCGTTGTGCTGCACGTTCTCTAATCCCGGCAAGCTCTTCATCTGAAGGTTTTACAGGCTTTCTACGTTTTTTTGTAAATACTGCTGCAACCTCATCATCACCGCTATAATCATAATTGTTTCTGGATTGAATTCTATAAGCCAAAGTGAATTCATGCGATAGACCAAAGTCATTGAGGTCGCCCATCGCTTTTTCAATATTGTATTCTAAGGCGATACTCTTGGTGATGTTCAAACCTAATCCCCCCGATGCACCATAACGTGTATTATAACCTACTTGTACCCATATCCCTTTAGGAGTACTAAGGGATGCTAGACCGGAGAATACAGTTTCATCTTGTCTGAAATCTGAAAATAATGCACCGGTAAACTTTGCATTGTCAAAGATGCCATTACCATTAAAGTAACCTGTGTGCATGATGTGCGCACGAATACTTTGCTCAGGATCTTCTTCAATCATTTCTGAAGTTTCAAAGTTGTAGAGCACAAGGTTGTTTAAAGATACTCCAAAGTCTAAAAATTCTGTTCCAAAATTAACTCCTGGATTTACAGTCATTAAAAAGTTTGACGGCACATTTTGTAGGGAAGGGTCATCAAAATTTGCAACCACATTTCCAGTATTTATACCACTACTGTAGGCGCCAATATTAAGACCAAAGGTTAGATTAGTATACTGTCTTAATTTAATGTTATAAGCCATATTAAGTAGGCCACCAAATGTAGTTAGCACACCAAAGTTTTGTTGGTAAGCTGCTATACCAGCTCCTATATTTTCTGAAAAACGTCCAGAGTAGCTCCCAAGGAAGGTTACAGGTGCGTTATCAAATTGTACCCATTCGCGCTTATTGCTAAAACTGATGTATTTGTTTTGCTCTCTAACAAAAGTGAAAGTAGGGTTGATAGCAAAACGATTAAAGACCAAAGCATTTCTCACTGGTAAGTCAAAAGAAGCCACGCCGTCACTTTCTTGAGAAAATGTGGTTTGAATCGAAGTGATTATTATGGTTAGGATCATAAGGCGTGTTTTCATTTTATTTTAATATGGTTATTGATCCTTTTTCTACAGTACCATCACTTGTAGTTATGATATAATAGAACAATTGATTGACGCTAGTTTGATTTAAATCGTCTTGCGGCCAATTATTTTGATAGTCCTTAGTTTGAAATACAACTTTACCTTGTGCATTGTATATCACTATTTCGGTGTCTGTGCCAGTTACATATTGTAATGGCAACACCCATGTATCATTTATCATATCGCCATTTGGGCTGATGATATTTGGAATTTTTGCAACATTCGGAAATGCTTCCTCAACTACAAATTCGAATGTTCTTGAGCCTTCACATCCAATAGTTTCAGTAGCAATTACACTGTAATTACCAGGCTCAGTAATATCATAAGTATCTTGTATTGCACCAGCTATTAATTGACCATTCATATACCATTCAAACACTGGGCTTGAAGCTGTAGTAGTTATAATAACTGTTAAGGTTTCCTCATCTTCAATTTGATTGATATCATCCACATTGATATCGGCATCAAAGAGCTCACTTTGTAAGTCTATAGTTCCTGATGCAGAGCACTCACCGAGATCTACCTGTACAGAGAAGGTGCCAGACTCATTAGTTTGATAGCTTTGTTCCGTAGCATCCGGAATCTCAACACCATCTTTAAACCATTGATAACTATTACCGCCAATAGTATTTAATGTGGTAAGACCTTGTTCCGGACAATATGGGTTTCCTAAGCTAGAAGCAATGGTAATAGTCGCAGTGCCAGAGCTAGCTTCAGTAATAGTAACACGGTTAGAAAAAGAATTCGATGTACAAGTACCATAGTTGGTTTCAACGAAATATGTCCCTTCTTCACTAACGGTTAAACTATTGCCTTCTGCAATAAACTCAGAGGTTGTTGGTCCTGTTTCTCTAAACCAGTTAAAGGTCAATGACGGATAATTAAGCGGCGAGTCATTATTCCCTGTTCCCGGATTATCAATTGTTAGAAGGTATGTCCCTCCTGTACAAAATGCACCAGTAGACACTAAGTTGTTTATGGTAAATGGTGAGTCTTGAAGTTTGTAGTATGCGGCAAAAGATGGAGATGGTGCGCTGGTAGCAACTGGCGAACTACTTTTAATACGGATTCTATAGTTTTCACCTGCTGTGGTCTCTGGGATAGAGAAGTCAAGAGTTGCAGGAGAAGAGGTAATACCGGTTGGTGATGTATATATTACTGTTGCATCCGCAAAATCACCATCAGCATCAGACAACTCTATAGTGAACTGATTAGACCCATTCACTGCAGATTCTGGAGAAAACACAAATGTTGTACTGTAAGAATTAAACGCATCACTAGCACAGGCCTGACTAAATCCTAAGCTAGGACTACCAATGACCAGTTGTGCATTTACATCTTCTTGTAGGGAAAGACATAAAAAGCAAAGACTTATGATAAGTTTTTGTACATGGTTAGATTTGAGCATTCTTGTTAAATTGTAATTATCTATACTATAGGCTATTATGTTTATTTATCTTAATGATGTATTTAGATTTATATTAACTGATGACTTCACCATTAATCATCATCGTCGTCGTCGTAATCATTAGATGCGATGATCTTATTTACCTTCAATCTATAATCAGGATATTTCTTGTTACCTGAATCAATAAATGTTTCGTAATCTGGACCCTTAGAATATAAGTTGTTAAAGGCTCTACTGCCATACCAGCTTTCTAAATCATCATTGTTATCAAAGTTCTTTCTGAAGATATTTCCATTGCAATTGTTGAAGTAGGTTCTCACAAATTCAATACGTCTTAAATTGTCTTCATTCATTTTGATTGCGTCGTCTAAGATCACAGCCGGATTAAATCCTGAGATCACACTTTTATCAATTACAAAAGCTGCATCGCTTCCTATATAGATAGCTTCATTTACCAAACCAATTTTAATGTCTGACTCTAAATTCTCAGAAACATTAACTAAAGTGAGGTTCATAGCATTTACATATGTTTGACTATTTGCAGGATCTGCATCTTCTTTATTGTCATAAGAAAGTACATGAAGGCATCTTGAACCATCAGGACTCGACATGTAAGGATCTCTTACTGCCAAAGAGTTTGTGATTCTACATTGTGTACCATAATTGAATTCATAATCGTTTTGACTGTTCTTGTACGATACCATTTTTGTTATAGACAAATCACCTCCAAGGATATTAAATGCATTACCTTCGCTGTAACTCACCATCACATTCTCAACCACAGTTTTATTACCAACACCGGCTAATGTTAATCCATTAAGGTTTTCAGATGCTTTCGTTCTTTTACCGGCAAACTCAATCCTTACATACTTTATGATTCCAGAGTCACTTTCCGGATCATCACCACCATAGCTTATGCTTTCAAAGCTAGATGGGCGTAAACCATAATTTAATGAGGATTGATTTCCATAAGTATTAATAGGCGCATCACCGAGGACAAATAACCCTCCCCAGTCGCCTGGTTTTTTAACACTTCGGTTAGATGTGAAGATGATAGGGTCTGTTTGCTTTCCTTCAGCAATAAGTTTTGAACCTTTACTTATTGTTAATGAACCTTTACTTTTAAAATCACCAAGAATTACAGTACCTGGTTCTATAGTAAGTGTTGCATTGTTAGTTACAAAGACGTCACCTACTAGTAAGTAAGTGTTTCGCTTTGTTAGTGTAGTACTGTCTGTAATATTACCACTTAGTATTTCTGTGGCTTCTCCGTAATCTATTCGATTAGGTCTAAACTCAGTCCATGAATCTAACCAATTATCGTATCCAATGATTCCTTTTTCTTGCTGTGCAAAAGAGCCATTTACAACAAGCAGAAAAATAAGCGCTGTCTTCAGTAAATTCTTCATAACAGTCAAATTAGTTTATGTTAGGTTTGGGGTTAATGACTTATAGTACCAAACATATGAACAAAACCTATGAAATACAATAAATTTCGATGAAATGCACTATTTTTGAATCTAATTCAGAAAAAACTTACAAAAAAACAGTTATTTTATAGATTACTTTAAAGAAGAGAGGAGAACAGGCTGTAAATCAAGTATTTTAATGCTATAAAAAAACCCCGATGCAATGATCAAGGTTTTTTAAAACGGTAGGAATCCATTAGAGATTAATCTTTAAAATCATTATAGGTATGTAATGCTTTTAAAGTTTCTTCATAAAATAGGATGGCGGCTATGAGGTCATTGGTGTCTGAGTAGGGTAGAATCTTTTTCTGAAATTCTATAGTACTCTCAAAATACGTGTTAGACGCTTCAATATTTTCTTTCAAGGCTTTCTTATTGTCTTTGGTATCAGGAATACCTAAAGATTTCATAGTAACTCCTGGCTTTGTAGTAAAAGCAATATTTGGTAAAATGTTTACAATAACTTCAATACGTTCTATATAAAGTGTAAGTAAATCACCTTTAGGCATTTTCTTAAGGGCATCTCGGCTGTGGTACTTGGCAATACTCACTTTACCACTAATAATGCTTTGAGAATCCCCTTTTTTTTGAGCATGACTCAAACTCATCATTAGTATGAAAATTGTACTAAGTAGGGTAAGTTTAGTTTTCATGTTTTTAGTTTTGATTAAGGACATTTGCAACAAATCTATATAAAAAAATCGCAAAAACAACTAAAATTCATGTTTTTTAACGAATAAATTTTAACACTTTAAGTGCAAATTTCATGGATAAACTGCATAAATAATGGATTAAAAGCATATTTATTCGATGAAATACTTGATGCTTTTCTGGCGAAATATCGAGTCAATTTTAGTATTAAAACGCCATATGTATGGACTTATTTTTTGACAAAAATTGGCGCACAGCTATTCAAGTACTCATGCCATTCATCGTTAAATTTTGCACCTTTTTCCTGTTTATCGTAAAAAAATGTGCACTTATATGATTTTTAAGGGTTTATCATTTATTCATAGCAATTTTGAGGTAACCCAAATCGTATTAGACATGAAAAATGCCGTTGTACTATTCTTAGTGATTTGCTTTTATAGCACTGTTAATCTTGTTTCTGCTCAAAACACTCAAAACAATAATCCTATTCACGATAGAGAAGAAGCTCAAATGCTTCCTACAGACACTATCCCTGATTATAGAAACAAAACTAATAAACTTAAACTTACCGGTACTGTATATCAAAGTGATGGTGTAACTCCAGCTGAAGGTGTTATCATTTATATTGAACAACCAGATGAGGATGGACATTTCCAATTACGAAGAACCGGTGAAGAGCGTTATGTATTTCATAGAAGCTGGGTAAAAACAGATGCAAATGGGAAGTACACCTTTCACACTTTTATTCCAGGAAATAACAGACGCTATAACCGATTACAACAAATTTTTCCTTTAGTTAAAGCACCATCTAAACAAGCTTATGAGTTAGAATCTTTTATTTTTGATGAAGATCCTTTATTAACGAAGCGTTGCCGAAGACGTTTAGCTAAGCATGAGCAAACAGATCGAATTTTAACTACAAAATTGGTTGATGGAGTTCATGTAGCGCAAAAGGATATTGTATTATCTGAGCGTCCAGAATCTGTAAAATAGCGATATTTTAAAGCTTATTTCTTAGAACTAAATCTAAGAATCAATAAGCCTATAACAGCAGACAATGTTGATGCTAATAGAATACTGATTTTTGCCGAAGTGAGGAGATTATCCTTGAAAGCACTTGAAGCTACGACGATCGACATTGTAAAGCCAACCCCAGCCAGGCAAGCTCCGCCAAGTAATGCCTTCCAGCTTATCTCTGATGACAATTGTGCAATCTTAGCCTTTGAGGCTATCCAACATGCACCTACAATACCTAAAGGTTTACCAAGACATAGTCCTAGTAAAATACCAAGGTTAACAGGCTCCATGAGATTAAAACTCCCACCGGAAATTAGGATACCTGTATTAAAAAATGCGAAAAGTGGTAGAATGGAATAGTTCACCACCTTTTCTAGTGAGTGCATTAAATATTCGCTAGGCTCACGTAATCGTTCTATGGCATTTTTTAGCACTTCCAAAGAACCATGACTTATTTTACTTTGATTTTGATTATCAGATTTTCCAATTTCCCTATTGAATATTATTGAGGTTTGTTGCGCAATTAAAGAGAGATCAGCTTTACCGCGTACCGGAATTAGAATAGCAGTAATTACTCCAGCTAGGGTAGCGTGCAAGCCACTTTTGAAAATTAAAAACCAAAGTATCAGCCCTAAGACAACATAAATAGCAATATTGAAAACCTTTTTGCGATTGAGGAAGAACATAAGACCAATGACCAATAAAGCACCTACGAATGGCCAAATATGAAATCCGTGACCGTAGAATAAGGCAATAACGATTATAGCACCTAAATCATCTGCAACGGCTAGTGCAGAAATGAAAATCTTTAGAGACAGTGGAGCACGGGTTCCTAATAAAGCCATCAACCCAAGCGTAAAAGCAATATCTGTTGCCATGGGAATTCCCCATCCGTTAGCAGTACTACTTCCAAGATTGACTGCAATATAAATAAGTGCGGGGATCACCATGCCACCTATAGCACCAATAACCGGCATGGCAGCACTTTTAGCATCAGACAGTTCACCATCTAAAACTTCCCGTTTAATTTCCAGACCAATTAATAAAAAGAATATGGCCATTAGAAAATCGTTGATCCAGATTTCAACCGGCAGTGTAAACCGACTTCCTCCAAATGAGAAACCAAGCTCGGTATGTCTCCAGTGTTCATAAAGCTCACTATAACCAAGGTTTACAAGTAGTAATGCACCGGCAGTAGCAATAATCAAAACAATAGCGGCCGCAGCACCCCATTCAAAAAAGCTATCCATAGCAATTCGGGCTTGTTTGGCTCCTCGCTTTCGTATGGCGCTAAAGAGGGAATTATCATCCCATGCACCTTTATACGGCATACCATCTATAGTAAGTCCCGGAAATACATGTAACCCCGAATTCTTGGCTGCTGCAATATCTTCATAAACCCTTTTCTCGGTGGTTTCATCATTAAAATCAGTTTCAAAACGTTTCATATCTAGACCGAGTTTCTTGACCAATTCAAAAACACCTTCGCGTGTGAAGTTTTTACCCCCGGTGACATTTTGATACACGTCTTCACCCATGTCTTGATGTTCTGCAGCTATAATTGCTTTGGCAGCAAACATGGTGGTTGGGTCTTTCTCTAAGTCAGGGGCGTACTTGTAACCAAACTCTAAATCGTCTCCAAATTGTTTAAGGGATTCACGTAAGGATTGTGAAGATTCACTAGATATTTTTTGTTTTAAATCACGATATCCGGTTAGAATAATTTTCTTGCTCTTACCCATTGATGGCTTGTTTTGACTTCAAAACGACTAAATTATAGGTTTTAGGAGCTTTGAAGAAGATGGAAAAGTCACCTAAACAATAAGTTTTTGTTTAGAAAGTGTTAAGCGAAAAAGGTAATTAGGGTCTTAGTGTTGTATTTTCCTTATATTTACTAAGCCATTGATTATCAGAAATCAATAGTTCTCCCTTAACTGTAACAATAGCTCAATTTTTAAGAATTACCCCGCATTGGGTATGTTATTATTGGTTTTCACATCATAATATGTAGTATCAAATGTAAGGTGTAATGGATAACCTCAAAATTTTAATATCATGGATGAAAATGCAAAAACAAGTTCTGGATTTCCTTATAAGACTTTAATTTGGGCCTTATTCGCTGTAGTAGCATTGTTTTTATTTAGAAATGAACTCAAAGGGCTATTAAATCGCTCAGAAGAATTGTCATTATTCGGCATAAACGTTAAGACTAGCGAAGGCGAGATTGCTAAGCTAACGGATTCTATTCAGATTCATCAAGATCGTATCTTAAGCTTGGTAGAGGAAGTCGAAGGACAGGAAGAAGAAATTGCTAAGCTCAAACAGCTAAAAGACCAGTTAGCTAGACAAGCCTCCAATTGCCCTGGTATAGAAAACAATACGAAACTTTTGAATGCTGAATATGGACGTATTCTAAGAAATAACAGTATCATTAAGAAAAAAGCCGATGAGTTAAAATCTGTTAAGATGATTACGGATTTTAAGTCGGTTCAAAATTAATAGAGCTGAACTAACTCTTTTTACTACTAAATAGGCTTTTAGGATGCTAATTTACTCTTAAAAGGAAAATTTGATAAGTTAATAGACTCTAATATTTTGTACTTTAGAACAAAAAAACATGAGATATCTTTTTTACTATCTTTTTTCCCTAATCTTTTTTATTCAATTTTCATCGGCTCAAGACCGAATTACAGGTGAACCCTTTGCAACGCGTTCAGAGGTTCTGGGGCAAAATGGAATGGTGGCAACTAGTCATCCTATAGCAACTCAAATTGGACTCGATGTCCTTAAAAATGGTGGCAATGCTATTGATGCAGCCATTGCTGCAAATGCAGCGTTGGGGCTTATGGAGCCTACAGGTTGTGGTATTGGAGGTGACCTTTTTGCCATTGTTTGGGATGGAAAAACGAAAAAGCTTTATGGGCTTAACGCTAGCGGTCGCTCACCTCAATCACTCTCTTTAGAGTATTTTGAAGAGCAGGGCATGAGTAAAATTCCTTCACTTGGCCCTTTGCCTGTTAGTGTTCCCGGTGCTGTAGATGGGTGGTTTGAACTTCATCAAAAATTCGGATCAAAACCCATGACAGAAATCCTGGCTCCGGCCATCGATTATGCTGAAAAAGGATTTCCTCTCACTGAACTCATTGCGTGGTACATGCAACGCTCTGTTCCTTATTATGAATCTAGAGGGTTTCCAAATATTGCGGATACCTATATACAGCAGAATGGAGGGAAGCTTCCTAATGAAGGAGAAATTTATAAGAATCCATATTTAGCAGAAACATACCGTAAAATTGCTGCAGGAGGGCGCGATGCGTTCTACAAGGGCGATATTGCTAAGACCATTGCAGCATTTATTAAAGCACAAGGAGGGTTTCTTTCAGAAAAAGACCTTGCTGCACATAAATCAGAATGGGTAGAACCTGTATCTGTCAACTATAGAGGATATGATGTTTGGGAATTGCCACCAAACGGGCAAGGTATTGCAGCACTACAAATGCTACAAATTTTGGAAGGATATGACTTCTCATCTATTGAATTTGGGAGTGCAGAACATTTGCACCTATTCACAGAAGCCAAAAAATTAGCTTTTGAAGACCGAGCAAAATACTATGCTGATATGGACTTCTTTGATGTTCCGGTGGAGCAATTACTTTCTGATGATTATGCAAAAAGCAGAAGAGCTCAGATTGGGAAACGAGCAGGGCGCTATAATGCCGGTAAAATTTCTGCTGGAGAAACCATATATATGACAGTAGCAGATAGTGAAGGTACTATGATATCATTGATACAAAGTAATTATCGAGGTATGGGTTCTGCAATGGTCCCTCCAAAATTAGGATTTATGCTACAGGATCGTGGCGAATTATTTAGCCTAAAACGTGGACAGGCCAACACCTATGAACCTGGGAAACGACCTTTTCATACGATTATCCCGGCTTTTATTACTAAAGACGGTGAGCCATTTGTCAGCTTTGGAGTAATGGGAGGCGATTTTCAACCTATGGGACATACCCAAATTGTCATGAATCTTATCGACTTTGGTATGAATTTACAAGAAGCTGGTGATGCCCCTCGATGGGATCATACGGGAGGAGCAAGCCCTATGGGAGAAGTCACAAATAATACGGGCACCATACGTTTAGAGTCTGGGATACCATATTCAACAGTTCGTGGATTAATGGATAGGGGACATCGTATTGGAACTGCTAGAGGTATTTATGGAGGTTATCAAGCGATTTTATGGGATGCAATAAACAAAGTATACCACGGTGCATCTGAAAGCCGTAAAGATGGTCAGGCAGCCGGTTACTAATAACTACAAACAACTAATCAACTTAAATATAATTTTAAAGATGAAATCAATTTTGAAACTAGGAATTTTATGGGGCTTCCTTATCCTAATAATGGCTCCATTACATGCCCAAGAAATTAATGATAACACCTTTAAGGGGTTAAAACTCAGAAATGTTGGGCCTGCATTTACTTCTGGAAGAATAGCAGATATTGCTATTCATCCTAATAATGAAAATGTTTGGTATGTAGCCGTCGGTTCCGGGGGTGTCTGGAAGACGACTAATTCGGGAACAACATGGAAACCGATTTTTGACAATCAAAAGTCATATTCTATTGGTGCAATTACTATAGACCCAAGCAATCCACATACCATATGGGTTGGCACAGGTGAAAATGTAGGCGGCCGTCATGTTGCTTTTGGTGATGGCATTTATGTAAGTCACGATGATGGAGCTTCGTGGAAAAATATGGGTCTTAAAAATTCTGAGCATTTATCTAAAATAGTGGTTCACCCGGAAGATTCTAATACCATTTGGGCCGTTTCTCAAGGGCCTTTATGGAGCTCTGGTGGCGAACGTGGGGTGTATAAGTCAACAGATGGCGGAACGACATGGAAGCGAACATTAGGCGATAGTGAATGGGTAGGTGCTACTGATTTAGTCATGGATCCTAGAAATCCTGATGTACTATATGCTGCTACATGGCAACGCCATCGAACTGTAGCTGGATATTTAGGAGGTGGCCCGGGAACAGGGATACACAAAAGTATAGATGGAGGTGAAACCTGGAATAGACTAAAGAAAGGTATCCCTTCATCAAATATGGGGAAAATTGGATTGGCGATTTCACCGTTCAATCCAGATGTGATATATGCAGCAATCGAATTAGATCGTAGAAAAGGAGGTGTGTATATGACCGCGAACAGAGGAGCCTCATGGACTAAACAGTCCGATGCAGTTTCCGGTGGTACCGGACCTCATTATTATCAGGAGTTGTATGCGTCTCCTCACCATGAAGGAAAGCTGTTCCTAATGAACAATCGCGTGCTGATCTCAGACAATCATGGAAAGACGTTCTATACCATGAACGAACGTAATAAGCATGTGGATAGCCATGCCATGGCTTTCAAAGCTTCTGATCCTAATTATGTGTTATTTGGCACTGATGGTGGTTTGTATGAGAGTTTTGACTTAACGAAGAGCTGGAAGTATGTAAGAAACTTACCAATTACGCAATACTTCAAATTAGCGGTAGACGATTCAAAACCCTTCTATAAAATTTATGGTGGAACACAAGATAATGGATCTCATGGCGGGCCATCACAAACAATGTATTCAGATGGAATTGCTAATTCAGACTGGTGGAAAACCTTAGGTGCAGATGGGCATCAATCCGCTATAGAGCCAGGAAATCCTGATATTACTTATGGGGAATTTCAACAAGGTGCCTTATGGCGTATAGATCAAACAACAAGAGAAACAGTATTCATTCAACCTCAAGCATTAGAAGGGGATCCTTTCGAGCGTTTCAATTGGGATGCACCAATTTTGGTGAGCCCACATGACCCAAAACGTATTTATTTTGCATCACAACGTGTTTGGCGTTCAGATAATAGAGGTGATGATTGGACACCTATTTCTGGAGACCTCACATTGAATCAAGACCGTCAGACACTCCCTTTTTATGGAAAGCAACAAAGCTGGGATAATGCCTGGGATGTATTGGCAATGTCAAACTATAACACCATCACATCTTTAGCAGAGTCTCCAAAACAAGAAGGTTTAATTTATGCAGGTACTGATGATGGGATGATTCAAACTACTGAAGATGGAGGAGCTACATGGCGTAAGTATACACTTAGCAATATTAAAGGATTAGGACACGTGCCTTTTGTAAATGATGTTCGTGCTGATTTATTTGATGCTAATGTCGTCTATGCTGCGGTGGACAATCACAAATATGGCGATTACAAGCCGTACATTCTTAAAAGTTCAGATAAAGGAAGAAGCTGGAGCTTGATCAATGGTGATTTACCTGACCGTCTTTTAATATGGCGATTGGTTCAAGACCATGTGAATAAGGATTTAATATTTGCAGCTACAGAGTACGGTATTTACTTCACCTATAATGGCGGTACAAATTGGGTAAAACTAAAAAGTGGCGTGCCTACAATTTCGTTTAGGGATATCACAATTCAAAGACGAGAGAATGATTTGGTTGGTGCTTCTTTTGGGCGTGGATTTTTCATCTTAGATGATATTACGCCAATACGTAATTTTAATTCATCCATGCTGTCTACTGAGGCGACATTATTCCCTATTAAAGATGCATATTGGTATCGTCAATCGAGTAGAGTAGGTAGTCAAGGTGATGCGGAATATAAAGCACCAAATGCGCCTTTTGGAGCACGATTTACTTATTTCATGTCAGATAAGGTGAAGTCTTTAAAAGATGCTCGTAAAGGAAAAGGAAAAAAAGACACAGGTTTTGAGGGGTGGGAGACTCTAGAAAATGAAAAGAATCAAGATGGGCCTGTTGTACTTTTAATTATTAAAGATGCCAATGGCAATATAGTTAATACGGTTAAGGGGACTAACAAAAAAGGATTTAATCGTGTGAATTGGAGACTGAACTACCCGAATAAAAGAGGCGAACGACTTGCGCAACGCGGTGATGGTTTCGGAGGTGGAAACATCATGGTGACACCTGGAACTTATACTGTAACTTTAGCAAAACGTGTTGATGGTGTTACAACCACTATACAAGGCCCAACTGAATTTAAGGTTGTACCGATGTACGATGGTGCGTTACCTAGAAAATCATTTGATGAAATTAATCAGTTCAGAGACGTTGTATTTGCATTCCAGCAAGACCTTACGGCTACCAATTTAATGATGGCCAATCAACTGCAAAAAGTAGCAGCGATGAAACGTGCAGCTAATAAAACTACGGCGCCTAACGATGCCTTATTAGAGCAGATCAATGATGCTCGATTACGTTTACTAGCTATTCAGAAAGAGTTACAAGGAGATCCTATAAAAGGTGAAATAGGAGAGCGCTCTAATCCAACACCTAATGATGGTAATCGTGTTGCTTTTAGTGCATTTTCGAATACTTACGGACCAACCGGTACCCAGAAAAAGGCACTTAATAGAGCAAAGAATCAATTACAAGGTGTAAAGGCTAAGTTGACAAATATCATTGAAAATACATTCCCTGATATTGAAAGACGTCTGAAGCAAGCCGGAGCACCATGGATAGAAGGGCAAGGCCTCATTAAGAATTAGAATAGTATCTATGGGATATAAAAAGTGATTGCGAAAACGCAGTCACTTTTTTTATGCTCCAGTAATTGCATTTAAGAAAATCGTAGCTGCAATTCCAAAACCGGCACCGGAAACGAATATGTTCCATTTCATATGCTCGCCTTTAATCACTTTAGTATAGAACCATAAAGCAATCATGAAAAGGAGTACAATAAATAATTGCCCCACTTCAATACCAACATTGAATAAGAATAAAGGCATAAGAATACTATCGCCAAACAACATAAACTTAAAGTTGCTCGCAAAGGCTAAGCCGTGGATCAATCCAAAAATAAGCGCAATGGCATATTTCACCCTATTACCCGAAAACTTACCTTCTTTACCATAATACATGATGTTTGCAATAGCTGTGATCATTATGGTGAATGGAATCAACATATCGATGACCCTTGGATTGGTTGGAATGATGTCTAGAGCACTTAGAATAAGAGTTCCACTGTGACCAATAGTAAAAGCAGTGATTATAATTAATACTTGCTTCCACTGGTTTAATTTAAACGCAGCACATAATGTCATTACAAATAATAGATGGTCATAAGCATTGATATCGACGATATGCTCCCATCCATTTACAAAAAAAGAACTTAAGTTACTCATTGATAATAGGATTAAAAAGTATGTGAATAGGTGAATTTTTCAAACTTACACTCAAAATTATAATTCGAAAGAAAAGGGGGTATGCGCAAGGTTACCCAGTTAGATTGCATGAGGCCAAACTCTTCAAAAAGCAATTCATTTGCAATATAAATCTTATCTCCCTTTTTTAGCGTGATGTAATTCTTAGAAAATTTTATACTCATCACATTATACTCCACACTGTAGGATTCAAATTTTAGTGGTAGGCTCTTGCCATTTATAGAGATTTTGTATTTCACTGAAAAATAACTTTCAATGCTTTTTTTATCAGCTTCAGAGAGATTAGAGGTATTAATACTTTTGAATAGTGTTTTACTTACCGCCGGTGCAAAGTCATCAACAAAAACTTTACATTCCATTTGTAAACTGCCAGACTTAGCATTGTATTTAATCTCAGATGACGTAAGCTTCAAAGGGTGCTTCGTTGAGGAAAGCATGAGCAATACTCCAAAAAGTAAAATCGTAATACGTAGCTTCTTCTTCATTTTACTCCATTATTATTTGCAAGGAATCTGACCTTTTAGTGTTTTTACACTTTCTTTAAGTGCTTCTGGAGAAGTGACATCAGGAGCATAAACGATAGATAATTCCTTCGTGTGCAGGTTAAGAATTGATTGTTTAACCCCTTTTTCATTTTGTAACCCGCCTTCAATCACCTCTTGGCAATTGACACAGCGTGCTTTAGGAACACTCACCACCAGAACTGAATCTGATGCTTCTTTGACTAGAACACGGTTCTCTTCAGGTATACGATTACAAGAAACAAAGGCAAATATTAGGAAAAAAAAGATGAGCTTTTTCATGATACGTATTGATCTATATTTATGATTATAAATGCAACTCAGTTGCAAATATATAAAATTATTAATTTTATGGTGTAGAAATAGACAATTGTGGATAGTGCCGAAATTTGAAAGAAATGTTAATATTTTCAGGCTACATTAAAATCAATTAGATGTTTCGTACTTTAGAAAACTAATCCAATCTAGAAATCCTAACTAATGAAAAAAACACTAACTCTAGTGCTTGGCCTCCTACTCAGTTTTAGCCAAGTTTGTGATGCCCAAAAAAAATCCAAAAAGAAATCAGAAGACAAAACGCCTCTTGAAAAGATTAGCATTTCAGGCCTTAAATGGCGTAATGTTGGTCCTGCACTAACTTCGGGACGTATATCAGATTTTGCATTTAACCCTTGCAATCCTTTTGAATATTATGTAGCTACATCTTCCGGTGGTGTATGGAAAACGGTGAATTCCGGAGTGACTTACAAGCCTATTTTCGATGCGCAAGGGTCTTATTCTATAGGTTGTGTCACTATGGATCCTAATAATCCAAATGTAGTTTGGGTTGGTACCGGTGAAAATAACAATCAGCGTTCCGTGGCTTATGGTGATGGGATATACAAGTCTTCCGATGGTGGTAAATCATGGAAGCATATGGGGCTTAAGAATTCCGAGCATATTGGAAAGATTATAGTCCATCCTGAAAATTCAGATATCGTTTATGTCGCTGCTATAGGGCCTTTATGGAGTAAAGGTGGTGACAGAGGTCTCTATAAAACAGAAGATGGAGGGAAGACCTGGAACTCTATCATTGAAGTTGATGAGCATACCGGAGTAAATGACATAGTTATGGATCCAAGAGATCCTGATGTGCTTTATGCATCTACATTACAAAGACGTCGTCATGTCTATACCTATGTGGGTGGTGGACCAGGATCTGCAATGCACAAAAGTGTGGATGGTGGTAAAACTTGGACAAAGATCAATAAAGGGTTACCGGGTGTGGAATTAGGTCGTATCGGACTGGCTATATCGCCAGCAAATCCTGAAATTATATATGCTATTGTTGAGGCTGCTGATAGAAAAGGTGGATTTTATGCTTCTACCAATAGAGGTGCCAGCTGGGAGAAACGTAGCTCGCATGTGACGAGTGGAAACTACTATCAGGAAATCATCGCAGACCCTGTTGATGAAAACACGGTTTATTCTATGGACACCTGGATGTCAGTCACACATAATGGTGGTAAAAGCTTTCAACGCGTTGGTGAAGACACAAAACACGTGGATAATCACTGCATGTGGATTAACCCACACAATAATAAACATTGGGTCGTTGGTTGTGACGGGGGTATATACGAAACCTTTGATGCCGCTAAAACATGGGATTTTAAAAAGAATTTGCCCGTGACGCAATTCTATAAAGTGGCTGTAGATAATGATGCACCATTTTATAATATATACGGAGGAACTCAAGATAACTTTAGTATTGGAGGGCCTTCAAGAGTATTAACCAATCATGGTATTCGAAACTCGGAATGGTTTATTACCAATGGTGGTGATGGTTTCGAGTCGCAAATCGATCCTAATAATCCAAACATTGTTTATGCACAATCGCAGTATGGTGGATTGGTACGTTTTGACAAAAAGAGTGGTGAAACAGTAGGTATTAAGCCGAAAGCCAGAAAAGGTGAAAATGCCTATCGTTTCAATTGGGATGCACCTCTAGTAGTAAGCAGACATGTCCCGGGCCGTTTATATTTTTCAGCAAATAAAGTCTTTAGATCTGATGATTATGGGAACAGTTGGGATGTGATTAGTGACGATCTTTCACAGCAAATTGATAGAAATACCTTAAAAGTATACGATCGTGTGGTCAGTATTGATGCAGTGATGAAGAATGGGTCAACATCACTTTATGGAAGTATTGTTGCGTTTTCAGAATCGCCATTGAACAGAAATTTATTAGCCGCAGGAACCGATGATGGTTTGGTACATATCTCTGAAGATGGAGGGCAAAGCTGGAGAAAAATAGCTAGTATTTCAGGAGCTCCTAACCAATCCTATGTGAATAGTGTGTATTTATCTAAGCACGACGAGAATGTCATCTATGTGGCATTTAACCACCATAAATATGGTGATTTCAAGCCCTATGTATTTAAGTCTTCGGATAAAGGTTCTAGCTGGACGGCCATACAATCTAACCTTCCGGAACGTGGTAGCGTTTATGCGATTGAAGAAGATCATGTTGATCGTAACTTATTATTTGTAGGGACTGAGTTTGGAGCGTTTTTCTCTCCGGACCAGGGTAAAAACTGGAAACAGTTAAAGAATGGCTTACCAACGATTGCCGTTAGAGATATTGCGATTCAAGAACGTGAAAATGATTTGGTACTCGGTACGTTCGGGCGTGGTTTTTATGTTATGGATGACTATTCGGTATTACGAACTATTGAAAATGCTGAACCAACTGATGAAGCTAAAATTTATCCAGTAAGAACTGCACTAATGTGGGAGCAAAGCAGTCCTCTAGGGTTACCGGGAAAATCCTTCCAAGGAGATAATTTCTATACAGCAGCAAATCTTGGCCCTGAAGCCATGATTACTTACTATTATAATTCGAGTTATAAATCCTTAAAGAGTGAACGCCAAAAGAAAGAAAAGAAACTTATAAAAGAAGGCAAGGACACGCCTTATCCTAACTATGACGCTCTTAAGGCAGAAGGTGATGAAAATAAACCGGAATTGGTATTCACCATTAAAGATGCTAGTGGTAAAGTGGTTAAAAAGGAATTCAGATCAGCTAGTAAAGGTGTACAAAGGTTCCATTGGGATTTGAGATATGTGCCTCAAAACCCAATCAATTTGAATCGATCATCATTCTACAATCCATTTAGTGGACGTGATGAAGGTACACTTGTAGCCCCTGGCACTTACACTGTAGAAATGGGGTTATTGAAAGATGGTGTCTTAAGTTCACTTACTGGACCAGTCAGTTTTGAAGTTAAAGCATTAGATAATGTAGAGATGCCTGCTGAAAACCGTGCTGAAAAAGTCGCCTTTCAAAAAGCATTGGCAAAGCTTCAAGCCGATATGAGTATTACCCAACGCTTAATGTCTGAGTCTAGAAATAAACTAAGACACATTAAGGCAGCCATTAAACGTGCTGAGCAACCTGTAGGCAATTTAACTGCAAGTGTAAAAGCCATCGAAGATCAATTAGACGAGGTACAATTAGCTATGTATGGAGATCCGGTAAAACGTCGCTTAGATATGGATCAACCACCATCTCCGGCGAGTCGTTTAGGATCTATAGGCTATGAGCAAAAGTACTCTACAGCTACGCCAACGCAGACGCATCGTGATAGTTATGCCATAGCCAAAGAACAAGTAACCGCTATTAAAGCTAAGATGGAACGCATTTTTAATAATGATCTTAAAGCCTTAGAACAACAATTAATCAACTCAGGCGCACCATACACTCCAGGTCGCGGATATGAGAATAAAAACTAAACCAATAGAACCTATGAGAATCTTAATAATTCTTTGTGTTTTGTGTCTTACATCATCAGTAACGGCACAGAAAAAAGTCATGCAGCATGACGACAAAGCCTTATGGAACCGCGTAAGAAATGTCAATATTTCAAATTCCGGAGACTATGTCCTTTACAGTTTAGATAAAGAGGAGCGTAATCAAACCCTTCAACTTTTAGATATTAATGGCAACCCTATAATGTCTCATGAAAGAAGCATAGGAGGAAGCTTTTCGTATGACTCCGAATATGTGGTGTTCACGGTGAATGCCTGGAAAGATAGCATTACCGAAATGAAACGCCGCAAAGTAAAAAAGAAGGATATGCCAAAAGATACTTTGGTGATCTATGATATTAATAAGAAATCGGTTAAGAAGATTCCGAATATAAAGTCCTACCGCATGCCGGAAAAATGGTCGGGTATTGTAGCGTATATGTTGGAACCCGTGAAACCCCCTAAGAAAAAGAAGGACACATCGGCGACCAAGAAAAAGGATACAGCTGTAACTAAGAAGCAGGACACGATGAAGACCAAAAAGAAGAAACCAAAGAAAGTATCTAAAGATAATGGTTTTCATTTGGTAATCCGTCAATTATCCAATGGGGCAGAAGACACCTTAAAGTTTGTACATAGTTATCGTATTGCTGAAAAAGGAAAGGTCTTAACCTATGCGACTTCAGGTGAGAAGGATAAGTTTGAAGGTGGTGTTTATCAGTATAATGTAGAGACTGGAGCACGCCAACTGTTATTTGCCAGTCATGAGAAAACCAAATACCCGCAATTGGGCATATCAGAATCCGGGAATCGTATTGGGTTTGTGGTCAATGCAGACTCTACCAAGAGCCTCATTAAAAAGCCTGAGCTTTATGCCTGGAATCAAGGGGCTGATAAGGCAACGCTTATTGTGAATTCTGAAGATAATGGGACGAAACTATTAGTGTCTAGTGATCAGAGATTACAGTTTTCTAAAAATGAGCAACGTTTATTCTTTGGTTTAAGAACCAAGCCTATTGTGCAAGATACCTCTCTAATTGATGAAGAAATTGTCAATGTGGAAGTCTGGACCTATGATGAACCTCGATTATATACGGTTCAGGAATTGGATGTGAACAGAGACAAACGAAAAGCATTTACCACGGTGTATGATTTTAACACCAACAAAATGGTACAAGTTGCCAATCCGGACTATGACTCCATGAGTTATGGTGATGAAGGGAATAGTACCTATGCGGTTATTGGTAATGGAACACCATATCGCCTTCAAAGCCAATGGACCGCGCAATACCCTAGAGATTTACAACGTGTGAACCTGGCTACAGGTCAACGTACTGATATTGCTAAAAAGGTCTATGGTGGGAATTCTATGAGTCCTAAGGGCAAGTACCTCTATGGGTATAGCCGTAAAGACAGTACCTGGTTTACCTATAATTTGGAAACCTTAAAGTATACAGCACTCACCAAAGGACGACAGTTCTACAATGAACTACACGACTATCCGGATGATCCGTATAGTTATGGATTTGCAGGATGGACTGAAAATGATGCTAGATTCTTAATTTATGATCGTTATGATATCTGGGCCTTTAATCCGGATACCGGGGCTTCTGAAAACCTTACTAATGGTCGATCTAAAAACACACGTTACCGTTACGTTAGAGTCGATAATGAAGAGCGATCGATTTCGAATAGTAAATCGTGGCTCTTAAGCACCTTTAATGAAGGGAATAAATATGGAGGTTATGCGAGCTACGATCCGAAAAAGAAAACCGTTAAAGGACTTATCGAAGGCCCATACAGTTATGGTCGTCCTTGGTTAGCACAAAACGATAAAAAGGAGCGCATGCTATTTACGCGACAGTCCTTCACAGAATTTCCAAATTTATGGAGTTCAAATCTCGATTTTAAATCACCGAAACAAATCACAGATGCCAATCCGCAGCAAAAAGATTACAATTGGGGAACGGCAGAAATGGTAGAGTGGGTGTCTCTTGATGGGAAACCATTAAAAGGGATGCTGATTAAGCCGGAGAACTTTGACCCTAATAAGAAGTACCCAATGATCGTGAATTTCTATGAGAAGAGCTCTGATGGTCTATACCGTCACCGTGCACCGTCTTATGGACGTAGCACCATCAATTATCCGTTCTACGCGAGTCGTGGTTATGTGATCTTTAACCCCGATGTGTATTACCGCGATGGTTATCCTGGCGAAAGTGCTTTTAATTGTGTGATTCCGGGAATCACGGCCTTAATCGACAAAGGCTTTATTGATAAAGATAATATCGGTGTGCAAGGGCACAGCTGGGGTGGTTATCAAATCGCCTATTTAGTGACTAAGACTGATATTTTTAAAGCGGCTGAGTCCGGAGCACCGGTACCGAATATGATCAGTGCCTATGGAGGTATCCGTTGGTGGACAGGCTTAAGCCGCCAATTCCAATACGAGCATACACAGAGTCGGATAGGGGGTACGCCATGGGAATACCCTCAGCGCTATGTGGAAAATTCACCGATCTTTAATATCGATAAGATCAATACCCCACTATTAATCATGCATAATGATGCTGATGGTCACGTGCCATGGTATCAGGGTATTGAGTTCTTTGTGAGTTTACGACGTTTAGGGAAGCCTTCGTGGTTCTTAAACTATAACGGTGAACCGCACTGGCCACTAAAATGGCAAAATCGTATCGATTTTAATATCCGAATGGCGCAGTTCTTTGACCATTACCTCAAGGGCGAGCCTAAACCGATTTGGATGGACCGTGGTGTGCCTGCACTAGAAAAAGGCATTAACCAAGGCTATGAGTATGTAGAAGGGGATAAGGATTAGATAAACTTATTACAATTATAAAAGATAAAACCCAAGGAGAGATTCTTGGGTTTTTGTTTTTTAAGAAAAGGTATTTATCGATACTTTAGATTCTATATATGCTTAGTTGATTAGTAGACAACAAAACAGTATTTAAGAAGCTCAGATTGTTTTATAGCATTTGAGCCCTTTTTTACATGGACTTGAGAACGTTTTGAAAGTTAATTGAGTCGGGCTTCGGTTTGACTAAAAACTATTCTTTCTCAAACACATAGGGTATATCGACATCAATCAGGGTTAAGCTCGTACTAGAAATTGCATCAATAGACCAAGTTCTGGTACCGCCGCCGTTGTCAATTTCAACAGTGATATCCACATCATTTTCGGCGAGGGACCAAATGCCATCAATAATAATGGATTGGCCATTTTGTATTACCTCGCGATAATCACCATTACTACTAAATTCTACATCTTGCATCACACCAGCCAGATCGGCCGGAACACCATTTATGGAAAGTACCAGCCATTTACCAACGAGTTGTTGGGAAACGGTAGGGGCTGAATCATTATCATCACTACTACAGGCGCTCAGTACAAAAACAAAAAGGCTAAGAAGTACAAATCTCTTAAGAATTGGAAATAATTTCATGATATAGGTATTGGTTATAAGTGGAAGATAAGAAATAAAATGCTTATTTATACGTAAAGTGTACATTTTTAGATGTTTAGTCATATTTTTTAAGAAAACTCATTCCATAGGTGGGATAGAAGGAATCTACACAATGTTAAAACCTTGTCAAATGGATAGTCAGAAATGGTAACTTTGAATACCTTTCCATATCAATCTATTAATTTGAACACGATACTATGAAATCCTTGAAAACAAAAATCAGCCTTTTACTGCTTTTATTACCAATACTCCTGTTAAACGCACAAGGGGAACTAAAATCCGTTGAGGGCTATTCACCACAGATTGGTCTAATGGTCTATATGTTAGAAGACTTAAAAGACAGGATTACCGAACAAGTTAAGGATTTAGACCAATCGCAAACGGATTTCTTATATGATGATAATGCGAATAGCATAGGAGCATTGATCATGCATTTGGTGTCTACGGAATCGTATTATCAGGTAGCGACATTAGAGGGTCGGGATTGGACAGAAGATGAGCGAAAGCGGTTTGGTATCGCAGGCGAAATTAATCAAGACGTAAAAAACATACTCAAAGGTCACCCGATCAAATTTTATTTGGATTTATGGGATGAAGTCCGTGAAAAAACCCTGAAAGAACTCAAAACTAAAGATGATGCTTGGTTCTCATCAAATATAGAAGACGGACTCAACTACCATTATATTTGGTACCACGTTATGGAACATTCGGCAAACCATATGGGGCAAATTGCAACCATAAAGAACCGATTGCCTAAATAATTATGATTGCAATAATTTTCGATTTTCTATCGTTTCAAAGCAATTTTACATAACGACTTATTATGATAACATTTTGTTTCATAATGTACTAGCGTTATGTAACTTGAGCTTTGGATAAAAGCGAAAGTTGTTACTACAGTTTCTTCAAAAAATTTTAGCACAAAGTATCTTTACAATGTTAATGGAACACTCTTTTTTGAAAGGGTAGAGTAGTGGGGAAAATGTGTGTGTAATGGAATAAAAATTGAGAGTAGTAAATTAGTTAGTAATTTAAATTAAAAGTTATAATTTTAAGGTATGTTTATATCTTACGAAAATAATGATGTCAGAGAATGTTGTCTATTACTTAGACCTGGATCTGTTAATTCAAGTTTTTCTATCGAAGAGATTAAAGATATTAGAGGGATTATAGCAGATTTAAAAGCAGCACCTAGATTAATAGATTCACCAATTAATTACGTTATAGATAAAGAAGATAATCTATTAACTATTGAATATAACTCCTTCAAAATTATTTGCAGTATAATTAGTACGTATAAAAACCCAACAGATAATCAAATAGAAAGAATTAAGGTTATCCGAATTATAAATGTTGATTTACAATCAGACTTAACGAAAAAACAAAAATATAAGTAAGAATTAATGGACTATCAATTTGAGATTGCTTCTCCGCCAAGCGCTACAATATTAAGAAGAGTATCAGACTTAGATTTAGATATTAAGCTTTTTAGGGAAAACTTAAGCCTAAGTACAGAAGATTTTGGAAAGCTTATACATGATCAATTAGAAGTAAGTGAAAAGATTGTTTATCAATTATCTCAAATTCTTGGTGGTTCAGAAAGATTTTGGGCAAATAGATATAATGATTATTTTGAAGAAACCGCTAGGTCTAATGAACAAATTTATTCTGAATACAAATTGACTTTGGATAAATTATGTGTTTCACGTAATACTGATATTAATAATTTGCTAAATGACTTTCAGTATTCTTCATTTGAACACTTAGTTTTGGATTATTTTGAAAGCCCAAAAATCTTATACAGTAGAACGCAAAGATTTGAACCGTCTCCAGTTAATATTGCCAATTGGATTAGAGACTGTGAAAAAGAAGCAGAGTCATTAATTTATGATGGGAAAATTGAAAAATTTTCTAATGAAATGTTGAGTCAATTGCTTCCAGAAATAATCTCATACTCAAAGGTAAATCGTATTACTAACATATTAGATAAAATCAAGGAACTATGTAATTCATGCGGAATAGCTGTTTTATTTGTTTCTAGTAAGGCTGGATATGGTGTTTCAGGATTTACCAAGAAACTATTGAAAGATTATCGTTTAGTTGTAATAACTGATAGGTATAAAAATAATGCAGCGTTCTGGTTTACTTTTTTACATGAATTATCACATTGCTTGTTGCACAGTCTAAAGTATCCATTAATACACTATTCAGATGATGAGTTTCAGTTGGCTTCGTTGAAGAATGAAAATATTTATGAAGAGCAAGAAGCTAATGAATATGTGGAAAATTTATTATTTCCAGATAATATTAAAACTCAAATTAGACGATGTAATTCCTACAATGATATTCTTTCTTTAGCGGTTAAATATGATATTTCTGCTTCGTTAATCGTTGCGCAGATACATAGAGAAAAGTTAGCACCTTATAGTTGGTATAGAAAGGTATATCGTAGAGTAGATTTTTAATAACTTAGCCTGTGTAACGGATATAATTGGTTGTGTCTTTTTGCCAGTTACAAATACAATCTTCTAAAACTTGACCAACCATGAATATATTACTATTCCTTGAAAACCAATCCATTAAATCTACACCTAATTTTTTTTGAGATGCCATAGAGGTATTACTACCAGTTAATCTTAATAGCAATTTTAAACCCTGAAGTGGTCCAGTACTGTGTTCTGCATACATAGATGTTGGCTCAGCTATATTCAAACCAGATTTAACTAATGCACTTGTAAAATCAAACCCTCCAAGACGTCCAAAATTTGGTATTTTTTGTGCAAGCTTATACATATCGTGAAATGACATTTCACCATCAGTTACATAAGATTCAATATTTTTAACAAAATATTCAATACTCCTAAATAAACCCTTTTCACCATATAATTTCTTCGCTGTATATTTTCTATGATTGGAATAAGTGCAACCATCAAAAAAATCTAAACTATCTAGGTACTTAAAATAGCTATTTAAATCTGATTGAATTTTATCAAATGTTATCAATTCGTTGTTATTGTCAAATGAAGCCCTATTAAATAAAGTCCACTTTGACTTATTACTTTTTCCAAAATATGTCGCTAGGTATATTATCCAAACTCTATCACTAATAGTTAAATCAGGTCGTTGAGCTAAAATAAACGGGTTAGAAGTATAAATAAAAGGTTTATTTTCTTCTACTGCTTGTATAGCCCTCAAACTATATGTTTTATATATTTCTATCCGTCTTATGCTATCATAAGTTTGTTTTGCTAAAACATTTAGTTTAATTCCTGTTATTTGTTTACCAAATAAATCTAACTGTGCTTTAGCCCATAATTTTTCTAGTTCTTTTATCTCCATTTATTTAGCTATACTATTAGTCGCAATTAATTTCATATTGGCGTCTGAAAAACTATTTAACCAAGACTCAGAGTCAAAATCACCATTTAAATGATGTTTGCTAGAGAACAAAGCATAATCTTTCCAATAATCATTCAAACTCTCAAGATGTGATTCTTGAATGGTTAAATCAAATTCCTTTGAAATCAACTCTAATATTGAATTGTTACAATCGTCAATAGATGGCATTTCTATAGGTTCATGTAGGCCTTCATCCAAATATTTTTGAATATTCTCTAATTTATCCTCATAAATATGCATTGATGTAGCTATATGAGTGTAATTCCCTAGAGATAGGTTAGTTCTGCATGTGACTAATTCCTGCAACATCGTGAAACAGAATAGATCGTGAGGCAAGCCATAGTACGCATCATTACTTCGCATATAAGTCGTTAAATTCAATTTATTATCCCTTACTAGAAAATGAAGTCCAATGGTGCAAGGTGGACTAGAATATTGATCTTCTCTATATTTATAATCCTTCTTATCACTAATGGTCAAATAAGCTTGTTTTGTTGTATTCCGTTTAGAAATTTGTTCAATAATTCTTTCATATTGGGATTTGCTAGTTCCAGAACTACCAAAAATTTTTGGACCATATGCACCTAGTATCTTTCTATTTTCTTGTTCTTCTAAATTATAAGCAGATATATACGGCTTTATGTAATCCAGATTCTTATCTTTAGATAAATACCATGCGAATTCTGCAAATTTGCTCTTAACTAGTTTTCTGTCCAATGACATTGATGTTCTAGCTCTTGGATTTAACAAAGTCGCTGAAAATTGAGTTATTTCATAATTCTTACCTCGTTTACTTTCAACCATTTGACCATTGCTTAAAATTGCATTGTATGTTGCATTTAGCAAGTCATCAAGAGATTGAAATTCAGCAGGTTTTGATATCATTTGTAGAATTTATACTTAACCAATTCAAAAATAATTTATTAAAATTATTAAACATAATAATTCGGCCTCATAAAATTTTGGTCAAAACAATAGGTGAGTGGAACGACCATATTTTAGGCTATACAAATGTAATTATCCAGTGGATGATTGAATTTGGATACAACACTTTTCTAAATGTTCGTTTCAAAATCAGTATTTTTTATCTAACAGGTAACAATCAAAAGATACACTATCATCGAAATATTCTCTTTCAAAAGCGTCTTCACAAATTGCTAATTTGGTCTCTGAGTCAAATATAGTTTGATTCATTTCTTCAACTTCGGCTAAGTAAGATAACCACATTAGTGAGTCAACTTTATGTTGATTCTCATATAGAATTTTTGCAATTTTTAAATCAGCTTCTGAAGCTTTAATTAAAGCTGTCCATTTTTCAAACCCAGCCATTTGCGCAATAGCATGCTGGGCTTTCATTAAAGTGAGTTTTTCTTCATCAAGATTGAAGTCGATCATAACTAATAAAACGTCAAAATACTTTGGCTCATATTCATATTTCCAAGCATTGTTCTGTTTGTCGGAGTTCGGTTTTCTCCGTTTAAAATCTCTGTGTAAATTTTTAGATTGAAGTTTAAAGAAGTCAATAGGTTCCATAATAATATAATCCTTTGTTCAAAGATTATTATCCAGAAGATTGTGCGCTCGTAAACTATTGACGGATAATAAGCCTTGAGGGTTTATATTATCAATTATGGCTGATGAAATCTTTGCACAAGCGAGCAGGCATACCATAAACACCATTTCAAATTTAAACATTTTGCTTTAGTTATTTCTAGACAAAAAACGTTTTTTTATTAACAAGGCGTAATTTTATGCTTTTGTAGTAATCCACGAGAATCGCGTATTTGAAAAATTCCTGTACTAATTTCCCGAATATTTAATTTTCACGGAACTAACTATTACAAACATTCAGTTGCTTACAAAACAACTGTGACATAATATCCGCCGATATAAAACACTTACGTGTTCTTATATCTGATATTATATCAAATACAGCGGTATTCGTCGTTTTGTGTTCAATACATACAAATGTTCTATAATTTATATTATGTAAAATAGAATATTTTGAATACTACAACAATCTACCCAGTATCCGGTATTTTATAAAATTCACCCCCTATCTCTTAGTACTGAAAAAAACATTATTGTATCTTTATAGAAGTTCCTCCTAAGACGTTATTGATTTTTATTTAGCCCATTAATGGGAATGCTTTTAATACTATAATTAAATTAGCCATGCCAAAAAAGAAAATCATTAATGCACATGCCCATGTGTTTACTAGTCAATTCGTACCGCCATTTCTTGCCAAAACTATTGTACCATGGCCGTTGTATTATTTCATTCATACGCGCTATATTGTTGGTTGGGCCAAAAACTATTATAAGCGTAAATACCGGCAACAATTTCCGGATAAAAGCGGTTCTGATCTAAGTTGGGATGCCATTTACAAAAGACGTCGTAGCAAACGCTTTTGGACGTTATTCCATTTTAATATTAAAGTACGGCCGTATATCAATATTCCCTGTAGAATTATCGTATTCTGGGTTTCATTGGTGGCTTTATTGTATGTTATCGAGTTTTTAGCAGCATTATTTGGTCTATCTGATGAGACCTCTACAGTCATTAATGATATCAAAGTGTGGCTTAAGGCACGTTACCTATTCTTCGATTTACATGTCGTCCTGAAAGTCCTTTGGGCTCTATTTGCACTAATTTTCATCAATTGGACCCGACGTGTCATTTGGTTGGCGGTAAAGAGCTTATTCCCCATTTTCAAAAAGATCGTGAGTAAGAAAGGTATGGAACTTTTAGAACGTTACTTACTCATGGGGCGATTTGCCTTATATAAAACACAACAAGTCGTTGCTCAGCGTGCCTTGCACCAACTCCCACCCGATTCCCAAATGGTGATATTACCCATGGATATGGAATATATGGGTGCCGGAAAAACAAAACTTCGCAAAGATATCCTAAAAACCAAGGCGAATAATTTAGCAAATGGTTGGACTGAAGACGATTATAAAGACACCTATAAATATCAAATGCGTGAGCTCTGGGATTTTGTAGATAGCAATCGCAGAAATAATGGTGAAGGTTCCTATCACCCTTTCCTATTTGTAGACCCACGACGCATTGCCGAAGAAGGCACAGCATTCTTTGATTATACCGTTGTGAATGGTCGTATGCAGCTCAACAACTGTTTTGTAAAGACCTATATGGAAGACCGTAAATTCAGTGGGTTTAAGATGTATCCGGCCCTAGGCTACTACCCTTTTGATGAGCATTTACTCCCAATTTGGCGCTATGCCGCAGAGAATAATATCCCTATCATGACCCATTGTGTTGTGGGTACTATCTATTACCGAGGTAAAAAGAAAAAAGAATGGAACTTTCATCCTGTGTTTAGGCAACACTTTGATGATATGCGTGTGAATGACTCTGAGCCTATGCTATTGCCACAAGTCAAAAATGTGAACATGCAGGCCAACTTTACACACCCGATGAATTATCTGTGTTTATTGGAAGAACGCTTTTTAAAACAAGTATTGAAGCAAGCTAAAAGTGATGATGTGCGTCAACTCTTCGGCTATGTTGATGATGACACTCCATTAGGCTTTACCTTAGATCATCTAAAGATCTGTTTAGCGCACTATGGCGGTGAAGATGAATGGGTGAAATTTTTAGAAACAGACCGTGATGTTTACAGTCGAAGTATGATTATTGACCCTGATGTGGGTATTGAATTTATGAAAAATGATAAAGGGAAATACTCAGAAAGCAAAATAGCAAGCCTATGGCACGATACGGATTGGTATGCCCTTATTAGCTCGCTATTAATGCAATACAAGAATATGTATGCCGATCTAAGTTACATCATTAGTAAACCAGCCATCTACCCCCTACTCAACCACACCTTAGAGAAAGGTGAAGGGTACACTCAACAATACACCAATTATTTAGCGGAACCGTCACCGAATAAGAAAGCCTCACATTTTAAAGGTCGTAATCGATTACGCAGTCATATCCTCTATGGTACCGACTTTTATGTCGTTCGTAATCATAATTCTGATAAAGACCTTTTTGTTGAAGCCACAGCCGCGATTGGTGAAGAGAATTTTGATTGGATTGCCAGAGAGAATACACATAATTATTTGTCGCGTGATTAAAACCTAAGAGCTATGATTTATACGAATAGAGCATCAATATCGGAACCTAAAATTCTTAAGTCACATCGTGTCACTGAGGAGTTTGAACGTATGGAGTTCCACTACCAACAGCAGGATGAAAAAAGTAAGTATCGCCGCTATAAGTTTAACATACGTTTTTATGCCAGTGCTGAAGTCAAAAGTGCATTAAAGCAGCTTTTTGATAATAAGTGTGTGTATTGCGAAAGTGTCATAGGCATAATCGCATCTGGAGATGTCGATCAGTTTAGACCTAAAGGCGGGTCTATGAATACTGATGGTAGCTTTGATCCACAACATTATTGGTGGTTAGCTTATGAATGGGAAAATTTGTATATGTCTTGCCAAGTATGTAATCAGCGCTACAAGAAAAATAACTTCCCGGTGAGAGGCGAACGCACCTCTATTAAGGGCGATGTATCATTAGAAGATCCCTTATTAATAGATCCTTGCAATCGTGAAGATTTTATGGTAGAACATATTGGTTATGAAAGAGAACTCGCTGTACCATTAACGGAGAAAGGTGAACATACTATTAAGATATTAGGGCTAAATCGTGAAGAGCTACTTTCAATACGTAAAGAATCGTTAGAACGTTTAGAAGCTGCCCTATTTGCATATAATAATTCTAATAACAATTCGGAATTGAAGGCTAATTCGGAAGAGCTAATCAAAAAAATGATCGATAGAGGGAGTTCATACCTCGCATGTAAGTGGGCCAATTATTGGAAACAGCTTTTAGATGTGACTCAAGGACAATTCCCGGAGTATCTCCCCTATTTTGATAGTTGGAGTATGCAAATAGAGTCAAATGATGAAACGCCTTTTGTTTCCAATGTACAAAAATCGCCTCCAAAAAAGAAGTCCAGAAAATCTTATTCATTAGATAAAATGAATACGGATGCTCGAAACATCTATTTTGGAGAAAGCCGATGGATTACCAGGGTAAGGATCAAGAATTTTAAGATCATTGAAGATCTAGAATTAAAATTTGTCAATGAAGAAGCCAATACACCCAATGAATTTCATGAGCCCTGGATGGCACTACTCGGAGAAAACGGTACAGGAAAAAGTACCGTGCTGCAGGCCATTACCCTTACCCTATCTGGTGAAGAACGTCTTAATAAGTTAGGTTTAGATGCCAGAAAGTTTGTGAATCGCAATACGGAAGAAGATTCAGGCTGGGTTAAAGTATACCTTAGTGATCGAAAAACACCAATCACCTTAACATTCTCCAAATCTTCTGAAGATTTTGGAATTGCACCCAAGGCGCCACAACTCATTGTGCGATCGTATGGGTCCACACGCCTATTTTCTAAAGACTCTGAAAATAATCAAGACAAGGATTTCTTATTTATTGAGAATTTATTCGACCCCCTTGCCCTACTCCTAAATGGTAATAAATGGCTCAGTGAGAAAATTAAGGATGAGGAATTATTTCCTGAAATTGCTAAAAGTTTGGCGGATCTACTAGCGCTAAATGACGACCAGTATTTTTATCCGGATAAGGATGAAGACGATAATGACATTGTATGTTTAAAGCTATACCCAAACAAGCAAGGTGTGCCATTAGATGATCTTAGCGCTGGTTATAAAGCCATATTAGCCTTAGGCCTTGATATTATGATGGGCTTTGGTCAAATCTGGCCCTCTATATTTAATGCGCAAGGCATTGTACTGGTTGATGAAATTGGTGTTCACCTCCATCCACGGTGGAAAATGCGTATTGTATCCGCATTGCGAGATACATTTCCTAGTATAAATTTTGTTATGGCCACCCACGAACCACTTTGTTTAAGAGGCCTAGAAAAAGGCGAGGTGATTTTGATGCGCTTAGACGAGCAGAAGAATATTGAGATCATCAATGATCTACCATCACCAAAAACCATGCGTGTGGGTCAATTATTAACCTCTGTTTTTGGGCTACATACGACGATGGACCCCGATCTCGAAAAGCAGTATAGTGAGTTCTATCAGCTACAGAGTCTAAGAACACGAACCGAGGAAGAGGAAGAGCGTTTTGAGGAATTAAAAGTTCAGTTAAAAGATGACTTAAAGGAAGACCCTGTTACAGGACGACAACGTCTTAATGTTCTCTTAGGAGACGATGTCAGCGAAATGTTAGGTTTTGGTATTATTGAGCAAAAGATAGCAGATTATAAAGCCGGTAAATCCAAACCTAGCTTAAAAGACCTGAAGGAAGATACATTGAAGGAAGTACAAGCCTTGTGGAAGAGTTAATATAAAGCGAATGTCATGATTAAGATAGATCGACCCGACAGGCCCTCAATTCCCATATATAAGACAAAAAACAAGGACTTAGACCGTAATGCAGCTAAAGATCAGGCCTTACGGGCTAAACTATTGACTTTAATTGACGGTACTGTCCCTCACTTTGAAAGTATCTTTGAACGTTTGTCAAATAATGGCAAGTTTACAAAGGCAGAAGTAGAAACCTTAAAAGCGATTGCCTTCTTTGCAGATAAAGCGCATTTTAAAAATGATAAGAAACTTACAGATAAGAAGAATATAAAGTTTGATGTTTATAAGAATGGAGCCTTACGAAAGCGATTAAAAGCCTTGTTTAATAATAAATGTGCCTATTGTGAAAGTGATTTTACTCATGTGACACCTCCGGATATAGAGCACTTTAGACCTAAAGCAGCCATCAACCCATTTACTGACGAAGTTGATGAAGACTTGATTTTCCCCGGTTATTATTGGTTAGGTGCCGATTGGGATAATCTCTTATGGTCTTGTCCACTATGTAATAGAAAAACAAAACAGGAAATTCCTGATGGTACTGAACTGGTCGCTCTAGGTAAGAAAAACCGTTTCCCTGTTAAAGATGGGAATCATATCAGAGATCACCATCAATTGGTCAAAGAAGAGGAACCTGATCGATTATTAATAGACCCCTGTATAGATAAGCCTAGTAATCACCTGGAGTTTCAGACGGATGGTCTGGTGATGGCTAAAAAAGACGACAATGATGTGGTGAGTTCAAAAGGAAAAGCATCAATAGTCGCCTATGGCCTCAACAGAGCCGATCTTAAACATTGGCGCGAAGAAGTCAGCTTAACACTTGAAGCCCTTCTATTTGGCGTCATGTCTACGATTCAATTGTTTGTTCAGGAGGCAGATCCGGATGAGAAGGAGAAATTTAAAAAGCGATTTCAAGTTATTAAACGTGATATACAAAGTAAGTTTTCTCCAGAATCACAGTATCTAGCCCAAAAACATGTCATTATCGATGCCTTCTTCAAGAGCGAATCTTTAGAAGCTTTTGGACTTACTAAAAAAGCATTGCTGGAAGAGTAATTACAATCGTTTTAATAAGACCTGTGAATTCCCTTCAAAGTAATTAATGCTCAGTAGAAGCTTCAGGAAATTATATGAATGCAACAGAATCTTTATTCAGGACTATATTGTGCCCATCGGAAAGCTCTACAAGTCCAATGTCAATGCCCTTTTTCAGTAGTATTTTCAACATCGACATAAATTAAGTACAACAAAACACAGGACTTATCCTGTATTTCATCCTTTATATATAATAGCCCAGAGCGCATAAAATGTTTTAGCTAGATTTAATCATCAAAGTCATTGATCATGAAACATTTATCTGTCGCCCTATTAGTTTTAAGCCTGGCATTAAGTTGCACACAATCTTCTGAAACAGTCACAGAAACCAAAGACACTGATCGGATAAAGGTTTACTTATTAGGAAGTTTCCATTTTGCTCAAATGGATAGCACCTATAATGTTCTTGATGATGAACACCAAAAAAGCATTCTGCGCTTATGCCAGACCATAATCAATCAAAATCCGGACAAAGTATTTGTTGAACGCCAGCCTGAATATGAATTCCAAAATAAATATGACAGTTTGTTTACTGTATATCTCAACAATGAAAAGCTGATAGCTAAAGCCAAAAACGAAATGTTTCAAGTAGGTTTTAGAGTAGCTAAGCAATTGAATCACCCTAAAGTGTATCAGTGTGATAATCCGGGCATGTATGGCTATAACTATTCTAAAGCTTTAAAATACGCTAAAGCAAATGATCAAATGGATTATCTTGAAGGTACAGCAAAAGGTACTGTACAGCGTGAAGACGATAGAATTGACGAAGATTCCCTGAGAAATAGCACTACCTTATTCGACTATATAAAATGGATCAATAGTGATGCTGTTATGGACACCTCTCATGCCAGTTATATTGCCAATGACACACAGGTTGGCAGTAAAGATTATTATAACTATGATGACGATGATACGCTCATTGGTGCTGAAATAGTTGCCGGTTGGTACCGTCGTAATATCATGATCTATACGAAAATGATCAATCAATTAAACTATGATGAGTCAGCTATTTTCCTCATCATCGGTGCTGATCATGTGCCTACGCTTAAGCACTTATTTGAAAGCAATCCTTATTTTGAAGTAGTTGACCCTAAAGTGTGGTTACAATAATTGGTATTCTCCACAAAAGGTTTTACATTGTTTGAGAACAATTACAACTCATAACAATACCAATGAAACATATTCTCTCTACTGTCCTATTCATTTTATGCGCATCTTTAGTATATAGTCAGGAACATGATACCCTAGGGGTATTTGAAGCTGATTCTACTTGGTCTAAAGAAATTATAAAATTTCCGATTGGATTTGCTCCAAGTATCAACTATGAAGGTTATGAAGATGTCCGATTTTCTCCGGGTTGGTCAGATGTCAATAGTCAAGGGTTTTGGTCCTATATGTTTGCCTGGCATATCAAAGGAAATCAAGCACAAACGATCAACAGTTTAGAGGCTCACCTCAAAGTTTATTTTGACGGGTTAATGAATGCAGTGAATAAGGATAAAGACCTAGATGTCCCAAAAACAACGGCAGTATTTACGAAAGCGGAAGTGAATTCAAATGCCAACTTTATGGGGAAAGTAGAGATGTATGATGCCTTTCATACAAAAGCTAAAATGACTCTAAACGTTAGTGTGAAAAATAACTATTGTAAAGAAAAGGATATATCTATCATAGTATTCAAACTTTCTCCAAAACCATTTGAAGATGCGTTATGGAAAACTTTTGACTCCGCAAAAATTAAAAAAGGCATCTGCAAATAGATGTCCTGGCTATGTGATTTTAGTTTTCAACCTTTTTATAATTAAACGTTACTTCTTCTTTACTATCACCTTCAGAGATTAGGACATACATGTTAATTTCATTATCGGATATTTTTTCGAATGTAAATCCATCAAAATATATACGTTTATCAGTAACCTTTACCAACTTAAAGTCAACGGTTTCATCCTTCTTCTCCCATCCTTTTAGATCGCTATTGAAATGTTTAAGGCGTAACATCAACGTGCCTTGTTCTTCAGTGATGGTCACCATTTCATAGAATTTAACAGTATTGTCTACGGTGAGCTTGAAAGCACACATCATAGACCCTCCGGAAGGTGGTGTCCAAACTTCTTCTGTAATACCTCCAAAGGCTTCCCCTTTCCAATATCCCGATAGCCATTCTATAACATCTAGATTAGCTTTTGGCGAACCTGTGCTCTTATCATATGACAGTGTGTTTTGGGAGTAACCTATAGTCGCAAAACAACTAATCAAAATTATACCAAGGATGTGCTTTAAAAATTGAGTCAGTAACATAATAATACGTTTTAGTTATTTATAGGTATAACGTTTGTATTGATATATATGGGGACAATTTAGATGCAATTTATCGATTTTTTTGTACGCTCATTTCTGCATTAAGACTTTCGTCTCATTTTTTGACATCTCAACTAAATATTAAACCGAAGCTATGGTTTTGATCTATATTTGACTGGGGTTAATTAGTTCTTTTAGACGACTGCTTCGCACGACATCTAATAGGATTAGTTAATAGACGGAGCCACTCGAAAGGGTGGCTTTTTCATTTATTTAAACGCTACTTCTTTATCAGA
This sequence comes from Winogradskyella sp., assembly GCA_965230605.1. Classification (GTDB taxonomy): domain Bacteria; phylum Bacteroidota; class Bacteroidia; order Flavobacteriales; family Flavobacteriaceae; genus CBDDLD01. Next base: position 1,637,303 of record CBDDLD010000004.1, on the reverse strand, counting down.
CGCGTATTGGGATAAGCAGCTTTCCAACCAAACCAAAAGGCATTAAAACTAGATAGTCTGGCTATGGTTTGGCCTGATTCATTCTCTAATCGATCTTCATATACCGTCCAGGTTTTTCCCGCAGTATCGGTTACTGTTTTATCTTGATCGTAATGGTCAAATTGATTTCCGGGTGTATCATACACACGATTTGCTCCGGAACGGTCAGTAAGGACTAAAAAGGATGCCTTCCCATGTTTGCCTTTATATAATGGATGTTTTTTAAGGAAGTCTACGTCTACCGCTAATGGCTTTTCGTTTTCAAACTTTAATGCTAATATGGATGCCTTGTTCTTCAAAGCCTTAGACAATTGTGGCACATTGAACATCAACTCATCTGTTGAGAAATAGTCTTTATAAGCGACACCTTCCCCATAGTTGCGACGATGCCCGGTATTTAATGATAATACTTTAGTATTTGGATGGCGTTTTTTCCATTCGCTCCAAGTAGTGGTAACAACACTCAGATAATCGAATTCAATCCCCAGACCAACTAAAGGGCCAACAACTGGCTTACCATCAAGTGTGCTCCATAATGATTGTGTATCCGCATCATACATTAATTTGTTTGAGCGGTATAGAAATCCGCTGGTTCCCATTTTATGGTGAATCCCGTCAACTTCAGTCTTATAAAGGATGACTGTGCCACAAAGCGTACAATATACTCCAGCTACCTTCTCCCCACCTACCGTATCTGTAAACATTTCGTGCCAAGCCAAAATACGCTTTGGATAGGCTCTCACATCTCCATTGACAGAAATACCAAAAACGACATGATCATCTTTTAAATAATTAGCCTCTTCAGCAGCAATCATTTTTGGATTCCTTAATGGAGGTATGCCATCTTGGACTACACCGCCCCAACGTATTTCATCAAGTCGGATAAGGCTTTCCTCCTGCCGGTCTCTAAAATAATAGTCAAATCGTGGGTCTAGGGACTTGTGAAGCTTGGATTTAAAAATATGATAATCTTTATGCAGGACTTGAGGCTTGTTCCATAGGTACTCGTACCACTTATTGAAGTCATAACCATATTTTAATCCGGTTTTTTCTTGTAATATATCTAAGAGATCAAACCCTGTAGTGGTATCATATTTAAAATAAATGACTTCAATAGCCATAATCTCAAAGCTATCTTCCCAGTGTCTCTTTATGTATTTAAGTGCTGTTTCTTTTTTAGCAATACTACTATAATCAACAAGTGTTATAAATTGCCTGACATCTTCTGTAGCCTTATCCTCTGTATAATGGTTGTTTACGGAACTTAGCCATAGTATGAGGCTTAATCCAATAGTGGTGATCATTTTCATTCCAATCCTTTCTATAAAAAGTCGTTGGATTTTTTATTCACTAACACATGATCTCAGTATTTAACGAAGTTTTGGGTATTGCTATTGGTGGGACCAATCATCAGAATCGCTACTGTTAGGTGATAATCCTATGTTATCTGTTTCAATGCTCACACCCAAACCTACGACCATTCGATTTACATAATTGAAATAGCATACGACTTGATTGATCTCTAAGATCTCACCATCTGTATAGCCACATGTCCTCAGCGTTTCTATATCAGTTTCTTTTATTTCTGAATGGTTGCAAGTCAATTGCACGGCATGTTGTATGCCTGCTATTTCTTTATCGGTTAATACGTGTTTAAAATTTCCGGTTTCCATCGCTAAGCACAAAGCCTTGTACTTTTCATCATCTCCAAGTTGTCGCTTTAAGCCTACGCCGTGATGTGTTTCACAATAATCACAGGCATTGAGCTTGCTTACATACGTCCCCAAGCATTCTAAGTACCACTTAGGTAAACTATTCCCTGAGTGGTGCAATACACTTTTATACAGCACCATATGCCCTTCTAAGGTATGTGGACGAAGACTATGGATAGATAGTACGTTATCTAAGCTATTATTAGGTCCTTTAATGCGGTCATACATTCTTTTAAGTTTTCCCTTGGCTTCTGTATAACTAATGGTTTGTATCCAACTCATGAAATTCTGTTTAGATGACCAATATAGTGATCAGAATTTAAAAACTAATTGTACTTTAGGTCGGTAATGAACGATCGAACAATTTTACGTTATAAAGGCTATAGCAAAACACCTTTTTTATGGAAGAAAGATGCGGTATATGGCATTCAACAAATAGAAATTGACACGTCTAGCGCCTCTCTTAATAACGATTTTACATCTTTAGAAATACGTTTAGGTAAACTTGTAGAAGAGTTTGTATATCAAGAACTTAGATGTATTAAAAATATTAATTGGATCTGTGATCATTTACAGATACAGGATGGAACTCAGACGCTTGGTGAACTCGATGCTTTATGCTATTTAAATGAAACTCCAATGCATTTGGAAGTGGTTTATAAGTTCTATCTCTATGACACTTTAGAAACTTATGATGATCCACTAGCCTATTGGATTGGCCCAAATAGAAAAGATACCTTATTGTATAAACTAGATAAATTGCGTCATAAGCAATTCCCTCTACTATATAATGCCGTGACTAAGTCGTATTTGGATGCATACAACCTAGATATAAAATCTATAATACAAAACGTATGCTTTAAGGCTCAGTTGTTTATGCCCCTTGGGATAGACCATACAAACATTAGTCCTTTAAATTCTGAATGCATTTCCGGGTTTTATTTGCCATTCAAAAGAATGGATGAGTTAAAAGGGTTGTTGTTCTATATTCCTGAAAAATTAGATTGGTTAATCGTACCTCATCGTGATGTAGATTGGTTGGATTACGATATGACTTTCAGTACTGTAAACACCTATATTGAAGAAAAACGTTCTCCTTTAATTTGGGTGAAATATCCGGATGATCGACTTAAAAAATGCTTTATAACATTCTGGTAATGGCTGACAAACACTACTATTATAGATTATATAAACCCTATGGTTACTTAAGTCAATTTGTGAATCATCAGAGTAAACGCCGTAATAAACTACTCTTAGGAAGCTTATACGATTTTCCAGAGGGTATCATGGCCGTTGGACGGTTAGATGAAAAATCAGAAGGCTTATTGTTACTAACCACTGATGGAAAGTTTAGCCATCATATTACAAGCTCTGCTATTGAAAAAGAATATCATGTTATGGTTGATGGTATTATAACACAAGAGGCTCTGGAAACCCTGCAAAATGGTGTTGAAATATCAGTCGATGGTAAACCCTACAAGACTAAGCCCTGCCGAGCACAAGCTCTGGTGGACATTTCACATATCATCCCTCGCTTTATACGTGATGAGCGCCACGGACCTACATCATGGATATCTATAACTCTAACTGAAGGTAAGTTTAGACAAGTCAGAAAAATGACAGCTAAAGTCGGTTACCCAACATTGCGATTAGTTAGAGTACGTATAGGAGATTATAAGTTAGAAACGATGCAGCCTTCAGAAGTAAAACCAATTAGTTATTAGAAGCCTGATCCTTGGTATCGTTAGATTTTATCGTTACTTTTTCATTAACAAAAACGATAGTTGCCTTTACACCTGTTAATAGGTTCCATTCTTTAGAGGATACCACATTTCCTTGATCATCATATACAATGAACTCAGCCGTGTTTGGCCCAGAAGTCCCTTGATTAAGAGCTTGAATATCTATTTTGTTGATCCCTTGCTTAAGATCGATCTTCACTCTACGGTATGAACTGGTCAGTAAAATATTAAGGTGAACAATATCGTCATCTAAAAAGATGCGCACACGATCACCATCTGGGTATTCATGATCACGGCATACAATATTCACAAATTCAGTATCTACACGATGCTCACCAAGAAATTGATCGGACATAAATTTTCGTATCCCGGTTTTTTCCGCATCCTTATTCCAACGCTTTTCAAAGATCTCTCCTGGACTTTTAAGACCATCATCTTCAGTCATGGAAAAAGGTTTACCGGTCTCTTTTAGTACAAATTTTTCTTTCTTAACGGAGAGGCCATTGACCTTTGATTTGTCAATCTTACTTAAGCTTGGTTTATCTTTAGGCTCAACCTTAATCTTATTTGGTGTAGAATCTTTTTCTTTTTTTGACTCCTCAGCAGGGATACGTATCGATTTCTTCTCGGCATCTTTAACCTTCTTCTTTTTCTGCGCCATAGCAACCGTGCTAAACACAGAGAGAATAAGTAATATGATTAATCGATTTGGCTTCACTGCTAATTTTTATAGTTACAAAGTTATATAACAAAAACTGTACCTAGATTCAAAGTAACGTTTTTTTTATATCCTTATTGAAAATAAAATGTTAATTATCAGAGCTTTCGCTTGTTAATTAATTCAAAAAATGACTGTTTATACGTCTCCCCTATTGGTAGTGTCTTTTTACCAATACTTACAGAAAAGGAGTCTGTTTTGTCGATATGATACAAGGAAACAATGTAAGACTTATGAATTTGAACAAAATTTTCTTTAGACAATTGAGTGAGTATAGCTTTTAAAGAATTATAGGTAATAATTTGACGATCAGGCAAATGAATAGCTACATAATTTTTGATACTTTCTATATATTGTATGTCTTTGTATTTAATTTTTTCAAAATTATTTTTCCCATCAGTCTTTACAAATAAAAACCCTTCTTCTTGTTTTGGTGTCGTTATTTTTTGAGAAGCATGCTGTTGCTCTACTTTTAGTATAGCTTTATAAAAACGCTCAAAACTTATGGGCTTTAGCAAGTAATCTACGGTATTGACTTCATAACTTTCTATAGCAAATTGTGGGTAAGCTGTAGTAAATATAATACTCACATTCTTATCTATTAATTTCGATAACTGTAATCCGGTTAGATCCGGCATCTGAATATCTAAGAACAAAAGATCTACCTTTCCTTCATTAACCATTTGCAGAGCCTCTAAAGCTTTTGTAGTCGTATGGACGAGTTCTAATGCAGGTGTCTTTTCAACATAAGACTTTAAGAGTCTCAATGCAGGCGGTTCATCGTCAACTATGATACATCGTATGGTCTTCATGTTGTCAAAGGTATTTTTAATTCGCTATAATACCAGTCATCTATAGTATTTACATTTAAAGTATAGGTATTGGCAAATAAATTATCTAGACGACGCTTTAAGTTTTTACTTCCTATACCCTTTTCTGTATAGTTTTCAACTTTAGAAATTCTATTTTTTGTCGTCAAGTTTAAGCTACCCTCTTTTATGTCAAGATGTATAACTGCCGGATGTTTTTCATCATTTAAAACGCCATGTTTATAGATATTTTCAAAGAAATGAATGAGCAACATAGACGGAATTTTATATTTGGCCGGATCTCCACTTAACTTATAATCTAAATAGAGCTCGTCCTCAAAACGTTTTTTATAAAAGTACCTGTAATCATCTATAAATTTCAACTCACTTTCTAAAGGCATAAAGTCATTTTTAGTCTCATAGGTAATATAACGCAATAAATCAGACAACCTATGGATATCTTTTGCTGTTTCCGGTTGTGTGTTAATGAGCTCCGTATAAAAGGTGTTGAGCGTATTAAATAGAAAATGAGGTTCTATCTGAGATTTTAACAAATTGAGTTCAGCACTTTTCCTATCATACTCCAGTTGATGCATTTTATCTTTTGTGTAGATATAATTTTCTAATAAATAAAATATAGTGCTGTATAACACAGGTTCTACAGCATATAGTGCATTATCAAAAGTATAATAGAATAGTTTTCGAGTTTGTTCAACATAGTTATGCTTTCCGGTAATCTCATAGATAACCACCTCTTCTAAAAAATAACGCATGCCAGCAAACCCAATAAGTAATATAAGTACGGCGAGTATAAATCGGTATCTGGGTTTTTTATCTAAATATCTTGGGCATACATATTTATAATTGATCCAATAAACGGCTAATAAGCACAAATTGAAGACTATGCCTATATATGCATAAGGATAAACAAAATTACTCATGAAACCAGGAGCTCCTCTATATACATAATCACTTATCCAACTCGATATAATAATGAATACCCAAAGAAAAACATGATATTTTAAGACGTCTCTTCTCATGCTCAGCTAAAATATCGAAATAATACTATAAAGCATACTTCGGATTATAAGGCCTGTATTTTCTTATACCAAACCAAGAAATCACTATACGAAACTTTACATGCAATCAATTTTCAGGTTCATAGTGTAGTTTTTTCTGTTTAACTAAAAACCCCATTAGGCCTATTGTAGTCATGTAACTTGGTCATCAACTAAATACTTTATTATGAAAACAATTTATAAGTCTATTGTAGTAGCGCTACTCTGTGTTACAGCTGCAGCCCAAAATGCTGTCCCTATCTTAGATTCTACATATGTAGCAAAAAATGTGAGTTACTTTACCATTGAGAATGGTGAAATTAAGGGTGATGGTCTTAGACAATGGCAGCGCATTATTGATGAATCACAATTTTTAGCTTATGGTGAACGTCATGGTTCCAAGGCTACTTCTGAATTGTTTGAAGCCTTACTGCCAATGACCACAGTAAAAGGATACAACAACTTTATCATTGAGGTTGGCCCATATTCAGCAAAGAAACTAGTTGAGCTTTCTAAAACTCCGGAAAATACAGTTGGTCAATTGAGTAAGTTTTTAATGAAATATGGCAATCTAAAATATAGATTTCAACCTATACCCTTTTTCAGTGGTGTTGAAGATGCACGCTTCTTGCAAAAAGCTGCAGAGGCTAATATGAATATCATTGGTATCGATCAAGAATACTACAATGCTGCGCCATTCTTATTTGACGAATTATTAAAACTAGTTGAGGGACATAAAGACTATGACGAGATAAAGAGCTTACATACGGAAGCCAAAGCGAGGGTGAATTACTGGTATGAAACCGAAGAAACCTCTGAAGAAGATATTTCTGCGTATACAGAAATTCTCAAAGAAGCATCTGTCAATGGTTTTTTAGATAAGATGTCTAGTATTAATGACAATGCTAAAGACATTGTAGAGGCTTTAAAGACGAGCTGGGATATATACATTAGGTGGCGTAATGATTCTCATGTAGATCGAATTAGCTATATGAGAAACAATTTTATATCGCACTATAACTCCCAATTAAAAGAAGAGACCACACCAAAGTTTGTAATGAAATTTGGAGCCTTACACATTTCTAAATCGTACTCAAACAATGCCTATGATTTAGGGCACTTGGTGACCGAATTGGCAGAAAAAAATAACACTAAAGCATCTATTATAAATTCCTGGACGCGCTATTACACTGGAAATGATGGTAAGGTAATCGATTATTTAAAGGCTTATACTTTTTACCGTCGTTATCGTGAGTTGATGTGTTTCGGAAATAAAACACAATGGGTAATTATTGATTTAACAGCTATCCGAAATGATATAGCCAAAGGTAAAGTGAGGCTTCCTAATAATGGGGATTACCACAAATTAAGGTACTTGATCGACTCTTACGACTATCAACTTATTTTACCGCAAGACACAATGTTCACGATAAATATTGGTAATTAGAACTTCCCGTTAAAACTGATGCGAAGTTTTCTATTGTACTCTTCAAAAAGCCAGTCTTTATAATTGTCTGTGCTATTCATAATACAGTAAGAGTACTGTTTAATTCGGTAAGCAATTTCATCCTGTAATAATTTTGCTAAAGCGCGGGCGTCGTAGACGTCCTCGCTATTTTCAATACATATTTTTGAATGTTGCGCTATAGAACGTTCAATAACGGTGAACGATTTCTTTCCTTCATTCAATACATTTTTGTACTCTGCTTTAACATCAAAATTTAAAGATTCAGATTTTCTAAATTTTTCACGCATTACCTCAGGCATTACATAGGTAAAATCACGTTCAATATCTTCATCATCAATGATGTTTTCGAGATAAAGATCCGGGTATTTAAAGATATGCGGCCAGTTCACCGGCTGATCCCATGGACCAAAGCGTGCAATATTATTCCCTAGATCAATTACCTGAAATGTTCTTCGGTCTTCATAAATACGCGATCCTCTACCAATCATTTGGAAGTATAGCGTCAATGAACGCGTTGCTCTATTTAATATGATCGTCTCTACAGATGGTTCATCAAAACCGGTAGTAAGAATACTGACAGATGTTAGAATGGCATTTGGTGTATTCTTAAACCACTTAAGAGTTTCTTTACGTTCTTGTTTATTGGCTGTGTTATCGAGATGTTTAACTTCTAAACCCGCACGTTTAAATGTATAATAGACCTCTTTAGAGGTATGAATACCGTTATTGAAGATAAGTGTCTTTTTCCCTTTAGCAAGCTCTTCATAAGCATGAAGCAATTTACTTTGCATTAAGCTATTGGTATATAATGCTTCTGAAGATTTAACGGTATAATCTCCATTAATACCAATCTTAAGGCTAGTTAACCCCACATCATAATGGTACAGTTCTGCTTCAGCTAAAAACCCATTCTTTATCAATGTCGCAATATCATCACCCACGATAAGCCTATCATAATTATCTTTCATGGGGAGCTTGATATTACTACTTAATGGGGTTGCTGTAACCCCAAGAATAAAGCAATGATTAAAAAACTTAAATAGCTTTCTGAAAGAGTTATAATGTGCTTCGTCTATAATAACCAGACCTACATTGTCAAGCTCAAAATCTTTATCAGATAATCTATTATTAAGTGTTTCTACCATCGCCACAAAACACTTGTACTGATCCTGATCTGGTAAGGTTTTAACTTTGCTATTAATGACCTTGTTTTTAACGTCAAACCCACTTAAAACATTAGATGTTTGCTTACAAAGCTCAATACGATGTGTAAGAATCACTACCTTTTTGTTATGATCTTGAATGTAGCGTCTTACAATCTCTGAGAATACTACCGTTTTTCCTCCACCAGTTGGTAATTGATATAATAAGTTGAAATCATTAGGCGCATTGTCCATCACCTCAAAAATGCGATTGAGGTCTGATACTTGATAGTCATAGAGTCGTTTCTTGGTGGACTCTTGTTCTACGCGTTGTACTTGTATGGACATATTAATAGCGGTGCAAAAAAAATTCTTACAAAATTAAGACAATGTTTGAGTTATAACAGGAATTGTTAACAACATTTTAAAAGTAATTATTCAGAAGCCTGATCTTAGTACTTGCTATGGTATCGTTTTTGTGCTTGTATTTACTCACCAATACTTTAACGATATGAAATCTAGCAGACGCTACACTCCCAATGTGAATGCAGGCTCTATGGCTGATATTGCATTCTTATTATTGATCTTCTTCCTAGTGACCACCACAATCTCAGCGGATAAGGGTATACTGAGGAAATTACCTAAACTATGTCCTCCAGGACAAATCTGTGACGAGATTATTAACGAACGTAATATCTTCCGTATTTGGATTAACCACAAACAGGAGATAAAAGTTGAAGATGATTTAATAACCATAGATGAGTTGAAAGATGCCACAAAACTATTTCTGGATAACAACGGTGAGAAATCATGTGGTTATTGCTCAGGAGCATCAAATGCTGAATTATCTGATCATCCAACAAGTGCAGTAATATCGCTTAAAATTGACCCACTAGTAAAGTATGAATTATACATTGCTGTACAAGACCAGTTAACTAAAGCATTTTATGAATTAAGAGAATCTTATGCAAAAACGAAGTTTAACAAATCAGTTAATGATTTAACACCTTCAGAACTCGATATGGTGCGTGATGCCTACCCTTTTAAACTATCCGAAGCAGATATTATCAGAGAGTAACCTGTTAAAGTTTGTTAAATTACTATTATGTTATGCATAGTACTGTAACATAATCTTTTTTGTGTCGTCTATTAGTTGTAAATCAATTAAAAAACGAACAATCATGAGAACTTTAAACAGCAATCAATTAACAAGTACTTCTAGAGAATCTAAAAGTTACGCTTGGAACAGTAAGAGACGTTACAGATAAGAAACGTCTCTTACAATCTATCATCAATCAAAAATCAAACGTTATGAGAACATTATCAAGAATCGTCAATACATCCAACAGTTTGGATGATGACTTAGAAAATGTGAAGTTATGAGATTAAATTTCAAATTAAAATTTACTTAACAAAAGACCAATGCAACTAGGATTGGTCTTTTTTATTGGTAAGAATCTTTTACTAAAGTTTAATATTCTATTAAAGCTTTCAATGCCTCTTCAAATCTAGATTTTGCTAGATATTGATCTTCCAATTGTGATGCAAAAGGAATCGGTGTTTCTATACTGGCAACGCGTTTAACAGGTGCATCTAAGTACTCAAATGCTTCTTCCATGATTAATGCTGAAATGTCACTAGCTACCCCTCCAAATAAAGAGTCTTCTTGAAGTATAATGACTTTTCCTGTTTTCTTTACAGAATTCAATATAGTTTCGGTATCTAAGGGCTGTAATGTTCTCAAATCTATAAGATCTGCTGAAACATCAGTATTAGCTTTCAATACCTCTATAGCCCAATGCACACCTGCCCCATAGGTAATAATGCTCACATTACCACCAGTGCTTAATGTTGCAGCTTTACCAAATGGAATGGTGTAATAATTTGTAGGAACTTGCTGCCTCACACTTCTATATAAGGCCTTATGCTCAAAGAATAACACAGGGTTTGGATCATTAATAGCTGTTGCCAGTAGCCCTTTAGCATCTAATGGAAATGCTGGATAAACAACCTTTAGACCAGGTGTTTTTGTGAACCATGCTTCATTGGTTTGTGAATGAAAAGGTCCGGCAGCTACCCCAGCTCCACATGGCATACGCACTACCACATCGGCATTCTGATTCCAACGATAATGTGATTTTGCCAAATAGTTGACTATGGGGTTAAATCCTGAACTTACAAAGTCAGCAAATTGCATTTCTACTACAGCTTTCATACCAGCTATAGATAATCCCATACCAACTTCAACAATGGCAGATTCGCATATAGGTGTGTTGCGTACACGTTCTTTACCAAATTCATCTACAAAGCCTTCGGTGATTTTAAAAACACCTCCATATTCGGCAATATCCTGACCCATAATAACCAAATCCTTATGTTCCTTCATGCTAAGCCTTAGGCCATCAGAAATAGCATCAACCAAACGCATTTCTTTAACTATTGAATTTTGCTTAACTTCCTTAAAATTAAACTCTTGATACACGTCTTTTAATTCATTGATTTCTATAGGAATGATGGGTTCTTCCGCATAAGCAGAATCCAAATTGGTATTAATTTCTTGCTTAATTTCTTCGCGATAAGCAGCATCTGTAGCATTATCTAATATGTTCTGCTCTAAAAGATAGTTACGAAAATTTTCTATGGGATCTTTTGCTTCCCAAGCTTCCATTAATTCTTTAGGGACATATTTTGTGCCACTAGCTTCCTCATGGCCCCGTCTTCTAAAGGTTTTAAACTCAATCAAAATAGGCCTTGGGCGCTTTCTTATACTTTCAACAAGTCGTTTTACTTTAGAGTACACTTCAATAATATTATTACCGTCTAAGATAAAAGCATCAATTCCATAGCCTTTACCCCTGTCTGCTAAATGTTTACAGCGGTATTGTTCCGATGTAGGCGTAGAGAGGCCATAACCATTATTTTCAATGCAAAAGATAACCGGTAGCTGCCATACGGATGCTACATTTAAAGCTTCATGAAAATCTCCTTCACTAGTTCCACCCTCTCCAGTAAATACAGCAGTAACCTGATTATTATTCTTAAGGAGGTTAGCTAATGCAATACCATCAGCAACTCCCAATTGCGGTCCCAAATGCGAAATCATTCCCACAATATTATACTCTTGAGTGCCAAAATGAAATGAGCGATCACGTCCTTTAGTAAAACCACTAGCTTTACCTTGCCATTGACAGAATAAACGATGTAATGGAATCTCTCTTGTAGTAAACACGCCAAGGTTTCTATGCATAGGAAGTATGTATTCGCTAGGCTTTAATGCCATCGTAACACCTACAGAAATTGCTTCTTGTCCGATACCAGAAAACCATTTGGAAATCTTACCTTGACGTAATAAAATGAGCATTTTCTCTTCTATAAGTCGAGGTTTCAGCATATTGTAATAAAGCTTCAAAAGAACTTTATTACTCAGATTCTTCTTATCATAATCAATAGCGCGCTTGGCAGATTTAAGCATAATTTGGATCTCTTAAGTTAGTTCAAAAGTAAATAAAAAACCTCCAAAATAACATTTACCCTCTTTTTTTTACAAAGCTTGATAAAACATACTTTATAAGCATGTTTTTGCTACATTTGTATATAGTCTAATCAAATCTTTATAAAACTAATGGACAGAATTCCAAGTGTGGATCTTAAAGATTTCCTATCTGATGATCCAAATCGAAAACAAAAATTTATTAATGAAATTGGTGATGCATATGAAAATATTGGTTTTGTAGCCTTAAAGGGGCATTTCTTAGAAGATGAACTTATAGACAAATTATATAGAGAGATTAAGAAATTTTTTGCGCTTCCAGTAGAGACTAAACAACGCTATGAAATTCCGGGAATTGGTGGACAACGTGGTTATGTATCTTTTGGAAAAGAAAGTGCCAAAGGGAAGAAAGAAGGTGATCTTAAAGAATTTTGGCATTTTGGCCAATATATTGAGGAAAATTCTAAGTATAAAGATGAATATCCGGATAATGTAAGTGTAGAAGAATTACCAGAGTTTAATGCCGTAGGAAAAGAGACCTATAGGATGCTTGAGAAAACGGCTAAGTATGTACTTCGAGCCCTTGCATTACATCTAAGTCTAGAAGAAACTTATTTTGATAATTACATTAAAGACGGAAATTCTATTTTAAGACCAATACATTACCCTCCTATTGTTTCTGAGCCAAAGAACGCTGTAAGAGCTGCAGCTCATGGTGATATCAATTTAATTACATTACTCATGGGAGCACAAGGAAGAGGGTTACAAGTTCAAAACCACAATGGCGATTGGATTGATGCTATTGCTGAACCTGATGAGTTAATGATTAATGTTGGCGATATGCTTTCGAGGCATACCAATAATAAACTAAAATCTACAATACATAGAGTTATAAATCCACCTAGAGAATTATGGGGTACATCGCGTTATTCAATCCCATTTTTTATGCATCCAATAAGTGAAATGAAATTAAATGTTCTAGAAAATTGTGTAGATGACAATAATCCTAAACAGTTTGACGATATAACTGCAGGGGAATTTTTAAATGAACGTTTAGTAGAATTAGGATTGATTAAGAAATAGATGGATTTACAAGATCAGCTCAAACAGCTCTTTCCAGATCATGCTCCAGAGGCATCAACTGAATCACAAGATGATAACGCCATATGGATGCAAGACGATCCACTCTTATGCAAGTACGAAAAGCGTAAAGGCAAGCCTATTACTATTATTGATGGGTATACAGGAGCTATGAGTGACTTTAAACAATTGGCTAAAGAATTAAAAACTACACTCAGCGTCGGTGGTAGTTTTAAAGATGATAAAATTATTATTCAGGGGGATTACAGAGATAAAATAATGGCTATTTTAAAAGCCAAAGGGTTTAACGTAAAACGAGTTGGAGGATAATCAAATGAGTGATACCGCATTACACATTACTAACGGCGACAGCCTAACTAACTATTTAAAAGATCTTGATTTCGCAGGTGAAATGCTTACCTGGAGAGAAATGCTTTGTGAAGGACCTACTATGTCCAATATAAATTCTAAAGCATTTTTTGATTCTAGGAAAGCTTTCTTAAAAGAATTCTACAGTATTAATGATGAAGATTATGAGTTAGAAAATGAACTCAAAAAATTGGATCATACTGATAAGTATACAGAAATTGTATTATGGTTTGAATATGACCTTTTTTGCCATATCAACTTACTAGGTGTTATCAGCCTTATTCAACAGCGAGGTATTAAAACACCTTTATCGCTTGTATGCAGTGGTCGTGTTGAAGGCCATAAGCAATTAAAAGGTTTAGGTGAACTATCACCAGACCAAATCTATGTACACTACACAAACCGAATGCACCTTCAGCCAGACGACATTACATTAATGGTGGATTTATGGCATATATACTGTGGTAAAGATCACAACATTTTTAAACCTTATATAACAAGTAATTCTTCGTTCAAATATCTTACAAATTGTCTTAAAGCGCATTTAAAACGCTTTCCAAACCAAAAAACCGGACTTAGTACCATTGAAGAAAACATCCTAAATATTGTGAAGGCTGAACATATAAAGTCTAAACATCATTTATTGGGCTATAGCCTTAACTATCAGGGGTATTATGGTTTTGGCGATGTTCAATTAGAGCGTATTATTGAAGGCCTTAATCAGTTTTTGCATATAGAAGACGATCGTGTAACTTTAAACAGGAAGGGGCACGAAGCTTTGCTTGGACAGCATAATTTTTCGCAAGAAATAAATAATCGAATGGTTTACGGGGGTGTAAAACGTTTAGATTTTTTATTCAATTCTGAAGAGAACAAACTTGTTAAAACAGTACCGCATGTCAATTAAAGATTCTGAGCTTATTCTTAATCCTGACGGAAGTATTTACCATCTAAACCTTAAACCAGAACATATTGCCAACACATTGATCTTTGTAGGTGATCAGGATAGGGTTGAAAAAATCACACAGCACTTTGACACCGTCGAATTTTCTACTCAAAAACGCGAATTTAAAACACAAACTGGTTACTATAAGGGCAAAAGATTAACTGTAATTTCTACCGGTATAGGGCCAGACAATATCGATATTGTTTTGAATGAATTAGATGCTTTGGTAAATATTGATCTAAATACAAGACAACCTAAAACTGAACAAACGTCTTTAAATATTGTACGCATAGGCACATCTGGCGCACTTCAATCAGACATTCCCGTTGATAGTTTCCTAATCAGTACATATGGGCTAGATCTTAATGGTATGTTGCATGCTTATCAAATACACAACATTTCACATAATGACATTGAAGATGCATTCATTAACCATACCCAATGGAGTAATGATAAAGCCAGACCTATCGCAATATCAAATAATTCACTTTTAGAGTCTATTTTCGATTCTGATACTGTTTATAAAGGCATGACTGGTACAGCTGGTGGGTTTTATGGTCCTCAAGGGCGCGTATTACGCCTAGCACTTCAAGATGCTGAGCTTAATTCTAAAATTGACAGTTTTAATTATGAAACTATTAGAATTACTAATTTTGAGATGGAAACCGCTACAATATATGGGCTTTCAAAATTATTGGGCCACAAGGCCATTTCTTTAAATGCAATCATAGCAAACAGAGCTAACGGCACTTTTAGCAAACAACCTAAAGAAACTGTCGATAATCTCATTAAGTATGGTTTAGAGCAAATAGTAAAGATCTAGAATTTTAGGCATGCAGAAAATACACATAGGGGGAGTCCCCGAACACTTTAACTTATCATGGTACCTAACCCTAAAGAACGGAGAATATAAAGACGAAGGTATTAATCTCAGGTGGCATGATTACTATGGAGGCACTGGAGCTATGTGCAAAGGGTTAAGAACCGGTGATATTGATATGGCTGTTATTCTTACTGAAGGTATTATTAAAGATATCATAGACGGGAATGCATGTAAAATAGTTCAGGTTTTTGTGAAATCACCTTTGATTTGGGGTATCCATGTGGCTTCAGATTCAAAATATAAAACTATCGATGAATTAAAAGGTACTAAAGCAGCAATCAGTAGATACGGATCAGGTTCTCACCTTATGGCATATATCAATGCAGAGATACATCAATGGAACATGGAAAAGGATTTGAATTTTGAAGTGATAAAAAATTTAGATGGTGCTGTAAAAGGTTTATCTGAAGGGAAAGCAGATTATTTTTTATGGGAGAAGTTTACTACAAAGCCTATAGTCGATGAAGGTATATTTAGAAGAATTGGCAACTGCCCTACACCCTGGCCTTGTTTTGTGATTGCTGTAAGAAATGAGCTTTTAGATACCCAACCCGATGTTGTACAAACCATATTACGCATCATAAACAATACTACATTAGAATTTAAAAATATTCCAAGTATAGATAAAACCATTGCAAACCGGTACGAACAAGACCTCGAAGATGTTAGGGAGTGGTTATCATTAACTGAATGGTCTCAAGAAAATATAAAACCGGAAACTATTGAAAATGTGCAACAGCATTTATTACGACTAAATATTATTCCCCGAATTGCAAGTTTTGATGAATTAGTGATTGATATTTGATAAATTACTGAGTTAAATTGTTAATAACTCTTAATATGATAATATTGTAAACTTAGTATTATTATATCGATAAAAATTTCAAGTTATCGACCATAAGTTTCTATATTTCAATTTTTTAATTACATTTGCCGTAACCAAATCGTCGTTTATCGACATATTAAATAGATAAATATGGTATTAACAATTACTCTGATTTTATCTTTCTTAGTTGCTGTGAATTTTCTGCTATTAATCTTTAGTTGCAACAAAACAACCAAAAGAGCAGTTAATACTAAACCGCATATTGTTAAAGAAAAGGCACCTACATTAATTTCCAGTCAATTGGCTCCAACCCAGCTTGCTCCAACTGGTAGTTAGTTTTACTGAAGTGTTTATTTCCAAACCAATAGCCTCTGTTAGCACTTAATGGAGACGGATGTCCACTGCTTAAAATGATGTGTTTTGATTGATCTATTAATCGAATTTTCTGTTTAGCAAAACCTCCCCATAACAAGAATATTGTTTGAGGACGATGCTTGCTTATGATTTGTATAACTGCATCTGTAAACGTTTCCCAACCCTGTTTTTGATGGCTTCCTGCAGTATTTGATCTAACTGTCAATGTAGCATTTAATAATAAGACGCCTTGTTTAGCCCATGGTATTAGGCTCCCGGATTTTGGATAAGGAAAGCCTAAATCATCTTCAATTTCCTTAAAGATGTTAATTAATGATGGTGGATGAGGAATACCGTCATTTACTGAAAAGCATAACCCATTGGCTTGCCCCCTACCATGATAAGGATCTTGTCCAATGATTACAACCTTTGTATCATCAAAACTACAGTAATTAAAAGCATTAAAAATTTCTGACCCTTTTGGGTAACATTGATAGGTTTTATATTCGGTCTTTACAAAACTGGCAAGTGCTTCAAAATACGGCTTATCAAACTCGTGCTGTAAATAGGGCGTCCAGCTTTTAGCAATGTCTACTTTCATTATAAAGAATTAATTTTCTAATTTATGACATTAATTCATTTTGGCATCAATTTTTAAAAAATTATGCAATCATATTTTATAGCTTTGCACAGCTGTTTAGAGCAGCTTAATTAATTATGGTTTCAATACATCAAAAGACATTATCAGATTTAGAGTTCTATACAGTGCTTCAACAACTCAGTGAACATTGTATTACTGCACTTGGCAGGGTGCATGCATTAAGTATTGCACCCTATTCTGAACCTGCTGAGCTTCTATCAGAACTTCAATATACAGATGAGTATCTGTCGTCATTTGATAATGATAATAGAATACCAAATCATGGTTTTGAAACTATAGAAAAGGAACTCAAGCTACTGGATATAGAGAACACATATTTAGAAGTAAAAAGCCTTCAAAAGCTTAGTGCCATTTCTGCGACTTCTAATGCAATTTTGAAGTTTCTAAAAACATTTGAAGAGTATTACCCCCAGCTATGTCATTATGTTTCAAAAATTGAAATTACCAATGCCATTATTACTGAAGTGGATGATATCATTGATCGTTTTGGAGATATAAAAAATGATGCCTCACCTGCCCTTCATGATATCAGAAAATCAATACATACTGTAAAGAGTAAGATCAATAGTAGCTTTAGTAGTGCACTGAGCACCTACCATAACCTTGACTATTTAGATGATATTAGAGAGTCTGTTGTAGATAATAAGCGTGTATTAGCTGTAAAATCAATGTACAGGAAGAAAGTGAGGGGCGCTATAATGGGCGGTAGCAAAACAGGAAGCATTGTGTATATAGAGCCTGAAACTACATTGCAACACTCCAGAGAACTTAATAATCTTGAATATGAAGAGAAAGAGGAGATTATAAAGATCCTTAGAGGTATAACAGATTATATTCGTCCTTACCGTCCATTGCTCCAACAGTATCAATCCTTCCTAACCAAAATAGATGTCATAGCTGCAAAAGCAAAGTATGCTAGGTCTATGAATGCTATTTTACCAGACTTAAACCAAGATAGGTCAATGCAGCTCATAGAGGCTTACCATCCGCTTCTATACTTAAATAATAAAGAAGAAGGTACAGTTACATATCCGCAAACTATTGCTCTTGATGATAATAGTCGCATACTGGTTATATCTGGACCAAATGCTGGAGGAAAAAGTATTACATTAAAAACAGTTGGACTCATTCAAGTTATGCTGCAGAGCGGCATGTTAGTGCCTGTACATGAACGTAGCAGCATGTGTATATTTGATAGGGTCTTAACCGATATCGGTGATAATCAGTCTATAGAAAACCACCTTTCTACCTATAGTTATCGCTTAAAACAGATGAATTACTTCTTGCGGAAGTGTAATGATAAAACATTATTTCTTATTGACGAATTTGGAACTGGAAGTGATCCGGAATTAGGAGGTGCCTTGGCAGAAACATTTCTTGAGGTATTTTACGAGCGTGAAGCATTTGGTATTATAACTACGCATTATTCTAATCTTAAGCTTCTAGCCAATGAGTTGCCACATATGCAGAATGCCAATATGCTTTTCAATGAGCGTAGTCTTGAGCCTATGTATAAATTAGTTATTGGCCAGGCAGGAAGTTCATTTACTTTTGAAGTGGCACAGAAGAACGGTATTCCTTTTAGTCTTATCAATAAATCAAAAAAGAAGATAGAGCGTGGTAAGGTACGATTCGACAAGACCATTGCCAAGTTACAAAAAGAACGAAGTAAGCTTGAGCGCACAGAACGCTCCTTAAAAGTTAATGAGCAAAAAAAGCTTGAAGAAGTTGATAAGTTAGAGTCTATTAATGCTAGAGTACAGAAAAAACTGGAAAACTATCAAGAACTTTATGATAGCAATCAACGTTTAATATACTTGGGACAAAAGGTTAATGATTTAGCTGAAAAATACCTGCAAAATAAGCGTAAACGAGATTTAATGGCTGAATTGTTCAAACTTGTACAAATTGAGAATTCTAAACGCAAAAGGAGTACAGAAAAACAACGAAAAGCTGAAAAAGAAAAAGAGAAACGCTTAAAAGCTGAAGTTGAGAAAAAAGTCAATACCATTCGCAAACAAAAACAGCTGAAAAAGAAAGAAGCTGTCAAAGAAGTAAAACCAAGACCTGTATTAAAAGTTGGTGACCGTGTTCGTATGCAGGACGGTAAAGCAGTAGGAACTATAGACTCTATTGAGAAAAACAAAGCTGTTGTTAATTATGGTATGTTTACGACTAATGTTAGTGTAGAATTATTAGAATTGGTAGAGGCTAAGAAATAGAAGACTTCTCCGTATCTTTGTAGTGTATATGATAGATCTCCCTAAAGGCAAAGAACTTATCTTATTTGACGGTGTTTGCAACTTATGCAATAATAGTGTTACGCTAGTAATTAAACGTGATGCATCTGATCGTTTTATGTTTGCGCCATTACAAGGTGAAGCAGGTAAAGAAATTATTGAGAAGTACAATATAGATATCTCTAAGACAGATTCTATACTCCTCTATTCACCAGAACGCGGAGTCACCTATAAATCATCTGCAGCTATACGTATCGCAAGGCGTCTTGGGTTTCCTTATGCCTTACTTAGCATATTTTACATTATTCCTCCGTTCATTCGAAATTGGTTTTATGATTATATAGCAAGAAATCGATATAAATGGTATGGAAAGCGAGATGCATGTATGATACCAACGCCAGAGTTGAGAGCTAAATTTCTAGATTAAATTAAAAAAGCCCTCCTATTAAGTAGAGGGCTTCTCTAAGTTTAACAACTAACTTAAAAACTAATTTAACCTAAACAAAATTTGTAAGTCAATTCATTAGAATATTAAGGGGAATTATTGAATTGATTAATAGCACATTATTTTGTTACTGTAAATGTATTTAATGTTCCTTTAGTTGTTATAAAATATCGTTATAGCCACTTAAAAAATTGATTAATGCAATCAAAGTGTAAAAATCATCTATGAGATGCACATAAAATTGCTTTACTAAACTTCAAGTAGCGTTTACTCATTATAAGTTCCTAAAAACTCATTGCTTGTTTTTATAGAATACTTCCCTAAATAGTTTTGTAGCAACAAAAAACAAACAATTATGTCTACAATTATTTTTTCAAAAAGGTTCATGTTGAGTTTATGCTTAGCAATAATTTCAGGATGGATGTTTGCATTTCAGCAACAAACAGAAATAAAAGAAGTGACTGTATATCTAGATGGTGCGGAAGTAACACGTTCAGTTAGTTTGAATGTTAAATCTGGAAAATCTGAGTTCTTATTTAATGCTCTTTCGCCATATATTGATGAAAGTAGTATACAAATCTCAGGGTTAAAAACAGTATCCGTTTTATCAATTAACTATGGAATAAATCACATCTCAAAGCGAAAGCACAGTGACTCTATTCAGCATTATAAAGATGCTATCAAACAATATCAGCAAGATATTCAGAACTTGAATGATATTATAGCAGGTTATCAGGAAGAGTTAAGCTTGATTGAAAATAACAAGCGTCTTGGCAATGAAAATGAAGTGGTAAATTTAGATAAGCTAAAAGCTTTTGCAGCTTATTATAGAACTCGAAAAACTGAGTTGAATCAGGCTATCAATAGTGCAAGAATTGAAATTGCTGATATTGATTCTGAAATCTCATCTATAAGCAAACAACTTGCTGAATTAAATGTAAGTGAAGATATTAAAACCGGGGAAATTGGATTGAAGCTACACAGTGAATCACCTACTAATATAGATTTAATAATTACTTATAATATTAGCAACGCAGGTTGGTTTCCAATATATGATATAAAAGCTGATAAAATCAATAACCCCATTAACTTAGAGTACAAAGCTCATGTATTCCAAAATTCTGGTTGTGATTGGGAAAATGTAAAGCTGATATTATCTACAGGGGATCCTAATACGAATAATCTAAAGCCTAACCTAGACACTAAATATTTAAACTTTGTAAACCCATACAGTTATCAATCACAGCGCGCCACAAAACGCTATAATTACAAGTATAATCCACTTGTTAAAACAGTTTCTGGTGTAGTCACTGCATCTTCTGATGGTTTACCTTTACCAGGAGTTAACGTCGTTGAAAATGGCACATCAAATGGAGTGCAAACAGATTTTGATGGCAAGTACTCTATAAAAACAAGTGCCGGAAAAGAACTTGTGTATTCTTTTGTTGGTATGCAAACGGAAAAGCTACCTATTCATTCAAGTATAATGAATGTAACCATGAACGAGGATTTAAATGCTTTGGAAGAAGTAGTTATTACCGGATATTCCTCTACCACAAAAGCAAAGTCTAGTGTAGCGTCAGTAAGTATAAGTAGCGATATATTGGAAAATAGGCCTAACGCAAGTTTTGTGCAAACACTTGCCGGACAAGTTCCTGGATTAAATATAACGAATAGTACAGGGCAACCGGGAAGTAATTCAATGGTACAACTTAGAGGTTCTGCTTCAATAGATGGAAACAGTGGACCTCTGTTTGTTATAAATGGTGTTCCAGTTCGAGGTGGCAGTGTAGGACGGTTACGAAATAGTGATATAGCTTCGGTTGATGTTCTGAAAGATGCAAAAGCAACGGCTATATATGGTAATCGTGGACGTAACGGTGTAGTAATCATTAAATTGAAGGAAGGCACGTCATTACCATCCAATGTAGAGGGTATTGCCATTGATCAAGGTATAACAAACACCCGTTTTGAAATTGATAAACACTATTCTATTCCGTCAGATGGTGACGTTACTGTTATAGAGATCAATACCTTCAAAGTTCCTGCTGATTACGATTACTATGCTGCTCCTGTTCTTAACGAAAATGTCTTCTTAACTGCCAAGATCAGTGATTGGGAACAATATAATTTACTCCCAGCTGAAGCTAATGTCTATTTTGAAGGAAGCTACTCTGGTAAAACCAACATAGATCCTCTATCTACAACAGAAAGCCTAATCATATCTTTAGGTGTAGACCCAAATATCGTGGTTAAGCGAAAGCAATTGAACAACTTTAAGAAGACCACATTTATTGGTAACAACAGAGTTGTGTATAAAGGCTATGAAATTAGTATTAAAAACAACAAGGTAAGCGCTGTTACAATTAATTTAGCGGATCGTATCCCCATCACTCAAAATAAGTATATTAAAGTTAGCGATGAAGACTATGGTGACTCTGAATTCAACTCAGAAACTGGTTTGTTAAAGTGGGAATTGTACTTAAAATCTGGAGAGAATAGAAAAGTTGAGTTTTCTTATTCTGTTAAGTACCCAAAAAATAAGCATGTCAATTTATAAACTCAGTGATATGACTCATTCACTTACTTAAATGATCTATTCACTCATTGCATGTTTTAGGGGAAAAATTCTTACAGTATCTTAGAATAGAGTTTTAAAGTTAGTGGTTTTAAGCTTAGTATGTAGCAAGCCTCAAAGCGAGATTATGTTAGTTTGACCCTATCTTCAGTTAGATAGGAATGAGTCAAATTCTTATAGCGTTGCAAGTCTAACACGTTGTAAGTATCAGAAGATGATAGACAGAAAGATCAAGCTTTGAGGCTTATTTTAAACTCTTTAAAATAAACTCCAAGTTACTGTCTATATTATCGTTAGATGCATAAGAGTCTGTATAATATTTTGGCTTTATCGCCAATCCTAAGTCCATTAAGCGATTAATGGTAGGAATATAGTCCTGACTTACTTTACCTGTAAGAAGCAACCCTAAATCTTCGTCAGCGTTGGCATATTGATATACCTTTCGTAACCCGGATAAGTATAGGTGATCTTTAGTAAAACCACCGCCTCTATGCACCCTAAGTGTTATAGCAAATGCTTTATCTCTGTTTAATTTATATTGGCTATGTAATAGGTCAAATGTATCTGAAAAACTATAACCCTTTGCCAAACTATCTACAGCGATAACTCTAAATGATAATTCTTTGAGTCGTTCTATAGTTAAGCATCCACTCATAAATTCAGAATACACAGCTAAGCCTTCTTGTGTTTCCACATTATTTGGAAACCCATTTGAGAATACTTTTAAAGGTTGTTCTACAGCATTAAACGTGGTCACTAAATGCACTCCTATTTCATGATTAGACAATACTTTAAGTTGATTTTTACTGTATTTATGGTGTTTTCTTAGAACTAAAGTTTGTGTATTGTTTAGCACCATAGCTGCAGCAGAAATATTAGTAGATAATTTAATGTTATAGTCAAAGCTGTAGCGTTTAGAAAACTCTTCAAAATGTGCCTTTGCTTCATAGACATCATATAAAGGAAGCATCTCTTCTTTAAATTCAGAATCATCAAAGCGAAGAATAAATTTAGCATTATCTATATCACGTTCGGTAGGTGTTCCAAAACTTTTAAGACTGTTATAATAAAACTTTCTATCCTTCCCTATAGTTTCAATACATTCAATAAGGCCAGAATACTCATATATGATATCCTCATACAACTGTCTAACTACATCGTCCTCTATACGTTCTAAACGCTGTGAAAAAAACAACCGATGCAATTTATAACCGTTGAACTTTATCTTAGGATATTTAAACTTGGGGTTATAGTTATACTTTGCTGAATAAAATCGTTTTCTTTCATTTTCTATGTTCAGGGGGTTGATATAGTTAAGCAGCTCTATATTCTTTACCAATCGGTTAAGGTTAGAATCGATATCAAACAAGCTCTGAAACTCTTCTGTTGTCTTTATAAATGCCATTATTTAGCAAAAGTATTATAGAATTCCGCTGCATGTGCTGGAATACGTTTTCTTAATTCATTTTCAACTGCAGAAACCACCTCCGGAAATATGATCTGTTCATATTCTTCACAATACACCTTCGCAATTTCGGTTGCCAAAACTAAAGTATTTTTGAAATTCTGAGTAATATATTTTAAAAAATAGCCATTGCCCTGAAACGTGTCATTAATAGCTGCAGTTTGTTTAATACCATTTGGCAACTGTAAATCTTCAAGAGACTTTCGCCATACTTCCACAGTAGCACCAAAACGGTCATTATCTACATTGGATGTCCCTAAGTTCCATGTGGGCACTTCCCTATCCCAACGTTGCCAGTTGTAACTATGCATATCATACACTATACAAGCACCGTGGATAGTTTCCAGCTTTTGAATTAATGCATGTACCACTTTGTAAAAATTGCTGTGCTTTCTAAGACTTAATGCCTTTTCTTCGCTACTTAGTGGTACTTTCCATAGTTGTTTCCCCCAAGCTGTATCAAAAACAGCATTCTCTGGGTCTCTATTTAAATCGTATTCAAATCTAGAATCTCTTCCGGCTATCACTATAGGATGAGAAATTACCATTTGTTTGGTTTCTGGGTCTTCTTCATACCAACGGTCATACTCAGAATGTAGGCAGTTCTCCCAAAGTGAGGTTCGAAATTGGCGCCCGTCATGAACAGCCCCACATACATAATGCACATAATCATCTATTTTAATAGAAAAGGAATAATCATCACATACTGCATGAAACGTCTTCTGATTATTGATGTTGCTTAGAATAGCATCTAAAGAAAGTTTTAGCATATTATTTAAAAATCCGCTTTAAAAACATTAGCATATTTTGTTCGGTAACATCGAACTCGCCATCAGAGAAGAATAGTACTTTGATATCTGCTATCAATAGATCTATATCTTCCTCAGAGTAATTATGTTGTCTTAATCCAGCAATAATTTTCTGCAAGCCCTGATAATCATTATCACCATCAAATTCATCATGAACATCTTGAAAGGTCTGCATATCCACTTTAGATATGATCACATTGCGTTCATGGTTAGATTCTTTAAAATCTGAATGTGCTGCATACAATAAGATATATGCAATGAGTTCATCTCTGGTCCAATCTACTCGTTTCATAAAATTCAATTTGTTAATGTTCCATATTCGGTCCACGATCCATCGTACACGATGATATCCTTATAACCTCCAATGGTGGCTGCTAAAGCCGAAACGCAAGCTGTTATACCTGTGCCGCAGCTCATCACCAAAGTATCTTTTGTACCAACCAGTGTATTAAAGATACGTTTTATTTTATCTATGTCTTGTAATTTGTTGCTATCTAACAATTCAGAATAAGGTAAATTAACGGAGTTTTTTATGTGACCACTGCGAACACCTTTTCTTGGTTCGGGAACTTCACTATTAAATCTTGCTGAAGAACGAGAATCAATAATTATGGAGCTTTCATTATCGATGTGTTCCGCTATGCCTTCAAAATCAGTAAATAAGTGTTGCTTGTAATTTGCCTGAAAATTTCCAGAAATGTCTATACTATCATCACTATCTGCATCTGCAGTTTGAAACTCCTTATGAATCCATTCCGGCAACCCGCCATCCAGAACAGCGATATTATGATGTCCAAAGGTTTTGAACAACCACCAAGCTCTAGGACTAGAATAAATACCAAGATTGTCATATACTACAATAGCACTATCCGTATTAATTCCTAATTGTCTGGCAGCATTCTGAAACTGTTCAGCACTTGGCAATGTGTTAGGGAATGAAGCATTTGTATCGCTAAAGGATTTTTTTATATCGAAAAACTGACTTTTAGGAATTTTAATTTTGGGAGTATCATCGACTGTACCCGTAACTTTTGGAATACTAGCATCGAGTATAATCAGATTATCTGCAAATTGATGTTCGTTAAGCCAATCTACAGAAACTAAAGGAGATTGTATTGTTACCACCGCCATTATATAATCTTAAGCTATGCGTCTTCTACAGTTTTACGTAATCTGGCACGTCTGTCAAAAGCTTGAAGCTTATCGAGTACTTTACTTTCTAAAAAGTCAATCACTTTTTCTTCAATCTTAACTTTAGGTTTATACACTTTATTGATATAGGTAATTCCACCTGGGGACATTACATTAACCTCAACAAGTTGACCTCCTATAACATCGATACCTACAAAATACAAACCATCATTAACCAATTTTGGACCAATTTGTTTGCATAATGCTTTCTCAGCTTTAGTTAAAGAGTGTTTTTGTACACTACCACCGGCGGTCACATTAGACCTATGATCGTCCTGGCCAGGTACACGTTTCATGGCACCCACTGGTTCTCCATTCAATAGTAAAATCCTTACATCTCCTTGGTCTGCGCCTTCAATATAATCTTGTAAAATCACATAATTACTAGAGCCGTCATTATTTGTAATGTAGAAATCTAATAAAGAGTTGATGTTGCTCATCGCTGATTTTTCAATGAGAATCACCCCAGAACCACCAAAACCGTTTAGAGGTTTAATGATCATTTTATCAGCTTTAGATTCTCGTATCTGCTGAATCAAATATTGCTTGTTCTTAGACACATGCGTATTGGGGATAATATTACTATGCGCATCTCCAAAAGCTGCAGTATATAATTTGTTGTTTGCTTCACGCATGCCCTCTAAAGAGTTAATGATAAAGACATCGTCTTTCACTGAATCTAGAAAGTTGAGCATGATTGGGTCTAAAGGTGGATTAGCTCTAAAGAAAATGGCATCAAACCCTGCTAGTGGCAACATTTCTTCACGCAATTCGGCCTTCTTATAAAATGCCTTAAGATTACTTGGCACTTTATCCATACGCTTTATTACATTACAAAACGCGTTGGTAACACTATCTCTTATAGTAAGGTTTGAAGGTGTACAAGTTGCTACACCGTGACCCCGCTTTAAACACTCTTTTATTAACGCTAAACTTGTATCGTTTTCAGGATCTATATTCTCCCAGGGATACATTATAAAACAAACATTCATGCAGTTAAATTTGGTTTGGTTAGTAATTGCAATTAAATGTAATAACTTTTATTGAGTATCTGAAAATTATTTTACCTCATCATAATGATCATCCCATTGTTTTGGTTTTGGAGTATGAAGCTTATCAACCGATTTAGCGACAAGCATAGATACTGCAGCATCACCCGTCACATTTACCGTGGTTCTACACATGTCTAATGGTCTATCTACTGCAAATATAAGAGCTAAACCTGCTTCAGGGATTCCTGCGTAACCTAAAACACCAACAAGCATAACCATTCCTGCTCCTGGTACAGCTGCACTTCCAATTGATGCTAAAGTAGCAGTTGCTATAATACCTAACTGTGTTGAAAACTCTAAATCCATTCCGAATGCTTGTGCTATAAATACAGCTGCAACAGCTTGGTATAGGCTTGTTCCATCCATATTAATAGTAGCACCTACAGGCAATACAAAACTGGCTACATCTTCATCAACTCCTAGATGTTCTGTCACACGTTCCATAGTGACTGGTAAAGTTGCTGCGCTAGAACTTGTTGAAAATGCCAATAATTGGGCAGGAGAAATTCCATTGATAAAAAATTGCGGTTTCTTCTTAGTGAACATCATCACTATTATAGTATATATTATTATCATTATAAGCAGCCCTAGTACAACTGTTAGACTATACCAACCTAGAGCTTTAAATAAATCTACACTTGGAGACTCAACAACTAAAGCAGCAAGTAAAGCAAAAACACCATAGGGTGCTGCAAGCATTATGAGATCAACCATTTTCAATATGACATCGTTGAATCCATCAAAAAAGCCTTTCACTGGTTTAGCTTTTTCTTCAGGAATTAATATTAACCCGATACCAAAAAATACTGCGAAGAAAATGATTTGTAACATATTACGATTACTCGTAGCAGCTTCAAAAATATTAGATGGTACTAAATCCTCAAGAGCTTTTAGAGGACCGCTTTCTTTCTGCATTTTAGCAGTGTCTTTGAACTTTTGAGTGTCAGTACTGTAATTACTAACCATTTCATTGCGGGTTGACTCTGTAATGGAATTTCCAGGGTTAACAATATTGACAAGAAGCAGGCCGATACTAACAGCAATTACTGTTGTAACTATATAAGTAGCAATAGTTCTTCCCCCCATTTTTGAAAGCTTAGATATGTCTTTCAGATCAGAAACACCTTTTATAAGAGCAGCAAGTATTAATGGAATAGCTATTAACTTTAAACAGTTAATAAATATTTTTCCAAAAGGTTTTACCCAATCTTGAATGATTTCCTTCCCACCATCAAAAGTGGTCATAATTAATCCTACAACAACTCCTAGAACCATTCCTAAAAGTATTTGCCAATGTAATGCGAGCTTCTTCATATATATTGCTTATGTTTTTATAATTTACTTGTCCTATCCAACAGGATATAATCTGCCAATACCAAAGCAGCCATGGCTTCCACAATAGGAACTGCTCTAGGTACCACACATGGATCATGCCTTCCTTTACCTTGCATTTCTACAATATTTCCTGAGGTATCAATGGTTTCTTGTTTTTGAATCACTGTAGCAACCGGTTTAAACGCTACTCTAAAGTAGATATCCATACCATTGCTAATGCCACCTTGTACGCCTCCCGAAAGGTTAGTTTTCGTAGTCCCATCTTCATTGAACAAATCGTTATGTTCACTGCCTTTCATCTTTGCACCGCAAAACCCGCTACCATACTCAAAACCTTTAACTGCATTTATAGACAGCATCGCCTTTCCGAGTTCTGCATGAAGTTTATCAAATACAGGTTCTCCCAATCCTGCCGGGACATTTTGCAATACACAAGTGATTGTCCCTCCTACGGTATCGCCTTGCTTACGTATTACATTAATTTCTTCGATCATTCGATCTGCTGTAGCTTCATCCGGACATCTCACCATATTTGATTCTATCTTATCGAAATCAAGTTCTTGATAAGGTTTGTCGATAAATATATCACCTACTGACGAAGTAAATGCATTGATCTTAATGGTACTTAATAACTGTTTAGCAATCGCACCTGCCACTACTCTACAAGCGGTTTCTCTAGCAGAGCTTCGACCACCACCACGATAGTCGCGGATTCCGTATTTTTTATCATAGGTGTAATCGGCATGGCTAGGACGGTACACATCCTTTATATGTGAATAGTCCTTAGATTTTTGATTGGTATTATGGATTAAAAATCCGATCGGAGTTCCAGTGGTCTGACCTTCAAAAATACCGGAGTAGAATTCTACACGATCTGGCTCTTTACGCTGTGTAACGATTTTTGATTGTCCTGGTTTTCTTCGATCCATTTCGTGCTGAATCGCATCAAAATCGAGTTTTAAACCTGCCGGGCAGCCATCAATTACGCCTCCAATTGCTGTTCCGTGTGATTCTCCGAATGTTGTGAGCTTGAATAATTTTCCAAAGGCGTTTCCTGCCATTACTGTAATAATTTATGCTAATGTAATTGTATTATTAGAGAAACAAAAATAGATATCTACATTAAACCAATTATAAGAGATAACACAGAGTTAACAATATTCTCATGGTTAATTAATTATCCGTTAATGTTTAGATAAAACGTAAAGCAGTTATTTGCAGTTAGTGATTGATGGCCATGAAATTAAAACGAAAAGTCGAAATAGCTGTTATTTCCGATGTTCATTTAGGTACTTTTGGATGTCATGCTAAACAGCTTCTAACCTACTTAAACAGCATAGAACCCAAGAAACTTATTCTAAATGGGGATATAGTTGATATATGGCAGTTTAAGAAACGTTACTTTCCAAAATCACATCTAAGTGTTATCAAAAAGATTATGGACTTTGCATCTAATGGTGTGGAGGTAATCTATATTACTGGCAATCATGATGAAATGCTTAGAAAGTTTAGTGACACTTCTATTGGCAATATTTCTGTGGTTGATAAAGTAGTTTTAAATTTAGATGGAAAGAAGGCATGGTTCTTTCATGGTGATGTTTTTGATATTTCTATCCAGAATGCAAAATGGCTTGCTAAGTTAGGAGGTTGGGGCTATGATATCCTTATCCTCTTAAATCGATTTGTGAATTGGTGTCTGGAAAAATTAGGGAAGGAACGCTATTCGCTTTCCAAAAAAATCAAGAACAGTGTAAAAGGAGCTGTAAAGTATATCAATGACTTTGAAAAAGTAGCGACCGATCTTGCCATAGAAAAGGGCTACGATTATGTGGTATGTGGACATATTCATCAGCCAAAAATGTTGGTCAAAGAAAATAAATTCGGAAAAACAACGTATCTGAACTCGGGGGATTGGGTGGAGAACTTTACAGCCTTAGAGTACCAATTCAAGCGTTGGAAGGTTTATAATTACAACAACGACAAGTTATCACCATTCTTCGCTGATGAGGCCATTAAAGATATGGAAGTTAAAGACCTTATCGCAGCTATTACCATTGTAGACTCTCCTAAAAAGGAATTAAAGTAAAGCTCTTCTTAAAATAGTTACCGGATGTAGTGCTTCACGTTTGGTACCGTCCAATATTTGGTGCCTACAACTTGTACCGTTGGCAGAAATCAACGTATTTTCATCTGCTTTACGCACATGTGGAAATAAGGTTTGTTCACCAATAGCCATGCTTATATCATAATGCGTTTTCTCATAACCAAAGCTTCCTGCCATACCACAACAACCACTTGGAATAAGAGTTACCTTGTAGTTTTTTGGCAAGTTTAATATGTCAAAACTAGCTTTTTGGTCAGCTAAGGCTTTTTGATGGCAATGCCCATGGAATTTAATTGTTTCGGATTTATTGGTGAACTGCTCTGCTGTTATATGCCCAAGCCTAATCTCTTCTTGTAAAAATTCTTCAATCAAAAATGTATTATCAGCTATTGATTGTGCGCCTTCTTTATCATCAGCAAGTTTTATATACTCATCTCTAAAGGTTAAGACTGCTGAAGGTTCAATGCCAATCAGAGGTGATTGGTTATTTACCATATCTTTTAAAGCTGAAACATTCGTATTAGCTATCGCTTTGGCTTCTTTCAAAAACCCTTTAGATATTTGAGATCTTCCGCTTTCTAAATCATTAATATATAATGCTTTATAGTTCAATTTAGAAAGTAACACTTCAATATCATTGATGATATTAGAATCTAGATAGTTACTAAACTCGTCTATAAAAACAAATACCTCTTTCTGTATTTGTATCTCATCATTCCATTCTAAACGTTCTACCAAAAAAGGTTTTGAGAATTTAGGGAAACTACGTTTATGGTGTATTGATAACATTCCTTTAATTAAAGGTGAGACTATCTTATTTTGTAGAATAGCATTTGAAAGCTTGGGGAGCATGGCCGCCATCTTGTTGTACCTAGAAGCATTAGCAAAAAACTTGTCCTTAAACTGATAACCATTAGTCTCTTGATATTGGTATTGAAATTCTGCTTTTAAGGCAGCAACATCTACACTACTCGGGCATTCACTAGCACAAGCTTTACAGCTTAAGCACAAATCAAATACTTGTTTTAGTTCTTTATGATTAAATCGATTGGTTTGTTCTGAATGGGTCAAGAACTCGCGCAATGCATTGGCTCTTGCACGTGTAGTATCTTTTTCATCTCGCGTTGCTCTATAACTTGGACACATAGTGCCTCCAAATTCTGGTAGTTTTCTACAATCCCCAGAACCGTTGCATTTCTCTGCTTCTCTTAAAATACCTTGCGACGATGAAAAGTCTAGCAGTGTTTCAATCTTCGGCTCTACTCTATCTGTTTCATAACGCAATGCTTCATCCATTGGATAGGCATCCACAATTTTACCCGGATTAAGGATATTATTTGGGTCAAAAGCGGTTTTAATTGTCTTTAAAAGTTGATAATTTGATTCTCCTATCATGTATGGGATAAACTCGGCTCTTACAATTCCGTCACCATGTTCACCGGACAATGACCCACTATACTTTTTTACTAATCGAGCTACATCTTGAGTAATGCTTCGAAACAATTTTACATCGCCATCTGATTTTAAATTAAGAATTGGTCTAAGATGCAGTTCTCCAGCTCCGGCATGAGCATAGTAAACGGCTTTTTGATTGTAGTTTTTCATGAGCTCTGAAAACTCTTCGATATAAGGGTCTAAATCCTCTAAAGCTACTGCCGTATCTTCTATGCATGCCACCGCTTTATTATCACCAATCATATTTCCTAATAACCCCAAGCCTGCTTTACGTAAAGCCATAGCTTTTTCAACATCTGCTCCTCTTAGAACGGGATTTGCGTAACATAGTCCAGAATCTTGAATTGTCTTGTTAAAGTCAGTAATCTGTTTTTTAAGATCATTTTCATTATCAGACCTTAATTCACACATTAAGATGGCTTTAGGGTCTCCATCTATAAATGCTCTATTAGCTTGCTGCGTCTTGTTAAACTTCGTAAGATTTAAGATCGTATCATCTAGCATTTCACAGGCATATAGTTTGTGTTCCATCGCTAAGTGGACTGTTTTAAGACATTTAGCAATACTTTCAAAATGTAAAACCACTGTGGCATCTAATGGTGGCGGTAATTCATCGAGTTGTAATGTGATTGCCGTTGTAAATGCTAATGTACCCTCGCTGCCCGATAACAATTGGCATATATTAAATGGTTGATCTGAATCTGAAAACAATTCAGATTCCACGAGTTTATCTAAAGCATAACCTGTATTACGCCTATGAATATTAGTTTTTGGAAATCCGTTTTGAATTTGTTCTATAATACCATCAGCATTTAAACTTTTATAAATGGTATTGTAAATATGACCTTCTAAATTATCTCCATTGCATTTGTGCAAAACTTCATCTTTTGATAAAGCTTTAAAGGCGACCTCACTACCGTCACTTAGGATCGTTTGTAATTCTAACACTTTATCTCTGGTAACACCATATTGGATAGATGTTGTACCCGAAGAGTTATTTCCTACCATACCTCCTATCATACAACGGTTTGATGTGGATGTATTTGGTCCAAAGAATAGTCCAAAGGGCTTCAAATAAGCATTCAACTCATCTCTAACCACCCCTGGCTGTACGGTGACTGTACGTTCACGCTCATTAATATCTAAAATCCTTGTAAAGTGTTTAGACACATCCACAATGATACCTTCACCAACACATTGCCCTGCTAGCGACGTTCCTGCTGTTCTAGGTATCAGTGAGGTCAGATGTGTACTGGCAAAATGTATTAATGTTTTGATATCCTCATTGGTTTTCGGATAGGCAACTGCTATAGGGAGTTTGCGATATACAGACGCATCAGTTGCGTAGATCGCTTTTGAAAGTTCATCGTAGCTCAGTGTCCCGTCTAGTTGAGATTGCAGCGCTTTTAAGGCCGATTCTGATATCATAATTATGAATAAGTCTGTTCATAAATCTAAAAAGAATTCTAATAAAAATTTACTTTTGGCGTTATTTTTGTAAAGCTTAATGAAATCAATAAAAAAAACGAAACAGATGAGAAAATTAATTTTAGCAGTTTTAGTAGTAATAGGTTATTCTACATTTAGTTACGGGCAGGACATTGCTGATAATGCCATAGGTCTTCGACTTGGAGATAGTGATGGCTTTGGAGCAGAAATCTCTTATCAACGCGGTTTAGGTGATAATAATCGTCTAGAAGTTGACCTTGGCTGGAGAAGTGGAAATAATTTTGATGGCTTTAAGTTGGCAGGTTTATACCAATGGGTATGGAACTTAGACGGAAACTTCAATTGGTATTTAGGTGCCGGTGGAGGAGTTGGAGCCTATGATTTTGACAATGTTCCAAATAATGTTGATGACAGTGAAACTTTCTTTTTCGCTGCAGGGGATATTGGCATTGAGTATGATTTTGACATACCGTTATTAATATCATTAGATTTTAGACCGGAAATTGGTTTTGGAGATTTTAATGATGATCTTGATTTTGATATTGCTTTAGGTATACGCTATCAATTTTAGAAGATTTTATATATAACATAAAAGCCTCTTGATGATCAAGAGGCTTTTTATTTTAGTGTGCTAAGCACTTATGCAACGTATCTTGATAGATCTTCTCATACATTGGTACAATTTGATGTAAGTCAAATTTTTGAGATTGTGCTTTAGCATTGGTTTTAAACTGTTCTAGAGTATCTAGGTCTCTTAGTATTTTCAGTGCATTGGCTGTCATATCGTTCACATCATTTACCTCACTTAAATACCCGGAAAACCCGTGTACATTAACTTCAGGCAATCCTCCTGTATTTGTTGAGATTACGGGCACTCCTGATGCCATAGCTTCTAATGCCGCAAGGCCAAAACTTTCAGCTTTTGAAGGCAATAAGAATAGGTCACTAAAGCATAGTATACGATCTATTTCATTACTATTTCCAAAGAAAATTACTTTATCACTAATTCCTAATTCATTACACATACGTTCCGCAACTACTTTTTCTGGACCTTCACCTACCATCATCAATTTCGCTGGAATTTCTTTTTGCACATTATAAAATACCTTGATGATATCTGGAATCTGCTTCACAGGTCTAAAATTACTGATGTGTGTAATAATGCGCTCTTCATCATCCGCCATCATACTACGCTGACAATCGGTAAAACCATGTTCGTGCTTA
Organism: Winogradskyella sp.; assembly: GCA_965230605.1. GTDB lineage: Bacteria > Bacteroidota > Bacteroidia > Flavobacteriales > Flavobacteriaceae > CBDDLD01. The sequence continues at coordinate 1,602,659 of CBDDLD010000004.1, read as the reverse complement.
CTTAAATCAATAAAGTTTGGCACGACATTGATTTCTTTATGGATATCAAATAGTCTTAAGGTGTCTAGTTTAAGGCTTTCAGATACTGATGTCACGGCATCAGACTTATTAATACTAAAAGTTACTGCAGATTTATAAAAAGGATGGCTCCCAACTAATGTGATATCTGTGCCATGTAATGTGGTTACTATTGGAATGTATATATCTTTTTCCTCAAGCATTTTTTGCGCCATATATGCTGCGTAAGCGTGAGGAATCGCATAATGGACATGTAGCAATTCGATACCATGCAATTTTACCATGTCTACCAATTTACTGGACAATGCTAATTCATATGGTTGATAAAGAAACAATGGATATTCCGGAACATTCACTTCATGAAAATGAACATTACTACTTAAAAGTTCTAAACGTACAGGCTGGCTGTAGGTAATAAAATGTATATCGTGCCCTCGTTTTGAAAGCTCTAATCCTAGTTCTGTAGCAACTACACCACTACCTCCAAAGGTAGGGTAACATACAATTCCAATTTTCATAGTAAGGTTGGCGTATTATTTTGGGTTAAAGTTAGGATTATCCTTCTAAACTAATAAGACTTTAACGTTTCCATAAGGTGATTAATCTATTATGGCTTCGTAAATCAGGCGTTGGATCTCGGTTCTGATATTTTCTCTAAGTAATAAATTTTTTCCTGCTTTTGGATAGGTTCTATTAGCAAGGAAAACATACACAATTTCTTCTTCCGGGTCTGCCCAGGCATAGGTCCCGGTAAAACCGGAATGCCCAAAACTGGTCATAGAAATACATCCGCATGTAGGGCCTTCATCTCCCAATTGCGGCTTGTCAAAACCCACACCTCTCCTATTATCTTTATGGCAATAGTAACACTTGTTAAATTTGTCTATAGTCGCTGATTTAAAATAACGGTTACCACCATAAAACCCTTTTTGCAAATACATCTGCATAATCTTAGCTACATCGTTGGCATTGCTAAATATCCCGGCATGACCTCCAACACCTTCTTGCATTGCGGCACCCATATCATGGACATATCCGTGAACTTCTTGATAACGGTAATAGTCATCAACTTCACTGGGTACAATGTCTTTTAAGCTGAATTTATCTCTTGGGTTATATGTTGTATAGTTTGCGCCTAAAGATTGGTAAAAATGGTCTTGTACCAACTCGCTCAAAGATTTGTCGTAATATGACTCTATATATTCCTTTAAGATGTAATAGGGTAAGTCACTATAACGATAGCGTAATCTACTTAATAACTCGGTGTCTTTAATTATTTGTTGTATAGAGTCTTTATAGTCTTTACGCATAAATAATGTATTAGTAACTTCTATATTAAACGCGCCACTCTTCTTCTTTCTGTAATACTTTCTAGAAGGTTGTTTTGTAACCGTATCTAGGGTCTCATAATAGAAAGGCACCCAAGGTCTTAGTTGTGCATAATGCGACAACATTTTTTTAAGCGTAATGTCTTTTTTGTTTGTCTTTTTATACCCAGGAAGCATAGCACTTAATTTAGTATTTAATGAGACTATCCCTTTTTCTTCTAATTCCATTAGGAGCGGTAGTGTTGCTAAAATTTTTGTGAGAGAAGCTACATCGTAAATGTCATCAAATTCAACTTTTGATTTTCCATTGTAGGTATGCTTTCCAAAGTTTTTATTGTAAACGACTTTGCCTTTTCTGGCGACGAGCAATTGTATTCCAGGTGTCATTTGATTAGCTACAGCATAATTTGCAACAGAATCTATTTTACTTAACAATTCAGAATCCATTCCAACACGTTCTGGCATACCATAGCTTAAATTTTTTAGAGCATTATAACTAATGCCTGTGCCTTCAGGGAAATACTCTCCTGAAGATACCGGAAGTTTTCCTTTAGATGCAATCCCTCCAAAAATAAGCTGTGCAGATTTTTGTTGGGCAATGGTACTATTTTGATAGCTCATTACTATGGCATCTATATTCTCGATAGTCTTTAAGTCCATAAGTGCATAGGGCCTTGCAAAGACATCTAAAACGACAGTATTGGTGCGTGCTATTTCATACAGCCATGTCAATTCTTTTCCTGAAAATTCATAGGATTTCCAGGGGTTAGCATTAGACTTATGAAACCCTACAACAACAGTATTATAATTTTGAAGTTTAGTAATGAGTTCATCTAACTTGTTAGCCTTAATCTCATGAACCTTAGTATATTTTTTAAGCTCGTTTAAAAAAGGAGTGTGTTCCGAATCACCTAAAGCGACATAAGCCACTTTTTTAGTTTGTAGGTCTCTAAGCGGTAATAATGTTTTATCATTTTTCACCACCGTTATAGCATCCTCCATAAGCATTCCATACAAGAGGTCATCTTCTATTCGATTTAACTCCTCAGCTATGTTATAGAGTTTTACAGGTTTGTATTCATGCAAACCAGCCTTATATTTTGCCATCAGTATCTTCTTCACAGAGTGTGCTAAGCGCTCTTCTGTAACCGTCCCTTTTTCATAAGCTGCTTTGATCTTTTCTACACCTTTTTTGATGTCTTCAGATATCAATAGTACATCGTTACCAGCCATGAATGCTGCCAGATCTATATCTCCCGGTGTACTGAAATTTGATGCACCTTTCATGTTTAAGGCATCAGTAAAGATGAGCCCCTTAAAGTTTAAGTCATTCTTTAAAATATCGGTAACTATATGTTCAGACAATGATGATGGATATCCTGAACGCCGTTCTAAACTTGGTACATTTAAATGGGCAACCATCACACTGGAAAGTCCTGATTTGATGAGTTCTCTATACGGATATAACTCTACAGAGTCTATACGTTGCTCAGAAAAACTAATCGTTGGAAGTGTTTTATGCGAATCGCTGTCTGTATCTCCATGACCAGGAAAATGTTTGGCATTAGCTAAGACACCAGCATCTTGCATCCCTTTCATAAACGCAAGTGCTTTAGCGGTCACATTATCCCTATCTTCACCAAAAGAGCGATTACCTATAATAGGATTATCAGGGTTGGTATTGATATCTACCACCGGTGCAAAGTTGAAATGTACACCAATGCGTTTGCAATGCTCTCCTATCTGACGGCCGGTTTGCTCAACTAACTTATTGTTTTCTATTGCGCCTAATGTCATATTCCAAGGGAACGCATAGGTAGAATCTAAACGCATGCTTAATCCCCATTCAGCATCCATACCAACTAAAAGTGGGGTTTTTGACACTGCTTGTAAGGAATTATTCATACTGGCCTGACGAAAAGGACCGCCTTTAGAATATATTACACCACCAATATGTTGTTCTCTAATGAGTTTAACGATCTCATTTTCATGCTTTACGCCTTTATTAGAGAATACTTGAACCATGAATAATTGTCCAATTCGTTCTTCAAGGCTCATGGCATTGTATAGGCTATCTACCCATTTCTGCTGTGATACTTCATCTTCTGAAGCCAGGGGATGAGGCAAATCGTTTTGAGCCAATGATAATTTTGAAAATATAAGTATAAGAATGAGGGCAATGTATCGCATGTATTATAATTTCCGTTTGCTATTTTATAACGAATAATCATGCCAAAATAGCATAATTTATAAGAAGTTGAAAGACTTTAAGATAGTTTTATAAACCGTGTAATTAACAGTTTTAGAGCTGTCTATTTTAGCAAATCGATATGCCGATCATGATAACCTAATAGATACAACACTCCGTCTAAGCCTATACTTGATATTGAACTCTGAGCATTATCCTTAACCTTTGGCTTAGCGTGAAACGCAATTCCTAATCCAGCTAAATTTAGCATTTGCAGATCATTAGCACCATCACCTACTGCAATAGTTTGTGCAATATCTATCCCCATATTATCTGCGAGATGCTGTAAGTATTCTGCTTTTTTATTGCCATCAACAATATCACCAAGGTATCGTCCGGTTAAAACACCATCTTTAATTTCCAGTTGATTGGCAAACACAAAGTCGATGTCTAATTTTTCCTGAAGAAAATGTCCAAAGTAGGTAAACCCTCCAGACAAGATAGCGGTTTTGTATCCGTAATAGTGAAGTGTATCTATCAGTCGCTTTGCCCCTTTAGTTATAGGAAGTGTTTCAGCAACATCTTTTAAAACATCTTCACTTAGACCTTTTAAAAGCTTCATTCGCCTCTTAAAACTTTCATTAAAATCTATTTCACCTTGCATGGCTGATTCTGTAATCGCTTTAACCTCTTCTCCCACTCCAGCGCGTTCTGCAAGTTCATCAATAACTTCAGTCTGAATTAGTGTAGAATCCATGTCGAAACATACCAATCGCCGATTTCTTCGGAACATGGTATCTTCCTGAAAAGCAATATCAACATCCAATTCTTTTGAAATATCCATGAATTTTGAAGTAAACTCCGCTTTATCCGTTAACTTTCCCCTTATTGATAATTGAATTGATGCTCTTGGATACTCTTCTTTTTTTACTAAGGATGTTCTTCCTGTTAATCGCTTAATAGAGTCTATATTCAGATGTTTCTCAGAAATCACTTTTGTGACTTCAGAAATTTGCTCTGCAGCTAGTTTTTCGCCTAAAATCGTAATAATATATCGATCTTTCCCTTGCATACTCACCCAATCTTCATAATCTTCTAAAGATATGGGTGAAAATTTGGCTGTTATACCTAACTCATAAGCCTTAAAAAGCAAATCTTTAAGTACTGCTGCTGATTTCTTACCAGATTTAATTTCGAATAGCATCCCAAGCGATAGGGTATCGTGAATATTTGCTTGGCCTATATCCAAAATCTTAGCGTCGTATTCTGCCAAAACACTAGTTAATGAAGATGTTAACCCTGGTTTATCCTGGCCTGAAATATTTAATAAGAATATATCTGTTCCCACAACCTTTCTTTACGCATTGATAGTTGTAAAAATGAATAATCTTATTGAGATATAAAAGTTTTTTAGATGAAGAGTTATTTAATAAATCTACTATGCCAACTTTCGCTTGCAGGTACTTCCCAATTTTCTTTGAATTCAGCAATATTGTTTACCAGATTATTAAATACGATGGTATTTTTGGACACGGAACGGTTTTTAGCCATCTTCTTAAATTCTAACAAAGGCTTGTAGGCTATAAACTCGCCTTGTTTAAAGGATACATTCATTTTATCCATTAAATCAACGTTGTATGCCTTCTCCAGTTCTTGAATGAAATGTACAGAAGCATCAATAGAGCATCCGGTAGCTATGTTCAAGTTTTGATTTAATCCAATAACTATAAATCGCTTATAAACAATCTTATATCCAGCTTGAAGGTCTTTTCCATGAGCAGTCCATGCTTCAATAAATGTTTCAATTTTCGGTTCTAACTCTTTCACCTCTTCTTCTGAAAATGAACGATTGGCTTGGTAGATCCAAACTCGCGATTCTTCTGGTAGTATATTAAAGTCTACTAGCATTTAAATAAGAATTAATTAAGTATGCAGTTTTTTAGGAGTTGGCTATAAGTTCAGCTATGTCCAGCACCTGAATACTGTCTTCTTTTTCTTTAAACTTAACACCATCGCTCATCATGGTATTGCAATACGGGCAACCTGTCGCAATGATATCCGGCTTGGTTTCTAAGGCATCTTCAGTCCTTAGGACATTGACATCCTTGTCTCCTTTTTCAGGTTCTTTAAACATTTGAGCACCGCCAGCACCACAACATAGCGCTGTTCGCTTATGGCGTTTCATTTCAGTCAGATTCGCATTGGTTTTCTTCAGAACATCTCTAGGCGCATCGTATTCATTATTAGCGCGCCCTAAATAACAAGGATCATGAAACGTTATGCGTTTCCCTTTATAGGTGTTACCTTCTATAGTTAGGCGACCTGAACTCATTAGTTCTTTGATATATTGTGTATGATGCACTACATCATAATTCCCACCCAAACTTGGGTATTCATTTTTAATGCAGTTGAACGAGTGTGGATCGCAGGTCACTATACGTTTTACTTCGTATGCGTTAAGTACTTCAATATTCATCATGGCTTGCATTTGGAACAAAAACTCATTTCCGGCACGCTTTGCTACATCCCCTGTATTACTTTCTTCGGTTCCTAATACTGCAAAATCAACATTGGCTTTGTTCAGTATTTTAACAAAGGCTTTTGTTATTTTTTTAGCTCTATCATCATAACTACCAGCAGAACCCACCCAAAATAGTATTTCCGGTTGTTTTCCTTCAGCCATATATTCTGCCATGGTTGGCACTTTTAGTTGCTCGCTCATAACTCTATTCGTCTTTCCAATTTAAACGGTCCATTTGGTTGTAAGGCCAAGGCGCTCCATTGTTTTCTATATTGGTCATCATATTATTTAGTTCCATTGGTGCGGCACTTTGCTCCATTACCAAATAACGTCTCATTTCCAAAATAATAGATAATGGGTTAATACTTACAGGACATTCTTCAACACAAGCATTACAAGTTGTACATGCCCAAAGTTCTTCGTTAGTGATATAATCTCCTAAAAGCTGTTTCCCATCATCTTTAAACTCACCTTTATTGGCATCTATATTCTTTCCTACTTCCTCTAAACGGTCTCTAGTGTCCATCATGATCTTGCGAGGCGATAATTTTTTACCCGTAAGGTTTGCTGGGCAAGATGATGTACAACGCCCACATTCTGTACAGGTGTATGCGTTTAGTAATTGAACACGATTTAAATCCATGACATCGCTAGCTCCAAACTTACCGGGTTCTTCATTTTCAGTACCTTCCGCCGGTGCTGCAAACGGATCAGCATTAGGGTCCATCATTAGTTTCACCTCATTGGTGACCGCTTCAAGATTATTGAATTTACCTTTTGGCTCAACACTTCCATAATAGGTGTTAGGAAATGCAAGTATGATGTGTAAATGCTTTGAGAAGTATAAATAATTTAAGAAAACTAATATCCCTACAATATGCAACCACCAGGCTGAGCGTTCGATAATGTGTAAAGTGTCTGTCGACATGCCTTCAAACCAAGGCGCAACGAATTGACTTATAATATTACCAGCTCCTAGCTCCTGAAACATTGTATCTGTTGCATTCATGACTAGGAACAAGCACATTAATACAACTTCAAAATAAAGAATGATATTACCATCGTTCTTTGGCCAACCTTTCATTTCAGAACTTAAGAATCGCTTTAGTTTGATCACATTTCTACGTATCCAAAAAGCAATCACCGAAACTAGCACTAATACTGCCAGTACTTCAAAGCTTCCTATTAAAAAACCATAGAGTGACTCTGGTAAGATTTTTAAACCTATACGATGCGTGCCAAAAAGACCATCAATAATAATTTCAAGAACTTCAATATTAATAATGATAAAGCCAACGTAGACTATAATATGGAGAAAGCCAGCGACTGGTCTAACTACCATCTTGCTTTGTCCTAATGCTATACGCGCCATGTTTTTCCAGCGCTGAGATTTTTGATCGCTCGTATCAACTTCGCGGCCTAGCTTAATATTACGGATAAGCTTCTTAATGTTTCTTGTAAAGTAACCAATACCTATAATTAGGATGATGGCAAAAATTGTATTTGGTAAATATTCCATATTAAGAATGGTCTAATTCTTTTGCTCTTCTTCTTCTTCTGCTGCTGGTTTGTAAGGAATCTCCTTTTTAGACAAAATACGTCTGTACCTTGCTGGATGTAATTTAATATCTCTGAGTAGTTCTTCTAATTCTTTGGTGGAGGCTTCAAGGTTATCGTATACTTTATCGTCTTTTAATAACTTGCCAATAGTCCCTTCTCCATTCTTAATGCTCTCTAACACGGTATTCATGTTAACTAATGTAGCATCAAGGTCATTTACAGTTTTAGAAATGTTTGCTTTCTTGAGGTCCTCAGATAATTCCGAAAAATCGGCAGTTGTTTTATCTATATTATCCAATACAGATGCAATCTTAGCATCATTTTGTTTAATTAAGTTTTGAATAGAATTTGATAAGGTCTTAAATGACTTAAGCGTGCTATTGAGTTCTGCTACAGTTTGTTTTAACCCCACTTGGGTATCATTAGTAACAAAGTCATTAAGGCTCACCAGTAAGGTGTCTGCTGAACGTAATGTACTATCTAAGTTTGTGCTTAACCCAGAAAAGTTATTTTTTAAGGTAGTGATTAAACCCGGTTGTATTTCAGAAGGAATAAAATCGCCTTTCTTGGCAATCTGCCCATCATTGGCATCTATAATAGCTAAGGCATTACCTCCCATTATTCCGGTTTCATAAAGTCTGATCTTACTATTTTTAGAGAATTCTAATCTTGGGTCTACCTGAAAGAACACTCTTGTTTTCCCGGTTTCAAAATCGTATTTAATATCTGTTACTTTACCTACTCCATTGCCCTTCACCGTTACTGGAGATGAGAGGCTTAAAGCATTATAATCAAATTCTGTATAATAAGAAACGGTATCAGAAAAGATATCTTCACCTTTTAGGTAATTGAATAAATAAATAAAAAGCACTATACCGGATATTACCAGTACTGCAGCTTTTACTTCTCTAGAAATTTTCAATATTTATAATCTTTGGTTGGAAACAAAATTAGGAATTAATTATAAAACTATAACACTTAATTTGTAGCAGTTTTCAGGGCTTCATCTATTGTAATTCGTCCTTCTCCCTTATAAGCAACAATAAAACAAGAGTCATAGCCTTTTTCTTTGGCAACTTCTTTTAACCGGAGTATCTTATTATAATCAGAAGTATAGCCATAAAAATACTTGTACAAATTGTTTGTTTTGACTCTACTAATATCAGTTAATCCATTAAAGTTATACGATTTAGGTTCCAGCTTACGAGAGCTAGCAGCAACTTGTACTTTAAATATAACGCCATCTATTAATCGTTCTTCATCGTCTACGACTTCCTCTTCCTGTTCCGTCAATTCTTCATCGTCTACAATAAAGGCATCTCCGACGTTCTGATCCAACTCCTTTTTATAAGAGAGGATAGCATCTTTTACAGCTTTTGCCATTTTGGCCTGACCAGCTTTAGAATTTAAGAATGGACCTTCTTTATTATTCGTTAAGAATCCTAACTCAACAAGTATACTTGGCATATATGTATTATGTAGCACCCAAAGGCTAGCCTGCTTTAAACCTCTACTCTTCCGTTTTAACTTCTTTGAGAAATTATCTTCGATAAGTCTGGCCAGTTTTATACTTTGCTCCACATACACTTCTTGTTCTATATCAATCGCTATAGTAGATTCCGGAGAACTTGGATCGAAACCACCATAGTTCTTTTCATAATCTTTCTCCAAAAAGATTACTTCATTTTCTTTTCGGGCAATGGCTTTATTTCGTTCTGTATTGGCTTCTCCTAAAACAAAGGTTTCTGTTCCAAAAGCTTGAGTTCTGTGTGAGTTACAGTGTATAGAAACAAACAAGTCAGCGTCAGCCTTATTTGCAATGGCTGAACGCTCATACAATTCTAAAAAGACATCCGTTTTACGTGTGTATATTACTTTTATATCCGGATTCTTTTCTAATGCTTTACCTACAGCTAAAGTCACTTTTAAGGCTATATTTTTCTCTTTATAGCCATTCCCTAAGTTCCCTGGATCTCCACCTCCATGCCCTGCATCAAGTACAACAACAAATTTGTCTGTATTGGATTGTGAATAGACAAAACATGTTAAAGAAGTGATAAATGTAAATGCTACTAATACTAATATATGTCGAGGGTTCGTTCTCATATTCAATTTAACGGCTAAAAAACTCGGTTTATTACGTTTTATATTTTTACATGAAAAGATTTAAAAACTTTAATGACGTTAATAAATCATTCACAAAAAAATATATGTAATTTTGGCGTTTCAAAAACCGAGCCATACTTTTACAAAAATACATTTAAAAGGATTGCGTACAAATAGCCTACACATACTTTTTGCTCTTAGTTTTACAGTGTTTATTAACACTTTTGTATGGGCTCAAGACTTACCAAAAACTAAACCGGTAATTACACCAAAAGCTACCCAAGATTCTACAACTGTTGCTATTGATTCGTTACTAGGCAAACCCTTAAACATTAAAGAAACCGATTCTGTAAAGAATGATTCTGTAAAACCTAAGGAGTTTTTAGAAGGCATTGTAAAATACAAAGCCAAGGATTATGTATCTATAAATCAACGTGAGCAAAAGATCTATCTCTATAATGAAGCCGAAGTCTATTACAAGGATATGGAGATTAAATCTGGCATCATTGTTATTGATTACAATAAGAATCTAATTTATGCAGGTCGTATTAAAGATTCTACTGGATATTCACAGCGCCCCGTTTTTAAACAAGGTTCTAATGTTGTAGAACCCGATTCTATCATTTTTAATTCAGATAATCGTAAGGCTATCATTTTCAATTCTAGGACAGAACAACAAGGTACTAATATCTATGCGCCTATTTCTAAACGGGAAAATGACTCGGTTATCTTTATGAAAGATGCCCGTATCACTACATCAGAAAATATTGATGACCCGGAATATCAATTCATTGTTTCGAAAATAAAACTAGTTCCTAATAAAAAAGTAGTGGCAAGTGCAGGTTATATGGAAATTTATGGTGTACCCACACCCATAGCAGTTCCATTTGCATACTTTCCCTTAACCAGAAAACAAACTTCGGGCATTATTTTTCCATCTTTTGGTGAAGATACTGGAAATGACAGGGGTTATTTTGTCCAAAACGGTGGGTATTATTTTGCGATTAGCGATTATGTAGATCTGGCAGTATTAGGGGATTACTACACTAACGGCAGCTATGGTTTGCGCTTAGAAAGCAATTATGCTGTTAGATATAGATTTAATGGAAACTTAAGCTTTAGGTATGAGAATTTACTAAATAGTGAGCGTGGTTTCCCAGATTTTGCTCAGAATATCATTTATAATATCAGGTGGTCTCACAATCAGGATGCGAAAGCTAATCCGAATTCTAGGTTTTCAGCTTCGGTGAATTTGGGGAGTAGTCAATATTTCCAGCAATCTATTAACCAGTTGAATCAATCTAGTTTCTTAAACAATACTTTAGCCTCTTCGGTATCCTATTCTAGAACATTTCAAGGAGAACCACAAGTAAACGTAAACGCAACCGCTACACATTCGCAAAACACTAATACAGAAGCCATAAATTTAACTTTACCGACTTTACAAACCTCTGTAAGTCGTGTGTTTCCATTTGCACCAAAATCCGGAACTAAAAAAGGGATTCTTCAGAATATAAATTTCCAGTACAATTCCAGAGCGGAGTATAGAATAAATACCACAGATTCTTTATTTGGAAGTAGTCAGATGTTTGATGATGCCTTAGCTGGAATGCAGCACAATATCCCGATTACAACCAACTTTAAATTATTTAAATATTTAAGTGCAAGTGCAAGTACTAATTATCAGGAAAATTGGACATTAAAAACTATTAATCGCTTTTTTGATGACGTTAATAATGAAGTGGTTACACAAGATGTCAATGGTTTTGACAGCTTTAGGACATATAATTTCAGTGCTAGCATAGGAACTACATTGTACGGTAGGTTTCCACTAGATAAGAAAAATAAAGGTCGAAAAATAAACACGATCCGACATGTGATACGCCCGGCTATTACCTACACCGTTTCACCTGCTTTTGATCAGTATTATGAAACTTTCGAAGTCATTGATGCAGATGGAACAACTACAGAAGAATTTACACGTTTTGAGAATTTCTTATTTGGCAGACCTAGTAATCGGTATTCGAGTAGTATTGGCTTAACAATAGGTAATAATATTGAAGCTAAAGTACGCTCTAAAGATTCAACAGATACAGAGTTGAAAAAAATTGTGCTTTTAAACAACTTAAACTTCTCAACTACTTATGACTTGGCTGCTGACTCTTTAAATCTTAGCCCAGTGCGTGTAACGGGAGGTACTCAATTATTCAATAAAAAAATGAATGTCAACTTTGGAGCTACTTTAGACCCTTACGCTCTTGACAACAACAATAGAAAGATCAATACCTTCAATATAAATAATGGCGGAAGTTTATTCCGATTAACCTCAGCAAACTTAAATATCAGTTATGCATTAAGTAGCGATAGTTTTTCAGGCAATCAGGAAAGAGATGAGCGTGCTGTTCAAGAATCGTTACGATCTGGAGGGCGTGCAGATGACCTCTTTGGTAAACCACAAGATTTTGCCGATCAGCAGTTGAATGAGCTGCGCAATGAAGATCGGGAGAAGAAAGAAGATAAAGAGTTGTACAACTACTCAATACCTTGGTCGGTAAGGTTTGCTTATGCTGTTAACTATACAAATACCACACGGCAAAATCAGATATCTTCTCACTCACTTATGTTCTCGGGGGATATAGAACTCTCCCCTAGGTGGACTGTTGGAGCCTCATCAGGGTATGATTTTTTAAATCAAGGATTTACATTTACACAATTACGTTTTGAGCGTGACTTATTAAGTTGGCGTATGAATTTTACTTGGGTGCCTTTTAGTGATCGCTCGTCATGGAATTTCTTTATTGGTATCCGCTCTAATCTGTTTAAAGATATTAAATACGATCAGCGTCGTCAGCCAGATCGTCAATTATAAAGCTTATGAAAACAATTATTAATACCCCTAATGCGCCTGCTCCTATCGGACCTTATAATCAAGCTGTATTATCAGGTAATACGCTTTATACTTCGGGCCAGATCCCAATAGATCCAAAAACCGGTGAGTTAGTTACAGGAGATATCACTAAAGAAACTGAGTTAGTCATGCAAAACCTAAAGGCTGTACTCAACGCTGCAGATATGAGCTTTGACAATGTTGTTAAGACTTCTATTTTTATTAGTGACATGAATAATTTTGGAGCCATTAATACTGTGTATGGCAACTATTTTGAAGATGCAACAGCACCTGCAAGAGAAACTGTTGAAGTTGCTAATCTGCCAAAATATGTGAATGTAGAGATTAGTATGATTGCTGTTAAGGAGTAATTAAATTTTTCCGTAAAATATATTATAGTTTACTTCTCTGAGTTTCATCTCATCTTCATTATATTTCATTTTTTGATTAATTACTTCATAAGTAATAGCCTCTTGTTTCCATAGTTTATATAATGCCTCAGATACAATCCATTTATCAATATATTTGATCAAAAGATCATTCATATATTTCATTTTTTGATGTTCTGTATAGTTATTAATATTGATGTTCATCTTGCCTATTAGGCTTTCTATATTGTCAGTTCCAATCATGGCATGCCAAGCCTTAGCTTTAGGAAACAATAAAATCATATTAAAACTCTGTAGTGGTTGTATCTGTTTTTGTTGGTCAATCTCTTCCATGAAATTTCCAGTAAAAATCACCGGAATAGGTATCATAAAGGCACTTTTAGCTAATACCTCAACATAAGGTAATTCCAAGCACGTAAAGTTGAAATGCTTGGTGTTTCTTTCAAGATCACTCTTAATTTTTTGTTTAATGAATTGACAGGCGCTATGCTGGATGGTTGCTGCATAGAATTTGTTACGATAAATCTCTTTTGCGTCCTTGTTGATTTGTGGTGATTCTATTATCGCTTTATACCATTCGATCTTATAGTATAGATTAAAACACAATTTCATAAACTCACTCCAGGTCCACCAAAGTTGAGTTTTATAATCTTCAAGCCTGTCAATGGGCTGGGCATATTTATGGTAAGCTTTGTAACAGGAATGGCACAGGTAACTAAAAGGCGTAAAAGTTACCGAATCTGTCACTCTATTGTTAAAGCTATAATCATCTCCATCATCAGATTTTAAAATCACAATCTTATTCAGCCTAGCGATCTTTTTTAAAAAATGATTAGTAGCCTTTATGCTTTTTTTAGAAAGCTTATTGGAGCATTTTGGTTTATAACATTGGTTATATTTAGGGAAAATACTTCTTCTAAGCAGTTGAATTACTTGCTTATCGTTAGTTGTCATAACATGCCCTATACAACAAAGTTAGTACAGAGATTGGTAAATTTTATTAGTAGTTCTACGTATTTTTGTATGAAATTAATTTCACTTGAAACTATTAGACTCGGAGCTTAGGGACTTTCTTAACTCAAAGGTTGAACAATACAATCATCCTAGATTCATTGAAACCGACCCTATACAAGTCCCTCATCAATTTTCTAAGAAAGAAGACATTGAAATTGCTGGATTCTTAACTGCTACTATCGCTTGGGGTAACCGTAAGAGTATTATAAATAATGCGAAGCGTATGATGGAGTTCCTGGATTACGCACCCTATCAGTTTGTGATGCAGCATCAGGACAATGACCTTGAAGCATTATTACCTTTTGTGCATCGCACGTTCAATGGCTCAGACTTTATTCAGTTTATAACAAGCTTAAACTATCTATATACAAACTATAATGGTTTAGAGGCTATTTTTAAGAAGCATGCCAAGGCCGATTCTTTGCAACAAGCTATTCATCATTTTAAATCTTACTTCTTTGAAATGCCTCATTTAGAACGCTCAAAAAAGCATGTTAGCGATCCTTTAAAAAACTCAGCTGCTAAACGCATCAATATGTTTTTACGTTGGATGGTTCGTCAAGATAACTCTGGTGTGGATTTTGGTATTTGGACATCTATTTCGCCATCACAGCTTAGCTGTCCTTTAGATGTGCATTCAGGCAATGTCGCAAGAAAGTTAGGCATACTACAACGCAATCAAAACGACGCCAAAGCCCTACAAGAATTAGATAAAAGCTTAAGAACGCTGGATAAGAAAGATCCTGTAAAATATGATTTTGCCTTATTTGGTTTGGGCGTTTTTGAAGGATTCTAAAAAGGCTCCCAATTTGGAAGCCTTTATATTTTATTTTAGATAATCTTTACTTTAGCCTTTAAGCCAAGCGTTTCTAGTTTCAATCTGTGATTTAGATGCATTTTCATCTTCAACTACAGACTGACTCATAGCATAAGCTTGCGTAAGGGTAGCTTTAAATGTCACTGGTTCTCCATTTCTAACAAGTTTTAATTCCACTTCTTGCCCTGGTTGCCATTGGAACATAGCACCTAACACCTGTTGTGCATTAGCCAGTGTAAGTTCAGAACCATTAACTTCTTTAATAATGTCTTGAGCTTGAATACCTTGCTCTTTCCAGAATGAGTTTTCGAGTGCTTTTTCAGAAAAGAAGATTTCTCCTTTCTCTTGATTTGCTCCAAAAATAAATTCACCTCCAGCTTGAATGTAGTTTGTTTTCACTTTGGCTTCCCCGGTTTTTAAGCCAACCTCTTTGAAAAATTCATCATAGTTAATTGGAACATCTCCTACGACATGTGTGTTTAAGAAGTTAGCCACACTTGGGTATGTCATTGCTGTAATCTCAGCAATAATATCATCGTCAACAAAGGGTTTGTTCTTTCCATATTTTGCTGATAATTCTTTCATTAAGGATAACATGCTTCGTGTCCCATTACTCTCCTTACGCATTAAAATGTCTATGCACATACCTATTAGAGCGCCTTTCTGATATACATTAAAGTAATTAGACGCATAAGGCTCTTCTAATACATTTTCACTCATTACAGTAAAACTCATAGCGTCATCCATGCGTCTCGACGTCGAGATCTTTTGCATAATAGTGTTGTAGAATTCATCACTGGTTACTAAGCCTTTGTAGACTTGGAAATGCTGTGCAAAATATTCCACTACGCCTTCGTACATCCATAAGTGCTTAGAGAATGTTGGCTTATTGTAATCAAAATAGTGTACATCTTCAGAGTGCACCGATAAAGGTGTTACAATATGAAAGAACTCATGAGCAACCACATCTACCATAGAACTTGCTAGTCCATCTGCTGATGAAGCTTCAGGTAAAACAACTACTGTAGACGTATGGTGTTCTAATGCCCCAAATCCTTTAGGTGCATCCTCACTACCATCTGACAAGTATAAGTATATATCATATCGTGGTGTACTATCAACATCTCCTAAATAAGCTTTTTGAGCTTCCATCATCTTATACATAGTATTCTTAAGACTCTCTGCAGTATGTGTGCCGTTAGGTGAATACACACTTAATACGATCTTAATATCACCTACCATAAACTCTTCTACATCTAAATTTCCATACATCATTGGGTTATCGGTAATATCAAAATAACGTGGTGCAAAATATTGAGTTACTGCTTTGCTATCATTAGTCAGAGTTTCATTCTTAACCTCTAAGGCTGAAGTTCTTTTGAAATTAGCTGGAGAAGTAACCTCCAAAGCATACTGGTTATTCTTTAAAGAGTCAAAATAGCCTATAAATCCATGTAAGTTTAATACATAATTATCAGGTTCTATGTTTGTGCCTGCAGGTGAGAAAGGAACTTCACTTCCAATACCTCCATTCACTTCGATATCAAATGTGTCATTAACATAATACGTAATAATGTCTAAGTTTACAGCATTACTAATGGTCCAAGTATTGGTGTCTATTTTTTCAACGGATAGTTCATTACCATCATAGTCTAAGGCTTTAAAATCGTCTACGTATTTTCCAAAGTCACTTACAGAGTATGTACCCTGTACAATTCTTGGTAATCGGTACGTCACGATTTCTTGTGCAAATCGCCCTGGATTTATAGTTACAGGAACTTTGTCTTCGACCACACTAGTAAGATCTAAGGTGGTCTGAATAGGGTTGTTAGCTGCAGAGTCGTCTATTTTTGGTTTAGAAGGCCCACAAGCTACTAATAGGATACTTAAACTAAGTATGCTTAAAATATGTTTCATGATAAAAGTTTGAATTTTTTACTTGACGCACAAATCTACAATCTGTTACAATCAAATTCCTAAAGGTTTTGTTAAAATGAGGTTTATTATATTCGCATCATGTCCTCTCCTTTGGTAAGTATTCTAACCCCTTTTAAGAACACAGCGTCTTATATAAACGCCTGTATAGACTCTATTGTTGTACAAGATTACACTAACTGGGAATTAATAATCATTGATGACGGGTCAGAAGATCAATCACATTCTATAGTCAACAAATATGCAAAAAAAGACCAAAGAATAAAATTACATAAGTCTAACGGAGAAGGAATTATTGATGCTTTAAAATTAGCCTTTAAAATAAGTGCTGGTGAGCTGATAACGCGTATGGATAGTGACGACATCATGAAGCCTAACAAATTACAAGTAATGGTTAATAAGCTGTTGCACCATGGTCAAGGACATATTGCCGTTGGCCAGGTACAGTATTTCAGTGATGAAGGTATAAGTAATGGGTACGCCCGTTATGAAGCATGGTTAAATGAACTTACCGAAAAGGGTACTAATTATTCAGAAATCTATAAAGAATGTGTCATTCCGTCGCCTTGTTGGATGGTGTGGCGTGAAGACCTTATTACATGCAATGCGTTTAACCCCAACCGCTATCCTGAAGATTATGATCTAACATTTAGATTTTATGAACATAATATTAGGTGTATTCCTTGCGATTCTGTTTTACATCTATGGAGAGACTACTCTACAAGAACTTCTAGAACGCATGTTCATTATGCACAGAATTATTTTTTAGACATAAAACTGCATTATTTCTTAAAGTTAAATTACGATAAAAAAAGGCCTTTAGCGGTTTGGGGTGCCGGATTTAAAGGAAAAACAATTGCTAAGAGATTAGCAGAGCGCAATATACCGTTCTACTGGATATGTGATAACCCAAAGAAGATTGGCCGTGATATATATGGCATTACATTGCACAATTTTGACTACCTCTCTAAGCTTCAGTTACCACAAAGTATTGTCACTGTTGCCAATGAAACTGAGCAAAGCACAATAAAACAATATTTCGAAAATCAAAATATGAAGTCAATGATTGATTATTTTTTCTTTTGTTAAAATTCTCAAAAGCGAGTAAACAATATCCTAAAGCATTGTATATATTTGGCATAATAAACCATAAAAGATAATATACAAGGAATGCAGTTTAAACACCCTGAAATTCTATATGCACTACTCCTACTGCTCATTCCTATTATCGTACATTTATTCCAATTAAGACGATTTCAAAAGGTTGAATTCACAAATGTCAAGTTTCTAAAAAATGTTGAACTTCAAACACGTAAAAGTTCACAGATAAAAAAATGGCTAACACTTTTAACCAGGCTTTTAATTGTGGCTTGCGCTGTTATTGCGTTTGCTCAACCCTATATTTCTAATTCCAATAGCTTTAATACTAAAAATGAGATTGTTGTTTATTTAGACAATTCACATAGCATGCAAGCCAAAGGTGTTAATGGCAGCCTGCTCAATGAAGCTATTCAAGATATTATAGGAAGTATTGATGAAAATGAAGAGATCACCTTATATACTAATAAGGATGTCTACAGGAACACGACACTGAAAGCCATTAAGAATGAACTCATTCAAATGCAATATTCTTCGAATCAATTGTCCTATGAGGCAGCATATTTAAAAGGAAAGCAATATTTCTCTAAAGCAGGAAACTCAATTAAAAACCTTATTCTATTATCAGATTTCCAGCAAAAAGATGATCAACTTAATTTTCAAAAGGATTCTTTAATAAACTTGAAGCTTGTACAGCCAAAAGCTGTAAATAAAAGTAATATCAGCATCGATAGCATATACATAGAAACAAAAGCCAATAATAAAGAGCTTAATGTATTGCTTTCTGCTTATGATAATGTTCCTGAAAATGTTTCCATATCACTCTATAATAATGATAATCTATTAGCAAAAACTGCTGTAGACCTTAATGCTGAAAGACCTTCGGCTATGTTTACACTACCAAACAATGATTTGTTTAATGGTAAATTGGTTATAGATGATCCAGGGTTAGAATATGATAATGTGTTTTATTTTAATCTGAATAAACAACCGAAAATAAAAGTACTGACTATCAATAATACTTCAGATATATTTTTAAGAAAGTTATATACAGACGATGAATTTGAATATTCATCATATGATTTAGAAGCCTTAAACTACAATCTTATTAACAGTCAAAATTTTATTATTCTCAATGAGTTAAATAGTATTCCTAATACGCTACAAACTGCATTAAATACATTTTCTAACAACGGAGGGAGTATATTAATTATTCCTTCAAATGATATCTCTTTTAATTCATATAATCAATTGTTTACCAATTTTAAAATTAGCAAATACGATTCTATTATTAGTGCGGAAAAAAGAATTACTACAATAAATTATGATCATCCTCTATTAGCAGAAGCATTCTACAAAAGAGTTTCTAATTTTCAATATCCAAAAGTAAATGCCTATTATAGATTCGAAGCCAATACTAACAACATATTGTCTTATGAAGACAACAGTGCTTTTTTAACAGGGAATCGTGATATTTATGCTTTTTCTAGTGCTTTAAATGATACTAATAGTAACTTCAAAGGATCGCCATTAATAGTGCCTGTGCTCTATAATATTGCTAAGCAGAGTATTAAGCTTTCACAATTGTACTATCATATAGATCGACTTAACACTATAAGTATCGAAACTGTTTTGGGATCGGATGAGATTTTGACGTTAGTAAATGACGAAAATTCTATTATTCCACAGCAACAGACCTACAGTAATAAAGTGGATATCACAACAGAAGAATACCCAACACAAGCTGGCATTCTAGAGGTAAGAAACTCTAATGAAAGTCTGCAAAATCTTAGTTTTAATTTTAACAGGAATGAAAGCCAACTAAGTTATTATGATCTAGAGTCAAATACAGATTATAGCACTAATACAAATTTAGCTTCTGCTATCGATGATATAAAAAGTAACACAAATGTTAATGAGCTATGGAAATGGTTTGTTATTTTTGCACTGGCTTTTTTAATAATAGAAATGCTGATTCTAAAATATCTTAAATGAATGCACTCATAAAATCTGCAACTATCGTTGATTCTAAAAGTGATTTTCATAATCAATCCGTTGACATTTTAATAGAGAACGGTACCATTACCAAAATTTCTAAACGCATTACAAATTCTGAAAACTACAAAGAGATACGCTTGGATAACTTGCATGTATCTCAGGGTTGGTTTGACAGCAGTGTGTCGTTCGGTGAGCCAGGCTATGAGGAACGTGAAACGATAAGTAACGGTTTAAAGACTGCAGCATCTTCAGGATACACCAATGTTGTGGTAAATGCGAATACTAACCCCATTATAGATTCTAGCGCTGATGTCGCGTTTATGTTGTCTAGATCAAATACCTCTGCCACAACATTGCACCCATACGGTGCTTTAACAAGAGGAAGCGAAGGTATAGATCTGGCAGAATTGTTTGATATGAAAAATGCTGGAGCAGTTGCATTTTACGATTATCAAAAGAGTATAGCCAATCCCAACTTAATGAAAATAGCTTTGCAATATGCAGGTACGTTTGGAGGTTTAGTTTGTGCTTTCCCTCAAGATGATCAAATTACTGGCGCAGGAGTTATGAATGAGCATATTACAAGTACTAAAATTGGACTTAAAGGTAATCCGGCTTTAGCTGAGGAGTTGCGTGTCGCCAGAGATTTGTTCATTTTAGATTATACTGAAGGGAAATTGCATATCCCAACAATTTCTACTGCAAAATCTGTAGAACTTATAAGAGCGGCAAAAGCAAAGAAATTGGATGTGAGTTGTAGTGTTGCAATACATAACTTATACATAGAAGATAATGCTATTGAAGGGTTTGATACTAATTACAAAGTGCTACCTCCTCTAAGAACAGCTTCTGATGTAGAAGCCTTAATTGAAGGCTTGAAGGATGGAACCATAGACATGGTAACTTCTGATCACAACCCTATTGATATAGAGCATAAAAAAGTAGAGTTTGACCATGCTATGTACGGGACTACAGGTCTAGAATCCTCTTTTGGAACACTTAACTCAATATTCACTACTAAGAAAGCCATAAGCATACTAGTAAACGGAAAACCTAGGTTTGGAATCACAGCATTACCTATAGCCATAGGCAATAAGGCAGATTTAAGCCTCTTTAATCCAGACGAGCAATATGAGTTTAATGAGAGTCACATCCTTTCTAAATCAAAGAATAGTGCATTTCTGAATAAAAATTTAAAAGGGAAAGCTTACGGTATCATAGCTAATAACAAAATACACCTAAACACATGAACGAGGATATAATACAAGAAGGCAAATCCTATGCGTTTATAGCTTATCTAACATTAATTGGTACTCTAGTTGCTTTTTTTATGAATCAAGAGAAACGTAATCCGTTTACAGCTTTTCATGTTAGGCAAGCATTAGGTCTATGGTTAACTTATATGCTTATCGCCTATTTTTTCATTACCCCTTTTGATTCCTTTATGATATCTATACCTTTCTGGGTATTTTTCTTTGCATTATTCATTTATGGCATTATAGGGGCGTTATCAGGAAAGTTAAACGAAGTGCCTCTATTAGGTGGCCTTTTTCAGAAACTTTTTAAAAGTATGGGGCAATAAATATGAGTCTCAAACTAAGCTACTTAAAACGTCCTTCAACATTAGAAAGCAATGCGCCTTTATTGATTATGTGCCATGGTTATGGAAGTGATGAAAATGACCTATTTTCTTTTGCTTCTGAGTTACCAGAGGAGTTTTTTATTATTTCACTACAAGCACCTTACCGACTCCAACCTTATGGTCATGCCTGGTATGCCATCAATTTTGATGCAGAACAAGGAAAATGGAATGACAATGAACAGGGCAAAGCCTCAAGGGATTTAATAGCCGAATGTATAGATGAAGCTTGTAAAATGTATCCTGTTAATTCCGATAATGTTACTTTACTTGGGTTTAGTCAAGGATCAATTCTTAGTTATGCCGTTGCCCTTACCTATCCTGAAAAAGTAAAGCAAGTTGTTGCGCTCAGCGGTTATATCAATAAGGATATTCTTCCTGATCAGATTAACCCTGACGATTTGAAGCATCTCAGTTTTTACTGCTCACATGGAAGTGTAGATCAGGTTATTCCTGTTGAGTGGGCCAGACAAACACCACCATTTCTAGATGCACTTGAGCTTAACTATAAATATTCAGAGTTCCCGGTTGGGCATGGTGTAGCACCCCAAAATTTCTTCGAGTTTAAAGATTGGTTGGCCGAACGTATTTAATACGCATTCGGTGGATATAGAAAATAATCAGTTAGCAAGTACTTAAGATTATTGTTTTCGTCAATCTCATAATTCAAAAATATCTCGCCCCAATGTTTGCCATCAGTGAAGTTAGCAACAATCCATTTGTGATTTAGTATCCTGATCTTGTTAATTAATATCTTCGAATCTGTCATTGATGCAAAAGGAACAATAGGATGATCATCACCATCATACTCATTCATCTTATATAACTCATCCATAATTACAGGGATTAAATCATCGGTGTTGTAGCCATCACGCTCAAAATAACCCAAAGCATCATCATTATTATGAATATTGAAGTAGTTTAATTCAAAATTCTCTTCACGAAATTTATTTATTGAGTCCTGATATTTCGTTTCCTTATTTTCATAGGATGTTATCTTTTTCTCATAATCATCTAAGATGTTTTTCGAGTTTACATATTGAAAAATAATCAGTAGGACCGAAAAAATAAATAAGTACATAAAAATTCTGCTCTTCATGGCTATAATGTAATTTGTAAGTTATCGTATGCTAAATAAACGTTTTTTGGTAAGCGTTGTTGCACCTCGTCATGAAACCCTAATAAATGACTGATATGTGTGAGATATGCCAATTTTGGCTGAATGTCTTCAATAAAATCCAAGGCTTCTTCAAGGTTGAAATGAGACGCATGTGGTTCTTCTCGTAATGCATTGATTACTAAAACATCGAGATTTTTAAGTTTCTGACGCTCAGAATCGCTTACTGTCTTCATATCCGTTAAATAGGCAAAGTTTCTAAATCTATACCCAAAGACCTGTACTTTATTATGCATGCCATTTACAGGAGTCACTTCCATATTGTCAAGTGTGAAAGTGGTGTTACTAATGATATGTTGGGTGACACTAGGAGCACCTGGATATTTGTTTTCATTTTCAAAAATATAGTCGAAGCGTTTTCTAAGTGCATCTAGTACACGTTCATGCCCATAAACATCTATATCACCTTGCCTAAAGAAAAAAGGTCGAATATCATCCAATCCTGCAGTATGATCAGCATGTTCATGAGTAAATATTATTCCGTCAAGCC
This sequence comes from Winogradskyella sp., assembly GCA_965230605.1. GTDB lineage: Bacteria > Bacteroidota > Bacteroidia > Flavobacteriales > Flavobacteriaceae > CBDDLD01. The sequence goes on along the minus strand of CBDDLD010000004.1, from coordinate 1,579,494 downwards.
TTTCACACTTTGAAGTCAGCATCTGTTGTCTGAAATCAGGGCCACAATCAATGACATATACATTATCATCCCACTCTATAAGTACAGAAACTCTCAGGCGCTTATCTTTTGGATTATCACTTAAACATACCGGATGTGTACTACCAATAACAGGTATACCTTGCGAAGTACCAGTACCCAAAAACGTAACTTTCAATAGTGTTAATATTTGTTACAAAAATAAGTTTATTTTTTTGTTTGTCTTGTAAATTGATACCTTTGTATTTATACGAAAACCCAGATTTTTATGACTGAAATTACGTATAAGGGCGATAAAGAGTTTGAAAATATTCCTTCTCTAAAAGATAAAGCCTTACGTATAAATCTGAACGCTGACATTTATGGTACTTTTGCTGAAATTGGTGCTGGACAGGAAACTGTTCGTCAATTTTTTAGAGCCGGAGGCGCATCGGGAACGATTGCGAAAACCATGTCGGCGTATGATAAAGACTTTAGTGACGCTATTTATGGCATTGAAGATGATAAGCGCTATGTGACTGAGGCAAGGCTAAGAAAAATGTTGAATCATGAGATAGGCCTTATTGAAGAGCGTATCAGCAGGGAAAAACATCCTAATAAAATTTTCTTCAGCTATGCCAATACTGTAGCTACGATAGATTTTGCTAAAAAATATAAAGGTCACGGTTGGGTAGGTATTAAATTTCAGGTGACTCCAGATGGCGATTATAATGAGATTGTACTTCATATACGTTTTAAAGAAAATGATGCTCGTCTTCAACAAGAAACCCTAGGAAAATTAGGAACTAACCTTATCTATGGAGCTTTCTATAAATACAATATGCCTAGAAAGTTGTTGCGTTACCTCTATGATCACTTAGATAAGGATCAATTAGAAATCGACACTATAAACTTCTCTGGTCCAGTATTCGAAGATGTAGATAACCGACTAATGAGTTTACAGCTCGTTAAAAATAATATGACTGATGCCGTAATGTTTGCTCCAGATGGAAACAACGTATTACCGGCAAGGGTACTCTATAAAAAGAATATTTTAGCACTAAGAGGGAGTTTTAGACCTGTAACCAAGGTGAATATGGACATGTTTCAGAAGTCCTATGAAATGTTCATAAAAGAAAATAAGGTAGATACTGAAAAAACTCAGGTTGTTTTTGAAATCACCCTATCTAACTTAAGGGCTGAAGGTGAGATTGATGAACAAGATTTTATGGATAGAGCTAAATTACTATGCTCGCTAGGACAAACGGTTCTTATATCTAACTTCCAGGAATACTATAAACTTGTTGAATACTTCTCGCAATACACTAAAAACAGAATGGGATTATCTATGGGGGTTAATAATCTTGTCGATATTTTTGATGAGAAATATTACCGCCATTTAAGTGGAGGAATTCTTGAAGCTTTCGGTAAATTATTTTTTAAAGATCTTAGAGTATACCTCTACCCAATGCAAAATGAAGATGGGAGCTTGACAACGAGTGATAACCTTAAGGTGCACCCACGTATGAAAGAACTCTATAAGTTCTTCAAGTACAATGGAAAAGTGGTAGATATTACAGATTACGATAAATCCATTTTATCTATTTTCTCCAGAACAGTATTAAAAATGATTGCTGATGGCGAAGATGGTTGGGAGACTATGTTGCCAGAAGGTGTCTCTAAGCTAATAAAAGAAAAGAGTCTCTTTGGATGTGAATCCGAAGAAGTATTTCATAAATAAAAAAAGCGACTTTAAGTCGCTTTTTTTGTGTTTATATGTTATCTAAGATTTGTGCGGCATGAATCTTTGCCTTTACCTTATCTATAACACGTTCTATATTGCCATTTTCATCGATCACAAAGGTAAGACGGTGAATCCCATCAAATTCTCTACCCATAAACTTTTTAGGTCCCCATACACCAAAAGCATTGATAACTTCTTTATCAACATCAGCTAAAAGAGGGTATTTAAAACCAAACTTGTTTTTGAAATTTGTTTGTTTTCTTGCTGTATCTGCACTAACTCCAAGTATTTCATAACCTGCATCCTGTAATGATTTATAATGATCATTTAGATTACAAGCTTCCACAGTACATGTAGGTGTATTGGCTGCCGGATAAAAAAATACAACTAGTTTTTTTCCAACATAATCGTTTAGAGTAATTGTGTTTCCGTCTTGGTCTAAAGCTGTAAAATCCGGTGCTTTATCCCCTGCTTTTAAGTGTGTCATATTCCTTAAATTTGTGAAGTGCAAAAATACGAATGAATGACTAAACAAGAAAAGGTAAACTTTGTTATAAATACGTTAAATGAACTTTACCCTGAAATACCTGTCCCGCTAGATCATAAAGACCCATACACCCTACTCATCGCTGTACTAATGTCTGCGCAAAGTACTGATGTGAGAGTAAATCAGATTACGCCTTTATTGTTTGAGAGAGCTGATAATCCATATGATATGATCAAACTGAGTGTGGAGGAAATTAGGGAAATTATTAAGCCTGTAGGACTGTCTCCTATGAAAAGTAAGGGCATATATGGGCTATCAAAAATCTTAATTGATGAACATGATGGACAAGTGCCTCAAACGTATGAAGCACTTGAAGCTTTGCCTGCTGTGGGTCATAAAACAGCCGCTGTGGTATTATCGCAGGCTTTTGGCATTCCTGCTTTTCCTGTGGATACACATATACATCGTTTAATGTATCGTTGGAACTTGAGTAATGGTAAAAATGTAGTGCAAACTGAAAAGGATGCTAAACGTCTCTTCCCAAAAGAGTTATGGAACGACCTTCATCTTCAAATTATATGGTACGGAAGAGAATATTCTCCTGCTCGTGGCTGGGACTTAGAAAAAGATATTATCACTAAAACTATTGGCCGAGCATCAGTCATCAAAGACTATCGTTTAAAAAAAAGACCCTAACGTTATGTTAGAGTCCTTATTAAATTAATTTAGAAGTGCTTCAAACTTCAATTTATTACTATTTATAACACTTAAAGCCTTAGAATAATTAAGAAGAAAATCAATGGTCTCTTCTTTAGGGTTTAGGTTATCTTTCTTTTGGGGGCATTCAGAGTAAAGTTTTGCCATATTACAACTTGGTTGAGCGTTAATATTATACACAAAACGTGGCAAAACTAACTTTATTGTATTAGTTGGTTAAAACTATATTATTTTGATCTATAACCTTACGTAAATTAATTAATGCGTAACGCATTCTACCCAGCGCTGTATTAATACTTACCCCAGTACGTTCCGATATTTCTTTAAAGCTCATATCCTGATACATACGCATCAACAACACTTGCTTTTGGTCCTCTGGTAACTCTTCAATAATACGTCTTACATCAGATTCTACCTGAGATTTTATAATTTTCTTCTCAGCATTTAAAGAAGAGTCACTTAAAACAGAAAAAATACTAAACTCCCCAGCGTTATCAAATTTTGGCATTCTGCTATTCCTTCTGAAATGATCTATAACTAAATTATGAGCAATACGCATCACCCAAGGTAAAAACTTTCCTTCTTCGTTATACTTTCCCAGCTTTAAGGTTTTAATAACCTTAATAAAGGTATCTTGGAAAATATCTTCAGTGATATCTCTATCAAATACTTTAGAATAAATAAAACTGTAAATTTTTTGTTTGTGTCTATAGATTAAAATAGACAAGGCATTTTCGTCTCCTCTGATGTAGTTGCTTACTAAAACAGCGTCTGTGATAAGTTCTTGTTTCATAATTATTACTTTAAGGGCAAAGAAGTAATCTTCTCGCTTGGGGTTTAGCTTTTCTTTAAAGTAATATTATGTATACGCTGCTGTTTTATAAATGATTATGAACCAAATATAACAACAATCATTCCTAAAAAACAAAATTTCCCACTAAATTTTAACATTTAAATCAACATATTCCTACTTTTTAGCCTGAAATACTTGTAGTATCTTTGCAAAATTCTAGTCAAGATTACATCATGAACAACAATATTCTACAAGTAGATCCAAAGGAAAATATCATAATAAAAGGAGCTAAACTCCATAATTTAAAGAATGTAGATGTTGTTATTCCTAGGAATAAATTAGTTGTAATTACCGGACTTTCAGGTTCGGGGAAATCAAGCTTAGCTTTTGATACGTTATATGCTGAAGGACAGCGTCGTTATGTAGAAAGCCTTTCTAGTTATGCGCGTCAATTCCTAGGGCGTCTTAATAAGCCAAAAGTGGATTATATTAAGGGTGTTGCTCCAGCTATAGCTATAGAGCAAAAAGTAAATTCGACCAATCCTAGATCTACTGTTGGTACCACAACAGAAATATACGATTACCTGAAACTACTATATGCTAGAATTGGTAAGACCTTTTCCCCTATTTCTGGAGAACGTGTTAAAAAGCATAGAACAAAAGATGTCATAGAACATATTAATACATATGATGAGGGTAGCAAACTACTCCTTTTATCTCCTATTATTCTTGAAGAAGGACGTACCATAGAAAACAAACTTAATACGCTTTTACAACAAGGTTATGCAAGAATAAAATACAATGACCTGGTATTAAGGATCGATGAAGCATTGGAGTCTAACATCGACCAAACAAAAGACCTTTTCCTTGTTGTAGATAGGATTGTCTATAAAGAAGATGAAGATTTTTTAAACCGTTTGGCAGATGCTATTGAAACTAGCTTCTTTGAAGGTAAAGGCACTTGTATTATAGAATCACTATCAGATAATAAGCAGGTGACATTCAATAATAAGTTCGAATTAGATGGGATGACCTTCTTAGAACCTAATGTACACCTCTTTAGTTTTAATAATCCTTACGGCGCATGTCCAAAATGTGAAGGCTATGGTGATGTCATTGGTATAGATGAAGATTTGGTTGTACCTAATACAGGTTTATCAGTATATGAAAACGCCATATTCCCATGGCGTGGTGAAAGTATGAGCTGGTATAGAGATCAATTGGTTAATAATTCACATAAATTCGATTTTCCTATACACAAACCCTATTTTGAACTTTCTGAAGAACAAAAGCAACTGATTTGGGATGGTAACGAGTACTTTGAAGGCTTAAATGATTTCTTCGCTGAGTTGGAAGCCAAAGCTTACAAAATTCAGAATCGTGTAATGCTTTCACGTTACCGCGGCAAAACGAAGTGTAATGTATGTCATGGCAAACGCTTAAGAAAAGAAGCTGGTTACGTAAAGATCAATGACAAAACCATTATGGATCTTGTTGATCTTCCTCTAGATGAACTCAAAGCCTTTTTCCATAATCTAGAACTTTCAGAATATGATGCAAAAATAGCTAAGCGATTGTTGAAAGAGATTCAGTCGCGCCTTGCATTTCTCTCGAACGTCGGATTAGATTACCTCACATTGAATCGAAAATCCAACACCCTTTCCGGCGGTGAGAGTCAACGAATTAATCTGGCAACGTCCTTAGGGAGTAGTTTAGTAGGCTCTATGTATATTCTAGATGAGCCCAGCATTGGGTTACATCCAAAGGACACTGAAAAACTTATTGAAGTTCTAAAATCATTACGCGATTTAGGAAATACAGTTATTGTAGTTGAGCACGATGAAGACATCATGAAAGCTGCAGATGCCATTATAGATATTGGACCAGAAGCTGGTACTTTGGGGGGAAGAGTTGTAGCTACCGGAACATATACTGATGTTTTAATGACTGATACTTTGACCGCTAAGTATTTAAATGGGCAATTAGAAATTAAAGTCCCTGAAAAACGTAGAACATCAAAATACCATGTCGATGTTATCGGTGCTAGAGAGCATAATTTGAAAAATATTGATGTCACTTTCCCTCTGGAAATGCTTACAGTAATTACAGGTGTGTCTGGTAGCGGTAAAAGTACCTTAGTTAAAAAACTCCTATACCCGGCAATCCAAAAGCAACTCACGGGCTTTGGCGATAAGTCAGGTCAATTCACTGAATTACAAGGCAATTACACTAATATAAAACATATAGAATTTGTAGATCAGAACCCTATAGGGCGATCTTCAAGATCTAATCCGGTGACTTATATCAAAGCATACGATGATATTAGAGCTCTATTTGCGAGTCAAAAGTTGAGTAAAATAAGAAACTATCAGGCTAAGCACTTTTCGTTTAATGTGGATGGCGGTCGATGCGAAACCTGCAAAGGCGAAGGCGTAGTCACTATCGAAATGCAGTTTATGGCTGATGTCCACTTGCAATGTGAAACATGTAATGGTAAACGATTTAAAAAAGAAATTCTGGAAGTGCAGTTTGAAGGCAAGTCTATTCATGACATCCTTAGCATGACCATAGATAATGCGATTGCCTTTTTTGATGAGCATGGCCAAACTAAAATCAAAGGGAAATTACAGCCACTTCAAGATGTGGGTCTCGGATATGTCACACTTGGACAGTCCTCTTCTACCCTTTCTGGTGGTGAGGCGCAACGTATTAAACTGGCATCATTCTTAGGTAAAGGTAGTAAAAGTGATAATGCGTTGTTCATCTTTGATGAGCCAACCACCGGTTTGCATTTCCATGACATTCAAAAGCTCTTGACCTCGTTTCAAGCCTTAATAGCTAAAGGCCATTCTATTATAGTTATAGAACACAATCTTGAGCTTATCAAGTGTGCTGATCATATCATTGATTTGGGACCAAACGGAGGAAGACATGGGGGACAATTAATAGCAACTGGTACGCCTGAAGTCGTAGCTGAAAATGCAGATTCTATTACAGGTTCTTACTTAAAGGAAAAGCTTTAGTAAAGTAAGAAGGCAAAAAACACGAGTGCTCCAAAAGCAAAGGGCAATACCATTAATAAGAATACAAATGAGATAAGACTAGTCTTTATAAAACTCAACAGCCAATGCTGTCGGTAGAAACGTGTAATGGCTACCAGAAGGTAAAAGAAGGTCGATAGTGCCACAAGCCAGTCAATCCAATCCGGAATATCCCATATCATGTTTACCCCAAATATGATACTGAACACGGTAAATAAAAAGGAGAAGTAATAAAAACTGAATACCAAATGATGAGAATACCGTCCTTTATTGTAATAGAATATTTTCATAATAAAGGCAAACAACGGTAGTAAAAAGAACATAGAAATAGGTATAGTATCAAAAAAGGTCTGAATGATTGCACCTAAACCTCTGTCCTTGTAGAACTTTAACATCTGTCCGTAAAACTTACGTGTAAAAAACCCTGCATCTTCTTTCATTCCCATTTCCTTGTAAATAACAGCATCACTAGCACCGGCTTCAATTAATGAATCAATTTTTGCTTCATTAAAACCGAATGATGTTTTTAAGTTATTGTTTTGGTTTTGGCTTTGCTTTAATATAGAATCTGCCACTTTAAGGTCTTCATCTTTAAGTCCTAACATATCCTGGTTTTGCTTTAAAGGTGCCATAACCTTTTCTATCCCAGCAGAGTCTAAGGGTTTAATTTCTAGTAGTTGCGTAGAGTCACTCACCTTAGCTGCCGTTTTTGTTTTTTGCATAGCCGTATCTACATCTCTAGCCGTTTTTCTGACGCTAAAGGAAATAATAAAGAAAAATATAACGGATACAAACAGGTACATCTGAGCAGGATGTAAGTACAGCAAACGTTTACCTTCAAGAAACTTCTTAGCCAAATACCCCGGTCTAAACATTAATGGGAAAAAACTCTTTAAGAATCTGGCATCAAACGAAAAGTAGTTGCTAATTGTGTTATAGAATAAGACACCTATTGTAAGTTCTTCATTTGTCTTCTGACCGCAATGTGGACAAAATTCATAGCCTTTATTATAAGGTGTTTCACAATTCTGACATATAACCTGATTAGAATTAGTTTCCATGATGGTGGTTAGTTGATGGATTAAAAATAATGATTTTTTAAAAAATCATTCCTTATAAATTAGAAGAACTACTTCCTAAAATGTAACGCTTCATTAAATATCTAAAATTCAAAAATCGATATAAATAATTGAAAATCAAATAATTAAAACTTTGGCATGGTGATTGGTTTTGATTAATCAAATAGCGTAAGCCGAAAAGCTATAAATGAGTAGGCATCATCTAAACTTTACAATTATGAAAAAATTAGTTTTACTTTTTACAGTTGTGTTAATGACATTAACCACTGTTTCAGCAGCAGAAAAACAATCCGTAATACCAAGTAAAGATTTAGATATTACATCACGCTATCGTTATACACAACCTATTTTGTTTGTAGAGCGTGGTGTAGAGTTCTTAATCTTTGCAGATGGTAGTTTCGATTTTAACACAGACCTTAACCAATCGCAAGGCAATTATTACCACAGACGTTCTAATACGAGAAGAAGTGGCATTAACAGAACTTATGGAGCTCCGGGTACAGCAAGATACCATTATGGGAATAGAGGAGTTCTAGTGACTCATGATCGCCTTGGACGTGTCAGACGTATTGGTAATGTTTTTATTAATTATGACAGACAAGGGCGTATAAAACGTGCCGGTTCAGTGTACATGAGATACCGTAGAGGTCTTCTAAAGCAGGTAGGTGGATTGCACATCCAATACAATAGATATGGTAATATCATTGGTACAACCGGATTTATAAACTTCAACAATCCAGGTAGTGGTATCTGTGGAGGTCTAAACTTTACAGATGATTTACCAAACCATAACAACTGGGGTGATGATTGGGACGACGACTGGGATGACGATGACGATTATTACTACTACAGAAGGAATGGTAAAGTTTTAAGACATAAAAAAAGAAATTAAAAATCTCTTTTGATTGATTTGTTCAACGTGTGATTGTAAAATCACGATAAACGAAACCCTGAGTGCTTCCCCAAGTATTTCAGGGTTTTATATTTAATCGTCTGGGTGCATAAAACGTTGCTTACCTAGAAGCTCTTCCTCAGTTTCTACATTATCTTCATCCGGTACACAACAATCTACAGGACAAACAGCTGCACACTGTGGTTCTTCATGAAAACCCATACATTCCGTACACTTATCTGGAGCTATATAGTAGAACTCATCACTAATAGGCGTTTGAGCTTCATCTGCATCAACTGTTTTTCCATTAGGCAAGACCACTGTTCCTAATAAACTAGTACCGTCTTTATAACGCCAATCATCAGCACCTTCATAGATTGCAGTATTTGGACACTCTGGTTCACAAGCACCACAATTGATACATTCATCAGTGATTATTATTGCCATAGTAATTTTTCTTTTGGGTTTGCGTAATTTTGCACTGCAAAAATAACGCCAAAACCACTTATAAACAAATAGTAAATGGATTTGAATTTTAGAATTAATGCTTTTGTAAAATTAGGAGAATTTCTAAGTCAGTTTTCACGATCTGGTATTTCAAAAAGGAACAATGTTATGCTTAATGACTTATTCTTTGAGGGGTTTCAACATCAAATAAAAATTGCACATGAGCATAATGGTTGGTTTACAAGAGACAATGTTCTTTTTGCTATTGAATCGTGGGCTAATGTGTTGCATCAAAAATCCCTAAATTATTGGTTAAGCCAATATCATATTCAAATAGAATCACCTAAAAGAGTTGCTATAGTGATGGCCGGGAATATTCCTTTAGTAGGTTTTCACGACTTTCTATGCGTCTTATTAACCGGACATGATGTATTGGTTAAACAATCTTCAAATGATAGACACCTCCTCCCCTTTTTAGTAAAATACTTAGAAATGGTTGAGCCTGCTTTTAAAGGAAAAATTGCGTTTACTACTGATAAGCTAGAGAATTATGATATGGTCATAGCTACCGGAAGCGATAATACCGCACGGTATTTTGAATATTACTTTAAAAATAAACCATCTATCATCAGAAAGAATAGAAATTCTGTAGCCGTATTAAACGGTAATGAAACTGAAGAAGACCTAAAAGCACTCTCCGAAGACATTTTTAGATATTATGGTCTTGGATGTCGTAATGTCTCAAAACTATTCGTCCCAGATGATTATAACTTTGACGCATTCTTCAAAGCTATGTACCACTGGCATCCCATCATTAACGAAGCCAAATATGCTAACAACTATGATTATAATAAGGCCGTATACTTAATGAGTGAATTTGAAATGTTAGAAAATGGGTTTCTAATGATTAAAGAAGATAAAAGCTACAGTTCTCCTATTGCAACCGTTTTTTATGAAACATACGCCAGTACTGAGCAACTTATAGATCAACTAAAAAACGACAGTGATAAAATACAATGTATTGTATCTAACACATCCCTTGAGAATGCGATCAATTTTGGACATACACAGCAACCCCAATTACATGAGTATGCCGACAATGTAGATACCATTGCATTTTTGTTAAAAAACTAGTGTAAAAATTATCATTTTAGTAACAAATTATATACAATAAATTAGCACCTTTGCAACTGTTTAAATCATAACTACTATGACTAAAAAACATAACTTTAGCGCTGGTCCTTGCGTACTACCTAAAGAGGTATTACAAAAGGCTTCAGAAGCTTTACTGGATTTTGATAACGGATTATCATTAATAGAGATTTCGCACAGAAGTAAACCTTTTGTGGATGTGATGGAAAAAGCCAGGGAACTGGTTTTAGAGCTATTAGGCTTAGAAGGAAAAGGCTACAAAGCTTTATTTCTGCAGGGTGGTGCCAGCACTCAATTTTTAATGGTAGCGTTAAACCTGCTCGAAAAAAGAGCTGGATACCTTAATACAGGTACTTGGAGTGATAAAGCAATCAAAGAAGCTAAGATATATGACGACATTTACGAAGTTGCGTCCTCTAAAAGTGCCAACTTCAATTACATTCCTAAGGGTTACGAGATTCCAACAGAATACGATTATTTCCACTGTACATCTAATAATACCATTTTTGGTACTCAAATGAAAAATTTCCCTACTTGTCCTATTCCTATGGTATGTGACATGAGTAGTGATATCTTCTCAAGAGAATTAGATTTTTCAAAGTTTGATATTATCTATGCAGGAGCTCAGAAAAATATGGGCCCTGCAGGTACTACACTTGTCGTAGTAAAAGAAGATATTCTAGGAAAAGTTTCACGTAAGATTCCTTCAATGATGGACTATAAAGTACATATTGGTAAGGGTAGTATGTTTAACACCCCTCCTGTTTTTGCCGTTTATGTATCAATGTTAACTATGCAATGGTTAAAAGATAAAGGTGGTATTAAAGCCATTGAAGAAGAGAATGACAAAAAAGCCACTTTAATATATTCTGAAATAGATCTCAACCCTTTATTCAAAGGTTACGCTGTAAAAGAAGACCGTTCTACAATGAACGCCACGTTTACCTTAGAAAATGAAAACCTAAAAGAAACCTTCGATGCCATGTGGAGAGAAGCTGGTATTAATGGTTTAAACGGACACAGAAGTGTAGGTGGTTACAGAGCGTCTATGTACAATGCCCTATCCTTAGATAGTGTTAAAGCGCTTGTTGAAGTGATGAGTGAATTAGAACGAAAAGCATAAAAATAAACACATGAAGATATTAGCTAACGATGGAATTTCACAAAGCGGAATAAATGCTTTAGAAGAAGCAGGCTTTGAAGTAATTACTACAAATGTAGCTCAGGAACAATTAGAAAATTATATCAATGATAACCATATCGATGTATTATTAGTAAGAAGCGCTACTAAAGTTAGACAATCAACTATAGACAGTTGCCCAAGTATAAAAATCATCGGACGTGGAGGTGTTGGTATGGATAACATTGATGTAGAATATGCTCGAGGTAAAGGTATTCATGTTATAAATACACCAGCAGCTTCATCAAGCTCTGTTGCAGAGTTAGTATTTGCTCATTTATTTGGATGTGTACGTTATTTACACGATGCAAACAGAAATATGCCTCTAGATGGCGATACGAAATTTAAAGCATTAAAGAAGAACTACGCAAAAGGTGCTGAATTAAGAGGAAAAACACTTGGTATTATCGGATTTGGACGTATCGGAAGAGAGGTTGCTAAGATTGCATTAGGTGTCGGTATGAAAGTCATTGCCAGTGATAAATTTGTTGGTAAAGCAGATATTAAAGTAGAATTCTATAATGGTCAGTTTATCAATGTTGAAATTGAAACTGAGCCCGTAGAAGATGTATTGAAGCATTCAGACTATATCACATTACATGTCCCTGCTCAGAAAGATTATGTAATTGGTAAGAAAGAATTAGGTCTAATGAAAGAAGGTGCAGGTATCATCAATGCTGCTCGAGGTGGTGTCATAGATGAAGTAGCACTTATTGAGGCATTAGAAAGTGGTAAAATCAGCTTTGCAGGTTTAGATACTTTTGAAAACGAACCAAAGCCGGCAATCAAAGTACTAATGAATGGAAGAGTATCTCTAACACCGCATATTGGTGCAGCTACAAATGAGGCGCAAGATAGAATTGGAACCGAATTAGCTTCACAGATTATCAGTATTCTAAAAACAGAGTCTGTATAAGTTATTAACAAATATTGTATTAAGAGCTTCTAATAATTTTTTAGAAGCTTTTTTTTTATATTTTAAAGACCTCAACTAAAACGTAAAAACAATGTCAGGAATTTTAGATCTATTAAATAGTGATCTTGGAAAAACCGTAATAGACGGTATTTCGAATCAATCCGGTCAACCATCGGATAAAACAGGTAATTTGTTAAGTATGGCTATGCCGGTACTTATGCAAGCGATGCGCCGCAATGCATCCACACCTCAAGGTGCAGAAGGTTTAATGAATGCACTAAATACAAAACATGATGGTAGCATATTGGACAACCTTGGCGATTTATTCGCAGGAGGAGTTAGTAATGATGTCGTTACTGATGGTGGAAAAATACTAGGTCATGTATTAGGGAACAGACAACAGAATGTACAAAATGCTTTAAGTCAAAAATCGGGTATCGATGCCGGGTCAGTGGCCAACATTTTAAAAATAGCAGCACCAATCCTAATGGGTATGCTAGGAAAGCAAACCCGTCAGAGTAATGTAAACCAAGCTTCCGGACTAGAAAATGTTCTAGGTGGACTTTTAGGAGGAAGTTCTAGACAAAATGAACAAAGCTTTTTAGAATCTATTTTAGATGCCGATGGCGATGGTAGTGTTATTGACGATGTAGCTGGAATGGTATTAGGTGGTGGAAAGAAAAAGAAAGGCGGACTAGGCGGTCTTTTAGGCGGTCTGTTTGGAAAGCGCTAATTGGAGAAACAAACACCTCATATAAGCCGGAAAACCTATTGTTTTCTGGCTTTTTTGTTAAAGTCAATCGCTGAAGATTTTATTTTTTGTAATTTTAGATAAATTCGTAAATCATGAGATTTTTATTTATTGTAGCTATCATCGGTATTGGGTTTTTAAGTTGTAAGTCTACCACCAATACAGCTACTGCAAGTAATGAACGATTTGAGAATACTGTAGATAATGATACGGTATCAATTTCTAGTGACGAATCCGATTATGAAATTATCATTATAGAACCTGGGTTTAATGGCTGGTTAGCTTCTACAGCACGACCCCGTGGTTATTACTCTCAAGTATTTATGGAGCAGCGCAACATCCTGTATGTTAGAGAATGGAATCTCAGAAACATGCAGCCTACTCAGTATAATCCTAACTTATATGAACTTCGTATTGACTATGATAGTCAAACCGATTACGGCTATGAAGTCAACTACATGCTCTATAACTATTTCATTTATTTCCAACTAAAATATAAGCAGCGCTTAACCAGTTTAATTCCTAGAATTTAATGTAAATTTGCAGGAGTTTAAGAAGCCATGAAAAAGTTAAAGGAACGTTGGGGTATTAGATCTAACTTTCAGGTAATTGTAATTCTTATTGTTTTTGCCGTTACCGGAACATCATCAATGTATGCCACCAGGCCAATTTTAAATAAATTAGGTATTATCAAAGAAAATTTTGAATATCCCTTTTTCTATTACGCTCTTAAAATTTTGTTAGTCTTTTTTGTCTATCAATTTTTATTGGTTTTCTTTGGTTGGATTTTTGGACAATTCCAATTTTTCTGGAATTTTGAGAAGAAAATGCTAAGAAGAATTGGTCTAATTAAAAACAAAAATTAAGATTTTGTTAACAATGTTAGTTTAGGATTATATATAGGTTTGTTTGGAATTGCATGGGGAAGAAATTTTATAAGTTAATATCGCTCTTTTTTTTAACAATACTACTATCTAGTAATGTTCTCAATGTGCATGCTTATCTTCATCAAGAAGAAAATCAATGCATTACCGACTCGTGTCAAAACAGTGAAAATGAGAACGAAGAAGAAGCACCATGCGATTTATGTCTACTTGCAATAAGTTTCAATAATTTAGACTATCACAATACTACAGCGTTTTCATTCGAAAACAGCGTTCCTATTATTGAGCATAATAGAGAAAAAGCGTTAATATACCAGGAGTTAAACTGCGACCTACTTGCTCTAAGTAGTAACAGGAACAAAGCTCCTCCACACCACATCTAATACTTCAAGAATTAGTAAATAAATTAGTAATCAAGATATTATAAATAAGTAAATGAAAAATATCTTTCTAATCTTATTTATACTAACAACTAGTTTTAGCTTTAGTCAGAAATGTAATAATGTCTTAACCGGACAAATCAAAGATTTCCACGACAATACCTTATTGGAAAATGCTACGATAAAGCTTATTGGTACAAATAAGATTACAATATCAGATAAAAAAGGAAAATTTAAATTCGAGAATTTATGCAATGATACCTATAAAATTGAAATATCACATATCGCGTGTAAAACCAAAGTTTTAACTGTAGAAGTTAATAAAGATGTCTTTAAATCAATTCGTCTAGAACACCATTTAGAAGAATTAAATGAAGTCGTGGTAAAAACTAAAGAGAATAAAACAACAGAAACATCTCAGGAAACTGTTCTCAAAACCGATGTGCTAGAACAATATAGTAGTCTTAGCCTAGGTGATGCTTTAAAAGAGATTCCGGGAGTGTCGTCATTAAACACAGGAAATACCATTGTAAAACCTATGATAAATGGCTTACATAGTAGTAGAGTATTAATTCTTAACAACAATGTTCGATTGCAAGATCAGGAATGGGGTATTGAACATGCACCAAATATTGATATCAACTCTGCAAATCAAATATCTGTTATTAAGGGTTCCGGTGCTTTGGCTTATGGTGGTGATGCCATTGGCGGTGTGGTCGTTATTAAACCGGGAAGGGCAATTTCTAAAGACACGTTGTTTGGGAAAACCATTCTTGGTGGACAAACCAATGGTAGAGGTTTCAATATTTCTTCAACTTTAAATAAGAACTATAGTTCAGGATGGTTTGGGCAAATTCAGGCCTCATATAAAAAGAATGGTGATTTTAAAGCTCCGGATTATAACCTTACCAATACAGGGTTAGACTCTAAAGGGATTGCTACACGTTTTGGTAAACGGAAATTTGAATCGGGTTTTGAGATCTATTACAGTTATTTAGAGAATGAGATAGGTATTTTAGGAGCATCACATATTGGTAGTGTTTTTGATCTGGCAAGAGCAATTAATTCCGGACAACCTTCTCTTGTTGAAGACTTTAGCTATGATATTAATGCCCCAAAACAAGAAATAACTCACCATTTAGCAAAAGCTAGTTATTACAAACGTTTTCAAAACTTCGGTAAACTAAACCTTCAATATGATTACCAGCGTAACCGTCGTTTTGAATTTGATGTCAGAATTGGTGATAGAAGAAATATTCCGGCTATTGACTTAACGTTACAAACTCATACAGCTCTAGCTGATGTCAATTTAGATAACAACTTAGATCGAAAAGTAAACTTCGGAATCATGGGACGTTATCAAGATAATTTTGCAAACCCAGATACAGGGGTCAGACGCTTAATCCCAGATTATGAGAAGTATGATTTTGGTATTTATGCTACAACCGAATGGGTCTTAAATGACGATTTAGTTGCAGATGCCGGTTTGCGTTACGATTTCAATAGAATTGATGCTAAGAAGTTTTACCTCAGATCAAGATGGGAAGAACGTGGCTATGATGAAGATTTTGCAGATATTATTATAGAAGAATTACCAACACAGTTTTTAACGAATCCGGTTTTCGACTATCACAATATTTCAGCATCTGCAGGTATAAAATTTACCTTAAATGATCAAAGTTATTTAATCGGGAATTATGCACTATCGAGTCGACCTCCCAATCCATCTGAACTATTCAGTGATGGGCTCCACCATTCAGCTGCACGATTTGAGCTGGGCGACATTAGGTTTGACAAAGAAGTGGCTAACAGAATTTCGGCATCTTATGCATACAATACATCAAGGTTTAGTCTTTTAACAGAAGTTTTTTATAACCGAATTAACAATTTTATTTATTTGAGACCCTTTGATTTTATAAGTACAATAAGAGGTCCATTCCCTCTATGGGAATATCAACAAACGGATGCTGAATTGTTCGGTATAGACCTTACTGCAACGTATGACATAACAAATAGCCTACAATGGCAAAATAAAACTGCATTTATAAAAGGATATGACCTTGAAACCGATCTACCTTTAATTGACATCCCCGCCTTTAATACCATGAATCAAATTACATATAGCAACGAGGCATGGTATAATTTTTCGGCAAGTTTAAAATCGGAATGGGTTTTTGAACAAAATGAATTTCCGGATTTCAACTTTGAAGTAGAAAATCTACTTGATGGATCAATTATTCCCGTAGACATTAGTACACCCCCTCCGGCCTATCATTTGCTGCACTTTTATAGTGAAGCAACGTTTAACTTGACTGAAAAGACAAGTTTGAATGTAGCTCTTGGTGTAAATAACCTTTTTGATACATCATACAGGAATTATTTAAATCGCTTACGGTTTTTTGCTGATGATCTAGGTAGAAATATTACGTTACAATTACAATTGAATTATTAAACAAAAATGAATAAACACAAATCAAACTTTAAAACAATGAAAATCAATTTTTTAAACTTCAATCCTATGAAAGCAATTAAATTTTTTGCAATCCCAATGCTGGTTTTAGCATTATTCGCGTCATGTTCTGACGATGATGACAATCCACCACCGGTGAATGAAGAAGAGTTAATCACAAATGTGACATTAACGTTTACAAATACTGCAGATGCTACAGATATTGTTGTTATGACTAGTGTAGCACCTAATGGTCAAGATGGAGCTTCTACTGAAGCTGTTAATGGTAACTTTACTTCTGGAGCTACATACGCTTTAACACTCTCTATACTTAATGCAACTGAAACGCCTGCTGATGATGTATTAAATGATGACATTATCCCTGAAGCTGATGAGCATTTTTTCTCTTATGCTATCAATGGGGTAAATTTTACCATGTCTAGAGATGCTGGTGATGTAGATGGCCCTAGTGGAAGTAAATTAGGAGTTAATACTACTTGGGTTGCTGGTGCTGCTAGCACTGGAAACTTACAAATCGTATTGACGCACGAGCCTGTAACTGTAGATGATTCTGACAATTTCGGTTCTGCTACAGGTGGTTCTGAAGATTTCAACATTACATTTACTGGTGTAATCATCAACTAAACCAGAACAATCTTAATTTTAAAAGGCTACTAATTTAGTAGCCTTTTTTGTTTTGTTTCGTTTGCAAACACATAGGTATATATCCACATTAAGGTAAATGTTGGTATCACATCCAGCATTGGCAAGGCTTCCTCAATAAAGGCGACAGCAGCTGCTATCTTTCCTTTTCTTCCCTTATACATTCTGGTCATTAACCATGCAGACATTGGAGCCCATATAATATCGAAGGGTGGAAAAATTATAGACACATATCCTAATGCATCTAAAACCAAACTTAACCCTAATTTTTTGTATTTATTCATTACTAACGTTTTTTATATCAGAGCAATAAGTGTTCCAAAGTATTTACACTGAATTATTTTCAGTTTACACTAATTTACATAGAAAAACCGCACAATGTTAAATCCTTAACAATGTCCAAAACTTTTTAACGTTTAATTATGACGCTCACTTCAATAGGCAATGTAGATTTGTCTGTGTTTTGTAGCATTTCAATCATTAATCAAAAATCTAACTATCAAATCAATCTATGCGCTTACGTTTTTTATTCTCATTTCTGATATTATTTACTAGTCTTAATATCTGGTCTCAGACCTTGGACAAAAAAACACTCAATATCAAAAGAACAGACGTCGCCCCAAAAATAGATGGTGTCCTAGACGATAAGGCCTGGGAAGAAGCAGAGGTCGCTACAGACTTCACACAATTTAGACCTGAAATGGGTGTTGTACCCAAACCGCATCAAAAGACAGAAGTCAAAATGACCTATGACGATGATGCTATTTATGTGTCAGCATACTTACATGATAATCCTGAAGATATTCAACGCCAGTTAACTAGTAGGGATAACTTTGGTCAGTCGGATTTCTTTCTGGTTGTACTAAACCCTAATAATGATGCCCAAAACGATACCGAATTCTTTGTGTTCAGTTCAGGGACCCAAGCCGATGCTGTAGCCAATCCATCCAACGGTGAAGATTTTGGTTGGAGTGCTGTATGGGACAGTGCCGTAAATATCGTAGATGATGGTTGGATCGTAGAAATGAAAATCCCATATCGTACCTTACGTTTCTCCAAAGATGTTAAAACATGGGGGTTACAATTCCATAGACGTTTCCAAGTCGACAACACACAATACACATGGAACCCTTTAGATCGTACCAAAGGAAATATCGGACTTTATCACGGTGAATTAACCGGTATCGAGAATATTGAACCTCCAACACGACTTATATTTTACCCATTCGCATCAACAGTATTTAATAACATGGATCCTTCTATTTATAGATTGGGATTAGATGTGAAATATGGTGTTACTGAAAATTTCACATTAGATGCAACACTGATCCCGGATTTCAGTCAGGCCGCTTTTGATAATGTCAGATTAAATTTAGGACCGTTTGAACAAACCTTTGGAGAACAACGGCAATTCTTTCAGGAAGGCGTCGATCTTTTTAATAAAGGTGGATTATTCTTTTCGCGTCGTATTGGTAGTGCACCAACAGGCAGTGTAGATCTCGCCGCCAATGAAGAGATCATTGGTGATTTCCCAAGTGAAGTTAAAGTACTCAATGCTATGAAGCTCTCCGGACGTACCAAGAAAGGTTTAGGTGTTGGTATTCTCAATGCGATTACTGAAAAAACCGATGTCACTATTAGAAATATAGACACCGGTGAACGTCGACTAGAGACCGTAGAGCCCTTTACCAATTACAATATTTTGGTTGTTGATCAGCAGTTCAATGGCAACTCATCTATAAGTTTAGTGAACACTAATGTAATGCGAGAAGGTGACTTTAGAGACGCCAATGTTACAGCCTTAGTCGCTGATATTTCAAATAAAAGAAATACCTACAATATTAGAGGGAATGTACGTATGAGTAATCGGAACTTGGCCTCTGGAACAGAAACCGGATTAAGTTCATTCTTCCTAATTAGAAAAGCTCACGGTAACTTTAGATATAGTTTTGATCACCGCTTCTCTAACGAAAACTTCGATATTAATGATCTAGGACTCAACTTTAGAAATAACTTCAACAACTTTGGTATAGATATTAACTATAGAATCTTTGAACCTACTGAAAAGTTGAACAACTTCTTTGTGAACTTCTTTGTTAACTACAGACGCCTTTATAAGCCAAGTGAATATTCTGGAGCAAATCTGGGTATTTTCGTGAATGGACAGACTAAAAAGTTACTAAACTTCAATGCGAATATTAATTTTGAACCTGGAAAGCAATTCGACTTTTTTGAGCCTAGAGATTTTGAAAACAAGCGTTTCTTTGTATTCAAAAATATTGGTTTTATTCGTGGTGGTATTAATACCAATAATAACAAACTACTGTCTGTTGGTTTAGGTTTAAGTACATTCCATGCCTTTGATAGTGAACGTGATCTTTTTGGTTATAACATTGATATTTCGCCCTCATTTCGTTTAAGTGATAAATTCAGATTAAACTTTAACTACTCTTACCAGAACAACAAAGGAAGTCGAGGGTTTGCAAATAACTCAAATAACTTAGCGGATGAGATCGTCTTTGGTGAGCGCGATATAGAAACTGTTGAGAACAGTATTTCAGGTAGTTATACCTTTAATCCTTTCCATACCGTGTCCTTATCACTCAGAAGTTTTTGGTCAACAGTAACTTATGACGATCGCCCTTATTTCCTTCAAGAGGATGGTAGTTTAATTGAGCAAACTCAGACCTTTGAAGAATTAGGTTTAGGAGATTCTAATGTGAATTTCAACACATGGAATATGGACCTTAATTATACATGGCAAGTGGGGCCCGGAAGTTTCTTAACAGCATTATATAGAAATCAACTCTTTAATAGCGGTACAAATTCTGAAGACACTTATTTTGAAAGTCTTGGTAATTTATTTGATCAAGATATCAATCATATTTTCTCGGTACGCCTACAGTACTTTATCGATTACAATAGTATAAAAGGTGTATTCAAGAAGAAGCAAAAGCAACAGGGACAGGCTAATATCAATAGAAATCCTGGAGCCTACCGCAATACCATAATGTAGATGGTGCAATAATCGTATTAAAATAGTATTTTCGCTTTCAGTATGATTAAAGCCCGTAATATTCATAAATATTATAAAGATCTTCATGTCTTGAAAGGCGTTGATATTAGCATTTCTGAGAGTGAGATCATTTCTATTGTTGGTGCTTCTGGAGCCGGAAAAACTACACTACTCCAAATACTTGGTACTCTAGACAAACCCGATTATACGGAAGGCACAGAGCTCATCATTAATGACACTCAGATCAAGAACCTGAATGATAAAGCTCTCGCTGAATTTAGAAACACGAACATTGGATTCATTTTTCAGTTTCACCAATTGTTACCGGAATTTACCGCATTAGAAAATGTATGCATTCCGGCATACATCAACAAACAATCTAAAGAACAGGCTGAAAAACGTGCTAAAGAACTATTGGACTACCTTGGTTTAAGTGATCGTATCTCTCACAAACCCAATAGCCTTTCCGGAGGAGAACAACAACGTGTTGCAGTAGCCAGAGCTTTAGTGAATAATCCGAAGATCATCTTCGCAGATGAACCTTCCGGAAATTTAGATAGTGAATCCGCTGAGCAATTACATCAATTGTTCTTTCAGTTACGAAAAGAATTCAACCAAACCTTTGTGATCGTCACACACAATCAAGAATTAGCTGGTATGGCAGACCGTAAACTCACTATGAGAGACGGTATTATCATCGACTAAGCATCCCAAACAAATCGCCGTTTTCTCTATACTAAGATGACCAAAATCCGTAACTTTGTGGTATCTAAAAATGTATATCTAAAATGAGTTATAGAATAGAGAAAGATACTATGGGTGAAGTGCAGGTACCTGCTGATAAATTATGGGGTGCCCAAACGGAACGCTCTCGTAATAATTTCAAGATTGGTCCTGCGGCATCAATGCCTCTAGAGGTGGTTTATGGGTTTGCATACCTTAAGAAAGCCGCAGCATACACCAATTGTGATCTAGGCGTATTGTCTAAGGAAAAACGTGATCTTATCGGACAGGTTTGTGATGAAATATTAGATGGTAAACATGATAACCAATTCCCTTTAGTGATATGGCAAACCGGATCTGGTACACAAAGTAACATGAATGTGAATGAGGTGATTGCCAACAGAGCACATCAAATTACAGGCAAAGTGATCGGTGAAGGCGACAAAACCATTCAACCAAATGACGACGTGAATAAGTCGCAATCTTCAAACGATACCTTCCCTACCGGAATGCATATTGCTGCTTACAAAAAGATCGTTGATACGACTATTCCGGGTATCATTCAATTACGTAACACATTACATAAAAAAGCCATAGAATTTAAAGACTGTGTGAAAATTGGACGTACGCACCTTATGGATGCGACACCATTAACGCTTGGTCAAGAGTTTTCAGGCTATGTATCGCAATTAGATCATGGCTTAAAAGCTTTAGAACACACCTTACCGCACTTAGCAGAACTTGCTTTAGGTGGGACTGCTGTAGGTACAGGACTAAACACACCTGAAGGTTATGATGTTCTAGTAGCTAAGTACATTGCAGAGTTTACCAATCTGCCGTTTGTGACTGCAGAAAATAAATTCGAAGCCCTAGCTGCGCATGATGCTATTGTAGAATCGCATGGTGCTTTAAAACAAATCGCTGTATCTCTAAATAAAATCGCCAACGATATTCGTATGATGGCCTCCGGACCGAGATCTGGTATTGGAGAGATTGTCATTCCTGCTAATGAGCCAGGAAGTTCAATTATGCCCGGAAAAGTGAATCCTACACAATGTGAAGCCATTACTATGGTCGCAGCACAAGTAATGGGTAATGATGTGGCGGTAACGGTTGGTGGCGCTCAAGGTCATTATGAGCTGAATGTATTCAAACCAATGATGGCTGCAAACATTCTACAATCGGCTCAGCTTATTGGTGATGCCTGTGTGAGCTTTGACGAAAATTGCGCGGTAGGTATAGAACCGAATCTTGCTGTTATTAATCAGTTATTGAATAATTCGTTGATGCTTGTAACGGCGCTGAATACTAAGATCGGTTATTATAAAGCTGCTGAGATCGCTAATACCGCTCATAAGAATGGTACGACACTAAGAGAAGAAGCCATTAATTTAGGTTATGTCACTGCTGAAGAGTATGACGAATGGGTAAAACCTGAAGATATGGTAGGCAGTCTTAAGTAAAAAACATACACATATATACCAAAGCACTTTTCGGAAAATCCAAAAGTGCTTTTTTTTATTTAAAAATTTAGCAATCTTTACAAAAACCGAAACTGTGTCCATACTCATTAAAAACATACATCAGCTTATACAAGTTCACGAGGATAATGTCATGATCGTAAAGGGCGAGGCTATGAAAACGCTACCTGTTATAGAGAATGCTTACCTCTATATTGATCATGATACCATTATTGAATATGGAAAAATGGAAGATTATGCAGGTATTGAAGCTGATGAAGTCATTGATGCAACGGGCAGAATTGTTATGCCATCTTGGTGCGATTCGCATACGCATATTGTGTATGCCGGTAGTCGTGTTAATGAGTTTGTAGATCGCATCAATGGATTAAGTTATACGGAGATTGCGAATCGTGGTGGAGGGATTCTAAATTCAGCTAAGCTACTACAAGAAACTTCTGAGGAGGAATTATACGAACAGTCCCTTCAGCGTCTTAACGAAGTCATTGCTATGGGTACCGGGGCTGTGGAAATAAAAACCGGCTATGGTCTAACCGTTGATGCTGAGCTCAAAATGCTGAATGTCATTAAGCGCTTAAAACGAGAGAGTCAAGCCAAAATAAAACCCACATTATTAGCCGCTCATGCTATCCCTGAGCCTTATCGATCAGACAAAAGTGCTTATGTAGACCTTATCGTCAATGAATTGATTCCTGAAGCAGCTAAATTAAAGGTTGCTCAATATATCGACGTCTTTTGTGAAGAAGGTTATTTTGATATAGACAATACGGACCGCATATTAAAAGCAGGAAAAGACTACGGTTTAATTCCTAAGATACATGTGAATCAGTTCAATATTCTTGGTGGTGTCGCCATGGGCGTTAAACATAATGCTCTATCCGTTGATCATCTGGAAGAATTAAATGCTGACGATATTAAAGCCCTAAAAGGCAGTAACACCATGCCAGTTGCCCTACCGGGCTGCTCCTACTTCTTGGGCATTCCATATACACCGGCGAGAGATATCATAGATGCCGGCTTGCCAATAGCTTTGG
The DNA here is from genome assembly GCA_965230605.1 of Winogradskyella sp. Taxonomy (GTDB): domain Bacteria; phylum Bacteroidota; class Bacteroidia; order Flavobacteriales; family Flavobacteriaceae; genus CBDDLD01. Next base: position 1,555,668 of record CBDDLD010000004.1, on the reverse strand, counting down.
CCACTGATTATAATCCCGGATCCACACCAAGTGGTAATATGAACTTTGTGGTGAGTGCAGCATGCATCAAAATGAAAATGACACCCGAAGAAGCTATCAATGCAGCCACTATAAATGGTGCCTACGCCATGGGTATTAGTAATATGTATGGTAGTATAACTAGAGGAAAGAAAGCAAATCTTATTATTACGAAACCTATGACTGATTATAGGTTTATTCCTTATGCCTTTGGTAATAATCCTGTAGACCAAGTCATTATCAATGGTAGGCTTTTATAATTTTAGTTATTTCACAAGATTATTCAATTTAGACCATAAAAAAATCCGGAAGACAACTTCCGGATTTTGCTATTAATCAATTGACAAGCCCCTATTTCAGTGTAAACTCTGAAGTAGAAATTAATGTTTTATCGTTAAATACATTTACTGTGTAACGGCCTTTCTCAAACTTATCATCACCATCAGGAGCGATAAACTCACATACATTTAGATTACGGTTTTCATAGTTGAAACGGCTAATTAAACTGTAGTTTAGTACTTGGTCTTCAAACTGAACCTGATCATTAGATCCTAATACATTGTTTTGTGGATCGATAACCTGAACATAAAGCTCTTTATCACCGCCTTCAGCTAATGGGTTCTTAGCTACAGTGAAACATACTCTAATCTTATCACTACGTCTAGCTCTTTCTGTTGGGATTAATTTTCCGCTACTTCTTTCAATCACTCCAAATCCTTTTAATCCTACCGTTTGTAATGCTGAAGCATCTTCTACAACATTTGCTAATTCTGTATTCTGAACTAATAAAGAGTCCGTAAATACGGTACGCTCTGCTAATTGTACCTGTGTGCTGTCTAAAGTTGTTGCTAATAATTCGTTTTCAACTTTCAGGCGATCATTCTCTTCTAATAACACATCCATTTCTTCTTGAAGTGCTAAATACTTCTTTTTGTATCTCCATAAGCTGTTTACACTGTTCTGAGAGATCTTTAAAGAATCCATAAGCCCTTGAATACGCTCTCTTGCTGCAATTAAATCTTGATTAGCAATTTCATTCTCCCCAATGGCAATATCATATTGTTTTGCCATACTGCTAAGATCAGCCATCACTTGCTTCTTCTCATTAATTAATGCAGTTTCATTTTCTTTTTTCTCATTGTAAAGCTTAGAGGTATAAAACGCAGTACCTAAAAATAAAGCGATCACAATCCCTAAAGCAACTTTTAACGCGACACTTTTACTGTTTGAACCTTCCATAGTTTTCTTGTTTTTAAGTTATTCTTAATCTTGTTTTTCTAATTTTGATTAGCATTATTTCAAAATGAAATAAAACTGTATTTTTATTCCGATTATTTTAATTGATATCCAAATGCAACATCTCATTTTATTTACTGAAAAAGAACGCAAACGTCTTTTAAATAAACGTAAAGGGGAGTCAAAATTTGGAGAACATGTTCAATTAATTCCTAATCTCAATTCTATATACGATAGCATTAACAGTTTAGATGTTGACTATGTCATTTTTGGTATTTCTGAAGATATCGGAGTGGCTGCAAACCACGGAAAAACAGGCACTTACAAAGCTTGGAATGTTGTAATAAAATTTTTGTTAAATATTCAATCCAATCGTTTCACACAGGCCAAAAACGTATGCGTACTAGGTCATCTGGACTATTCTGAAATACGGCAACGGGTGTCAGAAATGGATACCAACTCAAAACAATACCTTAAAGAGGTCAGAACCATTGTAGAAACGATTGATGAGGATGTCAGCTATCTCGTAGCTACCATAATTAAAGCCGGAAAGACCCCTATTATTATTGGCGGTGGACATAACAATGCTTATGGAAATATTAAAGGCAGTGCCTTGGCTTTAAATACCCCGATCAATGCCATTAACTTTGACGCCCATTCAGATTTTAGACCGGAAGAAGGCCGCCATAGCGGTAATGGATTTTCCTATGCTTTTGCTGAAGGCTTTTTAAAACGCTACTTCATTTATGGTCTACATGAAAACTATACCTCAGAGAAATTGCTTAAAACACTCAACAAGATAAAAGCAGTGAAGTACTGCACTTACGAAGATCTCGAGATCAATAGAAGTGTAAAATCGCAAGAGATCCAGGAATTAGCTGCTAAGTTTGTAAACAAGTCCCCTTTTGGTATTGAAATCGATTGCGATGCTATAGAACACATTCCCAGCAGCGCTATGACACCTAGTGGATTTAGTGTGAAGCAAGCACGCCGCTTTGTGCATTACTTCAGTAAGCAAGAAGGTGCCACTTATCTGCACATCTGTGAAGCGGCCCCTAAACGCAAAACGGCATCTACCGTTGGTAAGCTAGTCACCTATCTGATCACTGACTTCATTAAAGCCAAAACAAATAGCTAAATCCTCCCCTTTTCTTGCAGATTTAAAATGAAATATATAATTTTACATAAGTACTTATATAAATAATAATATGAATGCATTAAAAGGCTTTGGAGAGTTAGGTTTAGGTTCGCGTTTAAAGCGCTTATCAGAGCATATGATGAAAGATATACAAGCAGTATATAACCACTTTAATATTGACTTTGATCCTTACTTGTTCCCCATCATAAAGATCATCGACAACTACAAGGGGGTCACCAATTCACAGATCAAAGACAGTTTACAGCTAAGCCAACCCGCTATAACCCAGGCTATAAACAAGTTGATAAAAAAGGAGTTGATCGTCATTAGCAATGATGAACATGATGGGCGTAAGAAGATCGTCAGTCTTTCAGAAAAAGGCACAGCAGTAGTCGACCGAATGCGTCCCTTATGGACGGCTATGGAAACGGTAGTAAAGCAATACACGCAGTTCACCTCCAGCTCCCTGATAGAGCATATCAACACCTTAGAAGCTAAGTTAGAAGCGAAAAGTTTGAAGCAAGATATTATCGATTATGCCAAAGCCCATATGAAACAGCAAGTTGAAATAGTAAACTATAAGGATGCCTATGCCCCCTACTTCTATGCCTTGAATATTGAATGGTTAAAGACCTATTTCTATGTAGAAGATTTTGATGAAGAAGTATTAAGCAAACCCGATCAGTACATTATAAACAAAGGTGGTCATATCTTTTTTGCCAAGCTCAACGATACCGTTGTGGGTACTGTGGCTTTAATGCCTACAAAAGAACCAAAGGTCTTTGAGCTAACTAAAATGGCGGTATCTCCGGAGCATCGAGGTTATAAGATCGGGCAAAAGCTCATGCAGCAATGTATTGATTTTGCAAAAGCCTCAGATTGGAAAGCACTTATGCTCTACTCCAATACCCTTTTAGAGAATGCCATCTATATCTACCGTAAGTATGGCTTTATAGAAGTTCCTGTAGAACCGGATTCTCCTTATGAGCGTAGCAATATTAAAATGCGTTTGGATCTGTAAATAACTAAGGCACTTATCGCATGTAGAATATATTCTGCATTTATATCGAAAATAGTCGAAGCTTGTATAGGTCAAGACTTAGACTTCAAAAATTCATTCAACCTGTAATAATTTTGATTATTTTTAAATGCATGTGTAAATTAAGACAAAACTCCATATGAAGATAGTGTTTATTGTAATCGGTACTATAGCTATAGTAGTCATCATTTTTATGATCTACAGGTATTTTGCATTCAAAAAAGAAACTGCTCAAGCACACAAGTTAAGGTTTGAAAGGATTCAACCACTCTATGAAAAATTAGAAAAAGGTATAGATATAGTGAAAGAAGAAGTTATAGAGTATGCTAAAGACAATAAAACAAGAGAGATGACATATCAAATTCTTGATCACTATAAAAAAACCGATTTTTTTCCTGAGGAATATTTGACAATAGAAAGTGGAGCCGAAAGTAAATTAGTTAACTGGCTTGAATTCCCTACCGAATTAGATAAGGCTCCAGATGATATAAAACATATTAAAAGAGTGACAATTCAATTTGATGGAAATGACGTATTTTATCATGTATTTAAATACATGACCAATCCTCCACATTGGGCAGCAGAGAATGGGTGGATGTTAGGAGTTGTTGGCCCTTATTTTAACGACAGTAAACCATATGATTTCCCTAGTGCTACTTTCAGTAGATGTAGCAGTAAAGTAGGTGAAATAGAACCTGAAGATGAAGTAAAATGGGTTCATGAAAATATTGCACTTAGAAGATAAGATAGCAGATAGCGCGGATATGTTATCCTGCTAGTAAAAATTTATAAGTATAAAATGAATTGGAGTCAATACAATGAGCAATTAACTCAAAATGTGCGGAAAATTTCGTCAAAGGAAAAATTACAGTTTGCCATAGAAATATGTGATAAACTTTTACCTGATTACCAATCTTTTGTCAAAAAATACAAGTGGGGAACAATAAAAGCACTTGAAAATGGATTAGCTTTTTGTAAAGATTTTTCAAATGGAAATGGTTCGAGATCTGACTTGATTGAAAAGCTTTTAATCGGAATCGAAAAAAACCAGCCTGACACTGATGATTATGGTCAGGTATTGGGGTCTTTAGCTTTGAATTCAGCATGTGTAATAATAGAAACTTTAAATTTCATAAGAGACAGAAAAAATGACCGAATAGTGGGTATCGGAAATTTATGTTATGATTCTGAATTTTTTAAAATCAGTGAAAAAAAGCCAAACTTATCAGATTTGGAGTTGGAAAAAGAAAAGGAGCTACAAAATGAAATGGAATGGCAACTCGAAAAAACTAGAAGAGCTATTAGATAACATGGATACTATTGAAATATAATAATAGCAAAAAGTAAAATTTAAAGGTGAAGTCAAGAAAAAAGCTTAAAACAGGAATTGGAATTATAATCATAGGCATCATTTTATGGCAATTTGGTTTTTTCAACCGATTCAACTACCTAACAGCCAAGATAGATATTTGGAGAGATTCGCCTAGAATAGCATCCTATGGGCTTCCTGCCTACGCTTGCGGGGTTCCATGCATAGGGCTTAAGGAGAAATATGGTTTCCATGAGTCAAATGTTGGTTGTGCTGTTACCGGACCTCTAATACGTGGTATTGATGCCTACAATGCTCAAATTGAAAAATACTTAAATAAAAGAAATGGAAAAGATTGGCGAGAAAGGTATGAAGCAGAGATGGATTCGTTGATCAAAAATAATTTATTGGAATAAGTATAATGAGTTTATCACCAGATAGCGCGGATATGTTATCCGTGTGATTTAACTATTTTATTTTTATAAATCAAATGAGTGAAAAAATAATTGAGATCGGGAAAAGACAGTTCAAGTTATGGCTTGAATTTGAAGAAACAACTCCATGGGATGATGTTAAAGATGATTTCGCAAATATTATAGTCGACACATTAGATGGAAGGTGTTATGGAATAAATACATGGACATTTAAATTTCTTGAATCTTCAATAAGGCAAAATGAAAAAGATGGTGAAAATTTATATGGCCTTTACCAGATACCTCCTGACCTATTTGTAAAAGAGCTGACTAGAGATTGCATCGAAAAAACAATAGCTGAACTATTAAAAGAAGGGGGTTTAGAGGAGTCCCTTAATAATTCAATTTTCGAACTAAAATTTCTTGACCCCTATCATGATGCGATCGAAATGGAAGAGGAAAGTATTAAAGCGTTAATCAATGAACTCAAACTTGAACTGTCAGATAAGCATATATTATCTGGTGAGAATATTGAATTAATTGCAAGGAAGATGCATAACGATGACATTATATTAGAACTTGAAGATAAAAGAATTGCCGTTGTCCATCTAACGTGGAAATCGAAAAAGGAAAGTGAGGGATATCCAATTACAAGAATTTATAAAGACAAAGTAGACTTTTGGAATAAAGAAATGAAGCAAGATATACTTGATTTTAAATGATAAAAAAATGGTAACTTGAAGCTAATTAAATGACCTTCTACGAAACCGAAATATTACGTATCAAAGGCCTCTGTTTTTCTAACGATAAGCAGTTAGAGACGGTTATCGCTGTAAAGAACTTTATCGATCAAAACTACGATACCAATTTTAGTTTAGATCTCTTATCGCACCTACGTTTTACCTCCAAATACCACTTACTACGCTTGTTTAAGCGTTACTATGGCCTTACTCCTAAGCAATACCTCACCATCAAGCGGCTTGAAAAATCTAAAGAATACTTACGGCAAGGGATGAGTGTCGCCGAAGCTTGCTATAGTGTCGGTTATGATACCCCAAGTTCGTTTAGTACTTTATTTAAAAATAAAATAGGCCTCTCGCCTATCCAATATAAAAAAGAGCAACTTTCGCAAAATAACTCCCAATAGTATTTTGGAACTTGCGAGCATTAACCAAAACCATAACTCATGAAAGTAAGAGGAGTAGCCATTCCCGTTCTCGATCAGGCCAAGGCCTTGGCCTTTTATACCGAAAAATTAGGCTTTGTTATAAAACACGACGTCCCTGTTGGCGGTGGTAATCGCTGGCTCACTGTTGTCAATAAGGAAGAGCAAGAAGGTCCGGAAATCTCACTAGAGCCGGCACCATTGCACTTTGAACCTTCTAAAGTTTATCAAGATGCACTTAAAGAAGCTGGTATTCCGTACACAGCTTTTGATGTCGATAGTGTGGATGAGGAATACGAGCGCCTCATGGGTCTGGATGTGTCCTTTAGCGTTAAACCCACCGTGATGGGAACCGTAAAGATCGCGGTCTTTGATGACACCTGCGGCAATTATATTCAAATCCTCGAAACACTATAACCAAAACACTAAATCATGAAACAAACACTAACTATACTACTTTTCGCTTTACTCATGGTCAGTTGTACTGACACTGATCCGAAACACAATGAAGCATTAAACGCCTTACAAACTGAAGTCGACAGTTTAAAAACCGAACTCGCTAAGGGTTCTGAAAGTCAAATCGCTACTTTTTTAACCTTTCAGAATAATGACGCCGAAGAGGCCATGAACTTCTATGTGAGCTTATTTGAAAACTCCAAAGTGACACATGTACAGCGCTACGGTAAAGAAGGTCCTGCCAAGGAAGGCACCATTATGTTTGCCACTTTTGAATTGAACGGCAGCCATTATGCTTGCAGTGACAGTTATGTTAAACACGAATGGGATTTTACGCCCGGTGTATCTAGTTTTGTTACCTGCACGTCTATGGAGGAGATCAATAACTTCTATGAGAAACTCTCTGAGGGTGGTCAAGTTATGTTACCATTAGATAACTACGGCTGGAGTCAAAAATTTGCTTTTGTGGAAGACCGCTTTGGTGTGTCTTGGCAGTTGAACTTAGACTAAAAGTCGTATCTTTTAAACGCTAATTAGAATAAAGCGGAGAGGTACTACATGACAACCAACAACTCAAAAGTCATCATCCATATGGTGTCCAGTCTCGATGGATTTATCGCCAAGAAAGACGGTAGCGTATCCTGGATGCATTCTACAGACACCTATGACAAAGGTATTGAACTCACCAAAGAGTATATCGCCGAGTTTCTAGAGTCTATAGACTGCTATGTGATGGGTTCAAAGACCTATGAGCATGCCGTCGAATTGGGTTGGCCCTATGGCGAGGTTCCAGTTTACGTGTTGACGAATAGGTCGCTAAGTTCTGACAAAGCCAGTGTACACTTCTTATCAGGTGACCTGAAGGAAGTGGTTGCAGAGTTAAAGTCGAAGCACCAAAGTATTTGGATGGTGGGCGGCACCAAGCTTACAAAGGCTTTTTTACAATCCGGCTTAGCCGATGAGATCAACATCACCATCATCCCTACCCTTTTAGGAGACGGTACCTTGTTCTTTGATTATATTGGAAAGGAAGTACCACTACATTTAAAAGATGTCACTGCATTTAAAGATGGTATGGTGGAATTGTGGTATGAGATAAAAAAGGGTTGATAATAAAATATTAAATCAAAGATGGCAAACATAGACAGAGTTGACTGGCATTATAATGATGATTTTCCTCAAAATCTTCCAGAAGAAAATAGCGGTACCCATATTGGCATGTACTTAAATTGGATAATTGATTCTGAACTAATCGGAGAGTTTCACCTGAATGAATCAAAAAATGGAATTGAAAAAGTCAAGTTGGGTGAAATTACTGGAAGAGATTTTTTGTTCGATTATTGTGATGGTAAGTTTTGGGACCAAGATATAAATGAGATTGGTAATAGGTTTACAGCAGATTATTATTCTACTGGGAAGTATTTTGACGATTATTCTGAAGTACTAGCTTTAGAAATAGAGAGCATATATCATGTTGAGGATAACAGAAAAAATTACGAACTCATAAAACAGAGACTTAGTAAAAGATTTAAAAAATGGAATAGCCCTAAGGATAAACGATTCTGGGAATTCTGGAAATAAAATACCTATAGCCAAAAACTCACACTCTCCTATCCCCTATTAAATACAGTATTTTCATAAAACATTTGCGCAAGTGATTGCTTTCTTATATATTTGCAAGTAAATACTTGCGTATTATGAGGAGAGATGTCTTTAATGCCATAGCAGACCCAACCAGAAGAAGCATATTAATGGCTTTGACAAGCAAACCCCAAAATGTCAATGCTCTAGCCGATAAGTTTGACATGACTCGACAGGCTGTATCCCTACATATTAAGTATCTGCAAGAATGTGGGGTCATCACCATAAAAAAAGAAGGTCGTGAGCGTCACTGTAGCCTAGATCCTCAAAAGCTCACAGAAGTGGCGGACTGGCTAGAGCCTTTCAGAAAAATGTGGACCGGAAAACTCAATCAACTTGACACTTTATTAGACGAATTACAATCAAAACCTAAAACATAAAACAACATGGATAGTAAATCATTAGTTATAGAACAGGAATACAATGCCCCTATTGAATTGGTATGGCGTGCCATCACTGAAAAAGAGTTGATGAACAAGTGGTATTTTGATGTTCCGGATTTTAAACCGGAAGTAGGCTGCAAGTTTCAATTTGAAGGGGGTACGGAAGACAGACGTTATATGCATTTATGTGAGGTTTTAGAGGTGATTCCAATGAAAAAACTAAAATACACCTGGACCTATGAAGGTTATCCTGGTGTTTCTTATGTGACCTTCGAATTAGCATCAGTTGGTGATAAGACCAAAGTCACACTCATCCATGATGGTCTAGAAAGCTTTACGAATCCAGACTTTAAGAGAGAAAATTTCCAAGGTGGCTGGAAGTACCTGATCAACGAATCCTTAAAAGCACATTTAGAAGAAGGGAAAGCGCTTAGAAATTGGTAGATAAGGCAAGGATAATTAGCTCTTATTAGCAGTCTATATAATTAATTATTACCTTAGTAATTAACAGATCATATATTAAATAATTTATGAGTGAAACCAACTTATCTCCTAGCCTAAATACGGAACCTTATATTTGGAGTCGAATTTTAGCAGGAATCATTGATTACTTAATCATCTTTGCTTTTTTATTTATATATATCTACGCTTTTGGTGAGCCTGATGGTGAAGGCGGGTATGTTGTAAGTGGACTGCCTGCACTTATACCAACCATATTTTGGGGGTTTATGACCGTAGGAATCGAGCAATGGATTGGAGCGACACTAGGCAATTCTATAGTTGGACTTAAACCGGTTTCCATTCGAAACTTATCAAATGGTTCAACTTTTAGAAGGTCTTATCAAAAATTGACTTTTGGACAATCGTTAAAAAGGCATTTACTCGATCCCATAGACATGTTCTTTTTCGGACTTATCGGAATAATAACCATAACAAATACGGACAAGAACCAAAGACTGGGTGATATTTGGGGGAACACTATAGTTATTAAAGCAAAAGAGTCTATAGATTAAAAAATATAACAACTTGATGACACGGATATGATATCCGCGTCATCTTATTACTTGGAAGAAGGAAAAGCGCTTAGAAATTGGTAGTAATACCTTATTTATTTATAGTTTCAAATCATCTAATTCTTTACAGTAGTGCTTATCGTCCTGACATAATAAGACTAGAATCTCATGGATTAAGGATTTGACTTCCTCATTATTCGGTTTAATATCATAGGCGAGCTTAAACTCAGAATAGGCTGATTTATAGGCGCCACCTATAAAACGTTTTCTTCCAGAGTTCATGAGATATTCAAAAGCTTTGTTATTTTCCTCTTCTATATGTTTAAGCTCTAATTGATTCACCTCATGAGCGTGTTGCATTAAGGGCGGTGTTTTCATGAATATGAGCATAGTAAATAAAAGAATAAGAAGTAAGCTATAATTGAAAAACCCTTTATCCATAGCGTTGAAGTTTTAGATGAAGTTATTTATTATAATTATATGTATAACAATACCTTACATACTATATAAGTCTTACTTTACTAAGAAAATGTTACAGTTGAAACGAGAAATTAATTATCATCAATTTCCAGGAATCGGTTATGTATAATGAGAAGTTCACTAAAAGGACTATATCTGTAATTTAAAGGGCCATTCCCTTCCTCAACATCGTAATCTATTGTGGCAACTTGCAGGGTGTCTCCAGATTCAAACACAAGTCTCACATCAACAAGCTTTTTAACCTGCTCAGTGCGCATGGTATAATCGACAACAAAATCAATATCAATCCACTTCATAGCGACTGATTTGATCTTTTTTGAAACAAAATCAGTAATACGATTCATATGCTGCGTGCCTAACTCACTATAATTATCCTCTTCATAGATAGCTGTAAAGCTTTTAGCTTCAAAAACAAAAGCGTCAGTGTCTTGATTCCAGGAAAGACTATAGGTAATGGAAGGAAAAATAAAATCTACTCCAGCATCAATAATCCATTCATTTATTTCTGGAAATTCAAAAAAAGTATCATTGACTTGATAGAGTTTGATACCCACCAAATCATGATTCTTAATTGTAGAACGGAATTGTTGCTCAATAGGAAACTCTGAAATCATTTTTGATCGCCTTCCAAAGCTTTTAACGAATCGATCTCTTTTTGATACTTTTTGATCAGCTCTGCATTCTTCAATGAATCAAGCTGTTTCAATTGCTCCTGAGTTTTGATCACCTGAGTGGAGTCGATCGTTGACTCTTCAATATCGATGTCTTTGGTCTCTTCAACAAAGTAGTAACCTATCCCCTCACTAGAACGCCAAGCCTCACTCAATTGCTCATAAACCGTCTGATCCCATTGGCTTGGATGCTTCACATCGATCCAAACCACATCGCGGTACTCTGCATCGATTAAGGCCAGATCCGGAGTAGCTGAGCCATCAAACTGCCCGGCTTCATTTTTAGCAGAAATGGTCCCTAAGAAGAATAAGCGTTTACGTCCGGCAATATCCTTGATATAAGGTCGGAACTCAACCGGCGAATTGGCATCCCAATCAAACTCTTTACGCGACTCGATCACCTTAAGCGGCATCGCAGTCACTCCTGCATAACCTTGCTTTTTAGTGGCATGGTCATAATAATACATTTTATCTGTACCGTCCGATGGAATAAACACACTAAAGGTTAAACTGGTACGCTCATCACCTACGGGCTCTAAGCCAAACCAGTGGTATAAACCGTTATAAGCATCGGTATTGGTTCCTGAGAAATCAAAATCGGTGACAAAAGGCTGTTGGTTTTGATCTTCCGGCATTTCCGGGATCTTAACTGCAGTTTCCATATTCCATGGTAATGGGTCTGTAAAACCCCCTAAAAACTTTAAACTCTCGGCCTGTAATCGTGAGACTTCTTCAGCAAGTGTGTTTTGACGTATTAAATAGGGATACTTATGCATCTCCTCTGGCTTTATATAAGTCCCTTTACCAATAAGGATACGCTCCATATAATCATTAAAATCATGGTCGCCGTTTTCTATCACCATCACACCTCCAAAGGTTGGGTATGGGAATAAAAAGCCTTTCCATTTGATCAGACTTACCACTTCAACCCACTCGCCTTCATCATTCTTCATGTAGAAGGTATCACTAGGCTCCATCGTAAATAGCTGAAAGAGATTAAAACGTTGTACTACGGCATTGTAGGTGTTTCTACTAAACTTAAGCGATTCCCCTATAGAAAAGGTTACCGGAATACGATTCTCATTAGAAAACCTTGGGAATGGCGTTGTACTGCTTACAGAGAATATCTCTTCGGTATTATCACTAATACGTTGCATAATATACTTCTCGCTAGGCTGAATAGCCATGGTCCATTTATTTTCGTTATCCACACGCACCAAATGCGGTAAGGATACATCTTTGGTCTCCCCGACACTCTCATTGGCCATAGAGAATATATTACGTAAGGGCTGTATACGCTCGTTTTGAGTCAATGGCAATTCATCGATCTCTACCTTATTCAAGTGATTGAATACATTGTAGGTTTTCATATAATCATACATCTTGTAATGCCAACCGACCACATACAGTAAGCCGAAAAAGACCAATAACAATCCTAGTATGCCTAGGCGTTTCCCTGTACTTGGGGTTTTTCGGAACTTTCTGAGCCCGAAAAACAACACAATACCACAAAGCAGTATGATAAAGATGAACTTCCTTAAAAACAGTAGGAAAGGTTGATAATCGTCACGTAATACAAACAACGCGATCAATAGAATGATCCCAACAAAGATGGTAATACGTTTTTGTCGTTTCCCTTTATTCCAATACGTTTTGAGCATATGACTAAATAACTAGATTAAAATTACATAAGGCCTTTATCCTTCAAGCGCTCTCGAGCACTCTTCTGTGGTGGTTCTTCAGCTTCAGGCTCTGGAGCTTCAGCAGGTTCCGGAGCCTCTTCAACAGTATCCTCACCTTTCAGATCCTCGATCAGGTCTTTTCCTTTCTCTACCACATCACCAACAATACCGCCTAAGGAATCACTCTTTTCTTCGATCACCTTACTGGACTTGATCACAAAATTAGCCACATAAGTACCTAATAGTGTCCCTACAACACAGGATGAATATATAGAAATGGTATTGTATTCGAAACGAATCGGAATCAAAAACTGTAATATCAATACTGCTGCTAAGAATAAGAAAGCAACAAACAACAATCTTGGAATAAATTTCTGTTGAAAAATAAAGCCTTTTCTATTGTCAGCCTTCATTTGCAATTCTTTGCTATTTACCAATTTATTGAAAAAACGGTATACCTTATTACTGTTGGACTCTCTCCAATAGATGAGAATTCCGAATAAAATAGCACCAATAAAAATAACGAGTTCTAGTCCCATGATTGTTTAGTTTACAGTCTCTATAAAATTAGTCTAAATATTCTAGATATTGTTACTAATTGTCTCTATCACCCAATCCTTAAAGGAATCGTCCCAAGATTGATAGCTTTCATAAAATTGCTCTTTATCGTACCAATAGAGGAACAATACATCCTTCGGAGCCACATTGATCAAAAGCTTATGAATAAGGTCTTGATGCGCCGCTGTTAGCGATGAATGCGGTGCGTGCAACGAAAAGAACAGATTCTGATCGACCACATCATTCAGTTTGTAAGCATTACTCTTTTCCAGCTTCTCCAAATACAGCTCAACGCTCATCACTTGCTTTCGCGATTTTATATCGATCTTATTCAAGTAACTTTTAAACAGCACCTTATCATTCAATATATCACGGACAGGATGCTCTGTGTCTTTTAGGTACTGTGCAAATTCATACTTTTTTATACGTTGGTATCGCGGTGTCTCTACCACTTTTTCCAGATCATAATCGATAATGACATGATCGCGCAGCTTTTCCATAAGCTCCGGCTGAGAAATATAGTAGATGAGCACATCGTGCACTGTATCCTTAATGGCTTCTTTGTAGGCCTCCTCAGATTCAAACACCAAAATAGGTTTGATAAAATCCCTAAGCACGTAGATGCCATCAAAGGCTCTGGTATAGAACGAGTCCGTCTTGTACTGAATTGGTGGTAAATTGAGGTCGCGTCCTCTTAGATCCCCATAGGTTTTTGCGGATTCCAGTATCTGCATCTGAATCTCTTCATCTACAAAGTTGTTGCCATGTTTGAACTTATCAATTAAAGCTTGCTGTTCCTTCTGAACACGATCCAAATTATCTATGAGTCTGAAGGCTATAGAGACTTCGTCATATTTTAGGATATCCATAGGCTCATAAAAGGCGTCAATATCCTGATCAAAATCTAGACAAATGGCTGAGTCTCTGGTAATATCTTTGATCTTATCACCATAGGTTTTAAAGACAAACTTCATCATGTCCCTATCAAAAGAATGGAAGGGTAAATACACCGGCTTCCCTTTCTGCAATGGCGATATAATGATCCCATGAGGATTAGCATCTCCGTGATTGAGGTACTGTATATCTTTTTTTTCTTCAGCAACCTCAGGACTCCACCCAATACCATCGATAGAAAATGTTTCGAGTTTAGTTTCCTTGAACCCTAGTGTTTTAAGGCATTTATTATAGCGTTCTACCAGTTTTCCACTGATAGGAATCAATTCACTTCTATATAAATTAGCAACTTTTAGTTTTTGCATCTACTTAATCTAAAATATCCATATTAGAATTTGAATCAGCCCAATAATAAAACAGCCTACCAATATACAAAGTAACGCACCCAAGACAATAGAAGTTAAACGATCTGCGAATGAATCCTTTTTCTTGGGCTGCGGATTTGATTTTATATCTTGTCTTACTGAATAAAATGGTGTTATTACTGGCGCAAAAATATTATCTTCATCTACAAACCAATCTTTCATATTCATATATAAGCTTTCTTTTTTGTCCAACTGGTCAAACCTAGAATATGCTTTTATAAGTTCTAATGAAAAGGCCATTAGTCCGTCTTTGTTTGATTTTATGGTGACATAATCAGGACTATAGTCAAATTCGAAATAAGCATCATTAGTATCACAATGACTTTCTAAAAGACTGATGGTATTATTTAAATCTTTCAATTCCATACCAACTAATTAAGTTTATCAAATTGCTGTCTCGCTTCTAATTCAATATTCATTTGATTTACTCTGGCATCCACTTTACGTTTAAAGTCTGTATCCGCAATAGTGGCTACATTATCCAGGTATCGGATCACTTCCTGACGTCTGATATCGGAGAAATTTAAGCCTTTCATATTGGCTTTCATTAGCTCTTGAAGCATTCCAAACTTGGTCTCGTAATCTTTCTTGAAATATTTATCCGGATTTTCAAACCAATCGTCTTCCAGATCAAAATCTGTTAAGCGTAAAGATATGGCCGATTGGATATTTCTCACATCTCTGGATGAGAAGAATGGAAATATGGCTTGAATCTCTTTAAACAAGGCCGCATAGAACATATGATCATCTTCTTCATGCAGCTTTTCAATCTTTTCAAAGGTTTCTAATACACGCTCTTCCGTAGGTTTCTCTACCATATTCAAGATCTCGCCCATATTCTTTGCCAGTCCCTGATCTGCTAGATACTTGTAGCCTTCCGGATCATCCATATTCACAAAGCCGGGCATAGTATCATGGAGTTTTCGCCACCATAAGTGGTCCTGATCTAAGAAATCATGCTCTGTACGTGCCCCATCGATCTTAAAACGCCCTTGCACTCTTGAAATCACTGCTTTGTCCAACATTTCAGGAAGGTTGGTAAATAACCCAATAGAGCTATTTCCATAATTAACGGCATAAGCGCCTTCGGTATATCTTAAAAATACGCCTATAACCTCTTTAACACCGGCAGATACGCCTTGTGCCGTACGCTCCTGTAGATTGTTCTCGGCATCATCGATCGGTGCAAAAATAAGCTTCGTAGGATCTTGTAAAGGTTTCATCCACTCTACCATTTTCTCCGCAGACCCACCTTGAAAGGTACTGATCAGTGTATCCGGCATCGGATGAAATAGGAATGGAATGTCTAAATTATCCGTGTGTTCTTTAAGTCGTGTCGCTATAGCAGCAATCAGCATACTTTTTCCGGTACCCGGAATACCATACCCCATAAATACCGGCATAAAGCCGCCTAACTCCTGAAATGGGTTCTTCTTAGCCGTAAAATCGTAGCTCAATAAGCGTTCTGTTAAACGTCTGGCAAAGTGTTTGGCATCACGGTTACCTACAATCTGTTCAAACTGTATTTTATTGAATTCAACGCTCTTTGCAGCACCTTCATACACATTGCTCCAGCCCGATACCGCAAAATCAGAGTTTTCCAGTTTATAGGTTCTATCGGTTATTGTTTCCGTATACTCTAATGAGCTCTTACGTAGCTGAATTTCATCAATAAGGGCTTCAAAATACACAGCTGTGAAGTCGATGACATCTTTATCTGATTTAATAATCTCTGGGTGCTCCAAATACTTATCGTAATAGTATAAAGCGCATGAAAAACCTTTTAAAGGTGTTAATAGAGAGACTTCAGGGATGCCTGCAAACTTTTGCTTCATCACACTGAGATCATCCGAAGCATAAGGTTTTATATCATGTAATATCTTATATGCCGTAGCAAACAACATGAATGCGGTAGCCGTATGCATCTTGCTTTCATATTCACGCTTCCCGTTGGTATCTAAGGTTGATTTGCGCTCAGATAAGCTCGATAATCCGGATGCATCGTAATAACTATCCTTGATCCAAATACCAAGCGTTATCCCTTCTTGAACAGCATACAAGGTCTGGTTCAATAGTACCGGAATGGCTATAGAATCTGGAAGCAATCGCTTTTTAAGTGCTAAAATGCTTTTAGATACAGAAGCTACTTCCGAAGCGCCGCCTCCACCATTAGTGGCTCTGGATAAATACAATAAAATAGAGTCATCTTTGGCGTCTTTATCTTTGTTTTTAGCACGTTGACTCTGCTCCCACTGTACACTCTTAATGTATGAGGTCGCTTCGTCTCTGAGCATATCCAGCTCGTTTTGTTTTATAGGGAATGTTGAATTGTGTTCCATATTTTATAGTGTGAAGTCTGTAAGTTCTCAGTTAGCACTCAAATTCAGACTTTTTATTATTTATTTAAACTTATTAGGGTTTTTCATCATATAGTGAATAAGCTTCCCTATTTCTTCACTTTTTAGTTGTAACTCCGTTTTTTTCTCTTCTGTAATATAATCGCAAGCTAAAGCAAAATCAAGCCATAGTTGAGTTTCTGAGTTTTCCATATCTGAATCCGATAGTTTACTCAAAAAGTGTTTTTCATATTGTCGCTTTCTATATCCTTCAGCAATATTTGAGCATACAGATCGACTAGATCTGACTATTTGAGAAGTTAACATAAACATTTCAGGCTTTGGAAATGTTTTAGTCATATGAAATATGTCCATAGCTAATTCAAAACCTTTCTGATATGCTAATAATGTTTTAAAACTCATTTATACTTATTTACTGGATACTTAATAACTGCTAACTTACATACTTAAATCAGCCATTTCTATTGGTGGCTTGGCCAAATTATTAATGGTATCCGGTGTTTTGTTGTACAGCATCTGTATAATACGGTGTGGTGCTAAAACATACTGCTGCTTTAGAACATCGCTCCATTTTTGAAAGATCTGTTTATTAAAGAAGTTGCCTTCTTTGAATTCGCTTCCGGAAAATACTTCATCGACGCGCAATGAAAATGCATAAGAGCTTAATGGGACTTCCTTTTTACCAATACTCTCTAATATGGCATGAGTAAGTACGTTTTCATCTTTAGCAAACACATTATGCAATGGTCCTAGATCGATACGCTTGATATGTCTCGGAAATACATCTGGTAATTTTCTGTCTATAGCATAGGCCATAGCATCTAAGTGCATCTCACGATCTGCCGTTTGCTTTAATGCGGTATAGATGGCTTCACGTTCTTTAGAAGGGTGTCTACCATCATAATCAAAGTACATAAAACAGATAAATGGTCTGTTATGAGCCACATCATAGAAACTCCAGCTGGTCATATACTTTGCAGACACACCTTCCGGCGCATCAATGATCTTACCTTGTACAAATCGATTGAATATAAATTGCTGTTTTACCGATGTGTAATAAACTATAGATGCTGCCTGAAATAAACGGCTACGCTTTATAGGCTTTTTTTGACGCATTAATCGGTCTAAAAACTCTTCCTGTAAAGCTTCTATATCGGTAAGTTTATTTAAATATTCTTCTCTTAGAGCCAGATCATTAAATAGGTATCTGAATTCTAGATAATTTGGAAATCCAGAGTCCGTAAGGTCAATCTTCATATTATCCTCATCATCATACATGTATTTAATGCGCATGGCTTCTATGGAATACAATAGAAGATCACAGTATTGCTTGAAGAACACCAGCTCTTGATCAGAACAGATCTTTTCTTGTTGCATCTTCACAATGAGCTCCTTGATGGTAAAATCCACCATTTTATGGTAAAACTCGTATTGTTCTTTAGAATCGAGTTGTGCAGAATCTAAGGGTGTAACAATCATCTAATTCTTAACCTTTATGATAGAATGAAAAATAAACAATAGGATTGCTAAAGCTAGACCAAATATAACAGAACCTAAAATATCATTATTTCCGTGAACAATGTAAATTATGACACTAAATACTGTGCTATATCCCAAAAAAATCATCAAAGCTTTTTTCGTAAAATACTGTCTCATTTATAAGTATTTAAAATTACTTTCATTAATCTGGGAATAGAATAATGACAAGTTATGCAAGAAAATATTTACTTTAAAAATCCAGATAGTTTTTGATATCCTCAATAATAATTTATCCTAACAAATCGTCTTCGCCTTCCGGTTCAGCACCTCCATTGCCTTTACTATCGCCATCATCACCACCACCTTCCGGAGCCGGAGCTGTACCATCCGCTTTATAATACTCTTCAAAGATCTCTTTCATATCAATACCATAGCGCTCAGCGAAATTCTTCTGAATATCAATATCCTTTTCACGAATTTCCTGCAATGCCTCAGCATAGCTGCTATACACACCCTGCATTACTTTTTCATGAACTGGTATGTTATCCATCATTTCTTGTCTCGCTTTAGCACTAGCTGTATGCATTGCTGCTAAGGTCTCACCAATATGCTCATCGGTCTTAACACCTAAATGTTCTAGTATAGCAGCGAATTCCTGATCTGTTCTAGCTTTTAAAGCAACTACATATCCATCATAGTACTTCAAACGTTCTTCCGTATCACTTTTTAGCTTAGCACGGTGAGTCTGTAAGTTACTTCTAAGAGAGGTTAACACCTTAATGGTAAGGTTATGCTTATGCACGAAACTGTCCTTACTAGCAGCAAGCGTTGTGTAAGCATTCTTTAGACCTTCCAGTTCTTCAACTTTTTGTTCTAAAGTGGTTACTTTACCTACAGCTTCAGCATATTCAGCGGATTGTTTATCTACGATCTCTTCTAATTCTTGTCTTGCCTGCTTTAATAATGCATACTCTGTTTCAAGCCTATCCTCTACTTCTTTCTTCTTTTCAAGCGCTTTAGTATGGTTCTTTGTCGCTTCTACAATAGCGTCTTGTAGCTTGTCCTCAACTTCTTTAATCTCTACTTCTCTATCTTTTAAACGCTTTACAGCAGCCTGACTTTTAAATGATAGTTCATTTAATAAGGTTTGAATGTCAGCACTTTCGATACGTTGTTGGAACAATGCTTTTGCTTTGTTATCAGCAGCATCGCGCTCTTTTTGGGCTTCTTTAAGCTCATCCTGAGCTTTTTTGATCTTACTTTTACGCCCCCAAAGGTTATTCCACCAGGTATCTGGTTTACTTTCTGCGTCCTCAAGTTCTACTCTAGCACGTTCTAAACGCTTGATTGCATTATCGATGATCTTTTGCTCATCAGCATTTAATGATGAGAAATTCTCGAAAATGATTCCGACTTCATCCTGATAATCTGTCAAGTCCTTAATAGCATCTAAAAGAGTGGTTCTGTCCTTCTCGGCCATGTTCACAACATCATCTAGGGTGGCATTAAGTATTTTTTGACGTACTTCCGGATCATCTTCCTGTGCTAACTTAGACTTCATGGTATCAATGGCTTTTCCCCAATTGACATCTACTTTCTCTTGTTTTTCACTGGAATTGGTTTCTAATAAATCGAAATCATCAGACATGTGGTATAGTTTTTTTAATTGAACAAAATTGAATAAGCAATTTCGGTATTTTTTATGAGTATAAAAAAGAATCCCTTGTAAATAATATGTAGTTAATACCTATTAAATGTTACACTTTAACATTCTACTTTATCATGTTAATATAACATTACCTCAACTTTAAGCTAATGCAATCTATTATTTCGCCTAAACCTATTGTAAATAAAGGGTGTTTCGAAATTTAGCACTCGGAATTTAGATTATTAGACTCCTAAATTTTTAACATAATTCGCTAGTAATAAGTTAATTATATGTTGATTTTTTTTTCAACAATATGTTTTTTGTGATAAAATATATTGTATATTAGCCCCGCTGAACCAAATCATATATATATAAAACAATGCCTACTTCCCTACACAATAAGGCACTTTTAGTAACGACTACACAGCTTACTATTGTCCTAATCATAACCGCAACAGTATTTATTTTCTTTATATTATTGGCTATTATCAAGATGTATAAGCTGAAAGCCGAGAATAAAAAACTGATGGAAACTAATGCATTTAAGAATGAATTAGATAATTCCTATGAAGACTTTACCAGTGGCCATCTATATGGTGGTGATCACTAGGGAGAAACGATATTAAACTAAAAAAGCCTGCAATTGCAGGCTTTTTCAGTTTATCGGATTAACTTTTTATACTTGATTCGTTTTGGCATTAGATCACCCCCAAGTCGCTTCTTCTTATTCTCTTCATAATCACTAAAGCCGCCTTCAAAGAAATACACTTGAGAATCGCCTTCAAAGGCTAAAATATGTGTACATATACGGTCTAAAAACCAACGGTCGTGAGAAATCACTACAGCACAACCCGCAAAATTCTCTAGACCTTCTTCTAATGCTCGTAATGTATTGACATCAAGGTCATTAGTGGGCTCATCTAAAAGTAGTACATTACCTTCTTCTTTTAGAGTCATTGCCAAATGTAATCGGTTACGTTCCCCACCGGAAAGCAATTTTACTTTCTTATTCTGTTCACTACCCGAAAAGTTAAAACGACTCAAATACGCCCTAGAATTTACTTGTCTATTCCCCATCATAATGAGTTCTTGCTCGTCACTAAAGTTCTGCCAAATGGTTTTTTCCGGGTCTATATTAGAGTGATTTTGGTCGACATAAGCAATCTTAGCGGTTTCCCCCACTTTAAACTCACCTTTATCTTCAGTTTCTTCACCCATGATCATTCTAAAAATAGTGGTCTTACCAGCACCATTTGGACCAATGATCCCTACTATTCCTGCTTGAGGTAGTTTAAAATTAAGGTCTTCATATAGTAACTTATCGTCATAGGCTTTACTCACACCAATAGCTTCAATCACATTCGTACCTAATCGAGGCCCATTTGGAATATAGATCTCTAACTTTTCATCAAGTTGCTTTTGATCTTGACTCATTAGTTTATCATAATTATTCAAACGCGCCTTCTGCTTGGCTTGTCTACCTTTAGGCGCCATTCTGACCCATTCTAGCTCTCGCTCTAAGGTTTTTTGACGTTTACTGGCTTGTTTTTGTTCTTGAGCTAATCGTTTAGACTTCTGATCTAACCAAGATGAGTAATTCCCTTTCCAAGGAATCCCTTCGCCTCTGTCGAGTTCTAGAATCCAACCCGCTACATTGTCTAAGAAGTATCTGTCGTGTGTTACGGCGATTACCGTTCCTTTATATTGCGCTAAATGATGCTCTAACCAATGTACAGATTCAGCATCTAAATGGTTTGTTGGCTCATCGAGTAACAACACATCCGGTTCTTTAAGCAATAATCTACAAAGCGCTACACGTCGTCGTTCTCCACCGGATAACACACCAATCTTCTTATCACCTTCCGGTGTACGTAAGGCATCCATAGCTATTTCTAGCTTCGTATCTAGTTCCCAAGCATTAGAAGCATCAATCTGATCTTGTAATTCTGCTTGCCTATCCATAAGTTTCTGCATCTTATCGGGATCAGAATATACTTCTTCAAGGCCAAACATATCATTGATCTTATTGTATTCATCGAGCACAGCAACGGTTTCAGCTGCACCTTCTTTTACAACTTCTAACACGGTTTTTTCCGGATCTAATTGTGGTTCTTGTTCAAGGTATCCAACACTGTAGTCTTGGGAGAATACAACATCACCTTGATAGTTTTTATCAACTCCTGCTATGATCTTCAACAATGTTGACTTACCAGAACCGTTGAGTCCCAGAATTCCGATCTTAGCCCCGTAGAAAAAACTTAAATATATATTTTTAAGTACTGGTGTATTTGCGCCTTGAAACGTTTTGGTAACACCGGACATTGAGAATATCACTTTCTTATCATCACTCATTATACGCGACCTTTTAAAGCATTAAACACCCAAGCTATAGCGAAAAACCCTATTCCAACAGCCGCAAATCCGTAACCTGCTACATCATCATATCTAAATGCGCCTAAGGCTACCAGTCCTATGCCAACAACAACCATGACGACCGTCGCCCAAGCTAATACTGTATTTTTATTCATTGCCATATTAAAAATTAATTTTTTGATGGTTAGACGAATTACAAATATCGCGTTTTTAAATAAAAAAAGCATCCTAAACTCAGGATGCTTTTTATTAGTCTTGATACTTAATTAGTTAATACTAATCATTGGTACTTCTACAATCACTAATTGTGTGTCTTGCTTAGCATTAATAGTGATATTTTCTTTATCTGAAATTCCTATAGCATCTCTATGCGATATGGTGTTACCTTCAACTTCAATTTGACCATCAACTACAAAAATGTATATGCCATTATTTTCATCTTTAGTTTGAAGCTCTATACTTGAAGCATTGTCCAGATCAGATCTGTAAATGTAAGCTTGTTGACTTATCGGCAGAGCTTTTCCAATAGGCTTGTCTTTTGGCCCTACTATGGTTTGAAGTTTATTTTTCTGTTCTATCGAATCAAACAAACGTTGTTCATAATTAGGCTCTACATTCATAGCTTCAGGAACGATCCATAATTGTAGAAAGTTAACCTCATCGGTTTTACTATCATTAAACTCCGAATGGGTTAAGCCCGTACCCGCTGACATCACTTGCACTTCTCCCACTTCAATAGCGCGCTTATTCCCCATACTGTCCTTATGCGACAAAGCCCCTTTTAAAGGGATAGAAATGATCTCCATGTTTTGATGAGGATGGGTTCCGAATCCCATTTTTGGTTTTACCACATCGTCATTAAGCACTCTTAATGCACCAAAGTTCATACGTTCCGGATTGTAGTATCCTCCAAAGCTAAAACTATGATTGGACTTTAGCCAACCATGATCTACATAACCTCTACTGTCTGATTTGTGTATAATCGTTTTCATATTGTGTTGTTATTATTAATTATTAGGTAAAAACCCCATTTTTCCCATTTGGTAATCACGCATGGCCTCTAATATCTCAGTCTGCGTGTTCATCACATAAGGCCCCCAAGAAGCAATTTTTTCGTTGATAGGCTCTCCGGATAAAAATAAAAGCTTACTATTTTTGGTAGATTCCATTGAGACCCCTTCTCCATCTTGATTAAACTGTACATACTGATCGTTATCCAATTCTAGCTGCACCTCATTATTAACAGTGACTGACCCATTTATAAGGTACAACGAACCCTTATGTGTACTAGAAAATGGTAATTGAAATGTACTACCAGATTCCATGTCAATCATAAATGCATTAACTTCAGTTTGCGTTTCAATGCGTCCTTTAGTCTCGTTAATCTCCCCAGCAATAATCTGTACAGTTACTTTATCATCATCAAAATTCAAGACTTTAAAATCATCCTTACGACCGTGCTGATAGTTTGCTGAAATCATTTTCTTTTCCGATGGTAGATTTAGCCATAATTGAATGCCTTCTATAACACCACCTTTTTTAATGAATGCCTTGGATGGTCCTTCAGCATGTATTATTCCACGACCTGCTGTCGTCCATTGCACATCACCAGCCTTAACAATACTTTCATTACCCAGAGAATCTCTATGCAATTGTTCTCCTTGAATTAAAAAGGTCACTGGCTCAAAACCACGGTGTGGGTGTGGCCCTAAATCAAATGGGTTACTATCCTCTGAAATTTCATAAGGGCCATAATGGTGCAATAAGACAAAGGGGTCTGTATTCTCTATTTGCGTAGAAGGAAATGGTTGTCGTAATTCTATTGGTCCCATATGAACAAAGGGACTCCCTCCTATTGCTTGTATACTATTTGTTTTCATTGTTCTTTCCTTTCTTTTAGTTTCCATGGAAACTATTTAATTAAATTTTTTAGCGCATCTTATCTAAAAGATCACTCAACTGTTCTGCTTCTTCTTCAGTCAGTTTCATGAAATGTTGTTTATTAATCGAATTTGGAATTATATTTAACAACTCAAGTCCGTGCTTAGTTATACTGATCTTTACCACTCTACGGTCTGTCGCCGAAGGTATACGCTCTATATAATCTTTAGCACATAGTTTATCCATTAATCGTGTTGCGTTTGGAGCACGTTCTAGCATTCGGTCTTTTATGGTCTGTACTCTTAAAGGTTGACCGGCACCTCTTAGTATTCTTAAGATATTGTATTGTTGTGGAGAAATTCCATAAGGTTTAAAAAATTCATTCTGATGACTCGATATCCAGTTAGCTGTGTAAATAATATTGAGCAGTGCCTTCACACGATGGCTATCAAACTTTGAATTTATTTCTTTAGAAAAATCTCCCATAATCGTATTATAAACTGTTCTCAAATTGCTGAACTTCTTCTACCAATTGGTCATTCAATTCAGTATTACTGATTTTTCCGTCTTTAAAGTTTTCATTAAAGAATGGTAGAGAAAACTTCCCAACAACATTGGCATTGTGTCTTGGAAACCTATCGTGAGCCATTTCTAAAACCGATTGCCCACCTCTGCCCCCTGGCGAAGCAGCCATTAATAACATAGGTTTCCCCATAAAAGTTTTTTGCTCCACACGAGACATCCAATCAAAAATATTCTTAAATGCTGATGTGTATGCGCCATTGTATTCAGCTAAAGATACAACAATACCATCGGCATTTTTAATCTTATTTACGAAGTCCACAGCTTTTTCCGGATGACCGTCATTAGCTTCTCGGTCCGTACTGTAAATTGGCACTTCATAATCGTTTAGGTCTAAAAGTTCAACTTCTACATCATTTATAATTGATGATGCATAAGCGGCAAGCTGCTTGTTTATTGACTTGCTACTATTACTTCCTGCAAATGCTAATATGTGTTTCATTGATTTTATTTTTAATTACAATACAAAGCTACAAATAAAAAATTTATTTTCCAAGGAAAATATTTCCATGTAATATATTTTTTGAAATTATTTTTAATATTTAATTATAAGTAAGGTTTTTTTATACTATGCGTAGTTTTGTAAATTCGCTACAAATTTGAACATTCATGGATCTAAACTTCAATAAAAACGAAGATCATAATAAACTTTTACTTTCTGAGCTTAAAAAACGTTTTGCGAAAGTCAAACTTGGTGGTGGACAAAAAAGCATTGAAAAGCACCACGCTAAAGGTAAAATGACAGCAAGAGAACGTATTGATTATCTACTGGACAATAAATCTAACGCTATTGAAATTGGCGCTTTTGCGGGTGAAGGTATGTATGAGGATTATGGTGGGTGCCCTTCCGGAGGTGTGATTGTGAAGATAGGTTATGTTAGCGGAAAGCAATGTATCGTCGTTGCAAATGATGCTACAGTTAAGGCTGGTGCCTGGTTCCCGATCACAGGTAAAAAGAATCTGAGAGCGCAAGAGATCGCCATTGAAAACAATTTACCTATTATCTATTTAGTAGATAGCGCTGGTGTTTTCCTTCCTATGCAGGATGAGATCTTTCCAGACAAGGAACATTTTGGTCGCATATTCAGAAACAATGCTGTAATGAGCAGTAAGGGTATTACACAAATTGCTGCCGTAATGGGCAGTTGTGTTGCCGGTGGTGCTTACTTACCTATTATGAGTGATGAGGCTTTGATCGTAGATAAAACAGGAAGCATCTTTTTAGCGGGAAGTTATCTTGTTAAGGCCGCTATTGGTGAAACTATAGATAATGAAACCTTAGGTGGTGCTACGACACATTGTGAGATATCTGGTGTTACCGATTATAAGGCTAAGGATGATAAAGACGCTTTAGATACCATAAAAAATATTGTAGATAAGATTGGTGATTACGATAAAGCCGGTTTTAATAGAACAACTTCAGCTAAACCTAAAGAAAAACCAGAAGATATCTTCGGTCTTCTCCCTAAAAGCAGAGCGGATCAGTATGATATGAAAGCTATTATAGAGCGTCTGGTAGATAATTCTGAATACGAAGAGTATAAAGCGGGTTATGGGCAAACCATTATCACAGCTTATGCCCGTATTGATGGTTGGGCAGTGGGTATCGTTGCTAATCAACGCCAACTCGTAAAAACCAAGAAAGGTGAAATGCAGTTTGGCGGTGTCATCTATAATGATTCTGCTGATAAGGCCACACGTTTTATTGCCAATTGTAATCAGAAGAAGATCCCATTAGTATTCTTACAAGATGTGACAGGGTTTATGGTTGGTAGTAAAAGTGAGCATAGTGGTATCATAAAAGACGGTGCAAAAATGGTGAACGCTGTGAGTAATTCTGTGGTACCTAAATTCACTGTTGTTATTGGTAATAGTTATGGTGCTGGCAACTATGCGATGTGTGGTAAAGCTTATGATCCTAGATTGATCTTCGCATGGCCAAGTGCTGAATTGGCTGTAATGAGTGGTAACTCTGCTGCAAAAGTATTGCTACAGATTGAAACGGCTGCTTTAAAGAAAAAAGGGGAAACTATAACAGAGGAAAAAGAAAAAGAACTCTTCAATAAAATAAAGTCAAGATACGATGATCAGGTATCACCGTATTATGCTGCCGCTCGCTTATGGACGGATGCCATTATAGATCCATTAGATACCAGAACCTGGATAAGTATGGGCATCGAAGCAGCAAATCATGCGCCTATTGAAAAACCTTTTAATATGGGAGTTTTACAAGTGTAATATGAGTAAAACAACGATAGTAAAACAGCCTGCCTATGTAATAATACTTTTGATATTAGCAGCGGAAGCTGTTTTTATATTACCTTTTGTTTTACAGCGCATTTTTAGAACAACATTTTTAGAATCATTCTCAATCAGTCAAACAGAATTAGGTAGCTGCTTTTCTGTTTATGGTATTGTAGCACTATTCTCTTATTTATTCGGTGGACCATTAGCAGATAAATTCAGGCCAAATGTACTTATGTCGGTAGCTCTCATCCTTACAGGTCTTGGCGGCTTTTACTTGGGAGCATATCCTAATGTTTTTAATCTTCACCTTCTGTACGGATTTTGGGGGTTTACCACCATCTTCTTGTTTTGGGCTGCTATGATAAAAGCAACTCGAATATGGGGAGGGGCAAATAAACAAGGTATTGCATTTGGATTTTTAGATGGTGGGCGTGGTTTAGTTGCAGCCCTTTTTGGTTCTGCTGGTGTTATTATCTTTTCATTATTCATTACAAAAGACATAGAGTTAACATCTATAGAAGAACGACGTGTTGCCTTTAAAGAGGTTATCAATTATACATCTTTTGCCGTTGTAGCAGTTGGAGTTATTGTCTTCTTCTTTTTGAAACTAAATTTTGATGATTCCTTAAAATCTGAAAAAACGGCCAAACTCATAACTGTCAAAAATTTTAAAACAGTGATGCAGTACAGGGCTGTCTGGTTACTTATGATTATAATTTTATGTGCATATTATGGATATAAAATGACTAATCTTTTTAGTCAGTATGCAGAGCAAGTCATACATTATAATAAAATCGAAGCCGCAAAAGTTGGTACTTATTTATTATATATGCGCCCAATTATAGGAGTTGTAATTGGTTTACTAGCAGATAGAACAAAAGCAAGTCTTTGGATTATTGTCGGTTTCTTTTTAATGGCTATAACAAGCTTAATTTTTGCAACTGGTATTGTTGATGAGTCCACTAATCTATTATTCGTTTTATCTATCGGATTAATGGCTATAGGTGTTTACTCAGCAAGAGTTTTATATTTTGCAACTTTAGAAGAGGCCAAAATACCACTAGCTGTTACTGGTACAGCGGTAGGATTTATATCTGTAATCGGTTACACACCGGATATTTTTACAGGACTTATTAATGGTTACTTCTTAGACGCATATGATGAAGTGGTTGGTCATCAAATCGTTTTCGGAATCATGTTTATTTTTACTCTAATTGGATGTATTGCTTCCTACAAGTTGTACAAACATTCTAATTTATCTAGCAAATAAGGCATAAAAAAAGAGCACTAAAAGCGCTCTTCAATATATCGTGTAGAAATTATTAGTGTGAAGCTGCTTCACGTTTGGCCTTTCTTTCAGCCATAATCTCTTTAAATCTTTCAATAGAAGACCCAAAAATCCAGTAAGGAATAACGAAGGTTAATAAGAAAATCATTAACCAAAATCCTATAGTTAATATGGTTAAGAATGCTAAAAATCCTAAATATTGATCAAATTCAAACATAATTGGGTTCTTTATTAATACTGCAAAGATATAACCAAATTATAAGTTATACAATAGCGTTTTCTACATTTATTAACAGGAAATAAACAGTCGCATTAAGCCTCTAAATGCTTGATATGATATTGCACAAGCCCTTCGAT
The DNA here is from genome assembly GCA_965230605.1 of Winogradskyella sp. GTDB lineage: Bacteria > Bacteroidota > Bacteroidia > Flavobacteriales > Flavobacteriaceae > CBDDLD01. The sequence continues at coordinate 1,526,935 of CBDDLD010000004.1, read as the reverse complement.
TGGTCGCCTAATGAAATTACCAACCTTAAGGTTGTATTCTGCCAGGACTTCGTGAATTTCTTCTTGGGAAAAGAATGCAATCGAGCCTGCAAAATGTACTACACATGATTTTAATTCTTCCTCAAATTGTAGAATCATATTTTCAGTAAATACTCGGATTCCTTTTTTAATAAGCTCTTTGATGTAATCTGAATCTTTGTTCAAAAACATAAACTCAGCAAAACTAGCTAGGTAAGCATTAGGAAAAGGCTGCTTATATAGGTTATACTTTATAAAATCTGCTTCTAAATTGAATTTATGAGAAAAGGCAACACGTATGGCTTCCGGCATCTTATTAAAATAATAATCTCTGATAAGCTGTTTTCCAAAATAGTTACCACTGGCGTCATCCATAATGGTATACCCTAGACTATCGACACGTTGGTGTAAACGACTTCCATCATAATAACTACAATTAGATCCTGTGCCCAAAATACAAACTACAGCAGCTTCATCTTTTGCATTAATAGCCGCTCTTACTGCCGCCATTGTATCTTCTTGTACTTCCACTTCAGCATTCACAAATATGGATTCCAACACTTCCTTCAAGGCCAGACGTGGACGTTCTGTTCCACAACCAGCGCCATAGAAATACACTCGAGACACCTGATCTGCATCTGCAATAAGCTCATCAGATTTATGAATCACTTTGTTGATCTTTTTCTGACTAATGATTGCAGGATTTAATCCTTTGGTCCTAATGCGTTCCTTTAATTGATTTCCTTGGTTGTCTATGGTAATCCAATCGCATTTAGTGGATCCACTATCTGTAATAATTATCATAATGCTTATAAATAAAATTCCGTAGTTTATGATGCGTCGATAAAACTACGGAATAATTATATATTAATTGTTGGTCTTTATAATGTATGGATGTATTGTGCTAGATCTACTAGTTTGTTAGAGTATCCAAACTCATTGTCGTACCACGATACAACTTTAAAGAATTTAGGATTAAGCTCTATCCCTGCGGTTGCATCAAAAATGCTTGTTCTGGTATCACTTACAAAATCTTGAGATACAACTCCATCTTCAGTGTAACCTAGGATCCCTTTTAAATCACCTTCAGAGGCTGTTTTAAACGCTTCCTTTATAGCTTCGTAAGAGGTTTCATTTTTCAGCCTAACCGTTAAATCCACTACAGAAACATTAGCTGTTGGTACTCTGAATGCCATCCCGGTTAGTTTGCCGTTTAGTTTTGGAATTACCTTACCTACAGCTTTTGCTGCTCCGGTAGTTGATGGTATAATATTAACCAAAGCGGAACGCCCTAATCTGTAATTCTTTCTAGATGGTCCATCTACGGTTAATTGTGAGGCTGTGCTTGCATGAATAGTCGTCATTAAAGCTTCCTCAACACCAAAGTTATCATCTAAAACTTTAGCCATAGGTGCTAAACAATTAGTAGTACAAGATGCATTAGATACAATCTTATGATCAGCTGTAAGTTCATTGTGGTTTACACCCATTACAAACATAGGTGCGTCTTTACTTGGTGCAGAAATTACTACTTTCTTGGCACCTGCTTCTATATGATAATTTGCTGTTTCTAAAGTGGTGAAGATTCCTGTACACTCAGCAATAACCTCAGCTCCGGCCTCATCCCATTTTAGGTTTTTTGGATCGCGTTCTGCGGTCACTCTAATGGTTTTACCATCGACAACTAACTGCCCATCCTTTACTTCAACTGTTCCATCAAAATTTCCGTGAACAGAATCATATTTTAGTAAGTATGCTAAATGTTCTACATCTAGCAAATCATTTATTGCTACAACATCTACATCCGGACGTTTTACTGTTGCTCTAAACACAATTCGTCCTATTCTACCGAATCCATTGATTCCTAATTTTAAATTTGACATAATTTATTATTACGTTTTTAATAGTTGTTTTATATTGTCATAATGTCTGAAACTCTTAAGAGTTCCAGGTTAATTTTTGATTGTCCTTTAATGGCTTGATCAAATGGGGTCAGCGTCATAACGTCATCTTTAAGACCTACCATACAATTAGACTTTCCGGTAATAAGGCTTTCGACTGCTTTTACTCCCATTCTACTTGCCAAAACACGATCGAAGCACGATGGGGATCCACCACGTTGCATATGACCAAGAACAGATACTCTAACTTCATACTCAGACATATTCGCTTCTACATAATCTTTCAGTTCAAAAACATTCTTTCCTATTTTATCGCCTTCAGCTACAACGACTATACTTGAAGATTTTCCTGACTGTTTACTTCGTCGTAATGACTCTAATAACCTGTCTAATCCAAGGTCTTCCTCAGGGATCAAGATTTCTTCAGCACCAGCACCTACACCTACATTAAGCGCTATATGACCAACATCACGTCCCATGACTTCAACAAAGAACAGTCGATTATGTGAACTTGCAGTATCTCTAATCTTGTCTATGGCTTCAACCACAGTATTCAGAGCAGTATCATAACCTAATGTATGTGTGGTACCATAGATATCATTATCAATAGTTCCAGGTATGCCCATTACAGGAATCCTATGTTCACCATTAAAGATCATAGCGCCGGTGAAACTTCCATCACCACCGATAACAACGAAAGCATCGATTTCTGCTTTCTTGAGTTGTTTATATGCTTCTTCTCGCCCTTCTTTGGTTCTAAAGGTTTTAGATCTTGCTGATTTAAGTATTGTGCCCCCTTTATTGATAATTCCTTTTACACTACGGGCATCCATCTTAACGAAATCCCCTTCAATCATTCCTTCATATCCTCTGTAGATACCATAACATTCTAAGTTATGAAAGGCACAGGTTCTTACCACGGATCGAATAGCTGCATTCATTCCCGGAGAATCTCCTCCTGATGTCATGACGCCTATTCGCTTTATTTTATGACGCATATTCATAATTCTTTAAGTAAAATTACTAAGAATACACAACAATAATATGATGAATATCATAAAAATGGCGTCTGAAAAATATTTCAAACGTTTTCGTTAATAACTAATTTGAAAAAAGGGGGAAATGAAGCGTAATTATTGACTCTTCTCGGTCTTTTTTTTCTTCATTTTAATATAATTGGGTAAGTTTTGATCTTCTAATACAGTTTCTTCCTTCTTAGGCTTCTCTTCTTTCTTTCCTTTTTTATTCTTTCCTGAGAATATAATTTGGAGTAATTCTTTGAACGTATCAAATTCAACATTATACGATAAGCCAAGGCCTTGTGTATAACCGATTTCCTCTCCGAAATTTCGTATACTATTCTCACGGTTAAATACTTTTGCTCTAAGTGTACCGTCATCATTCAGCAACCAGTCGATTTGTACATCACCTGCGATTACCGTTTCGTTAGCATTACCAAATGGCACCCCCACCTTACCATTGATAACAACCTTATCAGATATCTTGGTTTCCAATGTCACACTAAACCGGTCATTAGTTTCGTAATCTGGCCGGTCTTGTCCAAGGTCTAAGTCCACACCAACTCTGAAGTCACCGTTTTGATCTCCAAAGATCCCATTGATGATTCCATTAAGACGTTCTGCAATTGTACCGGAAAAACTAAGATCATTGACACCACTGGCAAAACCTCCGGTTGCCAATAAGTATAATGCCTGATTGTCCCGATCCTCTTTTGAGGATAATCTATAGTCTAATTCTGATTTAATAGTAGAGCTTACATTTGGAAAATTAAAAGCGAAATCCGGATTCGGTTGCTCTAGTGGCCCTGTAAGGTTAATTTCCAACTCCACAGGAATACTTTGACTTATTGGGCTATCTAATAGCACAGAAGGATTGGCTTGTGTTTCGTAGAGTGCTTTTAGGTTGATCTGGGCATTAAGAGGGTCGCCTTCCCATACAATATTACCCCCTTCTTTAACTTGAAATTTCTTCTCAACTATGCCTCGGTATTTAAAATTATAAACACCTTCATACACCACAAAGTCGCCCCACATATTAAACTTCCCATTGGTGTTAATTAAAAATCCTAAATTACCTTCACCTTTACCTTTTATAGTACTTCCGGAATCTTTATCTATAACGATTTCTATTTCAGCATTCTGATTGACATTAAGGTCAAACACCAGCTCTAACCCCTTAACTTCTGTTTGTGACACGACTTCGCCTTTAGCTCTTGCAGCCTTCTGTTCAGGGCTTAAGAATTTAATAAATGAGTTATCTCCAAAGCTCTCAGTATCGTTTAGAGGAATATTAAACATAGTGCCCGGCGCTGTACTTCCTTCTACATCTATAACCAATTGATCTGTTGGTCCGTTGATCTCTGCTGAGCCACTAATAAATGCTGTTCCATAATACAAGGCATCTTCGGTTTCATCTGTACTCAATACAAGAAGACGGTCTGTATTAAGGTCGAGACCTAGTCGCCAATCCGAAAAATTGTTGTGTTCAATAAATCCATTCAAGAAGCCTCTAGAGAAGTATTCGGAATCTGTCATGGCCACATTATTAAAAATGAACTGCTGTTTTTGAAGCAGTACTTCGGAATCAAAGTCAAAGGTGTAATCAACATTCAAATATGGTATGGTAAGGCCTGCTCTGTCTAGCAATAACTTGCCGGTGATGTCTGGTCGTTTTAAATTTCCTGAAACTTTAGCATCTCCAGACACAAGACCTCGAATGTTATTAATAACACCCTCTCCTAGTGGATTAAGTGGGTCTAACAGGAAGTCATCAAAAACCACATCTACATCAATCTTTGAATTTCGTTTATTAAAGTCTATAGATCCTTCGGCATCTAATGATCGTATATTATCATTTTGCAGTTTAATATCTACATTGTAATTAGTCAGAGAATTATTCCCCGCTACAATAGCCTTAAGATCTCCAAGTGCAAAATTATTAACATTGAGGTTCTTAATTTCAATATCAGATCTCGGCTTACTTATACCATTAGTTTCTTGAAGTTCTAAACGCCCATTAACACGCCCAGCCAGGGACAAACTATCGATGCGTGGTGTAATTTTCACCAACTCTACATCTTTGAAATCCAATTTAAGATCTTTGTATGATGAATCAGTAATTACGCCAGACAACAGCATTTCTTCATTATCTTGATTAACACGTATAGCTGATATATCAAAGTTTCTAAGGGTTTTATCGAAGGTGACTTTATTTAAATTATCCTTATTAAAATTGACAAACCATTCGTGGCCTTTAAAGAGAATGTCTGATTTCTTAAATCCAAGTACAGATTTATTGTCCTCAGTTAAGGTGTAGAATAGATTAAGGTTAAAATCATCTCTGTTATGCTTACCGCCTTTGAACTCTGTCTTAATAAGTAAAGTATCTCTTCTGGTCACATTTATTAAGCTGAAATCTGATAGGTTATAGACTCCTGTACTCAAACTATCAGACTCAATGAATGTGTTATATATTGGGTTACTATTATCTACCTGAATTTTTATATTATCAACGAAGTACTCCTTGTATTTTATTTTCGGGGAATTAAATCTTAGCTTGAAACGCTTCTCATCAGTCTCAATACGTCCGTTAATGTAGGTATGCTTCCCAATATCGAGATCCTTGAAGAACACCTCAGCAATCTGGTTATAAATTTTAAAATCGAAATCCAAATACTGACCTTCTTCCAGGTCATGCGGCTGATAGTTCGTATAGATGCTTCCTATAGAGTTCTCTGCAAGTTTTAAAACGTCTTTAATCTTAAAGTTTCCTTTAACGTTACCTTGGATAATATCTGGGGAGTTAATTGAGATTGTACGTTCATTACCTCTGGATGAAGAGACTACAGCAAAATCCTTGAACACGTATTTGCTATCCTGATTGAGATATGTTGTGTTTTTGACATTGATATTACCATCCAGATTATCAAAAGTAGACCCTGTCATTGTCATATCAACTTTGCCTCTGAATTCTGAAATGCTGTCGCGAGTAACAAAATTTAGAGCTCTAAGATTTGCATAACCAACGTCCGCTTTAAAATCAAATTTCCTAATAGTATCAGACAAGTCAGCTAAACCATTAAAGTCTAGAGTTAAGTTCGGGTCGTCTGCTTTAAGAACGCCATTGAATAAATAGTTCCCCAGATCTCCAAACACCTTTATTCCTGAATATTTATAGTCGTTATAATACAGGTCAAAGACATCCCCTTCAATATGGGTGTCTAAATTTTGCAGTCTAAATCCTTTACCATTAACATCTAGATTTAATGAAGTGGTCTGTACTTTAGGATCGTTAATTAATGTTCCGATATCAAAATCGAGTAAAATAATATTTCCTTCATAACTGGCATTATCAATATCATCTACCTTATCTAATTTCAAATCAGTACTGGCAAATCCTATGTCGGTATCTATATCCACATTAGTCTCAATCTGAGTCGATGTTACTTTAGACTTTCCTTCTATTTTAAAATTCCCCACCTTTGAGAACATGCTCGGAATAGAAGCTCCGAGTACATTGGGCATTAACGAACGTAAATCGTTATAATTAGAAGACAGGTTTTTAAAATCACCTTCCATGACGAAATTGTCATCTTCTTTATTGAACAGGTTTTTAAAAGTTATGTCTCCTATGATCTTGGTGTTTCTAGATGTACTTACATTTAAATCTTCCGCATGAAGGTTATTTAAGGTTCCTGAGAGTTTTACATTAAGTGCAGCACGCTGATTCTTTCCAAACTCGTTATAGAACGTATTTAATTCATCTAACTGAACATTTGAATCTTTAAACTCAGCAACCACTTGTACCTTATCTACAAAGTCTTTTATATCCTCACGCTTGTAATTGAATCTTAGCTTACCTTGGAGGTCAGATGAGGCAGTCTCAATGTGTAGATTATCGAAGTTCATATGAGTCAATGTGTACTCAAAATCAGTCATCATGTTTTTAACTTCAACACCCCGAGATTCTTTAAAAGCCAGCGTATTTATTCTGGCACTAACATCGGGTCCATTGATCAAAAAGTTAGTGGCATTGATATTTAGGTCGTTAAATTGGAATATTTGCTCGTCTCCTTCCCTATTTTCATCTGATAATTTAAACAGTCCATTTTCGACTGTAATGTCACTGGAGGAAAATAAGAAATCACTAGGGCCAACTCTTGGCGCTCCATCATCAAACTTATCTACAAAAACATCTAAGTTAGTATCAGATTCGCCTTTGTAAGTTTTTAGGTTGAATACCAAGTCCGTAATGTCAATATCACCAAGATTAAACTTATTATTATATAGTTTCCTGAAGCTTATAATGGAGCTGTTGAGCTCAGCTATACTAACGAGCGTGTCTTGTTTATGATCTTCAACATAGATCTCCTTCAATTCAATATCGCCATTAAACTGAAGTCCCACCTTACCGATGGTAATGTTGGTGTCATAGTCTTCATTAATTCTCTTGGTGACATATTTCCCAACTTTAGTTTGCACTGCGGGTATAGAAAATATAAGTACTATGATGACAAAGAGTAGCAATATTATTGCTAAAACTTTACCGGTTATTTTTAGTACTCTTTTAATATCTTTAAGTCTTATAAATGTGTGCAGAATGCGCTATCTTTGCACTTACAATACGTGCAGGATCATACTATTGGACTATATGATTCAAAAATAAACAATTATTGTGCCTAAATTCTATAATGAATAAAGAAAATATTTACATCCTTGGTATTGAATCTTCCTGCGATGACACCTCTGCTGCTGTACTATCTAACGATAAGATTCTCAGTAATGTTGTAGCCAATCAAACGATTCATAAATCTTATGGTGGTGTGGTTCCAGAATTAGCATCGAGAGCGCACCAACAAAACATTGTTCCTGTGGTTCACGAAGCTCTAAAACAAGCAGGTATTAGCAAGAAACAATTGCATGCCATAGCCTTCACCAGAGGCCCAGGTTTAATGGGGTCTTTATTGGTAGGCACCTCTTTCGCCAAGTCCTTAGCGTATGGGCTAGATATCCCATTGATTGATGTGAACCACATGCAAGCACATATTCTGGCGCATTACATTGATGAAGATGGTTTTGATAAACCACCATTTCCGTTCTTAGCCATGACCATTTCCGGAGGGCATACTCAGATTGTCAAAGTGAATAGTCATTTTGATATGGAAGTTATTGGCGAGACAATTGACGATGCTGTTGGAGAAGCTTACGATAAAAGTGGGAAATTACTTGGGCTGGGTTATCCGGCAGGACCTGAAATTGATAAGCGTGCTCAAGAAGGTAATCCGAAAGCGTTTCATTTTACAAAGCCCAGAGTGGAAGGTTTAAATTTTAGTTTCTCCGGGTTAAAGACTGCGATTCTGTATTTTATTCAACGTGAGACTAAGAAAAACCCTAAGTTTGTTGAAGAACACCTTAATGATATTTGTGCTTCTATTCAGTATACGATCATTGGAATTTTAATGGATAAGTTGAAATTAGCTGCCAAGGAAACCGGTATCAATCATATAGCTATCGGCGGTGGTGTATCTGCCAATTCCGGAATCAGATCCGCTTTAAAAAATGCAGAGCAAAAATTTGGGTGGACTACCTACATTCCGAAGTTTGAATACACTACAGATAATGCAGCTATGATTGCCATTGTTGGTTATTTAAAATACCTAAATCAAGATTTCAGTGCTTTTGATGTAATGGCAACAGCACGTTTAAAAATATAATAAACACCCATGGCCTATAATGAGATTTTAGCTAATAGAGTTAGACTGCAATTAAAGGCATTCCCTGAAACGTTTACCGAAAAACGAATGTTTGGAGGCTTATCATTCTTGTATGAAGGCAAAATGACTGTAGGTATTGTAAAAGAAGAGCTTGCTGTACGTGTGGTTTCTACAAAAATGGATGAAGAACTTTCCAAACCTTTTGTCAGGCCTATGGATTTTACTAAACGTCCAATGAAGGAATTTATTTATGTTTCTGAAGATGGAATTAAAACAGAACTGGAGTTGTTGCACTATATTGAACTGGGATTAGAACATGCTAAAATGAAGTTAAATCTCTGATAATTCATATATTTCACTAATTAATGCAATTATTTTACAATCCTAATATTGAAGCATCTACTTCCGAATTCACTTTTGACAAAGATGAAAGCAGGCATATTATAAAAGTTCTCAGAAAAAAGGAGGGCGATGTATTGCATCTCACCAATGGAAAAGGTTGGTTGTTTGAAGCTGAGATTGTAGTTGCAGACCTCAAACGTTGCCATGTCAATATAATTTCTGCGACCGAACATCCAAAAAAAGCATATACTTTACATCTGGCTGTTGCTCCAACAAAAATGAATGATCGCTACGAATGGTTTTTAGAAAAAGCCACCGAGATCGGTGTTGATAGTATTACACCTATTATTTGTGACCACAGTGAACGAAAGGTTGTAAAAGCAGAACGCTTTCAAAAGATTATACAATCCGCCATGAAACAATCGCAACAGTATTATCTGCCTGTCTTAAACGATGCTTTAAGTTTTAAGGCATTTATCGCAAAGGAACATTCAGGAGATTTGTATATAGCGCATTGCGAAGACACACAGCGTTCTTCATTAAAATCACAACTACAATCGAGTAACAGCTATACCATTCTTATTGGGCCCGAAGGCGATTTTAGCTCAAATGAGATCAGTACTGCCATAGAACATGGCTACAAACCTGTTATGCTAGGTGAAACCCGCTTACGTACAGAGACTGCAGCCATAGTAGCTTGTCATAGTGTTGCTTTCGCCAACGAATAATTATATACTGCTTTGTGCTGCTGAGAGGATATCTAAAGTCTTGGTTTGAGTGATAAGGACTAACGACAGCTCATCTTCCGCATTTACAATATCTGGAACAATTAAAGCCCCATTACCGGTTTTAGATTCTAATTGAAATTGTTGTTCTGCAACCACAATATTACTATTCACAATGGTCTTGTTTCTGTTCTCACCACGCTTTACCGATGTGGTTCTTTCTTTGATCACCAAAACAATTCTTAGGTTTTCATCATTTAGAATTTGATCGACGTTGTACTTAAATTTAATGTACTCGCCTTCGCGCTCAACATCAGAAATAGTAAGCTTTTGCTTCGGTGTTTTTTTAGCATACTGAGCGATCTTCTGCTTCATTTTAGAACGGTTAGATCCCACAAAATGCTCTCTTCCATTCACTACCAGCTGCGGTGTGTAGATAGAACTACTGAAGAACTTACTTGCATAGGAACGTTGTTTATCTGTATATACAGATTTACTAAATGGGTCTACCCAACCTATATAATTCCAATAATCAACATGGTAAGACAAGGCAATGATATTGTCATTTTTTACTTCCTTTAGTAATCGATCTGCCGGAGGACAGCTAGAGCAACCTTGCGATGTAAAAAGCTCTAAAACTACTGGAGTATCATTTTCTTTTGGTTGATTTATAAAAAGTAACGGTATTATAAAGAACGTTAAAACTATAGATTTCATAAGTATTATTTTTACATTTGGAATATGACATTTAGTACGCTCAAAACAAAACTACTTACAGCAACGGCAGCCTTTATAATATGTTTAACATGCGTTGAGGTACATGCCCAGAATTTAGCTGTATTGAAATATAAAGGTGGTGGCGACTGGTACAGTAACCCTACTGCCCTACCCAATCTCATCAAGTATTGCAATGACAATATTGACACTAACATTAACGAAAATGTGGAGAGTGTCGAAGTCGGCAGCACGGACATTTTTCAATACCCACTATTACATATGACGGGACATGGCAATGTATTCTTTAGCGATGAAGATGCCGAGAATTTAAGGAACTATCTCATCTCAGGTGGCTTTTTACATATTGACGATAACTACGGTATGGAGCCTTATGTGACCAAAGAATTAAAAAAAGTGTTTCCCAACACTGAGCTTATTGAAATTCCGTCGGATCACGAAATCTTTAATATCGCCTTTAAGTTTCCCAATGGACTCCCTAAGATCCATGAGCATGATGGTAAAGCACCTAAAGCCATGGGAATATTTCATGAAAGCCGATTGGTATTGCTCTTTACATTTGAAAGTGATCTAGGTGACGGATGGGAAGATCAGGAGGTTCACAACGACCCTGAAGAAGTCCGTGAAAAGGCTTTAAAAATGGGAGCAAATATTGTAAAGTACGCTTTTGAGCATTAATAGTATTATGAGAAAAGTGCCGTTAAAATATAAAGTTCTTGCATTACTACTATCTACTATATTGGTCTATAGATCTCTAGGTGATATTTATCCTCATACATATTTAGAAACTGGAGGCGTGTATTATTGCAGTTGGCCATATCACAGTTGTTTAAAAACATTTCCCAGTCATTTATCCTATTATTGTCATAATTATCATAGTGTACTTTGACACAACTCTCACATTCTAATACCGATTTTAAAAAACAGTCATTTCAGATCATATTGATCTGTGATGGTGTTACTAACGCTCCCAACATAGGAAGCCTCTTCAGAATTGCGGATGCCTTTGGCGTAGAAGAACTCATCTTTTGCGGTCATGATGTACCAATCGGAAGACGAATGACCAAAACCTCAAGATCCACCGAGAAGTATGTAAACCACCGTGTGGAAGATGATATCAACACGGTCATTTCAGAATTCAAAGCAAAAGCATATCAGTTGTATGCATTAGAAATTACGGATAACAGCAAGGCCATCCATACCGTGACATTTAATACTCATAAGCCCCTTGCCTTAATTATTGGTCATGAGAATTTTGGTATATCTGATGCTATATTAAATCAGGTAGATGCTACAGTTCATATAGACATGTTTGGTCATAATAGCAGTATGAATGTGGTTCAGGCTACCAGCATTGCTTTATATGAGATTACAAAACAAATCATCGGCTAAGATTATCTGAAAGTCGCTTTTCTTTGATTATATTTATCGCATGAATGCTAAAACCATAGCCAACGGTATCCTTAGAGCATTAGGTATAATCCTTGGTTTTGCCATACTAGGTTATTTCCTTTACAAAATACGATCAGTCATTGCTTACATTGCTATTGCTGCAGTCATATCCCTAATAGGCAGACCGGTGATTGTATTTCTAAGACGCAAACTCAAGTTTAGTAATACTTTAGCTGTGATCACCACAATGGTCATATTCATTGGGCTTTTTGCTGGTCTGATAGGGCTTTTCATTCCTCTAGTAGTAGAACAAGGGCAGAAATTATCTCTATTAGATATCAATAGTTTACAAACTAATATTGAACGATTATACGATGAGGCCATCATTTATTTTGATGTTCAGGATATAGATATCGAAAAGTCGATCAAAGATTCTAACCTATTCTCAAGACTCGATTTTGGGATGATTCCTAACTTTCTAAATTCCATTGTTTCCGGATTTGGCAGCTTTAGCATTGGATTATTTTCTGTGCTTTTTATTTCTTTCTTTTTCCTGAAAGACAGCAAGTTGTTTGAAGATGGTATCATGACCTTTGTAGCCGACAAAAAAGAATTGAGATTAAAGAAATCTATAAACACGATCAAGGATCTATTATCGCGCTATTTTGTAGGGCTTATTTTTCAAATCCTCATACTATTTATCATATATACTGTCGTATTACTAATTTTCGGCATAGAGAATGCGATTGTTATTGCCTTCTTATGCGCTTTATTAAATCTCATTCCATACGTAGGACCTTTAGTAAGTGCTTTTTTAATGATCTTACTAACGATGTCTAGTAATTTAGATCAAAGCTTTAGCGATGTTATTCTTCCAAAAACGACATATGTTATGATTGGTTTTGTTTTAGCTCAACTTATAGACAACTTCTTTAGCCAGCCCTTTATATTTTCAAAAAGTGTAAAGTCACACCCGCTAGAGATCTTCTTGGTCATCATAATCGCCGGTTTATTATTTGGGATTATTGGCATGGTTGTCGCAGTGCCTGCTTACACAGCTATAAAAGTCATTCTTAAAGAGTTTCTGTCCGAATATAAGGTTGTGAGGCGTCTAACTCAAGACATATAGTTTTACTTTGAATAAAAGCATTTTAAATACTGTAATACAGGATTTTATAAATGAGAATCTAGAGTCTGATGTTTCAAAATTACTATTGAAAGGCGTTTCGTTTGAAGACGTTAGCACATCGTCTCTTATTGAACAGATTGAAGCCAAAAATAAAGCCAAAAATAAGCTCCCGACCTGGTATAAAACACCAAATGTTTACTACCCGAATAAGCTAAACATTGAGCAAACCTCTTCCGAAGTTACGGCTGCATATAAAGCGGGTTTGGTATCAGGAGATACACTCGTTGATCTTACCGGTGGACTCGGTGTAGACGCGTATTATTTTTCGAAAGTAGTTTCTAAAGTCACCCACTGTGAGATCAATCCAGAGCTTTCAGAAATTGCTAAGCATAATTTTGATATGCTTGGAGCGGAAACAATGACTTGTTACCCTGAAAGCGGATTAGACGTTCTAAAGCGAAATACTACAAGGTACGATTGGATCTATCTGGATCCATCGCGTCGCGATGATCTAAAATCGAAAGTATTTCTTTTAGAAGACTGTGCACCAAATGTCATAGACATTAAAGACGAACTGTTTGCGTATACAGATCGTATCATGATCAAAACTTCTCCACTTTTAGATATTTCTGCGACGGTTAAAAGTTTAGATCATGTGGAAGCACTCCACGTAGTAGCTGTGAACAATGAAGTGAAAGAACTCTTATGGCTTCTGAACAAACAAGCGGATACAAAGCTTAAGGTCAAAACCATAAATATTGGTAAGACTGAAGAACAGGCTTTTGAGTTTGATTATAGTGAAGAAGGTCAGCTGGAAGCATCATATAGCCAACCCCTCACCTATCTGTATGAGCCCAATGTGGCAGTCTTAAAGTCCGGAGCATTTAACACCATTAGTAACAAGCTCAATGTATTTAAGCTACATAAGCATTCACATCTTTATACATCTGAAACGCTAAGCGAGTTTCCTGGACGCCGGTTTATGATCGAGTCGGTGATTCCGTATAACAAAAAACAGATCAAACGCCTAAAGATCGATAAGGCCAATATCACGACGCGTAACTTCCCTATGCCTGTAGCCAATATCAGGAAGCAGTTTGGCATTAAAGATGGTGGTACTATCTACTTATTTTTTACCACGAATATAGCAAATGAAAAGATTGTCATTAAGGCAAAAAAAGTGACATCTGAAACGAAGTAAGGGCTGTAACTTCTTAAAAATTAATTCCTCATGGTGAATTCTAAAATTTTAAGCTGAGGAAAAGCAAAAAACTCCAAAAAATTGTTGCGTTCTTTAATATGATAAGTTACATTTGCATCCGCAATTTAGAATACGTTCTTTTAATGCATATTGGAGAGGTGCCAGAGTGGTAATGGAGCAGATTGCTAATCTGTCAACGCGTAAGTGTTGCCCGGGTTCGAATCCCGGTCTCTCCGCCAGAGTGAGTTAGAATAAGCCAGCGCGCCTGCTGGCCCTTTCGCTAAAAATGTCTACTAGACATTTTTTAAACACTCAGTCCGGGGTGTAGCGTAGCCCGGTTATCGCGCCGCGTTTGGGACGCGGAGGTCGCAGGTTCGAATCCTGCCACCCCGACAAATAAAAGCGAGAAGTTTTTGTAGAAAGCTTGCTTTCTTAAGAAAACGAAGAGCTTTTATTAAATTAAAGCCTTGCTTTAATTTGCAACATTCCTAAAAAAGGATCTATAATCCTGCAAAGGAAAAGAGCAGCTTTAATTTGCAACAACACATAATTAGGATCACTGAACATAGTGAAGTCATCCTTGAAAATTTGGAGTTTAGTAAATAATGTCTACTAGACATTTTCTTAACTCTCGGTCCGGTCGCGTAGCTCAGCTGGATAGAGCATCTGCCTTCTAAGCAGACGGTCACAGGTTCGAATCCTGTCGCGATCACGAATAAATCGAAAAGCAAGCTAAATCATAAAGCTTGTTTTTTTGATTTAGAGGGTTTTTGATTTTCAAAGCGTTACGCTTTGGAACTGTAATCCTGTTGCGATCACTACAAGCAGAAAATCCACACAAATGTGTGGATTTTTTATTTTCGGAAAAATCTAAAATCTATTTTAAGATTTGAAGGAAATAAAACTAGATGCGGAAGCATTTAGGATTCTCTATTTGCAAAGGCGAATGTACTAGGATCATGGAGTAATCCTTTATTTAAGCGAGTTAACAAATAAATATTATATTAGATTGTATAATCATAAATACAGACTTATTTATGTGTTGTATACAAGCACCCAAAACAATATGAAAAACTTATTCACCATAATTATCCTCACTCTGACATTCGCAGTACACGGACAAAGTAAAAAGGAAATTTTGACGATAATAACCGATTATACCGATAATTATGGTAATTCTGAATATAGCCACGAATACGTAGATACTAAATTAAATCCTGCTTTATTACGATTAGAAAAGCTGACTTGTGAGGGAAAGGATTTTGAATTATTGAATAGTTTTCTAAAGATGCTTTCAAAAACAAAAGGTTCTGCGAATGAATTACCCGCTGATGTTCTAGCTGGGATTTTCATCTGTAAACCAGAAGCAGTTGACAAATATTTAACCCAAGTTTATAAAGATATAGACTTAGTATACCTTTTAGAATTCGGATTTGAAAATAGGACTTATGGCAAAAAGGAAGAAATAAAAAACTATGCAAGATTAAAGAAAAGATTGAATCAATTATTAAAAAAGGAATAAGCCAGTGTAAAAGAATGTATAACTGAAAAACAGTAACTTTAAACCGTAACTGATGGTTATACGAACTGGTGTAAACCATTTCACTAAACAATAAATGATAAAAAGTTTTCTATTAGATTTATTTAATATTGTTCAATATGAATTTGACAATCGTGAAAGAGAAGTATTCGAATATTTCAAAGAAATAGCCTTAAAATCTGAATTTGGATACCGTCCTTATAAAATTATTAAATGGACTAAACCAATGACGGCATTTATAAAAAAAGAAAAACCTTTAAAAACTCAAGTTTCAGTGATAAAGCAAACTATAGAGTGGATAAATGAATTAGCTACTGATGGTTTTAGAATTGAGTTAATCGAAAATATTTATAAATGCGATACAATAATCTATCTAAATAGTAAGTCTAGAGTTAACCAAATAGACAAGTCATTTTTTAAAGGAATTAATGAGGATTTTGCTGGTCTTGCAGATATTGAATATGACACGTATAATTTTAATATTCTAAAGGGTAAAATTTTTATAGATACTAATGAATCATTAGAAATTCAAAAAGCAACAATAATAGAAGAGATAACTCAGAGTATTGGATTAATGAACGACTCTAAAATATATTCAGACAGTACATTTTATCAAGACAAAGATAATTCAAGAAAAAAATATTTTAAGTACACAGAGATTGACAAAGAGCTGATTAAATTATTGTATTTACCATCTATTAAACCCGGAGATAATGAAAAACAAATTGAAAAAAAAATCAAACGCTACTATAAGTCTATAAAAAACAATAAAAACGTTTTACAACAACGTGTATAGCTCATTGCGGCTGAATTCCTTAATCGGAATTGCTTCGCCAGTTCGCTGTGCTCGTGTCATTGCAATTTACTATCTTTCGGTATCGGTGGGTCATACACAAAACGTTTAGCACCAATTTGAAATTTATTACTTTTAAACATTATTCTTAATTTTATGAAGAATTGAATCCACATGTTTCAATCTTCTAAATATTTTTATAACCTAAATCTATATTATGAAAAAACTACTATTTTATGTATTTCTATTTGCTATTCCTCTTTGTATAAACGCGCAAATAACACATGATAATAATACCGTAAACATAGATACCAACCCTGCAAGTATTACCGTCCCTGCCGGATCGAACAAAGCACTTATTATATATCGCAGTACGGCAGGTGGTCAAGATTTAGTTTTCTCTCCATTCAATGGTATACAACCTCAGCTTATTCATCAAACAAGTAACAATACCTTTATGGCATACTGGATGGTATTGTTGGGAGACGTTCCGACTAGTTTTACCGCAGATTTAATCTATGAGGGCTCAGCGACAACCTTAACTACATTTACAATAAATAATATAGACCAACTAAATCCTGTAGGGCAAAAAGGAGAAAGCTCCAATGTTATCGGAGAGCATATGCTCATACATCATGGTGGCTTCAATAAAAAAGCTGGAGATATGCTCTTAACTTATCATATTATTTTCGACTTTAATATTAATGATTGTAATTCGCGGTTCGTTAGAAGCACTTCGGAGAACAATAATGTAAAGCTGGAATTCGATGTATTTGATATCGCTAACGTACCGTATATGGGTCACTACAGTACAATTATTTCTTCACCTTCAGAATTTATTATGTTTACTACAGACAACTGTACTGAAGAAATAGACTATGAAGCCTACCAAATGATGGTTGTACTTAACTCCGTAGAAGACAATACTCTATCGGTAGAAACTCCATTAGGAATTGATTCTATTCGTCTATTTCCAAACCCAACTAATAATACACTTAACTTAAATAAAACAATTACTGGTACATACAAAATTATAGATAGTAATGGAAAGCAAGTACTTTTTTCAAATAAGAAACAATCATTAAATGAAATTGATGTCAAGAGCCTAAGTGTAGGCACATACATTATTACGATTACAGATGATCTGAATAATAAAGTACAAAAAAAGTTTATTATTGAATAATTATTGATGATTTAACATATTAATAATAAACAAGAGCTTAAAACCTGCACTAACAACGCGTATAATTAATTACTTCTGAATTCCTTAATCGGAATTGCTTCGCCAGTTCGCTGTGCTCGTGTCATTGCAATTTACTATCTTTCGGTTTCGGCGGGCCATACACAAAACGGTTAGGCGCAATTAATAAATAAAATCAATATATAAAGTTTCAATACAACTTTATGTTTCAAACCATCGATTTAAATTCAAATTTCTCAAATGTAAAGCTAGGTCATATAGCACATGATTTAAGAATTGTGAAACAATCTATTGACCTGTTTTATATTCAAAATCCAAATATTTTATAAATACAGATAGTTAATTAATGGAAACTACACCAAAGAAAGGTTTTAAGGGATTAATTGAAAATTGGCAAAGCGATTTAATCGCAGCGGTAAGTGTCTCACTTATAGCTTTACCTCTATCATTAGGTATTGCTTTGGCAGCGGGCGCACCCGCGATGTCAGGTATTATTTCGGCAATTGTTGGTGGCGTTGTAACAACCCTTTATCGTGGTGGTCATATATCGGTCAACGGACCTGCCAAAGGAGTTATTGCTGTCATACTTTTGGGAATTGCATTGATGGATGATGGTTCAGGGCAAGCCTTTAATTATGTGTTGGCAGCAGTAGTTGTTTCAGGTGCAATTCAAGTATTATTGGGATTATTGAAATTAGGTCGATTAGCGGATATATTCCATTCTTCCGTAATTCACGGTATTTTGGCAGCCATCGGAATTATCATCTTTGCTAAACAAATCCATGTTGCCCTAGGCACGCATTCAGATAGTCCGAGCATTGTACAAAACCTTATTGATGCCGTTCTATTCCTACCTAAAGCGAATCCTTTTGTGGTGATTATTGCTTTAATGGGATTACTTTTATTATTGTTTCATTCCAAAATTAGTAACCGATTTTTCCATATTTTGCCTGCGCCAATGTGGGTCATAGCCCTTTCCATTCCGTTTGTTTATGTTTTCAATTTCTTTGACCTGCATTCGCTTTCCTTTTTTGGGAAGGCCTATGAAGTAGGACCTAATCTACTGTTGGATATTCCCAATAATATTATGGATTCAATAATGCATCCTAATTTTAGTAAAATTAATACCATTGAATTCTGGACAACCGTGGTATCCATTTTAATCATTACAAGTATTGAATCATTAGCCATTGCAAAAGCAGTTGATAAAATTGACCCTTATAAACGTAAGACGGATTTAAATAAAGATTTGACAGGCATTGGTTTGAGCACAATGGTAGCTGGCCTAATTGGAGGTCTTCCAATTATTGCTGTAATTATTAGAAGTACGGTCAATATTCATAATGGTGCTAAAACAAAGTGGTCCAACATGTATCAAGGCCTTTTATTGTTAATTTTTATTGTGATTTTGAGCCCAGTAATGAGACAAGTACCGCTATGTGCTTTTGCAATTTTACTTGTTTATACCGGGTTTAAATTGGCATCGCCTGCTGTTTTTAAACAAATTTATAACCAAGGAATTGAGCAATTAATATTTTTTGTTGGCACAATGGTTTTAACGCTTTACACTAATTTATTAATTGGATTACTTGGTGGATTATTACTTGCAATGGTTAGCCATATGCTATTGGTAAAGGCATCCATACCCCAGTTTTTTAAAATGGTCTATCGCTCGGGTTCAAATTTAATTGCGAAACCAGATGGCAGTTACGATATAAAAGTTAAAGGGGTTGCAAACTTTCTAGGGATCTTAAAAATAGATAAAATGGTGGCCCAGATTCCTTCTGGAGCAGATGTTAATATTGATTTATCAGAAACACGTTTAGTAGGCATTACCTATATGGATTATATAGTAGATTACCTAAAGATACAAAACAACACCGGCGGTAAAGTCATAATTACAGGTCTAGATTCCCATGTTTCGTCCTCTACCTATAATAGAGCTTTAAAAATTGCTTTAAATAATCAAGTAGTAAAATTATCATCAAGACAAATTCGATTACAAAATTTAGCTAATGAAAAAGATTATCAATACGCCAGTCAAATAGATTGGAATACAGCATATTTAAAGAAATTTCACTTTTTTGAAATAAGACCTATCGAACGCAAATCAAATTGTCTAAAAGGAAAATTTAAAGATTCAGATATCTCTTGGGAAATTGCTGATGTAACTTTCAGTGAAGGCGGAGCTTTTACTGCTGAGACCTTTAATACGACTCTAATGGTCCTAAAATTGAATAAAAAAATACCCGTTTTCACAATGGAGAAAGAAGGGGTATTAGAAAAATTATTTGACCGTGTAATGGCATATACGGGCTATAAAGATATTGATTTTGAGATGTATCCAGATTTTTCCAGAAAATTTCTGATTATGGGAAATAAGGAGTCTGAAATTCGGTCATTTTTTACAGATGAAGTCATTCGCTTTTTCGAAAATCATCAGATTTATCATTTAGAAAGTAATGGCGAAGCAATAGTCATTTTTAATAAAATTAAATTGGCTAGAACAGATGAAACTATTGCATTTATAGATTATGGTAAAGAATTAGCTGCACTATTAGATGTAATAGATTAGTACATAGAAACGGATTATAAAATAAAAATAGCACCTGAAACAGCTATAAGTAATTGCTTTGTAACTGCTCATAGCGCAGCGTTGGCATTAATTTAAAACCAGATGAAAAAATTGGCTACAATATTTGGAATAATAATCGGATTAATAGTTTTCGGAGCTTATAGAAAAAAGAGCGATTCAAAGCAAAAAATTTCGGCTAACGAATTCGTAACTAAATTAGAAAAATTAGGATACTATAAATATGCTGAAAAGAAAAATATTGATAGCTTAAAAAATGACTTAATCGAAAATTACGACCCTACAAATGAATTAGTTTCCATTTGGGATGAATATACAGGAGTTCCTCTTGATTATAGATATTATTGGTGCGATGGGGAAACAGTTTTTGAACAAGGCGGATTTACAGAACTTTTAGAACAAGTTCAACCTTCTTTTGACAAAATTGGGTTAAAAATAAATGTTACTGACCATTTCGAAAAATGGGATGATAAAAACGAATGGTTAAATCATAGAATAACAATAAACGGAACTGAATACGTAATTTTTAAGAACTTTAAAGGTTATGGTTGGGGAGAAGCAGTTATGAGATTTGCTCAAATCATAAATCAAGAGGTTGAAAATCAAGGTATTGATGAAAAAATTTATTTAGCTTCTGGTGGAAATGATGGACGACTCATTTTCTTAACTAACGAATTATATGGCTACATTTATAATGTTTATACTAATGAACAATGGAAACCATTAGAGGTAACAGAATGGATGAAAGTTATGAGTATAAAGCCAATGAAACTGAACTAAAAAACTACTAGCAATAACATGTATGGCTCATGGTGTTTAAAGGTTCCGCGCGGATTTCAAACGAAATCCATACAAACTCCTCTCCTTTTTTACTAACTTAGTTCTCAATACCACAAACTATACACGAACACGTTACCTGCAAGCTGAAAAATGAGAATCCGAAACAACATACTGATATTAATGATTTTGCTTCTTTGCTGTTGTAATAAGGAAACGGAAAAGAAAAAAACTAAACAAAACTCGGAGCCAAATAAAGAATCTAAAACCAAATTAAATAAAGAAACGAAATTAAATACCGACTATTTAATTTCTGCTGAACTTTTTGCAAAAGACGTCTTGAAAGAAGATTTAAGAAAACATTCTTTTGATATAACAGATGTGAATAAACCAAAACATACTGAGATTTTTGATAACGTTGGACTTAAAAACATAATAGCTTATTCAAATAAAAATTATCCGAAAAATAGTGAACCCAATTATTACGAGCATTTTACTCTTTTTGTTGCTAACTACCAAAGCGAATTGAATGCACTGAAAACATTTGCTCTAATAGAAATGACCTCTGAAGAAAATCCCGCTGAATATCTATTAGCACAAAAGAAATTTGTTGAACGTATTAAAGCACTTAATATTGGAACAAAACCTGGTGGAATGATTGTACAATCAGGAAAACAAATTTTTAGCTTGGTCAAGACTTGTAGAGAAACACCTATTGGTGGAACTTGGAATGAATATGAAAAGAAGTTTATTAAATATTTGACAAAACGTGACGAAGAAGAATTTAAAGTATTAAATTCAAATTGCGGAATGAATAAATATGAATTAAAAACTATAAAAATCAGCAGGTAACAACGGTATAGTTCATAACTAGGTTTTTCTAATTAGAAAATCTAAGTTGCTAAACCATAGTTTCTCACCTATTTACTATCTTAGTACGAACACAACAAAACTATACACCAACATTTTGGCTTTAATTTAGATGAAATATCTTTCTTATATGATTTAAGCTGAAGTCATACATCAAAAACTTAAAACGATGAAATACTTAAAGTATATTCTTGGAATTTTAGCTGTTTTGGTTATCGGATTTTTTCTTCTAGGGTTAATCAAATCAGAATTATATTATGAATGCGAAGTCATGGTAGACAAGCCAATTGCTGAATCATGGGCAGTTAGTCAGGACGATGAAAAAATGGCTGACTGGTTAGATGGGTTTCAAAAAATTGAACAAGTAAGTGGTACTCCAGGTACAGTGGGTGCAGTATCTGATGTATATTTTATAAATGAAGGTCAGGAAATGACTATTCGAGAAACCATTACTGATATTGTTCCTAACGAATCTATATCTATGTTGTTTACATCTGATTTTATGGATATGGATTATAGGTTAAGCATGGAGTCAATCGATGGAAAAACAAAAATTAATTCGCGTACCACTTGTAAGGGAAATGGAATGGTTTCAAAGTCTTTAATAGCCATGATTGGAAGCTCTATCAAAACACAAGAAGAAACCAACCTTTCTAATCTTAAGAAGATAATTGAGGAAAACTCAAAAGATTACCTGCTTAGTGATGACTAATTTTCGGTAACAAAGTCAAGTCATGTATAAAGACGTTAAATTTCATTCATGAATGCAACAAAATTTATAAGTTTTCTTTGTCTGTTAGCCCTTCCTTTTGGTCTTATAGGTCAGGAACTACCATCGGGAAAGGCACAAAAAGATCAAATAGCCTCAAAGCTGTGGAGGGCACTTGGGTCGGATCTTAAGAATGCTCTTAAATGCAACACCCCTTCTGTTGTTGATAGACTTGTGATAGAATTCAAAATACCAAAAAAACTTGTTAGAAAATTCCTTTTATACGCGCTGAATTATTCATCAACAAATTTGGATATTCAACAGGTTTTATATCGCTATCCTCACTACAATGAAGATGCCATAAAAGATGACTTAATGCGCCTTACAGAAGTTGGGCTAATGAACAAACAAACGACCAGGTGGACTATCTCCTCAAAAGGAAAAATTCTAGCTAACAAATACTGGGAAATCAGGTTAGCGGATGCTTACGAATGTGGGAAAGCTAGCGAAGATCATTTAAAGACGTTAACTTCAATCACTGAGAAGTTAATTTCAGCATATGCTAAGAATAAAGTTTTCAATTCAGTTAGGTTAAGAATTGCTAATCGCCCAGAGTTTTTTAAGGACTCTCCCCTATTATTAATGGCCAATGAATATCAAAAGGATTTAACAGCAATTTTCAATGATAATGGTCATTACAGGATAGATTATTTATTGGTTACTGACAAAAGTAAAAAGTGGCAGGATGTCAGTTTAAGCGCATTGGCAAAAGAATTGCTAGGTGCTACACGAAATGGAAGAGTTTATGCCGTTACAAAATGTGCAGATCAACCCAATTGGAGGGTGGGCTTGACAGGGTGCACTGCGGCAATTTCTGAACTATTAAATCATGATTTAATAATACATAAAAACGATAGTATTAATCAAACTCCCAGAGGCAATGAATTATTTCAGGAAGCCGAAGTTTTAGCTGATAAAAGATTGTATAAGGCATGGGACATACTATCAATTGAAGAATATGAAGCCTTGCGAAACGCTATAGAATGGGTAATAAAATCATAATTGAGATTGTTCTACCCATTATAACCAATCAACAACCAATGAAATTAAACGATTATTTAGCCAATCGTCTTAAAGAAGTCTTAACTGAAGGAAAATGGGTTTTAGGCACAAATTTTAAAGAACAAATCTTGGACTTAGATTGGAAACAAGCCACTCAAAACATAGATGATTTCAACACAATTGCCGACCTAACTTTTCATATTCATTATTACCTAGCCGGAGTAGCAAAAGTTCTTGAAGGGGGTTCTCTCGACATCAGAGATAAATTTAGCTTTGACGCACCACCAATAACCTCGGAAGAAGATTGGAGAAATTTAATACACAGATTTTGTTCTGACTCGGAAAGATTTATTACCCTTGTTGAAAATATGACAGAAGAAAATATATTAGCGGACTTTGTTGATAAACAATACGGAACGTATTACAGGAATATTGACGCTATGATAGAGCATACATACTATCATCTTGGACAAATAATACTGATCAAAAAACGAATTAAATAGACCATAATGAAAATTGCTCCCAAGTTATTACTAGTACTCTTACTGACTGCTTTCAGTCACAATACCTTTTCGCAAAAAAAAATAGTTGAATTTTACCAACCTCTTAAAACTGATAAGCTAAGAATTGGAACAGGAGACAACGACTTCTTACCCTATATTCAGAGTGGCTATACGTTAATGCTTCCAGAAACAAAGGCCGCTAAAGGTGTACTGATTTTTCTTGAAGACTCAGGATACGACAACAAGAACAAAAGTGCCATGCAGATGTATAGTTTGGCCTCTGAAAAAGGTTTTGCGGTACTATCCGTGTCATCCGAAATCCCTTTCGATTTTTATTTTTCTAATTCATCTATAGTTTCTACACATAAACTAATTAAAGAAGCCTTCTCTAAACATAATTTACCTAATGAAAATATTTTCTTCTTAGGCGCAAGCTTAGTAGGCCATCGAGCAATGAGATATATTAAGGTTATGAAGGAGAGTAATGATAAATTCCAACTTAATATAGAAGGCCTTGTTATTTGCAATTTTACACTAGATTGGACAAGAAAATGGCATCAACACAAACGCGATATAAGAATCAATCGAATCAACCTTTGGGAACCAAAATTTATAAATTATATGTTAGAAACACATTTGAACGGTACACCGGACACTAACCCGGAGCGTTATCACAATTTCTCACCATATAGCTATTTTGATGAAAAGAATAGAAATATTAAGGTTTATAAAGACTATGCTGTAAGAGCCTATGTAGAACCTGCCATAAAATATAAGCTGACAAAACAATTCAGAACCTTATATGAAAACAATGTCACTGATATGGTTGGGTTTTTAGCTGAACTACAACTTACAGGGAATGAAAACACAGAACTGATCGTTTTACAGCCTAAGAATAATTCAGTAAAAGAAAGGAATACGCAAGACTCCTGGAATTCTATAGATAAAAATGATTTGATGGATTGGATTCTAAAGCAAGTAAAATAATAAACGTAAAACATTTACTGGTAATGCACATAAACACTGGAAAGAAAAAGTTCAATAGAAATACACTCATGAATAGAAACCATTACCTTTCAATTGAAATCAAAGCAATTAAAACATTTAAGCTACTCATGATTTTTCTGGGAATCGTTCTTTTACTGATCCCTCTAAATAAAGCCGTAGCGCAGACATTAGATTCAATACAAACAAAAAATGTGACCTTCGAAAGTGAAGGTATTGACCTAGCAGGTACAATTTATACTCCGAAACTTCCTCAGGCTGCTGTAGTCATTGTACACGGCTCCGATAGCGTTCCTCGAATGACCAAGTTTGCTGAATTCTTAGCAAAGCATAATATTTCGGTATTGACTTATGATAAACGCGGTGTCGGAGAGTCTGGTGGCGTTTATGCCGGTCCTGAAGTAGGAACAAACAATATCAGTACAGCTAATCTTAAGCTATTAGCAAAAGATGCGAGTGCTGCAGTGAAAATCCTGCATCAACAGAACAAGAATATACCTATAGGTCTTGTAGGGTTCAGTCAAGCAGGATGGATCATCCCAATGGCTGCCAACAACAATCCATTAGTAGAATTCATGGTTTTGTTTAGCTGCCCTACTATTACAACTCTTGAACAACTCAGGTTTCAATTTTATACAAATGGAAGGACCGATTTTTGGGAAAATCATACAGAGAAAGATGCACGAGAACATATCAAGAACGATCCTGACCGGTATCAATTTGAAAGTACAGACCCAAAAGACGATCTAATCACGCTTTCAATTCCGGGGCTCTGGCTCTTTGGTGAAAAGGATATACAGATTCCGGTGAAGCTATGTATAGAGCATCTTAATACTTTAAAAGCAGAAGGTAAACCCTACGAGTATGTATTATTCCCATCATTAGGCCACAGTACTAAGGTTGTAGAACCAGTCAATATTTCGATCAATTGGATAAAGCAGAAAGCTTTGGGTATTACGCAACATAAAATAAAACGCAAGCATTAGAATAATAAAACACACTCCTACAGTAGTAATGTGTATAATAATGCCGTAAGATTTCTTCTAAATCACTCCCCTACTTGAAATTTTCAAATACAATAATTCCTTTATAATAACTACAAAGTAGTTTTTTAAATTATTTTAACTACATTTGTAGTAAATATTAAAGTAATGAGTCAAAAGTCAATTGGAGAATTTGAAGAAATAGTGCTTCTAATCGTAGCCATTTTAAATGGAGAAGCTTATAGTGTTAATATCATAACAGAAATAGAAGAGCGTCTAAAGCGAAATACCAGTTTAGGAGCAGTGCAGACAGTCTTAAAAAGACTCGAGAAAAAAGGGTTTCTAAAATCTGACTTTGGAAAAGCAACCAAAGAAAGAGGTGGTAAACGAAAACGCCTCTATGAAATTACTCCCAGTGGCAAACAACTTCTTGACCAAACTAGAACTCAAAGGAATTCACTTTGGGATGCCATACCAAAATTGTCATTCGCATTATCATAAATGGAAAAAGAGAGGAACATACCGTCTCGAATAGCTCTGGCATTCTTTTATTGGTATTGCCAAGCTGAATTCAGAGAAGAAATTGAAGGCGATTTAATGGAGCGTTTTAGTGTCCATTCTGAGAAATACGGATACACTAAAGCTAATCGTCTGTTTATTAAGGAAGTGATACTACTCTTTCGTCCGGCTATTATTGGAAATATTTACCAACTTACAAACACAGAAGCTATGATTCCTAAAAAACAAAATAAAAGACTCGTCACTATCTTAGTGAGTGCTGCTGCCTTATTGTTAATCCCTCGTATAGTTATGACCTTTACAAATGAAGTAAATTGGAAGATTCTTGATTTTCTAGTGGCTGGTATCTTGTTATTTGGAACAGGACTTACTATAGAGCTCATCCTAAGAAAAACAAAATCTAAACGATCTAGAATCATATTAGTCGTAGTGTTACTTATAGCATTGCTTCTCATTTGGTCTGAACTAGCAGTTGGTATTTTTGGGACTGTTATTGCTGGTAGTTAATTCAAGAAAAATGGGAATAGGAAAAACATTAGACCATATTCACTATCGAGCAAGACGTAATAAATGGCTTGGATATTTTGCGATATTTTGTCGTGTGACACTTGCGGCAGGATTTATCCCTTCAGGTTTGCAAAAAGTTGTTGGTGAACGTTTTACCGTTCTGGCTGTTAACCATCCTATGGGAAATTTTTTAGATGCGTTCTATCACACGGGTTATTACTACACGTTTGTTGGAATAATGCAGGTAGTAGCTGCCATACTATTGCTTATTCCAAGAACAGTAACACTTGGAGCGTTTATTTATCTTCCTATAATCTTGAATATTTGTATTCTGTCATTGTCGGTGCGATTTGATGGATCGCAGATAACCTCTCCTTTAATGACCTGTGCCGTCCTGTTCCTACTTAGTTGGGACTACCATAAATTCCGAAACATTTTCCCATTCAATAATAGCAATTCGAAATTGGAATTACCTGCAAAAGAGGAATTGACTAAAACGTTTCCTTTTAAATTCTTTATAGGTGTATTTGCAGTAATTTTTCTTGTCATTTTCCATACAAGACTATTTTATGATATACTACCACGAAATACTTACAGCGATTGTATGACGCAATGTAAAGACATAAATGAAGAAGACTGTGTTGATTTTTGCGAGTGCATTCATAATAAAGGGAACTCTCTTGAAAAATGTTTGGAGAAATTTGGCAAGAACAATTAAATAATAATATTTAACCTACTCATAACTATATTAGGAATTATGATTTACCACAAATGGTTAAATTAGACCTCTGAAATCAGTTTTAAACAAATTAAAAAAATGACCATAAAGAATTATTTTACTCTGTGCCTTGTGACTTTAACATGCCTCTCTATTATTCCTGTTATGGCTCAACATCATCATCATAAAGGTTTACATCATTGGGAAATTCCTAGTATGGATCCGGATCGGATCATGTTGACCTTTCACGGTGATCCGGTAACAAATAGAGCCGTTACCTGGCGTACTGACACTACGATAACGAAAGCAGTTGCCCAAATAGCAGAAGCCACAGTGAATTCAAAGTTTGAAGATAATGCCACAACCATAGATGCAGTTACAGAGAAGTTTGATTTGGGTTTATATAAAGGCAATGCATCACTTGTTGTCCATTATCACAGTGTCATTTTCGAAGGGTTAAAACCAGATAAACTTTATGCATATCGAGTTGGAGATGGGAATGATCACTGGTCTGAATGGATTCAGTTTCGAACTGCTAAGACAGATTATTCTCCGACTAAATTTGTGTATTTTGGTGATGCCCAAAACGATGTTTTATCGCATTGGTCACGGGTGATTCGTATGGCTTATCAAACAGCTCCGGATGCTTCTTTTGTAATTCATGCCGGAGATCTTATAAATAGCTCACATCGCGACTCTGAATGGGCAGAATGGTACAAAGCAGGTGGTTTTATCCACATGCAATGGACTGCTATTCCTGTGGTAGGTAACCACGAATTTTATCCACTCGAAAGGGGAAAACCGAGACGCCTTTCTATACAATGGAAACCACAGTTTACCCTTCCTGTTGAACAAGATTTACCACCAGAATTACACGAGACCGTCTATACGGTAGACTATCAGGATATAAGAATCATTGTGCTTAATTCTAATGACAAACTAGAAGAGCAGACCGGATACATCGAAAAACAATTAAAAAGCTCTACAGCTAAGTGGAATATCATCACCTGCCATCATTCGGTGTTTTCGCCAGCCAAAGGCCGAGATTTTCAATTTGCTCGTGAACATTGGAAACCCTTATTTGATAAATATAATGTAGACCTTGTACTCAACGGACACGATCATACCTATGCTAGAGGCCACGTCCCAGTCCGAAGTTCTGACACTAGTGCAGATGGAAGTTTGAATACCGTTTATGTCACTTCTGTTAGTGGTCCAAAACAATATCAATTAGACCGTGAGCAGATAAAAGCGTATGCTTCAGATGGCTATAAGCCAGATACCTCTGCAGAGCAAACACAATTCTATCAGGTTATCACTGTTGAAGATAACAAACTAACCTATGTAGCTTACACAACATTAGGGGAAGAATATGACCGAGCGGTTATTATCAAAGACTTTAAGACTGGGAAGAAACAGCTAGAGCAGGGAAAAGACTAGTTGATATTTATCCTGAACATTATGCATGGTTAATACCAATTCTCCACTCCAAAAATGAATCACTATCTTTAATCATATGCAAACCGTAGTAATGCATTTCGAAAAAAAATGAAACATGATTAAAAAGCTTCACGCTAGTGAAATATTAGAACTAAGGCAAATGGATAGTAATGACTACGCCATCTAGTTATATGAGAAATATAATCAGAGTATTATAAAATAATCGATATAATAATGAATAAAATCACTGATCTAAAATTAGATGAAGACGAATTTGGTTTTGAAGGAAAAATAACGCTCAGTGCTTGGAGTGGATTTCAAAGTAGAAATGGAGCTTATGGTGCTCAAGACTCGAAAGATCCCTCTGATGGCACATGTTGGATTAGAACAGGGGGCGATATGGTTGACGATGATCCAAAGATCGAAGATTATCACATTGAAGCATTCAACTATTTAATTGAAAATCAAGAAGGAATTAAAGTAGGCCTCCTGAATGCACTATTAGAGGAATATCCTAACCTTCAAGAGCTTTATGGCTACCATGCTGATGAAAAGGAAGAATATATGCCAGACATATTTAAAATAGACGACTTTAAAAAATTAATTGGAATTGCTAATATCCACCTGTTGAATGTTGAAAAAGATGGTATTGGGTATGTGGGTTTTGAATTTGGCTGTACTTGGGACGATGAACATGGACTGGGAATTATGACACATAAGAATAGAATCATAAAAATTGGCGGAGGCGATTCGGCATTTTTGACTTGGATTGCTAGAGAAGATTTGAAATAAAAAACAGGGTATAACAGGTATAAATCAGATTAGTTACAGAAATGAAAAAAATAGCTTTTATAATAACATTATTTCTATGCTTCGGATGCAATAATACGCATCATAATAAAGAATTAGACCACGTCAAAGAAAATGATCATATGCATCATGAACAAAGTCAATCAGGACATCGTTCAGCTAATGAATATATGCACAAATCGACGGTTAAAGATTTAATTAAACGATTTGAATCCCCAGAAAGAGACGCTTATCAACAACCAGATAAAGTATTAGAGTATTTAGGAGACATACAAGGGCTAACTATTATGGATATTGGAGCTGGTTCTGGTTACTTCTCAGTGAAGCTAGCAGAAAAAGGCGCAAACGTTATTGCTGCCGATGTTGATGAAGAGTTTCAAGAGTATATTAGGCACCGAATCGAAAAAAACAACTTAAAGAATATTGAAACCCGTAAAATTCCTTATGACTCCCCTAAACTAGAAGAAAAAGAAGCCGATATGGTTCTCATTGTTAACACATACCATCATATTGAAAACCGTGTGGACTATTTTTCTAAGGTAAAAACAGGTACAAAGTCTGATGGAAAGTTAGTTATAATTGATTTCTTTAAAACTGATATACCTGTAGGGCCTCCTACAAATCACAAATTATCTATAGATAAGGTTGTAGATGAATTGAAGAAAGCTGGGTATTCCACTTTTAATATAAACGTAGAATTACTTCCATATCAATATATTATTGAAGCAAAGTAATATTAAATATGTATAAGTATAGTTTAAAAATCTAATCAAAGCTAGAGATCAACAACGATTGTAGTTCATTTTGACTAGAATTCATAAACAGATTTCAAGCCTTTTTACTAAATTTATAGTGATGGTGGATACATAGTAAAATTACATCATTACATTAATAGAACTACGATAATGACCAGAGATATTATAGACATCAATGATTTTACAATTCTTGTAGAAACTGCTTTCTCTAAAGAGGTCATTAAAGATTCATGCCGGTTTGATGAACCAGTCATTGCAGTAGCCTTCTATGGTTCTGGAAATGTTGATTT
Organism: Winogradskyella sp.; assembly: GCA_965230605.1. GTDB lineage: Bacteria > Bacteroidota > Bacteroidia > Flavobacteriales > Flavobacteriaceae > CBDDLD01. The sequence goes on along the minus strand of CBDDLD010000004.1, from coordinate 1,495,684 downwards.
GGAAATGAGTTCACCCACCGGAACTCGCAGGTTTAATTATACCAAAGGATTGGCGCTTTCTTTTTATGCAGATGGCCAGGTTGATTGTATTCATACCGTTTCAAAAGACAAACCATTAGAATGTATAGTGATAGCAACGGCAACAAGAAACTTAAAGAACCTCCCCAATCAGGAAGGCGAATTGTTCTCTGAGCTACTAGAACATCTTGTAAACCCAAAAGATCACTATGTAGAAGGACCGAGCTTTTATATGACTCCAGAAATGCATCGGATCGTCGATAGCCTCTTTAACATAAAATATGAGGGCAAAACCAAAATGATGTTTTTTAGAAGTCAAATCACTACCCTATTATCACACTTCTTTGGCCAATTGGCTTTAAATCATGCTCAAGAGATGAAATCGGTTGATAAGAAACGTCTCGAAATGGCAAAAGACATTCTCTCTAATAATCTAGATAACCCGCCTTCATTGTCTGAGCTTTCCATGCAATTGGGCTTAAATACCACTAAACTAAAAAAAGAGTTTAAGGATGTTTTTGGACTACCAGTGTTTAAATATCTACAAAATGAAAGGTTGACCACAGCCCATAGTCTAATCAGTAAAAAGAAAGCAACAGTACAAGAAGCTGCCTGGCATGTAGGCTATGACAGCTTGAGCTCTTTCTCTAATGCCTTTGCTAAAAAATTTGGTTACAGACCCAGTCAACTTAAGTAGTTCGTCTTTTCAAACAAATCATACTTCTTTTTGAATAAATAATCCTGGTAAGGCTGGCCTAGTTTTGTCTTGTAATCAAAAAATTATAAGACATGAAAACTATCAGAGCAATTTTAATCGGTATAGGGATTTGGTTCCTTGCAGTATGCTCCTATACCCTTTCGTATCAATTCCGAATTCTAGAAGATCCAGATCAACAAGCCAATATGATCTTGTTCACTGCAGTTATGCCTTTAGTGTGGCTGGGATCCTATATCTACTATAAAAAGGGCAGTACAACTCATGGTTATTTAGTGGGACAATTATTCTTAATTGTTGCTGCATTTTTAGATGCTATAATTACCGTTCCGCTTTTTATCATTCCAAATGGTGGAAATCATTACACCTTTTTTACTGACTTTGGATTTTGGATCATCGCGCTTGAACTAATCGGAGTAGCCGTAATGTACTACTACGTTAGTATTTATCCAAAAACAAAAAAACTTAAAGCATAGTCAAAATGGAATTCAATTTAGAAACAACAGTAATATACATAACCATCATTTTAACAGGGCTTACTGCTGGTCTCTGCTTTACATGGACAAATGCTATAACTCCGGGAATTGGGCAGCTAGACAACCTTGGGTTCTTGCAAGCATTTCAACAAATGAACAGGGTAATTATTAACCCTGCATTTATAATTGTGTTCTTTGGACCGTTCATCAGTAATACAATTATCGTTTATCTCAAATATCAAACCCCAGATAAATCGTTTTGGTTCTTCGTTGCTGCCGCTTCAATATTTATCCTAGGAGTAGTCTTTGTAACAGTCTTTAAAAATGTTCCGTTAAATGAGGTTCTTGATAAGACCGATCTAGCAGCTGCTTCTGTAGAAGAACTCAAAGTACTTCGTCAAAAATTTGAGAACCCATGGAGACAATGGCATTTAGTTAGAACGATCAGTTCTATTAGCTCCTTTGCCCTATTACTCATTGGGCTGTTATTAAATAATCATTCATCATAATTAATAAATATTTAAAATCATAAATCATGAAACAAAACATTTTAGTTATTGGAGGAACCGGAAAAACCGGAAAGCGAATTGTAAACTTACTAAATCACTTAGATCATAATGTTAGAGTTGGGTCTAGAGGAGGAAGTCCCGCATTCGACTGGCATAATCCTGAGGGGTGGCCAGCAGCTGTAGAGGGTATGGACGCTATTTACATCACCTACCAGCCGGATTTAGCTGTCCCCGGTGCCTTAGAAGCCATTGAACAACTAGTGAAAGTTGCCAAAAGAAGTCATGTAAAAAAACTAGTATTACTTTCTGGTAAAGGTGAAAAAGAGGCTCAATTGTGTGAACAAGTAGTCATTCATTCTGGCTTGGACCATACCATCGTAAGAGCAAATTGGTTCAATCAGAATTTCAGTGAGAACTTTTTGGTTGAAGGCGTAATAGAAGGTCATGTTGCCTTACCATTTGCTGACATGAAGATTCCATTTGTTGATGCAAATGACATTGCCGAAGTTGCTGTTAAAGCATTAACGGAAGACAAGCATAATGGTGAGATCTATGAATTAACAGGTGCTGAAGGACTAACTTTTGAAGAAGCCGTATCTGTAATTTCCGAAGTTAGCGGACGAGACATACAATTCACTGCAATAAGCATTAATTCTTATGTAGAAGCGATGAGACAACAACAGGTTCCCGAAGATTTCATTTGGTTAATAGAGTATTTGTTTACTGAAGTACTTGGAAATCCAAGCAACTCAGAAATCACAAACGATATAGAACAAGTGCTTGGAAGAAAACCTATTAGTTTTAAAGCCTATGCACAAGAAACAGCATCCACAGGTATGTGGAATACAGTAGTAGACCAACCTAACTAATCAATCTTATCCGGGGGTAGAACATAATAGACTATCCTCGGTCTTTTGCTGTTTTAAGTATATAAACTATTGTTAATTGTACATGTAGTATGTTGCATAGGAATTCCTTATCTTTCGGTTGCATCTGAAAATCAAAACTGATTTTCTATAACTAACCAAAAACAATCCTATGAAGACGCTAAAACTGCTAGTCATTTGCATGCTTTTACTACCTGTAACCCATCAGGCACAAAAACGAAAAAAGAAAACTAATGCGCCTGAATTAAAACTTACTGATTCTTTATTTCATGGTTTAAAATGGCGAAATATTGGCCCGTTCAGAGGTGGTAGAAGTGTGGCTTCTACCGGAGTAATTGGACAACCCCACACCTATTATATGGGATCTACAGGGGGCGGTGTGTATAAAACTACAGACGACGGTATTACCTGGACAAACATTTCAGATAAATTCTTTAAAACCGGATCTGTCGGAGCCATTACAGTATCAGAAAGTGATACTAATATTGTGGTTGTTGGGATGGGAGAACATGCCGCTCGTGGCGTTATGACCTCTATGGGAGATGGTGTATACATATCCATGGATGCAGGTAAAACATGGGAACATATAGGGCTAGAAAACACATATCATATTTCTGATGTGATCATTCACCCTACAAACCCGGATATTATGTATGTCGCTGCACAAGGTGCACAATATGCACCTACAGAAGAACGAGGCATTTACAGAACCATGGACGGCGGCAAAAATTGGGAAAAGGTCTTATATGTGAATACAACAACTGGTGCTTCATCCTTGTCGATGGATATGACCAATCCACGCATTTTATATGCTTCTATGTGGCAGCATCGCCGTTATCCATGGATCATTGAATCTGGTGGAGAACATTCAGGCTTGTATAAGTCTACTGATGGTGGAGATACCTGGAACAAAATGAAAGAAGGTCTACCAAAAGAATTTGGTAAATCTGGTATTTCTGTATCTAGAGCCAACCCTGAACGTGTGTTTGCCGTTATTGAAGCAGAAGGTAAAAAAGGCGGTGTGTATCGCTCTGATAATGCTGGAAAAAACTGGAAACTAGTCAATGGAAATCGTGTAAACATTGCAAGATCTTGGTATTATATGGAGATTTTTGCCGATCCACAAAATGAGAATGTGGTCTACGTTTTAAATGCACCAGTAATGAAATCTATTGATGGTGGTAAAAGTTTTTCTAATATTCCTGTGCCGCATGGGGACAATCATCACCTATGGATTAATCCACATGACAACACTAACCTCATTAACTCTAATGATGGTGGTGCTAATATCTCTTTTAATGGTGGAAAAAGTTGGAGTACACAACAGAACCAATCTACAGCTCAATTCTATCGTGTGATCACTGATAATTTAGTGCCCTACAATGTATATGGTGGCCAACAGGATAACTCAGCAATAGCTATTGCCAGTCGTACAAGTGATGGCGGTATTGATTGGAAGGACTGGTATTCTGTAGCCGGAGGGGAAAGTGCTTTTATTGCCTTTGATCCGGATAACCCGGAAACTGTTTATGGCGGGACATACCAGGGAAATATTAGTAAATGGACAAAAAGTTCTAGAGAACAAAAGGCAATTAAAGAATACCCGGAATTAGGATTAAGTATTGCTCCTAAAGATTCTAAATATCGCTACAATTGGAATGCACCCATCATTACCTCTCCTCATGATAGAACAACTATTTATCATGCAGGAAATGTCGTTTTTAAAACTACTAATGGTGGTACAAGCTGGACTACGATAAGCCCTGACCTTACAAAGAATGAAAAAGATAAACATGGCCCAGGTGGAGGCCCGTATACCAACGAAGCCGCTGGTGGTGAAAATTATAATACGTTAACTGCGTTAGTAGAATCTCAGCACGAAGAAGGTGTACTTTATGCAGGTAGTGATGATGGGTTGTTACACATTACGAAAGATGGAGGTGCAAATTGGGAAAATATTACTCCTAAAGGCATTTCGGATGGTATTATAAATAGTATTGATGTTTCCGAACATGATCCTGCTACGGCTTATGTGGTCGTTATGCGATACAAATCCTTAGACCTCAATTCTTATATTTTTAAAACTACCAATTATGGACAATCATGGACTAAAATTGTGAATGGTCTCAATGATCCACATGGATTTACTAGAGTTGTTAGAGCAGATAAAAAACGAAAAGGACTATTATACGCTGGTACAGAAACAGGACTTTATGTGTCTAATGATGATGGGGCACATTGGCAACGCCTAACGTTGAATTTACCTGTGGTTGCTATTAATGACCTCATTATACAAGACAATGATTTGGTCGCTGCAACATCTGGCCGTGGATTCTGGATCTTAGATGATTTGGGCGTATTACAGAATATGACTGCATCCAACGTGTCGCATCAGATATTTAAGCCAAAAGCCTCCTATCGCATTTTTGGCGGCACTTCTAGAGCTACTGGTCAAGGTCTAAATCCTAGAAGTGGAGTAACATTCGATTATTATTTAGATAAAGATGCTGATACCTTAGATTTAAAATTGACCGTTTTACAGGGTATAAAAGTGATAAGAACCTATTCAAATAAACCCCCGAAAGATTTTAAATCGTGGCCGGGAGGACCAGCAAGACCTCAAGTCCTGCCTTCAAAAAAAGGGTATAATAGATTTACGTGGGACTTTAATAGGGATGCTTTACCTCCTGTAAATAAAGTTTTTGTTTTTGGAGGCCTTAACGGGTCTAGTGTAGCGCCTGGAAACTACACTCTAAGATTAACTTTAGACGGAGTCAGTGTAGAGGCCGAAGCTACCATTCTCCCAAATCCGGCAATTAATGCAAGGCCACAAGATTTTACAGAACAACAAGACATGCTTGTTACTATTGAAAACACTGTAAAAGAGATGCATGAATCTGTGAATCAAATGCGCTCTGCCAAGACGCAACTAAACGCTTATGCCAAACTTTTGAAAGATAATGATACGGCTAAACCATTAATAGAAAAAGGAAAAGATCTAATAAAACGCATTAACAGCTGGGAGGAAAACCTAATACAAGCAAAACAAAAAACCTTTCAAGATGTTATAAATTTCAACAATAAGCTCAATGCGCAGCTCATTCAACTTTCAGGTTATATCGATCAAGCAGATCCAAAAGTTACTCAAGGTGCTAAAGAGCGCTTTAAAGATTTAATGGATGATTGGCAAGTATATAAAAACGAACGAGATGCTATTATAAATACGGAGATGAATGCATATAACAATATGTACAAAACATTAAACTTACCTGCATTAATAATTGATAAGAATTAGAAGTTAACAACGCATATCTGGATTTTAACAAAGGCGATTTTTTAGTTTTTTCTAGTTAAATTTTCTTAAAAGTTACTGATGCTACTTATAAACAATATATTTGCAATACTATTAATGCAACATGGTTGCAATAATAGATTTAAGGTTAGTTAATATATGATAAAAACTGAAAATCTTACATTTCATTACAAACAAGGAGAACAAACGTTTAGTTTTCCTGATATTGATGTAAAAGAGCAAGAAGATCTACTTATTGTTGGAAAATCAGGCATAGGAAAAACCACGCTTTTACATCTTTTAGCAGGTTTATTAAAACCCATCAGTGGTAATGTCCTTATTGACGGTACAGCTATCAATGATTTAGCAGCAAGTAAATTAGATACCTTTAGAGGGCAAAATATTGGCCTAGTATTTCAAAAAAAACACGCTATACAATCATTGAGTGTTTATGAAAATTTGCAAGCCCGTCTCTTTTTTAGTAAAAAGCCCATAAATACGACAACCATTGATCAATTGTTAACAGAATTAGGGCTTATCGAACTTAAGAATCGTAAGATAAAAGCGCTTAGTGAAGGCCAATTACAGCGTTTAGGAATTGCGTTATCGGTAATACATAATCCGAAAGTTATTTTGGCTGATGAACCTACCTCAAGTTTAGACGATGAAAATTGTAAAATGGTTATTGAGTTGCTTAAAAAGCAAGCTCGTAAAAACAATAGTAATCTAATAGTGATTACCCACGATCATAGAATAAAATCATTCTTTCAAAACTCAATAACATTATGAACATTTGGAAGATCAGCTTTAAAAATATAAAATCAAAACCTCTATACACACTATTGAGTGTTTTCATGCTATCATTAAGTATTGCACTTCTTCTGGGGATTCAACAATTAAAAAGCTCTTTTGAGTACCAGATGGAAAACAACTTAGGAGATATTGATTTGGTCGTTGGGGCCAAAGGAAGCCCTCTGCAACTGGTATTATCTTCTATATTACACATAGACAACCCAACAGGGAATATTCCTTATAAAGAAGCAGAAAAATTAGGAAAAAACCCTATGGTCAGAGTTGCAGTCCCCATTTCTTATGGAGATAACTACAAAGGGTATAGAATAGTTGGAACTACCCCTGAGTTTATGTCCTTTTACAATGCAGAACTACAAGAAGGACGTGCCGTACAAAAATCTATGGAGGTAGTATTGGGTCATGCGGTGGCAGAACGGCTTGAACTTAAACTAGGCGACACATTTTTAAGCTCCCATGGATTAGTCGAAAATAATATCGATGTACATAACGATGAATTAACAGTGGTTGGCATTCTAAAGCCTACTAAAAAAGTGATCGATCGATTGATCGTTACTAATTTAGAAAGCATTTGGGATGCGCACGATCATGGCGACCATGAGGAACATGATGAAGGTCACGAAGATCATGACGATCATGATGACCATGAAGACCATGACCATGACGAGCATGATGAGGATCATGGAGATCACGAAGATCATGAGGGGCATGACCATGACGAGCATGATGAAGATCATGGAGATCACGAAGATCATGAGGGGCATGACCATGACGAGCATGATGAGGATCATGGAGATCACGAGGATCATGAGGGGCATGACCATGGCGAGCATGATGAAGACCATGAAGACAAAGAGATTACGTCATTATTGATTTCATATAGAAACCCTTCAGCGCTTTTAACACTTCCAAGAAGAATTAATGAAGACACTAACATGCAAGCAGCACTTCCAAAATATGAGCTCGATAGACTATATCAATTTACTGGGGTTGGGTTTAAAACAATTTCTTGGATAGCTTATATAATTCTCATTATTTCTGGATTAACTATTTTTATAAGCCTATATAAGATGATAAAAGAACGTGCTTTTGAATTGGCTCTTTTACGAACATATGGCGCTAGTAATATGCAATTGATAAAAATGGTAACTTACGAAGGATTAACAATAGTATGTTTTGCATTTATAGTTGGTTTTCTACTTACAAAAGCAGGTTTATATTTTCTGTTCAATTTTGTAGAAAGTGGACCGCAACAATTCATCCTGCAAGGGCTGCCGTTTAATCAATTATTACAAATTATTGGCCTAGTTCTTGTAATGATAGTTTTATCTATATCGCAGGCAATATACCCAATTATAAAAATGAACATCTCAACAATCTTAAGTAATGAAAAATAAAATCCTAATAACGCTTATTTTCCTTATATCTTTTACAGGTTTTGCTCAAAAGACCATAACCTGGCAAGATTTAGCAAAAGTGAAATTTGAAAGAAAATATTTTCCTGAATATGACGACTATTTTTTAGCTCCAACTTTTTCACCTTCAGTTAAAGACTTAGATGGAAAAGAGGTTACTATAACAGGTTACTTTTTAGATATAGATCCTAAGGGGCGAATATACATATTGTCTAAAGGACCTATGTCTTCATGTTTTTTCTGTGGCATTGGTGGCCCGGAAACAGCTATAGAGCTTCAACTCCTTTCCAAACCCCCTTTTAAAATGGATGATATTGTTACAGTTACCGGAGTATTAAAACTCAATAGTACAGACGTAAACCATTTTAATTATATTCTAACAAAAAGTAAAGCAGAGCTAGCCAAATAAAGTAGGTATTACTTAAACCCGTTGTATTCTAAAAATGGGTAATTCCTACGATGAGATACTTTCTGGTCATGCTACCACCTCTTGTAAGATGGAAACCAAAAATTACATATTAAAAGATATAGAAGCTTCAGACATCAACAACATTCATAAAGGATTATCCAACCCTGAAATCACAAAATATTACGATGTTCATTTTTCTACATTAGAAGCCACTGAAACACAAATGGAATGGTATCGAAATTTGAAGGAAGAAGGAACTGGAGTCTGGTGGGGAATTTATGATAAAAAAGACGATCAATTCTGTGGTGCCGCCGGTTTTAATGGTTTAGACAAAAAACATCAAAAAGCCGAAATTGGCTTATGGTTATTAAAAGAATATTGGGGGAAAGGCATTTTGAAAGAAGTAATGCCTAAACTATTCGAGTTAGGCTTCACAGAACTAAACCTGAACAGAATAGAAGGTTATGTTGTTAGTGATAACACCAAATGTAAAAATGCCTTAGAGAAGATTGATTTTAAATATGAAGGAACGATGCGAGAATGTGAAGTCAAAAATGGAGAAAAAATAAGTGTAGACATCTACTCTATTCTAAAAAGAGAATGGAAAAACTAAAAAACGTAACGCAATATAAGTTACAAATGATTAGTTCTACTAATATAAAACAACATGCATGAAAGCATTATGAAGTATACACTTAAAAGTTATAGGTTAATTTTTTTAATGGTTTTTATTTGTTTGGCCTGTCAAACGAAAAATGAGAATCCTAGTGACAAAGATTCTAGTGATTCAAAATCTGCAGAATTATTTCATATTCCTTTTGTTGATTCAGAAGAATTAAATGCTCCAGAATTGATTTTGGTTCTTCACGGGGATGCACCATTTAACGATCCTTCTTATCAATATTCTATAGCGAAAAAGATAGCAGCAGAAAATAAGAATGTTGTTGCTGTTGGTATACTAAGACCTGGGTATAAAGATGACGAAGGAAATCGCTCGCAAGGAGAACGAGGGGAAGCAACTGGAGATAACTATACAAAAGAAGTTCTTGAATCTATAAATAACCTCACCTCTGAATTGAAAAACAAATACAATCCTTCGAGAATAACCTTAGTAGGACACTCTGGAGGAGCTGCTATATCTGCAAACTTAATTTCTCAGTATCCAGATATTTATTCTAATGCTTTACTTATTTCCTGCCCATGTGACCTTCATCAATGGCGAAAACATATGAAAAAATTACAGCCTGATACTCAAATTTGGGATAAGAAAGTAAGTAGTCTTTCTCCCATTGAAGGAATCAAAACAATTGATGATGCTACCCAAATAGCTATAGTGCATGGAGTTAATGATAGAATAGTTCCAATAAACATAGCTAATGAATATGTCAATGCATTAGAAGAAAATAAGAAGAACGTCAATCTTGTAATATTGGAAGGTCAAGGTCATGAAGTGGCTTTCAACAGTAAGGTATTTGAAATACTACAGAGTTTGTTGAATAAAAAATAGCAATAGTACCATATTGAGTAAAGTCTATTTTATACTTAACACTAAGATTTTTGTCCCCAATAGATATTCATTTATTCCGTTTTTACTACATTGTTGCGTATTTCAAATCATGAAATCCTATCAACTTATATGAGTATAAAAAAACAACTCATCCACTTTATAAATAAACTTCCTTACGTGAGAGGGCTCTATAAAGAACACTTACATTTCAAAAAAAATGCGTGTTTCCCCCCTGGTCACTATTATTCATCCATCATAGATGTAGACGATATTAAAGCCAGACAAGATATGATTTGGCACGAAGAGCAACTTGATGGTGTCAATGGAGTGAATTTAAATACTTCAGAGCAGCTTAAACTAGTTAAAGTCTTTCAAGCCTATTATAAAGCAATTCCTTTTGAAGAGCATAAAAAAGATAATCTCAGGTACTTCTATGAAAATGATTTTTACTCATATACCGATGCCATTTTCTTGCATTGCATGATTCGTAAATATCAACCAAAACAAATTGTGGAAGTAGGCTCGGGCTTTTCTTCGGCAGTGATGTTAGATACCAATCAACTATTTTTTAATGATCAGATCAGTCTAACTTTTATAGAACCACATACTGAACGGCTAAAAACCTTATTAAAAGAAAGTGATCACAAGGCTACCGCCATTATTGAGACTGAAGTACAAAAAGTTCCTTTATCTGTATTCGAAAATCTGAATGCCTGCGATATTTTATTTATAGACAGTACGCACGTATCCAAAACAGGAAGTGATGTGAATCACCTATTATTCAGAGTTCTTCCAAGATTAAAACCAGGTGTACTCATCCATTTTCATGACATCTTTTACCCATTTGAATACCCTAAAGATTGGGTGTTTAAAGGCAGAAATTGGAATGAAGGTTATATACTAAAGGCCTTTTTAATGCACAATAATGACTATGAAATAAAGCTATTTTCTGACTACTTACACAAACATCATAAAAACAGTTTTGTTGAAATGCCACTGTGTTATAAAAACCCTGGCGGTAATATATGGTTAGAAAAAAAATAATGGTGTAAGGCGTTTAGCACTAAATTTTCCGCATTTTAAAGCCCTTTTTATTGTTGAATTCACAAAAATTGTACGACTTTTCATAATTTATTGATTATCAATATTATACGGGAATTATTTTTTTGTACCTTATTAAGGTATCCTAATTCAATAACTACTTAACATCAAATATTATGAAAAAAATCATCCTATTATTCTTGTTTGCTAATTTCATATATGCGCAAGAATGCAATGACATTTGTGGCTATTCCGCATTAACAACTTCTGACTATAAAGCCATTACAAGCGATGCACTTCAGACCTTTAATAATAGATTAACCAAACCTGGTGTAAATTCTAATACAAGTTATGCCGTTGGTGGTGTAACCATAAGTGCATTTAGATTAGCACAAATCTCTGATGGTACACAATCGGCAAATACGTTTGCACGGTACAATGAACTCACCAACAGTTTTGAGATCCGAAATGCTAATGGCGAGATCTTAAATGTTGATACTATAAAAAATCTTACTATTTCGTTTGCAGATACTAAAGAAGCCTATAAAGCCATGAGTTATATAGATGAAAACGGAAAAGAACAAACCGATTTCTTTATGGCTAATAAAAATGGTAAACTACTAAAGAAAGTTGAATATAAGTATGTAAAAGCTAAAGTTGCTAAAACGAGCTATGCACAAAACAAACCTGCAAAGCTTATAGAACAAACAACTTACTTCTATAGAAGTAGGGATAATCGTCTGTTGGACCTATCGCTTAGTAAACGAAAATTAGCAAAGCAATTCCCTAAGTACTCAGATAAAATTCTAGACTTTATTAAGAAGAACAAGACCGATTTCAATAAAGAAACCGATTTATTAAAATTTGCAGGATTCTTAGATGCTGTTGAAGTCGATATTTACTCTGATAAATCACGATTAGCATCAGCAAATAAATAAAAAACAATTATGTTTCTATACCATAAGGTGGTCCATATTGGAGCACCTTTTCTTTTACCACAACGTCTCCGTCACACATAACTAATTGATTGTCAGAGATAAAAAAATATTTTTTTCGTAACTTTAAGTACTAATCCTAAAACATTGTGTCATGAATACTAATGCTCGTATACTCGTTTGCGCTCTACTATTGACTTGTTTTGCTTATGGACAAAATACCGGTGATCCTAGATCTACATCTCAGATTTTAGCAACTTCAAACACGTCATTAGACGATTTTAATTCTAGATTGAGAGCTCCTGGGGTTGATGCCAATATCAACAGATATGGAGATACAAATTCTGATGCCATTATAAGCTCTTTCCAATCAGCAAAAGTTTCGGATAGTGACCGAACCGTTATTGTTTCTGTAAGGTTTAATGAAGCTACTAATAGTTTCGAAATGAAAAATAACGATGAGATTTTTAGTCTTAATAAGATAGAAGATCTTACCGTAAACTTTGTTGATTCAGGGGAACTATATAAGGTCATTACTTATGTTGATGATACTGGTAAAAAAGCTAAAGACTTCTTTATGGTCGATGCCAATAACAAATATCTATTGAGGAAAATCTCTTATAAATTTATTAAAGGCAAAACGGCAAAAACTAGCTATTCTAAAGACATTCCTGCCAGATTTGACAAAAAAATAACCTATTATTATAGAAATACAGAAGGTAAATTGGTGGACCTATCCCTTTCTAAGAAAAAGCTAGCTAAGCTATTTCCTGAACATTCTGAAAAAGTATTGAACTTCATGAAAAAATATAAGATCAGTTCTAAAAAAGAGGCAGATCTTGCTAAGCTATCTAATTATCTGAATAAGATTGAACTCATAAAATCTTGATAAGGTGGGCTCAATTTATGAGGTCATTTTTTATTCCGGATATTCAATCCTTAGATGATAAATATTAGCAAGTTTATGCTTCAGTACTTTTTTTATGGCTTGAATTTCCTTGAATGTGATATTGGCATTTAAGAACTGTCCTGAATCCATTTGCTTGTTAATTATATTCTCTACAAAGTCATTAATCTTTGTACTGGTAGGATCCTTAAGACTCTTAGAGGCTGCTTCTACACTATCGCACATCATTAGGATAGCAGTTTCTTTACTGAATGGTTTTGGTCCAGGGTATTGAAAATCTTCCTCATTCGTCAATTCATCTACAGATTTTTCTTTCATATAAAAATAATAGACCACACTTGTACCATGGTGTGTTCTAATAAAATCTATGACACGATCCGGAAGGTTATTGCGCTTTGCAATTTCAATACCGTCAAGCACATGATTTATAATTGTTTTTGCGCTTTCTCTAGACGATAATTCATCATGTGGATTAATTCCGGTGGATTGGTTCTCTGTAAAATATGTTGGGTTTTTCATCTTACCAATATCGTGGTATAAGGCTCCTACCCTCACTAACATTGCATTCGCTCCTATTTCATTAGCTGAAGCTTCAGCTAAATTGGCAACATTAAGTGAATGGTGGAATGTTCCAGGGGCTTTATTGGATAACTCTTTTAGCAGTTTTGTATTCGTATCTGAAAGCTCTAAGAGAGACACATCAGATACCAATCCAAAGATCTTTTCATAAATGTAGATCAATGGTTGAACAAAAAGGGTCGCTAGACCACACAATACGAATAGGCCGAAAGTTTCCCATTTTAAGGCGCTTATCTGTCCTTCTTGTATCATGAAAAAAGCGAAATAGGCTATAATATAGATCAAGGTAATTTGCCCAACAGATATAAATAAGTTAGCTCTTTTGTATAATTCGGATACAGTTAAAATAGTTACGATCCCTGCAATAATTTGAAGGAACATATACTCATAACTATTAGGAACTATAAAGCCTAGCAGAAGTACTGTTATAACATGTGTAAACAGCCCCAATCTGGCATCAAAAAAGGCCTTGAGTACCAGAGGCAAAATACATAATGGAACTACATATATACGCTGCGAATTGTAATTAATCACTAATGTTGTGATTAATATCATTAGAGCGATATTGAAGAAGATAAATGTCACCTTAGTATTATTAAGGAATACTTCCAATCTGTATTTCCTTAAGAACAACAATAGCATTAGTAGAGTTAGTGCCACTAACAATGTGTAGGCTACAGTGACCCAATTATAATTTGCAGTACTCCATACTTGAGATTTATACTCTGATTCTAAAGATCTAAGAATATTGTACTGATCGCCCTCAACAACCTGGCCCTTAGATATGATTAAAGTTTCCTTTCCTATACTGCCCCGAGTTGGGGATATTTTAGACAGGTCTTCTTCCAGTGCATTCCGCGTTAATGATTCATTCAAGCTAGCATTGGGTTGTAATACATCAAAGAACAAGGATACCATTTTGTCTGTGTAACCCGATAAGTTTTCTGATTTAAGCCTGTTTTCTATATAGGGCCTAGAATCATCACTCTTGTAAATGTCTCCAAACCTTATCTGCTGTTGTTGTTTATTCCCTTCAATTAAAAAAACAGTTCTATCCCCTGAGTATGCATAGTTTGTTGATGTAAAACCATTTTTATAAAACAGATCAATAGCATTTTTACCAAGATCATACAACTTGGCGTTGTCAACAAAAGTTGATGATGTATCTCTAAACACCTCATTATACCGCGCTAAATAATTAGATAAAACCTGATCCTTTACATTAGAATCAATAATAAAATAAAGTGCACTGTTTTGCTCAACAGACTTGCGTTCATCATCAAGTTCGTCTTGTGTTTTTTTAATAGCAAAATCAAATGGAGCATATAAGTTCTCTGACTGCCAAGGTTTTCCGCGTTCAAATGAATATCTGAATTTCCCGGTTTTTGGGAATAAATAAACGATAAAAAGTGTCGTTGCTAAAAACAATAGCACCTTGTATACCAAGGCGTGGTTTTTATACCATTTATTGATGAATTCATTCATATAAAATCAAATGTAATAAATAAATGAGTTTCGGATTGGTTTAATTTTAGGAATTCATAGTTAGATAAACATTCAATCGTAAGGAATACATTAAAAAATGTACTAAAAATTGATTAATTTCGCTGCATTAAATAAATTGATGATATATGAATAAAGAAGTTGTTATAGTTTCTGCTGCCAGAACACCAATAGGTAGTTTTTTGGGGGCTTTGTCTACAATACCTGCACCGCGTTTAGGAGCCATTGCCATTAAAGGCGCTTTAGATAAAATAGGATTAGATCCTAACAAAGTAGAAGAAGTATTAATGGGTAATGTTGTACAAGCTGGTACGGGTCAAGCTCCAGCCAGACAAGCAGCTATATATGCAGGGATACCAGATACAGTACCTTGCACCACAGTAAATAAAGTATGTGCATCTGGTATGAAAGCCATTATGCAAGGTGCTCAAGCTATACAATTAGGCGATGCCGATATTGTTGTTGCCGGAGGTATGGAAAACATGAGTTCTATTCCTCATTATTACCATGCAAGAAGTGCTACAAAGTTTGGACCAGCAACTTTTGAAGATGGGATGCAAAAAGATGGCTTAGTAGATGCTTATGATAAAAATGCTATGGGTGTATGTGCTGATGCCTGTGCTGTTGAATATGAGTTTAGCAGAGAGGATCAAGATGCATATGCTATTCAATCTTATGAGCGTTCTAATGCCGCTTGGGAAGCAGGTAAGTTTGACAATGAAGTTGTACCTGTTGAAGTACCACAACGCAAAGGAGATCCAATTGTAGTTAATAAGGATCAAGAATACACTAATGTAAAACTTGAAAAGATACCGGCATTACGTCCGGCTTTCACTAAAGAAGGGACAGTAACTGCAGCCAACGCATCTACCATAAATGATGGTGCAGGTGCTATGGTTCTAATGAGCAGATCTAAAGCTGACGAGTTAGGGTTAAAACCATTAGCAGTAATAAAGAGCTATGCAGACGCTGCTCAAGAACCTAAATGGTTTACGACAGCTCCTGCAAAAGCTTTACCAAAAGCCATAGCTAAAGCTGGTATTACGTTGGATGATGTTGACTATTTTGAATTTAATGAAGCTTTTTCTGTTGTAGGATTGGCTAACATGAAAATTCTTGGATTAGACGATTCAAATGTCAATGTGAACGGTGGTGCTGTTTCCTTAGGACACCCTCTAGGTTGTTCGGGAGCAAGAATCCTGATCACATTATTAAATGTCCTAGAACAAAACAATGCCAAAATAGGTGCTGCTGCTATATGTAACGGTGGTGGTGGTGCATCGGCAATGGTTATTGAACGTATTTAATAGTTTACATGCAATACGGCATTTGCAATCTTGGTATAGTTCCAATGCGATTAGAACCTGCTGACACTTCAGAGTTAGTATCACAATTGCTTTACGGTGACGTCTTCAAAGTTCTGGAGCAACGGAAAAAGTGGAGTAAAATCAGATCGGCTTACGATAAGTACGAAGCCTGGATAGATAACAAACAGTATCTTGAAATCTCAAAAGAAGACTACACTGAACTTTCAAAATCTGATATGAAACTGTCTAAAGATTTGGTTGAATACATTACTGACAACCAGAACAACCTCTATCCTATTCCGCTAGGCGCAAATGTTGGAGCTACAGACTTATTAGAACATACTTTTGAAGGCAATAGCATTTCCGGAAAGCAAGATAAGTCTGAGATTGTGAATACGGCCTTCCTTTATATGAATGCACCGTATTTATGGGGTGGTAAGACGCCTTTCGGTATTGACTGCTCCGGATTTACACAAATGGTTTATAAAATTAATGGTCACCGTTTATTACGTGATGCTTCTGAGCAAGCAACACAGGGTGAAGCTTTAAGTTTTATTGAAGAAAGTGAGCCTGGTGATCTAGCGTTTTTTGATAATGCCGAAGGTGATATTATTCATGTTGGTATTATTATGAAAGATAATTACATTATTCACGCTCATGGAAAAGTCCGAATAGACCGCTTGGATCATAGTGGTATTTATAATGTTGACAAAAATACCCATACGCATAAGCTGAGAGTTATTAAGAAAGTGATATAAAAAAAGCGACTTCAAATTGAAGTCGCTTTTTTTATATGTATTACACAGATCTTAATTTCCTGCTTCCATATCAGCTACACGCTGTTTCAATGCTTTAAACTTATCCGTTTCACCAGCTACACTATAAACACTCATTAGGTATTTAGCAGTCTCAACTGTTGGTTCTAGCTCAAGTGCTTTTTCAATATATGGAATTGCTTCCTTATACATTTCTACACGCTTAGCTCTTAGCTCATCATAACGCTTGTTATCAGCAGAAGAATTTCCTAGAGAATTCATTTCTTCAACTAAATCAGCATCAGCATCTAGGATTACTGCTCCTAAGTTTAGATTAGGTGCTGAAGCATTAGGGTCGATAGCTAAAGCATCATTGAAATATGTCTTTGCCATGTCATTTTCCTTAATTTCCATTGCAAAAATTCCAAAATTCGTTAACATCTGAGCATCATTCTTAATGAGGTCGCTAGCGCTTTCTAATAAAGGCTTAATCTTCTCGTTCTGACCTGATGCTAAATAAGCTTTAGCTTCAACAATAACTAATTGAGTATCATTTGGGTTTAGTTTTCTAGCTTGTCCAACCAATTCTAAGGCTTTATCACTCTCATTTTTAGTTGAATAAATTAAGGCCATCATTCTGATAATTTCAGCGGATTTAGGCTTAATCTTTTCTTGTCGAGGGTTAGAGTATTGTTTAGATTTAACAGCAACATCTCTTAACTTTTTGTCTTGAAATTCTTCCTCAACACCTTTTTCATTATTAGTTGCATAATACTTAACGCCTTCTCCTTTATAGTTCATGGCTCTCAACTGCTCATAAAGATCTAATGCCGTATCATAGTCTTGAGCATTCAAATAAGACGAAGCAGCAGCATAAAGGTAAATTGTGTCTTTTGGTGAAAGCTTGTAAGCCTGATTAAATTTCTTACCTGCTAATTTATTGTCTCTGCTTTTTGCAGCATCATATGCTGCTCTTGCAACAGAACCTAATATTTCTGTTTTTAACTTTTCACCATCAGGAGTATATTTAATTTTATTGGTAGACGTTTCTAATTCTTTTAGAGCTTCTAATGATGCTATAGCCTCAGTAACTTCTTCATCTGTACTCTGACCTTTAGCATATAAAGCCTGTCCCTTTAAATAATAGAACTTAGCCTTAGTCTTATCATCCATATTACCAACAAGTTTATCAGCAGGGCCAACAGCAGCTTTAGCAGCTTGGTAATCTTCTTTCTTGACTGCTTTTTCAAGAGCTTTTACTTCATTCTTTTGAGCAAAAGACCATGAGCTTATCAATAAAGCAAATGTTATAGTTATCAGTTTTTTCATTTTAAAAATTTAATTAGTTGTTATTTATCGTTATCGCTTTCATTAGTATCAAGAGTTGTGCCATCTTCTGTATTAGCCTCATTATCAATACCTTCCACACTTTCTCCTGCTTCTATATCTACATCTTTATCCTCATCTTTCATCACTTTTGCAACAGCAGCAATAGAATCATTGCCTTTTAAATTAATAAGTTTAACACCTTGAGTTGCTCTACCCATAACTCGCAATGCGTTAACTTCCATTCTAATTGCAATACCAGATTTATTAATGATCATTAGATCATCTTCATCCGTCACATTTTTAATGGCTACTAAGTTACCTGTTTTTTCTGTAATAGAAATAGTTTTAACGCCTTTTCCTCCTCTATTTGTAATTCTGTAATCCTCTAAGCTTGAGCGCTTACCGTAACCATTAGAAGAAACTACTAAAATATTACTCTCCATATCGTTAACAGCGATCATTCCAATAACCTCATCAGCATCGCTAGCTAAAGTAATACCTCTAACTCCTGAAGCATTTCTACCCATAGGTCTGGTTTTTGCTTCCTCAAATCGAATCGCTTTACCTGATTTAAGAGCCAACATCACTTGGCTTTCACCGGTTGTGAGTTTCGCTTCTAATAATTCATCATCCTCTCTAATGGTAATCGCATTAATTCCATTAGTTCTAGGTCTTGAATATTGTTCCAGTGAAGTCTTCTTAACCTGACCCTTTTTGGTAGCCATAATCACATAACGACTATTGATATATTCTTCATCTTTAAGGTCCTGAGTACAAATGAATGCTTTTACCTTATCATCTTGCTCAATATTTATAAGGTTTTGAATAGCTCTTCCTTTAGAGGTTTTGCTACCTTCAGGAATCTCATAAACGCGCATCCAGAAGCATTTCCCTTTCTGGGTAAAGAACAACATGTACTGGTGATTAGTACCAACGAATAAATGCTCCAAAAAGTCTTCATTACGAGTGGTAGACGCTTTTTGTCCTACTCCACCTCTATTTTGAGTCTTGTATTCTGTTAGCGAAGTTCTTTTAATGTATCCTGCATGAGAGATGGTGATTACCACTTTTTCATCAGGAATCATATCTTCAATACTCAAGTCTCCTCCAGCGTATTCTATAGTAGAACGTCTTTCATCACCATATTTAGACTTCACCTCCGTCAATTCATTCTTAATGATATCCATACGACGTTCTTTTTTATCAAGAATGTCTTTAAGATCCTCTATAGTTTTCATAAGATCTTCATACTCCGCTCTTAACTTATCTTGCTCCAGACCTGTAAGCTGACGTAATCGCATCTCTACAATAGCCTTGGCTTGTATTTCTGTAAGCTCAAAGCGCTTCATCAACTTCTCTCTTGCTTCTTCAGCATTAGCTGAAGCTCTAATTAATGCTATAACTTCATCAATATTATCTGAAGCAATAATTAATCCTTCTAGAATATGGGCGCGTTCCTCAGCTTTTCTAAGTTCATATTTAGTACGTCTTACAACAACATCATGCCTATGCTCAACAAAATGGTGAATAAGGTCTTTAAGGTTCAATAGTTGAGGACGTCCTTTAACCAATGCAATGTTATTTACACTAAATGACGATTGAAGCGCAGTATATTTATAAAGCTTATTGAGTACAATGTTAGGTATTGCATCACGTTTCAAAACATATACAATACGCATTCCGTTACGGTCAGATTCATCACGTATAGAAGAAATACCATCTAGTTTCTTATCATTAATAAGGTCAGCAGTCTTCTTAATCATATCTGCCTTATTCACTTGATATGGAATCTCATTAACGATAATACATTCTCTACCATTGACCTCTTCTATATTGGCCTTACCTCTTAAAACGATACGTCCTCTACCTGTTTGAAAAGCTTCTTTAACACCATCATAACCATAAATGGTACCTCCGGTTGGAAAATCAGGTGCTTTTATATGCGTAATAAGTTCATCAATTTCGATTTCAGGATTGTCTATGAATGCTACAGTTCCATCTACAACTTCACTTAGATTATGAGGCGGCATATTCGTAGCCATACCCACTGCAATACCTGATGCTCCATTGATAAGTAGTCCAGGTATACGCGTTGGTAATACTGTTGGCTCTTGTAGGGTGTCATCGAAGTTTAATTTATGATCTACGGTCTCTTTGTCGATATCTGCCAACATGTCCTCAGATATCTTACGCATTCTTGCTTCAGTATAACGCATTGCTGCCGGGCTGTCACCATCAATAGAACCAAAATTCCCTTGACCGTCAATAAGCATATATCTTAAACTCCATTCTTGGGCCATACGTACCATTGTGTCATATACTGATGTATCACCATGCGGGTGATATTTACCTAGAACTTCTCCGACAATTCTCGCAGATTTCTTATGTGCAGTATTAGATCTCACACCCAGTTCATGCATACCGTAGAGCACTCTTCTATGTACGGGTTTAAGACCATCGCGAACATCTGGTAATGCACGTGACACAATGACCGACATCGAATAATCGATGTAAGCCGACTTCATTTCATCCTCAATATTAATTGGGATTAACTTTTCACCTTCTGCCATATTTTTTAATTAGTTTTTTGTAGGTTATTCAAAACGTGCTAATATAACCAAAATAAGAGGTTTGTTTAAGATTTTAAAACGCAATTTTAGGACTTTTTATTAACAATATTTGCCCTGGTTTTCGTTAATAAGTATATGTGCAAAAACTTTGATATAAAGTGCTTTTTTAGTCTATTCGTTAAAGTGCTTTTAAAAAGGTATAGTTTTTGACATATTATATTATGATTTTAGTATTTTTAATGCAGAAAGGAATTAACTATGGATGATAATTTTTCCCCAAGAGTCAAAGATGTAATTGCATACAGCAAAGAGGAAGCTTTACGTTTAGGCCATGATTTTATCGGAACCGAACACTTAATGTTAGGGTTGCTGAGAGATGGCAATGGTAAGGCTATTGATATATTGAGTGCTTTAGATGTTGACCTTAATCATTTAAGACGTAAAGTAGAAATTTTAAGCCCGGCCAACCCAAATATTTCAGCAGCTTCTAATGAAAAGAAAAACCTACACCTGACACGTCAGGCAGAACGCGCTTTAAAAACAACTTTTTTAGAGGCCAAATTATTCCAGAGTACTTCCATAAACACAGCACATCTTTTATTGTGCATACTAAGAAATGAAAATGACCCTACAACAAAGCTTTTAAACAAGCTTAAAGTAGATTACGATAATGTAAAAGAAGAATTTAAATCTATGATTACTAGCGAAGACGATTACTTAGAAACACCAAAAGCAGAATCTTTCTCAGATGACGACATTAATGAAGAAGAAGAGGCTAAGCAAAATCCTTTTAGTCAAGGTACTAAATCTAATAAGAAATCTAAAACACCTGTTCTAGACAATTTTGGACGCGATTTAACGGTACTTGCTGAAGAAGGTAAGCTAGACCCTGTTGTAGGTAGAGAAAAGGAAATACAGCGTGTTTCACAGATTTTAAGTCGAAGAAAAAAGAATAACCCATTACTAATAGGTGAACCTGGCGTTGGTAAATCTGCCATTGCCGAAGGTTTAGCATTACGAATTGTAAAGCGAAAAGTATCAAGAATACTATTTAACAAACGTGTTGTAACGCTCGATTTAGCTAGCCTAGTTGCCGGTACTAAATACAGAGGTCAGTTTGAAGAGCGTATGAAAGCGGTAATGAATGAGTTAGAGAAAAATGATGATATCATTCTCTTTATTGACGAGATTCATACTATAGTTGGTGCCGGCGGTGCCACTGGTAGTTTAGACGCTTCAAATATGTTTAAACCGGCTTTAGCAAGAGGTGAAATACAATGTATTGGAGCCACTACTCTTGATGAGTACAGACAGTATATTGAAAAGGATGGTGCTCTAGAGCGACGTTTCCAGAAAGTTCTAATAGAACCTACCACCGTAGAAGAAACCATTCAAATACTTAACAATATTAAAGGTAAGTATGAGGAGCATCATAATGTAGATTATACCGATGAAGCCATTGAAGCTTGTGTTAAATTGACGAATAGGTATATGACAGAACGTTTCTTACCGGACAAAGCTATTGATGCTTTAGATGAAGCTGGTTCTCGTGTACACATTACTAATATTGATGTGCCTAAGCAGATCATTGAATTAGAGAAAAAACTCGAAGATGTTAAAAATACTAAGAATTCAGTAGTTAAGAAACAGAAATACGAAGAAGCTGCTAAACTCAGAGATGATGAAAAGCGTTTAGAAAAAGAGTTGGCTTCTGCTCAAGAAAAATGGGAAGAAGAGTCCAAGCAACACCGAGAAGTGGTGACTGAAGATAATGTGGCTGATGTAGTGTCTATGATGACCGGAATACCAGTGAATAAGATTGCACAAACAGAGAGCAATAAACTATCTCAATTACCAGATCTTATCAAAGGAAAAGTGATTGGCCAAGACGAAGCTGTTTCTAAAGTTGTGAAAGCAATTCAGAGAAATAGAGCCGGATTAAAAGATCCTAATAAACCGATTGGTTCATTTATATTTTTAGGTCAAACCGGAGTAGGTAAAACTCAGCTAGCCAAGGTGTTAGCTCGTGAACTTTTTGACAGCGAAGATGCATTAGTACGCATTGATATGAGTGAGTACATGGAGAAGTTTGCCATCTCTAGATTAATAGGTGCACCTCCGGGTTATGTGGGTTATGAAGAAGGTGGTCAGCTAACTGAAAAGATACGTCGTAAACCCTATGCTGTTGTCCTCTTAGATGAGATTGAAAAAGCGCATCCTGATGTCTTTAACATGCTATTACAAGTTCTTGATGATGGATACTTAACAGATAGTTTAGGTCGAAAAATCGATTTTAGAAATACGATCATTATTATGACTTCAAATATAGGTGCGCGTAAGCTGAAAGATTTTGGACAAGGTGTTGGTTTTGGTACCTCAGCAAAAGAAGCTCAAGCTGCCGATCATGCGAAGAGTATTATCGAAAATGCACTCAAAAAAGCATTTGCTCCTGAATTTTTAAATAGAATAGATGACGTTGTTGTCTTTAATGTCCTTGAAAAAGAGGATATTAATAAGATTATTGATATTGAGTTAGTGAAACTTATTGATCGTATTAAAAATTTAGGCTATCAGCTTAAGCTTAGTAAAAAAGCGAAAGATTATATTGCTGACAAAGGATTTGATCAACAATATGGCGCAAGACCATTAAAACGTGCTATACAGAAGTATATTGAAGATGCTTTAGCTGAAGAGATCATTAAGTCAAAAATTCAGGAAGGTGATAAAATTTTAATGGATTTAGATACTAAGGCTAATGAATTAAAGATTGAAATTCAAACGTCAGAGAAGACCACAGAATCATAATATAAATCATTATTAATAAATCGAAAGCGCTTCTTATAGAGGCGCTTTTTTTGTTATCCACTAGTTTTTTTCTAACTTTAATACATGTCGAAAAGGGTCACATACGATTTTTGTAGCCTTACGATACATGATAATTATCTTATTGTTGTTATTAACGAAGGCGAAGATCTGACTCCAGATCATAATCAGGTATTGGTGGATATTGCGCACAAATACTTTAAGAATAAGCCTTTTGTTTATATTACCCATCGCCTCTACTCCTATTCCGTAGATCCAAAGATTTATTATGGTACTTCAAAGATTCCAAATCTGATAGGGTTTGCTGTAGTTTCTAAAGATTACAAGGCCAAGACCAACGCAGAAATAGAAAAACTGTTTTTTAATAAGCCCTATGAAATCTTCTCTGATTTAGAAGATGCCATAGAATGGGCTGAACATATTATAGCCCTCTAAACTGTGCTCCATATAACAACAAATAAAGCTGGCAATAGCCAGCTTTATTTTGTTTTAAATTAGAAAAGGCAGCTATTAAATTAAATAGCTGCCTTTTTCATTAATTAATATTTACCTAATCTAACTCGGTTTATTTACCTGAAGAAATAATCTTCTTAGTAACAGAACCTCTGTTAGTAGTTAACTTCACATAGTACATCTGATTTGGATATCTAGACAAGTCTACATAAGTCTGATCTTTAGTTCCAGCAACATAGTTCTTGTTGAAACGCTTAGCTATTAATAAGCCTTTAGTATCAAAGAATTCTATCGTTACTTCAGTTTCAAATTCAAACTCGTAAGAGATTGTCACTTCCTTATCAAATGGTACAGGATACGCTTGGAAATCGATCTTAATCGGCTCTTCAGTCACTCTAGCCTGAGTAGACGGATCCGCTGGTACATCACCGTGGTCGATTGTATCATCAGTAAGATCACATGGGAACTCATCTAATTGAGAACCTTGTGCTTGTGAATTAATAACATTATCATCAACTACAGTTTCAACCATCCATGTGTAGGTCACTTGGGTGTATCCAATGTTTCCACATCCATCATCAGCAGAGAATGTTCTTACTAATGTGTATGTTGTTTTTAGGATACCACCTTGACCACCACCACAATCAGCAGCACTTAAACCACAAGATGTATTGTCTACATAGTCATACACATCACAAGACGGTAATGTGCTATGATCATTAGTTGTATACCATGGATAGTGATAATTACCACCAGAATAGAATTGAGTTGTCCATCCGCTACCATAGAAATACAAGTAGAAGTTGAAGCTTACATTATCTGCATAGTATACAGGTCTTCCTGAATTGTCAGTATACCAGTATACGAAGTTATAATCAAATCCTCCACATGTATATGTGATTCCGTTACTACTATCACCTCCTGGGTTTGGAGTAAATACACCTCCATCATCAGATAAATGATCGTTGAATGTAGTTGTCATACCTGGATCTTGACAGTTATCTGTGTATCCAGTCTTATCAACTAATCCAGCTGGTAATCCTTGGTTTAATTCACCTTCTGGAACTACACCGAAGTCTTGATCAGCTACAGGAGTAAGCTCTGGTGCTGTATCATCCTTAACAACGTAAGAACACATAAATGTATCAGATACATTACCACACTCGTCTTCAAGTTCGAATGTGATTGTTAATCTGTTTTCACAGTCACCACCTTCATTAGTCTTATCAACTACTCTTATGATTAGATCGTCTTTAGCAGTACAGTTGTCATATACACAGCTACCGAAAGAAGGAATATAGCGTCCTGCTACGTACCATCCAGTACTGTTATCTATAACATCACCTACGTTTAATGAAATTGTAGCATCTGCAGGGCAGTCATAACCGTCAGAAGTACGTATCATTAGATCTTCGAACTGACACTCATCAAAGAATTGAGGCTTAACAGTATCAGAACCTTGGTAGTTGAACTTCATCATTGCAGCATCATTACCACAAGCGTCAGATACAAATACGTCATAAGTTACAATCCAGTTACAATTTGTACCAGCCTCTTTTCTAATAATCTCTATTACTAGATCTTCATTAGCAGCACAGTTGTCTGTATATAATGGTCTGATCATATCATCCGTAATTACCGGAGAATCATCTATACAACCTACTAATCCGTTTTGATACGAATCTGGAGGTGTTCCTGTTAATTCAGGAGCCATAGTATCAGCACCACTGTAAGTAACACTTACTGTTTCAGCATA
Source organism: Winogradskyella sp. (assembly GCA_965230605.1). GTDB lineage: Bacteria > Bacteroidota > Bacteroidia > Flavobacteriales > Flavobacteriaceae > CBDDLD01. The sequence continues at coordinate 1,469,688 of CBDDLD010000004.1, read as the reverse complement.
GTTTCCACAGTCGTCACTAACATCCCATGAATAAGTCACAGACCATCCACAGTCATCTCCTAAAATGATCGCATCTAACTCTTCAACGATAATTTCATCACCACAATCGTCTTCGAAGATCGCTTCTATATCAGCCACTTTAGGAGCATCAGGAGCATCATCTAAACATTGTAATCCAGAAACATCATCTAAGAATGATAAATCAGAACCTTCTATGATTGTCGGTGCATTTTTATCACCTCCGTTATAGAATACCTTGATTGGTGCTTCTACCTCATTACCACAATCATCAGCGATGAAGTAAGAGTACATAATTGACCAGTAGCAATCGTCACCTAAGATCTTTTCAGCTCTAGTAACTACAACTTCACTACAGTTGTCAACAAATAAGTCAGCAATTTCCTCAAGTGTTGGTCCAAATGGTGCATCAGCTAAACATGCATTGATGTTAGACTCACCCATAGGTATTACTGCATCCGGCTTAAGCTCTGGAGCTTCTTTATCTTCAACAGTGATTACCTGAATTTGGTCTTCAGCTTTATTTCCACAATCATCTTGTAAGCTCCATGTTCTGGTAATAATATAGTTACCAGCACAGTTACCTTCAGTAATAACATCACTGTAAGTAGCATCTAAAGAAGTTGTACAGTTATCAGCCTCATCCGTTACATCACCAACATTAGGATTAGATGGATCTGTGCTTTCAGTACACTCAATTACTGTATTTTCTGGAGCAGTGAATGTAGGCGGCGTGTTATCAGTTACAGTAATGATCTGTACCTGATCGTCAGCAGCATTATTACACTCATCTACTAATGACCATGTTCTAGTGATGACTTTGCTTCCTTCACAAGGACCGTCAGTAATAACATCCTCGTAAGTTGCATTTAAGTCTTCAGAACAGTTGTCCATTTCGTCTTCAACATCTCCAGTTACATCTGGCGATGCATTGTATTTACATTCGAAATCTGTAAAGATCTCAGTATCTGCTGGTGCAGTGAATGTAGGCGCCGTAGTATCTTGTACTGTGATTGTCTGACTCTTAGTTGTAGAATTTCCACAATTATCAGTTACAGTCCAAGTACGGATCAATGTGTAATTGTTTGGACAATCACCATCTACACGTTCTTCACCATCATAAGTTGCTTTAGGCGCTTCATCACAAAGATCAGAGTAAGTAATACAGCTGATGTTTGGATCATCGCCACCAACATGACCACCACCAACTTCGATCGTTTGACCAGTGTTAGCAGCTCCTGGAGTCTCAGCCATAGGGCCAGACCATGCAAAGTCAGCGTAAGCAGAACCTGTTCCAACTAATTGTAGTGATTCACCTACAGGTGTATTGCTAGCTTCAGATATACCTATATCTGTAGACATTACGCCATCAGCTGGACCTCCAGATCCCATAAAGGCACCTTCATAACTTAAGAATTGAATCAGGTTATCAGAAGCATCAGCTAACGCGATACCATCTGGTGAACCATTCTGTACGCTATCTGATACTACAAAGTAATATACACCTCCAACCATAGTTGGGCTAGCTAATACTAGAGTCTCATATACTGAACCTCCATTACCATTATATAGTACAACTTTGTAACCAGAAGCATCAAAGTTAGCAGCAACTTCTACAAACTCGCCTTGATCCGATCCAGCATTATCATAATGGAACTCATTAATCCATGCAGCAGGCTCAACTTGTCCGCCTCCGCCGTTTGCGTCTGGACAAACTGGTGGTACAGCGTCACACTCTACAGTAAGATCTGCAGGTACTTCTAACTCAGGATCTGTTGTATCATTAAATACAATGATTTGCTGAGCGTAAGATTTGTTACCACATTCGTCTTCAGCCGTGAACTCACGGATAAAGCATTCTACTACTGGACACTCATTATCAATTTCGAAATTAATATTAGAAATTTCAATTGTAGCTGTTCCGTCTATATCACCTGCTCTGTTAATTGTACCAAGAGCAAATGTATCTCCAGCTGATAATGGTATAGATAAGCTACCTGAAGCTTCACTATTACCAAATTGGCTTTCGATTTCAGTTTCAACACCATTAACAAAGTATGAGAATCTATCCCAGTAAGAACTAAATTCTTCTGTTGTATAATCCCAATCGAATGTTAAAACAACGTTCTTAACCATTGTAGAACTTACTGTGAAGAAGTTCTCAGAAGATCCTGTGTCAGAACCAACAATTGTAAATCCTCCAGGTAAAGCAGAATAATCTACAGTACCGTCTCCACCATTTGTGATTGTTCTCCATGGTGTGTTTGTATAATAATCTTCAGAAGTAACTTCAACCATACCACAGTCGTCACCCGCTAAGGCTTCATCAGTTGGTACTTCATCTACACCACACTCTAGATCTAAACGATCTGCAGGTACAAATGTAAACTCAGGTGCAGTTGTATCTTCTATAGTAAATGTTGCAGTAGTTGTAGAAACGTTTTCACACTCGTCCATTACTGTAAACGTTACAGTAGCTGAACCAGTAGCTCCACAATCATCTGATAATCCTTCAAAGTCATGAGACCATGAGATAGAACCACATACATCGCTTGCCATGGCTCCACCGTAAGAGTCTAACCATGTATTTAATGCATCTACATTTCCATTACCATCACACTCAACAGTCATATCCATTGCCTCTTCATCAATTGATGGTGGCGTAGTATCTTGGATAGTAAATGTAGCTGTAGTACTGATAGAGTTACCACAATCGTCAGTGGCAGTGAAAGTTACTGTTTCAGAACCTGTAGCTCCACAAAGATCAGATAACCCTTGAGAGTTATTTGTCCATGTCACATCACTACAGTTATCGAAAGCAGTAGCACCACCGTTATCAGCTAACCATGCTTCAAACTGCTCATCTGAAGAAGGTACGATTTCACCACAATCAGCTATAATGTCAACTGGTGTATCTCCATCTCCAACAGCAACTACTTGCTGATTAGCATCAGATACTTCCCAGCTTGCTTCACCCGCAAATGTACCTTGTACGTAGATAGTCATGATTGTATCACCTGTAGTTACTTCAAATGGTATCGGATCATTTTCTCCTTCTACTGGATCTTCTCCACCAAATAAATCAGCTAATGCAAGATCATCTAAAACAACTTCACCATTAACAACTACATCAATAGTATCTCCTTGCCATCCATCATTGAATGAATCAAACAATTGTACATAATACGTACACATTCCTGTGTTTCCTGGACCACACTCTACGATTTGATCGCGAGCCGGTGTGTATGAAGGTGGCATATTATCCGTCACAGTAATTTTCTGCACTTGAGGGATAGCTTCGTTTTCACAATCATCAGCTAAAGTCCATGTTCTAGTAATTAAATAAGATCCTTCACAGATTGGAGTAATCTCATCTGTATACATAGGCTCTAATTCCGTAGAACAGTTGTCGTCTACTTCTGTTGGATACCCCGTATTTGCTGGAGTCTCATCCGCATAACATTGCTCATCTTTGAAGATCTCAATGTCATCTGGTTTCTTAAATGTAGGTGCAATATTATCTTTAACAGTAATAATCTGTACTTGATCTTCAGCTTTATTACCACAAGAATCCATTAATGACCATGTTCTAGTGATGATTACTTCACCTTCACATTGTCCTTCATCAATTGCATCTAAATATGTTGCTTCTAACTGATTATTACAGTTATCTGCTTCATCAATAACATCTCCAGTAAATTCAACACCAGCATCATACTCACACTTATTATCACTATAAATTACAGTGTCTTCTGGTGCAGTAAATGTTGGCGCTGTATCATCTATAATGATATAGCTACATGTAAATGGATCAGATATATTTCCACAATCGTCTTCAGCAACGAATGTGATTGTTAATCTGTTCTCGCAAACATCATCAGAAGATGTTTTATCAGTTACTCTGATAATTAATTCCTCAGCAGGAGTACAATTGTCTCCAACACAGAAAGATCCGAATGCAGGAACATTCAATCCAGCTACAGTCCATCCTGTATTAATATCAATCTCATCACCAACATTTAGTGATATCATTGCATCTGCAGGACAATCAGCACCCTGAGACGTGTAAGCCTCTACATCATCAAATTGACATTGTAAGTTGAACTCTGGTGCTATATTATCAGATACAGTAATAATTTGTACCTGAGGCTCAGCAGCATTGTTACACTCATCGACTAATGACCAAGTTCTCTCTATAATATAAGAACCTGTACACTCACCTGGAAGAATATTATCTTCGTAGGTAGGTACTATAGCAGAGCTACAGTTATCCGCAATCTCAGTTGGGAAACCAGTTACTTCAGGAGATGCATTATATTCACACTCTTCATCAGTGAATACTTCTATATCACCAGGCTTCTTAAATGTAGGAGCCGTAGTATCTTGTACAGTAATTGTTTGTGTTTCTGTTACAGAATTTCCACAATCGTCAGTAGCTGTCCAAGAACGTGTTAATATATAGTTGTATGGACAATCACCATCAGTACGTACTTCATTGACTTCACTGATAGAAACCTCTGGATCACAGTTGTCTTGTGCAGATACTTGTGGTACTTCTGGTACCATATCACACTCTACGGTTACATCAGCAGGGATTGTTAATACAGGAGCAGTAGTATCTTCAACAATAATAGTTTGCGTACCTGTCACTGTATTACCTGAACAATCTGTTGCTCTCCAGCTTCTAAATAATATGTAAGCTGCAGGACAGTTATCATCTCCTTGCTCTATTTTCTCATCAATAAATTCTACAACTGGGTTTGGATCACAGTTATCAGTAGCCATTGCAGCACCTTCATCTAATACTGGTACGTTATCACACTCAACAGTAATGTCTGGTGGTAACTGTAACATTGGCTTTGTAGAATCTATAACAGTAATCTCTTGTGTTTTCTGTGTTGTGTTACCAGCACAATCTGTTGCTAACCAGATTCTGAAAATCTTGTATGTAGCCACACAATCATCACCGTCATTATCAACTTCATTTTCACTGATAAGTTCAACAGTTACATTAGGATCACAGTTATCTGTTGCCGTAGCAACACCTGCTGCAGGAATATCATCACACTGAACTGTTTCGTCAGCAGGGATCATTAATTCCGGAGCAATATTATCCTCAACAGTAATGATTTGTACTTGAGGGATAGCCTCATTTCCACAATCGTCAGCTAATGTCCAAGTTCTTGTAATTGTGTACTCACCTGGGCACTCTCCAGCTTCTACTTCATCAGTATATCCTGGCTCTAATTCTGTTGTACAGTTATCATCAATTTCAGTTGGGAATCCAGTTACGTCTGGAGAATCGTTATATTGACACTCTTCGTCTGTATATATTGTTATGTCGTCTGGTTTTTTAAACGTAGGTGCAATATTATCTTTAACAGTAATAATCTGTACTTGATCTTCAGCCTCGTTTCCACAAGCATCTGCTAAAGACCATGTTCTTGTGATAATTACTTCTCCTTCACATTGTCCTGGTACAGGCTCGCTATCTGAATATGTAGCTTCTAATTGATTGTTACAGTTATCTGCTTCATCAGTAACATCTCCTGTAAATTGAACAGACACATCGTACTCACACTTATTATCGCTATATACCATAGCATCTTCTGGTGCAGTAAATGTAGGAGCCGTATCATCTTTAACAATGTAAGAACACATAAATGGCTCAGAGATATTACCACAGTTATCTTCTGCTACGAAAGTGATCGTTAATCTGTTATCACATACATCATCAGAAGCTGTCTTATCTGTTACTCTAATGATTAACTCTTCATCAGCAGCACAGTTATCTCCAACACATCCTGAAAGTGGTGGTATATCAACACCAGCTACATTCCATCCTGTATTTACATCTATTTCATCTCCTACATTTAAAGAGATCATAGCATCAGCAGGACAGTCATAACCTTGAGAGGTAAGGATCATAGCATCTTCAAACTGACATTCTAAGTTAAACTGTGGAGCTACATCATCAATTACATTAACTACCTGAGTAGCTTCAATTAAATGACCACACTCATCAGTAAATGAATAAAACACTTCAAAAGAACCACAGTTTTCAGTGATTGGAGTATATTGTGGTTGAGCTTCACCATTAATAGCACAAGCTCCATCTTCTACTCCATTAGAGTAACCTAGTGGTGCTGGTTGATAGCTACCTAATTCTTCACAAGTAATATCTACTTCAGGAGCTAACTCATCAAACACAGCTTTTGGTGCAGGTAATACAGTTATGGTTTGTGTAGCTGTAGCACTAACACCACAATCATCAACTGCTACCCAAGTTCTTACAACAACACCACCTTCACAAGCGATTCCTAAACCGCTAGCATCTTCATCAAAAGAAACATCTACATCATTATCACAGTTATCTGTAGCATATGGTGCGTCTTTCTCTGGGTATTCAGGAATTTCATCGACACAATCTACTGTAACATCTTCCGGAATATTCATGAGAACCGGAGGCGTTTCATCTTGTCCTCTGTATGTGATTACGATTGGCTCATCTAGCTCATTACCACAATCATCAGAAACAAAATAGTAGTAATTAGCTAACCACTTACAATCTGTTCCTTTAGATTCAGAAACTTTTGTAACGTTAACATTTCCACAATTATCTTCGAATAATTCAGCAATCTCTTCAGCAGTTGGGCCTTGTTCTTTGTTGTCAAAACACATCTCAGAATTAAGGTTTCCAACAGGAATCTCGGCTTTATCACTAAGCATTGGTGCTTCAGTATCTCCACCAGAATACTCTACTTTAATTTCATTTTCATAATAATTGTTACACGCATCTCTGACTGTATATGTGTATGTAACTGACCATGAACAATCATCCCCTACCGGATCTCCTGATTTTTCAACAATGACAGTTCCACATGTGTCTTCAAATTGTGCTCCAATCTCCTCTATGCTTGGCCCTTCTGGGATATCTTCGAAACATAGATTAAGGTTAGCTTGATCATCAGGAATAGTTCCTGTAAGCTCTGGTGCTGTTTGATCTCCACCTCTATAGATTGTCTTAAAGATGATTGGCTCATCTATATCAGGACAAGTAATAGTATACGTATAAATTACTTGCCAATCACAATCATCACCTTGAATTTCAGGAGTTACTGTAAAAGAGAGGTCGCTAGAACACTCATCTGCATACAGTTCCTCGAGATCCTCTTGGCTAAATTGAGGCTCGGGTGCATCTGCAAGACATCGGTCTAAAAAGACACTACGTCCAGCATTTTGCCCGTACACTGACACCATCATAAACATAAAAAGCATGGTAAAGACGAATGTCTTCATGCTTTTTAAATGCCTAGAAATAGAATCAATGTTACAACACGATAAGTTTGTGACAGATTGCCAAAAGCTGGCGAAGCCACCACATCGGGTAAAATTGCTCATAAACATAACATTTGGTTTTAAATTAAAATTATCTTAACACTAAAATTTATAGTCAAATTCTTTTAGGGTACGGCTATTAAAACCACCCAAAGTTTTAAACAAAGCTAATGCCCAACATTGCTTCAATATTGAAACAAAAAGGTGCAAAGAGCATAATTAAGTGTTAACAACACTTAAGTTTAAAACTTGTGCTAAAAATCAATTGCTATGCTATTAAACAATTAAAGGTATGTGTGCTAGAAATCAATTGCTATGCTATTAAACAATTGTATTGAAAGAAGTTAAGTAAGAAAGGTATTCATTAAAAACTCCTATTCAGAATTACTCAAAAATAGACTTAAACTTATTGCCTACCAAATAAAATTTTATTTTTTTTTAACAATTTACAGTTAAACAAATCTTTCATGCTTTTAATCGAAAAGTAGATTTTCATCTATGCAAAAATCATCGATGAAATGCAAAGAGCTCATCATAATTTCATGTAATATTTGATCCTCCTCTACAAAATGAACTTCTGATCTATAAGCTTTTAGAAAGTTTGACAGAAAGGATGATGTCTGAGCTGGAGCTCTAAAAAATAAGGCTTGAGATGCACAGCATAATTCTATAGCTAGAATCTCTTTAACGTTATTAACAATAGTATATGCTTGAGTAGCTGCATTGGCCCCCATACTTACATGGTCTTCCTGACCATTAGACGATACTATAGAATCTACGCTTGCTGGTGTGGCTAACTGTTTATTGGCACTTACAATACTTGCTGCAGTGTATTGAGGTATCATGAAGCCTGAATTGAGACCTGGGTTATTAACTAAAAAAGGAGGTAACTCTCTTTCTCCGGAAATTAGGTTATACAACCTTCTTTCAGAGATATTACCTAATTCTGCTATAGCTATTTTTAAATGATCTAATGCCAAGGCTAATGGCTGTCCATGAAAGTTTCCTCCAGAAATAATCTGGTTATCTTTAACAAAGATATTTGGATTATCAGTCACAGAATTTATTTCTGTAATAAATGTCTTTACTATATAGGCAAGAGCATCTTTGGAAGCTCCATGTACTTGAGGAATGCATCTAAACGAATACGGGTCTTGAACATGCTTTTTTTCTTTCTTTACTAATTCACTATCAGACAAAAAGAATCTAATACGTTCGGCGGTTTTTAATTGTCCATCGTGAGGTCTTACATGATGTACTAGTGGATTAAATGGTTCTATACGTCCATCAAAAGCATCTATGGATAATGCCCCTATTAAATCTGCAAAGTACGATAGTTTATAAGACTCAAATAGTAAATGGATCCCATAAGCACTCATAAACTGAGTACCGTTTAGTAATGCTAATCCTTCTTTTGATTGTAATTTAATAGGGTTCCAACCCTTGGTTTTTAGAACTTCAGAGGCATCTACAGTATTACCATTTATATGTACTTCACCTTTTCCAATAAGTGGTAACGCTAAATGCGCTAATGGTGCCAAATCTCCTGAAGCTCCTAAAGATCCTTTAGTATATATTAATGGTATAATATCGTTATTATAAAAGTCTATTAAACGCTCTACAGTTATTAGCTGGACGCCGCTATGCCCGTAACTCAAAGATTGTATCTTTAGAAACAGCATTAATTTAACGATCTCATCTGGTACTTTTTCCCCCATTCCACAGGCATGAGACATGACTAGGTTTTCTTGTAGAGTTGTTAAATTCTCATTTGAAATTTTTACGTTATGGAGTGCTCCAAACCCTGTGTTAATACCATAAATTGGTTGCTCCTCGCTCTCCATTCTTTCATCCAAATATGCCCTACAACCTGTTATGTTATCTATGGCTTCCTGACTGAGTTTAAGCTTTTTGTTATTTGAAACAATATCATATATACCAGTTATTGTTAAACGCCCAGAATCTATGTTGTGGTAACCAATCATTAATTTCGATATTTAAAGCTTCAAAGTTGAGAATATCTAATATAGTATGCAACAAATGTTAATAATTCCCATTATAATAGGAAAATCACTATAAAAACTTATTTTTATACATCTAAATAGAACAACAATGAAAAAACTACTATTTGTATTATGTGCAGCTTCCATTTTTAGCTGCAAACAAGACCCTGTAGATTACGCCCTAGTATCAGGGAAAATTGAAAACGCCAAAGCAAAGAAATTAATAATTGCGGGTAATGATTTCAATCAAGAAATAGACATTAATACAGAAGACGGGACATTTGCCGATACTTTAAGGCTATCTGAACCTGGATTCTACAATATTACTATCGGTAGAGAATCTTCGCCAATGTACTTAAAGAATGGTAATAGTTTAAACATTACTATTGATACTAAAGAGTTCGACGAAACTATCAGTTACACTGGAGAAGGATCTGCTGAAAACAACTATCTAGCAGCAAGATTCTTAAACACAGAAAAATTAGAGGGCCAAGCGCCAGATTTTTACAGTTTGGATGAAGCAGCATACAAAGCAAAAGTTGAAGAAATCAAAGCATCTAATCAGAAGTTATTAGACGAGATTATTGATGCTGACGAAGATTTTAAAAAATACATTGCTGAAGATTTAAAATATAAGGCCTTAGGTTCTTTGAATTCATATGAATCAGCTCATGCCTACTTCTCTAAGAATAAAGATTTTAAAGTATCTGAAGGTTTTATTCCTGAAGAATTAAAATCAATAACCTATGATAATGCTGAAAACTATAAAATGTCTAAATCATACAAAGATTTAGCTATGGGTAATGCATTAGATTCTGCTTTCGAAGGCATTGGTGATGATCTAAATGGTGTAACGGTAGAACATTTAAAATCTTTAGAAGACATTAAAATCCCAGCTCTTAAAAATGATGTTATTAATTACCTGTCTAGTTTTATAGTGTCTCCAGGTAATCCAAATATGGATGCATTGTATAACTATTTTACTACAGCATCTACGGATGATAAGTTTAAAGAAGACTTAGCCAAGACATATGATAAAGTAAAGAATTTAGTTAAAGGTAAGCCATCTCCAGTTTTTGTAAACTATGAAAATCACAAGGGAGGCACAATGTCTTTAACAGATCTTAAAGGAAAATATGTTTATGTTGACGTATGGGCAACATGGTGTGGTCCTTGTAAAAGAGAGATTCCTTTCTTGAAAGAAGTTGAAGCTAAATACCATGGTAAGAATATTGAGTTTGTTAGTACATCAATAGACCGTCTAGCTGATCATGATGCATGGGTTGCTATGGTTAATGATAAAGAATTAGGTGGTATTCAGTTAATGGCCGATAATGACTGGAAATCTCAGTTTGTACAGGATTATAACATTCAAGGAATTCCGAGATTTATATTAATAGATCCTGATGGAAATATTGTGTCTGCAGATGCTCCAAGACCATCTAATCCAAAATTAATTGAACTATTTGAAGAACTGAGTATCTAATTCAGCTCAAACCAATTATAAATAAAAAGCCATTTCAAATGAAATGGCTTTTTATTTTAACGGTCTTTTTTTTCATCTTCTTCCTGAGGTTCAGGCACTTCGGGTTGTCTAAACATATCAATGTAGGACTCTCCTATAGTTTCAATCACATGTCCTGCTAGTAGGCCTTGATACCCATAGTCTTCAACAGATATATCTGCTGATCTTCCATGCAAATAAACTCCAAATAACGAAGCTTCAATTGAAGCATAGCCCTGAGCCATTAATCCTGTGATCATTCCGGTCAATACATCTCCCATACCAGCTGTGGCCATTCCAGGGTTGCCCGTAGTATTTACATAAAGCTTATTACCATATACTGTAATGGTATGCGCGCCTTTAATAATCACAATAACTTTATATGTATTTGAAAATGCTTTTGTTTTATTTAACTTATCAAAATCATCTTCCCATTTTCCAATAAGCCTTTCAAGTTCTTTTGGGTGTGGGGTTAATACACTATTCTCTGGTATTAACTTAAGCAGCTTGTCATTCTCTGAAAGTATATTTAACGCATCAGCATCTATAACTAACGGTTTTTTATTCTTTTTTAAAAAAGCTTCTAATGCTTTAGTTGTATCCTCGTTTAATCCCATCCCAGGTCCAATACCAATAGCATTAGGATTAATATCAAAACTAATTGTCTTAATATGTGGGTCATTATCATCTGTAATGACCATACTTTCAGGAAATGCCGATTGCAATACAACATATCCACACTTTGGAACATATGATGTAACAAGCCCTGACCCAACAGATAAAGCAGCTTTACTTGCCAAAGTAATAGCCCCTATTTTACCATAGCTCCCCCCAATGATTAAGCTATGCCCAAAATCACCTTTGTTGGAAAACTTTTGTCTGGGTTTATATATTGGCAACATTTCATGTTTGGAGATTAGTTCAACTTCTGTATCCGTTGCAAAAAGATACTCTCTATCAATTCCTATATCCAGTATTTCCCATTGTATAGTGTATTTAGCAGTATCCGGTAAGAAAAATACTAGTTTTGGAGATTGAAAGCTTAGCGTATGATTGGCATAAACCACACCGTTTTCATCCTCTGGTACTTTATCGGTATACAAGCCTGAGGGAATGTCTACTGCTAGAGTGAAAGCACCAGAAGATTTAAAGTGCTGAAAAAGCTTTTGAATCCAGTCATCAGCTGGTCTATTTAATCCAATACCAAAAATGGCATCTATGATTATATCATCTTTATGTATCGGCGGAAAATCCTCTGCGCAGGTTAGTAAAGTAGGCCATTTTTTAGTCACACTTTTAATCCTATCATAATTAATTAAGAAGTCCTTTGAGCGTTTATCACTACAATTAGCAATGTAGGTATGCACATTATAACCATGCGTTATTAAATGTCTGGCAATAACTAAACCATCACCTCCATTATTACCAATACCGCAAAACACATGAATTGGAACCTGTGCACCTTGCATTCGCATATGCAACCAGTTAAAAATTTGGGTGCCTGCACGTTCCATTAAATCTGTTGAAGTTATACCTTGGCGTTCTGCAGTAAGCTTATCGCCTTCATATATTTGCTCTTTGGAAAAAACTTTCATAAATATGTTCTAGGATAATCTATAATTAACAGTAGTCTCTATAGATTGGTAAAAATAACATATTTGAATGGTATTCTACAGAGTACGTCAAAAAGTCTAAAATAATAGCTGTGAATTGGGTGTTTGATACATAAAATTTTGAAAAAAACCAACTACATATTGCCGTAAAAATTATGTACTTTAGCGCCATTAATTTTGAGTCCTTTTACATATGAAAAATACTGCATTATCATCTACACATGAGTCCTTAGGAGCGAAGATGGTTCCTTTTGCCGGATACAATATGCCTGTACAATATGAAGGTGTAAATATTGAACATGAAACCGTTAGAAAATCTGTAGGTGTTTTTGATGTGTCACACATGGGTGAATTCTTAATTGAAGGACCTAACGCTTTGGATCTTATACAAAAAGTATGTAGTAATGATGCTTCAAAATTAACTATTGGAAAGGCTCAATATAGCTGTATGCCAAATGATGCTGGAGGCATTGTCGATGACCTAATTATATACAGAGTGAAAGATGAAACCTATCTTTTGGTTGTTAATGCCAGTAATATTGAAAAAGACTGGAACTGGATCATGTCAAAAAACGATGTTGGTGCCGAAATGAAAGACATTTCAGAAGATTATTCGCTACTAGCTATACAAGGACCAAAGGCAGTTGAAGCTATGCAGTCTCTTTCTTCTCATGACCTATCGGAAATTAAATTTTACAATTTTGTTATTGGCGATTTTGCCGGTATAGAACATGTTATTATCTCTGCTACCGGTTATACAGGCAGTGGTGGTTTTGAAATATATTGCAAAAATAGTGACGTAAAGCAAATTTGGGATAAAGTATTAGAAGCTGGTGCAGATTATGGCATAAAACCGATTGGTTTAGCAGCTAGAGATACATTGCGTTTAGAAATGGGGTATTGCTTATATGGTAATGACATAGACGATACAACATCTCCCATTGAAGCTGGCCTAGGCTGGATATGTAAGTTTAATAAGTCATTTACAAATAGTGAAGCTCTAGAAGAAGAAAAAGCAAGGACTCCAGAACAAAAATTAGTGGCTTTTGAGCTAGATGAACGCGGTATTCCTCGACAAGGATATGACATTGTAGACAACCAGGGAAAAACTATTGGACGAGTAACATCGGGTACCATGAGCCCTAGCCTTGGAAAAGGTATTGGTCTAGGTTATGTTCCAAAAGTATTTGCAGATGTAAACAGTAAGATTCACATTCAGGTAAGAAAAAAGGCTATTCCTGCCACAGTAGTTAAACTTCCTTTTTATAAGGGGTAATCCTTGCGAGTTGATGTTGGAGTATGAAGAAAGATCTCGGTAAACATAAAGTATTAATTCTTGGGGCAAGCGGTTACATCGGGGGTGCTATTTACAAAGAATTAAACTCCTACTTCAAAACATTCGGTACCTACTTTACACCCAAGAAAGAGTTTGAAAAGAATAAACATTTCTTTCATTATGATGTTGAGGAAGATGATATCTACGAAATTCTTGAAGCGACAAGACCAAGCATTATAATATCTGCACTTAGAGGTGATTTTCATGCCCAAGTTATAGCACATCAACATGTTGCTGAATATGCTATAGAGAATAAATGTAAAATCATATTCTTATCGTCTGCAAATACCTTCGACGCGTATTCTAAATATCCAAGTTACGAAGAAGACAAAACTCTTAGCCATAGCATATATGGGCATTTCAAAATTAAGATAGAAAACATGCTATTGAGATTGCCAAAAAAACAAGTAGCTATCTTAAGATTGCCAATGGTTTTTGGAGCTAACTGCCCTAGGATTAAAGAAATGAAAGCTTTAATTCAAAATAAAGAAGCGATAGAAATATTTCCTAACCTTATCATGAATGTCACTTTAGACAAAAAAGTAACACAGCAAGTACACTATATTATTAATAGAAATAAGTACGGTGTCTTTCATTTAGGAAGCACAGATTTAGTACATCATGATGAGTTTATAAGAGAAATTGTTCGTTTCTTAACCAAAGATCCATTTTCATTAAAGCATGTATATACTACAAATGAAGATCGTTACCTAGCTGTCTTACCCAAATACAATAAGCTCCCTAAGCACTTGCAGATTACGAGTCAAAGTGTTCTTGAAGAACTTCAAAAGTAAGCTTGTTTATAGCCTACCAATTGCTTATTTTTAAGAGAATTTCAACACTATAAACAATGGAAAAACTAGATAAGGACACCATAGAAAAAAAACTACTTCATTTTCCGGATTGGGAATATTATGACAATGCCATTCATGTAGAATTTGAGTTCGACAATTTCAAGGATTGTTTCAGTGCTATGAGTAGAATTGCTTTTGAGTGTGAAGCTCAAAATCATCATCCTGAATGGGCAAACGTCTATAATATCTTAAGAATCTCATTATCAACTCATGATGCCGGTGGAGTTACAAATAACGATTTTAAACTAGCTGAAGCCATCGAAGCTATCGTTGAGGTCCAAGAGTAATATTATTTTGAAACGTGGGTTAATTTTTTAATTTTACGCCATTCAAAGACTATAAATTATGGGAAGAGCTTTTGAGTTTAGAAAAGCAAGAAAAATGAAACGTTGGGCCGCTATGAGTAAGGCTTTTACTCGTATTGGCAAAGATATTGTAATGGCAGTTAAAGAAGGTGGTCCTGACCCAGATAGTAATTCCAGATTACGTGCTGTTATACAGAATGCAAAGTCTGTAAATATGCCTAAGGATAATATTGAGCGTGCTATTAAACGTGCTTCAGATAAAAATCAAGGCGATTACAAAGAAGTGGTATTTGAAGGATATGCTCCTCATGGCATAGCCATATTAGTAGAAACGGCAACAGATAATAACACACGAACAGTTGCAAATATTAGAAGCTATTTTAATAAATGTGACGGTAGTTTAGGAACATCAGGTTCTGTTGTCTTTATGTTTGATCATACCTGTAATTTTAGAATTAATAGTGATGGGTTAGATCCGGAAGAAATAGAGCTTGAATTTATAGACTATGGCGCTGAAGAAGTTTTTGTAGATGATGATGGTATTTTGATTTATGCACCTTTTGAATGTTTTGGTGCAATTCAATCTGCTTTAGAAGAGCGAAATATAGAAATCTTATCGTCTGGTTTTGAACGAATTCCTCAAGTAACAAAAACATTAAACCCAGAGCAAGCCGCTGATGTTGAGAAGTTACTAGAAAAAATTGAGGAAGATGATGATGTACAGAATGTATATCATACCATGGAAGAGCTTACTGAATAAAATGATATGCAATCTTTAATTGAAGAATTCTACACAGCATTTAACAACTTAGATGCAGAAACTATGATTTCTTGTTATCACAAGGATATTGTGTTCGAGGACCCAGCCTTTGGGGAACTCAAAGGTGAGCACGCTAAAAATATGTGGCGCATGTTATGTGCGTCACAAAAGGGCAAAGACTTTACAGTAGAATTCTCAAATGTATCCGTTGATGGAGAAAAAGGAAGTGCACATTGGGAAGCGCACTATAACTTTAGTAAAACCGGAAGACGCGTGCATAATAAAATAGATGCCAATTTTATTTTTGAAGAAGGTAAAATCATTAGTCATAAAGACGATTTCAATCTTCACAAATGGGCTTCACAAGCGTTAGGTTTTAAAGGTAAATTAATTGGGGGTACTAATTTTTTCAAACGCAAATTACAATCACAGACCAATCATTTACTCTCTAAATTCGAATCTGGTCAATAATTTAACGTATTGTTTTATTAGGTTTTATCGCTTTAAGCGACCACTATAAGGTATCATCCATAAAATTAATCACATGAGAACTGCTCTTTCAATAGTCTTTATGCTAGTCTGCATGGTTTCTACATCTCAAAACATGACTAACCAAAAATTAGAACAAATTATTAACTCTACCACAGATTCTATTGAAGGAAGCACGGGTAGATGGCAGTTTAAAATAAATGATGTCATTTTCATATGCTTAACTGATTCTACTAATAATAGAATGCGAATTATATCTCCAATCGCTGAGGCATCAGCCATAGATGATGATGCTATTAGAGCATCTATGATAGCAAATTTTCATACTGCATTAGATGTAAAATATGCTATTGCAGATAATATCTTATGGTCAGCCTATATTCATCCTCTAAAAGAGCTTACAGAGGATCAGGTAATAGACGCGATTAGTCAAGTATATTATGCCAATGTCAATTTTGGAACTACATATGCTTCAACATCATTAATTTTCCCGGGAAGAGAGGATGAAGATAAGGAGGACCCCAAGAAGAAAGGCACTTTAGAAAAACGGAAATTCTAAAATTAAAAAAGCTATTCTATTTGACAAGAATAGCTTTTGTATGTACCATAATGTTTCTTTTTAGGGACACAATGATGTTTACTTTATGTTTCATTATCAGTACATTAATTATAAAACAAAATCTGTGCCATTTTAAAGGTGATTCGCCTCCATTTTTCTATAAAAAATAGTATCTTTTGTGAAAATAATTTCTACTATGCCAGCCGGGTATTCAAAAACACCTTTATCAAAAAAATTAGGTATTAAGTCAGGATACAAAATGTTACTTTTTAATGCTCCTGATAATTATTATAGTCTATTAATAGATCTTCCTGAAGATGTCAAAAAGATCGATAAAGCTGAATCTAAAAGTGCTGATTTTATTCATTTATTTTTTCAGTTTAAATCAGATTTAGAAGCAAAAGTTCCGCTTTACAAAAAAGCCCTTAAGATGGACGGCATGTTATGGATAAGTTGGCCAAAAGGGAGTTCTAAAATTGAAACCGATATCAACAGGGATCTTATTAGAACTTATGTCCTAGAACAAGGCCTTGTAGATACAAAAGTAGTTGCGTTTGATGAGGATTGGAGTGGTCTAAAATTTGTCTACAGACTTAAAGACAGAAAATAATTATTAAGAGTATTTAGCTATCTTTCCTTTTACACCTTTGTAAAAAGCTCTCATGTATTCAAAATCTGCTTCTATATCATCAGTTGGATAGAAGGGTTCAGCAACTTTATTTTGTTTGTTTTCAAAATCTAAAGTGAACATGATGATAGGCACTTTAGCAGCTTTAGCTATATAATAAAATCCTGTCTTCCACTGCTCAACTTTTTTACGTGTCCCTTCTGGTGCAAGTGCTAATCTAAACTCTGTTTCTGTATTAAAAAACTTAGCAATTGCTTCAACTTTATTTTGTCCTGGAGTTCTATCTAGAGCTTTACCGCCAATAGCCCTGAAATAATAGCCAAATGGCCATTTGAACAACTCTTTTTTGGCAATAAAATTAGTTTTCAATCCAACTACTTTCCTTAATAAAACACCAATAATAAAGTCGTGCCAACTTGTATGTGGTATGGCAATAATAATGGCCTTTTTTATTTCGCCTTTAGAGAAGGTTGTATTGCCAACAACTTTCCAGCCAAGGATTTTAAAGTATATGAATTTTGCTAACCAACGCATGGTTACATTTTTTTGTAAAGCGTCAATAAGTCTTTTCTAGATATTTTGGACTTCCAATGCGAACCAAGTGCATTTTCCCAGAGAGGTTCTAGGCTTAAGGCGATATCAATCATAATATCAAATTGTACATCATCCAAATCTGCACATATCCCCTTTGGTAATTCAATATTATTTACAGTTTTCATTTGCTTAAATAACTTGACACCTTCAGGGTAATATTCTTCTAAATGGTCAAATACAATACAGTTACCTATACCGTGTTTAGTCCCTAATAAGTAAGATAATCCATAACTCATAGCATGCGCTATCCCCACTTGTGAATATGCTATACTCATTCCACCGTGCCATGAAGCCATCATCAGTTTGTCTTGAGATTCTACATCTGTAAGATTATTATCTAAGAAGATTTCCTTACATAATTCAAATGCTTTTTCTCCATAGCTTCTACTAAAGGCATTAAGAAAGGTACCGTTGAGCGATTCTATGCAGTGCACATAACAATCCATTCCTGTATAAAACCATTGCTGCTTTGGGACATCTTTAGTTAGCTCAGGGTCAAGAATAACTTGATCAAAAGGGGTATAATCACTATTGATTCCTAACTTCTTATCCGGACCTGTTAAAACGGTTGTTCTAGACACTTCCGCTCCTGTACCAGAAATCGTTGGAATACCTACATGATAGATAGCTGGATTTTTAACCAAATCCCATCCTTGGTAGTCTTTAGATTCGCCTTCATTAGTTAGCATTATAGCCACTGCCTTTGCTAAATCTAAAATAGTACCTCCTCCAATGCCAATAATGCCTGAAGGTCTGTCTCTGTGTTTTAAGATAATGGATTCAACTAACTCGTCTACTTGACTTGTCTTTGGTTCTTCTTCTGCAGAAATATAGAGTAATTCATCAGCATAAGCCAAAGGAATTCTTGATGTTAACCAAGCATTACCCTTGAAAACATCATCGACTAAAAAAATAAATGGAGCTTTATCGTTTAGTCGCTTTGGAGCTAAAATGTCACCAAGTTGGTTAAAACTTCCGCGTCCAAAAATAACTCTGGACACCATTGGGTAATTTTTATAATTCATTTACTCTATTTCTTTGACAAAAATAACAACATTGTTCTTTAAAAATTAAGCATTTAAATAAAATTGAAACTTTTCTTTAAACAGCCCAACATGATAGCCATCAACTAATGCATGATTAACACTTAAAGCAATTGTCATTTCTTTTCGATTGTTATTGGCTTCAACTTTACTAAATGCCACTTTTGGCACCGAGTCTTTTATTCCCATAAATGGTTCTTTATGCCCTGTAAAATTAAGCCACGGGAGAGATGAGCAATGTATACAGTCATTAGAATTTGTCGGCGGAAATAATTCCTGGGAGTTAAATATACGTTCCTTTTCTTGATTTACATATTCTTGAAACTTTAAAATATCATTATCAAAATGAATGAATGAAAATCCAAAAGTTTTATTAGGTCTTAAGATAGTTGCTGAAGCATGTATGACATCATGCACCACTACTCTATTCTCACTATCTAATCGGTATCTAAAATTCTCTATGTCGTTCATGGCCTGAAGACATGCATGTAAATACTTTGTAAAGAATGACACTTTGCTAGATTTAGAAAACTTGTAAGCTTCTGTTGTATCAACCTTAAAACTTACAGCAAAATATGGATCATGAAAATCCATAAAATGCTCAAAAAGTTGTTTTCTATCCCAAGTATTTATATCTAATCGTTTCACTTAATCTTTAAATAATCTAATATATCGGTTAATGTATTTACTGTCAGGTAATCATTTCCATTTAATTCACCGTGACTCACTGTCTCATGTTGCCATGTGGTATGGAAAGGCACATGAATAGCTTTAGCATCTATGTTAACAAGCGGTAAAATGTCTGACTTCAGTGAATTTCCTATCATTAAAAATGAAGATGGATCTATATCTAAATGCTTCAGCAGTTTTAGATAATTATCTTCTTTCTTTTCACTAAGCACTTCGATATGGTGGAAATAATCTATTAATCCTGACTTCTCTAGTTTACGTTCCTGATCTAACAGATCTCCTTTTGTAGCCACTATTAATTTATAGTTTCCGGATAATTGCTGTAATACGTCCTCCACCCCAGGTAGTAGCTCCACAGGTTTGTTAATCATATCTTTACCAATATTTAAGACATCTTCAATAATCTTATTGGAAGCGTTGTAATTAGATAACTCAATGGCCATCTCTACCATAGATAACATAAACCCTTTAACACCATACCCATATAAAGGCAGGTTTTTCACCTCCATTTTATATAGTTCTTGGTCTATTTTATTTGGTGTTTCATAATGTGATAATAGTTTTGCAAATTCTTGTTCTGCATCTCTAAAGTAGGTTTCATTAACCCATAAGGTATCATCGGCGTCAAAGCCTATAACCTGTATATTATCATAATTTATTTCCATAGACGTTTTGCTTTTTCTAAATCTTCAGGCGTATCAATCTCTACACCTTCGACTGTAGTTTCAATCATTTTTATTTTACGTCCGTACTCTAAATATCGTATGCATTCAATCTTCTCCGTAGCTTCAATAAAGCGCATCGGTAATACATAAAAGTCTAATAGTGCTTCTCTTCTAAACGCATAAATCCCTTTGTGTTTAAAATACCTCGCTCCTGCTGCTTTATCACGTGGATATGGAATAGGATTACGCGAAAAGTATAGTGCAAAATTATTTTCATCTACTATAACTTTGACGGTATTAGGGTTGTTGATTTCATCCCAATCCGTGATTTCTACCATCAATGAGGCCAGATCTATTTCTTTCTTATCATCTGCTTTAAAAACACTGAGTACCTTCTCTAAACTTTCGCGTTCAGTAAAGGGTTCGTCCCCTTGAACATTTACCACAATATCACATTCTACATCTGCGACAGCTTCAGCTATTCTATCACTACCAGATTCATGCTCTTTTTTGCTCATAATAGCTTTTCCGCCATTACTGGTAATCTCTTTGTATATGATATCACTATCGGTAACAACATACACATCTTCAAATAATCCAGTAGCCACAGTAGCTTCATAAGTTCTTAAAATTACTGTTTTACCTGCGAGGTCTTGCATCAATTTACCGGGAAAGCGAGAAGCGCTATAACGCGCCGGAATCATAGAAATAACTTTCATTAAATGTATATTACGTCTTTCAAAAATAACCCTTTACATCTATTTACGAAATAAAAAAGTCATCTTTAAAACCAATTAAATATAATTTTTCTTTAGCTCTTGTAACTGCAGTATATAGCCATCTAATGTAATCTCTATCCATGCCGTTTGGAAGGTAAGGCTGTTCAACAAAAATAGTATCCCATTGTCCACCTTGAGACTTGTGGCAGGTTATAGCATAAGAGAATTTTACTTGTAAAGCATTAAAGAATTTATTGTTCTTAACACTTAAGAACTTCTTGTAGTTAGAAGTTTCATTCTCATAGTCTTTCATAACTTCTTGATACAAACGGTTAGAATCCTCATAACTTAATGAGGGTGTTTCAGCATCTATGGTATTTAAGAGAAGTACTGTTTCAAAAGGTCGCATTCTGGGGTAATCTACCATACGCACTTTTACTTCAGCAAATTTGAACCCATACAATTCTTTGATATTAAATATTTCTAATACTTCTACAATATCTCCATTAGCAATAAATCCTGCTTCTGACGTGGGTTTTATCCAGAAATAGTTGTTCTTTACCACCATTAGATAATCTCCAGAGGAGAGTTCATTTTCATTAAATAAAATTCGCTCACGGATTTGCTTGTTATATAGATTTGCACGTTTATTGCTCCTAACGATGATAGCCGTTTCTTCATAGCCTTTGTTACTGTACGACTCATTAATAGCATCCATGATCTCATGTCCATCTGTCAATCTTACAATATCTGTGTATGTCTTTACTGAAAACTTAAAGCTGTCATAAAATGAAGTTTCGAGAACTTCTCTCAGCTCGGTAGCATTTTCTAAAATTCCAGAATTTGCTTCTTGTCTTACAACTTCATCTAGCTCAACACTCTTTACTTGTTTATTGTAATTCAAATCTAGCTTTGTGGCATCTAATGCCGGACTTAAGTCAGACTTAACAGGAGGTAATTGGGCAATATCACCAATTAATAACAATTTACATTGATGTCCGCTGTAGACATAATGCATCAGATCATCTAACAACGATCCATTCTCAAAAAGTTTAGAATCTGCAGGAGTATCGGGTATCATTGAAGCTTCATCAACAATAAATATTGTATTTCTGTGCTTATTTGGCTGCATCACAAACTTAACGCCTCCGCCTTTTTGTTTCTTGGGGAAGTATATTTTTTTATGAATCGTAAAAGCTTCCTTTCCAGAGTAATTAGCAATGACTTTAGCAGCTCTTCCAGTAGGTGCCATAAGTACAGCACTCTTTTTGGCTTGCCATAAGTTACTTACCAAGGCACCAATAATACTGGTCTTACCTGTTCCGGCGTAGCCTTTTAATAGGTATAATGCATTAGGAGATGTTTCAAAAATAAACTCAGATAGTTGCATTAAAACGATATCTTGTTTTTGTGTTGGCACAAAGGGAAATTTAGATTTGATAAGCTTATAAAAATCTGAAGCATTAGAGATCATACCATCTGAATATAAAAGGTGTTCAATATACTACTATATACTTATTAAATCGTTAAAAAAATGTAGCATCACCATTTTTTATTTATATAGGTTTTTACGAACAAAAAAAAATTGTAGATTTGCGAAAGACCTTAATAAAACAAACTAACTATGTTAACAGTAATTCTTGTAGTCGTTGCCATTATATTAGCCACGATAGGTATTGTATGGATAATTGACAAATTCGTCCCTAAAAAAATAAAACCTGTTCTAAACCTTGTGTTATGGGCATTAATCATTTATTTAGGGTACATCACATTTATGTCTGTTTATAGTGATATAAAGTTCAATCAGCTTAAAAATGAGCGTTACGCACTTGTAATAGACCGACTTATCGATGTAAGAGATGCGCAAATAGCTCATAAGCAAGTAACAGGGAAATACTCTGACAGTTTTGATAAATTAATACGATTTATAGACACTGCAAGAGTTCCTATTATTCAGAGAAAAGATAGTACTGTGTTAGACGAAGAAGCTACTAGACGCTTTGGTGGTGTAGAAACGTTTAAAACATTAATTGTAATAGACACTCTAGATTTTTACTCGGTAAAAGATTCTTTATTCAAAGGCAGTGATCGCTATAAAACTATGATGAATGTCGGTATTGGTGCAGACGGAGCTAAGTTTGACCTTAAAGCAGGCGAGTTAGATGAAATTCCTGTATTTGAAGCCAGTGTAGATAAAGCAATTATTTTACATGATCAAGATAAGAATCTTGTCGACAATGAAAAACAAGTAGTTTCAGTAGATGGTGTTAATGGCCCTACAATAAAAGTAGGTTCTATGGAAGAAATTAACACCAATGGAAACTGGCCAAAAAACTACGCTAAAAAACAGTAAGCTTGACTAAAACAAATATTAAAGAACTGTCCATTCAAGTAAAATTGAGTGGACTTTCTTTTTGTATTTTAAACAGAACTTCGAATACAATAGAACATCTTTACAGTATTATATTTGATAAGAAGTTAACGCCTTACGAAGTTCTGAATCGATTAAAAGCCGAATTAAGCTCTAATACTATATATTCTGATGAGTTTAGTGCTGTACAGGTAATACATCACAACAGCTTATCTACCATTGTCCCTAAATCACTGTATGATAAAGATCATAGTGCAGACTATTTAAAATTCAATTCTAAAATACTTAAGACAGATTTTATCTCTGAAGATGATATTAACATCAATGACGCTGTTAATGTCTATGTCCCTTATGTTAATGTGAATAATTACATCTTTGACACATTTGGAGAGTTTGTTTATAAACATTCTTCGACAATATTGATTGATACTATAGTACAGCGTCATCTTAAAAGTGAATCTGTTGACTTACACATCAACGTAAACTCTCAAACCTTTGAGCTTATTGTTACTGATAAAGGCGCTTTAACTTTGTACAATATTTTTGAGTATCAAACTGTTGAGGACTTTGCATATTACACCCTATTCACTATAGAACAATTGCAGTTAGATCCGGAAACTATAAATGTATCTATCACTGGAATAATTAATGAAGATGATGACAAATACAAAGTCTTGTATAAATATTTAAGGCATATCAGTATTGAAGACGTACCGTCGCGTTTTGATTTTGACTCTAGTATTAATGCTGAAGACACACAGAATCATCTTATACTGTTAAATAGCTTCTAATGCGTATTATTTCTGGTCAATTTAAAGGACGTCGTATTACTGCACCAAAGAAACTACCGGTGAGGCCAACAACAGATATGGCTAAAGAATCACTATTCAATATTCTAAACAACTCATTTTATTTTGAAGATATATCGGTTCTAGATTTATTTGCCGGCACAGGTAATATAAGCTATGAGTTTGCATCTAGAGGTACTGAGCATATAACTGCAGTAGATGCTTTTTATGGTTGTATAAAATTCATAAATAGTATAGCAGACGAATTTGATATGCCAATAACAGCCATTAAAAGTGATGCCTTTAGTTACCTAGAAAACACATCAAAAAAACATACCGTAATTTTTGCTGATCCTCCATATGAGTTTTCTGTTGAATTGTTTTCTAAAATACCAGAGCTGGTATTTAAAAATGAGCTTTTAGAATCAAATGGTCTACTAATTATTGAACACTCAAAGCATACCGATTTAACAAATTTGGAGCATTATGCTTATTCTAAAAGCTATGGAGGTAATTCGTTTAGCTTTTTTGAAAAAAAAGCAGATCTATAAGCCGAATTCTGTATTCAAGCCAAAGGCTTAAACCCTTATCATTTATCTGAATTTACTATTGCTAATAAACTTTAGCTGCCTACCCTCTAACATCAAGCGTGCCACCTTCAAACGTTAGTATACATGGCATTGCACCGCATAGAGTTTACCTGATTTCACTACAGCATAACCTGTACATACTTTCTGTTGCACTTTTCCTAGCCTCACGGCTGATGGCTGTTAACCACTATGCTTGCACTATGGTGTTCGGACTTTCCTCCCCAACACAATGGTTGGAGCGATAAGGCGATCTGCTTGTTTGCAAAAGTATACAAATTGTTAATAACTCCTCTTAATTTTATTGAGCATAAATTATCATTTTAGTTGATATTTATAACTTTGTTATTCATTTCTTTTTATGGAACATTTTGTAGTATCGGCTCGTAAATACAGGCCCCAAACGTTTAAAGATGTTGTGGGTCAGCAGGCTATTACTAATACCTTAATGAATGCCATAGAAAACAATCACCTAGCGCAAGCATTACTGTTTACTGGCCCTAGAGGCGTTGGAAAAACCACATGCGCCAGAATATTGGCCAAAATGATCAACAGTGATGATAATGTTAGCGACGATGAAGACTTCGCCTTTAATATTTTTGAATTAGATGCTGCTTCAAACAACTCTGTTGATGACATACGTAGTTTAACCGATCAGGTTCGTATTCCTCCTCAAGTTGGAAAATATAAGGTATATATCATTGATGAGGTGCATATGCTCTCTCAAGCTGCTTTTAATGCCTTTTTAAAGACACTTGAAGAACCTCCAAAGCATTGTATTTTCATACTTGCTACTACTGAAAAGCATAAGATCATACCAACGATACTCTCTAGGTGTCAAATCTTTGATTTTAAGCGTATAACAGTTAAGGATGCTAAGGAATATCTTAAGTATATTGCTGAAGAGCAAGGTATAGAGGCAGAAGATGATGCGCTTCACATTATTGCTCAAAAAGCAGATGGTGCAATGCGTGATGCCCTTTCTATTTTTGATAGAGTAGTCAGTTTCTCCGGAAAGCAATTAACGCGACAAGCCGTCACCGAGAACCTCAACGTGTTAGACTATGAAGTGTATTTTAAAAGCACAGATCTCATACTAGAACACAAAATTCCAGAGTTACTCATTCAATACAACTCTATTTTATCTCTAGGTTTTGATGGCCATCATTACATTGCTGGTTTAGCATCACATTTTAGAGACTTATTAGTATGTAAAAACCCAAGTACACTCGAACTTCTAGAAGTTGGTGAAGACACTAAACTTAAATATATAGAGCAATGCCAAAAAACCAGCAATGCTTTTCTAATGGAAGGCATTAAGCTGGCTAACGATTGCGATTTAAAGTACAAGACTAGTAAAAATCAGCGTTTACTAGTAGAATTATGCCTTATGCAATTAGCCTCCATCAATTTTGATGGAGAAAAAAAAAACAGTAAACCCTTCATAATTCCTCCTTCTTATTTTAAGACGAAAGGAATTAAACCTATCCCAGTAACTAAGAACATTACAGAAACTACAGATGAGCAAAGTGTTGGGGTAGACGAATACGCAATTCCTGAAGAACATGTAAAAGAAGAGCCTATTGCTGCAGTGGCAGAACCAATGCCGAAAATTAATATTAGCACTAGTACTAAGGTCACATCTGGGCTTTCTTTAAAGAGTATCAAACAAAAGAAAGAGTTTCAAATTAAGCAACTCGATGTAGTTATCGATGAAGAAGAATTGCCAAGAGAACCTGTTTCAGAAGAAGCGCTTCAGTCCGCATGGAACGATTATGTGGCTTCCTTACACAAGAAAGGAGAAAAAATAATGGCTTCCATTTTAGAAATGGAAACTCCAAAGTTGGCAGATACAAATATCTGCTTAGAATATGCCAACGAAACGCTGAAATTAGAGTTGGAGCGCGCACAATATCCTCTCATGCAGTATCTGAGAAAAACATTAAAAAACTATGATTTAAAACTAGATATTAGTGTTAATGAAGAGGTTGCTAAAAAATATGCCTTTACTGCTCAGGAAAAATATGATAAATTGAAAGAAAAAAATCCAAATATTGAACTACTTAAGAAAACATTTGGATTAGATATATAATGCAACCATGAAGCATCTATTATTATTCATTGTTCTTATCGGATTAGGGTTTACAAGTTGTGAAGGCCGTAGAAGTCATCATGAATCCTTAAATAAAAGTATTAAAGAATTTAAAGAAAAGTCTACAGTACAAGCTACTAGATTTATCCCTGAAACATTAAATAAAGTAGTTACTGATACCGTTATGAGCAATGGAAAACATGTGCGTTTAAAAGCTTTTACCGATATGGAGAATTCGATTGTAAAAACTTCTAAAGAACAGGACAATATCATTTTAAAAAAGTACTATAGAGAAGTCATAACTCAAGTTACTATAATAGATAAAGGTCGTGTTCTATTTAGACAAACAATTGATAAAAGCTTGATTCTCAAAAACGACATCTCCAGAGCATCCTTTATAAACGCATCAACATGTATCGGTATTTGGCTCGATGAATTTAAATCCCTTGGTAGTGATACCGTTTTATTAACAACTTATCTTGAGCCAGAAACTCAAGAAAAAGCCCATTATAACATCATTATAAAACCTTCGGGTGATTTTCATATAATTCCTGTTAGTGATGCTCGGACTTAAACTTCCTACTGACCCAAGATGGGTAAATATCGTTGAGAAAAACATAGAAGAAATTCTAACTGATCATGCCTATTGTGAGCAAAAAGCTACCAGCACAGCGATTTCCCTTATTGTCAGTTTCCCTGAATATACCGATTTGGTTAAAGAAATGACAGCATTAGTTAAAGAAGAAATCAGTCATTTCAAAATGGTACATGATAAAATCATTGAAAGGGGTTGGGTACTAGGTAGAGATCGTAAAGATGATTATGTAATACAACTCGTAAAGTTTTTTCCAAAAGGTGGAAGCAGAACGACTCAATTAGTTCATCGTTTGTTATATGCTGCTCTTATTGAAGCCAGGAGCTGTGAACGTTTTAGATTATTATCTGAAGAGCTTGTAGACAAAGAGTTAGCGGAGTTTTACAGGAAGTTGATGGTTAGTGAAGCTAATCATTATACCATGTTTCTTGGATTTGCAAGACAGTATGGAGACCGAAAGATTGTGGACCAGAAATGGCAGGAATTATTAGAGTATGAAGCTGAAATCATGAAAGATCTTGGAAAAAAAGAAACCATACATGGATAAAAAAAGCCTCAATGTATTGAGGCGCTTTATTTATATCTTAATCTTTTATCTTTTATATCTTAATGCCGAAACCTATTTGAATGTTATGATTTTTAGCTTCGTCTGTGGTTAAATCCTCATCTAAAATATTAGTAATACCATAGGAGTACCTTGCATCTATAAATAACTCTTCAGTAATCATATACTCAATACCACCAATTCCTGAGAATACAAACGTAGAAAATCCGTCGTTATCTTTCCAGGTCTTAAGCCCTAATTGTGGACCTACACCAATGGTTAAGTCACTAGATAAGTTAAACCTTAATTGAATAGGAAGTTGGATATAATCTGCTCTAAGAGGCTCTTCTTTTCCTCCTTGTGCAGAATATTGTAATTCCGTCATTAATGATAGAGATTCTGTTAATCCAATATCAGCAAAACCTGCAAAAGCAAAACCGTTACGGTGTTTGTTTTCAAATGTAGCATCTGGTTCAAAATCGAGGTTAGAAATATTATAGCCTATTCGTATCCCATAAGAAGTTCCTTGTGAATAACTGAAACTTAGGCAAAGCATCATAACAAGTATAGATAATAATGTTCTCATAATTATAGTGATTTGAGGCTGCCAAGATAATTTTAAAATCTAATTAAGGCTTAAATATTAGATTTTATCACTAAAAAAGTGGATAAACGGTAAAATATCAGAGTTCGTTACTCGGTACTGTTTGATGATAAATACTTTTTATAATACCATCAGAGAGCCCAATTTTAGGGACATATATATGCTTAGCTTTACTCCATTTCATGGCTGAAAGGTATATGCGTGTTGCCGGAATGATAACATCTGCCCTATCCTGATTTAAATTCAGTTTAGTAATACGTTCTTCATAAGTATAACTCTGTAGCGTCTTGTAGTAATCTGTCAAATAAAAATATGTGAGAGGTTCTCCTAAATCTTTCCCGGATATTTTGAAGATTTTATTAATATTTCCTCCGGATCCAATCAGGTCAATCTTTTCATAGCCTTTTGTGCTTTTAACAATCCAGGATTCTAATTTTTCCCAAGTAGATGTTTTCACTATATCATTCAAGAGTCTTACCGTACCAATCTTAAACGATTTTGACTCTGTCTTCTTTCCATTATGGATGATAGAAAATTCTGTACTACCTCCACCTACATCTACATAAAGATAAGTCCTATTAATGTCAATATATGTATTTAGATCAGTAGCTGCTATAATTGCTGCTTCAACTTCGCCATCTATAATATCTATGTCTACATTACATTGCAATCTAATAATATCTGATATCGATTTACCATTAGATGCTTCTCGCATTGCTGAAGTGGCACAGGCTTTATAGCGTTCAACTTTATGAGTCTTCATTAACAAGTGAAAAGCAGTCATCGTATCTATAAGACGTTCTTTATTATGTTCAGAAATCTTATTTTCTAAAAAAACGTCAGCTCCCAAACGAATAGGTACTCTGACTAAAGAGGTTTTTTTAAATATTGGCTCGCTTCCATTTTCCTTTACAATATCTGAAATTAATAATCTTACAGCATTTGAGCCTATATCAATGGCTGCATATTTTTTTATGGATAGCATATACTAATCTTGGAGTCTTTTTAAATAATAATTATAGGTTTCAAATTGTGCTCTGTAAGGAGGGCTACTATTTTCTTTATAGCTGTTATCTTGTGTTTCATTAATGATCCTGGCCTTTACATTATCTCTCCAACAAATATCGAAGCTATCTAATAGTTCTTCTTTTATAGATTCATCATATATTGGGCAACTTACTTCTACTCTATTATCGATATTTCTTGTCATCCAATCTGCAGAAGATATATACATTTTAGGAGCGTCATTATTGCAAAACACATAAAGTCTTGTGTGTTCTAGGAACTTATCGACAATACTTATGACTTCAATATTTTCACTCATCCCTTCTACTCCTGGTATTAAACAGCAAATCCCTCTAACAATCATTTGTATCTTAACTCCCGCTCTGCTTGCCTCATAGAGTTTATCTATCATTTTATAGCTGCTTATACTATTCATTTTAAGTTTTATATAAGCAGGTTTATCGTTTCTTACATTTTCTATTTCATTATCAATTAATGCAAATAACTTGGCCTGAGTATAATGAGGAGAGGTAATAATATGCTTATATCTGTAGATCTTATAATTAACTTCAAAAAAGCTGAATACCTTATTTAGATCTTTTAATATCTTTTGATTTGCAGTAAAAAGTGTGTAATCTGTATATATATTAGCCGTAGATTCATTAAAGTTTCCTGTACTTACAAAACCGTATCTGACGATTTTTTCATTCTCTTCTCGTTCTATAACACACATTTTACTATGTACTTTAAGACCAGATACACCAAAGAGCATTTCTATACCCTCATCTTGCATTTGTTGCGCATACTTAATATTAGCCTCTTCATCAAATCTGGCTCTAAGCTCTATAGACACAGTAACTTTTTTACCATTTTTTGCCGCATTTATTAAAGAACTTGCCACATGGGAGATTTGAGCTAGTCTGTATATGGTAATCTTAATCGTTTTAACTTTAGGATCTAATGCAGCTTCTCGAAGAAATTTGACAATATATGAGAATGTATGATAAGGTGTATAAACTAAATAATCTTTCTTAGCTATGGTTTTGAAAATACTTTTCTCTAGGCTCAGCCCTTTAACCGGAAGCGGTTCTATCTTATCATAAAGGAGGTCATTCCTACCTAAGCTAGGAAAACGCATGTAGTCTCTTCGGTTATGATAACGCCCTCCAGGTATGACACTATCTTTATTATCAATCTCCATCTTATCCATTAAGTACCCAAGCGTATCATCATCAATGGTTTTATCGTAAACAAATCGTACAGGCTCTCCAATTTTTCGATCCTTCACACTATCTGCAATCTTACGCATAAAACTCTTACTTAAGTCACTATCAAAATCGAGCTCTCCATCTCTAGTAATCTTTATCATATGAGCAGATATCGAATTATAATCAAAGATGTTGAAGATGTCATCCAAACAATATCTTAATAAATCATCGATCATAATGATACAATTCTTACCATCATGCTTAGGAAGTACAACGAAGCGCTCCATAGACCTTGATATTTCGATAAGTGCAAACTGTTTTTCGGTGTTACTTAAATTCATTTTAACAGCCAAATATGCAGCACTATCCTTTAGCAAAGGGAGTTCTATATTATCATTGAGAATAATGGTAACCAGTGCAGAACTTACATTTTGAAAGAAATAGGATTTTATAAAATCGTGATAAGCCTCAGTGATTTGATGCTCTTTTATAATGTAAATATTTTCGTCTTCTAAACGTGATTGAATATCATTTAATATCAATAAGCTTTCACTCTGTTGTTCTATCACAACTTTAGTGATAGCCTCCAGCAAATCATTAGCTTTAATACCTCCAAGCTCACTTTTACCACCTTTTCCTGCCTGATCAATCCTTTTGACTGTAGCATATCTAACTTTAAAGAATTCATCAAGGTTATTAGAAAAAATACCTAAAAATCGTAATCGCTCTATAAGTGGTACACTGTCATCCGCAGCTTCTTGTAAAACTCTGGCGTTAAACTGTAACCAACTTAATTCTCTATTTACATAACTATTTTTATCTCTGGTCATTATTTAAGATCTCTGGGGAAAATTATCATTTCTGTTCTTCCTTTATCAACAGAACGCCATGTGTCTGTTGAGAATGATAACCTTACCAATCCGGCTGTTGGTAAATTATCAATAAAATTATCGCCAAATATATTAGAAATAGACGTGAAAGCATGATTATGACCGAAAATCATCACATTATTGTAATGATCGGGTAAAGATTTGATAAAATTTATCACCATATCACCGCTAAAATCGTAGAGTTCTTCTACTATTTGGATATTTGACATATCTATGTTTAAGACATTCAAAAATATCTTACAAGTCGATAACGCTCTATTCGCCGGGCTAGAAAAAATAGCTTCAGGTACAAAATTGAAGGTTTTATAGCTTTCAGCCACAAGCTGAGTATCTCTAATTCCTCTTGTTTTTAGAGGCCTTTCATCATCAGAAACATCAAATTCCCATGATGATTTTCCGTG
Organism: Winogradskyella sp.; assembly: GCA_965230605.1. Taxonomy (GTDB): domain Bacteria; phylum Bacteroidota; class Bacteroidia; order Flavobacteriales; family Flavobacteriaceae; genus CBDDLD01. Next base: position 1,437,485 of record CBDDLD010000004.1, on the reverse strand, counting down.
CCGAATTAAAGTGATAGTTTTCATACAATTATCGTCAAAGTGCATTTTTTATCGATAAAATGTTGCATATTTCCGTTTTAACGAGTATTTTGCCCCCTTTAACATTTATATTTGCTAGACATGATAGTAATAAGTTGTTTTGCTTAGTAAAATTAATGTAAATGACCCCAAATCAAAAATATATTAATCAATCCATTTCCGCATTTATTACAAATGCAATCTTCCCTCATTTAAATTATAAGTATCAACTATGGAAATATTATCATTTCATATAGTTGAATATAGCTATAACTAAAACTTGGGTTTCTCATTATATAGAGACCTAACTATAGTTACAAATTATGTAATTAATCTAAATATAGATAACAAAAATTATGAAAATAATATCTATTCTTATAGCATTGTGTTTTGTAAGCATTAACACTGATGATATTGCTAATTCAAAAAATTGCGAATCAGAGTTGACTGTTGAAAAAAACCGAAACACGAGATCCGCTGATGAAACAGGAACAAGCTTTAGACTTGTTTTAAAGAATACATCTAGTACAACACAGACGTATTATCTATCAGCCAATAACGCTGCAACTACTTGTACAAACAATTCAAAATACAATCAACGAAGTGCAGGATCTAAAAATGTGAATCTTAATGTTTCATTGGAAGAAAAAAATTCTAACCGTTCTCAAAGATCTAAGGTTAACGAAATAACACTAAATAGTGGTCAATCATATTCATTTGATGTTTACGTAAGCGTTCCTAAAAACACACCATACAACACATGGAGCTGTATACAGGTAGAAGCCAAATCTAAAAGTTGTGGCACATTGTCTTCGAAAACAACTTTAAATGTATATGTCCCTGACCCTTCAGAAGGGTAATTATAATTATCACAATTAAGGAGCTATTATATCAAAAAAATTTATGAAACATCCACTACAATATCAGAAAACAAATACTAGTATATTTAAAGCTATACTGGTATTATTACTTTTCTTTTCTACGGGTTTAATATTTGGGCAAGAAGTTGTAGTAAACAAATATGCTGTAGAAAACTCTGCTGTCTGTACTCAATTTGATGTGACAGTAGAAGTAATAGGTAACCCTCCTCCTAGACCTCAGGAAGTCGTTTTAATTATCGACAGATCGGGAAGTATGGATGACGGACCATATCCTGAGCCTATTGACTATGCAAAAGACGCCGCTATAGATTTTGTAAACAACTTCTTCTCTGCAGCTAATAATCCTACCGGACGAAATAGAGTTGCTATTGTAAGTTTTAGTAGCTCAGCAACCATAGATTTAAGTCTTACAGATAGCTCTGGTCAAACTACTATTATCAATACCATTAATGCCATAAGTACAGGTGGTGGTACAAATACTGAAGCTGGTTTAATTGCTGCAGATCAAGAATTAATAAACAATGGAACTTTCGATTGTGCCACTTACAGAAGTATTGTTCTACTATCTGATGGTGTTGCAAATCGTAGAAACGGTGGTGGTAGTTGTAGTACCACATCAGTCAACACATCTTGTCAAACACAAGCTATTCAAGCTGGTGTGAATGCACAAACCACAACTGTTTCAGGAGTAGTTTATGACCAAAGTATTTTTACTATTGGACTTGTTGGTGCTATTAGTGGAACTGAAGAATCCATAGCTTTATCAACTTTAAATAGTATTCAAAATGCAGGAGCTTTTTCTACAGAAAATAATGCCGATTTAACTCAGATATATGACGCTATATTAGGACAGTTAGTACCGGCTGCCAGCCAATTACCTGGTCAGGCTTTAGTATCTGATACTATTACTCCAGGATTTTCTTTGGTGCCTAACTCAATAACAGCTAGTAAAGGAACTGTAAATACTTCTGGTCAACTTCTTTCATGGTTTGTACCAGCTATATTTAATGAAACTATTACGCTAACATATACTATTTCTGCTGATGATGCTTCTTTATGTGGTATACAACAACCTGGAAATACAGTCATAAATTATCAAGATTCAAGATGTAATAATGCATCTTTAACTTTTGACAACCCTGATATTTGTGTGCCTTGTCCTGAGATAACACCAACGATCAGTCGAGTGGATTGTGATAACTCAATAAACTATTCTGCTACAGTTGATCAATCTGGTTGTGTATCTACCGGTGATGATTATTCATGGGAGTTTTTCTTAAACGGTAATCTTGTAGGAACATCGACATCTGTCAGTGGAGTGTTTGATTATACTGGAACAGATCCTTTTGAAGGCACATTCTCTGCAGAATTGACCTACTCAGGAACTTATGGTGCTACTTGTATCATGCCTAGTGCTTCTGCTCAAGCAGATATCACTCTTCCTGATACTATGGAAGCTACTGCAAGTATCACGGATATACTTTGTTATGGTGATTCTACAGGTGCTATTGATATAACCGTGACCGGAGGAACACCTCCATACACATATTCGTGGAATACAGGAGAAACTACACAAGACTTATCAGATATCCCAGCTGATGACTATACAGTTACTATTACTGATTCTGCAGGATGTAGTGTAATTATAAATAATAGTACTGTAGCTCAACCAAACAAGCCTCTTCTAATAGATTTATTAAATGTACTCAACGTAGACTGTATTGGTAACAATAACGGATCGTTTACTGTTGAAGGCTTAGGAGGTACTCCACCATACGAATTCTCAATCGATGCCGGTGCGACAACGCAAAGTGATGGTAACTTTGTTGATCTTATTGCCGGAAGCTATAATGTACAAGTTACTGATGCCAATGGTTGTACAAATGAAATGAAAGTAGAAGTAGAAACTGATGATTCTGAGGATCCTACTATTTCTGTACCTACTGAAATTACTGTTGAAGGATGTAGCACAGATGATATAACCGCATTAACTAGTGTTTTCCCATACAGTGAAACTACATCACCTGATGTCCAATCTACATTTGCATCTAATCCAAATTACAATGCTAATGATGATTTTAACATCTTCAGTATCACTTATGTAGACGTATTAAAGGTTGACATATGTCCTATAGCTGTTGAAAGAACATTTACTGTAACTGATAACTGTGGTAATACAGCTACAGCCATACAAATGATAACCGTTGTAGATACCAATGCACCTCTATTTACAGCACCTCGTGACCTCTCTATTGAATGTGATCAAGATCCTAATGATCTGACACTGACTGGTGATGTAACTGATGAAGCAGATAACTGTGATACAGGTATAGAAGCTACTTATACAGATGTTATAACTGCTGGTTCTTGTCCAAATGAACTTATAATCACTCGTACATGGGCTTTAGCTGATTCATGTGACAATGTTACCTCTGCAGATCAAATTATTACTATAGTAGATACAACTGCACCTACATTTACGGTACCAGCTGATTTAACGATTGAGTGTGATCAAGATCCTAATGATCTTACGCTTACTGGTGATGTAACTGATGAGGCAGATAACTGTGATACGACTCTTGATGCTACCTTCTCTGATAGCGTTGCTGCCGGAGCTTGCGCTAATGAGTCTGTGATCACACGTACTTGGTCTCTAACGGATGATTGTGGTAATACGACTACGCTTGTTCAGACTATTACTATTGAAGATACTACTGCACCTACATTTACGGTACCAGCTGATATTACTATCGAATGTGATCAAGATCCTAATGATCTGACACTAACTGGTGATGTAACCGATGAAGCAGATAATTGTGATACAACTCTTGATGCGACATTCTCTGATAGCGTTGCTGCCGGAGCGTGTGCTAATGAGTCTGTAATTACTCGTACTTGGTCTTTAACTGATGATTGTGGTAATACAACAACACTTGTTCAGACCATTACTATTGAAGATACAACTGCACCTACATTTACGGTACCAGCTGATATTACTATCGAATGTGATCAAGATCCTAATGATCTGACACTTACTGGTGATGTAACCGATGAAGCAGATAATTGTGATACAACTCTTGATGCGACATTCTCTGATAGCGTTGCTGCCGGAGCGTGTGCTAATGAGTCTGTAATTACTCGTACTTGGTCTTTAACTGATGATTGTGGTAATACGACTACGCTTGTTCAGACCATTACTATTGAAGATACTACTGCGCCTACATTTACGGTACCAGCTGATATTACTATCGAATGTGATCAAGATCCTAATGATCTGACACTAACTGGTGATGTAACCGATGAAGCAGATAATTGTGATACAACTCTTGATGCGACATTCTCTGATAGCGTTGCTGCCGGAGCGTGTGCTAATGAGTCTGTAATTACTCGTACTTGGTCTTTAACTGATGATTGTGGTAATACGACTACGCTTGTTCAGACCATTACTATTGAAGATACTACTGCGCCTACATTTACGGTACCAGCTGATATTACTATCGAATGTGATCAAGATCCTAATGATTTGACACTGACTGGTGATGTAACGGATGAGGCAGATAACTGTGATACTACTTTAGATGCTACGTTCTCTGACAGTGTTACTGCAGGAGCTTGTGCTAATGAGTCTGTGATCACACGTACTTGGTCATTAACTGACGATTGTGGTAATACTACAACTTTAGTTCAGACTATTACTATTGAAGATACAACTGCACCTACATTTACGGTACCAGCTGATATTACTATCGAATGTGATCAAGATCCTAATGATCTGACACTAACTGGTGATGTAACTGATGAGGCAGATAACTGTGATACTACTCTTGATGCGACATTCTCTGATAGCGTTGCTGCCGGAGCTTGCGCTAATGAGTCTGTAATCACACGTACTTGGTCTCTAACGGATGATTGTGGTAATACTACGACGCTTGTTCAGACCATTACTATTGAAGATACGACTGCACCTACATTTACGGTACCAGCTGATATTACTATCGAATGTGATCAAGATCCTAATGATCTGACACTAACTGGTGATGTAACTGATGAAGCAGATAACTGTGATACAACTCTTGATGCTACTTTCTCTGATAGCGTTGCCGCCGGAGCGTGTGCTAATGAGTCTGTAATCACACGTACTTGGTCTTTAACGGATGATTGTGGTAATACTACTACTCTAGTTCAGACCATTACTATTGAAGATACAACTGCACCTACATTTACGGTACCAGCTGATTTAACGATCGAATGTGATCAAGATCCTAATGATCTTACACTAACTGGTGATGTAACCGATGAGGCAGATAACTGTGATACAACTCTTGATGCTACCTTCTCTGATAGCGTTGCTGCCGGAGCGTGTGCTAATGAGTCTGTAATCACGCGTACTTGGTCTTTAACGGATGATTGTGGTAACACGACAACGCTTGTTCAGACCATTACTATTGAAGATACTACTGCACCTACATTTACGGTACCAGCTGATCTAACTATCGAATGTGATCAAGATCCTAATGATTTGACACTAACTGGTGATGTAACCGATGAGGCAGATAATTGTGATACAACTCTTGATGCTACTTTCTCTGATAGCGTTGCTGCCGGAGCGTGTGCCAATGAGTCTGTAATCACGCGTACTTGGTCTCTAACGGATGATTGTGGTAATACAACAACACTTGTTCAGACCATTACTATTGAAGATACAACTGCACCTACATTTACGGTACCAGCTGATCTAACGATCGAATGTGATCAAGATCCTAATGATTTGACACTGACTGGTGATGTAACCGATGAGGCAGATAATTGTGATACAACTCTTGATGCTACTTTCTCTGATAGCGTTGCTGCCGGAGCGTGTGCCAATGAGTCTGTAATCACGCGTACTTGGTCTCTAACGGATGATTGTGGTAATACAACAACACTTGTTCAGACCATTACTATTGAAGATACAACTGCACCTACGATCACTGTTGAAGCAACTGATATTGTTGTTGAATGTGATGGAAATGGTAACAACGGTGAAATCCAAGATTGGTTAGACAATAATGGTGGTGCCGTAGCTACAGACAACTGTGGTGATGTTACATGGTCTAATAACTACAATGGTGCTAATTCTGATTGTTCTAGTCCTGTAGAAGTGATCTTTATAGCTACTGATGCTTGTGGTAACACAGCTACAACGACTGCAACTTATGCTATTCAAGATACTACTGCACCAGTAGTTACAGATGCGGCTGACTTAACTGTTGAGTGTGACGGTTCTGGTAACCTGACTCAACTTAACGATTGGTTAAACTCTAATGGTGGTGCTACTGCTACTGATGACTGTTCTGCTGTAACTTGGTCTAATGACTTCTCTCAATTATCTGATGATTGTGGAGCTACTGGATCTGCTACAGTGACATTCACAGCTACGGATGCTTGTGGAAATAGTACATCTACTTCTGCTACATTCACTATAGAAGATACGACTGCACCTACATTTAATGAAGCAGTACCTGCTGACATTACTGTAGAGTGTGATGCAGTACCTGCTGCTGATACACTTACTGCTGATGATGCTTGTAGTGATGCTAATGTTACTTTTGACGAAGTTCGTGCAGATGGTAATTGTGAATCTAATTATACATTAACAAGAACTTGGGTAGCCACTGACGATTGTGGTAACCAAACAACACATACACAAATAGTAACTGTTCAAGATACAACTGCACCTACATTTACTGTACCAGCTGATCTAACGATTGAGTGTGATCAAGATCCTAATGATTTGACGCTGACTGGTGATGTAACGGATGAGGCAGATAACTGTGATACTACTCTTGATGCTACCTTCTCTGATAGCGTTGCTGCCGGAGCGTGTGCCAATGAGTCTGTAATCACGCGTACTTGGTCTCTAACGGATGATTGTGGTAATACGACTACGCTTGTTCAGACCATTACTATTGAAGATACTACTGCACCTACATTTACGGTACCAGCTGATTTAACGATTGAGTGTGATCAAGATCCTAATGATTTGACACTGACTGGTGATGTAACGGATGAGGCAGATAACTGTGATACGACTTTAGATGCTACTTTCTCTGATAGCGTTGCTGCCGGAGCGTGTGCGAATGAGTCTGTAATCACGCGTACTTGGTCTTTAACGGATGATTGTGGTAACACTACTACTCTAGTTCAGACCATTACTATTGAAGATACTACTGCACCTACATTTACGGTACCAGCTGATATTACTATCGAATGTGATCAAGATCCTAATGATCTGACACTGACTGGTGATGTAACCGATGAGGCAGATAACTGTGATACTACTCTTGATGCTACTTTCTCTGATAGCGTTGCTGCCGGAGCGTGTGCTAATGAGTCTGTGATCACGCGTACTTGGTCTCTAACGGATGATTGTGGTAACACGACAACGCTTGTTCAGACCATTACTATTGAAGATACTACTGCACCTACATTTACGGTACCAGCTGATGTTACTATCGAATGTGATCAAGATCCTAATGATTTGACGCTGACTGGTGATGTAACCGATGAGGCAGATAACTGTGATACTACTCTTGATGCTACTTTCTCTGACAGCGTTGCTGCCGGAGCGTGTGCGAATGAGTCTGTAATCACGCGTACTTGGTCTCTAACGGATGATTGTGGTAATACGACTACGCTTGTTCAGACCATTACTATTGAAGATACTACTGCACCTACATTTACGGTACCAGCTGATTTAACGATTGAGTGTGATCAAGATCCTAATGATCTGACACTGACTGGTGATGTAACCGATGAGGCAGATAACTGTGATACGACTTTAGATGCTACTTTCTCTGATAGCGTTGCTGCCGGAGCGTGTGCCAATGAGTCTGTAATCACGCGTACTTGGTCTCTAACGGATGATTGTGGTAATACAACAACACTTGTTCAGACCATTACTATTGAAGATACAACTGCACCTACATTTACGGTACCAGCTGATCTAACGATCGAATGTGATCAAGATCCTAATGATTTGACACTGACTGGTGATGTAACCGATGAGGCAGATAATTGTGATACAACTCTTGATGCTACTTTCTCTGATAGCGTTGCTGCCGGAGCGTGTGCCAATGAGTCTGTAATCACGCGTACTTGGTCTCTAACGGATGATTGTGGTAATACAACAACACTTGTTCAGACCATTACTATTGAAGATACAACTGCACCTACGATCACTGTTGAAGCAACTGATATTGTTGTTGAATGTGATGGAAATGGTAACAACGGTGAAATCCAAGATTGGTTAGACAATAATGGTGGTGCCGTAGCTACAGACAACTGTGGTGATGTTACATGGTCTAATAACTACAATGGTGCTAATTCTGATTGTTCTAGTCCTGTAGAAGTGATCTTTACAGCTACTGATGCTTGTGGTAACACAGCTACAACGACTGCAACTTATGCTATTCAAGATACTACTGCACCAGTAGTTACTGATGCGGCTGACTTAACTGTTGAATGTGACGGTTCTGGTAACCTGACGCAACTTAACGATTGGTTAAACTCTAATGGTGGTGCTACTGCTACTGATGACTGTTCTGCTGTAACTTGGTCTAATGACTTCTCTCAATTATCTGATGATTGTGGAGCTACTGGTTCAGCTACAGTGACATTCACTGCTACTGATGCTTGTGGAAATAGTACATCTACTTCTGCAACATTCACTATAGAAGATACGACTGCTCCATCATTTAATGAAGCATTACCTGCTGACATTACTGTAGAATGTGATGCGGTACCTGCTGCAGATACACTTACTGCTGATGATGCTTGTAGTGATGCTAATGTAACGTTTGATGAAGTTCGTGCAGATGGTAATTGTGAATCTAATTATACATTAACAAGAACTTGGGTGGCTACTGATGATTGTGGAAACCAAACAACACATACTCAAGTAATCACTGTTCAAGATACAACTGCACCTACATTTACGGTACCAGCAGATGTTACTATCGAATGTGATCAAGATCCTAATGATCTGACACTAACTGGTGATGTAACTGATGAGGCAGATAACTGTGATACTACTCTTGATGCTACTTTCTCTGATAGCGTTGCTGCCGGAGCGTGTGCTAATGAGTCTGTAATCACGCGTACTTGGTCTTTAACGGATGATTGTGGTAATACGACTACGCTTGTTCAGACCATTACTATTGAAGATACTACTGCACCTACATTTACGGTACCAGCTGATCTAACGATCGAATGTGATCAAGATCCTAATGATTTGACACTGACTGGTGATGTAACGGATGAGGCAGATAACTGTGATACGACTTTAGATGCTACTTTCTCTGATAGCGTTGCTGCCGGAGCATGTGCTAATGAGTCTGTAATCACGCGTACTTGGTCTTTAACGGATGATTGTGGTAACACTACTACTCTAGTTCAGACCATTACTATTGAAGATACTACTGCACCTACATTTACGGTACCAGCTGATATTACTATCGAATGTGATCAAGATCCTAATGATCTGACACTGACTGGTGATGTAACCGATGAGGCAGATAACTGTGATACTACTCTTGATGCTACTTTCTCTGATAGCGTTGCTGCCGGAGCTTGTGCCAATGAGTCTGTAATCACGCGTACTTGGTCTCTAACGGATGATTGTGGTAACACAACAACACTTGTTCAGACCATTACTATTGAAGATACTACTGCACCAGTATTCGATGGAACATTACCTGCTGATGTTACTGTAGAGTGTGATAACATACCTGATGCTTCTACTGTAACAGCTACGGATAACTGTGGTGATGCAACAATAGCATTTGAAGAAACAATAACGGATGGTGCTTGTAGTGGTGACTTTATCATTACTAGAACTTGGACTGCTACTGATGCTTGTGATAATGAAGTATCGCATACACAAATAATCACAGTACAGGACACAACAGCTCCAACATTCAATGAAACTTTACCTGGAGATGTTACTGTAGAATGTGATAGTATTCCGGAAGGAGATGCTTCTACGCTTACAGCTACGGATAACTGTAGTGATGCTGTAGTAACATTTGAAGAAGTAATTACTGAAGGTGCTTGTGATGGAGAGTATACTATAGAAAGAACGTGGACTGCGGTAGATGATTGTGGAAATGATACGATTCATATACAAATAATCACGGTACAAGACACAACTGCACCAGGATTAGTAACACCAGACTTTGAAGAGAATATTACTGCAGATTGTGATGATATCCCTGAAGTACCGGAATTGGTATTTGAAGATTCATGTTCAACTGATATTTCAGTAGTATTTAATGAAGATAATACTCAAGCTAATGATTTTGAAGACTATGAGATCATCAGAACATGGACAGTGACAGATGATTGTGGAAATGAAGCCATTTTCACTCAAACGATCAGTGTAGAAATTAGCAATGTGATTAATGCATTTGATAGTGCTAGATGTATTCAAGATTCCGAATTCGATCTATTTGATCTGTTATCAGGTGATTTCGATATGAACGGTACTTGGAGTGTTGTTTCTGGCAATGCTACGATCAATGGAAGTTTATTTGACCCTGCAAGTGTAGATGAATTAGGTGTGTATACATTCCAATATACGATCACAGAAGGGCCATGTCCAACTGAAATTCAGGTGAATGTAACGATAGATGATGATTGTGTCGTTTTACCATGTGGTCAAGAGGATGTTGTAATCTCTAAAACGGTTACTGCTAATGGAGATGCATTCAATGAATTCTTTACGATCAGTGGTGTTGAAGATTGTGGGTTCGTAATTGAACTACAAATTTTCAACAGATGGGGAGCTAAAATATTTGAATCAAACAATTATCAGAATGATTGGAATGGTAAAGCCCATGGCTCCTCGGTAGGAGGATCCGATCAAGTCCCAACAGGAACCTATTATTACGTTATTAATTTAAGAAATAGTGGATTAAAACCTTTTGCAGGCCCAATCTACGTAGCAACAAAATAAAACTTAACCTATGAAGTTATCTAGAATTTACATTATCGCAATATTACTGTTCGGTAGTACGATGTGCTTTGCACAGCAGCTACCGCAGTTTACGCAATACATGTTCAATACCATTTCTATTAATCCCGCCTATGCAGGAAGTAGACAAACTTTTAGTGCAGTAGGATTACATAGAAGTCAGTGGGTTGGTCTTGAAGGTGGACCAATAACTCAAACCCTGTCTGTTCATGCTCCATTGCGTAATGAGAAAATCGGTCTTGGTTTATCATTTATTAACGATGAATTAGGTTATGAGAACTTTTCATATATCTATGGTGACTTCTCTTATACCATTCAGACTGGTGTAAAAACGAAACTAGCCTTTGGTTTAAAAGCAGGATTCACACATTATACACTTGATCAGGAGTTATTAACCGACCCAAGCGTTGTAAATGATCCATTCTTCAATGATGTATCTAATAGATGGAGTCCAAATGTTGGTGCCGGTGTTTACTGGCATACGAACAAATGGTATGTAGGTTTATCTGCTCCAAGAATCTTAAATACGGATTATAACAATGGTGGAAGCGGAACTATAGACTATGTTGCTTTAGAACGTGTAAGTTATTATGTAACTGGTGGTTATGTTTTTGATCTTAGTGAAAATACAAAGTTAAAGCCAACAGTACTTTTAAAAGCAACAAATGGTGCGCCATTATCTTTCGACCTTTCTGCACATTTCTTATTCTATGAAAAGCTGTGGTTAGGAGGCGGATACCGCTTTAATGAATCTGCTGGAGCTATTGGTGGTCTTGCTGATTTTCAAATATCAAAGCAGTTAAGAATCGGATATGCTTATGAGTATCCTATTTCAGACCTTAGACCATATACAAGTGGAACACACGAAATATTATTAATGTTCGAGGTATTTAAAAGTAAACGTATAAAATCACCTAGATACTTCTAAAAAGAAAATCAATATGACAACAAGATTATTCATACTATTTTTTGTTTTAAGCTGCTCATTTTCTTTTGGACAGAAAAAACTTGCCGACAAGTTTTTCGATAACTTCGGATATGTGAAAGCTATAGAATTATACGAAAAAGTCGTAGCTAAAGGTGATAGCAGTGCTCACGTATTAACCCGATTAGGGGATGCATATTACAATAATGCTAAGTCTGAAAAGGCTGCTTTTTGGTATGGTGAAGCATTAAAACAGCATAAAAATTTAGATTCAGAATATTTATACAAATACATTCAATCGTTAAGAAGTATTGGTAAATATGAAGAAGCTGATAAATGGTTTAAAGAATTTAAAGCCATGCAAGCCGGTGACAGCCGTGTAAAAGGCTATGATCCTGACGAAGTAGATTTATACAGTAAACTTACATCAGTTTCTAGTACAGACGTTGTTGTAACTGTAGAGAATGTCCCTTTCAACACTAAGTTTTCAGATTTTGGAACTTATATCTATGATAACAAGTTATACTTTGCTTCAGCAAGGAATGATGATAAGAAAGTGTATAGCTGGAATGATGAACCGTTCTTAGATATTTTTGAAATTACACTTACTGAAGAAGACAGCAAAACTAGTTACGGTTCTGCACAAGAATTAAGTGCTGATAAAGTAAATACGGCATATCATGAAGCTTCTGTGGCTATAACTAATGACGGTAAAACTATTTATTTCACAAGAGATAATGTCACGAAGCGAAATAGATTAGATTACGATAAAAAAGGAACATCTCATCTTAAAATATACAAGGCAAGTATCAATAGTGACTCCTGGTCAGATATTGAGGAACTTCCTTTTAATGATGATGTGTTTTCTACCGGTCACCCGGCATTGAGTCCAGATAACAAGCGTTTATATTTTGTATCAGACAGAGATGGTGGTTTAGGTCAAACAGATATTTACTATGTAGATATTAATGAAGATGGGAGCTATGGAGAGCCCGTAAACATGGGAGATAAGATTAATACCGAAGGACGTGAAATGTTTCCTTTTGTTAGTAAAGACAGTACGATGTATTTTTCTTCAGACGGGTATTTAAACTTAGGTCTACTCGATATTTTCAGATCTGATATCTTAAAAGACGATGGAGCTAATCCTGAAAATTTAGGCACACCATATAATAGTGGTTACGATGACTTCGCCTTCTATATAGATTCAGACACCAAGAAAGGTTACTTCTCCTCTAATAGACCAGAAGGACAAGGAAATGATGATATATACAGTTTCAATGCATACAATTGTAAACAAGTTTTAGAAGGTTTAGTTAGAGATAATAAGACAAATGTTTTATTACCTGGAGTAAACGTTAGGTTGATTGATGAAACCGGAAAAGTGATAGAAGAATACACTACGGATGCATCCGGCAGTTATTCATTTGAAGTTGATTGTGATAAAAAATATACTGTTTTAGCAGAAAAAGAAGATTATAAGAACGATCAGAAGGACGTATTAACAGATAATGAAGATGAAAAGGTGAACAAAGCTGATTTAAATTTAGTACCTCTTATTATAGACAACCAAATTGTTATCAATCCGATATTCTTTGATTTCGATAAGTGGAACATCAGAACAGATGCACAATATGAATTAGAGAATATTGTAGATGTAATGCGTAAGCATCCATCAATGGTTATTAAAATAGAATCTCATACAGATAGTAGAGGTAGCGACAGATACAATATGAAGTTATCAGACAGAAGAGCTAAATCTACAAGAGATTATATCATATCTAGAGGTATTGATGCTAATAGAATAGAAAGTGCTATAGGATATGGTGAAACACAATTACTAAATAAGTGTTCTAACGGTGTGAAATGTTCTAAAGAAGAGCATCAATTAAATAGACGCTCATACTTCTATATTGTAAAAGAGTAATTTCCCCTCAAATTATATTAAAAAGCAGGCTCCTATAGGGTCTGCTTTTTTTATACATAATGCTTTTTATATTCTTGTTCAACCACGGACATACTGATATCTGGATTGAAAATAGTTTTAGATGCTACAGTAAGCCCACCACATATTGTAGCTATTTCCATACACTTCTTTAGGGCATAACCTTTAGTGTAAGCGTAGAAGAAACCTGAAAAAAAAGCATCACCAGCACCATTTGCATTGATTAGATCATAAGTATCTATTATCGGAATTTCGATAAAAGCGCCAGATGCGTCTATAGCAGTTGCTCCTTCTCTACCGTGTGTACAAACCACTAATTGTTTTCCTTCATTTATCATTCGGGTCATAAATGGTTTGTAAGCTTTTAAATTTTCAGAGCTTAAAAAAATAAAATCTGCAGCGCTAATAAAATCTTCATGATAGCTATTCTTTCCATCATAATCATGAAGATCAGTCCATATCGTCCTATTTGTGGCCTTACATATCGGTAAGAAGTGTCTACAATAGTTTGATATATTAATTATGGAATGTTTTGAAGCCTGTATGGCAGATTTATAAGCATTATAATTGATTTTTGGCGTATCTGTACTTGGGTTGGTGAAAATTGAAATACGTTCACCTACAGCGTTCATAATATTAGTATGTCGTTCTGTACCTTTTGGATCTATATCTGCATGCAGAGCAATACTAGGATGTTGCAAATGACTTCTAATCTTTTCGGCATAAGCATCATTACCTAATAGTGTTTGAAATGTTACGTTATACCCTAATCTTGACAATGTCAAAGCTTTACCAGCACCTGTATTACCAATAGTTTCATCATAATTACAATGATGAATGGTCTGTGGTTTCCTTTCAGGAAAATCTTCTAATGTAATGACTGCATTGTAAGAGGTCCCACCTGCCAAAAAAACAGATTCTAGCATAATCACTTAATTAATAACACCCTTAAAATAAAAAAAGTCGCATTAACATGCGACTTTTTTGGGGCTATTAATCAACTTTATTAAGCGGGTTAACGCTTTATAAAAATATTTGTAAAATACCATTTTCCCTCTTCATTCTGCTCTGCTGATATATCAAAATCAGTGAAGTTTCCTTCAATATTCTGACGGTGACTATCACTATTAAGCCAAGCATTCACAACTGATTCAGCTGAACTAAAACCATAAGCTACATTTTCTGAGACCACAGTGGCATCAGCGTTATCTTGTAGACTTTGTTTTCTTTGAAAGAAGTTGTCATGTGATACATTATCAACTTCTATCATGTAATCTGTATGCGTAAAAGCAACAGCTTTTATTGTTCCATGATCATTTAGAGGGCTTAAACCATTGATTATTCTATGGTCATTGATAAGCTCTAAAATTTCAATTTCAATTTCTTTAGCTAGAGGGGGATTAGTTAATTCTAAATTAATCTTTTCCTCAGGGAAACTTTCTGTTGAGCAAGATGAAAAGCTCAAGAGGGTCACAATTGCCAACACCGGCATAATCGTAGAAATTTTCATAAGTAGATTAAGTTTTGATTTGGGATTACTAATGTAATAGCACTATAAAGCGATCTCCGTTAACAAAATGTTAAAATCGATAAACAACGTGCATTTCATCGATTTTTAATGCAAATAATCGATGAAATGCACATAAAAATGTAAAAAAATAACGTTTAATCGAAACTAAACGCATTTAAACGATGTTTTAAAAAAAGGGTTTTATGGTGATAAACGGTCGATTTTCCAATCAAAATCTGATTGTAATTGATACCTTAACCGATCGTGCAGTCTATTAGGTCTTCCTTGCCAAAATTCAATTTCAACGGGTTTTACAATATAGCCTCCCCAATAATCTGGTCGCTCAATAGGTTTGTTTTCATACTCAGCTTCTAAAGATTTCAGTTTTTCTTCTAAATAGGTTCTATCTTCAATAACCTCGCTTTGATCAGAAATAACTGCCCCCAATTGGCTTCCACGTGGTCTAGATTCAAAATAACCATCGCTTAGATTAGCTGCTATTTTTTCGGCGGCACCTTTAATAATAATTTGACGCTCTGCTCCATGCCAAAAAAATGATAGGCAAACTCTTGGATTCTTACTTATAGCTTTGCCCTTTTCACTGTTGTAATTTGTATAAAATATGAAACCTTCATAAGTAAATTTCTTAAGAAGTACTACCCTATTCTTAGGATAATTATCTGTACCAAAAGTGGAAAGTGTCATGGCATTAGCTTCTATTTCGGGAAAGTATTTGTCGATTTCTAAAAACCAATCCCTAAATAATTCTATTGGATTTATAGGCGCATCTTTTTTAAGTAATTCACCTTTATCATAGGACTTTCTGTAGTTGCTAAGGTCTTTTTCCATAACTACACGAAGGTACTTCAATTTTTCATTTCATTCAAAAAAACTGTATTTTTAGGAAAAAATTCCTAAATGCGGTTTGAAGATTCCCCTTACGCTACTACTTTATCAAATCAAAAATTGACTTTAGAATTTGGCACCATTTATTTGTGTCAGGACTTTTTTATTATGGAAGTTAATGAAGGTGAGCACTTTAATTGGAATAAGCTCGATCAACT
The DNA here is from genome assembly GCA_965230605.1 of Winogradskyella sp. Lineage (GTDB taxonomy): Bacteria > Bacteroidota > Bacteroidia > Flavobacteriales > Flavobacteriaceae > CBDDLD01. The sequence continues at coordinate 1,421,130 of CBDDLD010000004.1, read as the reverse complement.
ATTGACATCTATTCGGTCACATTATGGAAACCATAAACGTTTGGCATATATTGCTAATAGAGTAAATTCGTACTCTATTGAACCTATTCTGTGGTCCTACTTTGATAAAGACGATAGTATTTTAATAGCTGCTTCAATAGTTAGCTATAGACATTCTACATATATGAATGCCAATATTGAAAAGCAAATGTCAGCAATTAGCTTTAAAAGAGCTCAAAGCTTAGACGAAGCTATTAATTGGGTACAGCAGTTGGCAGAGCTAAACTAAATCTCAAATACTTTTCCATCATCGGCCAAAAGAACATTGTCAAAAACAGTGTTTGCCTCCTCTCTAAATGGTGTTAGATCATCATACCGTGTAGAATAATGCCCTAGAATTAATTGCTTAACGTCAGCTTTTTTTGCTATTGTCGCAGCCTGAATGGCGGTACTATGTTTAGTTGGTTTACACAAATTCCCATTCTTTTCTAAAAATGTAGATTCATGATATAATGCATCAACTTTACTTATAAGAGGAATAATACTTTCGTTATAAGCTGTATCACTGCAATAGGCATAGCTTTTTGTTGGGTTAGGGTCTTTGGTGACATCACCATTCTTCACTAATTGCCCGTCTTCATTAATAACATCTGCACCTAGCTTTAATTTTCTAAAATAGGATTTGTGAATATTAGCATTAAGTACAGCATTAATATCTAGCTTTCGTTCCCCTGGTTTTTCCTTAAAAATAAATCCATTGGTGTATATGCGATGGTCAAGGGGTATCGTATGTACTTCTACTCTATCGTCTTCATAAATGAGTTCTGAGGTTTCTGAACTTAATTCGTGAAATATCAATTGGTAGTTGGTCCACGAATCGGAAAGTTTCATTTGCATTGTGATGACTTCTTTCAGGCCTTTAGGCGCATAGATATGAAGGTCAGCCTCTCTGGTGAGTAGTCTAAACGTACTTATGAGTCCTACAAGACCAAAATAATGGTCGCCATGCAAATGGGATATAAATATGTGCTTGATGCGAGAAAACTTGATCTTGTTTTTTCGCAATTGTACTTGGGTGCCTTCTCCACAATCAATCAAGAAAATATGATTGTTGATCTCAAGAACCTGTGATGTAGGGTTAGTATTAGTTCGTGGTGTAGCGCTGTAACAGCCTAGTATTGTTAATTTCATGTATTAAATACCTAAATCGCGTTCCATTTCCTCCATTTCAATAATATCATAGGCTTCTTGTAATGTTGGTACGACAATTATCTCATCTGGCATTTCATCTACATTGACCTTATTAGACACTATTACGAAAGATTTTTTTGAACTTCGATGTGTATTAGAGAGCCTCAAAAATTCAATGATATCATGCAGTCTCACCGGTTTAAGGCTAGAGAGGATAACAATAATATTATTAAACTTTAGTTTTTCATAAGCTTCTTCGATCCCTTTCACCAGGTTAATCACAGAAACTTTTTCTTGGGTGATTATGGAAATATTTCCATCTGTATCAAAGATCATTAGACTAGTGTTTGATTTTAGAAGCTAAAAGATAAATAATTGCCATACGAATTGCAACTCCATTTTCAACTTGATCTAAAATAATTGCCTGTTTAGAATCGGCAACATCACTCGTGATTTCTACACCTCTATTAATTGGACCGGGATGCATAATAGTAATATCCTTGTCTAATCCATCCAGAATCTCCTTGTTAACTCCAAATTGCTGTGTATACTCGCGTGTAGATGGGAAATAGCTTATGTCCATACGCTCATTTTGCACACGCAACATATTGGCTACATCACACCAGTTAAGTGCTTTTATTAAATCGGTTTCAACTTTTACACCTAGACTTTCTATATATTTTGGTATTAATGTCTTTGGGCCACATACTTTAACGTTTGCTCCTTGTAATTGTAGTGCATATATATTAGACAATGCCACTCTGCTATGGAGTATATCACCCACAATCACTACATTTTTTCCCTTAACACTGCCCAGCCTCTCTCTAATTGAGTATGAATCTAATAGGGCCTGTGTTGGGTGTTCATGAGCACCATCTCCGGCATTAATAATACTTGCATCTACATGTTTGGAGAGAAACACACCTGCTCCAGGGTTAGGATGACGCATTACAACCATATCTACTTTCATAGATAATATATTGTTAACCGTATCTATAAGGGTCTCCCCTTTCTTTACAGATGATTGTGAAGCAGAAAAGTTAATAACATCAGCTGACAATCGTTTTTCTGCCAATTCAAAAGAAAGTTTTGTGCGTGTAGAATTTTCAAAGAATAAGTTAGCAATAGTGATATCCCTTAACGAAGGTACTTTTTTAATTGGTCGGTTGATGACTTCTTTAAACTGATCAGCAGTTTCAAAAATAAGTTCTATGTCCTTAGCGTTAAGGTATTTTATTCCTAGTAAGTGATTTACACTTAATTCACTCATGCGTTTAACTATTAATTAGATATACAGAATCTTCACCTTCGTTTTCTTTCCAATTTACTTTTACACGTTCTTCGTTAATAGCGTCTACCTGCCGACCTCTGTAATTAGGTTGAATGGGTAAATGTCTACTAAAACGTCTATCTATTAAGGTTAATAATTCAATATTTCTAGGTCTTCCAAATGATTGTATCGCTGTTAAAGCAGCTCTTATACTTCGTCCTGTGTATAACACATCATCAACAAATACAACGTTTTTGTCTTCAACTATAAAATCTATTTCAGTTGTATTAGCTTCTAACGGTTTATCACTGCGTCTAAAATCGTCTCTAAAGAAAGTAATATCTAGATGACCTAAATTAAGGTCTTTAATTTTGTAGTCCTCTTTTAACATACTAGCTAAACGTTCTGCCAAATATTTTCCTCTAGGTTGTATGCCTATAAGTACAGTTTGAGAAAAGTTATTGTGATTTTCAATAAGTTGGCAAGCCAATCTGTGAAGGATGATATTTACTTCTTTAGAATTAAGTAATACTTTTTGACTCATGTGAATTCCAAACGTATTTGGACGGCAAAGTTAAACTAAAATATTTGAGTAACCAATAACAAAAAAGCCTTCTCATGTGAGAAGGCTTTTTTGTTATTATAGGATTATATGATTATTTCTTACCATCCATCTTATCTTTAAGAGCTTGAAGCGCATCATTAGCATCACCTAAAGTTGGCTTAGCTTCTGCTGCTGCATTGGCTGCTTTCTTAGCTGCTGCCTTTACAATTTTTGCCTCTTCTTCTCTAAACACAGCTGTGTGAGAAGCTACTACTCTTTTGAATTCTTTATTAAATTCAATAATCTTGAATTCTGCTTCTTCACCTTTCTTAAGCTTATTTCCGTCTTCTTTTTCAAGGTGACGTGAAGGTACAAAAGCAACGATATCTTCGTTAAACTCTATAGTAGCACCTTTGTCAACAACTTCAGAGATGGCCGCTTTGTGAATAGTTTCTAAAGCAAACTCTGTCTCATACTTGTCCCAAGGGTTTTCTGTAGTTTGTTTGTGCCCTAAACTTAATTTACGACCTTCAACATCTAATTCAAGTACAATAACATCTAATTTATCACCGACATTACAGAATTCACTTGGATGCTTAATTTTTTTAGTCCAAGATAGGTCAGAGATGTAAATTAATCCATCAATACCTTCTTCTAGCTCAACAAAAACACCAAAGTTTGTAAAGTTTCGTACAATGCCTTCGTGTTTAGAGCCTACTGGGTATTTTGATGTAATGTCTGTCCATGGATCTGGAGTTAATTGCTTAATACCAAGTGACATTTTACGTTCTTCTCTATCTAATGTTAAAATTTGTGCATCAACTTCATCTCCAACAGATACGAAATCTTGTGCAGAACGTAAATGTGTAGACCATGACATTTCACTAACGTGCACCAACCCTTCTACTCCTTCAGCAACTTCTATAAATGCACCATAGTCAGCAATAACGACTACTTTACCTTTTACTTTATCTCCAACTTTTACATCTTCAGCTAAAGCTTCCCATGGATGCTTGCTTAACTGCTTAAGTCCTAATTGGATTCTAGATTTGTTCTCATCAAAGTCTAAGATCACAACGTTTAACTTTTGATCAAGCTCAACGATTTCATTTGGGTGGTTAATTCTAGACCAAGATAAATCTGTAATGTGAATTAATCCGTCCACACCACCAAGGTCGATAAATACACCGTATGATGTAATGTTCTTAACAACACCTTCTAATACTTGACCTTTTTCTAATTGACCAATGATCTCTTTCTTCTGCTCTTCGATATCTGCTTCGATAAGCGCTTTGTGAGAAACTACAATATTTTTGAATTCGTGATTGATTTTAACCACTTTGAATTCCATAGTTTTATTTACGTACTGATCGTAATCTCTAATTGGCTTCACATCGATTTGAGAACCTGGCAAGAAGGCTTCAATACCAAATACATCTACGATCATACCTCCTTTAGTTCTGCACTTAACAAAACCATTTACGATCTCTCCACTTGTATGTGCCGCATTTACACGATCCCAAGCTTTAATAACACGAGCTTTTCTGTGCGATAATACTAATTGTCCTGTAGCATCTTCACGTACATCAATAAGTACCTCTACTTTATCTCCAACTTTTAAATTTGGATTGTATCTAAACTCGTTTAATGAAATAACACCCTCAGACTTTGCATTAATATCAATGATGGCATCGCGATCAGTTATATTAATCACTGTTCCTTCAACAACTTCGTCATCTAGAGTGTCAACAAAGTTTTCAGATACTAATTTTTCAAATTCTTTAAGTTTTTTGTCTTCAACTTGCTCAATTCCTTCTTCGTAGTTGTGCCAGTCAAATTCTTTTAAGAATTTTTCCGGATTAGCTTGAGCTTCAGACACTACAGGTGCTTCCACAGTTATAGCTTCAGTTGCCTCAACTTCAGCTTTTTTTGTTTTCTTTTCAGCCATTGCTGATTTGATTTGTATTCTGCAGCTTTCAAAAGAATTCGCGAAAAAGTCACAGAAGTATTACATATAAATTAACGTCTTCCTTTTTATTCTTTACAAACGTTCGCTAAAAAAGGAGCGCAAAAATACAATTTAATATTCTGATAACCAAAATATTTAGACTATTAAAACATCATTTATTGGGGCGTAGAAATGTTAAAAAATTGAATTGTCAATACTAAAAGTTTGGCATTTAAATTGATATATTTACAATACTATTAATTTAAAAACTCAATTATTATGGTAAAAGCAAAATACCAAGACGTACTAGACCTAGGGGAAACTTTAAACATCAAGGACGGTAATGTATCGGAAGACAATGGTGTATTAAAAGTAGAAGGTACAGCAAACACTCAGTATGAGAAAAATTTGATTTGGGATAAGATAAAAGCTATTGGCGGTGACAATCCTTCAGATATTGTTGCTGACATTAAGGTTGAAGATGAGTCTGTATTTCACAGACACACTGTAGTTTCAGGAGATACATTAGGAAAAATTGCAAAACACTATTATGGTGATGCAATGAAGTACAAAGAAATTTTCGCAGCAAATACAGACATCTTAAAGAATCCGGATGTCATTTTTCCTGATCAGGAATTGATCATCCCTAATCTATAGAACATTAAAATTAATGTAGATGAAAGCGGCTCTTTTAAGAGTCGCTTTTTTTATTCAAAATTTCTGATACGAGTCCTAAAATTGAAACCAGTTGTTCTTCTATAGTAAGTTCAGAGTTGTCTATCTCTATAGCTTGCTCTGCTTTTAGCAAAGGAGAATCCTCTCTAGTAGAATCTATATGATCCCTATATATCACATTGTCCAAAACTTGCTCATAGCTGAGTTTGTCACCTCTTTCAATAAGCTCTTTATAACGTCTTGTGGCTCTTGTTTCAGCAGAAGCAGTCATAAAAAGTTTTAACTCTGCATTTGGAAAAACAACAGTTCCTATATCACGTCCATCCATAACAATTCCTTTATCCTTACCCATAGACTGTTGCTGTTCTACCAATTTTTGTCTGACCTCAGACAAGGTGGCAACTTCACTTACGTAACTCGAAACTTCTAGAGATCTAATTTTTGATTCAACATTTTTACCATTTAAATAAACTTCCGCAAATCCTAAACTGTCATTATATTTAAAAGTGACATGTATGTCTTTTAGTGCCTTTAATAAATCTTCCTTCAGAAAAACCTTTTCGCTAATAAGTTTATTTTGGATAGCAAATAAAGTAACCGCTCTATACATAGCACCTGTATCTACATATATGTAACCAAGCTCATTTGCTAAACGTTTAGCTATTGTACTTTTTCCTGTAGAAGAAAATCCATCTATAGCGATGACTATTTTATTCATTATTGCAAATCTATTTGAAGGCCAAAAAAGCTGGTGTTCGCTGCACTAGTATAACGTGCATGGGTATAACTAAATCGCATTTTATTAAGTTTTATACCTACACCGAAAGATAAACCAGAAAAATTGCGTTGATTCTCTAGTCTTAATTCTTCAGCTCTTCTAAAATTATAGCCCAATCTAACATTAAATCCTCGATCTGGAAATAATTCTGCCCCTAAAATTAGATGTCGAAGCGCATTATTGAAGAATCCGACCTTTTCTTGAGTTTGGTTACCGTCCAAATCTGTAGTAGCTCTGGCTGGGTTTGAAACACCTATTGGCCACTTCTGAAGGTTTTCTAAAGTTAGGTGCCAGCGGAGCGGTACATTTTCTAAGGTTTGAGACATTCCAAAATTAACCTCAAAAGGTAAAGGTTCATTCTGACCAGCATAAGTAGTGAACTGAGTTCCTAAGTTTCTAACTGTAATTGCAGCATGAAAATCTAGCTTTTCATTAATATACATCGCTCCTATATCTAAAGCACCTCCAATGGAATTGTACTGCTCTAATTGAGATGTTATGATCTTTACATTAGCACCTATATAAAAATCTGTAAACGGAATATTATAATTATACCCTGCAGATACAGCAGCTTCATTACCACTAAAGGTGCCGGTAGACACACCATTAAGGTCATATCCGTCAAAGCTTCCATAATTGATATATGTGACTCCGAAATGAAATGTTTGAACATGTCGGTCCCATGTATAAGCATAAGCAGCTGTACCGTAACTTATACCTCCTAAATAACTTGAATAATTAACTGCTAATTGATTGTGCATATCTGCATTCAGAGATGCCGGATTATATAGGGCTTCCGTAACATCATGATCAAAATTAGTGATGATTTTGCCGCCTAAAGCAGCTTGTCGAGGTGATGATACAAGATTAAGAAATTGATACGTAGCCTCGCCTCCTAATTGTGCATAACAGGACATGGAGCCAACAAGAAAAAACAAGGTAGTAATCCTCTTAATCATAGATTTTGCAAAATAACTAAATCTATCTTAAAACGATGATATGATTTTTTTATTTTTTGAAAAGAAAAAACCTCAGTTAAATACTGAGGTTTTATAGTGTTATAGTGATTTTGCATTAGTGACTTTTTGCTTGGTAAGTGCTATATCTAACACCTCATCCATATCGGTCACATAATGAAATTTAAGACTTTTTAAATATTCTGGTTTAATTTCATCAATATCCCTTTTGTTTTCAGCACAAAGTAAAATTTCTTTAATCTTAGCACGCTTGGCTGCTAATATTTTTTCCTTAATACCTCCAACCGGTAATACCTTTCCTCGCAATGTAATTTCACCAGTCATTGCAATACTCTTCTTCACTTTACGCTGCGTGAACAGTGATACTAATGATGTAAGCATGGTAACTCCGGCACTAGGGCCATCTTTTGGCGTGGCTCCTTCAGGCACATGTATGTGAACGTTGTACTTATCAAAAACTTCAGGCTTAATTCCAAATTTGTCCGCATTTGCCTTTATATATTCCATAGCAATAGTAGCAGATTCTTTCATTACTTTACCTAAATTACCTGTGATTGAAAGGCTTCCTTTTCCTTTAGATAAAATAGATTCAATAAAGAGGATATCACCTCCAACTCTAGTCCACGCTAATCCAGTAACTACACCAGCAACATTATTGTTTTCGTACTTATCACGCTCTAAACGTGGGGCACCAAGCACTTCTATAACGTTGTCATTAGAAACTTTGACGTTATAGTTTTCTTCCATAGCAATGTTTTTAGCAGCATAGCGTACCATTTTAGCCAGTTGCTTTTCTAACCCTCTTACACCAGACTCTCTAGTATAACCTTCTATTATTTTTTCTAATTGTGGCTTAGCAATCTTCAATGCAGAATTATCTAATCCATGTTCTTTTAATTGTTTTGGCAATAAATGCTGCTTACCGATCTCTATCTTCTCCTCTACTGTATATCCGGTCACATTTATAATTTCCATACGATCTCTTAATGCAGGTTGTATGGTGTTTAAACTGTTAGAGGTTGCAATAAACATCACCTTAGACAGATCATACCCCATTTCTAAGAAATTATCGTAGAATTCACTATTCTGTTCCGGATCTAGAACCTCTAACATTGCAGATGAAGGGTCACCCTGATTTCCTACGGATAACTTGTCGATCTCATCCAATACAAATACCGGATTAGAAGTCCCTGCCTTCTTGAGACTTTGTATGATTCGCCCTGGCATGGCTCCAATATATGTTTTACGATGGCCTCTAATTTCTGCTTCGTCCCTTAATCCTCCTAAAGATATCCTTACATACTCACGTCCTAATGCTTCAGCAATTGACTTTCCTAAAGAGGTTTTACCTACGCCCGGAGGACCGTACAAGCATAGTATAGGCGATTTCATATCATTACGGAGCTTCAACACAGCCAGATACTCAATAATACGTTTCTTAACATCATCTAACCCAAAGTGGTCCCTATCTAATATGGTTTTAGCACGTTTAAGATCAAACTGATCTTCACTAAATGCATTCCATGGTAAATCTAAGAACAAGTCTAAGTAGTTACGCTGAATGGAATACTCAGCAACTTGTGGGTTCATGCGTTGCATTTTAGCTAGCTCCTTATCAAAATGCTCAGCTACTTTATCGTCCCAAAGTTTTTCTTTTGCACGTTGACGCATCTCTTCAATTTCTTCGCCATATGATACGCCGCCACCAAGTTCTTCTTGTATTTGTTTCATTTGCTGATGTAAGAAGTATTCACGTTGTTGCTGATTCATATCGCTCTGCACCTTAGATTGAATATCGTTCTTTAATTCAAGCTTTTGGTATTCAAGATTCATGTATTTTAATGTTGAAAGTGCACGGTCTTTTAAATCGTTTATCTTCAAAAGTTCTTGCTTTTCTTCAACACTTAGATTCATATTAGAAGACACAAAATTTACCAAGAACGAGTTACTCTCTATGTTCTTGATGGCAAATGTGGCTTCTGTAGGAATGTTTGGACTTTGTTTAATAATTTCTAAAGAGAGTTCCTTTATAGAATCAATAATAGCAGTAAACTCTTCATCCTTCTCTGGTTTGCTCTCAGACAGGTCAGATATGGTTGCTCTAAAATATGGTTGCTCGCTCAGCATTTCATTCACCATAAAACGTTTCTTACCTTGAATAATAACAGTGGTATTACCATCAGGCATTTTTAGAACTTTTAAAATGCGTGCTACTGTTCCTGTTTTATAAATATCATTTACAGTCGGGTTTTCTATAGACTCATCTTTTTGAGCAACTACACCAATGACTTTACCATCTTTGTTAGCGTCCTCAATTAATTTGATAGATTTATCTCTTCCGGCTGTTATAGGTATAACCACACCTGGAAATAAAACGGTATTCCTTAGAGGTAGTATAGGCAAGGATTCCGGTAATATTTCATTATTAATCAACTCCTCATCTTCCGGAGTCATTAAAGGAATTAACTCAGAGTTTTCATCGAAATCCTGAAATGACAAACTGTCAAGGCTTAAAAAATTAGACTTTCCCATAGTATTTATAAGTCATTCTGTCATTAAATTATGACTGAATTCTATTATCATATTTTAATTAAAATGTAAATTTATACTGATAATCAGTTATTTACCGTAATTATAAAGTTAATTACATTTATATAAATTCAATTCTTGTGCCATTGCAGAAATAAAAATGAATCTTTTTTGCAATAAACTGTAACAGTTGATGACTATGCTAATCTATATATCAAAACATTTGTTTTTTTGCCACTAACCAATCAAAATACAGAACAGCTATTGTTGCTTTGTCTTGCTGGTAATCAGCGTGCACAACTAGAGATATATAATCGGTATTACAAAGCAATGTATAACTCAGCGATAAGAATTGTTAACGATCCTTATAAAGCTGAAGACATTATGCAAGAGTCATTTTTGACCGCATTTACCAAATTAAACAGTCTTAAAGACAAGAATACATTTGGAGCATGGTTAAAACGGATCGTAATCAATAATAGTATACAAGATTACAACAAAAGCTCAAAACATAATGAAGTGGCATTAGATAATGTTCTTTATAAAGTTGAAGATGAAAGTGGTATTGAAGTGTCTGACCTAGAGTATGGTAAAGTAAAGCATGTGATGAAGACCATTGAAAGCCTGAAAGAAAATTATAAAGTGGCCATAACACTGCATCTTATTGAAGGCTATGATTATGAAGAAATAGGGGAAATAATGAACATTTCATATGCCAATTGTAGAACACTTGTTTCTAGAGCTAAAGAAAGCCTTAGAAAAAAATTACAGCCTATGGCTGAAATATAAAACTGATGAAAAAAGATTCAATAGATCAATTATTTGAGAGCCTCGATGGTCAGTTCGATATTCATGAACCCACGGCAGGGCATGAAAGTCGTTTCTTAAAACGTCTCGAATCCGATGGACAGGACAACAAAAAGAACACCTCACTCTGGAGGCCTCTATTAGCTGTTGCTGCCTCAATTGTGATCTGTGCCGCTTTGTTTACGACATTTAGTAATACAGAACCTGAGTTATCTGATTTAGCCAGTGTATCACCAGAATTGTCTGAAACTCAAGATTTCTTTAATGTTACTATAGAAAATGAGCTTAAAAAGTTAGAGCTAGAGCGTTCTCCTGAAACTGAAGAAATCATATACCATGCCATGCGGCAGTTAAAAGCTTTAGAGGACAAATACGATTTATTAAAAGAAGATCTAAAAGAAAGTGATGGTGATCAAAGAGTCATCTACGCCATGATCTCCAATTTCCAAAACAGAATTGATGTGTTAAATAATGTCTTAGAACATATCGAAAACTATAAGCAATTAAAACAAAATAATGATGAAACAACTACTACGATCTAGATTAGCTATTATCTTTCTCTTAATACCTTCTATAATTTTTGCTGAAGGGTGTGAAACTATAGAGAAAGCAAAATACACTAAGGAAAAAAGCATGCAAAAATCATTTGATGTGAGCCCAGATGCCACATTAAAAGTTAATAATAGCTACGGCAATATTGATGTCATTACATGGAACGAAAATCGGATTGAGTTCGATATCATCATTAAGGTAAGCGGTAATAATGAAGAAAAAGTAGAAAAAAGATTAGAGGAGATAGATGTTAAATTTTCATCATCTAACAATCTGGTATCTGCTGAAACCATGTTTGGTAAAAAGAAAAGCAACTCATGGTGGAACTGGGGTAAGAAGAGTAAATTGAAAATGGAAATCAATTACGTCATTAAAATCCCTGCTACAAATAATGTGAACCTAAACAATGATTATGGAGGCATCAATCTAGACAAACTAGAAGGAAAAGCGCAGCTTAATTGTGATTATGGTAAGATCACAACTAAAGAGCTTATGGCGGATGGGAATATTATCAATTTTGACTATAGTAGAAATTGTTATTTCGAGTACATTAAAAGTGGTAAGATCAATGCTGATTATAGTGGGTTTACAATTGCCAAAGCGAAAAGTTTAGATATTAATGCAGACTACACAAAGTCTGTAATTGAAGTAGCAGAAGATGTAAATTACAATTGTGATTATAACGGTATTACAATCAACAGCGCCAATAATGTTACAGGAAATGGTGATTATGTAGCCGTGAGATTAGGCACCATATATAAAAATGCATCCATTAAGTCTGATTATGGTTCTATTAAAATTGATCGTATGGCTTCAAACGCTGGTAATTTAGATATTGAGTCTGATTATGCGGGTATCACTATTGGATACGACTCTGGATATAATTTTGACTTTCGCATAAAGCTACAAAATGCCGGTTTGAGAAATACAGATGATTTTGAGTTTAACAAGCGTCGTATTCAATCAAGAGATAAATATTATGAAGGGTACCATGGTAATCCTGGTTCAGGAAATACAGTAACCATAAATTCGGAATATGGTAGTGTAACATTCAAGAAAAAGTAACATCAATTAAAATTATTTAAATACAGTTAGTCATGAAAAATCTAAAATTAAAATTATTAATTCCTTGTTTAATGGTAGCTTCTCTGTCTTATGGACAATGGTGGGGTGGAAAAAAAGGAATAAAAGGTGATGGTAATGTTACAACAGTAACACGAACTACATCAGATTATGACGGCATAAAATGTGCCGGTTTTATGGACTTCAAGCTTGTAGAAGGCAGCGAAGGTAAAATTACATTAGAGGGTGAATCTAATTTATTAGAGCACATAGTAACCGAAGTAAAGAATGGTAAATTAATTATCAAAGTTGCTAAAGGAAAAAATTTAAAACCTAGTAAGAATAAGCCAATACTTGTTACTGTACCATATAAAGATATCAGTAGTGTTTCTTTAGCTGGATCTGGGGATGTATGGAATGAAGGCACTATTTCAGTATCTAACCTAAATGTATCTTTAGCAGGGTCTGGAGATATCATATTAAATGTTCAAACATCTAAAATTAAAGGGAGTGTCGCTGGTTCTGGTGACCTAACTCTTAAAGGTAAAACGACTGATCTAGATGCAAGCGTTGCTGGGTCTGGTGACTTTCATGGGTTTGGACTTGATGCAACCAATACCAATGTATCTGTAGCTGGTTCTGGAGATGCAGATGTTGTATGTAATGGGGTTTTAAAAGCTAGAGTTGCTGGTTCCGGAGATATCGAATATAGAGGAAACCCAACAAAAGAAGATACTAAAGTAGTGGGGTCTGGAAGTATCCAAAATTAATTATCAGTGCTTAACATAAATAAAAAAAGGGCTACTAACTGTAGCCCTTTTTTTATTTATGTATTGATAGCTTATTGCTTGGTATAAACGAAAGTTAAATCTTGGATTACTGACACAGTAACGTCATCTGTGTTAATTACCGTAAAACCTTCAGGAATGGTTATAGATAAGGTATTTCCATCTAGAGTCCAATCTGAGGATCCACTTGGGTCAGTAATGGTCACTGTATTACCAGATTGTGACCAGGTAACATTGGTATTCTCTTCCTCTTGTATACAGGTCACTGTAAAATCAAAAGAATCTGTTGTTCCAACTTCAATAAATATTTCAAAATCTGCATAAGATGTACTCATCGCCACTCCAGTATTATCATCATTAAAAACGATAGTTTCATTGTTGTAACAATCCATCTCATCTAAGAAGTTCGTACTCTCTACACCATCGTTATTTAGATCTATTGGCTCTTCCCCATTCCAAGCTGTGAGTCTCCATGTTCCCACCAAACCACTAGGTTCGTCTAAAGTACAATCTCCCAATTCATCAATAGCTTGTTGCACACTACCATCGGGATCACCACAGGCACCAAGTTGAGCTTCAAGAGCATCTTTATATGCGTTACATAAGGTTGTGTAATTATCATCATTGACATTCAGGAACGCAAGAGCTGCATTGGCAGTATTAATGGCTGCATCTTCACAAGATAGTTCACCAGTGACAAAATCTCCTTCAAGAGGTTCATTCTCACAAGTAAAAGCTGTAAAAAGGACTAAAAATGAACAAAATATAAGTAGTTTTTTCATAAATAAAATGATTTAGCGACAACAAACATACTAAAAATTAATCGCTATGTAGCACACTATTTTTGATCGTACTTAATATGAGAACTCCTACAATGAAGAACGTAATCAAAAACACGATGGAATATCTCATACTACCTGTGAGCTCAGCAATAAAGCCATAGAGGAACATACCTATAACTATACCAACTTTTTCTGAGACGTCATAAAAGCTGAAATAAGATGCTGTATCTTCAGAATTTTCAGGAATAAGTTTGCTATATGTAGATCTAGATAACGCCTGAATTCCACCCATAACAAGACCTACAGATGCAGCTGTAATGTAGAACTGCGTTGGTGTAACTACAAAATAAGCAAACCCACATATTACGATCCAAATACATATGACAATAATAAGTGTCTTTATATTTCCTAATTTTTTAGATAACCTCGCCGTATAATTTGCACCAACTACAGCAATAAGTTGAATTAAAAGAATGCTGATAATGAGTCCGGTAGTGGAGTCTTGTGTTCCCCAGTCTAATTCCTCTACTGCAAAGTAGGTGGCTGCGATCATAATTGTCTGCACTGCCATACTATACACAAAGAAAGCCGAAAGGTAACGTTTCAATATCTTATTGTTTTTAACCGCCTTCCATATCTTTTTTAGTTCATTGTACCCAGACATTAACACTGATTTTGTGACTTTATGCCCTTCATGAGTACCTGTCGGAAGGTATTTAAATGTATACTGCGCAAAAAGTATCCACCAAACTCCAACCATTACAAAAGCTATTCTTGTAGGCTGACCAGAGTTTTCAAATCCAAACCAATCGTATTTCAATATCATCACGAGGTTTACCAATAATAATAGTACACTACCAATGTAGCCTAAAGAAAATCCCTTGGCACTAACTTTATCTTGTTGCTCCGGGTATGCAATATCTGGCAGATAGGAATTGTAAAACACTAAACTACCCCAAAAACCAACCAAACCTAAAACATAACAAGAAAGTCCAAAGATTAAATTATCTAATGAGAACCAATACAGGCCAATACAAGCTAAAGCCCCCATGTAGCAGAAGAACTTCATAAAAGATTCTTTATTACCTACATAATCTGATATTCCAGACAGTATGGGTGATAAAAATGAAACTATGAGAAAACTGAATGCTGTGACATAGCTAATGAGAGAATCGTTATTAAACTCATATCCTAGAAAAGTTACAGTATCATTAAGTATTTCACCCGTATCTTCATCTTTTATAATAGTTAAAGCACCATAAAATATTGGGAATACTGCTGAAGATATAACTAAAGGATATACGGAATTAGCCCAATCGTAAAAAGCCCAAGCATGTAAGAGTTTTTTACTTCCTTTTTTAAGTTCACTCATAATTTATTGTATTAATAAAAAAAGCTGTTCTAAAAAAGAACAGCTCCTAAAGTAAATAAATTATTATTAATAGAATATTAATTAATTGGTCTAAACGAAGTCACCCCGAACTTACGGGCTTCTGCTTTAGCTACCGGTGCTAATTCTTGAAGTGTGGCAATACGCGTGTCATTACTTGGGTGCGTACTTAAAAACTCTGGAGGGGCATTGCCGCCACTATTAGCCTTCATTCGTTTCCATAATTCTGCAGCCTCATCCGGATTATAACCAGCAATAGCCATTAGATATGATCCTATCTTATCGGCTTCAGTTTCATGACTTCTACTAAACGGTAATACTCCTCCAATAGTAGACGCCGCACCATAGGCTTGCATCCACAATTGCTGATTTTCTGAACTTTCTTTACTAGTAGCAACTAGTACAGCACCGGCTCCTATTTGTTGGAGCATTCCAGAACTCATACGCTGTTGACCATGATTAGCCAGAGCGTGAGCAACCTCATGCCCCATAATGGCTGCGATCCCTGTTTCATTTTGAGCAATAGGCAATATTCCTGTGTAAAAAGCAATCTTACCTCCCGGCATACACCATGCATTTACCTGCTCAGACTCTATTAGAGTATATTCCCACTTATAATCTTTCAGATAAGCTTCGTATCCATTAGCATTTAACCAACGCTCGGCTGCTACTGCAATACGTTCCCCTACTCTAGTTATCATTTGAGCATCACTTGTTCCCGTGATGACCTTACTTTCAGACTTTACCTGATTATATTGCTGGAATGACATAGGAAACAATTGATCATTGGATACAAATGCCATCGTTTTTTTACCTGTAAATGGGTTAGTTGCGCAGGATACAAATATTAAGACTACAACTACACCAAGAATTTTCTTTTTGAGTTTCATTTTATGATGGATTTATGATGCAATTAAAATTACAAAATTCGTTACGATTTTATGACACCATAATTTTAAAAATGTCACATCTTATATTAATATTATTAAATACATCCTGTAGTCATTAGTTTAACTATAGATAAATTTAACAATGTTTTACTAAATAAAAGTGCTTTTTTCGTAATCTAAAACCAGTTTAGACGACTATAAATTCAACAAAAAAGTTTAAATTTATAGTATGAAAAAGATTGCCATATTAGCATTGGTTGGATTATTCTTCTCTTGCAATGGTTTAGCCCAAGAAAAGACTAAAAAAGAAGCAAAAGTATATCCTGTTAGTAAAACAGACGCAGAATGGAAAGAGATATTGACTAAAGAGCAATATTATGTGTTGAGAAAAGCCGGTACAGAGCGACCATTTACAAGTCCATTAAATAAAAATTATGAAGCCGGAACTTATCACTGTGCTGCTTGTGACACCCCTTTGTTTAAAGGTGAGCATAAGTTTGATTCTGGAACCGGATGGCCAAGCTTTGATCGTGAGATTAAGGGTAATGTAGAATACACTACAGATTACAAGATAGGATATGCAAGAACTGAAGAGCATTGTGCGACTTGCGGTGGACATTTAGGGCATGTGTTTAATGATGGCCCAAGAAATACAACAGGGAAACGTCACTGTATAAATGGTGTTGCCTTAAAATTTGTACCAAGTAACAACTAATGGAGAGTTATCTTACCAGTGCCATAAAGCAATTTCAATATTATAAATCTCTTGGAGATAAGACATTTAGTCAATTAAGTTTTGACGAACTAAAGCATGAGTTTTCTGAAGATTCTAATAGCGTTACCATTATTGTAAAACATATTGTTGGTAATATGCTGAGCCGTTGGACAAACTTCCTAACTGAGGACGGTGAAAAAGAATGGCGAAAACGTGATGAAGAATTTGTTGATGATTTTAATGATACTGAGGCCATGCTTGAAGCTTGGGAAAGAGGTTGGGCATGTTTGTTTAGTGCTATAGAACCTTTGACTGCCTCGGATCTGAATCGTATTATACACATACGAAATCAGGGGCATACAGTTACAGAAGCTATTAACAGACAGCTTTGCCACTATTCATACCATATTGGTCAAATAGTTTTTTTAGGCAAACTTCATAAAGGCGAAAGCTGGAAAACACTGTCTATAGCCAAAGGACAATCTAAGTCTTATAATAAAGAAAAGTTCTCCAAACCTGCAGGTAAACGTCATTTCACTGATGATTTGTAATATTAAAGTTGAAGGTAAATAATAGCATTATTTACTATTACAGAATTTGTAGAGTTGAATTTACTTTTTCCATTTACGTTTCGTAATTTCGTGGCTTCAAGTTTAGATCAAAAAAGATACATATGAGTAAATATGATATTATAGTATTAGGAAGTGGCCCTGGAGGTTATGTAACTGCTATTAGAGCCTCACAATTGGGGTTTAAAACTGCAATAGTTGAGAAAGAAAGCCTTGGTGGTGTATGTCTTAATTGGGGATGTATTCCAACTAAAGCATTATTAAAATCTGCTCAGGTTTTTGAATACTTAAAGCATGCTGAAGACTATGGTTTAAAAGTTAAAGATGCAGAGCACGATTTTGATGCTGTTGTAAAACGAAGCCGTGGTGTTGCAGATGGAATGAGTAAAGGCGTGCAGTTCCTAATGAAGAAAAATAAAATTGATGTTCTCGAAGGTTTCGGAAAACTAAAACCTGGCAAGAAGATTGATGTTGAAGGTAAAGAGTATAGTGCTGACCATATTGTTATAGCTACCGGAGCGCGATCTAGAGAATTGCCAAGCTTACCGCAAGATGGCAAAAAAGTGATTGGATACAGAGAAGCTATGACCCTTGCAAAGCAACCTAAGAAAATGATTGTTGTAGGTTCTGGTGCTATAGGCGTAGAGTTTGCTTACTTTTATAATTCTATAGGTACTGAAGTGACCATAGTAGAATATATGCCAAAAATAGTACCGGTTGAAGATGATGAAGTTTCTAAGCAGTTAGAGCGAAGTTTCAAGAAAAGTGGCATAAAGATAATGACTTCAGCTGAGGTCACATCGGTAGACACGTCTGGCAAAGGCGTTAAAGCTACTGTGAAGACTAAAAAAGGTGAAGAAGTATTAGAAGCTGATGTCGTACTTTCTGCTGTAGGCATAAAAACGAATATTGAAAACATTGGATTAGAAGATGTAGGTATAGCCGTAGATAGAGATAAGATCCTTGTTAATGATTATTATCAGACCAATATCCCAGGATACTATGCCATTGGAGATGTGACTCCGGGTCAAGCGTTAGCGCATGTCGCTTCTGCTGAAGGTATCCTTTGTGTTGAAAAAATAGCCGGACAGCATGTTGAGGCCTTAGATTATGGGAATATCCCAGGTTGTACATACTGTTCTCCAGAAATTGCTAGTGTCGGACTTACTGAAGCACAAGCTAAGGAACAAGGTTACGATATTAAAGTTGGTAAATTTCCATTTTCTGCTTCAGGTAAAGCAAGTGCTGGCGGAAACAAAGATGGTTTTGTAAAAGTGATTTTTGATGCCAAGTACGGAGAATGGTTAGGTTGCCATATGATCGGTGCCGGTGTTACAGATATGATTGCTGAGGCCGTATTAGGAAGAAAGCTTGAAACTACAGGACATGAAGTTTTAAAAGCTGTTCATCCTCACCCTACAATGAGTGAAGCCGTTATGGAAGCTGTTGCTGACGCTTACGATGAAGTAATTCACCTGTAATAAATAAAGCAAATTTTAAGAATATATAGAGGCGATCCAAATGGGTCGCTTTTTTTATAACCTATACCCCAGACCAATAAAAAGTACATTAGGCGATATTTCTTCGAATCCGAAGCTGATTTTCATATTAACATCTAACGCCTTTGAGAGATGATAAGCAAAACTGACATCTCCTCTTACTTTGAAATTATTTGCAAAAAAGTTGAAGAAATAATTTAAACTGGGGCCCGCAAGTATACTGAAGTTGCTTCCGACATTATATTTTAGGTAAATAGGCGCATTTAAAAATTCGAAATCCCCTAAGCCTTTATATAATAACTCGGGTTGTATATGAAATGCTTCAGTTATATAAATATCCAAAAAAACACCTCCAAAATAATCGATATCAGTTTGCGGGTCTTCCCCAAAGTTACCTTGAACTTCATTAAAAAAAGTTAAGCTAAGCCCGGTCTTAATTCCAAAACCTGTCTGAGCATTAGTATTAAATACACAACCCGTAAGTACAATAAGAAAAACAAGTTGTTTCATGCAATACTATTTTAAAAAATAATCTACAGCTAAATCATAACTTTTTAGTCCAAATCCAATAATTACGCCTTTGGCATGGGGCGAAATATAAGACAAATGCCTAAATTCTTCTCTAGAAAATGTATTGGAAATATGAACTTCTATTACCGGAGTTTCAATAGCCTTCACAACATCACCAATACCAATTGAGGTATGCGTATATGCTGCAGCATTTAATATGATTCCATCATAAGTAAATCCAGTTTCCTGAATTTTATTTATGAGTTCACCTTCAACATTAGATTGATAATATTCAATCTCTATACTAGAATAGCGATCTCTTAATTCTTTCAAATAGTTATCAAAATCCTTTGAACCATATACCTCCGGTTCTCTCTTCCCTAATAGGTTTAGATTAGGACCATTGATAATAATAAGTCTTTTCATGCCTTAAAAGTATTAAAAATAAAAAAGGGAAGCTACAGCTTCCCTTTAGACTTTATATTTTACTATGTATTAGAAGTGAAATACAAATCCAATTAATCCTTGGAATGCACTATCAGCATCGTTTTCGTCTAATGTGATGTTGTAACGAACAGTTGGCTCAATGCTTACATTGTCTGCAACAAACCATGCATAACCACCTTGTACACCTACCCAGTTAGCATTGTTTCCATCATTAGAAGCTCCAGTGAAATCTACACCTACAGGAAACTCACCAGCAATGTAATACTTAGCACCTAATTTGTAAACAAAAGTACCATCAGATAAATCTGAATCAGCGTAACCTAGACCAGCTTTAATAGCTAAGTTATCGATAACAAAGTAACCAGCTTCTCCACCAGCAGCCCAAGCTGTATTTCCATCAATAGAAGTTAATGAAAATGCAGTACTACCAGTTGTCCAAGATCCTGTGTTGATTTCAATTAACCAGTTTCCTTCAGATAAAGCATTTCCTTTATCTTCATCCTGTGCGTTTACTGCTACAAAAGCGAATACTGCTAAAGCAGTTAAAAGTAATTTTTTCATAATAGATTAAGTTTTAAAATTTAAATCGGTCGGCAAATGTATGTCCTGGACACTTATTGTCCAAACAGATTTATAAAAAATTAACAAGAATTTTCTTATTTGACTAATTTTGAGACTTTTATGCATAAAAAAAGAGGAAACCTAAGCCTCCTCTCTCTTGCTATTAATCAAATTTGGATTAGTCTATACCGAACTCTACACCAGCACTAATGATATCCCAAGAACCTCCATCTACACTAACGCCACGATAAGCTAAAACAATGTCTATAGCTTCAGAAACACTATACTGTGCTCGTGGTGAATAATAGAAACCTCCATCATTACCATCATTAATACCAATAGCATATCCTAAGTCTGCACCTAAGGTGAAGCTAGGAGCTACTTCGAAACGTCCAGAAGCAGCAACAGGAATAAATTGTACATCGTCTATTTCAAATCCATTGATTTCATCACCAAAGGAATGAGAATAACCAGTAGCAACACCAGCATCAAAGCTATCAGATATCTCAAAAAGGTATCCTAAGTCTACTGCAATAGCAAAAGTTGCCAAATCACCAGCATCACCTATTGGTATACCACCACTGATTCCTGCATTGAATTGTCCTTGCGCACCTGCACTAGCAAATGCAAAAACTGCAAAAACAGCTACAAAAAATTTTTTCATAATTTCTAAGTTTTAAAATTGATTATAACAAACTAAGCACTTTTTTTTCAAAAAATAAAGTTTTACCCCTTACTTATCAACAATTTTATAAACATAATTTTTTAAAATATTGAAAATCAATCATTTAATAAAATAATTATTAACAATTTTTAAGCAAAATACGACGAAATACGTAGGAAATGTATTAATTTTACTCGTTAATCGCCTCTTTTTAATGTATGAAATGGGACAATGCTATCAACGATTATAAACACTACTTGCGCATAGAAAGAGGGCTTTCTCAGAACTCTATTGATAACTATGAGTACGATATAAAGCGTTTAACAAGGTATCTATTGGACAACAATGACAAGGCTACACCTCTAGATATTTCTACTCAAACTATTCAAGAGTTTATATATCATATTTCTAAAGAATTAAGCCCAAGGTCACAATCAAGAATTATATCGGGCTTGAGAACCTTTTTTAATTATTTGGTGTTTGAGGACTATCGGTCTACTAACCCTTTAGATCTTATTGATTCTCCTAAAATTGGAAGAAAACTGCCTGATACGCTATCTATAAATGATATCGATCAACTCATTGAAGCCGTAGATCTGAGTAAACCACAGGGAGAGCGCAACAGAGCTATACTAGAAACACTCTATGGATGTGGTTTAAGGGTAAGTGAACTCATAAATTTAAAAGTCTCCGACCTTTACTTTGAAGAGGGATTTATAAAAGTTACGGGGAAAGGAAACAAACAACGTTTTGTACCTGTAAGTGACACTACAAAGAAATACATCAATCTATATCTAAACTATATTAGAAATCATCAAGCTATCGAAAAAGGCAGTACAGATATTGTATTCCTGAACCGAAGAGGAAAGCAACTGACAAGAGCCATGATATTTACAATTATAAAGCGATTGGTTGAGAAAACTGGAATTAAAAAGCAAGTCTCGCCACATACATTCAGACATTCATTTGCGACACATTTATTAGAAAATGGTGCAGATTTAAGAGCTATTCAAATGATGCTTGGGCATGAGAGTATTACAACTACAGAAATATACACCCATATAGACAGGTCTCACTTAAGTAAAGTCCTAAACAACTATCATCCTAGAAAATAAAAAAGCACCCTATTTAGGATGCTTTTTAAATTTATACTATAAGGTTTATTTAGCAATATTGACTGCTCTTGTTTCTCTAATCACCGTTACCTTGACTTGGCCTGGGTAGGTCATGTCGGTTTGTATCTTTTGAGAAATCTCAAACGATAAGCTCGCTGCTTTATCATCAGAAACTTTTTCACTCTCTACTATAACACGTAATTCTCTACCCGCTTGTATAGCATAAGCCTTCTTAACACCAGTAAAGCCAAAAGCAACAGCTTCTAAATCTTTTAAACGCTGAATGTAAGAATCTAATACTTGTCGTCTAGCGCCTGGTCTAGCTCCCGATATAGCATCGCAAACTTGTATAATTGGAGACAGAAGCGTAGTCATTTCTATTTCGTCATGGTGAGCTCCTATGGCATTGCACACTTCGGCTTTTTCACCGTACTTTTCAGCCCATTTCATCCCCAGAATGGCGTGTGGCGTCTCGATGTCAGCTTCAGAATCTGGTACTTTACCAATGTCATGAAGTAATCCTGCTCGTTTTGCAAGTTTAGAGTTTATGCCTAATTCTGCAGCCATAACACCACATAATTTAGCAACTTCTCGTGAGTGCTGTAAAAGATTTTGTCCATAAGAAGAACGGTATTTCATACGTCCTACTAACTTAATAAGTTCCGGATGCAATCCGTGAATCCCTAAATCAATTACAGTACGCTTACCTACTTCTATAATTTCTTGTTCAATCTGTTTCTGAGTTTTCTTTACGATCTCTTCAATTCTTGCAGGATGTATTCTTCCGTCTGTGACTAGTTTATGTAATGACAGCCTGGCAACTTCTCTACGAACAGAATCAAAGCAAGAAAGAATGATAGCTTCAGGAGTGTCATCTACAATAATCTCTACGCCTGTGGCTGCTTCAATAGCTCTAATATTACGCCCTTCTCTACCTATGATTCGTCCTTTAATATCATCGGATTCGATATTAAATACAGACACACAATTATCAATGGCTTCTTCAGTACCAATGCGCTGAATTGTATTAATAATAATTTTCTTAGCTTC
Organism: Winogradskyella sp.; assembly: GCA_965230605.1. Classification (GTDB taxonomy): domain Bacteria; phylum Bacteroidota; class Bacteroidia; order Flavobacteriales; family Flavobacteriaceae; genus CBDDLD01. The sequence continues at coordinate 1,397,838 of CBDDLD010000004.1, read as the reverse complement.
TTGCTGAGCGGTTAGTTTAGCTTCCTCTACAGTATCTTGTACAAAAGCCATAGCATCAGTTTTGGCCTCCTCCTTTAATGACTCTATAAGCTGCTCTTTTGCTTCTTCAGCAGAAAGAGAAGAAATAACCTCTAATTGTTTGATTTGATTTTTATGAGCCTTTTCAAGTTCATTTTTTTTCTTATCCAAAAACTCTAGCCTGAAGTCGTAATCTTTTATTTTATCCTCTAGTGATTGATTCGATTTTTTAGCCTTTGAAAGTTCATTGGAGACTTGAGATTCTTTATCTCTTGTGCGTTTTTCTGCCTCAGCCATTTTCTTATCTCTAGATAAGATCACTTTTTCATGTTCTGCCTTAAGTTCTATAAACTTTTCTTTGGCCTGTAATATTTTGTCTTTTTTTAGAGCTTCTGCATCCGACTTTGCTTGCTTTAGAATTGATTTAGATTCTGCTTCGGCTTGTTTTATAAGCTTGGATGCATTACTCTTTTCAAGAAATTTTGCGATTATATATCCTAGTATAATTCCTAATACCAGTCCTCCAACAATGTAGAGTATTGTGTTAGTATCCATGTTAGTTATTTAGTTTAGTATATAAAAAAAGCCTACATCAGTTTTGCATTCTGTATAAACTCCTTAAAAACAAGTTTAGGGCTAACAAGCTGGTCAAAAATCTGCTCTGAGGCAGCCCGATTTTACAACTTAAACTCACCCTTTTTAAAGAATTAACGTTGAGTTTATCAAAAAATAATAACTAATGTAGGCAGTAACCTTAGTATATTTTAAAGAACGTACGAGTTATATATGAGCTTTAAGCAATTCATTCAAAGCAACTAACTTGTCCTGAACTTCTTCATTCATATACTCTTTATCTATTGTTTTTTGTTCTACTTGAGTTGCAAATTGTAACGCACACATTGCTAATACATCTTGCTTATCTCTAACAGAATAATTTTGCTCAAATTGGCTAATCATTCCTTCAATCTTCTTGGCAGCTTTTCTTAACCCTTCTTCCTGACTTGGATTTATCGTCAATGGGTATACCCTATTGGCAATTGAGAGTTTTATTTTTAGCTGTTCCGCCATTTATGAACCTTTTACACTAATCTGATAGTTGAGCAATACAATGATCAATATCTCTTATAAGTGCATTTATTTTGAGCTTAGTTTCTCGTTTATTTTCGTCACTACCAAGCATTGAGCTTGCTATCTTGAGTGTTTCATATTTTTCTGTCCAAGTCGATATCTCTTCCTGGTATTGAAGTATTCTCTGTTGATGATCCTCTAACTCTTTGGAGAGCTTGGCATTAGTCTGTTTTAAAACTTCCTGTTTATGTAATACCTTACTGATTTTATTCTCTAAGGCATCAACAATATCCTCAATTTTACTCATGTTAGCACGAACAATACTATTAAAACAAAGTTAACATACCTATTCTAAAAAACCCAATGCTTTTACAATAATTTTTATAAATCATAATTATATTGTTATTAAATCATTATGTAAATAATTGAAAACATAACTTTTGGAATTAATATTCAAATTAATATTTTAGCCATAATAGTCCATTATATGAAACACATTCTGCTCCTCATCTTTTTACCTTTCATGGTATTTTCTCAAACAGAATACCCTCAAGATTATTTTAGGAATCCGCTAGATATCACTCTTGTCTTGTCTGGTACTTTCGGAGAATTACGTTCTAATCACTTCCATTCTGGAATAGATATCAAAACCCAACAACGGCAAGGCCTTAAAGTTTATGCTGCTGCTGAGGGTTATGTCAGTCGTATAAAAGTATCGCATTACGGTTATGGAAAAGCATTATATATCACCCATCCAAATGGGTATACATCTGTGTATGCACACTTAAAGAAGTTTTCTCCCAAAATTGAAACCTACATCAAAGAATGTCAATACGATAAAGAGCGTTATGAAGTGGAAGTATTTCCAAGTGCAGACGAATTAGAAATATCTACAGACGAAATTGTTGCTTATTCTGGAAATACCGGAGGTTCTGGAGGGCCGCATTTGCATTTTGAGATCAGAGATAATGCAGAAAGACCCATAAACCCCATGCTATTTGGTATAGATATTAAAGATACAAGGCGACCTTTTGTATCTGCTATCTATGCATATCCTAAAAATGATACTTCCTCTGTTAATGGGGAAAACAAGAGAGTGAAATTGCGTTTAATTCCTAAAAAAAATGGTGAATATGCTGTAGAAAAAGTCAAAGCATATGGCGAGATTGGTTTTGGAGTAGTTACCTATGATAAGCAAGATTTAGCACCAAATAGTAATGGAGTCAATAACATAACTACATTTTTCAACGGCAATAAAAGCCTAGAAATAGACTTTAAACGTTTTAGTTTTGATGAAAGCAAGCATATCAATAGACTCATCGATTTTGAAGTATATAAAACAAAAAAATCTAGGATTCAGAAATTATTCATTGAAAAAAACAATCCACTTAGCCTTTATAAAACGCATACAGACAAAGGATATCTTAGAATTGAAGACAGTACCGCATCTGTATATAACATAAAGATACGCGATTACAAAGGCAATACCAGTAACATTACAATTCCTATTGAAGGTAAGTTTGACCGTATGATTATTGCTGATTCAGCATCCGAAAATGCAGACAAAACCCTTATATCTAGTGCCTCTACAACAAATTTAGCACAAGACAATATAAAGGTCGACATTTTCCCTAATAGTCTTTATGAAGATGCCCTTATCGACTATAAAGTGCATTGTGACACCCTATTTTTACACAAAAATGTTATTCCATTAAAAAAGAACTTTAATATTTCATACGACATCAGTAATTATAAAGATGGTGATAAAACCAAGTTGTTTATAGCGCGTTTATATGGTTATAAAAAGAGTCCATCGTATGTTTCCACAAAAAGAAAAGGAAACATCTTGTCTGCAAGGAGTAAAATATTTGGCACCTATGCTCTAGCCACAGACACTATAGCTCCTACCATTAAACCCACAAACTTTCATGATAAAAAATGGCTGAGTAAATATCGCTACCTAAAAGTGAAGATTGATGATGACCTATCTGGTATTAGTAATTACAGAGCCACAGTAAATGGCAAATGGATTTTAATGGAATATGATTACAAAACTGGTATGCTAGTACACGATTTTAATGATGATGTCGTTAAAGAGACAAAAAATAATTTAAAGATCATTGTGACTGATAATGTCGGAAATAGTTCTACATTTGAAGCAACTTTTTTCAGAAAATAAAATTTAAACCTATTTGAAACGCTTTTTACTTATACCATTATTCCTTTTGTCAGTGTTATATGGTTTGCAAGCGCAAACAGCTACTATAAAGGGTGTCATACTTGATGAAGCTCAACTTCCGCTTAATGACGTTAATATAAAGGTAAAAGATGGCGTACAAGGAACCACTACAAATGAAAATGGTTTTTATTTATTAAAAATACCTTCTGATCAGGAGGTTACTCTAGTTTTTACACACCTTTCTAACGGTCGTGTAGAAATTACTGTCAACCTTAAAAATGGACAGATTTATGAGTTTAATCCAGTCATGAAATCTAATGCCATTCAGATAGAAACTGTAGTTATTGACGGTAACCAGAAAAAAGCTTTAGAAGGTGTTACTGCTATATCGCCAGAGGTAGTAAGAACCATAAAAGGAGCCCAACCCGGTGTAGAAAATATTTTAAAAACATTACCTGGTGTCAATATCTCTAACGAGTTAAGTACGCAGTATTCGGTTAGAGGTGGAAATTTTGACGAAAATTTAGTTTATGTCAATGAAATTGAAGTGTACAGACCATTTCTAATTCGATCTGGTAATCAGGAAGGATTGAGTTTTGTAAACACAGATTTAGTTCAGAATGTAGATTTTTCTGCAGGAGGATTTCAAGCGAAATATGGAGATAAACTATCATCTGTTCTAGACATTACCTATCGTAAACCTATTAAGTTTGGTGTAAGAGCTGACTTAAGTCTACTAGGAGGAAGTGTTGCTGCAGAGGCTGTTTCTAATGACTCAAAGTTTTCAGGCATTGTTGGTTTACGATATAGAGACAATAGTTTAATATTAAATAATTTAGAAACTGATGGTAATGTAGAGCCTGTATTTGCAGATGCTCAGACTTTTCTTTCTTATAGATTTTCTGATAAGTTTCAACTCGATTTCTTAGGCAATATTTCTTTTAATCAATATAATTTTGAACCTCAAAACCGACAAACCAATTTTGGCACTTTACAAAACCCCTTAGCTCTTTTGGTTTTCTATGAAGGGCAAGAAAAAGATCAATACCAAACTGTTTTTGGAGCTTTTAAAGCCAATTACTTTGTAAATGACGACCTCACTCTAAAGTTAATTACCTCAGCATATCATACACAAGAGCAAGAATACTTTGATATTTTGGCGCAATACAGGTTGGGTGAAGTCAACACAAATATTGGTGATGAAGATTTAGGTGAAGTTGAATTTAGTGAAGGGATTGGTTCTCAACTCACACATGCCAGAAATGATTTAGATGCATTGATCGCCAATGTTGAACACCGTGGTGATTATAAAATTGATGATGAGTCTGAAGTTGAATGGTCTGTAAAATATACTCATGAAGATATAAGAGATCGTCTGGTAGAATGGGAAGTTATTGATTCTGCCGGATTTTCTATAAGACCACCGGATCTTGCCATTCCAAATTTACAACCTGATCAACCTTTCTCCGGGCCACTAACACCATTCCAGAATGTAAGAGCCCGAAATAATGTACAAATAGATCGTTTACAAGCCTTTGCACAATATAGTAAACGTACCACATTCGGTGAGCATGATGTATTCTATAATATCGGTGTAAGAAGTCATAGCTGGACAGTTAATGGTGATGGTATTGAAAGTAACTCTCAGACTGTATTTAGTCCTAGGGCTCAATTTGCTATAAAACCAGACTGGGATAAGGACATGTTGTTTAGGATAGCTGGAGGATTATACTACCAACCTCCTTTTTATAGAGAGCTCAGAGACTCCTCTGGTATTGTGAGACCAAAAGTGAAAGCCCAGCAATCTTTTCATGTTGTTATAGGCAACGAGTATAGTTTTAATATATGGGACAGGCCATTCAAACTCATAACAGAAGCCTATTATAAAGGCTTATCCGATGTCAATCCCTATACCATAGAGAATGTCAGAATCCGATACCGAGCTAGAAACAATGCCAGAGCATATGCCTATGGATTAGATATGCGATTGAATGGCGAATTTGTTCCTGGCACAGAGTCATGGTTTAGCTTTGGATATCTCAAGACTGAAGAAAACATAGATAATAGAGGTTATATCTCAAGACCTACAGACCAACGTCTAAAGTTTGGTGTTCTATTTCAGGATTATGTTCCAAACATTCCCGATTTAAAGATGTATCTCAACCTAGTATATAATACGGGGGTACCTGGAGGTTCTCCAAGTTTTGCAGACCCTTATGATTTTCAATTCCGTCTTAGGGATTACAGACGTGCTGATCTGGGTATTTTATATGTATTGGTAGATCAGAACAAGACATATAACACAAAATGGAAACAGACATTTAAAGAGCTTTCCCTTGGTTTTGAGATTTATAACATGTTCAATAATCAGAACTCAATTACCAACACATGGGTTAGAGATGTTAATAGTAAACTTCAATTTGCCATCCCTAACTTTCTAACGCCTAGAGTGTTTAATGTACGATTAACGGCAAGATTTTAGGATAAAATCACCATTTTAAATAAAAAATTTATAAATTTGGGCATCAATATGCTACATTGATACCCTATAATTAATAGTATTTGTAGCTAAAATTGTTGCCTTGAAGAAGATTTTAGTTATAGCAATATTAGCACTTGTTAATGTTGCAAATGCTCAGCTGAGCATTCAGAACGATGCCTACATATATGTCACTGACGAAGTTATATTCGTCACCGATGACGTCAATATTGATGACGCCAATTCAAAGTTTTATTTAAGAAACGAAGCACAGTTAATCCAAGGTACCGGAACTACTGGAAATTCTGGTTTAGGTCAACTTAGTATCTATCAAACTGGTACTGTGAACCAATGGAGTTATAATTATTGGTGTTCTCCTGTAGGAAACAATTCCTCAGCATTTGGCAATGAAAACTTCAGAGTTAACCTTATAGATGACCCGTTATTATCAACACCGTTAGACCCTATAGATAGTCAAGATTCTGCTTTTACTCAGGGATTTGACGGAAACTCGTCTCCATTAACTATATCTGACAGATGGTTATGGACATTTATAGCTTCAGATAGCTATACAGGTTGGTTATATGCTGGGAGCACAGGTAATATTGCAGCAGGATTAGGTTTTACAATGAAAGGAACCAGTGGAAATCCCGTAGTTAATCAGACCTATGATTTTAGAGGTAAACCAAACAATGGTACCATATCAAATTCTGTAGCAGATGGTGTATTTACTCTAGTTGGCAACCCGTATCCGAGTGCAATGGATGCTGTCGCATTTTTATATGACACCAACAACTCTAGCAATATAACTGGTACACTTTATTACTGGGAACAAGATAATTCAGTAGAATCACACGTACTCCAAGAATATATTGGTGGTTATTTTGAGTTTACGATAAATTCAGATGGCACAAATCCTTCTACTACACCTGCAGTATTTTTTACTTATGATGAAAATGATAATGCATATGACCTGCCCCCACCCGGACAGAATGGTTCCAAAATAGCACGCCGATATATCCCTGTTGGTCAGGGTTTCATGGTTGAAGGCACTACCAGCGGAACGGTTCGTACTACTAATGCTATGAGGGCTTACGAAAAGGAGTCTGATGGAAATAGTTTCTTCTTTAGAAGTAATACTAATGATGATGACGATGACGACGATGACGATGTCGATCAAGAGTATCAAATTCAATATACTGAAGATGGGTTGAATATTGTACCGGAAGATTATAAGCGCTTTAGAATTAATGTTGACTTTACAGTCGGTAATGATGAATACACGCGACAATTATTAATGAATTTTCACCATACTGCAACCGATGGGTTTGACTATGGACTTGAAGCCAGTAGGTCTCAAAACTTAAATTCAGATGCTTTTTGGATTCACGATGGGAAACCCTACTCTATACAAGCTTTTAATTATGAAACATCGTTACAAATTCCACTAGTTGTAACTGTTGAAGAGCAACAGCCTCTTCGATTTAGAGTATATGATGTGCAAAACTTCAACGACTCTCAACCCATATACCTTTTTGATGTAGATAACGATGTCTATGTAAATCTTAGAACCCAAGATTACGCTATTAATATAGAACCTGGAACCTACACTGAACGTTTCAAAGTGATCTTTACAAATCCGGAAACACTCAGTAATGATGACCTTAATACTGATGACTTTAAAGTTGTTCAGAACAATAGCAAATCTCTATTGGAAGTCATCAATCCAAATTCTATAAACGTGAGCGGTATATCGCTTGTAGATATTAGTGGTAGAATTGTTGTGAACAGAAGGTTTTCTGACATACAAAACCACTATCAGTTATCAACCTACTCCCTAAGTGATGGTGTTTACATTGTAAACATAGTAACCCAAAAAGGAGCTATCTTATCCAAAAAAGTAATTGTTAAGAATTAGTAAACTGATACAGCGTATCAATTACATAATCTAATTCTTCTTTCGTATTGTACTTGCTGAAAGAAAATCGTACAGATGGTCGTTTTAATAACTCTTCATCAAGTATTGAAGCCAATACATGAGATTGTTGTGTACTTCCACTCTGACAAGCACTTCCTTTTGAGCAGGCTATTCCTTTTAAGTCCAATTGAAATTGAAGCATTGCAGCCTTCTCAGGAGGCATTGGCAAGCAAACGTTAACCAATGTGTATGTACTTTTACCTAAATCTCCAGACTGACCGTTAAAATGCACACCGGGTAATTTAGCTTTTAATTGTTCAATAAAATAGCGCTTTAATCCAATAATATAGTCTTTTTCTACTTTCAAATTATCGTAAGACATTCTTAGGGCCTTGTGTAAGCCCACAATATTATGTATAGCCTCAGTACCTGCTCTGAACCCCCTTTCTTGCTCGCCTCCAAAAATCAACGGCTTTAGGCCTGAAGACTTTCTAACAAAAGAAAAACCGACACCTTTTGGTCCATGAAACTTATGGGCACTAGCCGCCAAATAATCAATTTTCACATCTTCTAAATCTATCACATAATGTCCAACAGACTGTACTGTGTCACTATGAAATAGGGCATCATATTGTTTGCATAAATCAGCAACTTGTTTAATATCTAGAATATTACCTATCTCATTATTCACATGCATCAAACTAACGATCTTTTTGCCTTCAGTGTTTAGTAATTGTTCTAAATGTTCCAAGTTGACTTCCCCTTTCGTATTCAAATCAACTAAAGACAGTTTTACCATATATTCTTTCTGAAGCTGTTCTGCGGTGTGTAATACTGCATGATGCTCAATTGAAGACGTAATGATTTCCGTAACTCCTAAATCTCTTACAGCACTTCTGAGTACTAAATTATCGGCCTCAGTTCCACCTGATGTAAATATGATCTCAGAGGGCGTCGCCTTAAAAAGATTAGCAATGTCTTTTCTACATTGTTCAATGATACTACGGGATGTTCTTCCATAACTATGTGTAGAGGAAGGATTTCCATAATTTAATTTTAAGGCATTAGTCATTTCCAAAATGACTTCTTCACGTAAACTTGTTGTGGCTGCATTATCTAAATATATCTCTTGCATGAGGCAAAAATATTGCAAATAAAATTATTTTCTTTATGTCCCGTTATAATTTTATAATTGCATTATTTTTGTCTTAAATCTTAGCATATGCGTAATTTTCTATCTCTTGTTTTAGTTGCACTTTTTCTTTTTTCATGTGATGATGGCGATGTCATTACTGTAGAGCTTGATTTTCAAGGGAATTTAGAACTTTGCGATAACAATACAGAAGATTACATTATTTATGAAACGAAAACTAATCCCAATGAATCATTGAGTTTAGTTTTTGATAGATCTACTGCTAATGATCTTATTTTTAGTCCCGAAGAATCCCCATTCGAAACTACATTAAATATAAATGGCAGTAGTGTACTCTTTAATTACAGAACCTATAATCAAGAGCCTACATTCTGCAACATTATTGCCGATCCGGATTTAGTAGTGACCCAAGATTTTTCTGCAGACTCCGGGGAAGCTGTAGCCACTTCAGTTATTGTAGATTCTGATGATGATGGTATTTCTAATGAAGATGAAAATGAATCTACTAATCAAGATAGTGATGGTGACGGTATTCCTGATTATATAGATCAGGATGATGATAACGACAATGTACCTACCCGAAATGAAGATGATAATGCCGATGGTGATGACAACCCTCTAACGAACCCAAGAGATACTGACAATGACGGTATTCCAGATTATTTAGATGATGATGATGATGGAGATGGTATACTAACCCGTTTAGAGGACGAAAATGAAAACACTAACCCTATCGATGATTTTGAAGAATCATCTCCAAACCCAGGTACGCCAAGGTTTTTAGATCCTGATGCTATGGAAGCTTTTGGAGATAGTGGTTTTATACAGAATCAATATACAAGAACGGTGACCACAACTTTTATTATCAATAATGTGGACCTAGGTATTATTAGTTACGATTCTTTCAATTTGGGAACTTACAGTTCTAGCTCTACGATTACCTCTGAATAATTAAGAGGTTTTATTCTGAAATATCCTGACTTCAGTGGCACCAAGTCCGTACGTTTTATAATCCGCATCATAAAATGCTACATTATTATACCTACCTAGTAGATACTGGAGTTCTAATTTTAAAACACCTTCTCCAATACCATGGATAAATACAACATATGGCATCCGTTTCTTAATGGCAAACTCTAATTGTCGTCTGGCAGTATCTAGCTGTAGTGTAAGCATATCATGCTTGGTCATGCCTTTTATAGATGTTGTAAGTTGATGAATGTGTAAATCGACTTCAAACTTTGGCACAAACTTCTTTTTTGATTTTGCAAGTGGTTGTGATTTGGGTCTGAGTGATTCTTTTTCTCTTATAGTATCAGCATCAGGATTTGCAGATGATTTCAACAGCAATTTATCTTTAACCTTTACCAATTCATTAGAATTGTATTGAAGTTCGAAACCCTCTTCCGTCAGAACTGTAATAATATCACCACTAATATTGGTAACTGTGCCACTGATATTGTCATCCAAAGTTTCAACGGTATCACCTATTCTGATCTTCTTCGTCATGAGGTTGCTCTTCCGTATTTTGGTTTTCGTATTTGCTAGGTATTTGACGCGCTGTTCGGTATATCCCAAACATAAGCAACACTAATCCGCCTAGTAACAAGTATGTGTTTTGCTTTTCTTCCGCTTGTGCATATAAGGCTACTAAACCGCCGGCAAGAATGCAGATGTAATTTATAGTTCTAGAAATTTGCATGTCACAAAAATACATTTAAAAAATCTATTACATTTGCAATATGCTAATTGGAGACGGAAAAATAGAAGATTACATGATGCCATGCATGTGGAAGAAAACATTCAACGTTGAATGCATGGGGTGTGGTATCCAAAGATCTGTAGCTTTAATTTTAAAAGGTGAATTTGTTGATGCATTTTATATGTATCCGGCAATTTACACACTAATTGCCATGTTTATATTCCTGGCTCTCCATATAAAATTTCAATTTAAAAATGGACATAAAGTAATTTTAGGGTTCTTTATTTTAAATATTAGTATTATTGTAATTAGTTATTTCATTAAACAATTTTAATCAACTATACAAACACTTAAAACATGGAAAATCAAACTTTACCAAACGCTACACTTATACTCGTCATGGGTATTCTTTCTATAATTGGATGCTGTTGTTATGGAGCACCAGGCTTAATTTTTGGTATTGTAGCTGTAGTTCTAGCAACAAAAGCAACAAAAATATACAAACAGGCTCCAGAGAATTACACAGGTTATGGTAATGTACAAGCAGGTAAAATCATGGGAATTATAGGAATTGTTTTTAGCATTTTAGCTATAGCTTATATTATATGGGTAATTTCTTATTTCGGTATAGAAACATTGAAAGATCCAGAATTAATGCAACAAAAACTTGAAGAATTGAGAAATCAATAATATAATAATCCAGCTACAATAAAAAAGCGACTTAATTAAGTCGCTTTTTTATTGTAGCTATTTCATGAAGCATTAAGCTTCAAACTCTTTTAATGTTTTGGTAATAATAGATACGCAATCTAATAGTTGATCTTCGGTCATTACTAAAGGTGGCGCAAATCGTATAATATTGCCATGTGTTGGTTTCGCCAAAAGACCATTATCTCTTAGCTTAAGACAAATGTTCCATGCTGTATCACTATCCTCAGAATCATTGATCACTATAGCATTTAATAAGCCTTTACCTCTCACTAGGTTTACAGTATTAGATGTTTCTATATATTTATTTAGTTCAGACCTGAAAAGTTGACCTAATCGGTATGCATTCTCAGCTAAATTTTCATCTCTTACAACTTCTAGTGCTGCTATGGCAACTGCAGCTGCTATAGGATTACCACCAAACGTACTTCCATGATTACCTGGTTGTATAACATTCATAATAGCATCGTCAGCCAAAACTGCAGACACAGGGTATGCCCCTCCAGATAGTGCTTTACCAAGAATCAACACATCGGGCTTAACATCAGGTTCTTCAGAACAGTTCTTAGTTTCACAAGAACAGTTACCGCAGGTCGCTAATAGTCGTCCGGTACGCGCAATACCAGTTTGTACTTCATCAGCAATAAATAATACATTATGAGCCTCACATAACGCCTTAGCTTTCACTAAATAATCCTCGCTAGGCACATAAACACCTGCTTCACCCTGAATAGGTTCAACTAGAAAACCTGCTACATTTGAATTATTTTTAAGTGCTTCTTCCAAAGCATTCAAATTGTCATATTCAATCTTTATAAAGCCTTTGGTATAAGGTCCAAAGTTTTGTCTAGCCACAGGATCATTAGAAAATGAAATAATCGTTGTGGTTCGCCCGTGAAAATTATTTTCACAAACAATAATTTCAGCTTCGTTTTCATCAATTCCTTTAACCTCATAGGCCCATTTTCTACAAAGCTTTAAAGCAGTTTCTACAGCCTCAGCTCCTGTATTCATGGGGAGCAGTTTGTCAAACCCAAAATACTCACAGGCAAACTTCTCATACTTGCCAAGCATATCATTATAAAATGCTCTTGAGGTTAGTGTTAGGTTCTGAGCTTGCTCCGTAAGAGCATTTACAATTTTTGGGTGACAGTGCCCCTGATTTACAGCAGAATAAGCAGATAAAAAATCATAATACTTTTTACCCTCTACATCCCATACATATACCCCCTCACCTCTACTCAATACTACAGGTAGTGGGTGATAATTGTGTGCGCCATACTTGTTTTCTAAATCGATCGCTTGTTGCGAAGTTAATTGGTCTAAAACAGCCATTTTAATAAATTTTTAAAGTGAATAAAATAACCATTCCTACTGTACCTTTATCCTTTCGAAGACTCGAAAATTCAGCGTGGGAGAGAAATCATCCCTAGAGGCATGCAAATTAATAAATATTCGTTGCTTCTTAAAATCTTAATTAGACATTTTTGTAGCCAAAGACGACACCTGTAACTCTAACCGTTTCATCTCTCTGAGTATGGCTTTTTTATCCATTTGCATCCAAGCAAAAACCTTAAGCATACTAACTCCAAATAAAAAAACCAGACCACCAATACCCCACTTAATCATTTCGTTGGTGATATCTGTATTGAAAAATTGTACAGCGCAATAAATAAAAAGACCAAAGAATACTAATGTCATTATATTCATCATATACATGATCCATTTATTCTTACCTGTAAATAGACCTCCTAACATTTCTAAAACGTTTTGCTCATCTAATTGATCATAAAACTTAGCTTCTTCTTCGGAAAGTGTTTCTTTAATTAATTGATCAATGTCTTCCATATTAGTTTTCATAATTTTTATGTTTTAATAATTGTTTTAATCGTTCTCTTGCATGGAACAGTCTAGACTTAGCAGTTCCGATAGATACATGAAGTAAATCTGCTATTTCTCTTAACTTATAGTTTTGTGTGTAGAAAAGGTGCAACACTTCTTGCTGTTCTTTGGGTAAATCTTGGATAGCCTTTCTAAGTTTGTGCTTAAGCTCTTTATTATCTATAACTGTTTCTTCATAAACTTGTTCTGATCTATATTTTGCCTGATTTTCCCGTTTCTTATTTTGCTTTCTTAACCAATCAATAGATTTGCCATATACTATGCGTAACGCCCAACTCGGAAATGTTCTCGGGTCTTTTAAAGTAAATAACTTATCCATGATCACTGTCCAGCTATCTTGAGCTATATCTTTAGCAACATCTGCATCTTTAACAAGATAATATGCCTTGATACAGAATACTTTATGCCATCGTCTCACTAATACAGGTAAAACCTCCCTATTCCCAGATTGGTATTCTGTGACTAATTCCGCATTAGAATTATTAAGTGATTTATCCATTAAGCTTATTGGTTACACTCTAAAGACGTACAACATGAAAAAAGGTTCATGCTTTTTTAGATTTTATTAAATATAATTGAAATAGCATATTAAATATCTAGTGCTATTCTTATTTTTGCGCCATGTCTCGTAAAAATAGAAAACAGCTTTTTACCAATATAGAAGTTATAGATGCCGGAGCAAAAGGTAAAGCCGTTGCTAAGGCACCTGACGGGCGTGTTATTTTTTTGAATAATGCTGTGCCAGGTGATGTTGTTGATATTCAAACTTTTAAGAAGCGAAAAGCCTTTTACGAAGGAAAAGCAGTGGCTTTTCACTCATTATCTGATAAGCGAACAGAACCAAAATGTGAGCACTTTGGCACCTGTGGTGGTTGTAAGTGGCAACATATGGATTACAAGCATCAACTCCATTATAAGCAGAGTGAGGTAGAAAACAATTTGAGACGATTAGGTAATTTAGAACTCCCTGATGTTTCTCCAATCATGGGTTCCAACGCACACTACTTCTATCGTAATAAAATGGAGTTTTCATTCAGTAACAACCGTTGGCTGACTGAAGATGAAATTAGTTCTACAAAAGATCTAGGAGACAGAAATGCTTTAGGTTTTCATATTCCGGGGATGTGGGATAAAATTTTAGACATAAAGACTTGCTGGCTTCAGGCCGATCCTTCTAACACCATCAGAAATACCATAAAAGCATTTTCAACTGAGCACCAACTAGAGTTTTTCGACACCAGAGCACAATCGGGTTTATTAAGAACAGTAATGATAAGAACTACGAGTGTCGGAGAGATCATGGTAGTTATTCAGTTTTTCAAAGATGACAAACAAAAGCGTGAATTTTTATTAGACCATCTAAAAACTAATTTCCCGGAAATAACTTCGCTACAATACATTATCAATCAAAAAGCAAATGATACTATATATGACCAAGAAGTGGTATGTTATTCTGGTCGTGATCATATTTTTGAGGAGATGGAAGGCTTGAAGTTTAAGATCAATGCTAAATCATTTTACCAGACCAACTCTGAGCAAGCTTATGAGTTATACAAAGTTACTCGTGATTTTGCAGGTTTAAGTGGAGAAGAATTGGTGTACGACCTATATACCGGTACAGGAACTATTGCGCAATTTGTAGCCAAAAAGGCCAAACATGTTGTTGGTGTAGAAGCTGTTCCTGACGCAATTAAAGCTGCCAAAGAAAATGCACAATTTAATGGCATAGAAAACGTTGACTTTTTTGTTGGGGATATGAAAACTGTATTCAATTCAGAATTCATTGCAACCAATGGTGTACCTGATGTTGTGATAACCGACCCTCCAAGAGATGGTATGCATAAAGATGTTGTTCAGCAATTGCTAAATATAGCGCCTAAACGTATTGTTTATGTAAGTTGTAACAGTGCAACACAGGCAAGGGATTTGGCATTAATGAAAGATCTATATAAAATAATTAAAGTACAACCAGTAGACATGTTTCCGCAAACGCATCATGTAGAAAATGTTGTACTTTTAGAAAAGAATAATTAATACATGAAGATTTTAAAATACAGTATTCTTCTTCTATGCATTTCTCTTCTAAGTTGTGAACGAGATGATATTTGTTCAGAGGACACGGCTACTACTCCAAGATTGATTGTTGAATTTAGAGATATTTTAGACGCCGATATGCTAAAAAGTGTCCCTAGTCTTACGCTTTTTGGTGAAGGATTAGATGAAGCTACACGTAGTATTGTAAACAACACAAACACGAATACTGTTTCACTCCCACTACTCGTAGGAACTGAAGGTGTAGAAACCACCACGCGATTTATAATGCGGAGAGATGCTGACTTAGATTTAGATTCTGATCCTAACACAAATTCTAATGAAGATATTCTTGAGATCACTTATGTTCCAGAATTTGTTTATGTCTCTAGAGCTTGTGGTTTTAAGAGTGTATTCAATAACCTAAGAGTAACTATTGTACCCGATGGAGATAATTGGGCATTGTTAACAGATTTTCCAAATAGTAATACAGATAACATCAATGTTGAAAATGAAACAGCAACACATTTGCACATTCTTCATTAGCATTACATTATTTATGCTGAGTATATCCAATGCTGTTGCTCAAAATGACAGTATTGCTAATGATAGCATTGTTTATAAACAACGTTATGGATTACGACTGGGGGGCGATCTTAGTAAGCTGGTTAGAACTGCTATAGATGATAATTATTCCGGATTTGAAATTAATGCAGATTACCGCCTTACCAAGCGTCTTTTCCTAGCGGGAGAACTAGGAACTGAAGAGCGTACAGTATCTAGCGATGTCTTAAATGTAACAGCAACAGGTAGCTATTTTAAAGCTGGAGTAGATTATAATTTATATCGTAACTGGTTAAATATGGAAAACATGATCTATTCCGGGTTTAGAATTGGAGCCAGCACATTTAGCCAAACACTAAATAGTTTTTCTGTATTTAATGTTTTTAATCAATATTGGAATGAGCAAGTCATGGTTAATGACGGCCAGGAGTTCAATGGATTAACAGCCATATGGACCGAACTCATTATTGGTATTAAAGCAGAAGTTCTCACTAACTTATATGTTGGTATCAATGTTCAATTAAAAGCAAGAATCGCAGATGATGAACCTGGTAATTTTGAAAACCTTTATATTCCCGGATTTAACAGAACCTACGATAGTGGTCGATTTGGTGTTGGATTTGGATATAATGTCTCATACTTAATACCTATATACAAGAAAGATAAGGTTGTCGTACAAGAGGCTTCGGACAACTGATCCCCCCAGTATTTCATTTCTTTTAAAAATTCTTTATCTTTTCCATAAGAATTAAGATTATGGATAAAGAAGCTATTGCAAATTTAATTGAAGACAAGTATTCCCATTTAATTGAATGGCTAAAAGCCCATCCAGAAGATCAATGGGAAACTGGTCCGGAAGGTAAATGGACCACTGGCCAACAAGCATTGCACCTTCTACAAAGTATAAAACCCCTGAATGCGGCCATGAGTATGCCAAAGTTTTTAATTAGATATAAATTTGGAAAAGCAAACAGACCTGTGAGAGATTATAATGCTGTTGTCAATCGTTATAATGAACGCTTAGAAAAGGCCAAAGGAAAAACTTACAAAGGGTCTGAAAACATGAAGGTGCCTAGCCTTAAAGAGAAAAAGTATATCATTAATAGGCTTCAAGTCGAGCAAAAAAAATTACAATACAAAACACGAAAGTGGAAAGACAAACACTTAGATAATTTAATACTTCCACATCCATTGATGGGAAAAATGCCTGTTAGGGAAGTTGTGATGTGGTCGGCTTACCATGTAGAACATCATACAAATACACTTATCAATAATCACAAATAGATTTCATCTATATTTTTATCTTATTATCGTTTTAATACAACCCCTTCTGGGTAAATAACTATTTTTGGTTGCCTTTAGATATAAAGTATGGCTGATAAACTAAAAGTAGGAATTCTATTAAATGACTATAAACTCTCTAACTGGGTCTATACTATTATAGAATCTATTCAACAATCAGATTATGCCGAGATCAGTCTCATTATAAAAAATGAGTCAGATCCGGCGCATGATGGTTCAAAACTAGAACAGCTCATACGGAAGCGCAGACAAATTGTGCATAAAATTCATAGTACAATTGATTCAAAATTATTTGGAAGACATGTCACCTACAGTAAAGAAAAAGATATTTTACCTCTAGTTGATAATGTCCCAGTAATTAAAGTAACACCTCTGTTAAAAAAATTTACTGATCGATTAGTAGATGATGATATTAAAACCATTAAATCATATGATTTAGATGTCCTATTACGATTTGGTTTTAGAATTCTTAAAGGCGATATATTTAATTGTGCAAAATATGGTGTGTGGTCTTATCATCATGGTGATAATAGAGATAATCGAGGCGGCCCTCCAGGCTATTGGGAGTCTGTTGAAAAATGGCCAACCTCAGGTTTTATGCTACAAATATTGAATGAGGATTTAGACGGTGGTAAAGTAATTCATCGCTCTAATCATCTTACTGACTACCTTTCAGTTGAAGGGAACAAAAACACATTTTACTGGAGGTCGTCTAATATAGTGCCTCGCATTTTAAAAGGCATTCATAATGAAGGGGTTTCGTATTTAGACAGTAGAATAGAACGTTACAATAAGGACATTACTATATACGACAAACCACTTTACAAAACTCCCGGAAACCTCATAGCTTTAAAGAACTTCATGAGATTTGGTTATAATGTTTTGTACAGGTCCATTCAAAAACTCTTTTATATTAATTACTGGTATGTAATGGTAAAGCCAATTAAAGAGAAAGATGAGCTAATGTCTTTATCATTGCGAAAATTTAAACCGCTACACACTAAAGCCAACAAATATTGGGCGGACCCGTTTGTAATTTCCAAAGACGATAAACATTATCTATTTGTTGAAGAGTATGTATGGAAACAAAAAAAGGCACATATCAGTATTGTGGAGTTAGATACTAAAGGCAATTATATAACTGATTACAAAATTATTGATCCACCCTATCACCTTTCCTACCCTTTTGTTTTTGAGCATGATGGAACATTTTATTTAATTCCAGAAAGTCGATCTAATCGCTCTATAGAATTATATAAATGTGTTGAATTCCCTAATAAATGGGAATTTGAAATGAATTTGATGGAATCTGTTGATGCTGTAGACACCACATTGCATTATGATGGTGAATTGTGGTGGCTCTTCTGTAATTATGATGAAACCAATGGCAAGTCGTCTTGTGCAGATGAGTTGCATGTATTCTATGCTTCTGATTTTAAAACTCAAGATTGGACACCTCATACTCAAAACCCAGTAGCTTCAGATTGTAGACTGTCTAGACCGGCGGGGAATCTATTTACAATTAATGATCAGCTATATAGACCATCGCAACGTTCAGAATATATCTATGGTAAGGCATGCAATGTTTTCAAGATTAATATGCTTTCTAATACAGAATACCAAGAAGAGTTAGTGACTACGATGTATCCCAAATGGAATAAAAAAGTTAGAGGTATTCATACATTAAATGCAAGTGATAAGCTTGTCGTAGTAGATGCTTTTATGTACCGCCCAAGGTTTTCTCTAAAGCCATTTAAAAAACAATTGTAGTCGGCATCAATTTTTTTATTAAACTTGATAAATGTCATAGTTTTTAAGTTTCAATCTAAAGAACTTTACACGTGTAAAAATTCATCATCATGAAACTTAAAGTTCTTTTCCTCGCATTATTTATACTTCAAGGATGTGCTACCACATCAGAAGTTATTTACGACTACAATCTTGATATTGATTTCGACAAATACAACACCTACGTTTTGTGTGTTGAGGATCTTACTGTTGAAAATAGTTTATATCCAAATTATGATAACCCATCTACAAGAGAATACATTGCTAGTGCTGTAGAAAATGAAATGCAACTCAGAGGACATAAAACAAATGTCTTAGATCCACAGTTACAAGCTGGTTTCAGATTGGTTGTTACAGAAGAAGATGTAAGCTTTCAAAGCTGCTCTTATTCTGAAGAATTAGAGTATTGGGAAAACTGTAAAGTAGAACATGCTACATACTTAAGAGAAACACTAATTCTCTATGTCTCAGACATGAACACAAACAAAATGGTATGGCAAGCTTCCATTGTCTGCGATATGAATAGATCTAAAAAGAAACTTGAATCTTATATAAATGAAACTGTTGCTTTGTTATTTGATACATATCCGAAGATGATTGCCTATAGTCAATAATCTAAGTTATTGTTTTTTTGCTTTACGACTTCCAGCATACATTTCATACTTGACAAGGCGAGACTCTAGTTTAGCATTGAATAGTTTTATTTTTCTTGAAGGCCTTAGACCAATATGTTTCAAAGCTTCTAGATTAGATGTAATAAACCATGCATCTGTATTAGGGTATCCATGCTTGAGCGTAGATCCGATATCTGCATAAAATGCTTCCATATTAATATCTAAACGCTCACCATACGGCGGATTAAATACCATATGTAATTTTTCATCTCCAGCTTTTTGGGTCTTAAAAAAGTCTTCATGCTTTATAGTAATGAAATCCTCTAAATGTGCATTTTTAATATTCTCCTTAGCTTTTCTAACCGCTGAGGGCGATTTATCATATCCATAAATCTTGTAATGAAAATCTCTGGTCTTCTTTAATAAGGACTCTTCTATTGTTTCAAAAAGGTCTACATCCCAATCCTGCCAACGTTCAAAAGCAAACTCTTTACGCATCAGATTTGGAGGAATATTACAAGCAATCATCGCCGCTTCAGCTAAAATGGTACCACTACCACACATAGGATCCATAAAATCCGATTGTCCATCCCAACCACTTAACATTACAAGTCCAGCCGCTAAAACTTCATTGATGGGTGCTATGTTTGTCGCCAGTTTATAACCTCTTCTATGCAAAGATTCTCCGGATGTATCTAAAGAAATCGTACAACGTTGACGATCTATGTGAACATTAACTTTTAGGTCAGGAAAACGAAGGTCAATATTGGGGCGTTCTCCGGAGATTTCTCTAAACCTATCTACAACTGCATCTTTAGTCTTTAAAGCAATGTATTTAGAGTGTTTAAAAACATTAGAATGTACTGTAGCATCAATTGCTAAAGACCCATCAGCTTTTAGAAATGTCTCCCATTTAATCTTTTTAACTTGATTATATAAATCTTGTTCGCTTGTAACTCTAAATGAACGAATAGGTTTAAGAATTTTAATAGCCGTTCTTAAACCAAGATTGGCTTTATACATAAAGCCCTTATCCCCCACAAAAGACACATTCCTCACCCCTTTGGTAACCTCCATACCACCAAGTTGTGTAATTTCTTTTGCCAATATATCTTCAAAACCAAACAAGGTTTTGGCAACCATCTTGAAATTATTGTCCATATACTTCGTCAAATAGAAGGCAAAAATACAGTATTTTTGCAGTGACACCGACTAATAATGACAAAAGCAGCAAAGCAATGGTATGCGTCATGGTTTGACACACCATTTTACCACATATTATATAAGGACAGGGATTATACCGAAGCACAAGCATTTATGGATAATCTCACCAACTATCTTAACCTCCCTCAGAAAGGAAAAATTTTAGATTTAGCGTGTGGTAAAGGAAGGCATTCCATCTATCTTAACTCTCTAGGGTATGATGTAACTGGAGTCGATCTCTCGGAAAATAGTATCCAGCATGCCAAACAGTTTGAAAACGAAATGCTTCGTTTTGATGTACATGATATGACCAAACCTTATCATGATCGCTTTGATGCAGTATTCAATCTCTTCACCAGTTTCGGTTATTTTGAAGATGATGAATGCAACTTAAGAACCGTAAAAGCGATAAAAGAAGAATTAAATGAAAATGGATTTGGTGTTATTGATTTTATGAATGTCAATTATGTGATAAATCATTTGGTAAAAGAAGACCATAAAGTTGTAGATGGTATAGATTTCACTCAAAAAAGAAGATTTGAAAACGGGTATATTATAAAAGATATTAGCTTTAATGTAGATAATGAATCCCATAATTACCAAGAACGTGTTAAGGCATTGACACTAAATGATTTTAAAACATTTTTTGAAAAAGCTAATATCATTTTAATGGACGTTTTTGGAGATTATAAGTTAAATGCATTCGATCCAGAATTGTCAGAGCGTTTAATCTTAGTATTTAAATAGTCCTAATTGCATAGAAACATCGATGAATAAGTATTTTTTTCCACTATATGCTGTGATTTTGGGGGCTATTATAGCCATTCTCACCAAAGAGAAACGTTCTAACCATACAAAACTACTACTTTCGTTTAGCGGTGCTTTCCTATTAGCACTAACGCTTTTCGATCTATTACCCGAAGTCTATGAGCATCTAGAAGCTAAAAAAACAGGGGTGTATATAATGATGGGGATTTTACTTCAAATCATTCTAGAGCTATTCTCAAAAGGTGCTGAACATGGACATGTACACATAAAAAAGGGGCAAACCAAGTTCCCTTGGCTGTTATTTATAAGTTTATGCATTCATAGTATTTTAGAAGGATTTCCGATCCACCAGCATAATGATATGATGTATGGTGTATTGGTACATAAAATTCCAATAGCCATACTAATTACATCATTTTTGGTGCAATCAAAATTTACAAAGTTTCAAATCATTGGGTTCATTACTTTTTTTGCTTTAATGACACCTCTTGGAACTGTTATGTCAAATAATTTAAACATTCCAGAGCATATAATTTTTATAATAAGTGCTGTGGCCATTGGTATCTTCCTTCATATTTCCACTACGATCATTTTTGAAAGCAGTGAAGGCCATAAGTTTAACTTATCTAAGCTCATTGTAATAATTTTAGGAATAGCTATAGCATACATCATCTAATGTTTAGCAAAGAAGAATCAAGAAAATTACGACAGGAATTTTGGACCTGTTTTGGGAAATCATTCCCAAGAAAATGGATTTTGTATGATACCAAGGTTAAAGGGTTGTCTTTCAAATTTCATTTTGATACTAAAAAAGCATTGATAGCTTTAGATCTTGAGGATGATCTCGAAAAAAGAATTGATCATTGGGAAAAACTCTTAGCTTTAAAAGCGATTTTACATTCTGATTACCTTCCTGAAGCCATATATGATGAAACTTTCTATCTCGAAAACGGGAAGGAAATTTCAAGGATATATATACCATTACATGAAAAGGTATCAATCCATAATAAAGCTTCCTGGCAAAAAACAATGGAATTCTTCAATACTACTATGGTTCTATTCGAAACCTTTTTCGAGGAGTATAAAGATATTATCAAAGGTTAGTCTGGAAGAAAATATCTCTACCTATAATATTCCACTAAATGGTGAAGATTTGGCAACTGGCATATATATACTTACTCTTGAACAAAATGGTAAGCAAAAGTCCTTCAAAATTGTAAAAGATTAACACGGCATTATATCACATACAAGAAAATCATAAAGAAATGGCATATGGCTCCGCCAAGAACAAATAGGTGCCAGATCACATGATTGTATGGTATACGTTGAATGGCATAAAAGATAATACCTATGGTATAAGATAACCCTCCTGCAAATAGGAATAAGACGCCATTTGGTCCGATATAATTAGAGAGGTTAGAAAAATCAAAGACAATTAACCAACCCATAACTAAGTATAATAGTGTAGAAAACACTTCAAATTTACCCGTAAAAAAGAGTTTAAGAACTATACCAAAGGCTGCAATGCTCCAAACCGTCCAAAAAAGCGGCCAGCCTAAGCTATCGGTTAATGCAATAAGTAAAACAGGTGTATATGTTCCGGCAATTAGAAAGTAAATACTTATATGATCTACAATTCTGAAATAGTGTTTACGTTTCTCTCCCTTTACGGCATGGTAAAATGTAGACGCTAAGAATAAAACAATTATAGAAATGCCATATACAATAACACTGAATAAGCTCCAGTCTTTGTTAGGATTACTGTAAACTATTAAAAGTACTAAAGCTGCGATTCCTAATGCCGCCCCAATTCCATGACTCCAAGCATTAAGTAACTCTTCTAGTTGCGTTTGTTTTCGCATTATTTTTTAGGTTTTCCTTCCTCTGTTATCCACTTATCAGTGAGGTCGTAATAATTAATATCAAATGCTGGGTCTTGCCGTTCTAACCGTCCATTCTGAAATGCTCTCAATAAAATATCCTCAATTAGAAAATCTTCTTCTACTGATAATGGATCATACTCACGTTTTAGTGATATGTCGAATAGTTTGGCTGTGTTATTAAACCAGAAAGCACGCCAACCACTGCGCAATTCTTTGATGAGTTGGAACGTTGTTTTACCAGTTTGCCTGTGAATCAACTTAATTAGTATTTGTCCTTCCGTTTTAGTGAGCTTTTTTAATTCTGCAGAGAACTCTTCTTCTATATACTTCTGTATACGTTTGGCATATTTTTTCTTTTGTCGCTTTCGCTTTAAAGTGGCTAAGCGCTCACGTAGAGTAGTGAGGCGTTCAGCAGCCAATTTAGCATAAGGATATACTTTTAAAGTCTTTCGTTTAAGAATTAGATAACGAATACGCTCATCTTTATTCTTAAAATGCAACTTAGGCATTACAATAACCTCATCAAGATTTATAGCAATTCGTGGTATAGAATCACCTTCAATAATTATATATTGAACATCCGTAGAGTCCTGAACAACAGGCTCTTGACCAAAGGTCAAAAAAGGTATAACCATTAATGTAATTACGAATGTTCTCATTGCTAAAATCGTTGAAACGATATGTCGATTTCAAAATTAATAAATTACATACCCTTTAACCTTAAAATCCTATTAATATTATTATTTTAGAAAAAAAATAACGAATGGCTAAACAAAGTATACTTAATAAAAAGTCCATGGACTTTTTAGAAAAATATCTCAATAATGCTGCACCTACAGGCTATGAATGGGATGGGCAAAAATTATGGATGAATTACCTTAAACCTTACGTTGATGAGTTTATAACTGATACCTACGGAACTGCAGTAGCAGTTATAAATCCTAAGGCAAAATATAAGGTTGTTATTGAAGGGCATGCTGATGAAATATCATGGTATGTCAACTACATTTCTGATAAAGGCTTACTGTATGTAATTAGAAACGGTGGTAGTGATCATCAAATCGCACCAAGTAAAGTGGTTAATATCCATACTAAAAAAGGGATTGTAAAAGGTGTTTTTGGATGGCCAGCAATACATACTAGAAATCGTGCTAAAGAAGAGCCTCCTAAGCCAGATAACATATGCATCGATATAGGTGCAAAAGATAAGGCTGAAGTCGAAAAGATGGGAGTCCATGTAGGATGTGTAATTACATATCCGGACGAGTTCCATATTCTGAACAAGGACAAGTTTGTTTGTAGAGCCTTAGATAATAGAATGGGTGGCTTCATGATTGCAGAAGTAGCGCGGTTACTTCATACAAATAAGAAAACACTTCCCTTTGGTTTATACATTACCAACTCAGTACAAGAAGAGATTGGTCTAAGAGGGGCTGAGATGATTACACATACTATTCAACCAGATGTTGCTATAGTCACAGACGTTACGCACGATACCACTACCCCTATGATAGATCCTAAAAAGCAAGGTTTAGCAGAAATAGGAAAAGGACCGGTAATTGCATATGCTCCTGCAGTACAGCAAAAGTTACGAGACCTTATTACAGATACTGCCGAGGAAAAAAAGATCCCTTTCCAGCGTGCAGCATTATCTCGAGCAACCGGTACAGACACTGATGCTTTTGCATATAGCAATGGTGGTGTTGCCTCTGCATTAATCTCATTACCGTTAAGGTACATGCATACCACAGTAGAAATGGTTCATAAATCTGATGTTGAAAATGTGATTAAACTGATCTATGAAACACTACTTAAGATTGAAGACGGAGAAACGTTTAGCTACTTTAAATAATGACTGAAGATAAAAGACATCTTTTTGATATCCTGGAGGACATCACATATTTGAACATAGCGAGTTTATCACCCTCATTTAAGTCTGTAGAAAAAGCAGGTATTGATGCCGTAATTAAAAAAAGTAGACCTTATAAAATTCCATCATCGGACTTTTTTGAGCCGGTAATAGCCGTTAAAAAACTATTTGCTGAACTAATAGGTGCGGAAGATTATAATCGAATCGCAACTATACCCTCAGTCTCTTATGGATTAGCAAACGTTGCTAATAACGTGAAGCTCAATCCAGATGATGAAGTCATCATTATTGAGGAACAATTTCCTAGCAATGTCTATATCTGGAAAAAGCTAGTAAAACAATATGGCGCCAAGCTAATAGTCATCAAAGCACCGGACACCAAAACCGATTTTGGTAACAGATGGAATGATGCCATAATGGAAGCCATTACAGATAAAACAGCTTTAGTAGCACTTGGCAATATACATTGGGCCAATGGCACCATCTTTAATCTTGCAGCTATTCGGCAAAAAACACGAGAGCACAATGCCTTGCTAATTGTAGATGGCAGTCAATCTATTGGGGCGCTCCCCTTCTCTATTGAAGAGATCGACCCTGATGCTCTGGTCTGTGCAGGTTATAAGTGGTTATTTGGACCTTATGGATGTGCCTATGCTTATTATGGTTCTTATTTTGATGGTGGTATTCCAATTGAAGAGAATTGGTCTAACCGATTAAATAGCGAAAATTTATCCGGGCTCACCAACTATCAACCGGAATATAAACCTTTGGCTAATAGATATACCGTTGGAGAAAACGGAAGCTTTATATACATAAGAATGCAAATTGAGGCTTTAAAAGAAGTTTTAAAGTTTCGCCCGCAAGAGCTTCAAGACTATTGCTATCATATCACTAAGAAGGCCATGGATGATCTAAAAGGTTTAGGTTTCAGCATTCGTAATCCGGAAGAAAGAGCAAAGCACCTATTTGGTATTGAGTTGCCTGAAGGTATCGATGTTCAACATTTAAAAACACAACTCGCAGAAGCTAACATTTATGTATCGTTTAGAGGACGTTATATACGCTTGTCGTGTCATTTTTATAACACCTCTAAAGATTTTGAAAAGTTAGTCGATTGTATTTCCACTGTTTTAAAACCAATAAATGGATGAACTAATTGATATCGTAGACGAGCAAGGTAATGCGACTGGCAGAACAGCATTAAAGTCTGAAATCCATAAAAATGGATGGTATCATAACACAATTCACTTGTGGCTGTATACAAAAGAAAAAGACATCCTGTTACAGCAGCGATCTCATAAAAAAAAGATCCATCCTTTATTATGGGATGTATCCGTTGCGGGTCATATCGATGCAGGCGAAAGTTTTGAAGCCGCAGCAGTGAGAGAAACTTATGAGGAAATAGGATTGCAATTAAATCCTAAAAGGCTAAACAAAGTTGGTATTCATAAACATGAGTCTGTATATGCTAATGGAACTATAAAGGATTATGAATTTCATCATGTGTATGTGACAAAGCTAGAGGTCGGATTAGATCAATTAAGACCACAACCTAATGAAGTAGAAGCTTTGAAGTTGGTTTCAATTTCAGAGTTTGAAACTTTAGTGGAGCATTGTGGAGATGACAATCACTTTATTGCCAGTAACAAGGCTTATTACGAATTTGTACTTAATACCATAAAATCAATAGATGGCTAATTTAATCCTATTTGCTGTAGCTCCTGTACTCATCATCATTTTGTATATCTACATACAAGATAAGTATGAAAAAGAACCCCCGGGATTGCTCTTAGCAAGTTTTTTTATGGGTGCTATTCTTAGTATACTCATAACTATAGGCTTGTACATAATTACGGGGAATTTAATCCCACTAGTAGATGAGTATAGCGTATGGCAACAGTTCATCCAAGCTTTTGTGGTTGTAGCACTTACCGAAGAGTTTAGTAAGTATGTTATTGTCAGATATTATGCCCAACCCAAAAAGGCATTCAATGAACCCTATGATGGTATTGTGTATGCCGTTATGGTATCTATGGGTTTTGCGGCAACAGAAAACATCATGTATGTAATGAATGGTGGCTACACTACGGCCTTAGTAAGAGCATTTACTGCAGTGCCTGCACATGCTACATTCGGTATACTCATGGGGTATTTTATGGGTAAAGCCAAGTTTTCTAATAATAGAGTAAAGCTGAATCTATATGGTCTATTTCTAGCCGTTATGTTCCATGGCGCTTATGATTTCTTTTTATTTATAGATTTCATACCAGGCATTTCTACCGGAGCTTTCGTATCACTAATAGTTGCTATTGTTCTTTCAAGAAAAGCCATAAAGACCCATCAGAAAAACTCAAAATTTAAACCCTAAATTATTTTTCATTTGCCAGTATATAATTGGTTAATTTTGCAAAACAAAAATCTGTAAAACAGTTCCTTAATGTATAAAGTAAAAGTAAATGATTCTAGAACTTTTGAGATCAATGAAGATGCTCTCAAAGATTTAGACATCATCAAAACAACTGCTGATAATTATCACGTCATACATCATCAACAATCTATAGATACATCAGTAATTGAATCTGATTTTTTATCAAAATCTTATCGCATAAAAGTTAATAATACAGAATATAAGGTTGTCATTTCAGATGCTTTAGACCAACAGATTGAGGCAATGGGGTTTGCGCTTGGTGCTTCAAAAAAAGTAAATTCAATAAAAGCCCCTATGCCAGGTCTTATATTGGAAATTACTGCAAGTGCCGGAGATACAATCAATGAGGGAGATAGCCTATTGATCCTTGAGGCTATGAAAATGGAAAATGTGATCACATCGCCAAGAGATGGTGTTATAAAATCCATTCAAGCTTCCAAAGGTGATGCTGTTGAAAAAAATCAATTATTAATCGAATTTGAGTAAGATGCAAAAAATATTAGTAGCTAACCGTGGGGAAATTGCTATTCGAGTGATGAGTACCGCTAAGAAAATGGGGATTAAGACTGTAGCTATTTTTTCTGAAGTTGATAGAAATGCGCCGCATGTAAAATATGCAGATGAAGCTGTCTGCGTTGGTGAAGCGCCTTCTAACGCATCCTATTTAAGAGCAGATAAGATTATTGAAGTTGCAAAATCTTTAAATGTGGATGCTATTCATCCCGGTTATGGATTCTTGAGTGAAAATGCAGATTTTGCAGAACTCTGTGAAAAGCATAACGTAACATTTATCGGCCCACGTTCTAAGGCAATTAAAGTGATGGGTAGTAAGCTAGCGGCCAAAGAAACTGTAAAGGCTTATGATATTCCAATGGTTCCCGGTATTGATGAAGCCATAACAGATGTAGAAAAAGCTAAGAAGATTGCCAAAGAGATCGGTTTCCCTATACTCATCAAAGCATCTGCCGGAGGTGGTGGTAAGGGTATGCGCATTGTAGAAAAAGAAGACGATTTAGAATCTCAAATGAATAGAGCTATTAGTGAAGCTACTTCAGCATTCGGTGATGGATCTGTATTTATAGAGAAGTATGTAGCTTCGCCAAGGCATATAGAAATTCAGGTAATGGCAGATACGCATGGTAATGTGATCCACCTTTTTGAGCGCGAGTGTAGTATTCAACGTCGCCATCAGAAAGTGGTTGAAGAAGCACCATCCTCTGTATTGACTCCTGAACTAAGAGAAGCTATGGGACAAGCCGCTATTAATGTGGCTAAGTCATGTGATTATATTGGTGCAGGTACTGTTGAATTCCTTCTGGATGAAAATCACAATTTCTATTTTCTGGAAATGAATACACGACTTCAGGTGGAGCATCCGGTCACGGAGATTATTGCCGGGGTAGATTTAGTAGAGTTACAAATACGAGTCGCACGTGGCGAAGTATTACCGGTGACTCAAAATGATCTTAATATTGAAGGTCATGCCCTTGAGCTTCGTGTTTATGCTGAAGACCCTATGAATGATTTCCTACCAAGTGTTGGCCATTTAGAAAAGTATCAGTTACCGGTTGGTGACGGTATCCGTGTAGATAATGGTTTCGAACAAGGTATGGATATCCCTATCTATTACGACCCAATGCTATCAAAGCTAATCACTTACGCCCCTACGCGTCAAGAAGCCATACAGTTAATGATAAAAGCTATTGATGCCTATAAAATAAAAGGTGTTGAAACGACACTTCCTTTCGGTCGTTTTGTGTGCGAGCACGACGCTTTCAAGTCAGGAAATTTTGACACCCACTTTGTGAAGAAATATTATGCTCCAAAATATTTAGAAGAGAGTATACAGAATGAAGCAGAAATAGCAGCACATATTGCTATACTACACTATTTAGAAGACCAAAAACAATTAAGACTGCCAAATAATGGACGATAAAATAAAAGCACTTAATGAAAAGTTGACTCAAGCCTATCTAGGTGGTGGACAATCACGAATAGACAAGCAGCACGAGAAGAAAAAGCTTACCGCCAGAGAGCGAATAGATTATCTTTTGGACGAAGGTTCTTTTGAAGAAATTGGAGCCCTAGTAACACATAGAACAAAAGACTTTGGTATGGAAAACCAAAAGTTTTACGGTGATGGTGTAGTTACTGGTTATGGTACTATTAACGGGCGGTTAGTATATGTTTTTGCACAAGATTTTACTGTTTTTGGTGGTTCTCTTTCAGAAACACATGCAGAAAAGATCTGCAAGATCATGGATCTTGCTGTCAATGTAGGAGCGCCATTAATTGGGCTGAATGATTCTGGTGGTGCCAGAATTCAAGAAGGAGTACGTTCATTAGGAGGCTACGCGGATATCTTTTACAGAAATGTTCAAGCCTCTGGTGTTATTCCACAAATATCAGCTATTATGGGGCCTTGTGCCGGTGGTGCTGTATATTCTCCGGCAATGACCGACTTCACCATTATGGTAGAAGACAGTAGTTACATGTTTGTTACCGGTCCTAATGTGGTTAAAACAGTAACGAACGAAGAAGTCTCTAGTGAAGAACTCGGAGGTGCAAGTGTACATTCTACAAAGTCAGGTGTAGCACATATCACTTCATCCAATGATATAGAATGCCTAGAGGATATTAAAGCACTCATTAGCTACATGCCTCAGAGCAATAAGGAATTTCCTTTGGACATTAGTTATGATCTTAAAGAGGAAGTAAGAGACTCACTTTCAAGCATTGTCCCTGATAATGCTAATAAGCCTTATGATATGCATGAGGTAATCAACGGTATTATTGACGAAGAATCATTTTATGAAATCCATAAGGATTATGCTGAAAATATCATCGTAGGTTTTGCCAGACTAGGTGGAAAAAGTATTGGTATTGTTGCCAATCAACCTATGTTACTTGCTGGGGTATTAGACGTAAATAGTTCAAAAAAAGCAGCGCGTTTTGTGCGTTTCTGCGATAGTTTTAATATTCCACTACTGGTACTAGAAGATGTTCCAGGGTTTTTACCGGGAACGGACCAAGAATGGAATGCTATAATTACCAATGGTGCAAAGCTATTATATGCTTTTAGTGAAGCTACTGTGCCACGAGTTACAGTAATTACAAGAAAAGCATATGGAGGTGCTTATGATGTGATGAACTCAAAGCATATTGGTTCTGACATGAATTATGCATGGCCATCAGCTGAGATCGCTGTAATGGGTGCTAAAGGTGCTGCAGAAATTATATTTAAGCGTGAAATTCAAGCAGCCGAAGATAAAGAGGCGAAATGGAAAGAAAAGGAAGCAGAATATGCCGACTTATTTGCTAATCCTTACAGTGCTGCTGAGCGTGGTTTTATTGATGAAGTGATACTACCAAAAGACACTCGTAGAAAGTTGATAAAAGCATTTAGTATGCTTGAAAACAAAGAGGTCAACAGTCCTGATCGTAAACACGGGAATATTCCTTTATAACTCGTTTCATTAATAAACTAGACCAGTAACTGAATGCAAACTAAAAACCGTTCACAATTAGAATTTGTGGTACTCATGGCATCATTGATGTCTATTGTAGCACTATCTATAGATGCGGTTTTACCTGCCCTACCGCGTATTGGAGAATATTTGAGCGTTACCAATACCAATGACAACCAGTTGCTGATCACTATGATTTTTCTGGGACTTGGGTTTGGGCAACTCGTTTTTGGCCCCCTATCTGATAGTTTTGGTAGAAAGCCTATGGTATACATGGGTTTTATTGTGTTTTTAATTGCCTCAATTATATGCATGACCACAAAAAACTTTGAGATGATGATCTTTGGGCGTGTTCTGCAGGGTATAGGATTATCGTCTCCCAGAACCATGTGTATTGCTATGGTCAGAGATTCATACAGTGGTGATTATATGGCAAAAATACTATCTATCGTAGTGATGGTATTTATTTTAGTTCCTGTTATAGCTCCAACTTTGGGACAGTTTTTACTAAACTTCTATACATGGAAAGCCATTTTTGGTTTTACTCTAATCTTCGGAGCGCTGGTAATGATATGGTTTTGGAGGCGACAACCGGAAACTCTAAAACCTCAACATGTCATCCCTTTCAGGTTAGCGATATTTAAATCAGGAACAATTGCTTTCTTTAAAATACGAAATGCCGTTATTTATACCTTATTATCCGGTTTTATAACGGGTTCTTTTATGGTTTACTTAAGCACCTCTCAACAAATTTTCGAACAACAATACGATCTGGCAGAAGAGTTCCCATATATATTTGCAAGTTTAGCTATCTCCGTGGGTCTTGCTACTTATTTTAATAGTATACTAGTGGTTCGTTATGGAATGAAGAAGATTGTCAATGTATCAATGCTCTCTTACGCCCTCATATCATTGACCTTTGTTATTCTCTATAGTTCCGGGAATCCTAGCATTACAATTCTTATTACATTCTTTGCACTACAGTTTTTCTCAGTAGGTTTCATGTTTGGAAACTTAAGAGCATTAGCCATGGAACCTATGGGGCATATTGCCGGTGTAGGTGCTGCTTTAAATGGATTCATCTCAACTGTAATGGCAGTTCCTATAGCAAATTATATTGGCAGTTTCGTTAAAGACTCTGTACTTCCTCTATTTATAGGGTTTACCATCTGCGGGTTTATCTCCTTGATACTGTTCTATATGAATAGCTATAAGGCCAGAAAAATGATGGCTTAATTAGAAAATACCTTCTTAAGCTTCACACGTGTTCTGTTATAAAAGCGGAAGATAATGGGAAGAGGGTCTTTGATCGCAAAAAACAAAGGTGTATGCTGCTTTAGAAACTTAAATCGTAGAAGTATGAGTGGTCGCTTCTTCATCTGTTTTACTACGCCTTTTAAATTTAAATACGTAATTGTTTGGTAAGAAGATGAAGCTATGGTCTCCCCTAGTGACACCTGAATGTACTGATGCACAAAATTAACACCGGCTTGCATTGAGGCATCTAGTGACCCCCAGAAACGTCCATTAACCTCAATAACTTTAAAAGTGCCCGTATTTTGATCATAGCGAAGGTCAATATGCGCAAGCCCGGACCAGTTCAAGGTTCTCATTAATGGCTCAACGACATCAAGCAACTTATGTTCTTCTATAAAATCAATTCCTATGGGAGGCGCGTGGGCACGACTTTCATATAAATTTGCCTTTTGAATCGTATGCGATAAAATGTTTCCATCTTTACATAAAACACTACAATCTATATCATAACCTTCAATATACTCCTGAATCACATAAAGCTCATTGATAGATTCAAATAATGCGCCTAGGGCTGTTTCATCTTTTACCATATGAATACCCTGCCCGTCAATCCCTCGTGCAGGTTTTAAAATAATAGGAAATGATAAATCAGTAGTGATAGTGTCATTCTTAGTTTTATCAAATATTTCTGTTTCCGGGTGAGGAATACCATGCGTTTTTAAATGTTGTGACAGCAAGGCCTTATTTGTAGCTGTATTATAGTCCTCATAAGTTGATAAAAGAGCTAACTTTTCAGGATGATTTAGAAGAAAGCTGTTCTTTAATAGTGTTCTTATGCCATCTTCATACACTGGCATAATGATATCAATATGCTTTTCATCAACGATGGCATTAATATCAGCTATCCATTGTTTGTCATCTATATAAGGCTTATAAATAAAATGGTCAACATACCTCGAATAGCGCATAGGTATATTGGCCTTATTAGATACCACATAAAGCTTTATATTACGATATCTTGACAAGCAATAAGTCACCTGAACCAACAGTGGATGTTCACCATCAGGGATAAGTACCGATATGCTATTAGTTTTAACCATCTATAGCAGTA
Organism: Winogradskyella sp.; assembly: GCA_965230605.1. Taxonomy (GTDB): domain Bacteria; phylum Bacteroidota; class Bacteroidia; order Flavobacteriales; family Flavobacteriaceae; genus CBDDLD01. The sequence goes on along the minus strand of CBDDLD010000004.1, from coordinate 1,364,425 downwards.
TTGATTCTCCTCAATTTACGGGCCTTTAGTTTTTGAAATAGAATTGGAGCTAGTGCTATGAGTAGTATCCAAAATAGTATCAACAAAGCGACATATTTTGGAGTGTCATTAAACAGATACCTTATCAGCATTTCTGCTAATAGAATAAGAAAGTAAAACCCGGAAGTATACAACAACACCTTGATGATTGCTAATCTATTAGTGTATACTTCACCTTCTATATTCACGCTGTATCGTGATGCTTGTTCCGATGAACATTTAATACTGATGCGGTTATCAAAATCGAACAATTTTACCATTCTTGCCAAAATATTTGAAAAAGTTGATGGTTTAAATGACAACGTAAATCGATCTCTTGGCCACAGAGCAAAAGCGATTAATAGAATTAAAATATCTTCCATGAAATAACCAAAAGTCTCTCCGGTAAACGTAAAAAGTAAGGTGTGAAAAATTAAAATGACGCATACCCCATAAAAACGCAACCTAGGCACGAGTATACAAATGGCTATGATCAGTTCAGCCAGCATAGCAGAATACGCCAGTACTTTTGCCAAAAGCATGCCTGGGAAAATTGATGCTGCACTATCATAGATTGTATTCCCTAAAGCATTAGAGAGCCAATTATGCATAAACTGCCCTGTCCACCAATCGACTTGCATCACCTTATTCAAAAGGGCTCCAAAATAAACCAAGCTCAATTGATAATAGATGAGCCAAGGTTTTTCTTTATTGTTAGAGAGTCCTGCAAGTAAAAGTGCACATCCGATAATAAACAAATGATTTCTAAATATAGGCTTAGACGCTAAAATGGCTACAAATACAATGACAGCTATGATTTTGGCATTGGTACGTACTTTTACATTGAATAATAAGAGTACACTGGTCATTAAAAATACGGTCTTTAAGGTGTATTCAAAAATACCAGAGTAGTCATTTAAAACATCTAAGGATCTTAAAAACGGAATGTAGGGGTCTGTAATGCTCCCATAAAACCCATGGGCATATAATATGATCACAAAGATTTTACACATCAAGAGTACACTAGGGTGCATCGGTGTACCATATACTTGGGCAGGAGTCAAAAATGCCTTCAGATAATTTACTACTTTTTCGGACGCCATATCTTTTCAGTTTTTCCGTTAGTAGTATAAGTAATCTTTACCTCAGCATCTTCGGCTTTTCCATAAGTGCTTTCATATTGTTGTACCAATGAAAATATATTATCAATGCAACGAGGCTCCCAACCTTCAGGTAAATAGTGGTATCTTGATTTTACGTCATCAAATGACAATAATTCTCCATCAATTGTGACATCGATACGATAGTAGGTATGCTCATCGTATGGTGCCCAGCAGAAGAAGCGTTCAGGTATAAACCTGGCATATATAACAGATCCGAGTTGCACTAGCAAAAACAAAACTCCAATCCATATGGGTGTTCTAGCGGGTAATTTCAAAATCTATAAGGTTAGGTACTAACAAAGAAGTGAAAACCTTGATTCTTAGGCAAAAAAAATAGTCCAAAGCCTTTAATTCATCTATAAAGACTCAAAAAATATTAAGATCACCCTTCCCCTCCCTAATGATTATTGGGTCATCTACAGACAGATCGATTACAGTAGAAGCTTCATTCCCGCCATAGCCACCGTCAATAACAATATCTACCAGGTCATTCCATTTTTCATAGATAAGTTCTGGGTCTGTGGTATATTCCAAAATGTCATCTTCATCTCTTATAGAAGTCGAAACAATAGGGTTTCCCAAAACTCTAACCAACTCTAAAGCAATCTCATTATCAGGAACTCTGATACCTACAGTCTTACGCTTCTTGAATGGGTTAGGCAGTGTTTTAGCACCCGGTAAGACAAACGTGTAAGCACCGGGAAGTGCTCGCTTTAATATCTTGAATGTGGTCGTATCTATTTGCTTTACATAATCGCTTAGATTACTAAGGTCCTTACACACAAAGGAAAAGTTGGATTTTTCAAGTTTTACACCTTTGATCTTAGCAATTCGTTCTAAAGCCTTAATGTTGGTAATATCGCAACCTAATCCATATACTGTATCGGTGGGATAGATGATCAATCCACCAGATTTTAATGCATCAACTACTTTTTCAATAGCCCTAGGATTAGGATTTTCAGGATATATTTTTACAAATTCCGCCATATATTAAAGATACTAATTCTAAAATAGAATACTAGCTAATTATTATCCTAAAAATATCATAAATACTCATCATTTTTTGTAACAAATTGGTATCTTCTACAGTCTTTATAGTATGCATCAATCAATCAAAATCATAGTCATCACATTTTTATCGCTGCAATTATATGCCAGTGAAAAGAAACCTGCACCTCCTCTGATCTTTTTAAAGGCGGAAACACTTAATGAAAATGTGTCTCGTATTCCTTTTAAAGTCATCGACCAACTTATTATTGTCGAAGCAGAACTTCTTAATAAAAAAGGGAATTTTATTATAGATACAGGGTCCGAAACACTTATCCTAAACAGTGCACACTTTAAAACCACCTATAAACATTTTAAACGGCCAAAGGTAAAGTCTGGAGTCAATAACAGTATAGATCGAGTTGAGGAAAAAACTCTCGATGCGTTTAAGCTACAAAGCCTTACTCTAGATAAGATGAATGCTGATGTTATTAACCTATCGCATATCGAAAAAACAAAAAAAATGAACCTTTTAGGTATCATAGGCTATAGTATTCTAAAGGATTTTGAAGTGTTTATCGATATGCACTTAAATCAAATCACTCTATCAAGAATAGACAGAAATGGTGATAAACTTTCAAAGAATGTATATGCTGAGAAAATAGCAGATAGTGTAGATTTTAAGCTTAAAAAACATACCATTGTATTACAAGGCTATGTTGGCGGTCGAAAACTGAAGTTTGGGCTAGATACTGCCGCAGAGTTCAATCAAATAAATAAAGATGTAGATCCCAAAATTTTAAAGTACTTTTATCCAACGAGGCAGTTAAAACTTTCTGGAGCCAGCGGGAAGAAAATTAAAGTTATGGCAGGAAAATTGTATCGCGTTAGTTTGAATGATTCTATTTACTTTGGCCCAATGAAAACTGTAGTGACCAATTTGAAACAAATGAACCAGGCCTTTGGCACACATTTAGATGGTGTTCTGGGGTTTGAATTCTTTCTACAAAAGCGTACTATTATAAATTATAAAAAACGAAAGTTATACTTTATCAAAAATCCGATCCTCACAAATTGAAATTAAACATCCTACATATCGTCCTTCTGTTTATAGGTTTTAGCACGATTGGCTATGCACAGAAAGGAAATGCAAAAGGCTATCGCATTGATGGAGAAGATATTGTGTTTACGTTCCATATTGACGACTATAAGTATCTCACAAATGAAACCTACCAAAAGCGTGTTAAAGCAGATAAGGTTGACATAAGCTCAGTAGCCGTAGCCGGTGAGTTCAACCTATGGTCGCGTGATCTTTGGCAAATGAACAAAGTAAATGAGACTACCTATGAATTCAGAAAAAAGATTTCGGATTTTACAGATGACTTTGATTGGGAATTCAAGTTTGTAATCAATGGAAATTACTGGGCTGAGCCCTCAGAAGATATACCAAATATAGTTGATGCGGTTTCAGAAAAAGGACACCCCTTACATGTATACAATCTAAGAATGTATTCGGCTTACCCGTCAAAAACAGGTAATGCTACATTTAGACTAAAGGGTTATAAAGATGCTAAAAAAGTGATTCTTAGTGGTACGTTTAACCGTTGGGATGAATCACTATTTCAAATGTCACGTACTGATGAGGGTTGGGAGCTTACCTTACAATTACGACCAGACCTCTATGAGTACAAATTCATTGTTGATGGCGAATGGATGGAAGACCCCAACAACCCTTCTAAAAAGGAAAATGAGTACCATGGGTTCAATTCCTTAATAGATATCCAAAAGCAAGTCACGTTTCACCTTTATGGTTTTGAAAATGCCAGGCGTGTTATCCTTTCAGGTGTATTCAATGATTGGTCCGAAGATACCTATGTGATGGTTAAAACAGAAAAAGGCTGGTCCTACTCTATGGCGCTCTCACGTGGTAAATACCATTATAAATTTATTGTGGATGGTGAATGGATGGTAGATCCGAATAATACCGTTAAAGAATACGATTATGAGGGTAATATTAACTCGGTATGTATGGTGAAATAATGTTAGCTAATGATTTCAAGCTTAGCAAATCGCAGTAATAACTTTTTCACACCACCACTCTCAAAACGAATCTCAGCCTTAATATCACTGCCTTTACCTTCTATCTTCAATACCTCTCCTCTACCGAATCGTTGATGATCCACAATATTACCCACCGTAAGTTTACTATCAAATAGGTTTGATTTTTCGCTGGAAGACTTTACTGGTTTTAGGTTCTTTGGTGTGCTGACCTTGAACGATTCTTTCTTAGTATCTGTACGCTTCTTTTGAAACTTCGGTGATTTTGGTTTTGCAAATCGTATGGTATCAGGGGACACATCACCGAATATAGAAGCATCTAACATCGGATTAAAACGACGCTCTTCTATAGGTGTAATGACATCTAGGTAGTCATCATCAATTTCTTCAATAAATCGGCTAGGCTCTGCATCAATAAGTTTTCCCCAGCGGTAACGTGACAAGGTGTATGTGAGGTAGGCTTGCTTCTCTGCTCTGGTTAATGCCACATAAAACAGACGACGCTCCTCCTCCAACTCACTCCGTGTATTCATGCTCATAGCACTTGGAAAGAGGTCCTCTTCCATACCTACAATAAATACATGTGGAAACTCCAATCCTTTGGCCAGGTGAATTGTCATTAAAGCCACACGGTCCTGATCACCATCGTCATTATCCAAATCCGTTGCTAAAGCCACATCCTCTAGGAATTCAGCTATAGAACCTGTAGAATCTACAATTTCCCGTTGCCCTTCTACAAAATCCTTAATACCATTAAGTAGCTCTTCAATATTTTCCATACGAGCAATACCCTCTGGTGTCCCGTCTTTATTATACTCTCTTATCAGTCCAGAAGATTTTACCACATGTTCTGCCAATTCAAAAGCATTAGCATTTTTATTCATCACCTGATAACTCTCTATCATGGTTGTGAAATCCTGAAGCTTACCTCTGGTTCCGGAATTAATCTTCAATTCTAGATTATCTAGATTTTGCAGGACTTCAAATATAGAGCGCCCATAACCATTAGCTGCAACCACCAACTTATCAACAGTTGTCTGTCCTATGCCTCGAGCCGGAAAATTTATGATACGCTTTAGCGCTTCTTCATCCTTAGGATTGATCACCAATCTTAAATAAGAAAGCACATCTTTAATTTCTTTGCGTTGATAGAAGGATAGGCCTCCATATATCCTGTAGGGAATATCACGTTTACGCAAGGCATCTTCTATAGATCGCGACTGTGCATTAGTTCTATACAGTACTGCAAAATCCTTATTATGCAGTTGCTCCTGCATTTTAGCTTCAAATATGGTACTCGCTACATAGCGTCCTTCATCACCATCTGTTAATAAGCGATTAACTTTTATCTTCTGCCCTTCCTCATTAGCCGTCCAAACGACCTTATCAAGTTTCGTTTGATTCTTATCAATGACACTGTTAGCCGCATTCACGATATTCTTTGTAGATCTATAATTTTGTTCTAAACGATAGACTTTCACATCATCATAATCGCGTTGAAAATTTAGGATGTTGTTAATATTAGCACCCCTAAACGCATAAATACTCTGTGCATCATCACCAACCACACAAATATTTTGAAAACGATCTGATAGCGCTCTCACAATTAAGTATTGGCTGTGATTGGTATCTTGGTACTCATCCACTAAAATGTATCGGAAACGGTCCTGATATTTTGCCAATACATCAGGGAATCGCGTCAACAGCTCATTGGTTTTAAGTAACAGATCATCAAAATCCATTGCTCCGGCTTTAAAGCAACGCTCCACATATTCTTTGTAGATATCACCCATACGTGGACGTCGGGCAGCAGCATCAGCTTCTATTAACTCAGGATTATTAAAATAGGCCTTCACCGTAATTAAGCTATTCTTATAGGAAGATATTCTAGAACGTATCTGTTTATACTTATACACATCTTTGTCCAGATGCATTTCTTTTATAATAGATGAAATTAAGCGATCAGAATCCTGAGTATCATAAATGGTAAAATTGCTTGGATAGCCTAAACGATCAGCTTCATAACGTAAGATTCTTGCAAACACTGAGTGAAACGTCCCCATCCATAGGTTCTTGGCCTCACTATCTCCAACAATATCCGCAATTCTGCCTTTCATTTCTCTGGCTGCTTTGTTGGTAAAGGTCAAAGCCAAAATATTGAAAGCATCTATGCCTTGACTCATTAAATAAGCAATCCGATATGTCAACACACGTGTTTTACCGGAACCTGCTCCGGCAATCACAATCATAGGCCCATCTTTTTGCAAAGTTGGTGCACGCTGTGCCTCATTAAGTTGACTCAAATACTGCTCCAAATCAATTGAAATTTTAAACTGTGAAAATAACCAATGTTTCACATTTTACTGCTATAGAAATCATATAAATTATAAACAATTACTTATCCCATTTACATTCCCTAAATTTCAATATCTTTAAAGCAAAAGTTTTAATCCATGAAATACATTCTAACCATATTATGCTTAGGGATTACACTAGGCTATTCGCAGAACTCTATTGAACAGGATATTGCTGATGTTGAACAAAAAGTAATCGAATGGCGTCGTCATTTTCATCAATATCCGGAGTTATCTAACAGAGAGTTTAAAACCGCAGAAAAGATTGCTGCTCATTTAAGAGCATTAGGCCTAGAGGTTGAAACCGGAATAGCTAAAACTGGTGTTGTTGGTATTCTAAGAGGATCTCAACCCGGTAAGGTTGTAGCGCTTAGAGCAGATATTGATGCTCTACCTGTAACGGAGCGTAATGACTTACCTTTTAGGTCAGAAGTACGGACTACATTTTTAGGCACAGAAACCGGAGTCATGCATGCTTGTGGACATGATACTCATACGGCCATTCTCATGGGAACTGCTGAAGTTTTAGTAAAGCATAAAGACAAAATAAAAGGCACGGTAAAGTTCATTTTTCAACCTGCAGAAGAAGGTCCTCCACCAGATGAAGAAGGTGGTGCTAAATTAATGATCAAAGAAGGCGTGCTAGAAAACCCTAAGGTTGATGTCATTTTTGGTCTTCATATTAATGCCGGTACTCCTGTCGGGACTATAAAGTATAAGAAAGGTGGCGTCATGGCTTCTGTGGAACGTTTTGTTATTAACGTGAAAGGTAAGCAGACACATGGTTCTCAACCATGGTCTGGTGTAGATCCGATCCTCATTTCAGCTAAGATCATTGATGGTTTGCAGACTATTATTAGCAGGGAAGCAAAACTAACCGAGGAAGCTGCTGTTATTACCGTTGGAAAAATTACCGCAGGCACACGTTTTAATATCATCCCTGAAACCGCTGAATTAATTGGTACGGTAAGAACCTTAGATCCGGATATGCGATCCATGATTGAAAGACGCATGAAAGAAATGGTGGAAACAATTGCCAAAGCTTACGGAGGTGAAGCCACAATTTCGTTTAGAAATCAGACGTCTATTACTTATAATGATCCTGATCTCACAGATAGGATGCTCCCTTCACTGCAAAAAGTGGCCGGAAGAGAAAATGTAAAACTTATGAAAGCTACTACCGGAGGCGAAGATTTTTCGTATTTTCAAGAGGTTGTTCCCGGTATATATTTCTTTTTAGGCGGTATGAACCCTGAAGATGAATCAAAAGGTGCTTTTCCCCATCACACACCCGATTTTATGATTGATGAAAGTGGAATGCTACTTGGTGTAAAAGCTTTTACGCAACTTACGTTTGACTATTTAAATAACTAAAATGTCTGAAGTATTAGAATTTCTTGGATCGATTCCTTGGTGGCTGTGGATTGTCATTGTATTAGCTCTAATTGCTATTAGAGATGTCATACAAAGGCGACATACCATTAGTCATAACTTTCCGATTATAGGTCACCTGAGATATATCTTAGAGCATATAGGCCCTGAATTACGTCAGTATCTGGTAGCTAATAACAGAGAAGAGCTTCCTTTTAACCGTATTGAACGCGGCTGGATCTATGCTTCTGCGAAGAAAGAAAATAATTACGAAGGCTTCGGAACCGATAGAGATATCTTTTCGCATCAACATATTTTTATTAATAATGCCATGATGCCTTATAAAATAGGTAACGACCATCCTAATGCTATTGATAAATGTTTTACGCCTTGCGCAAAGGTGATGGGCGCCTATAATAAGCGTAGACGTCCCTACCGACCCGGTTCAGTGATTAATGTATCAGCCATGAGTTTTGGCTCACTTTCTGCAAAAGCTGTAGAATCCCTGAATAAAGGGGTAAAGCTGGCCGATGCTTATCACAATACAGGAGAAGGCGGATTATCGCCTTATCATAGTTATGGTGGTGATGTGGTTTTTCATTTCGGAACCGGCTATTTTGGTGTTCGTACACCGGATGGGAATTTCTCTATGGAAAAGATGATCAAATTGGTTGAGGACAATCCATTTGTTAGAGCCATAGAAGTTAAACTATCTCAGGGTGCAAAGCCTGGAAAAGGCGGTGTATTGCCCGGTAAAAAGATTACGCCTGAAATTGCTAAGATTCGTGGTGTAGAAGTTGGAAAGGATGTGCTCTCCCCTCCTAATCATAAAGCATTTTCTAATGTTCCTGAGCTTGTTGATTTTGTGGAACGCATTGCTGAAGCTACAGGTTTACCGGTGGGTATTAAAGCGGCTATTGGAAAACTGGACCAGTGGGAAGAGCTCGCAGAAATTATGAAGAACGAAAACCGAGGCCCGGATTTTATAGCCGTCGATGGTGGTGAAGGTGGTACAGGTGCAGCACCGCCTAGTTTCGCGGATCACGTATCCTTACCATGGATCTACGGGTTCAGTGATATCTATAAACTATTTCAAAGTAAAGGTCTAACAGACCGCATCGTATTTATTGGTAGTGGTAAGCTGGGCTTTCCTGCAAAAGCAGCTATGGCTTTTGCTATGGGTGCTGATTGCATTAATGTAGCCAGAGAAGCTATGATGAGCATAGGTTGTATACAAGCGCAAATATGCCATACCAACCGATGCCCTTCAGGTGTTGCCACTCAGAGCAAATGGTTACAAAATGGCATCAATATTCCTTTAAAGTCTGAACGCTTGGCCCAGTATTTTAGGACCTTTAGAAAAGAATTGATAGAAATCACTCATGCTGCCGGTTATGAGCACCCATGTCAATTCAATATGAGCGACATCGAAATGAATGTCGACGATCATAATTTGACCAAGCATTTTGATCAAACCTTTAAATACAAAAAAGATGAAGTTCCATTTGAAGGTATGCAGTCTCTAAAAGATTGTATACATTTGGGAGGAAAATACAATAAGAACTAAATTATACCTATGGATACCCAAAAATTATTCGACATGTTCCTTTACATAATACCTGCTGTAATTACTGGAGGTATTGCTTATTATTTTTTTAAACAACATATTCAGAACGAGTTCGACCAAAGACGTTTTTCATTACGAAAAGATCTTCAAAAAGAAGCTTTCCCTATACGCTTACAAGCATATGAACGCATGGCTTTATTTTTAGAGCGTATATCGCCAACAAAATTACTAGTAAGAGTGCATCCAACTTCCTCAAATAAAGAGGATTATGAAACTCTAATTATAGCAACAATTGAACAAGAATTTGAACATAATATATCACAGCAAATCTATGTAAGCGATCAATGTTGGAGTATTATTACTGCTGCCAAAAACGCAACGATACAAACCATTCGCAAGGCAAGTATGTTAGAGCGCACTGATACGGCAAATAAACTCAGAGAGATCATCTTAACTGATCTTATGGACAAACAACCACCTAGCAATGCCGCTTTAGCTTTTATTAAAAAAGAAGTAAGTGACATGTGGTAAACAAGGCCATCTATTGATGCTTTGCTTCTGCATAATCATAACCTTCTTGCCACCATTTAACCATTAAACGTTTACTAAAAATCAGCGAGTTTTCTGTAAGTGATGTTGGTGTGTAGTATAGGTTTAGCTTAACGTTATTACTTTTAGCTGCTAGTTTTCCTATTTCCACATCACTTCGTTCTACTTGATCCAATAAATGTCCAAATAAGCTAATCATAAGTGAGAACGGGTTTTTCCCAAGCACTTTTTGCTTATTAAGCCCTTCAGACTCTAAGATCACCGCATCTACTTCAGTAGCACCACGCCGTATCGCTTCTCTAATAGGAATTACGCAACCTAAACCACCGTCAGCATATTCATAACCATCTACTGTAGCTAAAGACATAAATGGAATGTAATTACAGGATATCCATATCCAATTGCAGAATTCTTCATAGGTAAAATCCTTAACAGACTTATACTCCACGCGATTCATAGACAAATTAGAAACCGTAACGACAACATCATGTTTTTCAGCTTTTATTTTTTCGTATTCTTTTCTGGTAAAATTTTTGCGAATATTCCGTTTTAAGGCTTTACTCTCACCAAAGGTTCTTTTGAGTCTAATAAATTGCCATAGCGAATTAATGAAATCTATAGACACATATTCTCGATCCCCTTTTTTACGTTGCACAAAAGGGCTAATACTAAAAATATCGTGCTGTTGAACACTAGTAAAGATATCATAGATCTTAGGAATGTCGCCACAGGCCAAATGCGGGATAAGCAAGCTCCCTGTAGAGGTTCCTAAGAACATATCGTAGTCGCGCTGCTGTATCTCCATCAAATATTGCGCTACACCACCAGCGAAAGCTCCTTTGCTTCCGCCTCCGGAAATCACTAACGCTTTCATTAATTTCTGTTTAGTAGTTGTTTTGCCATTTGCCTGAATCTCCAATTATGATGTGTTGTGGCTTCTTTTAAATTATTCTGACAGTCCTCATTACAAGACCGTATCCATTTTAAGTATTTAAATGCATTTTGCCGTACTTCAAAGCTATACTTTGAAGACGTATACTCTGTTAACTCTTCAAAGAAAGCCTCAGTATCTCCAACCTTATCATCAGCAGTAATAATTGCTAAAGTTAACCATAAGGTCCTTAAGTTTTTATCCGCAAAACCTATATAAGACTTGGTCGCATTCAAATAACGCACACGGTCCTCAGGGAAATTATTCCAAAGATTAAACAAGGTAATCTCTTGGGTGATATAGGATTTATCGTTTAGTAGAGTTTCATAGTCCGATTTCAAGTGTATTGGAATGCGTTCTAAAGCCCCGGCAATAGCTTGTCTTACCTTAAGCGGACTCTTAAAGGTTTCTGACGTGATCTTGTCCGGCACTTGAGATATCACCTTTGCTTTGGCTTCATCTGAAATCCCTGAATTGAGGAAGTCATCACACTTTGAACTCAAGACTTCACAATCAGCCATAAGATATTCTTGAATAAAGGTTGAACGTGTTTTTAAGAGCTCCATGGCTGCTTCATAGGGAAACTTATCATTAACGATCCATTGCTCCTTAAACGCTTTTAAATTTTGCCCTGAAGCCAATTCAACTTCACTTAAGAAATCATCGGTTTCTACATTTGCAAATTTGTGCTCCTGTAAATAGGCTTGCACCGCTTCTCTTAATGCTTTCCCTCCTACTTTTAATCGTAAGGCATGCAGTACCCAGGCACCGCGTTGATAAAAGGTAAGACTGCTAGATTTGGGGTCTAATAACGATGTCCCATTACCAGCCTTATCCTGCTCCCATAGCTGCTGTGCTGTCTTATAGAGTTCCCAATCATAGTAATCAGCGCCAAAAATATCACGCTCTGCTCTTAATGCATAATACGTGGCAAAGCCTTCTTGCAACCAATGATGTGTGCCAGAGGTTTCCGTAACCAAATCCCCAAACCACTGATGTGCCAGTTCGTGCGCATTCACATTGACATAATTGCGGTCGTTAAACCCTATTGAATCCACTACAAAAGCATCCGAAAAGATGGTCGTTCCTGTATTTTCCATACCAGCATATAAAAAGTCATGCACCGGTATCTGTTTGTAATTCTGCCAAGGGTATGGATAGCCTATCTCATTCTCCAGGAAGTCAAACATACGTTTGGTATAGCGATAGGTAGGTTCAACCTTTAAAGAATCCTCAGGGTAGTAATACATTTCTAAAGGTACCCCACTTTTAGAATAGGCTACTTTTTTATCATACTTCCCAATGGCAAGCGCTACTAGGTAGCTCGACATGGGTTCTTTCATGTCAAATTGATAAAGCTTAGATTCCGTGCCATGGACGTTCTCTTCAGAAATTAATTTTCCATTAGAAATAACTTCGTATCTAGCGTCAAAACCAATACCCAAATCAAATTCAATTTTTTCATTCATATCATCGATACTTGGCAACCAGTTACTCGTATACTTTCCCTGACCTTGAGTCCAAATCTGAGGTTCTCCCATACGTTCAACAAAATATATTGCTTTCTTAGGGATACATGTGTAATCAAAATAAAACTCATAAGTTTCCTCTGGCTTAAAATCAGACAATAACCAAAGCTTTTTTCCATCATAACGCTGATCAATATTTTGGTTTAAATGATCGGCACCTATGTGATGAAACTTCATATTAACAGCATCTATGAATATAGAATCTACAGGTTTTAGTATTTTAAAAATATACTTACCTGTACCGAAGATTTTTGATGAATCTGTATCGAAATAAACAAAAACTTCAAGCCTTTCGAAATCCACAACATCAGTTTGCTGTGCTTTAGTGACACTATATACTAGTAGAAAAATAAATAAGAAAGTGTGCTTCATAAACATATTACTGCAAGGATAAGACCAAAATACAAATTTGAGCCTACATCCGCTTTAAGATTTAACGCAAATGCTTTATTTTCGTTTTAATGCGAATCAATTTACAGACTCCTATAGATTATCTCAAGGGTGTGGGCCCGAATCGAGCAGATTTACTACGCTCTGAGCTGAATATACACACCTATCAGGACCTGTTACATTTATTTCCCAATCGCTATATCGATCGCACACAATACTACAGCATTAATCAGTTACAGCGTAATAACGCCGAAGTACAGGTTGTTGGTATAATTACAGGCATTAAAGAAGTTGCTCAAAAGCGTGGTAAGCGTCTGGTAGCTGAATTCAAGGACGATACAGGCGTCATGGAATTGGTTTGGTTTAGAGGTCAGAAATGGATCAGGGAAAGCCTAAAGCTTAATCAACCCTATGTCATATTTGGCAGGGTAAACTGGTTTAATGGCAAGTTTAATATGCCACATCCGGAAATGGAATTGCGTACTGAGCATGAAAAAAATCTTAGGTCCGCCATGCAGGCCATTTATCCCTCAACCGAAAAACTCAGTAATAAAGGCATCACCAATAGAGTCATCTCCAAGATCATGCAGCAACTGTTTTTGGAAGCTAAAGGTGAGTTTACCGAAACCTTATCTGAAACCATGCGCGGTGAACTTAAATTGATCTCAAAATCGGATGCCTTATTCAATGTTCATTTTCCAAAATCGCAAGACCTATTAGCCCGATCACAATTCCGATTAAAGTTTGAAGAATTGTTCTACATTCAATTGCAATTAATTCTCAAAAACCTCATCCATAAATCAAAAATTAAAGGCTTTACTTTTGATAAAGTCGGTGACTACTTTAATACATTTTATAATCAACATTTGCCCTTCGAATTGACCAAGGCTCAGAAGCGTGTATTGAAAGAAATTCGATCCGATCTCGGTAGCAATGCGCAAATGAATCGTCTTTTACAGGGTGATGTAGGTTCCGGAAAAACCATAGTTGCGTTCATGTCAATGCTCATGGGACTTGACAACGGTTTTCAAGTATGTTTTATGGCGCCAACTGAAATTTTGTCAGTTCAACACTATAATGGGTTAAAAAAATGGTGTAATTTATTGAATATCAGTATTTCAATATTAACAGGATCAAGTAAAACTTCAAACAGGAAAGAAATTCACGAATCGCTCGAAAATGGGTCATTGCAGATCCTAATTGGCACACATGCGCTCCTCGAAGACAAGGTGAAATTTAAAAATTTAGGACTAGCCATTATCGATGAACAACATCGTTTTGGAGTGGCACAACGAAGTAAACTTTGGAAAAAAAACACATCCCCTCCACACATTATGGTGATGACGGCCACCCCTATTCCAAGAACCTTGGCTATGTCTGTTTATGGTGACTTGGATATCTCAGTTATTGATGAATTACCTGCAGGTCGCAAACCTGTTAAAACTGTTCATCGTTATGACAATAATCGTCTTAAAGTATTTCGATTTTTAAAAGATGAAATTGCCAAAGGCAGACAAGTCTATATTGTTTATCCATTAATCCAGGAAAGTGAAAAAATGGATTATAAAGATCTGATGGATGGTTATGAGAGTATTGTTAGGGACTTTCCACAACCTGAATACCAGATTTCTATTGTACATGGTAAGATGAAGCCAGCTGATAAAGACTATGAAATGCAACGTTTTATAAAGGGCGAAACGCAGATCATGGTGGCCACTACGGTAATAGAAGTTGGTGTTAATGTACCTAACGCTTCTGTAATGATCATTGAAAGCGCAGAACGCTTTGGGCTTTCTCAGTTACATCAACTTAGAGGACGCGTAGGGCGGGGCGCCGAGCAAAGCTATTGTATTCTTATGACGAGTCATAAGCTCACTAATGATAGTAAAACACGACTAGAGACCATGACACGTACTAATGATGGTTTTGAAATTGCCGAGGTTGATCTTAAACTAAGAGGTCCGGGTGATGTTATGGGCACTCAACAAAGCGGTGTGCTCCATCTTAAAATTGCTGACATTGTAAAAGATAAAGCTATTCTTCAACAGGCACGTTATTATGCTAAGCAGGTTTTATCTCTAGACCCTAGTTTAGGCTTACCGCAGCATCACATGATCTTAGACACTTACCGCCAACTGAGTAAATTCAAAAACATCTGGAACTATATTTCATAAAAAAAGCCCAACCCTAAGGTCGGACTCAAAACATAAATGAACGTGTTTTGCTGATGAATGCTATAGTACACCTAGTTCCTTCAAGTTCTTTTCAGAATTGGCCTTTACATTAGCCGGAGGGTTCAGCGCTAAAGATTTTTTGAAGTGTTTGATAGCACTTTTTTTCTCTCCCATAGCTTTATAGCATTCACCTAAACTGTCATGCCAGTTGGCGTTCTTTGGATCTTTATCCAAATTCATCTTGAAATATTTCAACGCCGTGTCATACTTTTTATTATTCATCATGGCATAGCCTAAACGATTCAGCTGATTCGCATTTGCAAGTTCTGCAGCACCGTCCATCGCTTTTGCCGATCCTTCGCTATCACCCATTTTTCCTAGGATTTGAGCTTTTACAGCCATGTTGTTGAATGTTTTTTGGCTAAAGAAATTACCTTCAATGGCTCCATTGATCCAGCCTAAAGCCTCTTCCATATCACCACCATTATTCAGTGCAAAGTTGGCCGCTTGCTCCCAGTTCTGTCTGGTAAAGCCTGTCTGGCCTTTTAATTTTCCTCTAATGTCGCTTAATACAATATTAGTAACATCCACTTCAACTTTAAACGGAATGGCTTTCTTTTCCCATAATAAGGCAGCTGTTGCAGAGTTCTTATCTACTTTATTAAACTCATAAGTCAATAACTCTTTATGTGGCACAGCTTCTGTAGATACATCTGCTCGAGCTACATCATTGGCCGGGTCATAGAAGTAACTTCCCCAAGCATCAGTGTCGCTCGATAAAATTATAGTTGCTGTATTATTTTCGTTAACTACGATATGAAGGCCATAAGTACCAGCTGCTACCGGCTTTCCTTCAAAAGTAACATCATCAGTAAATGATATGGTCGTATTTTCATTAGCTCCGGCACGCCATGGTGATTCTTTAGCGGTACCAAAACCTAAATTATTCATACCATACGGTACAAGCTTACCCCATATTTCTCTTCCATTGACACTAGGTCTAGAATAGGTAATACTAATGTCTGTGGTTCCAACACGCTGTGATACTGTAGCCATCTGGCTTCCACGAGGCGTATTTAATTGGGCTTCGGCAAAAGTGCTCACTGCAAGGAATGCGCACAATGCCAATTTAATAAGATAGTTGTCTTTCATTATTATACGGTTTTGATTAGTTCGATGCTTCAAGGTAGACATTAATACAGCCACCAATTGTTAGGCTGTTGTTAAAGCAAGAACAAATAATGTTAATTAACGTAATCTTAAGAATTTGTTTTTTAATGTAAACTCTAAAAATCTGATTACATTAGCAATAATATGAATACCGATTACACCAACATCTTAGCAAATATAAAACGTTACGTTCCTCTCAACCCTGAAGATGAAGTGGCTTTTACCTCTATTGTTAAGACTTCTAGAGTTAAGAAACGTCAGTTTATTGAGCAGCCAAACTTTATTTGTACACATCAAACTTATGTGGTAGATGGTGCTTTACGTTCTTATTTTGTAAATGCTGAGGGTGATGAACATACCATACAGTTTGCCGTTGACGATTGGTTTATCAGTGATTTTAATAGTTATATTCATCAAGTTCCTGCTTCACTCTATGTGGAAGCAATAGAGGACAGTATTATTCAACAATTCTCATATGATGATATTGAAGCATTGTGTAACGTTAATCCAAAATTTGAGCGCTATTTCAGGTTAGTGTCTCAAAAAGCCTTCGCTTATTCTCAACGTCGTGTATTATCAAGGTTAGGAAAATCTGCCGAAGAACGTTTTATTGAATTCAATACACATTATCCTGATATAGTTCAACGTGTTCCACAATATGCCTTAGCATCCTATCTAGGCATGTCTGCAGAATTTTTAAGCAAGATTCGTAAAAAGATCGTACAAGAATCTTGAACTACTTCAAGAACATTTCATAATCTGCTTCATTTTAATCCTCATTAAAGGGCTGCAACTTTGTACCTCAATTTTAATACAAAGCATTATGAATACTATGATTAAAAACAGTTTACATTGGGGACTCGCCCTACTTATGATTGTCTTCGGATTTAATAAGTTCTTTGGATTTATTGCCGTTGACCCACCGAGTGATCCTGTAGCACAACAGTTTATGGGTGCTATGTTTGGCTCATATTTAGCAAAGGTTGTGGCAATAAATGAGATTGTCGGAGGGACCTTATTACTAGTCCCTAAAACTCGATTTATTGCTTGGTTAATCTTAGCGCCAGTAATCTTCAATATTATTGCCTTTCATGTTGCACATGATTTTATTGGTAATGGTATCTGGCTTATACCCTCAGTGCTATATCTTGGTTTGGCTTATTTTTATCAGGGACACTTCAAAGCATTATCAAAAATCAATTCATTATGAAAAAAAGACATTGGCTAATCACAGGAATTTCAAGTGGTCTTGGTAAAGCTCTGGCCGAGGCTGTCATGGACCACGGCGATTTTGTTATCGGAACATTTAGGACGCAATACCAAGCAGATGATTTTAACAAAAATAATATTGATAAAGGGCATGCCTACGTTTTAGATATTACAGATATGGATGGTATTGATGCATTCATTAGTACAATTAATCACAGTTATGATACTATTGATGTATTAGTAAATAATGCCGGCATTGGGTTTATTGGTGCCATTGAAGAAGCTTCTATTGAAGAAGTTAGAGAAGTGTTTGAAACCAACGTATTTGGAACCTTAAAGCTAACTCAAGAACTATTGCCGATAATGCGTCAGAAGCAGCAAGGGCACATTATCCAAATTTCATCACATGGTGGTATTAAAGCTTTTGCAGGTTTTGGCATATACAACGCCACTAAGTTTGCCTTAGAAGGGTTTAGCGAAGCTTTAGCACAAGAGGTTGAACCTTTAGGAATTAAATTGACTATTGTAGAACCTGGGCCATTTCGTACCAACTTTGCAGCATCAAGTCTAAGAGAAGCTAAAGTTATGGTTCAAGATTATAATACTACTGCGGGCACTTTTAGAACTAAACTAAAGGGTGTGCATGGTAAGCAAGAAGGAGATCCAAAGAAAGCAGCTTTAGCCATTATTGATCAGGTAAATACCGAAGCCCCAAGTTTGAGGCTACCATTGGGTAAAACAGCCATAATCACAATAGGCATGAAATTAAAAAGTGTCTCTGAAGATTTGGAGCGCCATCGCACTACTGCAGAACACGTTATTTACTAGAAATAGCGTGTTTTTTAAAGTTTTAAGAAAATTGCTATAGGATTTCACTCAATGAATTGGTACCTTTACTAACTGATAGGTATATATTACTCGATGCGGTTTTATATTGGAATTCAAATCGATTAGATTTGAATAAAACATTATAATTATGAAAACACAAACTGAACTAACGTCAAATTTAATGAAACATAAAGTCTTATTCTTTTTTGCATTTTTACTTATGGCTGCCTTTTCTACACAAAGTTTCGCCCAGCAGTATTATGTAGAAAGTGCTCCAGGAACCAATGCCAATAGAGCATCTGCTCAAGATATTATTGTAAAAGGTAAAATTAGTGATGAATATGGTACATTACCAGATGTGAATGTTCTTTTAAAAGGTTCTGCGATTGGTATCAAAACTGATAAAAATGGTGAGTTCACATTCCCCCAGGCACTTAAGCCGGGTGATGTCTTAGTATTTAGTTACTTAGGATACAAAACCGAGGAAATAGAAATTACATCAACAACTACCTTTATCACTTTGACAATGGCAGAAGAGGGTATTGAAATTCTAGAAGCACTTCAAACCAACCAACCCTACAAAAGTAAACGTACTAAGCGATAGTAATGAAGGTTACGGCCTTGCTCGTTTTATTAGCTTTGGGATGGTCTTCTTATGCCCAAGTATCTGACTTTTACCCTATTAGTTTTAGAAAAGCAGATAGCATCGCTATGTCTTATAAAGGCTTTAGCCTTGAAGATATGCCGAAACTTTCCGGCAAACTTGTGGCCAACTTGGATACTGATATAGAACGCTTCAGAGCCATCTACATATGGACTTGTACCAATATTGCCAACGATTATGACTTGTTCAAAAAACATAAACGTAAGCGCAAGCGTTTTGTGGATGATAGTTTGAAGCTAGCTGAATGGAATAAGGAACTCAGCGAAATTCTATTTGATAAATTACTAAAGCGTAAAAAAACGATTTGTACGGGTTATGCCTATGTATTGAAGCAATTATCCAAATTTGCAGGCATACGGTGTCGTATTATTGATGGGTTTGCTCGTACAAATACGATAAGCATTGATGGATTTAGTCTTCCTAACCATTCCTGGACTGCTGTCCAACTCAATGGCAAATGGTATCTCTGTGATGCCACCTGGGCCAGTGGTGTGAGCGATGTTGAAACAGGTGATTTTAAATTTGAATACAACGATGGTTTCTTTCTTTCTCCACCGGAACTCTTTGTAAAGAATCACTATCCAGCCAACTTAGACTGGACCCTATTACCTGAAGATCGTATTCCATCGTTTGACGCATTTATAGAAGGACCTCTTATTTATGGCGAAGCATACAAGGTATTGGAACAGCATAATACGCCAGACAAAATGCACAATACTATAAGCCCAAATGAGACCATTACGTTTCAATATCAATTACAGAATAAGGCCAATACAGATAAAGTACAACTGATCATTGACAATGGTGTTAATAGTAGAAAGATAAATGCCAACCCAAAACGCAATGCAGATAACTCCATGGTCATTTCGTATCAGTTTAAAAAAACCGGACTGTACGATGTTCACCTTCTCATTAATGATGAATATATTTCCACTTATGTTTTTGATGTTATTGAATACTAAAATTACTAATTTATCAATTAAATTACCCTTTCCAAGTAATGTTGAGCGTGTGTCATTTATTGCCTAGTTCATCAAAACGATCAGAAATATCTTTATAAAATCCGTATGCTCCCTTTGCAATCGTAAAACTACCTATATCCGCTAAAGCTGGTAGAAGTATTTTCCATGTTAATTTTGAATTTAAAAGCATTACCACTATTACTACTAAAAAAACAATCGTTAGCGAAACTGATATAGCAGCTATTAAAAAAGCAATTCTTTGTTGGCGTTTGTAGTTCCGTAGTTTAGCCCGAATGATTTCATCCTGAATTGATGATGCTGAGACAACTTCCTCTTCAAGACCAAAACTTTTGATCTTAATAGCTTTAGTTTTAGACAATACAATATTTAATCTCAAGTAAGCAATTACGACTATAAGTAAAATGAAGTATAGCAAAGCATTAAAATATATTTGGCTCATATTCCTACTGATTTTTAGTTAAACTTCTTGACATTCCTGATATACATGCCATAGTAGTCTGATTTCCAATATCACTACTTCTCTCTAAACGCTTTATATCAGCATCAATTTTAGATTTGAATAAGGTATTAAATTCTAGTGCGTTATAATTTGTTGAAAATATTTTGATCTGTGATTTGAAAAAGCCACGCCAATAGTTGTCCACAGATGATATTCCCGTACATAGAAATATTTTAGATTTAAATGACGACCAATTATCTGTTTTCTTATTCCAGTAATTGGCATTAAGGACATAACTCCCATAACATATAACACCAAAAACATTTAAATTATCATGTTCAAATTGAAAATTTGTTGGCAATAATGGCCTGGAATCTATAGAGTTTAAAAAACCTACTCTATGAGTATCCGGATGTGCAAAAATAATTAACTTATTATACTTAACACATCGATCTACATGTTTAGTACGCATCTTTAAAAAGTGTACATCATAATATTTATTAAATGTATCTTCTAGTATTTTGTATATATCCGAAACTGCACATGATCTTGATCTCGGGATAAACAATAAAGAAACCCCTTCTTTTTTTACAAACAGTTTGCGCTTGATTATATTAAGCATATTTACAATCCTTTAGAAATATTAATACCATAGAAATAATCTTCTACAAAATTTTTCCCGATTTCTGTTAGATTATTGATTTCATCTAGCATTTCAGATGGTGAAAAAGTATCTTCTCCATAATGAATTTTAAAATTTGGAGATTCGTTATTTAACTTCTTTAAATCAACTATTAACTTACTAGCAAATGTCAATACCATTCTTTTAAGTCTCTCATTCTCTTCATTTGTCCCTAAATCCTCTTCTTTTTTTCCTTTACCAAATAATTGCATAATATTTTGATAAAGGGTTGTGTAACCTTCATGCTTGCGAATCGTTAGTGCGTTTATTTTACTACACCTACTTCTTTTTTCAGAATCAAATGTAAACCCAGAAAATAGAATTAATTTTATTTCATCATCTATGGATCTTACACTTTCAAGAATAGTGATTCCGTCATCATCCTGTTCTAGATTAAAATCTGAAACCAAAATATCGATCTTACCATTAATCACCCAATTAACAGCCTCACTAGCATCTTGCGTATATAAACAAGAGAGGTCTTTCTCGCTGAAATAATTTGTGATTCTATTAATTTGAATAGCTTCTTCATCTAAAAAACCTACTCTTATTTTTTTAGTTCTTGTAATCTTACTTGTTGCCATCATATATATCTATTCTCTAAATTTTCTAAAACTTACTCTTATTAATGTTCCTCTTTTTTTATCTTTATTAATCCTAGAAATGTATGGGGATTCTATTTCTAAAAATCCATCATTCTTTTTGATCATTTTATTTGCAATAAACAATCCAAAGCCGTGGCCATCTCCTTTTTTAGTGGTAACTCCAATATCTGTGACCTTGTCTTGAATATCTTTAGGAATACCTGGGCCATCATCAATGACAGATAGTTGAATATAGTTTACACCTCGAAAGTTTGCTCCTTTTGTCATCACAAAAACATTACCACTACTATCCACAGCCTCAATAGCATTATTGATTATATTAGTTATAGCTTCTACTACCTCATATTTATTACATATAATATCAGAGTTACCAGCATACTGATTGTGATAGTTAATTTTCTTTGTTCTGTTAGCCTTAGCATTCAAAAAACCCTGCTCAACTAAATTATTCAAGCTAATAGCTCTACTGCTTAATTTCTTCTTTATATATATGCTTTTGTCTAACTCTTGCTCAGTTTCTTCTTCATATATATCAAGTGATGCAAGAAAAATTGCACGCATTCTTTGGAAAGCATTGTTCATTGAATCAATCTTTACTTTAGCCTTAGGATTGTATACGACTACTTTATCATTTTCTATTAATGCATCAAGATTTTCTTCCATTAAATTTATCGGTTTTGCTAACTCATGGAATGTAGTACCTAATAATTGTTTAAGGACAACATTAACATGACTTAGGTTAATTTTTTCTTCGGCCTTTTGAAGAAAAACCCTATAAAAACCATAGAGGATTATAGATTTTGAAATAAAACCTAATAAGAATCCATATTCATAATCAAAATTTATAAGAGAGAGAAATTGAGCAATGGTGTATAATAAGGCTCCGATTAGTACAAAGTTTATTCGCGCAAGTCTTATAGTATTATAAACATAATTACTAAAAACTGTAAGCCCTAAAACATCAATCAAAGTTATTAATATATATCTATCATTATTGTGGTATTTTAATAAAGTAAAAACAAAAGCTAGTAAAGCTAATAATAGGAACGATTGTATTAAAATATGTCTTCTTATGTCTTTAAAAGGTTTTTCTTTAGAACCTCCAATGAAGAAAAAAACTGCCGCTAACAGATCAAATAAAATCGCTACTAACAGCAAAACAGACCATTCCTTATCAAAAAGTATTATTTTATAACTACTATTAAAATTATCCTCAATAAAGAAGGAAATTAAATACATTAAATTACAAAACCATGCGAGCGTTATGTAAAAATAACCTCTAGAGTTTAAGACTTTGAAAGCTTGATAAGTCATAAGCAATAATCCAAGAATAATTGGAAATTGCATATATATTATTGCTTCGGATAAAGCTTCTCTAATCACTAATTAACGAATTACGATAAAACAATACAGACTTTTCAATTGGTCAGTAATGTCATAAATAATTAATAATTAGTTCTTAACACCAACAAATAAAAAATGTGCTAGAAATAAAAGGGAATTAATGCAATATAGAGAAAAATTCCCACAAAACAAATACTGCTCAATTCTATGAGTACTCTTATTCTTGTCGATAGAAGGATTAAAATTGAATATATCTATTAAAAATTATAATAATAGCATGTAATTTAAAAGAATTACCTTGGCGCAACAAATTTATTAGCTATGATCACCAAAATCGGCCAAAAATTTACGGATCTTTTTATTAAGTACATGCCAAGTGCTTATGTATTTGCTCTACTCTTAACGCTGTTATCTATGGGCTTAGCTTATGGATTGACCGATAGTCATCCTATGGATATTCTCGGCGGTTGGTACAATGAGTTTTGGTCTTTGCTGGCTTTTGGGATGCAAATTGTACTCATAATCATTACAGCCTACTGTATTGCTCAGTCTCCTCCTGTTAAGAAAGGAATCGATGTCTTAACGCGCTACATCAAAACACCAACTCAAGTGTATATTAGTGTGATCATTGTTGGTGCGCTGCTGTCGTTGATCAGTTTTGGAATGGTAGTCATCACTGCAATTCTAGGTAGAGAGTTAGCATTGCGAATCAAAGGCATACACTATCCTTTTTTAGTAGCTTGTGTCTATTTTTCGTTTAATGGATGGGTATCAGGATTATCAAGTTCTATTGCATTATTACTGAACACAGATAACAACTTTTTAATTGAAGCTGGTATACTAGACGGAACCATTTCTACATCATACACCTTAGGATCTCCTTTAAACATAGCTATGATAGGGCTTTTTGTTCTTGTTGCTCCACTACTATTTCTGGCTTTAATTCCTAAAAACACCAAGGGCAAAGAATTAAATGATCTTTTATCAAAAAACACAGACAATGAAGAAACTGTAAAAGATGAAGCCAAAACGTACAAGCTTCCTTTCAAAGCGGTTTCTGATGCTCTAAATAATGCCGGATGGTTACAAATTACAGTAGCATTTTTAGGACTGGTTTATATAGCCCATCATTTTTATTCCAACGGTTTTGATCTGAATTTCAATATTATGATCTTCATCTTTCTTGTGGTTGGCATGTTTTTACACATTACACCTCTACGTTATAGTATTGCTATGAAGCGTGCCAGTAGTAATATCTCAGGCGTTTTATTTCAATATCCGTTTTATGCAGGTATAATGGGAATTATGAAAGCCACAGGTTTAGGCATCGTCATAAGTGGTTTTTTAGCCTCTGTTGCTACTGTAGATTCCTATGCATTTATCTCATACCTGACGGGAGGTGCTGTTAATTTTGCCATTCCATCTGCAGGTGGTGAGTTTGCGGTAATTGGTCCAAGTATTATAAATGTCGTTCATGAGCTAGGTGCAGGCTTAAGTCCAACAGAAGTTAATGCCATGACTGCAAGAGCTGCAATGTCGGTGGCTTACGGCGAAAGTTTAAGTAATTTACTTCAACCGTTCTTTTTGCTTATTGTGTTTCCTGTAATGGGTGCCGGGATTAAGATTCAAGCAAGAGATGTCGTCGGATATCTAATGATTCCTTTTATTGTCCTTTTTATCATTCAGGCACTAATGGTAACGTATATACCGCTGTAGTTATTCAGCAAGCAATTCAGCAACAAAGCCTTCAAACTCCGCTTTAAACTCGGTATATTTTTCACCTGTTGCAGGCCCGTTAAACCCTGTATGTATTTTTCGAACTTTACCCGTTTTGTCTATAAATATCGTCGTAGGATACGATAATACATGGTTGAGCATTGGTAATTTCTCCTGTGCCTTGCGCTTACTAGACGTTCCGTATTGTGCTAAAAGTATAGGATATTCAATATTAAGCTTCTCGCGAAGTCGTGCTATACTTGCATTAGCTTTTTCAGGTGTTTTAGCATACTCAAATGCTAAAGCTACAATTTCTATATCCTTATCCTTGTTAGCCTTATAGAACTGCGTATAGTATTTACTTTCATCCAAACAGTTTGGGCACCAAGTTCCCATGATCTGTACTAAGACCACTTTATTCTTAAACTGCTCATCTTCTAATGAGACCAGCTCTCCTTTTTCATTTGGAAATGAAAATGCTAGTTTATCATACCCTTCATTAAGGTATGTAAGTTCATTAGCACTTGGCAATTCATAGGCTCCGTTGCGCTTTGCAATAAATGGTTCTTTCCAGTGATTCCCTGAGTAAAATACACCTTCCATGGTAGAGTCACTCACTTTAGCAGTGAATAAAAAAGCATGCGCACCATCAAAAGTAGACAGCTTCATTTCATCACCATCCATAACACCTTCTAAATATCTGTAGTCACCTGTGGTCGTTCTGAACGTTCCCGTGACCTTATTCCCTTCTTGCTCAAATATACCTTTTGCGATATACTCATCACCTTCAACCCCGGGACTAAATAATGTTTCCCATACTCCGGTAGCTTCTGCCTTTGCATTTTCAGCACTTAGATTGAAACGGTTACTATTGTTATAGGTAGCTTCAAAAGGCACCACACGATTCAGACTCTCTTTAATGAAACTTCCTTTCAGATGATCACCTTCAAACCCTGCTTTGATATAGCCCTCAAAGACTGGTGTTTTTATAATTACAGAATCGTTCTCATAACGTATTTCATCCACTTCGATAACTTCTTCAGCATTAAATACTTTAAGTGATGTAGGCGATTCTACTTCAAACGTAAATGGAAGCTCTTCACCATCCTGAACTGCAAGGACTGCTCTGTAGGTTCCATTTTTTAGCTGTAATTCTTCCGGTTGATCATTACAGTTGATCATCAATAAAGCAAGGGTGATGTATAGGAATCTTTTCATTCTAAAATCATATTTGTATAAGATTCGAAATAACAACAAAAACCTTACATAAAAAAGCAATTAACAAATTTGAAACATATTAAAATTTATTCGTGCACATTTCGTCGCTTTTAGGGATTTACTATCTTTGTCAGCTATTAATTTAACCGCATGAAGATTTCATATAACTGGCTTAAACAGTTTATTAATATTGATTGGGACGCTGAAAAAACTGGCGAATTATTAACTGACCTAGGACTGGAGATTGAAGGTATAGACACCTATGAATCTATTAAGGGAGGTCTTGAAGGTGTTGTGATAGGCAAAGTATTAACATGCGAACAACACCCGAATGCCGACCGCCTCAAAGTGACTACAGTAGATATAGGTGGTGAAGCTCCTGTACAAATTGTATGTGGCGCTCCTAATGTTGCTGCCGGTCAAAAAGTCCCTGTTGCTACTATTGGAACTACCCTTTACACGCCAGAAGGTGAAGCCTGGAAGATCAAAAAAGGAAAAATTCGTGGCGAGGAAAGTCACGGTATGATCTGTGCTGAAGATGAATTAGGATTAGGAAAATCTCATGACGGTATCATGGTGTTGGATGATAAACTGAAAATAGGTGTCCCGGCTTCAGAGGTGTTTAATATAGAAAATGACTCTGTTTTTGAAATTGGTTTAACACCTAACCGAGCTGATGCTATGAGTCACTACGGTGTGGCGAGAGATCTAAAAGCAGGACTTTTACAAAAAGAAGTTGCCCTTGAGCTTATTACACCTTCAGTAAGTGCTTATCATGTGGATAGCAGAACACTCAAAATCGATGTTGATGTGTTAGATAAAGAGAAAGCACCACGGTATTGCGGTGTCACTATTTCTGGGATTAAAGTTGAAGATTCTCCGGCTTGGTTACAACATCGTCTAAAAGCTATTGGGCTCTCTCCAATTAACAATATTGTAGACATTACTAATTATGTTTTACATGAATTAGGGCAACCTCTACATGCCTTTGACGCTAATAAAATTACAGGACAAAAGATAGAAGTTAAAACGGTAAAGGCGGGCACAAAGTTTACCACCCTAGATGAAGTAGAGCGTGAGCTTCATGAAGATGACCTTATGATTTGTGATGCCGAAAAACCGATGTGTATTGCCGGTGTTTTTGGAGGTATACACTCTGGAGTTACAGAAGGGACAACAAGTATCTTCTTGGAAAGTGCGTATTTTAATCCGGTGAGTGTGCGTAAAACAGCGAAGCGTCATGGTTTAAATACAGATGCTTCTTTCCGATTTGAGCGTGGTATAGATCCCAATATTACCGAGTATGCTCTAAAACGTGCAGCGCTTTTAATTACTGAAATTGCAGGCGGTGAGATCTCTAGTGATGTTATTGATGCTTATCCGAATAAAATTGAAGATCACCAAGTGCGTTTGAGTTTTGAAAATGCCAAGAAGCTTATCGGAGAAGAAATTCCAAGAGAAACCATAAAGAGTATTTTAACCTCTCTTGAGATCAAGGTGAATAATGTTACAGAAACGGGGTTAGGACTGACTGTCCCTGCATATAGAAATGATGTACAACGCGAAGCTGATATTATTGAAGAGATTTTAAGAGTTTATGGTTATAACAATATTGGCACTACCGAAAAGTTAAATGCCTCTATTTCTAATACTTCAAAGTTTGAAGATTATAAGCTGAGAAATACTATTGGAAATCAATTGGCGGCTCAAGGGTTTTATGAGATCCTATCTAATTCACTGACGACACCAAACTATACATCTTTAAGTGATCAGATCAAAGAAGATCATAATGTAGAGATGCTTAACCCTTTAAGCAATGATCTTTCGGTAATGCGTCAATCGTTATTATTCTCCGGTCTAGAAGCTGTTGCTCATAATATTAACAGAAAGCGATTAGACCTTAAATTATTTGAGTTCGGAAAGACCTATCATAGCTATAGCGATTCTAGAGAAGAATCTAAACGCTTATCGCTTTTTGTTACGGGTAACAAGACCGAAGAACGCTGGAATGCTGCAATAACACCTAGTGACTTCTTCTACCTCAAAGGTGTGGTAGAAACTGTACTACAGCGTCTTGGCTTAAATCGTTTAAAAAGTGCACCTGTAAAAACAGATGTGCTTAGTGAAGGTGTAAGTTTATCCTTAGGTAAAACAAAACTGGTCGATTTTGGTCTAGTGAAGAAATCGGTCTTAAAGCACTTCGGAATTACACAACAAGTCTTATTTGCAGATTTTAACTGGAATAATGTGCTCGATATGGCCAAGCACAATACCATTAAGTTCAAAGGTATTCCTAAGTACCCTGAAGTACGCCGCGATTTTGCTTTGCTTTTAGATAACAGTATTTCTTTTGCTGAAATACATGCGATTGCTAAGCAGACTGAAAAACAATTGCTCAAAAATGTGAGCTTGTTTGATGTCTATCAAGGTAAAAATCTTCCTAAGGGTAAGAAAAGTTATGCCGTGAGTTTTACGCTTCAGGACGAGAACAAAACGTTAACGGACAAGCAGATTGATAAGATTATGAATAAGCTACAGGCCAATTTCGAAAAACAACTAGGTGCTGAATTAAGATAATCTAGCTGGAAACGGTTTGTTGTGAAGCCTTATTAGGGTCTTCAACGAGTTCTCCAATTCGAAAATCATAATAACGATCTTCCGTTTCGAGAGATACATGTACACCGCGGTATTGATGCTCTATATAACGTAAAAATGCATATACAAATAATGCAGCTCCTATCATTTCCATAATTTCTTCTGCGGTAGAAATCATATAGTAAGTAAGATTCTCATTATTGCCTACAAGTTCATGATACCAACCGCCCATAGCTTCTAATCCGATAGCACCAATTCCATAAACTAAAGCTGCTAAAATGATTCGGCTCGTAATGTGTTTAGGCAATCGTTGTAAAAATCTGATATACAAAATACCAACCAGCCCAGCTATAATGGCATAAGGAATAAACCAAGCATAATATAAAAGTCCGGTTGTGTTGAATGTTTCATGTATAGGATCACGTAACTGTTCATGTATAGAAATCATCTCATCAGTAGAGAGGAAGAAGAAAATAGAAGCCAAGCACAACCAATATAAATAACTCATTTTTTTGTGCTTTCTATATAAAGCTATGCAGATCAACAATACGCCCGATGTAAACAATAGCAGCACAGAAAAGAAGGTTGGAATGTTTCTTTCAGCACTCAGATCAAATAGCTTGATGATTTTACGGTATATGCCCTCAGCCTGACTTAGTTCTAAATAAATTACACCTATTTGAGCTATAAATAGCAAACCAATTGCTACAAATAGACACAATAAAACACGCTTAGGGTTGATTTTAAAGTTCATAACTCCGAAGAGTTAAATTACACGATTTAAGGGCATTTGTGTAAAAAACAACTTTTAAAAGCAGGTATATTCGATGTAATGTTAGTCGAATGTGATCTAAATGTTAAGAATAGGTCATTTAATGTCTTGAAAATTTTTGAATTAATGATGCATGTGTCGGAAACAGATCGATGAGCTGCTCCGCTGGTGGCATTTTAAAATCTCTGAAATCAAATCCGGGAGCAACTGTACAGCCTACCAAAGCATAGCTGTCGGGTTCAGATACTTGAGCTGCAAAATAATCGCCAGCTTTAACAATATACTGAGGCACTTGCCCATTTTCAATAGCGTTCCCAATAGAGATGTGTTTATGTTCCCCCTCATTCGTAATGATATGTAAATCGATTGGACTTCCTTTGTAGAAGTGCCAGCCTTCATCCTGATTGATTTTATGAAAGGCTGAAAAACTTTCCGAGGTCAATAGAAAATAGATGCATGTGCTGTAATTACGAGCACCTTCAAAAGCTTTTCCTAAACTTTCATCTCCTATAACTCCTTCACTCCGATAGGTTTCTCGGTAATAACCGCCTTCCGGATGTGGTAGTAATTTCAAAGCTTTTATGATATCTTCTATTGAACTCATGAATTGATTTTTTATAAAGGTAAACTTTAGACTTTATTTAATATCTAAAATTACAAATATGCTTATTTTTGATACTATAAATTATAATATAATATGGCAGCAGTTACTTTAGGAGGTACACCCGTAAATACTTCAGGAGAATTACCAAAAATAGGATCAAAAGCACCGGGTTTTACATTAACAGCTAATGATCTATCTAGTGTATCATCAAATGATTATCAGGGATCTCGATTAATATTAAATGTATTTCCAAGTGTAGACACTGGAACATGTGCACAATCTATACGCCAGTTTAATAAAGAAGCTAGTGCTTTAGATAATACAAAGGTATTATGTATTTCTAAAGATCTTCCTTTTGCACAAGCACGTTTTTGTGGAGCGGAAGGCATCGATAATGTGGTGACACTTTCAGATTATAAAGATGGTAGTTTTGGCAAAACTTATGGTCTTAACTTTGTAGATGGTGCTTTTGATACATTACTATCGAGATGCATTATTGTGGTCAATGAGCAAGGCGATGTCGTTCACACGGAACAAGTCTCTGAAATTGCAGATGAACCAAATTATAAAGCTGCATTAGAGGCTTTATCATAGTACATGTCTAAGAAGGAACCTTTTATTATCAACCGCTTAAAGAGTGTAGGCTACGCATTTAAAGGCATGGTCTTTCTTATAAGGACCGAGTCCAGCATACAGATACAAGTAGTTATTGCTATTGTCGTCACCATTGCCGGTTTTTACTTCAATATTTCTTCAACCGAATGGATGATACAAATTGCCATGATTGGTTTAGTAATGAGTATTGAAGGTGTAAATACGGCTATAGAATATATAGCAGACTTTATTCACCCTGAACATCACAGCAAGATAGGTCTTATAAAAGATGTTGCAGCGGGAGCTGTTTTCATTGCTTCAATTATTGCTGTTATTATTGCCGGCTTTATTTATTTACCAAAGATGCTTTAATACCAAATCCACTAGGATAAACGTTAGTTATTTGTATTTTTGTTTTAATCTAAGGTATGCTTAATGGCGAAGAAATCAACTAAAAGAAAAACCAAAACTAAAACCAAGTCAAAACGCAAGTCCCCATCCTTTAAACTATCCAATCAGCAGAAGTTAATTTTCGGTAGTTTGTTGATCATTCTTGGGGTGCTTCTTTTTATTTCTTTCTTGTCATTTTTATTTACCGGAAGAGAAGATCAAAGTATCTTGTCGCAATTCCCATCAAGAGATGTTGAAGCTAAAAACTGGGCGCGATTATTTGGTGCTAAATTAAGTGATCTATTTATCGTAAAAGGATTCGGAATTCCATCTTTTATTTTTTCTGGGCTATTATTTTTATCAGGTGTTTATGTCACTCTCAACCTAAGTAAAGCACGGTTAAGAAAGCATTGGGTCTGGGGAACACTTATTATCATATGGAGTTCTATTCTACTAGGATTCTTCACGCACAAGTACGACTTTCTAGGGGGTACCATTGGCTATGAAATGAATCATTTTTTCCAAGATTATATTGGAAAGATTGGCACCATTCTCTTGTTAGCATTTGGTCTTATCACCTATTTAGCCATTCGATTTAAAGTTACCGGAGATTCTTTTGTAGAACTATTTAAGCGCGCCAAAAAAGATATAAAAGACGACTTGGAAATGGCCGCAGATGCTGTTGAGGAAACGACTATAGCTTTAGATAATGATCTGACCGCTGAAGCAGACGCTATAAAATCAGCTTTTGAAATTCCTCTCGAAAATCTGGAACCCACTATAAGCAATCACTCCAAGCTAGAGAAAGAACCAGCCACAGAACTTAAGGTCGAAGTTAAAGATACAGTTGAAAAGGATGTCATTCCTGAAGTTGAAATGGAAGTTGAAGCTGCAAAAGAGGAAAAATCAGAAACCGATAACCTCGCTGATAAGCTTGTGGAAGATTTCGGGCAATTTGATCCTACTCTAGAGCTCAGCAATTATCAATTTCCATCCCTAGACCTTCTTAAGAAATACGATAATGAAAGTATTGCGATCAATCAAGAAGAATTAGAAGATAATAAGAATAGAATTGTTGAAACCCTTAGTAATTATAAGATTGGCATCTCTAGTATTAAAGCGACTATTGGTCCAACAGTCACTTTATATGAGATTGTTCCTGAGGCTGGAATTAGAATTTCTAAGATCAAAAATCTTGAAGATGATATTGCCCTTTCTTTATCTGCTCTTGGGATTAGAATTATAGCACCTATTCCCGGTAAAGGGACCATAGGTATCGAGGTACCAAACAAAAACGCTACCATCGTATCAATGCATTCTGCAATAGCATCGCAGAAGTTTCAGAAAGCAGAGATGCAACTACCAATTGCATTAGGAAAAACCATAAGCAATGAAACCTTAGTGGTAGACCTCGCTAAAATGCCACATTTACTTATGGCCGGAGCGACGGGACAAGGTAAATCTGTAGGATTAAATGCAGTGTTAACCTCATTACTATACAAGAAGCATCCTGCAGAAGTGAAGTTTGTACTGGTAGACCCTAAGAAAGTAGAACTCACGCTTTATAACAAAATAGAACGTCATTATTTGGCAAAACTACCGGATAGTGAAGAGGCGATAATTACTGATAACACAAAAGTGATCAATACATTAAACTCTTTATGTATTGAAATGGATAACCGCTATGAGCTATTAAAGAATGCGTTTTGTAGAAATATTACAGAATATAATGCTAAATTCAAAGCTCGTAAGCTAAACCCAAATGATGGTCATCAATTCTTACCTTACATCGTACTGGTAGTTGATGAGTTTGCTGACCTTATCATGACAGCTGGTAAAGAGGTGGAAACCCCCATTGCACGTTTGGCTCAATTGGCAAGGGCCATTGGAATACATCTTATTATTGCAACGCAACGTCCGTCTGTGAATGTAATAACCGGTATTATAAAAGCCAATTTCCCGGCACGTATTGCGTTCAGAGTGACCTCAAAAATCGACTCAAGAACCATCCTAGATGGCTCGGGTGCCGATCAGTTAATCGGACGTGGTGACATGCTATACACCCAAGGTAACGACCTTATTAGAATACAATGTGCTTTTGTGGATACGCCTGAAGTAGAACGTATTACCGAATTTATAGGATCTCAAAAAGCTTATGCAGATGCCCATTTACTGCCAGAATATGTTGGTGAAGAAAGTGGCACAAGTCTTGATATAGATATTTCAGATCGTGATAAGTTGTTTAGAGAAGCTGCAGAGATCATAGTTACAGCGCAGCAAGGTTCGGCCTCACTATTACAACGAAAACTAAAGCTCGGTTATAACAGAGCAGGAAGAATCATAGATCAATTGGAAGCTGCAGGAATAGTAGGTCCTTTTGAAGGTAGTAAAGCCAGGCAGGTCCTTATTACAGATCTGGCAGCATTAGATCAGTTTTTAGAAAATGAAAATAAACAGAATTAAAACCATGAAACGATTAGTAGTCCTTTTGCTATTAGTAATAGCAGGTGGTAATGTAACAGCACAGAATGATGCAAAGGCAAAGGCTTTACTTAATGAAGTTAGCGAAAAAGTGAAGGCCTATAAAAATATAAGCATCGATTTTAAGTATGAATTGGATAATGTTAGTGAAAACATTAAGCAACAAACTAAAGGGAGCGTAACTATTGAAGGCGAAAAATATGTGTTAAATGTATTAGGGATTACCAGAATATATGATGGTAATACCTTATATACGATAAGCCCTGAGGATGAAGAGGTCACTATCTCTAGTGATAATACAGAAGAAGAAGGTACCATAACACCTAGTAAAATGTTGTCATTTTATGAAGACGGTTATACCTACGCCATGGATATTGTACAGAATGTCAGAGGGCGAAAAATTCAGTATGTAAAGTTAAATCCGATAGACACCAATTCTGAAATAAAGCAAGTATTACTTGGTATAGATGCTAATACAAAGCACATTTACAATCTTATTGAAGTTGGAAAGAACGGTACTAAAACGACCTTAACTGTTAATTCTTTTAAAACCAACGAAGCCATTTCAAAAACCTTATTTACATTTGATGAAAGTAAATATTCAGATTACTACATCAACAAAATAGACTAAGGTTGAAGATATTAGACAGGTACATACTCACTACCTACCTGAAAACATTCTCGAGTGTGTTTGTAATACTTATGTTCATATTTGTATTACAAACCATTTGGTTATACATCTCAGAATTAGCCGGAAAAGATCTTGATATTATCGTTGTAGCCAAGTTTCTACTCTACTTCGCACCTAAGATGATTCCATTGGTGCTACCCCTAACCATTTTATTAGCCTCCATAATGGTTTTCGGAAACTTTGCTGAAAACTATGAGTTTGCCGCTATGAAATCTAATGGTATATCATTGCAGCGTGCTATGAGAGGACTCAGTATTTTTATTGTCGCTTTATCGGTAGTCGCCTTTTTCTTTGCTAATAATGTTATCCCTTGGGCAGAGTTCAATTCATATAATCTAAGGCGTAACATCGCTAAAGTAAAGCCTGCAATGGCCATTGCAGAAGGACAATTCAACGAAATCGGGAACATTAATATTAAAGTTGAAGAGAAAAGTGGTGATCGTGGTCAATATCTAAAAACGGTAGTGATTCATCAAAAAAAATCGACACGCCCCGGTAATTTTACAGTTATTATTGCTGAAGAAGGAGAGCTTATTAGCAGTGAAGACTCCAATATATTACAGTTGGAACTTAGAAATGGTAATTATTATGATGAACTTGTCAATAGAGATATAAGAAGCTATATTAATAACAAACCACACGCCAGAAGCTATTTTGAAAAATATATTATTAATGTAGACCTTGAAGGGTTAAATAACAAAGACCTAGATGAGAAGTCTGTGAGTAGCCGATACAATATGTTAGATGTCAGCGGGCTCACATATACTATTGACAGTCTTTATGATGAACGTAAAGGCGACTTTGGCAAACTATCACAAACGCTGTATAACAGGTCGACATATGCAGCATTAAATACTAATATACAACCTCAAATAGATACCACGTTTACTGATAAAGATGTATTGAATCTGTATAATACCAAAACCAAACTACAACTGCTTAGTTTGGCGTTAAATACAGTAAATAGTACCAATCAAGTATTAGATACTAACCAGAAAACCCTTGATAGTAGAGAAGCATGGCTAAACCGCCATATCATTGCGCTAAATGAAAAGTATGTCCTTGCCTTTGCTTGCATTATATTATTCTTTGTAGGCGCACCTTTAGGAGCTTTAATTAAAAAAGGAGGATTAGGCTTACCTATGGTTATCGCCATACTGTTATTCCTTACTTACCATTTCATCGGAATCTTTTCTAAGAATAGCTCTAAGGACGGTACATTAAACCCTGTTTTTGCAACATGGTTATCTACACTAATCATGCTACCATTAAGTATCTATTTAACATCTAGAGCAACAAAAGACCGAGGGTTATTTGAAATGGATTATATCATGGTACCCCTCAAAAAATGGTTCAGTTTTAGAGGAAAGCCATCGGCTATTCAACAGACCGAAAGCTTTAACTACTTTAATAACTACACCAATGAACAACTCATACAAGTCATTAAAGATCAAAAAGTATATGACTTAGATAAAAGCCCTAAGCAAGCTGCATTACAGCATTTGTCAGATAGGGATATAACTCTGGAAGCATTAAAAGAAGAAGGCTTGGATATCCCGGAAATGATATACAAAGCCAAAGTAAATTTAAAAGACTACAAGGATTATTCCACTACCAGTCTTGTCACCTTCTCACTTGGAGGCATATTACTCATACTTCACTTTGTATTTAAAAACAACAAATTACCTGAGTTAGCGACTGCTGTCATGGATTTAAGCATCATCTCTTTTATAATTTTTGGTATATATGTAGTGATAAATGCCATTCATTATTCAAAGTTCTATAAGACGCTTAACCTAGGACACAAACGTATCAATCCTATCATGATACTACTAAGTCTACCCATTTACCCGCTTAAGTACGTATTCTTAAAAAACAAAACCAATAAAGACTTCCACAGAAGTTGTTTAGAATATATAAAATAAGCAATATCTTTGCATTTATATAATTAAAGACTATGATAACGGATACCGTGAATACTAAAATACAACTCAACACCATTGAAGACGCTATAGATGATATCAAACAAGGAAAAGTCATCATAGTAGTCGATGACGAGAACAGAGAAAATGAAGGCGATTTTATTGCTGCTGCTGAAAAAGTGACTCCTGAGATGATCAATTTCATGGCTATGCACGGTCGTGGTCTCATATGCGCTCCATTAACTGAGGATCGTTGTATCGAATTAGACCTTAGCATGATGGTGAAGAATAATACTGTACTACACCATACACAGTTTACGGTTTCTGTTGATCTTATAGGACATGGTTGTACTACCGGAATATCGGTACACGATAGGGCAAAAACGATTAATGCTTTAGTAGATCCATCGACAAAACCACACGATCTGGGAAGACCTGGTCATATATTTCCATTAAGAGCTAAAAATGGTGGTGTTTTAAGACGAACAGGGCATACTGAAGCTGCTGTTGATCTGGCACGTTTAGCAGGGTTTCAACCTGCGGGTATCCTTGTAGAGATCTTAAATGAAGATGGTACCATGGCCCGTTTACCTCAGTTGGTAGAAGTTGCTAAAAAATTTGACCTTAAGATTATTTCTATTGAAGACTTGGTAGCTTACCGTATGGAACATGACTCTTTGATAGAGAAAAAAGAAGATTTCAATATAGAAACACGTTTCGGTAGCTTCAGGTTAAGAGCATACCAACAAACCACAAACGATCAAATTCATATTGCATTAACCAAAGGCCAATGGACAACAGATGAGCCTGTTCTGACTCGTGTAAATGCAACATTAGTAAATAATGATATCTTAGGAACACTTACTAACAATGCTGATAAAAAACTAGATGACATGTTTAATGTTATCAATTCTGAAGGCAAAGGAGCTATCATTTTTATCAATCAGCAAGCACAGTCTATGAATTTACTTAAGCGTCTAACAATCTTAAAAGACACTCAAGTTGAAGGTCAGATTGTGAAAGCACCAAGAATAGCAATGGATTCCAAAGATTTTGGTATAGGTGCCCAAATATTACATGATCTTAAAATAAGTAAGCTCCGTTTAATTTCTAATAGCGAACAAACAACCAAGCGTGTGGGTATGATTGGCTATGGCTTAGAGATTATCGACTACGTCAACTACTAAAGTTAAAGTGCGGCTTTTATAAGGGCTGCCATGGTGTTGGCTCTTGCTTTTACCTCATGTTCTGACCAAGACATTTTTATCAGACAAGATAAGTTTCTGGCAATATAACTATCCGATTGTTCAAAAGACTTCTGTTTTAGATAAGCCAACCCTTGTTTTATCTCTTCGCTGATGGGGTATAGTGATTTTAAATCTTTCAAGTGGTCCCACTTTCTAACATAATGCCAGTTATTGTCATAATAATGAAAACAACCATCAATACCATTCGCTTTAAAAGCTTTAGAAACGTTTCGGGCTATCTCTAAATTTGGTAAGAAGAAGTTTAAAAAGGCATAACTCTCCTCTCCGCCTTCCGGAACTGTTCTGAATACAACTTCCGGTATAGCTTCTAGCACATGTCTTAAAATGGTATAATGCTTTTTCTGAATAGCTATAAACTCGTCAAGGCGTCTTGCCTGAGCTAAACCAACAGCAGCATTCAACTCAGAAATTCTATAGTTATAGCCTAAAAAAGGATGCGTTTCTGCACCGCGGTCATTACCAACATGGTCATGTCCGTGATCAGAATAGTGGTCTGCATTAATGTAATAATCTTCGTTATCTGTAATCACAGCACCACCTTCTCCACAGGTAATGGTTTTTACAAAGTCGAACGAAAAACACCCCAGATCACCTAGGCTGCCTAAAGGCTTACCATGATATGTTCCGCCTATGGCCTGACATGCATCTTCAATAAGTAATAAATTATGAGTATCACAAACAGCACGCAAAGCATCTATATTGCCCATACTTCCACACATTTGAACAACCATAACCGCTTTTGTTTTACTGGTAATGGCTTGTTCTACAGCTTTAGGATCTAAACATAACGTATCATCAATATCAACAAGAACCGGAGTAGCGCCCAGAGCCATAATAGCCTCAAAACTAGCAACAAATGTGAATGTCGGCATAATAACCTCATCCCCTGCACCAATACCAGCAGAAGCCAATGCTACACTCACTGCAGCCGTGCCACTAGAAACTAATTGTACATATTGGGTTTTAAATGTGGTTTGAAGTTGTGCCTCTAAAGCTTTAGCTTTCCAATGTCCATTGCGCATAGCATCAAAGCCATAACGCATAAGCACACCATTGTCTAGAACGTCATTGACTTCTTTACGCTCGGCATCGCCAAACAATTCAAATCCCGGCATGTATTATAAACTCTTTAAAAAATCGAGGTATTTTGTTGAACCTTTAGAAGTAAAATCGCTATGTAACTTCCCTTTTTCAGCGCCATTATGATCTACTGCCAATAAAGAAGGAAAGTAGCTTTGCTTGTTATAGTGAATTACCAAACGCTTGTTATACATTGCCGTTTGTTGGTCGTCAGAATTTTGATCAACACGCATAAGGATAAACTTCTTACTTAACTCCTGAAACGTAGCATTACCGAACATGTT
This sequence comes from Winogradskyella sp., assembly GCA_965230605.1. Lineage (GTDB taxonomy): Bacteria > Bacteroidota > Bacteroidia > Flavobacteriales > Flavobacteriaceae > CBDDLD01. The sequence goes on along the minus strand of CBDDLD010000004.1, from coordinate 1,325,795 downwards.
TTCGGCAATTTCATTACCTCTAGCTGAAGATTCAGGGCTAAAGTAAAGGAGTATCATTTTTTTCTGTGACTTTGATTGTAGTTTAGCTTCACTAAAGTCTGTTAACCAGTTCAAACCATTGTCTTGAGCCTGTACACCAAATGATGCTAGTAAAACACAAAGTATAAGTAAGCGCTTCATAATAAATTTTTTAATTAGTAACAGTAACAAATATACTATTTTGTAATTAGGAACAATAAATAAAATCAGATTTCAATAACGGTTTCAGAAATTGCCTTTCTTACTTTTTTAAAATCAGCAAACATATCATCATCAGCCCTATACCCAACAGGCAGTAGTAATACGGATTTTAATCGCAAAGCCTTTAAGTCTAAATAAGCATCAAACGCCGATTTGTTGAAACCTTCCATAGGACAGCTATCAATACCTTCTACAGCACAGACTGTCATTAAATTTCCTAAAGCGATATAGGCCTGATTGGTAGCCCATGACTGCTTACTCGGAATATCCATACTATTGATCGTTTCGGTCAACTGATCTCTAAATGGCTCTAATATAGACTCGGGAGTTGCTCTAATGTCGGCGACATTATCGAAATGAGCATCCACATCTTTTGCACTTATATCATCTTGAACACACAAGGCTAACAAATGGGAAGCGTCTACCACTTGGCGTTGTCCAAAAGCATGTGCAACCAATCCTTCTCTCCTATCCTTATCTTCAATCACAATTAGTTTTAAGGTTTGAAGCCCATAAGAGGTTGCTGTTAAGTTAAACGCCTGTTTCAATACCTCTATCTTCTCTTTTGGTAAGGTTCTTTCTGTATCAAACTTTTTGGTAGCATACCTCCAGTTCAATCGCTCAATAATATCCATAATCTCTTTTTTGCAAAGGTACTAAAGAGACCTTTATTGAGGATAATCAGGCATTTATATATTTGAATTTTTCATGTCTAAATAACCCTTACAGGCAAATCAGGCACTGGCCATAGAACCAAAGATTCCTATAATTAGACCAAGATTTGCTACTCATTTATTAAAAGAAGGAACAGACTTAAGATATATCCGGCTTCTTTTAGGACATAACTCCTCATAGGCTATAGAGATATATACTTATGTCGCGAAGAATAGTTTTAGTTCTATTAAAACCCCTTTAGACTTGTAAGAATATTATGTAATTTTATAGGTATAAACATAATGTGGATAAACGCAATTGCGTTTATCCAATTGTTGGGCAACATTAAGAAACGATGAATAAACAATTATTAATTCTCTTATTTTTTATTCCACTCCTATCCTGTAACTCCAAAGAAAAACAATTAGCAAATATTCGAGTGGAATACAAAGGTGCATTAAAAAACATGATGCACAAAGGAGATATTTCTGCAAAGGTCAAGCTTACAGATTTTGAAAATATTAAACACTTTTATGCACTTGGAGCATCTGAAAATTTAAAAGGTGAAATTCAAATACTAAACAGTAAACCTTACAATACATCTGTTGTTGACAGCTCATTAATGTTTGATAACTCTTATGACAAAAATGCTACACTTTTAGTTTACGCTACTGTAAATGAATGGAATTCGTTTAAAATCCCTAACGAAATTAAAACATATGAGCAATTAGAAAATTTCATTAATCTGACAGCAAAAACCAATAAAATAAATACTGATGAACCATTTCCATTTTTGATTGAAGGAAAACCAAAATATGTGGATTGGCATGTGATAAATTGGAAAGATGGAGATATGGAACATTCTCATATCAAACATATCAATTCAGGACTCAATGGTCGCTTATTAAATAAGTCAGTTAATATGCTTGGATTCTATTCAAATTCGCATCATGCAATCTTTACACATCACACTACTAATATGCACATTCATTTGGTAACTACTGAAAATGATATTGCTGGTCATGTAGATGATATTAATCTAAATAATGGAATGGTTCTAAAACTTCCTCGTATTTAATTTAACGATTGCCCAACAATGTGTATAGTTCATTGCTACACAATGAACAACATTAAAATTTCGAAATAATATTTATATCTTTAGTTATCGGAAAAACAGCAAGGCAAAGCCTCGCTATTTTTCTCCAGCGGATTTTTCGCCAGTTGCAAGCAACTTGGCTCACCAAAGCTAAAAATAGCTTCGGCTCTATCCGCAACAAACCATACACGTACACGTTACCTGCAAGCTGAACGAACATCCCGAATGACACAAACTTCATCGAAAATAATAAGTATAATATTTGGATTAATTGCTATTTACTTTACCGTTCAATTAATTCCCGACAAAAGCCAACGAACTTTAACCGCATTTAGCAAAGAATATTCATTTATCGAAAAAATTAATATATCTGAGAAATTTATAACTGACTTTAAGTCTTCTTATGGAATTCATATGAAATTAGTGAATTCAAATCATAACGGAATTGTAGATACAATTTTACCGATAGAAATTGACATTAAAATCCTTGAAAAGGGAAAACCAGTTGAATTATATGGAGATTACGAAAATGGGTATTTAATGGTTAATGGAAATGCTCAATTGTCAAGTTTTTTGACTAAAGAAAATACCGAATACGAATTAAAACTAAACATAAAGGACAATAATCCTGAAAAGAAAAAAATCAAAATAAATATTGCGACAAATGTTCCTGCACCATCCTATGATTTAATGTTTGAAAGAGAATTTAAATGGGTGTCTTGGACAATAGACGGAATAATAATCGGAATTGCATTAATTGCTGGATATTTCGGTTTTCGAAAAAAAGCCAGCAGGTAACACCGTATAAAATTAATTGCTAGTACAAGCTTAATTACGAAAATCCCGCAAGTTTACTTGACGGGATTTTTTGTTTTTAGTTGACAATATGGTTGACAGAAGCTATCTCTTATTTTAATTTATCTTTTATTGTTTTTACCCAAAGCTCGTAACCCGATTCATTGAGATGAGTACCGTCTGTTGTAAGATTAGAATTTATTAGGCCATTACTATCGGCAAAAACCTTAAACAAATCAATTAGTTCGTAATCCGAATTTTTTTCATGATTTTTAATAATGGTATTGACTCTATTAATATTATCAGTCATATAATTTTCGGAAGTCGGTAATATGGTTTGTAAATAGATTTTCGTTTCAGGGGATTTCTCATGGATTACTTCAGTGATTTTAATGATGTTGTTAGCTACATACTCAACCGATGGTATTTCTTTTTGATAGTGTAAGTTGAATAAATCATTTATTCCAATTAATAAAAATAAAGTCTCAGGCTTATAATGTGTAATTTCTTTAATTCGTTCTAGAACCCCATCAGTAACATCACCTGCAATTCCTCGATTACGAATATTCTTTTTATTTAGCTTATCACTCCAATCACCACCTTGCTCTGTTATACTATTCCCAATAAAGACAATATCTCCAAAATTTAAAGGTGAATTTTTGAATTTTGCAATACGATGTTTGTAATTAACTTTTGTCCAATCACCATGATACTTTATGTCGGTTGAGTTATCAGGATACAGACTGTCGATAGCCTTTACTTTTAGGTAAGAATTTTGAAAATCAATAGGCATAGTTTGCTCCGGTTCTAATTCCACAAAGTCTCCGTCCATATTTTTGATCCAAACCGAAATCTTTTTTGATGGATTAAAAACAGTATTTTTAGCATACTTTAACTGTTTAATCGCATCCAAATATTCGACTAATTCGATGGTTTTAGCGTACCAAATATCATCTTTGTTTCCTAAAACATTACAAATAGAATCTGCTAATTCCCAGTTATTATGAAATTCATAGCTATGTCCCCAAATATTTAATAATTGCATTTCTTTAGGCTCATTATTTACGAAAAACGAACCAAAATTTACAGCATTAAAAATATGGCAAGTTGGATTTAACACTAGAAAATTAGATTGTGGAAGTTCAAAGTTTTGAGTTGATGCCGTAGTTCTCGCATATTTAATATCCAAGTCGCGTAATGATTTCAAAGTTTGATTGTCAAACGCACCAAATGGATAAGCTAAACCTTTAATAGACTTACCAACTAATTCTTTAAGTTTATTAATATCTGAAGACACTTCAGATTTTATTAATGAGTCTGTCTGATTATTCAAGCCAGCATGGTTAGACGTGTGACTAGAAATTTCATGTCCTGAATATAGGTTTTTAATTTCCTTTTCCGTCACGAAGTAAGTTTCTTGAGCCAATTCTGAACTCAACCATTCCGCTCTTTTGCCCAATCTTGCAGAATTTAAATGGAAAGTTCCAACAATGCTCGCTTTGTTAAGTTTATCCACTAACAGGCGGTCATGTTCAGGACCATCATCAAAGCTAATTACCAAACATTTAAGTTTTCCATCAGGGAATGCGAAATTTTCACCATTTATTAAGTCATTATGTGATAATTGTTCATTAGTAGGATTAGAACTGCTATCACTCCCTTTTGAAGAGTTATTACAACATGTCAATAACAGAACTAAAAAAATCCAGTTTAATATAAATCTTAAATTCATCAAATTTTTTGTTCAATTTTATTTGACACGGTTTTTATTACTTGCATACAACGGTTTTCTGTATGGCTTGTTTCGGAAAATCATACTGATTTTCCGCCGTAACCGAAAGATAGCAAATTGCAATGACACGAGCACAGCAAACTAACGTCAGCAATTCACAATGAGCTATACACTTAATTATTTAAACTATTTAGATATTGAACAAATCTGTCTCCTTTTTGCTCATCAGCGTCCAACAATTCTAAAAAATTATTCGCATAAAGATGAATCTCCTTTAAATCGTAATTATCAACATAAACAATAGGATATTCATTGTTCTCATTTTGCTCGTTGGTGTCAAAACATAGAATGCCGTAATCCTCAAAGTCGGCAAAGTAAATAAAACCCTTTCCAATTATTTGTTCGGGTATCATGTAATTAAAGACCAACTCTAAAAGGAAATTTAATTCCTTGTCAGGTAAGTGTTTTGGAAAATTAACTGCATTATCAGGAATTTTCAATTCAATAAAATGTTTGTATTTCAAAAATTCACGGTATGATAGTGGCAGTTTATATCCAATTTTAATTTCTAAGTTATTTAAATCATTGTCATCGATAATACTTGCAATCGGTTTCCATCCTTTCCAGTCATTTGATGTTTCAATGGAAGAATCGAGCATTTCTTCTGGAATTTCGGCAGGAAATTTCATAAAAATTTTGTCCTGTGACATTTTAATTAAACATTCCTCAACAATCTCAGGTATTCTTTTCATTCAAATTTTTTTAATGAAGCACAACGTTCCGTGTATGGTGTCGTAGCATCTCGCAGGGTACTATGATTTCATATACCGTGTTGTGTGACGTTTTTATTTTTTATTCCACTTTTCAGTCACGAATTCGGGAATTTCAATTCCTTTCCTTTTTCCTGTATCGATATACAATCCAACTAATTCACATTCCGCAACAATCGAGTCAGATTCCAGGTTTTTCATAACGTGTTTAAATCGGACAATTTTCCCCTTAAATTCCTGTATTTCGGAATCAATTGATAAATTATCTCCAGCATTACATTCTTTCAGATACTTTATGTGTTGCTCCAATGCAACTAATCCAGTATTGTTCTCTTTCATGTAATTAGAAGTCAGTCCCAAGGCGGAAAACAAATTCCAAGTCCCTTGGTCAAATTTGTTCACATAAAATTGAACGTTCATATGATTCATATGGTCGCAATTCCACGGATAAACAGTTCCTTGATAAGTTCTAACCATATCCTATTTTCGGTTTTTCTTTAATGACACACAACGGTCTTGTGTATGTGGCGTAGCGAGCTTTTGCTCGCTATGAACACATACACGTTGTTGTAGCCAGTATTTTTTATTCACATAATTCAAATTGGTCAAAAAAGTTCCAAAGTTCAATACTGGCTTCCATATCTAAATTTACATTTCCTAAGCTTTGATTTGTAATCTGAACACCTGGCCAAGTATGGCCACCTCCAGTTATCTCATAGTACTTTACTTTAGAGTTGCAATCTCCATTTGTGTATTCATATACTTTTACGGTAGAATTATCATTTGTGTTAATATTAGGTAGATTTACCTCTGGCAAAGTTGTTTGACAATTATTATTCTGAACCCAATAATCAACTGAATTAGCAATGCTTTTTACTGAGGCAAAGTTGGTGTTTCCAGAAACATACCCACCATTAAAAGGTACTAATGGGTCATCTAATCCAAAAATATAAATCATAGGAATAGCTCTTTGTGGGTTGCCATTATCAAATAATTCTACACTCATAGTCCCACCAATAGTCCCTATAGCCGCAAATTGACTATTATCTTCAAATGCAATTTTTTGGGTTAAAAAACTTCCGTTCGAAAATCCACATAAATATACCTTTTGTTCGTTTATATTATACTCGGTTTTCAGTTGTTCTATTAATGCGTTTACAAAGCCAACATCATCTATGCCTTGTAAGTCAGGCGCTAATCCTCTGCCATCTGCCCAAATAAAACTGTTACTATTTTCAGGAAACTCTAATCCTGCTTGTGGATAGAGCATTAAAAAGTCATTTTGTTCTGAAACCACATTAAAATTTGTGAAGTTTTGTGCAGATTGTGCATTTCCACCACCTCCGTGTAAAAATACCACTAATGGTGCAGATTCAGTTCCGTCAAAATTGTCAGGAATATGCAAAGAGTATATTCGCTGTTCGCTTTGATAGTCAAATGTTCCATTGACTATTTCTGGGTAATCTTGTCCTTGGGGGTTGATTGGTGATGTGGTATCATCATCACTACAAGAAAAAATAATAAGTAAACCAAGAAGAAATATTGTGTTCTTTAAGTTGGATTTTATCATTCTATTAAGTTTTTTCTTTAGACTACTTCTTATTTAAAAAGTTTAATTACTAATAAATTTTTATTCAGGATGGGTGTATATTGGCTACAACGGGTGTGTATAAGAATCAGTTTGGGAGGAAAGCTCGTTAGAGTTTCAGACCGCGCTGATTCGGTGTTTGTTTAAAAGTACTAAAGTTTGAGAAAGCCACAAAGCCCAAATTGTTTTTATGCGTTGTTAGCAAAAGTTATTTTTCCACTTCGTAAATTCCTAAATCATTATTCCACCTTAATTTTTCGTGATTTTCAGTCCAAAAATCCAGCCACCATTTTGAATCTTTCTTTTCGTCAATTTTTTCATCTCCGAACAACATACCTAAATATCCGAAAGTATATGTGTCAGGATTGCAATAACTAGCTGATGAGCCTTTTTCTTTTGGCATTTCGCTCAGCTTGTAAACGTTCTTTAAACAATTTTTGGTTATTGCATCTTTTTTCGGATTGTCTTGTAATGAGATGATTAAAGCTTGAACCGCATTTAGACTGGTGACTTCAGGTATTTTCGCATTAGGATATTCTATTGGTTTAAATTCTTGAACAACTTTGTCAGATAAGTAATTTATCCACCTTTCTTGAAGTTTGGTTAGTTCTTCTTGCGTTGAGTTTATGTTTACAAATCCAAAATTCTTATTTGTTAAGTTTTGCAACAGTTGATTTGCTCTTCCACCAACTTTGAATAAGTCATTGGATATTATCAGACCTTTTCCCTCAAAAGTGATGTCGCCAGTTATTATTCTATCCCAAATGATTAAGCGACTTGTCCCTTTAAGTTTAGTTTCTTCAATGTTTGTAATTTGTTTTGCGAGTTCAAGTAAATACTCTTTATTTTCTTTATAATTATTGACAGATGCATTTAAAGTCAAAAAAACAGAACTCCAACTATCATCATTTATATTTTTAGCGAGAAGTTCAGTCGTTGTGAGCTTCTGTGCGTTATCATACATTTCTCTTGTGTAATTTTCAATATCTTTCTGACTCCACGAAGTCAATAGTTTTTGAGAATATAATTCTTGACCAAATGTGATTAGAATAAGTAGTATTGTTAATTTTTTCATCAATGTTTTTTCTAATTTTTGCTAACGGTTTGGGCTATGAGTAGTTGCGTGGTTTAGCACTTAACTTTGCAAGTGCACACCAAGCTGAAAATCCGCGAGGATTTTCAGAAGTAGGTGAGAACAAGCAATTACTTATAGCCATTGTTGTAAGTAGTGTTTTTTATTTTAAATTCAGTTCCAAATAATTTTCCCCAATTTTCTGCATTGTCAAATTCTCGGGGAATAGTAATTGCAAAATCCTGTCGTTTTGGTACCATATTCATAAATTGAACTTCAACGATTGGGATTTCAGTTCCATCACTTGTCAGAAGTAAATCATTTACATTTATTTCTCCTTGTATTATATGTCCTGTTAGTATATTCCCAATTCCGTGTCCATTAGGAAATCCATTGGTAATTCTAACTCTTGTGTAAAATTCATCAGAATTTTTAAATAATTCCGCAAAGTCTTTTTGTCCGACTGTATTTCCGAAACAATAATTTTCTTGGAAAGTCAGATTTTCCGTTTTTGCTCCTTTGAACATAGTTGATTCGACAGAACAATTTTTAATTGTTGCGTTGGTCAAATCCGAATTTCTAAAGTCAGCCGTTTTTATATTGCAACCCAAGAATTTCGCTCCATTTAATTTCGCATCTCTAAAATCAAGGAAAAGAAAACAATTTTCGAAAAATATATCAGACAAGTCTTTTCCATTTACAGAAAGGTCTTCATCAAAATCCCAATTCAGAAAATGTCTTTGCCCTTTTGAATAAGCATCAAATAATTCTTCTAATGTTCTGTTTTCCGTTTCGTTCATCACATTACTTACAACGTGTTCGTGTATGGTTTGTGCGGAATATTCCGCGAGGAATATTCCGATAGTTCTGTTGTTTGTTTAAAGTTAGGAATTTATTTTGAAGTTCGTGCGTAAGCATGAACTATAAACGTTGTTGTGCTTACGTTATTTTTTATCTGTTGTTCAACTCGTTATTGATTTCAGCAATTAGACTTTTGGTATTCTCAATACTTCTTTTAAAAACTGTCCTTCTATATGTGTTACTATTTCTTTGTTTTGTGTCTAGATAATGTTCAACAGCTAAGTATGTTGCTGAATTAGGATTGTTTATCCAAGTAGTATCTATTGTTGTAATATCAATCTTCGGATTCTTTAATTGATTTACTAAAAATTTGTAAGGATATAAATCAGGTGATTTGTCAAATAAAAATGCCTGTTCATCATTAACTTCATTGATATATCCTTTATCTGCATTTAAATTTAAATAATGTGCAATTATTTTTTCCTGAAGATCCTTATTTGTCATGTTATACATGCTGCCAGAATTAATCATTTCCAGATACGTAGTGTTGTTAACATATAAAACATTCCACATGTCATCGTTTAATTCATCAACGACACCTATATCTTCAGTAGTTTTGGCTTTGTAAAAGAGATTAATTGATTTGGCAGTTTTTGATTCAAGAATTGCATAAAGTGAATCTTCTTTATTCAATCGTTTTATATCCGCTTCTAAATCGTTTTTTAGATTTTTTAGCATGATTACTTCTTTTTCAGATTCAATTCTCGAAGTGTTCTTATTATTTATTCCAAGTGCAATTAAAATTCCAATCACCACAAGAAATATTTCTCCAATTGCATAAATCAAGTACTTACTAAATTTGTTTTCAGAGAGCAGTTTTTGTCTAATTTTTCTAAAAAATTTTATCATTGAATGGAAGTTTCTCTAAAGTTAGAATAATTATTCAATTCCGTTTGAGTGAGAAATAATGAAGCACAACGGTTGGTGTATGGTTTGTTGCGGGATGGCACACAGTGTCATTCCGACATAGTCTAAAGGTAGTGAATTGCAATGAATTCGCACGTAGTGGAATTCAGCCGCAATGAGCTATACACGTTGTTGTACTACGTATTTTTTCAATTCGGATTTTCATTGTACACTTGGTCAAAATTCAATTCCGATATATTTAATTCCTTTAATTTTATATCAAAATCTTCTTTTTCTAAAGGGCCATAAATTCCAGTTACATTTCTTGTTTCCCTATCCTTTATATCAATTATGAAATATTTGGTTACAGTTAAATCATTCAAATATGGATGTTGTTTAGCGATTATGTAATCCGAGTTATGTCCAATTGCGAAAATATAATTCGAAATCACTCCAGTTGAATATGGTGAATCTTTTTCAGTTTTTTCAGTAATTGCTCGGTTAGCTACTAAATCGTTCCATTCCACATAGTAATTCCCTGTTATCAATTCAGATCCGCTTGGATTATTCCAACAAGAATTTAAAGTCAATATTCCGATTAAAATCAGTATAGTTTTTATTATTCGCAATGTTTTGTAAATATGTGGTACAACGGTTCGTGTATGTGGCGTGGCGGGCTTTTGCCCGACATGAACACATACACATTGTTCTGCTTAGTGTTCTTTTTTCTTTCGTTTTACAATCCTTCGATATAACATTCAAAAAATGGTCTTTCTCTGTGAATTGCTTCTTCGTCATAATCATCTGGTCTTTCAAAAAACGGAACTTTATGAGATTTTAATTCTCCCGTTTTTGAAACATAACTGTGGTTAATTATTTCCTCAATGTCGGTAGCTTTGTATCCATTCGGCATTTGAAAAAATTCAGTTAAGAATGAAGTTCCAAATCCAAATATTTTTTCGTCTTTCATTCTTACTGCAAACCCTGTCCAAGCCATAGTTGTTTCTCCTTTCAGGGTGTTTAGAATTTCAATTGGAAACGCAAATGGACTTTTTTCGACTTTCTCAATGTCGTAATCATTTATCTTGTTTCCGCCTGTTACAAAAAGTTTGACTATTTCTCTGTAAGCGTCTTTATCCTTTCCCCAATTGATAATTCCTTTTCCTGATTTCTCCTCTTTAAATCGTTTTATCGCTTGGTCAACTTTCATTTTTGGATTTCTGAATATTACCGCTGGAAGATAAGTTCCGTCTTTCAAATAAACCGAAGCTCTATATCCCAAACCGATATTTTGGTCTTCTATCGGTTCAATTTCAGATTTCAGGAATTTTATGATTTCTTCGATTGTCATTTCTTTTTTTTCATTAAGCAGAACGGTTCGTATAACCGTCAGTTACGGGTTTAAAGTTATTATTTTTCGGTTAAGTACTGACGCTCGCAATTCCGAGTGGATTCGGACGTAGTCGAATCCGCCGTAATTGCGGTTATACATTGTTGTGTGCTGGCTTTTTTTCAAACATCCTATTTTTTCTTTCCTTTTCTGTCAGAACATTGTGAATCAAAATCCGCAAGTCAAAATCTTCTGCATCTACAAATGGTGTTGGGTCTTCTTCGATTGGAATCACAGATTTGATTTGTTTGTAATTATGTTCAAACACTATTTTCCCGTCTTGTTTTAAAGTTAGAAGTAAGTCCGTTCCGATTCGTTTTAATTCCGATTCTATTTTTTCATTCAATTCAATTAGTTGATTTTCGAACAGTAAATTCAGTCGATTGTTGTGTCGGAAAATGGTCAATCGTGATTTCCCTATTTTTTGACTTAATCCAGCATAATCAAATTCAGCTTGTTTTTTGGGGTTAAGCATTTTACTTGCCCAAGTCAATTTAGAATCCCAATCAATTTTTTTCGTGTCGAAATTCAGGACCCCTTTTTTCCAAGCGTTTTTATGCTCTCTAATTATTATATCATTGTCCTTTGTTTCTTTCACGTTCGATTTTTTTCAGCTTGCACACAACGGTCTCGGCTATGATTTCGGCGTGGAAAATCCGCAGGAATTTTCAAGCTTAGAAATCAGCCGTTTTAAAGTTAGTAAATTTTGTTTCTTGTTCATTCAGCACGCTGAATTATAGCCGTTGTTGTAGGTAGTTTTTTATTCAAATTCTTTGTTTTCGTAAAGTTCAATATATTTTTTTGGGTCAAACTTTGATTTGTATTCAGGTTTTATTGTCCTTTTGTCAAATTTGAACTCAACTAATTCTGATAGAAATGCGGAAAGTCCTCCCCAACCACCATTTTGGTCAAATCCTTTAAAAGTCACTTTCATAATTCTGTTTTTGAAATAAATCAAATAGAATTTTCCAACGTTGTTATTTTGAGGGTCAATGTACATAACGTAATCTCCTTTTTTATAGAAAATATGGTTTGTTGCAGGTAAAGATTCATAACTACTTAAATATGATTCGCTCTTTTCAGTCCAATATTTATAAATAGAATCAGCAAACTTTTTCCTAAACAAACCATTTTTATCAATTCCGATTTCAATAAGGTAGTTAGCTCTTGCCTTTTCAAATTTTCCCTCTACCATATTGCATTCTACCTGCACATTAATTTCGCTATTAAGTTTGAACCTTTCAACCGTTATTTTTTCATTAAAGAATGTCGAAGTAGAGTCAGATACTTTTTCAAGCTTATTAGTCTTTAGCAAAATCCCATCAAGAATTTCAAAGCCATTGTTTTTAGATTCTTCTTTTTCTTGAGAATATCCAAAACAACTTGTCAGAAATAATAAGATTAAAATTCTATTCATTGTTTTTTAAATTACCTACAACGGTTCGTATAACCGTCAGTTACGGGTTTAAAGTTATTATTTTTCGGTTAAGCACTGACGCTTGCAATTCCGAGTGGATTCGGACGTAGTCGAATCCGCCGTAATTGCGGTTATACATTGTTACCTGCTGGCTTTTTTTCATTCGTTTAGATATTCGGTCAAATCAATTTCGATAAACTTTGCTTTTTCAAAATTATATTCGGCTAAATTCAATTCGGTCGAGTAGTAGAGCCTTTTATTCCACAACACAAAAGGGTCGCCCTGATTTGCTCCAAGTTTAAATTCCTTTCCGTTTATTACAAAATGATGATTAAATCCTTTTGTCAGCAGTTGTTTATGCATTCCAGTCCAATAGTGAGTCAATTCGTAATTTTTGTCCAGCGAAAAAACATAATAATCGATAGAGTCATTTCCATTTGGGAATTTTGTTCCATAGATTTTTTTCAATTCAAACGGAAGTTGCTCAAAAGTCAATTCCGTTTTTTTCTTTTTATCAAGGTCAATTTCTCCACTACACGAAGAAAGTGTCAAAATCGAGATTAATATCAGAATTGCGTTTTTCATTTTTCAGCTTGCAGGTAACGGTCTCGGCTATGATTTCGTTGCGTTGAAAATTCCAGCGGAATTTTCTACCGTAGAAATCCAGCCGTTTAAAGTTAAACTAATTTTGGGTTTTGCAATAGCCAAGCAATGAATTATAGCCATTGTTGTAATGCGTTTTTATTCCACAATATTTTTATGAATATCAGTTTGATAAATTTGGTATTCAAAATCATTTTTATCAATTAAAGTATCCAGTTTTTTATTAAAATCTATTTCAAAAACATTTTTGTCAGATTCAGCGACTTTGATTTCGAAACAATCATTAATCTTAATTCCAAGTTTTTCAATTTCTCCATCTGGTAAATTCTCAATCAAATGATAAATAGTGTCGTTTTTTTCAAAGTAGAGGTAGAGAACATCCTTTCGGCTGGCAAAATTTTTACCTTTTAGAGAATGCGGTTTTAGCTTTTCCACAATTCCATATGCTTTGAAGTTACCATTTTCAATTTCGTCCGCTTTATTTTGCTCCTTTTTGTTATCCGCAAAAATTCCGATTGCTATAATTCCAGCGAATACAACTGCGTATAGAATAATCTGTTTTAAAGAATACTTTGGCTTTTTTTTCTTTTCCAATTAGTTTTTTTTAAATGCATTACAACGGTCTCGTATAACCGTCAGTTACGGGTTTATATGCGTTAATTTTCGGTTTGGCACTGACTTTAGCAATTCCGAGTGGATTCTAGCCTGCCCTGAGCGGAGCCGAAGGGTAGTCGAATCCGCCGTAATTGCGGTTATACATTGTTGTGTGTAGGCTTTTATTCGAGTCGGACATAAATTTGGTGTATTTCTCCTTTTTCTTCATCGAATAATACAGTTACTAATTCCGATTCAGATAGCGATATTATTTCCGCGTGACTTTCTCCTAAATCATCAGTCCCTAATTCCTTTTTCCAATATGCATTATCAATATCAAAATGAATCATTAAATCTTTTTTGTCAGAGAATTTCCATTTTCCAGTTTCATTCCAAGCGCATTGATTGGAAATATACTTTCCATTAGATAAATATTGGATTGTATCTCGACATTTTAATCCAGTATATTGTTTTCCGTCTAATGTTCGGTTTATTTTGTTAACCCATTTACCGACAATTAATTCATTCCAGTCAGCTTTAGATGAGTCATTTTGTCCAAATGACAGGTTCACAAATAGCGAACACAAGATTATAATTTTAATGTTCTTCATTTTTTTTTAGCTTACACACAACGGCCTAGTGTATGATTTCGTTGCGTGTTTAAACACTAATTTAGCAAATAAATCGCAGATAGAAAGTCCGCAAGGACTTTCGTAAGTAGGTTCTAACTAGCAATGAATTATACACATTGTTGTGCATAGTGTGTTGCTCATTCTTAAGGTGAGTTTATAGATTTAATACTTCTTTTGTCATATTTCTGTAACTTTTGTAACTAAATAATTAAGAGATGAAAAAGTGGGTACAACAGTTAAATTTTGAACAATCGAAAAAATGAAAAAGCACATCATTAAATTCTCAGCGCTGATATTTATAATATTATTACTTTCTTGTAAGAAGGAGAAATTGAATAAAAAAAACAATGATTTTTCAGCCATAGAAAGTTTTTATCTTGGTCAAAAACCACCTTTATTAACGCCTGAAGCCTTCGCTCCAAATTTAGTTACAACTAAAGGTTGGGAATATAGCGGAGTCTTTAGTCCAGACATGAAAGAATTCTATTTTTTAAGAGAGGTAGGGAAAACAGAAGAAGATAAAAAAGTGGAGTTTGTAGTCTTTCAAAACAAAAATAATCAGTGGAAAGATTCTGTTATATCTCCTCGAAAGGGAGAACCTTTTGTTTCCCCAAATGGTAAAAGAATGCATTTGGGAAGGAGATATCAGGAACGAGAGAAAAATGGAGATTGGTCTGAAATAAAAAAGCTTGAATCTCCTTTCGACAGCATAGCGATTATGCGCCTTACTGCTTCTTCTAAAGGTACTTACTTTTTTGATGAGTTTAAACAGGACTTTACGGGTGATATTCGCTATTCACGATTTATAGATGGCAAATATGAAGAGCCAAAATTACTCAATGAAAAAATCAATACTGGGAAAAGTTTTCACCCCTTTATTGCTCCAGATGAATCCTATTTATTATTTGATAGTAAAAGAGAAGACGGATACGGTGATTCAGACATTTATATTAGCTTTCGTCAGCAAAACGGAGAATGGGGCGACCCTATTAATTTAGGAAACAAAATAAACACCAAAGCTTGGGAAGCTTCTGCTAGCGTAACCCCTGATGGAAAGTATCTTTTTTTCAATAGGAATATGGGCTCAGATAATTATGAAAATGTCGATATTTTTTGGGTAAGTTCAGAACTTATAGAAAACCTAAGACCTAAACAATAAAGTGACAAAAAAGTACGTGCAACATTTAATTTTTGAAGAAGTACTCGAACCCAACAAAGATAAAATCTATCGCATTTGTAGGATATATGCTGTATCTCCTATTGAACCGCAAGATTTATTCCAAGAAGTGGTATATCAAATATGGAAATCGATGCCTTCGTTTAAAGGAAATTCTAGTATAGATACCTGGGTATATCGTATCGCCTTAAATGTATGTATGCGTTCAAAATTACAATTGGATAAAAACAATACTAAAACGATTCGGTTTGATGCCATTCAATTTAAACTTAACAATTACAGTACTGATGATGAAGATGATGAAAAATACAGCTTACTAAAGCATTGTATTGGCACATTAAACGAAAATGACGCTTCTATTATTCTACTGTATTTAGAAGAACTATCGTATAAACAAATAGCGGAAGTAATCGGTTTAACTGAAAATCATATTGCAGTTAAAATGAAACGTATTCGAAAAAAATTATCGGATTGTATAACACCAAAATTAAGTTAATGTGGAAGAACAAGAATTAAAAAATATATGGAAGGGTTCTTCAAACAAAGAAAGCATCGCCATAAATTCTACTCAATTAATCAACAATTTTAAAGTTGAAATGCAAGACAGAGAGCGTATCGTTCGTAAAAGAGATCTAAAGGAAATTATAGTAGCTATTATAGGAATTAGTGCCTACAGTTATATTTCCTTGCAACTTCCTTTTTCAATACCAACCATAGCTGCCATTTTTGTAGCCATATCACTGGGGTATATTATTTATAAATTAAGGAGTCAACGTAAAAGTAAATATGAACAAGATTTATTTTTACCGCTTATAGAACAGTTAAAAAACCAACGCCTGTTTATGCTTAATCAAGTGAAGCTATTAGAATCTGTCTTGTATTGGTACGTCTTACCCTTTTTTATTAGTTATATGGTGTTTATTTGGGGAACTGAAGATACGGATGCTTATAACAACGGAATTATTGGAGTATTATTGGTTACCAAATTAAAGACCAAAATAATTGTGACCACACTAATGATTGTTTTGGGTATTTATATTGTATATATCAATAAACGTGCGGCAAAAATCAACTGGAAACCACTTATAAAGAAAATTGATATCATACTTGATAGTCTAAAGGAAGAAGAAAAGTAGACTCTTCTGTCATATTTTAATAATTCTTGTCACTAAGTTATTAGAAACTCAAGACAAGAATTATTATGTCTAAAAAAAATATACACATTGCTTTAACAATTGTAGGAGTAATTATAATGCTTATTGCATTTCCTATTGTTCCAGAATCCAAGCCTAGGTATTACTCAGTCTTATTATTTGATATTGGCTTAGTACTAGCAGTGATTCCTAAATTCCCAAAACTTAAAGAAAAATACTTTACGAAAAAGTCACACCAATAAAGATATCCATTTTAACATCATATAACACTATAAACAATAAATAAAAATGATACGTTTAAAGAAACACAACACCGTAGCAATCGTTTTATTCCTTTTTTCACTTAGTTTGGTTGCACAAGATTATTCTAAACAAGTAAATGCTTTTGCCCAAAGCTTTGCGGATAAAAATACCAAGGCATTACAACCTTATATTAGTACGCAACTTCAATTTAAACCAATTCCAATAGCCAATACGCCAGCAATTTTAACAAACATTGTAACCAACCTACCTAAACCAAACAACATGACCATAGTTGAAAGCGAGCAAGGAAAAGCAAAAGTGGCTTATGATTTTGAAGATTTAGGAAAAAGTGAATCCTATATTCATTTTGATAATGACGGAAAAATAATTAGAATCCGGCTAATTGAAAATATAATCAACCAACAAATAGAAGCACAAAGACAACAAAAAGTACCTTTGCCAACACCTGGGGCTATAGGTGAAAAATATACTTCTAAAAAAGTAGAATTCAATGCGCCTGACGAGCTTGTAATTAGCGGTAACCTTTATGAAATAGCCAAAAATAAACCTGTTATATTATTAATGCACCAAGCTGGTTATAATCGTATGGAATATGCAGATATAGCTCCAAAGTTAAATAAATTGGGTTATAATTGTTTGTCTGTAGACTTACGTTCTGGCGGACCTTTTGCAGGAAAGCCTAATAGCACCAATACAAGAGCCGTAGAAAAAGGTTTAAAACCTAGTATGACAGATGCGCAACAAGACATTGCAGTTGCCATTGATTATTTACATAAAAGGTACAATCAAAATGTTATTATTTGGGGAAGTTCATTCTCTTCTAGTTTAGCACTTTTAGAAGGGGCAGTTAATCCAAAAGTTAAAGCTATAATTTCCTTTAGTCCTGGAGATTATTTTGGTGATGCAGCTCCATCATTATCTACGATTTTTACAAAAATTGAAAAACCATTTTTAGTAACTTCTTCTCAAGCCGAAGCTGAAACATTAACTGATTTAATAGGAAATTCTAAGCTTAAAAGAATCAATCCCAATTCATTCCAAAATCTAATGGATTTCATGGTTCGCGTGCGCTTTGGGAAGGACAAGAAGGGGCAGAAGAATATTGGAATGTGATTACAGAATTTTTAGTCAAAGTGAAATAGCCAACATTATGCACAACGTGTTTGTGTATGGTTAGTTGCGTGTTTCAGCAACTAATTTAGTAAACAAAAACAAACGCGAGAAAATTCCGCAGGAATTTTCCAAATAAGCAACGACCAAAGCAATAAATTATACACGGTGTTGGCTGTAGTTTTTATTTCACATATACAATTTCCAGTTGCTGTCAGCTTTAAATCCGTGTTCAGGTTCTGAAAATTCCTTAATTTCTATTTTGTTTTTCATTTCATATTCGAAATGTTCAAGTTGTTTTTCTTTTAAATATTCCACTTTACTTTTTTCACTATTTGGATTCCAAGGTTCAGATTCACAAACTTTACAAACATTGCTTCTTACAGCTATGATTCCACAAACTTCGCAAGATTCCAGAGAATCAATAATCAAATCCGCTTTTTTAAAGTCAAACTGCCTAAATGATTTAGGGATATTTTGGATAAATTCATACCAACCAATTTGGTCGTCATTCAGAGCGATTTCGTTTTCGGCTGTTTTTACAATTAGGACTTTGTCATTATTCGAAAATCGAATTGATTTTACATCATTCCATTCAAGTTCTTTAGGTTTAGCACCAAAAGGTTCATTTATCACAAATCCACTTTTAGTCAACTCAATATCAGTTATCGCATTCGACAACTTTTTGAAAAGAAATTTTCGCATTAAGTATCCTACCATAAGGTTTGTTTAAATTACAGCCAACGGTTTTGTGTATGGCTCGTTGCGTGTTTCAGCAACTAATTTAGCAAATACAAACCGAATAGAAAATTCGCGAGGATTTTCGTAAGTAAGCCTTTACTAGCAATGAATTATACACATTGTTAGCAAACGTTTTTATTTCCATTTAGTTCTTAATTCAGTTCCGATTGGATACTTTTCAGCCGTAAAGTCAGGCATATAATATTTACCGAAACTTTGGTTATTTGAAACGGAATCAATGTCGAAAAATATTATATAATCTTCAGTCGTCATTGACAGTCGTTTGTTCATTCCGTTATCACTTCCTTTATCCAATGTTATTTCCCACCAAAAGTATTCTTCGTCATTTGGGTCAGTTATTTTCTTTAAACCTTGTATTTTGGCTGTAATTGGTTCTTTAAGAAAATATTTTTGCCACTTTTCTGGAATCTTATTTATGTCAAATTCTGATTTTACAGAATCTTTACTTCTTTTGGATAAATACATTCCACTGGTTTCAGGTTCAAAACCTTTGTTTACGTAGTCTGCAAATCGTATGAAGTCATTTTCTTTATCTATACTCCTGCCAAAATCATAAAATTCTGAAAGAAGGTATTTATTAGTTTCCCAGTTCAGAACTCTAAATTCTGTTTTTATTTTTAAGGAATCAATTCCGTAGTCGATTTGAGTTTTAGCTGGTTTTAATTCCATATCCTCTGGATATTTTATCAATTCGATTTTTTCTGGTATTAAAGTCAAATTTATACTGTCCATTTTATAAGTCCCGAAAACTCTTTTTCGTTCTCCACTACCAAAGCAACTGAATAAATAATCTTCATTTATAAATCGACCATCACTTAATAAATCAAGTCGCAAACCATTATTAAATCCTCTGTAAGAATATCTCAAAGTGTCAATATTCTGACTTACATTCTTTTCGCTATTCGATTTGCTTTTGTCATTCGAACAGCTAAAAATTAGAAATAAGATGAGAATTTTGATGTATTTCACGATTTTATCAAATGTTTGCTAACGGTCTAGTATAACCGTCAGTTACGGGTTTAAAGGTACTGTTTTTCGGTTAAGCACTGACGCTTGCAATTCCGAGTGGATTCGGACGTAGTCGAATCCGCCGTAATTGCGGTTATACATTGTTAGCTACTGTGCTTTTACGTGTTATGATTTATATGTACTATTAATTTTCTATTCGGGCAAAGTATGTAAAAGTCAATATTCCCAACTCCATAGCTATGCATATAGTACTCATACGCATAATAATTTCCTTTTTCATACAATAAGTCCTCTAATTCAAATTCCAATTCGTCAAGAGTGGTGTGGGCAAAGTCCAAAAATTTTTTCTCTTGTTTGTCAAATGGCGTTTTTTTCCAAAATTCAGGTTCCCAATGACTCCTTAATTCTGTTCGCGGATGTTCGGTGAAGAATTCCTCTTTTGGGTTTTTAAAATAGTCGGCTGTTTTGTCATCAATTTTGTAAATCCAAATAGAATAACCGTCTCCGTTAAATGCTCTTTCGGTTTCGTATTCATAGATTAGCTCACCATCATTAAATTCAAATCCGGTTAGTTCGACATTATAATTTCGTTCCTCGGCTTTCTCAATTGGATTCCAAAATATATTTGAACCTGGTAATAGCTTCCAATAGAAGCCTGGAATTAAAATCAGAACTATTAATATTATTGAGAACTTGTAAAATTTAGGCTTATTCTTTGCTCTTAATGCACGATACATTTTTAATGCCCAAATAGGATAAGTTAAGACTATAATAAAGGTTAAAAGCATTAATAATAAAATCATCTATGAATTTTGTTCGGCACTGTAGCTAACGGTCTCGTATAACCGTCAGTTACGGGTTAATATGCGTTAATTTTCGGTTAGGCACTGATGCTCGCAATTCCGAGTGGATTCGGACGTAGTCGAATCCGCCGTAATTGCGGTTATACATTGTTACCCAACGTTTTTTTGTTTTTTCAGCGTAATTATAATTCCGTTTTCTCTTATAAATTTTATGTCGTCTCCTTCTAAATCTTTAGCGGTTTTAATATTTTCTTCTTTGAATAAGTAAGCAGGCACAATTTCCGACTTTATTATTAAAGAGTCAGAAGTCAGTTTTAGAATTTCGTACGGAAATCCTACATCATATTCGAAAGCTATTAATTTAGTTCCGTCAATCCAGAATTTTTGAAAATCGTTACAATTCCGTTTCGTCTTGTCATTTTCATAAACTTTTAAAATTCCATACTCATCAAATTCAAATATTGAGTTCAGTCCCATTTTTTCACAGAATGAAGGATGCTCAAACGGTAAGAAATTAGATTTAGTTACTTTCCATTTTCCAATTAGTTTTTCATACTGTTCAGTTTTCGGTAGTTTTTCAGGTTTTTTAGAAAAGTTACAACTCGAAAAAGTCAGAATAAAAACTATGAATGATATGTAGAATGTCGTTTTTTTCAAATGTTGGGTAACGTGTTTGTGTATGGCTCGTTGCGGAAAATCAGCTATGATTTTCCGCCATAACCGAAAGATAGCAAATTGCAATGAATTCCGATTAGGAATTCAGCCGCAATGAGCTATACACGGTGTTGTAGCACGTTTTTATTATTTACTCAATTCAATGAGTTTGTTATTCAATTCCATTACTTTCATTGTGTCAAGAGGTTGCCATCTTGCAACCACGTGATATTCCCTATCCGTACATTCATTTCCGTTTGGATTCATTCCTTCAAGCACCCAACTTGTTCCATCAAGACCGTTTCGGTCAATTGTTACTGGTAAACTCCAGAATCCAGTTTCTTGCAATAGCATTTGAAAATCAGTCCAACCTTTTTTAGATAGATTAGTCTCACGGTTAATCAATAGTTTATTGTTCCGGTTTTCAGGTTCTTCTTTCCCAAATTCTTTATAGATTATTTTGTAAGAGTTCCAATTCTTAACAATTCGATAGATTTTAGATGATTCGCCCAATGAGTTATAAATCATTAATCTATAACTTTCCTTTTCTATTTCATTCATTTTGGGTTCTTCTATTTTCGTCATATAATCATTCCACCATTTTTGTCCAATAGAGTCAGATTTAACCGTTGCAATAATGCTGTCGTTTGACCTAATCATAGTTTGGTCAACGTTGCAATTTATATTGTTCTTACAACTTGTAATTATGGTCAAAATAAAGATTCCGATTATTAATCTGTGCATTTTATCAAATGTGCTACAACGGTCTCGTATAACCGTCAGTTACGGGTTTTAAATTACTATTTTTCGATTTATAACTGACGCTCGCAATTCCGAGTGGATTCGGACGTAGTCGAATCCGCAGTAATTGCGGTTATACATTGTTGTGTGTAGGCTTTTTTTTATTCAACTGTATTTTTTCTTTTGCTCCACACTTTTCGGCTCGAATGAAGTTTGGTATTTCCCATTTTCATCAGGCGAATAGATTTTGTAAGGTTCTCTGTTTTGATTTTGTTCCTTTCTAATTTTATAAAACAAGTCCATTTCTCCGTTTAGAAATGTCAGTCCATATTTTTTCAATTCCGTATTCGCATTTTTTAAGCTTGATTCAACTCCCTTTTTTGTTGGGAACTCATATTCAGACGCTTTTGAACTTTGTTCAATTTCTCTCTTAAATCTCCAAAGTGCAATTGAATTCCAATCATATTCAAATACATCTTCACTGTCTCCATCTCCGAAAATTATGTTATAACAATAAGGAAAGTCAGTCGGATAGGTAGTGCTCGATATTTTTAGATATTGATTGTTCTTTCGATAAATTATTATTGATGAATGTTTTCCGATTTCAATTCGGTGTTTTTTAAATCCGAACTGCTCAAAAGTCGGAATTACTATTTCCATAGCTTTTTCAGAGAATAACTTTTGTTCAGGCGACGGCTTTTCGGTCTTTTCCGACTTAGCCTTTTTGTTACCTTTCATAAAATCAAATATCCCCATTTCTCTTATTTAACGGATTCTTTGTCAGCTTACACACAACGGTTTGGGCTATGAGTAGTTGCGTGGTTTAGCACTTAACTTTGCAAGTGCACACCAAGCTGAAAATCCGCGAGGATTTTCAGAAGTAGGTGAGAACAAGCAATTACTTATAGCCATTGTTGTAAGTAGTGTTTTTTATTTTAAATTCAGTTCCAAATAATTTTCCCCAATTTTCTGCATTGTCAAATTCTCGGGGAATAGTAATTGCAAAATCCTGTCGTTTTGGTACCATATTCATAAATTGAACTTCAACGATTGGGATTTCAGTTCCATCACTTGTCAGAAGTAAATCATTTACATTTATTTCTCCTTGTATTATATGTCCTGTTAGTATATTCCCAATTCCGTGTCCATTAGGAAATCCATTGGTAATTCTAACTCTTGTGTAAAATTCATCAGAATTTTTAAATAATTCCGCAAAGTCTTTTTGTCCGACTGTATTTCCGAAACAATAATTTTCTTGGAAAGTCAGATTTTCCGTTTTTGCTCCTTTGAACATAGTTGATTCGACAGAACAATTTTTAATTGTTGCGTTGGTCAAATCCGAATTTCTAAAGTCAGCCGTTTTTATATTGCAACCCAAGAATTTCGCTCCATTTAATTTCGCATCTCTAAAATCAAGGAAAAGAAAACAATTTTCGAAAAATATATCAGACAAGTCTTTTCCATTTACAGAAAGGTCTTCATCAAAATCCCAATTCAGAAAATGTCTTTGCCCTTTTGAATAAGCATCAAATAATTCTTCTAATGTTCTGTTTTCCGTTTCGTTCATCACATTACTTACAACGGTCACGTATAACCGTCAGTTACGGGTTTAAAGTTACTGTTTTTTGGTTCAGTGCTAACATAAGCAATTCCGAGTGGATTCTAGCCTGCCCTGAGCGAAGCCGAAGGGTAGTCGAATCCACCGTAATTGCGGTTATACATTGTTGGCAATAGTTTTTATTCATTAATCCATATAGTTATTAGTCTTTTTTCTAAAGTATGGTTTAAGAATATTTCTTATTATAATTACTGAAATTATAATTGTCCAAACAGTTATCAAACCAGTTTGACTTATTCTTTCATCATTCATTCCATTTAAGAAATAAAATAAAGTAAGTATTCCAACGCAGACTCCTAAAATTAGAGCAATTGCATAGATATATTGAATCAATTTCCAGATTGACCAGTATAAAACTTCTTTATCTAATTTATCCACTTAATTCTATCTTTCTTAATGTATTTATCATTCAGTCCTTATAAGCCCGAATTTGTGTTTTCCGAAACTGTTCGTTAAAGTCCCTGACAATGTATCTTCATTTTCGGATAGTTTGTATTCAATTAAGATTTTGTCCTCTGTATCAACTTTCTTTCCTAAAGAGTCCCAGACATAAGTCCGATAAATAAACTCAATTTTTGAATCCGTCGCACTCCATTCCACATTCGCATTGTCCTCATCAATAAATTCCAGTTTATCTGAGTCAAACACCCAGAATATTTTCGGATTCTCGGTTTCGTACCATTTTCCATTCAGTTTTTTTTCAGCAGAATTTTGTCCGCAAGAAAAGGTCAGAATGAAAGTCAGAGAAATTGTTATGTAAAGTAGCTTTTTCAAATTATTGCCAACGGTTTGTGTATGGTGCGTATCCCGGAGGGTATGCACTATACACCTTGTTGTACTTTCGTTTTTTATTCTTTAAACATCTCATTGTAAGCTTGTACATGGTGAGGAAATTCTTCTTCATAAAATGGGTAAGAAATCCCTTCAATTGAAATTTCAAATCCTTCACTATCCATTCCGCTAATCTGATTTCCCACTCCTTTGATTTCGACTCCTTGTTCGTTCCTAATTACTAAAGCGTCTATTGTTCTAGTTGAGATTAACTTATCTTTTGGATAATCATCAGCTAGGTCAATGTTTTTGTCTTTACAATAGGCTTTAATAAAATCATAGCTCCATTCTTTTTCATCAAATCTTAATTTTCCAAAGACAACTCCCATTGGAGCATTTGCTTTTTCAAGTCTTGTCGTTCCAATTTTTTTTGAGTCTAGATAAATCGAGTATTCTTTTTCCATTTCCAACCCATATTTGGCATTTATTTAATGAAGTACAACGTAGGAATAAACACAATTGTGTTTATATCCATTATATATATTCCATTAAAATTAACTAAAATTCTTACAAGTCAAGAGGATTTTTTATTGAATTAAAGCTATTTGTAGCTACATGAGTATAAATTTCTGTTGTTTTTGTAGAATTATGACCTAATAATAGTTGTATATATCTAAGATCTGTTCCATTTTCCAAAAGATGAGTGGCAAAACTATGTCTAAGGGTATGCGAGGTAACATTTTTTTTAATACCAGCTCCAATACATGCTTTCAAAATAATGTTTGTGATACTACTGGCACTATATTTTGCTTTAGTTTGCCCCTCAAAAAGATATTCTTCAGGCTTATATGAAATATAGTACTTTCTTAAATCTTTAAGGGTAGAATCTGCCAATAAAGTATATCTATCCTTATTTCCCTTAGCATCTCTAACCTTAATTAGCATTCTTTGGCTATCTATATCGCTAATTTTTAAATTTAATAATTCACTTCTTCTTAACCCAGCTGAGTATAGTAGCGAAAGGATACATTTATGTTTCAGATTTTTAGTGGCTGAAATTAAATTTCTCACTTCTCCCTTAGACAGTACTGTCGGGAGTTTTCTTTTTTTTCTTGGTCTCTCTATATCATAAAACCTATTAGGCATGCCCAACACTATTTCATAATAAAATTTAATACTATTAATACTCTGGTTAATAAATGAATTAGATAAGTTTTTACCAACTAAAAATTTTAAGTATTCCCTAATGTCTTTGTCATTCAAAGAATCAATATCCCTCTCATTATAATAGTTCAGAAACTTCTCAAAGCAAGAAATATATGCTTTTGCCGTATTATTAGCATAACGTTTTATTTCAAGTTTATCTATAAATCCATCAGGACATTTTTTATAAGAAGAAGGTAGGTTTCTTCTTCTAAACCAAGAAACATCAAATTCTTCTTCAAGTCCTTTGGAGTTGGATTTATCAAAAAAATAATTTGTGTTTATCCAAGCAACACCACGAAATAGATTAAAGATTTTGTCAAGATTATTTTTATTGTTTGGAAGATAATACATCGAATATTCATCGTTCCAAGAAATTCCATCCAATTCCTTTATCATACTATTCAATACCTTATCAGAGTTGAATTTTAGTCCAATACATTTTCGATTTTCGATTAGTAAATGCCTTAAAGTAATATGTTTGTTAGGTCTCATTGGATAATATTAAAAGTTGTTTTTTACTTAACAGTATAATATACGTATATTATGCGTATAATATTCTTATATATATTTTATGAAAGAATGTATTCATTGTGGAAAACCCTTGGAGGGAAGGTCCGACAAAAAATATTGTGATGTACATTGTAAAAGTGCATATCAGTATATAAAAGTAAAATTAGAAGGACATAATTTTTATCAAACAGTTGATAAACATTTAAAATTAAATAGAAAACTTCTTAAACAATTTAACAAGGCTGGTAAGGCTACAGTAAGATGTCAAGTATTAGAAGACTTGGGTTTTAATGCAAAATATTTCACTCATTATTGGAAAAACAAAAAGGGTGATGTTTACTTATTTGCTTATGAGTATGGTTTCTTAAAAAGAAAAGAAAACTCAATTGATAAGTTCATTCTAATTAAGTGGCAAGATTATATGATAAAACCAAAATGAAACTACATTAAAAGTGATAGTATTGTCAACTATACTGTCAACCAAAAAATAAAACCATTGAAAATCAATTGATTACAAGGATTATCGCGGAGGAAGAGGGATTAATTTCATGATCCCTCTAACCGAGTTTTGCAAATACAACGTTCTATCCTTTTCAGGATAGCAGCTAAAAACAAAAAATCCCAACAAGTAAACTTGCGGGATTTTCATTTCAAGCCATTTTAACGTTGTGCTTGATCGCGGAGGAAGAGGGATTCGAACCCCCGGAGGTGTGACCCTCAACAGTTTTCAAGACTGCCGCATTCGACCACTCTGCCATTCCTCCTTTTGCGGGTGCAAATATAAAATCCTTTTTCAATCATGCCAAGTTTTTTTATTCTTTTTATTAATTGCCCCGATAAATTTCATTTAAAAGTTAGAGGAATTAAATTAACCATTGTATTTTCGGCACAATAAATGATACTACTTTCGTTATTAACTAAAACGTTTATTAACCATGCGACACTTAATTCTACTTATAACCTTATGTATAAGTGCTGCCAGCTTTTCACAGAACAACACTATTGCTGCAGGCGAAAAATTAGTATACACAGCATCTTATAACATGTCCGGGCTACTTACCGATATCGCGGAAGTGACCATGGCTACTAGCGAAGTAAAGACCTCAAAAAACACATTACTCCGCCTAAAATGTACAGCAGCAACCTATAGCCGTTGGGACAATTTCTTTAAAATAAGAGACCTTTATGAAAGCTATGTGAGCCCAAAAACATTAACACCTTACCTCTATAAAAGAGATATTAGTGAAGGTGGGTATTATAAGTTTATGCAATATAAGTACAGCCATAAAACCAAAACAGTTAATAGCTTAAAACGTAAAAGAAATAAGGAAGGAAAATATTGGGATGAGAAAAATACAGTGAACATTGGAGGCTCTACCAAAGACCTTGTGGCCACGCTTTACCATATTAGAAATTTAGACATCCACAAAGCCTCTGTTGGTGATCAGCAAAATTTCACAGTCTTGTTTGATAATAAAGAAACCACTGTAACAGTAACGTATTTAGCTAAAGAAACCATTTCTACCAAATTAGGAAGCAAGGCTTGTTATAAATTATCTATTGCCCTAAAGGGAAGTGATGTTCTAAAAGGTAAAAACTCAAATTTACTTTGGTTAACTGCAGACGCCAACAAAATACCGGTATATGCAAAGTTCAAAATTGCTGTAGGTAGTGGTGAATTAAAGATCAAATCAGCTACAGGTTTAAAACACTAGTTTTATGAAAAAAGCACTTATTATCATAGGATTCATAGCCTCAGTTCTTGCGGTTATATTGGCCGTTACTCCGCTCTTTAAAATATCTGTGTTTCCAACCATAGTTGCATTCTTGTGTGGATTGGGTATACTCTACTACAATAAAAAGAGTAGTTCTAAAACCAAAACCATTCAATATATATTTTTACTCACTATTGTAGCCTTATCATTAACTATTTACAAAAGTGTGTTTCACGAAGCTGAACTGGGTGACACTCAAGAATTAGAACAACGTGAAGATGAATCTGTCGAAGACTCTAAAGAACTTTTAGAGGATATTGATATTGATGAATAACGTTAGTCAATTTTTCCTTTATTTAATTATAGATAAGGTAGTTATACAATTTTAGTTTACTTTTGCGTGAAAATTAGTTGTCCATGAAGATATTGGTTGCCTCAGCCCTACTTTTGATTGGGTCTTGTGCCACAGAACGACATAGCGAAAAAATAAAAAAGCTCAAAGAGAGTATTGTTTTTGATGACAAAGAGGCCATAAAAACATACATCAACACCATTACACCTGAAGAGCTCAATATCCATGTTACTGAAATCTCATCAGATAAATACAATGGACGAAAAACAGGTGAAGAAGGCCATAACATGGTCTGCAATTACATCCGTAATTACTACAAAAATCTAGACATAAGTGCTCCTGAAAGTGTTCCGGATTACTATCAAAATGTGCCTTCAGATGCACTCCCCGATGATCTTAATGACTCTCAAAATGTTATTGCCTATATAGAAGGGTCTGTGTATCCGGACGAGTATGTGATTATTACAGCACACTCAGATCATGAAGGCATAAAAGATGGAGAAATATATAATGGCGCCGATGACAATGGGTCCGGTACAGCAGCAGTTTTAGAGATGGCAGAAGCATTTGATATGGCAGCGCAAAATGGATACCGCCCTAAACGTAGCATTGTATTTTTACATGTTACTGCAGAAGAAGTCGGGTTACATGGTTCAAGGTATTATACAGAACATCCCATTTTTCCCTTAGAATATACTGTTGCCACACTCAATACAGATATGATTGGACGTGTAGATAAATCGCATAAAGACGATGAAAACTATGTCTATGTCATTGGTTCCGATCGTATCAGCACAGAGCTACATTATATCATTCAAGAGTCTAACAAAACATTTAGCCAGTTAGAATTAGACTATAGCTACAATGGTGAAGAAGATGTCAACCGCTACTATTACAGGTCTGATCATTACAATTTTGCCCTAAAAGGTATTCCTGTGGCATTCTTCTTTAATGGTGAACATGAAGATTATACAAAGCCTACAGACACCGCAGATAAGATCAATTACGAACTACTAGCCAAAAGAACGCATCTCATTTTTGCTACAACCTGGTATATTGCTAATTCTGAAGATCAATTGAATCCGGAGATCATTTGATGTTAAAGTTTGTTAAAAGACTTTTCCTTCAGCCTACTAATATTTAATATATTTCGTAATATCGTAGGATACTTTTTTTAAAAAGACTATTAACTCTATATACATACAACCTTAAACATGAAAAATTCAATACTAGTATTGGGTATTGCAACTACTCTTTTTGCCTGTGGCGGCTCGCAAGGTGCTAAAGGAAAAAAGAAATCAGCAGACCCAACAGAATATGCCACGACCATCACAGCAGATGAGCTTAAAGACCTACTATACACCTTTGCCTCAGATGATTTTGAAGGTAGGGCAACCGGAGAACCCGGACAGAAAAAAGCTGTAGAATATCTTAAAACACAATATCAGACCATGGGTGTCAAAAGCCCATTATCTGGTGACGATTACTTTCAGGAAGTTACTTTAGAAAAACCAAAAGTAACCGAAGCTGAGGTAAATGTTAATGGTACGCCTTTTGCCGTCTATGACGATCAGATCTCTTTAGCCATTTCTAATTCTGTTACCATAAATACTAATGAGATTGTTTATGCTGGGTATGGCATTGATTCGGATAATTATTCAGACTACGAAAATATTGACGTTAAAGACAAAGTTGTCCTGGTAAAAGCCGGAGAACCAAAAGATGCGAATGGTAACTTTGTTTCTTCAGGTAGTGCTGAGCCTACGAAATGGACAGAAGGCAGGCAGGCATTATCGTCTAAAAGAGATGCAGCAAGAGAGCATGGCGCTAAGGCCATCTTATTTGTCGATGACAATTTATTCTCAAGATATTCACCATTCTATAAAAATCTATCAACCTCAAGAAGGTTTGGGAGATTATCGCTAAAAAGTAATGAGGAAGGTATGCTCTTTATGATGATTACTGAAAAATTGGGGAAAGCATTACATCCGTCCATTTCTGAGGATAGTGAACCTAAAGTGGTAAGTACACAACTCACTATTAATGCAAAACACGAAGCAGATATTGTAATGTCGGAAAATGTTGTAGCCTATATTGAAGGTTCTGAAAAGCCGGAAGAGATCTTGGTGATCTCTGCACATCTCGATCATGAAGGTATAAAAGAAGGCGAAGTATATAATGGGGCTGATGATGATGGTTCAGGAACTGTAGCCATATTAGAAATTGCTGAGGCTTTTAAGAAAGCGGCAGAAGATGGTTACGGTCCAAGACGTTCCATCTTATTTTTACATGTTACCGGTGAAGAAAGAGGCCTTTTAGGCTCAAGACATTATACCGATAATGATCCCATCTTTCCATTAGAGAATACAGTAGCTGATCTCAATATAGATATGATTGGCAGAATAGATCCAAAACGTAAAGAAGGTGACAGAAACTATGTATATTTGATTGGAAGTGATAAACTGAGTACTGATCTACACAATATATCTGAAGAAGTAAATACTAAGTATTGTAATGTTGAACTGGATTATACATACAATGATGAAAACGACCCGAATCGTTTTTACTATCGTTCTGACCACTACAACTTTGCAAAAAATAATATTCCTGTGATCTTTTATTTTAATGGTACTCATGAAGATTATCACAGACCAACAGATACTCCGGATAAAATTGAATATGATCTATTAGAAAATAGAGCGCGTCTGATCTTTCATACGGCTTGGGAAGTAGCCAATAGAGACGAGCGTATCGTCGTAGATAAGGCAGAGCCTAAGTAAAGATAAAGGTTTGTCATTCCGAATGAGGTACGAAGAGGAATCTCTAGATTTCTCGTCACTCGTTTCTCGCTCTGTCGAAATGACATCACTATTCTAAGAAAGATAAAAGCCTCCTAATTGGAGGCTTTTTTAATGCTATTATCTTGTTGAATTAGTTATCTCTATACTTATCAATAAAGCGTTTCAAACGTTCTCTGTTTAAATTCTTTAGTTTACGCTCTAATACTAATGCTTCAGACTTTGTCTCTTTTTTCAGTTCTAAGATTAAGACCCATGGCATACCAGTTTTAGTATATGTAGAATAACCTGAATTATGCTCTTTTAACCGCCTATTTAGGTTCGAAGTATAACCTTTATAATACCTATTGAGCGATTTTGAATAAATAATATAAACACTATAAGCCATGAATGTAAATCGATTCAGGGGCATCTCAAAAGTAGTGATAAAAGAAAAGCTTTCCGTTTCCAGAAAGCTTTTTTCTTTTTTGTACTGATGCTTTGATCAGCACCTAGACATTGACTCTGTCAATCGTCTTGGGGGTGGATGATGGGATTCGAACCCACGACCCTTGGTACCACAAACCAATGCTCTAACCAACTGAGCTACAACCACCATTTTAATTAGGACTGCAAATGTAAATGATTTCGATTTTTTTACAAAACCTTTTCTTTACTTATTTCAGATCAAAAATACTATCTACGGCAACATAACGCTCCGCAGTAAAGCCTTCACCATACTCAGAATGAATTAATCGTCCCATGTTGCGCGCTCTGTATACAATACTGTCTGTAAAGTTCTTACTAGAGATTGGTGTTTCAGGCTCATCACTCTTAGGGTCATAAAACTGGGTTTTATAGGCCATAACAGCTTCCATCTTCTTATCAATGAACCCTGTAACATCAACAACCACATCTGGTTCCATGTCTTGCCATTGTATGTAATGGTAGACTTGTTTCGGACGCCATGGCTCTTGCCAGTGCTCACTATCTTCATGCTTGGTATCAATCTTTACTAAGCCACTTAAAAAGCAGGCATCGCTTACCAATTGACTCCCCCTGCCATGGTCTATATGACGATCATAAATCGCATTACATAAGACAATTTCCGGGCGATACAATCGGATCATTTTGATCAACTCAATTTGATGTTGTCGGTCATTCACAAAAAACCCATCTGCAAACTCCATATTGGTACGTACATGAACTCCTAATATCTTAGCAGCATCTTCAGCTTCTTTATCTCTAGTTTCGGCAGTACCACGAGTTCCTAATTCCCCACGTGTTAAATCTATAATACCGACTTTCTTACCTTCAGCTATAGCCTTGGCAACCGTAGCACCACAGCCCAATTCTACATCATCTGGGTGCGCTCCAATAGCTAACAGATCTAATTTCATATTCTATAGTTTAGGATTGCAATATACGTATCGCTTGTTTAATATCGTTCTTAATGTCTTTGACTTCTTCTATGCCTACAGAAAGTCGTATCAACTGATCACTGATCCCCACTGCTTTACGTTCTTCAGGAGTGAGTAAAGCATGTGATGTCAGATGCGGAGAAATCATCGTGGTTTCAATTCCGGCTAAACTCATCGATGATTTAATCATTTGCAATTGCTTTTGAAAAGCCATACCGTCCAAATCGTCAGTCAATTCAAAAGATAGCATCGCACCAAAACCATGCATTTGGGCTTTGGCCAATTTATGCTCGGGATGTGATTTCAATCCCGGATAATATACCTTAGATACTTTAGGATGTTTATCGAGCCATTTGGCAAGCTTCATCGCATTCTTCGTTTGCTCTTTTACACGAAGTCCCATCGTTTTCATACTTCGTTCTAACATCCAAACGGTCATATCACTAAGGCTACCTCCTAGGTTCTTGGCCACATGCCATATACGTTCTATATGTGCCTCAGAACTGGCTACAGCTCCCGCACAAATATCACTATGCCCACCAAAATACTTAGTAGCCGAATGCATCACCATATCAATCCCCAGATCGATCGGATTCTGATTCACCGGAGAGGCAAAAGTGTTATCGATAGAGGTTAATATCTTCTTTTGCTTCGCCATTTTAGTCACCGCTTTAATATCGGTAATGGTCAGCAACGGATTCGAAGGCGTTTCAATATGGATCAGTTTGGTATTTGGCTGAATAGCCGCTTTAAAATCTTTAACACTATAGCCCTCCGTAAAGGTATATTCGATACCATACTTTGGTAATTCCTCTTTAATAAAATTAACCGTTCCGCCATATAAGGTGTTCTGAACCACTAAGTGATCTCCCTTGATTAAGAAGGCTAAAAACATAGTGCTTATAGCTGCCATACCCGATCCAAAGATCATCGCGGCTTCAGCATGCTCTAAGGCTGCAATCTTCTTGGATAGATATTCCTGATTGGGCGTATTAAAATAACGTGGATAACGTTTGACATCCACATCTAAAAACTCATAGGATGAGCTTAAATATATGGGAGACACTGCCCCTTTGAACTGTTCATCTTTTATTTCACCAACATGCGTACATATGGTGTTGAGGCCTAAATCTTTCTTTGACATGAGGTATGGGTTTTAAGAGTGACTAAGTTAGTAAAAAGTCGATCAAATTATCCTGTGTTAGGTCTAATAAATAAAGGCAACCTTTCAAGAGTTGCCTTTAATTTTAATATATAATGTAACCTTATACTTTTACAGTTTTCCAACGGCCCTTTTTAAACCATATGATCCCTATTACGGCGATCAGTACTTCTGCCAATGTAATGGCTAAAAATACACCTAACGGACCAAAATCTAAGGTCAATGCCATAAGGTAAGCAAATGGCAACTGAAACACCCAGAAACACACAAAGTTGATCCATGTTGGCGTTGTGGTATCTCCGGACCCGTTAAAGGCATTGATCACCACCATACCATAACCGTAAAAGATATAACCGGCAGCAATGACTCGTAAACATAAGGCGCCGTTCTGCACTACTTCAGGTTCTGAGGTGAATAAGGAAATGATCTGTGGTGAAAATATCAGATAGACAATAGACACTAAAAACATAAAGATGCCATTGTATTTTCCGGTTTTCCATACCGATTGTTCTGCACGATCCGGTTTTTGTGCACCGAGGTTCTGCCCTACTAAGGTCGCTGCTGCATTACTCATACCCCAAGCCGGCATTAAGGTAAACATCATCACTCGGATGGCTATAGTATATCCTGCAAGGACTTCGCTACCGAACTCGCTCATAATACGCATAAGGAATACCCAAGAGGATGTCCCAATAAGGAATTGACCAATACCGCCTAAGGATACTCTGATCAAATTCAGCATCACGTCCATACGCAATACTAGGTCTCTGAACGCCACTTTAATCTTACTCCAGCCATAGAACAATATTGCTAGTTGAAAGATAACGGCTGTTCCACGTCCGATGGTTGTTGCGATGGCAGCGCCTTCCACACCGAATGCCGGAACAGGACCAAATCCGAAAATAAAGATCGGGTCTAAAATAATATTGAGTCCATTCGACAGAATCAGTGTCCACATCGCAATGGAAGCATCCCCTGCCCCACGGAAGATCGCATTGATCAAGAACAAGAGCATCACCGTAGCATTACCGCCTAATAAGACTTGGGTATAGCCATAGCCTTCTTCTATAAGTTCCGGGGAGCCACCCATTAAGGAGAGGATTTCTTTCGGATAGAGAATACCGACAACACTAATCCCTAAGGCGACTAGTATCCCCAAAAAGATCACTTGTACAGCAGCACGCGAGGCGCCTACTTCGTCCTTCTCTCCTATCCGTCGTGCTACAATCGCTGTCGCCGCCATACTGAGCCCGATAGCAATGGCATAGACCAAGGTCAATACGGATTCTGTGAGGCCAATAGTAGCTACGGCATTCACACTTACTTGCGATACGTAGAAAATGTCGACGATGGCAAAAATGGATTCCATCATCATTTCTAAGATCATAGGAATGGAGAGCATAAATATAGCTCTACGAATACTCCCTGATGTAAAATCCTTCTCCTTCCCGGTTACCGCGATTTTAAAGTATTTAAAAAATTGTTTAATTGATATGTTATTGTTTGTTGATTGCATTTTAGTAATTCTATGTAATTAGACGTGGCTGAATATGGCTATACTCAGCGATTTAAGATCACGAAGAGGCGTGATAAATAATTCCGGATGGTAGACTTATGCAATCATAATGGCAAATATGAGAAAAAAATTGAAACGTACAAAGATAATGGCTAATGAATAATGTCAAATGAATAATTAATAGCGAGTTACTAGATATTTAGAATTGTTAAACAATTAAACATTATTCAATCATCGTTTATCATTTTAAAGTTGTCCCTAGCATCTACAGACGAGTGTCAATAGGTTGAAGCACACGTGAAAAGAAATACTGTTTGAGACTTATGTCGAGTTTATTTCTTTTAGTGTGTGAGACTGTAATTGACCGTCGAAGATGCAGGACTAGATTTTTTGAATACTTTTTTATCGATGAAAAAAGTATTAAAGATGATATTAATCATTAACACCTGTCATTACGAGGAGCGCAGCGACGTGGTAATCTCTTAACCATATGCTGATGCTGAATATTTTCGATATAAATACAGACTATATTCGAAATTAAATTCTACTCAATACTCAATACTCACATCTCAATACTAGTTTCTAGAAGAATCTGATTTTAACAGTTCTTTAACAGATTCTAGATACACCAGTTTCAGGTGACAAAGTTGATGTCCTATTTTAATTTAACATTTTGAAAAACAGCAATTTAAAACCGCATCTCATGTCTCCAAAACAGCCTGCAAAATTAAGTCTTCTCAAAGTTCTGACACTAAGCTAAATGCTTTCAAAAAGTACAGAAATAGCTTACTTTTTTCTCAAATCGATGCCCTAATTTAAAGTCGCATTTCCCTAAGATTTGTGTAAATCAATTAATCTTTAAATCAAAGCGTTATGAAAGTTGTTTTTAAATCTTTATGTCGAACCTTTTTAGTCTTGTTCGTTACTCTTAGTTATGGACAAGAATTGCCTGAGGTGATTCCACCGTCACCAACTGTATCTAATATTATGCAGTTTGAAGAAGTCCCTATTAGCCATTATACGGGACAGCCTAATATTAGTATTCCTATCTATTCAAAAGCATTGAGTGGTGACCTAAGTCTAAGTATTGGACTCAGTTATAATACTCAAGGCGTAAAGATCGACAACCGATCTGGTTGGGTTGGTACCAGTTGGTCTCTAGCCGCAGGCGGTATGGTATCTAGAACCGTAAGAGATGTTCCGGATGAGATCAAAAAGAACACCAATGGGTATACCGGTATTAAAACAGGAGCTTATCATAATACCGATTATTGGAATTACGATTCTCTTACATCAGATGAACAGGAGGAGTATAACTGGAAAGCCAATGGTACCAGTGAAGATAAATACGATACCGAATTAGACCTCTACCAATTTAACTTTATGGGCTACTCCGGACGTTTTGTGGTAGTTAAAGATGGTACAAGTTTAAAAGCAAAGCAGCTTACTAAAGGTAGCAACCTAAAAATAGAGATTAACAATAACGGACTTCCATGTAGTTTCGGCACAGGAGAAATTGATGAAATTAAAATTACTGATCCTAAAGGCAATGTTTATACTTTCGATATCATAGAGATATCTACGCCTGTCACCTACTCCGGGTCTGTTCCACAAGGAGACGCAGGAGTCTTAAATGCCACAGGAACTCAGGAATATATTCCACTTAATACCGCATGGCATCTAAGAACTATTGAAACGTCTAACGGAGAAAATTTAGCGACTTTTACTTATGACAATTATACAGAAACATATATTGCTTCGGTAACTCGTAAATACAATCGTCTTATCACCATTCATGGAGATTCCTCTTATGAATACCAAGACATTTTAGACAATCAAGCACGACTAGAGCCAGAGCAAGCAGCTTCTTGGTATCAAATTACAGCAACTACAAAAAAAGTAGCGACAGTAAGTTTTAGAGATGGAACGAGCCTCGCTTTTAATACGTCTTCATCAACACATCCAGAGACTGGCGGTGCTATATTAGAGTCTATAGACATTAAAAATGGGTCTACAATTAATAAGACCTATACCATGACTTATGAAACAACTTTGAATGCTGATCTATCAGAAAATCGACTTTGGCTCACCAATATCAATGAATCCGGAGGAGCTATAAGCTTAGATTATGAACTTGAGTATGAAAATAAAGCGAATCTACCTGAGTTTGATAGTACTAGTGATGCTTGGGGATATCATGTAGGCAGCTTTAATGAACAATGCGGCTTAATAGAACCTATAGGAGGTCCTGCTAAAACAGGTTTACTCAGAAGAATCATCTATCCAACCGGTGGCTCAAAAGAATTCATTTTTGAACAAAATACTATCACTTATTTTGGTGATGCTACGCTTTCTGATGACGAATATTATGACCAAAATCCTGATAATTGGAATTTAGCAACACCACTGACCCAAACCTTTGATAGTGCCATTCATAATAGTGTTAGCGGTTCTACCTTTTATACGTCATTTGTGTCTTCACGACCTCAAGTGGTCGTTTATCAAAGAGGGACCACTGGTGCCACTGCTGCAGAGCAATTCAATGCCTTTATTGAGGTCACCGGGCCTAATAACTTCCTTCAGCGCTTTCGACTAGATAAAGAAGAGGTCTCGTTTGCTATTGAAGCGGGAACCTACGAAGTTCGTTTTGGATCCTTTGATACCGGTATTACATATACTGTGGAGATGTGTATTGGCTACAAAACTTTTGAAACCAATATCAATCGTTATGTAAAAGGCGGCGGTGTTCGTATTAAAGAAATCTTATTCAAAAATGACCCATTAGATCTGGTCAACAATGAGCGTCGTTTTATATTTGATTATACCGATGAAACAGATACTACAAAATCTTCAGGGGTTATCGATTCTGATTATTACCGATTAACACGCACCTATGATTATAGTACCTATGGTGCTACATGCCCTAGCGACTTTGGCTCTAGTGGCACGCCTTTAAAATCGGATTATGTGGTTACTGAAACAGGCGTAAGAGCACAATTGACTCAAGGTGGTTATGTAGGTTACCGTCATGTAAAAGTCTCAGAGTCCGGTAATGGTTATAATACCTATAGCTTTACCTCGGCTTATGATTTCCCAAGTCCATCTGAAGTCTTCGACTTGCCTCACCCTAAACCTTCCCCTAATATCGACTTTAAGCGTGGGTTATTACTAAAGCAATTCACTTATAATGAAGGTGGGCAGATCTTAAAAGAAGTCAATAACACAAGCATGGTCAGCGGTCAAGAGGTGCATAATTACACCTTAGACGAAAGCACTGATTTATACCCTGCCCGATACTCTTATAAAAATGAAGATTGTGCGGAAGCCTTTTGGTATGACAAATATTCATCCTTAGATGATGGTATACCGGACAACACCAATGGTTGCACATATTCTGCTGGGCCTAATGATACTTATGCCAATTGTAATGGGAATGCGGCTAAGCAAATCTCAACCACTATTAATCAGGTGTATGCACAGCTTGATAAAACCACCACTAAAGAATACTTTTATGATGGTGGAACCACAATAGTCAAAGAATACCGCAAAGAGTTTACCTATCATGATGACAACTTCCAGGTTAAAGTAGAAGACACTTATTACGAAGAAAAAGGAATCGAAGAACACTATAAAACGCAATATTACTATCCTTTTGATACAGCTGTGACTAGTACAAGTTCTGGTATTAAAACTAAGATGATCGATCTTAATTTAGTTAATGAAGTGTTAGAGAGCATCACTTATAAAAACAGTACAAAGCTCACGCAATCTAATAATATCCATTTTGAGCCCGTTACAGATTTAATACGTTTACAAAAAGTAGAGACTCAAAAAGGAACTGGTATTGTAGAAGAGCGTATAGAGTTTGTAAAGTATGATAGTTACGGAAATCCACTTCAAGTCAAAAGAACAGATGGTACAGACATTAGTTATGTCTGGGGATTTAATAGTTCCGTACCTGTAGCTAAAGTAGTGAATGAAAAATATGGGGAAATTGAAGCTTTGTCTGCCTTTGGCACCGGTTTTAACCTTAGTGGCAACCTAAGTGCAGCTCAGGATGATGCCCTTCGTAGTTTGTCCTCAAGTACTAAATGTGTTATGGTGGATACCTATACCTATGATCCCGTTATTGGGGTATTGAGCGGTAAAGATGTTCGCGATTATGAAACCTCTTATGTCTATGATGATCTCAATCGCTTACAAAGTGTGAAAGATCAGGATGGCTATTTACTTAATAAAAATGAGTATGTCTATGGCACACAAAGCTATGTGAAGACCACAGTATTCCAAGTGGAGACTACGGACGGCACCACACATGCCATTACAGGAGCCTCCCTACAAGACGATGATAAGATCGAAAACATTACCTATACTGATGAACTTGGTAGAGCACTACAAAGCATTACCAAACAAGCTGGTGGTAATTTTCAGGATATTATCATTCCTATAAAGTATGATGATTATGGACGTCAGCCTAAAGAATATTTACCCTATGCGGATGCTACACAATCCATTGGCTCGGCCAATCTGAACTTTAGAACCGTATCCACACTGATGACGGATCTAGAGGATTATTATGTCAATAAATATCCTGAAGATCAAATTACAAGCACTACCATCAATGCCTATGCCAACAAAAGTTTTGAAGCCTCACCACTAAGCCGTGTGCTAGAACAAGCGGCACCGGGTAAAGATTGGCAGCTTGATACGAGTGTCGATACGGATCATACCATAAAGTTTGAATACTTAAGTAATACCTTTGATGATACTGACCCTACCAATTCAAGTAATGATAATGTGATACGCTATGAGGTTACTTTTAATGGTGGGAATACCGCGGATCCAAAATTGGCTCACGACGGTAATTACAAACAAGGAGAACTTTATAAAACCGTCACTAAAGATGAGAATTGGCAGCCCGGTGATGGAAAGAACCATACGGTTGAAGAGTTTAAAGATGCCTTAGGAAGAGTTGTGATAAAACGCACCTTTGATGCCGGTGTAGCCCATGACACCTATTATGTATATGACGATTTTGGGAATTTGACCTATGTGTTATCGCCGGAATCTGATCCTAGTGCGAGTTCTGCACCATCTGCAGCCAAATTGGATGGACTGTGTTACCAATACAAATACGATCACCGTAATCGCCTGATCGAAAAGAAGATTCCGGGCAAAGATTGGGAATATATTGTCTATGATAAACTAGATCGTCCGGTATTGACTCAAGATGCCTATTTAAACAGCAATGATCAGTGGCTATTTACCAAATACGATGATTTTGACCGTGTAGTGTATACCGGGTTATGGACCTCTACCTCTAATCGTTCTACACTACAGACCACTGTAGACGGACAATCGACACTTAATGAAGCCCGTTCTGCTACGAGCATCACTATTGATGGTAAAGCCGTATACTATACCAATGCAGCCTATCCAAATACTGGAACTATAGAGCTACATACGGTGAATTATTATGATGATTACAGTTGGGATACCCTAAATGGTTTTGAAGCCTCTTATGTCCTTGATGATCTTAACAACTTAGATCAACTTGGTAATGCCGTGACTAAAAATACAGGAGGTGCTGCATGGGGTAATGCCGGGTTTGAAACTAATGGCACCATTACCGGAGATGGTTATGTACAATGGACTGCTGCTCAAAATGACAAGAGTCTTATGGTAGGACTCTCGCGTACCAATTCGGCACCAGACGATCATTACAACACCATTGATTATGCTTTGTTTAATACAGCCTCTGGAACGCTTTCCATATGGGAAGAAGGTGTCGTAAACGGTATTGTTAATAGAACTTATCAGGCTGGTGATGTCTTTAAGGTAGAACGTATTGGTAATCAAATTTTCTTTAAACAAAATGATGAAGTCTTCCATGTTTCATCCACACTTTCAGCGGGTACTCTAATTGGTGACAGTTCATTCTATCACCAAGGAGGTTCTATCGAAGATGTACATATCGGCTACTCCGGGTTAGGTCAGGCTTTTACACAGAATGCCAAAGGGCTGGCTACGGGAAGTAAGGTTCGTACCTTAGGGCAAAGTACATGGACGCATAATGAATCGCATTATGATGATAAGGCACGCCCGGTTAGAATCGATAGTAAAAATGAATATCTGCAAGTGGATGAGAGTATGGTAAGCCTCTTGGATTTTAACGGAAAGGTGGTCGAAACCCATACCTCACACCTTAATAATGCGATTGGTAAAAAAGCAGTTCCTGTTGTGACCGTAGATAAGTTCACCTATGACCATACAGGACGTTTGTTAAGACAAACCCAAACGGTCAATGATCAAAATGAGCAGCTGCTCTGTAAAAACACCTATGATGAAGTGGGCCTACTCTCAAAAAAACAAGTGGGTGGTATACTGGCTGAGACTTCCACTTATAATAATATCAGCACTGATATTAGTGTGTCAGGGAATACCATCTCTAAAGACACCGGATCTAATGCCTGGAATGCAGGACTATCAACCAATGAAACCATTAGTGGCGATGGGTATATCAAATTTACTACAACCTATAATCCATATAAGTCTGCTTTTGTTGGTTTAAACTATTCTGATAGCAATTACAGCCAAAGCGAAATTGATTATGCTATTTATATTGTCTCTAATGGAGAAGTCCGTATTTATGAAAGCGGTATCAATCGAGGTACAAAATCCTCACATGTCCCTGGTGATGTTTTTGCTGTAGAACGACGTGGTTCGGTCATTTACTACTTAAAAAATGGTGAACCCTTCTATCGCTCTACCGTATTAAGCACTGGAGCTTCTATGTTAGGGGATATCTCCATTTATCATGTAGACATGGTTATAAAAGATCTGGTACTCGTAGATCTAGAGGATGGGTTACAAGATGTGGACTATACCTATAACATCCGTGGCTGGCTTAAAGAAATTAATGATATTACCAATCTTAACGGTGATCTCTTTGCCTTTAAGCTCAACTACAACACCACAGAGATGGGTGGCTCTAATGCTAAGCTCTACAATGGGAATATCAGTGAGACTTTATGGTATACCATTAACGACAAAAATGGTGCAGGTGTGATACGTGGTTATGCTTATGATTATGATGCGATGAACCGTATCAAAGAAGCCGATTATGGATTGCAATCGGGAAGCACTTATAACTTTAACTCTGGGTATGATCTTTGGGATGTAGGTTATGATAAAAATGGGAACATCTCCGGACTCAAACGCCGTGGCGAAAACAATCTGGTGATGGATGAGCTTACTTATACCTACACGACAGACACCAATAAATTGTTATATGTAGAAGATACCGCATCTTCTGCTATTGACACCGAAGGTTTTGATGATACCGCTAACCCGGGAACAGCTAGTGATTATAATTATGATAGTAATGGCAATATGATTCTGGATAAGAATAAAAACATAACGGATATCGATTACAATCATCTTAATCTACCAACTAAAGTCACCTTTCATAACAACAATCCAGCGACCACAGGTGCCGGTACTATCGATTATGTCTATGATGCCACAGGGGTAAAGCTGAGCAAGTTTGTAAAGCAGGCCAACCTCTCTAGTGGGGCAACTACCTATTATGCCGGAAACTTTGTCTATGAGCAAGGCTCAGGTTTATCTCCAATTGTGCTTAAATTTTTCTCTCAGCCCGAAGGTTATGTAGAACCTGATGGTAATGGGAAGTATGATTATGTGTATCAGTTTAAAGACCATTTAGGAAATATTAGACTGGCTTATGGGGATTTTGACAAAGATGGTAGTATTGACGTCTTTAACGAAATCATAGAAGAGCATAACTACTATCCATTTGGCTTAAAACATAAAGGGTATAATGATGTGGTGTCTGCCGATGTGAATTCTCAGGCGACGAAGTATAAGTATAATGGTAAAGAACTTAGTGAGGAGTTAGGCTTAGATTGGTATGATTATGGTTGGAGAAATTTTGATGCCAGCTTAGGAAGGTGGATGAATATTGACCCCCTAGCAGAAAGAAGATATGAACTTACTACATATAATTATGTCCAAAATAGTCCAATGTTTCGAATTGATCCAGATGGTTTGACTGATTATAAATTAAATAAAAAAACAGGAGAAATAACTCAAGTTGGAGAAGCTAATGATCAACCAGATAGAATTGTAAAAGTTGATAGTAAAGGAAAAATAAAGCGTTTTAAAAGAGGAAAAAGGAAGGGAGAAGCAAAGGTTCTTATCAAAGGCATCGAAAAAGGAATTCTAAAAGATGGCATAAATTTTAAGAAAAATAGCAACCTAATTGCTGTAGGCGGAGAAGGCCAACCAACAATAGAGGGTGTGGAATCTTTTGCTTTAAAATTATCTGAAGAAATTGGTAAGGAAATTGGCGGCACTTACTTTTCTAAAGATGGAGCAGATGGCGCTACAACTCATGTTGGTCTCGGGAAGTACAAGAAGAATAGGGCAACAAAAAGTTATAAATACGTTCGGGAACTAATAAAAACTAAGGAAGCAATTAATGAAGGAATAGATGTATCAAATGTCACAGGGTTTTTCCATACTCACCCAGGAAATGGTAGTGACTACGATAATTCTAATAGGTTAGTTCCATCTGATTCAGATTTAGACTTCAGAGATAGATCTCTTAACACTAACCCTAATTTGAAATTCTTTATAATTACTCGTCCAAAAAATCCTGGAGGTAAATACCCGTACAAAATTCCATACACAAAAGGCTATTCTAGGAGATTAAACAAAGGGTTATTCTAAAATATCAAGTCATGAAAAAAATTAGTTTAATGCTTTTGTCCTATGGGACTATAGTACTCTTGGTGAGTTGTAGGTCATTTAAAAATGAATTAGTTCAGGATAATGGCATCCA
The DNA here is from genome assembly GCA_965230605.1 of Winogradskyella sp. Lineage (GTDB taxonomy): Bacteria > Bacteroidota > Bacteroidia > Flavobacteriales > Flavobacteriaceae > CBDDLD01. The sequence continues at coordinate 1,281,960 of CBDDLD010000004.1, read as the reverse complement.
TAATGCTATACAAAATGCTATTCTTGATTTTTCAAAAACAAGTCATATATACAGTAAAGGAAAAGTTTTTTCGGTCAGTGTGTCAGAGTTAGAGAATGACAAAAACTTATTTGTAATCAGAATAGGTGAAAATAGTGGAAAAATGTTCCAAAACAAAGAAGCAAAAGTAGGTAGTAAAGGAAAATTAGCTTCTCGATATTTAAAAAAGAAGAATGGTAAGCTATTTTATTGGTGGGATGATGATTACCCACTTAATCAGGAGACTATAAGCATTTTTAAAGAATATAATTTGCTCACTTCTGATAAACTAGAAGTTTATGATTCGGAAATCGATGATTCAAAAAAAGCAGTTCATTACTATTTTTGTAAAGATGGTCCATCTAATAACTATGAAAAAATAACAACTAATATAGGAATCGGTTATTATGATATTCCAAACATCAAATGTTTAAAATAACACCGGTGATAGTATCCACTCTAGTTGTTATAAAAAGCAAAACAGCAATCTCAATAGATTGCTGTTTTTCAATACTATTCCTAAATAAACCTAAAACAGTATTAGAAAAGTAAATTTTATAATCGTTCACTCATTCAATAGTACTATTCACTCATTCTATTTTTCAATCATAAAAAACTTTTATAGCTTTATATAAAATATCAAGTCATGAAAAAAATTAGTTTAATGCTTTTGTCCTATGGGACTATAGTACTCTTGGTGAGTTGTAAGTCATTTAAAAATGAATTAATTCAGGATAATGGCATCCATAATGCTATACAAAATGCTATTCTTGATTTTTCAAAAACAAGTCATATATACAGTAAAGGAAAAGTTTTTTCGGTCAGTGTGTCAGAGTTAGAGAATGACAAAAACTTATTTGTAATCAGAATAGGTGAAAATAGTGGAAAAATGTTCCAAAACAAAGAAGCAAAAGTAGGTAGTAAAGGAAAATTAGCTTCTCGATATTTAAAAAAGAAGAATGGTAAGCTATTTTATTGGTGGGATGATGATTACCCACTTAATCAGGAGACTATAAGCATTTTTAAAGAATATAATTTGCTCACTTCTGATAAACTAGAAGTTTATGATTCGGAAATCGATGATTCAAAAAAAGCAGTTCATTACTATTTTTGTAAAGATGGTCCATCTAATAACTATGAAAAAATAACAACTAATATAGGAATCGGTTATTATGATATTCCAAACATCAAATGTTTAAAATAACACCGGTGATAGTATCCACTCTAGTTGTTATAAAAAGCAAAACAGCAATCTATTGAGATTGCTGTTTTTTTTTGGTTCTTTATTCACAAGCTTGCTTATTGTAAACAATGGAGTTCATGAATCGACATAGTCGATTTCATTTATGAAAAGAAAGAACATTAAAAATTTTGCCTAAGCGAGCAAATTTTGACATTTGCAAAGTCCTCTCTATTTTAGCAATCAAACACTCTCGATGGCGCGGATATGCTATCCGTGCAACAATAAATAATGTAAACAGCAATCTTTAAAAGGGTTGCTGTTTTTTCTTTTTTTTACTCGCAAGCTATTTAATTATAAAAATAAGGAGCTCGTGAATCGATGTATTTAGATTTGTCTCATTCTACGAATTTCGTCCAACCATGTAATCGATTTCTTTTACAAAAGAAGAAAATTAAATTTTGAGTAGAAGTCGGTCTACAAGATATTATTGTATGTTTATACCACCAGCGTGGACGCTGGCGGTAGCGGGGGCATTTTTTGTGAAAATAAAATATCTCAGAATAAATATGAGTTATAAAAAGCATTTAACTTATTACATCATTAATTTTATTTTTTAGCTCTTCAATCTCACTTAATTTTATAGTAATAATTTTTAATATCTTCTCTTTAGCTAAAGCACATTCATTTGACTCCGATAAATACTTATCTATATCAGTTATTTCTATATCTTTTATTTCTAATGTTATAGTTGACATATATTCATCATATATTTTATATGGCAAGTATTCTTCCATGCTTCTCACTAAGTTAAAAATAGAATATATGTTAGCAGCTTTATTCTTGAAAATTTTAAAGTAATCTTGGAAACTTAAACTCTCAAGTATATTAGTATTAAAGCCTTCAAACAATTTAATTTCTATTAATTCTAGATTATTATTCAGAACATTATTCTTAATAAATAGATATTCATTAATTAATTCCGGGTAGAGGTTTTCAAATTGACTTAAATAATTAATGATGAATTTTTTATTATCTTTTTTTGATTTTCTATTACTAATTGAAGAGACAATTAATGAAGAAAACATTCCTAAAATAAAAGGAATTAAATATGATAACATTTTTAAATAATTATCCTTAGTTACATTTATTTTAGTATCCTTTTCAGATAAATAGTGTTCTTTTAATTTAACTTTACAAGCTTTGGCTGAGCAATTTGATGAGTCTATATACTCTTTGTTATAATAATATTTTTTACTTGATTCTCCTTTACATATATGCAAATCTTTATCTATTGTAGAAAAAGAAGCCGTTATAATTAAACTTAAGATTGATAATAAAACAATATATACTGATTTGAAAATTTTCATATTCCAAATATAAGCATATCAAGAACATGCAGAATTAATATATAAACACTCTTCTTTAGCCTAAGAAAAATCCCGATAGCGCGGATATATTATCCGTGCAATAAACAACTGACAAAAACAGGCTTCATTCTAAATAATGAGGTCTGTTTTTTCTTTGATACTTTCTTTTGGCAAAAGAAAGTATTTAAAAAATTTTGCCAAGCCCGTTCTAAAAACTATGACAAGATATTATTGTATGTTTATACCACCAGCGTTGACGCTGGTTGTCCTTGAAGAAATTTTAAACGATTAATCATGGAAGAGTTTTTTAAATTTTTTGTAGATTTTTTTATTGAATCATTTAAAAGTAATACCAAACTATTGGTTATTTTAACTGTAATAATTATTGTTGTCTTTTTAATAGTCCTATTGTAATATAACCTGACACAACTAACTTATAGCTAATAGTGCTGATATCAAATCTTGCAGATCTCATAAGTCCTCTCTATTTTAGCAATCAAACACTTCTTTATGGAAACCTACGCTAAGGTCTTACTATATGCCATCCCGGGATTTTTGCTCCTTATTATTATAGAGGCCCTCTATGGGTATGTTAAGGGTAAGTTCACCTTTACGGCTATGGATACCATATCGAGCCTCAGCTCCGGTATTACTAATATCCTAAAAGATATTTTAGGCTTAACCCTAGTGATCATTAGCTACGACTGGGTCTACGAGCAAGTGGCCTTACTGCATATAGAATCTCAATGGATGGTATATCTGCTGGCTTTTATTGCTATTGATTTTGCCAGCTATTGGAACCATCGTCTCAACCACAGTATTAATTTCTTTTGGAATAGGCATGTCATTCATCATTCCGGGGAACATTTTAATACAGCCACAGCATTACGGCAATCCATTTCTGAGCTGTTTAGTTTAAGCTTTATTTTCCTATTACCAGCTGCTATTATTGGTGTGCCACCTAAGGTCATTGCCATTATTGCACCATTGCATTTGTTTATGCAGTTTTGGTACCATACCGCTCATATCGATAAACTGGGTGTTCTGGAGTATATCATTGTGACGCCTTCACAGCACCGTGTGCACCATGCCATTAACCCTATTTATATTGATAAAAATCTGGCAGCCATTTTTTGTGTTTGGGACCGTGTGTTTGGAACCTTTCAGGAAGAATTAGACGAAGAACCTTGTGTGTATGGTGTTACCCGACAAGCCAATACCTGGAATCCTATAAAAATTAATTTTCAGCACCTCTGGTTATTAGTAAAAGATGCCTGGCGCACCCAAAGCCTAAAAGACAAACTGCGAATCTGGTTCATGCCTACGGGTTGGCGTCCGGAGGATGTAAAATCCAAATATCCGGTGTATAGTGTCAGCCCTGCTAACTTAGTGAAGTATGATTCTAAACCTTCCCGTGCCATCACCATCTGGAGTTGGTTTCAGTTTGCTATCGTGGTGCTATTCTTAGCAGATATGCTCATTAATATTGCAGATATACCAGGGACACAATTGTTTCTTTATGGGGGTTTTATTTTTCTGATGGTCTATAGCTTATCGTCTCTAATGGATAAAGAGACGGTATCCATCTGGATTGAGCTGGTTAAATCCATAATCGGACTAGGGATTATTTATTACTTAGGCAATTGGTTCTTAATCGATGAGATCATCCCCTATGGCAGTGTTTTTATCACGGGTTACTTTATAATATCTGCCATCGTTGTGGCTTGGATTGTCTATACTCAGATTCTTAACTCCGGAGACGACTTCCAAATCTCTAATTAAACTTTTACATGTTATTTATCGGATTTAACTATATGATAATCAATATATTATTGTATCTTTAAGTCACTTTCCCAAGAACGCAACATCATTGTTTAATTTAAACCTGTATTATCATGCTTACACCTATTGCCATGGGGAAAGTGTCTGCGAGTGGTCGCATTCTAAAAGCCACACCAGGAATTTCCGTTTCTAATCGTATCAGTCCCGGTAACCTTTTTGGTTCTAATCATGCCGGAGGCTATACGGTAACATTACCCACACGTTTAGTGAGTGACAGTAATTATATTGTACAATTAACGGCTGAAAATTACGGCGAAGACGGCCCGGATCATGTGATTACCTCTATTGCGTTACGTAATCAGTCAAGACGCGGATTTGAAGTTCTTATTTGGGCGGATCGTATTCAAACTGTAAGCAGTTATAGTTTAGTCACGGTGCGTTCGAATTGGCATTTTGTGATCTATGATCTGTAAGTCTTAGTATTGAGATTACCACGTCGCTACGCTCCTCGTAATGACAGAGGTTAATGATAATATCATCCTTAATACTTTTTTCATTGATAAAAAAGTATTCAAAAAATCTAGTCCTGCATCATCGGCGGTCAATTACAGTTTCACACACTAAAAGAAATAAAACTCGACATACGTCTCAAACAGTATTTCTTTTTCACGTGTGTTTCAACCTATTGACACTCACCTACTGATGCTGAAGACGGATGTTTACTAAATGATTAATGATGATTGTATAATGTTGAGTTATCTAGCAATTCTAAAAATCTAAACATCTAATTTTGTCTAACCGCCTAAGGTATCTCAATACTCATATCTCAATACTATCTACTTAAAGTATTTTTTATGCTGACGATAGGCAAAGAAGGCTAAAATGGCAATAATCCCTAGAGTTACAGCAATAAACTGGAAGCTTAATATTTGATCCCCGCTCGCGTATGAATGTAAGCCTGACAAGTAGAAGTTGACACCGAAATAGGTCATCATTATCGTACCATAGGCTAAGATCGACATGAGATTATAAAACCAGCGGCCTCGTAATCCAGGAATCAATCGCATATGAATCACAAAAGCGTAGATCATAATACTAATTAATGCCCAAGTTTCCTTAGGATCCCAACCCCAATAGCGTCCCCAACTCTCATTCGCCCACATGCCTCCAAGGAAGTTACCAATAGTTAACAGCACTAAACCTACCGTAAGCGCCATCTCGTTGATAATGGTTAATTCTTTGAGATTAAGCAGCATGCGCTCTTTATTCTCTTTATTGGTGAGTATCATTAAGATAAGTGCTACCACACCTAGAATAAAGCCTAGTGTAAACGGTCCGTAACTCATAACAATAACTGATACGTGGATCATCAACCAATACCCTTGTAGTACAGGTTCTAAATTAGCAATAGCCGGGTCCATCCAGTTCCAATGCGCTATCATCAAAATAATGGATGCTGCAAAGGCAGTAGCAGCAATCGTTAATGTGCTCTTTCTGCCTAATAACAATCCAAAGAGCGAGGTAGACCAGGCTACATAGAGTAAGGATTCATAAGCATCACTCCATGGCGCATGCCCTGATAAATACCATCTTACTATGAGTCCTGAGGTATGGAGTACAAATAGTACAATAATAATGCCTACTAAAACCTTAACGATCACCTTAATGGCTTTACTTTTATACTTGAAGATTTGAACGATAAGCACTATGATCAGTAAGGTACTGGCATACATCAACCAGCTGAACATGTTCTTAAAGATATCGTACTTATTATAAAGCACTTCAGTCTTTATCTTCTTATCAGACAACATGACCTCAGCACCATACTTTAACTGTGTCTTTTTTATACCCTCTAATAAATTCTCTGCTCTGGTAAAATCTCCCGTTTGCTTAGCATTATTAAGCGTGAGTAGATAGGCACTGAATCCATTATTGATAAAGTTACCATATAAAGTATCGCTGATTTGTTCTCTATAGTTTTCCTCTCTAAATTCTAATGAGGATATCCATTTATTACCATCATCATTAGGTACCGGGAAGATCTTTATGGAACGTCCTTCAATCGTATTGTATAATAGATTAACACGCTGATCTGTTTCTTTAAACTCTTTTTGAAATCCATTAGGCACTTGCGCTTTATAAGCCTCTTCCAGATAAGGCGCCAGCTTATAGCGGCCTTCCGGTGTAAAGAAATCTACTAGACGTACATACTTTTCGCTTTTATCGACACCTATGAGTTTACGGATGGAATCGCCTTTCCTCAACTTTAGATATATGACAGGAACATTATACCACAGTAATGGGCTTTCTTGAATGGAAAGAAACACCTGATTGGCATCAAAAACATCATAGTGATCTTTCTTGCTCAACTTACGCAATAGTTCAGAGGCGTATGTGTTCATAGGCATCATCCGTCCACTGTAATCCTGAATCACCATTTCTCCAAACTTCGCGGCATGGTCTTTAGGTGTGATGTTCACCTTTAAAATAGAGTCAATTTCTGCTTTATTCGGTCCCAAATGATTGTGTCCATCGTTAGCTGAGTGTGTTTGCCCAAAACCTGACAGGCCAATACATAGTAGAATAAGCGTGGTCAACTTGGCCTTTTTCTTCTTCACTTTAGTCAATTGCTTTCTGATCTGATCAAAGCGTGTATGTCTCGCTAAGAGAATCGCCATCAAACCAAAATAGAGCATGATGTATCCTGCATAAGTAATCATTGTACCCCAAAAGTCATGGTTCACAGAAAGGATGGTTCCCTTCTCGTCCGGATCAAAACTGGCCTGAAAAAAACGATAGCCTTTGTGATCTAATATATGGTTCATGTAGATGTCGTAATCAAAATCACCGGCTTCCTTATCTAGCACCGTGACCTTACTCTCATACGACGAATAGCTGTTCTCCGTACCCGGATAACGTTCCGCTATAAAGTCGTTGAGCTTAATTTGAAAAGGGAGCTCTAAGATTCTAGACCCATATTGTAATGACAGGTCTAATCCACCTACAGTGATTTCTTCATAACCATTAAAACTTCCTTTCCCACCGAGAAGGTTTACGGACTTGGTTTCGCCATTCGCAGTAACGTCTAGGACAATACCGTCTTCGTCACCTTTAAGTATCTGTGGTTTCTTCCTGATATCAAAGATCCCTTTCACCACCGGCTTCGGAAATACCATCTGCATACTACCAATGATATAACGCGATCTCAAGTTCAAAGGTTGCAAACTGTCCTTAACCAATTTCCCCGTAGCGCCTGTTGCCATGGTCATATACTCCCCATCAAAGGGCGATTGTATAAACAGTCCATCTTCGGTATTCGTAATATTGATTGCACCGTCTTGGTGCTTGTTTAAGGAGATCAATACATTATGAATGCTTTGTACTTCGCCTTCTTTAAGGAAGTGATTGTGCGGTTGCCCCGCCCCTGCTTCAACGATCTTTAAGTAAGCCTCACCGTTGTCGTCCGGAACAATATCTTTTTCTGCCCCTTTTATGAATTTCCTCAGTTTAAAATTTACTGGAGTATCGCCATAAGTGATGGTCTCATCAAACCTGTTATTTAAACGTTCAGAAAAATCGACCTCTTTATAAAAGTTGTAACGCTGTAATACATTATCAATTCTGTAATCGCCAACCACATAAGCAGACACATAGGTCTTAGTGGATAAGTATTGGCTTTCTGTAGCACCTTCACGTATAGAAATAATACCTTCATAGCCCACATACCTAGTAATGAATGCACCTAACAATATGAAGATAAAGGCCAAATGCAAGATCAGCGTGGCCCATTTTTCTTTCTTAAATAATTTGAATCTGAAAATATTACCCACAAAATTGATAACAAAAAACACCATAATGGCTTCAAACCACCTGGCATTATAGATCATTGTTCTGGTATACGGTGTCGGTGACGTTTCCATATTCCGATCCAGAATAGTTCCGGTAGCCATGGCAACGGCAAACACAATAAATAAGACAGCAGTAAGTTTCGTGGAGAATAGGAAATTAGCGATTTTCTTTTGCATAGCTAAAAGGCTTGATTTAAGCTCGCGCAAAGATAAGGCTTTTTCATCATTTTAGTATAGCCCATATAGCTTCAAATAATGTTAAACTTATTTCTTTTTGGTCCGGGCTTCAAAAATCTTCAAATACAAGAAGGTTCCCATTTTTCTGGCCCTTCGTTTGGCATTCTCTGCATAATCACCTGTAAACAATTCATCTATGGTTTGGTACCACAGATTTAACCATAATCCAAAATGCAGGTCGGTGATGGCATTATTGTGTTGTGCGTCTACCTTTACATGGGCTTCTAAGGGGTTCCCTGTATATCGGGTTTTCAGGAACAGGCTAGATTCCCAGAATGTGGTAAGGCGCTCTAAATGTTCATCCCAATCCTCTATAGTATCGTTAAAGAATGGCCCCAAAACCTCATCGACCCTCACCTTTTTGTAAAAGGAAGACACCAGTAAATAGACATCGGCTCTGGTCTTTAAATCGGATTTCTGCATGCAACTAATTTATAAATTCCTTTACAACAAATACGCAGTGATGACAATTATATTTACCACAAGACTCAAGAGTAATAAATTAAACGTGATCTTGTATTTTAATTGAGCCAGTACAGATGCATTATAAGCCATACAAACAATAGTACATAAAGCTAAACTGAATATAAAACTAGCATTCGTAGGAGTTTGCGACATGTAAAATACAGATACTGATCCTATACAGCTCTGAAGAATAATGCTAAGAGGAATATAGATGAAGTAATTCTTCTTGAAATCCCTGAGTAAACGATTATAGATTTCCATAATTATTTATGTTTAATTAGTGATTCAAAATTCTTAAGATTACCTTTACTTTTTTATGATTCAAATCATATAGACATGATTCCTGTCGAAATTCTTGAAGCCCATAATGCCACGGTCAAATCGTATGTGAAGGATGCTGTTATTTTTACGGAAGGATCAGCGGCTAAATTCTATTTTCAGATCAAATCCGGGAAAGTAAAAGCCTATAATTTGACTGAGGATGGTAAGGAGTTTACACAAGGGTTCTTTGAATCCGGAAACTCATTTGGAGAACCTCCGTTGATCGGTGAGTTTGATTATCCGGCGACTACAGTATGCACAGAAGACACTAGCATTTATGTACTCCCTAAAGCAGCATTTTTCGACCTCTTGAGAATGCATCCTGATATTCACTTGAATATTACTCAGGTCATCTCGAAACGTATGATGTATAAGGCCACTACATTGAAAGAGATCTCTATTCACCCCCCAGAGCATCGCATTTTAACCCTTTTAAATTATCTGAAGCAGACCTCAAAGAGTACTTCCCTATATGAAGTGGATTTGACACGTCAGCAAATTTCTGAACTTACCGGGTTACGTGTAGAAACCGTGATACGAGCGGTTAAGAAATTAGAGAAGGATCAAAAATTATCTATTAAAGACCGAAAAGTATATCTCTAAATATCCCTATTTTAGCAACATGATTTCAGTCGTATTACTTGGGGCAGGAAATGTAGCGACACATTTATACAAAGCATTCTCCGATTCAGATCAAATTGTCGTAAAGCAATGGTACAACCGTACTTTGAGTGCTGTTATGCCATACAGTCATCAAGTCCCTGTTACAGACGACCTAAACACTTTGGAAGATGCGGATGCTTATATCATGGCGGTGAGCGATGATGCTATTTCGGAACTCTCTAAGCAGCTTAATTTTCAAGATCGATTGGTGATTCATACCTCAGGAAGTGCCAGTATTCATGATACAGATAAAAAGCATCGCCGAGGTGTCTTCTACCCTTTACAGACCTTTTCGAAAGAGGCCAATATCGATTTTAAAAATGTTCCTATTTGTGTGGAAACCATCGACAAAAAAGACCTCCAAGTATTAAAAGACCTAGCACAAGCCATTGGTAGTCCGTTCTATAAAATTAATACGGAACAACGACAGACCTTACATTTGTCTGCTGTCTACATTAATAATTTCACCAATCAATTATATCGTGTAGCACACGAAATTAGTGATGCCAAAAGCATAAATTTTGATATCTTAAAACCTTTAATTTTAGAGACAGCAAAAAAGGTACAGGACATGTCACCCTACATGGCACAGACCGGACCTGCAAAGCGCAACGATAAAAAAACCATAAAGCGACATCTCAAACAACTAGAGAACGAAGATCATAAAGCCATATACGAACTACTAACTGCTTCTATACAAAAAACGCATGGACGATAAGAGCTATAAAGAATACTTAGAACATATTACCACATTCATTTTTGACGTTGATGGTGTACTCACAGATGGTACGGTAACTTTAACCACTGAGGGTGAACTATTGCGTACCATGAATATTAAAGATGGGTTTGCAATGAAAACTGCGGTTGATGCCGGATTTAATGTCTGTATCATTTCCGGAGGCTCTAATGAAGGTGTACGCAAACGCCTGCAAGGTCTTGGTATTACCGATGTTTATCTGGGTGCTCATCATAAAACAGAACAATTGGATGAATACCTAGATATCTATAATATTAAACCCGAACAGGCTATCTATATGGGAGATGATATTCCTGATTTCCCGGTAATGCAGATGGTAGGACTTCCATGCTGCCCGCAAGATGCTGCTCCGGAAATAAAAGCCATCTCCAAATACATATCACATAAGAATGGTGGCAAAGGCTGCGTTAGAGATATTATAGAACAGGTGCTCAAAGTACAGGGCAAATGGAATGGAAACTTTGATGCCAAATACGATTAACGATTTTTAAATCACACGACTCAACTAACTTATCTGACCCATTTAAATGATCCCTATTTTAAATCTTATCCGCTGGAAAAACCTCATCATTATTGCGCTAGTTCAATGCCTTATTAAGTATGCGCTTTTAGACCCTTTTATTGTGTCGCATGGGGTTACCATTACACTTAGTACACTTGGATTCAGTATTTTGGTTGTAGCTACACTCTGTATTGCGGCTGCCGGTAATATTATTAATGACCTGTACGATATTGAAACCGACACCGTAAATAAACCGGATAAAATGATCATTGGTAAAGGCGTCTCTGAAAAGCTGGCTTTTAATCTCTTTATTATTCTAAATGTGATAGGTGTTGGGCTTGGATTCTATTTATCCAACTCCATTGGTAAGAATCCGTTTGCCATTATCTTTATTATTATTTCTGCAGCATTATATATCTACTCCTCGTATCTAAAGCAAATTACACTGGTTGGTAATATTGTGATCTCAGCAGTAGTCGCTATGAGCATTCTCGTCATTGGTGTGTTTGAACTACTACCTGTACTCACTCCTGAAAACAGAGACATTCAAATTGCCTTTCTGGAGATCATTAGAGACTACGCCATATTTGCGTTCTTAATTAATCTCTTACGAGAGCTCATCAAAGACATTGAAGATATTGACGGTGACCATAAGGCCGGAATGAGAACCTTACCTATCGTTTTGGGTAGAGATCGCGCTACTAAAATTGCTTTTGTTTTCGCAATCATTATCCTGGTCAATGTGGTCTATTATGTGGTGACTTATTTATTTAAGCAGACCTTAGCCGTGGGGTATTTTTTAGCACTCGTCATCGCACCTCTGCTCTACGTAGCTATTAAAACGTATAGTGCCGAACATAAATCTCACTATAAGCATATTAGCATGGTATTAAAGCTTGTTATGGTCACGGGAATCCTATCACTACTACTCTATAAATATATTTTGTTATAATGTTAAGTAATCTTCTAAAGCCTTATCATATTATTCTAGCCTCAGGTTCGCCGAGGCGCCATGCTTTTTTTAAAGCTCTAGGTTTAGATTTTGAAATCCGATTAAAACCTGTTGAAGAAATCTATCCTGAAAATTTAGTCGATAAAGAGATCACCGATTACCTAGCAAAACTGAAAGCAGAACCTTTTAAAGATGAACTTTTACCAAAAGAGATATTGGTAACAAGTGATACCATTGTCTGGCACAGGAATAAAGCCTTAGGCAAACCCAAAGACAATGATGAAGCTTACACTATGATACGATCGTTGTGTGATGATACGCATGATGTCATCACCTCTATATGCTTTACTACTGCAAACAAACAAACGGTTGTAAACAGTACCACTCAGGTGACCTTTAAGTCCTTGACAGATGAAGAAATTTGGTACTATATAGATAATTACAAACCACTAGATAAAGCTGGCGCTTATGGTATTCAAGAATGGATTGGCACTGTGGTTATTTCGGAAATCAAAGGGAGTTATAATAATGTTGTAGGATTACCCACACATCTCCTATATGAAACGTTAAAAATCTTTGTAGAAGGTAATTAGCTTCGTAAATTTATGGTCCAAAAATAACCATCATGGACCGTTCTATAAAGCCCATTCTATATTTCCTGATCATTCTTACCCTATTAGTGGTGATTACATCTTGTGAAAACAAAGACACTAAAGCAGATACTTTAGCCATAACTGAAACTGAAATCCCTGAAGCAACAAAACCCGAGGCTACACTTTCAAAGGAATTTAACGACTATTGGTATAATGGTACTGCAGAAATTACATCCTACCAATTAGAGCAGGCTCGCTATGGTGAAATCCGCAATGGAAAAGCTGTATTAGTCTTCGTAACAGAGGACTTTTTACCGGATGTACAAGTAAAAGCAGATGCGAGAAGCTCTAAGAATATTTCTGTACTAAAACTGAACGCTACTAAAAACTTTAATACAGGTATATATCCATACTCTATAATGCAAAGTACCTTTTTTCCGGTAGCTAATAATCAGCATGCGATTAAGGTATCTTCGTCTATGCAAGAATGGTGTGGTCATGTATACACGCAATTAAACAACAGAGCGCAATTTGAAATTACATCGCACTCCTATTTTCAAGGTGAAGCGGATCAGAATTTGACTTTAGATAAAGCCATTACCGAAAATGAATTATGGAATCAATTACGTATAAACCCCAGTTCTTTACCTACGGGTGATATTGAGGTTATTCCATCTTTAGAATATATTCGATTTAGACATGTGAAAATTAAAGCTTATAAAGCTACAGCTACGTTGAGTGATGGTGTTTATGAGATCAGTTATCCTGAACTTAACAGAACACTGAAGATTAATTTTAACTCAAATTTCCCTTATGATATTTCGGGCTGGGAAGAACAGTTTAAAAGTGGCTTTGGACCTAATGCTAAAACGCTTACTACAAAAGCGACACGCCTAGAGTCTATCCGTTCAGCCTATTGGGGAAAAAACAGCAATGCTGATGAAGCGCTAAGAGCTGAATTAAAGCTGCAGTAATCAAATAAATTTTGATAATGAAATTAATAATAAATAAACCCTATTTATTGTTTTTCCTATGCGGTTTCATATCATTCTTTATGACTCAATCTTCAGACGGATCTACTGATATAAATAATTATGACACCTATTATGTTATATCAAATTATCACATAGGTGTTTTAGCTTCTTCTCTATTGATTATTATCGGATTAGTGTATTGGCTTTTGCTGAAACTGAATCGTTCACTTTCGAAAAAACTGACTTTAACTCACATCATTCTGAGCATTGGTAGCTTAATAGTTGGGTTCTTATCTTCCCTGTTTTCAACGACAAAAAATTCAGATTTTCCTCTTTTTGATGATACCTCTAATCAAGCTATAATCTTAACAGTAGTAATAATTGTACTAGCTATTGCCCAAATACTATTCATGGTAAACATTACACGATCATTATTTCACCACAAAAAGGTTAATTTATAACTATCATTTTTCAACTAATTTCAGGCTTATACTTCATATCTTTGTATCTAGCAAATGACAAGGCATGGATACATTCTTTTCAACCTACCAAAATGAGATTATCAACTCATTAATATTACTAGGAGCATTACTGGTCATTAGATTTATTATCGTTTTCATTGTGAAGCGCATTGGAAGGAAAAGTGGAACCACAGAAAAACGTGCTATTCTTATCGGGCGTTATGCTACAGTGACTTTATTCTTAAATGCCTTATTAATAGAGGCTTTTATACTTGGTGCTCACTTTGAAGATATCTCTTTAGTGTTTTCATCGGTCTTTGCCGTTATAGGCATTGCACTCTTTGCCATATGGTCTATTTTAAGTAATGTCACTTCAGGGGTCATCATGTTCTTTTCATTCCCTTATAAAGTGGGCGATAAAATAAAAATTCACGATAAAGACTATCCAGTAGAAGGCATTATTGAAGACATTAGAGCCTTCCAATTACACCTAAGGCTTGATAATGGGGATCTTATTACTTATCCAAACAATCTTATTTTACAAAAAGCTGTGACGCTCATCCAGAAAGATGCCTTAAGTGGGGACGATAAATTAGGGTACTAAGATCAGGTATGTTAATTAGCACTTAACTAACGTTAAATAAACTTTAAAACCCATAATGCGGGCTCTTAACTTTTATATATTTGAGCGTAACTAACTAATTATCCCATGGTCAAAAAACAAGTTCTCTTCCTGCTCTTAAGTACTGTTTTTATCCTCAATGCACAACAGCCAAAAAAATTAAATGCTTCAGAAATTTATGGAGCCATTGAAAAGCTTAATGTACTCGGTACTGTGCTTTATGTAGCGGCGCACCCAGATGATGAAAATACCCGCTTAATTGCGTACATGGCTAATAAGGCCAAAGCAAGAACAGCTTACCTTTCTTTGACCCGGGGTGATGGCGGTCAAAATCTTATTGGGCCCGAAATACGAGAGTTATTAGGTGTTATTAGAACGCAAGAACTACTGGCTGCCAGAGGTGTAGATGGCGGTGAACAACAATTTACAAGAGCAAACGATTTCGGATTTTCAAAGCATCCGGATGAAACCATGAGTATCTGGGATAAAGACATGGTACTCAGTGATGTGGTTTGGGCCATTAGAAAATTTAAACCGGATGTCATCATTAATCGCTTCGATCATAGAACACCGGGGACAACACACGGCCATCATACAGCATCTGCCATGTTAAGTTTAGAAGCTTTCGATCTTACGAATGACCCAAATATCTATCCTGATCAGTTGGCCTATACTAAAGTATGGCAACCTAAGCGTATTTTCTTCAATACAGGCTGGTGGTTCTATGGAAGTAGAGCGAATTTTGAAAAAGCTGATAAAAGCAACATGCTTAAGTTTGATATTGGTGTGTATTACCCGTCAAGAGGTCTCTCAAATAACGAAATAGCTTCCTTAGCTAGTAGTCAACACTTGTGTCAGGGCTTTGGGCGCTTATCCCAAAGAGGTTCACAAGAGGAGTATATAGAATTCTTAAAAGGCGACCCTCTGGATGGCAGTAATGATGTATTTGCAGGTATCGATACATCATGGAACCGAGTTGAAGGTGGAAAAGCTATCGGTGATATTCTAAATGCTGTTGAGAAAAATTTCAATTTTAGAGACCCGGCTTATCACCTACCAGAATTAATGAAAGCCTATACACTGTTACAAAATATTAAAGACGAACACTGGAAAGCTATCAAGTCTAAAGAACTTATTGCTATAATTGAAGCTTGCACAGGATTGTATTTAGAAGCATCAGCACGTTCTTCTTATGCGACTTCAGGTGAGAACATAAAGCTCAATATTGAAGCTCTAAATAGAAGTAACCAGGAGATCATTCTAAATAGTATCACATTTTCTAATGGTAAACAAGTTAACAAGAATGTATCATTAGTCAATAATAAAAGACAGTTCTTTGAAGAAGATTTCAACATAAACTCAAAGGTGAATTACAGCACACCCTATTGGTTAGACCAAAAAGGGTCATTGGGTATGTATAAGGTGGATCAGCAAGAGCTTATTGGCCTACCGGAAACACCAAGGGCTTTAAATGTAAGTTTTAACCTATCTGCCGGCAATGAGAATATCACCATAACGAAACCGATCGTATATCGCTATTCAGAGCCCGATAAAGGTGAATTGTATAAACCTTTTGAAATTGTTCCTGAAGCTTCAGCATCGATTGCCAATGATGTTTACATTTTTGATACCGATCAGCAGAAAGAAATAGAAGTTGTTGTTAAAGCCGGTAAAGATAATGTTACAGGAAGTGTAAAACTGGCTTATCCTCAGGACTGGAATGTGTATCCGGAGTCACAATCTGTAGAGATCAAAAATAAAGGTGATATTCAAAAAGTAGTATTTACAGTCATTCCACCTAAAGGACAAAGTGAAGGCTATATTACGCCAATGGTTACGGTAAATGGCAATACCTACACCAGAAAGCTTATAGAGATCAATTATGGTCATATTCCTTTCCAAACCGTGTTACTGCCAAGCGAAAGTAAAATAGTGCGTTTGGATATCTCTAAACGTGGAGACAATATTGGATACATTCAAGGTGCCGGAGATGTGATCCCTGAAAGCCTAAGACAAATTGGATACAATGTGACGATTATTGATCCTGAAAATATATCTTCTGACAATCTCAGTGATTTTGATGCTATCGTCGTTGGTATTAGAGCCTATAATGTGGTGGATGCCCTTAAGTTTAAACAAAAGTATTTGCTAGACTATGTCAAAGAAGGTGGAAACCTGATTGTCCAGTACAACACTAACAGACGCTTGAAAGTAGATCAGTTAGCTCCTTATAACTTACAGCTTTCGAGAGCCAGAGTTACCGATGAGCATGCTGAAGTACGTTTATTAAATACTGATCATCCACTATTAAACTTTCCGAATAAGATCACAGCAAAAGATTTCGAAGGTTGGGTACAAGAACGTGGCTTATATTTTCCCGGACAGTGGGCAGAAGAATTCACACCCCTATTGTCTTTAAATGATAAAGGTGAAACACCAAAAGAAGGCAGTCTTCTTATTGCTAAATATGGTAAAGGGAATTATATCTATACTGGACTCAGTTTCTTCAGAGAATTCCCGGCTGGTGTTCCCGGAGCTTATCGATTATTTACCAATCTCCTTTCTGCAGGAAAAGAAAATATCGACCTAAACAAAAAACTAAACGATTAATATGACCGATCAACCACCACAATCTAAAGAAAAATGGGATAAGATGTATACACTTATCCTAGTCGCTAACCTCATCTACATCGTTTTGTTCTATATCATAATGAAAACATTTTAATATGCAGACATTAAACTGGTTAGACTGGTTAGTGCTTTCACTAACACTGCTCACTATTGTAGGTTATGGTACATGGAAAACTCGAGGCAGCAAGAATGTACAAGACTATGTAAGAGGTGGTAATACCACAAAATGGTGGACCATAGGTTTATCTGTAATGGCTACACAAGCGAGTGCCATTACATTCTTATCGACCACCGGACAAGCATACTCTGATGGTATGGGCTTCGTTCAATTT
Source organism: Winogradskyella sp. (assembly GCA_965230605.1). Classification (GTDB taxonomy): domain Bacteria; phylum Bacteroidota; class Bacteroidia; order Flavobacteriales; family Flavobacteriaceae; genus CBDDLD01. Next base: position 1,264,252 of record CBDDLD010000004.1, on the reverse strand, counting down.
TATTTTGGACTCCCAATAGCTATGGTGATCATATGTATGGTCTTTATTCCACTTTATCATAGATTAAAGGTATACACGGCTTATGAGTTCTTAGAGAGTCGATTCGATCTTAAAACAAGAACACTGACAGCCATCCTCTTTTTAATTCAACGCGGTTTAGCTGCTGGAATCACCATTTTTGCGCCAGCTATTATCCTATCGGTTGTGCTGGGTTGGAATATCATCACACTAAATATAATTATCGGTGTACTCGTTATCATTTACACTGTAACTGGCGGTACCAAAGCCGTTACTGTGACACAAAAGCAACAGATGTTTGTCATTTTTGCCGGAATGCTTGCAGCGTTATTTATTATTCTTAATCTTATTCCGGAAGATGTTTCTGTTAATGATGCATTGACTATTGCTGGGGCTAGCGGACGTATGGAAGTCCTAAATTTTTCTTTTGATCTAGAGAATAGGTATACCTTGTGGACGGGACTAATTGGAGGTACTTTCTTAATGTTATCCTATTTCGGAACAGATCAAAGTCAGGTACAACGCTACCTATCCGGACGCTCCATGAAAGAGATGCAAATGGGACTCCTATTCAATGGTTTGCTGAAAGTACCAATGCAGTTCTTTATTTTATTAGTAGGTGTTATGGTGTTTGTATTTTATCAATTCAATCCGGCACCTTTAAATTTTATTGAAGCTTCTACAAAACAGGTTTTAGCTTCAGAATACTCTCAGCAGTACATAGACCTTCAAAATCAACAGAATGTTCTTTTTGAAGACAAGAAAGCACTAAGTATAGAATTAGCTAATAACCCGGATAACTCTAATATAAAATCGCAATTATTTGTTTTAGACAGTATAGAGAAATCTCATCGCCTTCAATCTAAATATCTTATCAAAAGAGCTATAGACACATCCTATGCCAACTCCTATGACAAGTTAAGTAGGGAGGTCAATACTTTAGCTTCTGATACTAGTAGTGTTAGCTACAAAGAGAAAAAAAGTGAGTTGACAGCTTTATATAAAGAATCTGCTAAAGATACCAAGACGAATGATAGAGATTATATGTTCATCACCTTTATCTTGAACTATTTACCTAAAGGACTTATTGGTTTACTATTAGCAGTGATACTATCTGCAGCTATGTCTTCGACGGCTTCAGAAGTTAATGCTCTGGCAACAATTACATCTATAGATCTTTATGGTAGAAACCAGAAGGAAGAAAGGGACGAGAAGCATATGGTAAAGGCAACTAAGTACTTTACTTTGCTATGGGGAATCATTGCTATTATCATTGCTTGTTTTGCCAATTTAGCAGAAAACCTTATCCAGTTAGTAAATATTATTGGATCTATATTCTACGGTAATGTATTGGGTATATTCTTATTAGCATTCTTCTTTAAGTCGATTAAAGGTAATGCGGTATTTACTGCTGGTATTATTACCCAAGTGATTATTATTGCGCTTTATTTCTTAGATACATATGAGATTATTTCGCTACCCTATTTATGGCTCAATTTTGTAGGATGTGTTATTGTCATGTTCTTGGCTTTCCTCTTTCAATCGCTTAGGAAACAACGATAAATTAAAAAAGGCATAACCGAGGTTATGCCTTTTCAATTAACACTTATGTGATGATTATTACATTGCTCCCCATTCTTTTAGAGAGTCCATGTTCATTTTGATATAGCCATCGTTCTTAGCTTTTTTAGCACCTTCTAAAGATGCTTTAGCTGCTTTTATAGCTCCTTCTTTATCTCCAGCTGCTGCATGAATTAATGACTGTTGTCTTAAGTACCAGAAACGTGGTTGATCTTTTGTCATGTCAACTGCTTTATCAATCCACTTCATAGCCTGATTAATATCTTTTTTAGCGGATAAATAATATACTGCAGATGCGTAGAAATCATTTGGTCCAGGACCAGCCATAACACGATCTATAGAAGCAGTCACCTTAGTATCTGTTGGTACTGAGAAAGGTACAGCTACGTATGATTTTTCCCAGATGAATTCTAAAGTAGCACTATCGTTTTTAATGTTGTTGATATCAATAGTAAATGTCTCTACATTAAAAGGCACTTCTATAACATCAGAGGTTGCAGTAGCTACAACTTTACTATCATCCCATTCTCTAGGTGTACCCCAGTTATCTGTACTAGCGTACAACATAACATCCCATTTCTTTTCATTTAATCTTACATAAATAGCATACTTTCCGGCTTTCACGTTAGTTCCTCCGAAAGTAATATCATCGCTAAATTCTATAGTTGTATTTGCATTGGCACCTGTACGCCATACTTTTCCAAAAGGCTCTAAGCCTCCAAATATTTTTCTTCCTTTTACACCCGGACGAGAATACACTATGGCAATGTCTGTTAAACCTACCTTTTGCTCTAGTTTACAAAGTGGGCTCGGTTGTGGTGTGTCTACTTGTGCATTTACTGAAAACATTAGTGTTAACGCAAATGCAAATAATGCTAGTTTTTTCATTTTGATTAGAGTTAATTGTTTCAATTATTAGAGTCTATAAAATTACGCATTCACAAAAGTATATTTGTTAACAAATCCTTAAAATCACAGGTTGTATATTTGACAAAAGTTTTGCTCTATGAAACGATATATTGCTGAATTACTAGGAACCTTTGGTATGGTCTTTTGTGGCTGTGGTGCTATGACAGTGAATGAGATCACCGGCGGAAGTGTTTCTCATGTAGGAGTCGCCATAACCTGGGGGTTAATTGTTATGGGAATGATCTATGCTTTTGGAGAGATCTCCGGAGCTCATTTTAATCCGGCAGTTACGGTTGCTTTCGCATTTGCCAAAAAGTTTTCATGGCAAGATGTTCCTAAATATTTACTGTTTCAAATTATAGGCGCCTTTTTAGCTATTGGACTTTTATGGGTACTATTCCCTGAGAGTAACAGTTATGGTCATACCTATCCAACTGAAGGCTTTACTCCTTACAGGGCTTTTATCTTAGAATTTATTTTAACGTTCCTTCTCATGGTAGTCATCATTAATGTATCTACTGGTAGTAAAGAAATCGGAACCATGGCTGCCATTGCAGTTGGTGCAGTTATCTTATTAGAAGCCATGTTTGCCGGTCCTATGACAAAAGCATCAATGAACCCGGCTAGATCCTTAGCGCCTGCAGTAATATCAGGAAACTTAGAGCACCTTTGGCTATATCTAACAGCACCATTCCTTGGTGCAGTAACAGCAGTTGTAAGCTGTAAATGGGTTAAAGATGATAAATGTTGCGACTAAATACCCTTTCTCTTTTTTAACAAAATAGGTCAAAATATTAACGTTTATTTTGTTTAATGTATTATACTTAATGTTAAACATTTCGTATCTTTACATCACAAATTCTCATAAACATGGCCAAGAAAAAAAACCTATCAAAAGACCAACTCATCTCCTATTATATGGACTATGTGTTGTCTCATGAAAACATGCCAAAAACAGTATATGCTTTTGCTAAAGCACATAACTTTGAAGAGCAAGAATTCTATAAATTCTTTGGCACTTTTGAAGCTCTAGATCAGAACATCTTTGCAGCATTTTTTGACAATACCATAAGTGTTATCACAAAAAGTGAAGATTACGTTAACTACGATTCTAGGAATCAATTATTGACCTTCTACTACACCTTTTTTGAAGTCTTAACAGCTAATAGAAGTTTTGTAGTTTACAAGTTATCTGAAAGTAAAGACCGTTTAAAATCCTTAAAATCACTTGTTGAGTTGAAGAAACGTTTTTCGTCATTTATTGAGGGGCTAGACATTGAAACTATTGATCTAAAGCAAGAACAACTTCAGAGGCTTCAAAATAGAGGCATTAAAGAATCTGCCTGGCTTCAACTCTTGGTTACTCTTAAGTTTTGGATGGATGATACCTCGCCTTCTTTTGAGAAAACAGATCTATTTATTGAAAAATCTGTGAATGCAAGTTTTGATCTGATAGACATTGCTCCATTAAAAAGCCTTGTAGATCTAGGAAAATTTCTATACAAGGAAAAAGTACACATGAACTAATGAAAACAATTGACCGTATCCCAATTACCAAAATACAACGTGCCTCAAAATTAGTTAAGACCGGGGCAAAGGTTGGCGTGAACTACTTAAAATATTATGGTGACAAGATTGTAAATTCTGAAGAAGAGGCCAAAGAACGTCTTAACGAGAATAATGCAACTGATATCTATGATAGTTTAAAACAACTTAAAGGCAGTGCCTTAAAAGTAGCACAGATGTTGAGTATGGAAAAGAGCATTTTACCCCAAGCTTATGTGGAAAAATTTTCTTTGGCTCAATTCTCTGTACCACCACTCTCACCACCATTGGTTATTAAATCCTTTAAAAAATATTTTGGCAAGCATCCAAACGACATTTACGATAGCTTTAATAGCACATCGGTGAATGCAGCCAGTATTGGTCAAGTGCATATTGCTGAAAAAGACCATAAGAAATTAGCCGTGAAAATTCAATACCCCGGCGTGGCAGAAAGTATTGCATCTGATTTAGCCTTAGTTAAGCCTATTGCCATTAGAATGTTCAATATTAAAGGAAAGGATTCTGACAAGTATTTTAAAGAAGTAGAAAATAAGCTCACTGAGGAAACCAATTATATCCTCGAGATACAACAAAGCAAAGAAATTGCTGAAGCTTGTAAGCATATCCCTCACCTTAAGTTCCCAGAATATTACGATGAATTATCATCGGAACGTATTATTACTATGGATTATATGGAAGGTAAGCATTTATCTGAGTTCACAGCAATAAATGACAATCAAACGCTTTCTAATACCCTAGGACAAGCTTTGTGGGATTTCTACATGTATCAAATTCACAATCTTAAGAAAGTGCACGCCGATCCACATCCGGGCAACTTCTTGGTTTCCGACTCTGGTGATCTTATCGTGCTCGATTTTGGTTGCATGAAAACCATACCTGAAGCATTTTATGTCCCTTATTTCGAATTAGCAAAAAAAGAGAGCATTGAAAATGAAACCATATTCATGGAAAAGTTGTATGAGTTAGAAATATTAAAGCCAGAAGATTCAGAAGAAGAAATCCTATTCTTTAAGGACATGTTTCATGAACTATTGAGTTTATTTACACAGCCCTTCCAGCAAGAGACTTTTGATTTTTCTGATCCGGAGTTTTTTGGTCAAATCGCAGAATTAGGAGAACGTTATTCAAAATCTACCGAGCTGCGTAATATGAATGGTAACAGAGGTTCTAAGCATTTCATATACATCAACAGAACCTTCTTTGGCCTATATAATCTGATGTTCGACCTCAAAGCTAAAGACGTTAAAATAAACAACTTTATGAGGTTGTAATTACTGAAACATGGCTTAGCGCTATGAAAAAAAACACCTCCCAATAAAGATATGTCTGGTCTGTGATCGTCCTTTTTCTTGGCGAAAAAAATGGGAAAGAGACTGGGATAATGTAAACTATTGCAGTAAAAGATGTATGAAAAAGAAAAAATAGTTATCGTTTGGCTAAAAAGAGATTTACGTTTACAAGATAATGAGGCTCTCTACAAAGCACTAAATTCTGGCAAGCGTGTTTTACTGCTCTATGTCTTTGAACATCTATTAATTAACGATCCGCATTACAGTGAACGGCATTTCAATTTTATTAAAGAGTCTATATGGGACATCAACCACAGATTATCAGCCTATAACACTAAGGTATTGGCTGTAACATCAGATGTGCAAAATTGCTTCAATCACTTACAAGATTTTTACAAAATAGACACCATATACTCACACCAAGAAACAGGACTTCTAGTTACTTTTAATAGAGATAAAGAGTTCAAACGTTATTGTAGAAATAACATTATCCGATGGGATGAGAGTATTAATAATGGTGTGAGAAGAGGCCTAAAAGATCGAGAAGCATGGTTTGAAGATTGGAATGACTACATGTCCAAGAACCAATTTTTATTTCAACCCCAAAGCCATCAGTTTTTAAATTATAAAGACATTGCTAAATTAGAAACCGTATTAACTCCGACAGATTTGAGCACTCCTGAAAACAGTAGGTTTCAAAAGGGTGGTACTACAGAAGCTTACGAATATGCAAATTCCTTTTTGCAGACCCGTTACAAGAATTACATGTTTAATATTTCTAAGCCTCAGGCGTCTCGTTCTAGTTGTAGCCGTTTATCACCTTATATCAGTTGGGGTAATGTCTCGGTTAGAGAAATATATCAAAAAGGGAAGCAAACAAAAGGTAATCAAGCCAATAATAGACATATTAGTGCGTTTTTGTCGAGACTTCGTTGGCAAGCTCATTTTATACAGAAGTTTGAAATGGAGCACATTATGGAGGAAGCCAGCGTGAATAAAGGCTATCACAAGCTAAAGAAGCGTATTTCAGAAGCCTATCAAAAAGCATGGAAAGAAGGCAACACAGGATTCCCCTTAGTAGACGCCAGTATGCGCTGTTTAAATCAAACCGGTTATCTAAACTTCAGAATGCGTGCTCTACTAGTATCATTTTTTACACATATTCTGTGGCAACCTTGGCAAGATGCTACCACTCACTTATCACAACAATTCTTAGACTTTGAACCGGGAATACATTTTCCCCAACTCCAAATGCAGGCCGGTGAAACAGGCATTAACAACCTGAGAATATACAACCCCATAAAGAATGGTATCGAACACGATCCTGATGCAACATTTATTAGAGAATGGGTTCCGGAACTATCACATCTAGAACTAGCATACATTCATCAGCCACATTTAATGACTCAGCTCGAGCAGGAACTCTACAGCTTCAAAATAGGTGTAGACTACCCACACCCCATTGTAGATATTCAAGAAAATCGTAAAAAGGCCAGTGATATCTTATGGAAGATGAAGGATGATCCTGAAGTCCGGAAAGAAAGTCAAAGAATTTTGAAAAAGCACACCATTTCTGATAGAAATCGAATGTTGAGGGACAGTTAAACCCGAATTTCTAGACTCATTTACTAATAATCTGTTAATTTTTGTTTAACATTAATTGAAAAAGATTAAACATTTTGTAAATTTGAGTAAGATTATGATAGTAGAAACGACATATTATGATAAGGAGACCAAGCAAATTATAGACGATCTCGTTGGCACACCATTTTCGTTCATTCAAAAACTGAAAATGAATGGCGTAGGTTCTAAACGGATGATGATAAGTGAGGTGAGTCCTAATATGAAGCATCTGTTAAATTCTGTATCAGATATTAACTATGCCAATATCGAACTAAGACCAAAAGGAATACTCATATACATAACTAAAGGACTAAAAAATTTCACATGGATTATTCCTTATTACCAGTTAGTGTTGTACAAAACAAATGGTTCTAGTATACATGCTCAGGGGCGATTTATACAATTTAAAGACAATATGACCTTTAAAGAGAATAAAAAGTTCTTTGGCAAGCTTTTGGATGAGAAAGTAAAGTATGATCTGGCATTTAACATGCCCTCTGAATTATAAATTATGTCAGAAACTGAAATTGATAGAATTATAGAGATGGCTTGGGAAGACCGTACACCCTTCGGTGCTATAACGCATCAGTTTGGGTTAACTGAGCAAGATGTTATAAAGCTAATGCGAAGAGAACTCAAGCCCGGTAGTTTTCGATTGTGGAGAGCTCGTGTGGCAGGTAGAACGACAAAACATATAAAAAAAAGAACCTTTACCGAAGGGCGTTTCAAATGCTCCAGGCAAAGACAAATTTCAAATAACTCTATTTCAAAACGTTAACACGTGCTTTGCCTTAAGATTGGAGTACTTAAGGACAGCACATAAAAAAGACCTTATGAACACACAAACCGTAACAAAGAAAAATGGTCACAGCTTAAATGGATTCTCTATCGAAGACATCGGAGATGACCATTTATTCACTGGTTTAGAAACCCCAATGAAAGCAAATGCTTTTGACATGTCTAATGAAGAAAAGAAGGAACGAATTTCAATCCTTTTCTCTGAAATTATGGATGTATTGGGATTAGACCTAAATGACGACTCTTTAAAAGGCACACCAGATCGTGTTGCTAAAATGTATGTAGAAGAAATATTTTCGGGATTAGACCCTAAAAATAAACCTAAAGTAGCGCTGTTTGATAATAAGTATCAATATAACCAGATGCTCGTTGAGAAGGACATCACGTTTTACTCTAATTGTGAACACCATTTTGTTCCGATTATAGGTAAAGCACATGTAGCTTATATCTCCTCAGGGAAAGTAATTGGGCTATCAAAATTAAATAGAATTGTGCAGTATTATGCCAAACGGCCTCAAGTACAAGAACGTTTAACGAATCAAATTGCCAACGAACTGAAACGTGTTTTACAAACTGAAGACGTTGCCGTAATTATTGATGCTAAGCACTTATGCGTATCATCCAGAGGTGTTAAGGATGATACTTCAGCTACAGTTACCACCTATTATGGAGGTAAGTTTGACACACCAGATAAGATAAGAGAATTACAAAACTATATAAATAATTAAAACCATGGATATAATAGATAGAGCTCATGAATTTGAAAACAGAAAGTTTTCATTCAAAACCACAAGTGATCGTATCCTAGCATCTAGGGAAGCTAAAGAATTGATATTAAGTTTAAACGAAATATACAAGCAAAAGAAAGATGCAAAAATCATGGATATTATGAAGCGTTTAACTGTTATTAAGCAAAAGATCGAGAAACGTCTTAAAGGGCGTCCTTTAACTGCAGCATAATAATGAATACAATACTAATTGTTGGCGGAAGCAAAGGTATAGGCAAAGCGATTGTCGAATCTTTGCTTTCGTCATATAAAGTGATCAACCTTAGTCGATCTCAACCGAATATTGATCATCCAAATTTGATACATCACCCATGTGACATACTGGAAGATAATCTCCCGGAAATTGAACACATAGACCATATCATATACTGTCCGGGGAGTATTAACCTGAAGCCTATTAACCGACTAAAGATTGAAGATTTTAAAGACGACTTTAATATCAACGTTCTGGGAGCAGTTCGGACAATTCAGACCTATCTCCCTGTATTGAAAAAAGGTAATAATCCTTCTATCCTACTCTTCAGTACTGTAGCAGCAAAATTAGGAATGCCGTTTCATGCTAGCATTGCAGTAGCTAAATCAGGTGTTGAAGGACTGGTAAAAACCTTAGGAGCAGAATTGGCTCCAACAGTTAGAATCAATGGGATAGCTCCTACTGTTACTGATACAGAGTTAGCTTCAAAACTTTTAAGAAATGATAGAATGGTTGAAGTTATCAAAGAACGCCATCCATTAAAAAAATACTTATCCCCAACTGAAGTAGCAGATATGGCAGCCTTCTTAATATCAGAAAAAACAGCATCTATATCAGGACAAATCTTTGAAATGGATTGTGGTATAGTAAGCTTTAAAATTTAAGATTCTATGAACCCTTTTAAGATATTTGTAGCAACACTTAACACCAAAGGAGATCAATATGAGAGTGAACCAAAATCATCAATATATGACATCCCTTTAAAGTCTTTACAGGGGAAAACTATAGATCTTTCTGAGTTTAAGACCAAAAAAATACTCTTTGTCAATGTGGCTTCAAAATGTGGTTTTACACCACAGTACAAGGAGCTCCAAACACTTTCAGATTATTATAAAGATAAGCTTCAAGTTATAGGACTACCATGTAATCAATTTGGCAAGCAAGAGCCTGGAAGTGCTTCTGAAATAGAATCGTTTTGTGAAGCTAATTATGGTGTCTCTTTTTTGATGAGTGAGAAAATTGATGTCAAAGGTTCTAATCAACATCCACTTTATCAATGGTTAACAAAAAAAGCGATCAATGGGAAGAAAAGTTCAAGCGTAAAGTGGAATTTTCAGAAATACTTAATCGATGAAAATGGGAGCTTAATTGATGTGTTTTACTCAATTACTAAGCCCACAAGTTCAAAAATCACTAAATACCTTAAATAACATGTTTGGACTATTTAAAAAATCAACCGAGCTCGAAAAGCTTCAGAAACAGTATGAAAAGCTAATGGCACAATGGCATGCTTTATCTACCACAAATAGAGCTGAAAGCGATAAAAAGTATGCTGAAGCCCAAAAGCTATTGGAACAAATAGACCGTCTTAAGGACAAATAAATTACTATGTCTAAAGCAAAGTATATTATATTATTTCTGATTATCAACTTTGGTGGCCTCGCATTAGGCAGTTGGTTAATGAATGATGGACCAATAACAGATTGGTATCAACAGCTTAATAAAGCACCATGGACACCTCCAAGCTGGGTATTTGGTACAGCCTGGACAATTATTATGATCTGTTTCTCAATATACTTAGCGTATTTGTTTTCCATAAGAAACTCCACCTACGTAAAAACGTTATTTGTAATCCAAGTTATTCTTAATATCAGCTGGAATTACATATTCTTTAATCAACATATGATTACTCTAGGCTTAGGTGTTTTAGTAGGATTAACCCTCTTAATTTTTTATCTGTTTATTTCATTTCAAGATGAATTCTTAGGTAAAATTCGCTATCTGTTATTGCCGTATATGATATGGTTATGCATAGCTACCTCATTAAATGCCTATATTCTTTTTAACAACTAACCATGAAAATATATACCCTACACAAAAAACAAAACTTACCTATAACCAAAGAGGAAGCTTGGGCATTCTTGTCTGATCCCAGAAACCTCAAAACAATTACTCCTGACTATATGGGGTTTAATATTTTGTCTGGAGCAGATAGAGCGATGTATCCGGGGCAAATGATTCAATATATTGTTACACCGGTTTTAGGAATTAAAACAAAATGGGTGACCGAAATCACTCATGTTAAGGATAATGAGTATTTTGTAGATGAGCAGCGCTTTGGCCCCTATGCCTTGTGGCATCACAAACATTTTATAAAATCTATAGAAGGCGGTGTGGAAATGGAAGATATTATAGATTATAAAGTACCTATGGGATGGTTAGGGCAACTTATACATCCTATTCTGGTAAAACCGAAATTAGAAGAGATCTTTAATTACAGAAAAGAAAAGCTAGAAGCGCTTTTTGGTAAATACGACAACTCATAATGACAGAAATCAACATTTTTTGGTTCAGGAGAGATCTTAGACTAGAAGACAACGTAGGGCTTTATCATGCTTTATCCTCAGACTTACCAGTGCTTCCTATTTTTATTTTTGACAGTGATATTTTAGATAAACTTCCTAAAGATGATGCCAGAGTCACGTTCATTCATGAATGTTTAAGTAGAATGAATGACCAACTCGCTGTTTCTCAAAAAACAATTGCACAGTACCATGGAAACCCCATAGACATCTTTGAAACACTGACTTCAAAATACACTATAAACACAGTCTATACGAATCATGATTATGAGCCTTACGCGATACAAAGAGATACCACTATTGAGGCGTTTTTAAAGTCAACGTCTGTAGCATTTAAGACGTTCAAAGATCAAGTGATTTTTGAGAGAAATGATATTGTCAAAAAAGACGGCACGCCTTATGTCGTCTATACACCGTATATGAAGCAGTGGAAGACCAATTTCTCTTCAGATATGGTAGCTTCATATGATTCTTTAGCGCTCATCAATAATTTATATAATGATGATGCCTTACCTAGTTTGAGTTTGGTTGACATCGGTTTTGAGTCTTCTGACCAAAAGATTCAGAATTATAAAATCAGTACATCTCTGATTGAAAATTACGAAGCCACTCGAAATTTCCCTGCATTGGACGCCACTTCAAAATTGGGACCTCATCTGCGTTTTGGGACCGTGAGTGTAAGAGCAATGGTCAGAATGGCGACTCAAACTAAAAATGAAGTTTTCTGGCAAGAATTAATATGGCGCGAATTCTTCATGCAAATCTTATGGCATTTTCCTCATACCAAAGACAGCAGCTTTAAGCCTAAATATGACCGCATAGAATGGCGTAACAATGAAGTCGAGTTCAAAGCCTGGTGCGATGGTAAGACCGGATACCCATTAGTTGATGCTGCAATGCGACAACTCAATGAAACGGGTTTTATGCATAATAGAGTGCGAATGCTCGTTGGAAGCTTTTTATGCAAGCACCTCCTTATCGATTGGCGTTGGGGTGAGGCCTATTTTGCTGAAAAACTGCACGACTATGAAATGGCGAGTAATGTAGGCAATTGGCAATGGGTTGCAGGCTGTGGCGTGGATGCCGCTCCATATTTTAGAATTTTTAACCCGACATCTCAAGTTGAAAAGTTTGATAAGGATTTGACATATATAAAACGATGGGCTCCGGATTTTCAGGAACTTACATACCCTCAACCTATAGTAGATCATAAAATGGCTAGGGAACGTTGTTTAGAAGTGTATAAAAGTGCTCTAAATTAATCTTTTTCAAAAAAAGTAATCAGTAATACAATAAACCAAAAAATATTGCGTTATAGACAATGAAAATTGTTGTAAACAATTTTTTTTGAATCTATGTAACCATTTCAAAAACAGTATTTGAAAAATTTGAAAAGCCCTGAATCCTCAGGGCTTTTTCTATGTTATAAGCGTTCTATTTTGGCTCCAATGGCTCTTAAACGCTCATCAATATTTTCATAACCTCTATCGATCTGCTCGATGTTATGGATGGTAGAGGTTCCTTTAGCAGATAATGCCGCAATTAATAATGAAATTCCTGCTCTAATATCTGGAGATGTCATAGTAGTCGCTTTGAGCGTGGATTTAAAATCATGACCAATAACTGTAGCTCTATGCGGATCGCATAAAATGATTTTAGCTCCCATATCTATAAGTTTATCTACAAAGAATAAACGGCTTTCGAACATTTTTTGATGGATCAACACTTCACCTTTAGCTTGAGTTGCTATAACCAGAACAATACTCAAAAGGTCTGGTGTAAATCCAGGCCATGGTGCATCAGCTATGGTTAAGATAGAACCATCTATATAGTTTTGTATCTCGTAACCGTTCGTGTGTGCAGGAATATAGATATCGTCTCCTTGCTGCTCAACTGTAATTCCTAACTTTCTGAACACGTTTGGTATTTGTCCTAAATCTCCCCAACTTACGTCTTTAATAGTGAGTTCACTTTTGGTCATGGCGGCCAGCCCAATCCAACTACCTATTTCAATCATGTCCGGTAACATGGTATGCTCTGTGCCTCCTAAATGATCAACACCATCTATGATAAGCATATTTGACCCTATACCGGATATTTTCGCCCCCATTCTGTTCAGCATCTTACATAACTGCTGTAAATAAGGCTCACATGCTGCATTATATATCGTTGTCTGTCCCTTAGCCAGTACAGCTGCCATAACAATATTGGCAGTACCGGTAACAGAAGCTTCATCTAAAAGCATATAGGTTCCTTTAAGCTGATCTGCTTCTACCCCATAAAAATATTCTTCTCTATTATATCTGAACTTGGCTCCTAAATTGATAAAACCTTCAAAGTGAGTATCTAATCGACGGCGTCCAATCTTGTCACCACCAGGTTTCGGAATGTATCCCTTACCAAATCGTGCTAATAAAGGTCCTACAATCATTATAGATCCCCTTAAACCTCGTCCTTCATGTTTAAAAGCATCAGACTCTAGATACGCTAGATCAACATGTTCTGCTTTAAATGTATACGAGTTAGAGGATAACTGCTTAACCTCAACACCCAAATTCCCTAATAAGGTGATTAGCTTATTGACATCAACGATATCTGGAATATTGTGTATTGTTACTGTTTCTGGTGTTAGTAATACGGCGCAAAGAATTTGTAGAGCTTCGTTTTTAGCACCTTGTGGTTTTATAGCGCCTTTAAGCTTATGACCACCTTCAATCTTAAATGTCCCCATACGTCCTTAGTAACGTTTTCTGTTATTGGAATATTTCTTTTTATTACTTTTCTTGTTTCCGGAAAACTTCTTCTTATTCCTCATAAGACTACTAGAATCACTCAGATCTTCTTCTTTGTCTTTAAGGTTCAGTTTTCCTTGTGATAATTCGAATAAGTGATCAAAAATCACAGCATCTTCAACGGTGTCTTTATTCCAATTCAAGAAGCATTTTTTCATGTGGTTAGCAATCGTATATGTAAGTGCTTCTTTCATTTCGCCTTCTTCCCAAGTGATTGCCACGTCGATCATTGTTTTAATATTGTTTCCATAGAAACGATATTTAGGATGGTTTTGCGGATATTTTAAGGGTTCTGGTCTTGCCTGTAGCACCTCCTTAGATGGCTTTTCGAAGGGAGAATCTGCATCTAATTCAAAATCTGCCATAATAAAAAGCTGATCCCATAACTTGTGCTGAAAATCTGGAACATCTCTTAAGTGAGGCTGTAAATTACCCATCACGGAGATAATCGCTTTAGCTAAGCGATTACGTTCTTCCTTAGTTTCTCTTGATTTCGCATAATTCACCATCTTTTGTAAATGGCGACCATATTCTGGTATAATTAAATGCTCGCGTTCTGTATTGTATTCTAAATTATCTATCAAAATTTAAATGAATGTGTGTAGTTGTAATTTGTATGTACATGTAGTTCTTATGCACTAGTGCAAAGTACAAAAAAATAATAACGTATTGTGACTTTTATAACGAAATAACGCCTTCAATATTTTCAGCAACCTCTTTGTATTTTGCAATTACAGCATCAGGATCTTTCATCCTAACATTGATAGAGATACTCGTATATTTTCCATTCTTAGATGCCACAGTCTGTATAACTGCTCCCAAGTTGTCAAATAAGGCTTCAACTTCAGCAATTTTTTTTGTGTCTGTTTTCACAATAAACTTGTAGAGATACTCTGATGGCCAAAGTGCAGTATCGTACAATTGTTCTCTTAGTTTATTATAAAATTCTTCAGATTTCTCAGGTGTATTCATAATCATTAATTCAGGCGCAAAGATACACTTAACTTTACATTTTTAATTTAATTTTTTAATTACGATTTTTACAGCCAAAACCTTGCCAATTTGAATACAAAGAAAATAGCTATTACTGGAGGACCGGGAACAGGTAAATCCTCTATCATAAATGAACTTATCAGGCGTGATTATGTTTGTTTTGAAGAAATATCAAGACAAGTCACTCTAGAGGCAAGACAAGATGGTATAGAGCAATTATTTTTGACCAATCCTTTATTATTTAGTGAAAAACTGCTTCAAGGGAGGAAGCAACAGTATATGGATGCATCTAAACATAATACAGAAGTTGTGTTTTTAGATCGTGGTTTACCAGATGTATTGGCCTATATGGATTATGTGAAGGACCCCTACCCTGATTATTTTATAGATACTTGTAAAACATGTATTTATGATAACGTTTTTGTACTAGCACCATGGCAGGAAATTTTCACAAGTGATAGTGAACGCTACGAAAACTTTGAACAGGCCATCGTAATTCATGATTATTTATTGAAAACATACAAACAGTTTGGCTACGACCTCATTGATGTCCCATTTGAAAGTGTCTCTAAACGTACAGATTTTATTATAGAGCACTTAAATTTGTAATATGCAACATCCTTTACAAGTTTTAGAACAGTATTGGAACTATACATCATTTAGATCACCACAAGAGGAGATTATAAATGCTGTATTAGATCATATTGACACCTTCGTGCTCTTACCTACCGGAGGTGGAAAATCGATATGCTTTCAAATTCCTGCATTAATTAAAGAAGGTATTTGTATTGTGATTTCGCCACTTGTAGCATTAATGAAAGACCAGGTCAATCAGCTAAAACAAAAAGGTATAAAAGCCATAGCTTTAACCTCTGGACTCTCATATGAAGACCTTGATATTCAATTAAATAATTGCCTATATGGTAATTACAAATTTCTGTACTTATCTCCAGAACGACTACAACAGTCGATAGTGATAGATCGTATTCTTCAAATGAATGTGAATCTTATTGCTGTTGACGAGGCGCATTGTATCAGTCAATGGGGCAATGATTTTAGACCTGCTTATAAAAACATAGGTAAGTTAAGGACGTTATTACCTCATGTAAACATTATTGCATTAACTGCAACAGCAAAGACAAATGTTGTTGATGATATTGTAGCGAACTTAGATTTCACAACACCTAAACTATTTAAGGCATCATTTGAGAGGACAAATATTTCTTATAATGTGATACATACAGAGGATAAGTTATACCAATTGAGTTATCTTCTTAAGAAGCATCAAGGGTCCTCAATAGTATATGTAAGAAGTCGAAAAGCGTGTGAAACTTTAAGCTCTCACCTAGTTGCAGAAGGGTTTTCAGCTACGTTCTATCATGGAGGCTTAGATCACAAAACTAAAAATGACCGTTTGAATTCCTGGACCAATAATCGGACTCAAATAATGGTTGCAACCACCGCATTTGGTATGGGTATTGATAAAGCAGATGTAAAAACTGTGATTCATTATAATTTACCGGAAAGTATAGAAAGTTACTATCAAGAAGCTGGTCGTGCAGGTAGAAATGGAGCCATGGCTTATGCCTTTGTATTGGTTCAACCTATAGACGAAACCCATTTAAAACGTCAATTTCTAAGTGCATTACCAAATGTGGAATTTGTAAAATACATTTACAATAAGCTGTGTAACTACTTTCAAATATCCTATGGTGAAGGTGAATACACATCTCATAAATTAAATTTTAAAACCTTCTGTGATACATATAAGCTAAATACAAATTTGACATATAATGCACTAAAGGTATTAGACAGCAATAGTATTATAACTTTAAATGAACGGTTTAACTATAAAACAAAAGTTCAATTTATCGTAAACAACACACAATTATTTGATTACATAGAAAAACATTTAGATAAAAATCTATTGCTAAAGACTCTGCTTAGAACTTATGGAGGCATTTTTGATTTTCCAACTAAAATTAGGCTTTCAGTCATAGCAGATAAAATTGAACAAAGTGAAAAACAGGTCATACAGGCTTTACAGGAATTAGAAAAGGATCAAATGATAACATTAGACATCGCTAACACAGATGCTGAAATCACTTTTATAAAACCGAGAGAAGATGCTATAACAATAAATCCCATTGCTAAAATCATAAAGCAGCAATATGATCTTAAGCATCAACAAATCAATGAGGTCATCAATTACGTTAATAATTCAAAGGTATGTAAGAGTAAGCAGTTATTACATTATTTTGGTGAAACGGATACTCAGGACTGCGGACTATGTTCAGTTTGTATATCTAAAGACTCTAAAGGTGATTTACTACAAGAAATTAATGATCAAATATTAAACAGGTTAAAGAACGAAGATTTATCTTCGCGCTCATTATTAAGTCAATTGCCCTATACAAAAGAACAGCTACTAGAGAGCATAACTTATTTATTAGAACATCAAAAAATCAAAGTAACCGAGGTAAATACGTATACGATTATATGACAAAACAACGAGACTTAAGAATTGTATTTATGGGGACGCCAGATTTTGCTGTCGCCACACTTAAAGAACTCATTAAGCACAATTATAATGTTGTTGGGGTCATTACTGCTCCTGATAAGCCCGCCGGAAGAGGTCAAAAGCTAAGAGCATCTGCTGTTAAGACTTTTGCTTTAGAGCATGGTTTGCATATAATGCAGCCGACCAATTTAAAGTCTGATAATTTTATTGAAGAACTAAAGGACCTCAAAGCAAATTTACAAATCGTTGTAGCTTTTAGAATGTTACCTAAGGTCGTATGGCAAATGCCAGCATATGGTACTTTTAATTTACACGCATCGCTCTTACCTCAATATAGGGGTGCAGCACCAATACATTGGGCTATAATTAATGGAGAGACTACAACAGGTGTGACTACATTTTTTATTGATGAAAAAATAGATACCGGAGCCATCATTCTTAAAAAAGAAACAGCTATTGACAATGATGAAACTGTAGGGAGTTTACACGATAAACTTATGTCTGTAGGTAGTAGTCTCGTCATAGATACTGTAAAGTTGATTGAAAGTGATCGTGTTAAAACCACAATACAACCACAATCCCAGGAACTAAAAACAGCTTACAAACTCAATAAGGAAAATTGTAAGATCGATTGGAGTGATGATTTAATGCATATCTATAATAAGATCAGAGGGTTAAACCCTTTCCCTGCAGCATGGTGTTATTTAGAAAATGAATCTGATAAGGTGCCTATAAAATTATTTGACGTCTTACCCATAGGGGATAAACACAATATAGCCAATGGCACTATACGCATTGAAAAAAACACTTTAAACGTAGCGTGTAAAAATGGGTATATTCAAATTCTTGAAATGCAGCTTCCCGGAAAGCGAAGAATGGATGTAAAATCGCTTTTAAACGGATTTCAATTTTCTGAAAGTTCAAAACTGCTGTAAACCCTTGTTAGCATTGCCTTTAGCTAAAAATCCGATGAAATGCGCACCTTTATTAACAAATAGTTCAAGTTATTAACAAAATCCCCGATTTCCCTTGCTATTACTTGCATAGGTGGATTATACTGATAAATTTGTGTGAAGATTTTAACAATCAAGTTTAAAACCTAATATTTAATAATTTAAATTTAACATTTATGAACAAAACAGATTTAATCAATGGGATGGCTGAAAATGCTGGAATCACTAAAGCAGCTGCAAAAAAAGCATTAGACGGTTTATTAATTGATATCGAAGGTGCTTTACAAAAAGGACAGCGTGTATCTTTAGTTGGATTTGGTTCTTGGTCAGTTTCTAGAAGAGCTGCAAGAGATGGAAGAAACCCACAGACTGGTAAGACAATCAAAATAAAAGCTAAAAACGTTGTAAAATTCAAAGCTGGTTCTGACTTAAGCGACGCTGTGAACTAAACACTCACGGATTACAATATAAAGTCTACTGTTTCAGTAGGCTTTTTTTTTGCACTAATATTCAGATGATTAATTGGTTTTTTAACAAATTAATAGTAGATTTAGTATAAAATCGTGCTAAGCTATGATCATCCAGAAACCAGAAAAAGGAGCACTACTAATTGCAGAACCTTCTATTATTGGAGACATTTCTTTTAATAGAGCAGTTATCCTATTGGCAGATCATAATCAATTAGGATCTGTTGGTTTTATACTTAACAAACCGCTTGAGTATAGTCTGAGTGATCTTATTGAAGGCACCGATTCTCAAATCAAGGTATTTAACGGTGGACCTGTAGAACAAGACAACCTGTATTTTATACATAAATCTCCCGATTTAATTCCTAATAGTATTGAGATTTCTAATGGTATTTTTTGGGGTGGCGATTTTGAAATTGTTCTGAACTTACTCAACAAAGGCCTACTATCCTCAAACGATATTAAATTCTTCTTAGGATATTCCGGATGGGACGAAAACCAATTAGATTCTGAGCTTGAATCTAAAGCATGGTTAATAGCTAAGAACACCTATTGCAATTCGATTATATCCAATGCAGGAAAAACGTTCTGGAGGGAAAAAATGTTAGAATTAGGTGGTGACTATAGTATCTGGTCTAACGCTCCTGAAAATCCTAGCCTAAATTAAGATAACCGTATTTTTGTATTCAACTTATTTGTGAGAAGCTTGGCTACATTATGGTCATACCCCTTCTTTCTGTATTGCTTTACCGGTTGTATTCCTACAATAACATTAGTAATAAATAGTTCATCTGCTTTCTGAAGTTCAAAAGGAGATATAGAGACCTCCTGAAGTTCATAATCCGGAAGCGTCGTAGCTAAGTCTATAATTTGTTTACGCATAACCCCTTTTAAACAACCATCTTCTAGAGGCGGCGTTTTAATAATCGTATCTTTTATTAAAAATATATTACCGTTTAAAGCTTCAACCACATGCTTGTTTGTATTTAAAACTAGGCAATTATCATAACCGTTCTCTTCTGCATAAACACTTCCAATGACTTGTAGTGCTTTATTGTTAGATTTCAATCCGGATAACAAGCCCGGCGCCAAATAAAAATCTTTATATAAATCAATAGTATAGGTTTGGCTTTCTTCAATAGTATAGAATGGTTGATTGTGAGACTCAACTACGATACTATAATTTATTGTTGATGTTTTTGGTAAGTACTTACCACCTTCACCTCTATCGACATTAAGCCTTACTCTAGCCGTTTGCGTATCGAGTTGAGTAGCCTTTAATGTTCTAAGAATTTCTGCTTCCAAAAACTCCATAGTAAAGGTCATTGGAATATCCATCCTAAGGATTCGCATAGAAGCCATCAGTCTAAAATAGTGGTCCTCCCAAAAGAAGATCTTCCCATTAACTACTTTTAAAGTTTCGAATAAGCCATCACCAT
This sequence comes from Winogradskyella sp., assembly GCA_965230605.1. GTDB lineage: Bacteria > Bacteroidota > Bacteroidia > Flavobacteriales > Flavobacteriaceae > CBDDLD01. The sequence continues at coordinate 1,243,959 of CBDDLD010000004.1, read as the reverse complement.
ACTTATAGCCTCTGTTCTCAATACTAAATTTGGCGTTCTTATGTTCAAGTATTTCTCCGTTAATATTTATCATAAAAAAGTCCCGATAAAATCGGGACAAAGATAATGTAGTTATATCAGTATTTTTCTATGCAGAACCTAAAACTTGTTTAAGGCTAGAGATTTGATTATCCCATAGCATTTTGGCTTCTTCCAACTCATCTTCCTCAGCATAATCTGTGACCATTAATGAGACATCTTTAGTAATTTCATCAACCTGGATACGAATTTCGAAATAGTATGATTCTCCTTCTTCTTCATCAACTAGCCATCTAAATTTTATGCGCTCCCCACTTTTCTTTCCTAATAGCTTTGCCTGTTCTTCACTTCCATCCCAAATAAAGGTAAACACCTCTCCTCTACTGTTCACGTTATCTGCAAACCATTCAGACAATCCAGAAGGTGTTGATATATATTGAAATAAAAGTTGCGGTGAAGCATGAATAGGAAACTCTATCTCAAATTTTACTTTCTCATCCATAGATTAAATATTATTCGCTCAATATATACATTTATGGTGTAGTTTAAAACTTTATTCTAAAAATATTTTTTTAGATTCTTATGTTTGTTGCCATAGATTTTGTTTATATATTTGCAGCCGCAATACGGCGAGGTAGCTCAGTTGGTTAGAGCGTCGGATTCATAACCCGGAGGTCACGAGTTCAATTCTCGTTCTCGCTACAAGAAAAACCCAAGATTTTTATCTTGGGTTTTTTATTTAGGTACAACATAGGTACAACATATTTCTGAATGATATAGTTATTTAAACACTGATCTTGAAGCTATAATCGGCCTTATTCATAAAAAATCTCTAAATAAATTTTATGGTTGAATTATGAATCATTTTTTTTCTTTATTTTGTAAGTATGAAGCTTTTACCATAGGAGCTTTTAGCTGAACAAAGTGAGAACTGTTTTTACGTTCGGGCTTTTGAAAATTAGGAAGTCAAATTCAAAAGCAGCTTATGGCATAAGCAACCGAAATTTAGAGCTAACTTCCACCAGTAAAATTTTTGCTGCACAGTACAATTTGTGTTTTACACCTAAGACACAATTTCAGATTATGATTTGATAAAAGTTATTTGACTTCAGATAGAGAAGGTATTTCAACCATCCCTTCTATTTAAGCAACTTTTAAAAAATCTAAGATGAATACTAAATATGTTGATTTAATCAATCAGACATTTGATTTTCCTCAGCCTGAATTTGCTCTAGAGGAAGGTCAGTTATTTTTCCATGGCATAGACTTAAATAAATTAGTTGAAGTTTACGGAACACCTCTAAAATTCACTTATTTACCACAAATATCAAACAATATTAATAGAGCTAAAAATTGGTTTAATAATGCTTTTCACAAACATCAATATAATGGAGTCTATAAATATTGCTATTGTACTAAAAGCTCACATTTTAAGCATGTGTTAGAAGAAGCGTTAAAGAATGATATTCACATAGAAACATCTTCTGCTTTTGATATAGACATTGTTGAAAACTTAAAACAAAGTGGAAAAATAGATCATAATACATATGTCATATGTAATGGATTTAAAAGAGAACAATACATTACTAACATAGCAAAACTTATAAATAATGGCCATAAAAACTGTATTCCAATAATTGACAACTATGAGGAAGTGGAATTACTTTCTGAAGCTGTAAAAGAACATTTCAATGTGGGAATTCGTATAGCTTCTGAAGAAGAGCCTAAGTTCGAATTTTACACATCGCGATTAGGAATTGGCTATAAAAATATTGTGCCATTTTATAATAAGCAGATAAAGAATAATCCCAAAGTCCAGCTTAAAATGCTTCATTTCTTTATTAATACAGGGATAAGGGATAATGCTTATTACTGGAACGAGCTGTTAAAGTGTCTAAAAGTATATACTAGTTTAAAAAAGATTTGTCCTTCACTAGATAGCTTAAATATTGGAGGAGGCTTCCCTATTAAAAACTCTTTAGCCTTTGATTTTGATTATGATTATATAGTGGATGAAATTGTAAATCAAATCAAATTAGCTTGTGAAGATGAAGGAGTAGATGTACCTAATATTTTTACTGAATTTGGAAGCTTTACAGTAGGAGAAAGTAGTGGAGCTATTTATGAGATATTACATCAAAAACAGCAAAATGATCGAGAGAAATGGAATATGATAAACTCTTCATTTATTACTACACTTCCTGACACTTGGGCTATAAATAAGCGGTTTATAATGCTACCTATAAATAGGTGGAATAGCACCTATGAACGTGTACTACTAGGAGGCCTAACTTGCGATAGTGATGATTACTATAATAGCGAACAACATATTAATGCCATTTATTTACCGAAATATGATAAAAACAAACCGCTATTCGTTAGCTTTTTTAATACAGGAGCCTATCAGGAAACCATTGGAGGATACGGAGGGTTGCAACATTGTCTGATTCCTGCTCCCAAACATATCTTAATAAATAAAGATGCTAATGGAGATATTATCACTCAAATGTTTAGAGAGCAACAAAGAAGTGAAGATTTACTCGAAATTCTAGGTTATCAAAAAGCCCACTTAATTAATAATAAAATTCAAGATTTAACAATAAATGATTATGCTATTAGCAGCAAATAAATATAGAAAATGAGAACTAAAACTTATGCAGGTATACCAGAGGAATATGCAAAGTTAGAACGAGCAAAAATCGTTTTAATTCCAGTGCCTTATGATGGAACAAGCACATGGCAAAAAGGAGCCGACAAAGGTCCGGAAGCTTTTTTAGAAGCTTCAGAGAATATGGAATTGTACGATATAGAAACAGATTCAGAAGTCTATAAAAATGGTATATATCTGACCGAACCTATAACCATAAATGCAACACCAGAGGCCTTGGTGGATGCTGTACATCAAGAGACTAAAAGATACATTAAGAGGAATAAGTTTGTTACTGTTTTTGGAGGTGAACATTCAGTTTCTATTGGAACTATAAAAGCTTTTAATGAAGTTTTTGAAAACCTAACCGTATTGCATATTGATGCTCACGCTGATTTAAGAAAATCCTATGAAGGAAGTGCATGTAATCATGCTTGTGCAGTTTATGAAGCTAGTCAAACGACCAACTTAATTCAAGTAGGTATTCGCTCTATGGATACTCAAGAAAAGTCAGTAATGGACTTTGACAAAACCTATTTTGCTCATGAAATGGTAATCGATGATTCTTGGATGGATTCAGCTTTAGAGCAAATGACCGAAAATGTGTTTATAACTTTTGATCTAGATGCCTTTGACCCTTCCATTTTACCAAGTACTGGCACACCAGAACCAGGAGGTTTACTTTGGTATGAGACTCTTGATTTTCTAAGACAGGTATTCAAAGAGAAAAATGTTGTTGGATTTGATATCGTAGAACTATGTCCTAATGATAATGAAAAATCTTCAGACTTTCTTGCTGCCAAATTATATTATAAAATGTTGAGTTATAAGTTTGAGGACTCCAATAATGAGGAAACTTATGAAGACACTTACAAAGAACCTAATCGCTTGAGTAATTACATAAAATTCAATGAAGATGACGACTACTAAAGGAGCCATATCCAACTTTATACAAGAGTATTATTTACATTTTAATGCAGCAACTGTAGTTGACGCTGCAATGGCTTATGAAGCGCAGTTAGACCAAGGTGCAAAGATGTTAGTTTCTTTAGCAGGAGCCATGAGCACAGCTGAATTAGGAAAGATTTTTGCCGAAATGATCCGCCAAGACAAAGTACATATCATATCGTGCACTGGGGCTAATCTAGAAGAAGACATTATGAACCTAGTAGCCCATTCTCACTATAAGCGTGTACCTAACTACAGAGACCTTACACCACAACAAGAATGGAGCTTATTAGAACAAGGCTTAAATAGAGTTACAGACACCTGTATTCCTGAAGAAGAAGCTTTTAGAAGACTGCAAAAACACATCTATGCCATTTGGAAAGATGCTGATGATAAAGGAGAACGCTATCTACCACACGAGTATATGTATAAGTTATTACTATCCGGAGTTCTTGAAGAATACTATGAAATTGATTTAAAGGATTCATGGATGTATGCTGCCGCTGAAAAGAATTTACCTATTGTTTGCCCGGGATGGGAGGATAGTACCATGGGTAACATATTTGCAAGTTATGTACTTAAAGGTGACCTAAAAGCAAGTACGGTGAAATCCGGGATAGAATACATGACATTTTTAGCAGATTGGTATACAGATAACTCAGATAAAGGCATTGGTTTTTTCCAAATCGGAGGAGGTATCGCCGGAGACTTCCCGATTTGCGTGGTACCTATGCTGTATCAAGACATGGAGCGAACAGACACTCCTTTTTGGAGCTATTTCTGCCAAATAAGTGATTCTACAACTAGTTATGGTTCTTATTCAGGTGCTGTGCCTAACGAAAAAATCACTTGGGGTAAACTTGATATACATACCCCTAAATTCATCATAGAAAGTGATGCTACTATAGTAGCGCCTTTAATCTTTGCTTATTTATTAGACATGTAAAACTTAAACAAGAATGATACGTAAAATTGTAGACTACCAAAAACTTAATCAGGAACTTTTAAACCTGCTCGTAGATAAGTTTCCAGATGGATACTCGGATAAAGATATTGTTGCCTTTAGAAATGCACAAAATGAATTCATTGAAGCTGTTGAAATAAGGACAGATGATACTATTTATCTCGTGAAAGTAGGGAAGCGTTTAATCCAAGCTATGGAAGAGTTCACCGATGAAGAGGAAGACATGACCGAAAACAATGACATTGAAACTGACAACTTAGATGATCATATTGATGATTCTTATGAATAATTACATAAAAGGAATTGTATGAACACAAAATATTATAAAGGCATTTTCATATCTTACAAAGATGGATATTATCACTTTGTTTTTGAAGATGGCGTAGATATTGTATTTGAAGAAGTTCACAATAACATTCTTTTAAAATACAATCTTAAAAGTGATGTATCCTTAATGGGTAATTTGTTTCATCTATCCTATTCGGAAAAAATTGCAGACGATGATGAAGATTTGCTCATATACAAATTAGAGTACTTAGAATTAATTAACACCAATTAAAAATGAATATACCTTTTCACCTATCCGTACCATGTAAAGATATTGAAGCTACTAAAGCATTTTACACCAACCATCTAGGTGCCAAATTAGGAAGAAGAACCGATAATTGGGTTGATATTGATTTATTTGGACATCAGCTGACTTTTACTAAAGCTGGTGATTTTGATTTCAATTTTAAAAATTATCGATTCAATGATCAAATACTTCCTTCATTCCATTTTGGAGTTATTGTAAATATAGATACCTGGGGTAAAACATATTCGCACTTATTGTCTAAAAATTTTGACGTTACAACTGAAGCTACATTTTTAGAGAATAAGATTGGAGAACACCTATCATTTTTTGTAACTGACCCTGATGGATATCAAGTTGAATTTAAATGCTTTAAAAAGGATGCAGAAATATTTTTAAGTAATCAGTAAGTTACTGTACAAATATAATAATGCTAATTGAGGTATAACCCGATTTTTTATCTATGATATTAATATACAATAGTGATTTAAGGGAATAGAGCGTTAGGTGTAATTGATTGATTTTCAATGATTTAATTAAATACAAAATTCATAACCCGGAGGTCTCGGGTTCAATTCCCGATCTCGCTACGAAATATAAATTGGTACATAAACGGTTTAGTTCACACTAAGCCGTTTTTTTATGGAAGAATTTTATGAATTTGTTACATTTACTAGTGAGAATGAACACGATTTGGAACATGACCAAGAACACGCTAAACTATTCTCCAACCCAAAAATCTATGATGCTAATTGAGATTTAACCAAACGTTGGTATGTGTTTTTTTCATATCTGGATCCTAATTCTGGGAAACTAAAACGTATGAAAAATATTTACGGCAAAGCAAATCATTATAAGATTAAAGAACCCAACTTTTTCTTTTTAAGTTTTTCTTCTTAAAAGCCTCAAAGTTTACCAATAAATTTTAAACTCTTTTTTACAAATCTATAAATTTAGATTAGTTACGTTAAGTTATTGAATAGTCCTTGTTTTTATTGTATTGTGCACAACGGTTTTGTGTATGAAAAGTAGCAGTTTTAAAAGCTAAACTTTTCAGATAGATGAAAGATAATAAAAAAGTGCAAACATAATGCTTGCACTGATTCTGCTATTTTTTATAGCTATTGTTAGGCACTGGGTTTTATTTTCAATTAATTTAAATTTCGATATTGACTTGGGTTTAAACCTACTTTTGATTTAAATAGTTTGTTAAATCCTTGAGGATGTTCATATCCTAAACTATAAGCAATCTGACTTACATTTTCAGTTGTTCCTAATAATTTGGTTTTTGCTTTGTTAACAACATATTCTTGAATATAATCTTTTGCACTTTTACCTGTTTCAGACTTAATAAGGTCTCCCAAATAATTAACTGAAAAATTCAGTTGTTCTGCACACTCCTTCACAGTTAGAACGCCATTTAAAATTGGTTTATCTGAATTGTAGTATTCATTCAAAATTCTGTTGTAGTCAACTAAAATATCTTTGTTTAGGTTTGTTCTTGTGAAAAATTGTCTGTCATAAAAGCGTTTACTGTATTTTAATAACAAATCAATATTTGATACAATAAGTTCTTGACTATGTTTGTCTATATTTTGATTATATTCTTCTTTAATTTTACATGTTAAATCAGTAATCGATTTTTTTTCTTTTTCTGATAAATGTAGTGCTTCGTTTAAATCGTAATTGAAAAATGAATAGTTTTCTATTGATTTTCCTAATTCTGATTTTCTTATCAGGTCAGGATGAAAAAGCAATGTCCAACCCGAACTGCCTTTGATTTCTTCATGAGGTTCTACTTGAACAGTTTGATTTGGCTTTATGAACGTTAACGTGCCTTCGTCAAAATCATATGAGTTTCTGCCATAATTCATTGAGCCAGAAAAGCCTAGTTTTAAACTAATTTGATAGAAGTCAAAAATGTATTTTGCGTTCCCATAATTAAAATTTGTAATCTTATCATCTATTTGGATTACTGAAACCAAAGGATGATTTGGTTTATCTAGTTCTAAAAAATGATGTACTTCGCTTATGGTTTTTATCCTTATAATTTCACTCATTTTTTCATTCTAAAGTTTCTTCTACTCGTTTTTTTAAAGCAACATTTAATCGTTTATATGCCTCTTCAACAGGTTTTGGATTCCAAAAATTAACTCCAACTCCTTTATAATCTTCGTGAATTGTAACTTTTGTTCCACCATTCTGTAGTTTTAAAATGTACTTATGGTTATATGTTAAAATTAATGGGATTCCGCCTGATTGATTTAACAGTTCATTTGGAATAAGTTGTTTTACCGTAGCTGGAATTTCACTAATGCTATTTTCGTCTTGCGTAAATTGATAAGTAACTTTATTACCAACTTTAACTTCACCATTTACTAATTTCATTGTTGGGTTCCATTCGTCATAATCATCCATATTTGTTAATACTTCCCAAACTTTTTGTGGTGAAGCATTAATCAAGATTTCGTGATGAACGGATTTTTTCCCTAGAAAGTAGAGGATTAATAAAATTGCGAATAAAGTAACTACAATTAAAAACCATTTTGAAGTCAAAAAATTCATTTTACAAATATTTATTAAACCAATCTAAAATTGGTTTAGGGTTTTTACCTAACCAAGCATAGGAAGCTCCTCGTTTCTTCTCCAAATCTAACCAAAGCATTTCTTTTTCTACATTGAGGTCATTGAAATACTGCTTTACCATATCCATATTGGTCATTGGGTCATTTGTATTTTGAATAACCATAGTTGGTACAAAGATATCCTTTATATAAGGTAGGAATGCATCTCCTGTTAAATCAGTATCTCGCTTCTCTTTATTGTATTTGTTTCCAGCATTAATTAAGAATTTTGGTAATCCCATTGCTTCTACAAAGTAGTCATAAGTTAGAGGTTGAACTGAAATCATTGCCTTTAAATTTTTGAAAGCCCTCATTTCTTCTTCCATTCCAAATGCAAAAGTAGTTGCACCTTGGCCCATACAAATTGAGAGTAACCCAATTGAAGCGTTTTTGTAATCTCTGTGTTCAGAAATATATTTAACTGAAGCAACGATATCTTTTCGTTCTTTTAAACCCCAAGAAACCCAATCTGTTTGTTCGCTGTTTCCGTGATTTCTCATATCGAACATTAGTACAGAAAACCCGTTTTTCACCAAGTATTTTGCTTGGTCGAGAAAATGAATGTCACTTGTCCAAAGTGCATTTTTCATCATTCCTTTTCCCTTTTGTGTAAATCCGCAACGTGAACATTGAACTCCAAAATGTGATTGAATAACTACTTTTTCTGTTCCACCTTTAATTAACCACCCGGATAAAGTAACTCCGTCAGAGGTTTTATAAGTAACATCTTCGTATTCAAGACCGTATTTTTCTGGTGTTTCAAACACAGGTGATTTACCTGGTTTAATCATTAAATCTGAAATTTGTTTTCCGAACATTTTAATAGTTTTATAAATTTATAGTACAAAGTTATAATTCACGTAACTATTCAACTTATCCAAATTCCGTATTTGCTTATCCGTTTTCCTGTTTCAACTTTGTACCTAACGGTCTTGTATAAGATTAGTTGTGTGGTAATGGGGTGTCAAATCTATATTACACTTTAATATGATAAGACCAACTTAAAACTCAACCCTAAATACTAAATTTGGCAGCCTTTTAATCGATGATCTATTAATTTCCCTTAATTGGAAGCTAGCGTCATTGGTATTCAAAATTATTCTGTAAGATCTGTTTAAAACACTTCTTCTATTAAATATATTGATTAGTGATGCTCCTAATGTCATCCTAATAGTGTTGTTCCATGGTTTAAAGCTATACTTCGCCGATAAGTCAAACCGATGATAATCTGTTAAACGCCCACTATTAATGACGTCATAATCAATCGTGATATCATCAGCATTACTCCCTACTAAACCAAGTGCCGGAGTAAAGGGTCTTGGTGATTTGTAGATATACCCTAAAGAAGCTTCAAAACCACCTAATTTCAACGACTGGATTAAAGACAAATAGTGCCTTATGTCAAAGTTACTACTAAAGGATGCATTAGCGTTTAAATCTCTAAATTTAGAGTCGTTTTGCGTTAAAGAATAACTGGCTAAGCTAGAGAACTTTCCCATCTGTTTTTTTAAGGTAATATCCATTCCTAAGATGGTGTTTTTTCCTTGCGATAACGCATTAAACTCCCTGTTAAATCCGTTTGTCAACGATGTAATTCCAATAATTCGTTTTGCATACACCTCAGCATCTACATACCAGTCTTTATGCTTTACATTTACACCTATGCTTGCTTGTTCACTCTCTAGTAGAGGAATATTATCATCGGATAGGGTCCAAACCAGATTTTCTAACCCAAAATCCTGAGTTTCAAACTCTACAATTTGACTAATGTACTGATAACGTTTTTCTATAGAAGCACTAAGAATAAAATCTTCACTCATGTAGCGCTTTACAGACACTATCGGTTCGGCGTAAAATTTAGACAGGCTTGTTATATAATTGGCCCTAAGACCGGCATTTAGTCGCCATGGTCCCGATGTATAATTATATTGTCCGAATAAGGTTCCCACTGAAGTTTTAGAATTATCCGATCTTAGAATAAAATCCTCATTAAAAATTACATCCGAGATATTACCTATGGTAAAATCTAATTCAGAATATGTATAATTAGCTCCAGCGGTGATTTCATGGTTATCCTTTATTCTATATTGAGAACTGAAATTAACATTAAACTCTGTGATGCGATTTTCTTTTATGGTTTCAAAATCAAAAAACTCAGACAATAGCTCTTCACCATTAAACCTAAAATCATAGTCAGATGCACTAACTACAAGCTTTGTTTTGAGTTGAGAACTCCAATCGCCATTCCATTTAAAACTTACACCTTTATTTTCAATATCTATTTCATCATCTGTACGCTGATTAATTTCATCAAACTGGGACAAGAATCGCAATTCATTTCGAGAATAAATACCACTTAGAAATAGCTTATGATTATCACTGAGAGCATAAATAAACTTCGTGTTGAGATCTGCAAAATAATAGGTGTTATTTGTTCTGGATAATTCGTCATTGAATACCTGATTTCCTTCAGTGATCTTTGTGTTTTGAAAAATAAGCTCCGAGTATTTATCAAACGTCACCGTTTCAAAAGCATCGGTGTAAGAACGCCTAGCAGATATTACGACACCGAGCTTTTCAGATATTGGGGTTTTAATATAGGCATCGCCATGTATCATATTGAGCCCTACACCACTTTTAAAAGCGCGTTTTACCGTTTCATCAGAGGTAATATCTATGACGCCAGACGTGTAGCCACCATATTCACTTGGCGCAGCATTTCTATAAAATTTTACATTGTCTATAATATAGGGGTTGAATGCCGACACCATCCCAAAAAAGTGACTGTACTGGTACATCTTTATACCATCCCAAAGGATCAAATTATGATCTGGTGTTCCCCCTCTTACATTAAGCCCTGTAGCCGTTTCATCGGGACTTTGCACTCCGGAAATATATTGCAAACTCTGAAGCACATCGGGTTCTATCAAACCCGGAAGGGCTTGAATTTTATTAGGGGCTGCATTAATAGCTCCATCAATATTCTTGGTATACCCTGAGGTTAAATAGTTATTGATGATCACCTCATCTAACACAGTTGCTTTTGGTATTTGATAAGGTTCTTTTCTAGTGCTATTGATAAGCACGTAACTCTCATCATCAACGGATCTAAAAGTCAGTTGTGTTTGTTCTTCTATTAACTTAAAAAGATCAACTAACCCAACAGATAAATTGGGAATAGTAACGCGCTTACCTTCCACTATTTTTGAGTTATATGAAATGGAAATATCGTAGCGTTTTTCAATTGCTGCTAAAACACTATCTAAGGGTTGATCAGTTTGTTGCGCATGAGTGAGTTTGATAAATAGAAAGCATATAAGAAGCACTAATACCTTTCTCACTCACAAATTATTTACGTGTTAATTTCACCTCGTTGCCAACATGGGAGTAATCCACTTCCATGGCATGGAAGATGACCTTAAGAGATTGTTCTAAACTATCATTAGAAAAACTTCCCGTAAACCGTTCTTCACTGAGGATATCAGAATTTATAATATCAATATTGAATTGATTCTCTAATGCTTTTATGACTTGTGGTAAAGGTGTGTTTACAAATCGTGTTCTACCGTCTATCCAAATCTTGTCCTTCGGATCAAAGTGTAACGCTTCTACACGATCGTTTCGGGAACGATGCCCCATCCCTTTGGTTAAAATAGTCTCATCGCCCAAATTGGTAGTGACTTTAACTTTACCGGTGAAACACAATACCTCAGCATAATTAGCTTGACTTATAACATTGAACTGTGTCCCCAAAACTTCTACCCTTCCATTTTCTGAGTTTACGGTAAACCTTGTCCCTTTTTTCACTTTAAAATAAGCTTCGCCTTCTAAGTCTAGCTGTCTTTGACCTGACCAATCCTCTTTATTGTAGCTTAATGTAGAATTGGCATTTAATATGGCTTCAGAACCATCAGGTAAAACGACAATTTGTTGTTCACCAAAATCAGTATTAAAAACAACAGCACTATCTCTCATAAAATAAAAGAGTCCAAACAGCACAACTAATGATGCTGCTATTCCATAAACGGCATAACGATTTAGTTTTCTGACCTTGCGTTCCGCTCTGTTTTCTTTCACATTAGAGAGCACCTTGGCCTTGTCAAATTCAGGATTGTTAAACCCGCCACTGACATCCATAATCTGCTTGTAAAGCTTATAATCATCTGAATTTTCAAATGCTATAAGCTCTTCAGGTGTTAATTCACCACTGTGCCATCGTGCTAAAAATGTTTCGTCGTACTTCATAACTTATATTAATAAACAACTTAAATTGGGCTTACCCTACTTAAAATGTTCAATTTTTTTCTTCAATGTCAGCAAAGCCAGATGCATTCGCTTTTCTACTGCCTTAACAGAGATGCCTAAAAAGTCAGCAATCTCTGAATATTTTTTATTATCCATTCTGCTCATTAGAAACACTTCACGTTGTTTTTCAGGGAGCGTTTCTATAGCTGTGTTTAGTTTTACTGAAAACTCTTTTTCTTCTAATAAAAACTCAGGATTCTGAATATCAGATCTAGAGGTTACGGTTTTATGATATTCAAAAACTACTTTTTTATGTTTTACAATATTCAAAAACAAATTCGTTGCCACACGCTTTAAAAAGAATAGTGCATTCTCATGTTTTACCTTATCACAATTATCCCATAGTTTTATAAAAGCTTCCTGTACTATATCATCAGCTAATTGTTCATCACCACATTTGTAGTAAATGTAATTGCGTAGCACTTGGGAATGACGATTAAAGAGATCATCAAATATTATAGTATCACATACTGACTTGCTCAATGCTGATAAGTAAACGGTTAAGAATTGTGAAGTCAAAACTAAATAAAAAAAATATTACTCTCCTATTTATATGATTATCAATCATTTAAAAAATATCTCAAAAAAAGTCTTAGAAAAAAGTAGGGTAAGTTTAATTCTAATTGTTTCTAAGTTATAAATCGAAAAAACAGCTTTATGAAAAAATTACTAAAACTTCTCTTTGTATTTGCTTTAATTACCGCTTTTGTATCATGTAGTAATGATAATGAAGACGTTATAGAACAACCGGATACATCTGTACAAGAGAGCTTAACTAGCAATTTAATGCTATACTCTCAAACTGCAAACAGTACAAACCAAGCTTCAGACTACTTAAATGATGATATAGAATGTTTTGAAGTCAATTTTCCTTTTTCAGTAACCGATGGGGAAACTACAGTTGTTGTTAATAATGAAGAGGAACTTCAAGATTTTATTGAAAACTTAACTCCAAACAGCTTCATTAACATTGTATTTCCTATAAATGTTACCCTAGAAGATGGAAGCGAACAAACTATTGCTGATGAAGCGGAGTTGTTCGAATTAATTGAATCATGTTTCCCAGATGATATAGGAAACCCTGGAGAAGACTGTTTCGAGTTTAATTTCCCGTTAGATGTTATTGATTTAGAAGGCAATACGATCACTATTAATGGTTTCGAAGATTTGATCTATAATGATGGTATAGCAGATTTTGCATATCCATTCACTGTAACTTTAGCTGATGGTTCTCAGCTTACAATCAACAGTTCTGAAGAATTTGATGATTTGTATAATGAATGCTACGGTATAGATACTTGTGATGACTGTGTCGAAGAAAACTGTTTTGAAATTATCTTCCCGATAAATTTAATTCAAGAAGACGGTACTGTTACCACTGTCAACAACGAAGATGAGTTATATGATTTCTTTGAGAACTTAGAACCTAGTCAATTTGTAACACTTACTTACCCTATAAATGTTGAATTATCAGATGGTACTCAGGTAGCTGTTAACAGTGACGAGGAATTTGATGAACTATTATCCGATTGCTACGGAGATTAGAAAAATGACTACTAAATAGTTAATTAGTTGGTTACTAATTTATATATGTCCCAAGTGGTTAATACTTAATAGCTCAGACCACTTTTCTACAAAAAACCTGATATGTAAAAGTATCAGGTTTTTTTTATGGATTTATTTTAAGCTAGCCTAGCAGTAATACTATCCGTAGTTGTGTTGTAGATTAATAAGCCTTCCGTATTTGAATGGAGCTGCCCCAAAAGTTGGCCTTTAGCATTCCATACACCAGTTTGTCCCTTACTCATAAAATCATCACAGAGACCAATACTATTACACATCAGTATAGGTAACTGATAGGACGCAGCCGCTTTAGGAAAATAACCCTGTGCTGTTTCTATACTGGTTTGAGATTTAGCCACACTAGCCATATATAAATTCGCTTTTAATCGACTAGCATTATGTATATGATCTTTTTGTAAAGCCTCATAACAAATGGCAGGCACAATGGTTTCTTGTTTTATTTGGAATACCAACTGATGGTCACCGGTTTGAAAATAAGGCGCTTCATCAGTGTGCAACAGTTGCTTGGAATAGACTTGTCGCGATTCATTAGGTTGAAAAACAATCATACTGATATGAATGCCTTTAGAAGATTTTGTAGGCATTCCAACAGCTATACCAATACCTTCTGAATTACTCACTTCTTGAAACACATTTAATGTCTCGCTTTTGTAATCCACAGCTAAATCATTAGCTAACTCAAGCCAATAGCCTGTAAGTGACAGTTCAGGAAATACAATAAAATCAGCATCTGCTGCTATAGATTTATAAATCCATTTGAGATGGGCTTCAATATTAGAAGCGATGTCGCCTTTAATCGATTGTATCTGTGCAGCGGCTATTTTCACAAGTATAAATGTATTAAAGATATCACAACTATACAGGTAATAAATCCTGAAACCAATATGGTAAAAGCACTATTCTTTGTAACTAATACGATCCCTAATACCACCACTGGTTCTGTGGATAATCACATCAGCATTATAACGCTTCGCTAAGGTAGTAGCCTTACGTATTGCAGTACTTTGTTTTCTATGTTTGGATGTGATCCGTTTATTGCCTTCGCGGCGTACGGCCCACCTATCTTTATATGGTACCACATGTTGATGCCACGTGCGTTTTTTAGCCATATCATAACCTAAAGCCTTTAGAATGGCTTCAATGAGTTTACGAATGGCATCTGTAAGATTGTTTTTTGACATCAATAAGTATTAGTGTAGAATAAAAATAGTAATTAATCTACTACATCACCAACAAATATTTCTATATCTCTTACCTTAAGAACACCTCCTTTATCACCATCACCATCACGAATTAATTTTTTCCAATAAATATCATTTTCAATGCTATCTTTCCATTTTTTAGCATCTGGCAAATCTCCTATTATGTTATTAAGTAATAAGTCTTCTTTTATATTCTTTATATTATTTTCCACCCAGTCTGTAAATACTGGGTATTTATTTTGGAGTATAATCCACCGGAATAATTTATCTCTGTCAAAATCACGTCTTTCAGAGACTAAAGTATTCCTATACATATTATACTGGTTAGCCAATCGTTTAATGCCCCTAGGATTTGTATCTAAAAGATCTGTGTGATTTCTTAAAAGGTGTTTAAAATCCTCATCATCCTTATCAAGGATTTCTAATACAATATCTGTGGTCTGTTCATCATCTAAATCGTATTTTTCTTTTAGCTCATTTATAACTTCTTGAGAAATATAATCATCTTGAGAGTATTCATCTTCAATTTCTTCTATTATTAATTTTCTTTTTTTATCATCCAATATTCTATTTTCTTTTATATTATTTCCAGTCAATTGTAGTATATAATCCCAATAACTTTGCTTAATATTACCATTAATTTTTGGCAATCTAATAGATAATTGAAAAGCTTTCTCTAAAAACAAGTACCCTAAACGTTGTGTATCTTTAGTTATGATTCTATTGTAGTCTTTGTATTGATTTTCAAAGCTTGTACTGATCCATTGCTTATCTCCTGCTACAACATATAATATAAGCCGATCTTTAAATAGTGTCTGAATGCCCTCTAGTAGTTCCACTGTAAATTGAGAATTACATCTATCCAAATCATCAATGAAAATTGCTACTCTATATTCACAATTGTGAATATCATCAATCAAAGATTCAAAATGCTTTTTAATTTTATACATAGGATCAGCAGCATGCTGCAAAAATGTTTTTGCGCTTTCAGGCGAGGTGATAAAAAAAGGCTTACTTATGAAATTTGCGAATGAGTAAAATAAACCAACCATTGTGCCAATAGCAATAACAAACTCTATTAAGAATTTTGCATTAGCATCAGATTGATTCAACTTCTCAATTAATCCAAATATTTTAGGATAAAAAATGAGAAAAAAAAGCACCAATATGAGAACTAAAAAAAATGAAATTAGACGAGGCAATCCTTTATATTTAATCAAGCGACGCCAATGTTCTTTAAACCATAAACTACGCTTCTTCCAAAATGAGATTTTACGATAAGTTTGTTGATATATTTGTTCTAAAAATGGCCACCATGGAGGATTAATATGTTGGTGTTGCCAAGCGTTAAAATCAATTACGATCCATTCATTAGAGCCTGTGTTAAGGTGTTTTCTGATTAAATTTAAAAATGTTGATTTACCATCACCCCAAGCTCCTTGAAGGTGCATCATAAAAGCATACTCCTTTTTGTTTTCAGGTTTACTTTTTTCATCATCACTTTCTTTTTCACTATCTAGATTTGCAACTTTGAATATCTGGTCATTCAAAAGTCTAGTTAAAGATTTGGCAATTGGTTCACGATTCAGGTGATCTTCATTCTCTACTAAATCCAATTGAAAAGGAATCTTATCAGAGTACTTTTCTGTATTATTCTTATTAATATTTCCTTTATCTGGCTCTTCAGAAAACTCAGAAGGTGGAGGTGGTCCTGATGAAGAACTCTGGTTTTGATTTTTTGAATCAAGTATAGAAAGGTACTCGTTAACATCAATTCCATGCTTCTTAGCTAATTCTAATATATCGTCACGATCATAAACATAAAAAATATTTTCACGAGAAGTTTGTAATGCACCTTGATATCTTGACTTTTCTACGCTAGGCAATTGATAAGTGAACACATATATTAATTTTATTCTTTCACTTTTCAATGCTTTAGACAGTCCTATATACTGCTCTTTAACCAGCTCGATATTAAGAGAGTGATTTTTTGCCATAAACTGTACAAAAAGTCTTGTACTAGTACTAACTAAATCAAAAGCTAAATAGTTTGCTTTATCTACTTGATAATCAACATTAAGTCTAACAGAAAATCTCTTCTCAATTACTTCTTTAACCAGCTTTATATAAGCATTAATTTCTAAATTAGAATCTTCCATTCGGTTTTAATACTTTACAATATGAAATCTTAATTAGACATACTCAATACCCACTTTAACTGTGCCTGAACAGTATCATTTTCTATACGTTTTTCCAATGAACGTACCGCAGCTTGAGACAAGAAACGTCCTAGCGGAATGATAGGTTCTATAGTCTCGGATTCTGATATTCGCATACGACTCATAAATCCATCATCAGTGCTTTGCGTGATCTTAGTACGTTTGGACTGCACATTTACCACATTAGTGAGTGTCCCTTCGCTTTCTTTAGGGTGAGCGAAAGTTGCATTAGCTATCATAACTAATGGTGCTAACAATTGACTGCTGTAGGTCACTTCCTCCGAGGGTTTCACAAAATTGGTAATGAGTAGGTTTTTGATCTGATATTTACCGGTTAGTGTCGTGTCTTTTTCCAAGGCACTACGTAAGGCGTCTTGTAATCGGATGGTCACATTACCACCGATATTATTATAATAGCCGGCATCGCCATACTGCCCTACACTATCGATACGAGCTGCCGGACTGATGTATGGGAAACGCGCATTCATAGACATGGCTGTGGAGCGCTTAATCATGGTATCCTTCTTAGGGTAAGCTTTTAAAAGATCTCTAAAAACACCTAAACCATGAGTATCACCATTAGTCTTAACCGGACTTATAATGGCTCGCTCACCTGTCTGTAGCTCCGTAGTATTGGTAATAATAATAGGACGAATATATTGGTGTGTTCCTTTTTGAGGCATTAGGTTGAGATAGGCCTGTCCTAATGGGTTATCACTACGCTCAAACACCTCAGCATATTGTTTTTCCCATTGATCTTCCAGAAGGGCACCGCGATCACAGAAATCACCAATATTGGTAATGTTTTTAAAGAGATCGCGCCCCAGTAAACTAGCTACCGATGCCGATAAATAATCTTTGTTGTATATGGTTCCGGCACGGTACTTAAAAACACCACTCGTGTCTTTATATTTTAAAGGTTTGGCATTGGGGTTGTCTAATAATTCATAAGCCTGAGCGTAGAACATATTATTACCACCGCCTCCACCGGATGCGCCTGTCATGGCAAAGAGGTACTTTCGAAAATAGTCGGGATTGGTATCAAATAAATGACTTTGTACTAAGAAAGACCATAGGCCTGCTCTGGAGCCACCCCCTTCAGCAGACACAAAAATGATTGGGAACTGCTCTCCAGCTGGTTGATTTTGGATTAAGCTGCGTCGGTCTTCGATCCACTGATCAATATACTGATCCAGTGTTAAACGTTGATCCGGTGTATGCTTTAGCTCAGTACTGTAACTGGCATCGTAATGATCAAAATTGTTTTTATTGGCATTGTAGATAGCGGCAATAACACCTAAGATAAGAACAATACCTAATAAAGGTACATCTATACGACGTCCGCAAATTTTTATCAGGTTGAATATGGTAAATATACCAATGATACATACTAAAATGATGGTCAAAGGGGTGTACACCTCTAGAGCTCTCGGTGCAAAAAACAGAATGATATACGATACTAATATCACTACAATAGCTGCGATCGTAAGGTACGCCCCTATTTTATCCTTGAACCACATCACTTTTTTATTATACGATAAGGTACTCACCAAGAACACTATAGCTAAAAGAATTAGGGCATAAAATAAGCGTTCCGCATCACCTTCAGTTCCCCCTTGATTGTAGAAACCTAAAGTGATGATGGCTGCTAAGCAGAACAAGACTAAAATGACCGGGCCATTGCGATAGAGCCAACCCGTTTTTCGCCATAAACTTAAAATGGCATAAACCAAAGCCTGGTTGAGTCCCAATAGAAGAATGATAATGGCAACCAAAAATCCCCAATTACCCAAAAAGCTAATATTTTTACCAAAAACTTCGCTAAAGGTATGATTCACCGCAAAGGCAGCAGCTAAGATCAGGATGGCACCAAGAACTTTAGGGAAGACACGTTTTACATAGTCTTCTGCGCTTTCAGAAAATGTGCCCGTAGATGCTAGTCCATACTGACTTTTTTGCTTCATGTACAATTCTTTAGCATCTCTCGGTACCTTAAAGAAGTTCATCTTTTTGGTCTTGGTGACAGTCATTGTTCCGGCAGATTGCGTTAATCCCGGAGGATCAAAATAATCGCCAACCACACTAATAAAAAAGGCAAAGACAAGAAGTGCAGCAAAAAATAAAGGCACCGCAATCCAATGATTGCTGGTCTGATTAACCACAATAATTAGATCATTGATTTGGGGTACAAACCATAACATGATGTATACCAGCAATACGAAAATGACTGACATCATATGATCTTGTATCGCGTTTAGGATGTCCTGTAACCAGGCACCTATATTTTTTAGTACTTTTCTCATAATTACTTTTCGCCTTCAACCTTAAGATCACTGGTATCCGGCTTAAATTTATTTACAAATGATGTTAGATTGGTAGCGTAGCCCACCATGAACTGTGGAAATATACTGTTGCTTTCCGTATGAAAATAGCTTCCCAGGCGTGCATAAATACCACCTTTTGCAGTTTCAGGATTGGTCAACCAGTAAAAGCTGGCTTCGATATTGATCAAATTAAAAGGCATTACGAAATGATCATTACCGGCTTCATTAATAATATCACCCTTAAAGCTTCGATTGCCTATAGTGCCCGTATCTGAATAATTCAAATCCTCAATGCTAAAAGTTACATCTGCTCCAAAGTTGTTTTGCGGACGTATCTCAAAATTTAAGAAAGGACCATGGGCCACAGACAAAATTTGCTTGTTTATTACCATATCTTCAGCATCCGCCTGCGTTTGGGTATATCTGAATCCGGTTCTGTAAAAAGCGACACTATATCCAAGTGAAATATTAGTAAACCACCCTTTAGCTTCATGTGTAATGACTTCTAATCCTATTTTCCCAAAGAGATTATTTCGTCGTAACAATTCAAAATTACTAAAGCTCTCATCATCGGTAACCGCTATAAATCGATTCTCGTCTTCAAAACTATTACTCAAGGCTACATTGGTCGAAGTAGTAAATTGCCGCCCTAAAGACCATTTTCTAAAATTCCTAAGATTTAAAGGAATTAATAATCTGGCCTGCGCATTGAGTAGTGCGTTGGAATTCTCCGTATTGAAGCCCATGAGGTCAGAGTAAATGATCCCTGTGAAGAAATCGAAAAATCGACGTTGGATGACTTTAGAGGTACTGGTATATTTACTCCCTTCTTCATTAGATAATTTCACTTGACTATTAGCAACTGAATAGTTAAAGAACTGATCTGATTTATAGTCGAATACGTCATTATAGTCTATGGTAATGGTTACACGTTTACCATTCCTCTTTTTTTCACTATTCTTAGAAACTGTACTTCCATAATAATTAAAATAACGGATGGGCACACTAAATTGAGAGTTTATAAAGATGATCTCTTCTGAAGTTCCATCACTGTACTTGAGTTCAGCTTCAACATACACTGTAGATGCTTTATTATTAAAAAAGGTGACTAATGCATTTTTAATTTTTAAAGTATCGGTTCCTTGTTCTGTAGTAGCATATCGCCCAGGATAGTAATCCTCTCCTTTCCAATCATCCTTTTGATCCTCTTTGACTTTGGAAATATCAAAAAAGGTGGCCTTATATGGCACTTCTTTATTCAGTACTAATAAGCCCGAATATTGGTTCTTATTTTTATCAATATCTCTTAACAACTTTTGAGCATCAGAAAGCTGATCATCAACCTTTTTTTGTTCTACTGCTTTTATTTTATTGGGAATATCTTTGATTGCGTTGGTTTCGTCTGTTGACAAAGATCCAGCCACTAGTGCTGCATCAAATTCCGTTTTGATAAATGCCGTAAAAGCATTAAAAAATACGGTACTGTCTACTCCAATAATAAATTCACCTGTTTCCGGGCAATCATCTTGAGCACCCTGACATACTTTTAAAGTGAATTTCTCCGCATCGGATTTAGCATAGATAGCATAGCTCTGACCATTGATTGTTTGATTATCAATAATCTTAAAGTCAGCAGGTTTGTCCTGACCATAACTAAGACAGGTAAATAAAAAGATAATAATGACTGTAAGTTGGGTTTTCATATGAGTTGATTTAAGTTTATGGTTCTTATGTAGTATAAAATAAACGATATCTTTTAATTTCCTCTAAAGAATTGTGCAATAATGGGTACCATCATTCCAAAGAATGTAGTCGCCATATTAGATACTGTTTCTATAGTTTCGTCCTGCTGAATGATCCAAATAACAATAGCAGTAACGCCAACTAAAAGATAAGCCAATGCATAATAAAAGCCCATGCGTTCTTTACTTTTATCGGAATCTTTTGAAGATGAAGCAAATGCTCCTAAATTTTGAAACTTCATGGAATGCGATTCTTTGAGAGGAGCCGGTGTAGCAGCAACTACTGCACCTCCTGATGGCGGATTAGGTTTTTTAACGCCAAAACCAGTGGCTACAATACCCCCAACTAGCCCTGTTAACCCAGTTGTTATGTACAATAATGATGAATTTAATTCTGTTCCGTCATCTATGTTAAAAGAGTTGTAGAATAAGTATCCGGCACAAACTAAAAAGCCTACCAAGCCAAGTATCACTATGATTCGTACTAAAATTTGTTGATTTTTCATTGTATTGGTTTTAATATCTAAATGATGTGTTAGTTACGATTACAAAGTACTACACCGTATTATACCGAACCATACCCATTATAAGGTATTCTAACGTTATAGCTATGCAATAAGTGATTACCGAATCTGTACCGAATGGCACTTCAGGACTTAAGGGAATGATATAAAGGTAATAAAAAATGCGGAGCGCAAGTGGTAAATAGAGCATACTTTTGTCAGAAAACTCATAATAAAACATTATAGAAACCCTATATTTTCAAACGAGCTTAATATACATAAACTTCATACTTTATTAAATATCTATGTAATAAGTTTAAATATTAAACCATTGTAAAACAATAGATTATACATCAACTATTTTAATTCCCCCTCATAGCAATGTGATTCATGGATATGTTAAAATAATGCATTTCGTCGATTTTTTTGGTATTTCATGGATATTTTAACAATTATTCATTTATATTAGCGGCTGTTAAATCATTTAATTCCCAAATCTGATGAAAAAAATTACCCTTCTTGGGTTGTTATTTCTATTAACCGCTCAATTCAGTTTTTCACAAGACACTTACAAACGAATTACAATCAACAATGCCAATCATCAAGTGCTACATCGCTTGATTGCGGAAGGTATTGATTTACGTTGTGGTGCCGATTCACATGACGATGGTTCTGTAACCCTAGAACTAGGACAGCATGAATTAGACGTTTTAAAGCGTCATGGTGTAAATTATAAAGTAGAGGTCGAAGATCTTTCTAAATTCTACCAAGATCGAATCAACGCTACTCGTGCTCAGGCTCACAGTGACTACTTACTTGAACAATCAAGAGCAGCATTAGCTACTGCGCAACGATCTTCAAATTCGAGTACAACCATAGATAACTTTATGGAGTATGTGGGTTGTGATGAGATCGATTGGGCGCAACCCGTCAATTTCCCGGACCCTTCTACCTTAACTATGGGAGGTTGTCTTACTATTGATCAAGTGGAGGCACAATTAGATGCTATGCGTGCTTATTCAGTTACAAATACATTAGATATTGTATCTGTTAAGCAAGATGCGTCGCCAACCAACCAAACAACCTGGGGTAACCCGGCAAGTTCTATTACTAATAATGGACTAACCTATACAGGACAAGGTACAACACGATGGGATCCAAAGACTATGTATTACATACGTATTACAGGAAATGAAGGTTCTACTGCTGAAGGGACACGTCCACAAATATTATTTACATCGATGATCCACTCTAGAGAGGTAGGAAGTTTGATGAGTAATATTTATTTCATGTGGTACCTTATTGAAAACTACAATACGAATCCTGCAGTGCAGAATCTTGTAGACAATAATGAATTATATTTTATTCCTGTTGTAAACCCTGATGGTTTACGATGGAATGAACATGTATCTCCAACCGGAGGTGCATTTCAAAGAAAGAATTTAAGACCTAATACCGGTGGTACCGGTAATACGTCTACCAATAGAGGTGTTGACCTTAACAGAAACTTTGATTACTTCTGGGGAACAGCAGGTTCAGGATCTTCAGGAACACCAACAAGTGATTCTTACCGTGGTCCTTCTGCTGCATCTGAGCCGGAAACTCAAATCTTAGTAGATTTTATACTAGCACGTAATTTCGAAACGTGTATTATGAACCATACGACAGCAAATGGTATCCCTCACCCTTATGGAGGTAATCCAACATTTGTATCGGGTCGTGAAGATGAAATGCACAAGTGGCACGAAGATATGACACGTTATAACCGTTATGTGTCTGGTGCACGTATTTTCTCTGCAGCAAATGGTATTGCTGATGACTGGATGGTCGGTGGAGCTGCAGATACCAATGGATCAACAGGATCTGGACAAAGTATATTAGCTACAACACCAGAGCATGGTGACACAGGATTCTGGCCACCAATAACTGACATTGTTCCTATTGCAAAACGCTCAATGCGAATCTCTTTTATGACGGCTTACTATGGTGGTCGTTATGCAAAATTCCACGATTTAACACAATCAGATATTACTTCACTAACATCAGATCTAACTTTCGGAATTGAACGTTTAGGACAAACTGCCAGTAACTTTACATTGACAGTGACTCCTGTATCTTCAAACATTGTATCCATTACATCGCCTCCAGTCCAGACTGGAATGACCATCTTAGAACAACGTGATGTTACTGCATCGATGACATTAAATGCCAGTATTCAACCAAATGACAAAATTGAATACCGTGTACAATTATCTGATGGAGGTAGTAATATCTTTTACGATGCCAACTTTGAAAAATATTATCAACCGAGCTTATTATTAAATGATGATCCGGACACAGATTTATTAACCAACTGGACCACAACAGGTACCTGGACTGCTTCTACAGCAAGTGGTGCCGGTTACTCAGGAACTCGTGGTATCAAGCAAGGTGGTAATGCTGTTACCTCTTACGGAAACAATACAACTGCTGTATTAACATCAGCAGCATCTTATGATTTCTCTAATGCTAGTGAAATCATTGTTCAGTTCTATACCAAATGGGATTTAGAGCGTAATTATGACTTTGTTGAGATCGAAGGATCAACAAATGGTACCACATGGCAAAGCCTATGTGGTAAATACAATAAGCCAAACTCGACAAGTTCAACCAACTCTGCTCATGCCTTAAAAGGATCCAGTTCAACTTTCCAGTCATCTAATAGTTCTGGTCGTGTTTATGACGGTGACCGTTTTGATAACTGGGTTATGGAAGAAATTGTTATTGATGCTTCAAACAACTCGTTCTTACAAGGCGCTACAAATGCACAGTTCAGATTTAGATTTAGATCTGATGGTAACAACCAAACAGAAAATTATTCAACTACAAGAGATGGTTTCTTTATCGATGATTTTAAGATTATTGAAATTCAGATTCCTTGTGATGATACCAATCCTCCAACCAACTTAACGGTAGATACAGTAACACCTGCTTCTGCTTCAGTAAGCTGGGATAATATTCCTTCTGCAACTTATGATCTTAGATATAGAGAAGTTGGTGCGCCAAGTTGGAATGAGGTGACTAATATTACTACAAACACTTATAATATTTTAGGCTTAACTCCTGGTACGGATTACGAAGTACAAGTACGCACACGTTGTAGTACAACGACTTCGGCTTATAGTGCTTCTGAAAACTTTACAACTCCTTCAGCTGTAGCTTGTACAGGAGGTTCAGTAAATACATTCCCTTACACTGAAGGCTTTGAAACCGGTATAGGGTTATGGAGCCAATCCGCTAATGGATCTGTAGATGATATTGATTGGACAAGAGATGATAATGGAACACCATCTACAAATACTGGTCCTGGTTCAGCTAGTGAAGGAACCTTCTACATGTATACAGAAGCTTCTACAAATGTCTCTCCTCCTGGAAACCCAAATATGACGGCTTATTTAACAAGTCCATGTATTGACTTTAGTGGTCGTGAAAATGCTCAAATTCAATTTGACTACCATATGTTTGGTGCTGATATGGGTACCCTATCTTTAGAGGTGAGTACTGATAATGGCGCAAATTATACTTCTCTCTTTAGTATTTCTGGAGAGCAACAAGGTAGTACTGGTGCAGCATGGACCACACAAGCAGTTGACTTATCATTATATGACGGTCAAACTATAAAATTACGCTTCAACGGATTGACAGGTACCGGCTTTAATAGTGATATGGCTATTGACGCTATTAATGTGACTTCTGATGAAGTTGTGCTTTCTGCACCTCCGGTAGCAGTTTGTCAAGATATTACAGTTCAGCTTGATGGTACTGGTAATGCAACCATTATACCTTCACAGATTGATAATGGTTCTTCTGATGATGTAGGTATTACAAGCTTCAGTTTAGATATTGATACGTTTAACTGTACTAACATAGGTACACCAGTAGTGGTCACTTTAACTGTTGAAGATGCTGATGGACAAACCGATACATGTACTGCTAATGTTACTGTTGAAGATAATGTGAATCCTGTAGTTGATGTTATTAACCTTCCGGATATTACAGATCAATGTTCGGTGACTTCATTGACACCGCCTACAGCAACAGATAACTGTGATGGAACTATTAACGGTACATCACCTGCAACAGCGAGTTTACCAATTACCAGTTCAACTACGATTACATGGACCTACACTGACTCTGAAGGAAATAGTGTACAACAAACACAGGATATTGTTATTGGTCCTGATACTACGAATCCGGTAGCGGATGTAACTAACCTTCCAGATATTAATGCGCAGTGTTCGGTGACGTCTTTGACACCACCAACTGCAACGGATAACTGTGATGGTACAATTAACGGTACATCGCCTGCAACAGCAAGTTTACCTATCACTGCTTCTACGACCATTACGTGGACGTATACCGATGCAGCAGGTAACTCTGTTCAGCAAACTCAAGACATCGTAATTGATGATACAACGAATCCGGTAGCGGATGTAACGAACCTTCCAGATATCAATGCGCAGTGTTCGGTGACTTCTCTGACACCACCAACTGCAACGGATAACTGTGATGGAACTATTAACGGTACATCACCTGCAACAGCAAGTTTACCTATCACTGCTTCTACGACCATTACTTGGACGTATACCGATGCAGCAGGTAACTCTGTTCAGCAAACTCAAGATATTGTAATTGATGATACTACCAACCCGGTAGCGGATGTAACTAACCTTCCAGATATTAATGCGCAGTGTTCGGTGACTTCTCTGACACCACCAACTGCAACGGATAACTGTGATGGTACAATTAACGGTACATCGCCTGCAACAGCGAGTTTACCAATCACTGCTTCTACGACTATTACGTGGACGTATACCGATGCAGCAGGTAACTCTGTTCAGCAAACTCAAGATATTGTAATTGATGATACAACGAATCCGGTAGCGGATGTCACTAACCTTCCAGATATTAATGCGCAGTGTTCGGTGACGTCTTTGACACCACCAACTGCAACGGATAACTGTGATGGTACAATCAATGGTACATCGCCTGCTACGGCTAGTTTACCAATTACATCATCCACGACTATTACGTGGACCTATACCGATGCAGCTGGTAATAGCGTACAGCAGACTCAAGACATCGTAATTGATGATACTACGAATCCGGTAGCGGATGTAACGAACCTTCCAGATATTAATGCGCAGTGTTCAGTGACGTCTTTGACACCACCAACTGCAACGGATAACTGTGATGGTACAATCAATGGTACATCACCTGCAACAGCTAGTTTACCTATCACTGCTTCTACGACTATTACGTGGACCTATACCGATGCAGCAGGTAACTCTGTTCAGCAAACTCAAGATATTGTAATTGATGATACTACCAACCCGGTAGCGGATGTAACGAACCTTCCAGATATCAACGCGCAGTGTTCGGTGACGTCTCTGACACCACCAACAGCAACAGATAACTGTGATGGTACAATTAACGGTACATCGTCTGCAACAGCAAGTTTACCAATTACATCATCGACGACTATTACGTGGACGTATACCGATGCAGCGGGTAATAGCGTGCAGCAGACTCAAGATATCGTAATTGATGATACAACGAATCCGGTAGCGGATGTCACTAACCTTCCAGATATTAATGCGCAGTGTTCGGTGACGTCTTTGACACCACCAACTGCAACGGATAACTGTGATGGTACAATCAATGGTACATCGCCTGCTACGGCTAGTTTACCAATTACATCATCCACGACTATTACGTGGACGTATACCGATGCAGCGGGTAACTCTGTTCAGCAGACTCAAGATATTGTAATTGATGATACTACCAACCCGGTAGCGGATGTAACGAACCTTCCAGATATTAATGCGCAGTGTTCAGTGACGTCTTTGACACCACCAACTGCAACGGATAACTGTGATGGTACAATTAACGGTACATCGCCTGCAACAGCGAGTTTACCAATTACATCATCGACGACCATTACGTGGACGTATACGGATGCAGCGGGTAACTCTGTTCAGCAAACTCAAGATATTGTAATTGATGATACTACCAACCCGGTAGCGGATGTAACGAACCTTCCAGATATCAACGCGCAGTGTTCGGTGACTTCTCTGACACCACCAACTGCAACGGATAACTGTGATGGTACAATCAATGGTACATCGCCTGCAACAGCTAGTTTACCAATTACATCATCGACGACTATTACGTGGACCTATACGGATGCAGCGGGTAATAGCGTACAGCAGACTCAAGATATTGTAATTGATGATACTACCAACCCGGTAGCGGATGTAACGAACCTTCCAGATATCAACGCGCAGTGTTCAGTGACGTCTCTGACACCTCCAACAGCAACAGATAACTGTGATGGTACAATCAATGGTACATCGCCTGCAACAGCAAGTTTACCAATTACATCATCGACGACTATTACGTGGACGTATACCGATGCAGCGGGTAACTCTGTTCAGCAGACTCAAGATATTGTAATTGATGATACTACCAACCCGGTAGCGGATGTAACGAACCTTCCAGATATCAATGCGCAGTGTTCGGTGACGTCTTTGACACCACCAACTGCAACGGATAACTGTGATGGTACAATTAACGGTACATCACCTGCAACAGCGAGTTTACCAATTACATCATCGACGACCATTACGTGGACCTATACCGATGCAGCGGGTAACTCTGTTCAGCAGACTCAAGATATTGTAATTGATGATACTACCAACCCGGTAGCGGATGTAACGAACCTTCCAGATATCAACGCGCAGTGTTCAGTGACGTCTTTGACACCACCAACTGCAACGGATAACTGTGATGGTACAATTAACGGTACATCTCCTGCAACAGCGAGTTTACCAATTACATCATCCACGACTATTACGTGGACCTATACCGATGCAGCGGGTAACTCTGTTCAGCAGACTCAAGACATCGTAATTGATGATACAACGAATCCGGTAGCGGATGTAACGAACCTTCCAGATATCAATGCGCAGTGTTCGGTGACGTCTTTGACACCACCAACTGCAACGGATAACTGTGATGGTACAATCAATGGTACATCACCTGCAACAGCGAGTTTACCAATTACATCATCGACGACCATTACGTGGACCTATACCGATGCAGCGGGTAACTCTGTTCAGCAGACTCAAGATATTGTAATTGATGATACTACCAACCCGGTAGCGGATGTAACGAACCTTCCAGATATCAACGCGCAGTGTTCGGTGACGTCTTTGACACCACCAACTGCAACGGATAACTGTGATGGTACAATCAATGGTACATCACCTGCAACAGCGAGTTTACCAATCACTGCTTCTACGACTATTACATGGACGTATACCGATGCAGCAGGTAACTCTGTTCAGCAGACTCAAGACATCGTAATTGATGATACTACCAACCCGGTAGCGGATGTAACGAACCTTCCAGATATTAATGCGCAGTGTTCGGTGACGTCTCTGACACCACCAACTGCAACGGATAACTGTGATGGAACTATTAACGGTACATCACCTGCAACAGCGAGTTTACCAATCACTGCTTCTACGACTATTACATGGACGTATACCGATGCAGCAGGTAACTCTGTTCAGCAGACTCAAGACATCGTAATTGATGATACTACCAACCCGGTAGCGGATGTAACGAACCTTCCAGATATCAACGCGCAGTGTTCAGTGACGTCTCTGACACCTCCAACAGCAACAGATAACTGTGATGGTACAATCAATGGTACATCGCCTGCAACAGCAAGTTTACCAATTACATCATCGACGACTATTACGTGGACGTATACCGATGCAGCGGGTAACTCTGTTCAGCAGACTCAAGATATTGTAATTGATGATACTACCAACCCGGTAGCGGATGTAACGAACCTTCCAGATATCAACGCGCAGTGTTCAGTGACGTCTCTGACACCTCCAACAGCAACAGATAACTGTGATGGTACAATCAATGGTACATCACCTGCAACAGCAAGTTTACCAATCACGGCTTCTACGACTATTACGTGGACGTATACCGATGCAGCTGGTAACTCTGTACAGCAGACTCAAGATATTGTAATTGATGATACTACGAATCCGGTAGCGGATGTAACGAACCTTCCAGATATTAATGCGCAGTGTTCGGTGACGTCTCTGACACCACCAACTGCAACGGATAACTGTGATGGTACAATTAACGGTACATCACCTGCAACAGCGAGTTTACCAATCACTGCTTCTACGACTATTACGTGGACGTATACCGATGCAGCGGGTAACTCTGTTCAGCAGACTCAAGACATCGTAATTGATGATACTACGAATCCGGTAGCGGATGTAACGAACCTTCCAGATATCAACGCGCAGTGTTCGGTGACTTCTCTGACACCACCAACTGCAACGGATAACTGTGATGGTACAATCAATGGTACATCACCTGCAACAGCAAGTTTACCAATTACGACTTCTACGACTATTACGTGGACCTATACCGATGCAGCTGGTAACTCTGTTCAGCAGACTCAAGATATTGTAATTGATGATACAACGAATCCGGTAGCGGATGTGACTAACCTTCCAGATATTAATGCGCAGTGTTCGGTGACGTCTTTGACACCACCAACTGCAACGGATAACTGTGATGGTACAATTAACGGTACATCACCTGCAACAGCGAGTTTACCAATCACTGCTTCTACGACTATTACGTGGACGTATACCGATGCAGCGGGTAACTCTGTTCAGCAGACTCAAGACATCGTAATTGATGATACTATAGATCCGGTTTGTGTGACTCAAGACATCTCAGTTGAACTAGATATGACAGGAAACGCAACCATTACAGCTGGTCAGATCGATAATGGATCTTCAGATAACTGTGGTATTGCATCTATTAGTGTTTCACCTTCAAGTTTCACAACTTTAGATATTGGAGATAATACAGTGACATTAACTGTGACAGATACAAATGGTAATACTACTGACTGTACTGCTACAGTAACCATTACTAACAATACTTTAGATGTTGATGATTTTGATGAGAAAGATGTTTCAATTCGCCCTAACCCATTCAATACACAAATCATTGTTGAACTACCTACATCATTAATCGGTAGTGAAATGACGATAAGAATATTCGACTTGAATGGCAGAATTGTTTACAACCGCGTACATATCTCAAATAATGAAGGTAATATTGTAATTAATGATTTAGATGATTTAGAACAGGCGCCTTACTTTATAAGACTGACTGATCGTTCTAATGGAATTAGTGTTATGAAAAAGCTCATAAAATTCTAATCTATTCCCCTAGCTAAATCCAATTAAACAGCTAAATGTTAACTATTTAGCTGTTTTTTTGTTTCTATTTTTAAGTAATTACTGATATATTCCTGGAAAAATTAAAATTTTAAATCATTGATAATCAACATTTTAAAATATAAATGTGCATTTCGTCGATTTTTTTTGCATTTCATAGAGTTGTAACTTATTTTTGAAGCAAATATTTAGTCCCCAAACTAAAAATTTAACCGCTTATGAAGACAACTACTACGCTTTCATTAAAAAAGTATGCCATCATATTTGCCGTACTTTTTACTAGTTATTCATTTTCACAGACTTGTGGTTCAACTATAACCACCTACCCTTATTCAGAGAATTTTGAAACTGGAGTAGGCGGATGGACACAAGACACAGGTGATAATATTGATTTTACCAGAGACTCTGGAGGAACACCTTCAACAGGTACAGGACCATTCTCCGGTAATGGAGATACCTGGTATATGTATATCGAGGCCTCTGTTAGTGGTGTTGGACACCCAAGTATGACCGCAAACTTGGAAAGTCCATGCTTTGATCTTACAGCTGTAACCAGTCCAAGTTTTAGCTACAGTTACCATATGTATGGTGCTGATGTTGGAACTTTAAATGTGGATGTGAGTACAGACAATGGATCTACCTATCCAACCAACTTAAGAAGTTTTTCAGGAAACATGAGTAATGCCTGGTTTACAGATACGATAGACCTGTCAGCTTATGTAGGGCAAACTATAAAAATACGATTCAGTGCCACATCTGGTGCCACCACAGGTGGTTGGAGTAGTGATATTGCTGTTGATAATGTGAGTTTAAATGCTACAGCATCTGCTCCGGAAATTGACTTGATAGGTAATGCAACTTCAATTGTTAATAATGATACAACACCTTCTGTTTCAGATGATACCGATTTCGGGTCTGTAGATGTCGCAGCTGGTACTAATGCAAATACATTCACAATTCAAAATACAGGAAATGTTGCCTTAAATCTTACTGCAGCATCACCATATGTTTCTATTTCTGGTGCTAATGCTGCAGATTTTACTTTGACAGCAAACCCAACAACACCTATTGCTTCAGGTGGGGGTAGTACAAATTTCACGATCACATTCAACCCGAGTGCTGTTGGTCTTAGAACAGCAACAGTGACTATAGCCAATGATGATCCAAATGAAAACCCTTATATTTTTGATATTCAAGGTACAGGTACAACAACACAGCCAGAAATGAACGTTCAAGGTAGTGGTACCGATATTGTCGACGGAGATACAACTCCTATAGTAACGGATAATACTGATTTTGGAACTATAGATATTGCCGGGGGCACTAATGTAAATACATTTACTATACAAAATACTGGTACATCGTTACCATTGAATTTAACCGGTGCATCACCTTACGTTTCAATTACCGGAACGCATGCTGCTGATTTTACCGTAACAGCCATTCCTAGTAATTCAATAGCTTTTGGAAGTAGTACAACGTTTAATATTACGTTTGATCCAAGTGCTGTTGGCTTAAGAACAGCTAGTGTAAGCATTGCTAATAATGACAGTGATGAAAACCCATATAACTTTGATATACAAGGTACCGGTTTTATTCCGCCTCCGTGTGGTAATTCTGTAGTTCACACTGCGGATTTCGAAAGTGGTTTAGACGGCTGGGTTTCCGGTGGTGTTGATGCGTCACGTGTTAATGATGGTACTTGGTCTTATGCTGGCAGTTACAGTTTACGAGTACGTGATGATGATGCTGCAGGTAGTGCGTCGTCGTTTGACTCTCCGCTTTTTGACCTTTCTGCTTACGATAAGGTTGATTTTGAATTCTTCTTTTCTGCGAACAGCATGGAAACCGGAGAAGATTTTATGATCGAGTATAGTAGTGATGGTGGTACCAACTGGACAACAGTACAAGCGTATGTGAGTGGTGTTGTAGCGAACAAGGATGCTTCATTCGAAAATACAACAACAACAATATTCTATAGTAAAACTGCTATTTTACAAGATGCGGTTTACTCCTTCCCTGCCGGAACAAATTCTAGATTTAGAATTCGATGTGATGCTAGTGAAGATGATGATGAGATTTTTATAGATAATATTACAATTACAGGAACTACATATTGTACGCCAACAAATGGGCCTGGAGGTATATCGTCTAACTTAGATCTTTGGTTAAAAGCAGACCAGATAGATGGTAGTACTGTAGGAACCGATGGAGCTGGTGTTGCTCTTTGGACAGATAACGGAAGAGGGAACAATGCAAAAGCTATTGTTTCTGGATTACAGCCTGTATACAGACATAATACAACGCAGAACTTTAACTTTAATCCGGTAATTGAATTCCAGAATGATAATACGACTGCAAATCGAGATATGACTTATATCATTAATGATGGTAGTCGACATGAATTAACAGGTACTGGTGGGTTTAATAGTGATGATATGTTCGTGGTGATTATGCCTGATCCAACGATTACAACGACAATGATTCCGCTAGACACCTTTACAAGTACGGATCCAACAGCCAATGATATTAATGCAGAGGATGTAACTGGATTTGGGTATGGTAATTATAGTCAGCGTTTTACTAACGAAGTTTTTGGATACTGTATAGGAACCTCACAAGCTGGTCCTCCAGCAACAGGTTTTGGTCGAGGAGATACTTCTGGTTCTCACGATTATAACCAAATTGGGATTATTAATATAAGACATAATTCTGCCGTAAATGACATGGAGATTTATCTTAATGCTGTTCAGACAGGAAATGTCACAAATGACGCTGCCGATTTCTCTACGGTTGATAATGCTAGATATTGGTTAGGAAGAAGTCAATACTGGAATGGAAGTTTTGATGGTAGAATTGCAGAGGTAATAACTTATTCTGCTACTAATGATGATACTAACCTTACAACAGCACGTAATAGAATTCAATCCTATTTAGCTGTGAAATATGGTATTACTTTAGGTGTTAATGGAACAACTCAAGATTATGTGAATAGTGACGGTACCGTGATATGGGATCAGTCTGCTAATGCTGGATACAACTTTGATATTGCGGGTATCGGTAGAGATGATGCTTCAGAATTAGATCAAAAACAATCGAGCAGTGTTAACAATGCAGTGGATGGAACCGGGCCTATCGAAGGAATCCTAACTGTAGGTTTAACTGACATCTATGACACCAATGAAGACAATAAAACGTCTAACCCAACAAATTTAAATGATAAAGAGTTCTTAATGTGGGGTAATAATGGTGTTGATCTTAATCTGGCCGCTTCTACCATTATGGTAAATATGAGTGCAGGAATTACTCCGGCATTAAACACTGATGTATCTTTTATAGGTATGCAACGTGTATGGAAATTTGTTGAAACTGGTGGTGATGTATCTAGAGTAAAGATTTCTATTCCTCAAAATGCGATACGTAATATTAGCCCACCAGGAAGTTATTATATGTTTATTTCTGACAACGGTATTTTTGACCCTACTGCAGATTATAGAGTAATGACACCTGACGGTAGTGGAAACTTAGAAACAGAATATGATTTTGATGGTACTAAGTACATTACTTTTGGTTATGCCCCTCAAGTAGTAGTTGTACGTTCTGTATACTTTGATGGCTCAGTAGACTATATGGATATGGGAGATAACTTAGATGTTGATCCTGCCGGATTTACTATTTCAGCATGGGTTAAACGTGATGCTTCAGATTCTGGTACATCTTCTATAGTTTCTAAGCGTGATGCAGCTTTCACTCAAGGTTATGATCTTAGAATTCTAAATGATAATTCAATTCAGGTATTCTGGAAGAATGGTTCAGACCAAACATTAACATCGAATACTAGTATTCCTGATGATGAATGGCATCATGTTGCTGCCGTATATAATGGTACTACAGTATATATCTATATTGATGGTGTCTTAGATAACTCTGCAGCACGAACAGCTCCTGTGGCTACAACAGAATCGTTTTATATTGCTGCTGCGGGTAAGAATACACCAACAGCCCACTTCCAAGGAAATATAGATGAAGTACGTGTATGGAGTACAGCCTTAACAGCTGATCAATTGCGCTATGTTATGAATCAGGAGATCCAAGACAACAGTAGTTTTGTATCTGGTAGTGTTTTACCGAATACAGTAACTAAAGATGAAGTTGCTGCTGTAGCATGGAATGAATTAGAAGGATATTACCCAATGTCTACCTACACCTATACCAATGTAGAAGATGCATCTGGCAATAGTCGTCAAGGTGCCTTAAGAAATTTAAATACTGTCGATAGACAAACTGCTCCCCTACCATATGAGTCTACTCAAAATGGTGATTGGGATACAAGTACGACATGGACCAATGGTGATGTACAATACATCCCTGGATCTACTTCAATTGTAGATGCCAATCAAACTGTAAGCTGGAATATTGTAAGAACATCTCATAATGTTACTATGGATAATTCTTCATTACCTGCTGCAGTTAATGATAACAGGTCTGTATTAGGACTTTATGTTGATGCTAATGAATTAACATTAAATGGTAATACCTTAACAAATACAGGTAATGGACTTACAGTAACACATTACTTAAGCCTTACCGGTAAGATAGATCTTGAAGGTGAATCTCAATTAATTCAAAATACAGATAGTGATCTAGTTGTAGCTGTTAACGGTGAGCTTGAAAGAGATCAACAAG
Source organism: Winogradskyella sp. (assembly GCA_965230605.1). Lineage (GTDB taxonomy): Bacteria > Bacteroidota > Bacteroidia > Flavobacteriales > Flavobacteriaceae > CBDDLD01. Next base: position 1,208,293 of record CBDDLD010000004.1, on the reverse strand, counting down.
GTACAGCAGATACATTTACATATAACTATTGGTCATCACCTGTTGGTGTAACTGATTTAGGAACAAATGACTACAGGTACACGGTTTCAGACATATTACATGACGGTGTTAATAGTGTTAACTTTACTGCCGCCGGTTATGACGGTTCTGCGACGAGCCCTATCACTATAGCAGATTACTGGATTTGGAAATTTGCAAACTTAACAAGTGATGATTATTCAGCTTGGCAGCATGTAAGACAGTCTGGTAACATCGATGCTGGTGAAGGATTCACAATGAAAGGGCCTGGCACAGGTACGATCTTAACAGACCAGAACTATGTATACTTAGGAAAACCTAATAACGGTGATATTAACCTAACTATTAATGCAGGCAACGATTATCTTGTAGGTAACCCGTACCCTTCTGCTATAGATGCTAATCAATTTATAATGGATAATGGTCCAGAGCTATTATTTGATGACTCACCAGATACGACACCTCTTTTAAGTGGTACACTATACTTCTGGGAGCATTGGGGTGGCGGATCTCACATCTTAGCAGAGTACCAAGGTGGTTATGCAACTTATAACTTCTCTGGTGCGGTAGGTGCAGCATCTTACGGTACAAATGACCCGGATGTAGCTACTGGCGGTACACCAACAAAATTACCTGGGCGTTATATCCCTGTAGGTCAAGGATTCTTCGTAACCGGTGAGAACACAGGAACGATTAACTTTAATAATGGTCAACGTGTATTCCAAAGAGAAGGTTCTGCAAGTTCTGTATTTGTACGATCTAGCGAGCTTACAACACAACAGGCTTCAAACATGGAATATGAAGACACCAGAATTAAACTCAGAATAGGGTTCAATTCAGTAAATACAATCCATAGACAGCTTTTATTAACTATTGATGAAAGTGCAAGTGCAGGTGTAGACTGGGCTTATGATGCTAAAATGAACGAAGCACAAATAGATGATATGTATTGGATGCTAAATGATGAAAAGTATATTATTCAAGCTAGTGATGAGTTAGAAGAAACAACAGTTTATCCTATCGGTATTACCACCGACACAGACGGTCTTAACACCATTACTATCGATGAGCTGGAAAATGTTCCTTCTGATATTGAAATATATGTACACGATAAAGACTTAGGTGTGTACCATGACTTAAGAGACTCAGACTATGAGATCTTCTTAAATGCAGGTGAATACTTAACGCGTTTCGAAATCACTTTTAGAGATGGAAATGCACTTAGCATAGATGATAACGAAACAGAGGGTGTAGATGTATTATACTCTAATGATAAAGAAAAAGTAGTCCTTTTAAATCCTAATGGATTAGAAATCAAATCCATAGAAATGTTCAACATTCTTGGACAATCTGTATGGACTATGAATGATATTTCAGAGAGCGGTTACTCTGAATATGAAGTTAAGAACTTAAGTACTGGAGCTTATATTATTAAGTTATATACTGTTAGCGGTTCAGTATCTAAAAAAGTTTTAGTCAAATAATTTACCCAAATCTTTAAATCTTAACTTACATTAAGAAGCCTCGATCATATCGGGGCTTTTTATTTTATTAACTACTGATAATAAGTACATTACCTAATACACATATATTGTATTTCATCGATTAAAATAACAGTTTAAGCCTCTTCAAGTAAATAAAACTACCGTTTATCGAATTATTTAAAAGCTCTAAACCCCTTGATGTAAGTTTGTACAACCCTCAAAGAAAGTTATTTAGCCCCAAACTAAATTTAACCTCTTATGAAAAAGACTACACATCTATTAAGACTTGCACTCGTTGTATTCGTTTTATCTTATACACCAGTATTAAACGCTTTCAATGTTAATCCTTACCCATCTGCTCCTGAAATTGATATCAGTAGTAATGGTATTACTATAAATGATGGTGATACTACACCTAGCCCTATAGATAATACAGACTTTGGTACTACGCAATATGGGATCACCATGCAAAGAGGATTCACTATTGCCAATGAAGGTAATGCTACTCTAACTATATCTAGCGTTAGTATATCTAATACTACAGATTTCTCAATAGTTAATACACCTTCTAGTTCTGTAGGTGCTGGAGATAAAACCTATTTAGAAATACGATTTAACTCTTTAAGTTTAGGTTTAGCCACTACTACAGTGACCATAAACAACAATGATAGTAATGAAGCCCCATACACCTTTATTATTAATGCCAGAGCTACTGAAAGTTTCTTTGATAGTGATGGTGATGGTGTCTATGACGATAGAGATATAGATGATGATAATGATGGAATCTCGGATACCGATGAAGAGTTAGCTTGTAAAAATTCGAGTATAGCTATAACTACTAACTATAAGTTTTTAAATGAAACGTTTGGTTTTGGTAATAGAACGACTATAAACACAACATATAATGCCGTAACTACCTATTGTTATGAAGATGGTACAGGTGGGTGTTTTGGAGGTGATGATCTTAACGATGGTGAGTATACTGTATATTATAAAGCTGCTGATGGTGATGGAATTGACGATACACCAAATGGTGAAGTAGCATCATGGGCAGATAATTACTGGTATTTAGGAGAAGATCATACGCCTGGAGACACAAATGGTAGAATGGCTATGTTCAACGCTTCATATGACCCGGGTATTTTCTACACAGCAAGTATTACAGGTGCTTTACCTGGTGTTCCGGTTACCTATAGTTTTTGGGTAATTAATCTAGACCGTACTGACGCTCCTGGGATTGCCACTAGATTACGCCCTAATATTTTAGTAGAATTTAGAGATGTTAATGATAATGTACTTGCTTCTATATCTACAGGAGATATTGCTCCAACTACAGCAGGGAACTTAACTGGTGACTGGTATAATTTTTCAGCAGACTTAACTTTTAATGTCTCTGAGTTTAACGTTTTCTTCTACAATAATGAAACGGGAGGAGCCGGAAATGACTTAGCCATTGATGATATTGAAATTACCCAAACTTTATGTGACACAGATAGTGATGGTGTTGCTGATGTTTTTGATCTCGATTCTGACAACGACGGTATTCCAGATGTTGTTGAAGCCGGACTAGGGACAACTAGTAATGGTAAAGGGATCATTGATACTTGGGTAGATGCTAACTCAAATGGTATGCACGATGCGGCAGAATCATTTACAGTACTTGATACTGACTCTGATGGTGTGCCAAACTATATAGACTTAGATTCTGATAACGACGCTATTTTTGACGTTGATGAATCTGGTGCAGGAAATACAGCTAGTAGTAGTTACCAAAACGGTGATGGTGATATTGACGGTGATGGTGTTGGTGATGGAAACGATAGTGATCTGGTCCGTGAAAAAGACACCAATGCCGATGGAACTTCAGAATATTTCTCTGATGGGATTTTAGATGTCTATGACTATTTTGAAGGAGGTACCATGAGTACCGCTTATGGTAACTCTAATCAAGGTATGGGACACACTTATTATGTCTTAGACACAGATGGTGATGGTACACCAGATTATATGGATCTAACTTCTGATGGTAGTACTTTTGATATCTCTAATACTTTATACGCAAATTTAGATGCTAATAATGATGGTATTATTGATGACACCATGGATGATGAAGGTGATGGAATAGTCAATCTTTTTGATACTGATGATACAGCCTTTGGTTCTCCAAGGGATTTAAATATGAAACTACAACTCTACTTTGATGGTAGAAATGATTACATACAGGACACCTCTATTACAAGTGGCTGGGGAGAAATCACGCTTATGGGCTGGATTAAGATTGATCCTTCAGGTACGGGGAGTGTACGTTATTTATTTGGTCAGAACAATTTCTATTTAAGATTATATCCGGATAACCGTGTTTTTGTAGAAACAAATGGGGCTAATGTTCATTCCGGAACAGCATTACCTACCAATCAATGGGTACATGTAGGAGCCACCTACAGTAGCAGTGGTAATAGCCTAAGACTTTATGTCAATGGCGAATTGATCAATTCATTTAGCAAGTCAGGAAATCTTAATACAGATACTTCTAATTTTACTATAGGTAGACGAGCAAATGCCGGATTAGATTTTTATAGAGGCTTTATTGATGAAGTGCGTTTATTTGATGTGGCTTTATCTACTGATGAATTCCAAAAAGTGGTTTATCAAGAGATTGAGGATAACACAGACGTTAGGGGAACAGTGATTCCAAGAAATGTCAATACATTATCTTGGACCAACCTTACACGATATTTTAGACTAGACACTTACAAAGGTGATATTGCAGATGATTTAAGTACAGCTACTGTTGATGTAGGTACCGGTGCAAGAATGTATAACTTCAAGCTAATAGATTATCAGTCTGCTCCAATGCCTTTTGTAACACAACAAAGTGGTGCTTTAAATATAGCAGTTCACAATGCTTCGGACGGAATCAACGGAGACGATGCCATTACTTACGATTGGTCTATTGTAAGAGTTGAGCACGATGATGTTACTTATAATGGTAAACAACAGCATTTGGGGCTATTTATTAATCAACTAGATGCTGGGTCTAATCCAATCGAATATCATGTTACAAATGATTCTGAATTAAATGTTTCTTGGTATCTAAAACTTGATGGGTTTATTGATCTTGAAGGAGAATCTCAACTTGTACAAGGTGCAGACAGTATGCTTGATGCAACCAGTATTGGAAAAATTGAGCAAGATCAGCAAGGTACTTCAGATACCTTCACCTATAACTATTGGTCTTCACCGGTAGGTCAAATCAATGGATCGCAAAACAATGCAGATTATACAGTAGCTAGTGTTCTTATGGACGGTAGTGATCCTGATAATCCAGCTGCTATCAATTTTATTACTAACAGTTATGATGGAACTAACTCCTCTCCTATTGGCTTAGCTTCATACTGGATATGGAAGTTTGACAACCATCTTGATGATGACTATTCGTCTTGGCAACATGTAGGTAGCACAGGAACTATGAAAGCTGGAGAAGGTTATACAATGAAAGGCCCCGGAACCGGATCTATATTAACAGATCAGAACTATGTGTTTACAGGTAAGCCGAATAATGGTGATATCAATTTAACACTTAATGCAGGTAATAATTACCTTATTGGTAATCCATACCCTTCTGCTATAGATGCTGATCAGTTTATCAGAGATAACGGATTGGTATTAGATTACGATGACAATCCGGACGCGACACCAACTATTAGTGGTACCTTATATTTCTGGGAACATTGGGGTGGTGGATCTCATATTTTACAAGAATACCAAGGGGGTTATGCAACCTATAACTTCTCTGGAGCTGTAGCTGCGCCGTCTTACGGAACTAATGATCCGGACGTTGGCACAGGTGGAACACCTAAGAAGTTGCCAGGCAGATATATCCCTGTTGGTCAAGGCTTCTTTGTAGTAGGAGAAAATACAGGCACACTTAACTTTAATAATGGTCAGCGTATTTTTGAAAAAGAAGGTTCCAGCTCTGTATTTGTAAGATCTGCTGTAGTGCAGAATGATGAAAGTACATCAGCAGATGAACGTATGAAATTCAGAATCGGATTCAACTCTATAAATACAATACACCGTCAGTTATTATTAACAGTAGATAGCTTAGCTACTGCAGGAGTAGACAGAGGTTTTGATGCTTCTCTTCAGGATGCTTTAGTAGATGATATGTACTGGATGATAAACAATGAAAAATACAATATTCAGGGGTACGATGCTATAGATGAAATGACAACTGTAATTCCTATCGGATTACATACCGATGATGATGGAGTTAATACCATAACTATTGACGAATTAGAAAATGTACCGGATGATTTAAATATTTACATCCATGATCTAGACACGGACATTTACCATGACCTAAGACTTTCTGATTTCCAGATACATTTGACAGCAGGAGAATATCTGAATCGCTTTGAATTGACGTTCAATATTCCTGATACATTATCAGAAAACGAAGAGGTTCTTAATGAGCTTACCATGTATTATTCTAATAACAGAGATGCTGTAGTGATTTTAAACCCAAATCAAACAGAATTAAAACAACTTGAACTTTATAATATACTGGGGCAATCTGTATATACTAATGCTGATTTATACCAAAGTCGTTATAATGAGTACCCAATCAAAAATCTAAGTACAGGTACTTATATTCTAAAACTAAGAACACTTTACGGCTCTGTTACTAAAAAAATAATTGTCAAATAATTATAACGTCAGTATCAAATAAAAATCCCAAAGTGTAGTCCTTTGGGATTTTTATTATTGTAATGTTTTGATCAGATCATCCAAAGAGAATTTATTCTGCTCCCCGGTATCCATTTGTTTTAATGTGTATGTATCTGAATTTAGTTCTTCCTCGCCTACTAGAACCACATAAGGAATTTGTCGCCTGTTAGCATAAGTCATTTGCTTTTTCATTTTAGCATTATCCGGATATAGCTCGGCTTTAACTCCAGAAGTCCTTAATGCTCTGATTGCTCTCATACATTGCATCGCTTCAACTTCACCAAAGTTTATGAACAATACTTTAGACGTTTCTGATATGGTCATCGGGAAACCATCTAAAGCCTCCAAAACATCATAAATACGATCTAAGCCAAAGCTTATCCCAACACCACTCATATCTTTAAGTCCAAATATCCCTGTGAGGTCATCATAGCGACCACCACCACCAATAGAACCTATAGAAACACCTTCAGGTGCGGCAACTTCAAAAATAGCACCTGTGTAGTAGTTGAGCCCTCTAGCTAATGTAACATCTAATTCAAAACGAGCAGATTCTAATTGTAATTCACTGATCGCTTTTCCTATAAATTCAAGTTCAAAGATGCCTTTTAATCCTATTTCTGAAGTATTTAGTATGGCTTTAAGTTCTGAAATTTGTTCATTAAATGAACCTTTCAATACAAAAAGTGGTTGTAACTTATCTATACCAGCTTTATTAATACCTTTAGAAAGCATTTCTTCTTTCACCTTATCCTCTCCTATCTTATCTAATTTATCAAGAGCTACCGTAAAATCGATTAATTTATCTTGAGCCCCAATAACTTCAGCTATGCCGGAAAGAATCTTTCGATTATTAATCTTTATGGTTACGCCTTCCAAGTTTAAAGCTGTAAATACAGCGTCGTACAGTTGTACAAATTCAACTTCTTGCCATAGAGATTTAGAACCGACAACATCAGCGTCGCATTGAAAAAACTCTCTATAACGGCTTTTTTGTGGACGATCTGCACGCCAAACCGGCTGTATTTGATAGCGTTTAAAAGGGAAAGCAATCTCATTTTGGTGCTGTACAACGTATCTTGCAAATGGGACTGTGAGGTCATAACGCAGTGCTTTTTCAGAAATCTTCGGTGTAAATTTAGACTCTAATTTTGAGTTGTAATCGTCGTCATTTAATTTCTTAAGGTACTCACCGGAATTCAATATTTTAAAAATTAAGCGATCCCCTTCATCACCGTATTTCCCCATCAAAGTTTCAGAATTTTCAAAACTAGGGGTTTCTATAGGCAAAAACCCATAACGTTGAAATTGTGTTCTTATGGTATTAATGATGTAATTACGTTTAGCAACCTCTGCTGCATTAAAATCTCTCGTCCCTTTAGGAATAGTTGGTTTTTGAGCCATTTACTGCTTAATTTGTCACAAAAATATTATAAATTTTACAGGCAAACGTAAGTAATTTCAAAATTATAGTAACTTTATTGTGATTAAGTAGTCTTATAGGAAAACTAACACCAGATTACACATATAAGTTATGTTTTCATTAATTAAAGAAAATATTAAAATTGCCTTTGGTTCTATTAAAAGTCAGCTTCTAAGAACCATTCTCACAGTAATGATCATAGCCATAGGTATTATGGCATTAGTTGGTATCTTAAGTGGTGTATCTGCATTAGAGAATACAATCTCCAGTGATTTTTCTTCTATGGGAGCCAATACGTTTAATATTCAGCGATACGAGTTTAATACGCGTCGTCAAAGTCGTAGAGAACGCCAAAAGATCAATCCAATTATCAGCTACCGCAATATTAAAGATTTCCAAGATAACTACGATTTCCCATTTACAAAAACATCGGTATCCTTTTACGGTACTAGAACCGCAGAGGTAAAATATGATAATTTAAAAACAGATCCGGAATCCACTATAATTGGTGCCAATCAACATTATTTAGAAAATTCCGGCTTAGATCTAGAGGCCGGTAGAGCTTTTAATTTCTTTGACATTGAAAATAACAATGCGGTTTGCATTATAGGTAGTGATATGGTGAAAGCTTTATTCCCTGATGAAAACCCAATTAACAAAACCGTCAGTGTCAGAGGTTCAAAATTTAAAGTTGTTGGGTATTTGAAATCTAAGGGCGCTACTTTTGGAAACAACAGAGACCTCACTGTCATATTGCCTATTCAAAAAGCACGTACCATATTTACGAATCCAAACATCAATTACAGCATCAGTATTAAGACCGAAAAAAAGGATATGTTAGAAGGTGCTCAGGATGATGCCATCCTTACATTTCGTAATGTCAGAGGCTTAAATCCTATAGAAGAAAATAACTTTGGGTTAGAACGTAGTGATGATCTAATTAATAGGGTTGCATCTATAACCGGAGTCCTCTATATTGCAGCTTGGGTAATCAGTATTATTACAATTTTTGGTTCAACTATTGCTTTAATGAATATTATGTTAGTATCTGTTACAGAGCGAACTAGAGAAATAGGTGTTCGTAAAGCACTAGGTGCAAAGCGCAAAACAATTGCATTCCAGTTTTTTATTGAAACTGTTATTGTTGGTCAGCTTGGAGGTATCTTCGGAATACTCCTAGGTATACTCATCGGATGGATCTTTTCTGCTGCAGTAGACTTACAGTTTACCACGCCTTGGTTTGCCATGATATGGGCAACTACCATCGCATTTATTGTAGCAGTTGTTTCTGGTCTTTATCCTGCAACGAAAGCTGCAAAATTAGACCCAATAGAATCATTACGATACGAATAATCAGCCTATTATTTTTTCAAAATACTCAAAGAGTTGGCCTTTGGTGATAACTCCGCCTTGGTGAATGATATTGAAAATATCTTGATATTTATCTTCAGAATAAGATTTCTTCGCATTGTAAAATTCGATATCATCTGACAGCAAATTTTCTCGAAGCCACTGGAAGCCTTCTTTGGTTGTTAGGTTAACATCGGATACTTTAAGCTTTAATGCAATGAGGTGCATTTCGTTAGTATCACAATGAAATAAGTGCAATTGTTGAGGCGATATATGTTCTAGATACTCGACTTTACTTAGAACACCTTCCCATACCAGGTCGCTAAAAATATCCAGCTCCTCTTCGGCAACTTCAGGTTTCTCTGCTTTGATAGTTTCCCACTCCTCTGCAGTTATTGATTGCGTTGCCAAAAAGTTGATAAATTCTTGATGTAGTTCTTCAAACTGCTCTTTTGTTAGTCTAGAGTATTTCATAATTCTCATTTAATTAATAGCGTTGTAAGCCTTAAAGGGTCTGTCTGTAGCCAATATATCTACACCTAATTCATACCAGCGTTTATACATTTGCTCTCCACGAGCTTCTGCCTGTTTATCTAAGTTACCAAGAGTTCCAAGAATACATAAGATATCTTCATCGTGAAGTCTTTTATATAGTGATGCATCCGACAAACGTGTCCCGGTAAAAGCCAACATATTCTCAGTAGGTATTTTGGTTTGCAATAATCGGTCTAACTCATCATTATTTCTAGCAGAAACTGATAATAACAGATCTGGAGCTAGTGCATAAGCCGATTGCGTTTGTGCTAAATCATAGGTAATAATAATGCTTATGTCTTCAGCTTCCATATCCCTGATCGCTTTTATCACTGTTTCTTGGCTTACACTTCTTTTTATATCGATTGTAAGAATGACATTATTCGCTTTGCCCCATTTTAAAACATCAGAAAACAATGGAATTTTAAAAGTTGTTTCATTCCCAAAATCATCTATTAAATTATAATCTTTTAGTTCATCATATGATAAATTCTTTACCGAACCACTTCCGTTAGTAGTTCTATCTATAGAATTATCATGCATAAGTATTAATATCCCATCTTTGGTTTGTGCTACATCAATTTCGAAAATCGCAGAGATACTATCGTTAACATGTTGGATGGTTTCCAGACAATTCTCAGGATAGTCTTTTATCCCTTTGCCTCCTCGGTGTACACTAATATTAGGGTAGTCAGATTTTGAAGCTTTAAATACTTCAATAAGTTTCGACTTACTTATAGTAGCTCCCCTTTCACTCTTACAGCTTGTACAGAATAAAAATGCAGCTAAAAAAACGACCTGTATTACTTGAATCTTTTTCATAAAAAATGCGCCCTTAATTAAGAGCGCAAATTTACATATTTATATGGTTTTCTTCTTTAGAAAATATATCGAATTCCAAATTGTGCTTGCCATCTAGACTGTAAACTAGCATCGGCACTAAATGTTTCAGTTAAATTACCATCAAAAGTATAAGTTGGCACATTACTCGCATCAACACTTACGCCTAAAGGCTGAATACTGTTTGGTACTTCTACAACACCCCATTCGCTATTAATAAGATTACCGACATTAAGTACATCTGCACTTAATTGAAGTGTGTGTGTTTTACCTCCTACTTTAAAATTAAAGTCTTGTAGAACTTTAATATCCCAACGGCTTCTCCATGGAGAAAGTGCACCATAACGTTCCGCGTAACTACCACGATTTTCACTTAAGTAATCGTCTTGTTGTATATACTCTTCAAATGCAGCAGCCTGACCTGGTCCTGAAAATTGCATTTGTTGTACTTCAGCAGAAGTAGGGATATATAACAGGTCATTAAAGTTAGAACCATCGCCATTAAGGTCTCCTCCATACGTATAACTAAATCGTCCTCCTCTAGCATACTCAAAGAATGTAGAGATAGTTGTTGCCCATTTATCTTCTTTCCCGTAGGTGAACTTTTTAGTAGCTACACCAATAAAGCGGTGTGTATCCCCATATCTTGAATAGGATAAAACATCATCGTTGGCATTACCAGAAATGGCATTACCAGCAAAAGCATCACTAGTAATTTCAGCTTCAATAGAGTTCACATCCTTAGAATTTAAATAGTTATATGCAAGGCTTGCATATAATCCATTGTCAAAAGTTTTTTGTGCTTTTAACGTTGCATTCCAGATACGACCTTTATCAGAGTTTGTAAAAACATAAGCATTCGTTGGTCCTCCAAATTCATTAGTTGCAATATCTGAAGCTAAATATGTTGGTCTATTATCTACACCTTGAAGTGTTCCGGACGGGTCACTTAATGCCCAGTTTTGAACATGAGCTCCATTAATATCTTTAGTGTAAGATACATCAAGGCTTAGGGTTAAGTTACCTTCAAAACGACGATCTACCCCAAGATTAGTTCTCCATACCTGTGGCCATTTAAAATCCGGATCAACTAATTGATAAAAGAAGAAATCTGTTGCTTGTACTTGATTTCCTAACCAAACAAATGGGAATCGACCTGTAAACACACCTGTTCCACCTCGCACTTGTGTCGTACTTTCGCCTTTCACATCCCAATTAAATCCTACTCTAGGAGAAATTAAGAGATCTCCCGAAGGTAATACTGTAGAATCTAAATTTACAGACTCTCCTGTATCTGGGTCAAAATAGTTGATTCCAGGTTGGTATGGCCCATCTGGGAATGTCCCTCCTTTACGTCTAATATTTTCTCTAATCTTATCAGCCGTATCAAAATAAAGTGGTTTGTCAAAACGAATACCATAAGTCAGCTTAAAATCTTCTGTAATATTCCATTCATCTTGAGCATAGAATGCTAATTGTCCTACGTTGGTTTCAGCAAGAGACCATCCTCCAGGATTACCAACGCCTGCAGCATTTAATGATGCATTAGCTGCTATTGCAGAATTGAATAGTCCTTGATAGAAAGCTACTAAATTGGCTTCTGCAACCGGATCATTTTCAGTATCTCTAAACGACTGAATATCAGCTGTAGGGAAGAATACTCCCTGAGCTCCGTAAGCTCCTAAATTAAAGGAATTATCAAACTCAAACTTCTCATATGAGAATCCAACAGTGAAGGTATGGTTACCACTGACAATATTTAAATTATTTGTCAGTTGAAATACTTTTTGGTCTAAGGTATTATTGATAGAGAAAGGTTCATGACCAGCTATCAAATAATTAGATCCACCCTCAGTAATTGTAATTGTTGGTGCTGGTGTTGATAACGGATTCCTAAAATCGTCAAAATGCGTATAACCAATCTGTAGTTTGTTACTAAAACCGTTACCTAATGTACTATTTAATTCTAGTTGGAAAGAATCTATGTTATTATTGATCTCATAACCTGAATTTTGAAATTGTAATTGGTTTGGTCCCGGACCTCTAAATCCTAATGCAGAAGGGTGGGCAGGTTGCTCTCTAGAAGCCTCTAAAAAGTTATAAATGAAAGCCAACCTGTTATTATCATTAATATTCCAGTCCAACTTCACAATACCTTTTGTAGAGTTTCTATCAAAAGTAAACCCTTCAAATGCCCCCGGATTGTAAAATATATCTGCTCCGGAACCTGTTTGTCCTATTATGACTTGGCGTAAAATATTATCTACAAGTTCAAAGTCTGATGCTAAAACTCTCGACTCTCCTGCAGCTCCTGTACCTCTGTTAGGGAAAAACCCATTGGTACCTAAATCTGTTCTCTGATCTTTTTCGAAGTTGGCAAAGAAAAATAATTTATTCTTTACTAATGGTCCACCGATACTGAATCCGAATTGGTTTTGTTCTAGATCGGGTTGTAATACATCATCCCCATCTACTTTGCTTCCTGTTAAGCTTTCATTTCTGAAGAAACCGTATACTGTTCCATGGAATTCATTAGTACCACTTTTAGTTACCGCATTCACTGAAGCTCCTGTAAAACCAGATTGTGTGACATCATAAGGTGCTAATGACACCTGAATTTGATCAATGGCATCCAGCGAAATTGGCTGTGCATCACTCTGTCCTCCAGGTGTTGGAGAATCTAATCCAAATGGGTTATTAAAAATAGAGCCATCTAAAGAAAAGTTATTAAACTGATCATTTCTACCTCCAAAAGAATTTCCTGTAGAGGATGGTTCTAAACGTGTAAAATCTGATGCTGACCTTGATATTGTAGGTAGTCTTGTTATTTCTCGTCGTCCGACACTGGTTTCTGCTCCGGTGCGATCGCTACCAAAGGTTCCTGTAGCTGATCCAGTAATAACCACCGCATCTAGCTCTTCACTACTAGGTGTCATCTGGTAATCAATATTTTCTGTCTTACCAAGAGTTAAGTATACATCTGTGAATACTTTATCCTCAAAACCTATATAACTAATTGTAACTGTATAGGGTCCTCCAACTCTAAGATTGAGTAAGTTATAGCGCCCATCAAAATTGGTTGCGGCTCCATACTTGGTACCCGTTGGGGTATGTATTGCAACGACATTAGCACCAGGTAGAGGTTGGGAATTTTCATCAAGGATTAGCCCCTTAATGTTCGATGTTGTTACTTGAGCATAGCTTAAGGTAATAACAAAGAAAAACATTAGAGAAAATAGTTTTTTCATGTTGGTCAATTAAAGTTAGTAATTAACGGTAAGTTAATAAAAACATAACAAACAAAAAAAGCTATCTGTACAGATAGCTTTTATTTTATGAAAAAAAGTTGTTTTTAGCTCTTTTCTGCAATAACTTCAAAAGGTAAATCTACAGTAACTTCTCTGTGAAGTCTAATTACTGCATTGTACTTACCTAAACGCTTAACATTGCCTCCGATAACATTGATGAATTTCTTCTCAATAGTGTGACCTTCTTTTTGTAAAGCATCTGCTAAATCGATATTGTTAACTGATCCAAATAATTTATCACCAGTACCAACCTTAGAAGGGATTTTAATTTCTAATGCAGCTAGTGCTTCAGAAACTTTTTTAGCATCATCAATAATCTTTTTCTCTTTAAAAGCACGCTGTTTTAGTGTTTCAGCTAATACTTTTTTAGCTGAAGTCGTAGCTAAAATAGCATGACCTTGAGGAATTAAAAAGTTTCTACCATAACCGTTCTTAACTGTTACAATATCGTCTTTAAATCCTAAATTTTCAACGTCTTGTTTTAATATAAGTTCCATGTTATGATAATTTATTTTAATAAATCTGCTACATAAGGCATTAGTGCCAAGTGTCTAGCACGTTTTACTGCAACAGAAACTTTTCTTTGATATTTAAGTGATGTACCTGTTAAACGTCTTGGTAATATTTTACCTTGCTCGTTTACAAACTTTAATAAGAAATCTGGGTCTTTGTAGTCTATATATTTGATACCAGATTTTTTGAAACGACAATACTTTTTAGCTTTTGTAGTTTCTATATTTAATGGTGTAAGATATCTAATCTCACCATCTTTTTTACCTTTTGCTTGTTGTTCTATCGATGACATAATTACGCTTTTTGTTTGTTTCTTTCTCTTCTCTTTTCAGCCCAAGCAATAGCATGCTTGTCTAATTTTACCGTTAAATAGCGCATAAAACGCTCGTCACGTCTAAACTCAACTTCTAGTGGAGAAATAACCTCTCCATCTACTACGTACTCAAATAAGTGGTAAAATCCACTTTTTTTGTTCTGAATTGGGTAGGCTAGCTTTTTAAGCCCCCAATCTTCTTTAGCAATCATCTTAGCACCTTTAGAAGTAAGATAATCCTCATACTTCTTAACTGTTTCCTTTATCTGATCTTCAGATAAAACGGGATTTAAGATGAAAACAGTTTCATAATGGTTCATAAAAAATAGTTATTAATGTTAAAAACGGGTGCAAAAATAGGCATTTATTCTAATTCTGACAATATTTTTTACATCAAATTATTAGTATTCAATTGAAAAGTAAAATTATGTTAAAAATTACACTTTGTCGGTGTTTTTTGGTTTTTAACCGAATTTTTTGTACTATTGTCGAATATCTTAACC
This sequence comes from Winogradskyella sp., assembly GCA_965230605.1. Taxonomy (GTDB): domain Bacteria; phylum Bacteroidota; class Bacteroidia; order Flavobacteriales; family Flavobacteriaceae; genus CBDDLD01. The sequence continues at coordinate 1,193,276 of CBDDLD010000004.1, read as the reverse complement.
TAAAATTAGTAATGTTATGACTTTAAACTGTGTAGTTGTTGATGATTCTGCGATTCAACGTCTCTCTATAGTAAAGTTAATTGAGAATCATTCCTCACTTAACCTTATTGCAGAGTATAGCAGTGCGTTAGAAACAAAGAATGGTCTCAATACTCATAAAGTAGATCTTATCTTCTTGGATATTGAGATGCCTGTTTTAAACGGATTTGAACTATTAGACGTCCTCAACAACAAACCCCAAATTATCTTCGTTACAGGTAAAACCGAGTATGCTTTTAAAGCATTTAACTATGATGCTACGGATTACCTACAAAAACCGATCACTAAAGAACGTTTTAACACAGCTGTTGAAAAGGCTATTGAACAACACAAGCTTAAGTTAGATTTTAACGAAACTGATGGTGAACACATTTTTGTTAAAAGTAACCTTAAGAAACGTAAAGTATATATTAAAGACATTAAGTGGATTGAAGCCCTTGGTGATTACGTAAAAGTAGTAACTGAAGAAAATAGCTTAGTGGTATTATCGACCATGAAAGCCTTTGAAAAAGAATTACCAGAAGGTAAGTTTTTAAGAATTCATAAGTCTTATATCGTCAATTTAGATAAAATTGATCGCTTTAACAGTAAAAATGTTGAAGTAGGTGCTTATGAAATACCGTTGAGTAGAAATAAGAAAACTCAATTAGTAGACGCTTTAAATAACATGTAATATTAATAATTATCGATATTTAAAACTACACTAACGGTTCTAAAATCCTTAACATTATTGAAGCTATTATGTATTTTACTAATAGCTTCTTTTGTTTTTGATAATGACTGTTTTGGGGAAATCTTTACTAAGATATTCTTATGAAAACGGTTTCTGATTCTCGAAATTGGTGGTGATTCTGGTCCCAAAACTAAAGAAGCATTAAAGGTCTGACGCAATGACTTTGCAAACCAATCAGACGCCATCCGCACTCTATTGTAATCTTTATGCTTAAATGTAATCTTTATGAGTCGATATATAGGTGGGTATTTGTAGGTATGTCGCTCATTTAACTGTTCCAAATACATTGTTTCATAAGCATTTGTTGACACTTGTTGTAGAATATTATGAAAGGGGTTAAATGTTTGTATAAGAACCTTGCCTCTGATATCCGTTCGCCCAGCTCTACCTGATACTTGTGCCATTAACTGATAACTACGTTCATGAGCTCTAAAATCTGGGAAATTAAGCAGGTTATCCGCATTCATGATACCGACTAATCGTACATGCCTAAAATCTAGGCCTTTGGTTAACATTTGTGTTCCTACTAAAATATCAATATCGCGTTGCTCAAAAGCTGTAATTAGTTTCTGAAAGCTAAACTTTCCACGTGTTGTGTCTAGATCCATTCGTGCAACATTCGTATCAGGAAATAGCAATTTTACCTCTTCTTCAATTTGTTCAGTACCAAAGCCTTTGGTATCTAGGGTTGGATTTCCACACGCTTTACAATTCGATTGCATTACTTCGTTATAGCCACAATAATGACACCGCAATTGATTCCTATATTGATGATACGTTAAACTTACATCACAATTAGGGCATTGAGGTGCGTGTCCGCATGTCGTACATTCTACAATAGGTGAAAACCCCCTTCTGTTCTGAAATAATATAACCTGCAGACCTTCATTAAGCGTTTCATGTATTTCTTCTATAAGTCGATCACTAAAGTGGCCTTTCATGCGCTTACGCTTGTACTTGTTAGCTAAATCTACAAGCTCTATGTCTGGCATTAACACATCATTATAACGTGTTTTAAGCTCAACAAGCCCATATTTGCCTATTTTAACGTTGTAATAGCTCTCAAGACTAGGTGTTGCAGACCCTAAAAGCGTTTTAGCTTTATGAAGATTTGCTAATACAATAGCTGCATCTCGTGCGTGATATCTAGGTGCCGGATCGAATTGTTTATAGGACTGCTCATGTTCTTCATCTACTATGACTAGGCCCAAATCGTTAAATGGCAACAATAATGCAGACCTTGCGCCTATGACTATTTGCGCCTTATCAGACGACTTTAATAGTTTGTGCCATACTTCTACCCTTTCATTCCCTGAGTATCTAGAGTGAAAAACTGCCACTTTATCCCCAAAATAATCTTGCAAACGATTCACCAATTGAGTTGTTAGTGCAATTTCCGGTAGCAAGTACAAAACTTGTTTTCCAAGCAACAAAGTAGCCTCTATGAGCTTTATATATATTTCTGTCTTTCCAGAGGACGTTACACCATGTAATAAGGCTACATCTTTCTCATTAAACGTATTGTAAATGGCCTCATATGCTTTTTTTTGATCTGCATTTAACGTTTTTACAGTAGATGTGTTAGCGCCTTCATAACGTACTCTATCCACTTGCTGGTGATAATCTTCTAATATCCCTTTATTAATTAAAGCTTTGACAATTTGAGAGGATACATTCGCGTATTTAGTTAATTCTGAGGCTTTAACAGGTTTATCGGAAGTTGACTTAAGACTAAACAACGATAACAATACTTGTCGCTGTTTAGGAGCTCTATTTAATGTATCTAAAAGGGTTGCTAAGGCTTTATCATTGTTATAATCTTCATGCATTTTCACATACCTCTCCAGCTTAGGTTGGTACTTTTCATAAAGTTCTTCTTGTAATTGAATAATATTTTTCTCCACCAAAGTATTGACAGTGGGAAACACACGCTTCTTATCTAAAATTTCCATGACATCACTAATCTTTAATGCTGATTGATGATACAATGCTTCATAAATTAAAAATTCATCATCTTTTAACTCAGACTCATCAATAGTTATGTCATTACGGGTAATCAATGTCTCGCTCTCTAAAAGAAAGGCGTTAGGCAATGCTGCCCTCATCACTTCTCCTAGACTACACATATAGTACTCCGCAATCCATTCCCAATGCATAAGCTGAAATGCATTTACTATAAGCTCATCATCTAATATTTGATGTATGGATTTAGCATCATAAACTAGTGGCGGATTTTGATGTACTTTGTAGACAAGAGCGGTATACAATTTCTTTTTTCCGAAGGGCACAGCGACTCTAAAGCCTGGTTTTAAAAAATGGGCTTCAGCTTCAGTAACAGCATAAGTAAATGCTTTTTGAAGAGGAATTGGTAATATGACATCAATAAAGTAAGGCATATTTAACATTAATCCATTACTCTGATCCAATATTGAGTTTTATAAAATAATGACAAATACCCTCTAACTCTTAGCTTATTTTTACTTTCCAATTTAAGTCTGCATTTATATACTTTACCGCTGGTTGGATTTAAAATGGTGCCTCCTTCGTAACCTTCATCACTTTTAGTTAATCCATCTATGATTAGCATTCCTAATATCGGTTTTCCTTTATTATCGCCTTTACATTTGTTACATAAAGGATTTTTCCTTTTAGGGTTTATCAGCTTTATGATCTTACCATATAACCTGCCATTAACTTCATAAATTTCAACAATAGATTTTTCTTTTCCGGTCTGATCATCTACAGTCTTCCACTTCCCTAATATACTCTGAGCAGAAACTATATTTAAGCATAGTATGAATAGTGTTGGAATTATTATGTTTTTCATGATTTAGTATTCCGTTTATGTAATCCTCTTAAGGTAGCATTTAACTCGTATCCCAATAGTAAGATATTCGAATTTAGCCATAGGTAAAGCAATAAAATTAGTAATGCTCCTATAGAACCGTATAACTCATTATATTGAGAGAAATTGTTTATATAGACCCCAAATAAATAGGATGTTAATATAATAAGTAGTGTCGTTAACAAAGCTCCTATTGAGAAAAAACGTGTGTTTTTACCTTCTCTGGTACCAAAATAATACAAAGTAGCTGTTGCCATATACACCATCAATATAAAGAATACATATTTGGCTAAAACAATCCACCCAATACCTGAACCTGTTTCTGACATCTGCTCGCCGCTAAGACTCTCATATAAGGGTTGTACTACATATATTTGAGCATATCCGAAGACAGCCACGGTTAGCAATAGCAATAGAGCCAAAATTAAAGCCACTCCCAGAGCGTATAGGTATTGATTAAATACATTACGTGTCAATTGTTCGTGATAAGAATGCTCAAAACCCGAGAAGACCGCATTAACACCATTAGCCATTAATAGTATAGACAACAAGAATACTGAGGAAAGTAGTCCCCCACTCTTATGCCTACTAATATTATCAAAGATATTTACTGAGAAAAAGTCTGAAGTCTGAGGAGGAAGAAAAGAATCTAAAAAGTCTAAAAACTCTTGCTGAAAATTTTCAATGGGTATATATGGGATAACAATAATCACAAAAAGCAGAAAAGGAAAAATAGCCGTAAAAAAGCTAAATGCAATAGCACTAGCTCTTGTTGTAAGTGCGCCTTTTACTATTCCTAGAACATATAACTCTAATAGGTCATAAAGCGACAGACCTTCAAATCCAGGTAGCCTTATACGCTTAAAAAACCTAACCAACAGGTTAATTACAGGAATCTTTTCTAGCTTTTCTTCAATTGTATCTGACATTTTACACTGCTTTCAGGCTTAGGTCCATGTTATAAACCGAGTGCGTTAAAGCTCCAGAAGAAATATAGTCTACACCACATTCAGCATAATGTCTCACCGTTTGTTCATTAATGCCACCTGAAGACTCTGTTAAGCACTGGTCGCCAATCATAGCAACAGCTTTTCTCGTATCCTCATAATTAAAATTATCGATAAGGATACGATAGACACCATCACTTTTCAAGATCTCTTCTATTTCTTTTAGATCTCTTGCCTCTACAATAATCTTAAGATCTCTATCAGTATCTTTCAGATATTGCTTGGTTAAATTGATAGCTTTTGTGATGCCTCCAGCAAAATCGATATGATTGTCCTTTAACATGATCATATCATACAGCGCAAAACGATGGTTTTCCCCTCCTCCTATCTTCACAGCCCATTTTTCTAGCGCTCTTATCCCCGGAGTGGTCTTTCGTGTGTCTAATATCTTTGTTCCTGTACCTTCTAATAGATCGACAAAAGTTCTAGTTTTAGTTGCAATAGCACTCATTCGTTGCATAGCATTGAGCACCAACCGCTCAGCTTTTAATATCGATTGTGATGTTCCTTCTACATAAAAGACAATATCTCCATATTTTACTGCACTACCGTCTTCTATTAAGGTTTCCACTTTCATTTCCGAATCAACATAGGCAAACACCTTTTTTGCAAATTCAACACCGGCAATAACACCTTCATCCTTGACAAGTAATTTTGCTTTACCATTAGCTGTAGATGGAATACATGCTAAAGAACTATGATCGCCATCTCCTACATCTTCGCGTATGGCATTTTCAATAATTAATTCTATTTCTTTATCAAACTGTGCTTTTGAAATCATATGGAATATCAATATTTAATGTAAAAATAGGAATTGAAGTTTAGTAATTACAGAAAAAATTAACTTTGTCCTATGACAATAAAATTGATTGCAGTTGGCAAGACGGATAACAAGCAGTTACAACAGCTTATAGAGGATTACTTTAAACGATTACAGCATTACATAAAGTTTCAAATTGAAATTATTCCTGATATAAAAAATGTCAAGCACTTATCGGAAGAGCAACAAAAATCTAAAGAAGGAGAACTACTCTTAAAACAGGTAGCCAACGCAGATGTTTTGGTTTTACTGGATGAAAACGGGAAGCACTATACTTCTGTAGAGTTTTCCAACTACTTACAAAAGCACATGAATTCTGGAATAAAGCAATTGATCTTTGCCATAGGCGGTCCTTACGGGTTCTCACAAGATGTATATACCAGAGCTAATCAACGAATTGCTTTATCTAAAATGACCTTTTCGCATCAAATGGTAAGACTATTTTTTGTAGAGCAACTATACCGAGGATTCACTATACTAAAAAATGAGCCTTACCATCATAGATAATTATTAATAAACCTTAAAGATCTGCTTGCGTTTCTTAAGCTGAACTTCTAAATCTTTAATTGTATTTTTAATAGCCATTTCATAATTCTTCTCATTAGAAGTGGCAAAAATTCGAGGACCAGGCAAACTTAGTTCTATATTGCATATCTTCCCTTTTAATATATCTTTTTGATCACTCTTGAAATGCACTTCAGCTCCAATGACCCAAGGGAACTTTTTTCCAAGTCGTTTCAATTTACCTTCTAAGTATTGATTTAATGTCTCACTAACATCTAAATGCACATATTGAATATTGATAGTCATAATACTTGATTTTAATTATACATAAAGATATACCAGAAGCTTTTTATAGCATATGATTAAAATCATGTTTTAAGAAAATAGCTCAAAATGAAAGGTTTGGAGTTTATCTACGTCTTCTATAACATAAACTATCTATTATGACAACTAACATTTCTAAAGACATCATTATTTTTGACGGCGAATGCAACCTTTGCAACGGGGTTGTAGGATGGTTATTACGTTTTGCACCTGAAGACTTATTTCAGTTTGTTCCTTTTCAGTCTAATTATGGGCAGCTGTTATTAAAAGAGCATGGTTTTCCAACTGAACAACTAGACACTGTTATTTTGATTGATGATTTGGGGGTAAAAACGCATTCTGATGGTTTCTTGAGAATTGTTTCTAAAATCCCTAAATGGAAACGTGTGGCTGCGCTTTTAGCTTTTATTCCACGCATGATTCGAGATTTTATTTATAAAACAGCGTCAAAGAATAGAGTAAAATGGTTTGGACAATCTAACAGCTGTACTATTGACTTTAGGTAAGCGCTATTTTACTATCTTTTTATTCAAAGTTACATCTTCAATTCTAATAGATATATGGTAGAATCCATTAGGCAATTTATGGGTATCAATAGTATTAGCATTATAAGCTTTTAAAACTTCTTTCCCTAAAGCATCATACAAGGTGATCACATCTGCTACTTTACTTATTTTAATACGGTCATTGAATGGTATTGGGAAAACTTCAACCGCTACCGCTTCCGAATCCTCAATACTTAATGTAGTATTATCAACAGTAAGTTCCCTTAACTTGGACGGAAACGTAAACATACTCACCGTGAGCTCTTCATTTGACAGGTAGAGTTTATCATTAGCGCCATTAGTTTCCACATAACATATACCTTCAGTTTGATTTCCTAAAAGCAATATACTGTCAAATTTGAATACATTACTAGATGCGAATACGTCTAAATTTGTAGGAGGGCTTAATGCAATATCGTAGATCATCATAACAAAAGGGGTCACATTAGATTCTGAATAGCCGGATAAATATATTTTATCAGTTCCTACACTATCAGCCCCAGTCACTAAGCCCTGAACATTATAGGAGCTTACTTTATTAGCACTATGGGTACCAGTAGTTTTAGGCATGGCATACACATCGACCTCATTATTCACCCAATTCTTTGAAAAAATTAAAATATGGGTATCATATACAACAAAGCCTTCCGCATCCCAGTCATTGTTATTCGTATTGGTTGTAAAGTCTGTCTGATTGGCATAAGCATAGTCTATAATATCAGCAGTTACACTTGTACTAGACTCGTAATCCGTTTTTAAAATTCTATAGATTCTTAAATCGGTTCTATCACCACCATTGTTGCCGATATCACCTATATAAATGTAAGTATCATCTTGTGCAATATCTTCCCAATCAACATTGATAGCATTTGTTACTGTTACAGTTCTTACAATAGTTCCATCTGTTTCATTGATTTCATATAGCTCGGCAGCATTACCACTATCATTGTGAGTTATTAATCTATTATTGAAATATATTAAGCCTGATGTTTCTAATACGGTATTAGGCAAGTCAAACAGCTCAGAAACTGTAATTTCTTGAGCATAACTAGAAGAGATAACCAAAAAAGGAATCAACAAAAAATTAATATATTTCATAGCTCAAATCTGATCTCATTCAAAGATACTATTTAAAAACAATTTCTGTTCTATGAAAATCGTCTTCGCCACTAATAACCTTAACAAACTCAAGGAAGTACAATCGATCGTACCAGATCATATAGAGGTTTTAAGCCTGAAAGACATTAATTGTAACGAAGATATCCCCGAAACACAAGCTACTATTGAAGGTAATGCCGAGCAAAAAGCCAATTATGTAAAAACACATTATGGGTATGATTGCTTTGCTGATGATACAGGTTTAGAAGTTAATGCTCTTGACGGTGCTCCGGGTGTATACTCCGCTCGTTATGCAGGACCTCAGCGCAATGCCAATGATAATATGAATAAGTTATTACATGCCTTAGAAAGCCGAAATGATCGGTCTGCCCAATTCAAAACAGTTATTGCACTCCACCTTAATGAAAAACTTTACACATTTACCGGGATATGTAAAGGCGAAATAACTAAGAAAAAATATGGTAGTAAAGGCTTTGGTTACGATCCTATCTTTAAGGCAAATGGTTATGATCAAACCTTTGCTCAAATTTCTCTAGAGGAAAAAAATCGTATTGGACATCGTGGAAAAGCTGTAGAACAGCTCATTACGTTCTTAAATAGTTATAAAGTGAAATAAAAGCCTATCTTTGCAGCGTTAAATTCCTCAGGGTGAGGTCGTGTGATAAGAAGAATAAGGTTTAAGTATGTCGATACGCTTCTTAGAACACTTACAGAACATTATCGAAATACTTAATATCAAATGTCTACATTTCAAGACCTAGGTCTTAACAATGACCTATTAAATGCTATTGCTGATCTTGGTTTTAAAACGCCAAGTGAAGTCCAAGAAAAAGCCATCCCGCTTTTATTAGAAAATGAAGGTGATCTTGTCGCCTTAGCTCAAACCGGAACCGGTAAAACTGCTGCGTTCGGATTTCCGATGCTACAAAAGATCAATATCAATAGTCGCACCACACAAGGATTAATCTTATCCCCTACTCGTGAGTTATGCTTACAGATCACTAACGAACTAAAACTTTACGGAAAATACTGTAAAGGCTTAAATGTGGTAGCCATTTATGGTGGTGCCAGTATCACAGAACAGGCGAGTAAAGTTAAGAAAGGAGCTCAGATCATTGTAGCCACACCTGGTCGTATGAAAGATATGATCAGTAGAAATATGGTTAATATTTCTAAGATTGAATACAGTGTTCTTGATGAGGCTGATGAAATGTTAAATATGGGCTTCTATGAAGACATTACCGATATTCTATCACACACCCCCCAAGATAAAAGTACTTGGTTATTCTCCGCTACAATGCCTAAGGAAGTAGCTAACATAGCTAAAAAGTTTATGCACGCTCCACAAGAAATTACTGTTGGGCATAAAAATGTTGGTAGTGATCAGGTGTCTCATGAATATTATTTGGTTGGTGGTCGTGATCGTTATCTCGCTCTAAAGCGATTAGCAGATGCAAATCCGAATATATTTTCTGTTGTGTTTTGTAGAACGAAACGCGATACACAAAAGATTGCTGAAAAGCTAATTGAAGATGGGTATAATGCCGGTGCTTTACATGGCGACTTAAGTCAGAATCAGCGCGATATGGTGATGAAATCTTTTCGTAATAAGCAAATACAAATGCTTGTGGCAACTGATGTTGCAGCTAGAGGTATAGACGTTGATGATATTACACATGTAATTAATTATCAACTACCGGATGAGATTGAAACTTATACGCACCGTTCCGGACGTACAGGAAGAGCCGGTAAAACCGGGATCTCAATGGTTATTGTAACCAAAAGTGAACTGCGAAAAATAAAGGCTATAGAACGTATCATTAAAAAGTCCTTTGAAAAAAAGCCAATCCCGGATGGTCTAGAGATATGCCAAGTGCAACTTATGGCACTAGCTAACAAGATTCACGATACGGAGATCAATCATGAAATTGACAATTATTTAGACAGTATTAATGACTTATTTTCAGACACATCTAAGGAAGAGTTGATTAAGAAAGTATTTTCTGTAGAGTTTACACGATTCTTTAACTACTACAAAAATGCTAAAGATCTTAATGCAGAAGCACAGCATAGTAGTGAACGAGATACCTCAAACGATGTTAACTCTACACGTTACTTTATCAATGTAGGTCGAAAAGACGGCTATGACTGGATGCGTCTTAAAGATTTTCTACGTGATATCTTAGAATTAGGTAAAGATGATGTATTTAAGGTTGATGTAAAAGACAGCTTCTCATTTTTTAATACTGAAGCTTCTATAACACCTAAAGTATTAGAATTCTTTACGGATTTTAAGCACAACGGTCGATTTGTAAATGTTGAGCTTACAGAAAATAAAGGGCGTTCAGGAGGTAAGAACAAAAGAAGAAATAAACGTGATGGTCGTAAGGGTAATAGAGACTTTGATAAGCGCTCTGGCTCAAGAAAACACAAAGGAAAAAAACGAAGTAATACCGAATTTAAAACCGGAGGTGGCTCTTCGAGACCAAGGCGTTCTCGTAGAAAGTAGTATCATATATGTAATGTTCTTGTTAATATTTAGTCAAAATAGTAACAAGGTTCTATTAAATTCGTTTTGTTTAGTACCTTTACAATAATAAGTTGATATGAAATATTACCTACTTTTATTCACTTGTCTTTTTGCATCGGTTATATATGCTCAAGACTCTACTGCTGTTAGTGAGCCTACAAAAGTTAAAGGAACTATTGTAAGTACAACTACTAATGGCCCTCTGGTAGGTGTGAATATTGTCAACTTAAATCAAGTCGTAGGAACTTCGACCAATGACGATGGCGCTTTTGAAATTAAGGCAAAAGCCAATGATACACTTCACCTCTCTTATTTAGGTTATAAATCGTTGAAAGTCAGAGTGACTAATGACTGGTTGAAATTTGGTAATACTACCATAGAGATGACTGAGCTAGCCTTAGCCTTAGAAGAAGTTGTGGTTAATCAGTTAAAACTTACCGGATATTTAGAAGTAGATATCAGACAGGTACCGGTAACTTCTAATAATCGTTATCGTATATCCGGAATTCCTAATCAAGGGTATGAAGGTGGAAAACCTAATGTGGTTACTAAAGTTTTAGGTGCCGTATTTAACCCTGCTGACTTCTTGTATAAAATGTTTGGGAAAAAGGAAAAAGAACTACGTAAGCTAAAAAAGCTAAAACAAGACGACGAAATTAGAAATCAATTGGCTCAACGTTTCGATAGAGAAATGCTCACCGTACTACTTAATGTTGATAAATATGACCTAGATGAAATCGTGAATCAGTGTAATTATTCTAGAGATTTCATAAGAACTGCTAATGATTTGCAAATCCTAGATGCGATCAATGAATGCTACGAAGAATACAAGGTTCTCAGTCGCAACAATAAACGTAAAAATAAGCGTTCAAATAGTAAAAAGAAGGTTTAGCCGTTATTAGCATGTAAAGCTACTCTGTTTCCTTCAGTATCTATGAACACCCCCATATACCCGTGCTCATCAGATATTTTCGTTTTCTCCTGATATATCTTTCCACCAGCCGCTTCTACTCTATCTAGTTCTATTTGTACATCTTCAGACATGAAATAAACCAGAGTTCCTTCCTCACTAGGGATATAGCTGTCTTGCTTCACAAGTGTTCCTGTAGCACCAGTTACTTTTTCATCATGAGGAAACCACCCCATAAGTATACCTCCAAAATCAACAATTTGGATAGATACTTTAAAAACAGCTTCATAAAATGCTTTCGCCCTATCCATATCATTGACAGGGATTTCATACCATACAACCATAACTTGTTATTTAGATTCTAATATTGATTTCAAACTCTCTAATCCTTCTTCAAAATCTTTACCTACTGTTTTATCCATATTGAAGAATAAGAAGAAAATATTTGATGGCGGTTTATTAACACCCGAGAAACCCCAAGTAACTAGTGTACTATTCCCTTCAGCATCTGTTTTTACATAAGCATCAGATTGTGATTTCCATGGCTTGAAAAAGCGTAATTGACTTTCTATAATTTCATTATGAACAATTCTAGTGATTTCTTGTTCTCCGGTCCCAACATCTTTGTTTCCTTCCCATTTACTTATAAAACCAACTTCACCATCCGTACCAACAAATTCCTGTTTCATATTAGGATCTTTCTTTTTCCATGGTGACCAGTCGTTTTGTTTTTTAACAGACTTCAAATATTCAAATACCTCATCAATAGGCTTATTAACAGTAACACTACGTTTTACGTGATAGTTCTTCGGAGCAATCATGGTTAGAATTACGATCAAGGCAATAATACCCAGAACGATGTATAAAAATGTCATCATGGTTAATTGTATTTAGTTAGTTGAATTAAAGTTACAAAATTATACTGTATCGTAGTAGTGCTGGACTATGGCATCGTAGTTTTTTATTGTTTTCTTAATCCAATCAAAACGTTTCTCTGTAAATTCTTTATTCGATAATGTCCAATCTATATCACTTCTCCTTAGTTTTGAGGTGGTATGCTCTAATATAATAGCTGCCGATACTGATATATTTAAGCTTTCTGTGAATCCAACCATGGGTATTTTTAAAAATTCATCAGCTGTATCCAATACGTCTTGAGATAAGCCTTCGGTTTCTCTTCCAAAGAAGAAACAGGCCTTTTTTGTGATATCAAAATCCTTTAATGCGTAGCCTTCTGTGTGTGGTGTAGTTGCTACAATTCTATAATCCTTGCTTTTTAGATAACTGATGCATTCTTTTACTGAATTATAACGATGTACATCTACCCATTTTTGGGCTCCCATGGCAATTTCACGATCAATCTTCTTCGTATTGACTTCTTCTACCACATGTATATCTTGAATACCAAACACATCGCAAGATCGTATTACAGCACTTGTGTTATGTAATTGATAGACATCCTCAGTGGCAACAGTGAAATGTTTTGTCCGATTAGATAATACATCATTAAAACGTTGACGTCTATTGTCCGTAAGATAAGTTTCTAGATATTCAAGAAGTTTAATATCGTTCATAAAGATTATATTTATCAAAAATAACATAATACCGTGTCAAATAAAATCTTCTATCTCTTTCTACTTTTTAACTCCTTATCATTAATGCTTTGTGCCCAAGTAGAAGAAAAAAAATGTCTTTGTTCATTATTAGAAAACACATTAGAAAATGATAAAAAAGTTATTGAACTGGCAGAGTATATCGAAGCCTCGTTTCATGAATATAAGATAGACAGCTTTCTTGAGAAATTTAATACTTCTGCTTTTGGTGAATTTATTGTAAAAAGCGATGTTATTGAAAGAGACGATTCTTATACAAAAGGTTTTTTAAGTAGCCTTCCGGAAGTTATTGATAAGTTACCAAAGAAGATTGTAAATGAAATGGAAAATGGTTCTATTTACAACCTTATTAATTATCAATATAATATTGTTGAGCAAGCTTATTATTTTACTTTTAGAATATATTCAGAAGAAACAGGAATCAATTATCATGATTATAAGGTGTGTAGTGATGGTGAAAATGTGATGGTAAGCGATATCTATATTTACCTTACAGGCGAGCATTTAAGTGAAACTATTCAACGTATGTTTTTAGCTGCAAAACCTAATAATAATGTCATAAGTAAGCTTTTCAGATTAAAACAAGACAATTCTATTTTTCTTATTGTTGAAGCGCAGCGTCTATCTCAAGAGGGAAAGTTTAAAGAAGCATACGACAAAATATCTGAAGTCAAAGGAGAGTTTGCCAGGGATAAATTTTACCTCATTTTAAAGGGTACCATTGCTAGTCAATTTGATGATAAGTTATATGAAGAGAACCTGCTTGAGTTTTCTAAACTCTACCCTAATGACCCAACGTTATATTTAAAACAAATTGATTATTATATTCTTAAAGAAAATTACCCAATGGTTCAGGAAAAAATCGATAGACTGATTTTTGAAACGGAAGATGATTTTTTAAACTTAATGAAAGCTAGGAGTTATCTATTTGAAGAAGATTATGAAAAGGCTGATTTTCATTTTAAGTATATGATTGAAAATTATCCTGACTTTATAGAGTCATACATTGGTTATATCAATAGTCTGACTTACCAAAAACAATTCAACGAGGCACTGAAAATCACTGATGTATTAATTGAAAAAGGTTATGAAAAGCAAACCTTAATCGATTTTTTTGAAGAAAAAGAATTAGATGGTAGTAATACATTGGAGCTTTTAGTAGAATCGAAGGCGTACAAAAAATGGAAGAACTAAATTAGCAATGAAGCATATTGTAGTACTAACTGGAGCCGGTATGAGTGCCGAAAGTGGTATTAAGACCTTCAGAGATGCCGATGGTTTATGGGAAGGACATGATGTTATGGAGGTAGCTTCTCCTCAAGGATTTAGAGCAAATCCTGAACTGGTATTAGATTTTTACAATCAAAGACGTAGACAGTTAAAAACTGTAGCACCTAATCAAGCACATATAGATTTAGCAACTTTAGAAGCCCATTATAGTGTAAGCATTATCACCCAAAATGTTGACGATCTTCATGAACGCGCTGGTAGTAGTAATGTTCTTCATCTACATGGTGAATTGCGAAAAATACGAAGTACCGGAAACGCAAACGATATTAGGGTTTGGACGGAGGATATTCATATCGGGGATACCTGTGATCTTGGCTACCAATTACGCCCGCATATTGTATGGTTTGGTGAGGACGTCCCTATGATAGAAAAGGCTGCAAATATCTGCTTAACTGCAGATATTCTATTGATTATTGGAACCTCAATGCAAGTGTATCCTGCAGCAGGATTAATGCATTATGCACCAGAATCTATTCCCATATACTATATAGACCCTAAACCCGCAACCATTAATAGCAATCGTGTAACTGTCATATCCAAAACAGCTACTCAAGGTATGGCGGAACTACTCAGTATACTAAAGCATAATAGTTAGATAACATACTTTTCGAATTAATCATTTATGTTTGTACTTAGAAATTAGCATGTTATGAAATCAAACTACCTTTTAATAGCTCTTGCCCTACTCGTATTTAGTTGTTCTAGTGATAGTGACAATGCTAGTGAGCCTGTTGATCAACTTTTAGGAGAATGGCAAATAACAAGCAGGTTAGTAAATAACATTGGCTCTTTAGCAGTTCTTACAGGTAATTTTGAATTTTTAGAAGATTCAAATCCAAACGACAATCGAGGCATTGCCATTAATACAGATTCTGCAGGGTTTGAAACAGAATTAAAGTTTATAGTTTCACCGAGTTCGCAAACTATTCTTTTCACAGACGATGATGGCAATGAAACAACCTACAACTATACTGTAGAAGGTGATGTGTTATCTTTTGATTATTCAAATGAAGAAGGTAATATTTCTGAACTCTGGGAAAAACTATAACGCTTTAACAAATAGAGCACAGATTACCACTACCACTAAAAATACAAGTTTAATCATCCTCACTTAGTTTAAAAAAGCTATTGACCGGTTTATTAAACACATTTGATAGCTTCAAAGCTAACACTGTTGAAGGCACATACCTGTTGGCCTCAATAGAGTTAATGGTTTGCCTGGAAACCCCAATACGTTTGGCTAAATCGTCCTGAGTCAGGTTAAGAATGGCCCGTTCTACTTTTATTGTATTCTGCATTATCTGAAACGTTTTAAAGCATGATAACACATCAGCTGTACCAGAAGCATAAACAATAATACCTGAAAATCTCCAAGGTCTTTAAGAGCCTCACCTTCTGGTTTAAGTACGTTAGACACACCATAATCTACATAAGGCATTATCAAAGCATAGATAACTCCTGTAATAAAGGCATAAGTATAGGACTGCATCCTTAATTTTATGGTTAACTCATCCTCTTCTTTATCTCTGGCAACTGACATAAGTAACATTCCAATTAACAATAACTTTCTTAATACATCTTTTAGTGTTTCATGCTCGCCTTCCATGGCAAATGCCCTTATAAACATCATTATAATTGCTCCCGCCGCCAGAATTAAACCGATATGGTAAAAGTAGCGCGGTAATCTAAAATTTATGAGTTTGTTTAGCCCTCTTCGTTCTCTTTCTGCAAAACTTTCTGAATTCATTTTTGTAAAATTTATTTTCTATTAAGTAAAATCATTTTTACTATATGACAAATATACTTTACATTTATAAAATAACCAAATCTTCCATAAAGGAATTTTGTTATTTCATTTTAAAGTGACTTATTTTTAGCTTCGATCCATTTACTCATATACTTGGTACTCTGCAGCATATGATGGTTTAAGAGCTGTCCTGTGAAGTTATTTTGGCGATGCTCAACAATAGTAGATTTTATTTTATTTACTCTATGAATAAGCCTTGTTTTTTGGTCAGTGTCGCAAAATCGATGATCTAAAACGGTAAAGCCATGCCTCTGTTTTTTTCTCCATAAGGCCTTATTCGTATATAGTTCTACGGACTTCTCCACATAGGATTCAACCGAATTTTCTACAAAACCATTAGGTTCTAAGTCACCAAACATACCCTCAGCTGCTATTTCAGTCATTGCACATGGCACTCCATTAACCATGGCATCAATCAGTTTTCCTTTTAATCCGGCACCAAATCGCAATGGTGCCAAACATACTCTAGCATTTTTCATCACCACATTGACATCATCAACAAAGCCTTCTACAATAAAACCATTAGCTATATCTATTAATTCTTTATGCCCCAATGATGGATAGGCTCCATAAATATGAAGTTCAGCCTCTGGCAATTGCTTTCGAATTAAGGGCCAAATCGTAGTCTTAAGATATTTTACAGCATCTGCATTTGGAGCATGCAAAAAATTACCGATCGTTATAAAATGGGAGCGATTTTCAAAATCAGGCGTTTCTGTATTGACTAACTCTAATAAAAAAGGTACATAATGTAGCAGAGATTCGTCAATATTAAAATCCTGAGTGAGCATCATCATTTCAAATTCAGAAATAATAAGGCTTAGATCACATCTGTATATACTAGCTATCTCACGTTTAGTAATATCATTTTGAAGTAGTGTAGTATTTAAAGGGATATTCTGCTTCAATGCCTCCCCCCTGGCTTTACGCAATCCATGAAAATCTTCAGTGTCTAAAATACGAATAGCATCAGGGCAACATTTTAATACCCGCCAACCAAATTGCTCTTCAGTCATAAATCGGTCAAATAAGACCACATTTGGTTGAAGTCTTGTAATAAAATCGTCAAAACTAGGATCATTGAGCTCTATAGCTTCAGTTGTCACCCCTATAGACTTTAGATCAAATGTATTTGGTGATGTTTTTGAAGTGCTGGCAAAAGTAATTTCATAACCATCACTTAAAAACACCCGAATAAGCTGTAACATCCTACTACCGGCAGCTGAACTTTTGGGTTCAGGCCATACAAAACCAATAATAAGAAGTGTTTTTACCAAAAATAAATTGAATTACTATTCCGGCTCTTTTTCAAGACTGTATTTGATGCGTGCTTGTTGCGCCCATTCTACTAAAGCTTTAATTTGTTCTTGAGATAAGTCAGCTTCAGTATGTGTCCATGTATAACTAGGGAGCGGCATGTGTTTTTCTTTTACCTCTTCTATAAGCTCCTCTAATTTATGATCTTTACGTTTCACACTATAATCATCCCATTTAGATACATTAAAATCACCTTTTCCATGACGAATATGATCAGCCATCCAATAATTAACCGGTGTAATGGTATTATACCAGGGATATCTTGTATGGTCACTATGGCAATCTAAGCAATTCTCTTTCAATATCGCTCTAACATTATCTGGTGGATTAGTATCAGCTAAGAATGATTCTATGGAGGCTATATCGCCTTCATTTTTTTCAGGCCCAAAAAACTGAGCAATAATAAATGCTATAAGTAATACTAATAATATCTTTTTTAGGATCTTCATTTTTGATTAATTTAGAATTTTAAAAATACTAAATTTCCATTGACTAAAGCAGAACTTTATAAAGAATTAAATTACGTAAATCACTCCAGAGAAAAGCGGCAATATTATGCCAATTTGGTCATGAACAACTCTAATCTTATTCCTCCTTTATTAGAAATCCTCTTTGATGTAAATGATAAGATATCTTGTAGAGCTGCCTGGGTTTTTGAGTTTATGTGTAAGAAAAATATTGAAGCCTCTATCCCCTATTTAGATACGTTTACACAACACATGAACACTGTTCACTTAGATCCGGCGGTGAGACCTGTAGCTAAGGTCTGTGAATACCTTATAGATGCTTACTATTCAAAACAGCAGAATGCTATTAAAATAAACCTAAAAGAACATCATATAGAACGAATCATTGAAGCTTGTTTTGACTGGATGATCAACGATGAAAAAATTGCACCTAAGGCCTATGCAATGAACTGTTTGTATCAACTAGGCAATGATCATGATTGGATACACCCAGAGCTAATCATCATATTAGAACGTGATTATCAAATGCAAAGCTCTGGCTTTAAAGCTAGAGCCAGAGGGATTCTAAAAAAAATACGAAAGACATCATAGAACTCCACTATTTTACATTTTGAAATAACTATCTTTGCAACTTCAAAAAACATCACACATTATGGCGCTTTCATCACTCAATGCTATTTCTCCAATCGATGGTCGTTACAGAAACAAAGTTGAAGAATTAGGAAATTATTTTTCTGAAGAAGCACTTATTAAGTATAGAGTGCTTGTAGAGATTGAATATTTTATTGCGTTGTGTGAGCTCCCATTACCGCAACTTAGCACAGTGGATCATTCTAAGTTTGATGCTTTAAGGGCATTATACCAGAATTTCACACCTATTGATGCGTCTGCAATAAAAGAGATTGAAAAAACGACAAACCATGATGTAAAAGCTGTAGAGTATTTTATAAAAGAAAAGTTTGATGGCCTAGGACTTTCAGATTATAAAGAATTTATACATTTCGGGCTTACATCACAAGACATAAACAATACAGCAATACCACTAAGTATAAAAGATGCAATGAATGCATCTTATGTACCCTTATATCTTAAGTTAGTTGACAAATTAGAAGTATTATCTAAGGAATGGAAAGATGTTCCGATGTTAGCACGTACTCATGGTCAGCCGGCATCTCCAACACGCTTAGGGAAAGAAATTTATGTTTTTGTTCAGCGTTTAAAAGAACAGTTCAATTTATTAAATGATGTCCCAAGTGCTGCTAAATTTGGTGGTGCAACGGGTAATTTTAATGCGCATAAAGTGGCATATCCTGATGTAGACTGGAAAGCTTTCGGAACTCGGTTTGTACAAGAGAAATTAGGTTTGCAACATTCATTTCCTACAACTCAAATCGAGCATTATGATCATGCCGCCGCCCTTTTTGACAGTTTGAAACGTATAAATACTATAATCATTGATTTAGATAGAGATATCTGGACTTATGTTTCTATGGATTATTTCAAACAAAAAATCAAAGAAGGCGAAATAGGAAGCTCGGCTATGCCTCATAAAGTGAATCCTATAGATTTTGAAAATAGTGAAGGTAATCTTGGTATTGCTAATGCTATTTTTGAACACCTATCGTCAAAACTGCCAATTTCGAGATTACAGCGTGATCTCACTGACAGTACCGTATTACGAAATGTAGGTGTGCCTGTAGCACATACGATAATAGGTTTTAAATCGACATTGAAAGGGTTAGATAAACTTTTATTGAATAGAAATAAATTTGAAGAAGACTTAGAAAACAACTGGGCAGTTGTTGCTGAGGCCATACAAACCATACTAAGAAGAGAAAATTATCCTAATCCTTACGAAGCGTTAAAAGGTCTTACAAGAACTAATGAAGCAATAACTCAAAGCTCTATATCAAATTTTATTGATACTTTAGACGTCTCAGAAACTTTAAAAGCAGAGTTAAAAGTGATTACTCCTGCCAATTATACAGGAATTTAATTATGACTTTAAATAGAAATACTATTATACTTACCGGTACCGGTGTTGTTACTTTAAGCTTCTTTTTAGCTGGTGTGACAAAGGTATTAGACTATTTCATTATTAAAGCCCTCCTCTTCTCTGGTTTTTTACTATTATTAGCACTTACAGTGATTACTGTGTTAGCTGAAATCCGTAAAAAAAATCGTCTTGAAGACATTCCTCAAGACGATCCTATTAACATTAAATAAAGTATTTATTATTTAAAAAAGTCCATGATATCGCTTACTTGCGAATCATCGATATTGGTATTTTCTAGAGCTTTACCAAGCTTCATGATTTCATTAAGATTCATATCGTCTCCTAATACTCTGACTATTGCAAATCCTTTATCGTTAGAGTTTCCAAATAATATGAGCTCATCTATATCATCAGGTTCACCGATAAACTTAATTGCAAATTTGCCTTCAGATGATCCTCCTCGCATAAACTCATCGTATTTAGGATCTTTAAGTATTGTTTTTACTTTGGCAAGCTCAACGTCATATTCATCTCTATTATCTTCTGAAAGCACAAAAGCTAACATATTCAATTTATCAACTGACTTATATGCTTTTTTTTCTGCCTCAGTGAGTGTAGTTTGATCAATATTTAGAAAGCTGGTCGGTACATCTACAGATGTAAAACCAGGTTTTAATTCATTGTCTACGTAATATGTTTGCAATGTTAACCCTTGGTTACAACTTACTAAAGTCGTAACCAAAAGTAATAACAAAGCCGTTTTTCTGATTGATGTGATTGGTGGTAACATGTTACTGCTTTATTTTAATTTTTCTTCTTTCCAGCTTTCTTTAACTGGTCGCCTCCTGGCATATCCATGCTATTTGTAAGCTTAGAAATTTGTCTTAAATCTATGTCTCCGGTTAATGTTAATAATACGGTCTCAAATTCTCTTTTCTTACCATTAATTGTAATGTCTTGTCCTTTAGTCATTTCTTTAAGACCAGTTACAAACATTAATAATTCTTTTACATGGTTTTCATCTTTTCCTTCTTTTACAAAGAATTTTACGGTCTGATCACCGTCCTTAATACGCATTAATTCATCTAAACTAGAACTCTTAAGATACTTATTAACTGTAGCCTTCATATCTGCAGACACACCTGCATCGTCTGTAGTGAATACTTTTAATCCGGTAATTTTCTTTACCATATCTAAGTATTCTTGCGCATCTTTGTCATCTAAGTCAATGTCTATAGTCGCAATCATGTTAAACATCTTCTGATTAACAATTACTGATGCTACACCATCCATATCTTCATACTTATCAAAGATACTTTGACCAAATGTCATTAACGGAGCTACTAAAAGCGCTACTATAATTACTAATTTTTTCATAATTTTTAAATTTTCGAGTGTTACTTGTTTTTAAATATTCTGTTTGTTGTTTTTGTGAATTCGCTTAATCTGCTAGCGCCTTCAACACCTTGTTGAAGATTGCTCGACATCATAGCGACCGCATTTTGTCCACTGTTCATTCCTTTCGAAACCATTCCTAAGGCATCCATTGTTTGATAAAACGCTTGTTCGGCTTCTGCAATTTCAGCTTTAGAATGTCCTCCAAAAATAGTCTTTGGTACAAATATGCTAAGCATTAGAACAGCTACGGCTGCGACAGAAATCCATTGGTATACTTTAGTTCTCTTAGGTTTTAATGGAACGTCCTTGGTAAATTGTTCTTGCTGTGTATTAGAAAAGTAAAGAAACATGCTTCTGTAGTGCTCCAAATGAGGTGCAACATCATCCCCTGTAAAGTAATCTCTTAATTGAGCTTCTTCTTGCAGGGTAGTTTCTGCATTTTCATACTTTTCTATTAGGTTTTCTATATTAGTTAATACCATAGCGATGTGTATTAGTTAATTTTTCTCGTATTGTTTTTCTTGCTCTAGATAAGGCTACTCTGATCGCTGTTTCATTCATGCTCAACATTTTTGAAATCTCTGCAAAATCATACTGCTCTATATCTCGCAATTGTATTATTATCTTTTGTTGTTCTGGCAGCTCTTCCATAATTCTACCTACCCAGTCTACACTATCTCTTGCTTCTACTTCTCTCTGCAACGACACATTGTGATCTTGATAATTACTATGAACAATTTTTAAGTTCTGAGCTTGTTTAGACTTTAAACGATCTAAACAAAAGTTCTTGGTCATGGTCATAGAAAACGCTTCAACGTTTTTATATTCGCCTATTTTGTGCTTATTGTTCCATAATTTTAAGAGTATTTCTTGTGTGGCGTCCTCAGCTTCTTCTCTAGAGACTAAAAGCCGTTTTGCTAAACGAAACATCTTATCCTTAAATGGCATCACTAAGCTTATAAAATCTGCTTGTGTCATTTCTTCTTTGATTGGTGGTGAAGGCATTTTTAGGCGTCTTCACAATTACGACGACTAGGTTTTAATTTTGTTACAAACTTTTTTTATTTAACAATAATGTAAGTAAATTTAGAGTTTTAGAGACAAAAGATTATTGCTATTTACAAAAGAAAGCTATGAAAAGAATTAAATTTTACCTACTAAGTGCTGTGGCTGTACTTTCAGTTACCAGCTGTTTTGAAGATAGAGACGACAATTTAGCGGCTACATCAAATATTAATGATTTTGTATGGAAAGCCATGAATGCCTATTACCTCTTTAATGAAAATGTACCTGACCTTTCTAATGATCGTTTTGGAATCAATGCTATTGACAACAGGTTTGGGTCTACTGAAGAGTATTCCAATTATTTAAATGGTTTTTCGTCCCCTGAAGATATATTTAATTCACTTTTATTTCAACCCGGGGTTTCTGATAGATTTAGCCGTATTGAACCTAATTTCTTCGATCTAATACAGCAACAGCAGGGAACTTCTTTAAGTAACGGTATTGAATTTAATTTATATTTTATCCCGGGAAGCAGTACTGAAATTTTTGGGGTCATAACCCTAGTATTAAATAACAGTGTTGCTGATAATGCCGGGTTACAACGTGGCCAAATCTTTAGAGCAGTAGATGGTGTCAACCTGAACTTAGATAACCGTATCAACTTATTGAGTCAAGATGTTTACACTCTAAATTTTGCAGACTATAATGATAACGGCACACCTGAAGTCTCCGATGACTCCATAGTTCCAAACGCTCAAAGCACAGAACTAACTAAAGAACCTTATACAGAAAACCCAATACATCGGTCTGAAGTCATTAATATTAATGGGCAGACTATAGGTTATCTAGCATACAATGGTTTCAACAATAATTTTATCAATGAGTTAAATGCCGCTTTTGGTCAGTTTCAATCGAGTAATATTCAACATTTGGTTCTCGATTTAAGATACAATGGTGGAGGTGTGATACAAACAGCTGCAGATTTAGGAAGTATGATTACCGGGCAATTTAATGGTCAAGTTTTCTCTAAGGCGTTTTTTAATAACAATCAATTAGAACAGGATAGAGATTTCAATTTTAGCAACTCCTTAACGAATGGAAGTACAATTAACAGTTTAAATCTAAATAAGGTATATGTGTTAACTACAAATCAACGTACAGCTTCAGCAAGCGAATTAGTGATCAACAGTCTTAAACCTTACATAGAAGTAGTTCAAATTGGAGAAAATACCGTTGGAAAAACAGAGATAAATCGATTGGTGTTTGATTCACCAGATTTCCAACCAGGACAAGAAGTCAACCCTACTCATACATACGCTTTAATCCCATTAATAGGAAATTCATCAAATAGAGATGATGAATTAGTTCCTGCTGATGGATTAACTCCAGACATACAATTATCTGAATCGCCCAGAAATTTTGGTATTTTAGGTGATGTTAACGAACCTTTACTTGCTGCCGCAATTGCTGATATCCTAGGCTCAGGCAGGTCAGCAAGTGATTCCTCAATTTATGAGTTTCAACAACTTAAATATTCGACACAATCGCCAATAGAACAGTTATTGTTTATTGAATAGACTCTATTAGTATCAATTAAACAGAAGGCAGGAGTTTTAGTATTGTGTTATTAGAAGTACTTTTCTGTATATGCGTAATCAATAAATGAAAGTTTTTACTTACAATAAATATTTATTTTAACACGTATTTACCTACTTTTTTATAGATTTGAGTATTAATTTTTAATCCAAATCTATTATGAAAACAAACTTATTCTTATTTGTCTGTTTATTTTATTCCAAATTCATTTTTTCTCAAGTTCTAGGGCCAGCATTACCAGAAGAATACTGCGGCACGGTTAGTTTAGGTAATTTTTCAGCTGAGGACGGTAGTATTATATCTTTCAACTACAGAACATATGACTTATTAACCTCACAGGACGATCCTGTTGCCACAACAACAAATTTTTACACCTATAAATTTGAATTTGTAACACTAGAAGGTGAAATAATAAATACTCAATTTGTTAAACCTAACGAGTATGACAACTCATATACTTTCTCAAACGGAAATACGCAGTATACTTATCAAGTAATTTATGATAATGAACCGAATTTAAATTGCCTTTATCAAATTAATGAGGAGTATGTGAGAGTATATTTAAATGTTTCAATTATAACATACTACAACTTAATATTTAATGGTTTTCCAAATCCTATTGAAGGTGAAACTCTTATCTGTGGAATTAATTATAATATTAAGCGAAGACTTTATAATTGCAATTATATTCCAGACGATGATTTTGATGATGACGGAGTAAACAATTCTGAAGACAACTGTCCAAACATTTATAACCCTACACAACCTGATGATGATAATGATGGTATAGGCAACCAATGTGATAACTGCATCGATATTGCAAATCCAGATCAATCAGATACTGATGGGGACGGTATTGGTGATGTCTGCGATAATAATAGTAACCCTTTACCTAACTTATCTTTATCTGGTTTTACCATTGAGGTTGATGGTACAACTTATGATGTGTTTGAGAACTCAAACGATATACCAATATTTGAAAATGACAAAAACCATAACTTCAATATTACCATAGAAAATAATGAGGAAGGCAATGCTAACTCATCACCTTACCAAATCTTAGTTTCCACATCTAATCAATTTCCAAATTCGAATAATGTATATTATACAGTTAGAACTGATGACATTGGACCTATAAATTCAGACTCAGAAGTATCTGAAAGTTTCTCAACTTATATATTTAACAATAATCTTGCAGGTCTAGAACTAGAAACCAATTCAACATATTATATGCATATTTTAATCGATTACAATAGTGATGTGGAAGAAACAGATAATAGTATAAGTGATAATTGGAAGTTCATACAATTTCAATATGAGAATTCTACTGGAAGGTTTTATTTGAATTTAGGATATTCAACAATGGAGGTTTCAGGAAACTTTAATCAAGCATCTAACAATTTCATAAATTTGAAAATTTATAGAATAAGTAGTATTACAGGTGGGTTGGAAGATTTTGGTATAACTGGACCTTACAATTTAGATGTCTTAATGATCAATCAATCTGTTAATGAAGATAGTATTGTTGATATTTCACATTTACCATCAGGCACTTACGCTATTCATTTAAACGATCGATATATTCAACAGTTTTATAAGAAACGTCAGAGATAAAAAAAGCCGCTTAAAGCGGCTTTTTTGTTATAGGCTTAAGCTAAAGCCAAGACTTACATTTCTACCTTGAGTGGTATACCCCAAAATTTCAAAATAGTCCTCGTTTAGTAAATTGTTAAGGCTAGCGAATACTTTCAACTTATTATTCTCTAGAAGCTTATGGCTAAAATATAGGTTAACCAAAGTATAGGCATCTAAATCTACATTAGTAAACGTTGAAAAGTCTGTATCTTCTCTTTCCCCAACATATTGAGCTTCTAGCGAAGCAAATGTTTTTGGTGAAAAATTGTACCCAACAATACCATTAGCACTGTGCTTAGGTAAACGAATACGTGTTCCATCTTTTAATTCGGTAAAGGTATAATTTGCCGACACAGATAGATCTTCAATTAAATCTACTTCAGCTTCAACTTCGATACCTCTAACTGTGGCATCATCCGTGGCATTTTCGTAACCATTACTACCAAATATAATGGTGTTTACTTCATTTCTATTAAAGTATAGCGCACTTACACGCAATCCATCATTAGTGTTATACTCTAACCCTCCTTCTATAGTAAGGTTCTCTTCTGGCTCTAAATCCGGGTTTGGTCCGAAAAAACCAAACAATTGAGATAGGTTAGGAGCAATAAACGATGTAGCGTAAGATCCAAAAACCTTAGCATAGCCTTCATTAACATCTATTTTATAAGAAGGATTGAAATTATATACAAACTGTGAGCCATATTCACTATGATTGTTTAAACGCCCACCTACATTTAGTGTTAATCCAAGGTCCGTAACATATACTACGTTTGCATAAGGATCCGTTGTTGTAAAACTTTCCTCTTCAGCAAACTCACTTTTATAATCCCCATAATTAAGTCCTACAATGGTATATATATTATCGTTAAATGTATATTTATTAAAGGCATCAATGACCCAACTTTCAGCCTCATTTACTGAACCAAAGGCAGAAATTGTTTCACGTTCAATATCGGTATAAGCAGCATTGACCTCAAAGCTTCCATTTTTGTATGTGAATTTAGGTGCTATCCCTACCCTTTTTTGTTTAGATAAAAACCTATCATCTGTATCAGCAAATGTAAAGTTTGGCGGTGGAAAGCCATCAATATCTGTTTTAAACCGGTCTATACTTCCATAGGCAGCCAGACTAAAGTTATCCGAGAATTCATAGCCTAACTTAAGATTTACATTATATCTGGAAAATGGGTCTGCTTCTGGGTTATCAGATTTTGCTGCAGATAAGCCTTCAGCAAACTGGTTTCCAAAACTTGCCAAATAACTAAATTGGTCCAAAGTACCATTTACGGTCACATTATTTGTAAACGACTCAATACGATAGTTATCATCAGCTTGTGACTGGTTAGTACCCATTATACTAGAAAGACTAACAGATATAGGTTTTTTGGACGATTTTCTAGTTGTAATGTTTATTACAGCTGTAGCTGCAGAATTACCATAAAGTGTACTTGCAGCTCCTTTAACTATCTCAATGGTTTCAATAGTGCTTAGATCTATAAGACGTAGATCAAATTCGTTGTTTGGTAATGATGGGTCATTCACTTGTACCCCATCAATGAGTACTAAAACTTGACGGTTGTTACCACCCCTAACAAAATAACCTAAATTCTGACCGGCAACACTGCGAGTACCATTGATTTCAAAACCACTTTTAGAGTTAATTAATTGCGCTAAAGTGCGTCCTTGATTGTTTTCTATCTCTTTTCTTGAGATTTTAATCACTGTCTTACCTGAATTTTCACGTTTTATGGCAAAACGAGTATCCGTAATGACCACCTCATCCAAGGTCTCTACAGTTAATGAGTCGGTTTCTTGCGCCCAACCAAGCGATAGTACACTAAGAAATAGCATACTACAAAACAGTTTTGTTCTGTGCATTTTTAAAAATGTTTTAAATCGAGAATTGTATAGCGAACCATACGTAAACTTTTATCCCGAAAGTTTGACTTCTATTGTTGAAACTGGCAGGTCTCCTGACTTGCGTCTTAATACCGGTCTTCCCATCTTAACAATAATGTCTCGACAGTGACATTGAAGTTGGTATTAAGCATTCACATGGTGAACTAAGCTTACAGTTGCGGGAACAGTTCTGGATTTTCACCAGATTCCCTTTTAATGCCTTTGGCATAACCAAATGCAACCAAATTTCTGGCGCGAATTTAAACATTTTAGATAGAGTGTAACTCAAAAAACAAATAATTCTTAGTTTTGGAATAAATTCCAAACTTTGAAATCAACATCATTTTTTCTAGCTTTCCTCTTACTATTAGGATGTAAAAGCGACCCTAAGCAAAAATCTATAGATAATGATGCAGGAAAAGATATTCCTCTAAAATATGCTGAAGGCTTCTCAATTATAGATTATAAGACACATTTTATTCTTACCATAGACAAACCTTGGCCAAAAGCTGAAAAAAGCTATACGTATGTTATTTATAAGGAAAAGATAGATAGTAAAGAAAACAATCTTGCTGATTTTGAGTTTACCAAACCTATAACGAGAATTGTTACTACGTCTACAACCCATATACCCTCATTAGAGCTTTTAGGTGTTGAACAAAGTTTAATCGGATTTCCTGGAACTAAGTATATATCTTCAGTTAAAACCAGAGTACGAGTTGATAATGGTGAAATCAGAGAATTAGGTATGAATGAGAGTATTAACACAGAAGTATTACTAGAAATACAACCTGATGTGGTTATTGGTTTTGGTGTAGACGGTGTGAACAAAACCTTTGAAACCATTAAAAAAGCTGGAATTCCGGTTATATATAATGGTGATTGGGTAGAAAGTTCTGCGCTTGCTAAAGCCGAATGGATAAAATTCTTTGGTGTTTTGTTTAATAAACAAAAAGAAGCTGATTCTATCTTTAACCATATTGAAAGCGATTATATAGAGGCAAAAACCATTGCAAAACAAGCTACTTCTCAACCTAGTGTGTTAAGTGGTGCTATGCATAAAGATGTTTGGTATTTACCTAATGGTGCAAGTGCTGAGGCTCAATTTTTAGAAGATGCTCATGTTAATTATCTATGGAAAGACACTTCTGGTAATGGAAGTTTAGCGTTAGGATTCGAATCTGTTTTTGAAAAGGCTAAAGATGCTGACCTCTGGATAAGTCCGTCGTATTATACAAGCTACAGTCAATTGGAAAATGCTAATGCATTATATAAAGAGTTTAAAGCCTTTAAAAACAAGACCATATATACGTTTTCTAACACTGTTGGAGCCACAGGAGGTGTACTTTATTATGAACTAGGTGTAGCTAGGCCAGATTTAGTTCTTAAGGATCTTATCAAAATAGGTCATCCAGAGCTTTTAAAGGACTATGAACCATATTTTTTCAACCCATTGAATGATTAGTGGATAAGCCATTAACTACATATAGAAATACATTTATTGCCTTAATACTAGTCCTGTTACTATGTTTTGTTGGTAATATAAGTCTGGGGTCAATAAGTATTCCTTTAAGTGATGTTTTTAAAACCTTATTCGGGAAACATTCTAATGAAACTTGGGATATTATTGTCACCAATTACAGGTTACCTAAAGCCATTACCGCCATACTGGTGGGGTCTGGTTTAGGTATCTCCGGATTATTAATGCAAACACTATTTAGAAACCCATTAGCTGGCCCTTTTGTTTTAGGTATTAGTTCAGGTGCTAGTCTGGGAGTAGCTTTGGTGATTTTAGGTTCGGGGCTTTTTGGAGGGTATCTAGCAACTATAATGCTCTCTAAATGGGGAATTGTTATTGCCGCAAGTATAGGTAGCTTTTTAGTTTTACTGTCCGTTTTAGCTGTATCTACCAAAGTGAGAGACACTA
Source organism: Winogradskyella sp. (assembly GCA_965230605.1). Lineage (GTDB taxonomy): Bacteria > Bacteroidota > Bacteroidia > Flavobacteriales > Flavobacteriaceae > CBDDLD01. The sequence continues at coordinate 1,163,947 of CBDDLD010000004.1, read as the reverse complement.
TGGCAATACTTATTATTGGTTTAATGTTTGGTAGTATTACTGCTGCAGTGGTTAGCGTGCTGTCTTACTTTAGCTCAGCAGAGCAGTTACAACAATACATCTATTGGGGCTTTGGTAGCGTCAGTAATTTATCCTGGGGAGAAGTTTTAATCTTTTTCATCATTTATTGTGCAGGTATTCTACTAACTATTATTTCAATAAAAGCCCTTAATATATTCTTACTAGGTGATAGTTATGCTAAAAGCATGGGATTAAATATTAAGCAAAGTCGTTTTATTATTATAATTTCAACAAGCCTTTTAGCAGGAACTATAACTGCTTTTGCCGGTCCTATTGCCTTTATCGGTTTAGCAATACCGCATTTAACCCGACAGCTTTTTAAAACATCTAACCATAAAATACTCATCCCTGCGGTATTCATATTTGGAGCTATTGTGATGTTGATATGCGATAGTATAGCACAACTTCCTAGTTCAGATTATATTCTACCCATTAATGCTATAACTTCATTAGTAGGAGCCCCAGTTATTATATGGTTACTTGTTAGACAACGTAAATTACTATTTTGATTATGAGTGATACTATTAAGCATATTACTCTTAAAACAAATGACCTTTCTATTGGTTATCAAACCAAGCGCTCCAAAACGGTGATATGTGAAGCCATTAATTTTGAGTTAGAACAAGGGCAACTTATTGGTCTTGTTGGTGCTAATGGTATTGGCAAGTCAACTCTACTTCGTACAATTACAAAAGTACAATCACCTCTTCACGGTCAGGTTTTTATCAATGCTATAGAGCAATCTAAAATAAGTTTATCCGAACTATCTAAAGCCATGAGTTTAGTTCTTACAGAACCTATACAGGCCAAAAACCTATCTGTATATGAATTAGTCGCTTTAGGCCGTCATCCATATACCAATTGGGTAGGCCGTCTTACGGAAAGTGATAAATCCATTATTGATAACGCTTTAGCACTGACTTCTACGGATGATTTAAAACATAAAAAGTGTTATGAATTAAGTGATGGACAATTACAGCGCGTTATGATAGCAAGAGCTTTAGCCCAAGATACAGACATTATTATTCTAGATGAGCCAACCACACATTTGGATATGTATCATAAAGCGCATTTACTCAAACTCTTAAAAGACTTGACGTTGACAACTAATAAAACCATTTTATTCTCATCACACGAAATTGATCTAGCCATACAATTATGTGATATTATGATGGTAATGACTGAAAATGGCATTGTGACAAACACTCCGTACGAACTTATTAAAAAAGGCACTTTTAATAGTTTATTTCCTAAAGATCTAATCATCTTTGATGAAACTACAGGTAGCTTTAGAGTAAGAAAATAGTATCTTTGATAAAACGATTTTTTTGATGAACGAAAGTATTATTCTATTAATTTCTATAGTCATTGCCGGAGTTATTGGTGCGTATATTGGCATTAAGTTTTCACAATTAAAAAGTAGAGGCGATAAAGGTGCTTTAGAAGAAAAACAGCGTCAGTTTGTATCGTCTATCGATCAGTTGAAATCCACTGTTCAAAGTTTAGAGCAAGAACGTGATAAATATAGGGATGAGCGCGAAGGTCTAAACTTAGAATTGGTACAAAAGAATACGGAATATGAAAATCTGCAGCAGCAAAATCTAAAACGTGATAAGGAACTACAAGAGCAACAGGAACAATTGCGCAAGGATTTTGAACTATTAGCTAATAAAATCTTAGAGGAAAAATCTACTAAGTTCACTGAGCAGAATAAAGAAAACATCAAGAATATTTTAAATCCACTTGAGGAAAAGATAAAAACTTTCGAAAAAAAGGTAGAAGATACTCAGAAAGAGAGCATTAGCATGCATTCTGCACTTAAAGAACAGTTACTAGGTTTAAAAGACCTTAATCTTCAGATGACCAAAGAAGCTACTAATTTAACAAAGGCTCTAAAAGGAGATAGTAAGGCTCAAGGTAATTGGGGAGAATTAGTGCTAGAGCGTGTACTGGAAAAATCTGGGCTAGAAAAAGACAGAGAGTATTTTGTACAACAAAATTTCACTTTAGATGATGGTACTAGAGTAATGCCAGATGTTGTCATACACTTACCTGATTCTAAAAAAATGATCATCGATTCCAAAGTATCTCTTACAGATTATGAACGTATGATCAATGCTGAAGATGAAAAAGACATACACTTGAAAGCTCATGTTAATTCTATAAAAAAACATGTCGATCAGTTATCCGAAAAAAACTACCAAGACTTGTATGATATTGAATCTCCAGATTTTGTATTGATGTTTATCCCTATAGAACCGGCTTTTGCAGTGGCAATTAATGAAGATAATGGGCTATATACAGCCGCATTTGAAAAGAATATAGTTATTGTAACACCTTCTACACTATTAGCCACACTACGTACTATAGATACCATGTGGAATAATGAAAAGCAACAGCAGAATGCTATAGAAATAGCACGACAGGCTGGGGCTTTATATGATAAATTTGAAGGTTTGGTACAAGATCTTACTGGTGTAGGTAAAAAGCTAGATTCTGCAAAGAATGACTATTCTGCAGCAATGAATAAACTGGTTGAAGGTAAAGGAAATCTTATCTCTAGAGTTGAAAAGATAAAGAAAATGGGGGCGAAAGCTAAAAAAGCTTTGCCAGAGAATATTTTAAAACGTTCAGAACAGAGCAATAAATAGCATCCCTAATATATTTCATAAAAAAAGCAGCTGAATCAGCTGCTTTTCTTTTTTATATGTAGTTAAATTTATTGCTTTATAAAACGTTTGGTTTGAGTTATCTTATCATTAGAAACTCTAACTAAGTAAACACCACTCTTCCAATTAGACACATCTATAGATGATTCTAAATTAGTGATCGTACCTTTATATACACGCTTACCTAACACATCATAAACCTCTAAACGCATATCATCATTCAAACTCGGTAATGTGATATTTAGTTTAGTACGTGCTGGGTTAGGTGAAATCGTAAATTCATTATTTTGTTGAATGACTTCTGGTGTACTTAATGTATTTACAGCTACAATATTATCGTAGTCTGACTCTAATACTATTCTTTGTCCTTTATGTAACTGATCTAAAGCAATGTCAGAACCATCGTTACTAACAATTCGAACCTGACTAACATCATCCATAACACCAGATACTGTACCTCCACCTTGAGACATCACCAAATCGGCAACCTCTGTAGATAAAGTGACTTGTGTCCAAGCACTTCCAGATGGAATAACTAACGCTGTAGAAGAAGCGGCCCAGTCAGAAGGCGTTGTCGCACTTCTAAATGCCACTCTTAAATGTAAATCTCTAGTACCAGGATTTTGCACATCAAATTGCAACGCAACAATACCAGCAGTATTATAATCACCAATCCAATTAGCATCAGTGTTTATCATAGCATGTCTAGACCCCTGAGTTCCAACACCAGTATTTGTTGTTCTTAAAAAAGAGTCACCTGATCCAAAAGGCCCACCGTTTACAACCTGAACAGGTTCAGAAGGATTAGATATATTATGCCTCCAGCCATCTGTACCACTCTGAAAATCACTAGTTTGCCCATTAGATATCTGGGAGAAACTATAAGTGGTAAACATCGCTAAGGCGATACAAAGTAGAGTTCTTTTCATAGATTTGACTTTATTTAGTATAGCTAAAATAATAATTTATAGCGAATTGTCGTTACCGATCGTCGAAAATTCCTACTATTTACTTAAATACATCTTACGTCTAGAGTATAAATCATAGAACTCATCTTCCTTCAAACTGTCTATAAAAAGTATACTTTCACCAGTACTTTTCATCTCCGGTCCTAGCTTTTTATTCACATTAGGAAACTTGTTAAACGAGAATACCGGTTGCTTAATCGCATACCCATTTAAATGTGGTTTAAAGTCAAAATCCGCAACTTTATTTTTACCTAACATCACCTTAGTTGCATAGTTCACATAAGGTTCGCCATAAGCTTTTGCAATGAAAGGTACTGTTCTTGAAGCCCTTGGATTAGCCTCTATGATATATACCATATCATTCTTAATAGCAAACTGAATATTAATAAGTCCTACTGTATTTAGTGCTAGAGCAATCTTTTTCGTATGATCCTTGATCTGCTGCATCACAAACTCCCCTAAGTTAAATGGAGGTAAGGTTGCATTACTATCTCCAGAGTGAATACCACATGGTTCTATATGCTCCATAATACCTATGATGTACACATTTTCTCCATCGCAAATGGCATCTGCTTCAGCTTCAATTGCCCCATCTAAGTAATGATCTAGAAGTAGTTTGTTATTTGGTATTTTTCTTAGTAGGTCTACAACATGCTCTTCTAATTCTTTCTTGTTGATAACGATCTTCATCCCTTGTCCTCCTAACACATAAGATGGTCTTACAAGGATTGGGAAATTCAATTTATCGGCTACAGCAAGTGCCTCATCAGCAGTTTCAGCAGTATCAAACTCTGGGTAAGGAATATTATTATCTTTCAATAATGTTGAAAAACTACCTCTATCTTCAGCTAAATCAAGCGATTGATATGTAGTACCCATAATTTTTATACCATAACGGTCTAATTTTTCCGCAAGTTTAAGTGCCGTTTGACCTCCTAACTGAACAATAACACCTTCAGGCTTTTCATGCTGAATAATATCATAAATGTGTTCCCAGAATACAGGCTCAAAATATAATTTATCAGCAATATCAAAATCTGTAGATACAGTTTCAGGGTTACAATTAATCATGATGGTTTCATACCCACATTCAGATGCTGCTAAAACCCCATGAACACAGCAGTAATCAAACTCAATCCCTTGTCCAATTCTGTTTGGACCAGAGCCTAGTACAATGATTTTTTTCTTATCGGTAACTACACTTTCATTGGCTACATAAACTTCTCCACCTGGCGTTTCAACTTCACTTTCAAATGTAGAATAATAGTATGGTGTCATTGCCTTGAATTCAGCTGCACATGTATCTACTAGTTTATAAACTCTATTTATCTTATACTCCTGACGTTTGTTATGTACTTGACTCTCTAAACAGCCTAACATATGGGCAATCTGACGATCTCCATAGCCTTTTTGTTTCGCTTCAAGCAATAATTCGCGATCGATATCATCTATGGTATACTTGGAAATTTCTTTTTCTAGATGATATAGTTCTTCATATTGTTTTAAGAACCACATATCGATCTTAGTAATTTCATGTATTCGACTTAATGGTATCCCCATTTGTATCGCATCATAAATGACAAATACTCTGTCCCAACTCGCATAGGTTAGCTTCTCTATAATTTGATCATAATCCTTATACCCTTTACCATCAGCACCAAGACCGTTACGTTTAATTTCCAGAGATTGTGTTGCTTTATGCAATGCTTCTTGAAAAGAACGTCCAATACCCATAACCTCTCCAACAGCTTTCATTTGCAGACCTAAAGTTCTATCTGAGCCTTCGAACTTATCAAAATTCCAACGTGGGATTTTAACGATAACATAATCTAAGGTTGGCTCAAATAATGCCGAAGTAGATTTAGTTATTTGATTGCTTAACTCATCAAGTGTATAACCCAAGGCCAATTTTGCAGCAATCTTAGCAATAGGATAACCTGTGGCTTTACTCGCTAATGCTGATGAACGAGATACTCTAGGGTTGATCTCAATAGCAATAATTTCCTCTCTCTCATCAGGGCTAACCGCAAATTGCACATTACATCCCCCTGCAAAATCACCAATACTACGCATCATATGGATGGCCATGTCACGCATTTTTTGGAATGTCGTATCTGATAAGGTCATCGCAGGAGCTACAGTAATTGAATCTCCTGTATGAATACCCATAGGGTCCATATTTTCTATGGTACAGATGATCACAACATTATCATTTTTATCGCGCAATAATTCTAACTCATATTCTTTCCATCCCATCATGGCCTTATCAATCATCACTTCATGGATAGGAGAAATTTCCAAACCTCTGGTTAAGGATTCATCAAACTCTTCTTCATTATAAACGATAGAAGCTCCTGCTCCACCTAGGGTAAAAGATGCTCTAATACATAACGGAAATCCAAACTCTTGTGCTATTTCTTTTCCTTTTAAAAAGGACGTTGCAGTAGCCTGAGGTGCCATACCTACACCAATTTCCATCATTAAAGCACGGAATTTTTCTCGGTCTTCAGTAATATTAATTGCATCAATATCTACTCCAATAATCTCAACATTAAAGTCTTCCCATATGCCTTTTTCGTCAGCCTCGATACATAGGTTAAGTGCTGTTTGTCCTCCCATGGTTGGTAAAACAGCATCTATTTGAGGATGCTCTTTAAGGATTTTTATAATAGACTTTGTATTTAATGGCAACAAGTATACATGATCAGCCATCTTAGGGTCAGTCATAATGGTTGCCGGATTAGAGTTAATTAGTATGGTTTCTATACCGTCTTCTCTCAGAGACCGGAGTGCTTGCGAGCCGGAATAATCGAATTCACATGCTTGACCAATGATGATAGGTCCAGAACCAATAATTAAAATAGATTTGATGTTGGTGTTTTTTGGCATTAGCTTTTAAATTTTGGTGTACAAAAATAATTATCGATTGGGTATAAAAAAAGGCGTTACACCTAAGTAACACCTTTAAAATATTAACAATTGTTAATCATTATCTTTTATGTCTTAATTCTGAAGATACTGACAATTTCTTTCTTCCTTTAGCACGTCTACGTGCCAAGACCTTTCTACCATTGGCAGATGCCATACGCTCTCTGAAACCATGCTTGTTTCTTCTCTTTCTTTTTGACGGTTGAAACGTTCTTTTCATTGTCTTATATCTTTAGGTATCTTTTTATTTTTTTGTGTTTTGATAGCTATTTCAAAACTGCGTGCAAATATACAACAAGTTTTTACTTTAACAAGCTATCAAATAAAAATAATTTATAATTGTTTTCTTAACTTTGCGATCCGAAAAAATACGACTCTATGTTCAATAAAAATATAAAACTAGTTATTGCACTCCTAATCATTGCTTATGCAGTGTATCAATTCACTGAAGGATATATTGGTAATGGTATAATGTATATACTGTTATCATTAATCTTTGTGTTCTTATATTTTAAGAACGAAATGATACTTCTGGCATTCTTACGATTACGTAAGCAAGATTTTGATGGTGCAAAAAAATGGTTAAATAAGATAAAGAACCCTTCTTCTGCTTTGGTAAAGAAACAAGAAGGTTATTACAACTATCTGCATGGTCTTATGGTATCACAAACCAATATGAATGAAGCTGAGAAGTATTTCAAAAAGGCGATCAATCTAGGGTTATCTATGGATCATGATCTTGCTATGGCCAAACTCAACCTTGCAGGTATTGCATTTAGTAAGCGTAGAAAAATGGAAGCGCAAAAATTAATTACTGAAGCGCAAAAACTAGATAAGCGTGGTATGCTTACAGATCAGATCAAAATGATGAAGCAGCAAATGAAGAAAGCTTCAATTCCCAATCAACATTATGGGAATCGTCAAATGAGAAGACGATAAGTTTATCTTTTATTTATAAAAGCCTTCTTTAGGTATTTCTATTTTATAGAGCTTTCGCGATTTATTATTAAGGTGCTTCTCACGTAACCAAGGATTATGGATCTTCAATATTTTATAATTGACTCCAAATGTCTTGGCAAATTGAGTAAAATCAGAGACTGCTGTATCTACTTCTACTTCATAGGTAGGCACAGCTTTATATAAATCATCCGATCTAAAATTAAATCCATACTTATCCGGGTGGCTTATAATTTCTTTTAAAGCCACAATTCTAAATACATAACGGCCGGTTTCTTCACCAAGAAGTAGATCGTAATAATCTTTTACATCTTGTTTTTCTAATTGTTTAGAGATTCCTGCATTACCAGCATTGTATGCAGCAGCAGCTAAAGTCCACGAGCCAAACCTTTCTTTAGCATCTTTTAAATACTTACATGCAACTTCGGTAGCCTTAGCTAAATGGTATCGTTCATCTACATTATCATTAATCTCTAACCCATTCTCTCTTCCGGTAGCCTTCATTATTTGCCAAAAACCTCTTGCGCCAGCCGGCGAAACCGCATTGGTTAAACCACTCTCTGCAATGGCCAAGTATTTAAAATCTTCAGGAATGCCATTCTTTTCTAAAATAGGCTCTATAATAGGAAAGTACTTTTGAGAACGCTTAAACATTAATAGTCCATTAGATTGCCAATAGGTATTTACCAAAAGCTCTCTATCCATGCGTTCATAGATATCAGGATTTTCCAATGGCATAGCTTCTTTAGCAAATTCCAGATAGTCCGGAACTTCCAATGCATAGACATTATAATCGTTGATCAGTTTTGATTCACTTTCAATAGCTTTTTCTGATGGTGCCTCTTGTACAGCGAAGATGAAAAGTCCTGATAAACTTATCAGTCCTATAGCGGCTAAAATGTTTTTAAAGATTTGCATGGCGTAATTTTTTGATAAATGTAAATAAATAACTTAACTCTTTCAAGTTCAGCTTAGTATAAGTTTAGGTAAATTTTCATTGAACCACTTATATTTATTGATAATCATGATATGTGTTCCTCCTTTGACTGTAATACAATCACCTTGGCATGAGTTTGGAAACACCGCGTCTTTATTACCATGAATATATATTGCGTTGGGATTGGGTTCGTCTTGCTCCCAGCATACCACTTGCTCAATAGCCCAATCTAAATAACGTTTATCATTTACTGATAGATATTTCTTATAAAGCTCTATACGCTTGTTGATAGTTTCTCCCAAGGCATATTTTGCTAAAAGATCTATGTTTCCTAATAATTGGGTCGGAAGCATTTTATACGCCTTACCATATTTCAGTATTTTGAGACGTTTAGGTAATTCATGCTTAGATTTTATGCTCGATACTACAAACAGTTTTCTCACATTGATATGTTTACTCATTTCCTGAACTAACATACCTCCAAAAGAAACGCCTAGCAAAACAACATTATCATATTCTATGTAATCTGTCATTCGCTTTGCATAGTCTTGCAACGGTTCGTTCTTCTCTGGCATGATCCATTCCAACCAGTGTATTTTAAATTGATCTTCAGGCAACTTAATATGCTCAAAAATAGTTGGGTTAGCTGCCATACCTGGCATTAAATAAACATGTATAAGGTTGTTATCCATTGTAAAGCAATAATCTACTTTATATCCTGTAATTGATTATGATGCAAGGATTTAAGAACACAAACTGTGAAATTTTGTGTATTTTTTGTACCTTTGCACTGCAAAACTATAGAATATATAGTAACCACACTTGCCAACCGCTAATTTTTAAATTAAAAATAACATGATTGAAGCTGCTGAATTAGTTGATAATGATTTTTTACGTCAATTTGAACTAAAGGTTGGAGATGAACTTGCTAAAATTGAATATTCTCTGCAAGAACGTAAGATTTTCTTAACTAAGTTAATTATCCCAGACGTTATCTATTCTGAAGAATTTGAGCAAGATTTCTTAAAAACGGTATTTGATACCATTAAAGAAAGAAACATCTGCGTTGTACCTACAAGTCCAAAAATTGCAAAATTTGTAAGAAGAAATAGAGCCTACAAACGTATGTTACCTGTAGGAATTCGTATCTAAAAAAGACATTCAAATAAAAAAGTCGCAATTAATAATTGCGACTTTTTTATTTTACAGCGAGTTCGTTCACAAATTCAAATCGAACCATTCCATCTTCATCAATGGATGTCAACTCAACCCTATGTAATGTATTTATTAATTCAGGATTCCAAGGTGCTTTTACTTTAACATAGTTCTCTGTAAAACCATGAATATAACCTTCTTTATTTTCACCTTCAAACAATACTGTTCTTATAGTACCTATTTGACTCTCATAAAATGTTCTGCGTTTTTTAGCAGATAAACCTCTAAGCATCTTACTTCGTTTCGCTCTCACTTGCTTAGGCACTACGCCATCCATCTCAGCAGCTATCGTATTATCGCGTTCGGAATATGTAAACACATGCAAGTAAGATATATCCAGTTCATTTAAGAAATTATAAGTCTCTAAGAAGTGCTCATCCGTCTCTCCCGGAAATCCAACGATAACATCGACACCAATACAGGCGTGGGGCATAACTTGTCTAATTCTCGTTACTCTATCTACATATAATTCCTTCATGTAACGGCGACGCATCAACTTCAAGATAGTATTACTCCCACTTTGCAATGGTATGTGAAAGTGAGGCACAAATGTTCTGCTTTGAGCCACAAAATCTATAGTCTCGTTCTTAAGCAAATTAGGCTCTATAGACGATATACGGAGTCGTTCTATCCCTTCAACTTTATCTAAGGCTTGTACTAGATCTAGAAAGGTATGCTCGTGTTTTTTATTTCCAAATTCACCCTTTCCATAATCTCCAATATTAACACCAGTAAGTACAATTTCTTTAATATTTTGTTCTGAAATTGATTTCGCATTTTGTAGCACATTCGATAATGTATCGCTTCGCGAAATGCCTCGAGCTAATGGAATTGTGCAATAGGTACACTTATAATCACATCCATCTTGCACCTTTAAAAACGCTCTGGTTCTATCTCCAATAGAATAGCTCCCTACATAGAAATCAGCATCTTCTATTTCGCAAGAATGTACTTCACCAAAATCGTTTTTAGAAAGGTCATTGATGTAATCTGTGATCTTAAACTTTTCGGTGGCACCAAGTACAAGGTCTACACCATCCACAGCAGCTAGCTCTTCCGGTTTCAATTGTGCGTAACACCCAACAGCAGCAACGAATGCCTCCGGGTTTACTTGCTGAGCTTGTTTCACAATAGTTTTGAAACGCTTATCTGCATTTTCAGTAACCGAACAGGTATTAATAACATAGATATCAGCATGTTCTTTAAAATCTACACGATCAAATCCATCATCGACAAAGCTTCTTGCAATGGTGGATGTTTCGGAGAAATTAAGTTTACATCCTAAAGTGTAAAATGCTACTTTTTTTCTTGCGTTCATTCTTGTACTTTTACCAAGGGTGCAAATTTACAACTAATATCCTTATGCCAAAAGCTAATTTTTTTCGCATTTCTTTTTTAATATACTATATATCAATTGGTTGTATTATATGCTCAGTCTTTTCTTGCTCCAATAAGGACAAAAACGCTAACAATCATCTTGTTTTCAAATACAATGAACATAAAAATATAGGCTCGTTAGATCCTGCTTTTTCTAAGGATAATGCCGATATCTGGGCCACACATCAATTATTTAATGGCTTGGTCCAAATGGATGATGAACTGCAAGTACAGTCTTGTGTAGCAAAGTCTTGGGTTATCTCTGAAGATGCACTTACTTATCAGTTTTTACTAAGGAATGATGTTCAGTTTCATGAAAGCGAATTATTCGGAAGTGATTCGACGCGTACAGTTAAAGCCTCAGATTTTGAGTACAGTTTCAATCGCCTAAGAGATCCAAAAATTGCATCTCCAGGGAGCTGGGTTTTGAATAAGGTTGATGATTTTAAAGCCATTAATGATAGTATTTTCGAGATTCAACTTAAGCAACCGTTTCCAGCATTTTTAGGGCTTCTTACCATGAAGTATTGCTCTGTTGTTCCCAAGGAAGTTGTAGAACATTATGGATCGGATTTTAGGTCACATCCAATAGGTACGGGCCCTTTCAAGTTTAAACGTTGGGAAGAAAACATAAAGCTAGTTTTCAGGAAAAACACCAATTATTTTGAAACGGATAGTAATGGTGGTCAACTCCCTTACCTTGAAGCTGTATCAATAACATTCTTACCAGACAAGCAAAGTGAATTTCTACAGTTTGCTCAAGGCAATATTGATTTTGTCTCAGGATTAGATGCATCCTACAAGGATGAAATTCTTACTGCTGATGGTCAATTGCGAGATTTGTACAGTGAAGACGTTAACATGATACGAGGTCCCTATTTAAATACTGAATATTTAGCCTTTTTTATGGAAACTGAAGTTCCGGAATTACAATCTGACCTTATTAGAAAAGCCATAAATATTGGATTCGATCGTAAAAAAATGATGACCTATTTGCGGAATGGTATCGGTATTCCTGCTAATGGTGGTTTTATACCAAAGGGACTACCAGGTTATGATTCTAGTATAGGTTATAAGTATATGCCTGATAGTGCAAAAGTACTCGTTGATCAATATAGAAAAGACACCGGAACTACACCAAAGATTACTATAACTACCAATAGTAATTATTTAAGTTTTTGTGAATATATACAACGCGAATTAGAAAAAACGGGGCTAGAGGTTACGGTAGACGTCATACCCGCTTCAAGTTTAAAAGATGCTAAAGCTAATGGCAAATTAGATTTGTTTAGGGCTAGTTGGGTAGCTGATTATCCTGATGCTGAAAACTATTTATCCCTGTATTACAGTAAGAATTTTGCGCCTAATGGCCCGAATTACACCCATTACAAAAGTGCCCTTTTTGATGCCCTTTACGAACAATCTTATCTAGAAACCGATCCTCAAAAAAGAGCTCTATTATATACCAAAATGGATTCTTTAGTTATGATAAATGCTCCTGTAGTGCCTTTATTCTATGATGAAGTGGTTCGATTTACCAGAAAAAGTGTTAATGGTTTAGGAATTAACGCTACTAATCTATTAGAGTTAAAACGGGTAAAGAAAAGTAAAAATTAATCTTCTCGCCTGTACTTCTTAGTCTCTTCAAAAACATGCTCTAATATAGCCTTATCTTTTTCTGAAAAGACTTGCTTTCGTCGTGCCATCACAACTTCTGCAACTTCAAAAGCTTTATTAGTTCTGTAGGTGATGAACCCTTTATGTCCTCCCCATGAGAAGCTAGGCACAAAGTTTCTTGGGAATCCGCTACCAAAAATATTAGCACTAACGCCGACGACAGTCCCCGTATTAAACATAGTATTAATACCGCACTTACTATGATCACCCATCATAAGGCCACAAAATTGAAGTCCTGTTCTTGCAAAGCCTTCCGAATTATAGTCCCACAGGCGAACTTCTGTATAATTGTTCTTAAGGTTAGAATTATTGGTATCTGCACCTAAATTACACCATTCACCAAGCACAGCATTTCCTAAGAACCCATCATGTCCCTTATTAGAATATCCAAAGATGACCGAATTATTGACTTCTCCACCCACCTTACTGTAAGGTCCAATAGTTGTGGGGCCATAAATTTTACCTGCCATTTTCACAACAGCACCTTCACATAATGCAAAAGGACCTCTAATCATACTCCCTTCCATAATTTCCGCATTTTTGCCAATATAAATGGGTCCATTGGTCGCATTAAGAGAGCATAAAGGCAATTGTGCCCCGTCTTCAATAAAAATACGTTCGGGATGAATAGCCACTGTCGTTTCCGGTATAGGTTGAGATGATTTACCCTTGGTTAGTAAATTAAAATCTGCTTCAATCGCTTCACCATTCTTTGAAAAGATGTCCCAGGTATGTTCAACTTTCAACAGATCATCTTCATACTCTACAGCTTCAAAATCGTCAAATTTAATATCTTCTTGCCCTTCCTTTGCGAAAAAAGCAACCACATCTTCGTCTTTAAATATGGCTTGATTAGATGTCAATGATTTTACCATATCAGCAACCTTTTGATTGGGCAAATAAGACGCATTAATCATGATATTTTCCTCCATTTCTACCATAGGATATTTGTCAGACAAATAGTCTTCTGTGACTGTGGTTGTCGTGTAATCTAGATAGGATTCCCACTTTTGCCGTATCGTTAAAATGCCTATTCTTATATCTGCTACTGGTCGAGTAAAAGTAAAAGGTAACAGGTTGTTACGATGTGGTCCGTCGAAAAGAATATAATTCATTGATGATGAAGTTTGTGTAAAAATAAAAAAGCCTTTCTACAGTAGAAAGGCTTTTTATAAAATATCGTATCTAAATTACTTCTTGAATTTAGCGTATTTGTTTTTGAATTTATCAATACGACCTGCTGTATCTACTAATTTAGACTTACCAGTGTAGTATGGGTGTGATGTTCTTGAGATCTCCAATTTCACTAACGGATACTCAACACCATCAACTTCTATAGTTTCATTTGTATCAGCAGTAGACTTAGTTAAAAACACATCATTGTTAGACATATCTTTAAATGCTACAAGTCTATAATTTTCTGGATGTATACCTTTTTTCATCACTAAATACTTTAAATATCGTTTCAATTTTTCGAGCTGCAAATTTAGGCATTTTTTATAAACCTACAATATTTTTAGACAATTTTATTTTGGAAAGATTGTGTAACGTTTTTGTATCTTTAGGTACTAACAGTCAGTAACTAAAAAATCAAATAATGGAAAATCAAAAACCAACCCCAGGAAAGTTTGGATTAAATTACGGAATAATCCTAGGTATAGTAATGATTGCTATCTCAGTAATCACCTATGTCACTGGTATGGCCCTAGAAGGTCAACAGTGGCCTACGTATATCTACTATATTATATTTCCTGTTGTCATCTTTTATGCTATCAGCAAGTTCAAGAAAGCCAATGCTAATGTATTATCGTTAGGGGGTGCTATTAAATTAGGGCTTTCTATAGCAGTAATTAGTGCTTTAGTATACATTGTTTATGGTTTAATCTTCAACTATGTTATAGATCCAGAATTTATGGGTCAAGCCATGGATGTTGCTAGAGAGCGAATGCTGGAAAATCCAGATATGACACCAGAAATGGTAGACCAAAGTATGAAGTTTGTAGAAATGTTCTCTAACCCATTAATTGGATCTGCATTTTGGATAGCAATGAGTGCTTTCTTCGGATTAATATACTCACTGATTGGTGGTCTAGTGATGAAAAACAATAGCTAAACATAAAGCTTAAAAAATTTCTCTACTTTTGACATTAGTAAATTAGAACGGTCATCAGTATGAACATTTCAGTAGTTATACCACTACTTAACGAAGAAGAATCTTTAAATGAATTATATGATTGGATTGTAAATATCATGCAATCCAATCATTTTTTATATGAGATCATTTTTATAGATGACGGTAGTACAGATAACTCCTGGAAAACGATAACAGCATTATCCCAAAAAGATAGCAATGTTAAAGGTGTTCGCTTCTTAAAAAACTTTGGTAAATCTCAAGCACTCCATGCAGGTTTTGAAATTGCAAAAGGCGATGTTGTTATTACTATGGACGCCGACCTACAGGATAACCCTGATGAAATTCCTGAGCTTTACAAAATGATTAGTGAAGATGGTTATGATTTGGTTTCGGGATGGAAAAAGAAACGCTATGATGCCTTATTCGCCAAAAACTTACCATCTAAACTATTTAATTGGGCAGCTCGAAGAACTTCCGGGCTTAAGCTTCATGACTTTAATTGTGGTCTAAAAGCTTATCATAATGATGTCATCAAACATATTGATGTGTATGGTGAAATGCATCGATATATTCCTGTATTAGCCAAAAATGCCGGGTTTACAAATATCACTGAAAAGGTCGTAAAACATCAGGCCAGAAAGTATGGAAAAACAAAGTTTGGTGCTAACCGCTTCATTAATGGGTTTTTAGATCTTATTACCATTTGGTTCATCTCTCGTTTCGGTAGACGTCCTATGCACTTGTTTGGAGCACTAGGTGTCATTATGTTTGCCATCGGGTTTGGTTTCGCTTTTTATCTAGGTGTAGACAAACTATTCCTGAATCCTGAAGGACGACTAATAACACAACGTCCTCAATTTTATATAGCTTTAACTACCATGATTATTGGCTCTCAATTTTTTATAGCTGGATTCTTAGGTGAGCTTATTTTACGTTCCAAGCACGATAAGCAACGTTATAATATTAAAGAACATATCAATCTCTAAAAGACTTCTTTAAATTAATAGTAACACCTAGATTACAACCTGTTAAATGTTTACTTTTGTGCTAATAATTTGAATATTCAATATGATCTATATAGAACCTGAAATTTTAGAAAAAGTGAATGCCTGGCTGACACCAGCATTTGATAAGAATACTCAAGAAAAAATTAAACACCTTATCGCTTCTAACCCTAAAGAACTAAAAGAAAGTTTTTATAAAAGCTTAGAGTTTGGAACTGGGGGAATGCGTGGTGTCATGGGATTAGGGGATAACCGAATAAATAAATACACGCTAGGAAAAAACACCCAAGGTCTTAGCAATTATTTACATAAAACATTTGAGAACGAGCCTGTAAAAGTTGCTATAGCATACGATTGCAGGCATAATAGTAAATCTTTAGCTAAAGTGGTTGCTGATGTCTTCTCTGCAAATGATATTGAGGTTTATCTATTTGAAGACCTAAGGGCTACTCCAGAGCTTTCTTTTGCATTAAAGCATCTTAATTGCCATTGTGGTATTGTATTAACAGCATCTCACAACCCACCAGAATATAATGGTTATAAAGTGTATTGGCAAGATGGTGGTCAATTGATACCGCCTTATGATGCAGAAATTATAGCCGAAATTAACGCACTAGAATATTCAGAAATAAAATTCGAAGCTAAAGACCATCTTATCAATTACATTGGGAAAGAGGTGGATGAAGTATTTTTTAATGCCTCGGTAAAAAACGGAAGTTTTAATACATCGCAAGAAGCCAAAGATAGTCTTTCCATAGTATTTACATCATTGCATGGGACATCAATAACAGCAATCCCGGAAACCCTAAAACGTGCCGGATATACCAATGTACATGTTGTAGAGGAACAAGCTGAACCTAATGGTGATTTTCCTACGGTAGCTTCTCCTAATCCGGAAGAGCCTGAGGCACTAAAAATGGCACTTGATCTTGCTGAGCAAGTAAATGCTGATATCGTTATTGGTACAGATCCGGATAGTGATCGCTTAGGAATAGCAGTAAGAGATCTTGAAGATAAAATGAAGCTTTTAAATGGTAATCAGACTATGGTGGTCATGACCGATTTCCTATTAAAACAGTGGCAATCTAAAGGCTTATTAACAGGACATGAATTTATTGGATCTACCATTGTGTCTACACCAATGATGAGTGCACTTGCTAATGCTTATAATACAGAAATTAAGATCGGACTTACGGGTTTTAAATGGATCGCAAAAATGATCAAAGACTTTCCGGAATTAGGTTTTATTGGTGGTGGTGAAGAGAGCTTCGGGTTTATGGTGGGCGATTTTGTAAGAGATAAAGATGCCGTTACCTCTACATTATTAGCCTGCGAGATTGCCGCTCAGGCAAAAGCCAATGGTAGTTCTTTCTACAAGGAACTCATCGATCTATATAGTAAGTATGGATTTTATAAGGAGCGTCTAGTTTCACTCACAAAAAAAGGAATTGAAGGTGCAAATGAAATAAAACAAATGATGATCGATGCCAGAGAGCAACCACTATCTCAAGTTAATGGTTCAAAAGTGGTGAGAATTGAAGACTATCAATTATCCATTGCTAAAGATCTTACAGACAACTCTGTAGCCTCTATTGATATTCCAAAATCCAATGTTCTTATTTACTACACAGAGGATGGTAGTAAGATCGCTTTACGTCCTAGTGGCACAGAACCCAAAATCAAATTTTATATTAGCGTGAATGCATCTTTAGACAATATGGCAGATTATAAAACAACGGAACAACATTTGGAAACCAAGATTGATAATATCTTAAAAGACTTGAAGTTATAGTCGATGAATTATTTTAAGCAAATACTTGGTTTTGCAAGACCTTACAAAATGTATGGTATTTTAAATATCATATGTAATATTTTTTACGCACTATTTAGTGCATTATCATTTATTGCATTAATTCCAATGCTCGACGTTCTTTTCGAAAATAATAAGGACGTTGTTACGAAACCTGTTTATCAGGGGATATCAAATCTAAAGGATTATTATAAAGACTATCTGGCATATCAGGTGCATGAATATGCGCAAGATGATGCCTCCAAGGCTCTGGTCCTAGTAATAGGATTGATTATTACACTATTCTTCCTGAAAAATGTGTTTAATTATCTGGCCATGTTTTTTATCACATATCTAAGAAATGGCGTCTTAAAAGATTTAAGGAATACCATATTTGATAAGATTACAAAACTCCCGATTGCTTTTTTCTCTGAAAAACGCAAAGGAGATACCATTGCCAGAATCTCTACTGATGTACAGGAAATACAAACCTCATTTCTCTCTATTCTAGAATTAATAGTCAGAGAACCTTTGACTATTATTTTCACTATAGTAATGATGTTGCTGATTAGCGCTAAGCTGACATTGTTTGTATTTATCTTTATTCCGATTTCTGGTTTCATTATATCTAGGATTGGAAAATCCCTAAAAAAGAAATCGCATCGTGTACAAAAAGAGCAAGGAACATTTCTTTCTATAATTGAAGAAACCCTTGGCGGTCTTAAAGTTATTAAAGGATTTAATGCTGAAGGCACATTTTTAAATAAATTTAAAGGTTCAACATTACGCTTCTACAATTTTTCGAATAAGCTGTTAAATCGCCAAAATTTTGCATCACCTACCAGTGAGTTTTTAGGAATTACCGTAATTGCTATCCTGCTATGGTATGGTGGTCGTATGGTACTTATTGATGGTACTTTAGATAATAGTTCTTTCATAGCATATATGGGTCTGGCATACAATATACTTACTCCTGCAAAGGCAATAAGTAAAGCCAGTTATAGTGTTAAAAAAGGAAATGCAGCGGCTGAGCGTGTTCTCGAAATATTAAACACACCATCGCCATTAGAAGACACACCTAACGCCAAAGAGAAAAACGATTTTGAATCTAGTTTTCAACTAGATAATGTATCATTTAAGTATGAAGAAGATCTAGTTCTGAAAAACTTCTCTTTAAATATACCAAAGGGACAGAGTATTGCACTGGTGGGGCAGTCAGGAAGTGGCAAAAGTACCATAGCAAACCTGATAACACGCTTCTATGATGTTACAGATGGTGCTATTTTAATTGACGGTATAAATATTAAAGAGCTTAAGAAAGCATCACTAAGAGGGCTAATGGGTCTAGTGACACAAGACTCTATATTATTTAACGATACGGTTAAGAATAATGTTCTATTGGGTAATCCAGATGCAAGTGATGAAGAGATCATTGAAGCATTAAAAGTTGCTAATGCATGGGAGTTTGTAAAAGATCTACCAAAAGGTATTGAAACTAATATTGGGGATTCTGGTGGTAAAATATCCGGAGGGCAACAGCAACGCTTATGTATTGCAAGAGCCGTACTAAATAATCCTCCAATAATGATCCTAGATGAGGCCACCTCAGCATTAGACCCTGAGAGTGAAAAACTTGTACAAGGCGCTTTAGAAAATATGATGAAAAACAGAACGTCTATTGTCATCGCGCATCGTTTATCTACCATCCAAAATGCAGATCTAATTGTTGTAATGCAAAAAGGTAAAATTGTAGAGCAAGGAAAACACAACGAACTCATAGAAAAGAAAGGGGTTTACAAGAAACTTGTCGATATGCAAAGCTTCGATTAATTCACTAAAACATAATTATAATAGAAAAGGGCACCAAATGGTGCCCTTCTCATTCTATTACCAGATTTGGGGACACTGGTAATATTCCATAGATTAAGTTGGTGTAAACATATGATAAATAATTATACAAACCAAGAAAAAAATGCTTTTTATCGTATTTTTTTGCTTTTTATCGATGTTTTAAAATGTAAAATATTGATTATCAGATATTTGATAAAATTACTTGTTTTTAGTGATTTTCATTAAACTTTTAGTAATTATATTAGTCTATAAGTAAAAAGCCCTAATTGAAAGACGAAACAGAATTCATAAAACGTTTGCAAGATGAGCAAACTAAAGAGGCAGCCTTTAGAGAACTATTATCGCTCTATAAGGAAAGGTTGTATTGGCATATACGTAAAATAGTGATCTCACATGATGATGCTGATGATGTTTTGCAAAATACATTCATTAAAGTTCATAGAAGTATTCATAAGTTTAAAGGCGATAGCAAACTCTATTCCTGGATGTATAGAATTGCGACGAATGAATCTATTACTCATATTAACAAGAATGCAAAACGATTAAAGATATCAGATGAAGAGATGCAACAGCAAGCAGTAAATAACCTTACTGCTGATGTGTATTTCGAAGGCGACGAGATTCAAATTAAGTTACAAGAAGCCATTGCATCGCTTCCACAAAAGCAGCAATTGGTCTTTAATATGAAATATTTTGATGATATAAAATATAAAGATATGGCTGAAATATTAGAGACCAGTGAAGGCTCTTTAAAGGCATCATATCATATTGCCGTTAAAAAAATAGAAAGTTTTTTAACCGGGCATTAAACCAAATGCTTAATTTATAGTCCTATAGACAAATGGAAAACGATAAATTAAAACATATAAAATCTACAGGTTTCAAAACACCGGAGGGTTATTTTGATTCGCTAGAAGCTAAACTCAATGCGCGTTTAGCCAACGAAGGGCGTATTCAAGATATCGACAACACTGGTTTTGAAGTCCCTAAAGATTATTTTGAAACTTTAGATGGTAAGATTCTGAGCAAAGTCTCTGAGCCACCACAAGGTAAAGTCGTTACGCTTTTTAGCAGACGAAATCTTGTATATATCTCTGGAGTTGCAGCGGCTATACTTATAGCCTTTACTATATTTTTTAAATCCGATCCATTAACTGATACAGATATTGATGATGAAGTCGTTAAAACCTATATCCTAGATGAAGGGATTAGTAGCTATGAGCTGGCAGCATTATTTACAGAAGAGGAGTTATCGACGTTTAATACTGAGATCATGGAAGAGGCATTTAATGATGAACCATTAGAAGATTATTTATTTGAAAATACCGACATAGAAGACTTAATAGAATAAGAAATGATGAACCGATTAATTATTACGGTGCTATTTTTAGCGCTGAGTTTCAACGCTACGGCACAGCGGGGAAACAAAAACATGCAAGAACGCATAAAGGCACAAAAGATTGCGTTCATTACGGAACGCTTAGATCTTTCTGCAAAAGAGGCGCAAGAATTTTGGCCTATATACAATGCATTTGAAGATAAAACTGAAGCGATTCGTAAAAATGACCTACGCGAAGTGAGACAAGCAATGCGTCGTGGTAATTTATCCAATGAAGAAGCTCAAAAGGTTTTGGATAAGTTTATGGCTGCAGAAGAGAAATTGCATCAAGCAAAAAAGCAACTAGTAAAAGATCTTGGAAAGGTTATTCCACCCCAAAAGATCATAGCACTAAAATCTGCTGAAGATGCTTTTAAAAAGAAATTACTGGAAACACTTCAAAAACGCAGGGCCAAAATGCAAGGTATGCGTGACAAGAATTAATTATAAAAGAAGCCAATTGGCTTCTTTTTTTTATTCTCTAAATGTAAGTTTACTAATTCGTCCCCTACCAGCAGCATAAGCGGTAGAATCATTTAAGAATCGAATCGTATAAAACCCTTCGTCACTTAAATGCGTCCAGGTGTCTCCGGCGTCGCTACTATAGTCTATTCCTTTAAACCCAATTGCAACAAGCTCCTTCCCTTCTCTTCCGGGGATGTATTGCACACAACTTCTATAACCGGGACTTTTAGCATCAGCAACCACTTGCCAGGTTTTCCCCCCATCAGATGTTCTAATCTTATTAGATAAGGTGTCATTAGGTTTGGTATAATCGCCTCCAATAGCAAAGCCTTGGTATTCATCATAAAAGTCAATAGAATACATACCTGTGGTCTGCTTCCCTTGAATAATTGGTGTATCGTATACCTCCCATGTATGCCCACGATCAGACGAGTACAATATTCTACTAGACATCCCCCCGGTTGCCACCCAAGTATGATCGCCTACAATGGCAATATTGGTGTCGCTAGCTGCAAAAGCAGCCTCGCCTTCTTTAGCTTTGGGCAGTGCGTCACAAGATAATTTTGTCCAACTCTCACCCCCATCTCTGGTAATAATGATACTCATACAATCCTCTGTAGGGTCACCAATAGCAATACCCTCTTTATCGTTCCAAAAGTCCATAGCATCGTAAAAGGCTTTTGAATGACTTTCTTGATATTTTATACCATCTTCAGACTTAGATCTCTTAAAAACAAATGCAGGACTAGCAATATTAACATAATACATTGCTTTGTCAGTCAAAGACATAGCTCTAATATTAATATCTAATGAATCATGTTCTAATTGTGAGTAAATTTCTGCTTTTATAGGCCTTTTTTGACCAGAGTATAATAATGGATCTAAGGGGTAAATATGTCCTAAGCTCCCATTAGATGTTGCAAAAAAACCTATCTCTTCAGATTCCACAACCTCCAAAGCTCTAACATTTAATAGTGAATCTTCAACCAAAGTATTAATCTCAACGTTGGAAAAAGATCTCGGTGTAAATTTGACTTCTTCGTTACAAGAACTTAAACACATCAATACTATCAGGAGGTAAGCTAATCGTATCATAAATAATTTTTTCTAAAAATAGGAAAGCTAATCCTTATGACATGTATTTTACAATAGCATTTGAAAAATTTATTAAGGAATTAAACGTACATTTGCACGCTTATTAAAAATTTAAAATGCGCTTACACAGAAACTTATGCTATGCAGTAATCGATGGACTGAATAATATCTTTAACCAAGATCATTATGCAGATAAAGAAGTTCAACAACTGTTGAAACGCGACAAGCGTTGGGGAAGCCGTGATCGAGGGTTCATTGCAGAAACTGTATATGAAATGGTTAGGTACAAACGATTGTATGCTGAAATTGCTGGTGTAAAGGCTCCTTTCGACAGAGATAACCTATGGCGTATGTTTGCTGTATGGGCTGTACTGAAGGGCATTAAATTACCTGATTGGAAATACTTTGTAAATACCCCTAATCGTAAAATAAAAGGTCGATTTGATGAATTATCAAAACAGCGTGTTTATAAAGAATCTATTCCCGACTGGATGGATAATTTAGGAGTTTCTGAACTTGGCGAATCGATTTGGAGCAAGGAAATGGCCATGCAAAACAAACAAGCAGATGTCATTTTAAGAGTGAATACATTGAAGACCAATAAAAAAGAACTTCAAACTGCCCTAGAAACCGAAAATATAGAAACTGAGTTTTTAAATAATCATCCATATGCATTACGATTAATAGAACGTGCTAATGTATTCAAAACGGAAGCATTCAAAAAGGGATATTTTGAAGTTCAGGATGCGTCCTCACAATTGGTTGCAGATTACCTCGATGTAAAACCAGGCATGAAAGTTGTAGATGCTTGCGCAGGTGCTGGTGGTAAAACACTACACTTAGCATCATTAATGCAAAACAAAGGACAACTTATAGCCATGGATATTTATGAAAGTAAATTAAAGAAGTTAAAGCTGAGAGCACGTCGTAACGGAGTCCATAATGTAGAACTTAAGGTCATAGATTCAACAAAACCTATAAAAAAACTACATGAAAAAGCGGACCGTTTACTCATCGATGCGCCATGTTCTGGACTTGGTGTGATGCGAAGAAATCCCGATAGCAAATGGAAACTACAACCTGAGTTTATTGACAACATTAAGAAAACCCAAGCACAAATATTAAACGATTACTCAAAGATGGTTAAGCCCGGAGGTAAGATGGTCTACGCCACATGTTCTGTTTTACCTTCAGAAAATAGAGAACAAGTTGACAAATTCTTAACTTCCGAAGCAGGAAAACCGTTTATCTTTGTGAAGGATAAAAGTATACTCGCCCACGAATCTGGTTTTGACGGATTCTACATGGCATTATTAGAAAAGAAATAACCCCAAATCAATAACAAATATTTATATGAAACATTTCTACGCTTTATTATTAATACTTACCATCTCGTTAAGTTATGGGCAAATCCCGTCAAACTATTATGATAGTGCCAATGGACTATCGGGCTATACCCTAAAAACTCAGCTTAAAAATATTGTTTCTACGGGTCATATCGCAAGGACTTACGATCAGTTATATGATGGTAATGGTATATCTGGCTCTAACGGTTATGAAGATACACATTCAGATGTTTCGGTCTCTTCAGGAAATATCTATGAAAATGATGGTACTATACTCGATTTTTACTCTGAAAACCCAACAGGTGCCGACCCATATAATTATACGCATGGTGTAAATCAATGTGGAAATCAAATGGCTGAAGGCGATTGTTACAATAGAGAACACATCGTGCCTCAATCTTCATTTAGTAGTGCGTTTCCTATGCAAAGTGATATTCACCATGTCATTCCTACAGACGGCCGTGTCAATAACTTTAGAGGCTCTTTGCCATTTGGTAATGTAGCAACTCCTGATTTTACGTCTTTAAATGGTTCACAAAGAGGAACTAGTGCCATGACAGGGTATTCAGGAACTGTTTTTGAACCTATTGACGAATTTAAAGGCGATATTGCCAGAGCATTATTATACTTTGCTGTTCGTTATGAAGATACTGTAGATGGTTATACAAGCTTTGATATGTTTAATGGTACTGAAGATCAAGTATTCTTCCCATGGGCTATTGAGGTTCTACTTGATTGGCATAATAATGTGGATCCTGTAGATCAAAGAGAACGCGATAGAAATAACGCAGCCTATTTATTTCAAAGCAATGCCAATCCATTTGTAGATCACCCTGAATATGCTGATCTTATTTGGGCACCGGTTGTAGATACTGAAGCGCCTACTGCTCCTACCAACCTTATGGCATCAAACCCTACAGACAATACTATAGACCTATCATGGACGGCGTCAACAGATAATGTTGGAGTTGCATCTTACGATATTTATGTAGATAACATTAATAGTTTTAATACTACGGGTACAACATTCACGGTACCGGGTTTAACAGCTAACACCAATTATTGCTTTACTATAATAGCAAAAGACGCCGCAGCTAATGAATCGCCTTTTAGTAATCAAGATTGTGAGATGACCACTAATAGTGGTACTGGAGGTGGAATGGTCGATTTATTTATATCAGAATATGTTGAAGGCAGTAGTGATAATAAAGCCATAGAAATTGCAAATTTCACAGGAAGTACTGTAAATATTTCAACATATAGTATAGCACGTGACACCAATGGTAATGGTGCATGGAGTACACAATTAGCCTTATCAGGTACTGTTGCCAATGGAGATGTTTATGTGATTACCAGAACCACGGCAGATCAGACACTTAGGGATGAAGCAGATGTAACGGTGACCAATAGTGCACAAGCCATGTTGTTTAATGGTGATGATCCAGTAGGATTATTTAAAAATGGAGTCCTTATTGACGTTTTCGGTTATTTTGGTGAAGTTGGAGGTACTAATGATTTTTCGAATGCGACTTACAGACGTAAACCTAGCGTAGAGTTTCCTACAACAACATTTAATCTAGCAGGAGAATGGGACATGTATGCAAGTAATACATTTGACGACATCGGTCAGCACAATCAGACCCTAAGTACTGAAAACTTTACTCTAGAATCAATTACATTATATCCTAATCCTGTAAAGAATAATCGTGTGACTATTAGAACCGATCGCGCTTTAGAGATATCTATATACAATGTATTAGGAAAACGGGTATTAAAAACCACAGTAGATCAGAATCGATCTTCTATTAATGTCTCTACACTTAATTCAGGGGTTTACCTCGTAAAAATAGATTCCGATAATACATCAGCAGTAAAAAAGTTGATCAAGCAATAACAATCTTATAAAGCAGTAGTTTCCACTACTGCTTTTTTATTTCACTTTAAAATAGTTGTAAAAACGCATGAGTGGTGTATTCATCGATGAAATACATACAGTCATATACAAAACATCAATTTTAGTATATTTTGCATTAGGTTTATACAAAAACTAACCCCCTGTGCTTAAGCAGCTAATAAAAAAATCTATTAAGCCCATAGTTTTGACATTAGTAGTCTCAGCTATTTGCATTACATCTGTTGTAATTATACACCAGTATTTTGGGGTGCCTTATGAAATCTTAACCAGTGATGTTACTGCGGCAGCCGAGGTAAGACCCTACTATGGTTTTTTCTCCCAATTAGGAATACTCTTATGGACAGCATCTGCAGCACTATGCCTTTACACCTATGTCATTATGTCTAATAATAGTTTTAAGCATTTCTTCTTAATCTCGGGGCTCATAACAGGATATTTGGTCATAGATGACGTATTCTTACTTCATGAATCGTTTTTCCCTTATTTTGGAATATCTCAACATTTTATATTTTCCTCATATGGTATAGGTATCTTAATCTATCTGTTTAAATACCGAGCCATCATCTTAAAAACAAATTTTGTAATTCTAGGTTTAGCCCTCTCATGTTTTGCAGGGTCTATGATTATAGATGTCTTTTTAAGAGACGCCACTGCGATTATTCAAAAACTTTTAGAGGAAGGCTTAAAGTTTACGGGAATTCTATTTTGGTTACTCTATTTTTTCTTAGAGGGTAAGAAACAGATGAGCATTAGATAACTGTTCAAAACCTGTTGAATAAATCCATGATATCTCTGATCTCAATAGTATAAATCTTAAAGAAATGCCGTAAATTTGCATTTTATTTTTCAATGCAAACACCCAACTCAATGATCCATTTCTTTGGAAACACAAACGGTAAAGTATTCGCCGTTCAAACAGCAGAAGAATTATCAAGCGAAGACATCTCAAAATTAAACTGGCTTTTTGGCAACCAATCTAAAATAGAACAAGCATCTCTCGATGCTTTTTTTGTTGGTCCACGTAAGGCCATGATCACACCTTGGAGTACCAATGCCGTAGAGATTACTCAAAATATGGGCATTAGCGGAATTTTTAGAATTGAAGAGTTTAAAGCTGTAGATGCTGACTTCAAGAACTATGATCCAATGATCTCTGAGAAGTATAATGGATTAGACCAAGAATCCTTCACTATAGATATAGAACCGGAACCGATTTTAGAAATAGATGATATAGCTGCTTACAATGAACAAGAGGGACTTGCATTGAGTACTGAAGAAATAGAGTATTTAAATAACCTCTCAAAAAAACTGGAGCGTAAATTAACCGATTCGGAAGTTTTTGGATTCTCACAAGTAAACAGTGAGCACTGTCGCCATAAGATCTTTAACGGAACCTTTGTCATTGATGGTGAAGAGCAACCTACTTCGCTCTTCAAACTTATTAAAGAGACCTCAAAACAAAACCCTAACGATATTGTTTCAGCATATAAAGACAATGTCGCTTTTATAAAAGGACCTGTAGTAGAACAATTTGCACCACTACGTGCTGATATTCCGGATTACTACAAAACAGAGGATTTCGAATCTGTAATTTCTATAAAAGCAGAAACACATAATTTCCCAACCACGGTTGAGCCTTTTAATGGCGCAGCTACTGGTTCAGGAGGAGAAATTAGAGACCGTCTGGCGGGTGGTAAAGGTGCCATTCCTTTAGCGGGAACAGCGGTATACATGACGTCATATTCCAGACTAGAAGATAACCGCCCTTGGGAGCAGGCCATGGATGAACGCGATTGGCTGTATCAAACCCCGATGGATATTCTGATCAAAGCAAGTAATGGGGCGTCTGACTTCGGAAACAAATTTGGGCAACCATTAATCACAGGATCTGTACTGACTTTCGAACATGCTGAACAAGCAAGAAAACTTGGTTTTGATAAGGTAATCATGCTAGCTGGCGGTGTAGGTTACGGTAAAGCAGATCAAGCATTAAAAGACACGCCTGAAACCGGAGACAAAGTTGTACTTCTTGGTGGCGAAAATTACCGAATTGGTATGGGAGGTGCAGCAGTATCTTCTGCAGATACTGGAGAATTTTCAACAGGTATCGAATTAAATGCTGTACAACGTTCTAACCCTGAGATGCAGAAACGTGCTGCCAATACTGTTCGTGGTATGGTAGAGAGTGAAGAGAACTTTATTGTCTCAATCCACGATCATGGTGCAGGTGGTCATTTGAATTGTTTATCGGAATTGGTGGAAGAAACCGGAGGACATATCGATTTAGATAAGTTACCAGTTGGTGATCCCACCCTATCAAACAAAGAATTGATCGGTAATGAATCTCAAGAACGTATGGGATTAGTTATTGCCGAAGAACATATAGACACGCTTAATAAAATAGCAGATCGCGAGCGTTCACCTATGTACACTGTGGGTGAAGTTACAGGCGATAATCGTTTTTGTTTTCAATCTGAAACCAATGGAAACACACCTATGGATTTGGAACTGAGTGATATGTTTGGAAGCTCACCGAAAACCATAATGAATGACATTACTGTAGCTCAAAACTACGGAGGCATTTCTTATGACACCAATAACTTTTATGACTACCTAGATCAAGTCTTACAATTAGAAGCAGTAGCTTGTAAAGATTGGTTGACTAATAAAGTGGATCGATGTGTTGGAGGTCGTGTTGCAAAACAACAATGTGCCGGACCACTTCAACTCCCGCTAAACAATGTGGGCGTTATGGCCCTAGATTATAAAGGCAAGGAAGGCATAGCAACATCCATTGGGCACTCGCCTATTTCTGGGTTGATCGATCCTGTCGCCGGAAGTCGTAATTCTATTACAGAAGCCTTAACTAATATCATTTGGGCGCCTCTTAAAGATGGTCTTAAATCAGTTTCGCTTTCTGCAAACTGGATGTGGCCTTGTAAAAATGAAGGTGAAGATGCCCGTTTGTATGAAGCAGTAAAAGCTGTGTCTGAGTTTTCTATAGACTTAGGAATCAATGTTCCAACAGGGAAGGATTCATTGTCAATGAAACAAAAATATCCTAATGAAGATGTGATTTCTCCGGGTACAGTCATTATCTCTGCTGCAGCTAATTGTAACAATATTTCCAAGGTTGTTGAGCCAGTTCTCAAAAGAAATGCAGGTTCAATCTATTACATCAACATATCGCAAGATGATTTTAAATTAGGCGGTAGTTCTTTTGCTCAAATCTGTAATAAGATAGGAAGCAATACACCAACTGTAAAGTCTGCAGCTTATGTAAAAACAGTATTCGATACTATACAACAACTTATTAATGATGGTGATATTGTAGCTGGACATGATGTGGCTTCAGGAGGACTAATCACCACATTATTAGAATTATGTTTTGCAGATAATAATCTTGGTGCTGAGCTCGATATAACTGCATTAAATCAAAAAGATTCTTTCAAAATATTATTTGCTGAGAATTCAGGAATCGTTTTTCAAGCCAAAGACAGCAGTATAGAATCTAAACTCTCTGAGGTTGGAATTGAGTATCACAATATTGGAAACGTGACTGAAAGTGATGTACTGGGCATTATTAATGGTACTGATGTTTTTACAATGACGGTGTCGCGCTTAAGAGACATGTGGTATAAAACATCATATCTGTTAGATCAAAAGCAAACGGCTAATGGTCTTGCTAAAGATCGTTATGAGAATTACAAAGAACAACCTCTTCAATATACATTTCCACAGCACTTTACGGGTCAATTACCTGTAATAGACGCTACAAGGCCAAAACCCAAGGCTGCCATTATTAGAGAAAAAGGAAGCAATAGTGAACGAGAGATGGCTAACGCCATGTATCTGGCCGGATTTGATGTTAAAGATGTACATATGACTGACTTAATATCAGGTCGTGAAACCTTAGAAGATATTCAATTTATTGGTGCAGTTGGTGGTTTTTCTAACAGTGATGTTCTAGGTTCAGCGAAAGGTTGGGCTGGGGCTTTCTTATATAACGAAAAGGCCAATAAAGCTTTGAAGAATTTCTTTGAGCGTAAAGACACCTTATCGGTTGGTATCTGTAATGGTGCACAATTGTGGATGGAATTGGAATTGGTGAATCCTGAGCATGAAGTTCATGGTAAACTCACCTATAATGATTCCGGGAAGCATGAAAGTGCATTTACATCGGTCAAAGTCCAAGAGAACAATTCAGTGATGCTTTCATCATTAGCTGGATGCACTCTTGGTGTTTGGATCTCTCATGGTGAAGGTAAATACAGTTTGCCTATGTCTGAAGACCAATACCATATTGTAGCTAAATACGGTTATGAAGGTTATCCGTCTAACCCTAACGGATCAGATTACAATGTGGCCATGCTCTGTGATAAAACAGGACGTCACTTAGTGACTATGCCACATATAGAGCGTTCTACATTCCAATGGAACTGGGCAAATTACCCTAATGACAGACAAGATGACGTATCCCCTTGGTTAGAAGCATTCACTAATGCAAGACAGTGGATTGAAAACCGAAAGTAAGACATTTTTTTAGCTCAGGTTAATTCATTCATTAGGATATATAGCGTTAAATTATATATTTTCGTAAATTCCCATATTAATTATTTACAGAACTAGATGATAGACGTTAAACGCCTTTTTGACTTTCCATACTACCAATTAGAGAACAAGCCCTCCGACGCTGCTTTAGTCACCAAATACAATGGTGA
The DNA here is from genome assembly GCA_965230605.1 of Winogradskyella sp. Lineage (GTDB taxonomy): Bacteria > Bacteroidota > Bacteroidia > Flavobacteriales > Flavobacteriaceae > CBDDLD01. The sequence continues at coordinate 1,133,461 of CBDDLD010000004.1, read as the reverse complement.
ATGGCAAGCCATGTCAACCCAAGAGTATCTCAATAAAGCAAATGCCGTAAGTAGAGCATTATTGAGAATGGGAGTTAAAAAAGATGACAAAATTGCTGTCATCTCTTCAACCAATCGTACAGAATGGAATATTATGGATATAGGAGTGTTACAGTTAGGTGCACAAAATATTCCTATCTACCCTACCATTTGTGCTGAAGATTACGAGTATGTCCTTAATCATAGTGGCTCTATCTATTGTTTTGTCTCTGATGAGGAAGTCCTAGAGAAAGTCAATAAGATAAAAGGCAATACTCAGTTGAAAGATGTATTCTCTTTTGATCATATTGATGGCTGTAAACACTACTCTGAGCTTTTTGAATTAGGGAAGGATGAAAGCAATCAAAGTGATGTTGAGACACATAAAGCTGCCGTTCAACCTGATGATTTGGCGACCATCATATATACTTCCGGTACAACCGGAAAACCTAAAGGAGTGATGCTATCCCATTGGAATATTACAAGTAATGCCCTAGATGCTTCTAAACGTTTACCAATTATTGAAGGAGAAACACGAGTACTCAGTTTCCTCCCTATTTGTCATATTTTTGAGCGTGTACTCATTTACATCTATCAGCATGCAGGCACAAGTGTGTATTTTGCAGAAGGTTTAGATAAGATTGGGGATAATGCCAAAGAAATAAAACCACACCTTATGAGTGTGGTACCACGTCTTCTCGAAAAAGTATACGATAAGATTATGCTTAAAGCAGAAGAGTTATCAGGTATAAAATTTAAGTTGTTCCATTGGGCAGTTGAACTGGGTGAAAAATGGGAACCGTATAAAGCTAATGGTTGGTGGTATGAATTCAGGTTAGGAATCGCCAGAAAATTGATCTTTAGCAAATGGCAAGCAGCTTTAGGTGGCGAATTGTCGACTATGGTTTCAGGTAGTGCTGCTCTATCGCCAAGATTATCTCGAATATTCTGTGCTGCAGGTATGCAGGTTATGGAAGGCTATGGACTTACAGAAACTTCTCCGGTAGTATCCGTAGGCATGTACAGAGATAAGAACTTTAAAGTTGGTACCGTAGGAAAACCTATCGATAATGTCGAAGTAAAGATTGCCGAAGATGGCGAGATTATGATCAAAGGGCCAAATGTTATGCTTGGCTATTATAAAGATCCGGAACGTACCGATTCAGTAATGACTAATAATTATTTCCATACAGGAGATAAGGGCGAATTAGATAGTGATGGATTCTTAAAAATCACCGGACGTAAGAAAGAAATGTTCAAAACTTCAGGCGGAAAATATGTCATCCCTACCCTCTTAGAAAATGAATTAAAACAATCGCGCTTTATAGAACAAGTCATGGTTGTAGGTGAAGGTGAAAAAATGCCAGCCGCTATTATTCAACCTAATTTTGAATTTATCAGAGATTGGATCGACCATAAAGGAAAAGATGTAGGAACATCTGAAAGTGAAATTGCTAATTCCGAGATCATCATCAAACGCATCCAAAAAGAGGTCGATAAATGCAACGTGAAATTTGGTAAATGGGAACAGATCAAAAAGTTTGAATTAACACCTGAAGCCTGGACAATCGATGGCGGTCATTTAACTCCAACTATGAAGATGAAGCGTTCTGTTATAAAAGATATTTACATTGATCTTTACAATGAGATTTATGGGCGCTAACTTGGCACCCCCTCCTGTTTGTATGATTTTATAAGGGTTTTTAGACGTTTTTAGTCCTTTTTTCGTTCTTTTTTCAAACCCTTAAAAGTTTTAGTTAATGTGTTAAGTAAATACTTTTGACTCATAATCTTTAAATTTTTATCAATCATGAAAAACACAATCAAATTCCTAACATGCATTTCAATGCTTCTCTTATTAACATCAAATGCATTTTCGCAAAGTCAAGGACAGCAAGACTGTGAATGTAACGCAACTACATTGAGTCGTAATATTGAATTAGATGGCAGTTCTGATACCGAGGATATCAAAATTGAAGTCAGTGATGAGACTAAAAAAATGTTTATTGGTGTCAATAGTACCATAGAGTCTGGTTATTTAACCGTTGAAATTTATGACCCAAGTGGAAACAAAAAAGGAAATTTCTCAGTTGAAAGTCAAGTAAAGTCTAGCGATAAGAAAAGAGAGCAAGTTTGTGGTCAAATGCAAAAACAAATTGAAGATCCGGAAAAGGGAACTTGGCGTGTAAAACTTATTCCCAAAAATGCTGTCGGTAAAATACACATTCAATCATCACACTATTAATATTCATTTTTAGACTTTAAGTGAATGACTAATTACGGATCAAAAATCCTAAATAAATATACCCTAGTGTGGCTAATGATCTTGTTAGCAAGCATGGCATGTTTTTCACAATCAAATGACGAGCCATCAATCAAAGGTAAACTACAACTAGATTCAATCTGGGAACCGGTAGTTTACCTTTCTCATATACCTACATTTAAGGATATGAATACAATGTCTAGCAGAATGATTATTGCCGAAGCCAAAATAGACACTTCTGGTTATTTTTCTTTCCCCACCAGTCAACTCTCTTCAGAGGATAATTTATTCAGAATTCACCTATCTAAAAAAGGACAACCAGCCACTTCCTTAATAATTGGAGGTGCAGAAGAGAACCATATCTTTTTTATTTCTAATCCAAATTCAGAAATTTATATTTCAAACGCCGATAGTCTAGGTCTATTTGGTGATTATACTGTAAAAGGCTATCAGCCCAACTCAGATTTAATGATCATCGATCAAATTATTGAAGATAGTGAAAACAATGCTGCTTCAAATTCGTTGATCAAAAAGGAATTCATTGAAGAGACTTTAAATAAGCAGTTAAGACATATTGCAGACACAAGTGCTCACCCAATAGTCTCCTTATATGCACTTAACAAAAGTAAATTTGAAACTACTTTCCTAGACAATCAAAAATTTTACAAAGCCTATCTCGAAAAATGGGCCGATGACGATTCATCCTATTTTAGAGAACTTAGAAACAAACTTCCTAAAGAAGAACAAACAAGTATATACTGGTATCTTGTAGTAGGTGTAGGATTCTTTATAATGGGGTTCCTCATCAATTATTTCTTCGTATCAAAGCAAAAGAAAAAGAAGAACAGCTTATTATCTACACTAAGCGTTCAGGAAAGGAAAATATTTAATCTGATTCAATCCGGTAGATCTAATAAAGAGATTTCAGAAGAATACAATATAGGCATTAGCACTGTAAAAAGCCATGTCAGCAATATTTATTCGAAACTAAACATTAAGTCCAGAAAAGAAGCTATGGACATTAAATAATGTCAAGAAACCTTCAATATAAAGGTATTTAATTTCTTTCTCTCTTCACACAAATACTATGCATGCATAATTTTTTCACAAATACTATGCATGCATAGTATTTTTTAGTATATTTGAACACAACTTAAACTATATGAAAGATAAAACCATTGATTATGTACTGCGTACCACTTGGTTAGCAGTAAATAAAATGTACAACGAGGAAGCTGCTAAGTTCGATACAACTATGGCTACCGGTTTTGCCTTGTTAAGTATCGACCCTGAGGAAGGCACACCCTCAACATCACTCGGACCTAAAATGGGTATGGAGGCGACAAGCTTATCCAGAACATTAAAAACTATGGAAGAAAAAGGCTTAATCGTTAGAAAGCCTAATCCTGAAGACGGCCGAGGCGTATTAATTCACCTCACAGATTTCGGAAGAGAAAAACGAGATTACTCTAGAGAACGCGTACTTACATTTAATGAAGCCATTAGAAGTAACATCTCTAAAGATAAACTAGAGCATTTCTATGAAGTCGCAGAGTTGATCAATAATATGATCTCAAACAAAAAAATATATAACCAAGAAGAATCTATTATAAAATAATGAGCAAACGAAGAATTAAAAAAGTAGCCGTTATTGGATCCGGTATTATGGGAAGTGGTATTGCATGTCACTTTGCTAATATTGGTGTAGAAGTTTTACTCTTAGACATTGTTCCAAGAGAATTAAACGATGCTGAGAAGGCTAAAGGACTTACCTTAGAAGATAAGGTCGTAAGAAATCGTATAGTAAACGATTCTCTAAAAGCGTCTTTAAAGTCGAAGCCCTCTCCTATTTACTCTCAAAAATTTGCAAATCGCATTACAACAGGTAACATCGATGATGATCTTGAAAAAATCAAAGATGTCGATTGGGTTATGGAAGTTGTTGTAGAGCGTTTAGATATTAAGCAGCAAGTTTTTGAAAAAGTAGAACAATACAGAACTCCTGGTACACTTATTACTTCTAATACCTCAGGTATTCCTATTAAGTTTATGAACGAAGGGAGAAGCGAAGATTTCCAACAGCATTTTGCCGTAACACACTTCTTTAATCCTCCAAGATATTTACGATTATTTGAAGTGGTTCCGGGACCAAACTGTAAGCAAGAAGTTACTGACTTCCTCATGATGTATGGCGAAAAGTTCTTAGGAAAAACCTCGGTATTAGCTAAAGATACACCAGCATTTATAGGTAATAGAATTGGAATCTTTGGTATTCAAAGTTTATTCCACCAGGTCAAAGAACTAGGACTGACTATCGAAGAAGTTGATAAACTGACGGGGCCAGTGATTGGTCGACCAAAATCAGCAACATTCAGAACTGTAGATGTGGTAGGTTTAGATACATTAGTACATGTTGCTAATGGTATATATGAGAATTGTCCGGATGATGAGGCACATGACTTGTTTAAGCTTCCGGATTTCATCGACACCATGATGGAAAACAAATGGTTAGGAAGTAAAACAGGACAAGGGTTTTATAAAAAGTCGGTCAATGCAGATGGTAAAAAAGAGATCTTATCATTAGATCTTGATACCATGGAATACCGCTCTAAGAAAAGAGCGTCTTTTGCCACTTTAGAATTGACAAAAACGATTGATAAACCTATAGACCGTTTTAAAGTACTTGTAGGAGGAAAAGATAAAGCCGGTGAATTCTATCGTAAGAATTTTGCAGCAATGTTTGCATATGTGCAAAACCGTATCCCTGAAATATCCGATGAGCTTTATCGTATAGACGATGCTATGAAAGCAGGGTTCGGTTGGGAAAATGGACCTTTCGAGATCTGGGATGCTGTAGGTATTAAAGAAGGTATAGAGCTCATGAAAGCTGAAGGCAAAGAACCTGCAGCTTGGGTAACCGAAATGTTAGACAAGGGTGAAAATTCATTCTACACTGTAAAAGATGGTGCTACCTTCTATTATGATGTACAAGCAAAACAACAAACCAAGAAACCGGGACAAGATGCCTTCATTATACTAGACAACATTAGAACCTCAAACGAGGTGTTTAAAAACTCTGGCGTAGTGGTTGAAGATCTGGGTGATGGTATCCTTAATGTAGAATTCCAGTCTAAAATGAATACGATTGGAGGCGATGTCTTAGCCGGACTTAATAAAGCCATAGATATGGCGGAAAAAGATTACCAAGGTTTAGTTGTTGGTAATCAAGCCGCTAATTTCTCTGTTGGTGCTAATATCGGTATGATATTTATGATGGCTGTGGAGCAAGAGTATGATGAACTCAACATGGCTATTAAATATTTCCAAGACACCATGATGCGCATGCGTTATTCTTCTATACCAACAATCTCAGCACCACACGGTATGTGTTTAGGTGGCGGTTGTGAGTTATCTATGCATGCTGACAAAGTCGTTGCAGCAGCAGAAACCTATATAGGATTAGTAGAGTTTGGTGTTGGTGTGATTCCCGGTGGTGGAGGTTCTAAAGAGATGGCGTTAAGAGCATCTGATTCTTTTCGAAAAGGTGATGTTGAATTGAATGTATTACAAGAGAATTTCCTAACGATCGGAATGGCCAAAGTAGCAACGTCTGCTTATGAGGCCTTTGATTTTGGAATCCTGCAAAAAGGAAAAGATGTCGTGGTGGTTAATAAAGACCGTCAGATTGCTGAAGCTAAAAAACATGCTATGTTACTTGCTGAAGCCGGTTATACACAACCACCAAAACGCAACGATGTGAAAGTTCTCGGTAAACAAGCCCTAGCTATGTTCTTGGTTGGAACAGACTCTATGGAAGCCGGAAACTACATCAGTGAACATGATCGAAAGATTGCCAACAAGTTAGCCTATGTGATGGCTGGTGGTGATCTATCAGAACCAACTAAGGTGTCAGAGCAATACCTATTGGATCTAGAGCGTGAAGCGTTTTTAAGCTTATGTACAGAACGTAAGACCTTAGAGCGTATACAACACATGTTAAAAACAGGAAAACCATTAAGAAACTAAGATGAAAACAGCATATATAGTAAAAGGATATAGAACAGCAGTAGGGAAAGCGCCTCGTGGGTTATTCCGCTTTAAGCGCCCCGATGAATTGGCAGCTGAGACCATTCAGCATATGATGAAAGAATTACCGGAATTGGACAAATCTCGAATCGATGATGTCATTGTTGGTAATGCCATGCCCGAAGGTGCACAAGGACTGAACATGGCACGTTTCATTTCATTAATAGGATTAAATACAGTAGACGTCCCTGGAGTTACAGTCAACCGTTTTTGTTCTTCAGGATTAGAAACCATTGCAATTGCAGCAGCTAAAATACAATCTGGAATGGCAGATTGTATCATCGCAGGAGGTGCTGAGAGCATGAGTGCTGTACCAATGACAGGGTATAAACCGGATCTAAGCTATGAAATTGCTAGCGCAGGACATGAAGATTATTACTGGGGTATGGGAAATACTGCCGAAGCTGTAGCGAATCAGTTTAAAGTCTCTAGAGAAGACCAGGATGAGTTTGCTTACAATTCACATATGAAAGCACTTAAAGCCTTAGCTGAAGATCGTTTTCAAGATCAGATCGTTCCGATCACCGTAGAACAAAATTATATTGATGCTAGCGGTAAGAAGGCGACGAAGTCTTATACAGTTACTAAAGATGAAGGCCCACGTAAGGGTACTAATAAAGAAGCTCTTGCTAAACTTAGACCCGTATTTGCACAAGGCGGAAGTGTTACAGCCGGAAACTCCTCTCAAATGAGTGATGGTGCAGCTTTTGTCATGGTAATGAGCGAAGAGATGGTGAAAGAATTAAACTTAGAACCGGAAGCGCGTTTAGTGAGTTATGCCGCCGCCGGTGTAGAGCCTAGAATTATGGGAATTGGCCCGGTGAAAGCCATCCCAAAAGCATTAAAACAAGCCGGATTACAGCAAGATGCTCTTGAACTTATAGAGCTTAATGAAGCTTTCGCATCGCAATCACTAGCGGTTATGAGAGAGCTTGGTTTAAATCAGGACATTGTCAACGTTAATGGCGGAGCCATTGCTCTAGGACACCCGCTTGGATGTACAGGAGCAAAACTATCAGTACAACTCTTTGACGAAATGCGTAAACGCGATATGAAAGGTAAATATGGTGCCGTAACCATGTGTGTTGGAACAGGCCAAGGGGCTTGTGGCATTTTTGAATTTTTGAATTAAGAACACTTAAAATCTACAAAGACTATGGAGACTATAGAAAAAGATATACTAAGAGGAGGACAATTCCTTGTTAAAGAAACATCATGTGAGGATGTATTTACTCCGGAAGATTTTTCTGAAGAGCAACAAATGATGAAAGAAGCGGTAATGGAGTTTAACGATAGAGAAGTTATTCCTCATAAAGATCGCTTTGAAGCTAAAGATTATGCCTTAACAGAATCGTGTATGCGCAAAGCCGGAGAACTTGGATTCTTAGGTGTTACTGTACCTGAAGCTTACGGTGGTCTGGGAATGGGATTCGTCTCTACTATGTTAGTATGCGATTACATATCTAGTGGTACAGGATCATTTAGTACAGCTTTCGGAGCTCATACCGGTATTGGTACTATGCCTATTACACTATATGGAACTGAAGAGCAAAAACAAAAGTATGTACCACAATTAGCATCAGGAGAATGGTTTGGAGCCTACTGTCTTACAGAACCGGGTGCCGGTAGTGATGCGAACTCCGGAAAAACCACAGCAGAGCTTACTGAAGATGGTAAGCATTATAAGATCAATGGACAGAAGATGTGGATCTCTAATGCAGGATTCTGCAAGTTATTCATTGTTTTTGCTAGAATTGAAGATGATAAAAACATCACAGGGTTTATCGTAGAGAACGATCCTGAAAATGGAATTACACTAGGAGAAGAAGAACATAAATTAGGAATTAGAGCTTCATCGACACGTCAGGTATTCTTTAACGATACTATGGTTCCTGTGGAGAATATGCTATCTGAGCGTGGTAATGGATTTAAGATCGCTATGAACGCTCTTAATGTTGGTAGAATCAAACTTGCAGCAGCCTGTTTAGATTCGCAAAGACGTATCCTAACTACTGCGGTACAATACGCTAATGAGCGTAAACAGTTTAAAACACCTATTGCTGATTTTGGTGCTATCAAAGCTAAGATCGCTGAAATGGCTGCAAGTGCTTATGCCGGTGAGTCAGCATGTTATAGAGCAGCAAAAAATATTGAAGACCGAATCGCTATCCGTCAGGCTTCAGGAAACACACATCAGGAAGCAGAATTAAAAGGTGTAGAAGAATATGCTATTGAGTGTTCTATTCTTAAAGTAGCGGTTTCTGAAGACGTACAAAACTGTGCTGATGAAGGTATCCAGATCTTTGGAGGTATGGGATTCTCTGAAGAAACACCAATGGAAGCTGCATGGAGAGATGCGCGTATTGCCCGTATCTACGAAGGAACTAATGAGATCAATAGAATGTTATCAGTAGGTATGTTGGTAAAGAAAGCTATGAAAGGTCATGTCGATCTTTTAGGCCCTGCAATGAAAGTCGCCGATGAACTTATGGGTATTCCATCCTTTGATACACCAGATTATTCAGAATTATTTTCTGAAGAAAAAGCCATGATCGCCAAACTTAAAAAAGTCTTCTTAATGGTGGCTGGTTCAGCGGTTCAGAAGTATGGTCCACAACTAGAAGAACACCAACAATTATTAATGGCAGCATCTAACATCCTTATAGAGATCTATATGGCAGAGTCTACCATTTTAAGAACAGAAAAGAATGCTAAGCGCTTTGGAGAACAAGAGCAAGAAGCACAAATTGCTATGGCAAAACTATACCTCTACAATGCAGTAGATACGACTATCAAAAATGCTAAAGAAGGTATCGTAAGTTTTGCTGAAGGCGATGAACAACGTATGATGCTCATGGGACTTAAGCGTTTCACAAAATATGTCAACCAGCCAAACGTCGTCGCACTAAGAAATGTCGTTGCTGAACAAGTAAAAGCAGAAAATAAATACTGCTTTTAATATTTAATTAAGTTTAAGTTGTACTAGGAGAGTCGATTCTTTTGAATCGGCTCTCCTTATTTTATTACCTTAGTAAAAAAATGATATTCCATGCGTTACTTCATTCTTCTCTTGCTCGTATCTCAGTTAGCTTTTGCCCAATCGAATACCGAAGTCTATCTCTTCGATCTCAACACCAAAAATGGGAAGTTTGAACTATCCAACTTCAGAAATATTTCGAATAATAAAGGTTACGACAACCAACCTTCATTTTTAGATGACAATACCATTCTGTTCTCATCCACACGTAGTGGACAAACCGATATAGCCAGGTATAGTATTAATTACAAGTCAAAGGTTTGGATCAATTATACCGAAGGCAGCGAATATTCGCCACTCAAAATTCCTAACGAACGCGCTGTATCAGCCATAAGATTAGAAAAGGACGGTGCTCAAAAGCTATATAAATACAATTTATCTAATGGTGAATCTTCGGTTCTGGTAGAGGATATTATCATTGGATATCACCGTTGGTTTGATCAGCATACATTGGTGTCTTCAGTATTAGAAGATAATGCCTTAGCGCTTTATGTGACGCATTTTAAAGATCGAAAAAATTACAAGCTTCAAAAGAGTATTGGGAGATCATTACATAAAATCCCAAATACGGACTTAGTGAGTTATGTATCCAAAGAAAATCCGGATCTCTGGGAAATAAAATCCTTAGATCCTATTTCAGGAGCCACAACTGCCATTACTACTACCTTACCTAAATCTGAGGACCTGTGTTGGTTACCAAATGGCACCATACTTATGGGTAATGAAGATATGCTTTATACGTACACCCCAAAGAAAAGTGTCGACTGGAAAGAAGTAGGTTCCCTAAAAAGCTATAACATTAAGAATATTACGCGAGTAGCCGTGAGCCCTGATGGCACTAAATTAGCCGTAGTTGCTGAACCGGAAGAAGCTACACAAACACAAGAGACTGAGACCACAACCACGGAAACAGTAACTTCAGATGCTGATCCCGGAGCTATTGTACAGCGTCATATCGAACCTTTTAACACTAGAGATCTTGAAGGTTTTGTAAATGCTTTTAGTGAAGATGTGATCGTAGGCATATTCCCTGATCAAGTGCGCTATAAGGGACGCGATAAACTGAAGGCAGATTATGAAGATTATTACAAGAATATCAAAAAATCTACGGTGAAGGTACTTAATAGAATAACCCATAAAAATTACGTCGTTGATGAAGAACTAGGTACGGATGGTCAAAGAACTAACAGAAAAGTGACCATTTACACTACCGGAGGTGATAAAATAAAAACGATGACGTTTATGCAAAATTCAAAAACAACATCAAATCCGGAAGCGATAGTCAACAAGCAATTATACGCATACAATACCCGAAACATAGATGCTTTTCTAGCCACCTACACCAAAGATATCAAGTTGTATAACTACCCGACTAAGTTATCAAGTAACGGTATAGAAACTATGAGAACCCAGTATGGATCTATGTTTGACAACATCCCAGATCTTAATGCAGAAATTGTAAATAGAATTGTTTTAGGTAACAAAGTCATTGATAAAGAAAAGGTGACTGTTAATGGCAGAACCTTCTTTGCTATTGCTATCTATGAGGTAAAAGATGGTCTTATCAACAAGGTAACTTTCATACAGTAATGTAACATTTGTGTATTTTTTAGTACACATAAATAGCCCACCAAATCTACTTACTGTTCCTACTTTAACAAACTAATCATCATGGGACTATTTTGGGACCTTATACAACAAAGCCAACTCGAAGAGCAAAAAGGCAAATCTGAATCTTTAGAACAGCGTGTTACTGACCTTGAACACGAACTCGAAAAAACTCAGGATCTCCTCTTGCGTACCCTCCGTATTTTAGAACAACGCTCCGGACAGGATATAGATAATGATGGTCGAATCGGGTAAGGCATATTCTCATGATTAAATTCTTTAGTAACTTAGATAAAATACACCAAATGTCATTCCGAAAGAGGCCAGACGAAACAGTCTGGACAACGAGGAATCTCACCATGGGATTTCTCACATTCGTTCGAAATGACAAATTCAAAATGATATGATTAAATTCTTCCTTAGAATAATTACACCTACTCACAACATAATTTTACAGAAAGCATTAACATTTCAGAATTTAAAGTATCTCAAATATTCCGTACCTTTTTTCCCTTAAAAATTAAAGATGAGACGACTAATTACCCTAGCATGTTGCCTATTTACACTTGGCACATTTTCACAAGCTGATCCCAAAATCTATGACATCATTGATGCTATATCTGCAGATCGCTTAAAAAACGATGTTAAAACCTTAGCCGATTTCGGCACAAGACACACCCTTAGTGACACTGTATCCAATACAAGAGGTATCGGTGCGGCACGCCGTTGGATAAAATCGGAATTCGATAAGGTATCTGCTGATTGTAATAATTGTCTTGAAGTCTTTTACCAAAAAGACCTTGTCGAAAAAGGAGCTAATCAGCGTATTACAAAAGATGTAATGGTGGTTAATGTGGTGGCCATTCAGCGCGGTACCAAATACCCAAACCGTTTTATCATTATGAGTGGAGATATCGATTCAAGAGTCTCAGATGCCAACAATTATACTTCCGATGCTCCGGGAGCCAATGACAATGCTACCGGTATGGCTGGCGCCATAGAAGCAGCACGTGTACTCTCTAAATATAAATTTGAAAGCAGTATTATCTATGTAGGACTATCCGGTGAGGAACAGGGGCTATTTGGTGGACAAGGCTTGGCTAGATATGCACAAGAGAATAACTGGGAGATCATCGGTGTGATGAATAATGATATGATAGGTAACATCGAAGGAGTTGATGGTGTCATCGATAACAGAACCTTTAGAATATTTTCGGAACCGGTACCACCAACAGAAACCGAACGCCAACGCAGAGCTCGTCGCTTTTATGGCGGAGAGGTTGATGGTATCTCACGTCAATTGGCACGGTATGTCCATAAAACCACGCAAACCTATATGCCCGAAATGAATCCAATGATGGTTTACCGTTTAGACCGTTTTGGTCGTGGTGGTCATCACCGTCCGTTCAATGATGTAGGCTTTGCAGGTATCCGAATTATGGAAGCCCATGAGAATTATACGCAACAGCATCAAGACATCAGAACCGAAAATGGTATTAACTATGGGGATACCTTTGAGCATGTCAATTTTGAATACACCAAAAAACTAACAGCTGTCAATGCCATAACCATGGCCAGCTTAGCCTCTGCGCCACCTGCACCAAAAAATGTAGGTATCGGTGGTATTGTAGAGCCTTCAGCCAAATTGCAGTGGGACGCCGTAGATGGCGCCAAAGGCTATAAGATCTACTGGCGAGATACCACATCGCCAACCTGGGACCATAGTAGATATGTAGAAGGTGTGGCGGAGTTTACCTTAGACGGTATTGTGATTGACAACTTTTTCTTTGGAGTCGCTGCCGTTGGTGCAGATGGTCACGAAAGCATTGTTGTATTTCCGAATAGAATTTTTAGATAAGAATAGATGAACATATTTTTTCCACAATGGCAAGGCTCCGGAACCGGTACCCATATCGCAGATGGGGCTAAGGTCGTTTTGGATCATATGGACACGGAATTCCTTTCCATACCCTTATCTAAAAACCCGTTGATCTTAGAACACGATATCAATGGACATCAGGCTCTTTTAGAGCAATTAGAACAGTTTAAATCTGTATTATCCAGAGAGCAACCCGAAACCGTAAGAACCATTGGTGGTGATTGTGGATTAGAGATCATTCCGGTAAGCTATTTGGCCAATAAATATGATAACCTTGGTGTGATTTGGTTTGATGCCCATGCCGACATCAACCTACCGGAAGAATCGCCAAGTCATAACTTCCATGGCATGCCTTTAAGGACATTATTAGGTGAAGGTGACGATGACCTTATTAACCTAATGTTTAATACCATTACACCATCGCAGATTCACTATATAGGCTTAAGAAGTATTGACGATTACGAACAAAGACGCATTAACAAAGATGATATTTATGCCCCATTAACATTAGATATCAATCATCTAGTCAACACACTAAAATCTAAAGGTATTACACACTTGTATTTACATTTTGATGTGGACTGTCTGGACCCTAGTTCGTACAAATCCACCTATTACAATGTCAATAATGGCATAACAGTTGAAGATGCTGAATATTATATCAAAGAATTAAATTCTAATTTTACAGTAGTTGGCACTAGCATCTTAGAATCCATAGCGGAAAATGAGGAGGAATTGAAACCTATTGCTAATATTATAAAACTATTGTTCGAGAACTCGAAATAAACGATCAAAAACACATGAAGTACGTATTAACATCTATAGTCTTTCTATTGGCTTTAACTACGATAAACGCTCAATTACTGACCGAAAAGCATAAATTTTCCCGTCAGGATACCCTTAGAGGTAGCATTACGCCTGAGCGTGAATGGTGGGACCTCACCTACTACCATCTGGATATTGATGTGGATCCGGATAAGAAATATATTTCAGGAAAAAACACCATTCAATATAAAGTGTTGGAGTCTTCTAACACCTTGCAAGTCGATCTTCAACCACCCATGGAAATCACAAAAGTGACTCAGGATGGTAAAGAACTAGCCGTCAAACATGACGGAAATGCGCATTTTGTAACCCTTAATAAAACACAGAAAAAAGGTGCGATTAATAGTATAATAGTACATTACAAGGGACATCCAAAAGAAGCTATACGTGCACCTTGGAATGGTGGTCTATCATGGAAAAGAGATGCCAATGGGAAACATTTTGTAGCTACATCGTGCCAAGGTTTAGGTGCTAGTGTATGGTGGCCCAATAAAGATCATATGTATGATGAAGTAGATAGTATGTTGATTAGTGTCACCAACCCGAAAGGACTCACTAATGTATCTAACGGTCGTTTAAGACATCTTGAAACACACGATGACAAGGTTACCTCACATTGGTTTGTGAGTAACCCGATCAATAATTATGGGGTGAATATTAATATTGGGGATTATGTCAACTTCTCTGAAGTGTATGAGGGTGAAAATGGAAAACTGGACCTCGATTACTATGTCCTAAGCTATAATCTGGATAAGGCAAAAGTTCATTTTGAGGACTCTCCAAAAATGATCAAAGCTTTCGAACACTGGTTTGGTCCCTACCCCTTTTACGAAGATAGTTTTAAGCTTGTAGAAGTACCTTACTTAGGGATGGAGCATCAAAGCTCGGTCACCTATGGCAACAAATATAGAAAAGGGTATCTGGGCGGCGATCTATCCAGAACCGGATGGGGCTTAAAGTTCGATTTTATTATCATTCATGAAGGCGGCCACGAGTGGTTTGCCAATAGCATTACGAATAAAGATATCGCAGATATGTGGATTCATGAGAGTTTCACAGCCTATTCTGAAAACTTATTTCTGGATTACTACTTCGGTAAAGAAGCCTCAGCTGACTATGTGATCGGTACACGCGCCAATATTCAAAATGACAGACCAATAATTGGTGTATATAATGTAAATCATGAAGGTTCTGGCGATATGTATTATAAAGGGGCTAACATGCTACACACCTTGCGCCAACTCATTGAAGATGATGAAAAATGGCGTCAAATTCTCAGAGGTCTAAACAAAACCTTCTACCATAAAACGGTGACTTCCAAAGAAATTGAAGACTATGTCAGCCAACAAACAGGTATTGATCTTACAGAATTCTTTAATCAGTATTTGAGGACGACAAAAATTCCAACATTAGAATATTCCATTACAAACGGTAACTTAAAGTACCGATGGATAGATATTGTTGAGAAATTTGATATGCCGATACAGATCATAATCAATGGGAAATCGGAGTGGTTATTCCCTAAGGCAAAATGGCAGACCAAAGCTATTGGATCAGATACCATCGAAATTGACAGGGATTTCTATGTAGAATCTTCTAAAATATAAACCATGGAATTACCTGAGCTTTATTTTGAACGTGATACCGATTTATACGATTGGTTTTTGCACAATTATGATAAGCATAATGGTATCTATTTGATCTTCTACAAGCTAGAAATGAATATCCCTACTATGCGTTGGGAAGAAGCTGTTCGTATGGCACTTTGTTTTGGATGGATCGACTCCACAGTAAAAAGCTTAGGCAACGGCAAACGTCGTCAGTATTTCTGCCCAAGAAAGCCTAAGAGTGTGTGGAGTGCCGTCAATAAAAAGCATATTATAGAATTAGAAGCCGCAGGTTTAATTCACGAATCCGGCTATAAGTCCATAGAAATTGCCAAAGACAATGGAAGTTGGTACGAGTTAGATAATGTAGAAAACCTCATCATCCCTGAAGATCTAAAAGCTGCTTTTGACCTAAATCCTGTAGCCTACGAAAACTATGAGGGCTTTGCTCGGGGTTATCGAAAAAGCTATTTGTATTGGTTAAATCAGGCCAAGCGCGAAGAAACACGTCAAAAACGTATTGATGAGATCATAAGACTCTGTAATGCCAATCATAAAACACGAGGTACTTGGTAATTTATATACCACTAATAAAACTCCCGTAAGGGTCCTTAAACTGTAAGCCTTCAGTAAAACGATACTTACTTAGTTGCTTATACTCTACTAAAGCCCAAAGGATAAATTCCTTTACAAAATAAGTATCCTTAGCACTTAAATTCGGTTGATATTCTCCAATAAGATCATTTAATGGTGTCACATTATCTAAGATGGACTGATATTCCTTTTCTCTTAGATTATCTAATAACTGAAAACCATCCTTCTGATTGAAAAACCATGATACTAAATCGTCATACGGTGTTTCTTCATCTTGCTTCTGAAGTTTTTCAATCTTAGGAAAATATTTCGGGAATAGGGATTTGATCGCACTTTCTATAAGTGTATTCGCCACAAAATCAGCCCCTTCTTGTTCGCCTTCATATACCAACTCGATCTTACCGGTAATGGCCGGAATAACGCCGGTGAAATCAGATAAGCGTACCGAAGTATTGTTATCATCAGCTAACAATGCTCTTCGTTCCGCAGCACTTATTAAATTCTCAAAGGCAGTAATACTCATACGCGCACTGACACCGCTTTTAATGTCCACATATTCACTTTCTCGAGCTTCAAAACTTATCTGTTCTAGTAATTCTTTTGCCAATTCAGGCACATAGATATGATCCGCCTGCCCCTCTACCAATTTTGCTTCCTGGCTTGTAATGGTCTTTGCAATTTCTATCGTATCCGGATAGTGCGTCAAAATCTGTGACCCGATTCTATCTTTTAATGGCGTCACAATACTACCTCTATTCGTATAATCTTCAGGATTGGCCGTAAATACAAATTGCATATCTAAGGCTAAGCGCAGCTTAAAGCCTCTGATCTGTATATCGCCTTCTTGTAAAATATTAAAAAGCGCTACTTGAATACGAGCCTGTAGATCTGGTAACTCATTAATCACAAAAATGCAACGATTTGCCCTTGGAATCATTCCGTAGTGAATCACTCTGTCATCAGCATAGCTCAGCTTTAAATTAGCAGCCTTTATAGGATCTACATCACCAATAATATCGGCAACCGTGACATCCGGAGTCGCTAATTTTTCTGCAAATCGTTCTTCTCTATGGAGCCATTCTACAGGAGTCTCGTCCCCTTTTTCTTTAATTAGCTCGATGGCATAACGTGATATAGGTAGCATAGGATCATCATTGATCTCAGATCCGGCAACAATAGGAATGTATTCATCCAGTAGGCTGACCATCATCCTTGCCAAACGTGTCTTTGCTTGACCTCTCAACCCTAACAAATTGATATTATGTCTGGAAAGGATGGCACGCTCTAATTCAGGGATTACCGAATTTTCATAGCCATGAATACCTTCAAACGTATTGATATTGTGCTTTATATTATGAATCAGATTCGTTCTTAATTCCTCTTTAATAGACTTAGGTGTATACCCAGCTTTTTTTAATGCTCCTAATGTGGTAATTGTTTCAATATTCATTATTAACCTTTAATTCTCTTTTTTCTATTCGTTTCGTAATCTTCAAATATCATTTCACCAAGACCTTTTAAGCCAGTGTAGAAAGCTTTGCCTCTATTAGCCTGAGTAAATGCTCTTACAAAGCGCATCAAATAAGGGTCTTCTGCGATCATAAATGTTGTAATCGGTATATGTAATCGTCTTGCTTGTTGTGCCATTCCATAACATTTATTGACTATAAATGGGTCTAATCCGGCACTATTCTTATAATACTGTCCATCTGGCATTCTCAAGCAACTTGGTTTACCATCAGTGATCATAAAGATTTGTTTATTCGTATTCCGCTTTCTGCGTAGCATGTCCATAGCCAATTGTAATCCTGCCACAGTATTAGTATGGTATGGTCCTACTCTTAAATAAGGTAAATCCTTGATAGCAATCGGCCATGCATCATTTCCGAATACTAAAATGTCTAAAGTATCTTTCGGGTAGCGAGTGGTGATTAATTCTGAAAGTGCCATCGCCACTTTTTTAGCCGGTGTAATACGATCTTCACCATACAAGATCATACTATGACTTATATCGATCATGAGTACCGTACTCATCTGGGATTTGTGAAGTGTCTCTTCGACCACTAAATCTTCTTCAGTCAATTCAAAATTTCCAATCCCATGATTAATCTGTGCATTTTTTAAGCTTTCGGTGATCGATACCTTCTCTATGGCATCACCAAATTGATAGGCTCTAAATTCACCGGTATGCTCATCGCCAAGACCTGAATGCTTACTCTTGTGTTGACCCGCACCACTTTTTTTGATTTTACCAAAAATATGGTCTAATGCTTGCTGCCTTATGGCACGTTCAGTTTTCGCAGTAATAGCAATATTTCCATTGCCATCCGGATCCATTTCTTCACGGATATATCCTTTCTTTTTGAGGTCCTCTATAAAATCTTCAATAGTATACTCTGGCGTGGTTAACTTATACTCTTCGTCTAATTGCTTCAACCAATCTATAGCTTCATCAAAATCACCTGAGGTATAAGTGATTAATTCCTTGAAAATCTCAAAAAGTTTATCAAACGGAGATTGATTAGGTGCCTCATAAGACTTGAAGATAAATCCCGATGTTTTTCTGTCATAATTCATAGCAGTATAAAAATAATGCTTTTTAATGATGTAACATTTACTCTTTTTTGGATTCTAACATTTTATTAACTTTAACTATTAAACTAACCACACATGTCTGAAGACAATACTCAAGAACGCAAGAAAATACGATGGACCACTGATAAAATTGTAAGCACCTCGGCACTATTTATTAGTGTAATTTCGCTCATAGCTTTACTCTACCAATCCTATTTAGCCAGAGAAGAGAATAAACTCATACAAAAGCAACAAAGTGCTAGCGTATTACCTCATCTAAGTCAATGGTTCTCAAATACACCAGATGGCTTTAAGATTGTAATAGGTAACAAAGGTGTAGGTCCCGCTTTTATTAAAAAGGTGAGTATGGTGTATAATGACAGTATTACATTTGATAATAGTGATCGCTTTATAGAGCATGTTTTCAACTCCAACAAAGCATTAGATACAGTTCCGGTCTCTACCAGTACATTTACTGAAGGTTATGTACTTCCTGCCAATCAAACTATTGAGATCGTATGGTTAAAAAGTAGAACAGGTATACGGGTTTTTAAAGAGGTTCTCGAAAAGAATAGTCTTGTATATAGTATCCTTTATGAGGATGTTTATGGAACGCGTTGGAGGCTTACCAATGAAAATGATGTTAACGTGCCCATCCCCATACCAAAGGAAGATTAACAATTAACTTAACAAGTCATTAAGAATTCTGTGATTACTTTTCCGTAATTTTAGGGTTTAACTTAACTAACCTTAAAATAATGAAACGAGTTTTTTCCTTGTTGATGCTATTCTGCATCACACTACTTTCTGCACAAGAGTTTTCGATGGATATGGTTAAAAACATGGCTCCTAGGAATATAGGTCCTGGAGGTATGTCTGGTCGTGTCACTGCTATCGATGTTGATTTATCTAATCCTGATGTTATGTATGTGGGAACTGCATCTGGTGGCCTTTGGAAATCGACTTCCGGCGGTATAAAATGGGATCCAATCTTTGATAAAGAGTTAACAGCATCTATTGGTGCTGTTGCTATACAACAGTCCAACCCAAGTGTAATATGGGTAGGTACAGGAGAAGGAAATCCACGTAATAGCCTTAATGGCGGATATGGTGTCTACAAATCATTAGATGGTGGAAAATCGTGGATGGCTATGGGTCTGGAAAAAACGAGACATATCCATAGAATCATTGTTCATCCGGATAATCCAGACGTCGTTTATGTTGGTGCTATTGGATCTCCATGGGGAGAACACCCTGAACGTGGTGTCTATAAAACGACTGATGGTGGAAAAACTTGGGCAAAAATTTTATTTGCTAATAATAAAACAGGAGCTGCCGATTTGGTTATGGACCCTTCTAATCCAAACAAACTATTTGCAGCCATGTGGGAGCATAAGCGAGACCCGTGGTTCTTCAATTCCGGAGGTGAAGGCTCTGGACTGCATGTGACGCATGATGGGGGAAAAACATGGAAGAAACTAAGCGATGAAGATGGATTACCTAAAGGTAACCTTGGGCGTATTGGTATTGCTATAGCGCCAAACAAACCAAACATAGTATACGCTTTAATTGAATCGAAAAAGAATGCATTATATAAAAGTACCGATGGTGGTTTTAAATGGCGAATGATCAATAATAAGAATGATATAGGGAATCGTCCATTCTATTACTCAGATATTTTTGTTGATCCTGAAAATGAGAATAGAGTTTATTCTGTATTCACTTACGTAAATGTTTCCGAAGATGGTGGTAAAAATTTCTCTCAGTTGATGCCTGCCTATGGTGTGAGTAACGGCGTACACCCTGATCATCATGCCTGGTGGATTCACCCTGAGGATGGAAGTTTCATGATCGATGGTAACGATGGTGGTATGAACATCACTAGAGATGGTGGTAAGACTTGGCGATTTATCGGTAATCTTCCTGTAGCTCAGTTCTATCATATTAATGTAGATAATGAATTCCCATACAATGTTTATGGCGGAATGCAAGACAATGGGTCTTGGAGAGGTCCAGCTTATGTGTGGCGATCTCAAGGGATACGTAATAGCTATTGGCAAGAGATTTCTTTTGGTGATGGTTTTGATGTGGTTCCGGATAGAGACGATTCAAGATATGGGTGGTCTATGAGCCAGCAAGGGTTTGTAAGTCGTTACGATTGGCAGACAGGAAATAATTATGGTGTACGGCCAACGCACCCTGATCCTGATGTTCGATTACGATTCAATTGGAACTCAGCCATCAATATTGATCCATATAGCAACAGTACAATTTATTTTGGAAGTCAGTTTGTACATAAATCTACAGATAAAGGTGAAACCTGGACTGTGATATCACCAGATCTTACAACTAATGATCCAGAAAAACAAAAGCAAAGTGAAAGTGGTGGTTTAACCATGGATGCTACAGGTGCAGAAAACCACTGTACTATTCTTGTTATAGAGCCTTCCGTTGTAGAAAATAATATGCTTTGGGTAGGTACAGATGATGGTCGTGTACATTATACTCAAGATGGTGGAAACTCCTGGACTGAAGTTACCAAAAACATCAAGGGCTTACCAAAAGGCAGTTGGATCGCGCAAATTAAAGCATCAAATAAGAATAAAGGCGAAGCTTTATTAATAGCCAATGATTATAGACGTTTTAACTATACACCTTATGCATACCGTACCAAAGATTACGGAAAAACATGGGAGCGTATTGTAGATACCAATGACGTACAGAGTTATACACTTGCTATTGTAGAAGATATTGAAGAGCCTAACCTGATGTTCTTAGGCACAGATGATGGTTTATATGTATCCTTAGATGCCGGAAAAAAATGGACCAAATGGACTGAAGGCTTCCCAACAACATCTGTAAAAGATCTTATCATTCATCCTAGAGAACATGACTTAGTAATAGGTACATTTGGACGTGCTGCATGGGTATTAGATGATATTAGACCTCTGAGAGCCATGGCGAAGAATAAAGCACTTATGAGTTCTCAAATTCAACTTTTTGATCCGCCTACAGCATATCAGGCTGCCTATCAACAACCAAGTGGTAGTCGATTTGGTGCAGATGCTATGTATCATGGAGAAAATAGAGGTTATGGTGCCCAATTTTCTTACATGATCAATGTAAAAAAGAAAGAAAAGAAAGCTGAAAACAAAAAGGATAAAAAGAAGGAAGAGAAAAAAGAGGATAATGCTGAAGCTTCAGAGAAGAAGGTGAAGTGGGATTCATTAACACTAAAATTATACGATGGTGATCGTTTAATCAGAACATTAAAACGTAAGACGCCTAAGGAATCTGGAATTCATAAATGGACTTGGTTCATGAATGAAGCCGGTGGGGATCGTCCATCAAGAACTATAAGAAAGCGTCGCTTTGAGCCTGGAGGTGTTAGTGTAAAACCTGGTACTTATAGAGCTGTAATTCATTATGGTGATCAACAATCTGAAACGACGGTAAAGGTAGCATCTGACCCAAGACTTAATGTGTCACAATCTAATATCAATGAAGTATATGCTACAAGTAAGGAATTGGAGGCTATTCAGCAAACTATGGCTGATGCCGTAAAACAACTGGTTCAGAGCAAGCAAATTGCTGAGAAGTATAAAGGAGAACTTACTAAGTTAGACAAGGAACAGTACAAAGATCAAATCAAAGCTTCTAAGGACATTGTGAAAGCGATTGATGAACTTATAGAAAGCTATTTAGGCAAAATTGATAAACGCCAAGGTATCACCAGAAATCCTGAAGTAACACCGATGCAACGTTTAGGTTTAGCCAGAAATTATGTTGGAAATAGCCAAACAGGATTAACCTCAACGGAAACCACATTAATAAAAAATGCCAAAGATGCTATTAATAAAGTATTGGGAGCAACCAATAAATTCTTTAATGAGGAATGGAAGCCTTACCGTGAAAAAATGGAACAGGTCAAAGCCAATCCGTTTAAAGACACCAAAACATTTAGTATAGACTAAATTAAAAAAGGCTCTGAAAAATCAGAGCCTTTTTTAATGTTTTCTAATTATTATTCTATGCGCTTTAGACCGTTAATATCTTCAATCTTTATCTTTTTCCCTACTGTAGATATTAAATTA
Organism: Winogradskyella sp.; assembly: GCA_965230605.1. Lineage (GTDB taxonomy): Bacteria > Bacteroidota > Bacteroidia > Flavobacteriales > Flavobacteriaceae > CBDDLD01. The sequence goes on along the minus strand of CBDDLD010000004.1, from coordinate 1,110,876 downwards.
TCTTTTTTAAATTGAGATAGTATTCGTATCGCAGACTCAGTAGCTGTGCCAACAATATTTGCATAATCTTCTCTAGACAAAATAACACTCAAGTTACCATCTTCATCAGTTCCAAACGCGTTGTGTATGTATAGAATGGTTTCAGCCATTCTTTGTTTTACTGGTTTTTGTGCCATATTAACTAAAGCATTATCAGAACCCTTCAAATCCTGAGCCAAGTGCTTCATAATATCTAATGAGAAATTAGTGTTATTGTGCAGGTCGGTCATAATCTCACGTTTAGGAATAAAGCACAATTCCATATCATTAAGTGCAGTAGCACTAAGGTTAGTACTTTCTTCACTGACTAAAGAGCGTTGCCCAAGAATATCACCTTTGGTAATCAGTTTCACTACTTGATCCTTTCCGTTTTCACTCAGTTTAGTCAACTTACACACACCATCTCGCACACAGTATACGCCGTTTAAATTTTCGCCTTCCTCAAAAATAATATCACCGCGTTTCACATACTTAGATGTCTTACAGTTAGATATTCTCATTAATTCATCCTTAGTAAGGCTCTTAAGGGAGTTAAATTGGCGTATGATGCACTGTTCACATTTACTCATAACTTATAAAGTTAGGGTCTAATCAAAGGTAATTAAAACATGACAAATATCATATTATAATATGACATCTAGTGTAATCTTTGTTACAGGTAAATTGAGCAAATTGTATGGAAACAAATTCATGCTATCACTGTGGCGATGATTGCGGTACTTCTAATATAAAATACGACCAAAAACACTTCTGTTGCAATGGTTGTAAAACAGTATATGAGATTTTTAGCGATAATGATCTCACCTGCTATTATGATTTTCAAAACGCACCTGGAGCCACACCAAATGATATAAAAGGTAAGTATGATTACCTGACAGATGACCCTATTGTGGAAGCCCTCACAGAGTTTAGAAGTGATTCGATAGAAATTACAACTCTATATATTCCTCATATACATTGTAGTTCTTGTATTTGGATATTAGAAAACCTAAACAAGCTTAATAAAGAAGTCTCTAGTTCTACCGTGAACTTTGGTAAGAAGACCGTTAGAGTCACCTACGATCCATCTGCAACATCTTTAAAAGATATTGTTGTTTTATTAAGCAGTATTGGCTATGAACCCTATATAAGTCTTGAGGATTTTAAAGCAGGAAAAAAGACTTCAGATAGGTCATTAATCTACAAATTAGGTCTAGCTGGATTCGCTTTTGGCAATATCATGTTCTTGTCATTTCCAGAATATTTTGAAGTCAATGAATTCTGGTTAGAACGTTATAAACACCTCTTTAGATGGTTGATGCTCTTTTTATCATTACCGGTAGTATTTTATTCTGCTCAAGATTACTTTATCTCAGCTTATAAAGGTCTAAGGTCAAAGTTTTTAAATATTGATGTTCCCATAGCTCTGGGAATAACTGTACTTTTCTTAAGAAGTTCTACAGAGGTCATTTTTGATCTGGGTTCAGGTTTCTTCGATAGTTTAACCGGACTGGTGTTTTTCTTACTTCTTGGTAAGTTCTTTCAACAAAAAACCTATGCCTTTTTATCTTTTGAGCGCGATTACAAATCGTACTTCCCAATTGCTGTTACAAAAGTAGAGGCAAATAAAACTGAACACTCAATTCAAGTTTATGATATTAAAGAGGGAGATCGTTTACTGATTAGAAATCAAGAGCTCATTCCTGTCGATGCCATATTAATTAATGGCGAAGCATCCATTGATTACAGCTTTGTTACCGGAGAATCTCAAAACATCTCCAAATCGTCTGGTGACAAATTATTTGCCGGTGGTAGGCAAACCTCAGGAAGTATTGAAGTAGAGGCATTAAATACTGTTGAGCAGAGTTATTTGACACAGTTATGGAGTAATGACATTTTCAATAAAGACCGTGAGACCTCTTTTACATCTCTCACAAATAGAATAAGTAAACACTTCACCATCAGCATCCTCATTATAGCTTTAGTAGCTACAACTTATTGGCTTATGACTGATGCTACTAAAGCCTTGAACGTATTCACGGCTGTTTTAATTATAGCATGCCCTTGTGCCATAGCCTTATCGGCTCCCTTCACTTTTGGTAATCTTCTGAGGATTTTTGGGAAGCTAAAATTCTATATCAAGAATGCTAATGTGATTGAGCAATTAGCAAAGATCAACACCATTATTTTTGATAAAACCGGAACCATTACCACAAGTAGCTCTAATGTGACAGCCTATGAAGGTGAAAACTTGACTGAACTGGAAACAAGTATTCTAAAAAGTTCATTAAGAAGTTCAAACCATCCGCTCAGTAGAAGCTTATATAACATTCTAAATGACAATGATATTGTGTCTTTAGACACCTTCAAAGAACATGTTGGTAGAGGTATAGAAGCTGAATATGATTCAACAAAGCTTAAAATTGGTTCGGCAAGTTTTGTAAATAAAGTTGAAGGCTTCGCATCTACAGCTACAACTGTACATATCAGTGCAAATAATACTTACAAAGGAAAATACACCTTCTATAATAAGTATCGAAAAGGGGTTTCAAAGCTATTCAATCAATTGAAAGACACCTATGATCTGGTAATTCTTTCCGGAGATAATTCTGGCGAAAAAGCGCATTTAGAAAAACTCTTACCTCAAAACACGAAGCTAATTTTTAATCAAAAGCCGGAAGATAAATTAGAGTACATTAAATATCATCAGTCAGAAGGGGCTAAAGTACTTATGGTTGGTGATGGTCTTAACGATGCCGGGGCATTAGCTCAAAGTGATGTGGGGATTGCCATCTCTGAAGACGTTAATGTGTTCTCACCTGCTTGTGATGCTATTCTGGATGCCTCTAAACTTAATCAGTTATCTCAATATATAAAAACATCTAAAGCCGCAATACAAATTATTAAGTGGAGTTTTATGCTATCATTTATCTATAATATCATCGGACTCTACTTTGCTGTGACCGGGCAATTAGCCCCTGTAGTAGCTGCCATATTAATGCCTTTAAGCTCTATCAGTATTGTTGTATTTACAACATTAGCCACATCGTATCACGGAAAGAAATTGAAATGAAATAAATCATTTAGACATGACAAATATCATGTTTTAAGAACGAGCTCAAGAGTAATTTTGAACCATAACTTCAAATAGGTATGAGTGTTATATACATCTTATTGTGCATTAGTATAGCAGTAGCTATTGTCTTTTTTATTGTATTTATTATTTCAGTAAAACGTGGGCAATATGATGATAGTTATACGCCATCTGTAAGGATGCTATTTGAAGATGAAATTATAAAAAATCAAAACGAACAATCTATAACAACCAAAACAGACTAATATCCAACTATTATGGAAATGCAACAGTTCTATTACGATAATAAGATCGTTAAAAAATTCATCTACGCTACCATACTATGGGGTGTAGTAGGTATGCTAGTAGGTTTACTTCTAGCTTTCCTTTTTTTATTTCCAAACCTAACTCAGGATGTCTCATGGCTAAGCTTTGGTCGTCTGCGACCATTACATACTAATGCCGTCATATTTGCCTTTGTAGGTAATGCTATTTTTGCAGGTGTCTACTACTCTATGCAGCGCCTCCTTAAAGCCAGAATGTTTAGTGACTTCTTAAGTAACTTCAACTTCTGGGCATGGCAGCTTATCATCGTAGGTGCGGCCATCACATTACCTTTAGGGTTTACAACATCTAAAGAATATGCAGAATTAGAGTGGCCTTTTGATATCGCCATTGCACTTGTATGGGTCGCTTTTGGTATCAATATGATTGGTACCATATTAAAGCGAAGACAGCGTCACCTTTATGTGGCTATATGGTTTTATATAGCAACTTTCGTCACTGTTGCTGTGTTACATATATTCAATAGTTTAGAATTACCTGTAAGTGGCCTAAAGAGTTACTCGGTATATGCCGGGGTGCAAGATGCCTTGGTGCAATGGTGGTATGGCCATAATGCGGTAGCCTTCTTTTTAACCACACCATTTTTAGGGCTGATGTACTATTTTGTTCCTAAGGCTGCCAACAGGCCTGTGTACTCCTACCGACTATCGATAGTTCACTTCTGGTCCTTAATATTCATATACATTTGGGCTGGCCCACACCACTTATTATACACAGCTTTACCGGAATGGGCTCAACACTTAGGTGTTGCATTCTCAGTCATGTTAATTGCACCATCATGGGGTGGTATGATCAATGGATTATTAACCTTGCGTGGTGCCTGGGATAAAGTAAGAACCGACCCGGTATTAAAGTTTATGGTTGTCGCTATAACCGGTTATGGTATGGCCACTTTTGAAGGCCCTATGCTATCGCTTAAAAATGTAAATGCTATTGCTCACTTTACGGATTGGATCATCGCTCACGTTCACGTTGGCGCCTTAGCTTGGAATGGTTTCTTAGCCTTTGGTATGATCTATTGGTTAATTCCAAGGCTCTTTAAAACAAGGCTTTATTCTGTAGGGCTCGCCAATGTACATTTCTGGATAGGTACCTTGGGTATTATTCTATATGCGCTACCAATGTATGTTGCTGGATTTACACAAGCAAGTATGTGGAAGCAATTTGAACCTGATGGTACTTTAGTTTACGGTAACTTCTTGGAAACCGTAACTGAAATCATTCCTATGTACTGGATGCGTGCTATTGGAGGTTCACTATACATTATAGGGATGCTGATCTTAGTATATAATGTTATAATGACTGTTGTACGTTCTCATCATAAAGTAACTGACGAGTTAGCTGAAGCTCCTGCTTTACAGCGCGTATCAAAACGTAGAGTTGCAGGAGAAGGTTGGCATACTTGGTTAGAACGTAAGCCTGTATTACTTACTATATATGCGACAATCGCTATTCTAATTGGAGGTATTGTACAAATCATCCCAACACTAGTGGTGGAATCTAATATTCCAACAATTTCAAGTGTACAACCCTATACACCATTAGAGCTTGAGGGTAGAGATATCTATATTAGAGAAGGCTGTGTAGGTTGCCATTCGCAAATGATTCGTCCTTTCCGAAGTGAGGTTGAGCGTTATGACTGGACCAATGATAAGCAGTACTCAAAAGCAGGAGAGTTTGTTTACGATCATCCATTCTTATGGGGAAGTAAACGTACTGGACCTGACCTCCATAGAATTGGTGGTAAATATTCAGACAACTGGCATTTCAACCATATGTACGACCCTCAGGCTATGAATGAAACCTCAATTATGCCAAGATACCAATGGCTTATAAGAAATGAACTCGATAAATCTATGACCGAAGAGAAAATGAGAGTCATGGTAAAACTGGGTGTGCCTTATACAGATGAAGATATCGCAAATGCTCAGCAGAGTATGCTAGATCAGGGTACTCAGATTGAGAAGAACTTATATAACGACCCTGACTTTGCGCAAAACTACGAAGCTGATAAAGCTGCTAGCGGCGAAGATTTTGTAGAAATGAAGAACCGTGAGATCGTAGCACTTATTGCATATCTGCAACGCTTAGGAACAGATATCAAAGCTAAAGATCTAGAAGTTACAACTGCTAAAAACTAATCATCATGCTAAAATTTGTAAAACACCATATGGAGAGTATCACAGGGATAGAGATCTATCCACTGATATCTTTAATGATCTTTTTTATATTCTTCGTTCTGCTTTTCTGGTGGGTATTCACCGCAAAGAAAGAATACATAAGAACTGTTAGTAATATTCCTTTAGATAACCATTTAAACGATACTGAATCATGAGAAATTTAATTCCATCATACATTAGAGTACCCTTAATATTCTTTGGTATTGCTGCCCTAGTTGAATATTTTGTAGACTCAGGAGAAAAACCGGCATTTATAGAGGAACCGATGGTTTTACTGTTTCTCTTACTGGTATTACTGATACTTATCGCTATAGAGGCTATAGTCGGTGCTATGGATAATGTGCTGTATCAAAGTTTAGACGAAGAAGCTAAAGTGCGATATCTGGCTAAGAAAAACAAAGTGCCATTTATAGACTGGATCAAACGCACTTATAAAAAACTCTTAGGTTCAAAACCTATCGAGGAAGAGCATGAGATTATTCTTGATCACAATTACGATGGTATAAAAGAGTTAGATAATTCCTTACCGCCTTGGTGGTTATATGGATTCTATATTACCATAATCTTTGGAGTTATCTATATGATTCGCTACCATGTCTTTGACGCTGATGATCAGTTTGATGAATATGAAACTGAATATGCAGAAGCTCAAAAAGCAATAGAAGAATATAAGAAAACAGCTAAAGATTTAGTAGACTTTAATACTGTAGAACTTCTTACAGAGGCTTCAGACCTCAATGCAGGAAAAGCCATTTTTGAAGCTAATTGTGTGGCTTGTCATATGGCAGATGGAGGTGGTGGTATTGGACCCAACTTAACAGATAATTATTGGATTCTTGGTGGAGGTATAAAAAATGTCTTCAAAACAGTGTCAGAAGGTGGTCGAGATGGTAAAGGTATGATTGCCTGGAAAACAAGTTTGAAACCTTCAGAGATTGCTCAAGTATCAAGTTATCTATTACAATTTCAAGGTACTACGCCGGCTAACCCTAAAGCAGCTGAAGGTGAGATTTGGGTGGACAATAGTGCTGAAGAAGATGCCGAAACTACATCTGAAGATGAAACTGGATCTGAAGAAAACGAAACTGAAACTAGAGACAACTAATTAAAACCCTATGGAAGCGCCTCAAAACGAAGTATTTAGAGATTCCATCGCAACGATAAACGAAGAAGGCAAACGTAATTGGATTTATCCCAAAAAACCTACAGGACCTTATTATGATAAGCGTAAGATCGTTAGCTATTTTCTCTTAGCCTTTTTGTTTGCAGGGCCTTTCGTGAAAATAAATGGGAACCAATTTCTAATGTTCAATGTGCTTGAACGACGCTTCAATATTTTTGGTTTTCCATTTTGGCCACAAGACTTTCACTTATTTGTGATCTCTATGATCATTGGGGTCATATTCATTACCCTATTTACTGTTGGTTTCGGGCGTATTTTTTGTGGATGGATTTGCCCTCAGACCATTTTTATGGAAATGGTATTCAGACGTATTGAATACTGGATAGACGGAGACCGAGGAAAACAAATACGACTTGATAAACAACCATGGAATGCAGAAAAAATAAGGAAACGCGTATTTAAATGGTTCATATTTTTAGTGATCTCCTTTTTAATAGCTAATATCTTCCTTGCCTATCTTATAGGTAGTGATAAGTTATTGAGGTACATAGTAGATGGTCCATTTGAGCATCTTAATACACTAATTCCGCTGATCATTTTCACAGGAGTCTTCTACTTTGTTTTTGCCTGGTTTAGAGAACAAGTCTGCATTATTGCATGCCCATATGGTCGCTTACAAGGGGTACTCTTAGATAACAAGTCTATTGTAGTAGCTTATGATCATAAGCGTGGTGAAGGTGAAAATGGCAGAAAAAAATTCAGAAAGAACGAAGATCGATCTGCTCTTGGCCATGGCGATTGTATCGATTGCTTTCAGTGTGTTAATGTATGTCCTACAGGTATTGATATAAGAAACGGTACGCAACTGGAATGTGTGAATTGTACAGCGTGTATAGATGAGTGCGATACTATTATGGAAAAGATAAACCTTCCTAAGGGGCTTATCAGGTATGCAAGTGAAGAAAATATAGAAAAGAAAGTGCCTTTTAAGCTAACTGCACGGATGAAAGGTTACATCGCTGTCTTAATCATCTTAACAGGTGTATTAATGGGCATGCTTGCTTTGAGGAATGATATTGAAGCTAATGTATTGCGTTTGCCCGGTCAGTTATATGAACGAAAAGCAGATGGTATTATCAGTAATGTTTATACCTATAAATTGGTAAATAAAACGACTCGAAATATTGAAGACGTCAGCTTTAAGCTAAGAAAAATGGATGGTATAATTCGTTTGGTATCAGCATCAGAAACCTTTGTTGTACCTGAGCAAGGCATAGCCGAAGGGAGCTTATTTATAGAATTAAAACAATCTGATCTTAGTGGAGACAGAAATAAATTAATCATAGAAGTTTACAGTGGCGATACGCTTATTGAAACAACTTCTGTTAACTTTTTAGGACCAAGGTCCTTCAACTAAAACATTGAATTATGAAATTTAATTGGGGAACAGCCATAGTAATAGCATTTATAGGGTTTATAAGTTTTATCATGTATTTCGTGATTAACATGAGTACGGATAAAAAATATGATCATGACCTTGTGACTGAAGACTACTATCAGCAAGAATTGAAACATCAGGAAGTCATTGATAAGGTGAACAATGCAAAATCACTTGGTACAACTATTAGTACAGAAATAACCGATGAAGGCATTGTCATACATTTTCCGGGAAATATGAATATAAAAGACATTAAAGGAAACGTGTTCCTATATAGACCATCTAATAAGCAACTGGATTTTGAAGTTCCCATATCATTATCCGGTAACAATTTGCTCATACCTGACGATCGCTTGTTGGATGGTCGATGGGACATTAGCGTAGACTGGTCTTATCACAACAAGGCATATTTATATAAATCAAACATTCTCTATTAGTGTTAGCATCAGCATTCATATTAGGGTTATTGGGCAGTCTACACTGCGTTGGTATGTGTGGACCAATAGCCTTTATGCTACCTGTTGACCGCAGTCATTCATATAGAAAAATACTGCAGATTAGTTTATACCATTTTGGACGGTTATTAGCCTACAGCTTAATAGGTCTGGTATTTGGATTAGTAGGTAAAAGTTTATATCTATTTGGAATACAACAACAACTTTCCATAGTTATTGGTGTTTTAATGATTATAATTGTTTTAATACCACAACGTTTATTTCAAAAGTATCATATCGCTAAACCTTTATATAAGACCATCTCAAAAGTTAAGTCTGGGCTAGGAAACGCCTTAAAAAAGAAAACCAATGACACCTTTTTAACCATAGGTTTTCTGAATGGCTTTTTACCCTGTGGGTTAGTATATATGGCAGTTTTTGGTGCTATTGCTACTGCTAATTTATGGGAAGGTAGTTTATATATGTTTGTATTTGGAATAGGTACAATTCCTCTTATGACCACAGCCATCTATTTGGGAAAGTTCTTGAATAGCACTGTTAAACAACGAATCAGAAAAGCCATTCCGGTTTTTGTCGTTATTATTGGTATGTTGTTCATTCTTAGAGGCCTTGGCTTGGGTATTCCTTACCTCTCTCCTGCTCCGATTGTTGAAATGGCTTCAGGATCTATCAATTGTCATTAATAGTTTATAAATAAAAGATAAAAGCGCTGAGTGGATTTACTCAGCGCTTTTGGTTTGATAGTAATACTAACTAAACTAAATAACTATCAAAAGATTAAGGATTGTTCTTAGGGTGTATCTTAAATTTTAAAAGTCATAACTGGTAGTGTGGAGTGATTTGCAATGTCTTCAGAAATACTACCTTCAAAGAAATGTGCTAAACCTTTTCTACCGTGAGTAGCAACGGCAATAAGGTCTGCTCCAACTAAATTAGCATAGTTTAATATGCCCTTCTCTATGGTATAGTCTGAAACCACACTAACATTGATCATATTTTCTATATTACCATCAGCCTTCCGTAAGAACTCAGAAACTTTTTTATCTATTTCTGAAGAGCTTTTGAAATTACCATCAGGTGAATTCACATAAACGAGTTGCATATCAGCACCTAATTGTTCAAACATGTTTTTAGCATTGATATAAGGTTTTACAGCCTCATCAGAGAAATCACTAGCAAAAACTGCCGTACTGAAATCTAAAAGTATTGGGTGATGTTTAATAACTAAAACCGGAATATCAGAATGTCTCACTACTTTTTCAGTATTAGAGCCTACTAAAACTTCTTTTACGCCACTCACACCATGAGATCCCATAACAATAAGGTCGGCATTATGCAATTTTGCGACTTCATTGACTTCACTAAACACTTTAAAGTGCTTAACAATTGGGGTTACTTTCACGCCTTCTAAGTAATCTTTATCTAAAAAGGCTTCAAATTTTTGTTCTGCAAGTTTTAAATAAAACACAGCCTCTTCATTAATAGCATTCCCAGATGCTGTCAACACGGCATTAGATAATTCTAGCATATGTAATACTATAAGCTCTGCATCATATTGCTTAGCTAGATGTGCAGCTGCTTCTAGTGCGTACGTCGAATGTTCAGAGAAATCTATGGGTACAATAATTTTTTTCATGATCTTCTTTTTTATAGTGTTATCTTATTTATATCGTCATCGAAAACAATTGTGTTTCCGGCTGTTTCCGTTGTAAATGCAAGTCAAAAGCCATACATATATTTCTAATAAAAGGGCGTCCTTTTTCGGTCACAATAAAACTATTATTTTGAAAATAAAGGAGTCCATCAGCTTCTAAACCTTTTAATTTGGAAATACAGTCAACCAATTCATCAAATTTCATATGATTTTCTTCCCAAGAGGTTTTAAATCGACACATAAGATTAAGAATATGTGTACGAATAATAACATCTTCTTCATTCAGAATATGACCTCTAAAAACCGGCAAAGTATTATTGGCAATAACTTCATAATAGGCTTCAATTGTTTTTACATTTTGTGCAAAACCATACCAACTGTCACTTATAGATGATACGCCCAGACCGATCATTACTTTAGATTTTGTAGTGGTATACCCCATAAAATTTCGATGTAATTTCCCATTTAAAGTTGCTTTATATAAGGTGTCTGTTGGCAGTGCAAAATGATCCATCCCTATTTCATGATAACCATAATCTTCAAGCATGGTTTTGCCTAACTTATATTGTTCTCGTTTTAATGCTGCATTTGGCAGATCTTCTTCTTTAAACCCTCGCTGACCGTTTCCTTTAATCCATGGCACATGTGCGTAACTGTAAAAGGCGATACGATCCGGTTTTAATTCTTGGGTCTTAGAAATTGTATCAGCAACATCGTCTAGTGATTGAAATGGAAGTCCGAAAATAATATCGTGCCCTACCGAAGTATATCCTACTTTCCGTGCAATATTGGTAATGTATTTCACATTCTCAAAGGGCTGTATTCTATGAATTGCCTTTTGTACTTTAGGGCTGTAATCTTGCACGCCAAAGCTGACCCGTCTAAACCCTAAGTTATACAAGGTTACTAAATGCCATGCTGTAGTATTGTTGGGATGTCCTTCAAAACTAAGCTCATAATCATCCGCTAAAGTAGCCTTAGTAAGAATCCCTTTTATTAAATACTTCAAGTGTTCTGGAGAAAAGAATGTAGGTGTTCCTCCTCCCAAATGTATTTCTTTAATGATAGGTGTTTCTCCCAATACTTCTAGGTATAATCTCCATTCGGCAAGTACAGCTTCTATATATGGTATTTCGACACTATGCTGTTTGGTAATGCGTTTATTGCAACCGCAAAATGTACATAAGCTTTCGCAAAACGGTAAATGTATGTATAGGCTGAGTCCATCTGATTTATTTTCAATAAAGGATTGCCTTAAAGATGCTTTCCATTGCTCTAATGAAAATGTCTTAAGGTCCCAATATGGAACCGTAGGATAACTAGTGTACCTTGGTCCCGCCACATTATATTTATCAACTAGTGTTTTACTCATACCTAATAATTCATACTCAAAATTACTGGCATCTGTTCACTTAAAATATGATATTTGTCATATGACCATTAATGAAAATTAAAACCAATGCTTAAAAGTGATGAATTTGAAGTAACCTTGATTAATAAATACAGTATTACATTACCGAAGCATATTGTGAAGCCGTTTGCTGATAATGGGCATAAACGTGTAAAAGTAATTGCTAAGCATGAAGGTAAATCCATTGAATTTCATGCGGCATTAGTCAAAGAAAAGTCTGGAGAATATCGTATATACTTTAGCAATGCCAAACAAAAAGAGTTAACGGTTTTTATGAATGATTACTTTACGCTTCAACTCATAGAAGACCAAAGTAAGTATGGTGTAGAGCTTTCCGAAGAATTTGAAGCAGTGCTTTTAAGTGATTACGAGGGTTACACAATATTTGAGAGTTTAACTCCCGGAAAACAACGTAGCATTATCTATACCATTCAACGTTATAAGAATCCACAAACCCGCGTCGATAAGGCACTTTTGATCATGGAGAACTTAAAGCGCGGCATCACAGATCCAAAATTGTGGCTAAAACACAACTAGTGCTATTTGCATATACCTATTTATCTACTTAACTTTAACTCAAATCTATTAACCAAACAACTTATGAAACGTTTACTTCGATTATTTATTCTGGGTGCTTTAATCGTAACTGTATCCTGTAAAAATGATGGTAAAGAAGACACCCAAATCATCTTAGACAACACTGAGGGCGAAACAAAAACAAAATCTAGAGAAGTTCCAAAAACTGTCGATACAGATAAAAGGCTTGTTATCGAGTTATCATCTGAAAGTGATAGTAATGTTGGAGGAAAAGTGATTTTCAACCAAAAAGATGGTATTGTTAGTATGCTGGCAAGCATAAAAGGATTATCCGAAGGCAAGTATACTATTGATATTGATACTAAAGGTAGTATTGTGAATTTCACTGTAGGCGAAGGTGGTAGAGGCACTGCCAATGCCAATAGTAACGAATGGTGTCTTGGATGTGATGACAAAACCAAAGACATAACAGGCAAAGCAATAGTAGTACACCCAGAAGGTGATGATAGCAAAGTGAGTTGCAGTGGTACTATTGAATAAAAAACACATCAAATGAAAATTCAAAAAAAGCTATCAATATTGATAGCTTTTATAGATTAGATTTCTCCTATTTATAATATAGATTGACACAGGATTTAAACCAATTAGTAATACAATTCCAGAGCAAGGATCAGAATGCATTTGAACAACTGTATCAGATGTACGGCGATAGTATTCATGGTGTTATCTATAATATTGTTAGAGATGTAGACATTGCTAATGAACTCACCCAAGATGTCTTTATAAAAGCATGGCACAATGCTAATAGTTATTCTTCTAAGAAGGGACGTTTCTTTACTTGGATCTTAAACATAGCTCGCAACGCAGCCATAGATAAGACAAGATCAAAAGCGTTTAAACAATCGAAACAAAACCTAGATGTTACAAATTTCGTAGATATAATACGGAGTTCTGAAGATCTTAGTGCCAGTACAGATGCTATTGGCATTAAAACTTTTGTGACCAAGTTGGGTAAAAAATGCATAGAATTGATTGAATTCTTATATTTCAAGGGGTACACACAAAAAGAAACCTCGGAAAAATTAGATATTCCGATAGGAACCGTAAAAACAAGAAATCGAAACTGTATCCAGCAATTGCGGGATATGGTTTTATAATATGGATATAAAGTCGTACATAGAATCAGGTATTTTAGAGCTCTACGTAGCCGGGCAACTTTCTGAAAAAGAAAATCAGGAAGTCGCTGCGCTTATAGAGCAACATCCTGAATTGTTAGCTGAAGTTGAAGCTATTGAAACTGCAATATTACAACTCTCGTCATCATTATCATCAAACGGTAAAGCTTTCAATGCGATTAAAGACCAAATACAAGATGATGGCAAAGTTGTACAGCTTCGATCTAAATCATACAATTGGATCACATATTCCGGATGGGCAGCCTCGCTAGTATTGGCTGGAGCATTATTATGGACCATCAATACCAAAGATCAATTACAAGACGATCTGCAAACTGCTGATATTGAAAAGTCGTATCTAGAACAGCAGATTGAAGCTGCTAAAAACGATTTGGCGGCCACAAAAAACTTATTAGATGTATTAAGAGATAGAGAGATCATCTCAGTGCCACTAGGTGGGCAAGCCAATTTTGAGACCACTTATGCTAAAGTCTATTGGGATAAAAACGATAATACCATTTATCTAGATGCTCAGGGCTTACCTGAAGTACCTGAAGGAAAGGTCTATCAGGTATGGTCGTTAACCTTGAACCCGCTCACACCAACAAGTTTAGGCACTATAGATAACTTCAACACAGACGATAATAAAATCTTTACTATTGCCAATGCTAACGAAAGCCAGGCCTTTGGAATTACCTTAGAACCTGAAGGCGGTAGCGAAAGCCCAACCATGGAGCAATTACATACTTTAGGTATTGTGGCGAGTGTGCCATAATTTTCAACATGTTTATTTCATAAAAAACACCCACTCCTAAAAAGGAGCAGGTGCTTCAATCAAACCATCCAACAAAAAACTCAAGGAAATGTATTTTAGTAACTACCTAAAGCGAATACGTAATGCTCAACGCTTTTCTAACATCCGATTCGTGCAATAGGTAGTATTTCGGAATCTGTTTTATTAATATTTTTATCGATTCATAAGAAAAGTATGAACCGTTTTAATTTTATAGCATTTATAATTGCTTAATTTTATCTTCCATGGTTGGTCCTAGTTCATATAGACTAGCCAATAATTCTTCTTTAATTACATCAACTTCTATTTGCTTACCCACAGCCTTATAGATCTCAGCCACATGATAGAGAATAGTAGGTTCATAGGTAAAGCCTTCGATCTTAGTTTCAACAATAGTTAAGGCTTCATCTAATTGTCCGGCTTTGAAATAGCTCCATGCTAAAAGATCATAGGACTCTGGTGTGGGGCGATTTTCAACTTCAGTCTTGGCTAATTCTATAGCATCAGTAGTAATTAATGGCGGTTCCGTATACAGTAACACGTTGTACTTGTTGTACATAGCGCCGTACATATCATTATTAGAAACATCTTTGTATGTTTCTAGAGCTTTATCTTTTAGTGCAATATCATTTTTAAACTCTGCAATCTCAGAAATTAAGAGATGGTTATCTGGTGCATTATGATATTGGGTTATGTGGTTCATGATGCGTAGTGCCTCATCGGTATTCTTCTCATAAGAGTAAAGTATCCAGGCAATACCTTTTTTGGCATAAGCATCATGAGGGTCTAGTTCTAATGCTTTTAAATACAGTTCATAAGACTCTTGAATTCTTCCGGCGTGCCCATAGAAATCAGCCAAATTGGTGTATGCCCATTGTTTGGTATACGCAATGTTAGACGATTCAGCAATCTTGAGAGCACGCTCCATAAATCGGATCGCATTGTCTAAATTGCCAATATGGTCCTCCCACTTTGAGCGTCTAATCAGATAATCAAAATCGGATGTATTTTTAAAGCTTACCAGGTATTGCTGAGCTTTATCGTAGTTCCCTAATTCTAAATGGGCATCAAATAGCATTTTCTTGCTAGCCATTAGATTTTTGCCATTTTCTTCTGCGCGTTCTAAAGCTTCTAGAGCTTCTTTAAATCGGTGCTGAGAAATATAATTAGCGGCTAATGCTCTCAGAATACTAGCATTGTTGTGTGATGTCATTTCATTAGCCTTGATCAGGTCAGATTCGGCATTAATAAGATCATCAATCTTTCCTATAGTACTAAAACATTTTGAATAAGCACCAGCACGCTTAACGTAATAAGGGAATTGATTTGGAGCAGTATTAATTTTTGTAGTCCAGAATGCTACATCTGTATACAAGGTATTACTTTCCGGGGATTGTTGTATGATTTGTTCATAATCCTCAACCTTGGTTACTATATCTGGTTGAGATTGATCACAGCTCACCATTAAAGTGGTACATAGGATTATAAGGATTCGTATAGATTTCATGAGTTATGTATTTGTGTTTGTTTATAAATTAGATTCTGAAATGACGCTTCGGTCATTTCAGAATCATCATTGGGGTTACCAAGGCGAAGCCAGGTAAGGAAATGAACTTAAAAAAGGTTTGTCATTAGCGTCAACATTGTCATCTGAAAGGTTTGGGTTTTCAGAAAAATCCTCACCTCCAAAAATGAGTAGTAATTCTACAGTAATCACATCATCAGCCAAGGTTCTTCCGGTTAATACATTAGTACCGTCAAAGAATGTGGTAGTGCCATCTAAAGACACATTTAATACATCTGTAGATAATAATCCAGTGAATTGTGCTGCTGTTAATCCAAGAGCATTAGTATCTGTAGGATCGTTAAATGCCGGGCTCAATGCTTCTAAATTGTTTTGAAACATCATTTGGAATGCTGCATTTTGTTGTGATGGGATCGTCACGTTAAATGAATCTTCTACACCATCTGTCACAAAAACTGTATTAACTCCTGGACGAGCCATTTGATCTTCCTGAACATAAGTCCCTGTAAAATTAGGGCCCGTTGGGCCTGTTGGTAAATCATCATCATCGCTACAACTATAAGTGGCAATGGTGGCTAAAAGTGTAAGTGCTATTAATTTTATATTATTAAGTTTCATAATGTTTTGTTTTAAAATTATTGTCTACGTTTTGATTCTACCCATGTATTGATAGTTCCTGAACCTCCTACCATAGATTTAGGGAGTTCAATAACAACTGAAAGCACATTAGTGCCAGCAAAAGAGTCTTGTCCCGGGCTATTAAACCCTGATGCTGTACCTCCTATAATGGCAGAAAATTGTCCAAAATCGAAAAAGAAAGGGTCATCTCTTGGACCAGCAAAAAATTGCATACCATTAGCACTTTCAACAATAGGCGTTTCCCCATATTGAGTAATATCTACGATAGCTTGTAAATTACTATCTGCAAGAATTGTGCTGTTAAGTCCAGTAGTAGGAGGCACTTCCGGCCCAAAAAAGTACATTCTACCATCTCTTGCAGTGGCTTGGATTACTAGATCTTCAACATTGTCATTATTAGTGTCAATATTAAATTCTAAAAGGGTGTTTTCATCAAAAGCAGCATTTGCAGTTGTAGATGGTGTTAGCATCCCTTGAACTGTAACTGCAAGTACAAGATTTGATGTATCTTCACCTTGAAAGGCATAAAAGTCGGCAATGTCATTAGTGCCTCCAGATACTGCAGGTGCATCAATATGATCCGCAGCAATTGTAAAATAGCCAACAATTCCTATAATTGTAGCCACAGTTAAAATTTTAAATTTTTTCATGATTAATGAGATTTTGTTATTTAATTTTTGATTCTCACCATACCTACGAAAAAATGAATGGAGCGGTTTTATATTTTTCATAAATAAAATTTGATGTTAACTTTATAATGGAAAAACTATCTTTATACCCTAAGCACTATTAGTATGAATCCATCGGCCCACGGTTGGATAAAAAAATTATTAAAAGAAGTTTCTGAGCATTCAATTTTTCAATTAGATGCTATCGATTTTTATACCCAGCTTAAAGCAACCGGCTTTATCTATGGCAGTAATGTCAGTATCATAAACGATGTTGTTGTAAATCCAGATCTTACTGAAGAAGAACGTAGTAAGATTAATCTTTTTGTAGCATTTTACTATACCCATAAATCTGAAAACCCCGATGTAGATTTTGTAGAAAGTGTGATCAATTATTACAATGCTATTGAAGAATATAAACGTTCTATCTTCTCTGAACTATTTGGTGAAAAGAAAACGGATAGCCTGCTTGAAAAGATCATTCAAAGACGTATACATGTCGATGATAATATTATTACAAAGAACTTTAATTACTTCTTAATAAATGCATTACTCTTTATAGATATACTGGGTTATAATATGTTTTTACATGGCGAAGACGCAAAAACTTACGTCAATAAATTTGAAGCTGCATTAGAGACTATCGTTTTTAAGGTACTAGATTCTAAAGTGACAAAGACTAAGTATGATGATAACCTTATAAAGCTTTTTGAGTCGTCTCTGCGCCATAAAAATGATATTGAAGTTGCTTATGATGATATTATACAGACGATTATACATCCTCTTGAAAAATTATATATCATTGATATGGTATGTATGGCATCTTGGAGTGATACTCATATTGACAAAAATGAATATCAGTATTTAAGTCAATTAAAAAGAGATCTCGATTTAGACATTCAGGTTTTAATTCAGTCCATCAACGATATTAATTTATTCTACCAGAATAACCGATCTAAAATTGCTTTCCTGAGTTCTAAAAACTTAGCACAAAGTTTCTATGATAATAGTAGTAAATTGGTTTCAAAATTGATAAAACGAAATAGTAAGCGCCTCCTTAAGGAACTTTCACAGAGTAAGGAAGCTATGCTGTTATTAACCCAATCTACACAGCGTAGTCTTACGGATGAAGAACAAAAGAAGATACAAGATCAATTACTCGATATTTTTAAATCTATACCTAGTTTAGCCATTTTTATGCTTCCAGGCGGCATGCTATTACTTCCTTTATTTGTAAAGTTTATACCAAAACTACTACCGTCTGCCTTTGATGATAATCGTATTGAAGAGTAATACAGTGTAACAAATTATAAATCTCGCCTACTTATTATGTAAAACCGTAGGCTATGGCACCAATCAATTATTACAAACTGCTTAATGTAGACCCAAAGGCTGATTTGGATACTATTAAAAAAGCATTCAGAACAGAAATTGCCAAATATCATCCTGATAAGGATTCGTCTGCCGAAGCTGCAGAACGTTTTAACCAATTGGTTGAGGCATTCGATATTTTATCTGACAAAGAGAAGCGTCGAACTTATGATAAAATGCTAAACACAGAAACTGGTTTAGTAACTATGCCTCAGCAAAAAGAGAAAGAATATAAAGAATGGAAGAAAGAAGCTAAAAAGAAATCTAAGACCTATAGAGATACAACTTTAGAAGATCTTTTATTACTAGATATTTTTCTAGGTGGCGATATTCTAGGTGGTATCTTTTCTGGGGCTGATGATCTGTTAGATGGCATCGGTGATGTTTTTGATTTATTCTAACCAGTTTTTAAAATCTTTAACGCGTTCTCTAGCTACTATAACTTCTTGCTCGTTATAGGTTTTCAGTTTAATTTGAAGTCTAGAATTGGTATAGCTGATAATGTCTTTTATTGCGTTTATATTCACATAAAACTTTCTACTTATTCTGAAAAAAGTATGCGGTTCTAATTCATTCTCTAATTGCTCTAATGTTGTATCTAAGAGGTAGTTTCTACCTTCATTTGTAAAAGCATAAGTTCCCTTATTTTCACTGTAAAAACATTCAATATCTTCAATATTAATCAGTTTTATATGCTGCCCCACCTTAACCGAGAAGCGCTTCTTGTATTCGCGCTCTATAGGGTTTACTAAAAGTTGCTTAATATCATTAAAATCTAGAGTTACTTTGTTTTGTTGTGGACTTCGATCGTTAAACTTTTTGACAGCTTTCTTAAGATCGTCTTCATCTATAGGTTTTAATAAATAATCAATACTATTCAGTTTAAATGCTTGCAACGCATATTCATCATAGGCCGTTGTGAAAATAACAGCTGATTTAATATCTATAGTTTCAAAAATCTCAAATGATAAACCATCACTTAATTGTATGTCTAAAAAAATGAGATCCGGGTGTGCATTATTCTGAAACCATTCTATAGATTCTTCTACAGAATGTAACATCGTTTGTGCTTCAAAATTTATGCTAGTCAGCATACGTTGTAATCGTCTTGCTGATGGCTTTTCGTCTTCAATAATAATGATATTCATTATTTAAAATTTAATTTTTTTTGCTTGTTTCTTAATAATCTTATTTCCTAAAAACGTTGTGACTAGTATTGCTAAAAATACTGCCCACCAAAACTGCCTCATATTCCCTACAAAGCGTGTACCTACTTCTGACCAGAATGCACAGTATAAACCAACTACGGACCAGCTCATAAAGTAATAATGGTATACCAGCCACTTTTTTGGACGCCTCAATGTAGGAATCATAGCTGCAATTATGGTAGCTAAGCTCACAATGGCAAAGAAATGAAAGATGCTAAAGCCTCCAAAATTGACTATAAAGAATGAACTAATGTTCAAAAATAGCATCATTACGACATAGGCATATCCAATTCTAACATGAAACTTTGTGCCTTTCACATTTAACAGCACCACAGTACCAAATACCATGGCGAGTACTGCTGCTATCGTATGAAGTAGGCCAATCGTGCTATGGATCAGATTCTCTAACATTATTCCCAGTCCCTACGTTCCTTATCCATATACTCCTTGATCTTTCTCTTTTCCCAGTCCTTGCCAAACATAAAGTTGGGTCCAAATACACCTAGGAAATGGAATAATAGACCTATTCCCCAGAATAACGGTGTTGCAAATGTTCCAAAGTGCCAGAAGCTACCACTATTTACTCCTATGAGTATGATTAAAAAGATATTGATGACAATGTACACCGCTAAGTGCCAGTAAAAGCCAACGATATCATCTACCCGTTTTTTAGCACGTATATAGGCTTCTTCATTCCTGTAATCGCTTCTTTCATTACGATCTTCATTATATGGTTCTATATTGTATTTTTCCATGATTATAAGTTGTTTTCTGATTGTTCTTTATCTAAATATTGTTGAATCTTACGTGCTTCCCAATCATAGCCAAGAATGAATGGCAGTCCAAATACTGAGAAAGCATGTATTACTAGGACTATACCCCAAACTATCCATGAAAATAGGGTGCTAAAATCAAATAAGGCTTCATTTAGAGTCTCTCCGTTACCTATATTATTCCATACCTTGGCGGTTGTAATCCCAGAATTAATAATAAGATAAATTAATAGATGAGTATAAAACCGTTTGAGTCGCTCAACTCTGTTTTTAGCTCTTATATATTTTGAATGTTCATTTCTTCTATTCATAATTTCCAGGGTTTAATTATCGCCATCTGTTTTCTTCTTCTTTTCGCATAAACTCTTCAATTTTTCGTTTCTCCCAGTTACCCCCTAAGGCACCATTATCTACGAAAACTCTGTACGCATGGAATATATTACCGATTCCCCAACCTATCATTGGAAACCAAAACCATTGGATGGTATTGGGCGTAAACTTATACCATATAAAAATTAGAAACGGTATAACTAGAAAATACGATAGTAAACTGTAGTAAAACCCTTTAAGCTCCTCTACATGCTTTCTAGCTCTAACGTAGTCTTCATTTATTCGTTCTTGTGATCGTTGTGTTCTCATGATTGATACTTGTTTTGTGAGCATTGGAATTGCTACCGCAAAATCTTTTGCTCCTTGATTGATGATTACTTTTCTATTGGTTAAGAGTCTATAGCGCTGCCTAATATTATCTAGCCCTACACCACTACTCTTCTTAACTATTTGTTTGGGTTGTAAATTATTTTCTACTACAAGGCTATCGTGGTCTTCATAGATTCGTATATGAAGTGGTTTGTTTGATGTTACCATGTTGTGTTTCACTGCATTTTCTAAAAGCAATTGCAACGATAATGGTACTACTTTACTTTCCGGGTTAGAGGCTCTTTCAGGAATCTCAAAAATAATACTATCCTCAAATCGCATCTTTAAAAGTGACATATAAGTTCTAGCAAAATCCAATTCTTCATCTACAGTCACCATATCTTTATTTTTTTGCTCTAGGACGTAACGGTACACTTTAGATAATGATGTTGTAAACTTCTGCGCACTATTAGGATTTTCTTCTATTAAACTTGTTAATACATTTAAACTATTGAATAAAAAATGAGGGTCGAGTTGGTTTTTTAAGGCATCAAATTTTGCACTTGCTGTACCTGCTATAACTTTTTGTTCCTTAACTTTATTTTTCTGCAGTTCTCTATAGTAATAGACCGCATGAAAAAATAACGAAACTACAAAAGTGACTATCAGAGCTACAATATAAAATATGGTACGTTCTGTATTTACAAACTCTTCCCATGTTTCACCTTCTATTCCAACCTCTATGACAATTCTTATAAAGAAAATTGTAATCAGCGTTATAACAATAGATCCAATGAAACCAATAGCCAGTTTATACTTCTTATAACGGTTCCATACAACAGTTGTATTTATATAATCAAAGAAATAAGAATTTACTAAAGACAGAGGTACAGAATATATCATGTAGTAGACAAACGCCATAAAAAACTTATCGTCTAATGCGATCTCTTGACCAGAAAAGTATCTGATTGTCATATCTACAATCATTATTACGATACCTACCAGTATACCCGCACCTATTGTCTTAAAAAAATTCTTCATTGGTTCTTATTTACAGCTTGCAAGAACTTGCTCAGCACGTTCTTTCCCCCAATTAGGACTAAACTTTGTTTCTGGTTTAAATTTAGCAAAAAGTTCTATGGATTTCTCTATGTCTTTGCAGAATGGCTTAGTATCCTGGCCAAAATACCTAGCACTCCCCATTCCCCATTCAGCCTTACCAAACACTACTCTTGGATTATCAGGTGCAAGCTTGTACGCCTCATTGTATAGCTCAGCAACCTTAGCACCATACTTCATTCCATAAGTCGCCCCATCAAAGGCTACCCAATTGGTATAAACCTGAGCCTGCATCACCAATAATTCTGCATTATCTTTACTCTTACTCATCGCAGTATTTAAGTGCTCCTGAGCTTTATCTAATTGCGCTTTTAAAACGGTTTCATCCTTAACATTCCAGCTTTTCAAACTGTTCATTTGAGCAATGTAATAATTTGGCAACCATTGGTCTGGTTCTGCATTTGCAATGCGTTCAAACATGTTTTCAGCTTCTTCCCATTTGTTTTCTTGCCAAAGATCAAAGGCTTTTTGCATTCCTTTTTCAAAAGCAGTTTGTGCATTTGAAAAAAATGAAACTGTTAAGCAAAGGATAATTAATAATGTTCTCATTTTTAAATTAATTTATAGTGTTATTATTAGTTTTTGATTGTCTTGTTTTACTACAAACTTGGCATCCTTCCATTTTGGTGGCCCCATAAACCCTTTAGCATTATTAGAACATCCATAATCTTCTTTAGGGATTCCTAGAAAGTTGTTATCAAGTTTTCCGTTATTATTTTCATCATGATATACAGAAATGGCATATTCACCATCTGGTAGCGCTTCAAAAATCACTGCGCATTCTAAATTTTCATTTATCGTTCCTGATTTTGAAACTAAAGCTTTACTTAAAAAGTTATTTTCGCTATCATAAAGTGCTGCGTAGATCTTACCTTCTTGGTTATCAATCTTGTTGATCAGGACTTCTACCTTATGGCCCTCTTCTTGGGCATTACTCAATATTGTACTCAATATTAAGGTGACTATAACTTTGATAACAGTATTCATAATTCTTCGTTTTTTAATTTGAAACAAATATCCTATGAGAATTCACATCTCTAAAACTCCATTGACTGAATTGTAAAATATTATGGATGAATTGTAAACACTACATAAAAACGTCAAAAAAACAGTAACTTAGAGTCGCCTTTTGCTACTAATGATGCATACATCTATATCATTAAAATCAACCAAAATGAAAAAATTTTCACTCCTCATTCTAACATTAGTTATTACCAATTGGTCTTTCTCGCAAACAGATAAGCGACTAAAGGGTATAGAAAAAGAAATGAACAAAGTCCTAGAGGTTACTAAAGCACCAGGTTTTGCTGTGGCTGTTGTTGAAGGTGACAAAGTTATTTATGCCAAAGGCTTCGGCTACAGAGATTATGAAAATAAAATTCCTGTAGATGCAAATACCTTATTTGCCATTGGCTCGTCCACAAAAGCATTTACATGTTCGATATTGGGTTTATTACGTGCCGATGATAAGTTGTCATTTGATGATAGTCCAATAGATTATGTTCCTGAGTTAAAATTTTATAATGATGATATGAACAATAACATCATTATAAAAGATTTGATGAGACATAGCACAGGTTTGCCCAGACATGATGGTTCTTGGTATTTTTTCCCTACACATAATAAAGACAGTTTAATTCAACGTATAAAGCATCAAGAACCTTTTACTGGAATACGCCAACAATGGTATTATAACAATTTCATGTTTTTGACTCAAGGTGTCATCGCAGAACGAATTACCGGAAAAAGCTGGGAAGATAATATTAGAGATTACTTCTTTAAACCTTTAGGTATGGATCGGTCCAATGCCACAATTGCTGAAATGAAGTCTGCTGATAATGCAGCATTTGGATATCAACTTAAAGGCGATGATGAGATTAGCAAAATGGATTATTATGACATTGCTGGGATGTCTCCAGCGGGGAGTATCAATAGTAGTGTGAATGATATGACAAAATGGTTAATTACCTGGATTAACAAAGGCAAATATCAAGGTCAAGAAGTCTTACCTGAAGCTTATATCAAAGAAGCTATGAGTTCTCAAATGGTTATTGGCGCAGCATTACCTGACGAAGAATTACCAGATATGCATTTTGCCAATTATGGCTATGGGTGGATGCTACAATCATACAGAGGCCATTATAGAGTAGAACATGGTGGAAATATTGACGGTTTCTCTGCAAGTGTTGCTTTTTTCCCTACAGATAAAATTGGTATCGTTGTTTTAACCAATCAAAATGGATCTGCAGTAACAGGTTTAGTTAGAAACACAATGGCTGATAGAATGCTGGGTGGTAAAACAACGGACTGGGTAAAGCGTTATGTGGATGGTCAGGAAAAAGCTAAAAAAGCTCAAGAAGAAGCAGAAAAAGAGGCAAGTGATTCTTTCGTAAAAAACACGCGCCCATCACATGTAAGTCTCGATTATACTGGAACATATCACAACAAGGGATATGGTACATTTGTTATTGAAGCAAAGAATGATTCTTTATTTTCTAAAGTTAATACCGATGACGTATACTTACACCATTTTCATTATGACACGTTTGAGCTTGTCTCCTATGAAAATAAAAAAGCCGATACTACTGAATATGGCAAATCATTAAAAATAAAGTTCAATACAAACGATGCCGGAGATATTTCAGGAGCTGAATTAAAAATTGAGCCTACAACAGATGCTATTGTTTTTGAACGCACACCGAATTCAATTGATGTTGATGCAAAAACATTAGAGCAATATGTTGGAGAATATGAACTAGCTGGTACAACAATAAAGGTTTATATCAAAGATGAAAATGTATTATATGTTTTTGTCCCTGGACAACCTGAGTACGAGCTCATCCCCACAGAAAAACATAAATTTTCATTCAAAGCCCTAGAAGGTTTCAAAGTTGAGTTTGTACCTTCAGATGATGGTAATATAGACGCTGTGAAAGCTATTCAGCCTAACGGTATATTTACAGCAAAACGAAAAAAATAAAAAAACCTGTCCCCTGTTGATGTATGCAATACGTCTTAGAGGTATAAATCAATTAAAACAATAATTATGAAAGAATTTATGATGATTTTTATCGGCGCTGATTATGGCGACCTTGGATTATCACCAGAAGAATTACAAGGTAGAATGGGTAAATGGTTTGCGTGGGGCGAGAAAATGGAAAAAGCAGGAGTGCTAAGAGGTGGAAATGCTTTACACTCTAATATGCGTAGAATTGTGGGAGAAAATCGTACTGTTACAGATCTAACGTCTGCAGAAGTTAAAGAAATTGTGGGCGGTTATTATCTTGTTGAAGCTAAGGATTTTGATGCTGTACAAGAAATTGCAAAAGACTTCCCTGATTATGATCTTGGAGGCACAGTTGAGATACGTGAAGTTATGGTATTTGATAATTAATGGACGAACAGCTCATAGACCATCTTTTTAGGTACCACAGCGGAAAGATGGTCTCTGTATTAACGCGTATTTTTGGATTAAAACATCTCGAAATTATTGAAGATGCCGTTCAAGATACTTTTATTAAGGCAAGTCTTTCATGGCGTAAAAAGATGCCTGACAACCCAGAAGCATGGTTAACCCAAGCTGCAAAAAATAGGGTATTAGATATCTTTAGAAAGTTAAAAACAGAAAAAAAGCATAGCCCAGATTTACTGCAGGGTACAGATGCTATTGCTATAAATGAACTCTTTCTTGATTCGGAAATTCAAGATGCGCAACTGCGAATGATCTTTACGGCCTGCCATCCAAATCTAGACCCCAGAGATCGTATTGCTTTTTCTTTAAAAACGGTGTCCGGTTTTAGTACTAAAGAAATTGCTTCCGCATTACTCACAAAAGATGAAACCATTAAAAAACGCTTGAGCAGAGCTCGAAAATCAATACAAAATTCTAATTTAAAATTTGCTATCCCTCAAGGGAAGTCGCTTCCAGAACGTTTAGAAAGTGTGATGGAAGTTTTATATCTCATTTTTAATGAGGGATTCCATTCCACAAAAAAAGAAAAGCTTGTACAGAAAGAGCTATGTACCGAGGCTATGCGCTTATGTCAGATGCTTTTAAAAAATGAGCATACACGCTCTCCAGCCACTTACGCATTATTTGCATTAATGTGTTTTCATTCTGCACGAATAGATACAAAAACCAGTGCCGATAATGAGCTATTAGATCTTAAAGAGCAGGATCGCAGCCAGTGGCATTTCCCTCTGGTAGTTTTAGGGAATACAATGATGAATAAAGCCGTAGAAGACGATGCATTATTTTCTTGTTACCATTATGAAGCTGCTATAGCCGCAGAACATTTAAAAGCCAGACGTTTTCATGATACAAATTGGCGTAAGATCCTTTATTGGTATCAATGTCTTCACAAATTGCAACCTATGCCCACACACCTCCTCACCATGGCAGTTGTTTGCATGCAAATGCAAGATTTTAAAACTGCAAAAACTTATCTCGATAGAATTAAGCCTGAAGACCTAGAACAAAGATCCTATCTTCTTTACGGCACCTTATCTGATTACTATTGTGTTACTCAGCAAACCGATCTTGCTATTAAATACATTAATAAGGCTTTAGATCACAGTACAAATACACTTGAAATTGCTTATTTGAAAAAGAAGAAAGAGCGATTAATCAATCAAGGCAAATAGACTTATTGCCAAGTTCGATATTTCTTGCATTGCTCCGGAAGTATTGGACAAAACCACCACAGCTGCATTAGATTCGGGAAAAACAAACAAGAATGATGTGCAACCATATTGTGCTCCATTATGTCCTATTAGGTTTCCCAAACGCTTATTCTCCCCGTAAAGATACCATCCTAAACCATAGCCGTTGCCTTGTTTTTTCAAACCTGAATTCTCTATCATCAGATCTAATGATGCTTTGGTAATTAGTTGATCGTTTAAAACCGCCCTAGCAAACTTCAATAGGTCCTCAACTGTAGACTGTACACCGCCTCCAGGGACACGGTCGCTTACATTATGCAAATCTGTTACTTTAAATTTCCCTGGTTTTGATCGATGATATTTTGTAGCTTTATTATCGTATGATTTCCCATAATATTCCACAGATGTTTGCGTCATGCCAGCTACATCCCAAATATTCTTTTTTAAATAGGTATCATATGACATTCCTGATACCGATTCAATGACACAGCCTAGAACAACATATCCATAAGATGTGTAACCAAAATTAGTACCGGGATCAAACTTCAATTTGCGTTTCACAAAAATTTGTAATGCATCATTAAGCGTAGCGTAATTCTTTTCATTATTAGCTTCTTTGCTATTCTTATACGCCCCTAAACCCGAGCTATGCTGTAATAAATGTTTTATGGTAATCCCTTGCAATGTTTTAGTTTTAAATTCTGGGACATATTGACTTACCCTATCATCTATACTCAACTTTCCACTTTCAACTAACTGTAAAATAGCAATTGCTGTCATTGGCTTAGTAATCGATGCTGTTCTAGATATTGTGTTCTTTGTAAAGTTACTCTTAACCTTTAGGTCACTATATCCTTCAGAATGGGTCCAAACTATGCTATCATTATCTAAAACACCAGCAGACAACCCTACAGTTTTACCATCAGACGTATACGTTTGCATCACAGCCTTAATTTTTTCTGAAGGCGACTGAGAAAAGCTTAAACTTAAACAACTGATAAATACAATTACTGATTTCATGATTACAAATTAATAAAATTGACAATACAAACGTATCGACAAAAGTGCCGTTAACCTAATAATAACAGTACTTAGGGACGAAATTAACCCTATGAGTGACGAACCTTTACTTGGTCTTTTAACTGGCTCTTGTACGTTTTAGATATAGGAACCTCAATGTCATATATTAAAATTGTATTAGGGTCGATCCACTTAGTAAAATGATCGATATTAATTAAATGTGATCGGTGTACTTGAGTGAGTTCCTCGGCTTGATCCTGAATAGATTTAAGTGTTGTCCTCAATAATTCTTTGTGTCGTTTCCCATTTAACAAGTAATAAACTTCTACATAGTTTTGAGCACCTGAGATACACAGAATAGCTTCAGGCTTCACTTTTAAAACATCATCTTTATTGGTACCCTTCAAAGTAATTTTCAAACTTTCCTTCTTGGCATATAGTTTATTAAGATACATTCTACCAGCACTCAATACGACACCAAATATGAGCAATATAGGCAAGTAAATTCCTAGAACATAATCCACAAAACTATAAGTACCATTTATCCAATCTGTCTTATAATACCCATAACATAACCCTAGTACAATAGTATAGATAATTAATAGGGTAAAGATTTCCCAGGCAATAGACCATTGCTTATAGAACTTGAATATTAAATTTTGAATTCCTACAGCAAACATGTAACCCACAAAGAAAAGTAAGCCATAAGGTGGCAACAAGATAAGTTTGTTTTTGAAGGTTAAATCGGAAACATCAAAAGGAGAAATAAAGATAAGAAATGTGACTAACCAAAGACCACAAGCTAAACCCAATAGACTATGCTGTTTTATAGATGTGTTTAGCAGTATAGATTTCATAGATATATGTGATCTAGAGTCTAAAGTATTAAATAAATCTAAGTGTACGCTAAAACTATTGTACTAAAATATCTTCTTTAGCCCACTTAATTGCGGCATCTATATTACCAAAGCGTTTGATCTTATTCTTTAAGAACAAGTTCTCTATAACAGTGTTAAAAAAACTCATTTGATTATAACCGACTACAGCATGTGCCTTTAACTGATAGCTATTCTTAAAAAATTTCAACCAATCTGCCGGCTTCATTGAATACGAGTTTATACGATGAGAGATATAAACAATATCTTCGCCTTTAGAGTTGATAAACCGGCTAATGTCTTCTACCATACGTTTTGCATGTTCTTCCCAAGATACTACTACACCTTCGTTGATCTCAGAAATTACATAGCCTTCAAACACATAGACATTGCCAAATTCGTAACAAAATTCTTTAAGAACACTATCGTAAATAGGGGAATTTTTAATAGTCTTCATGGCCCCCAATTTAACATAATTTTTAGAATGTCAAAACTTGAAAAGCCAAGTGATTGATTGTGAGATGTGTAATCAGAAAATAGACTACTACACCTCCTAATTTAGTTGCTCTACTAAGGTATTAATGACTCGCTCGGCTCTTACGTTATTAGGGTTTATCTCGAAAGATTTTTTATAATTATTTAAAGCCTGAATACTATCTCCGTTAGCTAGATATGCTTCACCCAAACTATCATAAACATTACTGCTTTCCGGATACAAAGCAACATTCATTTCAAATACCCTAATAGCCTCTTCATAATCCTTATCTCTCATTAATCTATAACCTAAACTATTGAAGTCCCTTTCATTAAGCAAAGCACTGGTAGAATCCTTTTCTTTAATCGCTAAAAAACCTTCTACTGCTTTCTCATAATTCTTTTCTTCTAGATACATCCCAGGAGTTTTATATGTATCGTCCACTTTCATATAATCATAAGTAATCTCATTTTCATCCTCTTTGGAGATTTTAGACAGGTACCATGTTTTAGTTTCCGGATGTTGTACAAAATGTAATTTGCTGTATAACTCACTTAA
This sequence comes from Winogradskyella sp., assembly GCA_965230605.1. Lineage (GTDB taxonomy): Bacteria > Bacteroidota > Bacteroidia > Flavobacteriales > Flavobacteriaceae > CBDDLD01. The sequence goes on along the minus strand of CBDDLD010000004.1, from coordinate 1,081,142 downwards.
GAAGATCACATTATTGTCCAATACTACAGGTTCTATTTTATTGGCTCCTCGCCAACTCAAAAATATTTTATCATTTTCATAATATACATCCATCACATCATTGGCATTGTATAAATAACGCCCTGTGGTTTGTTCCATAAACTCTGGTGAGAACCCCTTATTTTTTGAACAGCTTATGATGCTGAAAAGCAACAACAAGCATAATACTAACTTAGTTTTCATTTTGAATTGATTGATTGGTAATTTATAAGACAAAAAAAGTCTCATCTAATGATGAGACGATTTTATTCGTTTTATGTTACCGTTTAAGAAATAAAAGCCTAAGAATTACTTTACATCCATTAACTCTACATCAAAAACTAAAGTTGCATTTGGTGGTATTACTCCTCCTGCACCTCTTACTCCATAACCTAAATCACTAGGAATCACCAAACGTGCCTTATCACCAACTTGTAATAGCGCAATACCTTCATCCCATCCAGGAATCACTTGTCCAACCCCTATCGGAAATTCTATCGGTTGATTTCTTTTATAAGATGAATCAAACACAGTGCCATCAGCTAATTGTCCTTTGTAATGCACAGCTACAGTCTTACCATGCTCTGCCTTTGCACCATCTCCTTTTTGTATAATTTGATATCGTAAGCCGCTCTCTGTCTTCTCGAAACCAGTCGCTAATTTATCTAATTCAGCTTCACGCGCAGCTTTTTCAGCAGCTATACGTTTCTCTCTAGCACCTTCAAATGTACGGAATGCTTCTATAGCATTATAGCCTTCTGCAGCAGCACCCACTCTTATAATTTCGACTGAATTAATTAAGTCATCTTGTGCAACGTTATCAACAACATCCTGCCCTTCAATAACTTTTCCAAACACAGTATGCTTCCCATCTAACCAAGGTGTTTCCACATGTGTGATAAAAAATTGACTTCCATTTGTTCCAGGACCTGCATTAGCCATTGATAATACACCTGGACCATCATGCCTTAAATCTGAATGAAATTCGTCATCAAATTGATATCCAGGATTACCTGTTCCTGTTCCTAGAGGGCATCCTCCTTGAATCATAAAATCAGGAATCACTCTATGAAACTTTAATCCGTCATAGTATGGGTTCCCTTGTTTTTTGGCTGAATTTTCTAAATTTCCTTCAGCTAAAGCAACAAAATTCCCTACAGTTCCCGGCGTTTTTTCAAATTCCAGATTAACTAATATACCACCTTTATTCGTGTTAAATTTTGCGTATAAACCGTCTTGCATTTTCTTTTGTTTTATTTGAAGATGCAAAGATAATGAACTCCTTTTGAAGATTGTACATTCATTTGTATAAAGCCGTCTTAAAGTTTAGTTTTGCCAAAAATTAATTCTATATGAAATTTTCACTAACTAAGTTAAAAGCTGCATTTGGACAAAAGAGCCCTTCGGAAAAACCACAGATTGATAATCCTACTGAAACTATCATTAATGATATTAAAGATGAGCCTTTAGCTATATCATCAGAAAATGTCATGTATGCCGGATGGGATGAGCTTGGAGGATATCACTTTATGCAAACCATTATTGTAGGTGGTTTTCATATTAAGACTATTAAAGGCGCTAAGCTTCATATTGTAGGAAAATCTATTGATCTACACTTAGATTCTGATATGGTAGAATTGGAATCAGAGTACTCCGATGTCCCAAACAGAAGTATCACTAGGATTGATTTTCAAATTGAAAAAGCAGATATAAAGAAAATAACACGGTCTAATATTGAAATGCTAACATTGACTAGCAAGAAACACCGGATAGAGTTTAAGATATATAAGAAGAACTAAGATTAGTTGGCGACTTCGCTCATGAATTTGATGCGATAAAGACGTAATTCGTCTTCTTCATAATCCCCATCAAATTCTTCGATAGCTTCAGATATCTTATCAGTTTCAGATTCCATAAAATAGTCGTGAATTTCTTCTTGTTGATCCTCATCTAAGATCTCATCAATCCAGTAATCTATATTGAGTTTTGTACCAGAGAAAACAATAGCTTCCATTTCTTTAATGAAGTTTGGCATCTCCATACCCTTAGACTCTGCAATATCACTTAGAGGTAATTTTCTATCTATGTTTTGGATGATATATAATTTAAGAGCTGAATTCATTCCGGTAGACTTCACTACCATGTCTTCAGGTCTTATAATATCGTTTTCTTCAACATAATGTGCTATTAATTCCACGAAATCTCCACCGTATTTTTTAGCCTTACTCTCTCCTACACCATGCACCTTACTTAACTCTTCAATATTAGTAGGGTATTTGAGCGCCATATCCTCTAACGATGGGTCTTGGAAAATTACAAATGGGGGCACACCTAGTCTTTTAGCATTTTGTTTTCTCAAATCTTTGAGCATTGCCATCAGTTTTTCATCTGCCGATGCAGACCCTGACTTAGCATTGGTAATAATACTATCATCACTTTCCTCATCGTAAATATGGTCTTCAGTCATCATAAACGATGTTGGCGAAGCCATATAAGCACGACCAGCATCAGTGAGTCTTATCACTCCATAGGTTTCGATATCTTTCTTTAAAAGATGTGGTACCAATAGCTGACGTATGAGTGCCATCCAATGTTTTGAGTCTTTGTCTTTACCAACTCCGAAGAAAGGTTGTGTATCAGTTTTATGAGAACTTATTAATGCATTAGAATTACCAACAATAACCTGAACTAGATCTTTAGACTTATACTTTTCATTCGTTTTGTCTACCACATCTAAAATCACACAAACGTCGTCTTTTGCCTCTTTTTGAGTTTTAGGGTGTCTGACATTATCGTCCATATCGCCTCCTTCTCCGGTATCATTATCAAACTCTTCTCCGAAATAATGTAGAATGAATTTACGTCTAGATATTGAAGTCTCTGCATAAGCAACAACTTCTTGAAGTAATGCATGTCCAATTTCTTGTTCAGCAACTGGCTTCCCAGACATGAATTTCTCTAGTTTCTCTATATCCTTATAAGCATAAAAGGCCAGGCAGTGTCCTTCTCCACCGTCACGCCCTGCTCTACCAGTTTCCTGATAATAGCTTTCTATACTTTTTGGAATATCATGATGAATTACAAATCGCACATCAGGTTTATCAATACCCATTCCGAACGCTATAGTAGCCACAACGACATCTGCTTCTTCCATCAAAAACATATCTTGATGCTTTACTCTGGTCTTAGCATCGAGTCCTGCATGATATGGTACAGCATTAATGCCATTAACCTGAAGTACCTGAGCCAATTCTTCTACTCGCTTGCGACTTAAACAGTATACAATTCCGGATTTCCCTTGATTTTGTTTAATAAACCTAATAATATCCGCATCTACATTTTTAGTTTTTGGTCGTACCTCGTAATATAGATTTGGTCTATTAAAAGAAGCTTTAAACTTAACCGCTTCCGGAATACCAAGACTTTTAAGAATGTCTTCCTGTACTTTCGGCGTAGCAGTCGCAGTAAGACCTATAATAGGGATGTTATCCCCAATACGTTTTATAATATGTCGTAGGTTTCTATATTCTGGTCTAAAATCGTGCCCCCATTCACTGATACAATGTGCTTCATCAACTGCCATAAAAGATATAGGTACAGATCTTAGAAATTCTACATGTTCTTCTTTAGTTAACGACTCTGGGGCAACATATAATAATTTCGTTATACCATTAACGATATCCTCTTTAACACGTTTAACTTCTGTTTTATTTAATGATGAGTTTAAAACATGTGCCACGCCTTCATGCTCTGAAACACCTCTTATAGCGTCTACCTGATTCTTCATTAAGGCAATTAGAGGTGATACTACTATAGCCGTTCCTTCTTTGATTAGTGCAGGTAATTGATAGCACAATGATTTCCCTCCACCTGTTGGCATTATAACAAAGGTGTTATTCCCTGCAACTACATTCTTTATTACATCTTCCTGAAGTCCTTTGAAAGTAGAAAAACCGAAGTATTTTTTAAGTTCAGAATGCAGATCAATTTCTGTAATACTACTCATTAATCCCTATTAGTATTTTATATATTTGCAATAAGTTTAAAGATAACAATTTCTTTAAATTTGTGAAACTCAAAAAACAAAAGTTTTGAACATCCGAGAATCGATTTTGCAGACCGCAAAAAGCACTATAAAACTTGAAAGTGAAGCCATATCAAACCTCTCTAACTTATTAACCGATGATTTCGCTGAAGTCACCGAATTGATATACAATTCTAAGGGACGAGTTATTATTACAGGTATAGGTAAAAGTGCCATTATTGCTAATAAAATTGTAGCTACATTAAACTCTACAGGGACTCCTTCTGTTTTTATGCATGCTGCTGATGCTATACACGGTGACCTTGGACTAATTCTTAAGGACGATGTTGTAATTTGTATCTCAAAAAGTGGTAATACCCCAGAGATTAAAGTCTTGGTACCGTTAATAAAAAATGCGAACAACACTATGATCGCCATTACCGGAAACAAAGATTCGTTTTTAGGTCAGCAAGCTGACTATGTTTTAAATGCTTATGTTTCTCAAGAGGCGTGCCCAAATAATCTGGCACCGACCACCAGTACTACAGCTCAATTAGTTATTGGAGATGCTTTAGCTGTTTGTCTTTTAGAACTTAGAGGGTTTTCTAGTAAAGACTTTGCAAAATATCATCCCGGCGGTGCTTTAGGAAAGCGACTATACTTACGTGTTAATGATCTTTCATCTCAGAACCAAAAACCACAAGTCACCCTAGAAGCCAGTGTTAAACAAGTTATTGTAGAAATCTCTGAAAAAATGCTAGGCGTTACTGCTGTTGTTGAAAACAATAAAATACTTGGTATTATTACTGATGGTGATCTTAGACGTATGCTAAGTAAGAGTATTGATTTCTCTGACCTAAAAGCTAAGGATATTATGGGAGGGCAACCCAAATGTATTGATGTAAATGCAATGGCTGTAGATGCCAAAGAACTTATGGAAGAAAATGAAATCTCTCAGCTTTTGGTTGAAGACAATGGAAACTATGCAGGTGTTGTGCACTTACATGACCTTATAAAAGAAGGCATTATATAATGACAAAGAAAAATGTAAATGAAATGTCTTTTTTAGACCATCTTGAAGATTTAAGATGGCACCTCGTACGAGCAACTATTGGTGTTGTTATTGCTGCAACTTTGGCATTCATTTTTAAGAACTTCATTTTCAACACTGTTATTTTTGGTCCTACATATATGACTTTCCCAACGTACAGATGGTTGTGTAGTATGTCGCAGTTTATAGGTGTTGAAACTACTTTTTGTGCTCAAGAATTCCCATTTAGTATTCAAAATAGAACAGTAGCAGGGCAATTTTCTGCACATATATGGACATCAGTATATGCAGGGATCATCATTGCGTTTCCTTATGTTATATATCAATTATGGCGATTTATTAGCCCAGGCATGAAACCTAATGAACGTAAAAACTCCAGAGGATTTATTGTAGTCTCATCACTTTTATTCTTCTTGGGCGTATTGTTTGGATATTATGTAATTACACCTTTATCCTTAAACTTCCTTGCAAATTATAGTATTAGTGATAAAGTGATTAACGAATTTGACCTAAGTTCTGTAATTGCTATTGTGAGGTCCTCATCGCTAGCCTCTGGTATCGTGTTTGAGTTACCTATTGTGATCTTTTTTTTAACTAAAGTAGGACTGGTTACACCAAAATTCTTGAGAACGTATAGAAAATATGCACTTGTTGTCGTGTTAATTTTAGCTGCCATTATTACACCACCCGATATCACCAGTCAGGTTATTGTGGCCATACCTATATTGATCTTATATCAAATAAGTATATACATATCTGCTGTAGTTGTAAAAAGACAAAAACGAAATTTAAATAAAAGCCATGTCTGATATTGTAAAAGAATTTAATGATTATCGTACTAAGATGAACGAAAAAATCTTGACTGATAACAACAAGATTATCAAGCGTATTTTTAACTTAGACACTAATGCCTATCAGGCTGGTGCTCTAGATGTAAAAACTAAGGAGCTATTAGGCTTAGTAGCTTCTACTGTTTTACGCTGTGACGATTGTATTAGATACCATTTAGAAACCTGTTATAAGGAAGGTATTACCAAAGCCGAAATCGCAGAAACCTTAGGTATTGGAACTCTAGTTGGTGGCACAATTGTAGTCCCTCATTTGAGACGTGCCTACGAATACTGGGATGCTTTAGAGCAGCAAGGTTAAACTTGTCCTAAAACTTAAGGAGAAGATATGTTTTTACTATTTTTAGCGTTTAAACATCTGGTCTCCGATAAATAATTATTAGTAGATGAAGTTACGTGCCGAAAATTTAATGAAGTCCTACAGTGGACGTAAGGTGGTTAAAGATGTCTCTCTGGAGGTAAATCAGGGAGAGATTGTAGGTTTACTTGGTCCCAATGGTGCGGGTAAAACAACCTCCTTTTATATGATTGTAGGTATCGTAAAACCCAATGGCGGGCGAATATTTTTAGAAGATACTAATATTACAAAATATCCAATGTATAAGCGTGCTCAAAACGGAATTGGGTATTTAGCACAGGAAGCTTCTGTATTCAGAAAATTAAGTATTGAAGACAATATTCTTAGCGTGCTTCAACTCACAAAACTCAGCAAAAAAGAACAGCATGCTAAAATGGAATCCCTAATCGAAGAATTTGGTTTAGGGCACATTAGAACAAATCGTGGTGATTTACTTTCTGGTGGTGAGCGTCGTCGTACCGAAATTGCACGTGCTCTTGCTACGGATCCAAGCTTTATACTATTGGATGAGCCGTTTGCGGGTGTAGATCCTGTGGCTGTAGAAGATATTCAGCGTATTATTGCTAAGCTCACCAAAAAAAATATCGGTATCCTAATTACCGACCATAATGTCCAAGAGACACTTGCCATTACAGACCGCACGTATTTAATGTTTGAAGGTAGTATTCTAAAAGCTGGTAAACCTGAAGAATTAGCTGCTGATGAAATGGTACGTAAAGTCTATCTGGGCCAAAACTTCGAGCTTCGTAAAAAGAAGCTAGAGTTTTAGGTCTATGCCCCCTACTTAGTTTCAAACATTCAGAGATTCACTTTACTCATTGAAAAGGGTATTTCACTCATTATCCCTTTTTAAAAATCAAAACTCGATTTAATATTGAGTATCAAAGTCAATCAAATGAAAACTACAATCACACCAAAAGTTGAATCTTTTGCTTTACCATCAATTATGGTATTCTACAAGCAATTATTTTCTAACCCGCCTAGAGATATTAATCATGCCTTACAATTACTAGACAGAAAACTATCAGAAGACACTAAAAGCAAGCTTTCTGGTATAACCCCGGATAGTTTACTAAACTTTTACTCCCATGCTTCAGACGAATTTGATGTTATGAATAACTGGTTTTTTGTTAGATCCCAAGGACATTTAAAGAAAACAAGATTTACAGTGTATTATGAGAAAAAAGGGTTAGCTCTTCCTAATCATATGATAGAAGTTGTTTTAAGATGTTACAGGTTAAAACTGAATAATTCCCCTATTGATCACGATAAAGTGCTTAGACAACTTAAGGCCAGACAGCAAAGGCATAATGAAGAAGATAAGGTCAGATATACCACAGATAGTTTGAGAGGATATTATATTCCTAAAGACATTAAAGATTGTTTTTTAAGCCTAGATAAAATATACATTGATAGTGTTAAGGAAAAAATATTAAAACTCACTGAAAAAGAGTACGCATCGGCTAATCATTTAAGTGGTATTGGTAGATGGATGAGAACCAATTGGCAACTTAAAGAAGGCTCTAGACTCTCAAAATACTTTAACGAGTTAGGGATCTATCATCCTGAGGCCATGTCTGGAATCATCATGAGTACCTATCATAGATATCTTAGAAAAGAGAATATAAACTTAGATGAAAAGATAAGACATTACATGGCTCTATATGAGATCGATAAAAAGTATGCGTCGTAATCTAGATTACTTATTGTCTTCGCCATTTTCATCTTCATAACCGGTGTCGAATTTTTCTTCCTGCATTAATTTCTTCTGATATCTGCTTTGAACAATATCTACAACAACTAAAACAACAATAACAAAATAGAATGTTGTTTTACTCATGTGAACAATCGGATTATCAAAAATGGTTAAATGCGCTAATTCTCCACCTTCGGTGACTAACATAATCCCTACAATAAAAAGGATAAACAGACCTAACACTTCATACATACGGTTACGCTCTAGGAAGTTCGCCACCTTATCTGCCAACCAAATCATTAGTAATCCCCCAATAACAATAGCTGTGGCCATTACCCAAAACACATCAGTTAAGGCCATAGCACTTAATATAGAATCAAATGAAAACACAACATTCATTATAACTATCATGGTGATCACCTTACCTACAGAGCTTGAGCGTTCTTTTCCTTCAATATCATGCTTTACATCCTTTACCCCAATCATGTGCCATATCTCTTTCATAGCTGTATAGATAATAAATCCACCACCACCGAGTACTATAAGACTATGGACGTCAAAATCTCCAGTAATCACACCTTCAAAAGGTAACGAGAATATGGGTTTTTCGAAGTAGCTAATTACATTAATTAGCAGAAATAAAAGACCTATACGTAATGCAATAGCTAAAAGGATTCCTATTTTCCTAACACGTGCTTGTTCTTCTTTTGGCGCTCTCTTACTTTCTAAAGAGATGTATAACAAGTTATCGAAACCTAGAACAGCCTGAAGCATGATAAGCATCAAAAGTGTAAAAATATTCTCTACCATTGGTTTTTAGTTTGAAGTTAGTGTATCTAAAACTGACATTATAATATAAAGTGCTACTATTAAAGGAATTGCTGCAAAATGTAATACGATAAGAAGCACAATGGTTAGTATAATAAAAATGTAACGTGTTACATTATTTTTAAAACTCCAGTCTTTAAATTTAAGAGCAAAGAGCTTAATATTTGAATTCAATAAATAACAGCTTAAAAATGTTAATCCAATCAAAAACCATTTGTTTACAATAATAGCATTTATAGTATCGCTATTCTGAAACTCTAGAATAAGTGGTAATGAAATAATTAGTAACGTGTTAGCTGGTACCGGTAATCCTTTAAAAAAGGTTTGTTGATCCTCATCGAGGTTAAAACGTGCTAACCGATATGCTGAGGCTAAAGGTATAAGCAGCCCTATTAGAGGTACTAAAGACAACTTAAAATCTTGCCAATGCATTACAGAATTCCAACTGTTATAGGTTGTCCCAAAATCGGGAGCATCCACAGTTAAAGACAGAAGTTTGTACATTACAATACCAGGAACGACACCACTTGTAACAAGGTCTGCTAAAGAGTCTAATTGAATCCCCAAAGGGCTTTGTGCTTTGAGCATTCGTGCCAAAAGCCCATCAAAAAAATCAAAAAATATCCCAAGAAATACAAAAACTGCTGCAGCTACAAAATTGCCATGAACAGCAAAAATAGTAGCAATACAACCACAGAATAGATTAAGAAGTGTTACAAAATTGGGAATTTGCTTCTTTATGCTCATTGAAATAGTTTGTGTAAAAATAAAAAAGTATTTCTGTTTGAAAATACTTCTTGCACAATAACTATGGGGATTAATAGTTTAATAGATAGAAAAATATTGTGCATCTTTGTAAAAAAAATAATTGCTGTTGAAAAATTACATTGTAATTCTCTTAACATTAGCAACGCTTATAACTTCTGCTCAAACCACCAGAAAATACTCAAATGAATTTTTGAATATCGGTGTGGATGCTGGTGCATTGGGTATGAGTAACGCTGTTACATCACAAACTGCTGATGTAAATTCCGGATATTGGAATCCGGCAGGGTTGGTACATCTTGAAGATAACCAAATTGCATTAATGCATTCCAGCTATTTTGCTAATATTGCCAATTACAATTATGCAGCGTTTGCTATGCCATTAGATGACAGAAGTGCTGTTGGTGTATCTTTAATACGTTTTGGGGTCGACGATATATTAGACACTACTCAACTTATTGATGATCAGGGAAATATAAACTTCGATCGTGTTAGCACATTTTCTACAGCAGATTATGGCCTTATTCTATCTTATGCGCGTAAGCTTCCTATTGATGGGCTAAATTATGGTGTTAATGCAAAAATTATACGTCGTATTATAGGTGATTTTGCTTCAGCTTGGGGATTTGGATTAGATGCCGGTATACAATTTCAAACTCAGAACGATTGGAAGTTTGGTTTTATGGCCAGAGATATCACAACAACATACAATTCGTGGTCCATAGACGAAGATAAGTTTAGTCAGATAAGCGGAGCCATAGAAGGTCAAAATCAGGAGTTACCTGAAACCACAGAAATTACATTGCCAAAACTTGAGTTAGGTGTCTCAAAAAAATGGATTTTCCATTATGACTATTCTTTACTTGCAGCCATGAATCTTAATGTGAGGTTTGCTCAAACAAATGATATTGTTTCTACATCTTTTGCAAGTATAGCTCCGGCTCTAGGGTTTGAGTTTGGGTATACCGATTTGGTTTTCTTAAGAGGCGGTATAGGTAATTTTCAGAACGAATTGCAAATTGATGGTTCCGAAGATCTAACGTTTCAGCCTAACTTTGGTGTTGGGTTCAAGTACAGAGGAATTCAGATAGATTATGCCTTTACAGATATAGGTGATCAGAGTGCTGCGTTATACTCTAATGTTTTCTCTCTAAAATTAGATTTCAGTATTTTCAGATAATGCCAACTAAAGTCTATCTTTACAGGGCATAAAATAAATCACGTTAACTTTAATGAAGCGTTTACTTCTTGCTTTATCTTCCGGGTTATTACTAGCATTAGCTTGGCCTACATATGGCTTTCCTCTCCTTTTATTTTTTGGATTTGTTCCCTTGTTACTCATAGAGTATAGCATTAGAACTTCTGGAGTTAAAAGAAAAAAATTGCTCCTCTTCGGATACGCTTATCTTACTTTCTTTATATGGAACCTTATCACTACTAGCTGGCTTAGATATGCTGACCTTTTTGGCGCTAGTTTTGCCATATTAGTGAACTCCTTATTAATGGCTCTATTGATATTGGTGTACCATGGTATTGCCAAACGTACAACTATTAATAAATCGCTTTTGTTTTTAATTGCCTTATGGTTGAGTTTTGAAAAACTGCATCTTAATTGGGAATTTTCATGGCCATGGTTAAACTTAGGAAATGTATTTTCGGAACATATTACCTGGGTGCAATGGTATGAATACACAGGAACATTTGGAGGTTCATTATGGGTTTGGTTGGGTAATATAGCTGTTTACAAAGGGATATTACGCTACAAGAAGTATCCTCATAAGACGCATATTAAAAGTACGTCTCTTAAAATGGCTGTGCTGTTGGTAGTGCCAATTATAATTTCCACTATAATTTACAGTACTTATTCATCAGAAGGAGAGTCAATTAATGTGATTGCATTACAACCTAATATAGACCCATACAGTGAAAAATATGACACTTCAAACTCTGAAATTGCAGATCTTCTTATTGATTTAGCAGAATCAAAAGTTACAGACTCTACAGATTTCATTTTAGCACCCGAGACTGTTTTTGCCGATAATGTTAGGTTAGACCAATTTGAAAATTCGCTTTTTAAAGTTAAACTGAACCGTTTTGTGAATACATATCCGGAAGTCAATATTCTAACCGGAATTTCTTTCATAGACTTTTTTAGAGATCCAAATCGTGTCCGGTCTGAAACCAATCAATTACGAGACAATTTATGGTATGATGATTATAATTCAGCAATCCTTTTAAACACTTCAGATAGTATCCAAAAGTATGACAAGTCAAAACTTGTTGTTGGAATAGAAAATTTCCCCTATCAAGATATCTTAAAACCTATTATAGGTGACGCCATGATAGATTTAGGTGGTACTGTGGCTATGAAAACCACTCAAGATTACAGAAGTGTTTTTGTTGGACGCAACACTAACCATAAAGTGGGGCCCATTATATGTTATGAATCTGTTTACGGAGAATTTGTCACGGAATACGCAAGAAATGGCGCTAATTTTCTGGCCATTATTACAAATGATGCCTGGTGGGATGTAACGCAAGGGCATCAGCAACATTTAAGCTATGCCAGGTTAAGGGCTATAGAGACACGTAGAGCTATTGCCAGAAGTGCCAATACAGGTATATCTGCATTTATTAATCAAAGAGGTGATATCATCAATACTCTAGGTTATGGGAAACAAGGTGCCTTGGTTGGTACTATTACCACAAACTCGAAGCAAACCTTTTACACTATCGCAGGAGATTATATAGCCCGTATAAGTATGTTTGTAGCCTTATTTATATTTCTTATTGTGAGGTTTAGAAAAAAGCGCTTGTAAGCTATTGCCCCCTGTAGTATAGTACAGTACTTAGTGTTTTCACAATGATATTGAAGTCTAAAAACAAACTACGATGTTTAATATAATACAGATCGTACTGTAGTTTCGTCAGGCTATCATCTATAGAAGAACCGTATCGCGTTTTCACCTGCGCCCAGCCCGTTAATCCCGGTTTAATAATATGCCTTGTTTCATAAAACGGGATAATTCGAGATAATTCATTAACAAAAAATGGGCGTTCTGGCCTTGGTCCAATAATACTCATATCCCCTCTGATGACATTGATAAACTGAGGAATTTCATCCAGACGTGTTCGCCTTAAGAAGTTTCCAAACTTAGTAATCCTTTTATCATTTTTTTGAGCCCATTTAGCACCATCTTTTTCTGCATTGACAACCATGGTTCTAAATTTAATTATCTCAAATGGTTGGCTATTTTTACCAACCCTAATCTGAGAGTAAAATAATGGGCCTCTATTTCCTAAAAAGTTACCTATTAGTATAATTGGTAAAATAACAAGGCCGAATATAATGCCTACAAGTGAGAAAAAGATATCAAATGTTCTATGAAAGAACATATATAATTTATTCTCATTACTTCTGCTGAAAGGGAAATATTTGTAAAAATCTTTTCCAACAAATTGAATAGGTACACGATGCAGTAATTCTTCATAGACTTGTGTGTACTCTCTAATCTTAAATCCTCTTTCTAGTAGCGTCATAAGATCATGGTATACCTCAGCTGTAATGGTTTCGGTATTAAAACTTGCCACTAATACTTCAGAAATTTTATAATCTTGAATAACTTCAAGTAGTTTATTAGGGTCAAACTCTTTTAGTCCTTTATACTTAATCTCATCTTCTTTTATAATTTCACTATTAATAAAACCAACAATTTTATAATTGGGATCCGTAACAGCCAATGCTGATATGATATTTTCAATATTAGATACTTCGCCTACAATGAGAACACGTTTATAGAAGCGAGGGGATTCTATTAGCGTAACATACAAAAACCGCCCTATAAACATGAATACAATAAGTGCAACATAGAAGTACAAAATCTGTAAACGTTTCTCTGGTAAAAAGGGTGTAAGTACTGGTGTTAAGAGATAAAAGGCAATTATAATTGAAGAGGTGATTACAATATTCTTAAAGCTGACATCTAATTTACTGGCTTTCTGAAGGTCATACAATTCAAATACAGTACCGAAAATGGTTATGTAAGTTGCCAACACAATTAAAGGAATGGCACTTTCCTTATTGAGATTTAGGTAATCAAAATCAAATCCTACTTCGAGAACATAAATCCCTAAAAATGCCATGAATACATCAAGTATTCTTAATAGGATTTTTCGTTCAGAGATTTCAAAATGTATCCCCTTTTTAGGTTTCATTGATTAGTAGTTAGACGTGTAAATATAAAATCTTAGGCCTACAAGCCCTAATATTTATAAAATAGTTTTCCATTGTTTACCAACATGCACCCAATCAAAAGCTTCAACTTTTTTTCGTGCTTTCAGCACCATCTCACTTGCTTCATTTGGGCTATTATAAAGCCCAATAATTGCTTCCATCATTTGTGTTGCGTTGTTAGCTTCCACTAAGAGTCCATCTTCTCTATTACTAATTAAAAAAGGCATCCCACCAACATTTGTTGATACAACTGGCATACCTAGTGCCATAGCCTCAATAACAGTTAAAGGGGTATTGTCAAAATTTGTAGAGTTTACAAAAATCGTGTGGCTTCTAGATTCTAATATCCAGTCTTGCTTTTTCATTTTTCCTTTGAATTCTACATCGACATTCAATTGACTAGCTAGTTGCTTGACATCCTTTAAACTACCATCTACATCTGGTCCAATCATACACAGTTTTGCATCATACCCTTTATCTAATAACAGTCTTAAGACCTTAATTACTAACTGCGGATTATAAATAGTTCTAAAAGCTCTCACCCATAAGATTCTGATGGTACCATCTAAATCTTTTGGTTCATATTGATAATCAGATATATTTATAGCATTAGGTATATGAATCACATTAGAATAGCCCATGTTCTCAAATGCCTCCTTTAGATATGCTGATGGTGCCACATTAATGTGTGCATTGTTAAAAATCTGTTTGCTTTTCGTGGTACTTTTTGTAAGACGATTTGGTAAATTTCCTCCATGCAAAATAGGGATATACTTAATCTTGAATAGCCGACACAACTGACTTATTACATATGCATAATAGAAATTGGTTGTACTATAGGTGTCAATCAGAACTGTATTGGCCCATTTGCCATATCGAAAAATATGAACTACCATATCTAGTAAGCGTAGCAGTTTATTGCGCTTAGATGATGAAATACGCACAGCATAGTCTTGCGATCTTAAATAATCTGCAAGGCTAAACATATAAGATGGATTTACCTTATCATTCTTTAGATAATTTCCTATATACAGGACGTTTTTCATGAACAACATTTAGTAATGATAATGAATATATAAGAGCCGGGGCAGCAATCCGCATGGCTGAGTGATTGATGGTTGCAAACCAAAACACTAAAAAGGCATAGAAGAAATAATTACGCTTATTTTGAATTCTGAAGACCAGTGGTTTAAAAATCAGTATGAGTAGTATAAAAATAGCAAACATACCATGCTCTGATAGCAATCTACTGATTTCATTGTGAGATGTTTTAATCCCTTGGTTGTTCTTAATACGTAATTCTTTAGCTCCACTGGCACCAACACCTACGAAGGGGTTAGTTAGAAATCCATCTAAATCGTCAACAAATAAATCTATTCTACCAGTAGATAAATCCTTTTTTTCTTTCCCGAGTTTATCTTGATTAGCATAACGCTTATCGATTAATCCTCCTGTTTGACTAGAGCTTATCGTCCATGTTGCAATGCCTATAATACAAAACAACACAAAGGAAGATAGTAGCGTTTTTCTTTGGCGTTTAGAAGATTTAAAATAATAAATCACCAAAAACGCAAATATCATTACCATAGCACTTAAAACACCTCCTCTACTAAATGTCACAATAGCTCTAAAAGATATAGCTCCAAGAATTACTAAGTTCAAGATCTTTAAAAATAAAGAAGGTGATTTCATAAAGATACGCACAGCAAGTGCAAACATTCCCAATCCCAGGATGGAAGCCACCTGATTTGGCCCAAATCCGCCTGATGTCGCAAAATTAGACTCTGTACCTCTTAAAACATTTCTTATCGTAGGCGTATACAGAAACAGGTATGTTGTCATGCTTATAATTGGAAAACTTATATACTTCAGTGCATCAATCAGATCTTTCAATAAAACTTTCTTATTAAAGAAAAACAGTGCGGCCATGCCCAAACATACAGGACCACTTAAAACGAAAGCAATATTAGTTCTAAAATTGGCAGTATAACTGATATTGATAGCTGCAACTACAATAGATGGAATAAGGAGTACGAGGTATATAAAGTATGGATAAGATCTTCCGGAAATCCCCAAAGAGAACATCCCGATAGTAGCGTAAACAATAATGAGATATTTAGAAGCTTCGTAAAATATGGTTCCAAAGGTCATTCGAAATAAAACTTCGGATGCTATCACATATACACTTGCAAACAGAATCTCTCTGAATTTGTGTTTTTGTGGGGCCGAGAAAATCCTGATGAAAAAGTAGCCGACCATGCCTAAAAAGTAGACTCGAGAGAAGCCTGGAATTAGCCATATCAATATTCCAAATAAAACATGCACTCCTATAAGTAGAATGTAGTTTCTTTGATCTAAAGCATTAAAACGTTTTCTAAGTACCCGCATTAATTAACCTTTGATATATCTTCAATAACTCATCTATCACAGCCGTTTCAGAATAATTCTTATAAACAGAATCATACAGCCTTTCAGCCTTTTTAATTCTAGCATCCTCATCTTTAATATAGTACTTTAAAGCTTCAGATAATTTATCTGAATTTTCGGGTTCTACCAGTATACCGAGTTCAGATGATGTGATGACTTTTTTACAATCCCCTACATCAGTGCTTACAGTTGCTAATTTTCCAAACCCGTACTCTAAAAGTGCCAAAGGCAAGCCTTCAGATTTTGAGGACAAAACGCCTATCTCGCAACGCGAAATAATACTTGCGATATCTTCACAACTATCGTAAAAATAAACATTACTATCGAGTTTGTTTGTATTTGTGTGATCGTATATCATTTGAGAATAATCATCTTTAAAGTCTTTACCCACACAATGTAATGTCCAATTTGGATAATAATTAACAACATCCTTGAATGCTTCGAGAAGCGTAAGATGATCTTTTTGAGGTCTAAGGTTTGCTATGCATAAAACACGTTTACCTTTAGTACCGTAGAGTAATGTTTTGGGAGGATGTTCATCTGGTGTAACAAAATTATTCATTAAAGTTACTCTTGAACATTTTAAATGTTGTTCAGCCCAGATTTTAAGTATCTCATTTACTGATATGATTTGGGAAAAATACCTAGAACAAAATCTTAATATCCTTTTAGGGCGGTTTGCCAAAAACTCACTTTTCCCATAATGGTCATGCCATACGATTTCTAGTTTTGGAACTAAAAATTTCAATAATGTCGCTATAAAAAATGAGCTCGAATGTGCATGAATCACATCTATATTATGTGTTTTTACATATGATTTTAATCGTAATAAAGCGTTAATATCTAATGTAGACTTGCGCTTTAAAAAAAGATACTCTACACCTTGTTTGATAGAGGATTTTAAAGTGCCTTCTTCTCTAGTTGCACATAAATAAGAACCCTCGGTATGTCCCAATAAGGCATTTGCCAGATTTACCGCCATACGTTCTGCACCTCCGGCGTTTAAAGTATCTATTAGTTGAAGTACTCTCATTTATCTATAACCTGTGCAATATCATTTTGTATACGTTCTATCGTGAACTGTTGCGACCATTCAAAAGCGGTATAGGATAAGTCACCTAGACTATGTTTTGAATTTATGACTTCTGAAATAGAACGAATTGCTGACTCTAAATCATCTTCTATCAAAATACCTCTTTTTCCGTAATCTAACATCCATTCTAAACAAGAGATTTTAGTTGCGATAGGTATACAACCAAAAAACATAGCTTCTGATATCGCTTTTGGCCACCCTTCACTTTTAGAAGGTAGAATACTAAAGTCGCTCTGTTTAAAAGCTTCAATAATCACTTCTCTTGTTTGATTGCCATGCAATTTAGCAATATCGGATAACTGATTTTTAGCTATATAATGTTTTAAATCTGACTTCAGCACACCATCACCATAAAAATCGATGTGCGCCTTTATTCCTTTCTTATTTAAATTTTCAATAATTTTTAAACTGAGAAGCGGTTGCTTTCCTTCTACCAAACTCCCTACACAAACAAATCGTAATGGTAGATTATACTGTCGTTCTATAAATGGTGTTTTTTCGTTTTCAAAAAAAGAAGCAGAATTAAAGGCTTTAATATTTTTAGATTGATCAGGCCATTGTCCAAACACTAAGGCTTTCATATTCCTTGTAAGCAGTGTATTTGATAACATCCATTTTTGAAATCTATAACCTAAGGGTTGTTTACTATTCGGATCCCAATTCCCAGCATACTTTGCAGTTTTACGTTTTGAAGGGAACCATAGTTGTACTAGCAATGCTATGGCAGAAATATTGCTTGGACACCTGAAATGTAAATGATCTGCGTAACGCATTACTTTGTTCATTTTTATAAAGATTCCCGGTAATAACCACAATGCTCTTAATAAACCACCTATTCCTTTGACATGAAATTTAGGGACTTCAACTAATCTCACATTTGGGTGTTTATAAGCTTCTTGAATATTATCTAAAGTAGTTGATGTTGATTTTGGCGCAACTACAATCACTTCTTCAGCATGGGCTAGCCACAGATTAATTTGATGGATATAAGGGGCATACCCATAGTATTTATTATTATGAAATGTGTGCTCTACTAATGTGAAAATAGCAAATCTCATAGCTGTTATTGTATATGCTTATAAAACTCAATATTTCTATTGATAATCACTTCAGGGTTAAATTTCTTATGCACAAAGACTTTGGCTTGCTTTCCAATAGTTTCCATTTTATCAGAATTTGATAAAAACCATTTCACTTTTTCTACTATATCAGCTACATCATGAGGATCACAAAGCAATCCTGTTTTATAATCTTCTATAGTTTCAGGACCTGGACCTAATATAGAAAACACTACCGGTTTCTCCATAGCCATGGCTTCCGGAGCGACTAAACCTTGAGTTTCCATGTGTGAAGGAAATACGCACACATAAGCCTCTGCATACTTCTGAGGCAATTGATCGAATGGGATGACTCCATGAAATGTAACACATGCATCTACGATAGACTGATACTTGGTCTTTAGCATTTCTATGTATGAGCTGCCATCTTTAAAAAACCAATCTCGACCATATACGTTTAAATGTAAATTTGGATACTCCTTTCTTAACTCTTCCATCGCCATAACCAATTGTCGTATGCCTTTCTTTTCGCATACAGTACCGGCAAAAGTAATGTTATTAGTATCGACCGAAACTTCTGGTAGTGGAGCAAACTTCACAATATCAATAGGGTAGTTAATAATTTCTACTGGACAACCATGATACGATAAATACTTAGCCGTATGTGATTTCACATATTCTGATACTGCAATAAACCCGTCTGCATTTTTAAAAGACGTTTTCTCTTTAAATCCTTGCCACCAATGTACTTTACGATTCTCTGATTCTGAAAAGAAATGATGCCCTCCATGTAACCTAACAACATACTTAACAGAAGGTATTTTTTTTATGAAGGCTAGTCCTAGTTCAGCAGATTCAACAATATGTATTGGATCTTGTTGATGAATTACTTTAATCTTATTATTAATGCGTTTTGTATTCACTAGAAACTTTCCAAAAGGAACATTTGATTTAGGAAGTCTGTATATTGACACGCCTTCATCATCTATATGCTCTTCTTTATCTGAAGCACCAATACCAACAATAGTAACCTTATGATTCATTTTCACTAAACCTCTGCCAAAAGTTTGGAGAAAACTACCTACACCTCCAGATTGCCACAAAGGATATTCACTTGATATAAAACATATATGCATTATGTGATGGTTTTTGCTATGGATTCAGAATTTGTTTCATAAGGATGTTTCACTAATTTTTGCAACCACAACATTCTATCCTTTCCTATATTTCCTTCTAATAAGGCTTTGAGCTTATCTGTGATTTCTTCTTCATTATTAATCCATCCAACAGGCTCTAAACCTTCCATAGATCTAAAATGTTGAAACTTATATATAAACTCAGTCGTCCAGTCCTCATCTTTTACAGCATCGTAATTAATATACAAGCAAGGCTTATTAAATGTAGCAAAATCTATTGCCATAGTACTTCCTAAATTAATAACTGCCTCACAATGACAAGCTAAATTAACCTGTAAGCCTATGTCTTCCTGCTTAGAATAATAACCCACCCAAGCCTCTGCTTCAGTATACCAAATGGGATCTATGCTAACAATAATGTCGCTGTAATCTTCTAATACCTCATCATATCGATTGGAAAAATCTACAGGGCATCTTCTAAAAATGATTTGCAGAGGCAATTCATTCTTTTTTATATGCTCTGCTACATCTCTCAAATATAAAGGGTCGTGAGGTGATGTGAGTTCATCATCCCCGCTGAAACAGACCCATTTTAATTTAGGGTCTAGACCGTATGTTCTAGCAAACTCATCTCTTTCTATGAGTATGGTTTCGTCTTTGTAAAACTCAAATTGAGGTGTTCCTGTGACTTTAACACGATCAGAGTCAACTTCTTTATAATACAGTTGCATCTCATCTTTCATCCAATTGGACCAAACCAAATAGTCATCGACATCGACATTAAGCCGTGCTTTAGGTAAGTTATCCCATGAAAAGATAGCTGTTGATGTTTTAACTTCTGTTTCTTTTGCTGCTATACACACAGGCATCAATCCGGCAACACGCTGATGGGTAATAAACAGTGATGTCGGCTGCATCTTATCTATTTGTGTTTTATAGATATTTATAATTTGTTTAGACCAATATTTTTTTGCTAATCGCTCTAGCTTAAGAATACGCTCATATTTATGACTTGCCCATGCTCCTATATATTCAGATAATTTATAAAGTAAATGTAGTTTGAAGTTTTGCTTTTGTAGCCGCCAATTTTTCATAATGGTGGCATTCTGTGTTGCCTTAGTGTTGTATATCAGACGGGCATAGGTAGCTGCTTCTCTGAGTAATCTTGTTCTTTTTCCTTCTGCATGAAGGCTTAAAGGCTCGTAATTAAACTCTATTTGATGCCGTGTCTTTACATCCGTAAATGTAGATTCCGGTAAGGTGGACCATATTGTGATCTTTGCATCCTTACTTAAATGCTTTAATACATTAGAATATAAATAATTTTTAACCCCAACACCATCTGGGACAATTATAACTACATGTGCCCCTTCCTTCATATATCCTTAAATTGTTTTTGATGGTTAAGATTCCATAAGGCATCTAATGATAAACTCTCCATAAATTTTGAAGTACTATCGCCTGTTCCAAAATTCTGCACTTCATCAAAGGCTACAGACTTAATGTCTTCTATGGCTTTTAAGATATCGTTGGTCTTGGAGTTACAATTAACAACACTAGGCTGTATTGCTCTATTGTTTTGTCTTGAACCAATATTTATGCTGGGCACACCATAATAGGGTGCTTCACGTATTCCTGCACTACTGTTTCCTATGATACAATCTGCATTTTTCAAGAGGGTTAGGAAATATTCGAAGCGTAGAGATGGAAATATTCTAAATCTCGAATTAGCAGCTAAAGTTTCATAAGCTTTTAATATCATTTGGCTCCCTAGATCATTATTAGGATATATGACCACATAGTTCTTTTCACTTTGGGTCAATGCTTCTACAAATTGTTTTGCATCCTCTTCAATTTGATGCACCTCAGTCGTTACCGGGTGGTATAGTACCAAAGCGTAATTATCGTAATCAATTTCATAATAAGATTTTGCAACCTCCAAGGAAGGTAAATTATCAGAGAACATGACATCGATATCCGGTGAACCAATTGTAAAAATAGATTCCGGTAGCTCTCCCATCTGAATCAATCGCTGCTTGGCTTCGTCATTCGAGGTGTAATGGACATGACTTAATTTTGATACCGAGTGTCTAATGAGTTCATCTATTGTTCCGGATAATTCTCCACCTTCTATATGCGCCACTAAAATGTTATTGAGGCTTCCTACAATAGCACCAGCCAGAGCTTCTACTCTATCTCCATGTATAACGATCAGATCTGGTTGAATTGTTTTTATGTAAGAAGAAAAGCCTTCTATAGTTTTAGAAAGCGTTAAGTCCATAGTCGTCTCATGGGTGTGGTTTTCGAATGTATGAATGTGACTAAATCCACAGCGTTCAACTTCCAGTAATGTGTATCCATATGCCTCCATAAGATGCATCCCTGTAACAAACACATAAGGCGTATATGCTTCATGATCTTCCACAGCATGTATGAGACTTTTAACTTTCCCGAAGTCAGCTCTAGTACCTGTTAAAAACACAATGTTCTTTTTGTTTGTCATAAGGTCTTCATTTGTGCTGTTGAAACTACAGTTGCTCCTTCCGGCACATCCTTATTTACCATGGTATGTGCACCTATGGTAACATTATCTCCTATTTTAAGGGCTCCTAGAATAGATGTATTACAATATAGCTTTACATTATCCCCTATCTGATTTCCTGCTCCACCATCATTGGTTTTATGCCCTATAGTACAACCTTGATGTATCATAAACCCCTTCCCAATAGTATTTCTACTCCCTATGACTGTACCTTGGCCATGTACTATATAAAAGCCGACATCTATATGGTTATTAAAGTAAATCTCACAACTGCAAAGGTCTTTTAGTAGAAAATGAATTTGAGGTTTTAATGCATCTAAACTCTCATTGTGTAATACTCTACCCAACCTAAACAGGAAGATTGCCAGTTCATTTTGATTCGTCACAATCCGATTTACAACCTCATCTTTTGAAGTCTCCGGAAAATGATAATTGACATCCATTACAGCTAACTCTAATGCTTTACTAATTATAGCTTCAGGTATTGGTGTAGCGTTATATACTCGTTTGAGTATTGTATCTACAAATTCTATTATTGAATGTCTTGCCATGTGAGTTGTTCATCTTTTTGTACATCATTCTTGGCTGTTTTTCCAAGAATACTATTAAAGTCTTCAGCAAGTATTTCACCGGTTCCAGGCCGTTTCACCCAAATATTAGATTTAGAAAACACATCGCCTTTTTTAATGTCTGCAATGGTACATACCGTAGCAAATGCAAAATCTATGGTGACTTGTTCTTCTTTAGCAGGTTGTTTTGTCCCACCACGCATGCTCCATATTTCTTCACTTCCTTTAATTAATTCTCCACAAGCAGTTTCATCCATGCTACACACAATATCTGGTCCTGTGCGTTGCATATGATCTGTAAAGTGGCGTTCTAGAACAGAAGCCCCTAATGCTACCGCACCTAAACATGCATTGTTGTTTAGAGTATGATCGCTAAGCCCAAAAACTTTATCCGAGAATGCCTCATGTAGTTCTTGCATGGCGCCATAACGCACTAAATGTGATGGCGTGGGATATAAATTAGTGGTATGCAGTAGTGCTAATGGTATGTTATGCTTGTCAAATATATCTACAGCTTTACTAACACTTTCTATGGTATTCATCCCTGTGCTTAATATGACAGGTTTACCAAACGCTGCAATATGCTCTAAAAGTGGGTAGTTATTACACTCTCCCGACCCTATTTTATAGGCAGCGACATCCATACTTTGTAATCGATCAGCTGCTGCTCTAGAAAAGGGCGTGGAAATGAATATCATGCCTTGTGCTTCTACATAATCTTTTAAGGCTTGTTCATCGGTAGCGTCTAATGCACAACGTTCCATGATATCATATATAGATACGTCAGCATTGCCCGGAATGACTGACTTTGCAGCTTTACTCATTTCGTCTTCGACAATGTGTGTTTGATGTTTCACAACTTCTACACCTGCGCGTTTTGCTGCATCGACCATAGCTTTGGCAACATCTAATGATCCTTCATGATTAATACCAATTTCGGCAATAACCAATGGTGGGAAATCGCGTCCAATCTTTCGTCCTGCTATCTCTATATAAGGGTTTGACATCTTAAAAATTTTCTAATATAAATTGCGCATACTTCAAATCATCTATGGTATCTATATCAACTGTTCCATAGGCATGATCTACTATATGTGGTATATTATTTTGTCCTAATATTTTATCTTCTTTAATCAATTTAGAAGATGATATATATAATAGCCCATTTTCATAATATAATGGCTCCATATCCTGACTTCGTTGTCCCATTGTGTAATTATAAGGAGAATAGCGACCGTCTACAATCTTACCGAGCTTTTTTCGATGAGACGATACGGTCATTAAGCTATCGCTATTAGTTTCCACATAAGACTTATAAGCTTCAACTAATAAATTACTTGGTCTTAACGGATTTGTCGGTTGTAACAAAATGACATTATCATAAGATTCCGATAGTGTCTCTAATGCATGTTTTAGTACGGAAACTGTAGTTGCATGATCATCTGCTAATTCCACTGGTCTATCAATCACTTTGACTCCCATGGATAGTGCGACTTCTTTTATTTTTATATCGTCTGTAGATACAAAGATATCTTCTGAAATATTTTTGTTAGCTAAGGCATAATTAATACTATGAACAATAAGCGGTTGACCTCCAAATTCTAAAAGGTTTTTTTCAGGTAATCGCTTTGATCCTCCCCTTGCCGGTATGATGATAATATTATTCATTAACTGTTATTGCATTTATAAATCGCTGCTCCCAATTTTTATAATTCCACACGTCATTGGCCTCTTCTCTGGTCATTCTTAGTTTTCCATTTTGAGTATTTTGTCGACCTAATTTAAAAGCATTCACCCAATCTTCTATCTGTTCAGGAGACTCTATCACATAAGTTCTCTGAAGCATATTAAGGACCTCTGGAATAGCTCCTAATTTAGATGCTAACACTACGTTTCCACATTTATAGGCTTCTATCATTGATAAACCAAACCCTTCTTCATATAAGGTTGTAAACATGTAATAATTTCCTAGTTGAAGATATGCAGCCACCTCATTATTTGGAATACGTCCAACATTCTTCACATTAGGGTGATCGATACTTTTAGTGGTTCCGATGGTAATCACCTTCAGATCATCGAACTCTAACACTAACTCTTTTACTATACTTTCAAAAATATGAAATCCTTTTTTAGGACGGTCGTTAGCCATCCAAATTAGTATTTCATCTTCAGCAGAATATCCATAATCATCCCTAAGCTTACTAAAACTGCCCTCATTTAGTGGGAAAAATACATCCGAATCTACAGCATTACCAACAACAATTGAGTTTGGTAATGCGTTCTCATAGGATAATTGACTCTTCTTAATTGCTGTTTCAGAAAGCCATAAGATTTTGTCTACTTTACCTAAAATTTTGGGAGCTATGGTAAGATTATATCCATGAAACGAGAATATAACTTCTATTTCAGCAGCAAAGGTATGTTTGTATAGTGCAACAGCCTCAAGCAGATGCGGATCGTCCATAATTACAATTACAAGCCTATCATGATCTTTAGCCACCCTTTTTATTGATTTAAGATAATCTCGAGCTACCCAATTCTTTAACTGTATACTTCGTAACGGCCTGTACCAGGTAATGAACTTCCGTTTTTTACTATGATTATCTTCAGAAGTATGAGAAGGCGAAAATATATATGTGAATAGATTGGGACGTGAATTAATGAGACGGGTAATCCTAGTAGTCCAGCTTCCTATTGCTGAACTCGGCAGCGCAATATTTGACACTAAGATCGTGGCAGTATTATCCATTAATATGCCGATTTTATTCCTTTACTACTAAAATATTGTTTTTTAAAGGTCTTAAAAAGTAGTTTTCGTAAAACTTTCCCTACTGTATATCCGAAGGCACCTATTGATCTAGCTTCTGGCAATTCATTAAGGATTTCCCCTGAAATATTTGCCGACTCAATCTCATTCATTTTCAACTTCATCCAGGGCTCGAATCGGTTTCCAAGATGGTAGGCATAATTATCTAAAGTGGCCAACCTCAAAAAGCCTCCTACATCATTTGGCTCATCAAAATAGGTGCTTTCACTACCACCTACAATTTTATGTTGGCATACTTCAGGTGGACTACTTTTGAATACTTCAGCCCTCATAGTAGCCACAAAGTGCCCACACCCTATTACTGCTGAGCGTTCTTTATTAGATACTGTAAGATATTTTTCTAAATGTATCTTATCATACATCTCTCTTCCTATACTTTCTTGGAATTTGATAAGTCCTTCAGGGCTAATGACATCTTTAAATGCTATCTTACCTTTAAACACGCCGTAATAAACCGTACTATTTACAAATTCACTACGATACCCTTTACTACTTGGCACAGGAGATACCATACCGCACTCCGGAAAATCTCTTATAACCTTTTCTACCTCTTGCTGCCAATTGGGTAAGAACATCACATCTGCATCTGAAATCGTGATCAAAGGCTCTAGATTACTTTTAACTGCAGAGTATATAGCATTAACTTTTCCTAAATTAATTTTTGAGTTCAGAAGTTGGTCTATGGCATTTTGAGTGTTGTACAATTCAGATAAGTAGTCTTGCACTTCCTTGCAACAACCATTATCAATGAGTGATACTCTTGTTTTAGAATGCATCGTTTTTAATAACGATTCTATACAGAGTTTGAATATGGTTAATCCGTCTTTAAAATAATCTTCAGAAAGATTGGGAATATATACCGGGATTATTACCCTGTGGTAATGATCTACTGAGAGTTGATTGTTTTCTTTTTCTGGATTAACTCCTATTCTCATAAAATGTAATTAAGTGCCCTAACCCTTCTTCTAAAGGCATTAGATTTCTCCCTAATAGTTCTTTCATTTTAGTATTATCGGGGCATCGTCTAGCCATATCACCTTCTTTTAAAGCAGGTAGATGCACAATATTAGACTTTGAGTTGGTTAAGGTTATAATTTGCTTTGCTAGTTCTAAGATAGTCATTTCTTTATCGCTACCTACATTGAGCACTTCATTGGCATGAGTCTGACTATACATTGCTTTAATACAAGTCTCTACATTGTCATCGACGAAACAAAACGATCGTGTTTGTAAACCATCTCCATAGATATTTATATCCTCATTAGCTAAAGCCGCTCTTAAAAATTTTGGAACCACAAAATCATCACTTTGATTAGGTCCATAAGTATTAAAAAACCTGAATATAGTATACTCTAAACCATACTCCTGGTAGTATGACCTAAAAAAAGCTTCTCCTACGTTTTTCACTATGGCGTATGGTAATCTAGAATTTAATGGTGTGGTTTGCTCATTCTGCGGAATTTCAAAAGGTTCACCATATACCTCAGAGGAACTTGAATAAAAGACGCGTTTTACTCCAGTGTTTTTAGATAGATTCAGAATGTTTTTGATACCTTCTATATCATCTAGAACTGACATTGGATTGTTTAACGTGCGTTCTACACCAACTACAGCTGCATAATGAAATACATAGTCAAAGTTATAACGTCCAAAAATAGGCACTACGTCGTTATAATTATTAACATTTGCTTTAATGAATATGACATTAGGTAATTGAGGTATTTTATGTTGATTTCCTGTTGAGAGGTTATCAACAATAACTACAGAATTATTTGTATCCTCAGCTAATCGTTTTGCTAAGGCACTACCTACATTACCCGCTCCACCTGTAATTAAAATTGTTTGTTTTGTCATGAAATGAGTTTTTTTATCATCACTTTTACAACTCGAAAGTTAAGCATCCAAAATGGATTGATGATACATAAGTTGTATAATGTTTTTAACAGATTTTTCTTCACATATTTGGCTTGTGATAAACTTAAGTTTATGATCATCTGTTTTCTATCTTCTTTTGAGATTGTATTCTGATCGTAATAATTATTTACGACTGTTTTCAGGTACACTGGCACATTGATATAGTGCTTATCTAAAGATGATATATTTCCAGAATGTTTGCGGTAGCGTACAAGGGCTTTATCTAAATAATAAAACTTGGTAATCATCGAGCATCGTGTCCAGTATTCTACATCTTCTCCAGCTGGCGGCATCTGCTCATTAAACGCCCCTACTTCATCCACTATGATCTTTCGGAGTAATGGTGTTGCTGTCATTAACGTCCAATTGCCAATCATACCGAGTTTAACATCACCGTGTTTTACATCCGGACTCCCTGGTTTTCCAACAACTTCACCCGTAAGTTCACCATCTTCATTAATCACTTCACAATACCCGTGAACCAATCCATAATCTGAATCACTATCTAATATATCTACTTGTTGCTCTAACTTATCTGGCATCCATATATCATCATCGTCCGTAAACGCGATATATTTCCCTCTCGCTTTTGATATACCAAAGTTCCTTGGCTTTGCCGGACCTCCACTATTTTCAATTTTATAATACGATACTTTTTCGAGTGGTTTACATACCATTTCGGCAGCGTCATTTGGAGATCCATCATCCACTACAATAATTTCAATATCCTTATAGGTTTGATCTAAAATACTTTGAAGTGTCAGCTTCAAATATTTTGGTCTGTTATAGGTGGGTATGATGACTGAAACGGTTGGCAAGTTAGTGGCGTTTAATTATATGCTTTAAATATTGTTTCACCAAAATAGTAAATTTCACAAGCTTAGACAGTGAAATATCTTTTACAGGCTTTAAATGAAATAACCCTAAAGACTTTCTGTTTGGTATCAAAAAATGCTTAACGTAATGACTTACTATGGTTTTATTCTTTGCTGTACCTATCTTAAAATAGTTAGCAAATCTACTGTACTCTTCATACACAGTATGGCTATTATGATTGAAGTTCTTAGTAGTTGTTGACTCACTATGGCGCCTGAAATAATTCAGTTTCTTATTGATGCAAACAAAGTCCTTATCTATCAACAAATACTGCCATAAAAAAAGATCTGATAACTGCTTGTTCTGAAAAAGGGCTTCTGGTAATACGCTTTCCGGGTTTCTAAAAACCACAGCACTTCCATTAGTGATCAGGGGATTTAAGGGTAGATGATTAGTAAGCATTTGACTTTTATAACGTAGCACTTCGCCATCATTTATTCCCAACATTGAAAAGCGCCTGTCTGTATTATAAAGTAGGGCGCCTTTCTCATCTACATAATGACTTGCAGTGAAAGCCAAGCCCACATCAGGGTTAGCATCTAAAGCTTCAATAGCTTCTTGAAGAAATTCAGGCTCGCAATAATCATCGGTTTCAGCAATCCATATATATTTTGATTTGGCTAAACGGATTCCTTTTTGCCAGGATTTATAACCACTTCCTGAGTTTTCTTTTTGCTTAATAAATTCTTTAAGATGAAATTCATTAGAATTTAGATAGTCGGTAATAAGATTAGCACTGCGATCAGTTGAAGCATCATCAATAATAATGGCTTCCCAATCGGTATACGTTTGTAACCTAATACTATCTAGTCGCTGTAATAGATAATCAGCATGATTGTAATTTGGTATGATTACAGTGACTTTGGCCAAGATGCTCTTCTTTTAATTACTAGTTATGGCTTTCCATGTGCGTACAATATCATTTTGTTCAACTTGCATACTGTACTCGGTTAATATAAATTTTGATGCTTTTTCACCCATGGCTTTAAAGGGTGTCTCATCTAAATTATACGCTTTTATAACTTGTTCTAGTGTCTTTACATATTCCTGAACGTTACGATCCGGCACCGGATACGAAAATTCAGGGTTGAATATTTCATTCCCTCCTTGCCCTGTATAGCCAACAACAACACATCCACAAGCCATGGCCTCAGCTGGAGGCATCCCAAAACCTTCATTGATATTAAAACTCAGAAAAATGGCACTCTCTTTCATACACTCGGCAACTTGTGCTTCGCTCATATTTTCAATTGGTTTAATTGTCCAACCTTCTAATGCTCCCCTAAATTTTAAAATATTGATCACTTGAATGATATCCGATCTTAATCGCCTTGGCATAAAGCAAATTTGACGTTTCTTATTCGTAGCAATTGAGAAATCTTTACTATTAAAGCCATAATGTACTCTATGCACATCTAACTTAGGAAAAGCCAGTTTCATATATTTTCTTGCATCATCAGAATTAACAATAACTGCTAAAAGGTCCTTGCTTAAATATGGCGTATCCATATTATTAAGGTCCAAGTCATGCCCAAAAAACGTTTGATATGCACCTTGATTATATATCACTTTTGGTATACCAGGATAGAGTGTTCCAACTCGTGGTCCGTATACTTCGGGAAACACTAATATATCATCATCCGTTATTGTCGTATCATTATTAGATTTAAACGATGATGTTAAAGATTTTACTTGCTGTTTTACATTAGATTTCAGCGATGGTGTTACGGGTTTGAGCTTTTTAATGGCTTCAAACAAGGGCTCATTATACACTACAGGTGTATTATTATCAAACCATCGGCACCTAAACCCATTTTTTTCGTGCAAGATATAGGCGTCAAAGCCATTAGCATTGAGTACATCAACCTGTCTATAGACCTGTTTTATACCTCCTGAAGGTTTTGGGTTATCTGGACAAATAAATAATAATCTCGACATGCTAATACTCAATTTTTAAACGATGATCAAACTCTGGGTAATAAAAAAACTTATAGCCTTTTCCTAAATAACGTAATGCTAAATATCCTTGTGCTACCCTAGACTTCATATTAACAAAAGGATGTTCAGATAATGTTTTAAGAACTCCATAATGTTCTTTAAGCAGCTTTAAACGATCTTGCTTATCAGACTTTACTACCATATTATAGAATGCGGTTCCCATTCTGAAAAAAGTATACTGAAGTAAGCGTTCCTTATCTGGATTATCTGAACTTAAAAGCTTATTCATAACATTTGTAAAATACTTAAATACCGATGTATGCGAAAGTACTGAACTCGCGTTGGTTTTAATACTTTCGTGCCCTACACGCACCCAAAATAAAAATCCTTCTACAAATTCATATTTAGGAGATCTGAACATAATATTAAAATGAAAATCGGCTTCCTGACCACGATGTAAATCTTCATTGAAGCGTTCTACATTTTCCAGAAACTTACTTCGCCATAATGGCGATGGTGTTGGGAAAATATGGCTTTCCAACAAATAGGACTTTACCGGATTTTCTCTATAATCAATATCGGTGTAGGGTTTATTTTTCATCCTTGAACCATCTGCATACCAGAGTTCCCAATAAGCTGCACAAAAATCTATATCTGGTGTTTTGTCTAAACATTCAACTTGTTTTTCAATGAAATCCTTACACATAATATCGTCACTATCGAAAAATTTTAGGTACTCGCCTTTTGCCAGTTCCCAGCCATAGTTACGACACGCATTGGCTCCCTTAGGTCTGTCTTCTGGTCTATGATAAACTTGAAATCTTGAATCCTTCTGCTTGTAGGTTTCTAGCACTTGATATGTATTATCCGTACTTCCATCATCGACAATAATACATTCCCAATTCACATAGTCTTGCGCCATAATACTATCTAGTGTCTCACCAATGAGGTGTGCTCTATTGTATATCGGAATTACGATTGACACTAAATGTTTCGAATCTATCATTGGTTAATCGCTTCTAATTGCTCTTGTAACACCCCAATATGGCGCTTCATATTATAGTTTTGCTCAATATGTGTTTTTCCTGCTTGACCAAGACCTCTCGCATAGTCATTGTCTTCCAAAAGCCTTAACATATGACTTGTCATAGTAGCAACATCTTGTTCTTGAGACAACAGCCCCGTTTTTTCGTGAACAATAACATCTGATATCCCAGCATGATAGGTGGATATCACTGCTAATCCGGCACTACTTGCTTCTAATACAGCTAATGGTGTACCTTCCATATCTCCATTATCGGCTGTAATTGAGTGTTGAACAAATGCTAAGGATTCTGATAAATATTGTGCATATTTTTCCGGAGTAATAACGCCTACAAAATCTACATTAGCATCAACACCTATATGTTTTGCAATATTCTTACATGTATTTAATAGCACCCCATTACCTGCCATAATTAATCGCGCATCGGGATGAGTGTGTAAAACAGCTTTAAAAGCATACAAGGTAAGGTAAGGTGCTTTCTTGTCTGTAAATCGCCCAATGGCAATAAACTGCTGTTTAGAATATGTCGGTTGCACCTCAGCAAAATGAGGTTGAGGACCATAGACATTATAAATAAGTTTCTCATCCGGGCAACCAATCTTCAATAACCGTTCTCGCATCACTGTAGAAACTGCAAAAACTTTAGATGCATTGGAGAAAACTTCTTTATAATTATCATGTTTTTCGATGACATCATCTACACTAGCATCATAGCCATGGTAATGTACTGCGAAGGGTAATTTTATTTTATTCAGCAAAGGCATTAAACGATGAGCATGTGTTCCATACTCAACTAGGATCACATCAATCTTATTCTTTTTCAATGACTTAAACACAGCCGTTGTCCATATATGATTTTTCGCTTTTTTAAATAGCAGTTGTTCTCCTTTTAAGCGTAAACGCTTACCTGTACTTACTAATGGTGGGTGTCCTTCTAATTGTATATGATCACCCACTCCATAATAGTAAAATATATTATCCTTTAGGAAACGTTTATGTGCCTGAATAAACGTTTCAGAATACGGGTTTTGGTTAGGTGTAAATATGGCTATATTCAAACTTATCGCTTTAATTTATACTTAAAAAATCTTCTTATAAGACCGAACGACGTTGTATATGGTAAACATACATCATAAAAACTCGAATTAAAAATCGAAGTCAATCGATGTGCTTTAAACCATCTTTGATATAGTAATTCGTCAGCACCTTTATTAACTATTTTATATTGATCTGCTATATGTAAACGTATTGTTTTCTCTTCTAGACAACGCTTTATTTTTTTGGATTTAGAGTCATGGGTCCTTGATACTTTCCCATGTTTTCTGAAATAGTTTAAATGTTTATTAATGAAGCTCACTTGAGTTTTTGCCGACAGGATCACCCAAAATAGCCAATCCCCACACATTTTCATATTAAGAAGGGCTTTGCTAAAAACGCCCTCATCTATTAAATCACGTTTAAATATGACTGCACTGGCATTGGGAATCACATTCTTATAGATCATATATTCCTCAACAAGACGTATTCCATTAATGTCAAAGCTGCCTTCCCATAGATTAGACTCAAAAGGTTTGGTATATTCCGATCGATCTCCAATAATTTCTCCTCGTTCATCAACATCATAGCTTTGACAATATATAACTTCTGAGGTGCTTGTTTTAGCGATTAATGTTTCTAAAAAGTTTAACTCGCAATAATCATCACTTTCAGCAATCCATATATAATCGCCAGTAGCTAGTGCTATTCCTTTTTGCCATTGCTTGAATGGACTCCCCGAATTACTTTCATTATAAACTATATGCTGAACTTTGGAATGGTCTTTATAAGCTTCTAAAATGGTTTTACTATGGTCTGTGGAAGCGTCATCGAGTAGAATGACTTCAATATTCTGATAACTTTGATTGAGAACAGAGCTGATGCGTTGCTCTAAAAATTCAGAGTGATTGAAGTTAGGGATTATAACACTTACTTTTGGTTGCATTAGCTGCTACTGTTTTCCATCACCATTAACTGTCTCAATAACATCATAGTACTGGGGGCAAATTAGTTCTGGGGTAAATTTTGAAAACTCGTCTTTATTTGTGGCGCCATGTGCTGTACACAATGCTCTATCATTGTAATATTGCATTACCTGCTCGGCCATAGCCTCTACATTTAGATAGGGCACTAAGACTCCACCACCTTTGCCTATAATTTCCTCACTACCAGTGGCGCCTTCAAAGCATACAATGGGTTTGCCTAGCATTCCAACTTCTATACATACTAAAGGGAATGGATCTTCTCTCGAGGTCATTAAGAATACATCAAACTTGTTATAGTGGGCTTGCGGATTATCGACCTGACCGGTAAAAGTGATTTGGTCCTGAAGGCCCATTTTACGGATATCTTCTTCGATGATAATTCGTTCCTTATCTGAATGATGACCTACCCAAGTATATTTTATAGATGCATTAGGGTGCTTGGTTTTTATTGTATTCGCTACTTGCACAAACAAATCACTTCCCTTGCGCCAATGTACTGTTCCGGAACCACCAACATGAAACATACTATCAGAAGCCTTATCATGTTCTTTTATTTCAGTTTGAGAACATTCATACACTCTTGTAATTTGAGAGGTAGGTATATTCCAATTTGATACGAGGTTTTTTAGAACAAGGTTTGATGCCGCAATAAAATGATCAATAGTTTTAATCTCAGTGCCAAAATTAGGGGATAGTATATTGATAATAGCATTCAACTCATGCACATGTACAATGTGCTTGGCATCATTTTGTTTCGCTTTTATTCTATTTCCATAGGGCATAGACAAAATCGTATTGGAGTATATGATATCAAAAGTCGCTTCAGCAATCGTATCTATAAGTTCATCTTTTTTAGACACACGCGATCTATTAAATGCTTTATTTAATGCTCTTGTAGTAAATGGAAGACGTTCATCAACATCAGATAATTCATAGATATCATCTACTACTGATTTAAAGTCTTCATGTAGTGTGCCTCGTCTTAGTGACAATAAGGTGATTCGGTGTCCTTTTTCTTGGGATTTCAGCCAACGCAGGAAGTAGAGCAATACAAATGGGGCTCCGGTTCGTGAGGTTTCGTGTGTTATAAAAAGTATGTTCTTTAGTGCATTCATATTTAGCTAATAGCTTTTTTTATAGCACGCTTAAGTTGTCCCTTCAACGATTCGTATTTAGATTTTATTTTGACTGTTTCAATAAAACTAAGATTCTCTTTCCCATACCTTTCTTCATCTAATTCTCCTATGACTTTATTATAGAAAAATTCAGCACCATTAAAATTCATACTCAAACATTTTTTAGAGAAAAAGCAAAGTTCTTTTTCTATCATATAATTCATAAATGTACTATATCTCTGATGTCTAGTTTGAAAATCTTCATTATTAAACCAATCTTCTATCGTCTTCTTATCATCTTTATTTTTCAACTCATATAAAATCTCTTTATTACTCAAAATTGAAAGACCAAGTTGTAGTGTTGGTTTTTTATACATCAAAGCTTCATATACAATAGTTGAATTTACAGCGCAGACTAAATCAGCCTGTTTTAAGCAATCGAATAAAGAAACATCCTCTAACCAAACACCGTCAATATTGTTTTCTTTAAGTGCTTTTGTAAAAACATCTCTAGGCCCAGAATACCATGGATGACTTTTGACTATCACATAACATTCCTTAGCTTTCAATTGGTTGATTAACCACGTAAACGCGCTTATATTATCATCAAAAAAGGGAGAATACAAAAAATTTGAAGTATCATTATCTAATTGATTGGCAAAAAATACAATCTTCTGCTCATCTCTAATATTGTATTTTTTCCTTAGGTTTAATTCATCATCACTATTAGGTTGGTGCCACCAAGTATATTTTTGTTCTAAGTAATAGTTTTGATACTTATCATATTTTGAAGTTCCTAAATCTTCTATTTCAGTAATATTCTTTGCTGCAACTTCCGTACCTGCTGTTACCCCTAGCTTATCTATATGCCACGTTTTGGGTAAACACCCTCTTTCAAAAAATAGAAACGGAATGTTTCTACTTATAATTTCATCTTTAAGAATCAACTCTCCTGCATGCTGTCCATTAGCAATTACAACTAATGCCGGATTAGCTTCATCTAAAATCATACTATATTTTAATCTCTGAGATCTAGCAGCAGATAATCTATCAGTATCAGATTTACCATACCAAATCTCTTCTCTTTCTATATAAGAAATGTAATAGTCTTTGTCTTTATTATCATTAGATACATTAGCTGATGTTTCAACCTTATCTAATTTTTCTGTAAATCTGGAATACAGAAAATCATGTTTAAACTTGGGAGGGTGCGGAGCAATAATGATTAAGTTATAGTTCTGAGCCTTAAAATATGTGGAAAGTTTATTCCAGAATTCAACTTCATCTTTTAAAAAATTAGTGTAAGCATATATTAATACATACTGTTTCATATAGGCATTAGCTCCAGTTTAAGTTATCAATTACACCATCAAATGGTTCTGAAAAACCACTAGGAAAAAAGTCGCTCATTTTATCTATATCTCCATTATCATAACTTAATTCAGGGTATTCTTTTATTGTTTCTTTTTCTAAAATCACACTAACATTATAGCCGTATGACTTTATGGAAGCATACTTACAATTAAATCCTGCAAGTACAAGTTGATATAACAATAACCCTGCATTCCATAAAGTTACATGTCCTCCTACTATTTCATTCTTAAGGGGTGGTACCGTAATAGCCAAAACACCTCCTTCTTTTAAATCAGAATGAATTTTTGTTAAGAACAAATTCGGATTTGGTTGATGTTCTAAAACGTGTGAGGCCCATATAGCATCAAACTTTTCTTCAAACTCATACTCATAATAATCACCAAAAATACAAGTATGGTTATCATCTCTTTTTTCAAAGTAAATTGATCTCCCAAAATCGATAGAGGTCACATTTTTACCGCATGTCTTAAATACATCACTATGTTTACCCTCACCGCTACCAACGTCTAAAACAGAATTAAAGTTATAGTTTTCAATCATGTACTGTAGCGTTTCCCCTGCAAAAGGTACATCGTCATATGGTGCATTCACATTACCATTGAGAATCTCAAATTGCGATGGTTTTTCAACTCTTACCTGTTTTGTGGGTCTCACCAGCTTCAAGTTAAATTTGCCTAGTACTGAATTGATTACTTTTTTAATCATCTTACTATTACTTCTCTATTTTTAAATTCATACCCGAACTTACTGCTTACTTCTGATGTATTATTGACAATATAATCGAATTCGTCTTCAGCTACATTTAACTTATACTTTTCCAACACACTTTTATCAATCGGTTTCGATAAATCATTTTGACCATGTCCAATCAGTCCTTTTTCATAAAAATTATGAGATTGTAATAAAGATGGAGAGAATGGTATACCAATTATATCACATACTTTTACTATAGTTTTCTCTGTATCATTAACAAGATCTTCAAATCTAATTATTGACTTATTTAATTGAGCTAAATATCCCATTCTGTAGTTGTAAAACGTTACAAATTGCTCTATTGGCTCCTTACCTTTCAGAGAATTAAAAAGCCCTTCATCCATATCTTTTGACCATCTTAAAAGTCTTTCATTATTGTTGAACCAAAAATTTTCAATTGGATCATATTCAGGCATTTTTTTATCATAGGACTTTAAACTAGAGTATATCGAAATAGGATTTCTAGATAGTATAAAACCATTAAAAGGATGCTTATGTTGCCAGACACCTTGTTTCAATAATAGTATCTGTCCTTTTTTTAGAGAATAGGGCTTGACTATTGGGTCTAATCTAGATATTCTATCATCCTTATATTGCTTCAAGTACTGAAATGCACGTTCTTTATCTTGATTATCTACAGCATCAATATTATGAACGATAGCAACTTTTTCATGAACTCCTAAAATCTTCAGCAAGAGTGTTTCTCCACTTCTCGCCATACTAGCCATATGGTATATTTTATGTTTTCTGAATAAAGTCATTTTAGCTTTTTTCCCATTTACCATCAATTAAAATTGGACTAATACCTATATGGTCTCCAACGACTTGTATTTCTTCTATATTTTGACTCCAAAAATACTTCTGCCCATTATTGATGTCATCAATTGTTAAGGATATATTATAAACTCCTGTATTTAAATTTAAATTTCTAAGTGCAAACCTTATTTTATTCTCTCCAATACTTAAAGGTATCCGTTGTTTTAATATCTTAGAACTTCCCTGAGCTATTGGGACTAACTCTCTGCTCAAAATTACCATATTAAATTCCACATCATCAACTGCTATACTCGAATTAACCACAAGGTCAACGACACAAGATTCCTCATAATTGGAAAACTTCTTGGGTTCAATATTAAATGATGTTAGCTCGCATTTATCAGCTACTAAAACATTACTATCTTCTTTTTTGTTTGTTAAATCATAATATTTTTCGATTACATCACCTATTGCTCCATTATGGATGAGCTCTCCTTTATTAAGCAACGTTGCACTAGTACATATTTTAGATAATTGTGGCATATTGTGTGTTACAAAAATCACGCAACATTTCTCTTGAAGAGCACTGATCCTTTTATAACATTTTGCTCTAAATGAAACATCTCCTACAGCTAAAACTTCATCAATGATTAAAATATCGGGTTCCATCTGTGCTGCTACAGCAAACCCTAAACGTACTCTCATTCCTGAACTGTAATTCTGCACAGGCATGTCAATAAACTCTCTAATCTCGGCAAAGTCGATAATATCATCTAGTTTTGAATCAATTTCAGATTTAGAGAACCCTAGTACAGCTCCATTATTGTAGATATTTTCACGTCCGGTAAGTATAGGATTAAATCCTGCTCCTAACTCTATTAGTGCCCCTACACGTCCACGCATAGTCACTTTACCACTATCTGGCATAATGAGACCATTAAGTATCTTTAGCAGTGTTGATTTCCCGGCACCATTATGTCCTATTAACCCAAGACATTCCCCGCGTTTTAATTCGAAATTAATGTCTTTTAAAGCCCAAAATTCTTTTGGGCGTAGTGCTCTATCATCCTTATTACCAACAACATTAGAGTATAGATCCTTGATTCCATACCATAGACTGGTTTTTAAGTCTTTACAGAACTTTTTAGATAACCCCTCTACTTGTATTAATACGTCTTCTTTCATCTATTAGGCACTCATACGTTCAACAATTACTGGTATTGATACTCTATAAAATACAAGAGCCAAAAAGAATAAAGGTAAGCTCACAGCTACAATCCATAGGTAATAATCTAAATATTGTGGTATATGCCCAACAATAAGATCTCTGGTAGTTAATATCATTGGGGTAAATGGATTATATTCCATCAATGTCTTCATGACGCCTTCCTTAGGTACAGAATATACAACGGGTGTGACATACATTAGTAACTGCAAACCAATAGGAATTGCTTTTAATACATCTTTGTACAATAACCCCACAGGCGTAATAAACAAACCTAAGGTTGTCCCGAATATTAAGACCCCGATAAGAGCTACAGGAAATAACAATAAGCCCCAGGTCATATCTACATCAAAAAAGAAAAGAAAAGCAATAACTAAAATAATCTTAATAAAACTATTGAAAATCACCTTATATATTCCTGATAATATTAAAGCTTCTTTCGGAAAATTAATCTTTGTAATCATCGATTTTGCCGCATTTGTACTATTTATCGGAGAAATAATAGACTCTGATATCATAGACCAAATAAGCGCTCCGGAAAATGCATAGACCGGATAAGGCACTCCGGTATCTGATAACTTTATAGTGCCCGTACCATTAAGAAATATCCATACAATTGCTGTAGTTAATGGGGTAATAAACGCCCAAAGAATACCAAAATAAGACTGTCTGTACTGCGCTTTAATATCTCTAACAGCGAGCTGACGAGATAAATATAAAGAAGCTTTAAAATCGGTAAGTGTTTCCCTGAATAGTTTTAAGAGGCTTTTATTGTTTTCTTTTTCGTATACTTTTACTTCTAAACTCATATAAATAACGGCGCATCTAGCATGCGTAAATTTAACATTATTTATTAATGAATTAAAGCTTGTATAAAGTATTAATCAACGCTTTTTT
Organism: Winogradskyella sp.; assembly: GCA_965230605.1. Lineage (GTDB taxonomy): Bacteria > Bacteroidota > Bacteroidia > Flavobacteriales > Flavobacteriaceae > CBDDLD01. The sequence continues at coordinate 1,041,754 of CBDDLD010000004.1, read as the reverse complement.
AACACTAAACGTGTTTCTAATGATGCCTGGTCTAATTGAAATAATCCCAAGTAATCTTAAGCCCTTCTCTTACAGTGTATTGAGGCTCGTAACCTAATAACTGCTTGGCTTTAGATATATCAGCTAATGAATCTCTGACATCGCCCTGTCTTGGAGGGCCGTATACAGCTTCAAGGTCAGAATTTGCAGCACTACGAAGTGAATCCCATAAATAGTTGACACTAATACGTTCTCCACAGGCTACATTAAACACTTCATTTGCAGCTTCCTTTGGCGCAAAAAAACCTTTAATGTTAGCTTGAACGGCATTATCTACAAATGTAAAATCACGTGTTTGTTCACCATCACCATTAATTTTCGATGGCTTATTGTCTTTTAATGCCTGCATGAATAAAGGAATTACCGCTGCGTAAGCACCATTTGGACTTTGCTTAGGACCAAATACATTAAAATAACGCAGTCCAACAACATCAGTACCATAGGTCTTTCCAAATACATCTGCATAGAGTTCATTAACATATTTAGTAATAGCATAAGGTGATAATGGCTTCCCTATTTTATCTTCTATTTTTGGTAATGATTTACTATCTCCATAAGTAGAACTCGACGCTGCATAGACCATACGCTTCACCGTAGGACTATCTTTTAAAGCGACCATCATGTTGAGAAATCCAGAAATATTAACTGCATTTGTAGTTCCCGGATCGTTAATAGATCTTGGAACAGAACCCAAAGCCGCTTGATGAGATACGTAATCGATACCTTCCATAGCTTTCTTACAGGTCTCTAGGTCTCTGATATCTCCTTCAATAAGCTCAAAGGCTGAGTTAGAATGGAACTCTGCTAAATTCTCTCTGTAACCATTAGAAAAATTGTCTAACACGCGAACTTTCTTAGCGTTGTACTTTAAAAGATATTCTACAATATTTGAACCAATAAATCCTCCTCCTCCGGTCACCAAGAAGGCATAATCTGATAGGTCTTTAGTATGATAGGGCTTAGTATACATCATTATAAACGTGCGTCTACTTGTTGTTTTGGCAATAGTGATTTGACATCAAAAATAACGCCATGTTCACCTTTAAGTTGATCTAGAGATAATTCTAAAAATTCATTATGTGAAACTGCTAATATTATAGCTTCATAGTCTGATCTTAATTGCGAATCTGAAGTCATAAGTCCAAACCCATATTCGTGTTGAACTTCGGCTTTTGACGCCCAAGGGTCAAACACGTCTACATTGACATGATAAGATTCTAGTTCTTCAATAATATCAATAACTCTTGAATTTCTAATATCCGGACAATTCTCTTTAAAGGTGATTCCTAACACTAAAACATTTGAACCTTTTATTGTAGCACCTTTGTTAATCATCATTTTTACCGTCTCCTGAGCTACATAACTTCCCATACTATCATTCATCTTACGGCCAGCAAGAATGATCTCAGGGTTATACCCAGATTCAATAGCTTTCTGAGCTAAATAATACGGGTCTACACCTATACAGTGTCCGCCAACTAAGCCTGGAGTAAACTTTAGGAAATTCCATTTGGTTCCTGCTGCTTCAAGTACAGCTTGCGTATCAATATTTAATACTCTGAATATTTTTGATAGTTCGTTCACAAAAGCAATATTAATATCACGTTGCGAGTTCTCTATAACTTTTGCGGCCTCTGCCACTTTAATAGACGGTGCTAAGTGCGTTCCCGCAGTAATCACCTTCTTATATAACTGATCGACACGTTCGGCAATTTCTGGTGTAGATCCTGAAGTGACCTTAAGTATTTTAGTTACCGTATGTTTTTTATCTCCCGGGTTGATTCGCTCCGGAGAATACCCAGCAAAGAAGTCAACATTAAACTTTAACCCTGAGAACTCCTCTAAAATCGGCACACATATATCTTCTGTAACTCCCGGATATACGGTAGACTCATAAATGACGATATCACCTTTAGACATTACCTTACCCACCGTCTCGCTAGCTTTTACCAAAGGTGTAAATACAGGTTTATTAAGCGCATCTGTAGGTGTTGGTACTGTGACTATATAAATATTTGTCGAAGCAATTGCTTCCGGATCGTCCGTTATGTATAACCCTTTGTCTGTGTCTAAATCTTGAGTTAATACAGCACTTAATTCATTATTCTCTACTTCAAGTGTATTATCTATTCCAGATTGTAATTCACTGACTCTTTGTTTATTAATATCAAAGCCTACAACTAAAAACTGTTTAGCAAATTCTACAGCTAGTGGTAAACCTACATAACCTAATCCTATAATTGCAATTCTATCTTTAGCGTTTGTCATCAGTTAATGATTGATTTAAAAATGTGAACCAAATCTAAGTAAAAACTGTAATTCTGAACGTACTTTTTATTGATTTTCACCTTATCTACCCAAATAATCGTTCTATTGTAATCTTCTGGGTCATCTTGCTGTGCTAAAATGGTTTCTTCATCTTTATATTTTAATGTAGCCGGACCTGTAATGCCTGGTTTTACTTTTAAAATAATTCTATCTTCTCCTTCTAAAATATCTGCAAATCCCTGAAGGTCAGGTCTTGGCCCCACAAAACTCATGTCACCCTTAAGAACATTAATCAGTTGCGGTAGCTCATCTAATTTTGTTCGTCTTAGGAACTTGCCTAATGTTGTTGCACTTTTTTCTAAATGTCCTAATCGATGTACCCCATTACGCAATGTTCTTAATTTATATATCTTGAAAAGTTTGGCATGTTGTCCAACCCGAGTCTGTGAAAAGATACCCCAAGCTCTGGTATCTATAGTTGCCATAAGTGTAAGAACACATATAGGTAATATAAGAATCGGAAGCAGCAAAATGGCCAGCAGCAGATCGAAATAACGTTTTACTCTTAGTTGTGAAGACGTGATCAATACAGTTGTCAGTTAAATTAGAGGATAATTAACCAAAGCCAAACCAGCTTTTAAACCTATCTAAGAAGGAGCGTTTATCTTTCTCATGATAAGCATCTCCATAAGCACCATAACCATAGCCATAGCCGTAACCATAACCATAACCGTACTTATTAGCTGATTTATGCTTGTAAAAATTAAGCACATAACTTATGTTCTTAACTTCTCCCGATTTATACTTTGCGTTAATAAATTTCAGCATACCCTTCTTAGTATAATCTAAGCGTATCATAAATATAGAAGCATCCGCATAATGAGACAATTCTAAGGCATCTGTTACCAGACCTAATGGTGGTGTATCTAAAACAATAATATCATAGGTTTCACGCAACTGTTCTAAAAGCCCTTTTAGCTTATCACCCATTAACAATTCTGAAGGGTTTGGAGGTACAGGTCCAGACGGTAAAATATCAAGATTTTCAATATGCGTAGGCTTAATAACTTCATTGATAGGCACTTCCCCTATAAGATAATTAACAACGCCTGTATTGTTTGATACATTAGGAAAGTCATTAGCTACTTTTGGCTTACGTAAATCTAAACCTATCAGAATAGTCTTCTTACCAGATAAGGCATAAACCGTTGCCATATTAATAGAACAAAATGTTTTTCCTTCCCCACTTACAGAAGAGGTTACCATCAGAGTTCTTCCTGTATCCCCATTATCTTGCTTTCTATATATAAATTGAAGGCTAGAACGCAAAGCCCTAAAAGATTCTGCTACTGCCGATTTTGGTTTTTCAAATACAACTAAATTATTCTCATGCTTGTACTTACCAACGAGGCCTAGAACAGGGATTTTCGACAGGCGAGACACCTCATCAGGGCCATGAATATTGTTATCTAATAGAAATAATGTAAATATGAGAGCTATGGGTAAAGACAGCCCCAACATAATAGCCATAATATAGTTAAGAGACGTATTAGGCCCTATCGGTCCATTACCAATATCTTTTGCTTCATCTATGACTACAATGTCCGATACATTTGCAGCTTTTACAATAGCTGCTTCACTCAGCTTACTTTGATAAACATTATAGGATTCTAAGCTAATATCTAATTTTCGTTGAATCTTAAGGTACTCTTGCTGGTCTTCCGGTAGATCATTCAATTGCGCTTCTAATCTACCGATGTTTCTATTGATCGTATTGAGTTGAGAACTAATAGTAGTCTTTGTCGCTGTTATAGTTTCTAACAATACATTTTTTTCAGCATCGATTCTTCTGTCTAAATCTTTAAATAATATGTTGCCTTCTTTGGCACTGTATTCTAACTTCTGGCGCTCAACTGCTAAACTGGTTATGTTTCTTACACTAGTAATAATATTGCTTTCCGTAATACCTACAGATGTTGGTGCTGCAATTTTTGTATAATCTGTCTTCGTTAAGAGGTATTGTTCTAAAGAATTAAGATATTCTAATTTCATTTTCTCAGTTTCTTTAGAACGATCTAATTCTTTCAAATTATTAGATACTACATTAAGCTCTTCTGTAACATCAAAAACTTTATTCTTTTTTCTAAAATCATTCATTTCATCTGTAGCAGACTTAAGGTCATCTCCAACTGATGATAATGTGCTATCAATAAACTTTATGGTATTTATAGCATATTGGTTCTTCCGTTGTAATTCTGTTCTACTCAATATGGCTGTAGTAGCATTAAGGTAATCTACGATCTTACCTTTATTCATACCATCTAATGAGAGTCTTAGAACTGAAGACGCGTCTCTGGAGACAGGACGAATACTTACTGCATTCTTATATCGATTTACTACGCTGTCAAAATTGCTGAACTTAATAAAGTATACTGCACCAGCTTTAACGACCTGAGGCTTTAAATGAATAACGCCACTTAAAAATGGAAGTTCAATAGGTTGACCATACTTAAACACTTGCTTAAACTCGCCTGGAGTAACTGTGAATCTTTCTTTACTTCTATCATTATAACTTTGACCGATAACACTTGCAGACTCTCCAAAATCAATTAATAATTCATAAGAAGTATCATCTATATGTGTTAATTGAATATTCCTGTTAAGTACTTGGTATTTGGTCTTATCAATAATAAAATCAAATGGAGCATTTGTGTAGATATCCTCCATATGGTACTTCCCTTGAATAAAATATTGCTTGTAAAATTGTAGTGAATCTACTACCAATTCATTATGTGTACGGGTGTTAATCTCTGTAATGATCTTTCCAACTTTTCCTGAAACGCCACCCCAATTAAATGAAATACTGGTGTTAGCAGTAAAGAAAGGGTTTTGGTCATTTTCGATTGAGATCAAACTATTCAACCTGTAAATACTCTGCTTTCTAACATTAATATAATAAGCGATACCTAAGGCAATCAGTACACATATAACAATGAGCTTCCATAGGTTAAGAATCTTAAAGAATAGGCCTTTTATATCAAACCCTATTCCTCCGGAATCTTGATCGTCTATGTAGTATTCATTATTGTCCATAGGCTATAATCTATCAATAAGTAATACAGTCGTTGTTAAAAATCCAACCACAGTTATTATAGTCGTTAACGTTTGTGTTCCTGTTTGACCAGTTCCCCAAACTTTTTGCTTTAGTGGCTTTACATAAATCATATCATTATTCTGTATGTAATAATATGGAGAATTCATAACATCAACATCTGTAAGATCTAAATGGTGTATTTGCTGACCTTGTGGATATTGCCTTATGACCAATACATCTTTACGGTTTCCTGTAACCGGTATTTCTCCTGCCTCAGCAATGGCCTGAAAAATATTTACCCGTTCTTGAAACATTACTGTAGATCCCGGTCGGTTAATTTCTCCCATAGCTGTAAATCGTAATCCAGCTAACTTCACGGTCACAAAAATATTTGCAGCTTCGTTAAACTGATCTTCTAGAAGTCTTTTCTCTATTAACTCCTGTACTTCTTCTATAGTATACCCAAGCACATTTATTTTACCAAGTACAGGAATTCTTATATTGCCATGAAGGTCTACTGTGAAGCCATCAAAGTATGCACGTTCCTCTCCACTGGCATTTAAGTTTTCATCTCCTATGGGGTTGTAAATACTAACTTTATCTTGTTCTAAAGCTTTAACCCTGACGTTTAAAATATCATTGATTTGAATGCGATATGGTTTTGGGGCTTCTCTAAGAACAGTAGTAGAATCGAGTGCTTTTTCTTTATTCTGAGCATAAATCAAATCTTTATGTGGAACGCAAGAAGAAAAGCTAACTAATATAGCTAAACTAAAAAACAGAATATATTGCTTCATTAGTATGTTTAAGGTATTATCACAAATATAACGCATCACTAGGAATAACAAAACTATTAGTATTCTTTTTGGTTTATTTACGTTATTTGCAAAAAAAAGAGGTGAACTATCTTAATGTAGAACATATAACCAAATCGTATGGGGAACTTGTACTCTTCAATGACCTCTCTTTTAGTATCCATAAAGATCAAAAAATTGCTTTCGTTGCTAAGAATGGGAGTGGTAAAACTTCTATTCTAAATATACTTTCAGGAGCCGATCAACCCGACTCAGGTCAGGTTATCATTAGAAAAGGGATACGATTGGCTTTCTTGGCTCAAGAACCATCATTAGATCCTAAACTTACTATTGAAGAAACCATTTTTGCCTCTGACCTTCCTATTTTAAAAGTTATAGAAGATTACGAAAGCGCACTCAAATCTCCCGAAGACACAGAAGCATACCAGATCGCTTATGATGCTATGGATCGCCATAATGCCTGGGAATTTGAAACACAATATCAGCAAATCTTATCTAAATTGAAATTGAATGACATCAATCTAAAAGTAAGTACGCTTTCTGGGGGGCAGAAAAAACGCCTTGCAATGGCACAAGCATTAATTAGTCAGCCTGATTTACTCATACTAGATGAGCCTACAAACCATTTGGATCTGGAAATGATTGAGTGGTTAGAAGCCTATTTCACTAAAACTCAACTCACACTTTTTATGGTCACCCACGATCGGTATTTTTTAGAGCGTGTTTGCAATGAAATTATCGAGCTAGACCAAGGAAAATTATATACTTATAAAGGCAATTACTCTTACTATCTAGAGAAGAGAGACGCACGAATTGCTAATCAAGCAGTTGAAGTTTCAAAAGCTAAGCAACTTTATAAGAAAGAACTAGATTGGATGCGCCGACAACCTAAGGCACGAACTACGAAATCTAAAAGTCGTATTGACGACTTCTTTGAAATAAAATCTAAAGCGCATCAAAGGCGTAAAGACCATGTTGTTCAACTAGAAATCAATATGGAACGTCTAGGCAGTAAAATCATAGAGTTTCATAAAGTTTCAAAAGCCTTTAAGGATAAGATCATTCTTAGCAGTTTTGACTATGTCTTTAAAAAAGGGGAACGCGTTGGAATTATCGGTAAGAACGGTACCGGAAAAAGTACATTCTTAAATCTATTGACACAAAGCATTCCACCAGACTCCGGGAAGATAGTTATAGGCGACACCGTGAAGTTCGGGTATTATACTCAAGGGGGTATTACAGTAAATCCTAAAGAAAAAGTCATTGACGTTATTCGTGCTTATGGTGACTATATCCCCTTGGCTAAAGGACGACAAATTAGTGCGCAGCAACTGCTAGAGCGTTTCCTATTTGACCGCAAGAAACAATATGATTTTGTTGAGAAGTTAAGTGGTGGCGAACAAAAACGCCTCTATCTATGTACGGTACTCATCCAAAACCCAAATGTTCTCATTTTAGATGAGCCAACCAATGATTTAGATATAGTAACTTTAAATGTGCTCGAAAGCTTTTTACTGGACTTCCCAGGATGTCTAATAGTAGTATCCCATGATCGTTATTTTATGGATAAGATCGTTGACCATTTATTTGTTTTTAAAGGCGAAGGGATAGTCGATGATTTCCCTGGTAATTATTCAGATTATAGGGTATATGAAAGTAGTACCCCAAAAACAGAGTCGAAAGAAAAAATATCGAACGCAAAATCTTCGACAGCTAAAAACGAAAGTCAAAAGCTGAATTATAATGAGCAAAAAGAGTTCAAGAATTTAGAGTCTAAAATAAGAGCTCTCGAATTAGATAAAAAAGCATTAGAAGCTAAGTTTAATGATACTGAATTAACTCAGGAAGAGATTAATAAACTATCTGAGGCACTTCAAAAAATTATCACTGATATTGAAGCTAAAGAACTGCGTTGGTTTGAATTGTCAGAAAAACTTGAATCTTAATGATGTATACTATTCTTTCTTATATAAAATATAAATTAACAGCTAAGAATCAGCATAGTGTGCACTCTCCTTTTGTATACGATTTGGTCACCACCTGTTTATATGATTCTAAAGTTTATCCAGCTTATAAAAAGTTTGTTGCATATAGAAGTTCTTTACTGGCTTCTGAAGATACCATCCAAGTTACAGATCTGGGAGAAGGAGGTTCTAGAGGCACTGAAGAACGCAAAGTAAAAGATATTACTAAGATAGCTGCAAGCTTGAACAAAGGACAGCAGTTAATGTATAGACTTGTGAAACACCTCGGAGCAACATCATGTCTAGAACTAGGGACATCGCTTGGTAATGCAACATACGCCATGGCATTAGCTAATAAAAAAGGAACCATTACAACCATAGAGGGTTGTCCAAATATTTCAAAATATACTGAACAGCTTTTTAAAGATAATGCTATTAATAATGTCACATTCTTAGATGGCGATTTCAAACATGTACTTCCTTCTTTAGAAGCTTCTGAATACGATCTCATTTTCTTTGACGGCAATCATAATAAAGAGGCAACACTCTCATATTTTGAAACTATGCTAAGCAAAGCACATAATAAGTCTGTTTTTATTTTTGATGACATTTATTGGTCTAAAGGGATGACTGAAGCATGGGAAATTATCAAAGGCCACCCAAAGGTCACAGTGACTATAGACATCTTCTTCTGGGGCTTGGTGTTTTTCAGAAAAGAGCAGGGAAAAGAACATTTCAAAATTAGATTGTAACAACATTTAAACTTTAACGTCTTATTAACTGATATAAGCTGTATCTTGCACCAGCAAGGGCAACCAACATAGAATACAATATGAGCGACAATGTTATTAAAATCAGGAATATCATTAGAGATTTCAAACTTGGACAAGAAACTGTTCATGTATTAAAAGGCATAGATTTAGATATAAAACGCGGTGAATATGTTGCCATTATGGGACCTTCCGGTTCTGGCAAATCTACTTTAATGAACCTTTTAGGGTGTTTAGATACACCAACTGCAGGAACTTACATTTTAAATGATAAAGATGTAAGCCAGATGAGTGATGATGAGTTGGCAAACATTAGAAATACAGAAATAGGTTTCGTTTTCCAAACTTTTAATCTTTTACCTAGAACTACTGCATTAGACAATGTTGCATTACCTATGATATATGCCGGAGCATCAAAAAAAGTTCGAGAAGAACGTGCTTCTGAAGTACTAACCGATGTTGGATTGGCTGATCGTATGGATCATAAGCCTAACCAGTTATCTGGTGGACAGCGTCAACGTGTTGCTGTCGGTCGAGCATTAGTTAATAAACCTTCCATTATTTTAGCAGATGAGCCGACTGGGAATTTAGATTCCAAAACCTCTCTCGAGATTATGAACTTATTTGATGATATCCATAAAGCCGGTAATACAGTTATCATGGTTACCCATGAAGAAGATATCGCTGCCCATGCCCGACGTGTAATTAGGCTTAGAGATGGAATCATAGAAAGTGATACCATGAATAGCTAGTATTTAATACTGCTGATAGTAATCTAAACAATTACAGTAACTTTGCAGTATGAAAGTATACACAAAAACAGGTGATAAAGGTACAACAGCCTTGTTTGGAGGAACCCGTGTTCCGAAACATCATATTAGAATTGATAGCTACGGCACCATTGATGAACTCAACTCTTATATTGGGTTGATTAGAGACCAAGATATAGATCAACTTCACAAGAACACTCTTATTCATATACAAGACCGTTTATTTACCGTTGGCGCTATTTTGGCAACCGATCCAGAGAAGGCCACTTTAAAAAGCGGAAAAGCACGCTTAAATATTCCAAAAATATCGGAGAGTGATATCAAGCGCCTTGAAGACGAAATGGATAACATGAATGCAAGTTTACCTCCAATGACGCATTTTGTATTACCTGGAGGTCATCAAACCGTGTCATTCTGTCATATTGCCCGTACTGTATGCCGTAGAGCCGAACGTTTAGCCTCTGCTTTAAACGACTTAGAACCGTTTCAACCAGAGACATTAATGTACATAAATAGACTATCTGACTACCTTTTTGTGTTGGCACGGAAATTGTCCAATGACTTACAAGCCGAAGAAATTAAATGGATTCCACAAAAGGAATCTTAATTCATATTTCACCATTTGATAGTTGAATTATTTTTTCGGTTAGAAAACCGTTTTAAACACTTTAAATACGGACGTTCTTTAGATAATGATTAAATAATTTAAATTTTTCTTGACTTTTTGAACTAAAAATTTATTTTTGCAAAAAATTAAAACGCTATACAATGTATTGGACATTAGAATTAGCATCGTATTTAAGTGATGCACCTTGGCCAGCGACTAAAGACGAATTAATAGATTATGCTATTAGAACAGGAGCGCCTTTAGAAGTAGTGGAAAATCTACAAGCAATAGAAGACGAAGGTGATTCTTACGATTCTATTGAAGAAATATGGCCAGACTATCCAACTGACGAAGACTACCTCTGGAACGAGGACGAATATTAAAATATAAATTTAAACGTTAAAAAAGTCTCTTCCGAATCATCGGCAATGAGACTTTTTTTATTTAAATAGGTTTTTATAACCTAAGACATAATGTATCTTTGAATGCTTGTTAGCATTCCAAATTATAAATAAGAATATAAGACGGTAATCATTACTGTTTTATTAAAACATATTACACCATGAGTTTATTAAATTCTGTGCTTAAAGTATTTGTTGGAGATAAATCCAAGCAAGATGTTAAAGCCATTAGTCCAATTGTAGATCAGATCAAAACGTTCGAGTCGCAATTAGAGGCTTTATCGCATGATGAGTTAAGAGCAAAGACTACAGCTTTTAAGGAAGAAATTGCAAAAGCACGCCAACCTTTTCAAGATCAAATCGATACCCTAAATGAAAAAGCTGAAGCTACTGACGATATCGATGAACGTGAAGACATTTATCAGGAAATAGATCGTATTAAAGATGATATTTATAAGGTTACTGAAGATGTTCTTAACACCATATTACCTGAAGCTTTTGCTGTAGTTAAAGAAACAGCAAAACGTTTTGTACACAATGAAACTATAAAAGTTTCTGCTAATGCATTTGATAGAGAAATCTCAGGAGCCAAAGATTATGTGACTCTCGATGGCGAAAACGCTTTATGGGCTAACTCATGGGACGCAGCAGGTAAAGCCATAACATGGGATATGATCCACTACGATGTGCAATTGATCGGTGGTATTGCATTACATCAAGGTAAAATTGCCGAAATGCAAACAGGTGAAGGTAAAACATTAGTAGCTACACTCCCTGTATATTTGAACGCCCTAGCCGGACGTGGAGTACATTTGGTAACAGTTAATGATTATCTGGCAAAACGTGATAGTGCATGGATGGCACCAATCTTTGAGTTTCATGGACTGAGTGTCGACTGTATTGACTATCACACACCTAATTCTGCAGCACGTAAAAAAGCCTATTTAGCAGATATCACATATGGTACTAACAATGAATTTGGTTTTGATTATCTACGTGATAATATGGCGCATTCTCCTGATGATTTGGTTCAACGCCCACATCACTATGCCATTGTCGACGAGGTAGATTCTGTATTAGTTGATGATGCACGTACACCATTAATTATATCAGGACCTGTCCCGAAAGGAGACCAACACGAGTTCAATGAACTAAAGCCTAAAGTCAATGATATTGTATCGGTACAACGTAAGTACTTAACAGGTGTACTTGCTGAGGCTAAAAAGCTCATTAGTGAAGGAGACACAAAAGAAGGCGGATTCCAGTTACTGAGAGTTTATAGAGGTATTCCTAAAAATAAGGCGTTAATTAAGTTTTTAAGTGAAGAAGGTATTAAATTACTGCTTCAGAAAACAGAGAACTTCTACATGCAAGATAACAATAGAGAGATGCCAAAAGTAGATGCTGAACTCTATTATGTGATTGATGAAAAGAATAATCAGGTTGAACTAACTGATAAGGGTGTAGAGTTTTTATCAGGATCAGATGACCCTAATTTCTTTGTCATGCCAGAGATGGGAATGGAGATTGCAAAGATTGAAAAGAAAGGACTCTCACCAGAAGATGAAGCTACACTTAAAGAAGATCTATTTAGAGATTTTAGTGTGAAATCTGAACGTATCCATACACTAAATCAATTATTGAAGGCCTATGCTTTATTTGAAAAAGACATTCAATATGTTGTTATAGATAATAAAGTAATGATTGTTGATGAGCAAACAGGACGTATCATGGATGGACGTCGTTATAGTGATGGTTTACACCAAGCTATCGAAGCCAAAGAAAATGTAAAGATCGAAGATGCCACTCAGACTTTTGCAACGATAACACTTCAGAACTATTTTAGAATGTACCGTAAGCTTGCCGGAATGACTGGTACTGCGATTACTGAAGCTGGTGAATTCTGGGAAATCTATAAACTCGATGTTGTTGAAATCCCAACGAATCGACCAATAGCCAGAGATGATAAACAAGATTTGGTTTACAAGACCAAAAGAGAAAAATACAATGCTGTAATCGATGAAGTGACACAGCTATCACAAGCTGGACGACCAGTTCTAATCGGTACTACATCTGTAGAAATTAGTGAGTTATTAGGAAAAATGTTGAGCATTAGAAAAATTCCTCACAATGTCCTTAATGCGAAGCTTCATAAAAAAGAAGCAGATATTGTAGCTGAAGCCGGGCAACCGGGTCAAGTAACCATAGCCACTAATATGGCGGGTCGTGGTACAGATATTAAATTGATTGATACTGTTAAAGATGCCGGTGGTTTAGCCATCATAGGTACAGAACGTCACGATTCAAGACGTGTGGACAGACAGTTAAGAGGTCGTTCCGGTCGACAAGGAGATCCTGGAAGTTCTCAATTCTACGTGTCTTTAGAGGATAACCTCATGCGTTTATTTGGTAGTGAGCGAATTGCCAAAATGATGGATAGAATGGGATTAAAAGAAGGCGAAGTTATTCAGCATTCTATGATCTCTAAATCTATAGAGCGCGCTCAAAAGAAAGTTGAAGAAAATCAGTTTGGTATTCGTAAGCGTCTTCTAGAGTATGATGATGTTATGAATGCACAACGTGAGGTGGTATACAAACGTCGTCGTCATGCCTTAGAAGGTGAACGCTTAAGAGTAGACCTTGCAAATATGATCTTTGATACTTCAGAAGGTATTGCTCAAACAAACAAAGATGCTAACGATTATAAGAATTTTGAATTTGAATTAATTCGTTATTTCTCCTTACCATCGCCTGTAAGTGAAGAAGAATTTGGAAAACTATCGGCCCAGGAGTTAGCCGGAATCATATACAAAGCAGCATTCCAACATTATAGAGACAAGATGCAACGTAATGCGGATTTGGCCTATCCTGTAATAGAAAATGTATACCAAACGCAACGCGATCGTTTCAAGCGTATAGTTGTGCCTTTTACTGATGGTGTTAAAAACCTGCAGGTTGTAACAGATCTTGAAAAAGCATATGAAACCAAGGGTAAACAACTTATCAATGATTTTGAGAAGAATATTACTCTAGCTATAGTTGATGATGCATGGAAAACTCACCTACGTAAAATGGACGAGTTGAAACAATCCGTTCAGTTAGCGGTACATGAGCAAAAAGATCCTTTATTAATCTATAAATTCGAAGCTTTTGAATTATTCAGAACGACGATAGATCAGGTTAATAAAGATGTAATCTCATTCTTATTCAAAGGAGAGATCCCTCAAGAGACTGCAAGTACAATCCAAGAGGCTAGAACACGTAAACAAGAAAAGTTAGAAACTACCAAAGAAGAAATCCCTAATATGGATGAGCGTGCTGCTCAAAGTAGAGCTGCCGGTGCCAACACCCAAAAACGCCCTGAAGTTGTAGAAACTATTGTTAGAGACAAACCTAAGATTGGTCGTAATGATCGAGTGACTATTAAGCACGTGATGAGTGGTGAAAATAAAACCGTGAAATACAAGCAAGCCATCCCTCTAATTGATAAAGGTGAATGGGTCTTGGTAGATGAATAAGAATAAATAATCAACAGATACATTAAAAACCTAATAGTTAAGCTATTAGGTTTTTTTATTACCTTACAACACTAACTAACCACAAAAATTATGAAAAACGTTATTGCTACTATCGTAGGGCTTATTGTAGCTTCTGCAGCTGTTTATGTATTCGAAACGGTTATTGGTCATAACCTATTTCCGCTTCCTGAAGGTGCCGATCCTATGGATATGGAATGGATAAAAAATAACATGGATCAAATTCCAACCGGCGCAAAAGTGTTCGTAGTCATTGCTCATTTTGTTGGAATTGCTGCCGGAATGTTCGTTGCAGGGCTTATCTCAAAAACAAGCATGGTTCCTGCATACATAGTTGGCATATTCATGCTAGCAGCAACACTATTTGTCATTATTACATTGCCTAAAGAGCTTTGGTTTACATTGTCTGATGGTGCCTTTGCTATCATTGGTTTCCTCCTAGGAAAATCATTAGCAAAAAAACAAATGACATCTTAGGTTACAGTTATAGATTAAGCTTTAAGAGTAGTTGAGGATCAGGGCAATTTCCCTTATAAAAGTCTAAGTCTTGTGTATTAGTAACACCAGGGTAGTCGCCTCTGTAGTGCTGCATATCCTTAACAATCTGAAAATGTAGATGCGGTGGATAATCTCCATTTACGGAAGCATCACCTAAGGTCGCTATTTTCTCACCTTTCTTAAAGACAGTTCCAACAGTTAATCTGTTTATAGATTCTAGACTTAAGTGACCGTATAGAGTGTAAAACGTTTGTTCTTTAATGTAGTGCTTCAAAATAATGGTGGGACCATAATCGCCATAGTTCATATTGTTTGCGAAACTATGTACAACACCATCTAAAGGTGCGTATACGTCAGCATCAGCTTCAATCCATAAGTCTAGACCAAGGTGAATGTTACGCTCGGTAAGTGGATCTTCCTGATTAAAATAATCACTACGCTGATAGATAGCACGTTGTTCTAAATAGCCGCCATAAGCCACATGAGCATCATGAGCTTTCATATGATTCCATATATAGGCTTCTAATGCATCAGATGAGGATACGTTGACGTATTTTAATTGTGTGTTTTGCGGTGATAAATCGAGAGGGGTATATTTTTCTATAGGAATAGTAGGCGATAGAAGAAAAATAGGTTCTGTAGTAATAGACTGGAGTAATTCTGTGAAGGTGTTGTCTGTCATTTGCAATAGTTCAACTACTCAAAAATAGCAAACTATTGCATAATAACAGTACTGAATTTAGCATTCACAACGATCGTTTTATCTGCGTCTCTACCATCTGGATAATTATTGATCACCTTCTTAGTAGTCATTTCATTATTAAAACGTGAACGCTCGCCTTTAAAAAGAAGACTATAATCTGTGTTTGGTAAGCTCACTACCGCATCGCTATTCTCTAAAATAAGGTTTAAGTTTTTAAAAGAATCCGATATTCTGGTAACAATCAAATCACCAAAACTTCCATCAATAATAGCGTTACCTGAAAGGTTATCTATTGTAATATTTGATGAATTAGAGCTCAGCATTAATCGATCTGCATTTTTGATCTTGGCTTCATCAACATAATTCAATTTTAATTCCCCTTGATTCCAATTGGTAATTAAAACCGGTGAATAAGAAACATTGATGGAAGTATTTCTTCCATCAATGTTTTCTGCTACTAATGTAGAATGTGAGATATCTGCGTCTAGGTCATAGATCACAGAAGAGAATTTTAACTCTCCATGTCTTACATTCATTTTTAGTTTAGCCTTTTTAGGCATTTTAATCTTTATGGTCTTCTTTACTTTGCTTTTGCCTCTAGACTCCAATCGTCTGGCTAAAGATCTATCTCTACGTTCAGCCATTTGCTCAGCACGCTCTCTATGGCGTTCGGCGCGTTCTTTTACACGCTCTGCACGTTCTGCATAACGCTCAGCGAGTTCTCTATCGCGCTTCTCGCGTCTTTCTTCAAAACGCTCTGCTTGTTCTTCAATTCGTTCAGCTTGACGCGCTAGTTGTTCTCCATAACGCTCTCCCCATTCTTCCATACGTCTTTCAAAGTCTTTACCAAAGTTCTTTTCTATTTGCTTGCTCCATTTTTCCATCTTTTTCTCCCAGTCTTTGCCAAACTGCTTACCATACTCTTTACCCCATGCTTCCATTTTGGCAGCCCATTCGCCTTCAAACCTTTTACCATACTCTTCGCCCCATTTCTCCATCTTCTCTTGGTAATCTGACTCACCGAACTTTCTGCCCCATTCTTTCATTTTCTCTTTAAACTCTTTACCATATTTTTCTTCATATTCCTCACTCCAACGTTCAAGGTATTTCTCGCCTTCTTCTTTATAGGCGTCATAGTCAAAGTTAATAGAGTTAACACCTTCTGGAAGTTCGGGTAACTCAGGAAATTCTGGCATCTCTGGCATCTCTGGCATTTCAGGGAAATCGGCCATGTTTGGCATAACCAACATCTCTGGCATCTCTGGCATCTCTGGCATCTCTGGCATATCAGCAAGTCTTAATTCTAGTTCTTTTAGAACCCTTGCATAATCGCCTTCGTTTAAGCGCCCAAAGCGTCCAGAGTTTGAAGTAATAGTCACATAGTCTCCAGAGCCTGTAACTTCTAAGTCCCAACCTTCTAGTATGTCTTGTAACTCTTCTTTAGATAACTTACTACTTTCAATGTAAGCTTCTATTTCTATGGCATTTTTGGTCCATGTTTCAATTTCGATCTCACAATAGCTTGTATTAAGATCTATAGTAACATCACTATCGGCATTGATAGATTTAGATACTTTACTCAGCTTCTGTTGGGCAAACATTCCTGTTACCATGAAACAGCAGAGTAATATTTTAATTTTTAGAGTGTTCATTGTTCTTAAGATTTTTCTGTTCGTTTTCTGATACTTAATTTAATTAGGTTGATTGTTGTAAACTATCAGTGTTGAATTCTTTTAATTTTTCCTTTAATCGATACAATAGGTTAAGACGTAACTTAAGGTTATTAATCAAAGCATCAATGGTTAACTCGTTGGCACCATTATCTGTGAGTTCTAGTGTTAATCGGTCATACTCCTTATTTAATTCTTCCAATCGGCTAATGTAACCGTCGAACAACTCCTTATTTTCAGGCGTTAATTGAATTTTAGAAAGTTCAAGATTAATACTGGCCAGATAGTAGTCTTCTACCTTTTTAAGATCGGGTGACAGGTCTCCAAGCGTTGTAATATCTGTTTTAGTATCCCCACCTCCATCAACAACGGTTGGTGGGTCAACAGTAAGATCTCCTCCTCCAGTAGCCTTAACTACACCATAGCTGATACCTAATACGACTACGATACTTGCTGCAATATTTAAATACCAGCGGTTGCTTGACTTTTTCTCCTGAGGTAATGCCTCATCGAGTTTTTGCAAGAATCGTGCTTCGTGGCCTTCAGACATTTTAGTCTGAGAGTCGTTGGATTGGTCTTTAAATAAATCTCTAAGATCTTGTGCCATTTTTCTTCAATTTTAATAACGATTGTAATTTTGTCTTTCCTCTTGAAAGTTGTGTTCTTGAAGCCACTTCAGAGATATTTAGAATTTCTGAAATCTCTTGATGGTCATAGCCTTCAATTAAATACAACATCACCACATACTTATACTTTTCCGGTAATTGCTGTATTGCAACTTTTACATCATTTACTGTAATTGTATCTTCTACTAACCATTCGTTTTCATAATCTGTATCGACTACGTTAAGGTGCACCTCCTCTAAATCTATCAAACGTTGTTTTTTAGATTTAATAACATCAATACTTTTATTAATAACGATACGTTTTAACCAAGCCCCAAATGTAACTTCAGCTTTATATTGCTCTATTTTAGTAAACGCCTTTATGAACGATTCCTGAACAATATCTTCTGCCTCCATACTATCCTTTACAAAACGTTGCGCAACTACAAGCATACCGTCACAATACTGATTGTACAATTTCAGCTGAGCTTGTCTGTCGTTTTGTTTGCATTTTTCAATGACATCTACTTGAAACATGCTTTGATTGATTTTGGTTTTTGATTAGTTCACTCTAAAGACGAGTGTTTTTTTTTAGTGTTGCAAAAAGTTATAAAAAAACTTCATCTTATGTACAAATACATTGCTAAATATCGTTCCTATTAAACGTCTTAAGTAATATATTTGCAATAATAAATGTCATTTTATGGTTTTAAAACGCATCATCATTGTTCTCATACTCGTTCTATTAGGTATTTTAGGTTACATGTATTTCTACACAGATGTCTTTAAAAAACCTCTGAGTCCAAAAGATACTGTAGAATTTAAGTTAAACGATTTGGAACTGGAAGTCTTTTACAACCGCCCTTCAAAACGTGGAAGAGCTATTTTTGGTGCCTTAGTGCCATATGATAAGGTTTGGCGAACCGGAGCTAATGAAGCGACCACTTTCTCTACCAACAAGGATCTTATGATCGATGGTATTTATTTACCAGCCGGGAAGTACACTCTATGGACCATTCCTAATGAAACCACCTGGCGTGTGTTTTTTAATTCTAAGCAATACTCTTGGGGTGTTAATGAACTTATGGAACCTATGCGAGAGCCACGCTATGATATTGTAGACATTGAAATTCCTATAGAAGAATTAAACACAACAGTTGAACAGTTTACCATCTCTTTTGACAATTCTACAGATGAACTAATGCTTACCATGGCTTGGGATAGTACAAAAATAGCTGTACCTTTAAATGTCTTAAAGCGTCCTAATTAATTAATACGAAACAGTATCTGTGAGTCCTTCAAAAAAAACATCAGCCTTGCATGAAAAAGATGGCATTAAAGATCCTGATGCTGTAAGTTCTCACTCCATTGAAGAAATCAAGAAAAGGCGTTCTAAGCAACCTTCTGTTGATGATTTGGTTGCTGATATTACTTCCGGAAATATTACGGCGCTAAGTAGAGCCATTACTCTAGTAGAGAGCACCAATGTAAAACACCAAAAGAAAGCCAATGCCATTATTAGAGATTGTCTCCCATATGCTAATTCATCTATACGAATAGGAATCACAGGAGTCCCGGGAGTCGGCAAGAGTACTTTTATAGAAGCCTTTGGCATGCATTATATAGAACACGGTAAAAAAGTTGCTGTTTTAGCTGTTGATCCTAGTAGTACCTTAAGCAAAGGAAGTATTTTAGGTGATAAAACCCGCATGGAGGATTTGGTCAAGGTTAAAAATGCATTTATAAGACCATCGCCTTCTGGAAATTCTTTAGGAGGTGTCGCCAGAAAAACTCGGGAAACGATCATATTATGTGAAGCAGCAGGTTTTGATACCATAATTATAGAGACCGTTGGTGTTGGACAGAGCGAAACGGCTGTACACAGTATGGTAGATTTCTTCCTTCTATTAAAGCTTGCCGGTGCCGGAGACGAATTACAGGGTATTAAACGTGGTATTATTGAAATGGCAGATGCTATTGTCATTAATAAAGCTGATGGCGATAACTTAAAGACTGCTAAAAGTGCTAAGTTGGAATTTAAGAGAGCACTTCATTTGTATCCTGAAAAAGAATCGGGTTGGCAACCAAAAGTTTCGATGTGTAGCGCCATAGAAAAAAAGGGCATTGCCGAAATTGATGATATGATTGCGTCTTATATAGAAAGTACCAAAGCCAATCATTATTTTGAAAACAATCGTAATAATCAGAATACATATTGGTTAGTACAAACAATTGATGAGCGACTCAAGTCTGATTTTTACAATAAACCAGACATAAAACACGCCTTAAAAGCACAAGTTCAACTCGTTGAAACTGGTCAGACTACACCTTTTGCTGCTGCAGAGTATCTATTAAGTTTATAAAAAATTCTCTTTATACCATTCTACTTGATAGCGAACACTATCTATAAGTGAAGTTTGTGGATTGTAATTTAGAAGTTCACGTGCCTTATCTATATTAGCCTTTGTTCGTGTTTGATCTCCTGCACGTTTTGGTTTGATGTCTATTCTTATCGACTTACCTATCACTTGTTCAACAGCTTCAATACCTTCCTGGGTAGTATGCTCTACTTCTGTTCCTAGGTTAATCACTTCGCCATCTACCTTATCTTCATTTCCGATAACGCTTACTACACCATCAACTATATCGCCAACATAAGTAAAGCTTCTAAGGTGTTTATCGCTCCCTTCAAATAATGGGAAGGCTTCATCTTTCAGTCCTAGAGCAATGAGTTTGGTATACATCTTCTCCGGTCGTTCTCTAGGGCCTATTACAGAATATAAACGTAACGAACAACCCTTCATTTGTAATTCTCTACTCTTTTGCAATACTAACTGTTCTGCTGCTAATTTAGTAACACCATAGTGTGATGCAGGCTTCGGTGAAATATGCTCCGGATATGTTGCTTCAAGTCCATAAATAGAAGAAGTACCAATATTTACGAATAGCTTTAAGTTTGGACATGCTAAAGCATAATCCACTAAATTTTTGGTAGCTATGATATTATTAGAAAAGTAATCTTCAAATGTTGATGTCTGTGAGATCCCCGGCTGGGCAGCAAAATGAAAAATGTAATCGATATCATTTGGTAAGTGATCTACAATGGCTTCATCTCGTAAATCGTGCTCTAAGATACTTGCCCCTTTAGATTTAACTGCTTCGGCATTCATAGTTTTAAGCTCTAAGCTATAGTAAGACGAGAAATTATCGACGCCTATCACCTCATGACCCATAGCTAATAATCGCTCTGCGGTATGAGATCCTATAAAACCGGCTATTCCAGTGACAACAATTTTCATATTTATGTATCTTCTTTACAGACCACTAAAATAATGACTTTAGTACTATTTATTGTAGTCAATTCATCATCACAAATAAACGTCAAATTTAGGAATCAGCCTATTGGATTCGGTGTAATGCAAAAAAACAATATTTTTGTGTCGACTTACTAAACCAAAAACATGCCTTACAAACTAACGATTGTTGTTCCGGTATACAATGAGGAAGATAATCTTGAGCGCGTTGAAGCCGAACTATCAGATTACATTGATATCGCAAATGTATCTACTTCTGTACTTTTTGTAAATGACGGTTCTGTAGATAACAGCCAAGCTCTTATTGAGGGGATATGTCAACGCCATGAGGCTTTTGAATATATCTGTTTTAAAGAAAATCGAGGTTTAAGTGCCGCTATAAAAGCTGGATTTGACACAGTGACTTCAGATTATGTAGGATATATAGATTCTGATCTTCAGACATCGCCGGAAGATTTTAATCTATTGTTAGAGCATATTGACAACCACGAATTGGTTACTGGTGTAAGAGCAGATCGTAAGGATTCTTTTGTAAAAAACATGTCTTCTAAGATTGCTAATAGCATTAGACGTGCCTTTACAAAAGATGGTATGGATGATACCGGTTGTCCTCTAAAAATCATAAGAACAGATTATGCAAAGCGCATTCCTATGTTTAGAGGGCTTCATCGTTTTCTTCCAGCCATGATCTTGTTACAAAATGGACGCATTACTCAAATCCCTGTACGTCATTTCCCAAGAATTGCTGGGACGGCCAAGTTTGGTCTCTGGAATCGCTTGTTGGGGCCACTTATGGACTGCTTTGCTTATTTATGGATGAAGAAAAAGTATATCAACTATGATATATTAAAGAAAAGCGAATGAGTGATTGGCTAATATATAGTATCGGTTTTTTAGCACAGATTCTTTTTTCTTCTCGATTAATTATCCAATGGCTAACTTCTGAAAAACAACGAAAAGTCATCACACCGACGATCTTCTGGACCCTTAGTTTAGTAGCTTCCTTCCTGTTATTTATTTATGGATATCTGAGATTGGATTTTGCCATTATGTTTGGGCAAAGTTTAACTTATTTTATATACATTAGAAACCTTCAACTACAGGGCCAATGGGTAAAGTTTCCGGTTGTAGTACGTTATCTTCTTTTGTTATTTCCCGCTGCAATCGTCATCTACTATTTCAACAATAATAAGATAGATCTAGAGCTATTGTTTAAGAATGAAGCTATTCCATTCTGGTTAATGATCCTCGGTATTATATCGCAAACTATTTTCACATTACGGTTTGTGTACCAATGGATACATTCAGAATACAGAAAAGAGTCCACCTTACCTCTTGGATTTTGGTTATTAAGTTTAATTGGAGGTGTTATGATACTAATCTATGCTGTTATCCGCAAAGACCCTGTGCTCTTTGTGGGTCATTTGTTTGGCACCCTCATATATTCTAGAAACTTGTATTTAATTCAAAAACAAGATGCTTAATCGATTATCATCCTACCCTATTCTGGCTATCTTTTCTGTAGTATTGATTATGCTAGCATTCACAATAGATACACTACCCGTTTCTATTATGGAAGCACGTAATTTTATTACTGCAAGAGAGATGTTAGCAGATGATAACTGGCTGTTAACAACCATGAATGGTGAGCCCAGGTATCAGAAACCACCGCTCCCTACATGGATCACAGCCGTTTTTGGAAGTATATTTGGTATTAAAAGTCTTTTTGCTATTCGTCTCCCCAGTATCTTGATGATTGCTGTTACCGGAGTTTATACCTACCTTTTATCTTATAAGTTAGTTGAAGATAAAGTACATAGTCTAAGAAATGCACTTATTGTAGTGACTTCGTTTTATGTGATATTCATAACCATTGAAGCACCCTGGGATATCTATACGCATGGGTTCATGCTCATTGCTCTATATCATTTGTTTAATTTATTGAAGCTTGGAGCTGTTTCTTTTAA
Organism: Winogradskyella sp.; assembly: GCA_965230605.1. Lineage (GTDB taxonomy): Bacteria > Bacteroidota > Bacteroidia > Flavobacteriales > Flavobacteriaceae > CBDDLD01. The sequence continues at coordinate 1,018,733 of CBDDLD010000004.1, read as the reverse complement.
GCATGCTGTACCGTTTATTCTCTTTTTAGGGTGTTCTGTATTATCTAAGGGTCCGGTATCACTTTATGTGTTGTTTTTATCATTTTTGATTGCTTATGGAATTGTTTATCGTTATAAGAAGAACTTTAAATTTTACAGCATAATTTTCGTATTCATTATTGTAGGGCTTGCAGTTGGCGGCTGGTGGTATTTTTATGTACGTGTTGCTGATCCGGAAACATTTACAGCCATAGCTAGTAAAGAAACATCAAACTGGAGCAGTTATAACGTTAGGCCTTTTTATTATTATTGGAGCTTCTTTACACAAAGTGGTTTGTGGACCATTCCAGCATTTATAAGTCTCTTATACCCATATATGAAGTCTCGCGTCAGTCATTTAAAGGCGTATAAGTTTAGTTTCTTCTGGACCATAATCGCTTTTATTTTACTGTCTATTATTCCCGAAAAAAAGTCGAGATACTTAATGCCTGTACTTATTCCTTTGGCTATTAATATTGGATTTTATATCGATTTTATCATACGCTCATTTAAGACAATGAGCAAAAAATATGATGCTTGGCCCGTTTATTTCAATTTTGGTTTAATAGGTCTTATTGCTATTGCATTTCCCTCCTCTGTTTTCATTTTAAAGATAGACTTATCTGGCACCCAATTAATCCGCTATATTATAGCATCAATACTTCTGTTTACTATTGGAATATTGATTTTTAGATCCTTATACCAAAAGCGAATAGCATATACATTTTATTTGTTGATTGCCTTTATGGTAACCATCGGTTGTTTTGCCCTTCCTTTAAACACCACCCAAATACAAGATGGTTATCGCTCTATCGTTGAGATAAAAGAAAACGCTGAGATACAAAACATGAATCTATATCATTTAGATTATGTAGCGCCTGAAGTGATATGGAATTATGGTGATATAATAAAGCGTATAAAAAGTGAAGGCAAACTAGAGTTACCATCTGATGCAGCATTCTTATTATTGACTAATAAAGAAAGTCCACAAGATTATGACAGTCTCAAAGATTATACTATAGAGGCACTCGGGTCGTATGATTTAAATATCGCTGAACCAGATACCAGAAGTCATAGAGCTCGGTTAGTGAATACACTATATTTAGTTAAGAAGTAGCAAACCGTTTCAGGATATACAAATTGATCTTGTAAAACAGAAACCCTGAAAGCGCTCCAAAAAGCATCCCGCATATAATATCTATTGGATAATGCACCCCAACATATATTCTACTGTAGGCCACTAAGGCACTCCAGAACAATAAAATAAATATAAGGTTCTTATAATATGGCTTCAACAAAAGTCCTGCAAAGACTGCAGCTGCCATAGAATTAGATGAGTGTCCTGAGAAAAAACCATATTTACCACAGCGTTCAGCAATAAAACGCATAATCCCAGATAAGTCTTCTTCTCTACAGGGTCTGGGTCTCATGAAGGTGTCTTTAAAAACATTAGTGATCTGATCCGTAAATGTGATCATAGCTGCAATCACCAAAACCATTATTAATAAGGGCTTTAACCCGAAATTCTTATAAATTAGATACAATAAGATGGCATAGAGCGGTACGAAAGTCATCTTCGCCGTTATGATTAACCATAGCCAATCCCATGTCTCAGAACCTAAATTATTGAGATATAGAAATAAGTCTTTATCGTATTCTAAAAGTGTTTCTAACAATTTTATTCGTTATATCTTTTAACTTCTCTATCGTAAAAGTCTGTGGCTTCCTGAACTAGGTTCCCCATTTCTTTTTCCAGCTCTTTTTGATCATGAGCATCAAATTCTTCAAACCATTCTATCTCATCATTTTCAAGGTTAATAATAAACCTAGGGAATTCAGTATGAACAATAAATATTGTGTCTGGATGATCTGTATTATCGCCGAGAATAAACTTTGGTAGTTCCATAAATTTAACTGCTTTCTTGCTGTAAAATTAATCGCTTTGTTAAATAATTAAACCGAATATACAATAAAATTGCAGCACTGCTCAATCCGGCTAGTAAGCCTAACCAAATCCCTAAGCTACCGTAATACTCAGGTTGACCAAGAAAATAACTCACAGGAAAGCCTATCAACCAATAAGAAACAAATGTAATCAGTGTAGGTATCATAACGTCCTGCAATCCTCTTAACGCGCCTAAAGCTATCACTTGTATGCTGTCGCTAATCTGAAATATTCCTGCAGCTAATAATAGTGTAGAGGCTATTTCTACAACTTCAGAGGTATCAAGAGCATGCATTGGGTTATCAAAATCGACATACATATAGGGTAAGAGATTATGAAATACTATAAATAGTAATGCGAAAATGACCGCAAAGCATATCCCTAGTATTATAATGGATTCGCCAATGCGTTTCAATGCCTTGTAATCTTTTAGCCCTTTTTGGTTCCCAACACGAATCATAGCTGCAACACTTAACCCCATAGCTACCATAAATGTCATTGAAGATAAATTAAGTGCAATTTGATTTGCCGCTTGAGGATTCTTACCTAAGGTACCACTTAACCATATTGCTGCAGTAAAAATAGCAACCTCAAAAAGCATTTGCATAGCACTTGGCAATCCAAGGTTTGTGACTTTTTTGAGCGTAGCAGACTCTAAAACAAAAATCTTAATCTTTGTCACATAGGCTTTTGATTTTTCTCTCCCAGATAGCAACCACCACAAAAAGAATAGCATCACAAATCTTGACACTAAAGTTCCCACTGCAGCACCTACAATTCCTAGTTTGGGACAACCAAACTTTCCAAAGATGAGTAAGTAATTGATACCTACATTCAAAACATTGGCTACTATAGTAGCATACATAGGGTATTTGGTCAAAGAGAGTCCGTCACTAAATTGTTTAAAAGCTTGAAAAACAATAAGAGGCACCAGAGAAAAAGCAACTAAATTTAGATAAGGTCTTGCTAAAACAACAACCTCTTCCGGCTGCTTCATCACAGACATTAACGGCTTAGAAAGCAATAGCATTAAGAAGAGTACAATACCAAGAACCGTACAAAGAAACAATCCGTGTTTAAATGCAGATTTTCCCTTATTGAAATTGCCTTCAGAATCTGCTTCAGCTACTAAAGGCGTTATAGCTGTTGAAAAACCAATCCCTAGTGACATGGCTATAAAAATAAAGCTGTTCCCTAGTGAGACAGCTGCAAGCTCTGCAGATCCTAATTGTCCCACCATGATATTGTCCACAAAAGCCACAAAGGTATGACCTAACATACCCAGCATAACCGGAGATGCCAACTTCAAATTGTACCTGAATTCTTTTGTGTAGTTGCTTAAAATCATTTTGCAAAAGTAGCAGTTTTGACTTTAGCTACAGAGCAATAAACAACTAAAAAAGGGTGCTTTTTAAAAAAGCACCCCACATTAAACAAATTAATATAAATCAACCCTTAATTAATTCTTTCAACTATAACATCTATAAGGTTATACCCTCCTCTATCATCTACTTCTTGAGTAACTCCAGCTGCACTATTGATAACACCTTTACCAAATTGCACATCGTTTAGAGCAGTAACACGTCTTACATCTGTATCAAAATCGTCAGCTACAGGAACATTACCTAGCATTGGTTGCCCGTCACCTAATCCAACCGCTTGGTCTTCTTCTGTCCCAGAATCGAATAAATAGTTTTTATACGTTTCAAATGTTGACTTTGGTGTTCCGTCTTCATTGAATAACTCGATACCTTGTTGGTTATTAGAAATAAACCAATCGTTAGTAGATACAAGCATGGTAGCAAAGTTTAGTCGATCTCCAGGCCTTGCTTCAATTGTAAAAGATACAGATCCCCCAGGTAATACCGGTCCATCACTTCTTACTGCAGTAACACCTTCCATGTTATTTAAGTAATCATAAGCTCTAGATGGGTCTCCATCTTCGGCTAACTCTTCTAATCCGTTATCACTTGTTATTGGTTCACCTCTTGTAAATAATGGTGTTTGTGTTCCCGGGTGCACATACGCTACAGCAGGTGATAGTACAGACATTGAAGAAGAAAGACGTAATGGTGCTCCTGTAGATCCTTCTTCAGTGAACCACTCATATACAGCCATTGGCGACCCGTCTTCAGCTAAGCTCTCAAACCCATTGTTTCTTAATGGCTCACCTACTTCGAATAAAGCATTATCTTGAGTGTGAACTACTAATATCCCAGGAGTGATAAATGCAGGGTTGTGTAAAGCTTCTCTATCTGCTTTAATAATAGTTAAGGTAAATTCTCTACTTGAAGTATCATAATCTAAGTATGCAGACATGTATGCAAGAATATTTCTTCCGGTATCTCTTACTACATTATTATCATCAGCAGGTCCTGTATTAGGTGCAGATTGATTAGGAGCCGTATAGATTGTATTAGGAAAATCTGTTAAGAAAGCTTCGTCTACTTCACTTCCTGCATCCCAAACTCTTAAGTAACTAGATATATCTCCTGTTTTAGGTGTATCACCATCCCATAATCTAATACCTTGACCATCTGTTCCGAAAAACCAGTCATTACTTTGTGCAAACATGTTTGCAAAACTTAGATACGTACCTCTCGTCGCTTTAAAAGATACTACAAACGAATCTCCTGTGTTCGTTAAAGGTCCATCACCAATTCGTTGAGCATTAAGATAATTAATTGCATTTCTTAATGTCAATCTGAATGTGGTTGTAGCTACATTGTCGTCATCATTGATGTTTATAGCATTGTCATCATCGTTACATGATGATAGTAAAGTTAATACTACTAGTAGTGCATTAACCATAAATAGTTTACTAAATAAATTTCTCTTTTTCATTTTTTATAAATTGTAATTAAACTTTTGATGGGACAAAATAAAGGCATAAAAAGACCTCAATAAATTAAAGTAGGCTGAGCGGGAGAATTGTCTATTAAAGGTGAATTTTTATACCAACCGAACGCAAAACAAAAATTGCCTTGTCTTAAAAGTGAAAAAGCACCCTTAAAAAGGAGTATTTTTTTGTAATGATGATATAGAAAATACGACACGCACTTAAAAAATCAGTCTGGTTACAATAAACAAGAGTGGCTGTCGCACTCTTTTTGGATCAAAATTTTGAATTTTGGTTAATCTGCATCGGGACCAAGAGAAATTAACACTACTTAACGTTTATCAAATTTGATATTTTGTAGATTGAATTACTAAATCAATTCATATGAAATTTATAATTACCCTCTGCTGTTTATTTACAGCTTTAATTGTATATACGCAAAACACTGTTGAACCTTTTTTAGAAGCTGCAGTTTCAGAATTTCCAAACGTCAGAGATATTGCTATTTCACCTAATCAGGATGAGGCTGTGTTTTCTGCACAGAGTTTTATGGGAGAGGTCTCGGCGCTAATCACAGTAAAAAAGCAGAATGGTACTTGGTCTAAATCAAAAGTTATCAGTTTTTCAGGACAATATTTTGACATTGAACCTTTCTTTTCAAGTGATGGGTTAACATTATACTTTGCCTCTAATCGTCCAATGGATAATACTAGTTCTGAGACTAAAGATTTTGACATTTGGTATGTAAAGCGTGAAACTTTAAAGTCTGAATGGTCAAAACCAATTAATATGGGTGCTCCGATTAATACCTCTAAAGATGAGTTTTATCCTGCCATCACCAATTCCGGGAATTTATATTTCACTCTAGATGATAAAGAGTTAAAACAAAGGGATAATATCTATGTTAGTAAATATGTTGACGGAAAGTACACAACACCAAGATCATTAGGTGAAGGCGTAAATTCTGAGGGCTATGAGTTTAATGCATATGTAGCTCCGGATGAATCTTTTATGATCTATAGCTGTTATAATAGGAAAGATGGTTTGGGAAGCGGTGATTTGTATATTTCTTACAACAAAGATGGTAAATGGAGTGAAGCTAAAAATATGGGTGAACAGGTAAATACTAGTAAAATGGAATATTGTCCATATGTTGATACTAATACTAATACCCTTTATTTTACTAGTAAGCGATTAGGAAACTATGCAACTACAGATAAGAAGAAAACTGTAGATGACCTTAAAACCCTATTTTCATCTTATGATAATGGACTGAGTCGTTTATATAAAGTTGACCTAAAGACCTATTTAACTAAAAAGAAATATTAGAGTTTTTCTACTGCTTTTTTTGCTGCTTCAAACTCTTGCATCATGTCTTTAACGATCTGAGCAGTGGGTTTTATATCGTGTATTAATCCAGAGATTTGACCTATTTCTAATTCGCCGTCTTCTAGATCACCTTCAAACATCCCGCGTTTGGCTCTGGCTCTACCTAGAAGCTCTTTTAATTCGTCTACGGTAGGTCCTTTTTTGTATAATTCCTGAACTTCATTATAGAATTTGTTCTTTATGAGACGCACAGGTGCTAATTCTTTAAGTGTTAGTTGTGTATCTCCTTCTTTGGCATCAACAACCACTTGTTTAAAAGCGTCATGGGCCGATGATTCTTCACTAGCTACAAATCGACTTCCTACCTGTACGGCATCAGCACCCAACACCATAGCCGCTAACATGGCTTGTCCGGTAGCAATACCTCCTGCTGCTATTAAAGGAATATTTAATTGCTCCTTGACCATAGGAATAAGTGTCAATGTAGTTGTTTCATCTCTACCATTATGACCTCCAGCTTCAAACCCTTCGGCAACTACAGCATCCACACCAGCATCTTGTGCTTTTAATGCGAACTTTACACTACTTACCACATGCACCACAGTAATGTTCCTTTCTTGTAACCAAGAGGTCCATGTTTTTGGGTTTCCTGCTGAAGTAAACACAATCTTTACGCCTTCCTCTGCGATGATATTCATGATCTCTTCAATATTAGGGTATAGCATAGGAACATTAACACCAAAAGGATGTTCTGTTGCTGCTTTACATTTTTGAATATGCTCCCGTAGTACATCAGGATACATAGAACCTGCTCCAATAAGCCCTAAAGCTCCTGCATTACTTGCTGCAGAAGCAAGGCGCCATCCGCTGTTCCATATCATTCCGGCTTGAATAATTGGGTATTCAATTCCAAAAAGCGTTGTAATTCTATTCGCCATTAAGATTTTATAAGTTTAAAAGTTTTTGATCTTGTCTGTGATTCTACTCTTAACAGGTATATGCCTGTAGCCATATTAGATACATCAACCGCAGTATTATTTCTTGTTAAGCTTGTTTTTAGCACACGCTGCCCTAATTGATTGTATATGGTTATCTGAGTAGTATCAATTCCTCCCGGAAGTACAATCTCGATTTGATCTGAAGCAGGGTTTGGAAACACACCAAATTCAGTAATTTGATTCTCAAGAACACTCAATCCTATTGATCGCGCCAAAGCTAAATTTGGAATACCATGTCCTAAAAAATTATCAGGGGTGTTAAACTGAGACGCAGATTCTCTTACAAATTGCATTATTTGGGTTGGTGATGCATCTGGTAATGCTTGCCATAACGAAGCAATTCCACCACATAAAATAGGAGAACTAAATGAGGTTCCGTTGTTTTGTGTTACTGTATTTAATTCACTAATCACAAAAGCAGTTTGTCCTCTAGCTACAACATCAGGTTTTTGAGTGGGCTGTGCAGTGCTTCCTATTGAACTGAAACTTGCATAGTTACCATTTTCGTCTACTGCTCCTACAGATAATACATCTGGAGAATCTGCTGGTGCTCCAACGGTTTGCCAAGTTGTTGCTCCTGCATTACCCGCACTTGTAACTACTAGAATTCCTTTTTGTACAGCTCTAGAAGCACCTCGAGTAATAAATGCCGTCTGACCATCCATATCAGCAGGTGTGTAATCATAATTGGAATTGTCATATACCCTATAACCCAAAGATGTATTAATCATATCCACACCAAGACTATCTGCACGTTCAGCAGCTTCTACCCAATAGCTTTCTTCAACAGGATTTTCACTAGCTACATCTTCAGTTCTAAATAAATAATAAGAGGCATCAGGGGCAGTACCAACAAATTGATCTTGTATGAAAGCTGCCATATCACTTAATACACGTGTTCCATGTGAACTTCCAGTAAATGCATAAACATTGGAGGTTCTATCGACAAAATCATAACCATCTAAAAGATCGTTATTGTCTCTTAATCTTTGGAAGGCTCCCATCGTATTAACATTAGGAAATCCGGAATCCATTACTGCAATCGTAATTCCTTCACCTGTAAAATCATCAAGGTGCAAATCATCTGCATTAATCATTTCAACTTGATTTTGAGTGCTCCCATAATTGAAGCTTACCAAGGTTTCTTCTATTTCAAACTTATTTAACTGAGATGCACTTCTAGACATACTATTCAGGCTCTTATCAGCAAAATCTATACTGTCAACAAAACTTAAAGATGATAGTGCATTGATATCGGCTTCAGTACCTCTAACATGTACTGCATTAAACCATTTGGATTTGGCCATTACCGTAATACCAGATTGTTGTTTTAGTTGTGTAATATAGGCCTCATTAACCGGCACATCACTCTCATCAATAGGAATGTTATGTTGCAGTTTTCTATCAATGGCCTTTTGTGTAAGTATAGTAATTGGGTTATTTATAGCATCTTGTACATTGGCCTTATCCGTAAGATAAACCCAGGCATCTTGCTGTGCTATGCTGTTTATTGAAATAAGAAGCAATAAAAGCGTAAAAATCTTTTGGATCATAGCTTTTCTTTTATTGCAATTTAAGAAATTACTCCCGAACCTACTAACTCATCATTTAAGTACCATGCTGCGAATTGCCCTTCAGTAATTGCAGACTGAGGCGCTTTAAATTCGATATACAAACCAGAATCTACCTTATGTAATGTTGCATCTTGAAGCGGTTGTCTGTAACGAATTCGTGCTTTTACCATCATTGTCTCGTCGACCTCTAATGCTAAATCTTCTCGTATCCAGTGCAATTCGTCATTAGAAATAAACAAGGCTCTTTTATATAATCCAGGATGTGCCTTTCCTTGTCCAGTATAGATAACATTAGTTTCTACATTAGTATCTATAACAAACAAGGGGTCTTTTGTTCCCCCCACAGCAAGTCCTTTACGTTGCCCTTTGGTAAAGAAATGCGCACCTTGATGTTTTCCTACTACAGTACCATCATTAATTGTATAATGATCTTTTTTTGTGAGGTATTCTAATTCTTCCTTTTTAGAGCCAAAACCTGTGCTTTTATTATGATAATAATTACTATCTGCGTCAATTTCTACAATCACCCCCTCTTTAGGTTGAAGTTGCTGTTGTAAAAAATCAGGCAGCCTAACTTTACCAATAAAGCACAATCCTTGTGAGTCTTTTTTTTCAGCTGTAATGAGTCCTTGCTCAGCAGCAATAGCCCTAACTTCGGGTTTTGTAAGTTCTCCTATAGGAAATAATGCCTTACCAAGCTGTTCTTGAGATAACTGACATAAAAAGTATGACTGGTCTTTATTATTGTCTTTTCCGGCAAGGAGCTGGTATATCGTTTGACCATTTTTATCAATAGTTCCTTTTCTACAGTAGTGTCCTGTTGCCACATAGTCTGCTCCAAGTTCTATGGCAATGTCCATAAAAACATCAAATTTTATTTCTCTATTACATAGAACATCCGGATTAGGTGTTCGTCCTTTTGCATATTCATCGAACATATAATCTACAATACGCTCTTTATATTGTACACTGAGGTCAACTGTTTGGAAAGGGATACCTAGTTTATCTGCCACAATCATGGCATCATTACTATCTTCTAACCAAGGGCATTCGTCAGAAATAGTCACAGAATCATCATGCCAATTCTTCATGAATAGACCAATAACCTCATAGCCTTGCTGCTTTAGAAGATAAGCTGCAACGCTAGAGTCAACACCACCCGAAAGTCCCACAATAACTCGTTTCATTTTTATATGGTCTAAAATTGTGAGGCAAAATTACAAAATATAAAAGGTTAATTCACACCAGATCTTATTTACATAATCTATACTCTAAATAGTAAAAAACTATTGTTTAACAGGAAAGATTTCCTTTGTGGTATGATTGATTTTTTTTGTGAGCTTTCCATTCTTATAATATTCCCACAAACCAACTTTTCTATCGTCTTTGTATTTCCCTTTTGAAGATACATTACCAGAGGTGTCATAATAGGTAGTATCTCCATTAAGTTCATCATTATTATATAAGGATACTCTTATCAGTTTTTTTTGTTCTGAAAACCATTTAGATTCACCAGACAGCTTTCCATTAGCATAATTTAGTTGCTCAGCTACATTTCCATTTTTAAAGTATACATATCGAAATCCATCAAGTTGACCGTTACTATTAAAATACTCTTCAATCATTACTGCATTAGACTTCATATGATAGTAGATCCATTTGCCTATATAGTTCTTACCTTCCATTTTTCCCTCACTAACAAGCTTTCCTGTTGATGTATAAAATTTTACTTCAGCTTTGTTATCAGTATCGTTAAATACTTTTATGGCACTCAGAACACTCTTTCCTCCGGATAATTTATAGAACTTAAATGTATCTATTTCCTTCCCATGCCTAAACTGACCTTTGTAACGTACCTGATCTGTTCCTTCATAGTTTTTTGTCCATATTCCGTGCCTTTTACCGTCATTATCGAGCTGATTAACTGGTTTTTGGGCATGCAGATTTGTTAAAATTATTGTAAAAAAAATGACAAAAAAGATATTTTGTTTAATCATTTTGTAAATTCGTTAAACAAACTAATGTTTGTAATGTTGAACAATTTAAAACTCAAAAAAATGAAAATTATTTCAAAAACATTAAAATTGCTACCATTATTTCTTGTGGTTTTAGGATTAACAGCTTGTAGCAGTGATGATGACAACGGCGGACCAACCGCTCAGACAACTACGGTTGTAGATTTAGCTCTAGCAACACCAAGTTTAAGTACATTAGTAGACGCTTTACAACGTGCCGATGGTGATTTAGTAACTATATTAGGTGGTACTGGACCATTCACAGTACTAGCACCTACAAATGATGCTTTTACAGCATTTTTAGCAGCTAACAACTTCAACTCATTAGATGATGTGCCAACTGATGTATTAGCACAGATTTTACTTAACCATGTTATCTCTGGTAACGTTACTTCTAATGACCTTATCAACGCAGGTTCGGGGTATACAAATACCAATGCTACCGGACCAGATAATGCGTTTCTAAGCTTATATTTTGACACTTCTAATGGTGTTGTATTTAATGGAGTATCTACAGTTTCTACACCTAATGTATCTGCTACTAATGGTACAGTACATATTGTAAATGCAGTTATTGATCGCCCTACTGTAGTCACTTTTGCTACATCTAATCCTGAGTTATCAAACTTGGTTGCGGCACTACAATCGGCAGACTCACAGAATCCATCACCAAATCTTATTGGTACACTTTCAGGTAATGGCCCTTTCACTGTATTTGCACCTACTAATGCCGCATTCGGTGATTTATTATTAGAGTTAGACCCATCAGGAAATACCGGACTAGGTGATTTAGACCCTGCAACTGTTGAAGCTGTTTTAGGTATTCATGTTGTAGGTGATAATGTAAGATCATCTGAACTTACTAACGGAAGTGTACCAACATTAAATGGTAATATTACCATAGATGCTACAAACTTTACAATTACAGATCCAAACGATCGTGAAACAAATATTGTTACAACACTTGTAGATATACAAGGTATTAATGGTGTGGTACACGTTGTTGGACGTGTTATTTTACCAACATTAGAATAAGGAAACTTCGAGGCTGATTACCTCACATTTTTATATTGATTGATTTAGTTAGTAAAAGGCCTCTGATGAGAATTAGAGGCTTTTTCAAAAATCGATAGTAACAAAATAACGTATTATGAAAAAGAAAAAATTGTTATGCAGTTAACTATCTAACCAACAACTAAAAAAGCCTTTTGGATTACAAAAGGCTTTTTTTATATCGACAATTATTTATTGATTAACGCTTCTTATTACGTTGCTGCGCCTTCTTTTGTTGCTCAGCTTGCTCCATCATTTCTTTCATCTTACGTTGGAAACGATTTTCTTTCTTCGGCTTGCTCTTACTCACTTCTATTTTAGCCAATACTTTATCTTCATCAATAATGTAGTTCTTAATCACTAACATAATGGCTATACTCACCAAGTTAGAAATGAAGTAATATAAACTCAATCCTGATGCGTAGTTGTTAAAGAAAACCAGCATTAATAATGGAGAGAAGTAAATCATGTACTTCATCATTTTACTCATATCCGGCATCCCTTCTTGAGTCGGTTGTGAAGCCATCTGTTGCCCTGTGGTCATTTTCATATAAAAGAAAATGGCTATAGCTGCTAAAAGTGGAAATAAACTTACATGATCTCCATAAAATGGAATATTGAAAGGCAATTCTAAAACCGTATCGTATGAAGATAAGTCTTTTGCCCACAAGAAACTCTTTTGTCTTAGGTCGAAAGCCGTAGGGAAAAACATGAACAAGGCATAGAATACAGGTATCTGCATAAGACCCGGCAAGCATCCACTCAAAGGACTTGCTCCTGCTTTACTCTGCAGTGCCATTGTCTCTTGCTGTGCTTTCATCTTATTGTCCTTATACTTCGCTCTAATAGCATCTAACTCTGGCTTGAGGATACGCATTTTAGCTTGTGATAAAAACTGCTTATACTGTACAAATGATAATAGAAGTTTTACCAATAAGGTCATCACAATAATAGCAATACCATAGGGTAGGAATGAGCTTAACCAACCAAATAATGGTATAAATAAAGCTTTATTAATCCAGCCAAAAATACCCCAACCAAATGGAATACTTTCTTCTAGTCCTTTACCGTAAGTCTTTAAGACTTTACTGTCTGTAGGTCCATAATATAAACTCAGATTTTCATTAAGTTGACCCCCTTTGAACTCTAGTGGCAATTTCGATGTATATAGTTTTGTATATACACTGTCTATTTCTTCGTCCTCTACTAAGTTTTTAGAGCTCATGGCTACAGACTTAAAAGGTTGGTCTGCTACTAATATTGAACTAAAGAAGTGCTGGCGGTAAGACAACCATGATACATCTACTTCTGTTTCTTCATCATCCCCCATTTGAGATAATTTATCAATCTTATTGCCATCGTGCTGATAGGTTAAACGTGTATATCGATTCTCGTATGTAATACTCTTCGCATGTCTGTAGCCTTTTTGGCTCCAGTCGAGATCAATTTGTTGCGAACTGTTGATTACATTATCGAGCCCTTCTGATTTGATAGAAAAGTCAATCATGTAATCGTCAGGTTTCAATTCATATCGATATTCTAAATATTTGGATTCTGATACTTTCAACTTCATCGATACCACAGTATTTTCACCACTCTTGGTTACATTAGGCTGGAAGTATAAATCCTTTGTATTAAGTGTTCTATTATCTGTAGTTCCGAAATTAATATTGAATGCGGCATTGCCATCCTTAACGATGTAAATTGGAAGCGAATCATAATCTACAAACTTCACTAGTTTTACCTGAGACAAATGTCCTCCTTTGTTGCTAAACTTTAATTCAAATACATCTGTATTGACTGTAGTTTCATTATCTGTTGCAGAAGGTAATGTAGACGCATAAGCAAAAGCACCTAATCTATTTTGAATAGCTACTAATTGTGTTGAATCTTTTACTGAAGTATTAGAATAGTCTTCTGAAGATGTGACCAAAGTTTCATTTTGTTCGGCTTCTTTGGCTTTCTTTTCAGCTTCAAGTTGCTCTTGTTCAGCTTGTTTTTGAGCCTCAACTTCCTCAGGAGTTGGAGCCTGCTGGTACATAATCCATATTAAGATTCCGAAAATAAGTATAAAACCTATTATGGAGTTAATGTCTAATTTTCTTTCTTCCATCTATATATTTTCATATTAATTGGACCTTATTACTTCGCAATATAAGGTCTCTTAACTTCTTAATGCAATATCAAAAAGCTATCCAATATTAATTTTGTGCCATACTGACACTATTATTCTGATTTTTGAAATTTAGGGCTGCGCCGACAAAAGCGACAAATAATGGATGTGGATTGGCTACAGTGCTCTTATATTCAGGATGATATTGTACACCGACAAACCAATTATGACTTGGTATTTCTATAATTTCAACGAGGCCAGTGTCAGGGTTAAGACCGGTAGCTTTCATTCCCGCACTTTCGATCTGAGCTTTGTAATCATCATTAAATTCATAACGATGTCTATGGCGCTCTTCTATAGTATCCGTTTTATAGACATTATGAGCAATACTCCCTTCACTTATATCACATCGCCAAGACCCCAAACGCATTGTTCCGCCTTTATCAGTAATGCTCTTCTGAGCTTCCATAAGATCAATAACCGGATTCAATGTGGAATCTGTCATCTCCGTTGAGTTGGCATCTTTAATCCCAAGAATATTACGTGCATATTCTATCACTGCCATTTGCATTCCTAAACATATTCCTAAAAATGGAATGTTTTGCTCTCTTACGTATCTAACCGCTTGTATTTTACCTTCAATACCTCGCTCTCCAAAACCTGGAGCAACTAACACACCATGTAAGTGTTTTAATTTATTTTCAGCATTTTCAGGCGTTAAATATTCTGAATGAATAGTTTCTACTTTAACCTTCACTTCATTTTCAGCACCCGCATGAATAAAAGCCTCTAATATGGACTTGTAGGAGTCTTGGAGTTCAACATATTTACCTATAAGTCCAATTGTTACTTCACTTTTAGGGTTTTTGTGACGCTTTAAGAATGCATTCCATTGTTCTAAATCTGGAGTAGAACTTGTGAGTCCTAACTTTTCTAGAACAACTTTATCTAGGCCTTCGTCTAGCATTAAATTTGGTACATCATAAATGGTAGATGCATCAATAGATTGAATAACAGCATCTTTATGCACATTACAAAAACGAGCTAATTTTATCTTGATATTGTCACTAAGCTCATGCTCTGTTCTACATACCAAAACGTCTGCCTGCACTCCGCTTTCCATTAAAGTTTTTACACTGTGTTGTGTAGGCTTTGTTTTTAACTCACCCGCAGCTGACAGGTAGGGTACCAGAGTTAAATGAACGGCTAGAGCATTTTCTACTCCAAGTTCCCACTTTAATTGACGCACGGCTTCAACATACGGCAAAGACTCAATATCACCAACTGTTCCACCAATCTCAGTAATAACAATATCATAATCACCAGAATTACCAAGGATTTGGATTCGGTGTTTGATCTCATCTGTGATATGTGGAATGACTTGTACCGTTTTTCCTAAAAACTCTCCACGGCGTTCTTTTTCTATAACACTTTGGTATATACGTCCAGTAGTCACATTATTAGCTTGTGAAGTTGGTACATTTAAGAATCGCTCGTAGTGCCCCAAATCCAAATCTGTTTCAGCACCATCATCTGTTACATAACATTCCCCGTGTTCATATGGGTTTAATGTTCCCGGGTCGACATTAATGTAAGGGTCTAATTTCTGAATGGTGGTTCTGTAACCCTGTGCTTGTAGAAGTTTTGCTAAAGATGCAGCAATAATCCCTTTTCCTAAAGAAGAAGTTACACCTCCGGTTACAAAAATGTATTTGGTTTCTTTTGTCATGTTGCGTTGTTAAACGCAGGCAAATTTACAAAATAAAACGAGGATTATTAGAATTGTTTAAGGTTTGTTGATATGTTATTAAAGAACCTATATATTGATGAGTTTACTTCTTGAACTCTGTTTTAATCTTGTATATAATATCCTCTAATCCGTTAATTTTAATGTCATGCATTTGCTGCATCATCATACCAAGTTTTCCTTTCGGCAATCCTTTCTGTTTAAACCATGTGTAATAATACTCAGGAATATCTATAAGGTATTCGTCTTTATATTTACCAAAAGGCATTTTGTAATGCGCCAATTCTATTAACGCTTCTTTACTCCCTTCTAACATCTACTACTGAGATTTATAACGGTCTAGAAGTTTCAATTCTTCCTTAATACGCTGATCCCATTTTTTTTGCATTTCAGGATCCATGGAATGGGCACTCTGAGTATCATATGCATTCTGAGTTTCTGCCAAAGCCTTATTAATATTTGCGTACAAAACATCTAACTGTTGTTTAACATTCTGGGATACTTTAAGTCTGGCTACTTGTTCTCTAAACTTGCGTGCATAAAGTTCTGTTATATCAAAGTGTAATTGTTCGTGACCTAAAATATAATCATCTGCTTTACCGCGAACATACCATGATTTGTATGGATAAAAATGAGATTCTATAGTGGCTTTAAACCCTGTAATTCTTTTATTAGTACGATTTATGGAATATCCGAAAGTAATTCCTGAAGCCGTTAATGCCACAGCATCAGAGTTGGGATCTACAGAGCCTTTAAAATCGGCCCAAGTTAATTTTCGGTTTTCATTCCAGGTAAAAGATTCCTCATTAGGAGAAGCACCTAATAGGACTATACAACTCAATACTACTATAAGCGATTTTAGTGTCATTACTTCCAGTTAAACGTGATATCTTTTTCGATATCAGGATGTAAACTGTGATGCACAGGACAAGTGTTTGCTGTACGCTCTAAAATGGTCTTTGTTTTAGTATCTGCTTCAAACGGTAAATTTAAAACAACTTTAATTTTAGAGATACGTCTCGGGTCGCTTGCCATAGTTTTGGTCACTTCAGCTGTAGATCCCGTCATATCAACATTAAGATCTCGGGCTTTAATTCCCATAACCGTTAGCATACAACTTCCTAATCCTGTAGCAACAGTATCTGTAGGTGAGAACGCTTCTCCTTTACCATTATTGTCTAAGGGTGCATCTGTAATAAAGGAGTTATTGGATTTTATGTGAACACTTTCGGTTCTGAGGTTTCCTAAGTACGTTACTTTAGAAGTCATTAATTTGCCTTTACAATTTTCAGGTTATCATATTTAACTATATAAACAGCTTCATTAACATAGCCACCAAAAAGCTTTTTTGAGTACCTGAATTTATTCTCTACATACTCAGTTTCAATATCGCTTCCTGAAGCTTCATATAAATTATCATTTGAAGCTAACCTGAGTAATACATCCATGGTTAGATCAAACCCTCTAACTGCATACCTATTTGGTGTTACGCCATATACTCTCCTGTATTGTTTTACAAAAGCATTAATATCATCTACATCATAGCTCTTATTTACAGATGGGTAATGGAATTGTAAATTAGAGAGGTGATAGTTATCAATGTTCTTTCCTTCAAAAGCTTTATTCTTATTTGTAGTGGTTAAAACAATTTGAATATCTTCAACAGACAACCCATTTAACATGCTAATCACACTTGTAGCAAATGCCGCATTCTTAGTTTCTAGAAAAACAATATTTTTACCTTCTACAAAAACATCTTCTAAATCTGCGGGATAAATGAAGTAAGCGTCTTTTCCATCTTTATTATTGCGTGAGAAGATCTGCTTCGCTGCTGAAAATTGTTTTTTTATTGTATTACTCACCTCACGTTCACTCTGATCGGCAATAATTACTACCTTAGATTTGAGACTATCATTTTTTACAAAATCGATTATTTTTTTCGACATTAGTTTAGAATCAGGAATAGTTTGAAATACATGATCATAAACTTTACTGGGCTTGGATAGTGGTGCAATAACTGGAACTCTATCACCTTTGACAGCAGCCGAAAAACGATCAAATGTTTTTCCCATCATAGGTCCGATAATAGCATCATATCTCGAAAAATCATTTTCTTCAACGATACGTGCTACCTCAGAAGGTCTATTTTCCGTATCAATAACTTTTAATTGGGTTGAAATACCCAGAGCCTTAGCAGAATCTAAAGCCATAAGAACTCCTGAATGAAAATCGAGAGCTGCTGACAACATACGATCTTTCTTAATGATGTCTTTCGTTTCAGCTACAGAATCTAAATCAATTCTATGTAATCTGAATGGTAATAATAGTGCCAACCTCTTAGTTTCGGTATTAACAATATTATATTTTAAATCGGTAACATTCGTATCCTCAGAATTACCAACAACAGCATCTATATCTGAAGGTATTTTAAGCACCATCCCTGCTTTTAAACCTGACTCTTTAAGCTCCGGGTTTAATACTTCTAACTCTTCTTGTGTTAGTCCTAGTTTTATTTTCAGTCTATAAAATCCTTCTTTAGGTAAAACTTCATAATAGTTATACGCTGTCTCTGTAGCCTTTTCTTCATTATCAGCAATATTAGGCACATTTAATTCATCTCCCGGCTGTAAAACGACTTTCATATTCGGATTTAAAGCCTCTAGTTCTGGTACTGTAATACCAAACTTATATGCTATACGCCATTTGCCTTCTTTAGGCTGAACACTATATTTTTTGAGCGTGTTATTTAATGTCTGCTTTGATATTACTGTTTTAAATCGTGGTATTTGAATACGATCACCACGTCTTAAATTTTCAGCGTACAAAGATGGATTATGCTTCTTAATATCTTCTATAGACACATTGTATTTCTGTGAAATACTAAATAACGTTTCCTTGCGTCTTACTTTGTGTTTTTTAAACCCAATAACCTCTTTAACCTCCTCTTCTATAGGCTGGTTTTTGACTTTTGAGTTGGGTATAATTAAAATGTCATTAGGTTTAAAATTTGTTTTAGCATCCGGATTTAAAGCATAAATATCAAAAGGTGTCACCAAGTACATTTTGGCAATGGCTTCTATAGTTTCCCCATTTTTGACTTTATGCGTTTTGTAATTTTGGGCAGTAAGTCCCAAGCTACACGATAAAAGAATGATCGCTAAAAAAAGTCGCTTCATGTATGTTGTTGTTAATGTATACAAGATACTAAATATTATTCCCATTCGATAGTTGCAGGTGGTTTAGAGCTGATATCATATACTACTCTATTAACGCCTTTAACTTTATTTATTATTTCGTTTGAGGTTTTTTGTAAGAATTCATAAGGTAAATTCACCCAATCTGCAGTCATTCCATCTGTACTTTCAACAGCTCTTAGTGCTACACATTTTTCATACGTTCTTTCATCGCCCATCACACCAACACTATTTACCGGTAATAACATTGCTCCGGCTTGCCATACCTTATCGTATAAATTCCAAGAGCGTAAATTATTAATAAAAATAGCATCGACCTCTTGTAATATACGTACTTTCTCGGCGGTTAGATCACCAAGAATACGAATTGCCAACCCTGGTCCAGGAAATGGATGTCTTCCAAGTAATTGCGATTCCATATTCATGGACGCTCCAACACGTCTCACCTCATCTTTAAATAAGGATTTCAGAGGTTCCACTACTTTTAATTTCATAAAATCCGGCAATCCTCCCACATTATGATGGCTCTTTATCGTTGCACTAGGACCTCCTGTTGCTGAAACACTTTCAATAACATCGGGATAAATAGTCCCTTGAGCCAACCATTTTACATCTTGAATACGATGTGCTTCATCATCAAAAACCTCAATGAACACGCGACCTATCGTTTTTCTTTTTTCCTCAGGGTCACTCTTTCCTGCTAAAGCATCCAAAAAGCGTGCCGAAGCATCAACACCTTTTACATTAAGCCCCATACCTTCATACTGATGCAATACATCTTCAAACTCATTTTTTCTGAGCAATCCATTGTTTACAAAAATGCAGTACAGATTCTCACCTATAGCTTTGTGTAATAGCATTGCTGCTACTGATGAATCTACCCCTCCAGATAATCCCAACACCACTTTATCATTTCCAAGTTTCTCTTTGAGTGCATCAACAGTTTCTTCTACAAAAGATTGTGGTGTCCAATCCTGATTTACTTTAGCAATCTTAACTAAGAAATTTTGAAGCAATTGCTTGCCGTCTGTAGAGTGATATACTTCGGGATGAAATTGAATAGCATAGGTTGTTTCTCCTTCAATCTTGAATGCTGCATTTTCAACATCATGAGTAGATGCTAAGAGAACACCTCCTTTTGGTAATTTCTTAATCGTATCGCTATGACTCATCCATACCTGACTTCCTTCATGAATGTTTTCAAAGAAATCTTCTTCTGATTTTATATAAGCTAGATTTGCACGACCGTATTCTCTGGTATTAGATTCAGCAACTTCACCTTCAGAGAAGTGTGCTAAATACTGAGCGCCATAGCATACTGCTAATAACGGCTTCTTCCCTCTAATCTCTGAAAGATCAGGGTGAAGCACATTTTCTGAACGCACAGACACCGGACTACCCGATAAGATAACAGCGTTATAATCGCTTACTTGTTTTGGAATTTTGTTGAATGGATGAATTTCGCAATAGATGTTGAGTTCCCTAACTCGACGTGCAATTAGCTGTGTATATTGCGAACCGAAATCTAAGATTAATACCTTGTTGTGTTGCATGTGCAAAAATAGGAATTGCACTTAAAATTACTAACCTTAATTTTAAATTTTTAGACTAAATTGTTAACACTAAAAATTCGCCTTGTAAAGGTTGTAAATGCTTCAATAAAACAGGGATTAATGCTTCACCATATTCTAAATACAATTCAGAAAAGTTAAGATTACGTTCTTGTAAGCTTTGACCGGGAAACAGTTGCTCTTGAATTTCTGTCATTCGCATGACTTCATTAGCCAAAGTTTTCTTTTGCGCTTTCAATAAACGCTTCTCTAGGTTATTTAACCCTTTGATCTGTTTAACTTCCTGAGCTTTAACAGCTCCTAAAAAAGATTTATCTGTTTGCTTAGCTATATCATATAAATGCTTAAACTGATCTTGAAGTGTTTGTCTTTGTGGTGATAAATCTATGTCGATGTTTGATATCTTCCTCACCTTTTTGTTGATGTAGGTATCGCGCTTTAAAAAGATATCCTTTGTTGAAATGTCTAAACGTTTAAGCTTTTCATCTTGTTTTTCAGACTTCACTAATACCGAATTACGTAATAAAAGTATTGGAAAAGTGATTCCATGAGCTTCAAAATTAGATTTTAATTGTAACCAATAAGCCAGTTCTCCTCCCCCACCTATGTAACAAAGGTTAGGCAGTATGACCTCTTGATACAGTGGTCTCATAATAACATTGGGAGAAAAACGCTCTGGATTGTTTTTAATGTCATTAATAAGCCCAGCTTCATCCCAGGTTGTATTTGTATTATTGACTTTGTATTGATTGTTTTCATAGACAACACGTTCTCTAAGTCCTTGGTCTATATAAAAGAAATTAATCTCTCTGGGGTTTACCTGCACCTTATACCCTAGTTCTTCGATATAAGTATTAGTCTCTGATACGTTCTTATATGAAACCTGATTTATGATATCATTTTTAATATAGGGCACAAACATATCTTTGAGCGCCTTGTCATCAGCATCAATGATCACTAAACCATGTTCTCCAAACAAAGTATTGGCTAAATAACGTGTGGCGTCAGCAAGATTATCATGCTCCATGTAAGCATCTTTAAACCAGCTCCTCAGAGTTTCCGCATGCTCTCCATATCCAAACTCAGACTCTAAGATTTTATAAATGACATCTAAACCTTCTGTATTATAATGGCCTACAGCACCCTCTCCTTGCCTATTCCAACGTATTTTTTTACCTCTAAAGTTGAAATAGTTTATTTCTTCAAAATCATGATCCTCAGAAGCCATCCAATATATAGGTGCAAAATTGTAATTAGGATATGCTGCTTTTAATTCTTTTGTCAAATTAATAGTAGATATAATCTTATATAGAAAATACAATGGTCCCGTAAATAAATTTAGCTGATGCCCTGTGGTAATTGTGAATGTCTGATCAGATTCTAAACTATCTATATGTTGTTGTGTCAGCTTTGATGTCTTAATGGAGTTGTACTGCTCATTCAAAACTTTGACTAAAACTTGTCGCTTTTTTGTATCAAACGTTTTAGACTTTTCTTTAATCTGAAGTTCAAAGTTAGCTATGTTAGGAAAGCGGTTGTATAGTGTTTTAAACTCTGGTTGTTCTTCTATATAATTACAAATGAGATCAGAAAAGTAGTTTGTATCTCTAAAAGCAATACATTCAGTTGGCATAGTTTGTTAATTATGGGTTAAAGATAATGCGCTTCTATATTTTATCTGCTAATATTTAGTTAATTCGTTTCCGCAAGTTATCTTTACTAGCGTTTTGACATAAAATTATTATTACAATGCAAAGACTTTTTACGTTTCTATTGGTCTCTTTATGTGCTACATCCTTAACATTAGCACAAAGTATTTTATCCCCAAGTGAATTTTTAGGTTATGATATCGGTACACAATTCTCAAGACACCATCAGGTGGTTGATTATTTTAAACATGTTGCTAGCGCAGCATCTAATCAAGTGAAGCTTGAGCAATATGGTACTACAAATGAGCGTCGTCCCTTGTACTTAGCTTATATAACTAGCCCGGAAAATATGCAACGCTTAGAGTCGATTAGAGAAGATAACTTGAAGCGTGCAGGAATTATGAATGGTGATACCACAAATCCTAATACTGCCATCGTTTGGCTAAGCTACAATGTTCATGGCAATGAAGCTTCGGCGACTGAAGCCTCTATGTTGACTTTATACAAACTCCTTACAGAAAAACAAGATTGGTTAAAAAATACTGTAGTCATTATTGATCCTTGCATCAACCCTGATGGTCGTGATCGCTATGTAAATTGGTATAATGAAACTGCAAGTCAGCCCTATGACATAAATCAACAAGCCAGCGAGCATAATGAGCCATGGCCAGGAGGTCGTCCTAACCACTATCTCTTTGATCTCAACAGAGATTGGGCATGGGCTACACAAGTTGAGTCTTCTACAAGATTAAGGATGTATAACAAATGGTTACCTCATGTGCATGTGGATTTTCATGAACAAGGGATTAATGAGCCTTACTACTTTGCACCAGCGGCTGAGCCTTTTCATGAAATAATAACAGATTGGCAACGTGATTTTCAAACTCAAATAGGAAAAAATCATGCTAAATATTTTGATAAAGAGGGATGGTTGTTTTTCACCAGAGAACGTTTTGACCTCTTCTACCCCAGTTATGGTGACACCTATCCGACCTATGTAGGCGCTATAGGAATGACCTATGAACAAGCAGGCCATGGTAGAGCCGGATTAGGGATATTAAATGATGAAGGTGTGGTACTAACTTTAATAGATCGACTAACACATCATACCACAGCCGGGCTTTCCACTGTAGAAATTGCTTCAAAGAATGCCGATAAATTGGCAGCTGAATTTTCTAAATTCTTTGACAATTCTAACTTAAAATATAAGAGTTATGTGCTTCAAGGTAATACTGATAACATGAATAGCCTTAAGCGACTTTTAGACAAGCATGAAATTGCCTATAGTAATGCAAATCAAAGTAAAGTCTCTGGTTATTATTACGATACCGGAAAGCAAGGTAGTATGTCTACTACAAATCAAGATTTGGTAGTACACACAGACCAGCCCAAAGGAAAAATGGTAAAGGTGCTTTTTGAACCTGATGCTAAGCTAAGTGACTCGTTAACTTATGATATAACGGCTTGGAGTGTACCTTATGCTTATGGCTTAAACGCTATTGCTAGTACATCTCGTGTCAACAGCCAACAATTGATGCAAAAACAGGCCCGACAATCATTGAGCGATGCCTATGGTTATGTGAGTAATTGGAACTCTATGAAGGATGCAAGGTTTTTAGCTGAGTTATTAAAGCGAAAATTCAAAGTACGCTTCACTGAAAAACCATTTACATCTAATGGACAGCGCTTTGAAAGAGGCTCCTTAATTATTACTAAGGGAGACAATAAACATGTTGAACAGTTTTTAAGTCAACTTAATGAAGTAGCGCAAGAGCATGCTCAACCTTTATCTGTAATAAATTCTGGATTCTCTGATACTATTCCAGATATTGGATCTCCGGATATTAAATTAGTGAACAAACAAAAAATTGCGCTACTATCAGGTGAGTCCACAAGCTCTCTAAGCTATGGTGAGTTATGGCATTTCTTTGAACAGCAATTACACTACCCTGTCACTTCTATCAACACTAGCCAACTTAGCAGTACAAATTTAGACAAGTTTAATGTATTGATTATTCCTAATGGGTTTTATGGTCGATTATTAACTGAGAATATGATGTCAACAATTACAGATTGGGTAAGAGCTGGTGGAAAAATTATCGCAATTGGAGGTGCCCTAAGGAGTTTTGCCGGACGAGATGGTTTTAGCTTAAACTACAAACAAAGTGAGTCTTCCGAAAGTTCCGATAATCTCACACCTTATGCCGATAGAGAACGTGAATTTGCGAATCAGCTTATTACAGGTGCCATTTTTAAAGCAAAGGTAGACAACACACATCCTATGGGATTTGGTTACAATGATCATTATTTCACACTCAAAATTGGAAGCACTGCCTATGATCTTTTAGGTAGCGGATATAATGTTGCCCATATCGAAGATCCAAAAGTGTATTCAGGCTTCGCTGGTAAAAATGCACTAAATAACCTTTCTAAGACGTTAGTGTTTGGAGAAGAACGCTTAGGAAGTGGAAGTGTAATTTATATGGCAGATAATACACTCTTTCGAAGCTTTTGGGAAAATGGGAAACTCTTTTTAGTCAATGCCATTTTCTTTGTAAATAATAATGCTTTTGAACTTTAACACAATCAAAAAAATGAAATTCACAAAACTAACCCTACTAAGTATATTAGTATCTCTATGCTTTGTAGGTTGTCAAAAAGACACTAAAGAAACTTCAAAAGAATTTAAAGTAGATTATGAAAAGATTACACTAGATAATGGTCTACAAGTCATTTTCCATATCGACCGCTCTGATCCGGTGGTTGCTGTGGCTTTAACAGCACATGTGGGTTCTGCACGCGAAATAAAGAACCGTACTGGGTTTGCTCATTTATTTGAGCACTTATTGTTCTTAGAATCTGAAAATCTGGGCAAAGGTGGTTTAGACAAGATGAGTGCCCGAATTGGTGGCTCTGGTGCCAATGGTTCTACAAGTAGAGATCGTACTAATTATTTTCAAACGGTACCTAAAGATGCCTTAGAGAAAATGATATGGGCAGAAGCTGATAAACTCGGTTATTTCATCAATACTGTCACCGAGCCCGTTCTTGCCAAAGAAAAGCAAGTGGTTAAAAATGAAAAGCGCCAACGTGTCGATAATCAGCCATATGGACATAATTCGTCTGTTATTAATAAAAACTTATATCCTGAAGGTCATCCTTACAGTTGGGAAGTCATTGGGTCTTTAGAAGATCTACAGAGGGCAACCTTACAAGACGTTAAGGATTTCTATAATCGTTGGTATGTTCCAAATAATGTGACGTTAACCATAGCAGGTGATTTTGATATTGATCAGGCAAAAACATGGGTGAAGAAATATTTTGATGAAATTCCAAGAGGTGAAGAAATACCGAAACTGGCGAAACGCCCAGTGACTTTAAAAACGACTAAACGTTTGTTTTACGAAGATAATTTTGCTCGATTACCACGTCTTACAATGACTTGGCCAGGTGTTCATCAATACCACCCAGACTCTTATGCGTTAAGTGTTCTTAGTCAGTATTTGTCGAATGGTGTAAAGGCGCCACTTTATAAGGTATTGGTTGAAGAACAACAATTGACTAATGGTGCTAATCTATTTCAAAATAACTCTGAATTAGCCGGACAGATTATGCTATTTGTCACTGCGTTTAATCAAACCGATCTTAATGACGTTGCAAGTGCCATTGATGAGGCTTTTAAAGATTTTGAAGCCACAGGTATTTCTAAAGAAGATTTGGACCGTATTAAAGCTGGTCAAGAAACCGATTTCTACAATGGTTTATCTAGTGTATTAGGAAAAGGGTTTCAATTAGCACAATATGAAATTTTTGCAGGAGATCCGGGGTTTATTAACCAAGATGTGAAAAACATATTAGCGGTAACACCTGAAGATGTGATGCGTGTATACAACACATACATAAAAGATAAAAACTTTATAGCAACTAGCTTTGTCCCTAAAGGACAAGTGAATTTAGTTCTGGAAAATTCGCAATTAGCAGAAGTAGTTGAAGAGCAGATTATTGAAGGTGCCGAGGAAACATTTGATGCCAGTATAGCAGCTGAGTATGAAAGAACACCATCTAGTTTTGACCGTAGTGTTGAGCCTCCTTATGGAGATAGTCCTGATCTTAACATTCCGGAGGTTTGGAAAGATGAATTAAGCTCAGGTATAAAACTCTTCGGTATTGAAAACAATGAGGTGCCATTGGTACAATTTGAGCTTGAAATTAAAGGCGGGTTATTGTTAGAGAATT
Source organism: Winogradskyella sp. (assembly GCA_965230605.1). Taxonomy (GTDB): domain Bacteria; phylum Bacteroidota; class Bacteroidia; order Flavobacteriales; family Flavobacteriaceae; genus CBDDLD01. The sequence continues at coordinate 992,452 of CBDDLD010000004.1, read as the reverse complement.
ATACTAAAATAGGTGTTTCCAACCTACTGGCTAATCTTATGACCAGAGGTACAAAAAATAAAACTCCCGAAGAACTGGAAAATGCTATTGAAGCCCTTGGCGCTAGTATTAATGCTTTTGCTACAGATGAAAATATTATAATCACCGGAAACTGTTTAGCTAAAAACTACGATAAAGTAATGGCCATGGTAACTGAAATACTTCTAGAGCCACGTTGGGATGAAAAGGAATTTGAACTTTTAAAGCAAAGCACACTGAGTGGTATTCAACGTCGCAGTGCTAACCCAAATAGTATTGCTGCAAATGAGTTTGCAAAACTATTGTATGGTGAACGCCATATACTAGCTAATGCTAATAGTGGAACTGAAGCTTCTGTAAATTCAATTACCATTTTAGATCTTCAAAATTATTACAACACTAATCTTACTCCACAGCTTACCAATATGCATATAGTTGGTGATATTACTCAAGATAAAGTGGTTACTTCGTTAAACCGTATAAATACGGAATGGGAATCTAAAGCCGTTGAAATTCCTGAATTACCGTTACCAAAATATCCTGAAAAGTCAACAGTATATTTTTACGACGTTCCAGGTGCTAAACAATCGGTTATACGATTCGGATACCCGGCATTAAAAGTTACCGATGAAGATTATTATGCAGCAACAGTAATGAACTACCGTTTAGGCGGTGGTGGTTTTGCATCCCAATTAACACAAGAATTGCGTGAAGGTAAGGGATATACTTATGGTATACGCTCAGGATTTGGCGGCAGTGCACTAACTGGAAACTTTACGATTAGTAGTGGTGTACGTTCTAATGTCACTTACGAATCTGCAAGTTTGGTCAAAACCATTTTAGAAAATTACGGCAAGAACTATAATGCCAATGATCTTGAAGTTACAAAAGGCTTCACCATTAAGAGTAATGCCAGAGCCTTTGAGACTTTAGGTTCTAAGTTGAACATGCTTTCAAATATTAGTAACTATGGATTTGCAGACGACTATGCAAAGCAACGAGAAGCCATAGTGAAAAACCTTACTGTAGAGGATATTAAAGCACTTGCGAATAAATACATTAAGCCTAACCAGATGATCTATATGGTGGTTGGTGATGCCGAAACACAATTAGATAATTTGGAAAAGTTAGGCTTTGGAAAGCCGGTGTTACTAAACCCAACTGAAGAAGGTTTAGATCAGTAAGTATGTACAATCTGCAACCACGAATTGAAAAACTCACTCAAAAAATGCTCATAGGTACATCTTTACCTATGAGCATTACTAATAATCGTACAAGTGAGTTGTGGCGTTCATTTATGCCACGGCGTCATGAGCTTAGTAATGTCTTAAGTTCTGATTTAATCTCGATGCAGATCTACGACTCTAACTACTTTAAAGCCTTTAATCCTACCAATACATTTACTAAATGGGCTGCAGCTGAAGTCTCAGGTTTTGATGCTGTCCCTGAAGGCATGTCAACAATTGTCATCCCAGATGGCATGTATGCTGTTTTTGATTATAAAGGCTCGAGTGCTGACCCTAGTATCTTTCAATATATTTTCTCACAATGGTTACCCCAATCGGGTTACCACTTAGATAATAGACCTCATTTTGAAGTTCTGGGTAAAAACTACAGAAACAACGACCCCGAATCTGAAGAAGAGATTTGGATTCCTGTAAAGACGTAAAGGTTAAAGCTCTTTTTTTAATAGTAACAATAAAATAATTTATTAAAAATAAGTTCTTTATAAACTTATTTTTAATAAATTTATACTACTAATTCTCCCTAGGTTAATTATTCTGACACAGACATTATAAAATTCTAATTGATAGCTAAAAGAAGTATATCCAACACGCTTGTGTTTTACTTCATAGAATGTACTATTGATTAGAATTAAGCGCGATTACGAAAGAAATACGCGTATTTATTCTACAAAACATTCCAAGAAAAAAATTCAAGCGGTTATAACAGTTATAGATTATTCTATTAGATAATACTGTATAAGGAGACCCAAATTTATCTGAAATATTAACCGACTATGGAAGCAACCAACCTCTACAATTACCCTTTTTATTTTTCTGAATACATAACAGTGAAGGTACAGAAACATATACCATCAAATATTAACACTAAAATTCACATTATGAAAAACATCTTATTCTTATTGTTTTTTAGCACGCTATTAAGTGCTAACGCTCAGACCAATCTTATTGGTCCAATTCAAAGTTCGCCGTACGCTGATCGTATGGAGCATATTTTTGGAAACATTGATAAGTCCAAAGTAACTACAGGATATCTTAAGGAATTCGGAATACGATTTGCCGATATGGAAAGTTGTAATGGAAGTCTGTCTAGTTCTAATTTTGTTACTGAAAATGAATGGCATGCACTCTACAATTCATTATACACTATGCGTGTAGGTACAGTGGCTATGGGGATGGCATCACCACAATCTGTCAAAGCCAATTGTAATACACAACAAAATAACACCAGTAATGTGCTTCTTGCTGTTCAGCATTACAACTATCAACAGTATAAAAAATTCGCAAGAAAAGCAGGTGATGTTATAGTATTTGGAGATCGCATTTTTGATGTTGCCGGTAGAAACCCATATGAGACTAAAACTCTATTTGCTGTCACTCCACTAAAACAGTATTTACAGGGCGATACTTTTACTTTTAAAGTGCCTAGTAGTCTAATTTATACTAACGTTGGGTTAAGTTTAAGTCAGATTCAAATCGATTTTGGTAATGGACAAGGCTATCAAACAGTATCTGTAAATACTGGGAAAACTGTGAGCTATACGACTGGTGGAGAAAAAGAAATTAAGGTAAAATGTACATATAGCAATGGCTCAGTAGAATACAGCCATTCAAAAATTGTACTGAACCATGTCACCCAAGGTGTAAATCCTTTAGCGCGTTTTGATGGTTCAGGTGCAACTGAGACCATAATAACTGGTGACCCATGGAATGGGAGCTCAGCATCTGGTCGTGTTACAGTAGAATTAGCACCAGGACATACACAGCTTACCAAGCCTTTAATTATTATTGAAGGTTTTGATCCTGATGACAGTTTTGACTATTTAGATTTAATAAACGATCAAGGTCCGGGCGGTTTAAACATTAGGATCAGCCAACCAGGAGAACCTTTTCTAACACTTAATCAAGCCATTGAAGATGAAGATTATGATTTGGTATTTGTGGATTATGTAAATAGTACAGATTTTATTCAGCGTAATGCGTTTATGGTGGAGGAAGTTATTCGCTGGGTAAATAATCAGAAATTAGGGAGTGAAAAAAATGCAGTATTAGGTATGAGTATGGGTGGTCTAGTAGGACGTTATGCACTAAGAGACATGGAGCTTAATGGAGAAACTCACGAAACAAAATTATACATTAGCCACGATACGCCACATCAGGGTGCAAACGTTCCACTAGCAGCTCAGGCTTTAGTAAGGCATCTAGTTGGTGAAGAAATATCAATCCCCGTATTCTTTAGCTTGTTCGACATTAATGTCTTAGACTTTGAAAATGCATTTCCAGAATTAACTGATGCTTTGGCATTATTACAATCCCCTGCGGCACAACAAATGCTCGTATACCAATTACAAGGTACCGGAAACAATGTTTCTGTAGATAACACTACCTTACATACTACCTTTTTAAATGAATATAAAAACATGGGGTATCCTCAGCAAGGTGGTATTAGAAACATAGCTATTGCCAACGGAAACGAATGTGGAGTTCCTCTTGGCTTTAACCCTTATGATGTTATAGCAGATGTAGATATAGATGAGGATATTTCTCAATTTGACATTTTAATTCTTCTTGTAAATGCTTTAGCTGTAAATCCTTTGAAAGTGATCTCCACTGTACTATCTACTGATACAGATTTAAGGGTAGATTTTCTGTTAAGAGCTTTACCTTCACAACAATCTAGAGAAATCTATAAGGGACGTATTTTTATTGAAAAAAAGATTCTATTCTTAATTACAGTTCACGAACCATTAATTGATGAGGAGCGTGTATACTCTAACTCAAACATGTTAGCTTTAGACAATGCTAATGGTGGTATTTTTGATATCGAGAATTTTGCTGATCTACCAGCTGAACTAGAGCCGTTTGTATTGCAGCAGTCCTTTGGTTTTATTCCTATTTACAGCAGTTTAGATTTAGGTAGAGGAAATGCAACCATTACTCCAAGTGATTTAACAACTATTTATAACCCTTTATCACCACCTTCAGCTCCTAAAGATGTGCCTTTTGATAATTTCTTTACCAACCCAATTACTAGTACCATTCACACACAGTTCACCTTAAATAATGGTGAATGGTTAGTATCCGAGTTAGCTGACACACCTGAGATTTCGTCGTGTGCCTATGTTTGTGAAGGTGTAGAAATAATGGGTAATAATACCTTATGTGATTCTAGACAATATAGCCTTGAAGCAGCGATACCTAGTGATGCTGTAGTAACATGGTCTGTAAGTAACCCAAGTGTAGTATCTCTTTCTAATACTACAGGCGTTACAACAACATTAAGCACGCCACCAAATAGTTATAGAACCAATATAGTCTTAACAGCTACTGTCTCCTCTACAACATGTCAGAGTACGGTCTCAATAACTAAGTCAATTAGGGTAGGTAAACCTGGTACTCCATCCTACTTAAATGGCCCTACAGTAGTAAACACGGGTGCATTGGTACATTATAATGCTGGTATAGCAGATGGAGCAACGTCATATAAATGGTGGCTTCCATATCCTTTTGATGTATCTAATCCAATAGATTACTTTGCCGACAATTGGCAAATGGCTCCAACCAATCATAGGAACTTAACTGCGATGACCGGATATGCCGGTAATTCTGGACTTGTGCAAGTTATGGGAGTTAATGAATGTGGTTGTGGAGGTGCAAAAATACTTTCTGTACAGCATGGCAATGGTGGAAACGGAGGTGGAGGGATTCCTAGATCATTCCCATTAGATAATGAGACTTCTGATTCGGATAAAAAATTCTTTGAAATTTATCCTAACCCTACAAGTGGTATAATGAATATTACTTTAAAAAGCTCAGCAAAAACAATATTAAGACAAAAGAATATTGAAGGAAAGCTATTTGATCTCTTAGGAAATTTAAAACGACGCGTTATTATTTCAAATAACAAAGCGATAATCAATACTTACGGATTAAACACAGGCGTGTATGTTCTTAAAATTTATGTTAACAATACAGTAGAACATCATCAGGTTATTGTAAAATAATATGCTGAAGATATAGTTAAGTACTTAAAGCAGCAGCCCAATAAAAGGGTTGCTGTTTTTTCTTTTATAATAGATAACATAATTTTAATAAATTAGTTCACTAAGACGTTACAATGCAAAACACTAAAGACATATGAATCTCAATATCAATATCTGGGTAATTCTTTTTACCTGTGGTTTAGTGATTGGGATCTTCATTATGCTTCTATTTATCTTATCCAGAAAGAAATACACAATTCATGCACAAAATATCACGGTAATTTTGTTCCTGATCTCCTTAATGTTATTTAATGAAATTGCTGAAGAGTCTGACTTGGTTGATCATTATCCTTTCTTAATTGCTTTTACTATTGTAGTCGACTTATTACTCTGGCCTTTCTTGTTGTTTTATATTCAGTATATCACCAAGCGGCGGAATACCTACACATCAAAAGATGGGCTTTATTTTATACCATTTATTATCGGTTTCCTATGGCAAATCCCTTTTTTATTTGCTTCTGCTGAAAAAAAACTGACCTACTTTTCAGATGGAATACCAACTGATGTGGCTTTATTTGCTGGATTTAAAGCTATCATTGCTTCACTCTTTCTATTTTATATTATCCGTTTACTCAACATAAGGCTAATCTTTTTGAACACGCATTTGAAAGCGAACAAACAAGCACAATTCATTAAAAACGCTAAGAAGCTTATTCTTGTTTTTGCTAGTGTAGCGCTTCTGTCTTACCTCCTATTTTTCTTGAATTACTTTGGGGAACTCCCTTTTAGAGACTCCGATTTAATAGGAAGCCTTTTAATTACTTTAAGTCTGTACTTTTTTGGGATGCTTGTCTATAAGAACCCCCGTCTTTTTGAAGAAGAACAATACTCAAAATCTATAACTAATTTTTTTAGTGGTAAAGAAACTATTTATACGGAAAAACTCCTGATATTTTTTAAAGAACATAAACCTTATTTAAACGAAAAGTTATCACTAGAAAATGTCGCAAAAGAAATTGGTCTATCAAAGCAACAATTATCGTACTTGGTGAATCAGCAGTTAGGTGTTCCATTTATTTCTTTTGTAAACCAATATCGTGTGAAAGAAGTTCAAGAGCGCATTAAAAATGAATCACATCTTAATACCACATTACTTACCATAGCCTATGAATCTGGCTTTAATAGCAAAGCATCTTTCAACCGTATTTTTAAAGACCAAATGGGTATTTCTCCTTCAGATTATGTTAAAACTATAAAAAAGTAAAGGCTCAAAACAGAATTGAGGCGATTGTAACACTCAGAATAATTTCATTTGTTTCTTAAAACAAAATCAAACATAATGAAATCAAAAAACAGTCTTTTAATCGTCTTATTCACCTTATGCCTCACCAATTGCAGTACCTATAAGAAAACCGATGTCACATTTAATAATAATGATATTACGCTCTCAGGTACTCTGTACTTACCTAAAGGTGAAGGCCCTTTTCCTGCGGTAGTTTTTGTACACGGCTCAGGAGAAGAAACAAGAAAAAATAGCGCCTACAGTGCTAAGTGGATGACATCAATAGGCTATGCTGCCCTTGTTTATGATAAAAGAGGCACAGGAAAATCTGATGGTGATGAAAATGACTGGAGTTATTTCAGCTTTGAAGATTTAGCAAATGATGCCGTTTCCGCAGTAAAGCTTTTAGAGCAAAATGAGCATATAGATAGTGACAAAATAGGGCTTCATGCTTCGAGTCAAGGCGGATGGGTAGCAGCACTTGCAGCCAGTAAAACCGAGTCTATAAATTTTATGATCATAAAGTCTGCTTCTGTGTCAACGGTAAGTGAAGATCGTATCTTTGAACGATCGGCAAGATTAAAACGAGAAGGCTTTTCAGACTCAGATATTGAAGAAGCCGTGGAAATGCAACTCGTAGAAGGAAAAACAATTGAAGGTAAAGACACACCTGATACGTTTACCAACTTATTTGAACAGAACAAAGATAAAGCCTGGTTTGCCAGAGTATATCCAGGGACAAGCCCATTTACAGAGTCACTGACAACCTACAGATCATGGTATGCAACCATAATGAACTTCGATCCTGTAGTTCATCTCAATCAATTGGATATTCCGATTATATGGCTTTTTGGAGATTCTGAATTAGACCAATTAGGCCCTGTTGACCAAAGCATCAATACGCTAAAAGAACTAAAAGAAGAAGGAAAAGTCTATGAGGTCTTTCAATATTCAGGTGAAGAGCATAACATCAAAGAAAAAGCTTATGAACAGGATATTTACAACTGGCTAAAAAATATTTATCCAAATCATACACTTGAGTTTAGAAAGCATTAATAGTACTCTCAATATGTTAAATCAGAAACCAGTAACTTGCAGTTGCTGGTTTTTTATTAGCATAATAGTCTTAATTTAGATTGATCAAGTTTCTACTATGAAAGAAAAGCTTTTATTACTTCATGGTGCTTTAGGAAGCAAAGCTCAGTTTCATTCCATTATAGAACCATTAGAAAAGACCTTTGAAGTCTTTACTTTGAATTTTGATGGACATGGAGGTGAACCTATCCCTAAGTACTTCTCAATTGAGTTATTCACAAAGAACGTCATTGATTTTATAAACGCTAAAGCTATAGATAAAGTAACTATTTTCGGTTATAGCATGGGCGGTTATGTCGCTTTAAATGCTGCTTTACAGATCCCAGAGAAAATAAAAAAAGTAATCACGTTGGGTACAAAATTCGATTGGAGTATAGCCTCTGCTGAAAAGGAGGTTAAACTATTAAATCCAGTTGTAATTGAAGAGAAAGTCCCCAAATTTGCACAAAAACTTAGTTTAGAACATCAACCGGAAGATTGGAAGTCGGTTATGCAAAAAACAGCTCAAATGATGATGAGCATGGCGAAAGGTGCTAAATTAATGGATATCGATTTCAAGATCATCGATATACCTGTGGTATTAGGAATTGGCAGTCTAGATCATATGGTTAGCTATGAAGAAACTGAACACGTAGCCAAACTGTTACCGAATTCTGAATTAATACATCTTGAAGGTGTGAAACATCCTATTGATGTAGTAAATAAAGAGTTATTATTGAATTATATTACCTCAACTTAGCATTTATGAATAAAGCGTACGAAATACACAGATAAAATGAAAATATTCATCACAATACTCGGCATTTTAAATGGTGGTTTTATGCTATTGGATGGCATTTATGTTTTAATATATGGCAAATATATAGGACCGGAAAAGCCCGGACCTTGGTCTAAGCTTTTCGAAAAGTTCAATATCGATGTCTTTAAGTTAGGACCTCTATTTATAGTATTTGGATTACTGTGGTTAATATGGTTATATGGCTTATGGACTAATCAACAATGGACATACTCATTTGGCATAGGTGTTTGTATTCTTACCCTTTGGTACATTCCTTTTGGGACATTATTTTCATTAATTGTACTTGTACTACTCTTATTTGCCAAGCAAAAAATAGGACTCTCCTAATCTTATATTAGAGTTTATCATCCTTAACATAAAGCCTCAGATATTTAGAAACTTTAACGGTAAAAATAAATGGAAGGCTCGTTAGTAGGAAGGTAGTGATCAGCATTACCAGGCGTAGATCTTCATTGAGCCCCATTGTATCTATCATAAAATTAACAAACAGCTCAAATGGAAAGAACAAGACAAATGATAAAAGAATGCGTAAAATGCGTTTCCATATGGTGCCTTTATCTGAATTATGTCCCATTTTATTGATCACAAAGTAAGCAACTCCCAAGCCAAATAAACGTCCTACATTATCCGCATCGAGAAGCACAATGAATGGCACTAGCAAGACTAGAGGAACTGTAAAGTAAGCTAGTCTTGTAAAAGCTTCCTTATCTAATTTTATATAACCTTCAACATCTAGTTGTTTCAATAGAATTGATGCAATCCAGATAGCAAGCATACCTACACATACCCCACCAATTACATCGGCTAAAAAATGCCGTCCTAAATACATCCGTGATAAACACATAAGTATGGTCCAGCATATAGCAAATATGAGCAACCCTTTTTTCCTGTATAAGAAAAATAAGCCAAACATAAATGCTACAGCAGCACTTACATGACCAGAAGGAAACCCGTAGCTCCAATCTATTTGCCTTTTAGTCGCTTCCATAGCTCCCTTAGTAGGTAACGCCCAAAAGTCTTCTGCCCCACCATTATCAACAAGTTTCGGCGTTGGCATATATCCGGGTTGATTAATACGAACATCTATATCGCTTGGTCGTGGAAATTGAAATCCTCTTTTCATACCATCGGTCATAATACCGCCAATGGCTAAAATCATGAAAATAGCTAGACCTTTGCGTAGATTAATTCCAAAGGTAATAATGGCAATTAGCACTCCATAAATTATGGAATAACCTAATGAAGATATTAGGCTCATAAATGAGTTAAAAAAAGGAGATTCAAAAGCTTGCAGCCATAAAATAGGTTCTACTTGAAACATAATAGCGTTTATTTGTATTAATAGAAGTATCGCTTAATCTTGCGTACTATTCTCTTCTAAAACACCATTAATAAAATTCCCTGAAACTTTTTTACCATCACGATAGAAGAGCGTTCCTTTACCATGTTCTCTTCCCGCTTCCCACTCTCCTTCATACTTAAATAATTCACTTTCCGGACTATACCAATAGGTGCCTTTTCCAGATCTTAAACCATTTTTAAAATGACCTTCGTAATGATCACCATCATCATTGTAGAAATGCCCTAAGCCATTGGCTTTGCCATTTACATAATTTCCTTCATAGGTATCTCCATCTGAAAGTATAATCAACTTACCGTAACCTTCAATTCTACCCTTAGACAGAGACCCTTCAAAAACATAGTATTTAATATTATTCTCAAACAGTTTTAATTTTCCATAACCATGGATAAATCCATCTAAACAATCTCCACTCCATTCAAAAGATCTGTTTTCGTAGTTAAGCTCTGTAAAAAATTTACAATTTCCGTTTCTTTCAACTATCCAGCCTGAATTCTCAGTTGTCTCTTTATAATCATACATATATAAAAGTATGATTAGTATTGGCAATACTTGAAAGGTGATCAGTAATAGAAAAGGTAAAATCTTTACGCGTTTTATCATTTTAAAAACTTATGACGAATGTATTTGTTAAATAATCATGCTAGCATTTTTTGTTATGAACTGTATACTATTGTGATGAATTGCTTAGTTGTTTTTAATTTCATTAAGGTGATGCTTCAATAGTTTTATTTTCGGACGTGCTACAGGTATCTTCTTATCACCTCCTAACATCTTTATAAATAGACCTTGTGAATTTCCTGTAGATGACTCTACAGTATTAAGATTGATAATAAAAGATCTGTGACATCGGAAAAATTCGGGGAATTGGTCTAGTGATGCTTCTATCTGTTTTAGTCTTGCTCGATACAATTTTGGGACCTTGTTTTCAATGCCCCTAAAATGAAGCTTAATATAATTACCTTCGGCACTAATGTATTTTAAATCATCTCTACTAAAAGAGACCGTATTATTTTCAAGGTAAAGCTCTATTTTATCTTCGTTGCTATAAGCTAATTGTGTTTTTAATTCATCATTAATAGATTGAGAAATCTGTAAATGTTGTCTTGCCAGTATATTATATTTAATAAGGATTAAAAAGAATGTAGTTATTACACCAACGGCTATAGTTCTGAATAACATTGCAAGAAGGTCATCTTTAGAATGAATAAAAAACATACTCTTTTTAACAATGATAGCATTGACTATATGGATCCAAAACCCGATAATGATAAAATTATACAATAGGAATAAAAAAGCCTTAGAGATGGACCATCGATGCTCTTCAAAAATACTAGGAAACACAAAAGGAAACGCGAAATAATTAACACTCAAAGTCAGTACAGCTACAAATAAGAAGCTAAAAAAACTTAGAGTCTGTTCAGTAATAGAGAACCCAAAAGGTTGAAGCAGCAGAACAATTAAGCTGGCAGAAACTGAAACAAACAGGATCACATTCAATTTTTCCTTACTAGTTTGCTCAAAGGGGTATTCGGTGTTCAACTGCTTCCAATTCATTAGTATAATTTTACAAACATTGTTATTCACTTATAAAAATAACTATCTTTAAATACATCTAAAAACATTTAGCTTATGGCCTGGGAAGATGAACTTAAATTTTATGACAGCCTTATTGACACCAATCCCAATTTTGAGCGCAAGGGCAAGAACATGATCTACACCTCAGCTAACGGGTATATGTTTACACTACTTAATAAAGCCGGAGAAATCGGATTTCGCTTACCTAAAGAAACGGCAAAGCAGTTTATGGAAGAGTACGATACCGGCGCTTATTATTCTTATGGCGCTAAAATGCGAGACTACGTTCTGGTGCCTAAATCCCTTTATTCAAACATGGAACTCTTATCGGATTACCTGCAACAGAGTTATGAGTTTGTGATGTCTTTGCCACCTAAATAACTATTAAACAACCTCTGCATAAAGATCAAAATCTTCAGCTTCTATAACTTTGACTTTGGCGAATTCACCAGTTTTAAGATAGGTTGTTGTAGCGTCTATACGAACCTCATTATCGACATCCGGAGAATCAAACTCTGTACGACCGACAAAGTAATTGCCTTCTTTTCTATCTATGACTACCTTGAATTCTTCTCCTATCTTAGCTTGATTTAACTCCCATGAAATTTGAGATTGTATTTCCATGATCTCATTAGCGCGTTGCATTTTTACATCCTCTGGCACGTCATCTTCCAGATTATAGGCATGTGTATTCTCCTCATGTGAGTAGGTAAAGCATCCTAAACGCTCAAAACGCATGGCTTTAACCCAAGATTTAAGGATTTCAAAATCTTCTTCGGTTTCTCCCGGATAACCCACAATCAAAGTCGTCCTAATAGCCATTTCAGGAACCTTAGCTCTAAAATCTTCGAGCAATTTTGTGGTTTTTGCTTGTGTAGTCCCACGACGCATACTTTTCAAAATATGGTCAGAGATATGTTGTAACGGAATATCAATATAGTTGCAGATCTTTGGTTCACGTTTCATGATATCTAGAACATCCATAGGAAATCCTGTAGGGAAAGCATAGTGTAAACGTATCCATTCAATACCATCTACCTTTACCAAATGTTCTAATAGTTCTGCTAAATTGCGTTTCTTATAAAGATCTAGGCCATAATAAGTCAGGTCTTGAGCAATTAGAATTAATTCTTTAACACCATCGGCAGCTAGCTTTTCAGCCTCGATCACTAAGTCTTCTATCGGTGTAGACTTATGTTTTCCTCTCATTAATGGTATGGCACAGAAACTACACGGACGATCGCATCCCTCTGCAATCTTGAGATAGGCATAGTTCTTAGGTGTTGTGGTTAAGCGTTCTCCTATGAGCTCGTGCTTATAATCTGCACCTAGTGCTTTTAAAAGTCCCGGAAGCTCTGTCGTACCAAAATATTGATCCACATTAGGAATTTCTTTTTGCAAGTCTGGTTTATAGCGTTCACTTAAACAGCCTGTAACAAATACCTTATCTACTTCGCCTGCCTCCTTCTTTTGCATGTACTCCAAAATGGTATTCACACTCTCCTCCTTAGCATTATTAATAAAACCACAGGTATTAATAACCACGACATTTCCTTCTTGCTCGTGCACAACATCTTTACCGCTTGCCTTTAACTGCCCCATAAGCACCTCACTATCATAGACATTCTTGCTACATCCAAGGGTTACAACATTAATTCTATTTTTCTTTAAAGACTTTGTACGCATACTTTTTTATTGAGTGGGCAAAGATACAATCTAATTTAAACCTTTATTATATTTAATGGTCTTAAATAAAAACTCAGCCATGAAACCTATGTACATAATCTACTTTATTTTAGGACTCTTTGTATCGTCGTGCTCTACGAATGATGACACGAATATAACGGATCCAAATCCTATTGAAAGTGAATTATACTTTCCTCCTATTAATTCTGATACTTGGGAAACTGTCTCTTTGGAAACCTTAGAATGGAATGCTGAAGCATTACAACCGTTATTAGAGTTTTTAGATGATACTAATACCAAATCTTTTATGATTTTATACAATGGTCGCATTGTTAATGAAAGTTATTTTGGAAGTACTACGGCTAGTTCTAATAACCCTTGGTTCTCAGCAGGAAAAACCTTAACCGCTTTTATGACAGGTATTGCTCAGGAAGAAGGCTACTTATCGCTTAACAATCCTTCTGCAAATTATTTAGGATCCGGATGGAGTGATCTTACCAATGAACAAGAACAGAACATAAACGTATCTCATCATATTACTATGACAAGCGGGTTGGATTATACCGATAGTCTTTTCTGTACTGATTTTGACTGTCTGACCTACCTTAATGAACCTGGAGCATTCTGGTACTATCACAATGCACCCTACACATTGACCCAGTCTATTATATCTGGGGCTTTAAACTCTGATTTTGATAGCTATTTCAATTCAAAACTAAGAGATCGTATTGGTATGCAAGGTGCTTGGATAAGCTCTGGATACAATCGATTTTATTTCAGTAATGCCAGAAGTATGGCTCGGTTCGGTCTGCTGTGCTTAAATCAAGGTATTTGGGATGAGGACGTCATAATGAGTGATACTAACTTTTTCAATGCCATGACTAGCACATCACAAGCTATGAATCCTTCATATGGCTATCTGTGGTGGTTGAATGGTAAGTCGTCTTATCGTGTTCCTGGATCAACCCAATCTTTTTCAGGAGAACTCATTCCCAATGCTCCAAACGATCTTATTGCAGGTCTTGGCGCCAATGATCAAAAACTATATGTAGTACCCAGTAGAAAGCTTGCGATCATAAGAATGGGTAACGATGCCGGTGAAGGGCAATTAGGCCCTTCAGGTTATGATAATTTACTTTGGGAAAAGATCAGTGCTTTAATCGATTAATTATAGTGCTTTGGTGCAACACGCTTCTTTGAGGCCTGCTCATACACATATGCCCACTCTAATAATTGCTTCTCCCTTAATCGCGTTGAAATAAAAGTTAATCCTTTTGGTTCACCTTCATTAGTGTACCCCATAGGTACTGTTAAGGCGGGGTACTCCGCAACAGCAGCAAAGCCAGCATGTCTATTATTAATAGATAAAAACCCGTCTAATTGTAATTCTTCAATAGGAGTATCAAAATATAACCTCCCATTCGTTTTTAAGGTATCTTTTATACGTTCTAGAAATTCGGCATCCCCTTCATCAGCAACAATACCATCAAATAAACGTTGCCCATAAGGCATGGTTTGTATAGAATCTTTTAAATTGAAAGCAACCATATCGGCAACCGTTCGCATACTAATAGCATCATTAGCATAATTTTCCATGTAGGCAGGAAGATCCTTCTTCATATCTAAATTCAACAGCCTTAAAAAATTAGGTAAACCTAGTTGTTGTTCTTCAATTTGAATAATTTCAGCGCCTTGTTGCTTCAGAACTTCTAATGCTTGTACATATAATGAATCTTCATAGAGTCGCTTTGGTGCTCCAAAACGTTTCCCTTCTAATGAAGCTTGCTTTATGTCCTTGTAATAGAATCCATTGTCCCATAATATTTCAAATGACTTACTATCGGATTTATCTTCTCCGAAAATGGCGTCTAAAAGTATAGCATTATCGATAACATTCTTAGTCATTGGTCCTGCAGTATCTAAAGTAGATGAAATAGGTACAATACCACTTCTGCTGACGAGTCCGATAGTTGGCTTTAAACCTACCACAGAATTTTGACTCGAAGGTGAAAGTATAGACCCAGAAGTTTCGCTACCAATAGCTGCAACACAAAAGTTAGCAGCCACAGATACGCCACTGCCTGAACTGGAGCCTCCGGTATCTATAATGCGACGCCCATAAGGGTTTAACGTTTGTCCTCCTATAGCACTATACCCACTTGGGCATTGACCACAAAAGAAATAGGCCCATTCACTCAAATTTGCTTTTCCTAGTATTAAAGCGCCTTTAGATTTTAACTGAGATACAATATAGGCGTCTTCTGCAAAATTGTTTTTTAATGCTACAGCACCAGCTGTTGTAGCCATGCCTGATGCATTAATGTTATCCTTAAGTAAAATTGGCATCCCATGTAATGAATAAATAAGGTCTTCTTTAGTAATATCCATGTGCCTTAGTTTTTCATCCTTAGATATAGCTTCTCTAATTACATTTGGGTTTACAGCTATTACTGAATTTAATGAGGCGTCATTTTCACGATCAAACTTCCTTATTCGGTACAAATAAAATTTGGTGAGTCTTTCATAATTTAATTTCCCATCCATTACATTTTGATGAAGTGTTGGAATATCTTGCTCAAGAATGAATGGTTTTAAACTATTATAGTCATCTTCCGTAAAGTCTTCCATCTGGGGATTGATTTCAGCCCAAATATCAGCTTTGCTAAGATTTTTTGAATCTAAGACTTTAAACTCTCTGAAATCTTTAGTTGAAATGGCACTGAGGTCATCATTAGCTTCTTCCGTTTCAACAGCTTCTTTAGGGTTTTCTTTACATGAAAAAATAATGAATAAGACTAGGAAATAAAGGTATTTGCGCATGGTTAGTATTTTTCCTAAAAATACTAAAATACACGTGTCCTTCCTATTAAATTAACACTTTGGAAGGAAATGAGAGTATTATGAAAATTTATACTATTTGAAAAAAGAATCTACAAACTCGTATTTATTGAATACCTGAAGATCTTCAATACCTTCACCTACACCAATGTATTTTACAGGAATTTGGAACTGATCACTGATTCCTATAACCACACCACCTTTTGCTGTGCCATCTAGCTTGGTCACAGCTAAAGATGACACCTCTGTTGCTGCAGTAAACTGCTTAGCTTGTTCAAAAGCGTTTTGGCCTGTTGAGCCATCTAAAACTAATAATACGTCATTAGGTGTATCTTCAACCACCTTTTGCATCACACGCTTTACTTTGGTCAGTTCATTCATTAGGTTTACTTTGTTGTGTAATCTACCAGCGGTATCGATAATAACAACGTCAATATCACTATTCACTGCGCTCTGTAAAGTATCAAAAGCAACTGAAGCTGGGTCACTACCCATGCTTTGCTTAACGATAGGTACATCTACTCGATCTGCCCATACTTGCAACTGATCAATGGCAGCAGCCCTAAAGGTATCTGCAGCTCCTAACATTACTTTTAGTCCTTGCTTTTTAAACTGATAAGCCAGCTTTCCAATGGTTGTGGTTTTACCGACACCATTAACACCTACCACCATAATGACATGTGGTTTCTTACCTTCCGGAATTGTAAACTCAGAATCTTCACCACTATTGGTTTCAGAAAGTAACGCTGCAATTTCTTCTCTTAATATTTGATTTAATTCTGAAGTTCCTAAGTATTTATCTTTGGCTACACGCTCTTCGATACGCTCAATCACTTTAAGTGTTGTATCTACGCCTACATCACTAGTCACCAAAACTTCTTCTAAATTGTCTAAAACGTCATCATCAACTTTTGACTTTCCGGCAACTGCTTTATTAAGTTTGGTAAAAAATGATGTTTTTGATTTTTCTAGCCCCTTATCTAAAGTCTCTTTCTTTTCAGAAGAGAATATGTTTTTAAATAATCCCATTTACATTTATTTGCTTTGTGGTGTGCAACAACCTTGCCTAAAAATTTTACTGCAACCTTGTCAGGTGGTCTCAAATATAGCCATAAAAAAACTGCTTTCAAACGAAAGCAGTTTCATTGCATCTTTATATAAATAAAGCTTATTTTTTCTTTAAAAAGTCATTGACATATTCCGGAGCCATTACTGACTCTACAAATGTGTAGGCCCCTGTTTTTGGAGACTTCACCATTTTAATAGCTTTTGTCAAACGCTTTGATCCTGTTTGTAATGATGCTACTGATTTCTTTGCCATGATTTCTTATTTTATCTCTTTATGTACTGTCATACGCTTAAGGATAGGATTAAACTTTTTAATCTCTAATCTATCTGGCGTATTCTTCTTATTCTTAGTTGTAATATATCTTGAAGTTCCTGGTTGACCAGAAGCTTTGTGCTCTGTGCACTCTAAGATAACTTGTATTCTATTTCCTTTCTTTGCCATTGTAACTATACTTTAGCTTAATGCTTTTATTTATAAAATCCTTTAGCTCTAGCTTCTTTTAATGCCGCAGAGATACCAATTTTATTGATAGTCTTTAATGCAGAAGTAGATACTTTTAACGTTACCCATTTATCTTCTTCAGGAATGTAAAAACGCTTCTTGACTAAATTTGCATCAAACTTGCGCTTCGTTTTATTCATGGCGTGAGAAACGTTGTTCCCAACCATTGCTTTTTTCCCAGTAAGTTCACAAACTCTTGACATCTTTTCTAACTTTAGGTATGTTATTTCTTTCTGTTAAGTTTTGATAAATTAAACATCCATCTATGGATATTTCAAAACAGGGTGCAAATTTAGTAAAACTTTATGTTTCAGCAAACTTAAAACTCTACTTTTTTAAAATTTCTTTTTGTAGCATTTCGAAAGCTTTATTTGTTGCTCTCATAATGACTTTCTCTCTATGATTACCAAAATTAAATTGTTCAGATATAACACCGTTTTCTGTAGCTAAAGCAATCCATACCGTACCTACTTCAGCATCAGAGTCGCCCTTACTTGGCCCGGCATTACCAGTAGTACTCAATGCAAAATCTGTTTTAAACAGCTGTTGAGCGCCTAAAGCCATGGCTTCAGCAACTTCTTTACTCACTACGGAATGCTCATCAATAATTTTAGTACTTACATCAAGTATATCAGTCTTACTTTCTGTAGCATAGCTCACAACGCTTCCTTTAAAATATTTTGATGCTCCGGCATTGGCTGTGAATGCTTTAGCAATATTTCCTCCTGTACAACTTTCAGCTATAGAGAGTGTTTTCCCTTGCTGTGTTAATTGCATTCCAATGATCGCTTCAATAGATTTATCCTCTTCAAAACCAACAAAGATGTCTTCGATTTGAGGTAATAATAGCTGCAACTGCTTTTCCATTTCAGCTTCCACTATGGTTCTATCCATGGCTTTTGCTGATAAGCGCAATCTTACCTTTCCCAAATTTGGGAGGTAGGCTAACTTTATAAATTCAGGTAAAGCATCTTCCCATGCCTCTATTCTATTAGCGATAGCACTTTCACCTAATCCATAAGTTAGCACCGTTTTGTGCATTATAAATGGAAAATGGAACTTCTCACGCAGCTTTGGTAGTACATCGCCTGTAATAAGAGCTTTCATTTCATAAGGCACACCTGGTAAAGAGACAAATACTTTACCATTTCGTTCTAACCACATTCCAGGCGCTGTTCCATAACGATTCATAAGTACAGTGGCTTTAGATGGTACTAAAGCTTGTTGCTTATTAATATCAGATATGGGTGTACTTATATACCTTGAGAATAATGCCTCTACATTGGCTAGTACATCTTTATTTTCGATCAGATGATCATTAAAATATTCGCACAATGTACGTTTGGTTATGTCGTCTTTGGTTGGCCCTAGTCCACCAGTTACAATAATGATATCAGCATTATGCTCAGCTTCTTCAAGAGCCTTAAGAATATGTAATTTATCGTCCTGTACGGATGTAATTTGATAAATAGAAACCCCAATCTTGTTAAGGGTTTTTCCTAAGAATGCTGAATTTGTATCAATAATTTGGCCTATGAGAATTTCATCGCCAATAGTGATTATTTCTGCTTGCATTATAAATTAAAATCTGCTCTAATCTCGTTGGAAGCATTTTCTACAGCTGTTAGTACAGCTTGAAGTTGACTATCTACATTTTTTTCTGTTTGCTCAAACTTACCCCAATCTTGCACTTCGATTAACAGGTCCAGAACGCCAAGTTCGAATAAATCTACTGTGGGTTTCATTTTGTGAGCAGCTTGATACGCTTCGTAATAATCTTCTTCAGCCACAGCATTTTTTAGACGCTCTGCATCTAGAGGGACTTCTTCTAAAAAAGCAGCTGCTAATGCAGCAACAAACTCTTCATCGTTATCTGCCATTTCACGAACACGTTCTAACTTATAGTATTGTTCCATTTATTTTATTTTGATAGAAAACAGCTCTTTGTCTTCAATATATCCTTTTAATTGATCATCTACAATAACCCTACCAACTCCTGCAGGAGTGCCTGTAAATATAATATCTCCAATTTTTAAAGTAAAATATTTAGAGACATATTCTATCAACTCATCTATTTTCCATAGCATATGACTGGTATTCCCCTGCTGAACGATATCGTTGTTCTTCTTTAAGGAGAAATTGATATTGTTAATGGAATCGAAATCAGATTTTGGCAGCCATTTTCCTATGACTGCTGCACCATCAAAAGCTTTTGCTTTCTCCCAAGGCAGCCCTTTTGACTTGAGCTGAGATTGAAGATCGCGTGCAGTAAAATCAATACCTAAACCTATTTCATCATAGTACTTATGAGCATATTTTTTATTGATATACTTCCCTACCTTATTAATCTTAATTAATACTTCTACCTCATGGTGTACATCATCAGAAAAGTCAGGTATAAAGAAAGGTTGTTTCTTAAGTAAGATTGCCGTATCTGGCTTTAGAAATATTACCGGGTCTGTTGGCCTTTCATTCTCTAATTCCTCTATATGCTTAGCATAATTACGTCCTATACAAATAAGCTTCATAGTTTTTAAAGCAATTTATTATTAAACTGACGTAGTTTTATAGCTGTGAGGACTTTCTTAGTATATAATGGGAAATCTGCATTTAGTAACCACCCAAAATAGCCCGGTTCTTGTTCTAGAACCTCAACAACAGATTTACCTTTGTGTTTCCCAAAAGAGAAACATTCTTCACCTTTTTTGTTATAAATGAGAAACCCAGCAAAGTCAGCAAATTTTTTACGCGAGCTAAATTCAGATAAAAACTTCATATTATTCTCCAGGCTGTCATAACGATCTAATTGTGCTTTTAGCACCTCGTAGGTTGCATTGGTATCTGCTTCGGCACTATGAGCATCTTCTAAATTCTTATCACAGTAAAATTTATACGCAGCACTTAATGTGCGTTGTTCCATCTTATGAAATATGGTCTGCACATCTACTGCCAATCTGTTTTTCATATCAAAATCCACATCAGCTCTCAACATTTCTTCGGCCAATAGCGGAATATCAAACCTGTTAGAGTTAAAACCCGCTAAGTCTGAATCTTTAATAAGGTTATGAACTTCTTTTGCAAGCTCTTTAAATGTTGGTTTATCTACAACATCGGCATCAGAAATGCCATGAACTTTGGTAACTTCGGGAGGAATAGGTATGGTAGGGTTTACACGCTCTGTATAACGTTCTTCTTTACCATTAGGATGAACTTTAAGTATAGAAATCTCAACAATCCTATCTGCAGAAATATTAATTCCTGTGGTCTCTAAATCAAAGAAACAAATAGGCTTGGTTAAGTTTAATTGCATATTGTAATAATTAAAGCGTAAAGATACATATATTAAAAAGCCTTGATTAGAATTTCAAGGCTTTTATTATGATCTACAAATTATATTTCTCTATTAATGTCCCAAGCTTCTAAATAGTCTTTTACGGCTTTAACGAATTGCCCTCCTAGAGCACCATTAACAACACGGTGATCATAAGAGTGAGACATAAACATTCTGTATCGAATACCAATGAAGTCACCTTCTGAGGTCTCTATTACTGCTGGTACTTTTCGTATAGCACCTAATGCTAAAATACCTACTTGTGGTTGATTTATTATAGGAGTCCCCATAATACTACCAAATGTTCCAACATTTGTCACAGTATAGGTTCCATCTTGAATATCGTCTGGATTAAGCTTGTTTATTCTGGCTCTATTGGCTAGATCGTTAACTTGTTTTGCCATACCTAGCAAGTTAAGTTGATCTGCATTTTTAATCACCGGTACAATAAGATTGCCATCCGGAAGAGCAGCAGCCATTCCAAGGTTAATATTCTTTTTCTTTATGATTTTATCACCTTGGACTGAAATATTCATCATTGGATAATCTCTCAGTGCTTTTGCTACAGCTTCCATGAATATTGGTGTAAACGTTAAGTTCTCACCTTCACGCTTTTTAAAATCGTCTTTAACTTTCTTTCTCCAATTCCATATGTTAGTTACATCTGCTTCAATGAATGACTGTACATGAGCCGATGTCTGAATTGAATCTACCATGTGTTTAGAGATCAATTTCCCCATTCGTGTCATTTCGATAATTTCGTCATCTCCGCCTGAAACTACCGGTGTCTCTTCAACCACTTTTTCTTTAACAGGTGTTGGTTCTGATTTAACCTCTGCTGGCATCGAAACTTCAGGCTCAGTAACAACATTTGTATTTCTATTGCCTAAATATGCCAGAATATCATTTTTAGTCACACGTTGATCTTTTCCTGTACCTATTATGGCATCTAATTCGGTTTGAGATATGCCTTCTTTCTTAGCAATATTCTTAACTAATGGTGAGTAAAAACGACCATCACTAGATACAGGTGTAGCAACTGCAGCTTGAGCAGCTACAACAGTTTGAGCAACTTCGGCAACAACTTTTTGAGGTGTAGGTGCTTCTTCTTGTATCTTTTCTACTTTTGGTTGAGCCGTTTCAGTAGCGGCATCAGCTTCAGTTTCAATAACAGCAATAACCTGACCTACCTGTACAACATCATCAACATCGAATCGCTTTTCAACTAAAACACCATCAACTTCACTAGGAACTTCACTATCTACTTTATCTGTAGCGATTTCTAAAACCGCTTCATCAGCCTCAATCGTATCGCCTACTTCTTTCAGCCATGATGTTATTGTTGCTTCCGCAACACTCTCTCCCATTTTAGGTAACTTAAGTTCAAACTTTGCCATATCTGTAATTTGAAAGTGTTTATTTGGTAACTAAATGCAAAATTAATAAAAAAAGTGATTTTTTATTGAAATTAATTCAAATTTAAGAGATTAAAAGTGTAGCACTTCACCCCTGTATATTGCACTATTGCTTCCAATGGTAAAATTAGTGTTTTTCGGTAGAATTCTATATGTTATATTTTCTTTAAGCGCATTTTCTTTCATCATAATAATTATAGACTCATAACTGCAATAGTGTCCATCAAAAATTACACAGCTATTGGGTTCTAAAGCCTTTAAATCTAGCATGTAACTAACCGACTGATCTAGTTTAGAATGGAGGTGGTTAATCTTTCTATCAGACACTATAACATAACGCTCTACTAGAGGGGAACTTAATTTTATCTTACCTCTTAAAGCATAAGCTAGTTTAATTCCAAACCAAACAAGCCCATTAAATAAAAGGTTACGCTTAAAATGCTTTCTGTAAAAAATTTGCATAGCACCATAAAACCGCTTTGCATAATTAGCATCTTTTAATGTGCTTTCTCCTTTATAATGTATACAACTTACATCACCTTTGTAATAGTTCTTAAGACCAGACTTTTTTATCTTGTAGGAAAGATCAATATCTTCTCCATACATGAAGTAGTCTTCATCAAAACCTCCTACCGTATTATATACCTCTCGCTTTAAGAACATAAAAGCCCCTACTTGAATATCTACTTCTCTCGTATCTTCTGTAGTTACTTGATTGGCGTAATATGCTGTAGAGTTGCCAAGCATTTTCATCAATGACACGTATGGTTTAGGTATATTACGTTTACTCTCTGGCAGAAATTTACCCCTTCCGTCTATGAGCTGACATCCTACAATCCCCAAATCTTTTATATCATCTGCAAATTGAATTAAATGACTAAATGTTGATTCTGAAACAACGGTATCCGGATTAAGAATACATACATACTCCCCAATAGCTTGCTTAACACCAATATTATTACCTTTTGAGAAGCCAAGGTTATCGGTGTTCTCTATAAGCAATACCGAGGGAAATAATTGCCTTACCATTTTGCAACTATCATCTGAGGAGTTATTGTCAACAACAATGACTTCAGCTTCCATATTTTGGGTTGCCGCTATGACACTTCTTAGACATAGTTCTAAGAAATAACGTACATTATAATTTAGTATAACTACAGAAAGTTTCAAATTATGATTTTAATGAGGCTTCAAAAGGGATTCTATCAATAATACTTCTACCTAGAGTAATTTCATCGGTATATTCTAATTCATTACCTACTGCAATACCACGAGCAATTGTAGACGTTTTAATATTGAAATCTTGTATTTGTCTGTAAATATAAAAGTTAGTTGTATCTCCTTCCATTGTTGGACTCATGGCAAATATTAATTCATCTACAGCATTCCTCCTTACTTTATCTATTAAGGAATCAATATTAAGATCCTGGGGTCCAATACCATCCATTGGAGATATCTTACCTCCCAAAACGTGATACAATCCTCTAAATGAACTTGTACTTTCTATCGCCATAACATCTTTTATATCTTCTACTACACATATGATACGTTTATTTCTATGCGCATTGGAGCATATTTCACACAACTCATTATCACTAATATTATTGCATGACTTACAAAAACGTATCTGTTCTCTAAGGTCTTTTATAGCATCCGCTAATAGTATAGATTGTTCTTTTGGTTGCCTTAATAAATGCAACACCAATCGTAAAGCTGTTCTCTTACCTACGCCTGGTAGTTGAGACATCTCATTAACCGCATTTTCAAGAAGTTTAGAAGAAAATTCCATATGGTGCGAAGGTACTTAATTTTGAAAATAAAAAAGTCCAATCACGAGAAATTCATGATTGGACTTTATTTAAGTAATACGTTCTTATTTTAAAATCAATTTCTTAGTGATCTCTCCACCGATCGAATTGATCTTTACGAAATAAATTCCTGATTTATATGCAGATACATCAATATTCAGTTCACTAGTCAAGTTCTGATCTTTAGAGTAGAACATTAATTTCCCACCTACATCATAGATTCTTACTGAAGCTGCTTCTGGTCTGTCCCATTTAATATTCACAACATTGTCTGCCGGGTTAGGATATACAGACAATGTATTGAGTTCAAAATCATTAACACTTAAAACACTGTATATTGGTGTTCTCCACAATCCTCTACCATAGGTAGCAGCATATAGATTATTATCTGCTTCATTAATTTCTAATTCGTTAATTCTAACATTTGGTAAACCGTTATTAAAAGGCAACCAGCTATTAGATGTAGTGTCATCTATATAGTAAACACCATAATTCATTCCTACATATAATCCGTTAGCCCCGTTCTTTTGCCATGCCAATGCTTGTGCTGTAAAGTTGGGTAAGTCAAATCTCTGACTTGTCCATGATATCCCATTATTAGAACTTACATAAACTTTCTCACTATCTGTAGTAGCTATTGCTACTTTAGTTGCATCTGTTGGGTGTGGTGCTATAGAGTTAATTCTACCTCCATTTAAGTTTAGGGTTGGTGACTGGAACCAATTAACTCCTCCATCTAATGATCCAAAAAAGTTACCATTTAAGGCCATATACATGTAATCTGGATTAACCGGAGAGATTTTTAAATGGTCAATATCGTCGCCATAATTTGTTGACGCTGATGTCCAATTGGCACCTCCATCTACAGATCTGTATAATTCATCAAATGCCACAAAGATTTCATTTGGATTGGTTGGGTGTTGTTCAAACGGTACTATCCAGTTCCAAGTACTTTGTCCACCCTTACCTTCTGGTTGAGAAATCCCTGAAAGATTAACACCTCCATTAAATGTTTTATACAATGTTCCGAACTGAGACGTTCCATACATTATTTGAGAATTGTTCTTATCTACAAATGTCTCCATACCATCTGCACCAAGCCAGTCTGTCCAGTTTCCGTCTGCTCCTAAAACCGATGTTCCATTATCTTGTGATCCTCCGGTAACAATAACTGGGTTTGTTTGACTTACTCCTATCTTATAGAATTGCTTAATACTCATTTCATTGGTAAGGTCAGTATAGTAATCGCTATCAACGATCGCTGTATCTTCAGCAACAAAAATACCTCCATCACTACCAACAAATAATTTATTTCCTACAAACTCCATGATATCTACATCAGCATGACAATAACCAATGTTTTGATTAGCAGCAGTACCTGGCACCCATTGTGAAGTAATGCTGAATACAGAACCTCCGTTGGAGGATTTCCAAGTGAGTACTCCTGCAATATGAACTTCATCGATATTACTAGGGTTCACTGCGATATCCATATCTCTTGGCGCTTGCCCAGAATTGTCATCTGCCGTAGAGCTATATCCAAAATAGTTTTTACCATCATGATTTAACTCTGTGAATAATAATCCTTGTGTAGTTGATTTATAAAATCCACCGAAAACATTTCCGGAAGCTTCTAATACATAAACCACAGATGGATCATCTGGTGATACACCTATCATTTTTGCTCCTGTATTAAATCCAAATACCTGAGTAAATGTCTGACCACCATCACCTGATCTATAGAAATTTGTCCCTGAAGCATATACCACATTAGTATCACCAGGTTTAAATTCTACATCATATCCGGTTCCTGAAGCAATAGTAGTCCATGTTGCTCCAGAGTTAAATGATTTATAGAGTCCTCCACCTTGAGAACTACAGTAAACCTTTGTATCATTAGAAGGATCATTAGTTGCAAAAGCAGGATCTATAATGATTTTGTTTACATTACCTCCACCAGGTACGTTTGAATAAAAATTCCAAGTCGCACCTGCATCTGTAGACCTAAATATTGTTCCGCCAGTAGATCCCCAGAAATATACATTACTAGCACTAGGATCTATAGCTAATGAATAAACATCTAAATTTGAAAGATTATCTGTTAATACGGTCCAGTTTTGACCACCATTTACAGTTTTCCACACTCCACCTGTTTGACTACCAACTATGATATGGTCGTTGTTGGAAGGGTCCACAGCTATAGAAGTTATTCTACCTACTCCTGGATTCCAGGCAGAGGTAGCATTCCAATATGTAGGTCCCATTTCTTCCCATGCACCTACAGTGGTCCTTGCTACTGTACCAATTTGCCCATTGATGTAAGCATTGTAATTTTGTAATTCCTCATAGTAAAATTGAGGAGACTTCAGCATGCCATTTTCATCCATATCGCGTTCAGCAAAATAAAGCCAACGTCTAAAGGATTTATAACCTGTTCCGCGACCACGACCTACGACATCAAAATAGTCTTCGGCAGTATCAACAACTTCTTGGACTGTATATGTCCCTTGAGCAATCATTTCCTTATATTCCTGAGAAGAAATTGTTAAAGAAAATAGCATGGCACATACAAATAGTGTAATCTTTTTCATAAAAAATGCAATTAATTCAATAATTTTCCCAAAAATACTATTTTTCTTGAGTTTTGAAAAAATATTCGACGTATGACACCTAGTGAAATTATCCTACTTATAGCTGCCTATTTTGGTGTTCTTATCATTATTTCTTACTTCACTGGTAAGGAGGATTCTAATACAGCTTTTTTTAGAGCAAATAAGTCGGCTCCATGGTACTTAGTTGCTTTTGGAATGATTGGTGCTTCGCTTTCTGGAGTGACTTTTATCTCTGTACCGGGTGCAGTAGAAACCAATCAGTTTGGATATTTACAAGTTGTTTTTGGCTATTTTTTTGGGTATCTAGTTATCGCTTACGTCTTACTCCCTTTGTACTATAGGCTCAATCTTACATCGATTTACACCTATTTACGAGATCGATTTGGAAACATAAGTTATAAAACCGGATCCATATCATTTTTAATATCCCGAACTGTAGGTGCTGCTTTCAGGCTTTTTTTAGTAGCAAAAGTGCTGCAATTATTAGTGTTTGATTTATTTGATATTCCTTTTACCATAACAGTTATAATTACGATAGGTTTAATATGGTTATACACATTTAGAGGTGGTATAAAAACGATCATATTTACAGATACACTTCAGACCCTTTTCATGCTGATATCGGTTGTAGTAACTATAGTTTTTCTAGCTTCTGCTCTAGATCTACAGAGTGTAAAAGAGGTTTTTACAAGTATCAATAATGATGATATGAGTAAAGTTTTCTTTTTTGATGACCCTAATAACTCTCAATACTTTCTAAAAAGCTTTCTTTCTGGAGTATTTATTACCATAACCATGACTGGATTAGATCAGGATATGATGCAAAAAAACCTGACCTGTAAGACCCTAAAAGAAGCACAAAAAAATATGATTTCTTTCAGTGTGATTTTGATTTTTGTGAACATTCTGTTTTTAACCTTAGGACTTATGCTTACCCAGTATGCACAAAAGCACGGCATAACCGCAAAAAAGGACGATCTGTTTCCTGCTATTGCTATGCTGCCAGAAATTGGTAAAGTGACCTCTGCGTTCTTTATTCTCGGTCTTATTGCTGCTGCCTACTCTAGCGCAGACTCTGCACTAACATCGCTAACCACATCCTTCTGTATAGATATTGTAGGTTTAGATGATAAATCAAAACCTGAACAAAAATCTATTCGAAAGAAAGTTCATGTAGGATTTAGTGTTTTACTTGTTGTTGTCATCATATTATTTGACAATATTTTTAAGGATGTGTCTGTAATTTGGGAATTGTTTAAAGCTGCAGGTTATACTTATGGGCCACTACTTGGTTTATTTGCTTTTGGTCTCTTATCCAAAAATCAATTAAAAGATAAGTATGTATGGATTATTGCTATTGTAGCACCTATACTGTCTTACCTACTAAACATGTACTCAGAGCAATTATTTGGTGGTTATAAAATAGGCTTTGAGATCTTAATCATTAATGGACTCATCACCTATCTTGGATTATTCTTAATACAAAGAAAGGCTGTTAATACTGATGTGTAGATAACAACACCAAGGTACAAGCAACTTCATAATCAATGTTATTATCATCAAGTAGTTTATAGAATTCAGGATTCTCAGTACCAGGGTTAAATATAACGCGCTTCGGATTTAGGCTCAATATATAATCATAGTATTGAGGCTGAATAGATGGATTAATATATAAGGTCACTGTGTCTATATTCTTATAGTCAACTAACATAGTGTCTATTGTAATACCATTAACTTCACCTTCCCTAACCCCAAATGCTTTAACTTCATGATTAGAATTGATTAAACGATGTATTGCGATATTAGAATATCTATCAGGTTTTGTTGAAGCTCCTAGCACTAATGTTTTTTTACTCATCATAATTTTATTTCTCACAAATATTTTTAAAACCCTTTTAAACACTTACAAACCAATATTTTGTAGCCAATCTACAATTTGCCATTTGTTAAAGAGTTGTTAACTAATGTTAAAAAGAGTAACAATAGACAAATGTAGTCGTCTATCCCTAATGAAACTATCAATCAATCAAATAATCAATCAAAAAATGAAAAACATACTGATTCTATTTGCTGTCTTATTCTCATTAACGGCATTTCCACAACCTAATTCAAATTCTGAAATTAAAAATGGCTCCATATCCGGTAGGGTAATGGACTCCAAATTAAACGAACCTTTACCTTATGTAAATATTGTAATTAAAGATACACAGGGTAAAATTATTACCGGAGGTATTACTTCTGATGATGGTACCTTCAAAATTGAAAAAATTCCTGAAGGTACAGTAAATGTTGAAATACAATACATTGGCTATAAGAAAATAAGCCAGCAAGTTGTTATAGGAAAAAATAATTACAAAGTTAATCTAGGCGATATAAAGCTTGAGGAGAGTACTGAAAGCTTAGATGAAGTGACTGTCGTAGCTGAAGTTTCTACTATTCAGCAGAAAGTGGATCGAAAAGTAATTAACGTAGGTAAAGACTTAACTACAGCAGGTCCTACGGCTTCAGATATCATGAATAATATTCCATCTGTAAATATGGACCAGCAAACAGGTGCCATCGCGTTGCGTGGTAATCAAAATGTTCAGGTGATGGTTGACGGAAAATTATCAAATATTCCACCAGCACAATTATTAAGACAAATACCTTCTACTTCTATAAAACAAATCGAATTAATTACCAATCCTTCGGCTAAGTATAACCCAGAAGGGATGAGTGGTATTATTAACATCATACTACATAAAAACACCAATATTGGATTCAACGGTAACTTAAACTTTGGTTTAGGATATCAGTTAGAGGCTAAATTTAATAGCTCAATTGACATGAATTACAGAAATGGTAAGCTTAATTTCTATGGAAGCTATGGTAATAACATTTCTAAGAATCGTCAGATGGGAATCTTGAGACAACAACAAACAGGTTTAAATCAAGATTTAAGAATTTTAGATGATCGTGACTCGCACTTATTTAAGTTTGGTGTAGATTACTATATCAATGACAGAAACACAGTGTCGTTCTTTACAAATCAGAATACTTTTGATGGTGGAGGTTTAGTAAATACGACCTTAATCCAAGGCGATGACATTAGTACAATTCAAGATCAATTAATAGACAACAGAAATAATAACAACAGTCAACAATATAATTTTAACTACAAGTTAGATTTTGATGAGAACGGTAGTCATAATATAGAATTAGAAGCAGATCACAATATCTTTGATAATACTGTAAATACGGATAATTTATTCTCAGGAGTTATTACACGACCTAACTTTGTAGAGAACACAGGTGTAGATCGTACAAGAACAACTATAAACCTAGATTATACAAACCCTCTTTCTGAAAAAGCAAAATTAGAAACTGGATTACAGGTGCGTTTATTTGAGAATACTATTGACTACGATTCTGATGGTCGTGTGATTAATGAATTTGGGGTATATATCCCGACACTAACGTCTTTCAATTACACTAGAGACATTTACTCAGCCTATGCTAGTTATAGCAAGCAATTAGAAAAATGGTCTTACCAATTAGGTTTAAGAGCAGAATATGTTGAAGTAGATGCTTTAGCTATAGATACTGATCTGACAAATGATACTCAAACTGACTTTCCTTTTGAAAATGATTATTTTCAGGCTTACCCGTCTGCATTCGTAACATATAATCCTTCAGAAAAGAATTCGTACCAGTTTAGCTTTAGTAGACGTGTAGATCGTCCAGGAGTTGGTCAGGTTAATCCAATTCCAGAATTTAATACGGCATTGATATCACAATTCGGTAACCCAGAATTAGAGCCACAATTTACTAATTCTGCTGAAGTAAACTACACGAGACAGTTAGGAAAAGGTAGTATTACTGGTGGTGTATTCTATAGACTTATTGAAGATGAAATCAATCAAGTAGTGATCGTTGATCGTTCAGATTTAAACTCAGGTCGAGTTATCCTAACTACAGGGAATTTTGATACGACATATGCGTACGGAGTTGAAATATCTAGTAACTACAGACCAACAAAATGGTGGAGTATAAATGCGAGTTTCGATCTATACAATCAGCAACAAAAGGGTTTAGCTGAGTCTATTGATCCTACAATACCTAACCCGGTTGAAAGTGATATAAGCCTTAATACAGTAGAAGTGGATAACTTAATATACAACTTCAGAATGTTCAATAACTTCAGAGTGACTAAAAAATTATCCCTATCTGCATTTGCACTATACAGAGGAAAAGAGACTGGATTAAACTTCGAATTAGATCCTATCTATTTTGTGAACCTAGGGTTACGCTATAGCTTCCTTGAAGAAAATAGAGCTACGTTTAGTTTAAACTTTAATAACGTATTTGATACTCAAGAGATTGTTGTAGTTAGTGAACGTCCATTTAGACAGGATGTAGATTTTGAAGGCGAGTTTAAAACAATCTTTGCAAGTTTATCTTATCGATTTGGAGGTAATAAATACCGTGCTAAATCGAGAAAGCGTAGAGATAATGATGAAAAATCAGGAGGAGGATTCCTGTAACATATAAATTTAATAGCCTATACATAATAGTTGATGGTTAGTGTTAATGTTTGGTTATTAAATAAGAAAACCCGAGACAAAAGTTTCGGGTTTTTGTTTTTTAAACTATATGTAAGGAATAAAAAATTATACCGTCTAATCCAATGATAAAGTTTGAATTGGTTAAAATTAAAATTATTAGCCTTATTTGGTTTTAAATTGGTTAATAGCAGAATCCAGGGTTCTATGTGATCCTGGATTTTTTATTAAATGTTAATTAGACGTTAAAGTTTATTTTTCATGAAATAAAACAGACATTTCTACGTCTTAAATAGTGATAAGTTTTAAGTAATAATAATCTAGGTATTTTAGTCTAGATATAGTGTTAGTTAAAGTTGGTTAATAGCTGAAAAAGCCGGAACTCCTAAATTCCGGCTTTTTATATTTATATCGTTATATATCCTTAAAGTAAGACTACCATTTAATGATGGCACTTCCCCAGGTAAATCCACTACCAAAAGCTGCAAGTACAACATTATCCCCTTCTTTAATCTTACCTTCTTCCCAGGCCTCAGTTAGCGCAATCGGTATTGAAGCTGCTGTCGTATTACCGTATCGCATAATATTATTGTAGACTTGATCATCACCCAATCCAAACTTCTTCTGTATAAATTGAGATATTCTTAAGTTGGCCTGATGTGGAATAAGCATGTCAATGTCATCTTTTTGAAGGTTGTTGGTTTGTAAACCTTCAATGATGGCCTCACTAAATCGGACTACCGCATGTTTAAAAACGAATTGACCATTCATATAAGGATAGTAAGACACATCATCCGGATCATTATCCTCCATAATAGCATCTACCCAACGCCCTGTACTTGGGCCTTCTAATGACAACTCCTTAGCGTGTTTCCCTTCAGAATGCAAATGCGTAGACAAGATACCTTTAGAATTATCTTCTTCTCTAGTTAAAACTACAGCTCCAGCACCATCTCCAAAAATAACGGTTACACCACGACCTCGTGTAGAGCGTTCTAATCCACCTGAATGATTTTCACTACCAATCACCAGCACATTCTTATACATCCCTGTTTTTATAAATTGGTCTCCTACAGATAACCCATAGATAAATCCAGAACATTGGTTTCTAACATCCAAAGCTCCTACTGTAGGCATGTCTAACAACTCTTGTACACGAACACCACCACCAGGAAAATACATATCAGGGCTCAATGTTGCAAAAATGATTAAATCGATATCATCTTTCGTCAAGCCAGCACGTTCAATGGCAATCTTTGCCGCTTTTGCACCCATTATAGACGTCGTATCATCACTAGTCTTAGGATCTATCCAACGACGTTCTTTTATTCCTGTGCGTTCCTGAATCCATTCATCACTGGTATCCATCCATTGTTTAAGGTCATTATTTGTAACCACATTCTCTGGCACATAACGTCCTAAACCTGCTATTTTAGAATTATACATATATCGAAAAAATTAAGTCGTGCAATTTAACCATTATAACCTTAAAATAGTTTTAAAGCAAAATGCATTCGTTATGC
The DNA here is from genome assembly GCA_965230605.1 of Winogradskyella sp. Classification (GTDB taxonomy): domain Bacteria; phylum Bacteroidota; class Bacteroidia; order Flavobacteriales; family Flavobacteriaceae; genus CBDDLD01. The sequence continues at coordinate 959,769 of CBDDLD010000004.1, read as the reverse complement.
ACGCATAATAAACAAAGTAAAATATAAGAATTCCTTCTGAATTTTAACATAACATCTTAAATAAAAGCTCTGGTTTTTAATTATCTTGAAAGTCTCTAAACAATCTTTAATTCATCATGAAAACAGCGTTAAAAATTTTTGCTTTTCTTTTTGTCGTAGCTGGATATGCTCAAGACAATCTTACGTATCAAAATCCACCTAAAGAAATTCTGGATCTCGCAGATGTATCTCTAGCTCCTGGAGTTCAAATTGACAGTAAAGGAGAACATATGGTATTGATATATCGTGATCAGTACAAATCAATCACAGAACTTTCTGAAACGGAAATGCGTTTGGCAGGATTACGAATCAATCCAGTAACTAATATCGGAAGTAGAACAACATTCTATAATAATCTAAAAGTAAAACGTACTTCAGATAAAGACGCGAAGCAAGTAAGTGGCCTACCTGCCAACCCAAGATTATCTGGGTTTAGCTGGTCTCCAGATGAGACTATGATCGCTTGTCTTAACACAACACGTGAAGGTGTAGAAATTTGGATTCTAAATATCGCAGAAGCTAAAGTCCATAAAATTACAGATGCAAATATTAATGCGAATATGGGTAGTACAATCAGCTGGTTTAAGGACAACAAAAATCTTTTAGTAAAGACACTACCTTCAAATAGAAAAGAATTGATTAATACAGCTTTGGCGGTACCAACAGGTCCTACCATTTCTGTAAGTGACGGTTCTAAAGCGCAAAACAGAACCTATCAAGATCTATTGAAAACACCAAATGACGAGTTCAATTTCGAGCAGTTAGCACATGCAGAGATAAAGAAAGTCTCTATTGACGGTAATGTAGAATCGTTCCTACCTGCCGGAATGTATCGGGGTGTCAGTTTTTCACCGGATGGGAAGTATGTGATGGTTACTAAAGTAAAACGTCCATTCTCATACCTAGTGACCTACACCCGTTTCCCTTATGAAACGAATATATATACCTCTGGTGGAAAGATGGTTAAGACCGTTAATGATGTGCCTTTGGACGAAGTGCGTCCTAAAGGCTTCATGTCAACAAGAATGGGAAAACGCAGCCTGAATTGGCGCGGAGACAAACCGGCAACTCTTGTATGGGCAGAAGCACAAGATGAAGGTGATCCTGCTAAAGAAGTAGAGTTTAGAGATGCGGTATATGAAATGAGCGCCCCTTTTAATGGTAAGCCAAAGCTTATTTTAAAAACCAAACAACGTTTTGCAGGTATCGAATGGGGTAATGACAATCTAGCCATCGCTTATGATTATTGGTGGAATACCAGAAACCTTAAAACCTATATGTTCGATCCTTCAAATGCGAATAAAACCCCGAAGATCATTTCAGACAGGAACTATCAAGATGTCTACAGTGACCCGGGTAACTTTGTGAATAGTAGAAATGAGTATGGCAGATACACTCTAGAGATGGATGGCGATAAACTTTTCCTTATGGGAGCCGGTTATACCAAAGAAGGACAATTCCCTTTTATAGATGAATTTAATATTAAGACTGAAAAAACAGAACGTATTTATCAATCAGAGTATACAGACAAGTTAGAGAATCTAAATTCTGCTCTGAATATGAAAAAAGGTGAAGTGTTAGTGCGTATTCAGTCACAAACAGAGTATCCTAACTACTACATCAGAAACATAAAGAAAAAGAATAGCTTAAAAGCGATCACCTCATTTGAGAATCCATTTAAAAGTATGGAAAAGGTTAACAAGCGTGTTATCAGTTACAAACGTGATGATGGATTAGATCTAGAAGGCACCTTATATTTACCTTTAGATTATGAAGAAGGTAAAGAGTATCCCATGATCCTTTGGGCTTACCCAAGAGAATTCAAAGACAAGTCTAGTGCTTCACAAAGTACTGCTAACCCTAACGAGTTTATTTATCCATATTGGGGTTCTCCTATTTATTGGGTAACTAGAGGTTATGTGGTATTAGATGACGCCGCTTTCCCTATTGTAGGTGAAGGCTCAGAAGAACCTAACGATTCGTTCAGAACACAATTAGTAGCCAATGCCAAAGCAGCTATTGATGCCGTTGATAAGCTTGGCTATATTGACACTGATAAAGTTGCTGTTGGTGGTCATAGTTATGGCGCCTTTATGACAGCCAACCTATTATCGCACTCTAACCTCTTTGCAGCAGGAATTGCAAGAAGTGGTGCTTATAACAGAACCCTGACACCTTTTGGTTTCCAAAGTGAAGAACGTAGCTACTGGGAAGCACCGGAAATTTATTATGGCATGTCCCCATTTATGCATGCTGACAAAATGAAGACGCCACTGCTTCTTATACATGGTGTAGCAGACAACAACTCAGGGACCTATCCTTTACAGAGTGAGCGTTATTTTAATGCCCTAAAAGGTTTAGGCGCCACTGTACGATTGGTAATGCTGCCTAAAGAAAGTCATGGCTACAGAGCCAAAGAGTCTATTATGCACATGCTCTGGGAGCAAGATCAATGGTTAGAAAAGCATGTGAAAAACAAAAAAGCACCTGAAGAGCCCATAGAAAATGCGGATTCTAAAATTAAAGACTAACACTGTAACCAAATATTTGTCTAAGGGCTGGTTGTAATGACCAGCCTTTTTTATGCCATGTTGTCACAATTAAAGTATTGGTATTTTTTTTGTCTACACAAAACTGAAAATTTAAATTTTATTAATCCTCCCATAAGGAGTTAACTAATACAAACAATTATGGCAACTAAAGGACAAATTAATGTTTCGGTAGAGAATATCTTCCCACTCATTAAAAAATTCTTGTATAGTGATCATGAGATCTTTTTACGTGAGCTTATCAGTAATGCTACTGATGCCACATTAAAATTAAAACACTTAACCAATATAGGCGAAGCCAAAGTTGAATATGGCCAACCGCAAATTGAAGTTAAGGTCGATAAGGACAATAAAAAACTTCACATTATAGATCAGGGGTTAGGAATGACTGCTGATGAAGTTAAAAAATACATTAATGAAGTCGCCTTCTCTGGTGCTGAAGAGTTCTTAGATCAGTATAAAGACAAGGTTGAAGATGCAGGAATCATAGGTCATTTTGGGCTTGGTTTTTATTCTGCATTTATGGTAGCAGACAAAGTAGAGATCATCACAAAGTCTTATAAAGATGAGCCAGCGGCACACTGGACCTGTGATGGTTCTCCGGAATTCACCTTAGAAGAAGCAGATAGAACCGATCGCGGTACTGAGATCATTCTTCATATTGCTGAAGATTCTACAGAATTCTTAGAAGATTCAAGAATCAGCAGCTTATTGACCAAGTACAATAAGTTTATGCCAATTCCTATTAAGTTTGGCACCAAAACTGAAACGCTTCCAAAGCCTGAAGATGCTAAAGAAGAAGACCCGGCTCCAACGCAAGAAGTGGATAATATCATCAATAATCCAAACCCTGCTTGGACCAAGCAACCTACGGATTTGGAAGATGAGGATTATAAAGCATTCTACAGAGAATTGTATCCAATGCAATTTGAAGAGCCTTTATTTAATATCCATTTAAATGTAGATTACCCATTCAATTTAACGGGGATTCTATATTTTCCGAAAATGACCAACGATCTTAACATTCAAAAAGATCGTATTCAATTATATCAAAATCAGGTATTCGTTACCGATAATGTTGAAGGCATTGTTCCTGAATTCTTAACCATGTTACGTGGTGTCATAGACTCACCGGACATTCCACTTAATGTCTCTAGAAGTTATTTGCAAGCCGATGGTAATGTAAAGAAGATTTCATCTTACATCACCAGAAAAGTAGCGGATAAATTAAAGTCGATTTTCAATAACAACAGAGAGGATTTTGAAGCTAAATGGAACGACATAAAGGTGGTTATTGAATATGGGATGCTATCTGAAGAGAAATTCTTTGAAAAAGCAGAGGCATTTGCCTTATACCCTTCGGTCGATGATACTTACTATACCTATGAGGAACTATATAATAAGATCAAAGCCAATCAGACCGATAAAGATGATAAGTTAGTCATTCTTTATGCCTCTAATAAAGAAGAGCAGCACAGCTACATTGAAGCAGCCAAAGCCAAAGGCTACGAAGTCTTATTATTAGACTCCCCTATTGTTAGTCACTTGATCCAAAAGTTAGAGACCACTAAAGAGAACATCTCTTTTGCACGTGTCGATGCGGATCATATTGACAATCTGATCAAGAAAGAGGACACTAAGATCTCAAAGTTATCGGACGAGGAAAAGACAAAACTTGAAGAATTGCTTAAAGACGTAGTGCCATCAGAGCAATTTATGGTACAGTTAGAAACTATGGATAGTGATGCTGCGCCATTTATGATTACACAACCGGAATTTATGCGTCGTATGAAAGAGATGCAGCAAACCGGTGGCGGTGGCATGTTTGGTATGGGTAATATGCCGGAGATGTATAATTTGGTAGTAAATACCAATGCCGACTTGGTTGGTGACATTTTAAATACCAAAACTCGTAAAAAGCAAGAGCGTTTAATTAATCAGAGTTTGGACCTGGCACGCTTGTCGCAAGGCCTACTTAAAGGGGAAGCGCTTACTGAGTTTATAAAGCGTAGCTATGATATGATCAAATAAAGCATACACCTGCTTAAATATTTTAAAGCCACTTCACTTGAAGTGGCTTTTGTTTTATTGAACCTAAATGACCTATTGAATATGACTACAAAAAAAGTTAAGTTTGTTTATACTAATGTTGGTGTAATAGAAAAAACAAATGATATCGACTGGAAATACTAAAGTACCATCATATTTAACTATCCTAAAAAAAGGATACGGAGTATCCTTGAGTATTGAAGACAATATGGCTTATTGGACTGCTGATAATGGTCAACTGACTTTTATAGCGAACGATTTGGATAAATTACTTGGAATTATAACGATGTGGGAAATTAGAGGGGAAAATTGGAAAGCATCCCAATCTGAGATTTCAGGTTTTTTTAAGGCTTTTCCAAAATTGAAACAAATTAAATAAACACAGCCAACAACCCATATAGCCTACCGTTGTCGAATTCCTTGATCAAAATTCATTGCAATTTATTATCTTTTAACCTTAAATCGAACACAATGAAAACCTTAAGATCGTTAATCGTCTTAGCTTCAATCCTAATACTAAACGCCTGTAGTAATGAAAGTATAGATAATAGCACTCCAACTCTGATCGACGAATCGGCTGGGGCGTACACCTATTCGGGGTGGTTTTTTACTGGCACCAATTGGAGTAATAGACAAGATATTGAAGGCACACTGACGGTATCCAATAATGGAGAAGATATCACAATAGTTATTGATGGCAATGAAACTGTTCAGGTTTCAACTGTAGTATTCGCGCAACATAGTGCCAAATATGGATTTGATATTGAAGCAGTTACTTTTACAGATGATAACGATAACACGATAAACCGCTATGGATGGGGGGATATGATCATGGAATTTCAACCTTATGACGGATTATACGATGGTGACTTAGAACAGCTTTTTCTCACCTTTGTGAACTCGCAAACTTCTGAACTCGACTCCTTTTATTTCATTGATGCGGTGAAGGATTAAGATATCAAGTATGAAAATCAAAACACTAGAGGACGTAACTACAAAAGAGATCGTAGACGTATTTAATCACTCTTTTTCTGATTATTTCATTCCATTTAAACTCACAGAAGCACAATTAGAGCAAAAAATGCTGGCTGATAAAACAGATCTTAGTCTTTCTGTTGGTGCCTTCGAAAATGAGAAACCAATAGCATTCATTTTACACGGATTCGATACTATCGATAATCAAAACGTTGTATATAACGGTGGAACAGGTGTTATCCCAGAAAAAAGAGGTTCTGGACTTACTAAACAAATGTACCATTTTATCATTCCGCTTTTAATTGAGAAACAAATAGATCGGCTTCTACTAGAAGTTATCACTGAGAATATTCAAGCTATTAAATCATATCAAAGCGCTGGTTATAAGACCAAAAGAGAACTCGTATGTTACAAAGGCGATGTTAAGCTATCTCATACGCACAAAACTATAGCGATTAAAAGTTTGCACCACTATAACTGGAATCTGATGACATCGTTTTGGGATATTGCTCCAACTTGGCAAAACTCTAATGCTGCGCTAGATGAATTAAAACACAACAATATTTCATTGGGTGCATTTACAGGCGATCAATTAATTGGATATATCATATTCAACCCCTCAAGCAAGAGAATACAACAGATAGCTGTTGATAAGGGCTTCAGAAGAAAAGGGATCGCCTCTGCTCTTATCTTAGAATTAGTAGAAACCTATGGAAAAACACTTTCTATTATTAATGTCGATAAAACATCGATAGGTGCAAATCATTTTTTCAGTAAGATCGGATTAGAAAATAATATTAATCAGTTTGAAATGGAATTGGAATTAAATAAAAACCAATGAAAGCAAAATACGACGACATAGGCATAAACTATGCTCAAAAACGCAAAAGTGACCCAAGAATTGCCGCGCAGATTTTAGATAGACTTAAAGACGCTAAAAGCATCCTTAATATCGGGGCTGGCGCGGGGTCTTACGAACCAAAGAACGTTAATCTTATCGCATTAGAACCATCTATGGAAATGATTAATCAACGTCCTCCAAATTCTCATCCGGTTGTACAAGGGGTAGTTGAGTCTCTTCCTTTCCCTGACCATAGTTTTTCACATGCACTTACCATATTGTCCATACATCATTGGCAAAACCGAGAATTAGCTTTCAGTGAGATCAATAGAGTTGCTACAGAGCGATTTGTTGCTGTATCTTGGAACCCGGAAGCTGAGCCCTTTTGGCTGACCAGAGATTATTTCCCAGAGATCATCGAGTTAGACAGAACCATATTTCCGAATAATAAAGAATTTGAGAACTATTTTGACGATATAGAAATAAGTCCATTGTTAATTCCTGAAGACTGTACCGATGGATTTTTAGCGGCCTATTGGAAAAGACCTGAAGCCTATCTGGATGTTATGGTCAGAAACTCTATATCAAGTTTTTCAAACCTCAACAACATCTCTGAAACTCTGGCAAAATTAGAATCGGATATTGAAAGTAAGAGATGGTATGATACCAATCAATCCATCTTAACACAATCGGCATTAGATGCTGGATACATTATTATATCCGGAAAAACAAGAACTCTTTAATCCATTAAAAATAATTTAGGAAATAATGTAACCTGTTTCGATTTCTTTGAGTCTTATCATAAAATCAGAAATCAAAAAAATGAACAAGTTACTATCTTTAATCGCAGCAATTGCGATCATGCAATTCGGCACATTTTCTTTAAATGCCCAACAAAACACAGAACCAACATCTTATTATTCTAGAATAGACACCTACCTTACTGCCGGGTCTAAAAATGGTTTTTCGGGCGCCATCACTGTTATAAAGAATGGAGAAATGATCATTAACAAAGGCTATGGAATGGCAAATAAGGATACTAAAACACTAAACAATCCATATACTATTTTTGATATTGGCTCTAACACCAAACAGTTTACGAGTACTGCTATTTTAAAACTGGTGGAATTAGGGAAATTAAGTGTAAACGATCGTCTGAGCAAATTCTTTCAAAACCTCCCTACTGAAAAACAAGATATTACCATACATCAGTTGTTAACTCATACGGCAGGTTTTTCAGAGTCTATAGGAAGAGACTTTGATAAAATCTCACAAGAACAATTTTTTGAAACTCTATTCTCTAGTAAATTGATATATGAACCTGGAGAACAGTACTCCTACTCCAATACCGGATATAGCATTTTGGGGAGAATCATAGAATTAGCGTCTGGACAATCATACGAAGCCTTCTTAAATGAGTATCTTTTTACACCTGCGGGTATGAAACAAACCGGATATTTATTACCAAAATGGGACACAAAACAAATGGCTCGTGGGTATAACAGAAATGTGATTGAAATGGACCCAACCGTTACACGTTATCAAGACATTGGAGAGGTCTATTGGCATTTAAAAAGTAACGGCGGCATCAACTCAACACAACATGATATGCTACTTTGGTATAAGGCATTAAAAGAGCATAAGATCATATCAAAAGAATCCTTTAAAAAATTAGCGACCCCACATGTTTTAGCACCAAGCGGAAGGTTCAGTTATGGTTACGGTTGGGGTGTTAAAACATCTAAAGTAAACACCCTTAGATTATCTCATAATGGTTCTAATGGAACATTCTCGCATAGTATTTTATGGCATCCAGAGGAAGATATTTTTATCTTATATGCTACAAATGCCAATAGTTCGAAAGTAGAAGAGATCGCTTATGATGTGGAAGACATCATCTTAGACGAAAGCTTTGTACCAAAACCTATAAAAAACAATGTATATGCATATACTATAGATTTTATAAAACAGCATCCTACAAATGAGTCTGAAGCACTCCTTGGGTTACTCCGAGAAAATTACGCTGATGAATTTACAAACTCGAGCCTGCTCAATACCGTTGGGAATGTCCTATTAATGCTAAATAAAAACACCGATTGGGCATTAGAGCTTTTTAAAAAGAATGTTGAATTATACCCTGATGATGGTAATCTATGGGACTCTTTAGGCGATGGCTATAAAGCAAATAATCTAAAAGATGATGCCATTAAAAGCTATCAGAAAGCCATTGAATTAGGCTACAAGGACTCACAAAGTAAACTGGCTGAATTGAAGAATGATTAGTAGGCATTCAAAGTCAAAAGCATATACAATTAATGCTTGAGATTTTTCTTTATTTACTATCTTAGATGTTAGCGTTAGCTTATTACATTATATATGCTATCATTATTCTTACGAAATCTATTTTTTACAATTCTGCAACCGGGTGTAGTTGCCGGGTTAATACCCTTATGGATTATAGATTTCAATACAGATATGATATATAGCGAAACCTGGCGATGGCAGCATTATGCCAGTGCCATTGTATTTGTTGTTGGCTTTATAATTATGCTTTGGTGCATTGTCAGTTTTGCCGTAAAAGGGCGTGGTACACTTTCGCCTGCGGATCCCACTAAAAATTTAGTTATAACGGATTTGTACCGATTTTCACGAAATCCAATGTATGTTGGTGTCGTGCTAATGCTAATAGGTGAAGCTGTGTTCTTCCAGTCTAATTCGTTATGGATATACTCTATTGTTGTTTTCCTAATGTTCAATATCTTTATCGTATTGGTTGAAGAGCCTCGATTGCGAAGAGATTTTGGAGAAGAATATAACTTGTATTGCAAAAATGTAAGACGATGGATTTAAATTAAACTTTTAAAATTATTGGCTATGGCAAAAAATAAAACTACCGAAACTCACGTCAATGTATCAGATTTTATAGAATCTTATGTTGACAAAGAGCAAAAGAAAGTGGATAGTTACAAACTTATCGAGCTCATAAGTGAATGGTCTGGCTTCGAACCCAAAATGTGGGGCCCAACCATAATCGGCTTCGGAAGCTATCACTATAAATATGCCAGTGGTCATGAAGGTGATGCGCCTATGTTGGGCTTCTCACCCAGAAAACCGCAATTCTCACTTTATGTCTACTCAAAAACAGAGAAGAGTGATGCTTTACTAAAAGACCTTGGTAAGTTTAAAATGGGCAAAGCCTGCATCTATGTTAAGAAGCTTGAAGATATTAATATCCCAATTTTAGAACAGCTCTGTATGGAATCTATCGCCTATCTCAATGAGCATCATGAGTGTGCGGCGTGTAGAAAGTAATCGTATTTATTGAATTATGGGAAAAGCAAATGATCCTACGGATTACAAATATGGAATCAGTGATGAACAAAGAAGTAGGAGACAAAATTCTAGAAATTCAAGTAATAGCCCTTGGTCTGGTATTGGTGGCGCTATTATCTTGCTGATAATTGTTTTTGCATTTTTCAAGGGGTGTTCATAATTCATCTAATCCTATGGAGTACAGATATAAATACATTGGTTTAAAAACAGAAGGTAGAGAAGTACAAGCACATTTTAAAAAATATACGCTTCCGGCATTTCTATCTATAAAAAGCGACTTGTTTTTATCAGAAAAAGAAACCTGGAAGCTAGATAGGGATTTTTATAGATACATCATTAAAAAACAGGATGAAGGTATGTCTGCTTTTTCTCCAAGATCCATTTCTTTAATGAAAACCCATGATAATCTTCATAAAGGGTTTCTAGAAATTCAAAGTTATAAATCAGCAAATGATATAGCCTTAGATGTTGAAGTAAAATTTATGTAAAAATACGTAGTCTTACGTATTGACTTTCAATAGTTTATATCCTAACTTAGCAAAGCGATTCCCCGAAATCCATATAATCTCACTTGTCTAAAACTGTAATCATGAAATCCCTAACTAACATCAAAGCCCACGTGTTTTTGCTTTCCTTCTGCACCATACTTTTAGCATCTACCAGTTGCACCTCAACCAAAGTGATTGCCAGCAACTACGATGATACGTTTGCAGGTAACGAATATTATGAGACTGATGACTGGAGTTACTTATGGGGCATGGTGCGTAAAGATGTGTATGTTGCTAAGGATGGTGATGATAGTAAATATGCGTTATGTGATGAAGGCTCGCTGGCCAATGTAGAAGTAAAGACCACTTTTGGAGGCGCATTATTGACCATCGTAACTGTTGGAATTGTTAATCACCGAAAAGTAAAGTATGGTTGTTCTCGTCCTGCTAATGGTGATGGAGGACTAGAAGATTAATTAAAACCTCGTTATTATGTTACCAGAAGGAATCAGTCGTCTACCCATAGAAAAATGGACCAATCGCCATGAAAACTTTACACAAGACCTCGTAAAGAATGCCTCATTTAAACTCCGCAACCCAAAAGGACATGCATTTCCTAAGCGTCGAGATCGGTATATGGCCTCAACGAAAAACTTTCAATGGCTAATTCAACATGGTATTGATAATGATCTCAAGTTACGTGCTATGGGAAGTGGCTGGTCGTTTACCAAATGTGGGGTGGCTAAAGGTGGGATCATAGACACCTCATCATTGAATTTTTCGTTTCCCTTAACTCAGTCCTATGTCTCCAACCAATATACCCAAACACCCGAAGATTTATACTTTCTACAATGTGGCACCATCATCTACGAGCTAAACAACCGTCTCAGTGCTAAAAGGCCCATGCGAAGTATAAAAGCTTCAGGAGCAAGTAATGGCCAAACCATAGCCGGGGCAATGTCTACAGGCACCCATGGCGCCGGTTTTAAAGCAGGAGCCATTCAAGATTTTGTAGTAGGTCTTCATATAGTTACCGGTGCTAATAAGCATGTATGGATAGAACGGCAGTCTTATCCTGTAGCCTCACAAAAATTTATAGATTGGTTAGACGCCGATGTAATAAGAGACGATGCTATATTTGAAGCTGCTGTGGTTTCTTTCGGAAGCTTTGGGTTTATCCACGGGGTTATGGTAGAAACAGAGCCCATATTTTTATTAGAAGAGCATCGTATAGGTAATTTGGCCTATAACGATACGCTTAAAAAAGCCATGACCCAACTCGATTTTTCCGGTTTAAATTTACCTGGAGCTGGTCCTGGTAAAGATTTGTATCACTTCGAAGTCTTATTCAATCCGCATAACTTCGAACCTAATAATACGGATAAAGGAGGGTTTATCAAATTCATGTATAAAAAAGCCTATGACCCCAACTACAAAAAATTCAAAAAGAACCCTAAGTTCACATATGGAGATGATTTATTGGGTTTTATTCAAACTGTTTTAGACAGCTTAAAGCCTATTAATCAATTACTAATTCCACCTCTGGTTAACAGCTTATTTTCTTTAGCATTTAAGCCACAAGAACCACAAGATGGTACTGTTGGTGACATTTTTAACTACACTAAATTTAGAGGTAAAGTAGCTAGTGCCGCTTTAGCAATAGATATTAAAGATGCTGTTAAAGTTGTTGACGAAATTGTAGCACTCAATAAAGCCAAGGCCTTTCCGGGCGGACTATCTCTACGTTACGTTAAAGGTACCAGAGCCACGCTTGGATTTACCAAATTTCCGCAAACCTGTGTATTAGAGCTCGACGGAGTAGACTCCAAAGCAGCCAGAGATTTTTATGAAGAGATTTGGACCAAGCTCGAACAAAAAAACATCCCTTTTACTTTACATTGGGGGAAGATCAACTTCTTTCTAAATAAAACCAGAGTTAATACCATGTATGGCCCCCAGGCTGTCGATTCATGGCTAGAGGCTAGACATAAATTATTAGATAGAAAAACCCGTAAAGTCTTCAACAATGTATTTATTTCTAACTGTGGCTTAGATAAAGAATTAGGAGCCATTGTTTGATTTTAGATCATAAAACACCTTATATTAGATATCAATTTAAGTCTTTTCGTTTAGCTTCGTTAATGGTATCATGGAAGCTGAGCATAAAATTGAAGTATTGACAAATAATTTTAAAAATAATATATATGAAATTAGGTGCTTTTTCAGTAAGTCTTAGTGTTAAGGATATTAAAGTTTCTAAGGCGTTCTACGAGAATTTAGGATTTTCTGTTTTAGCAGGAGATCTAGAAAGAAAATATCTTATTATGAAGAATGAGAATTCACTGATTGGATTGTTCGAAGGTATGTTTGAAGGTAATATTCTAACATTTAATCCAGGTTGGGATGAGAATGGTCAAAACATAGATGATTTTAATGACATACGTGAGATTCAAGCTATTTTAAAATCGAAAAATATATCACCAAACAACACCATTGACGAAGATAGTTCTGGTCCGGCTAGCTTAACATTATCTGATCCGGATGGTAATATGATCCTCATAGATCAGCATAGGTAAAAGTTTGTTTTTCATACTATAAAATACATTTTTTTCTTCTTACTAAAAGTAGTTTTCGTAAACTTAATTATTGCTTAACACCTTAACATTGGAATAATCTTTATTTAAAAAAAACGCATTAATTATGTAACATTCTTGCTCTGGTCACTTGCTAATTTTGAGGGTGTAAATAAACCCAACAAAAACAAGCGTTATGATCAACCTAAAAAAATTAATTTTACCAGTATTCATGGTATTTACCATGGGTGTCTTTTTTACTTCATGCGAAGGTGAAGACGGAAGAGATGGAAGAGACGGTATAGATGGAGTGGATGGACAAGATGGACAAGACGGTCAAGATTTTATACCAGAGCCAACAATGTTCTCAGACAAGTCTAGTTTTCCGCCGTTAGTGGCAATGGCACCTCAATTTAATTATGTAGAAGCATTTTCATTAGTAACAACACCAGATGTTATTGGAGACTCTAACTTCCAATTAGCTGGTTCAGCTGATGGAGCAGGTTTCTTAGTAGATGGCGATGAATATATATTTGTAGTCAACTGTGAAGATAGTTATGCCGTAGCCAGAATTCGTTTAGACGAGAATTTAATCCCAATTTCTGGTGATTACCTTCTAAACTCAGGAGTTGCAGACTTTGCAAGACAATGCTCAGGAACTATGTTTGAAGCTTCAATTCACGGTGGGTCTCAAGATATTTTCTTATCGGCTTCAGAAAGTATTAATTATGATGTAAAAGGTATAGATCCATATACAACAGCACCTACACCAACTGCGGATTTCGGATTAGATGCATTAGGAGAATTCTCTTGGGAAAATGCAGTACCACTTCCACAAGGCGCTTACTCTGGTAAGACAGTAATTATAGGTGGTGATGATGACTCAAGCGGATCTCAAGGTCAGGTAGTAATGTACTTATCTGAAAATGGTGATGCAGATCTAGATAATGGAAAAATATATGTATTACGCCTTAAAGAAATTTCAGATGGTGCAGGTGGTGTACAAGATGTAGTTGGTGGTACTACATATAGTGAGAGTAGCTTAGACTTTGGCGGTACTTATGCTGTAGAATTCGTTGAGATTGATAATGGTGCTAGCTTAACTAAAAATGAAATGGAAGCTGCATGTTCTAATGTTAATGCGTCTCAATTCATGCGTGTAGAAGATGTAGATTATCAAAAAGGTTCTGATGCTAACGGAAGAAATGTCTTTGTTGCAGTAACTGGTCGTGGTCCTGGACAAGGAACTTATAACGATTGGGGAACAGTTTACAAGTTAGAATTAGATCCTAACAATCCTCTAGAAGGACAATTAACTCAAATCATCAGTGGTAATACAGATACTAACAATATGGATGGAAATCTTCCAGATTTACAGAGTCCTGACAACATCTGTGTCACTGAAAATTTCATCTACTTACAAGAAGATCCTAACTCTTTTAGTAGAGGGCATTCAGCATACATTTACCAGTCTGATTTAAGCGGAACCAATATCAACAAAGTATTAGAGCTTGTGGTAAGACAAGACTTAGCAGAAGACAGCAGTACAGGATTTAGCGGAGAGTTTGGAGCTTTAATAGATATCTCTGATAAAGTTGGTGTACCGGGTACATTCCTTTTAGCTATTCAGCCACACTATTGGAGAAGTGATGATTTCAGAAACCTTGATGGCCATGATCACTCAGCAGTGTATGAAGACAATCAAGCATCACAAATCGTTATACTGAAAGGTTTGCCTCAATAATTTAATTTATTTAATCTTCAATAAAAAAGGTCTTCATTTTCTAATGAAGATTCTTTTTTATTTCATAAATACAACAAAATGAAACGTCTTGTTTTATTCTTTGCAAGCTTTACTATCCTAGCTTGTAACTCAAAAGTCCCGGTTTCAGACACCCCGGATTGGTCCTATGCCCAAAATTATTATTTACAGCATATCGAAGAAACTATAAGTTTATTAAATACTCTAAAGACTAAAGGTTTTGACCATCCTGATTCTAAGGCACTTTTTTTAGAAGCAAGAACAGCTTTTAAAAAGGGAGAACCTTACGCTTCATATCTAAACCCTGAAGTTGGTCACCGAGTTAATGGTCCAGCTTTACCGGTTTTTAAAGAAGATAATAATAAGATACTTAAACCCGTTGGCTTACAAAAAATTGAAGAAAGTGTCTTTGATGGTGAAGTCACAGAAGCTGATTTTAATCTAGAAGTCAATGTTACTATTGGACTACTCACCAATTTAAAGAAGAACATTATCAAGCGTAAATTAAATCCACAGCGTTTTTTTATAGCTACACATCAACAACTTTTTAGGATAGTAAGTTTAGCAATTTCCGGTTTTGACACTCCTGTGAGTCAAAACGGAATAAAAGAAACTATTATCTCTCTAAAAAGTCTCGAAGAAGTCTACACAAACTCTATAGCTTTTCTTATTCAAAAAAATGATCCAACTTTAGACGAAACCTTTAGAGATCATATTAAGAATGCCATAGATTTCATCAACACAAATTCTGATTTTGAAACTTTTGATCGCTTTACATTCATTCGCGATTACATGAATCCTATCACAAAAGATTGGGTGAACATTAGAAAAGCTTCAGGATTATGGGAAGGAGTTGACTATCTGCCTTTCAATTTTGATGCAGAAACGTTCTTTGATGATGATGCTTTTAATGTAAAGTATTTTACGCCAAATGTTAATTTAAACCCTACTGAAAAACAAATAAAGCTTGGCAAGAAGCTTTTCTTTGACCCTAAATTATCGGCTAATGGAAAAATGGCTTGTGCTACCTGTCATCAACCAGAAAAAGGATATGCAGACGGTATGGTTGTCAACCTTGATAACGAAGGTAAACCCTTAGAGCGCAACACCCCTACTCTAGTTAATGTAGTGTATCAACAGAGCTTCTTTTGGGATGGAAGATCTCAAAACTTACTCGATCAAATCACTTCTGTATTTATCAATAATAAAGAATTTGATTCTAGTGTGCATCAATTTTCTGATACCATATTACAAGACAGTAGTTATGTCACTTTATTTAATGAAGCATACGGAGGTATATCGAAAAAAAATACTGAAGTCGTCAAAGCTATTTCATCATACGTTTCTACTCTGAATGGATTCAACTCTAAATTTGACAGAAATATCAGAGGCGAAGAAAACACCTATACAGAGGAAGAAAAACTCGGTTTTAATCTATACATGGGTAAAGCACTGTGTGCTACCTGCCATTTCATTCCATTGACCAATGGGACTGTTCCCCCATTTTTTGCAGAAACAGAGAAAGAAGTTATCGGTGTTCCGGAAACCTCTGAGAATAAAGAATTGGATGATGATTTAGGGTTCTACTGGAAGTTTAACTCTCCCCTTCATAAAGGCATGTTTAAAACACCAACGGTAAGAAATGCGGCAATGACTGCACCATACATGCATAATGGCGCATATGATACTTTAGATGAACTTATGAATTTCTATAACCTCGGGGGCGGGGGCGGAATGGGTTTCGATCTTGAGCATCAGACTTTACCATTTGATAATTTACAATTAAGTGATGATGAATTAAAAGCGCTCGTTGCTTTTATTAACACACTGTCTGATACTGATGTCGATAATGTTTATTAGCTACAGATGAAAATTACAGTCACACTATTAGTCTCTTTTATGTCATTGAGTTTTTTAAGTCAAATTCAATCACAAACCATTTGGAACGGACCTACAATGACATTCACTAAAGCAAACGGCAGCAACTGGAATCTTGAGAGTCAACAAGATAGAATTACCGATAATGTTTGGTTGACTAGAGCTAATAATCAAGGGATTTTTAATATCGCTACTGAATCAGGATATACCATTAACTCGAGCCCAAGTGATACTGAATGGGCATTTGGGAACACATCGGATATTGGCAGCCTTACTTTTTCTAACTGGCAAACCACCATATCTAGTGACCCTTTAAGTATGATTGGGCAAGATATGGTGGTTCATTTAATCTCAGAAGATATTTTTATTGACATTAAGTTTCTTACCTGGACTCCAGGAGGAACCGGAGGAGGGTTTAGTTATGAACGCTCTACAAATGATAATCTGAGTATAAATGATGACACACCTATGCCTATAACTATCTACCCAAATCCTACTGAACAATATATAAACCTTCCAAAACAACGCTCTTTTAACCAACTTATAATTGTAGATACACTTGGTAGAATCGTAATGCAAAAACATACCATACGTAATTCGATAGATGTTAGACATCTTACTAAGGGCATCTATTTTTTAAAATTAGACAACTACCCTACAGTAAAGTTTATTAAGCTGTAAGGGGCTTACTTCTTCAGAATATAATCTTCTCCAAGCTTCACAATGCCGTGAGAAATGTCTAATTCTATCTTATGTTTAGAAGTATCCGGATTACCAATAAGCATCATTTTGGATTTCTTTCCGGACTTACTTGGTGCTATTTCAGTTTTAAGGCCAGACGTATAATGCACCGTATTAACCCCGTAGGTCTGCAAGCTAAAATCTGTTGTTGGATAGAACATACTAATTTTAGAATACTCTGATAACATCTTTAAAGCTTTAAAATTTTCAGAAAAATTGTGAATCAAGAACTTACTATTAAAATCTTTAATCTGAACATTATTAGAAATTTCACCAATCTCTAAGTCGCTAAATTCACATGAGGCATAAACATCCTGAAGTTTCCCCAATTTAATCGTATTAACATCTTTAAAGGTATATGCGCCTCCATTCAATTCATTTATGGTTACCGTTCCTCCAGTAAACCTTAGGTTATTTTTTGTATTTGTAAAGTTACCTCCATTTATTGTGGATCTTTCGGAATATATGTCCATAAGTTGAGCCATTTTCCCCTGAAATGTGATTTGGCTATTTTTCGCTTTGATTGTTATTTTAATATGAGACGGTACTTTTATTGTGAAATCACTCTTTTGAATTTTTACTGTCTTTAGATTAAGCTTCGTTTCTTTACCATTAGCATCTAATGTTTTGATCTTATTGAGAAGGTTTGTCATTTTCAACTTGGTAGCTTCATTTAGCTCTTTATTAAAATTGAGTTTTGACTTTTTAAATATAGTATCATTAGACTTTATCTTATCAAAATTAAAACTGATGGCAGTATTAAATGCATAGGATAAACGCAACATAGCCTTGTTACTATTGGTTTTAAAAATAACTTTATTGTCTTTGGTATCTATAGATGTTATAATGTCATCTACAATCTTTTTTACTTGTCGTTTTGAATAGTTTTTAAATTCGACTTTATAATTGAACTGAATGGTATTATCATTTGATGTTTCAATTGCTACGTATGTATTTTCAAGGTCGAGGACTAATTCTGTATCTGAGTTCGTAGGAATGCTTCTAGTAAAAACTTCAAATTCTTGTGCTTGGACAGTTATCGATGTGATAAACGCTAAAACTGCAATTCTAAAACTGTTTTTCATGATGTTCGTTTTTTTGATTTAATATGATGATATGTGATTGAATATCTTTAAGAAGATCTAAGCGTCTTTGTAAATTAGCTACCAATTGTTCTACAACAATAATATCGTCCGGATTTCCTTTAAATTGAATGGATAATTCCTCATAGTTTTTGCTGAGATCGTCTAGTTTTTTCCGATAACGGTTAACTAATGCTTTATCCTCAGCAATAGCTACAAAACTTTGCCATTCTTTATCAATACTCTTCAAGTAATTAACTTCCATGGCCTCTATTTGAGCTAAAATTGGAAGCGTATCAGAAGGCCTCCCCATATTCTTATAGATGGTGTAACTTAATGCCAATGCAACAACAAAAACCGCTGCTATTCTCATCCATAAAGTATATCGTCTCTTAGATGGTTGCTCTAACTTTTTTAAGAATTCTTCTCTATGCCCCTCTGGGAGTTCATAATCGTTACGATTATCATCTTTAAATAATGTTCTAATATCTCGCTTCATCGTATGTTTCTTTTAGTAATAACCTTAGTTTTTCTTTTCCTCTTTTGAGTTGTGTTCTAGATGTCTTCCGAGGAATACATAGTACTTGCGATATTTCTTCGTGATCAAACCCTTCTAATAAATACAAATTGACAACTATTTTATATTTTTCAGGTAATTGCTGTATTGCAGAAATAATATCATCCTTAGTTATACTACTATCAAATTCCCATGAATCACTATCAACAACAGCAATCTGTTCAGGTTCGATTTCAGTAAAAAGTATCCGCCTTTGTTTTATAACATCAATACAATGATTAATGATGATTCGTTTTAACCAAGCACCGAAGCTATATGCAGGTTGATACGTTTTAATATGTTTAAATGCCTTTAAAAAGCCTTCTTGCATAGCGTCTTTAGCATCTTCAGAATTATTAAGATAACGCATGGCAACATTGAACATCGCCTGACTATACCGATCATACATTTGCATCTGTGAACGTCGGTTACCGTTCTTACAACCCTCTAAAATGATATTTATATCTTGATGCATTGGTATGCGTTAGTGTTCATTTAAAAAAACGAAAAAAAAGGACGAGCGTTTCAAAAGGACCAAAAAAATTACGCTATTCTATATAAATATGGCTAAATTTAGTTCCGTAATCATAAACTTCGTACTTTATAATGAGTAAAAATTACGAGAACGCTTCCTTTAAAAAATTATTAGAAAAGCTCCAAGAAGAGAGCTGGCAGTTAGAGCTCATTATTTCCGGATTTGCAATCTTTGGTTTGTTCACAGCATATCCTCAAATTAAAGTTGCCGCTCTAGAGGCACAAAAAACCAGTCAAATTTATTCCTTTATTGTCTTAATAGTAGCACAAGTCTCTTGTGGTATTTTAATTCTCAATTTGTTACTGCATGTAGTTTTAAGAGGTTTATGGATTGGTGCGCTTGGCCTTAGGTACGTCTCAGGAGATATTGATTACGAGGTTTTAAATTACAGTAAAAAATTTACCAAATATTTAAAAAAACGTGTCGGTTCTTTTGATCGATATATTGGTAAATTAGAAAATTATTGCAGTATCATTTTTGCGATTTCTTTTCTTCTTATTTTTTACGTCTTAGCTTTTACATTTACCATAATCACAATAGCATTAATTGCCAATTATATTTTAAGTAATGATAATATTCCTGAGCCCTGGCAAAATATTATTGGTATTCCCTTAGTGCTTTTTGTCGTCTTTGGAATGTTTATCACCTTTATTGACTTTATTACTCAAGGTTGGTTAAAAAAGAAACAATGGATTTCAAAAATTTATTTCCCCGTGTATTGGGTGTTTAGTTTTATAACCCTGTCTTTTTTATATCGTCCTTTAGTATATAACTTTTTAGATAATAAGTTTGGAAAGCGATTGAGTATGGTGCTAATTCCGGTCTATTTTTTGATTCTAATAGGAACCTCTTTGCACTATAAAACCTCTAATTATTTAAGCTTCGACAACAATTCTAGTAGCATTTATGCCAATAATAAAAACTATGGAGATATGTTGGTAGACGATACTGATTTTATTGAGGACGTTATTATTCCATCTAAAGTCATTACCGATTCCTATTTAAATGTATTTATTGTTTTTAATGAAAATGTTGAGGACAATGTATTTGCTTATAACTCAAGTCTAAAACCAGAAAATGATGAAAGAGGGCTCACATCATCAATAACTATTAATTCGAGTGGAAATCGTTTTAACTCGAGGCAACGTGATAGCATAAAACGTGTATATATTAAAACCTTCAATGATGTCTATAACATAAGAATAGACACCACTAAATACGATTCTGAATTTATTCTATCTCAAAATAAGAAGAATGATCTAGGCTTTGAAACCAATATAGGAATCAAAGGCCTTACCGAAGGTAAGCACATGCTCAATGTTACCAGAGAACGCGTACGCAATAATGATACAACAACGGTCTATTTGGCAAGAATACCGTTCTGGTATTACAGAGATTAAACCTGAAATTGTTTGTTGTGGTGACGCTTAATGATTGTAATTTGGAAAAACAACATTAATCCAAACATAATAAACGTATACAAGAGTGCTTTAGATACTGGTGTATTACTCAACAAATCGCTAAGTGGGTTCTCAGATAAAAAGCTAAAGTCAACACTATCTGCCCATCCTAAACTATCACCCGACGTATACGTTAAATAGACAATAAGGACAATAAAAGCCACTGCAATTAGAAAACGCATAAACTTAGGTATAATAGGCTTGTATTTGACACTACTTTTAACAGGAATTCCTTCTAATTTAGACATTACAGATTGGGTAAAATCTAAAGAGGGCATCTCAGCGCCTGCTTGTTGCAAAATCTTTTTAGTAAGATCTTCAGTATGCTTATCCATTGACTCTTTCATAATGCTCTAAAATTTCCGGTTCTAATTGTTCTTTCAAAATTGTCAGTAGTTTTTTTCGACTTCTAAACAATCTCACCTTTACTGTATTAGCAGTAATTCCTGTTACCTTAGATATTTCTTCCAAAGATAACTCTTCAAAATAAAATAATGTCAATAAAACATTATCATCTGCCGGTAAAAGATCCATACAACGCTTAATGGCTTCTTGACGCTCTTTTACCTCCATATGTTCTAAGGCATTATCCAAGGTTTTTATCTTATACTCTGTAAACTCATCTATATTTACTGTATGCTGTCTTCGCTTTTGCTTTTTTAAGCGATCTAGACAACTATTATAAGCCACTTTATAAATCCAAGTAGAAAACTTAGAGTCGCCTTTAAACTTATGCAACGACTTATATACCTTTATAAAAGTATCTTGAGATACTTCCTCAGCTTCCTCTCTATGCTTTAGCATTCTGTAAGCTATGGTATATACCAAATCCTTGTAGCGCTCTACCAAAATAGCAAATGCACTACTATCTCCTTCAATGATCTTATCTATATAAATCTGGTCGTCGTTGGTGGTCATCTGTAGTTAAGACGACACCTCTCCTCTTGAGGTTACATTATATACTGAAAAAAAATAATTTAATTTTTTTGTAACCTAAATTAAAAACATGTCGTCATAGGTTATGAAATTCAAATTTAATTAATATTCAATCAAACTGTTTTTAAGCAGTATAAAACAAACAATTATGGAAGTAGCAGTTTTAGCAGTAATTTTTGGGACAATTTTCGCAATAGCCTATCTATTTTTCACCACAAGAAATAAAGAGCGCTTAGCACTTATAGAAAAAGGTGCTGAAGCCAGTATTTTTGCAAAAGGTAGAATGCACACTGCCCCAGTATGGAAAGTACTCATTCTAAACTTGGCATTATTATTAATGGGAATAGGTGTTGGTGTATTTATTGCAGCACTTATAGACCATTACTCTACACTAGATGAGGATGCCATTTATCCAGCAGTAATATTTACTATGGCCGGAGTAGGGTTATTTATAGGTTATAATTTGACCAAGAACATAGATAAAGAATAAAAACTGCCAATCAATCAATCTGTAATAAGCACTTCATTTTTGAGGTGCTTATTTAGTTTATCGTTTAAGAATAGATCAATTTTTTGTTACCATTTTAGGGCATTAATACCTATCTTGTTGTCTTTAATAAAGATGACAAGATTTTTCATATTACTTCTAATCGTATTCTCTTTTAATCTAAGTACTTCACAAACTTATATTAAAGATTCCGAAACCAATTACCCTGTATCTTATGCCACAATATCTTTTGGTAACGGGAATGGCATTTTTGCGGACGATGAAGGCTTATTTGTTTTCAACAAAAAACTATATCCAGATATAGATTCTTTGTTTATTTCAGCACTTGGGTACAAGCATTTAGCTATTGCAACCATTGATTTACCAAAAGAAATTAAGCTGACTCAGGATATTAATGAGCTTGATGAAGTAGTCATCAATGTAAAAAACAAGAAGAGGTTTAAAAAAGAAGAATTAAAGCCGTATTTGGATGACGATTACTATAAGTGTTGGTTACCTACTATAGAATCTGAAATAGCTGTCTTCTTTCCAAATACAGATGATCGTCTAAAGCAACTTAAAACTATTAAGTTTCCTATTGCATTAGAATCTAAAGATTGGAAGAAAAGAAAACGTGCTAATAGTGATAAGAGATCTTTTTCCACATTGTTTAAAGTTCAATTCTATGAGGCTAATGAAAAAGGGCTTCCGGGTGATGTTCTAACTTATGAAACTATTGTGTTTAGAGCCACTGAAAAAGATGGTGACTTTCATGAGTTAAATGTTGAAAGCTTTGACCTTTATGCTCCTAAGAATGGATTCTTTGTATCTATTCAGGTGCTCGGCTATACTGATAAATCAGGAAAATTATTACCTAATAAGAAATACAAAGAAATAAAAACAAAGAGTGGTATTGTAAAGATTCCAACCAACTTTAGACCACTACTTCCATTTACGGATAAAATAAAGACTAAAAACACCTACGTGAAACGCGTTTTTATTAATGATAATGCATGGGTAAAATTCGAAAAAGGAAATGGCTATAAATCCAGTCTTCTAGATAATAACCTCAATAACTATGGGATAGGTATAACTTATAAAGTTTATAAGAATGAATAACCCCTGGCATTTATATGTAATGTCCGGAATATACATTGTTGCCGGACTAATGCACTTTGTAAAGCCTAAAGCCTTTATGAGAGTAATGCCTAGGTATTTACCTAACCATCGATTATTAGTGTATCTAAGTGGTGTTGCTGAAATAACATGTGGTAGCGCTTTACTTATGGCATCTTTAAGGACTTATGCAGTGTATGGAATTTTAATAATGCTGACCCTATTCTTAGCAGTACATATCTATATGTTATCTGGTGAGAAAGCCTCAGCTGGATTCCCAAAATGGTTATTAATATTAAGAGTTCCTATTCAGTTTGTATTAATGTATTGGGCTTATACGTACATACCATAGATATGAAACAAGTAGTCAAAAAAATATTCAATTATTTTGGATTCGAACTTGTGAAGTTGAGTTCCGAAGGTGTTGGAAGTATGGATGTATTACTAAAAGCATTAAAAGCTCGTGGATTATCTTGTACTTCTATTTTCGATGTAGGCGCCAATAAAGGCAACTGGAGTAAAATGGCTAAGCATCACTTCCCTAATGCCGACTATTTATTAATAGAACCTTTAGCGGAAATGGCTGGTGTTTTAAAGGAATTGTGTGCAGCAAATGAAACATTTACTTTCATAGAAGTTGCAGTCGGAAGTCAAGATGGTGAATCTGTTATTACCATATGGGATGATATGGTGGGATCATCACTACTCCCCAAACAAGAAGCTGAACTTATAGAAACAGGTAAGCAACGTATTATTCCTATACGAAGCATCGACAGTCTGATTGATGAGTATCAACTAAAAATTCCCGAATTAGTTAAACTCGATATACAAGGATATGAGCTCGAAGCGCTTAAAGGCGCAACAAGCTTATTTGGCAAAACAGAGGTTTTCATTTTAGAAGTTTCTATGTTTAAGCATCATGATGCTCCTGAGTCTCCTGAGTTCTCTGATGTTATTAATTTTATGAATACCAAGGACTACGTTGTTTATGACTTTCCGGGGTTTTTAAGGCGCCCTTACGATGGTGCCTTAGGACAGTGCGATGTGTGTTTTGTGAAAAAATCAGGCTTCTTAAGGAAGACTAGTCGGTGGAATTAATTACTCAATTACAAAATCAAAATACGTATCCTTAAAGGGCTCTCCGTTCAATGTAAAATGCCACCATTCTTTTGGGTAATTTCTAAAGCCATGTTTCAGCATAACCTGTTGTAATAACTGCCGGTTTTTTTGTTGCTCTTTAGTAATTTCATCATAGTTCACCCACGATTGCTGTCCAAAAAAGTCAAAGGCACTTCCCATATCTAATGGTTTATCTGTATTGCCATCTATTATGGTTAGGTCAACAGTGCTTCCTCTACTATGACCCGAACGTGAAGCAATATATTCTTCTTTGAATAAATTTCGTTTTTTAACATCAGGGTAAAACCTCGATTTATTTATGGTATCGTTAAGGTCCCTTGCCCAACGTATAAAGTGATTAACAGCACGTTGAGGACGATAGGCATCGTAGACTCTAACACATAAATTCTGTTGTTGCAATTCATCTTGAACCGCCTTTAACTGTATTGCTGCAGCTTTGGTCATTATAAGCTTATTAGCATTATAGCCATCTATGGTATCGCCCACAAAATTATTGGTAGAATAATAGCGAAGTTCAACATCAATATCCGGAATAATGGTTTTGACATAAACAAAACCCTCAGGAAGTTGTTGTTCAGAAGTTGTGTTAAGACTTACAAGAACTAAAAATGCTAATATTATGCTTTTGTAATTCATAGTGTATCGCTAATTTAGGAAAAAATTGATCTATGAATTTGTTTTCCGAAGAGAAACAGCAGATAGTTCTTCCTAATGCAGAATTAATCTACTACCCTTCTTTTTTAAAATCTATTGAAGCAGATTCTTTTTATACCATTTTAAAAGATAGTACAGCATGGCAGCATGATAATATCACGGTCTATGGAAAAACTTACAAGCAACCTCGGTTAACCGCATTATATGGGGATACTTCGACGCCCTACTCCTATTCTAACATTACTATGTATCCGAAGCCCTATACTGATGCGCTAAAACAATTAAAATTCAAAATTGAAGATCATACCAAAGTGATATTTAATACTGTGCTCCTCAATTATTACAGAGATGGCAATGATAGTAACGGTTGGCATGCTGATAATGAAAAAGAATTAGGTGATAACCCTATTATTGCTTCCATAAGTCTTGGTGAAGAAAGACCTTTTCATTTTAAGCATAGAAGCTTAAAGAATGAACGCCATAAACTTATATTAAAACATGGGAGTCTATTAGTTATGGCTGGGGAAATGCAACATTTCTGGTTACATCAGATAGCAAAAACCAAGCGGTCTATTGGTGGTAGGATAAACTTAACGTTTAGACAGATAAAAACTTAAATGTATAAAATTGAAAAACCGAGATCCCTCAATCTCGGTTTTTCTCAATTTGCTTTTTATTTACATCGGCAGATTTAGGGTCTCTAAAGCCAACAACATAATGCAAATATTAATTAATTAATCCATTGAACTAAAAACTAAATTTTAGTACACACCAAATATAATCTGACCAATCAATATATCAGTTGAAATACATCATTAATCGATGAAATACATATTTTTTTAACATTTAAAGATGAAATAGTGCATTTCACCGATAAAATGCACTCACGAGATTGAAAAACGGTACATAATATTTAACGCTAAGGCAAACTTTTTTTACTTTATAATAAGGGGCTATGAATTAACGTTTATTTTAGTAAAAAGTTTTTAATTCATGATTCGCTTATTAAGCATTCTAATATTTATTAGTGGTTCTGCCCTATACTGTCAGGACTTAAGCTATAACTCAGAAGAGATTTCTGTTTCAGAACATATAGATGGTACGCTGTTAACGCCCAAAGCTATAAAAGCGAAAAGCTTGGCTATTATAATAGCTGGCTCTGGACCTACTGATCGTGATGGGAATCAAAATTTCTTAAAAAGTAATTCTCTAAAAAAACTCGCGGAAGGACTTACCAATAATTCTATAGCGACTTTTAGGTACGATAAGCGCATCGTCAAACAAATACGACGGGGGAAAGTTGATGATGATATTATGTTTGATGATTTTGTAACTGATGCTAAAGCAGTGATTAATCATTTTAAATCTGATAAAAACTATAGTAAAATATATGTTATAGGTCATAGTCAAGGAAGCTTAGTTGGCTTATTAGCATCAGATAATAATGTTGATGGGTTCATATCACTTGCCGGTGCCGGACAGAACATAGGTGATGTTATTATTAAACAAGTAGATCAAACTGCACCCATGTTTACTGAAGATACAAAGCGTATCATAAACACTTTAAAAGAAGGGAAAACAACTACAGAATACCCACAAGCATTAGCTTCAATTTTTGATATAAGTGTACAACCTTTTATGATGAATTGGATGCAGTATGATCCTGCGAAAGAAATCAAGAAGCTTAATATCCCTATTCTTCTGATCAACGGTACTAAAGACTTACAAGTGAGTATAGATGAGGCTAAACTACTAAACAAAGCCAATGAAAATTCTAAGCTTAAGATCATCGAAAACATGAATCATGTACTTTTTGAAATTAAGGGCGATGATCTTGAAAATTCGAAGTCTTATAATGAATCGTTTAGGCCAATAGTTCCAGAACTTATAACTTCGATTTCAGAATTCATTAAAAGTTAATTATTAGATACTACATACTATAAAATAAAAAAGGCGCCCCGTAGGGCGCTTTTTTACTAACTAACCAACCAAATGTAATGTTGCGCATTCGAAGTAAGCTATTAATCAATAAACTTGCGCATGAAAATCATTACACTTTAAGTATATCAATTCCCGTGCCAAAAATTATTTTCTGCTAAAATTTTGAAAATCAAATTATTTTTATATATCTTTATGATATCATTTTAATATCATTATAAATTTAATCAATCATGAAAGAAGAAAAAACAATTGTACCGGCTAATGGTTATTTAATGCTTTTAGTGTTCTTAATACTATTCGGTGGAGGCATCGCTGCTATTGTAGCTGATCAAAACCCTTGGTATGGTTTTGCTGTGTTTGCTGGAATTATCGTAATGTTCGGTTTTGTAATGGTTCAACCCAACAATTCCAGAGTATTATTACTCTTTGGAAAATACGTAGGTACTATTAAGAAGAATGGTTTTTACTGGGTGAACCCATTTTATACTAAAAAGAAGATTTCATTGAGAGCAAGTAACTTTGACAGTGAACGTCTTAAAGTAAATGATAAACTAGGTAATCCGGTAATGATCAGCACCATATTGGTGTGGCGGGTATTAGATACCTATAAAGCAGCTTTTGATGTCGATAATTTTGAAAACTTTGTGCGTGTACAAACAGATGCTGCTGTAAGAAAATTGGCCAGTATGTATCCATACGACAATTTTGCTGATGAGGGTCACGAAGAAGACATCACATTACGCTCTAGTGTAAATGAAGTCAGTGAAGCTCTGGAAAAAGAAATTGAAGAACGTTTAAAGATAGCAGGTATTGAAGTTTTAGAAGCAAGAATAGGGTATTTAGCCTATGCTCAGGAAATTGCTAATGCCATGCTTAAACGCCAGCAAGCTACTGCAATTGTTGCAGCACGTCATAAAATAGTAGAAGGAGCAGTGAGTATGGTAGAGATGGCCATTGAAGAACTCAATAAGAATGAAGTTGTAGATCTTGATGAAGAACGTAAAGCGGCGATGGTGAGTAATCTTATGGTCGTATTATGTGGTGATAAAGATGCAGCACCTGTAGTTAACACCGGAACTTTAAGTCATTAATCATGAATAAGAAACAAGTATTAAGTATTGCACTTGGTAGTGCATTTGGCTCTAGCCTTGGAGTAACCTTTGGTGCTGTCTTCGGAGACATAATGACGGGAATTATTTATGGACCATTAGTGGGTGTTCTACTTGGAGTTGTTATTGCAATGGTCTTTCTAAAAGATGACGAAGAAACTAAAGAAAAAGAAAACCTATGAAGTCCTATCATCTTTTAAAAGGTAGTGTCGAATTGTCAAATACACATATCAAGGTATCAAACATTAAGGCCTGGAGTATGTATAAAAACAAGGGGCTAGCAGTAGTAGCAGGATTATATCTATTTAACAGACTAGATGGTAAACTAGAACGTGGATTAGAAAGCACACTCGATTGGGTATTTGTTTCTGTGATATATGTTCCTATCACATTGTTTGTGCTCTATTGGATGTATTTAGAATTTGTAAAAACCTCTTGGACAAATACATTAAAGGTAGAACATATTTCTTCAGTGACTCAAACTGTTGATGCCGATGATCCACTCAATACTACGCTGAGCATAAAAGGAAATTTTAGCACAATGAATCTCACATTTAGAACCTCAGAAAATCAGCATACTGAATTTTTACAACATTTAGAAAAGTTAAATTCAAGATTTAAATTACAGCATGAAAGAATATAAAGTAGTTATACCAAAAATCGGATTTAGAAACCGTACACAAAATTTTGAAGACTTCCTTAACCAATACGCTCGTGAAGGGTGGCAAGCAAAGCATATTGCTCAAGGTTGGTCTAGCGTTGTCTTTGAACGTGATAAAAATCGTTAATACTTATGGCAAACGATAGACCTAAAATAAAAGTTCCTTTTCAATATGTGGATGTAGCAATAGAACTGTTATCAATAGCGCTACTGTTGTTAACATGGTTATATGCCATCACCCAATACAATGATTTGCCAGAAACTATAGCGTCACATTTCAACAGTAAAGGTGAAGCAGACGGCTATAGTCACAGGTCTACAATATGGTTTATTCCAGCATTAGCAACAATCTTGTATATTGGATTATTTATACTTAACAAGTATCCGCACTTACATAATTACATGACCAATATTACTGAAGACAATGCTCTAAAACAATATCGTTTTAGCACAAGAATATTACGTATTGTGAACTTTTTATGTGTGCTGCTTTTCGCGTATATAGCATATCATATTATACAAAATGCTCAAGGAATTAGAACATCATTAGGGCGCTTATTTATACCAATAGTAATTGGTTCTAGCGTATTGTTACCAGTAATAATACTCATCTATCAAAAACGACTAAATAAATAAACATTATGGCCAAGAAAAAAGCCTTTGCATTACGGATCAATGAAGATATGCTCAAGGCCATTGAAAAATGGGCTGCTGATGAGTTCAGAAGCACTAATGGTCAAATCGAATGGATGCTAATGCAACATTTAAAAGCTAATAAGCGGCAACCGAAATCAAAAAACGACGACAAAGAGTGACATTAAGTGTCACTTTTTTTATACCCTATTTTTTGTATTTTGCACTATAATCTTCTTATATGAAAATCCTGAAAAAACTCTCGATTCTTATACTGATTTCTATTTTTTCCTCTTTAATAGGGCATTCCCAAGAATTAGTAATAGAAAAAAATGATGAACATTATTCTGAAAGCTTTAGTGTTCCAGTAAAAATTGATTCAATAACATTTAATCAATTCAATATTAAGATTGAGGTTAATGACCCGTCAATCAATTTCAATAATATAGTTTTTGACAAAAAATTAAATAATGGTAATATAGAATACTCTCACAAAGATGGTATAATTAGCATAAATTATACTCACAATGAGATTACCGATATTCTTAAAAAAACTAGCCTATTTACAATAGAGTTAGAAACAGGTAAACGATTTAAAGAACAGACCTTATTCAATGTGAAAATTGCTGAATTTTCAAATAATGGTCAACAAATAAATCTCAAAACGAAGGTTGAAAAAAATACTGTTAATCAATGGGTTCTATTTAAAAATGACGCCATTGTATTTGGCTTACTCATGCTAGCTCTTGGATTTGTATTCTATACCGAATCTAAAAAAGAAGGGTTTTGGTTTAAATTCTATAGAATTGTCCCCGGACTATTAATGTGCTATCTCATTCCAGCCATTTTTAATTCACTAGGTTTAATATCTGATGAGATTTCTCAAACCTATTATATAGCCAGTCGTTATTTATTACCGGCCTCCTTAGTATTACTTACATTAAGTATTGATCTAAAAGCTATTTTTAATTTAGGATGGCGTGCTCTTGTTATGTTTTTTACAGGGACTGTGGGTATTATCATAGGCGGT
The DNA here is from genome assembly GCA_965230605.1 of Winogradskyella sp. Lineage (GTDB taxonomy): Bacteria > Bacteroidota > Bacteroidia > Flavobacteriales > Flavobacteriaceae > CBDDLD01. The sequence continues at coordinate 929,201 of CBDDLD010000004.1, read as the reverse complement.
CCTATAGCTATATTACTCATCTCTATTTTTTCTCCTGAGACGGTTGGAGGCGCTGGTTTTGATGCCACATGGCGCGGTTTAGCCACTTTAGCCGGAAGTTGGATCGGTGGTGGTGCAAATCAGGCAGCTATGTTAGAGATCTATGAGTTTAATCCTCAAAAATATGGAGGTATGGTACTGGTAGATATCGTAGTAGCTAACCTTTGGATGGCTATCATTTTGTTAGGTATTGGAAAACGCAGAAAGATTGATAAATGGTTAAAGGCGGATAATACAGCTATTGATGCGCTACAAGATAAAGTGCAAGCCTTTAGTGAGAAAGTTACTCGTATCCCTAAAGTATCTGACCTCATGATTATTTTAGCCATTGCTTTTGTTGCGGTAGGTATTTCCCATTTTGGTTCAGAACATATTCCGGCATTCTTAAAAGATAATTTTGAAGCCATAAGTGACCCTAAAAGTGCCTTGTCCTCTTTTGGAAGTACCTTTTTCTGGTTAATATCGATTGCTACGCTTATAGGCATACTTCTATCTTTTACCAAGTTGAAAAATTATGAAGGTGCCGGTGCCAGTAAAGTAGGAAGTGTGTTCATATACATTCTAGTAGCTACCATCGGTATGAAAATGGATCTAGGTAAAATTCTCGAAAATCCAGGATTGATACTAATAGGAATTGTTTGGATGACCATACATGCAGGGCTTCTTATACTTGTAGCTAAACTTATTAGAGCGCCTTATTTCTTCTTGGCTGTTGGTAGCCAGGCCAATGTAGGTGGTGCAGCATCAGCACCAGTTGTCGCAGCAGCTTTTCATCCTTCATTAGCTACTGTGGGAGCACTACTAGCCGTTTTCGGATATGTGGTTGGAACCTATGGTGCTATTATTTGTGCTGAACTTATGAAAATAGCATCGGCAGGCTAGTTTTTAAAAATATATTATCAGATATTTGGAGCTTTAAATTTTTAAGACGAATGATGATGACAAATTTTCTAAAAAGATTCTCTGTATGTTTACTAATAATATCATGTGTAGCTTGCAGTGAAACACCTCCAGATTTTACTTTAAAAGGTAATATTAAAGGGCTTAAAAAAGGTGTGGTTTATTTACAGCGTCAGGGTGATTCTACATTAGTGACTATCGATTCTTTAGAAATAAAAGGAACCCCCGATTTTGTCTTACAAAGTGAATTAAAAGAACCTGAGGTTCTTTTCTTTAAATTATTTAAGAATGACGGTGAAGAGCACATTATTCCATTCTTTGCGGACAAAGGCATTACAGAGATTAATACAACGCTAACTAATTTTAGATATGATGCCAAGGTTACCGGTTCTCAACAGCATAAAACTCTTGAGGAGTATATTAAATTGATGGATCGTTATAATGACAGAAATCTGGAAATCATAAAGCAAGGTTTTTTAGCCCAGAAAGCTCAAGACTCTGTGGTTATAGACTCTTTAAACAAAGCATCTGATGGGCTTTTCAGAAGAAAATACTTTGCAACTATAAACTTTGCTAAAAATAATGGAGATAGTGAAGTAGCACCATATCTGGCCCTTTATGAAATTCCGGCTGCCAATAGTAAGTACCTAGATACTATCTACGATGCACTATCTGATCGTGTTAAAAATTCCAAATACGGGAAAAAATTAAGTGAAGTTATAGAAGAACGAAACGCTTCTATACAATAAAACTCTAGTTGCAATACACAAATAGAGTTTACACAAAGAGCCGATAGAGGGACTCGAACCCACGACCTGCTGATTACAAATCAGCTGCTCTAGCCAGCTGAGCTATATCGGCAACAGGTTTTTTATCCTAATTTATTAATGCGTTCTATTAAAGCCAAACCTCTCGTTTGTAACTCAGTGTTTATTGCTTTAAAATGTGCCTTTTTGTCTTCAGCACTTCGGTCATTAACTTTTGCAATTAGCTCATCAAAAGCAGCAATAGCATCATCTATAATGGCTTCGCTTTCTTTTGTTGGTTGAGCAGAATTGTCTAATTCCCAGTAATAAACCGCTTCTATAATATCTCCAAAAACGTAATTAATATCTTTCTTTAAATCTCTCTTATTTGCCATAGTCGTTTAATCTTTGAATTGAGACAAAAATAACAAACCTAATATTATTTTTAGCGGGTTTTGTACTAAGATTTACACGTAAACCTCTAATAATTTTGCAGCATCTGTTTTTAGTGTATATGTCTTAATACCGGCAGGCAGCAATACGGTTTCTCCTTTATTAATTGAAACAGAATCTTGTTGTGTCTCTATAGTTACTTCTCCGTCTACACACATGTATATATAGAAAGAGTCTTGTGTGTTCTTTCTGGTCAATGGCCGATCTATTTTCAAATAACTTGTTGTGAAATATGGACAACTAACCATTGTATTGGACTTGTTCTTATCTTTAGTATAATTTACTCTGAAGTTGTCTTGCATGTTAAAGTCAATAGCATCTATTGCTAAGTCATTGTGTAGTTCTCTAGAATTGCCTTCTGCATCTACTCTATCCCAATCGTACACACGGTAAGTGATATCACTAGTTTGCTGAATCTCTGCAAGCATCACTCCGGCTCCAATGGCGTGTACACGACCCACTTCAATAAAATAAGTATCTCCAGCACTTACCTTGTCAAAATTTAAAATTTGAGTTAGTGTTTTATCTTCCAAATGCTTTAAATAGGTTTCCGGAGTTACTTTCTGATTAAACCCAACAATAAGGTTGGCATCTTTATCAGCTTGCATTACATACCACATTTCTGTTTTACCAAAAGAATTATGACGTTTAGCAGCCAACTCGTCATTAGGATGCAGTTGTATGCTTAAATCTTGTTTAGCATCAATAAACTTGATTAATAATGGGAATTTTTCTCCAAAACGCTCAAAATTCTTATGCCCTAGTAATGCCTCTTTTTGCTCAGATAATAGATCTTTTAAGGATTGTCCAGCGAGAGGCCCATTAACCACTATGGATGTATCACCCTCAACATCACTAATTTCCCAACTCTCGCCAACATTTGATAAATCTGAAATTTTGTTAAGCTGATCTACTAATTTTTGTCCACCCCATATCTTATCCTTAAGAATGGGTCTAAATTTTAAAGGATAAAGTGTCTCTTTCATGTAATCTATTGGCCTGAATATGAAACAAAATTTCTAGGGGTCTCATAAAGTGTAATCTCCAAGTCCAAGTCTCTACTGAGCTTAGGTTTAATCTTATTGTAGATAACAACGGCAATATTTTCTGCAGTAGGGTTCAATTCTTTAAACTCTGGAACTTGAAGATTTAAATTCTTGTGATCAAAGACATCCTCAACTTCTGATTTGATAATATCTTTTAATATTTTCATATCAATTACATAGCCAGTGTCTTGATCAATAGGACCTGTAACACTCACAATAAGCTCGTAATTATGTCCATGATAGTGAGGATTATTACACTTTCCAAATACAGCATTATTCTTCTCATTATCCCAATCTGTTCTATACAGTCGATGCGCTGCATTAAAATGTGCCTTTCTGCTTACGGTAACTTTCATGGATTTACATTTATATGTTCATAAAACTTATCAAATATAATCTTAAACCACGCTGTATACATTTCTGGCTGAGCTTCAATATCTTCTTTAACAGCCTCAATAGACATCCATTTCCAACTTGCCACTTCATCTTCATTAATTTCAGGCTCAGAATCATAATAACCAATAAGCACATGATCGTACTCATGTTCAGTTAGTCCATTATCAAAAGGGGCCTTATATATAAAAGAAATTGTCTCTTTTAAATCTGTTACGAAACCCATCTCTTCTTGTAACCGTCTTTTTCCAGCTTCAATATTAGACTCTCCGTTTCGCTGATGGCTACAACATGTATTGGTCCATAAACCTGGAGAATGGTATTTATCTAAAGCGCGTTGTTGAAGCATAAGTTCATTCCTTTCATTAAAAATAAATACTGAAAATGCGCGGTGTAGAACTGCTTTTTTGTGAGCTTCTAGTTTAGGCATTAGCCCTATTTGTTCATCACTCTCATTAACGAGAATTACCTGTTCTTCGATCATAATGCAAAAATACCACCTTAATATTTAAATTTTATTAGTAAAATCCTAAAAACTTAAATCCAATTATTTATAAAACTAATATATGCCTAAACTAGTATATTAAAGTTGAATATAAAACCATATTTTTGCGCATCAATTTTTGCTAATGAGTTTATTACAGGAAATCGACAGAAGACGCACATTTGGTATTGTTTCTCACCCTGATGCAGGTAAAACAACATTAACCGAGAAATTACTTCTTTTTGGTGGAGCCATTCAAGAAGCAGGAGCCGTAAAAAGCAATAAAATAAAAAAAGGAGCCACTAGTGATTTTATGGAAATTGAGCGCCAACGTGGTATCTCTGTAGCTACTTCAGTTCTAGCTTTTGAGTATAATGGTATTAAAATAAATATACTAGATACACCAGGGCATAAAGATTTTGCTGAAGATACATTTAGAACACTTACAGCTGTAGATAGTGTAATTGTGGTCATTGATGTTGCTAAAGGTGTTGAGGAACAGACTGAAAAGCTTGTTCAGGTTTGCCGAATGCGTAATATCCCAATTATAGTGTTTATTAATAAACTTGATAGAGAGGGTAAAGACGCTTTTGACCTTCTTGATGAAATTGAAACAAAACTCCATTTAAAAGTGACGCCGCTGAGCTTTCCCATAGGAATGGGGTATGATTTTAAAGGTATTTATAATATTTGGGAGAAAAACATCAATTTGTTTAGCGGTGATAGCAGAAAAGACATTGAAGAAACCATTGAAATTAATGATTTAAGTGATACTAAGCTTAATGAATTGGTTGGCGAGAATGCGGCAGACACGCTTAGAGATGAGATAGAGCTTGTAGAAGGCATTTATCCTGAATTCAATAAAGACGATTACCTAAATAGCGATTTACAACCTGTATTTTTTGGCTCAGCATTAAACAACTTCGGAGTAAGAGAACTGTTAGATTGTTTTGTTGAAATAGCTCCAAAACCAAGACCAAAACAAAGTGAAGAACGTTTAGTTTCACCAGAAGAAACCAAGTTTAGTGGCTTTGTGTTTAAAATTCATGCTAATATGGATCCCAACCATAGAGACCGTTTAGCGTTCATTAAAATTGTTTCAGGGGAGTTTAAAAGAAACACACCATACCTGCATGTAAGACACAATAAGAAACTAAAATTCTCTAGTCCCAATGCATTCTTTGCTGAGAAGAAACAAATTGTGGATATTTCTTATCCGGGGGATATTGTTGGTCTTCATGATACAGGAAATTTTAAAATTGGAGACACATTAACTGAAGGTGAAATTATCAATTATAAAGGCATCCCAAGCTTTTCACCAGAACACTTCAGGTATATCAACAATGCTGATCCAATGAAGTCTAAACAACTTTATAAGGGTATAGACCAGCTTATGGACGAGGGTGTAGCACAGTTATTCACGCTAGAACTTAATGGTAGAAAAGTTATTGGTACGGTGGGAGCACTACAATATGAAGTAATTCAATACCGACTTGAGCATGAGTACGGTGCAAAATGTACTTATGAAAACCTAAACGTTCATAAAGCTTGCTGGGTAGATCCGGAAGATGAAAAAAATGAGGAGTTTAAGGAGTTTAAACGTGTAAAGCAACGTTATTTGGCTCAGGACAAACAAGGACAATTAGTTTTCTTGGCTGACTCTCAATTTTCATTACAAATGACTGAACAAAAGTACCCTAGTATTACGTTCCATTTGACCTCAGAATTCAACTAAAAAGCAGTGTCATTCGTCGATAGTTGATTAATTTTTTTGCATTTTATCCTATTTTTTATACATTTAATCGATAAAATTGAAATTATGAATCTATGGTTTATACTTTCATTTTAAGATTAAACCCCAAAATAATCTACTTATGGACATTAATGCGAATATGTTCAGTAATGATGAAATTACTGTAACCTACGAACCTAAATGCTGTGTAAATGCCGAACTTTGTGCGCGACAGCTTTCTAATGTTTTTAGACACTCAGTCATTCCATGGATAGACCTTGACGGTGCAGAAACCGATAAAATCATACAACAAATAAATAGATGCCCTTCTGGCGCTTTAAAATATCACTTCAATGCTAAAGAGGTAGCTTAACGATATTGAATCGCAAAAAAAACCCTGAAATTAATATTTCAGGGTTTTTATTTTTTAAGCCTGTCCTGTTGGACCAAAGTTTAATGGAATAGGAGGCTGTTCATAATCCTTTATTTCTCCATGAGCTTTTTCAAAACGCTTTACATTTTCGCCCAATGCTTTTAATAAACGTTTAGCATGTTGAGGCGTTAAAATAATTCTTGACTTCACCTTACTCTTTGGAGTACCTGGCATAATGTTCACAAAATCAACTACAAATTCTGATACAGAATGATTGATTATTGCCAAGTTTGAATAGGTCCCTTGAGCAATTTGCTCATCGAGTTCTATATTAATCTGTCCTTTTTTTGGAGTTTCTTTTTCGTCTGCCATTTTACATTATATTTTAAAAAATAAAAGGGTTCAAAATTGAACCCTTTTATTACTGAATTATATATTAATTAAAATTCATTTCTTCTTTAGCCTTCATCATTTCATCAAACTCTTCCTTAGAGCCAACTATAATATTATCATAGTCTCTAACACCTGTACCCGCAGGTATTCTGTGTCCTACAATAACATTTTCTTTAAGACCTTCAAGAGTATCCACTTTACCATTTACTGCAGCTTCGTTAAGAACTTTGGTAGTTTCCTGGAAGGATGCAGCAGAGATAAATGACTTTGTTTGGAGTGATGCTCTTGTAATACCTTGAAGTATTGGGGTAGCTGTAGCAGGATTTGCGTCTCTGGCTTCAACTAACTTCTTGTCTTCTCTACGTAATACAGAGTTTTCATCTCTAAGTTGTCTCAGACTAACAATCTGACCAGACTTTAAGGTTTCTGAATCACCAGCCTCTTCTACAACCTTCATTCCGAAAATCTTATCATTTTCTTCAATGAAGTCTGATTTGTGTACTAACTGGTTTTCTAAGAAGATGGTATCGCCAGAATCAATAATTCGGACTTTACGCATCATCTGTCTTACAACTACCTCGAAGTGCTTATCATTAATCTTCACCCCTTGTAAACGATATACTTCTTGTACTTCATTTACTAAGTATTGCTGTACAGCAGAAGGGCCTTTAATGTTAAGAATATCATTTGGAGTAACAGAACCATCAGATAATGGCATACCAGCTTTTACGTAATCATTCTCTTGAACAAGAATCTGATTAGATAACTTCACTAGATATTTTTTGATTTCACCTAGCTTTGACTCAACGATAATTTCTCTGTTACCACGTTTGATCTTACCAAATGATACCACACCATCAATTTCACTAACAACAGCTGGGTTAGATGGATTACGTGCTTCAAACAATTCTGTTACACGTGGTAAACCACCAGTAATATCACCTGCTTTCGCAGATTTACGAGGAATTTTAACTAAGATCTTACCAATTTCAATCTTATCACCATCATTAATCATTAAGTGTGCACCAACCGGTAAGTTGTATGAACGTATCACATTACCTTTTCCGTCTTCAATGTGAAGTGTAGGAATCAGCTTCTTATTTCTAGATTCAGAAATTACTTTTTCCTGGAATCCTGTTTGTTCATCTATCTCTACTTGGTAAGTAATACCTTGTTCAATATTCTCATATGTAACTTTACCAGCAAATTCAGAAATAATTACACCATTATATGGATCCCACTGACATACTACATCACCTTTCTTAAGTTTACTACCATTCTTCACATAAATGTATGAACCGTAAGGAATGTTATTAGTACTTAAGGTAATGCCTGTTTTCGCATCGATAAGCTTTAATTCTGAAGTTCTAGATATTACAACTTGAACATCATTCCCTTCACTATCTTTAGATTTTACAGTCTTCAGGTCTTCAATTTCAGCAATTCCGTCAAACTTAACTTCAAGTTTATTTTCCTCAGAAATGTTACCTGCAATACCACCTACGTGGAACGTACGTAGTGTTAACTGAGTTCCTGGCTCACCAATAGACTGAGCAGCAACAACACCAACAGCTTCACCTCTTTGAACCATTTTACCAGTGGCTAAATTACGACCGTAACACTTCACACAGATACCTTTCTTAGCTTCACATGTTAATGGTGAACGTACTTCTATAGACTCTATTGGAGAATCCCCTATTTTCTTAGCGACATCATCAGTAATATGACCTCCAGATTCTACTAATAATTCTTCTGTTAATGGGTGATATACATCATTTAATGAAGTTCTACCAACAATTCTATCTTCAAGTTTTTCAACAATCTCTTCATTCTTCTTTAATGCAGAGACTTCGATACCTCTTAATGTGCCACAATCTTCTTCATAAACAATTACATCTTGTGATACATCTACCAGACGACGTGTTAGGTAACCTGCATCGGCAGTTTTTAATGCCGTATCTGCAAGACCTTTACGTGCACCGTGGGTAGAGATAAAGTATTCTAAAATTGAAAGTCCTTCTTTAAAGTTAGAAAGAATTGGATTTTCAATAATCTCACCACCACCAGCGTTAGATTTTTTAGGCTTGGCCATAAGACCACGCATACCTGTTAACTGACGGATTTGCTCTTTAGAACCACGAGCTCCAGAATCAAGCATCATGTATACAGAGTTGAACCCTTGTTGGTCTTCTCTAATACGCTTCATTGACAGTTCTGTTAGCTCAGCGTTTGTAGATGTCCATATATCGATAACTTGGTTATAACGCTCATTATTAGTAATAAGCCCCATATTATAGTTAGCCATAATACCATCGACTTGCTTGTTTGCTTTATCGATCATACCGTGTTTTTCCTCAGGGATAATGATATCACCTAAACTGAATGATAATCCTCCTTGGAATGCGAACTTATATCCTAAAGTCTTAATTTCATCTAAGAACTCAGCTGTTTCCGGCACACTAGTAACTTTAAGTATTTTACCAATAATATCTCTTAAAGATTTTTTAGTAAGTACCGTATTGATATATCCTGCAGCTTCTGGCACCTTTTCATTGAAAAGTACACGTCCTACAGTAGTTTCAATAATCTGTGTTACTAGCTCTCCCTCTTCATTAAAGTCTTTTGTTCTTACTTTAATTCCTGCATTTAAATCTACTTTCTTCTCATTGTAAGCAATAGTTACCTCTTCTGGAGAATAGAATACTAAACCTTCTCCTTTAATTGGAACTTCTTTTGTAGACTTACGTTCTTTGGTCATGTAGTATAGTCCAAGTACCATGTCCTGTGAAGGTACTGTAACCGGAGATCCATTTGCAGGGTTTAAGATATTGTGAGACGCTAACATTAAAAGTTGTGCTTCTAATATAGCTTCTGGGCCTAATGGTAAATGCACTGCCATCTGGTCACCATCAAAATCTGCATTAAATGCGGTACACACTAATGGGTGTAACTGTATCGCTTTACCTTCGATTAGTTTTGGTTGGAATGCTTGAATACCTAGTCTATGTAATGTAGGAGCACGGTTAAGTAATACCGGATGTCCTTTAAGAACATTTTCTAAGATATCCCAAACTACAGGTTCTTTTCTATCTATAATTTTCTTAGCTGACTTAACGGTTTTAACAATACCTCTCTCTATTAACTTTCTAATAATGAATGGCTTGTAAAGCTCAGCCGCCATATTTTTTGGAAGGCCACATTCAAATAATCTCAATTCTGGTCCTACAACAATTACAGAACGTGCTGAATAATCTACACGCTTACCTAGTAAGTTTTGACGGAAACGTCCTTGCTTACCTTTAAGCGAATCAGATAATGATTTTAATGGTCTGTTAGAATCTGTTTTAACCGCAGATGATTTACGTGTGTTATCAAATAATGAATCTACAGATTCTTGTAACATACGTTTTTCATTACGTAAAATAACTTCCGGTGCTTTAATTTCAACAAGACGCTTTAAACGGTTGTTTCTAATGATAACACGACGGTATAAATCATTCAAGTCTGAAGTCGCGAAACGACCACCATCTAGAGGTACTAATGGACGTAATTCTGGTGGAATTACAGGAACCGCCTTCATAATCATCCATTCTGGTTTGTTCTCTCTGTTTAAGTTAGACTCTCTAAATGCCTCAACAACTTGTAGACGCTTTAATGCTTCTGTTTTTCGTTGTTTAGAGGTTTCGTTATTGGCTTTATGTCTTAAATCATATGATAAAGCATCTAGATCGATACGTGCTAATAGATCTATTAAACATTCAGCACCCATTTTAGCAATGAACTTATTTGGGTCGGTATCTTCTAAATACTGATTATCTTGAGGAAGTGTTTCTAATATATTTAAATACTCTTCTTCTGTTAAGAAATCCATTTTTTGAATAGGCTCACCTTCAGCATTCATAGCTACTCCAGGTTGGATCACTACATAACGCTCATAATAGATAATCATATCTAGCTTCTTAGATGGTAATCCTAATAAGTAACCTATTTTATTTGGTAAAGAACGGAAGTACCATATGTGCGCCACAGGAACAACAAGGTTAATGTGACCTACACGATCTCTACGTACTTTCTTTTCTGTTACTTCTACACCACAACGATCACAAACAATACCTTTATAACGTATTCTTTTGTATTTACCACAAGCACATTCATAATCCTTAACAGGACCAAAAATACGCTCACAGAATAAACCATCACGTTCTGGTTTATGCGTTCGATAATTAATAGTTTCTGGTTTTAAAACTTCACCACGAGATGCTGCTAAAACAGACTCAGGAGATGCTAAACCAATAGAAATTTTATTAAACTTCTGTACTGTATTCTTATCTTGTTTTCTTGCCATAATATTTTGAGTATTCAGCCCGCCTAAGCGGGCTAATTACGACTTATAAATTTATTCTTCTAATCTAATATCTAATCCTAATCCTTTCAATTCATGCATTAATACATTGAAAGACTCAGGTAGTCCTGGTTCTGGCATTGGCTCTCCTTTTACGATAGCTTCGTAAGTTTTAGCTCTACCAATAACGTCATCTGATTTTACAGTAAGGATCTCACGAAGTGTACTAGAAGCACCATATGCTTCAAGTGCCCATACCTCCATTTCACCGAAACGCTGTCCACCAAATTGTGCTTTACCACCAAGTGGTTGTTGCGTAATTAATGAGTAAGGTCCTATAGAACGTGCGTGCATCTTGTCATCAATCATGTGACCAAGTTTGATCATATAAATAACACCAACTGTTGCAGCTTGATCAAAACGATCTCCGGTTCCACCATCATATAGGTAGGTATGTCCAAATCTCGGAATTCCTGCTTCATCAGTAAACTCGTTGATTTGGTCTAGGGTAGCTCCATCAAAGATTGGAGTCGCATACTTCTTACCTAAATTCTGACCTGCCCATCCTAATACTGTTTCATAGATCTGTCCAATATTCATACGAGAAGGTACACCTAGTGGGTTTAATACAATATCAACTGGAGTACCATCTTCTAAGAATGGCATATCTTCTTGACGAACGATACGTGCCACAATACCTTTGTTACCGTGACGTCCTGCCATCTTATCACCTACTTTAAGCTTACGTTTTTTAGCAATGTAAACTTTAGCAAGCTTAATAATACCTGCAGGCAACTCATCTCCGACAGAAATTGTAAACTTCTCACGTCTTAATGAACCTTGAAGATCATTTTCTTTAATCTTATAGTTGTGAATTAAATCTGCAACTAATTGATTGGTCTTATCATCTGTAGTCCATTTACCAGAAGTTAAATGCGTATAGTCATCAACAGCGTTTAACATTTTAAGTGTATACTTCTTTCCTTTAGGTATAATTTCTTCACCTAAATCATTGTATATCCCTTGTGCAGTTTTACCATTAACAATTGCAAATAACTTATCAACTAAGATACTTTTAAGATCATCGAAACGCTTATCGTAAGCATTTTCTAATGCTTCTATGTCTTCTTTGTCTTGAGCTCTCTTACGTTTATCCTTGATAGCTCTAGCAAATAGTTTCTTATCTATTACAACACCATTCAATGAAGGCGATGCTTTTAATGACGCATCTTTAACGTCACCTGCTTTATCACCGAAGATAGCTCTTAATAGTTTTTCTTCTGGTGTAGGATCGCTCTCTCCTTTTGGCGTAATCTTACCAATTAAGATATCTCCCGGTTTAATTTCAGCACCAATACGAATCATTCCGTTTTCATCAAGGTCTTTAGTTGCCTCTTCAGAAACATTAGGAATATCGTTAGTAAGCTCTTCATTACCTAGTTTAGTATCTCTAACTTCTAATGAATACTCATCGATATGGATCGAAGTAAATATATCATCACGAACTACTTTCTCAGAAATTACAATAGCATCCTCGAAGTTATATCCTTTCCAAGGCATGAAAGCTACTTTCATGTTACGTCCAAGAGCTAATTCTCCATTTTGAGTTGCATAACCCTCACAAAGTACCTGACCTTTAGCTACTTTGTCACCTTTCTTAACAATAGGCTTAAGATTAATTGATGTTCCTTGATTTGTTTTTCTAAACTTCACTAAAGGATATTCTTTAGTGTCGCTATCAAAACTTACCATGGCTTCATCCTGAGAACGCTCGTATCTAATAACAATCTTATCAGCATCAACATATTCTACAACACCTTCGCCTTCGGCATTAATTAATACTCTTGAATCAGAAGCTACTTGTCTCTCTAAACCAGTACCTACGATCGGAGATTCCGGACGTAATAATGGTACTGCCTGGCGCATCATGTTAGATCCCATTAATGCACGGTTGGCATCATCGTGCTCTAAGAATGGAATTAAAGATGCAGATATTGATGCAATCTGATTGGGTGCTACATCTGTATAGTGAACGTTTGTAGGGTCAATTACAGGGAAGTCACCTTCTTGACGTGCAATAAGTTTATCTTCAATAATCTTTCCTTTATCATCTACTCTGATATTAGCTTGTGCTATTAACATATCTTCCTCTTCTTCAGCACTTAGATATGTTGGCGCATTTTTAATATCTACAACGCCATTTTCAGCTTTTCTATATGGCGTTTCAATGAATCCCATTGAGTTCACTTTAGCATATACTGAAAGTGAAGAAATTAACCCAATGTTAGGACCTTCTGGTGTTTCAATTGGACATAAACGACCATAGTGCGTATAGTGTACGTCACGTACCTCGAATCCGGCTCTTTCTCTAGATAAACCTCCAGGTCCTAGAGCTGATAAACGACGTTTGTGTGTAATCTCTGCTAACGGATTGGTTTGATCCATGAACTGAGATAACTGATTTGTACCAAAGAATGAGTTGATTACTGAAGATAAAGTCTTCGCATTAATCAAATCAATCGGTGTAAACACTTCATTATCACGAACATTCATACGCTCACGAATAGTACGTGCCATTCTAGCTAGACCTACACCAAATTGAGATGATAACTGCTCACCTACTGTTCTTACACGACGGTTAGATAAGTGGTCGATATCATCAATCTCAGCCTTAGAGTTAATTAACTCAATTAGATATTTTATGATGGTAATGATATCTTCTTTGGTAAGCACTTGCTTGTCCATACCGATATCTAGGCCTAATTTTTTGTTCATACGGTAACGACCTACCTCTCCTAAAGAATATCTCTGATCACTAAAGAATAGCTTATCAATGATACCACGTGCTGTTTCTTCATCTGGCGGCTCAGCGTTACGTAATTGTCTGTATATGTGCTCTACTGCTTCTTTTTCAGAATTAGTAGGGTCTTTTTGTAATGTATTATGGATGATAGCGTAATCCCCTTGTTGTGCATTTTCTTTATGAAGTAATATGGTCTTTACTCCTGCTTCAACAATCTCTTCAATATTATCCTTATCGATAATAGTATCACGATCTAATACGATCTCATTACGCTCTATAGATACTACCTCTCCAGTATCTTCATCTACGAAGTCTTCGTGCCATGTATTTAATACACGAGCCGCTAACTTACGTCCAATAACTTTCTTTAATCCAGATTTTGATACTTTAACTTCTTCAGCTAAATCAAAAATCTCAAGAATATCTTTATCACGCTCAAAACCTATGGCACGGAAAAGTGTTGTTACCGGTAATTTCTTTTTTCTATCAATATAAGCGTACATCACGCTATTGATATCTGTAGCAAATTCTATCCAAGATCCTTTAAAAGGAATTACTCTTGCAGAATATAATTTAGTACCGTTAGCATGGAACGATTGACTAAAGAATACTCCTGGTGATCTGTGAAGTTGTGATACAACAACACGTTCTGCACCATTAATACAGAATGTACCGCTTGGAGTCATGTAAGGTATAGTACCTAAGTACACATCTTGAACAATAGTTTCGAAATCCTCGTGTTCAGGGTCTGTACAATATAATTTTAATCTAGCTTTTAGTGGTACACTGTATGTTAATCCTCTTTCTATACATTCTTCAATTGTATATCTTGGTGGATCAATGAAGTAATCTAAGAACTCTAATACAAATTGATTACGAGTATCTGTGATTGGAAAATTTTCCATGAAGGTGTTATATAGACCTTCATTACCTCTTTCTTCTGATTTAGTTTCTAATTGGAAAAAATCCTGGAAGGATTTTATTTGAATATCCAAAAAGTCTGGGTAATCTGTTCTATTTACAATAGAAGAGAAATTAATTCTTTCAGCCTTTTTTGCTAACATTGATGAACGAGATTTTTATTAAAAAACAATATATACGTGTACATAACATTTATATACACAAAAGGGTTTAGGTCATATCCCGAATTTTTTTCGGGACAGACCTAAACCATAATTTGTAGGCTATGGTTAAGCTTACTTAAGCTCAACTTCAGCTCCAGCTTCTTCTAAAGATGATTTTAAGCCTTCAGCTTCGTCTTTAGAAACAGCTTCTTTGATAGTGCTAGGTGCATCATCAACTAATGCTTTAGCATCTTTTAATCCTAATCCAGTTAATTCTTTAACTAATTTTACAACAGCTAACTTAGAGCCACCAGCTGCTTTAAGGATTACATCAAACTCAGTTTTTTCTTCAGCAGCGTCTCCACCACCTGCAGCACCTCCACCTGCAGCAACTGCAACAGCAGCAGCAGCTGGCTCGATACCATATTCTTCTTTTAATATATCAGCTAATTCGTTAACTTCTTTTACAGTCAAATTAACTAATTGTTCTGCGAAATCTTTTAAATCTGCCATTTTTCTATCGTTTTAATAATGTGTTTATTTTAAATTTTAAGTGCGTACTTATTTGTTTTTATTATCCTTCTTTTTCAGATAATGTTTTTAAGATGCCCGAAAGCTTACCGCCTCCAGACTTAAGTGCTGAGATAACATTCTTAGCAGGTGATTGTAATAATGTTACAATCTCTCCTAGTAATTCTTCTCTAGACTTAATATCAACTAATGCATCTAATTGCTCATCGCCAATGTAAATAGCTTCCTCAATAAAAGCCCCTTTTAATAAAGGTCTTTCAGATTTTTTACGGAATGCCTTAATTACTTTAGCAGGAGCATTTCCAGTTTCAGAGTACATTACAGAAGTGTTTCCCTTTAAGGTTGATGGAAGGTCTCCGAAATCTTTTTCAGAAGCTTCCATAGCTTTCTCTAATAATGTATTCTTAACTACTGATAACCTAACGTTAGCTTTAAAACAAGCTCTACGTAAGTTTGAAGTGTTAATTGCATCTAATCCTGAAATATCTGTTAAATAGATATTTGTATTATCTTCTAATTGAGCAGTTAACGCTTCTATTACTTGTGATTTTTCTTCTCTTGTCATAATACTAAGGTTTACTACTGATTAACTTTTGGATCAATTGCAATACTTGGACTCATAGTACTAGACATGAAAATACTTTTCACGTATGTACCCTTAGCTGCAGTAGGCTTTAACTTCATTAAAGTTGATAACAATTCGTTAGCATTACCTACAATTTTTTCTGCGCTAAATGACGCTTTACCTATAGGTGCGTGTACGATACCTGTTTTGTCTACTTTAAAATCTATCTTACCTGCTTTAACTTCGCTAACAGCTTTAGCGACGTCCATAGTTACAGTTCCTGTCTTAGGATTTGGCATTAAACCTCTTGGTCCTAATACTCTACCTAATGGTCCTAACTTACCCATAATGCTTGGCATTGTTACGATAACGTCAACATCTGTCCAACCATCTTTAATTTTTTGTAAGTACTCGTCTAAACCAACATAATCAGCACCCGCTTCTTTTGCTTCGGCTTCTTTATCTGGTGTTACTAATGCAAGAACCTTCATATCTTTACCTGTACCGTGCGGTAATGAAACTACACCACGTACCATTTGATTTGCTTTACGAGGATCGACGCCTAATCTTACGGCTAAATCTACGGAAGCATCAAACTTAGTATACGTAATTTCTTTGAGTAAAGCTGAAGCTTCTTCTAGTGAGTAAAGCTTATTTTTATCTACTTTACCTCTAGCTTCTTTTTGCTTTTTTGTTAATCTTGCCATTTCAAAAAAAATTAGTTTGGAGCTTGTCCTCCTTTAACTGTGATACCCATCGATCTTGCTGTACCAGCTACCATTTTCATAGCTGATTCAACTGTAAATGCATTTAAATCTTGCATTTTGTCTTCTGCTATAGCTTTCACTTGGTCCCAAGTGACTTTAGCTACTTTTCTTCGGTTAGGTTCTCCAGATCCTTTCTTTACTTTGGCCGCTTCTAATAATTGTACCGCAGCTGGTGGTGTTTTGATTACAAATTCAAAAGATTTGTCTTTGTAAACAGAAATAACCACAGGTAAAACTTTACCTGGTTTATCTTGGGTTCTAGCATTAAATTGCTTACAGAACTCCATGATATTAACCCCAGCAGCACCTAAAGCGGGTCCAACCGGTGGCGATGGATTCGCAGCACCTCCCCGAACTTGTAACTTAACTACTTTGTCTAGTTCTTTTGCCATTTTAAAATAATTAATGCGGTTTTCTATTTTTGGAAGCTTAAGAAAACAACGCTAACTTTCTTGTAACAATTATTATAACTTTTCAACTTGCATATAGCTTAGCTCTAATGGTGTTTTTCTACCGAAAATTTTCACCATTACTTCTAGCTTACGCTTTTCTTCGTTTATCTTTTCTATAGTACCGTCGAAACCATTAAATGGCCCGTCGATTACTTTTACAGTCTCTCCTACTGTATATGGTATAGCAACATTAGCATCTGCTTCTAGGGCTAATTCATCTACTTTACCTAACATTCTATTTACTTCAGACTGTCTTAACGGTACAGGATCACCACCTTTTGTTTCTCCTAAAAACCCGATAACATTGGTTATGGATTTAATTATATGAGGAATTTCACCACTAAGGTTGGCCTGTATCATTATATAACCCGGAAAGTATACTCTCTCCTTGTTTATTTTCTTTCCATTACGGATTTGAATAACTTTTTCTGTAGGGACTAATACTTGATCTACATAATCTTGAAGACCTAATCTAGAAATTTCATTTTCTATATAAGTCTTGATTTTGTTTTCCTGTCCACTTACAGCTCTAACAACGTACCACTTCTTATTTCCACTATTTTCAGACATATATCCTGTTGTTGTTATTCTTTGTTACTTGATCCAGCTAAAATATGCTTCAATTACTCTACTAAATACAGTATCTACACCCCAAATAGCTAGAGAAAATATGATAGAAAAAACTGCTACTACTACAGTTAACCGTTGTGCTTCTGTCCAAGGGGTCCAAGTAACATGGTTCTTCAATTCATCAAAAGATTCTTTTACATATGTAACTATTCCTGCCATTTGATTTTGTGTTTTATACGGTAAGTTCTTCTTTCATTTTTCATTCTTCAGTACTTCTCACCGGCTGTTTTTAATCTTGCACGGGTTGAGAGACTCGAACTCCCGACACCTGGTTTTGGAGACCAGTGCTCTACCAACTGAGCTAAACCCGTAAATATAAATCAAGGCGTCTTGCATTTTTGACGCAAGACACCTTAATTAATATTTAACTTATATTATTAGTCTAAAATTTCAGTTACCTGACCAGCACCAACTGTTCTACCACCTTCACGGATAGCGAAACGTAAACCTACGTTCATTGCAATTGGTTGGATAAGCTCTACTGTAATTGTAAGGTTATCACCAGGCATTACCATTTCAACTCCATCAGGAAGTACAATGTTTCCTGTTACGTCAGTTGTACGTACATAGAACTGTGGACGGTAGTTATTATGGAATGGCGTGTGACGACCACCTTCTTCTTTTTTAAGGATATAAACCTCTGCTTTAAATTTAGCGTGTGGTGTTACAGAACCAGGTTTTGTAATTACCATACCTCTAGAGATGTCTGATTTTTCGATACCTCTTAATAAGATACCTACGTTATCACCAGCTTCTCCTCTATCTAATATCTTACGGAACATCTCAACCCCTGTAATAGTAGAAGTTAATTTCTCAGCACCCATACCAATGATTTCAACTGGGTCTCCAGTGTTAGCTACACCTGTTTCAATACGTCCAGTTGCAACAGTACCACGACCAGTAATTGAGAATACATCTTCGATAGGCATTAAGAAGTCCTTATCTACATCACGCTTTGGTAATTCAATCCAAGTATCAACAGCTTCCATTAATTCCATTACTGTATCTACCCATTTTTGCTCACCATTTAAAGCACCTAATGCAGAACCAGCAATTACAGGACCATTATCTCCATCATATTCGTAGAAAGATAATAAGTCTCTGATTTCCATTTCTACTAATTCTAATAATTCCTCATCGTCGACCATATCCACTTTGTTCATGAATACAACAATTCTAGGAATACCTACCTGACGACCTAAAAGGATGTGCTCACGAGTTTGTGGCATAGGACCATCTGTTGCAGCAACAACTAAAATAGCACCGTCCATTTGAGCAGCACCAGTAACCATGTTCTTTACGTAATCCGCGTGACCTGGACAGTCAACGTGAGCGTAGTGACGGTTAGCTGTTTGGTACTCAACATGAGATGTATTAATTGTAATACCTCTCTCTTTTTCTTCAGGAGCATTATCGATAGTATCGAAATCTCTCTTCTCAGATAAACCTGCATCAGCTAATACAGTTGTAATCGCAGCAGTTAGAGTTGTTTTACCGTGATCAACGTGTCCGATAGTACCTATATTAAGGTGTGGTTTCGAACGATCAAAAGTTTCCTTTGCCATTTTTAATTTATTTTAATCTTAATTAAATATTAGTGTTCAAATTTATTGTTTCAAAACTGAGCCAATGACGGGATTTGAACCCGTGACCTCTTCCTTACCAAGGAAACGCTCTACCCCTGAGCTACACCGGCGTAAAGTGTTTATTCCTGCAACCTTCAAAAAATCTTAAAAAAGATGTTTTAATTGAAAGAAGAGACGCCTGCCTTCGCAGGAGTTTTTTGAGCGGGAGACCGGGTTCGAACCGGCGACATTCAGCTTGGAAGGCTGACGCTCTACCAACTGAGCTACTCCCGCTTTTTATCTGATATATAAATCAGATCATGTTTAAGTGGGGAGAGCAGGATTCGAACCTGCGAAGTCGAAAGACAACGGAGTTACAGTCCGTCCTCGTTGGCCGCTTGAGTATCTCCCCAAAACATTCAATATTTTCTAAGAACTTGAGCCGATAGAGGGACTCGAACCCACGACCTGCTGATTACAAATCAGCTGCTCTAGCCAGCTGAGCTATATCGGCTTTTTCAAACCTTATTTATACCAAATTTTCAGCATAAAAAAGTCCGCTATTTCTAACGGACTGCAAATGTAGTGTTTTATTTTTTTATTCAAAACATTTTTGAAAAAATTTTATTAGATATATGAACGTAATTTTTGCTTTCGCTTTTTTAATAAACGTTCTAGAGAAGAAGCTGCGGTATCGGCTCCTTCTTCAAAAGTCTTACATTGCTTTTTAACAATAAAACTATCTCCCGGCACACTGACTTTAGCTTCAACTATTTTATTTTCTTTATCACTGGTATTTTCAACCTTTAAATACACATCAGATTGAATAATCTTATCGTAAAATAAATCTAACTTATCCATTCGTTTTTGAATGAAATCTATCAACTTCTTGTCCGCAACAAAATTTACAGATTGGGTGTTTACTTTCATACGCATACATTTATTTGGTTAGACGTTAATTTATTTAAGGTTTCTTGGGTGCGATTTAGAGTATACTTTTTTTAGTTCGGCTATACTACTATGCGTGTATACTTGTGTGGCTGCCAAACTTGTATGACCAAGAAGTTCCTTAACTGCGTTTATATCTGCTCCTTCATTAAGCAAATGTGTCGCAAATGAGTGCCTTAGAACATGCGGACTACATTTTAGCTTAGAGGATGCTTTACTAAAATACTTATTTATAATTCGGTAAACAAGCATTTCATAAATTTTATGTCCTTTTTTAGTTAAAAATAAATAGTCCGTATCTATTATTTCAGGTAACCTATGTCGGTAATCCAAATACCCTTTTATAGTTTCCACAACACTATCTATTAACGGTATATATCGCTCCTTATTTCTCTTTCCTAAAACCTTTAGTGTTTTTCCCTGCAAATCAATATCTGATATCTTAAGCTCTATCAATTCTATTCGTCGTATTCCGGTAGCATAAAAAAGCTCTACAATTAAGCGATCTCGGAGTGTATTAAAACTTTTATCTTCAGACAATCGCTCTATAACATCTTTCATTTCTATTTCTGAAAAAGGGACTTGGACTTTCTTAGCTACTTTTAATGCCTTATGTCCCTTGAGTGGGTTGGTAGTTATTGTATCTGTTTTCTGTAAAAATTTATAGTACGAATTTAAAGAGGATACTTTTCTGTTAACTGATCGATTAGTAAGTCCCTGGTCCACAAGTGCTACAATCCAATGTCTTATAATTACATACTTTGCATTTGATATAGATTGCCCGGAATGTTCAACATCTATAAAGGTCTGAAATGCTTCTAAATCTCTTATATAAGCAGTAACAGTATGTTTAGAGTATTTCTTCTCTAATAATAAATAATCTGAAAATGCTTGAATGGTCACTAAAGCGAATAATTAAGGTTTGATTAAATGTAATGATTTTATCTATAGGAATAATTAATCCAAAAAAAATCCCGCATTCAGCGGGATTTTTATATTGTGTCAATTTGAGACTAAATATCTTCTTGATCTCTAAGTCTTTGAATGTATTGTGCTTTTTGTATTTCAGCTCTACGCTTTACAGAAGGCTTAGTGAACTGCTTACGTGCTTGTAATTGACGCTTAGTACCAGTCTTATCAAACTTTCTCTTAAAACGCTTTAGCGCTCTATCTATATTTTCTCCTTCTTTTATTGGTATTATTAACATAGCTCTTAACCTCCTCTCTTTTAGAATTTCAGGCTGCAAATATACTAAGGAATTTAATATCTCAAAACAAATAACAAGCTTTTTTACTATTGTTTAAATAGTGTCGCTTTCTTTGTGAGGTCTTTTATTAGTTTTTCATCTTCTTCACTCTCTAGAATCACATTGTAATTTTTCCAGAATGCATTATTATAAGGCTTTGGTGAGAAAATATCCGGATCCCACGTTTTATTGAGTGAAGCATTTATTAGGTCTTCATCTAAGATAATTTCAGAAAAGAGTATCTCTTGTACAGTATTATAATAACGCTCGCCATAATCTATCTTTGACTTATCTTTAATTTCATCGTCTTCTGATTTTCCGGCATTAACAAGTTTAGGTGTTTCGTAGTATAAATAGTTTGGGTACATCTTACCTTCAAACTCTAGATATGAAATAACTAGCTTATGATTAACATCCGTTCCGAATAAGGTTTTACTTCTAATCTTTTGAGCATTAGAAGCAGCCACTAACTCATACTCTATTTTCTTCACTGCGAAATTATCCCAATAGATGTAGATCCAACCTTTTGCCTCATAGCCTTCATTATATATCCCTTCTGTATCTAAACCGACCATATCTTCGCTTCCAGATATTTTAATCTTATAAAGTTTTCTCTCATTATCTACTAAAATAGTATCGAGATCAAATTGGTGTTTATTTAAAATATCTTCACCAAAAAGCGCATTTGATAATTTTGAATTACGAAGTAAGTTTAATTTCCCTTCGAATAAATTTTGTAATCCATTGACTCTAGTATCATTCCATTTTATAGCTTTTATCAATGATGCTGTTTTTATGGTATCTCTCCTTAATTTCTTTGTGGTGAGCCTTACATTTTTAGCGTTGTTTTTAAGATATGAGTAATAAGACAAGATACTATCTACATCTCTAAGGTCATAGCTCTTCCGAACCTCATCTACATTAATTCTAAGGTTTTCTGTAGTACCATTTATATATGTAGAATCGTCATACATGGTGATCGCACTTTCGATCAACCATTTAAATTCATTTCTATTACGTTCTTTATGTCTTAGAAATCCTTTTTGAAGATAAGGCGTGTTGGGCAAGTTATCTGGTAATTCTTTTAGTGCCTTTAGAACAATATCATTACCTGTTTCTGGTCGTTTTTCTGCTACTAAAAGGACCTCATCTAAGGCAGCGATCTCAGGATCTAAAAAGATGTCCAAGCTACTATCAAAATCTTCAATAGTTGTCTTAAACGTTTTATAGCCTATTGAGGAAATAATCAAGGTATCCTTCTTAAAACTATCAGGCACTAAAAGGACAAACTTTCCATCAGAATTACTTACCGTACCTATAGTCGTATTCTTTACATAGATGCTCGCATTTTCCAATGGCAAAAGCGTAGTAAAATCAACAATCTTATTTTTAAGTTCAGTTTGAGAGAAGACCAAGCCTTGCACTGCAACCATAAGCAGGAATAGTACTGAGTTGACGCGTGTAAATTTTAAGTGCCTCATAAAGGTTAAGATTTATGGGGTTAAAGCCTGAATATAAGCAGCAAGCTTATCACCTTTGTGGTGATGAAAAATAAACAATTTTTACCGAAAATGATAAAAACGATATCAAGTAGCCGGTTTATAATCCTTATTATCAATCATCATTTTGGCAATAATTTCTCTCAATATCTCTGAGGTTCCTCCACCAATAGGCCCCAATCGACTGTCGCGTAACAAGCGTGCCAATGGGTATTCTTCCATATATCCATAGCCTCCTAAAAATTGAAGACATTGATATATAACATCATCTGCCATCTTTGTGGATTGCAGCTTAGACATGGTAGCTTCTTTTACTACATAGTCTCCATCATTTAATCTATTTGCTACATAATAATTAAACTGTTTGCATATTTCCATCTGAGTGTAGCAATCTGCCATTGTATGTCTTAATGCCTGAAACCTATCTATTGTTTTTCCAAAAGCTGTTCTTTCAGACATATACTGTTTAGCATATTCTAATGCAAACTCTGCTCTGGCATGTGCATTTATTCCCATTATTAATCGCTCTAAAGCAAAATGTTGCATGATGTATGGAAACCCTTTATTCTCCTCACCCATGATATTAGATGCCGGAATAGTTACATTATCAAATGCGATCTCTCCTGTATCTGATGCTCTCCAACCTAACTTTTCTAATTTGGTAGCAGAAACCCCGGGTGTATCTCTATCTATAACAAAAATGCTGATTCCTTTATTTCCAAGTTCAGGATTGGTCTTGGCTGCAACTACCAGATAGTCACTGTATACGCCATTTGTGATAAATGTTTTAGAACCATTGATAACATAGGTATCTCCAACTCTTTCTGCTGTAGTTCTCATTCCTGCTACATCGCTCCCTCCAAAAGGTTCTGTAATACATAAACATCCTATTTTATCTCCTGAAATACTTGGCGCTAAATACTTCTCTTTTATATCATGATTGCCTTCCTTATTGACATGGGTCATTGCCAAATAAACATGAGCCCATATAGCTGCTGCAAAACCTCCAGAATTTATACGCTGAAGCTCTTCTAGGAGAATGACAGTGTAAAACAGGTCAAGATCTAGTCCACCATAGGTCTCCGGATATGCTAATCCGAAGTAACCCATGTCTCCAAATTTCTTCCATATAAAACGATCTATCGTTCCTGTCTCTTCCCATTTCTCAATATGGGGAACGACTTCTTTTTGTAAAAAATCGCGTAGGCTTTCCCTAAATAATTGATGCTCTTCAGTGAAGTATAATTTCGACATAAATTTTATTGCTTTATCAACTGCAAATATAATTTAATTATCTCATATTTTTCGACAGGAAAATCTTCAAGTTTTGTTAATTCTTCTAAGGAATTGAACCCTTCTCTCAAGGTACGTTCTTCTATAATATGATACGCAACTTCATAATCAATATGTTGAATAGTGACTAGTTCTTCAACAGTAGCAGTATTGAGATCTACCTTTATTATTGACCGAGGTGTCTTCACAGTAAATTCATTTGTTAATCTATCTATGACTTCGGGTTTCAGACCACGGATATCTGTCAACTGCACATCGGCTATAAAACCGCCTTTGAACTTATTGCGATAGCGAACTATACGTTGTGATAGCACATCCCCTATTCCATTGATTGCTTTGAGGTCTTCAACTGTTGCCTTATTTAAGTCATGCTTTTGATCGTATGTTTTAGGACTATTATTAAATGCCTTAAATGATTTCTTTTTAGTCCTTGAATGTTCTACCCATTCTGGAAATTTAAAATAAGGGCTTATAATATTCAATAGCGAATCTGATACTTTAGTGACTTGTTGAAATTGTTTTACAGAATTGACCCATTTATCTTTTGCTCTGTAAGCCAGTAAGCGATCGATTTCCTCGTTTGACATGCCCAGTACATAACCTTTATAATCCGTAATGAAATTTGGGTTGAATGGAAATAGTTTTGGTTTTTGCTTTTCAGCTTCTGCTATCCTTAGTGTATGGACCTTCTTGTTTAAAGCTAGTAACTCTTGTACGTTATAGGGTACCTGAGACGGAGAAAAATCAATCCACCTGCTCAATACTTGAACCCCAACGATGAGTAGTATTAATATAAAAATCCCACTCCGTTGCTGTTTTGAAAACTGGAAGTGGGATTTATATTTATTCATGTAATAATTTTATTTTGCTTGCTTGATAGCACTTATATATTTAGCCATTTCCTCTCTAACTTTAGGGAAGAGGAAGAATAACCCTATCATATTTGGGAATACCAAAGCTAATATCATAGCATCAGAGAACTTGATTACCGCGTCTAATGTAGCAGCAGCACCAATAATAACAAATACTAAGAATAATATTTTATAGATCATATCTGCTCTTTTTCCTTTTCCAAATAAATATTTCCAAGATTGTAATCCGTAGTAAGACCAAGAGATCATTGTACTGAATGCAAATAATACAATTGCTATTGTCAACACATAAGAGAATCCAGGTATTACGGAGTCAAATGCTTGAGACGTTAAGTCTACACCTCCAAGTTGTTCTCCGGTTCCATTTAAAATCACACTACTTCCGTCTACTGCTCCATATTGGAAAACACTTTGCATGTTAGCACCGTCTATATTAAAGAAGATGATTACTAAAGCGGTCATCGTACAAATAACTACAGTATCTATAAATGGCTCTAAAAGTGCTACTACACCTTCAGAAGCTGGATACTTCGTTTTAACAGCAGAGTGCGCAATAGCCGCAGAACCTGCTCCGGCTTCGTTAGAGAATGCTGCTCTTTGGAAACCTACAATCAATACACCAACAAGTCCACCTAATCCGGCCATTGGCGTAAATGCACCATTGAAGATTAATCCAAAAGCATCATCGATATAACTGAAGTTTGCAAAAATAATTACTAAAGCAGCTAATACATATATACCAGCCATAAACGGTACAATCTTCTCAGTGATCTTAGCGATACGCTTGATTCCACCTATAATTACGATTCCTACTAAAACAGCTAAAATAAATCCGATGATAACACCAGTGGCACCACCTTCAATTCCAAATAATGAACTTAATTGTACTGCAGCTTGATTAGACTGAAATGCGTTACCACCTCCAAAAGAAGCACCTACACATAGGATTGCAAATAAAACAGCGAGTACTTTACCGAACCCGGCCATACCTCTTTCTTTCAATCCTTTAGATAAATAATACATTGGACCACCATATACTGTTCCATCTTCTCCTACATCTCTATATTTTACACCAAGCGTACATTCTGTAAACTTAGTGGCCATACCTATCAAACCACATACTATCATCCAAAACGTAGCTCCCGGACCACCTAATGCAATAGCCACAGCTACACCAGCAATATTACCTAGCCCCACTGTACCCGACACAGCAGTTGCTAACGCTTGGAAGTGACTCACTTCTCCTTCTTGACTCTCATCTCTAATTGTGTCTGGCAAATCTCCATCAACAATATTTACCGCTACTTTTTCTTCTGCGCTATGCCCTTCAATTTCATCATACTTACCCCTTACTGTATTAATAGCAAGCGGAAATTTCATTATGTTAGGAAACTTGAAATATATGGTGAAAAATGTTGCTCCTGTCACTAATAGTATTACCACTATTGGCACATCAAACCCGGCAATTGGTACTGAAGTTAAGACAAGGTTTTCCCACCAGGTAGCAACCGGCATAAAAGCATCATTAACTCTTTCGTCGAGTCCTTTTTCAGCTTCCTGAGCAAAATTTAATAATGGTAAAAGCAGTGCAAAAATTGAAAGAAGATATTTCTTCATGAGTAAGGTATATTTAGTTAGTTTTTGTTTTTAAAGCTGACAAGATGCTAAAAAAATTTGATTTTTTAAAGCTAGGCTTGTTAAAAATGCCTTCAAATGTTAGTTAATATCGTAGGTTGAATTAAGTTTTTGTATCTGTTCCGGACGCCCTAAAACGATGATTTTAGACTCTGGAATTAGCTTAGTTTCAGCTTCCGGATTTACAACATACTCCCCATTGGATCGCTTAAATCCAATAACTGTACATCCTGTTTTCTTTCTGAGGTCTAACTCTGCAATTGTCTTTACTGTATTGACATTGTACAATTTCTCTACCTCTACTTCTTCGACATTGATATTGTGTTCTCCTATAATGCCTAAATTATCTATAAACTCAACCAAATCGGGGACTACAACTAAAGATGCCATATGATCGCCACCGATTTTATCCGGAAGAATAACATTATTAGCTCCAGCTAATTTTAGCTTATTATAAGAAGGTTCTTGCGATGCCCGACTTATAATATGTAGTTTAGAATTAATTTGGCGGGATGATAGTACCACAAAAAGGTTATCTGCATCATTGGGCAGGGCAGATATTAGTGTACTTGCACGTTCTATTCCTGCTAACAATAATGTTTCATCTTCATTAGCATTTCCAAGGATAAAGGACACCTCGTCAGATTCAAACTTATCAATTATTGCCTTGTCTTTTTCTATTACAACAAAAGGCTTCTTATATGCTAATAGTTTCTTAGCAGCCTGCTTTCCATTTCTACCATAGCCACATATAATAATATGGTTGGTCATTGCATCTATTCGCTTTTGCATTTTTTTTCGTTTTATTTCTTCGTAATTATTTCTACTTAGAATATATTCTGTAATCACTTTAATGGCATAACCGAGTATCACAACACTGGTTAAGATCAAAAAAATGGTAAATACTTTCGCATCGTAATCTAAGGGCTGCACTTCCTTAAAACCTACAGTGGTAATCGTTATTACTGTCATGTAAATGGCATTGATCCACGTGTAACCTGCAATGATCTTGTAACCTACAACACCTACTACTAGTAAAATAAGCATTAAGAGTAATGCTGTATTAAATTTTGATCTAAAAAGTCGTATTAATGGGTTTTGCATGTTTAAAGGTCAAATACTGAAGTTCGTTTGGTATATATAATGTCTTTTATACGCATCCAGAACGCAAGAAAAAGGTATAGTGCAAATCCAAAACCTAATGTCACAAATGTGAGATACATAAATGACGTTCTTACAATCTTAGCCCTTATTCCTAAACGATCTGCAATACGTTGGCATACATAGTAGCCGCGCTTCTGAAAATAATGTAACAGGCTGTAGAAAAACTTCATACCGCAAGGTAACTATTTTTTAAAGATTAATTGATGCCCTATAGCACATTGTACACATCTATTTTTATCACAATACTGGTTTTTTAATTGCAGTAATCCTTGGGATGTTAATGCTGATTTTTCTACGGACTTAATACTTTTAAATTTATCTACAATTGTATTCTTCTCTATAGGCAACTGTTGAATAAGATCTAAAGATAAATCGTTTATCATATTGCCTTTGTATTGTTCATAGCAAAACTTTATGGGTAAAACAGTATTAATGATCAGCAAATTCACAAATGGCCTTGTTAGTGTTTTTTTTGATCTTCTTGATTTCGTATTAAATGTATAATGTTGTTTCCAAAAATCTGAAGCAGATATTTCAAATATGGTGTAAAGATCGTTTAAGGTATTCGCAGTCATACATGATGAAAATAAATGTTTTCGTTTTGCATATAAACTGGCTAATTGAGATAAACGAATCGTTGGGAAATTTGATGGTCTTAACCTAAAGAATTTAACCGGAATTATACCTTCAACACTCAAACTGTACTTGTGCTTCAAGTATTGATAGCGTTCTCTGAGATTACAAAAATAAACCTCTTCAACATTAGAATTCAACAATCCAGCTTGACCAAAGAAGAGAGCTTCTAAATCATTTGCATTATGTTGATGCTTCCTAATAACCGAATAAGGTAATGACTCCGCTATACTCATCAATGCGTCTCCATTAATGTTGAGACCAAAGTTTCTACTTATCATTTTGAAGAGTACGTTTTCCCAATCATTTTCTGAGGCCTCTAATAATTGTTGAATACGCTCAGTTTTTTGTTGAAGCCGCTCAACATACAATCGTTCTAACCAGTTTTGCAGATCAAAATCATTTATGGATGGTAATTGTATTTCGCAATTGATCCAATTCGTTCTCGTAAAAATTAAAGCATTGTAATTAGCAATTACTGTTTCTGACACATATGGTCGAAGTACCAGAGTTGTTAGAGGCTGATTAGTGATCCTATACACCTCTATATCATGCTCCCAAACCACATGTAATATGACATTATCATAGTTATTGTCCTTTTCATGACCATGGACATACCAATCTGAAGACTTCACATGAATTTCTACATTACCAGCCCAAAGTTGATCTCCAATAACTACCTGTGCATTGAAAAAATCTGGCCCAGAATTAGTGTTATAAGTCCCTACAGATTTTACACTAATAGATGCTCCGCTTGTGGATTGTAATAAATGTTTAGAAAATTTTTGATATTTCCATACATGGTGTAAGAGGGATTCTTGCATTTAGATTACTAATAGATTTGGTTTTTAAATATAAGAATTTTCTTTCAATGTATATAGAAAAATACGTAGAACTACGTAGCTATAAGTGGCACAAAATCAGTAGCTTTATTACATCCTGAATAAAGCTGTTAATCATGAGATATTATGCCTTGAAGCGCGACTTCGAAGATTTCAACGTACGCAAACGTGTCATTAGTCGCCTTGTCAATCTTAAAAAAGATCTAGACGAAAAAATTCCCGCTAAAACCTTTAATGAAAATGTACTCATAGCTACTTGGAACATTCGCGATTTTGACTCCAACAGGTATGGCTACGGCCCCAGAGAAGTAGAAGCCTTCTACTACATCTCTGAGATCATTTCTAGTTTTGACTTAGTCGCCATACAAGAGGTCAATGATGATCTTTTCGCTTTCAAAAAATTAATGTATGTCATGGGAGATCAATGGGATTACATTATGACCGACGTGACTGAGGGGCATTCCGGTAATGGGGAACGCATGGCATATATTTATGATACTAAGCGAGTCTCTTTTGAAAAGATCGCCGGAGAGATCGTGCTTACTAAAAGCAAACTTATTAAAGGTGAAAAGCAGTTTGCACGAACACCATTCCTAGTAGCTTTTCAATCTGGTTGGTTTAAGTTTAAACTTTGTACCGTACACATCTATTTTGGTTCAGACTCGGGAGACAAATTAAAACAACGTATAGAAGAGATCGACAAGATTGCTGAAAACATCAAAAAACGAGCAAAGAAATACAAAGAGAATCTTATCCTTCTAGGGGATTTCAACATCTTTAGCCCCGAGCATAAAACTATGAAAGCTTTAAAAAAGCACGGTTTTGTGATTCCTAAGGGTATTGAGGATCATCCATCAAACATGTACAAAACTAAACACTATGATCAGATTGCTTTTATGGAAAAGAAAGGTGAGATTCTTTATGGTGATCAGCCAAATAGTGCGGGTGCTTATGATCTATATCGCAAGGTGTTCTCTACCCGTCAGTTTAAGGATTACCAAAAAGTCGTTGTCGAGAATCTAGATTTAAAGCTCAAACAGCAACAAGAAAAATTTGCTAAAGAAACAGATGCAACGAAGAAAGCTAAGATTAAAAAGACGATAGATAAATTTAAAGCTATAAAAGCCAGTGAGGCTAAGCAAAAAGACTACTACAAGAAAGAATGGCGTACGTTTCAGATGAGTGATCATCTTCCGATGTGGACAGAACTAAAAATCAATTTCAGTCTGAGTTATTTAGATAAGATTAAGAGTGAGTAATAAAGTGCATTATGGATCCAAAAGATTATCACTTCAAACTTCCAAAAGGCGATAAGCCTATGAATATAAGACTCCCTGAAGTATGGTATCCGGGTATCCAGAAACATTGGAAAAGTAAAACAACCAAGCGTATCTACAATCCTATTTTTGGTATTAAGGGGATAGTCATTCATGCTACAGCAGGGTCCTCTTCTGATGGTGCAGTATCTGTAATGCGCGATCCCAGAGGCCAAGGAAGTTGGCATTGGTTAGTGCCAGATGAGAATGAAGCTGAACATGGTAAGGTGATTTGGGCCTGCGCTCCGGAAACCCTAGCTGCCTGGCATGTTAGAAACGATAAATTTCATCCGGATGTCAATGGTGGCAAGAATAAAGTCAATCATTGGTCATTAGGTGTTGAGATTGTGAATAGTCAAGTCAATGATCCATTTTCAGATTGGCAAGTTAAGATCACTGCAGATATTGTTAAATATTGTTGGGCTAAGTACCCAAATCTTGAAGATGTTGTATCTCACGCCAAACTAGATCCACATCGCCGAACAGATCCTGGTGTAGATTTTCCATGGGAAAAATTTAAAGCCTTGGTCTTAGATGACGATGACTTTAGCGGTATGAAAATCTTTGATGATTTGGTTAGCGACAAGGCAAAAAATACAGCTTTTATTGATGCAGTACACCGTAGAGATATTTGTTGCTGATCTAATCTACAACTACTTTTATTGACTCATAACCATGATAGGTATACAAGACCAAAAAGTAAGGTCCTTTAGCCAATTGTGGTAACTGCCATTGGATCTCATGCTCTCCAGCCTGCATACGTTGCTGGTGAATGGTCTGCACGCGCTGACCATTGGTATTATAAACACTCAACTCACAATAGGTATTATTAATCAGGTTGAGCAAAATAGCGGCTTGGTCTTTAACTATGTTAGACCCTTTGATAGCAAGCGAATGTCCTTTAGGTTTGACAATTTCGAACTCATCAATACTCAATAACGCCGGATCAGCATAGCGGTATACATTTACTCCTGCCGTATACATAAGGGTATCGTTTACCCGCTGAAAGCGATTAAAACTCAACCCAATTGAAGGTTGATAATCCCAAGTTTGTCCACCATCAGTAGTTTCATAAAATAACTGACTAAAGCCGCCAACCCATCCTAAGTTTTCGTTTAAGAACCCTATACCTTGCATAGTCCCTGATGTGTTTGTCGTCACTACGTTTTGTAATGACCAGGTTTGTCCTCCGTCTATAGATTTGAAGTACTGTGGACTCGGTTCAAACTCTTCTATAGAAGCATAGAATACATTATCATTGAGTTGTTGAATCTTCCATGAGCGTTGATTAGAATGATCACCACTTCGTAATAAATTCCAGGTGGTGCCGCCATTTGTAGTTCCCAAAATAACCGCTCTAAGTGCATTTCCCTGATTGCCTTGTCCTACTGCCCATCCATTAAGACCATCCTTAAAATAAATATCAACAAGTCCATTAGCATAAGTACTCATGTTGGTGTATTGCCATGTATCCCCCTGATCTGTAGACTTCATAATATAGGCAGACCCGAAGAAAACACCGGTAATAAATACTGTGTTTTCATCAACAATTGAGATGCCACAAATACCAGTCACATTGACCGGAAAATTCCCTGTAAGATCGGTCCAAGTAGCCCCACCATCTGTAGTTCTCAATAATTGCGCCGTTGGGTTTCCATTAGCCAATGTTCCGGCAAACCCTAGTTGATCATTTAAGAACTCTACGCTTCTAAAATAGAGGCTAGAATTATAGAATTGCTGTGTCCAGTTTTGGCCGCCATTTACGGTCTTTAGAATTTGACCTCCACCATCAACTACCCAGCCTATATCAGGATCAACAAAACAAAGATCTTCAAAACGCCAGCTTAAAGTATTAGCATTTAAGGTTTGCCAAGATTGTGCTTGTAAGGAACAAAGTGTCAGTCCAAAAATTAAGCTAGAGGCACATAATAGTTTTGAAACGCTTGGTTTAAGTAAGTTAATCATTTAGGATCGTATTAGAATTTTGCCCAAAATTAGTATGCTTCCCTTAGTAGAAATTGTAAAAAAGCGAAATGATTAATGTGCCTGAAGATTTAAAATATCGCCATTAGGATTGATGTACTTCAAGAATTGTGATGGGCTATAACCGGTAAACTGCTTAAAATCCTTAATGAAATGAGATTGATCATAGAAGTTGACGTCCAACCCTATCTTAGTCAGTGACTCTAGGGGCTGATCTGTAAGTTGTTCTATGGCTTTATTGATACGTAAGGTCTTAGAAAATAATTTAGGCGATATCCCTATTTCACTTTTAAATCGCTGTTCTAAACGACGTAATCCGAAATTGATATTTGATAAGTTTAAGCTTCCTTTTGAGAATAAATTATCAAGCACAGGTTTTAGGCTATCAGACACATTATAGTCAGAGCTTGCTCTTAAGTAGTCCTCAATATGACTAATTCTAGAACTTGTAGAATCAGAAAGCATGATCTTTTCCTGCAGTTCATTAATTGCAGGTAATTCTAAATCATTAATATTATGACATGCATTGGTTAAGTAATGCATATCTGTTTTCCATATGGTCTTAGCAACCCAGGGATAAAATTTGACTCCAAATAGACGGACATGTCCATGAGACACATTCAGGTCTACATACTTTTTGATTTGACCAAACACATGGAATTGCCCCGTTGTGGAATGGTGTTGCTTATCGGGAAAGCTACATTGCCACGGTGTACCGAGATGGAATATCCAGTCTACAAATCCGTCTGGGACAAATCTGTAAGTATCATGATCATCGTTACTGGTAGTTTCTAGTGTCCAGTGATATGCGATGATGTGCTTTAGTTCAGATGATGGTGTGTACTTTTTAAAGACCATAACTATGGTCTAAGTTACAGAAAAGATCTTAATCTATATAACCCATTTCACGCATCCATTCATCATTAAACATCTTACCGACGTAACGACTACCATGATCGTGGAATAAAACCACCACAACATCTTCTGGCTTGAAGTGCTCCTTCAGTTGTAATACACCTTTGATGGCCGCCCCGGCAGAATTTCCTAAAAACATACCTTCTTCTTTGGCTAAGCGTTGGGTATAAACCGCAGCATCTTTATCGGTGACTTTGGTAAAGCCGTCGATGATATCAAAATCTACATTTTTAGGCAGGATATCTTCACCAATACCTTCAGTGACATATGGGTAAATCTCATTCTCATCAAAGATTCCGGTTTCGTGATATTTTTTAAATACACTTCCATAGGTATCTACTCCCCATACTTTTACATTCGGATTTTGTTCTTTAAGATATTTTCCAACACCTGAAATCGTTCCTCCTGTGCCTACACCAACTATGAAGTGTGTCACTTTACCATCAGTCTGGTTCCATATTTCTGGCCCGGTACTTTTGTAGTGAGCCACAGCATTACTTGGATTATCGTATTGATTAACATACCAAGCATTAGGTGTTTCTTCAGCTAAGCGGCGCGAAACAGAGTAATAACTACGTGGGTCATCTGGTTCAACTGCGGTTGGACATACGACAACTTCAGCACCTACAGCTTTAAGAATATCAATCTTTTCTTTAGACTGCTTATCTGCCATAACGAAAACGCATTTATATCCTTTTACTATGGCTGCCAATGCTAAACCCATTCCTGTATTTCCTGAAGTCCCTTCAATAATAGTCCCCCCTGGTTTTAATCGTCCATCTGCTTCTGCATCTTCGATCATCTGTAAAGCCATACGATCCTTTACAGAATTCCCGGGGTTAAAGGTTTCATATTTTGCTAATAAAAGACAAGGCAATTCTTCTGCTAATGCATTGATCTTTATAAGTGGTGTATTACCAATAGTTTCAAGTATATTTTTTGCGTAATCCATAAATAGTTATTTGCGCTGCAAATTTAATCGAAATGTGAAAAGCACGATGTTAAAAATGTATTATGTTTTATTTGCTATTAATCGAAACGAATGGCTTTTACCGGCGATATCTTTGAAATAATAAGTGACGGCACTAAAAGCAAGAGTAGACAAGCAATAAATGTCCCAATATTTAATAGCAAAATATAATCCCAATGAATGTAAACCGGAGCTTCCGTCACATAATAGGTGTCTGGATTTAAGGGAAACAGCTTAAAGTATTTCTGCACAACAAGTAATGCGATACCGATTAAATTTCCCCATAACAAACCTAAGCCTATTAGATAAGAGGCATTGTATAAGAACACTTTACGAATACTGAAGTTAGCCGTTCCTAGCGCTTTTAGTATCCCGATCATCTGTGTGCGCTCTAGTATAAGCACCAATA
Source organism: Winogradskyella sp. (assembly GCA_965230605.1). Classification (GTDB taxonomy): domain Bacteria; phylum Bacteroidota; class Bacteroidia; order Flavobacteriales; family Flavobacteriaceae; genus CBDDLD01. The sequence continues at coordinate 894,197 of CBDDLD010000004.1, read as the reverse complement.
ATGCTGTAATCATGTTGATGCCAGCCACAATAATCATAATGCCAATAATCCCATAGATATTATTATCAAAAACTTTGATCCACTCAAAAATGGTATAGTATTTCTCAGAGACTGTAGTTGCATTTAACAGTGGGGATTGAAGGCTATTAAAAATTGCTCTACCTTTGGCGTCTATCTCTGAGAAATCTTCAATAAATACTTCAAAATTTCCTATTTCATCTGGCTGCCACTTGTTGAGGCGTTGAATATGTCTTAAGTCTGCAATAAGGTATTTTTCATCTAATTCTTGAAAGCCTGAATTGTATATTCCAACAATCTCAAAGTTGATAATTCGGGGGAGTTTATCAATCTGTTCTCCGAAAAGTGTATTGAACTTATCTCCGACTTTAAATCCAAGACGATTCGCTATATATTTAGAAATAAGGACTTCCTCGTTTCGTTTATTGGAATAATTAGGTAAGCGACCAACTACTAAAAAATCTTCAAAATATTGCCAGTCGTAATCCTGACCAACACCCTTTACAACAACGCCTTCAAAATCTGTAGTGGTCCTGATGACAGCAAATTTAGTTGCAACGGCTTGCACATGTGTGACGCCTTCGACGGTATTAAAATTGGGATAAAACTCCTGATCTGTAGAAATTGGAACTTGCGATTCATCCGAGGCATTACTGTCATAATTAGCAATAGTGACGTGCCCGTTGAATGCCACAACCTTATCTCTAATTTTTTGTTGTAGGCCCAAACCTGTAGCAATAGCCACCAGCATTACGACCACACCAATAGCAATAGCTGCAATACCAATTTTAATAATTGGTGCTGAAACACTACTTTTATACGCTTTACTACCAATAATGCGTTTAGCTATAAACAACTCAAAATTCAAAACTATCTATGCGTTTAAAGGTTTTCAAAAATACAGTTTTATTCTTGGTTTTAGTAGCCGTAAGTTGTGGTTCTAAATCTAAAGACGACTTAACCAGTGAAACATCATCATCTGAGATCCAAAGATATCCTTCTGCTATTGAAGTTGGCGCTAATCAAACCTCAGAATATCTTTCGCTTTTAAAAGGAAAACAGGTCGGTATCGTTGCTAATCAGACTTCTGTGATCTTTAAAACGAACAAGGACCAAAGTTCTTACACTCATGTTGTAGATTCTTTATTAGCGTCAGGTATTAGTATAAAAACGGTCTTTGCCCCGGAACATGGTTTTAGGGGCACGGCTGATGCCGGTGAGGTGGTAAAAGATGGTATAGACACTAAAACTAATTTGCCAATTGTGTCACTGTACGGAAAAAATAAAAAACCAACTGAAGCGCAATTAAACGGTATTGATATAATGGTGTTTGATATTCAGGATGTCGGCGCTCGTTTTTACACTTATATCTCTAGTTTGCATTATGTGATGGAAGCTTGTGCAGAACAAAATATTCCGGTGGTTATATTAGATCGTCCTAATCCTAATGGGCATTTTATAGACGGTCCTGTTTTAGAGCTTAAACATCAAAGCTTTGTCGGTATGCATCCTGTACCTGTTGTACATGGTATGACGATAGGTGAATATGCCCAAATGATTAATGGTGAAGGTTGGCTAGATAATGGTATTACATGTCAACTTAATGTGATTCCTGTAAAGTATTATGACCATAAGATGCCCTATAGTTTACCTGTTAAGCCCTCTCCTAATCTCCCTAATGATACGTCCATTACATTATACCCTAGCTTATGCTTTTTTGAAGGCACTAATGTGAGCGTTGGAAGAGGTACCGATAAGCAATTTCAGGTGGTGGGCTCACCTTTCTTTTTTCTGAGAGCGCATACCTATAGTTTTACTCCAGAACCCAACGAGGGTGCTAAATACCCCAAACATGAAGGTAAACGCTGTAATGGATTTGATCTTTCAGGAACGGAGCCTTTGAATCAATTGAAACTAGAATGGCTTATTCAATTCTATAATGCAAATACCGCTTATGCAAAGGATGAGGCTTTTTTTAATTCGTTTTTTACCAAACTTGCCGGAACCGAAAAACTACAACAACAAATACAAGAAGGGCGTTCTGAAGCTGATATAAAAGCATCTTGGAAAACTGACTTGGATGCCTATAGAGCTGTAAGAGCAAAGTATTTGATCTATAAAGATTAAGCCATTTCAACGGTGAGTGAGGGCAGCAATCTATTAATATATAAGATTACCGCCTCACTGCACGCCTTGAAATGGTTGTTTAGTTAGTCTATCGTTTATTTTCAGTTGAAGCTATTTCTGTAGGTCGAATAGCAACAGGTTTTCGTGTTGGCTTCTTTTTGGGATCCTTTAATGGAATATCCCTTAATACATGTACTACAAATACAATACGCAATGGCGATTGTACCGCTACGAATACATGTTTTCCTTTACTTAATTTATTTAATGGTAATTGATACGCTGTCGTATCGATATAGAAGTCTAGTTCTCTTGAATAATCTTTGTTGATCGAATACAGGTAACTGATCTTCTTATTACTTTTTAAGATCAGAGTATCTTTAGTTTTATTTAGATCGTGATATAGGTCTTTTGCCTGAACATTTCTGTTCTTATCAATTCGTGCATAGTCATCCTGAGCTTGCCCTGGCAATGCAGATAATAGAAGACCAAAAAGTAGAAAACGAGTAAGTGTTTCCAAAAAAAATACTATTAAGTTATACAAGGGGTTTCTAACTCAACAGTAATTAATTAATCCGTGATAAACATAAGAGCTTTTCTTACAAAACAGCTAAAATTATCTATGAAGTGCATAAAAATTAGAGGAAATACATAGAATTGTTAATAACCTGTTGAAAACTTCAATTTTGAAGTAAGGCAATCAATCGATCAGGATAGTCAGTAATAATGCCATCGACATTCCAGTCGATCATCTGTTGCATATCTGTACTTTCATTTATGGTCCAGGGTATGACTTGATAGCCTTTAGATTGTAATTCAGTGACTTTAGCCTGGTCAAGAAGTTTAAAATATGGGCTAATAATCTCAGGTTTATAACTTAACTCTTGCATTTTACCTTCTATCGTTTCATTATCATCCACTAATAATGCTATGGGCATGTCAGGCGATTGTACTTTTATACGCTCTAATATATTCAAATCAAACGATTGTAGATTTGTTCGGTCAAACATACCGTGATCTTTAATCGTTTTTAAAACGATAGCCACATATTCTTCAGGCTGCGGTGTATAAACTCCATAATATTCTGGTTTCGATTTGATCTCTATATTAAACTTAACATCTGAGTCTTTCCCCTTAGCCAATTCAAAAACTTCACTTAAAAGCGGTTTGTGTACGCTCATTTTTTCCTGATTCGGAAATCTATCATGGAACTTTGTACCGCAATCAAACGCTTTGATGGCTTCATAAGACATCTTATACAAGTTAAAAGCTTTGTCTAAAGTATCAGGAATGGCTTCTCCATCAGGTTGCAAACAGATGGTTCTACTCATAAAAGGCTCGTGAGTCACAATAACCTCTTTATCTTTTGTTATCGCAATGTCTAGTTCTAAGGTAGTAACGCCTAAATCAATGGCCTTTTCAAATGCAGGCAGTGAGTTTTCAGGTAGTAGGCCTCTACATCCTCTATGCCCTTGTATGTCTATTTTCTGCTCTTCTGAACATCCCATAATCGTTATACACAATAGGAAAAGTAGTTTATTTATCCGCATCAGGAACTACAGTTGGTTTTTGATATTTTTGAAATGGTTGTTTAAGTAATTCTAAAATATTGCTATTCTTAGCTTCATCCGGAAAAACATCAACGCCATAGACCAGTTTTTCTCTATCGTACTTCATGAACGTGCCAAAAAGTCGATCCCAAACTGAAAAAATATTACCATAATTAGAATCCGTATAAGGCAATACATAGTGATGATGCACTTTATGCATGTCTGGCGACACCAACACATAACTGATAATATCATCTAATTTCTTAGGCAACTTAATATTAGCATGGTTGAATTGCGTGGAAACTAATGACATGGATTGGTAAAGCATTACAATAGCTATTGGAGTTCCAATTATAAATACGCCCATTAGTGTGAATGTAAAACGAATGACACTCTCTAACGGGTGATGTCTATTGGCTGTTGTGGTATCTACTTTATGATCACTATGATGCACTAAATGTACCATCCACAAGGGTTTTACTTTATGTTCTACATAATGCGGTAAGTAGGCCCCAATGAGGTCCATAAGTAATATCCCCAAGACTACATACAACCATAACGGCATATTAGGAATCCAATTGATAATACCAAACTCATTGGCTACTACCCAATCTGCAGACTTGACTAAAGCAAAAGCCAATGCAAAATTGACAATAATTGTGGTTAGTGTAAAGAATAAATTAGGAATGGCGTGCTTCCATTTTTTGTAGTTGAAGCGAAAGAGCGGTATTGAACCTTCAATCAACCAAAATAAGGTTAGACCGCCAACTAATATGATACTTCTATGCGAAGATGGTATGGTTTCAAAGTAGTTTAAAAGGGTTTCCAAAAGTGACTTGTTTTGCTTTTAAAGATACGCATTTTTTAAAACTTTATGCGTGCTTTCATCGCCTCAACAATGTTATATGCTGCCGGGCAAATAGCAACATTTTTCAATGTTAAATTACTAATCTGCTGAAACTTCTTTCGGTCTGTATGCGGAAATTCTCTGCAAGCCTTAGGGCGCACATCGTATATGGAACAATAGTTATCTGCACCTAAAAACGTACAAGGAACCGATTGTAATACGTAGTCATTGTCCTCATCAACACGAAGAAAGGTTTCAATGAACTGTTGTGGTTTCATTTTAAAATGCTTCGCAATACGTTCTATGTCTTTATCTGTAAATAGTGGGCCAGTGGTTTTGCAACAATTGGCACAGTCTAAGCAATCGGTACGTTCGAACTCTTCCTCATGAAGCTCTTGCATGAGATAATCGAGTTGCTTCGGCGGTTTTTTCTTAAGTTTTGTAAAGAAGGTTTTGTTTTCCTTATGCTTGTCTTTAGCAAGTTTTGGAAGATTATCTATGATCTCTTGCATAATGTAAAGATAGTTAGATTGAGATGCTAATTTACTGAAACGAGTTCAGCACAAGCAAGTTCAGCAAAACAAATGATGACTTTTTTCTTTATATTTGAGTATCAGCTATTAATCCATCTTCATGATCAAATTCTTCCGTAGAATACGTCAACGTTTACTCTCTGAAAATCGTTTTAGCAAATATCTCATCTACGCTATTGGTGAAATAATCCTAGTTGTTATTGGTATTTTAATTGCACTTCAAATTAACAACTGGAATCAGAATCGTCTTCAAGTCAAAGAAGAACAGAAAATACTTGAAAACTTAAAAATTGACTTTGATAATAACAAAAAGCTTTTAGACAATGTCATTGAGACAACAAAAAGTGGAATTAGCAATTCTTTGGAAATGCTCAATTATACAGGAAATAAAAAAAAGCCTGAAACTTCGAAGAAATTCGACAGTATTTTAAACGATATATTTATTTCCCCTGCCTACCGCCCTGTCATTGGTGCCTTGCATGAAATTACGAACTCTGGTAAACTTGGTATTATTGATAATAGAGAACTAAGAAAGTTACTTGCTACCTGGCCAGCTATAGTTGAAGTGGTCAAAGTACAATATGAAACTGCAGAAGCGAACGAAATGCTATTAAACCAATTTATTCTAAAGCAGGGTAATTGGCTAAATGCAGACCAAGTGAGTACAACTCAAAGGAATGTCACCTTTCCTAAATCTGGTTTTGAAAGTGACAATAGGGATTTATTAGCTTCTCAATATTTCGAAAATCTTATAGAAAATGTAGCTATTGGCTTAGATAATTACTTGTCAAGGCTTAATGAAGCCAATACACTATTGACACGTATAGAAGAATTAATTGAATTAGAAATAGAGCATGATTAAATTCTTTAGACAAATTCGTAATGTCAGGTCGAGTGTTCCGAAGGAACGTATCGAGAACTTTTCGGAGTTAGTAGTAATCACTTCTCGATACGATTTTCTATCGAAAATCACTCGAAGTGACAGAACAATTTAAACTATGATTAAGTTTTTCAGAAAAATAAGGCAACAACTAATCCAAGAAAACAAAATGGGCAAATACTTTAAATATGCTATAGGTGAAATCTTATTGGTAGTGATTGGAATACTCATTGCATTACAGATTAACAACTGGAATGAAAATAGAAAAGAGGCCGAGAATCAAAGTAAGTTATTTGCTAATCTAAAGATTGATTTTCAAAATAGATTATCTGAATTGGAAGAGTTTCAGATAGCAAAACAAAAGACTGTTGAAAATGCTTTGAAACTTAATGCTATTATTGCTAATCTACCTAATGCTATTGATGAACCTGCTGTTGCCGAAATGTTAGTCAATCTTCAAAATAATTTTTTTTTCAACGAAGATTTTAAATTATTAGAAGGTGTTTTTAATACGGGGTTAATTAATAACATTAAAGATGAAACCCTTAAACGAAAACTCATTGAATGGCCTCAACTTGTTGAAGAAATGCTTGAGGAACAGCGCATTTTTTATACTGATAATAATACCAAATACGGTCCTTTATTAAATAAATATATTTCTAGAAGAAAATTATATGAAAATTTTAAATTCAGAGAATATGCTTTACCTAAAGGACCACCTACGACCTTAAAAGAGGATTATAAAGGATTACTAACTGATCCTTTATTAGAAAACTATATAGCAACCAAAGAGCTTCTGTTGCGGGTCTCACTAATTGATATTAAAAACTTAATTGATGCGGCTAAAGAAATCATTAAGCTTCTAGAAGAGAATCAATAGAATTAAAAGGATTGCTATTTTAGCAAAACGTATTATGAAAGATGTTTTCGGCAAAGCCCTATTAGATTTTTATCACGGTCAATATACCGAAGACATTATTACCTGGACCAATATTTCTGAAGAAGACACCCTTCCACTACCCTATCTATTTAGAGACTATGATGCCATGCCGAGCATAGAACAACGTGCTTTGCAATTGGCTAAAGGAGACATCTTAGATGTGGGTTGTGGTACCGGAGGGCATAGTCTATGGTTACAGGACAAAGGTCTATCTGTAAAGGCTATTGACACTTCTAAAGGTGCTATTGAAGTCGCAAAATTGCGAGGTGTAAAACACACACATTTGCTACCTCTATTAGAAGAAACCGAAACCTTTGACACCATTTTATTATTGATGAATGGTACCGGTATTTTTCAGGAGCTTTCTAAAGTACATCTCTACTTAAAACATTTAAAATCCTTATTAAATCCGGAAGGGCAAATCTTAATCGACTCTTCGGATATTGCATATATGTATGAAGATGATGACGGTGGTGTTTGGCATGATGTTCAAGCGAATTATTACGGAGAATTGGACTATTATTTAAGTTATAAAGGCGAGCAGGAAGTGCCAATGAAATGGTTGTATCTGGATTTTGAAACCTTAAAAACGGCTTGTCTTACCGTAGGGCTTCAATGTGAGCGTATTGAAGACGGCGAGCACTATGATTATTTAGCAAAGATTTATTTGAGTAAACGTAATGGTATTCTGTAAGACATTGTTGTTCTTACTTTTTCTCCGAAATAAATTCCCGGATTCCACCCCGACGAATCTTCAATCTTCTTCTTAAGCAATTCGTTTTTTATCGATTCATGAGTCTCAGCATTTCTAATACTAACATTACTAATTGAACCATCTTTTTCGATTATAAACTCTATATCAAAATACTTTTTGAGATCAATAAGAAAATCCTTTTCAAAGTTTCCAAAACCAAGATGTTTTATGAAATCGAATTCTTTATTGTGTTTTTGGAATTTTGGTCCTGTATGAAGTCGATAACTATCAAATATATATCCTGTATCTATCCTAACTTTAATATTATTTTTATAATCCTCGGAACTCTTGTATTCTTTAGCGGCTATATCTCTTATTCTTTTTAAAATGTCACTACCATATTTTTCCTCCATGAGTTCTTCTATTTTTTCACGATAGCATTTATTATATGAGGTAATGACACAACCTCCACTTATTAAAAATATTCCATAATTATCCTCAAGATACTTACTGTAATAATCATTAAATTCATCTATATCATTGAACTTAACTGCATAGCCATAAGACACCAGTTTAAAAACCTCTTTCTTTGCATCAGCCTCTGCAGCAGATTTACCATCTTCACATTGGGTTTCACTATTTGAATATATAATTTTGGTATTCTGAGATATAGATAAGAATGCTACTGAAAGAAATATTACAAGAAGAAATTGTTTCATACTTTTTTGTTAATCAAACGCTGTGCATAAACATTTATTATTGCTCCACACCTCCAACGTAGATATGTTCAACTTTAATATTTGGAATAACTTTAGCATCTACTGTCATAATATTCTGGTCTAAGACAATGAAATCCGCAAACTTCCCAATTTCGATACTCCCTTTTTCTTCATCTTCAAAATTGGAATAAGCTGCCCAAATCGTCATCCCTTTTAAGGTTTCTTCTCTGGTGAGTGCATTTTCCATTTGATAACCGCCTTCAGGATATTCCTCTAGATCTTGTCGTGCCACAGCGGCATAAAAGGTTAAAAACGGACTGACTTTCTCCACCGGGAAATCGGTCCCTAAAGCCACTCTTCCATTTGCTTTAAGAATGTCTTTATAAGCATAGGCGCCCTTAACACGTTCACCTAATCGATCTCCTGCCCAATACATATCACTGGTAGCATGCGTCGGCTGTACCGAAGGCACAATATTTTGGTCTTTAAAGTATTCAAAATCATCATCTGTGATCACTTGTGCATGTTCTACACGCCAACGTTTGTCTGACTTCCCTGCCAAAGTCTCCTTATAGGTTTGTAAAACAACACGATTGGCAGAATCTCCAATGGCATGGGTATTCATTTGATAATTGGCAGCCTCTATACGTTTTGCCAAATCTTTGAACTCTTGATTCCCAATCACCATAGCGCCAAAGTGATTGTGCTTATCTGAATATGGTGCTTTTAATGTGGCGCCTCTAGAACCTAAAGCTCCATCAGCATACACTTTTACCGATTGCACATTGAGGCGCTCAGTCTTTACTTTCCCTTTTTCTAAGTAGTAATCCAGATTAGAGGGTTTATTAGAAACCATCGCGTAAATACGCATATTAAGTGCTCCGACATTCTGAAGACTATCTATAAGCTCTATAACGTCTCTGTCTAACCCCGCATCAGACACTGTGGTTAACCCCAGATCAAAACATATCCTTTCAGCAGCTTTAAGTGCTGTTATCTTTTGAGCTTGTGTAGGTTCCGGGTATATCGCTTCTACCAATTCCATAGGGTTATCAATAAGGATACCGGTGAGCTTTCCGTTGTCTTTAAGAATATCGCCGCCTTCAATAGGTGTATTCTCATCTATTCCCGCAGCATCTAAAGCAGCTTGGTTACAAAGCATTGCATGACCATCGATACGTGTCAGTGCAACAGGTATTTCAGGGAATAATTTATCGAGCAAGGTCTTTGTTGGAAACTCTTTGTCTTCCCAGTCATTCTGATCCCAACCCCGGCCAATAATGAAGTCATAATTACGTGCATTTTGAAAATCGAGTACACGTTTCATTACATCCTCAAAACTCTTGGTTCCTACCAGATCAACTCTGTTTTGCTGTAGTCCTAATCCATAAAAATGGCAATGGGCATCAATAAACCCGGGAACAATTGTTTTGCCTTGTGCATCAAATGTATTAGTGGTTTCAAATTGTTTGGACATGGCTTCTGAAGTTCCAACGCCTATGATCTTACCGTCTTTAACAGCAAAAGCCTCAGCCATTTCAAAACCATCATTGACTGTATATATGTTGGCATTTGTAATTAACATATCTGCTTGTTCTTTTTTAGAACAGCTCATCATAAGAATTAAAACAAGAAGGGAAATAAATGTACGCATAGCTCAATTTTATGTCCCATAAAAATAAGAAAAGCGAACCAAATGGTTCGCTTTAGCATATAAATAAGTTCACTCTTTTAAAAATCAAACTGATAGGTAAGCCCCGCTAAGAATTGAATATTCTGAACCGGGAAGTTTAACCACTTGTTATAATCCTGATTCGCAATATTATTAGCTTTAGCAAAGATCGATAGCTGATCGTTGATCTTATAACCTACATGCGCGTTAGCATCAAAATAACTATCTAGTGTTACTGTTATAGGTGCTGAATTGGTCAATGTACCTATTAAATCTAATTGGTCTTTTCGCTCCCCTACAAAGAATACACTACCACCTGCAAACCATTTTGGAGAGATCTGATAATCTAAGAAAATAGAACCGGTCACATCCGGTAAATTCCATGGCTCTGCTTCGGTATCTGTATTATAATTGAAGTATTCCCCTTTGATTCCTAAAGTAAAGTTTCTGTTTACTGAGATGTTCAGTTCCCCTGCTACAGAAAAGGTTTTTACATCGTCATAAACCACATTGAACGAATTCCCAAACTGATAATCTTCTGTAGCGAAGGTCTGTGCTTCATTGGCTTTAAAAAGGGCCTTAGCTTTTTCAGCATAGTAGTTTCCTTTAATATTATAGCTCACATTGTTAGACAGTTTTCCTTTGATTCCTGCAAAAGCATGATAACGCTGATCCGTAGGCGCTATTAATAAGGTTGGTGATACAAATGGGTTTTCATTGGCAAAACCGTAATACGAGTTTTGGATCAGTCTTCCTGTGATTCCACCAAAACCAATAAGTACATCACTAACAAGACGGTACGTTGCTTCAATATTTGGGTAAATAAAGAAATCGTTATCACTTTCTTCAGTATTATTTAGGTAGACAAGTTTTAAGCCAAGATCCACAGTAAGATCATCTTCTTTTAACTGATATGAAGGTAAGAACCCAAAAGTCACATTACCATAATCAATAGCTTCCTCAGTTATGAAGTTGCGATCAAAATTTCCCCCCAAATAATCTATATATACTTCTGTATTGATTAACTCTCCTTGAATAGGAATATCAAATCCGGCCTTAGCGATAAAACGATTTTCTCCAGAGTCCTGATCATCTCCAAAGCGTCTGAAACGTACGCTTCCATCTTTTATCACCGAATCATCAAACTTGAGTTTACCGCCAACATAAAAACTATTGAAAGAGTGTCCGGGGTCTATCGTTGCAGCCGTATTTATATCAAAAAATTCTTGCGGCAAGCCATACCAGTTGTAGGTTTGGAAATCGAATCCGGTATCTATCTTCCATGAGAAATCACGTAGTTTCTGAGAGTAATTCACATTTAATGTGGTCTTTGTAAAATCGTTATCTAACAGCACATTATCTACACCGCCTTTTGATGAATGGTGACTGAAATACCCTCCCACATTTTCTGTGTTGTTCAGCTGATGGTTTAAGTACACTTCTCCCAGAATGGTAGTAAAGGACCCTATGCCTAATGACGCATAATTGTCATACAACTTTACCGGTTTGGCTTTATCTACAGAGGCGGCTTTTCCTTTTGCAGGTGTAAAAGTTGATGCCACAGGAATAGAAAAAATATTGTATTTCACAGCTTTCTTTTTTGCTGTTGTAGAGTCATTAAGTGTTGGTGTCTCTTTAATTTTAAAGGCATCTGATATCGTAGGTGTATACGGTTTAACAACATTTACGACCTGATCATCTATAGAATCTTTTGTGCGTTCTTGCGAGAATCCCAGAGACATGATGCAGCAAACAATTAAAGTAAAACTATATTTAAAACGGTTTAACATGTGCTTTCTTTTTATTCGATTTAGACTGATGATAATGGTTGCTTAGTTATCGTCGGTTTCAATAGAAGAATTGGTCTTAGCTTCTTCAGCTTTTATTTTGCTGAGTTCTAATCTGGCCTCTGCGACCACATCTTCAAAATCCGAGAAGTTTTCAATAACACTTTCTAATATATAATTGGCCTGGAAGGCATCGTTTAAGGCATAGAAGTTTTTAGCCATAATCACAAGACCCTTGGCACTAAAATACTTGTAACTACTATAATCTCTAGCAAGTTTTTGTACCGTAGTATTGGACGATTGAAACTGTCCTTCTTTGTGCTTAAAATAGGCATTGTAATACAGGGCCTCAGCAGCAATTTCGCCTGTAGCTATCTTTTCAACTTTAGCATAAGCTTCTTTTGCTTTAGACTCATTATTGGTTTTAATAGCTGATCTAGCAATAATGATCTGAGCATCCGCTTTGATCTTTCGATCTATCTTATTATTACCAAGTACCTTTTCAGCATAAGTCTCTGCCCTACTGTATTGCTCCGTTTGGAAATATGCCTTCATAAGGTTAGACTGTGCATATAATTCGTTTTGTGGATAATCAGCTTCGCTCTCTAGCATTTCTAATACAGGAATAGCTTGAGACCACTTATCGGATGTTAAATAAATCTCTGTGAGCTTTACCATAGACTGCTCCGTGAATTCTCCTTTAGGTTGGTCAACGACATACTCGTAGTGAGGCTCAGCATTTTCGAACAGGTCTTTTTTGTAATACAATTGTGCTAAGTAAAAATGTGACTTTGTCGCATGCACACCATTAGGGAATTGTGTCAGATAACTATTAAATTGACGAATAGCGCGCTCCGTATTATTTTCCAAGTATTGTTTTTCTGCCGCTTGATATGCTGTATTATCTAATTCTATATCGGTTACCTCAACATAATCCAGACTTCTTACCCAAGCTGCATATTCGTCTACTCTTCCCAGATCAATATATATCAATCGTGCTGTAGACACAGCCTGCACTGCTTCTTCTGAACTAGGGAAATCGGCTGCTATTTTTTTGAATTTTCTAAGTGCCAATTCATTTTCATTGGCATTGTAATGTACCAAACCTTGTCTGAGTAGTGATTTAGGAATGAAGACACTACGCTTATACTCTTTATTCAATCTATCATACATCTCCATAGCTTCCTTAGTATCACCTGACTTCACATAAGAGTTTGCGAGCTCATACATAGCATCATCACGTAATGCTGATTTAGGGTAGCCAATTATAAATGTATTTAACTCCTTCAATTTCTTTGAGGTGTTACCAACATAACCATGACTCATGGCTTTCTGGAATGCCGCATAATCTGATTCAATCTCATTAATATTGATCGCTTTGTCATAAGACTCGATAGCTTTTTGGTATTGACTGGACACGAAATATCCATCACCTAACCTTAAGTATGCATCGTTTCGTCTTAGCTTGTCTTCAGAATTCTTAGCTATAAATCGCTTAAAATAATCCGATGCCTGATCGTAATCTTTTAGCTTGAAATAGGTATAGGCCAGATTATAATTAATATTTCGATATTCAACCGTTTCTACAGAACTAGACTGCTGTTGGAATTGTTTAAACCCAATTAAAGCATCACTATAATTGGTAAGGTTATAATCGGTTTCGGCTTTCCAAAATGTAGCTCTTGCAACATACTCTTGCTCACGAGGCTCACCTAAGGATTTATTGAAAAGGTCTAGGGCTTCACTATACTTGGATTCATTATATAATTCTATACCTCTATAGAACGCTACCTTCTGGTAAGCAACCTTATTCTCAAAACTATTCTTACCCTTCAGAAGCTTAAGTGCTTCTTTATAGTTTTTAGAAGTAATGTATGAATCAATTAATAAGGTCTCTATTTCTTCTTTGTAAGGCGTCTCAGGATAGGCGTCTAAATATCCGGCTAAAACCTGTGGCACCGATTGATACGGATTACCGATCTCATAACTGATCTTCGCATAATTCAACCAGGCATCTTCCTGAATTTTAGCATCAAAATCCATTTGAGATGCATTTCTAAAAGCATTTAATGCTTCTTGCTTCTTATCTAAGTTGATATAGCTTTCACCTAAATGGTAATAAGCATTTTGAGCCACACTATTATTACCGTCGATGATCTTGTTGAATTCAGAAATGGCACTTTCGAAATCATTCTGCTTATAGTGCGCATACCCTAATTGATAGTAATCGGTATTGTTCCATCGCCCTCTTTTTCCTTTGTAGTCTTGTAAATACGGAATGGCTTCGGCATATTTTTCTAAATTGAAATAACTCTCACCTATAATCTTGGAGAGCTCAGACTTTTCTTCATCATTACTATTTGGTAATTGCTCTAAAGCCAATTCAATAGCTTTTTCAAACTTACCGAGTTTAAAGTTGAGATCTGCCTGATAGTAAGACAATTTTTCTTTATATTTTTCATTATCACTTACCTGATCAAAATACTCACTGGCCTTGTCATAATCGTCACCCTCATAAGCCATATAGCCAATATAGTATTTAGCTTGTGAGCCATATTCTTTCGAATCTACAACACGATTCAAAAACTTTGTAGCGCCTCTATTGTTTCCTGTAGCATACATGCTATAGCCATAATTAAAATTAAAACGATCGCGTTCTGATCTGGCTATACTCATTTCATCAACCTTCTCGTACCACTTCCTGGCATACGGATATTTATTATTTTCAAAATAATAATCAGCAACATCCAAAAAGGCCGTGTTGCGTTTTGTACTTGTTGGATACTCTTCAACAAACTCCTGAATTAGATCATCGGCATTCTTCTGATTAAGTCGCACAGCACAATTTGCTATGTAGTACGAGCAATCGGACTTCAGCACCGCATCTTCAGTATTGTATTTTATATCATCAAAGAGAGACTGTGCAGCTTTGTACTGCTTGTTATTATACAACGTGAGTGCTTTCTGATAATCCTGAAGATCTGTGGTATATATAGCAGATTTTTGGGCAAAAACAAATGCATTAAGCATGATTAAGGCGGTCAGCAATAAACGTTTTGTTGACATCATAGTGATTCGTTTTTTGACTTTTAATTGTTGATGATTCATTTTGAATATTCAAATATAAATGAATACAAACCCTATAACGGCAGAAATTAATTATAATTATAAACCAAGTTATCAAATGTTAAAATTGGTGCATATTAAAACTAAAAATCTGACGTTTATCTTTTTCAAACTGTATTTGATAATTGCCATTATAAATAATACTTTTATAACCACATTTTATTCCATAAAACTATGTCCGAAACTGTTTTACAACTTAAAAATGCAACCATCTATCAAGGGGAAAGCATGGTCCTTTCTGATGTTAATTTTGAAATGCAAAAAGGAGACTTTGTGTATCTGATAGGAAAGACAGGAAGTGGTAAAAGTAGCTTTATGAAAACTTTATACGGTGATCTAGAACTCAATGAAGGGGAAGGCTCCATAGTAGATTTTAACCTTAGAACACTTCAAGAGAAAGAGATTCCATTTTTGAGACGTAAACTAGGTATTGTATTCCAAGACTTTAAATTATTACCAGATCGTACGGTTAATCAGAATTTGGAGTTTGTTCTTAAAGCTACCGGCTGGAAAGAAAAGGACAAGATCGCAGAGCGTATTGAAGAGGTTTTAGACAAAGTTGGTATGAAAACCAAAGGATTTAAATTTCCACATGAATTATCTGGTGGTGAGCAACAACGTATTGCCATCGCAAGAGCTTTATTAAATAATCCTGAATTGATACTTGCCGATGAGCCTACCGGGAATCTGGATCCACAGACCAGCATAGAGGTTATGGAATTGCTTCAAGACATCAATAAAAATGGGAATACTATACTAATGGCCACGCACGACTATGCATTGCTTTTAAAATATCCTAGTAAGACATTAAAGTGCGATGAGAATAAAGTCTATGAGGTGGTACAACGTAAAGGCTAAATTAATTTCTTCAATAGGTATTTAGCGCTCCCCAAAATATATAAGAATGGTTTACTTAAAGGATTAGCATACTTAGATTTCAGTGCTATTTCTTCCTGATAAAGTTTCCAGTCATAATTTTTTGAAATCCCTGAAGTTCCACATTTTGCAACCACAACGTCAATAATATCAGCTCTTGCTCCTGCCTTAAACAGTTTGAGGTTAAAATCATAATCCGCAAGAATTTTATAATTCATGTTATAACCAGAGTTATCAAAAAGATGTCTTTTGTAAAATGCACCTTGATGATGTACTGTGTTTTTAATCCATAATTTCGAACTCCAATTTGGTCGGAATATACCTTTATTTTGTTTCACAAATTTTGAATCATCTGTTTTAAAATCGTAAACAATAGCTCCTATTATCAATACTGTTTCTTCTGGAATCTCATCAGCAAATATGGTATTAAGCGTAGTTGCAGAAAAAAGCTTGTCATCAGCACCAAGAAAATACAACCACTCTCCTTTTGATGCTTTAATGCCTTTGTTCATGGCATCGTATACGCCTTCATCTTTTTCTATGATTACTCTAAAAGGTGGTTTTAATTCATCTAGCAGATTCTTAGTGTCATCGGTAGAATCCCCATCCACTATGATAACCTCATAATCATCATAAGTTTGAGCGTCTATACTGTGAATACAATCTCGTAACTGATCACAGTTATTATAGCTTGGAATTATTATCGAAATACGTGGATTAATATTCTTTTATTTGAAAAGCAAAGGCTTTATTTGACTGCCTAAATATAAGTAAATAATTATGTGAGCACCTGAATAAGACTTAGTTTCATATATTTGATTTATCTCAGTAGCTCAAAATACTAAGACATTGAAAAAACCTTTCTTTTCTGTTGTTATACCCTTATATAACAAAGAACGACATATTAAAAGAACATTGAGTAGTGTCTTAGAACAATCCTTTTCTGATTTTGAGGTCGTTATAATTAATGATGGGTCCACAGATAATAGCCTTAATATTGTGGAAGCTCTTGTCGATGATCGTATTAAGGTTTATTCTATTAAAAATAGCGGTGTTTCTCATGCTAGAAATTTGGGTATTGAGAAATCAAACTCTGACTTTATTGCTTTTATAGATGCCGATGATGTATGGAAAACACATCATTTAACTGATCTAAAATCATTAATAGAAGATTTCCCTAATTGTGGCATGTATACTAAGGCCTATGTGAGATCATACAAAAGCCTGGATATTGAGAGTACCTACAATACAATTCCAAAAGATGAGCATTGGAGAGGTGTGTTGGAAGATTATTTTGAAGCATCAATGGATTATAGCATCGCATTAACTTCTGCTGTAATGCTTACTAAAAATGCTTGGAAGAACACAGGTGGTTTTAATACAAGTTTTGATTCTGGTGAAGATACTGATCTATGGATAAGAATAGCCATAAAATATTCTGTGGCCTTTGATAATAAAGTGAGTGTAACACACTATTTAGATAGCGATAATAAGCTGACCTATAAAAAACTGGCTGATAAAAAGCACGCTACTTTTTCTGACTATAAAACGGAAGAAGCTACTAATGCTTCTCTAAAAGCCTACTTGGACCTCAATCGATATGTTGTTGGTATGCAGTATAAGATTGAGGGACACAAAAGCATGGCAGAAAGCTATATAAAGTCGATAGATTTAGAGAACTTATCGCCTGCTAAACGATTGTCTTTAAAACTCCCCATATTTATGCTCAGGTTGATTCTTGGGTTAAGAAATATACTTAGAAAGCTAGGGTTTAATTTAAGCCTGTTTAGATGATTTAAAGGCTTCATAATCGCGTATGTACTCACTGGCATCATATTCTGAAGATGCTAGTACTAAACATACTGATCCTGAGGAGAAATTTTCTATCTCTCGCCACATTCCGGTCGGAATAAATAGTCCCTGATCTGGTCTATTAAGCATAATGCGTTCTCGTGTTGTTCCGTCATCTAAAATCACCTCAAAACTTCCGCTTAATGCTATCAGAAGTGACTCTTGAATACGATGTGCGTGTCCACCACGATAGGCACCACTAGGAACATCATATAAATAATAAACGCGTTTAACTTCAAAAGGAATACTCCCTTTTTCTATAACTGCTAGATTACCCCGTCTGTCTTCGATTTTAGGAATATCTACTAATTTAATCTCCATGTATTTTATCTATTTCTCCAGAGCGTGCAAGGGTTTTATATTTTGAAATTCCCTGCACTCCAATTTTCATTTTACTTATAAATTCGCCAATTGTAATATAACCTTTTCGGAGTGTAAATAGTGTATATTTCAAGAGCCAAATATAGCTTAAATTCCCATAGAATCTACATGCAGCTGCAGATCTTGCATAAAAAGCTTTATCACTTCCCAAATGCCGCCCAGAACTATCATCGGCATGCATTACTATGGTCTTATCTTCATGATACATTGATAACCCCTTATCAAAAGCATTGCGTAAGAACATAATCTCAGTCTCCCCTTCAAACAGAGAACCAACACCAAAGTAATGATTGAAATATACTTGATGTGTTTTAAATGCTGCTCTATTAAAACTAATAACAATAGTATAAATAGTTCTCAGAGATGCTTTGGTGTGTTTTCCTTTTGGAAAATAATTGGCATAGAGTTGATGGTTTTCATTTATAGCCTCAAAAGAGATAAAACTTGCATCAGGTTGATCTTCGTATGCTTTCAAAATCGTCTTATCAAAACCTTCTTCATAAACAATATCATCATCTGCCATTAAACATAAATCATGTTTAGCGTTCTTAATGGCTAAGTTTCTACTTGCAGGAGAGCCTCGCTCAAAAGAGTTGATCACTCTGACAGTATCATAGTCTGAATGTAAAAGCCTACCCTCATCAGTCTGATTGACTATTAAGATATTATAGTTTGAAAAGTGTTTATTCTTACTGAATATCTTTTCCAGAAAGGAAAAGTCTGTTCTATACATTGTCGCTATTAAAATCTCCAAGCTTTGCACCATTTTTCAGAACAGAAATTTGTAAGATTTATACTGTAGTATTTTATACATTTGCGTAAAGATATAAATAAATCTTAATGACAAATACCTCGCTAGTTTCTGTAATTTGTTTGTGCTACAATCATGAAGATTATGTTATATCTGCCTTGAATTCGGTAATCAATCAATCCCACAAAAACATTCAACTTATTATTGTTGATGATGCCAGTACTGATAATTCTGCTGCTCTTATCGAAAGCTGGAACGCTGAACACCAAGTCATGTTTATTAAGAATTCTGTCAATCTAGGTGCTACCAAATCGTTCAATAAAGGGTTTGAATATGCTGAAGGCGAATATATCGTAGATCTCGCCGCAGACGATTTATTAACGGAACCATCTATTGAGCTAAGATTAGCCACATTTCATGAGTCAAAACAGCAGAACTTAGGCGTTGTATACAGTAATATAGAATCTATTGACAGACATGGGAAGCATATTGAGAACAGGTACCCTGTAGACGATTCTGGCAAAGCTATTAAGCCACCTCCTACTGGTGATATTTATATTGATCTTGTTAATCGGTATTTTATTAGTGCACCTTCAATGCTTATTAAGAAAGAGGTTTTAGATCAACTTAATGGTTATGATGAAAACCTAGCTTATGAAGATTTTGATTTCTGGATACGGTCATCTCGGGACTATACTTATGATTACACGGATGCAGTTCTTGTGAAGAAACGCATACTAGAGGGTTCTTTAGGGAAACAATTTTACAGAAAAAGAGGTCCTAACCTGGGAAGATCTACTTTGAAAGTTTGCCGAAAGATCTTTAGACTAAACCGATCCAAGCCTGAATATGTAGCATTGAAACAACGCTTGTTCTACGAGTTGAAGCTTAATACTAAAATCTTAAACCTCGGTGTAGCTCTTGGTTTTTTTATTCTAATTATCAGATTAAGACTTAAAATATTATTCAGTTAAAGGCGCAAATAAGGGCTTTCTAAATAGGCCAAGTATGATTATAAAATACACTCCGAAAGTAACACAATGCGCTATTGTTGCACCTTTTACACCATACATATCAATAAAGTAGATACTACTAAAATAAAGCACCGATAGGGAAATGATTTCAGTGATGATATAATGCCAGAACATACGCTTAGCCAAAAATTGATAAGATATTACCAATGCCATTACCTTTAATAAGTCGCCCAGTTCTTGCCATAGGAAGAGTTCTTTCATTGGCAAAAAATCTTCTGTAAATAACAGCCTTATAATCA
The DNA here is from genome assembly GCA_965230605.1 of Winogradskyella sp. Lineage (GTDB taxonomy): Bacteria > Bacteroidota > Bacteroidia > Flavobacteriales > Flavobacteriaceae > CBDDLD01. Next base: position 874,175 of record CBDDLD010000004.1, on the reverse strand, counting down.
AAGTCTTGGCTAAATACACAATGACCAGCCCAATTATAAATATGGGGACTATGGTTTTATAGAAGTTAAACACTTCATTTCTGAATGCTTTATCTGTGTTTATCTCTGAAAATCTAGGTAAAATATATAGCGCCAATAAAGAACTAACAAAGATGAAATAGTAATTAGAAACTCTAAGCATAGCTTCCCAATATCCGGCGGACGCTTCACTCACATTTTCAATAATATATGTTCTGATTTCAATGGTTATAAGTGGCACTGCAATAGCTGTAAACAAGGTCATTACTGAGAAAGAACCTAGTAATTTTATATTCTGATAATTGACTTTCTTATACTTCAAAAGTTTAAAAAGCTGCTTTTCTCTACCAATCCAAAACAATACAATAAAAAACAGAATCGCCTGAGATGAGGCCAATGCAATAAGTGCACCTTGCAGCTCTTCTTTCCAGATTAAGAACAATGTAAAAACAGTAATAAGGATCTGCCCTATAATGGTAATTCTGAGTACCGTTTTGTATTGCGATAAGCCATTAATCACAGAAATTGCAATGGTGAAAAAGGCATAAAAAGGTAATGTAACAGCAAAGATTTTAAATACAAAAGCATAGGTTGTGTTACCGCTAAAAATAAACCCACTCAACTTTTCTGCTCCAAAAAAGCAAACTAAGGCTGTGACAATTGTAGATATTAATATTAAAGCACTTACTGTTGATAGTACTTTGCTTAGTCTAAATACTTTAGATTTAAATTCGGAAACATATTTTACAACTCCGGAAGATATGCCTAGTGTAGATAGTGATTGTACTGCAGATATGAAGTTTCTGAAATTACCAAACAGTGCTAAACCTTCAGGACCAACTACAACCGCTAAGACCTTAGATGTAAAGACACCGGTGAATAGTTTTATTAAAATTGAAAACGAGTTTAAAGACGCGACTTTAAAAAGTTTACTTTTAATAGTATTATTTATAAAAGACTTCAATAGGACAGATTTAGCACACTTTACTTATCATTATCTGAGATAACTCCAAATAAAGAGCTGCCAAAAATTAGTAAAATAATTCCGAAGTGCATGAAATAACTTAAGCAATGCGCCATAACTGCGCCTTTAATTCCAAAAATATCTATGAGATATACACTAGAGAAGTACATAATTACAAATAAGAATATCTCAATGATTATAAAGTGACCAAACATCTTCTTAGCCAAGAACTGGTATGCTATGACCATAGATAACACTCTAATAAAATCACCTAATAATTGCCATCCGAAAAGGTCTTCAACAGGTTTAAACTCTTCAGTAAAAATAAAACTAACAATAAAAGGTCTTAAGAAGTATATGGCCAGTAAAGCTATACCAAAGACAGGCATGATCTTTTTGTAAAAATTGAATACTTCATTTCTAAATTCAATTTTATTATCAATCTCACTAAATCTCGGTAGGATATAGAGGGTCATTAAAGAATTGATAAACATTAAATAATAATCGGATACACGGTTCATTGCTTCCCAATATCCTGCTTCCTTAATACCTATTTCTGAAATAATATAGTTCCTAATAATGATTAACACTATAGGAATGGCAATAGCACTTACCAGAGCCATTATAGCATATGGACTCAGCCTATTTAGCATACTAAGGCTGATGTTAGTCACCTTAACCAAATGCATTAAGTTCTTTCTGTATAAAATTCCTACCAAAGAAATCAGAAGGTTAAGTGCCGGAGTGATCACCACTGCAACTAAGGCACCGTCAATATTGTCTTGCCAGATCAATAGTACTGTTACCAATAACCCAAGGGTTTGCCCAATAATATTGATGACCAGCAATATTTTATACTTGGAGAATCCATTCATTATGGAGAACACAAACATGTTCAGGGCATAGAACGGCAGCACAATGGCCATGATCCTTATGACATATTCGTAGCGATAATCGTCATTAAAAAGAAATAAATTGATGTAATCCGCATTGTAATAGCACAAAAACGACACTAGCATGGTCGTAAAAAACCCTAAATAAAATACCGTTGAAAGTGTTTTACTGAGTGCCTCCGCATTCTCTTTAAACTGGCTAATAAATCGAACCACACCGTTATACAGACCGGCAATAGAGAACGATTGTATTGCACTCAGGAAATTTCTAAGATTCCCAATCAGTGCCATACCCTCAGCACCAATAAAAATGGCTATAGCTTTAGAAGTAATGATCCCGGCTGCTATTTTAACCCCTATGGTAATGGAGTTTAGGTTAGCAACTTTAAATAATACTTTAGAGTTTATGTATTGTATGAACTTCTTCAACTAGTAGGTATTTAGTGTTTCTATAACTTTTGCAATTTCAGCATCTGTCATTACGGGGCTTATGGGAATACTAACAACTTCTTTATGGATACGTTCAGTTACAGGAAGTTGTAAGCGGTTATACATTTTCAGAGCTTTTTGTTGGTGTGGTGGAATCGGATAATGAATTAGCCATTGCACACCATTATTATCTAAATGATTGCAAAAAACGTCTCTTTCTTCCACTTTAACAACAAATACGTAAAAAACATGGCTTTTGGACGTATCGTAATGAGGTAAATTGATCTTAGGGTTCTTAATTTCGGATAAATATCTTCTGGCTATACTACGTCTGGTTTCATTATCATTGTCCAGATGTTTTAGCTTAATTGAAAGAAATGCTGCTTGTATCTCGTCTAGTCTACTATTAAAGCCAATGGTCTCATTTTCATATTTCTTCTGGCTTCCATAGTTGTGAAGTAAGCGTATCTGCTTAGCTAATTCATCATCATTAGTGGTAACACAACCTCCATCTCCCAAGGCACCTAAATTTTTGCTTGGGTAAAAACTAAAAGCAGCTGCATCTGACAAGTTTCCTGCCTTTATACCATCCACATTTTCAGCACCATGTGCTTGTGCAGCATCTTCTATGAGTACTGTATTATTCGACTTAGAAAATACTTTTATTGGCTCCATATCCACCAATTGCCCATATAAATGCACAACAATAATGGCTTTTACCTCTTCTGTGTATGCTTTTTTTATGGTTTCTATAGTAATATTGAAGGTGTCGGCATCCGGTTCTACAAACACCGGAATTAAACCTGCATGCATCACAGACAATATTGTAGCAATAAATGTATTTGCTGGCACTATGACCTTATCCCCTTCTTTTAAGCGCCCATTTTGAATGTAAGCCTTAAGAATAAGGGTTAGTGCATCTAACCCATTGGCTGTACCAATACAATGTTTTGTACCACAATACGCAGCAAAATCTGATTCAAACTGAGTTACACGTTCTCCTAAGATGAATGATGAACGTGTTACAGCCGCATTTAATTCAGCATCAAATGCAGTCTGGAACCTAGTATTCACTTTATGTAGGTCTAAAAATCGTATCATAGTACTATTTCATCTAGGCTTGAATAATCACTGGTTTTTACTTCAAAAAAGTTTTGTAATACACCATGAGCTCCAAAGCCTTCTTTCCAATATAACAAGCCAACATTGATATTTCTCCCTTGATTTTCGTTAGAAATTCCGAAATCAAAGTATTTTTTCTCTGCAAATACCTCGTTTAAAAGGTATATATGAAGAAAGTCCAGACTACCCAGCGTGTTCTTTTCTTCGTTACCCGATATGTATTGCGAATGTGCAACATTTGCTGTTTCAAATACTGTAGTACCTGCAACTAAAACATCATTGTGATACACATTAAATTGCCGTATTTGCTGATTAAATCTTGATTTGAGTAATGTAATTTCTTCTAGAGAGTGCACCGGACTAACATTATGCTTTTGATTGAGGTTAGGAATTAATATTTGATCCCAAAACGCTTTAAAATCATCTGTTTCTTCAACAGTTAAACCATGTTTAACACCACGTTTATACCCTGCTTTCCGATCTTTTGAATAGTTTGCCACTTCAGGTTCTACTACGGAGAGCATATCTGTTCTGTAACGCTTTGCACCCATAGTCATCAATATATACTGAAGCGTATCGTCTTGATGATAAATACTTGGTAATAGCTTAATCTTTAATAGTGATTTGCCCTCTTCTTCTAAAAACTTTAGAATAGCTTTAAAACTTTCAAGCTGCCCTTCAAACTTCAACTTCGGATGTACAATCATTCCGCCATAGGTTAGTCCCTGATGTGATATAATGACTCCATTATCTATATTAGCCGGCATTAGTGCCACAAGTATATCATCGTCATATACCATTAATGAATGATCTGAAAATCGATCAGAATGGTAATCCATAAAATCTCTGTGAAATAAGAATGTGGCATTATTGGCCTGATCTACGAAATCATTCCATTCATTCTTGTACTTATCGCTATATAACTTAACAGTTTTGATAAATAGAAAATTGAAATATTCGGTGTGAAAATACAAATTTCAGCCTAAGTAACTACTATAACTATTTGGGCTTGTAAATATTAAAGTAAGCGTTGCTCCAAACAATCTCATAATTGTTCTCTGCAAGAAAGGTATTCATAGCTTTATTTCTTTGGGCACTATTGCTATATGTATCCTCTTTTTCCTCAGAAAAATAGTCAGGTATTGGTGCAGAAAACTCAGAAAGTGTCTCAAACTTTTGCCTCACAACAATTGGCAATGTATTAGAGTCACTTTGGGCTTCTTTTAATTGCTTTTCAAAAATTTCTCCGTCATAAATCCAAACCCATGGATTTTTTAAATAAGGCTTGGTCTCCGTTAAAAAATGTAGCATAGGGAGACTTTGATAGGCTAAAAGCGTATCGTTTGGTTTTACATACTCTTGAAGCTTAGGCAATAATTCGTTAATAACCTCTGCACGTTGCTGCGTCGTGTAAATCCCTTTAGTGAATTTACTATTGATCGCATAGGTTTTATCTAAGCGGTTCCCAGGATCAAAATAGGCTTGTTGTGATATGTTATGAGCTTTAGCGCCTAGAAAACCCATACCTATAGCTACCAAAAAAGACATCCCTAGTTGCTTATAACTTAAACCATACTTTTTCAAAAACTTGATTTTTGATAACTGTTCCGAATAATCATAAAAAAAGCTTAATGCAATCGGCAATGCCATCCAAATGCTCATATAACCACTATTCCAAACACCTCTATCACTACCAAAGGGTAAAATCAAAGCAATCAAAAATGCCAGCAGTACTAAAGTTTTATACGATGCATTTCGTTTCTGTGTCATGCTAACTAAAGTTGCTAAAACTATAACTGCGTACAAGCTATAAATGCCCTTATCTATAAAGAGCAAGAAAAAGATTACTGTTCCGCCTATTAACCAAAAAGAAATGGATACATACTTCCCATATTTAAATGGCCCTGGACTTTCAACTATATATCTCATTAAAATCATAACTAAGGCAAGTGGCACCAAAATACTTAACTGCCTGGCTATGGCCTTTGTATTCATCCAATAGGCTTCAAACAAATTTGAAAAACTGTGAGAACTCCCACTAGAACTTCCGCTGTCTAGTATGCCTTCAATGGCATTATTCATGATTTGAGTTTGTCCTAGAACATACAGTAGCAATACCCCAACGGAAAGTCCAAGAATAGCCCCTAATACATATACAGCCATCTTTTTTAAGGATAGATTTAGTTTATGCTTATTCAAAGCCCCATAATATGGAATTACAAGTATTGCAATTAGCATTGTGGCATTGGGGAGCCTGGAAAATATATTCATTGCACATATAAAAGCCGATAATGCAATGAAATACAAAGATTGTTTCTCTAAGCCTTTAATTAAAAAGTAAGATGCTAGTACTACTAAAAATGCGGTTATTGTATTATGATAAAACACAATAAAACCATAATCATTTACAAATAATACCATAGCCAAGGCTACCATTAAAACTTGTCTATTTAGATAAGGTTTTAATAATTTATAAGCTATAATTAGGGTGGATGTATTGAAGATTATAGCTAATATCCTAAACCAGAGTATTCCGCCTTCCGGAAATAATTGATACCATACACCACCAACCAGGCCAGATAGCCAATAGCCAAAGTTATATTCTACAGAAGCTGGAGCATTAAAAAATTGCTGGTAAAATGTTAATGAAAACCCTTCATCGCAGACATCAAACCCCTGGAACGATAACAGGAGTTGAAATATGACTAATACCACAACATAGAGAGAGACAGTATGCTTTCTAATGTATTGGCGTAATGGCATGTATTATAGTTTAGCCTAAAAGTAATTAATTTTTAAGGATAGAACTATAACTCGTTTTTCTTTGTTTTAGTAAGATAGTATATGTTAATACCAAGTATGGCTGTATTGGTAATTATAATAGGCCAAGATGTATTTAGCATAAATCCATACACTACAAAAAGAATAGCACCCATAGAGTTAACCAAACGAAGTTTACTTAAAGATTTCATGGTAAACGATACCAATAACACTGCTGATGCTAGGTATCCTACCCACTCGGTTATTGATACTCCTAAAACATCTATAATAGCCATGATTAGATACTTTTTGTGCGTTTTCTATCCACTTCCTTAAGCAATATTTTGCGAAGTCTAAGGTGATTTGGTGTTACCTCAACGTATTCGTCCTTTTGAATATATTCTAAGGCTTCTTCTAAAGAAAATTTGATAGCCGGAACTATTTTAGCTTTATCATCAGCACCAGCAGATCTAACATTTGATAGTTTCTTTGTTTTTGTAACATTAACTACCATATCATCGCCTCTAGAGTTTTCGCCAATTACTTGCCCCTCATAGATATCTTCTCCCGGATCTACAAAGAACTTACCACGTTCTTGTAACTTATCTATAGAATATGGAATAGCTTGTCCGTTTTCCATAGATACCAAACTTCCGTTTTGACGTTCCGGAATACCGCCTTTAATAGGTTGATACTCTTTAAAACGGTGCGCCATAATAGCCTCACCTGCTGTTGCTGTTAGTAAATTATTTCGGAGTCCGATAATACCTCTAGATGGAATAATAAACTCGCAAACCATACGCTCTCCTTTAGCCTCCATGCTTAGCATCTCCCCTTTTCTCATCGTTACCATTTCTATGGCTTTTCCTGATACAGCTTCAGGAAGATCTATGGTCATTTCTTCAAATGGCTCACATTTTACACCATCAATTTCTTTGATGATTACTTGTGGCTGCCCTATCTGCAATTCATAGCCTTCACGACGCATGGTCTCAATTAATACTGATAAATGTAAGACTCCACGACCAAACACCATAAATTTATCGGCACTATCTGTGTCTTCCACACGAAGTGCTAAATTCTTCTCCAGCTCTTTAGTTAATCGCTCCTTTATGTGTCTAGACGTTACATATTTTCCATCTTTCCCAAAGAAAGGCGAATCATTAATAGTGAATAGCATACTCATAGTAGGCTCATCTATAGCAATGGTTTCAAGACCTTCAGGGTTTTCAAAATCCGCAATAGTATCGCCTATCTCAAATCCTTCTAAGCCAACAACTGCACATATATCACCAGCGCTTACTAAGTCTACTTTTTTGCGTCCTAAACCTTCAAACGTGTGCAATTCTTTAATCCTTGATTTTACTTTTGAACCATCGCGTTTCACTAAAGTAACCTGCATGTTGGTCTTTAATTCTCCACGTTGTAAGCGTCCTATAGCAATTCTACCTGTAAAAGATGAATAGTCTAGCGACGTGATTAGCATTTGTGGTGTTCCTTCTTCAACTTTTGGCGATGGTATATGTTCTAAAACCATTTCTAAAAGTGGCGCAATAGAGTCTGTTGGCTGTTGCCAATCTTCACTCATCCAGTTTTGCTTTGCAGAACCATATACTGTTGGAAAATCGAGTTGCCATTCTTCAGCACCTAATTCAAACATTAAATCAAAAACCGCTTCATGTACTTCATCTGGCGTACAATTTTCTTTATCTACTTTATTTACAACCACACAAGGTTTTAACCCTAAACTGATCGCTTTTTGTAATACGAAACGGGTTTGAGGCATAGGGCCTTCAAAAGCATCAACCAATAATAAAACACCGTCAGCCATATTAAGCACGCGTTCTACCTCACCTCCAAAATCGGCGTGACCCGGAGTATCAATAATATTGATTTTAGTATCCTTATATGTTACTGATACATTTTTAGAAGTAATTGTAATACCACGTTCTCTTTCAAGATCATTATTATCTAGAATAAGCTCTCCGGTATTCTCATTATCTCTAAAGAGTTGACAATGGTATAAGATTTTATCTACCAAAGTGGTTTTACCATGGTCTACGTGAGCGATAATTGCTATGTTCTTTATATCAGACATACGATGCGATTTTAAGCGCGCAAAGGTAAGTTATATAATTGGTAATACGTTAATTATATGTTATAATTTAAATGAAGCATAATTTTCATTCGTAACTTTCGTTCTAGTAATTGATTAATAGTAAAGGCCTCCCCTACCAACCGCAAATTTTGGCTATTTACATCTGACAACCCTAAGACCTAAACAGATGAAATTGATTAGTAAGTATTCCAAGTTTGTCCCCTATTTGTATTTCCTATCGGTAATCGTATTCTGGTTCACTGATGTTAATAGAAGTGAAGGCATTTCTGCCTATCCTATTTTACTATTTGGCATTCCTTTTTTATGGCAATTGATACGTCCAAGTAGAAAACTTAATTTTTCTTTAGGTATAGTTTTTGTGTGCTTATCCTCCTACTTAATTTTAGCATATCTGACTAGTCTTCTAGACATTATTACATGGAGTGAAAGTACCCGAAAGTTTTTGTTTTATGGTGGTGCCTTAGTTATTGCGCATTTTGTGATGTCGCTTTGGATTATCAGAAATAGTATTAGAAAGGTATTTTAAAATATTATCTTTGCAACTTAATCACTTAAGTCTGCAATTTTGATTACAGTTCCAAAAATTAAACACTCCAATTCTGACAACTTTTTTTTGTTAGCCGGACCTTGTGCTATTGAAGGCGAGGATATGGCGCTTAGAATCGCTGAGTCTATCGTTAAAATTACCGATAAGCTAGAAATTCCTTATGTATTTAAAGGGAGTTTTAAAAAGGCAAATCGCAGTAGAATAGATAGTTTCACGGGTATTGGTGATGAGAACGCTTTAAAGATCTTAAAGAAGGTTTCTGAAACCTTTGATATTCCTACTGTTACCGATATCCATGAAGTTTCAGATGCAGAAAAAGCTGCCGAATATGTTGATGTTTTACAGATTCCTGCATTCTTGGTACGTCAAACAGACTTAGTCGTAGCTGCTGCAAAAACTGGAAAAGTAGTCAATTTAAAAAAGGGACAATTTATGAGTCCTGAAGCTATGCAGCATGCTGTTAGAAAAGTTCATGATTCTGGAAATACTAATGCCTGGATTACGGATAGAGGCACTATGTTTGGGTATCAGGACATGATTGTAGATTTTAGAGGCATCCCTACCATGAAACAGTATGCCCCTACGGTATTAGATGTCACCCATTCATTACAGCAACCTAATCAGAGTTCTGGTGTTACCGGAGGTCGACCAGATATGATAGAAACTATAGCAAGAGCTGGTGTAGTAAATAACGTAGATGGTCTATTTATTGAAACACATTTTGATCCTGCCAATGCTAAGAGTGATGGTGCCAATATGCTTCACCTAGATCACCTAGAAGGTTTATTAACCAATTTAGTGGCTATCAGGAAAACTATAAACGGTCTATAACTTACACAAACCAAGCTTTTTTGCTATTATCTATATGCGCTTTTGCATCGTGAAGTAATTTTACGAATTCAAGCTCGTCAAATTCTTCAATACTTCTGACTTGTATGGATCGTACCTGTTTTCTCTTGTTGTCATTTTTCAGTATTGGATATTTATCTTCTAATAAAATACCTTGTACAAAAGCTACGTCGACGTAATCTTTCCCCTTAAGTATGTTCAGATAAATCATTGGTTTCTTGCCTATGTTATAAAAGGGAATTCTATAACTATAGCGTTCAATAACATCAGGTAGCGTCTTTAAAATGACACTCCTCACATAAAGCATAATAGATTGATAAGGCTCTTTTTGATCAAAGAAATATTGGTCAACAGGTTTCAAGCAACGATTTAATTTAAAACATTCAATATCCCGATAACTAATAGTCCAATACCTATTAATGCTTTAAACGGGCTTAATTTATCTGATAATTTTTGTAGTGACTCTTTAAATGCTGGTGCTTTACCAATAACATGCGTTAACAGTAAGAATCCACCTAATAGGCTTACAATATTAAATAGCCAATTGTGCCCGCCAAAAATCCTAAGCAAACTTAACACCACTAATGCACCTCCAATCAAAGTTTGAAAGGGCGCTAAAATTCCCGCAATTTTATTAAAAAAATTAGCTTCTCCATCCCATTTATCTAAAGTTGCCAAGCCTAAAAGCAATCCACCGGCAATATTTGCGATAGTTAAAAGTAGTACGACCATGTTTTATTTTTTAAAGTTTCTCACTAAATTAGATAAAAAATTTCAATGCTATGTCTTGATTAATAATAGATTAATCAATTTGTAAGAATATTTTTATTTACAGTTTACGGTACATTTTTTGATGCTATTTATTTAGCTATTTACGAATTTTAATTTTTACTCCTTGCTAACCAAAAGATTAAATACGGGGCTTTTATCACTATTCATCTTAGTATGTATTAGTAATGCAATAGCACAAGGAGAAAGGGATTATTGGTACTTCGGACAACTCGCTGGCATGAAATTTAACGGCGCTAACATTCAGAGCCTAAACGATAATGCTATTCCGAGAACTATTGTTTTTGGAGTTATAGAAGGACCAGATAACATCATCTGCGCAAGTGACGAAGAAGGGGAATTGATGTTTTACTCAGATGGCCACACATTTAAAAACAGACTTCATCAGAACATGCTAAATTCACCTACCAGTGAATATGCTGTGTGGTATTCTCAAGCTGCTATAGCTCGTGACCCTGGAAATCCCGACAGATATTATGTTTTTGTTACTATTTTAGACGGCATTAGAAGTAGATTAGGTTACACTATAGTAGACATGTCTCTTGATAATGGATTAGGTGGGCTCGATCCGGATAATACGCATGTTATTATGGCTAATGATGTTGGCCAGCAGTTGGTTACTGCTCGTCATGCTAATGGTAGAGACACCTGGCTAATATCTTTACGACAAGGCAGTTATCGCTCCTATTTAATAACAGAAAATGGAATTTCCACAACTTCAATAGGTTCTCAAGAGGGTGTTGACTTTTTTGATGGTAATGCTGCCAATTTTGGACTCATACAGGTATCACCAAATAATAAACTCATTGCAGCCGCTTTCCCAATATTGAGAAAGCTATTTCTATTAGAATTTAACGACTTAACAGGAACGTTGGACTTAGTATATGAAGAAGAAGAACTAGATCAATCAGAGGCTTTGGGTCCTTTTACTGCCGTGGAATTCTCTCCAAATAGTAAAGTACTATATACCACATATAATGGCGGTGGTATACAACAGTATGACATATCAGACATCAATAATATTCCTCCCAGAGTAGATATTGTAACCGGCTCAAACTACCCATATCTTAAACTTGGACCTAACGGACAAATCTACAGTATCCAGAACGGAGAACCATTCATAGGTGCTATTCAAGAGCCGAATGTCATTGGAGTGGGCTGCAACTACAACTCGAATGTTCTCAATTTAAGTGGTACCAATTTACTTGATCTTCCCACTTTTTTATTACCTAAATATCCCGAAGGTATTTCTTTTATTAATATCTGTGAAGGTGAAGAAACTGAGCTTAATTATTCTACTCCCCTAAGAACTGAAGATGCAACTTATACATGGGACCTAGGTGATGGAAGTGTCGCATTTGGAGAAAACATAAGACACACATATCTTGATCCAGGCACATATACTGTGACTGTTGAAGCTTTTGATAATGAAAATAATGTTCTGGCCTATACAGATACAAGAAACATCACTATTTATCCAACTCCATCTATATCGCCACCAGATGATGTAAACATATGCTCCGAAAATACTACTATCTTTTTTTCTAATTTTAATGAGGATGTATTAAATGGTCTAGATCCAGGGATATTTGATGTAAAATATTTCTTTTCTGAAGAAGATGCATTACTCAGAAGTAATGATGTATTAGAATTTATTCCTGAAATAGGGACATTAACTATGTGGATCAGAGTTGAAAACAGATTAAGCCCAAACTGCTATGACATCACCAGCTTTAACATTAACACACCCGAGTTCATATCTATTGATCTCCCGGAAGAGCATTATATATGCAATACAGAAGAAGGGGTGACTATTACTGCCCCAGATGGGTTTACCAGTTACTCTTGGTCTAATGGTGCTGATACACAAACAGTAACCTTATATGATACCGGTAGATATACGTTACATGTAGAAAAAGATTTTGGCACATTTACTTGTTCTACACAAACAACAATAGTAGTCCTTACTGGTGATGAGGCACCGGTAATAGAAGAAATAAAAGTTTTTGACTGGAGCAGGAATCACAATTCTATTGAGGTTATTTTAAGTGAAAATGGAATGTATGAATTCTCTGTAGATGGCATTAACTACCAAGATTCTCCAATATTTACTAACCTCCCTTTAGACGATTACTATGTGTATGTTAGAGACTCTAGATGTTTAAGAGAAACCGTAAGTGATAAACTTTTCTTACTTTACTACGATCGGTTTTTCACACCAAATGACGATGGCGTTAATGACTACTGGCGTGTTATTAATGCCTATGTAGAAGAGAACATCGATATATTTGTTTATGACCGTTATGGAAAATTGTTATCCCATTTAAAACACTACGACATAGGATGGGATGGCACATTCAATGGTATGGATATGCCAACATCTGATTATTGGTTTAGAGTAGTGCGTCAAAATGGAGATGTGTACTATGGACACTTTACATTAAAACGTTAGATTCATTAATTTTCCTTATTCAGTAATAATTGATTAAAATATTTTATCTATTTCATTTTGAATAATGGTGTATTTTATTTTACTTTGTATTTCAAAGTACTTTTATGGAATCCAAAGATTATTTAAAAGACATTAGTGAGATTAAGGATTTAATGAACAAATCATCTCGCTTTATTTCACTCAGTGGTTTATCTGGAATTCTGGCAGGAGTTTACGCGTTGATAGGTGCAGCAGTTGCGTACTGGCTTGTAATGGAATATAGTTATGGTACACTTCTGTTAGATGGTAAAGTGTATAGACTTGTTATGCTCGATTTATTTCTAATTGCATTCCTTAGTGTTGCTACCGGTATTTTTCTAACCATGCGCAAAGCCAAAAAGAATGGTTCGAAAATATGGGATAGCTCCTCTAGGCGATTACTTATTAATTTCTTAATTCCCTTGGTTGCTGGAGGTTTATATATATTGATCATCCTCAATCAGCATAAATATGGTCAAACCGGAGCGCTCATGTTGATTTTTTACGGTTTAGCACTTATAAATGCATCAAAATATAGTATCGGAGATATTCGATATCTAGGATACATTGAAGTTGTATTAGGATTAATATGTGCCCTCTACCCTGGCTATGGATTTTGGCTATGGACATTAGGATTTGGTGTAATGCATATTGTCTATGGGGCAGTAATGCATTTTAAATATGATGTAAAAGCTTAAAGTCTTAAGTTTACATACTAGAAAATTAGCTTTGAGCATTATAAATAACATAAATAAACTTTTTGATCATCGTATACGACTGGGTATTATGTCTATACTTATGGTTAACGAATATGCAGATTTTAACACCTTAAAAGAATTATTAGGTGTTACAGATGGAAATTTAGCAAGCCATGCTAAAGCATTGGAAAAAGCAGAATATATATCTGTTGAAAAACAATTTATTGGACGAAAACCAAATACAAGATACAGTGCAACGAAAACAGGAAAAATGGAATTCAGGAAGCATATAGATGCTTTAGAAAAGTTGATACAGAACAAATAATATTTTTTTTGTCATTTACTTTGAAATACAAAGTGCTTTTAATCATGAAAAAACAAAGAAAACAATTCATCGAATGGCTATTTGATCACTCACAGAGGATCTACACCAACCTATATAAAAATCATAAGCCATGGGGAGTCACTAAAAAAGATCTCTTGGGTTATCCTGAAGTAACAATTGGAAAACACCTCGGAAATTTCTTAGACGTTAATGGATTTGAATTAATTCCTAAAGTTGAACGGCACGATTGTTATCATGTTGTCTGTGGCTACGGTACAGCAGTGGAAGATGAAATTGCACTGCAATGCTTATGTTTTGGTAATGGCAAACGAAGCCCCTATATGTATGGTGCTATAATACTAGGGGTTTCTATACTGCCAGATTATTTAAAGTACTATTACAAATCGTATAAAGTTGGACTTAAAGCCAATGCATTTCACCAGTATGATTATAGCAAACTTCTAATGGTATCTATAGAAGATTTTAGATGCTCCATTTTTACTAAATCTCAAATAGCTGCACTCAATCTATCATCTCACAACCTATGAAAAAAATAAAGATTTTAATACTTCTGGCAATATTCATCCTTATTGCAGTCATAATTACAGACTATCGTATTGGTCGTCAAGCCAAAAATTTTGTGTTTGATGACATCTTAGAAATTCCCCACAATAGAGTTGGTCTGGTATTAGGAGCAGGGAAACTCACCAAGGATGGTAGATTAAACCTCTATTACAAGTATCGTATTGATGCTGCTGTAGCTTTATACAAAGCAGGGAAAATTGACTTTGTATTGGTTAGTGGGGATAATGGAAGGAAAAGCTATGATGAACCTACTGATTTTAAAAATGATCTCATTAAAAGAGGAGTGCCAGAGGAACGAATATTTCTAGACTATGCCGGATTTAGGACTTTAGATTCTATTGTAAGAGCTAAAGTTATTTTTGGGTTAGAAAAAGTAACCATCATATCTCAGAAATTTCATAATGAACGTGCTATTTACATTGCTAAAAATAATGGAATTGATGCAGTAGCATATAACGCTAGAACCATAAAAGGAAACTATGGCATCAAAGCCCGATTAAGAGAGTATCTGGCTAGAGCTAAAGCCAGCTTGGATATCACGTTTAATGTTGAGCCCAAATTTTTAGGTAAACCTATTTTGATAGAATGAAACTACAGATCAATAAAACATACCTCGTTATTGCCTTGATCCTTTTTCTTATTGAAATCTGGATTGCTTTCATCATTAAAGAAGGGTTTATACGCTATACTTTTGGTGATTATTTAGTGGTCATACTACTCTATTGTCTTGTTAGAGGTTTTACAAATTTGAAAGTCTTAACCACAGTCCTTTTTGTTGGTCTTATAGCCTTTACTATTGAATTCTTACAACTTGCCAACCTAGTAGAATTTTTAAACGTACAAGATAATAAGCTCGCCAAGTTAATTCTAGGCAGTACGTTTCATATTACTGATCTTATCGCCTACACGATCGGGTTAATTACCGTCCTAATCATAGAACATTTAAAATCATGAAAACAGTTATAAATTACATCAAACAGAAAACAGAAACACATCGTACCATTGGTATTGCTATGCTATTCAGCATCGTTTTACTTGTTTTACGAATCAAACTCAACAGATCCTATTTCTATATATTTTTAATATGGAATCTATTCTTAGCAGTTATTCCTTACCTCATTACCATGTACATTACATCTAAAAAGAACCTCAGCACAATAGCTTTGGGATTATGGTTCATGGCATGGTTGCTTTTTTTACCAAATGCACCTTATATCATTACCGACCTATTACACCTTAAGATTAGCAGAACTCCTTTTTTATGGTTTGATATATTAGTAGTACTGTCGTTTGCTGCTTCAGGCTTATTCCTGTTTTATGTGTCACTATCACATATGCAAGACCTATTGAAATCGAAACTGAATATCTGGTATGTGAGGAGCATCACTCTTGCTGTACTATTCTTATCTGCTTTAGGGGTCTATTTGGGTCGGTTTCTGCGTTATAACTCTTGGGAAATATTGAGTCAACCTCAACGAATTATAAAAGATACTCTATCTATCATTTTTCAACCTCTGGGCCACAAAGAAGCCTGGTTGTTTATAATAGGTTTTGGAAGTTTTTTAGCTATCGGTTTTTGGATATTTAAAACCTTATCTAAGCCACATCATTCTTTGCCATCTACATAATCTTGTAAATAGGCAAAGCGTGGTGTTAGTTTACCATCACTTGTCGTCATTTGTGCTCGTTCTATAATACGGTCTTTATCGCCATTAAGCAATGCAGGAATGACATGTTCTAAAAAGGCATCTCCAAAACCTTCACTGGCGTCTTTAGGAAGTTCGCATGGTAAATTATCTACGGCCATTACTGTAATAGCATCTTTTGCATCATAGGCAACTTCAGATTCTGTTTGAGCATCATAGCCATAGAAAGGGTCTTCAATAGTAGAAGCTCTTAATGTAGAAGCCACTGGGCCATCAATATCACAAGATATGTCTGCGACCAAATTAATTGCAAATTCAGAATGCTTTGCATCTTCTCTAGTAAACAGATATGGCGCACCATGACCATAAAAATGTCCAGCTATAAAATAATCGGTTTCTTTAGCATAGGGCATAAAATTACTTTCATAACCACTTGGGTCTTTATAGAACTCGTTTTTATCGCCTACTTTACCGTCTTTACGCTTGCTATATTCCATCACATCTACCCTACAATAAACTGGCTCAGAAAATTTAGACGTTAAGTATAACGCATCACTAACTTCTTTAACTTGTAAGTGATCTAGAATTTCCTTGGCGCCATGAGCCACTTTTCCTGTACCGGAAAGTAATATTTTAATATTTGGAAGCGTGATCTTATCTAACTCTGTTTTTACAGCATTAAGATCATACAGTGTTTCTACTTTTGGCAGATTAAATAACCCATCTCTTAATCCAAGTGCTCTAAATCCATTATAGGCGCCTACTAAACCGGCATAACGCCCAAACCCAATAAGTCGTGCTCCGTTTTCTTTGATGATGGTCTCATGATCTATCATCTCAATGTGTTTATCGAGCATCGCTTTGAGTAGCTCTCTATTATAAGGTTGTTTTTTAATCGTATGTGAGAAATAGAAGTATTTTTTGTTAGGTATTAAATGCACTATAGGTACTTCCTTAACACCGATCATAACGTCACAATCACTGACATCATCTGTCACTTTAAATCCTTTAGCTTTATACGCTTCATCAGGAAACACTCGAATATCAGACGACTCTACAACAAACTCTGCCATAGGATACTGAGATCTGGCTTCAGCAAGTTTTTCTGGAGAAAAGACAACACGGCGGTCTGGTGGATTCTTACGTTCTTTTATAATTGCAAACTTCATTATGATCTGGTTTGTATGTCAGATTACTGACAGAATTACTCTGGAATAATTTTTGCACGAAAATAATGGGAAATAAGAGGTTGCACAACTTTTTTTGTAACTTCGCTATCCTTTTGTATGAAAGGGTTCTTTGAAATAATGGGGTCGACTGGTTTTGACAGCAAGATCAATTGAATGGTAAGCATGTCGTGTTATGATATTGAAACACGTTAAAGGCGATATCAAATTTTAAACGGCGAAAATAACTACGCTTTAGCTGCTTAATATCTGAATTATAGTAAGATCAAGCCTCGGCACACTAGGTGTGCAAGCTAAATGTCTCTTGAAAGCCTTGGTTAACGGCGTTCTACTTAGAGGCATCGTTAAAGTCAACCTAGAAATGTTAGTGCTTCGATAGCATTTTGAAACTTAAGAAGCTAAGTGATAAGTAGGTTGTTTTTTACCGGTTTATCACCGACAACCAATAAAAAACTAAACATGTAGAAAGCTCTTTAGTTGCTTGTTTGGACGGGAGTTCGATTCTCCCCGACTCCACAACACTCCAAAATTGTTGTATTTTGTAAAATGGAAATCTGAAAATTTATTTTTAAGATTGGAATGATGCAAAAAAAATCAAAATTTTGATTTGCAATTTTGGAAAGGTGAGAACAGCGACAGCTAATCTCCCCGACTCCACAATTAAGCGTAAAAAGCTCAACAAGTATGACTTGATTGAGCTTTGTTGTTTAAAAGTTGAACCTCAACAACTTTTAAGATACATTTACATAATGGGGTGATAGAGAACAGCAAAGTTAATCTCCTCCACTCTACGATAAAAACCCCTTGCTAGTCCGTCGTAATTGCCTTTATACATTATTGTACAACGTTTTTGATTTAATCTATTATCTTTCCATTCTTAATCACGAGTTGAACTTTATTTATATTAGTTACATCATTTAATGGATTATCTTTTAGTAAGACTAAATCTGCAATCTTCCCTTTGCTAATAGTACCGTATCTATCATTTATTTTGAGGACTTTTGCTGGATTAATCGTTGCACTCTGTATTACTTTTAAATTATCTAATCCTGCTTTTGATAAGGCTTCTAATTCCATATGAAGGGAATTTAAATTGCTACTGCTTATTGGTACTACATCAGAGCCTGCTAAAATTATAACATCATTTTCTGCTAAATGTTTCACAATCATTTCAAAACGTTTGTACATCTTCATACCCAATTCTTTTTGAAACGTATTTGACACTTGTTCATACCCTAAATAATGAGTGTAAAGTGTAGGTGTGAAGGCAGTTCCAGATTCATTAAAGAGCTTAGAAAGTTTAGTCAAATATTCAGAGTCTAATTTTATAAAAGCCTGGGTAATGTTTTCAATACCATTATCCTTTTGATATACAAGTGCACTTATTAATGAAGATGCATGCTCTATAGTTGCAAAATTATTAACTGCATATTCTAAACTTACACCTAAGGGGATATGCCCAACTACTTTTAATTCAAATTGTTTCCCTTTTTCTACCAAGGTATTTATTAAAGAATCTGGGAAAAAATTATGAACTTTTAGAGCATCTACCTGTAAAGAATCAAACTTTATCATTAAGCTATCAATATCATTTCTATTTCTAATCAAGATATGATGAGAATCCGTACTGCCTTCACCATCCAATGTATAACCCACAAAACAAATATTTGGAATATTGAAACGTTTGTTTACATCAGAATATTTCCAATTTGCAATAGAGTCAGCCACACCTCCCATGTCTCTAATGGAAGTTATTCCTTTTTTTAGTAATTTATTTAGATACTGATATGAATTTTGTTCTTCATAAATGTGGGTATGCATATCAAAAAGGCCTGGTAGTATATATTTGGAAGTACAGTCAATAATATTGTCTCTCCCAATATGTCGTATTCGTAATTCGTCAAAATTCCCAATCTCTTTTATTTCACCATTTTGGATATATATTGAGGTAGTTGTTATATTACCTGTATTAACATCAATTAAATTTCCTTGTTTAAGTATCAGAATATCTTTATTACTGCTAGAGCAGGAAAGTAATATCAGTGAAACTAGTTTTAATAAGTTAGTTTTAAATTTCATTACAAATTGATTCAGCTAATAAAAAGACGACAAAAATATTTTACCGTTGCAGGTTGTTTGATAAATGCTAATGATTAAGTTAAAAGTGCGAAGCAATATCGCTGTGAAATTGCTGCCAACAGTTTTGTATATGATTCGTTACTAAAAATGTCCAATGGACTTTTCAGCATTAACCTAAAATAGAGAAAATGCGAGTAATTTTTTATTGAAAATTCAGCTGCAATGAGCTATACACATTGTTGTTTTTAATATTTTCTACTTGGTTTTATAGAGTTTTATCTTTTATTACACTCTGTTTTGTTGTTAAATTGAACTTGGGACTTTCACCCTCCAACCCTTTATAAGAAGCCAAAACATGAAGACGAGTTCCCCAAAATATGTAATCATTATATAATCCATTTTGAGAGTAGGGAAAAAGAAGGACCTTATTGTATCTATGAAATAGCCTACCCCAGCTATAATCAATAGAATGCCCAAGATTTTTGGAACATAAGAAGCTTTATAAACCAAAACTCCCAACAGGACCAGATAAATACTAAAAAATGTAAATGCAAAACTCCATTCAAGATTGAAGTTCTTTATTGATAATAAAACTTTGGAATGAATCGATTGGTCAAAAGCCATAAGGTAACTAGAATCTTGTGTTAAGGTAAGTACATTCACCAAATTTAGCAGTGCTGCTAGAGTGACTACAGAGAACACAATTCTAAAAAGCGCTACAAGTTGTGAGAATCCCCTATCCACTGGTCTTAGAAATAAGTATAGAGACCATGCGACTATAACATCACAAATTAAGGTAATTAAGTGCAAAAAAATTCCTGAGGTAAATAAGACTCGATTTTCGGTAATATTGTTAAAAGTGTTTTTGGCATTTTGATAATCAATTAGTTCAGGAAAAATTGCGAATTCTGCGATTGGTACTGTAAGTACCATGATCAAAATTCCGATTCCAGAAATTAATCCAGCTTTTTGAATATAATTTTTCATTACTCAAGTTTTAAAATGGTTTCTTATTATAAAGACGAAAAAACAACTTGAAAAGTTGCCTAAGCAACATAAAATTCTATTAAGTGAGAATTATTGCCAACAGTCTGTGTATGGTGCGTACCCACTTGGGCATGCGTTATACACATTGTTGTATTTCGTTTAACTTTGAGATAACTTATTTTCTTTGATCACAACATCAAAGTAATTCGAATCTTCAGGATTACCTTTTATGTTTTTAGCGAAATCGTCGCGACAACCGGGATTACAAAAACCCACCGTAAAACCTCGATATTTGGTTAGTGAATCACTTGAAACAGGTCTTCCTGAACGAGGACAGAAATTATTGATTGCTTTTTCCATAATTGTGAGCAACACATAAATAAGTCTGTGTTTTTAGTTTTAATGTTAAAGATAATATATTTCGATATACATCCTCATCAAAATAAAACCTTTAATCCATAACAGATTAAAGGTTTTATTTTGATTCCCTTATTTGATTAAAGCGATAACCCTCTATAATACTCCAATACCTTCACACGCAGTAAATAGGCATACTTCGCATTGGCTAAATTAGCTCTAGCATTGTCCAAATTATTTTTACTAGTGATATAAGCTACAAAATTAGACACGCCATTATTAAATCGTACTTCATTTACACTGTAGGAGCGCTCAAAAGCATCCACTTGTTTTAATAAGCTTAGGTAACGATCGTATGCAGCTACCATATCGAAATGTACTTGTTGTATGGTATTTTTTATATCTAACTGGGTCCGTTCTAATTCCACCAAAGATTCTTCAACTCTTATCTTTTCGAGAGCCACATTATTCTTTGCCCTAAACCCATTAAATAAAGGCACTCTTACTGACAATCCGACTACAGAGTTCAAATTATTCTCGAACTGATCTGCATAACTAATGGTCTGTGAACTAAAGGATCTCTGCTCAGTTAAGACCGGTAAATCCTGACCTCCAACGGTTACAAAATCACCCGTCTCAACAATATTACTCCCCGTTTCGGTAAATGTTTCCGCAACACTCGAATAATTGGTATTTACCTGACCAAAAATTGATATTTCCGGAATGAACTGAGCTCTAGCTACACCTACGCCTTTTTTTGCTGCTTCAACTCTCAACGTTCTTGCTTTAAACGTCGCTAAATTTTCCAGTGCATCATTATACACCTCATCCGAGCTTAGTGAATATTCTTGTACATCTAAAAGAATGTCTTTTGTATCTATATCAATATTTTCGGTTAGATTTAATAATCGTAATAAATTCAGTTTTGCATTGTTTAATGCACTTTCAGAGGTTAAAATATTAGTCTCATCTATCGATTTCTGACCTAAGATATCTGTATAATCTGCAGGATTACCAACCTCTTCATTATATTGATCTTCTTGAAGCTTGACTTGTTTATTCGTCACTTCTAATCGATTTCTATTAAGTTCAAGAACATCTCTGCTATTTAATACCTGTAAATAAGCCAGTGTAACATTAAGAATAAGGTTTTGCCTTGCTTCTTCAATTTCCATTTTTGCAGCCAGTTTATTATAACGCTGTTGCTTCACAGAATTTAATAAACGAAACCCATTAAATATTGTAGCATCTAAATTGAGGTTCGCATTCGAAAACGTTAATCGTTGATTAATAAAATCATTGGTAAACGGATCGATACTTCTACCGTTATTGACTCCAATATTGTAATTCCCATTTATTGAGGGTAATAGATTAGCTTTAGATTGTTTAAAATTAATATCTGATGATCTGGCTGTCAACTTAGACGATCTGTAATCCAGATTATTTTCAAGAGCCAGAGCAATACACTGGTCTAGAGTATACTTTTCTGTGATATTGTTTTGTGAGAATACAATGGATTGCCCAAGTAGTACACAAAGGCCTATAATGGTTTTAAATGACATGATTTCTAGAAGTTAATCGTTAACAATTTCACCATCTAAAAGATTGATGATCCTGGATCCATATGACGCATTACTTTCTGAATGTGTGGCTTGAATAATGGTTACACCATCTTTATTTAATTCTGAAAACAATTCCATGATCTCCTCCCCTTGTTTAGAATTAAGGTTTCCTGTTGGCTCATCAGCAAGAATTAACTTAGGCTTCGATATCAAGGCTCTGGCTATACCCACTAATTGCTGTTGCCCTCCACTCAACTGTACAGGGAACAGATTTTTTTTACCGACGATATTAAATCGATCCAACATATCTGCTACCAATGCTTTTCGTTCCGAAGACTTCACATTCTTATAAAGTAATGGCGTTTCAATATTTTCTTCTACAGTCAACTCGTCTATGAGATGATAAGCTTGAAATACAAATCCTATATATTCTTTGTACAATTTGGACCTGCTCTTTTCTTTCATGCTATGGACCGGCTCTCCTAAAAAGGTATATCCACCACCTGTAAAACTATCTAGCATTCCAATACAATTAAGCAATGTGGACTTTCCTGATCCGGAAGGTCCCATTAATGATATGAAATCGCCTTCTTTGACCTCTAAGTTGATATTATTCAATAATGCTAACTCTTTGCCACCAGAATTAATAACTCTACTCGCTTGACTTAATTTTAAAAGCATTTGATAATTGATTTTAAGTTAATGATTGATGATTTTAATTAATCGATTCTTGAGATCTCAACACCTCCAATATTGATGCCTCTTTTTACAACAGCATCACCTTTGTATGAAAGTGAAGCCTCACCATAGGCTGTGATCTTAATACGTTCAGACGATTGAAGGTAAAACTCGGCTTCGCCATAAGCTACTAGTCTCGATGTTTTATTATCTAATTCAGACAAGTCAAAAACACCCTCTCCATAAGCTGTTATCTTTTGATAATTGGTAGTTCCTGTTTTTACTTTTAATAAACCAGCACCATGCATTGTTGTCACAAACTCTTCGGCCTCGATCCCTTCAAAAACTATCTCCGGTTCACCATACACTGTCAGTCTAAAGTCATCAGTAACTATCTTACTTTCACATGTAATTTTTTGTTCTCCCTTGATCGTCATTTTATCTAGTGACTTATAGGTAATGGTTACATTTAAAACCACCTTCTTGTAAATAGGCACTTTCATTTTCATACCATCCTTTTTCACCTTCTCATGCTTCGTTATATTCTTAGCATCATCTAGGTAGACATACAGCTTTCCGCTTTTAATTTCTATATTCACCTTATCTTCACTAACTAATAATTCATTAATAGTGATGGATTCCTTATCGCCTTCAACAAAAGTGGCAGATATGTGCGGGCTTATGGCTACTGCATTAAATGGTTCTAAATCCTTAGCCTGAGCTATTACTGTTTGCATTGCTACGAATGCTATTATCAGTAAGATGTATTTAAAATTTTTCATTGTTTCTGTTTTTAAATTATTCGGTTTTTAAACTTTCGACGGGGTTTGCAACTGCTGCTTTAATAGCTTGAAAACTTATTGCCAATAACGTAATTCCAAGTATGATAAAGCTTGTGAGCGCAAAAATTCCTAAGCTCACATCAATACGGTAACTAAATTTTGCCAACCATTGTGATGAAAAGTAATATCCTAATGGCATAGCTATGAATAATGAAACTACTACTAGTACCACAAATTGTTTTGATAACAATTGCCAAATAGATTGCACGGAAGCTCCTAAAACTTTTCGTATTCCTATTTCTTTTTTTCGTTGTATGGCCATATAGGTAGCTAACCCTAATACACCCAAGCAACTTATAAAGATGGCGACAATTGAAAATATACCTACCAATTTGGCAGTACGTTTCTCTGCATCAAAATTCTCTTGATATTCTTCGTCCATAAACGTGTATGTAAACAGGTTTTCCGGATTGTATTTTTGAAAAACGCTTTTCGTTTTGTCCATGGCTCCTTGAATCGCATTATCTCCCGGTGCTATTTTTATATTTACAAAATTTAAAAAGTCACCGTAATGCAGTTTATATAAGGTAGGTACAATAGGGTCGAAAGGCGATAGTGTTACCATATCCTTTACTACTCCGATAATTTTATGATTACCATTATCACCCCATTCAATATATTCTCCAATTGGATTTTCGAGGCCCATATATTTAACAGCTGTTTCATTAACCAAAAATGCCAATGAGTCACTTGGGAAATCTCTAGAAAAATCTCTTCCTTCCAAAACTTCCCATCCTACCATTTCACCAAAACCGTGTGTAGCACGTATGGTATAAAACTCTTCCTCAAAATTTGGGTCTTTTCCTTTCCAGTTAAAACCTCCATTCGTTGTTGTGGTACTTGTAACGCGTACATCTGAAGCCGTTACCTGGTCAATGTATGGGGATTCTAAAAGTTCGTTCTTAATGGCTCCAAAACTTTGCAATACGCGATTATTATTCATTGGGATACTCACTAGCATATCTTTATCAAACCCTATAGGCCTGTCTTTTGCATGATTAATTTGTTTAACAACGGTTATTGTTCCTATAATCAGGATTCCGGAAATGGCAAACTGAACTACAATAAGCCCTCTTCTTAAGGCCACTGAACTTTTATTCGTACTGCTTATCCCTTTTAATACTTTAACGGGTTTAAACCCTGAAAGCTGGATAGCGGGATATAGACTACTTAGAATAGCTGTGATGCTTATGAGTCCAATACTGATCCCCCAGAAGGATAACGTTCCAAAAGGTACCGTAATGTCTTTAAGTGTAAGAGTGTTATATTGAGGTAATAGCAAAATAGCTAATAACAAGGCTATAACATAAGACGCTAAAATAACCACAAAGGATTCTGTAAAAAACTGAAAAATCAATTGTTTTCTAGAGGAGCCTAATGTTTTTCTCACGCCCACTTCTTTCCCCCTTTTTAAGGCGCGTGCTGTGCTCAAGTTCATAAAATTAATACAAGCTAACAGCAATATAAAAATGCCGATAATACTAAACATGGTTACCGACTCTATCCTTCCGCCAACACTTTTACCATTTTCAAATTTGGAGTATAAATGCCATTTAGACATTGGAAAAAGAAACACCTCAGCATCATACTGACTCTCAGAATAGTTGTTCCTTCTAACATCCTTGATAAGCGTAGAAACATCTGCCAGAGCATCTTCATCATTTAATTGCACATATACATTGAACCAAAAATTCCCCCAGCCTAATCGGCTTTCATAATTCTGTGTTTTTTTTAGCAGTTCCCACGGCGCTATAAATTGTACATCTTTGAAGTTTGAGTTTTCAGGCAAGTCTTCATAGATTCCCGCAACTTTAACCTCCATACTAGAGCTTAACTTTAGCGTTTTATTCATAGGATCTTCAATACCGAATATGTTTTTCGCGGCGCTTTCTGAGAGTAAAACCGAAGAGATATCTGTAAGGGCATCTCTACTTCCTGCCATCATCTTTAAATCTAAAATATGAGCTAAATCGGGTTCTGCAAATCTACCGCGAAGCATAATTATTTCTTCATTATAGGTAATCGTATACTGCCTATTTCTTGCACTAGTAGCCACATATTTAAAATGATTGCCATACTCTTCCCTGAGCACAGGTGCCAATTGCATGGGTTGACCTGTATAGCTTCTGATTTCATTTCCAAATGTCACATTTTGCATTACCGCCGCAATGTTGTTGTACTTAGGGAACGGTTTGTTATAACTCAGCTCATGATTCACCCATAAACTGATTAGAAGTACTGCAGTTAGTCCAATAATCAACCCTCCCGCATTTAGGGCTAAAAACCCTTTATGCTTTGCTATGTTTCTAAAGCCTATCTTTAAATGTGTGAAAATCATGGTTCTTCGTTTTTTGATGATTGAATTATTCTGTTTTTAAACTATTCACCGGATTAGCAATGGCTGCCTTTACAGCTTGAAAGCTAACGGTCAATAATGCAATACATATTGCTGTTAGGCCTGCTATTATAAATATCCACCAGTTGATTTCTATACGGTATGCATAATCTTGAAGCCAGTTTCGCATGGCCAGCCAAGCTATAGGAATAGCTATTATAATGGCAATAAATACCAGTTTCATAAAATCTTTTGATAGCAATCTTACAATTGTAGAAACGCTAGCACCTAAAACTTTTCTAACACCTATCTCCTTACGTCTTTGTTCTGCTGTATATGCGGCTAATCCGAAGAGTCCTAAGCAGGATATAACTATGGCCAGTATTGCAAAAATTTGAGATAATTTTCCAACCAGTTGTTCGCTCTTAAATTTAGCATCAAATCGTTCATCGACAAATGCATACTCGAACGGAAATACTGGATTTGCTTTTTTCATAACAGATTCAATATTTGAAAGGGCCTCGCTAATTGACACATTAGTATCAGTTTTTATATATAAATAACGTGCATAGTTATTATAGTTAAAGAACATGACAGGGTCACTAGTTTCATACATATCTCCATATAAATAGTCTTCTGCAATACCAATAACAGTATAATCGATGCCTCTATTAATTTGTTTTCCAATTGCACTACCTTCACCCATTAATTTCGCAAAGGATTCTGTAATTATGACACTCGTACTATCTTTGTCAATATTATCACTAAAACCTCTACCCTCTATAAGGTCTATTCCTGTGGTTTCTAAAAAATCTGAGCTCACATATCTAAATGAAATCAACACATCCTCAGTGTCAGTTCCTCCCTGCCATGTTAATCCTGAGCCATTATTACCACCAGATAATAATTGAGAGTTACTTAATGCTATACTCTTCACAGCTCCTGAGTTAACTAGTTCTTGTTGGATCACTGAGAATTTATCAATCATTTGACGATTAGCACGCATTGAGATAAGTTGTTCTTTATCATACCCTAATTCTCTATTCTTTACATGTTGAATCTGTTGGTAGACTAGTATTGTACTGATTATAAATACAATGGAAATGGTGAATTGACCAACCACTAATCCTTTTCTTATAAATGTTGCTGATCCGGTAGTAACTCTAACACCCTTTAAAACATCAACAGGTTTAAATGATGACAAATACAATGCGGGATATAGGCCTGCTATTACACCACATAATATGGTAATGCTTAGCAAAATTCCTATGTGTAAAGGGCTACTTAAGTTTAAAACTAGAGTTTTGTCAATTAATACATTAAACTGTGGCAACAGAATGTATAATAGAAACACACTCAAAACTGTTGCAAAGAAGGACATCATAATGGCTTCAGCAATAAATTGAAACATTAATCTTGAGCGACCAGACCCCATAGCTTTTCTCACCCCAACCTCGTTAGCTCGTTTCTCACTTCTAGCTGTAGATAGGTTCATGAAGTTGATGCAGGCAATAAGTAATATTATCATTGCTATTATTGAGAATAATCGAACATATGTAATCCTACCTCCAACTTTTTCACCCCCTTCAAACTTTGATCTCAAATGCCAATCTTTGATCGTATGTAAAAAGCCGTAAGTATATTCGTCTCCACTTTTTTCTTGTATAAATTCGCGAAGTCTTGCATCTACTGTTTCAAAACTTGCTTCCGGAGCTAACTCAACAAAGGTGTCTGAAAAATTACTCCCATATTCAGTCATCCATTCAGCACCATCTCTGTAACGCTCAAATGGAGCTACCCAATCAAAACCAAACGTTACACTTTCCGGTAGGTCTTCTATAATACCACTAACAAGGTAATTATCTCTGTCATTCATTCTGACTACTTCACCTACTATACCTGTGCTCGTTCCGAAAAGTGTTTTGGCGGTTGATTTGTTAAGTACTATAGCTTCAGGATTATTAAAAGCATTATCAATAGATCCTTCAATAAAATTTAAACTGAAAATTTCTAAAAAATCTTCATCAACATAGCGCCCATAGCTACTAATAGCATTATCGCCAACATTAAATGTTTGTGTTAATCCACTAGATCGAGTAGCTCTAACTACCCCAGGAATTTCATTCTTCATGTCCTGAGCTAATGGTCCCGGTGTGGAATAAAAAGTACGCCACTCCCCTTCATATTGCTGATTTGTAGGTATCACATACACCTGATCTTGCTTAGGAAATGATGTATTAAAACTCAGTTCGTCTTCAACCCATAAAAATATGAGGCTAGCACAAGTAATACCTATAGCTAAACCAAAAATATTGAGAAAGCTATAGCCCTTATTTTTTAATAGACCTCTGAACGCAATTTTTATATAATTTAAGATCATAATTAGTTGTTTTTTTGATTGATTTATTCTGTTCTTAATGCGTTTACCGGGTTAGCAGTAGCGGCTTTTATTGCTTGTATGCTTACTGTAACTATAGTTATGACCAGTGCTCCTGAGCATGCTATTGCGAACACGGTCCAGGAAATATCGGTTCGGTAACTAAACTTTTGCAACCATTGGCTCATCATGTAATAGGCAAGTGGTGATCCTATGATTAATGCTATAACAACCAAGCCTAAAAAGTCTTTAGATAATAGCACCCATAACTGACTTATTGAGGCTCCTAATATCTTACGTACGCCTATTTCTTTGGTACGTTGCTCTGCTACAAATGATGCAAGTCCAAAAAGTCCCAGACAGCTAATAAAAATGGCCAATAGTGTAAAGACTTTTGCTAAGCTAGCTGTACGCTCTTCGGATCTAAATTTTGCACCGTATTCTTCATCTACAAACTGATATTCAAAAGGGAGGTTAGGGAAGTTAGCTTTAAATGTCTGCTCGATGATATCTAAATTTTCTCGTACACTTTTATTCGGGTTTAACCTTAGATTGTAGAAGTTCGCATTTCCACTTCTATCAAAAACATACATGGATTGTTTCACCGGACTATAAGGTGATTGCATCACAATATCTTTAATAACACCAACTATTTTTAGAGGCGTCATAGGTGTTGGGTCATCTATATCGGCATCTCTAATATATTTCCCAACAGGATCTTGTATTCCCATATACTTTACCGCTGTTTCATTAAGAATAACGGCATTAGAATCTGTCGCAAACTCTCTAGAAAAACCCCTACCTGCTATAAGTTTAGCTCCTAAAGCATCTGTAAACTCGTAAGAGACATTGGTATAGGCAAAATCGTCCTGGAATCCTGCTGGTTTACCATCCCAGGTATATCCTGTCCTATTAGACCAGACGTCAGTAGTAGGGCTACTTGTTGTTGCCATTTCTAAAACTGCTCCCGAGGTAATAAATTCATTTCTAAGATGATCTGCCTTACCAATAAATTCAGTACTCATAGCAGGTATCTGTATAAGACCTTCTTTTGAATATCCTACTGGTCTGTCTTTACTATGCTGTATCTGATTCATCACAACAATAGTTCCTATGATGAGCGCTACCGAAATTGTAAATTGAGCAACCACAAGTACCTTTCTTGGTAATGCTGCAAAACGACCTGCTTTGAAGGTTCCTTTTAATACGGCTACAGGATTGAATGATGATAAATATAACGCAGGGTAGCTTCCAGCCAATACTGCTGTAATAGCTATAAATACTATAGAAACACCCCAAAATTGAATATTATTCCAAGGGAAAACAATGGCTTTACTTGCCAGGTTATTGAATCCGTTCAAAAATAATAATACAATACCTGTAGCTAATACAAAGGATAGGATAACAATTAGGAAAGATTCGCATAAAAATTGGAGGATAAGTTGACTTCTATGCGACCCTATCGATTTTCTTATACCCACTTCTGTAGCACGTTTCTCTGAACGTGCAGTACTCAGATTTATAAAATTGATACATGCTAAAAGCAATACGAAGAATCCAATGATACCAAACAGCCAAACATTTTCTATTCGTCCTCCTGCCTGAACACCATCTTCAAAATCTGATCGCAAGTACCAATCTTCCATAGGAAAAAGGAACATTTCCGGATTATATTCAGCCTCTTCGGGCGATCTACTTTTCTTTACATCTTTGATCTTTGCAGAGATGGTTTCCATAGATGTATTATCATTAATCTGTACAAACATCTGGAAGGAATTATTTCCCCATGAGTCCTCAGCATTTTGAATCCATCGGTAGGAAGACACATATAAATCCCATGGCATTAGGAACTTTATATCACTCAACGTGTTGTTTTCAGGAATATCTTTGTAAACGGCAGTTACTACTACATCGGTTCTATTATTTACTCTAACCGTTTTTCCGATAGGATCTTTATCACTAAATAGTGCTTTGGCAATAGATTCGGCTAACATTAAAGAATACTTCTCTTTTATTCCATTGTGTTCTCCGGCAATAATCTCCAATCCTAATACTTCAGGAGCGGCCTCTTGCATGAAATTACCATTCACATTAATATTAATGTCGCCATGTTTGAGATATCTTGGTTGGTTCCATGACGACATTATGATATGTTTAAAATTATCGTTGTAATCCTCTCTTAAAGCAAACTCTAAAGGTCTAGGTATAGCTGGTCCTGTATCTACCACACCATTACTAGATTCGTGCTGAAAGACCTGAGCT
Source organism: Winogradskyella sp. (assembly GCA_965230605.1). Classification (GTDB taxonomy): domain Bacteria; phylum Bacteroidota; class Bacteroidia; order Flavobacteriales; family Flavobacteriaceae; genus CBDDLD01. The sequence continues at coordinate 843,295 of CBDDLD010000004.1, read as the reverse complement.
ATTTGCGCTTTATTTTCAAAATAATTGTCGTACGATAATTCATCTATGATCCAAAGACCAATCAGCATTGTTGCTGCCATTCCTATAGCTAAACCAAAGATATTGATAAGAGAGTATACCTTATTCTTGAGAAGGTTTCTAAATGCTACTTTGAGATAATTTTTAAACATGATTGTTCGTTTTTTGATTTGACGGTTTACATTAAAATGTTTTCAGTGACCTTTTGCCCATCTAACATTCTTATGATACGATGACTATACTTAGCATCATGCTCGCTATGCGTTACCATTACTATGGTTGTTCCTGCCTCGTTTAAGTCAATTAACAAGTCCATAACTTCATTACCATTAGTACTATCAAGGTTTCCTGTTGGCTCATCAGCTAAGATGAGTTTTGGTTTGTTTACAACAGCTCTGGCTACAGCTACCCTTTGTTGCTGACCGCCGGATAATTGTTGTGGAAAATGATTACGACGATGCATGATTTGCATTTTCTCTAAAACTTCTTCTACACGTTTTTTGCGCTCCGCAGGTTTTACGCCTGTGTAGATTAATGGTAGCTCAACATTTTCAAAAACAGTTAGCTCGTCTATTAAATTGAAGCTTTGAAAAACAAACCCTACATTGTGCTTACGTAACTCGGAACGTTTTCTTTCGTTGTAGCTAGATACTTCTTCACCATTAAACTTAAAACTCCCTCCATCCGGATCATCTAGTAATCCAATGATATTAAGCAATGTTGATTTGCCGCAACCTGAAGGGCCCATTATCGCTACAAATTCGCCTTCTTTCACTTCAAAAGAGAGCTTGTTAAGTGCTATAGTTTGCACCTCTTCTGTTCTATAAAATTTTTCTAATTCCTTGATCTGTATCATTATGTAATAATTTAATTGCTGATTTATTTTAGTATTAGTTCTTCTATATCTGAATATGAGTCATAACTCGATGTAATCACCTTATCACCTTCATTTAAGCCTTCAACTACTTCATAGTATTCTGTATTCTGACTTCCTAATCTGATGTCCACTCTATAGGCTGAATTTCCGTCTTCACTAACCTTGAATATCCAATTCCCCCCAGTCTTTTGGAAGAAGCCACCTTTAGGAACCAATAAGGCTTGCTTTTCTGCACTTAATGCTACACGAATCTGAAGATTCTGACCGCGTCTGATACCCTCCGGAATCTCGCCTTCAAAATGCATATCGACCTGAAATCGTCCGCCGTTTACCTGAGTGAATACTTTTTTAATAACTAGGGTGTATTGTTTATTATTAAGGGTAAATGTTCCTTTTTGACCATTATAAATTCTTGAAATATAGTGCTCGTCCATATCAATTCTAACCTTATAACCGCTTAGAACATCCACCTGACCAAGACGTTGGCCTTTAACTTTTGATTGCCCTATTTCTGCATCTAAAGATGTGAGCTGACCATCTACCGGAGCTTTCACGACTAGATCTCCTACTTTTTTACGCATTAACTCTAATGCGCTTTGTGTTCTTACGTAAGAATTTTTAGCCTGTTGAAGTTCTTGCTTGGTAGCTATGGAATCTTGTGCTAAGATCTCTTTAGTAAGCTTCATACGTTCTTTTTGATAATTGTAATTGTTTAGTGACGATTCATAGTCTTGTCGTCCTATAGCTCCCTTATCATACAGACGCTTATTTAAGTCATATACACGCTTGGCTTCGATTAAACTATTTTCAACATCTGTAAATTGATTTAATCTATTAATTGTATTTTGGCGCGCTGCATTCTGAGATATTTGCATTTGAGTCAAAAGATTATATACTGAAGTTTCTTGATTGATAAGACTCAACTCTAAATCCGTATTAGACAATCTTAAAATAGGGTCTCCTTTTTTCATTTTAGCACCATCCTCCACAAATATTTCTTCTACTCTTCCTCCTTCAATGGCGTCTAAGTATATAGTAGTTATTGGTAATACTGTTCCGCTAACTGGAACGTTCTCTTGAAATACATCATTCTTCACTGTATTTATAGCTATTCGTTCTTTATTAACATTCAGTTTACGACCTCCTGATGTACTAATAATAACATAGGCAATGAGTGCTAATAAAATGCCGCCGCCGATGATTAATGCTAGTTTAGATTTAGTAAATGATTTTTTCTCAATTGGAACATCCATAATTAGTGTTTTGTTTTCACAGTAATACATAGTGAAGATGGTGCCAAAAAACTAATAATCTGAAAATCAATTATTTAAATTTTTCAACTCTTTTAAAAGTGTTCGCTTTTGATACACTTTATGTTCGGTTTTAATACACTTTTGAGGCTCTAAATTTTTCTTTTTTACAGATGCCTGAAGCTGAATATAATATTGTAATATTGTAAATATGGTACTTAAGCAAGCTCAGATATTGGTTATAGATGATGACATAGACATCTTAAATGCTTTACGCCTTTTATTAAAACCTTTGGTTAAAGAAGTAGTTACCGAGCAAAACCCAAGCAATATAAATGCTCAAATTCAGGGTAAAAAGTTTGATATCGTTATTCTAGATATGAACTTTAATGGATTAGTAAATACTGGTAATGAAGGTATATTTTGGTTGAACAAGATTAAAAATTATAAACCTGATACTTCTGTTATTTTAATCACGGCCTACGCTGACATTGATCTCGCCATAAGAGCGCTTAAAGAAGGGGCTTCTGATTTTTTTGTTAAGCCATGGAAAAATGAAAAGATCATCTCAACAATCTCCACTTTATTAGAATCTAAAAAAGTAAGTTCATCTAAAAAAGGAAAAATCGTTGCTGACACCTCAGAGATTATAGGAGAAAGTGATGTTATGCAAGACATCTTTGTAAAACTGAGAAAAGTAGCACCAACGGATGCTAATGTGCTTATATTAGGTGAAAATGGCACCGGTAAAGACCTTATTGCAAAAGCCTTACATAATAACTCTAACAGACGTGACAAACCGTTTGTAAAAGTTGATGTTGGAGCACTCTCGTCATCCTTATTTGAAAGTGAATTATTTGGTTATAAAAAAGGAGCCTTTACTGATGCGCGAGAAGACAGGAAAGGACGTTTTGAAGCTGCTAATGGTGGTACACTGTTCTTAGATGAAATTGGTAATATAAGTCTTGGTCAGCAAGTGAGACTACTCACTGTACTGCAAAACAGACAAGTTACTCCTCTAGGGTCTAACGAATCTATACCTGTAGACATTAGATTGATTTGTGCTACAAATGTTGATCCGGCAGTTTTAGCTGACGAAAAAAAATTTAGGAAGGATCTTATATATCGTATAAATACTGTAGATATGATTATGCCTCCCTTAAGAGACAGGAACTCAGATATAGTGCTGCTTACCAGGCATTTTATTAATATGTATGAAGATAAATACAACAAAAGTCCTTTTACACTAGATCCTAGCTTTATTAATAAGTTAGAACAGCATGATTTTCCTGGTAATGTAAGAGAGCTTCAGTATGTCTTAGAGCGGGCTGTAATTATGGCCGATGACCATACGCTTAAACCAGAGGATCTTGTCTTCTCATCTATAGAACGACCTTCAAAACATAGTGCGCCAGTAACCATGAATTTAGATGATTTAGAAAAAAACGCCATCTTAACCGTATTGGAGAAGAATAAGGGTAATGTTTCTAAATCTGCTAAAGAATTAGGGATTACGAGAGCTGCACTATATAGACGATTAGATAAGTATGAATTATAGAAGTTACATTTACAAACTTTTTTTTCGAATACTAATATTAGCTGCTTTAATTCTTGTATTAGTTTACACTATATCTGAAAAGCAAACCACTTATATCGTCCTAACTAGTTTCGCATTATTATATATAATCTCAAACACATATACCTATGTAAAACGTCGTTTTGTAGCTATGGATGATTTTTTCGAAGCTGTAAAATATCGTGATTTCTCAAGATGGTTTCCTGAGGATAGAGGCCCTAAAGATATTCGTTTCCTATACAAAGGGTTTAATGAAATAAACCGTACTATAAAAGAGATCAATACAAAAAATGAAGCGCAATATGTCTATCTTCAAAAGATCTTAGAAATGGTAGATATTGGTATTATTGCTTATAATATAGAAACCGGCACTGTTTTGTGGAGTAATGATTCTTTCAGAGATATTATAGACTTTCCTACGTTTAAAAATATCAGCTTCGTAGAAAAAAGAAAACCTGACCTATACAATACCATTTTTGAAACCTATAACAGAGAGCCCAATTCAGTATCTATTGCTCTTCAGAATGAACAAATTAAAGTCCTAATATCAGATACAGTTTTCCAAGTAGATGATGACGCCTTTAAACTTATTGTTTTACAGAATATTGACGACACTTTAAATAAAAATGAATCTGAAGCATGGAAAAAGTTATTGAGTGTAATGACTCATGAAATTATGAACTCCATTGCTCCTATTTCTTCACTTGCCGATACACTGCAACGGAATATCCAATTACAAATTGATAATCCTAATGAAAATAATTTTGAATTAGAAGATTTAAATTCTGGAATTAAAACCATAAAAAACAGAAGTAATGGTCTCTTAAAGTTTGCAAAAACCTATCGTAGTCTAAGCAAAGTGACACACCTCAACTTACAAAAGGTACGTGTTTCTGAGCTTTTTCAGAACATTCAATTACTTATGGAGCCCTCTATTAAATCTAAGGATATATCCATTGAATTTAACACCTCATCTAATAGATTAGAACTAAATATCGACGTATATCTTATTGAACAGGTGCTCATTAACCTTATTCTTAATGCTATGGATGCCTGTAAAGATGTAGATGAGCCTCAGATTAAAGTTATTGCCTCGCAAAGCCCAAATCGCAATATCATTATAAAAGTGTACGATAACGGTTCAGGAATCCCTAAAAATATTATGGAAAATATTTTCATTCCTTTCTTTACGAGTAAATCTACAGGGAGTGGGATTGGTTTAAGCTTGTGCAAACAAATTATGCTCCTTCACAAAGGTAAAATCCTTGTAAAAAGTAAAGAGAATGAAGGTACTGTGTTCAGTTTAGTCTTCTAAAAATATTGACTTACTTCTTAAAATTATCTAATCCCGTTTTCAGCCAATCAAAGTACTCATCACTATTTGGTGTATAAGCAGTTGTTGTATTGAGTAATTCCATATCATGATTTAATAATACATAATACGGTTGTGAATTGTTCTGAAAATTGATTGTTTGTAATGTTGACCATTTATCACCAATGGTTTCAATAGTTTTAACATTGCCTGATGCTCTCAGATATTGAAATTGCTGATCTTCCGGAAGCTTTTTTCTATCATCTACATACAATGAAATAATAACATAGTCTTCACTAAGCATGTCATACACTTTTGTCTTACTCCACACCTGCTCTTCCATTTTTCGGCAATTCACACATGCCCACCCAGTAAAGTCCAACATAATAGGCTTATTCTGTGCCTTGGCAGCTTCTAAACCTTCATTAAGGTCTTTATAACAGTTAAGATCTAATGGGCATTCTGAAGTCTTTTCATACACGCTATAAAACATTGGTGGTGGGAATCCACTTAATAGTTTTAGATTCGCATACTTAGTATTTGACAAACCTGGTCCTAGATAAATAACAAATGCTACCAATAATACTATAGAACTTATTCTTACTGTACCTAATTTCTGCAAAGGACCATCGTGCGGAAACTTAATTTTACCTAATAAATAAAGAATAAGGCTTACACCTATTAATATCCATAGTCCAATAAATACTTCTCGTTTTAAAAGCCCCCAATGTGCTACTAGGTCTGCATTTGATAAAAACTTTAAGGCAAATGCAAATTCTAAATGCGCTAGCACAACTTTCACCGTATTCAACCAGCCACCAGATTTTGGTAACGAATTAAGCCATTTAGGAAACATAGCAAATAATGTGAATGGAAGTGCTAAGGCCAATCCAAACCCGCTCATTCCCATTGTTAATTGCATGGCACCACCATCGCTTGTTAAAGAACCTGCTAGTAATGACCCTAATATTGGGCCTGTACATGAAAATGACACAATGGCTAAGGTTAAGGCCATTAAGAATATACCTATAAACCCTCCTATTTTGGATGATGCTGAATCCATTTTGTTCCCCCATGATGAGGGCAGTGTAATTTCATAATACCCTAAAAATGAAAAAGCAAAAAAGACAAGTACTGCAAAGAAGAATATATTTAACCAAACATTGGTTGATATCGTATTAAGTATTTCCGGATTTAAAGAATCTAGAAAATGGAATGGCAAACTCAATAAAACATATATGAGGAGAATAAAAAAGCCATAAAGGAAAGCATTGACCATTCCTTTTTTAGCATCACCTGAACCTTTAGTAAAAAAGGTAACCGTTAACGGTATCATAGGAAATACACAAGGCGTAAGCAATGCTAATAGACCTCCTACAAACCCTAAAATGAATATCCCTAAAAAGCTTTTATTTTTTACACTTGTGTTCTTATTTTCGTACTTATCCCAACCGGTTACATTAAGGTCAAGTGCAGCAGATAACTGCTTACTACGCTCGCTTATTACAACATTCTCTTTCACTGAAGGAGTAGACCCGTCTAATGCGATATCAAATTCATAATCTGAAGGCACACAACGCTCATCGTCACAAGACATGAAATCTACTTTTACTTTGATTAGGCCTATATCTGAGTTTAACAATTTTATACGTTGTTTAAACTCTGCATAATCATTAAAATACTTGATGTCTAACTCAAAAACTTTATCATAAACAGGTTCGACATCCGGTTCAGATGTTTTACCAATAAGCTCATAATTGCCTTCCATATCTTTAAACTCAAACTCTGTAGGTAATGGCCCTAAACCATCTACTGGGATTTGAGAATATAGGTGCCATTCAGGCTCCATAGTTGCTTCAAATATAATTTCGTATTCTGAATCGCTTATCTTGGAAACTGAATAATCCCATTCAACAGGTTCTAAAACTTGAGCAAATGCATTTATTGAGAAAGCTAGCGTAAAAACGCAAAATAAGAGGCTTTTAATAATCTTCATGTACGAATCGTTGTTTCACAAATGTAAGTGATGTACTTTTATTTATGAATTTATCCCGGCTAATTTATAAAAACCTTAAGAATGATAGGAATTCTTGAACAGAAAAGTAGATAGTAACCACAAAAAAACCGAGTAGGAACTCGGTTGATAATTATGATTTTTCTTGTTCTATATTATCGCTGTGCTTCCATTTTGATATACCGCCTTCGAGCTCATATATCTTTTCAAACCCAGCGCTTTTAAGTTTCTCAGCACATTTCGCACTGCGCTTACCAGATTTACAATAAAGTATCACTGGTTTCGTTTTGTCTAATTTTTTGATATCATCTTCAAAAGTTGGCGAACTGAAATCTATATTTTGAGAGTTAACAATATGGTCTTCTTCGTATTCTTTTGGGGATCTTACATCTACCAGCTGAACATCCTCTAACTCTATAATATCTTGCATCTCCTCAGCAGTTATAAGCCTTACTTCGGCTTTCGTATCCTTACCATCAAAACAAGATGATAGCATCACTGCCATTAACATAAAAACTAAATAGATACTTTTTTTCATTAGAATTATTTAAAAAATCATAACGAGGATACTTCGCCTTTCCATTGACTGAATCCTCCAAGCAAATTGTAGGTATTGTCAAAACCTAGCTGATTCATTAATGCACATGCTTGTGCACTTCTACCTCCGGCCTTACAATACACATAATAGTTCTTGGTTTTATCTAGAGTTTCTAGCTCATCGATAAAACCCTGCCCTCTATATATATCAATATGAATAGCATTAGGAATAATTCCTAATGCAACTTCTTCTTGAGTTCTAACATCTAAAACAATAGAATTATTGTCCTGTTCTAGTTGTTTTGTCCAATCTTTTTGTGTTAAATCAGCCATTATTGCTATAAATAATTAAACAAATTTAACATTTCCTTATAATATAGACGAAAAAAAATCCGAAGTGTTACACTTCGGATTTAATATTTTTTGATCAGTACTCTTATACTTTTATTGAGCATCCGATAGCTCTAGTTTTCTTTACTTCTACATCTTTCCCATTCATTAATGCATCAACTGCATTTTCAACATATTTAGTGGTAACCTGTGAAGCATCTTTATAATTATCATCAATTGCACCAATATACTTTACTTCATTTCCTTTTTTAGTTTTCTCTAATAAATAAACATGAGGTGTTTTTGTAGCTCCATACTGTGGATATATCTTTTGGTCTTTGTCTATTAAGTAAGGGAAGGTAAATCCTTTTGCCTTAGCTCTGGCTTTCATCGCTTGCATATTATCTCCTGGTTTTACATCAGTATTATTTGGCATAATAGCAATAACCGGATATCCTTTTTTAGCATACTTCTTATCTAATTCTATGATTCTATCTTCGTAGGCCACAGCATAAGGACAGGTGTTACATGTAAAAATTACAATAAATCCTTTTGCATCTTTATAATCAGAAAGAGAAACCATCTTACCGTTTATATTCTCTAATTCAAAGTCAGTGGCTATGTCACCAACCTGATAACCTTTATCGCCTTTAGTAAATGCTGTTAGTGTTAATACTAACACTAATCCAGCAATCGTTTTTAGTGTTTTCATTTGTGTTATAGTTTATTTTAAAAATTGTTTCAGTTCTTGTTGCAACTCCTCATAAGTAAAAGAGCCTTCATAAAATTTCCGCTCATCCCCTTTATATATTATAGTAGCTGGCAATGCTCCAGACCACGCTTCGTTGATAGCCGGGATCCATGTATTCTGATCAACATCATCTAAAGCCACTACTTTCGACTTTAAGTCATATTTTTTCAAAAATGGTTTTAGTTTAGAATCGTATTGTTTAGGAAAATCTAAACTAACTAGTAATACTTCTACTCCATTATCAGCATACTCAGAGTTTATCTTCTCAAAATAAGGTAGCTCTTTTACACAGGGTGCACACCATGTAGCCCAGAAGTTGACAATATGAACATTGTCATCTTCTACATTAATTAGAGGTACTAAACCTTTATAATCATATACCTCTATTTTAATATCATTGTTCTCATGGGTTTCTTGTGGTGCAGCTTGAGTCACTTCTTCGGTCTTCGTTGAAGAATTACAAGCAAATAAAAGGAGTGATACTATTACTATATATCTGTTCATGTTATAAAATTAAGCATCGGTATTTTCTTCAATGAAACTTTAACATAAAATTAATTCTAGTGTGTTAAAAATAATATACATTTGTATATACAATTGTTGTATATGAAAGAGTTAGAAAACATTTTACATACTAAAGCTCAGATCCCAGTATCTAGAGCTACTGTTATAAATATTTTCTATTCAAATAGTTGGATCAAAGAAGAGCTGTTAAATCGGCTAAAGCCACATGATCTTTCTATAGAACAGTTTAATGTTTTGAGAATTCTAAGAGGTCAAAATGGTGTGCCTATTAACCTGCAAGATATTCAGGAGCGCATGGTTAATAAAATGAGTAATACCACACGCCTTATAGATAAGCTCATCAAGAAACGTTTTGTCAAACGTTCTATTTGCAAAAATAACAGACGAAAAGTCGAAATTGTGATTACTGACAATGGACTTGAAGTACTCCGTATTATAGACCCATTGATAAATGAAGCTGAAGCGTCTATTACTCAAAACTTAAATTCAGAAGAATTAGAACAATTAAATACATTACTAACAAAATTAAGAACATAATAATCAAATAAATAAATCATGAAAAACAGAAATTTAAAAATTGTAACAGTTTTAATACTAGCTTTGTCATTTATGTCTTTTACCTTAGTGAAAGAAAAAGAGGTTAATCTAGATAAGAGTACCGTAAAATGGACTGGTTATAAAGTTACCGGAAAGCATGAAGGTACTATAAAGCTTAAAAGCGGAACTTTAGTATTTAATGGAGATGCTTTATCCGGTGGTAAGTTTACTATGGATATGACGTCTATAAACACTACAGATCTTAAAGGAGATTACAAAAATAAGTTAGACGGTCACCTTAAGTCTGAAGATTTCTTTGGTGTAGAAAAATACCCTACATCTTTCTTAGAGATTGTTAACGTAACCGGAAAAGATGGGAATTATAAAGTGAAAGCTGATCTTACGATAAAAGGGATTAAAGAGTCTCTTGAGTTTGTGATGAAGGTTGATGGTAATTCGGCTACAGCTGATCTTAAAGTAGACCGTACAAAATATAATATCAAATATGGCTCTGCCAGCTTTTTTGATGGCTTAAAAGACAGAGCTATTAGTGATGAGTTTGATCTAAATGTAACCCTAACGTTTTAGTGATAAGAGTTGATTTAATAGTAAGCATTTAGATTATGATTCCTGCTTAGAATGTGCTTTAATTCTGGCAGGAATCTTTTTTAAGATATTTTATTTGAAATACAACTTATCATTTCTATATTTGTCAGCATAAAATGAAACAAATTATTAATCATACATGGTGGTGGAATTTTACAACGTCGCGTTCGTGAACACACTCCTTGTATGTTAAAAACAAATAAATCTAAGGCTTGTCTCACGACAAGCCTTTTTTAATACCTATGAAAACCTTTAGTTTATACACACATTATAAAAAAATTCTAGCTGATACAATAACACCAGTTAGTATTTACTTAAAAATTCGTGATCGCTTCCCAAATAGTATATTGTTAGAGAGTAGCGATTATCATGCTAATGATAATAGTTTTTCATACATCTGCTGCAATCCTATTGCTTCAATTAAAGTAGAGAATGATGTTATTTTCCAAACCTTCCCGGATGGAAGTACCAAATCTAACAATGCCAGAAACATAAGTGTAACAGATGAGATTCATAAGTTTACACAACGTTTTAAAGTAGATTCTAACGACACATTTAAGTTTATAAATAATGGAATTTTCGGATATACCAATTATGATGCTGTGAGGTATTTTGAAGATATCGAAATCTCTAAAAAGCCAGACGCTATTGAAATCCCTGATATCTACTATGCAGTATATCAAAATATCATCGCCATTAATCACTTCAAGAATGAAGCCTATATTTTTGCACATTGTTTCGATACAGAAAATAATATAGATGACCTATTGCAACTTATACAGACCAAACAATATGCGTCCTATGATTTCAAGCCTAAAGGAAAAATAGAATCTAATCTCACGGATGAGGAGTATAAACAACATGTAGAATTAGCAAAACAACATTGTGCCAGGGGCGATGTGTTTCAATTAGTCCTTTCTAAACGTTTTTCTCAAGATTTTCATGGCGACGAGTTCAATGTGTATCGTGCACTAAGAAGTATAAATCCTTCGCCATACCTCTTTTATTTCGACTATGGAAATTTTAAAATTTTTGGTAGCTCGCCAGAGGCTCAGTTGATTGTTAATAACAATCAGGCAGAAATACATCCTATAGCAGGTACATTTAAGCGTACAGGTAACGATCTCAAAGATGCTGAACTGGCTGAAGCATTAATTAAAGACGATAAAGAAAATAGTGAGCATGTTATGTTAGTTGATCTTGCTCGTAACGACCTTAGTAGGCACGGAACTGATGTTAAAGTAGAGACCTATAGGGAAGTTCAGTTTTTCTCTCATGTTATTCACTTGGTAAGCAAAGTAACAGGGCAAAAACACGAACATATAGATACCATGCAAGTTGTAGCGGATACTTTCCCAGCAGGAACCTTAAGTGGTGCTCCAAAACATATGGCCATGCAACTTATTGACCGGTATGAAAAAACAAGCAGAGGCTATTACGGAGGTGCAATAGGCTTTATGGATTTTGAAGGCAATTTTAACCATGCTATTATGATTAGAACCTTCTTAAGTAAAGATCATACACTCTTCTGGCAAGCTGGGGCAGGTTTGGTCTCAAAATCAAACCCAGAACATGAGTTACAGGAAGTATATAATAAACTAGGTGCATTAAATAAAGCTATTGAAATTGCAGAAAACATTTAAAAAATGACAAACGTATTAGTAATCGATAATTACGACAGTTTCACATATAATTTGGTTCATTACCTAGAAGATCTAGGCTGTAATGTCACAGTTAAGCGTAATGACAAACTCACTTTAGAAGAGGTGAAACCCTTCGATAAAATTGTATTATCACCCGGGCCTGGGATACCGAATGAAGCTGGCTTACTAAAAGCTATTATAGAAACATATGCGCCTACAAAAAGTATTTTAGGGGTTTGTCTTGGTCAGCAGGCCATCGGTGAGGTTTTTGGTGGCACATTAGAAAATCTGGATAACGTCTATCACGGTGTCTCTACAGTAGTGAATGTTATTGTTGACGATGAAATACTTTACAAGGGTTTAGATAAAACATTAGAAGTGGGTCGCTATCATTCATGGGTTGTAGATACTGATTTACCTGAAGTCTTAGAAGCAACTGCTTATGACAGCAACGGTCAAGTGATGTCCATTAGGCATAAAGTTTACGATGTAAGAGGTGTGCAATATCACCCTGAATCTGTATTAACCCCAGATGGAAAACAAATTTTAAAGAACTGGTTGAATTCCTAATTATGAAACAACTATTAAACCGTCTTATAAATCAAGAAAGTATCTCTAGTGAAGAGGCTAAAAATGTATTGGTTAATATTTCAAACGGAAAATATAATCAGAGTCAGATTGCTTCTTTTCTTACGGTATATATGATGCGAAGTATTACTATTGAAGAACTTAGAGGGTTCCGAGATGCATTATTAGAATTATGTATTCCTGTAGATCTTTCAGAATTCAATGCTATAGATCTCTGCGGAACCGGTGGTGACGGTAAAGACACGTTCAATATTTCAACATTATCATCTTTTGTTACAGCAGGGGCTGGTGTTCATGTAGCAAAACATGGTAATTATGGTGTGTCGTCAGCATGTGGATCATCTAATGTCATGGAGTATCTAGGTATTAAATTTTCTAATGATATTTCATTCTTAAAAAAATCTATTGACAAAGCCGGTATTTGCGTTTTACACGCCCCTCTATTCCATCCCGCAATGAAAAATGTTGCTCCTATTCGAAAAGAACTGGGTGTAAAAACGTTTTTTAATATGCTTGGGCCTATGGTTAACCCTTCGTTTCCAAAAAATCAGATGGTCGGCGTATTTAATCTAGAACTATTACGCCTCTATGGGTATTTGTATCAGGAAACAGATAAAAATTATGCTATTGTACATGCCTTAGATGGTTATGACGAGATATCATTAACAGGAAAAACAAAAGTAATCTCAAAAGCTAACGAAGTATTGTTTGCGCCTGAAGAACTTAATATAGAGCCTGTAGAAGCTTCAGCTATATTCGGCGGTAATACAGTTAAGGAAGCTGCTAAAATATTTGAAATCATTATTGAAGGGAAAGGTACTGAAGCTCAAAACAATGTCGTATGTGCCAATGCAGGGTTAGCCATAGCTACGACTAAAGGTATTTCTCATGCAGAAGGTTTTGAATTGGCAAAAGAAAGTTTAATGAGTGGAAAAGCTAAACAAAGCTTAGACACTCTAATTACATTAAGCAAATGACCATTTTAGATCGCATAATAAAAGATAAGCGCAAAGAGGTCGAATTAAGGCAATCTTTAATTACGACAGTAAATCTGGAACGTTATCCTTTGTTTGATCGTGATACCATTTCTGTTTCTGATCGTATAAAACAAAGTGCTTCAGGTATTATCGCTGAGCATAAACGTCGCTCACCATCTAAATCTGTTATTAACCAAGGTTTAAATGTACAAGACGTTGCTAAAGGCTATGAAAATGCGGGGGTCAGTGGAATGTCTGTACTCACAGATTCAAAATACTTTGGAGGTGCTTTAGACGATCTTATTGTTACTAGAGCAAGCTGCCAGTTACCTATTCTTCGAAAAGACTTTACGATCAGTGAATATCAAATTATTGAGGCCAAAGCCCACGGTGCAGATATCATTTTATTGATTGCTGCAGTGTTAACTAAAGAAGAAATAAAGCAATACTCAGAATTAGCACAAAGCTTAGGTTTAGAGGTCTTATTAGAAGTTCATAATGAGGCTGAACTGTATAAATCTATTATGCCTTCTATAAACCTATTTGGTGTTAATAATAGAAATTTAAAAACATTTGAAGTGTCTTTAGAGACAAGCAAATCCCTAAGCACATTAATCCCTGATGATTTTATAAAAGTATCTGAAAGTGGAATTAGCAATGTAGCAGCTATTAAAGAGCTCAAAACTTATGGTTATCAGGGTTTTTTAATTGGTGAGAATTTTATGAAAACTGATAATCCAGGCGAAAGTGCAACTCACTTTATAAATCAATTAGAAGCATGAAACTGAAAGTCTGCGGCATGAAACATAACGTGAAGGAAGTTGCTAAACTTCAACCTGATTATTTAGGGTTTATCTTCTATGAGAAATCATCACGTTATTTCAACGATGAAAATCCTGAGCTGCCAAAAACAATTAAAAAAGTAGGCGTATATGTGAATGCTTCATTAGAGATGATATCTAATGACATAAAGGTGTATAATCTGGATGCTGTTCAATTGCATGGTGATGAAACCTCTGAATTTTGTAAACTTTTGAAGGAGAAATTAACTACTGTTAAAATTATAAAAGCATTTGCTGTAGATGATACATTTCAATTTGACCAGTTAAAAGCCTATCAAAATTATTGTGATTATTATTTGTTTGATACTAAAGGAAAACTTCCTGGCGGAAATGGCTATGCTTTTGATTGGACACTTTTGGAGAATTATAAATTAACCAAACCTTACTTCTTGAGCGGAGGCATTGGGCTTGGTGATATAGATAAGATAAAATCCTTTTTAAAAACAGACGTAGCGCAATATTGCTACGCCATAGATGTTAATAGCAGGTTTGAAATAGAACCTGGATTAAAACATATAGAAGACTTAAAAACATTCAAATCTGAATTGTATGAAATATAATGTAGATCAGAACGGCTATTATGGCGAATTTGGAGGTGCATTTATTCCTGAAATGCTATATCCAAATATTGAAGAGCTAAGACAAAATTACCTTAAGATCACCTCTGAACCTTCATTTAAAGAGGAGTTTGATCAGTTACTAAAAGACTATGTAGGCCGCCCTTCTCCACTCTATTACGCAAAACGCTTATCAGAAAAATACAATACAAAAATTTACTTGAAGCGTGAAGATTTAAACCATACGGGGGCACACAAAGTCAATAATACCATTGGGCAAATTCTTTTGGCAAAACGTCTTGGAAAAACCAGAATTATTGCAGAGACAGGCGCTGGTCAACATGGTGTTGCTACAGCAACCGTTTGTGCCCTTATGGGGATAGAATGTGTTGTGTATATGGGCGAAGTAGATATTGCAAGACAAGCACCAAATGTTGCCCGCATGAAAATGTTAGGCGCTAAAGTAGTCCCCGCTCTATCTGGAAGTCGTACCCTAAAAGATGCTACTAATGAGGCCATGCGCGATTGGATCAATAATCCAGTGAATACACACTATATTGTAGGTAGTGTGGTTGGCCCTCACCCTTATCCGGATATGGTGGCACGTTTTCAATCTGTAATATCAGAAGAAATAAAAGCCCAACTATTAGAAAAAGAAGGTACTGAAAACCCAAATTATATTGTTGCTTGTGTTGGGGGTGGAAGTAATGCTGCGGGCGCTTATTATCATTATCTGGATGAAACCGATGTTAATATTATTGCTGTAGAGGCTGCCGGAAAAGGCGTCGATACCGGTGAGAGTGCTGCAACGTCCATTCTCGGTAAAGAAGGTATTATTCACGGGAGTAAAACACTTCTAATGCAAACTCATGACGGTCAGATTACAGAACCTTATTCTATTTCTGCCGGATTAGATTACCCCGGTGTAGGCCCTATGCATGCCAACCTATATAAGTCGGGTCGTGCCGAATTTATTGCCATAACAGATGATGAGGCCATGACTGCCGGGTTAGAGTTATCACAATTAGAAGGTATTATCCCTGCTATAGAAACCTCACACGCTCTGGCCATTTTTGAACATAAGACTTTTAAACCTGATGATGTCATTGTCATCAACCTATCTGGGAGAGGCGATAAAGATTTACAGAACTATATTGATTATTTCAAGCTATGAATAGAATCCATCAAAAATTAAAGGAACCTCATAAGTTACTTTCTATATATTTTACAGCAGGTTATCCAACACTTGAAGACACGGTACCCATTATAGAACACTTAGAAAAAAGTGGCGTCGACATGATTGAGATAGGTCTTCCTTTCAGTGATCCTTTGGCTGATGGTCCTACCATACAAGATAGTTCCACACAAGCACTGAAAAATGGAATGACTAGTGAATTACTATTTGATCAATTAAAAGACATTAGGCAAACAGTATCCATTCCACTTCTCATTATGGGCTACTTCAACCCAATTTTACAGTTTGGTGTAGAGAAATTTTGTGAGACTTGTCAGCGGATAGGTATTGATGGTTTAATTATTCCAGACCTTCCCGTAGATGTGTATCATCAGGATTATAAATCCATTTTTGAGAAATATGGTTTAGCTAATGTATTCTTAATTACACCTCAGACATCTGATGAACGCATCCAGTATATTGATTCTGTATCTGATGGGTTTATCTATATGGTAAGTTCTGCAAGTACAACCGGAGCCAAAACCGGATTTGGGAATATTCAAACCGAATACTTTGAACGTATTGCTGACATGAAGCTCAACAATCCGCAAGTAGTAGGTTTTGGTATTAGTAATACTGAAACCTTTAATGCAGCTACAAAACACGCTAAAGGGGCTATCATTGGCAGTGCGTTTATAAAACACTTAAGCAATAGCGGAATAACGTCAATAGATAAGTTTGTATCTCAGATAAGAGCCTAATTACCGTTGTTTTTATTAATTTCGGGACTAGTATCTTATGAAATCCATATTATCATATAGTCTTTTATTTTTCTTTTTTTGGGGAACTTCACAAAAAAAGTTAGACAGTTTAGGTGCGCTTTTAAAAGAAACACCAGCTAACACTATAGCCTATATAGATCAGTTAAACGCCATCGGTTATGAATACTGGATTGTAGATTCTAGAGAGTCATTAAACTATGGCAAGAATGCTTTACAGCTGGCAGATAGCCTCGATTATGACCCTGGCAGAGCGAAGGCCAATCGTGTTATTGGTGTAGCACTATGGAACCAAGGTAATTATGCAGGAGCTTTAAAATATCTCGACAGTTCTAAAAAAATCTATACTGACCTTAATGATGATGAAGGTGTGGCCAATAATATTCTTAATCAGGCTATGGTATATACCGATCTCAAAGAATATGATAAGGCTTTAGCCATGTATGATGATGCGGTAAATAGATTTGAAGCTTTAAATCTAAAAAGCCGAGTAGCCACAACGTACACTAAAATAGGGTCCTTGTATCTGGCACAAAATAAACCTGACTATGCCAAAGTACATTTAGAAAATGCTATGGCAATTCATACGGAAACCGATTTTACGTATGGTAAAGCTGAAGTACATAACAGAATGGGAATTATGTACTTAAACCAGGATGAATTGGAGCAGGCATTCTATCATATTAGTAAGTCTATAAATCTCGGCAGATCTCTGAATGATAAAGAAGGCCTAACGAGTAATCTTCTATATTTTGGTAAACTGTTATTAAAAGACAAGCAATACAAACATGCTTATGACCATGTGATGTTATCCTTAAATTCTGCTAAAGACAATGGATTAAAACGGTATGAGTTATTAGCATATGAAGCCTTAAAAGATGTCAAAATTGCCGAAGGAAAAGCGGACGAAGCTATTGAATATTATGACAAGTACATCATCCTTAAGGATAGTATTTTTGATTCTGATAAGGCCATGCAAGTCGCAGCTTTAGAATTTGAGAATCAACTTGAGACTAATAAAAAAGAACTAGAACTTTTAATAGAAAAGCAAGAAAAGAACAGATTGTTTCAATGGGTATTGAGCTTAGGGCTTCTAGTTTTACTCATCAGCGGGAGTATTTTTTACATCAGTTATAAGCGACAAGCAAAACAACGTAAACTCATCGCAGATTCTAATGCAGAGTTAGCAGAAACCGCATTGGAAAATTCGAAGTTAAAACAACAAGAGCTTCAGCAAAAATTGGATTACCGTAATAGAGAGCTCACCTCTTACACACTCAATTTTGTTCAGAAGTCTGAATTGTTCCAACTACTTAAAGAAAAAGTTGACGCACTTAAAGAAGCAACACCAAAACAGCACGATAAAATTGTTCAAGATTTGAATCGACTCATCAAGCAAAACACCAATATCGATAGGGATTGGGAAGACTTTAAACGTTTCTTTGAAGAAGTACATTCGGGGTTCATTAAGATCCTGAAAGAAAAACACCCTGACCTTAGCAGTAATGATTTAAAACTTTGTGCTTTAACCCGGTTGAATCTTAACATTAAAGAATCTGCAGCTATTTTAGGAATCACTCCAGAAAGTGTTAAAACTGCACGTTATCGTCTTAGAAAAAAGCTCGATTTAGATCAAAATGAAGAACTCCTAACCTATTTCCTAACACTCGAACGTTCAGATTCGTAATATCCAGAGCCTAAAATTCACTCATACGCTCTCATTTTTAAATATTTGATTATCAATTATTTAAATTAAAATGTCTACCTGATGTTCACTTAAATTTGTACTAAATCACTCCCTTGTCTACCTTATTTAAGAGATAAGATCACTCTTAATAGACCCTCATTTTTTCTTTCTCCAAAATACCCCACATAGATTTGCAGCATTAATAACAATCAAAAAACAAATTATGCAATTTTCAAATCACAATCGTCATTTAACCATAAGGACATTTTGTTTAAGACGAAGAGTACCATTAAAGCACAGAGTTAATAATCCTAAAAACATTTTAAGATGAAAGAGTTATTATTGAATTTACCAAGCCCTATAGAAGTTGTACTAGATCCGGTTTCTTTAATCGTATTAGGGATGTATGCCTTATTAATAATCTATGAAGCACTGTTTCCTGCTAAACAGTTACCTAAAGTAAAGAACTGGAAACTAAGAGGTCTAACAGCCTTTGTGATTTTCTTCTTCTTATCGACATACTTGCCCTTATTATGGGACAGTTACCTTTCAGAATTTCAAGTATTTGATCTTTCTGGACTAAGCACGTATACTGGTGCTTTCATTGCTATTCTAATCTATGAACTTGGTGTTTATGCATGGCACAGGGCAATGCATACAAACAACACATTGTGGCGCATTTTTCACCAAATGCATCATAGCGCAGAACGGTTAGACACTTATGGTGCTTTTTATTTCAGCATTACAGATATGATAGGTTTCACTTTTTTAGGAAGCATCTGCTTAGTGGTTATAGCAGGGTTCTCTGCAGAAGCAACCACCCTGTTTATATTAATCACCACATTCTTTGCCATATTTCAGCATAGCAATATTAAAACGCCTGTTTGGATTGGATACATTATTCAGAGACCGGAAGCACACTCCTATCATCATGGGAAAGGCATTCATGCGTGTAACTATTCAGACTTAGCCTTTATAGATATTGTATTTGGGACCTTTCAAAACCCAAAACGTTTTGTTGAAGAAACGGGGTTTTATGATGGCGCATCAGAACGTGTTGCAGAAATGTTAGCGTTTAAGGATATTTCCTCAGAATAATCAATTAAAACATTGAACAGTTACATACCAACCTGTGCATTACAACATTAACAAGTTACTTCATAGAATTAGTTAATAGTGATTTAATGTTGTAAACAGAAGCCCAAGGCAAATGCTTTGGGCTTTACTATTTTTACTTCTTCTTTTTGTTATGTTTTGCATTTATTTTCTACTACTACATCATTACGTATAAAATAAAACATCAAAATATGAATTTATCAAAATCACTTGCTAACAGAAAAGCAGTTAGCGCAAAGAAAGTCCCAGCAGAAAAATGGGAAATAATGGTCCGAAGCACTAATGAATTAAAAGCGCAATCATTGGGGAGCAAAGCAGTAAAGACCGGAGATGTATTACCTGTATTTAATTTGCCTGACGTAAATGGGGACACTTTCAGTTCAGAAACTCTAAATACCGATTTTTCTGTAATTTCATTTTACCGAGGTGGATGGTGTCCATATTGTAATATGGAACTAGCTGCTTTACAACATATTTTACCAGAACTTAAAGCTTTAAACACGTCACTTATTGCTATTTCTCCTGAGCAGCCTGATCATTCGTTAACGACATCAGAGAAAAATGAGTTGGCTTATCCGGTACTAAGCGATATTGATAACACTTATGCAAAATCATTAGGGTTAGTGTTTCAAATGCCAGAAGATTTAAGAACGCTATATGCGGAGTCATTTAAAATCGATGTCCCAAAACATAATGGAAACGATGATTATGAGTTACCGATGCCGGCAACTTATGTGATTAATAAAAACCGAGAAATCATACATAGTTTCATTCCGGAAGATTACACAGAACGTTTAGACCCTGAAGCCATTCTAAATGTACTTCAAGAGCAGTCTGAAACAGCATAATGCTTCAACATATATATTGAAAAAACCCAAAGCCATGGCTTTGGGTTTTCTTTTTTTATGATTCATATATTATGGATTTTGATTAAAAATAACCGATCTTAGCATGGTATTTTAAACAATACCTCTCTAAAGTGAAAGTTGTAAAATTTTCTCCTGAAATTAATAAGGTCTACTTCATTGAAGGCTATACTTTCATACATGTCTTAGATGGTAAAGGAAGTATTCAGGTTGATTTCAAAACGTATTATGATTGGCAAGAAAAGGGTATTTTTCTTGAAAAGGGACAGTACATAAAATTTTTGTCAGATGATTTTACTGTGCGTCAAATCGATCTATCAGAAAAAGCTAAGTTTTACAATGATGATGTCCGTGTATTATTTAAACATCTCATTTCTTTAGGCTATATCAACCTTATGGAATGTGAAGAATGTCAAGCCTTTCTATCAGAATCTGTATTAGGGCAGAACTCTTCCAACATTATTGACATCTCATCAAAACAATGGTTTTGGCAAAACCCATTCAATGCCAATAAAGAGGAATATCAAATTATATTCGATACCAAAGAAATCATTGATCAAGAGTTTTCCAATCGCTTAACCAGTGATGATCTTGTAGATCTGATCAATGACCGAGGATACAATGCTCAGGCATTAGTCAAAAATAAAGTGGGCATGTCGGTGAAAAACCTCATGAGCGCAAAGCGCCTTCAGGAAAGTAAAAAGGACGTTGCCTTTACTGACAAGACGATTCAGGAAATAGCCTATAGCTTGGGATTTAATGATGATGCTTATTTCAATCGTGTTTTTAAAAACTCTACTGGGCAAACGCCGCTTCAATTCAGAGACAACTTTGATTATAAAAATCGAGATCGCTTTTCTCAAAATATTATCGAATTATTACAGACCTACCACACCGAAGAACATACATTACAGTTTTACGCCGATAAAATGAACATGTCTATAAAGGCACTTTCTAAAAAAGTTAAGTCGAAAATGAATGTTTCTTTAGGTCAACTGATTAGACTTGAACTAATCAATACGGCCAAACTTATGCTATTAGAAGGCGAAACTATATCTTCGATATCTCACAAACTTGGCTTTGAAGAATCCAATCACTTCTCAAGATTCTTCAAACATTACACTGGGACAACGCCCTCAGACTTCAAAACTAAAAAGTACAATTTATAGCGCTTTTTTGGTAGCCTCTTCCTAGCATTCATCTCGCATCTTTGCAGTGTATTAATTTTCAAAAACATAAAAAGATGAATATTAAAGAACAAGTAACCAAAATGGATGCAATAGTAAGTCAAGGTGCTATTGTAGACGCTGTGAAAACATTTTTTGCAGATGATGCTGTGACCTCTGATTATGGCAACGGCCGTACTCAAGGAAAAGCTGAGATGATCTCAAAGATGGAAGGCTTTGCAAATGCTATTGCTAAAGTTAATGGTATTAGCCATCACTACTCCATTGTAGACGGACATGTGTCTGCTTCAGAATTTACTTTCGATTTTGACATGAAAGACGGGAGTAAAATTTACTGGCACGAGATCATTCGCAGACTATGGAATGATGAAGGTAAAGTAATTGCCGAAGAATACTTCAATGCTGAGTAATTTAAATCGAGTATTATGAAGTTTGTAACCAAAAGAATTCATGCATTTTTAGATTACCCAGTGGCTGTTGCATTAATAGCACTTCCTTTCCTTATAGGTTTAGGAACATCTAGCGCCTTAGCTTTGCAATTATCTGTCGCTACAGGAATAGCAGCATTTGCATTGACATTACTAACGGATCACCATTTAGGTGTATTACGAGTAATTCCATACAAATTCCACTTAATCGTAGACTTTTTAGTTGCCGTAGTATTTATTCTGGCTCCCTTTATTTTTTCGTTTAAAGGGTTAGATGCGTACTACTATTGGATAAATGGAGCTGCCGTACTAACCGTAGTAAGTTTACATAAGCCCGAGGTTGCTTAATAACCTCAAAACACAATTAAAATTCAATTAAAACAAATTAAAATTAGAAAAATGAAATCATTAAAATCAATTATGATAGTTTGTGCATTAATAATTAGCACATCTGTATTTGCTCAAGATAAAAAAGCGAATAACATCGATAATAGTAATATCGCGTTACAAGGTTATAGCCCTGTATCTTATTTAGATTTACAATTGGCTCAGAGGGGAAACAAAAAATTCAAATCTGAGTATCAAAAAGTTACTTATTACTTCACTTCTAGTGAACAAAAAGCAACATTTGATAAAAACCCTGGGAAGTATGTTCCTCAATATGGTGGATACTGTGCATTCGGAACCTATGCCGGGGCAAAATTCAGAGTTGATCCAAATAAATTTCTTGTTAAGGACGGAAAATACTACCTGTTTTTAAATGATGTAGAATTAGATGCTAAGCAACTGTGGTTAGCAGAAAACAATCACAGTAAACTAAAGCGTGTAGCAGATAAAAACTGGAGTAAGTTGAGCAAAACTTATAACTAGTATAGGTGCTCATATTAGTTAGTGGGGCGCAGGCTTTATGGTCTGCGCTTCTTTCGTTTATGGATAACTCTAAAAGATTATAAATATTCACGGTATTGCATCACCCTAAAATCGAAGGTATTAAAACCCGGATTTTTAGCTTTTAACTGCTTGTACAAAGGCATACTGCCAATAGAGATATTTGCAGCTCCAGAACCTGAAGTCAATGAAACGGTTTTAACCACTCTATTGCCTAATTCGAATTGATGAATACGAGGCACTTCGTTAGAGACTAACTCTAATTTTAAATTATAAGTTTTTATATGTCTTCTGAAAAAATACTCTGGCCCATTTTTACTATTACCTCCAGTGAATAACAAGGTTTCTATATTTGGATACTCCTTTAAATAATTGATAATATCTCTAAGAACTATATTGGTCATCCCTAAATCTGATGCATCAATTTTTTGACGTTCTGCACTTTCTACTATATCACACACACCTATTTTATGAGTTATTAAAAACTGTTTTCGTTCATCAATGGCTTCTTGTGAATTATCATAACGCAGTCCTAAATTATGTATTTCATCTATGTACAACCACAATGAGTTGTAATAGCTTCCATAACAAAAGTTAACATCCTTGTCTAATAATTCCCCTGTAGAAAATCGAGGTGGTGGAAGTGTTCCAACGATTAATTTTTTGGTATCGTTTTGTATGAAAGGAGGATAAGGGTGCTTATGAAAAAACATTAAGTGTTCTTTAATAGTTGTCTAACTTCATTAATGGTTGACCTATATATTCTTCGGTTCATAGGTGTCATATGTTGTGACTCAGTATTAATTTCATTTAACAATTCGGTTGCTTTAGCTCTTTTATCATTATTCATATAAAACCTAGCCAACTCTAGTCGCTCATCGTAATTAGAATATGGTTTATCTATTTGTTGAAGCTGTAATTCTGCGTCTTCATTCTTTCCAATGGCTTCTAGAGCCATACCATAATAAAATTGTTCTTTCGATCCTTTGAACTCTGAATTTCCTTTTAATTTTTCAGAATAGGTAATTATAGAGTTCTGATTTCCAAGATTGTGAAAGCACTTTATAAGCTGTTTGATAGCATAGGTATTGTCTTGAACCTCATCTTCAATTGATTTCTCATAAAAAGTCACAGCATTGTTATAATCTTTTAACTCAAAGTACGCATCTGCTAAATCAATTCTATTCTGATAAGAATCTGAAAACTCAAGCTTCTTATGTAAATCCTTTATTTTTTTTGTAGGTTGGATAATGGCTGTTATTTCATTTTGAACAGCATCAACATCTCGCTTATTTAATACTTGAGTGAAAATATATATTAATGATCCAATTAGCGGAAGTAGAATAATAATAAAAACCCAATAATAATCATTTCGATTTTTGTAAAGATGGTATAGACAAAAACCTTGAAGAGCAATTATAAAATAGAAATACATTAAATCGTCTAGTTAATTAAGATTAGCAAAATATGAATTTTTCGTATCTTATGAGATAATTCTTAACAATCAACTATGGGAAAAGGAGATAAAAAAACCAAACGTGGTAAAATCAATATTGGCACTTATGGTGTTAGACGACCTAGGAAACGACATAAAGCAGTTGCAGTAGCTGCCCCAAAAAAGAAAGCTGCAGCCAAAAAGACAACAGCTAAAAAGGCACCCGCTAAAAAAACAACAGCAAAAAAATAAGCGAGAATCTTCTCGCTTTTTCTTTATCTGATAAATACAAGTTCCGTTTCAGTAGACATACTATCACTAAAACCATAACCTTCATAATTAAAGCCTTTAATATCTTCTACGGTATTAGCATTAGTGTCTATAATATAACGCGTCATATAACCACGAGCTAACTTAGCAAAGGTCATAATCGATTTATATTCTCCATTTTTTAGATCTTTAAATGTGGCTGTAACTATTGGCACTTTTAATGCTTTTCTGTCAATAGCTTTAAAATATTCATTACTTGCCAAATTTAGAAATAGCTCATCATCAGCCAACTCTTCGTTTAAGGCTTGAGTCACTTTCTTTTTCCAAAATTCATACAAATTTTTATTCTTTCCGACTGGCATTCTTGTCCCCATTTCTAAGCGATAGGGCTGTATTAGATCCATAGGTTTAAGAACTCCATAAAGTCCAGAAATAATACGAACTGTATCTTGTAATTTATCTAACTTATCAGCTTCAATCGTATAAGCATCTAAACCTCTATACACATCACCACTAAACGCATAAACCGCTTGTCTGGCATTAGATGCGTTAAATGGTAACTCCCACAACTGATTGCGCTCGTAGTTGAGTTGTCCTAAAGCATCAGAAATGCTCATCAGCTTAGATAAGCTTCTAGCTGATTTCTTTTTAAGTAATTTATTAAGTCTTTCGGCTTCTTTTAAAAAGTTCCCTTCAGAAGTTCTATTGGTAGGAAGTGGACTTTCAAAATTCAGTGATTTTGCCGGAGATAAAACAAGTTTCATAAGAACAATTTTAATTTCTTATCAAATTTACAACTACTATAGCAGTTTTAAAATGGTTCTTAACAATTAATTCTTATAGTGCTATTAATTATCTTGATGCTTACTGTAGCCTCTCCATTTTTCTATGCATTGTTTTATATCATCAGGGAGCTCTGAACTAAATCTTAAAAATTTACCACTTGTTGGGTGTTCAAATCCTAATGTTTTGGCATGCAGTGCTTGTCTTGGAAGTAATTTAAAACAATTTTCTACAAATTGCTTATACTTAGTAAATGTTGTTCCTTTTAATATGGCATTACCACCATAGCGCTCATCATTAAATAGTGTATGCCCAATATACTTCATATGAACACGTATTTGATGTGTACGGCCGGTCTCTAACTTACACGACAACAATGTGACATAACCTAAGCGCTCAATGATTTTATAATGTGTGACTGCTGGTTTACCCTTATAGGCATCTTCACCTTCAAAAACGGTATTCTGAAGCCTGTTCTTTGGATGGCGTCCTATGTGCCCTTCTATGGTACCTTCATCTTCATCAACATTTCCCCAGACCAATGCCACATACTCACGTTCGCTGGTTTTTTCAGCAAACTGATTAGACAAGTGGTTCATGGCTTGCTCAGTTTTCGCTACAACTAAAAGCCCACTTGTATCCTTATCGATTCTATGAACCAAACCGGGGCGATCACTAGAGTTTTTAGGCAGATTATCAAAATGATAGATTAATGCATTTATTAATGTTCCGGAATAGTTGCCGTGCCCGGGATGCACAACCATGCCCGCAGGCTTATTTACGACCAAAAGATCATCATCTTCATAAACCACATCAATAGGAATATCTTCACCAATTAATAAATGCTCATAGGGTGGGTGTTCAAACTTAACTTTCACCACGTCGAACGCCTTCACCTTATAGTTTGATTTTACAGCAATATCATTAACAAAAATATTCCCTGATTTGGCAGCTTGCTGTATCTTATTTCGAGTAGCGTTTTCAATAAAATTCATGAGGTACTTGTCTACTCGTAAAGGTTGTTGTCCTTTTTCGGCAGTAAAGACATAATGCTCATAGAGCTCATCCTGCTCTAAATTATCATCTATAGTACTCATATTAATTTGAGGAAGCTCTGTTTCCGTTACCTAAAACCAAATCAATGGTGGAAGTCAATGGTAATTTGGTACCCGGTGTCAGTCTCTTGCCTTCATGGGAAAAATCTAAAACCACATCCTTACCAATATTATCTACATAAGTTAATTTCCCTACTTTAAAACCTAGTGCCTCTAATGTTGGTCTTGCTTGGCGTAATGTTCGTTGTTTTAAATCTGGCACCAATACTTTACGATACCCAGAAGGATTTAAAGTGAGATAGATCTTTCTATTCTCTTTAACCTTGGAGCCTGCAGCAGGATCTTGATCTATAACAGAATATTTTGGGTAATTAGGATTAAAGTTAGCTGAGTCTTGTATTTCCATAACTAAATCACTATCCTCCAATTCTATGCCTGCAGTTTCTATAGATTTTCCTT
The DNA here is from genome assembly GCA_965230605.1 of Winogradskyella sp. Classification (GTDB taxonomy): domain Bacteria; phylum Bacteroidota; class Bacteroidia; order Flavobacteriales; family Flavobacteriaceae; genus CBDDLD01. Next base: position 816,228 of record CBDDLD010000004.1, on the reverse strand, counting down.
TTAAGTTAGGTACTACAACAAACTCATTATGATTAGTAGTGACATTTAACCATTTTAATAATAAGAAACACAAAACCACAATGGCAACTATAGCTAAAGCAAGTTGTTTAAAAAATACTTTACTGGTAAGAAATTTAATGAGACTCATAAGGTTGATATTAGTGACAAAACTAATTAAATAATTGGTGTTGTAAAATCGAACTTTCTAGATTTAATATACGTATATAAAATGTAAATCGATTTTTGAGCATCAAAATAAAATAAATGATACTTTTACATTAACGCATTTGCTGACACATTATGATAAAAAATATTGCCATAATCATGGGAGGGTATTCAAGCGAGTATGAGATTTCGCTTAAAAGTGGAACTGTTGTCTATGAAACTTTGAATAAAGACAAATACAATGCTTATCGTGTTCACATTTTTAAAGACAGGTGGGTTTATGTAGATGATAGTGGCATCGAATACAGTATCAATAAACATGATTTTTCTGTTATGGTAGATGGTACGACCATAACATTTGATTGTGTTTTTAACGCTATTCATGGCTCTCCTGGTGAGGACGGTTTTATGCAAGCTTATTTTGATTTACTTGGCTTAGCACACACCAGTTGTGGCATGTATCAGGCGGCATTAACCTTCAACAAACGAGATTTATTAGCTACACTCAAACCTTTCGGTATAAAAACAGCCGAAAGTTATTACGTAAATATGGGTGACCCTATTGATGAGGATGCCATCGTAGATAAAGTAGGTCTCCCTTGTTTTGTTAAGGCTAATAGGGCAGGAAGTAGCTTCGGAATTTCTAAGGTCTACAAAAAAGAAGATTTAAAAGCAGCCATAGAGGTTTCATTTAAAGAAGACAATGAAATCATTATTGAGCAATTCTTAGATGGTGTTGAAGTGTCCGTAGGTGTAATAAGTTACAAAGGGGAAACTAAGGTTTTACCCATTACAGAAATTGTTTCAGAAAATGACTTCTTCGATTATAAGGCAAAATACCTAGGGGAATCCCAAGAAATAACCCCGGCAAGAATCTCTGAAGATTATCAGCAGAAAATACATCTTGTAGCCAAAAAGATCTATGATTTGTTGGGAATGAAAGGGTTTACACGAAGCGAATTCATCTTTAAAAATGATGAGCCTCATCTTCTAGAAGTGAATACTGTTCCGGGGCTCACAAAAGAGAGTATTTTGCCTCAACAAGCGATCGAAGCCGGAATTTCACTCGAAATGCTTTTTGAAAATGCTATAGAAGAAGCATTGAAAAATTAATAGTTATCTTTGATCTTATATTACCATAACCTATGAGACGTGCACTATTTCCAGGATCTTTCGACCCTATAACCTTAGGTCATTACGATATAATTAAGCGTGGCGTAAAGCTGTTTGATGAAGTTGTTGTTGCCATTGGCATCAATGCTGAAAAAAAATATATGTTCTCTGTTGAAGAGCGTCAACGTTTTATCGAAGAGGCCTTTAAGCATGAACCTAAAGTAAAAGTTGTTACTTACAAAGGCCTAACTGTAGATTTTTGTAGTGAGATTGGGGCTAAATTCATATTGAGAGGATTGAGAAACCCAGCTGATTTCGAATTTGAAAAAGCCATTGCACATACCAATAGAAAGTTATCCAAAATTGAAACTGTATTCTTGTTAACTGCTGCAAAAACCTCGTTCATTTCCTCTTCAATCGTAAGAGATGTTATCAGAAACAATGGTGATTATAGCATCTTAGTACCTGATAGTGTGAGTGTTAAATAAGAAGTCGATAGAATTTACCTACAATCTAATTTTTACAAGATATTTTGTATAAAAAAAAGCGTCAATATTTTTCCGCTTATAAGTAAAGAAGAACTAACTGACGCCTTTTTAAAAAAATTGATTAATAGCATTACTAATATATAATTAATTAGACATGCTAGCGGTTTTTTTCGATGAGAAGCAATTAAAGAAGATGAAGCGTCGTTCTTAAAATTATCACTTTAAAAGTTCATAAATGGATATTTTAGCACCAAAGAATCAACATCATTTTGCAGATGCGTTAGAAAAGTTTTGTGGGCTTCAGTCTCAGGATTAAATGGCTTATGAGCCATTCGTTTTTGAATTGAATCTACTTGCGACATTATACGTTTTGAGTCATCTGATAGCCATGCTGTATTGAACTGCTCCCAAATATAATCTACGGCTGTATCATTAGGATGAATCATATCCGCATTATAAAAACGGTAATCTCTTAGTTCATCCATCATAATCTCATAAGCTGGAAAATAAAAGATATGATGTCTTGGCTCTACAATGGCATTTACTGCGGATATTAAGTGCGACTTACTTACTGTATTCTCAACAAAACCATCTTTGAGATGTCTTACAGGGGAAACCGTAAAGAGTATATTTACTTTTGGATTAATATCTCTAACTAAGGTAATTGATGCTTGTAGCGAATTAATAATTTCATCAACAGATAAGAGCTCCTTTAAAAATTGCTTCTGAGGTATCTTATGGCAATTGGCAACAATTCTATCAGACGTTATTTGACGATACACCCATGCTGTCCCCAGTGTTAAAATGACATGTGAAGCCGTTTTAAGCTGCTCATACGTATGAGTAATCGCTCCATTAAGTCGTTCTAAAACTTGTGATTTATTAGTAGCACTTAAACTAGAATGCGCATCAAAGCTAAACCACAAGTCGTTGTTTTGCATGAGGTCGTTTTCAGAATACTTTGCTAGATTAATTGCTCTTGTGATTAGCTGCTCAATTGCAATCGGGTGAAATAAAATTCCGAACGGATTTACTGTAGTTTGAAACTTATAATACTGTAACTTATTCCCTATATTCTCAGAGAAGCAAGACCCAAATAACACCAATTTTGATGCATAGTCTATCGTATGATGAGACTGTCCTTCTATTGGTATTTGAGTTCTAAACGTCACAATTAGAGATACGATTTTACAGCTTCTAGCGCCTCTGATATGCCTTCCGGATTTTTACCTCCTGCTGTAGCAAAGAAGGGTTGCCCTCCTCCACCGCCTTGGATGTATTTTCCTAACTCTCTTACAATTTGACCTGCATTTAGATTCTTACTTGCCACAATATCTTTAGAGATATAGCAAGAGAGTAAAGCCTTACCATTTTGCTTACTTCCAAATAAAGCAAATAAGTTCTCAATTTCTCCTCCTAATTCAAATGACAAGTCTTTGATTCCAGCTGCATCCAAATCCACTTCTTTAGCTAGGAACTGCACGCCATTTATCTCTTCAAGTTCACCTTTAAGCGTTCCTTTTAGATTTTTAGCCTTATCCTTTAATAGACCTTCAATCTGTTTTTTAAGCGTACTATTCTCGTCTTTTAGATCGGTGACTGCCTTTACAGGATCTTTTGCATTATTGAGTAAGTCTCTAATTTCAAAATATGCTCTGTTCGTATCAAAATAAAAATCCTTAACAGCATCATAAGTAATGGCTTCAATTCTTCGAATACCGGAAGCTATAGCGCTTTCGGATTTGATTTTAAAGTGCCATATATCTCCTGTATTCTGAACATGAGTCCCACCACATAATTCTATAGATTGCCCAAAACGAATGGTCCTTACCGTATCTCCATATTTCTCTCCAAACAATGCCATAGCCCCATCAGCTAAAGCCTGATCTACAGGAACATTACGATGTTCTTCGAGAGCTAATTTTCCGTCTATTCGTGCATTCACAAAATTTTCCACATCGCGTAATTGCTCAGTAGTCATTTTAGAAAAATGTGAAAAGTCAAAACGTAAGTATTTAGAATGTACAGCACTCCCTTTCTGCTCAACATGATCACCAAGCACTTCTCTTAGAGCTTGATGCAATAAATGTGTTGCGGTATGGTTACATGCTGTTCTATAGCGTTGCTTTTCGTCTACTACTGCAGAGAATGTTTCATTAAGGTGTTTAGGCAAGTTTTTCGTTAAGTGAATGATTACATTGTTCTCCTTCTTAGTATCTATAATATAAACAATATCGCCATGAGCATCTTCCAAATACCCCTTATCACCTACCTGACCTCCACCTTCAGCATAGAATGGTGTTAGATTGAATACTAATTGAAACATTTCACCATCTTTTTTTGAAACGACTTTTCTGTATCGGGTGATCTTAACATTAGCTTTTAGCAGATCATATCCAATAAATTCTTGATCATTATCTTCAATAAGTATTGTCCAATCATCAGTTGACACTTCGCCAGCAGCTCTAGATCGACTTTTTTGCTTCTCTAACTCGACCTTAAAACCGGCCTTATCCATTTTAAGGCCTCTCTCATTTAAAATTAATGCCGTAAGGTCATCAGGAAAGCCATAAGTGTCATATAACTCGAAGACTTTTTCACCGGACACCAAACCATCTTTTGTATTTTCTATTACTTTATCTAATAGCAACAAACCTTGCTCTAATGTTCTCAAGAAAGAATTCTCCTCTTCTCTTATCACATTTTCAATCAATTGCTTTTGAAGTTTTAATTCAGGGAACGCTTGCCCCATTTTCTTACTTAAAACTTCGACTAGTCTGTATATAAAAGGCTCTTTTTGATCTAAAAACGTGAACCCATAGCGCACAGCACGTCTTAATATGCGACGTATTACATACCCTGCGCCGTTATTACTTGGCAACTGACCATCAGCAATAGAAAAAGCGACTGCTCTGACATGATCGGAGATCACGCGAACGGCAACATCCACTTTTTCATCCTTACCATAATCGGTGTTGGTTATGGTTTCAATTTCTCTGATTATGGGCGTAAATACGTCGGTATCATAGTTAGATTGCACCCCTTGTAATACCATACACAGACGCTCAAAGCCCATACCGGTATCAATGTGTTTTGAAGGTAGAGATTCGAGGCTTTTGTCAGCCTTTCTATTGTACTGCATAAATACAAGATTCCAAATCTCTACAACCAAAGGATGATCCATATTCACTAGATCTTTCCCAGGCACTTTAGCTTTGTCTTCAGCTGAGCGAATATCTACATGGATCTCACTACAAGGCCCACAAGGTCCTTGTTCACCCATTTCCCAGAAGTTATCTTTTTTATTTCCCATAAGGATACGATCTTCAGGAATGATGGCCTTCCACAAATCATAAGCCTCCTGATCCATTGGCAATCCATCTTCTTTATCGCCCTCAAACACCGTAACATATAAAATATCTTTATCTATACCATAGATTTCAGTGAGTAATTCCCATGCCCAAGCTATAGCTTCTTTCTTAAAATAATCGCCAAAACTCCAGTTCCCTAGCATCTCAAAAAGTGTATGATGGTAAGTATCATAACCCACTTCTTCAAGATCGTTATGTTTTCCCGAAACACGTAAACATTTTTGGGTATCTGCAACTCTTGGGTTTTTAGGGTCTGCATTTCCTAAAAAGTATTCTTTAAAAGGGGCCATCCCTGAGTTCACAAACATCAAGGTTGGGTCATCTTTTAGTACCATAGGTGCAGAAGGCACAATAGTATGTGTTTTACTTTTGAAAAAGTCTAAAAACTTCTGACGTATTTCTTTCGATTTCATTAGGTGATTTCTAACTTATTTATCTCATCTATTTTACTAACAATCAACATATATACCTATAAAGACTTACACAAAAAGTGTAACAACTCATCGTTTTTCATTACTTTATTAAATTTGTAATGAAAATATTTTGTAGGTTTGGTTGCTTGCATTAAAAATAAAGCCACTTTTATGATGGCTTTACGCTGCAAAAATAGTATAAATTAAGAAATGGCTAAGGTAAAATACTATTATGATCCTGAAACGCTCTCCTATAGAAAAATAGAGCGTAAGAGACGTACAACGGCTAAATACGCCCTTGCCTTTGTCACAGCTTCTGCTTTATTTGGGTTCTTATTCTTCTTTATTGTGAGTCAATATATCGAATCTCCTAAAGAACGTGCCCTCACAAGAGAGCTACAAAATATGGAGTTTCAGTATGAGATTCTTAACAAACGTATGGATGATGCCATATCAGCTTTGGAAAATGTAGAAGAACGCGATAATGCTATTTACCGTTTGTATTTTGAAGCCAATCCGATACCTGAAGAACAACGACGTGCTGGTTTTGGTGGAATTAATCGTTATAAAAAATATGAAGGCTATGACAATTCTCAGCTAATTACTGAAAGTCATAAACGCTTGGATATTATAGAAAAAGCTATTGTTGTACAATCACGATCCCTAGATGAGATTGCCATTTTAGCTAAAGACAAAGAGAAATTCTTAGCCGCTATACCAGCCATACAACCTGTTAATAATGAAGATCTTACGAGAATGGCGTCAGGTTTCGGTTACCGAACAGATCCTTTTACCAAGGCCAGAAAGTTTCATCATGGTATGGATTTTACTGCACCTAGAGGTACTCCAATATACGCATCCGGAGATGGTATTGTAAAACGTGCTGATAACAGAGCTTCAGGTTATGGAAAGCACATACGTATAGATCATGGTTATGGTTACGTATCATTGTATGCGCATTTATACAAGTATAATGTTCGTGTCAATCAGCGCGTAAAGCGTGGTGATCTCATTGGTTTTGTGGGAAGCACCGGACGTTCTGAAGCGCCACACTTACATTATGAAGTATTTAAAGATGGTGAACGCATCAACCCCATTAATTTCTATTATGGTAATTTATCTGCTGAAGAGTTTAGTAATTTATTAGAGAAAGCCTCTCTAGAAAATCAATCCTTAGATTAATGCATATAGATTTACCAGAAAAACGATATTACGGCATAGGTGAAGTGGCAAAAGCATTTAATGTAAATGCTTCTTTAATTCGTTTTTGGGAAAAAGAATTTGACGTTCTTAAACCTAAGAAAAATGCGAAAGGCAACCGAAAGTTTACGCCACAGGATATTAAAAACCTCCAATTTATTTATCATTTAGTAAAAGAACGTGGATTTACTCTAGAAGGTGCTAAAACCCATTTAAAGGAAGAAAAGCAAAAGGCGTTGAGTAAGTTTGAGATCATTTCCAAGCTAGAAGGTATTAAGGCACAGCTTATCAAAATCAAAACACAACTATAAAAACTTATCACAATGAAAAAATGGCTCCCATGGATTATTATTGCAGTTATAGCAATCGGGTTATACTCAAGAGGGAAAGGGTTTTACAATAATGTTATTGAACAAGATGAAAAAATAGGCGAACAATGGTCTAAGGTAGAAAGCGCCTATCAATTAAGAAGTGACTTAATTCCTAATATGATGAAAGTTGCTGAGCGCTATGCTGAATATGAACAAGAAACTTTTAAAATAGTTACCGATGCTAGATCTAAAGCCACTAGCATACAAATAGACCCTTCTAACATTACACCAGAGCAACTTCAGCAGTTTAAAGAAGTTCAGAGTTCTATGACATCTGCTTTATCTAGGTTACTTGCCGTTTTTGAACGTTACCCCGATTTAAAGGCTAATGAGAATTATAAAGAGCTAATGAACTCTTTAGATAGAGTAGAAAAAAGAATTAAAGTTGAGCGAGATCGTTTTAACGAATCTATTACCCCTTACAATAAACTCGTTAGAAAATTCCCTAATAATTTATATGCTTCTGTCTTTGGATTTGAAAAGAAAGAACGTTTTGATGCAGATGAAGGTGCAGAAAAAGCACCAGATATTAATGACTATAAATCTAACTAGACATGTCTAATATTGAAGATTTCCTAACCCATGATGAAGAGCAGGAGATCATTGATACGATTAGGGTTGCTGAGCGAAATACTTCTGGTGAAATCCGTATACATTTAGAACGCACTTGTCAAGGTGATACTTTTAAGCACGCCATGGAGGTCTTTCATTTTTTAAAAATGGATAATACATTATTAAGAAATGGTGTATTGATTTATATAGCACTAGATAAGAAAGCGCTAGTTATCTATGGTGATAAAGGCATACATGAAAAGGTGGGTGATATGTTTTGGGAGTCTACTAAAGATCTTATTTTATCAAACTTCAAAAGGAATAAATTCAAAGAAGGGCTAATACAAGGCGTTCTGAAGGCCGGTAAAATGCTTGAAACTCACTTTCCATGGCGCCATGGAGACATTAATGAATTAGATAATACAATTTCTAAAGGCTAATGAAGAAGTTTAATTATATAACCAGTATTATTCTATTCCTCTGTTTTTCATTAGTAGTAAATGCCCAATTTAGGATTCCTGAAAGACCAGCAGATGATAAGCAGACATTTGTCTATGATTATATCAATTTATTATCGAAACAAGATTCCACAAATTTAGCCGTAAAATTAAAGCGCTATGCTGACACTACTTCTACTCAAATTGTAGTAGCTATCATAGATAACTTGAATGGTGATGACATCACTCTTGTAGGTGCAGAATGGGGTCAAAAATGGGGAATAGGTAGAGGAGACGAAGATAATGGCATTCTTATGTTAATGTCAAAAGGTGATCGCCAAATTGATATTAGTACCGGATATGGTATTGAATATCGTTTGACAGATATTGAAGCTGAGCGAATTATCAATCGCATCATTATTCCTGAGTTTAAAAAGGGCAATTTTTATGAAGGGTTTGATAAAGCTACCGACGCTATATTCATAGGTTTAGAAGGTGAATTTGAAGGTACTCCAAAGAATCGAAATACGGATTCATTTCCCATTGGTGCATTCTTTATCTTGTTTATAGTGTTCATCATAATCATCATCGCAATTTCTAAACGATCAGGAGGCGGTAAAGGTGGTCCAAAAGGCAAGTCATCGAGACGTGGCAGCCTGCTAGAGGCCATTATCCTAAGCAATATGGGTCGTGGCAGTTATAGTAGTGGCTCTTCCGGTGGTTTCGGAGGTAGTTCTGGTGGAAGCTTTGGAGGAGGTTTCGGCGGTGGCTTTGGCGGCGGCGGCTTTGGTGGTGGTGGTGCTTCAGGCAGTTGGTAATATACAATCTATGAAAGTAACTCTTTATCTATTTATTGTTTCAGTTGTACTCGTAAGCTGTAAAGAGCATTCAGATGGCATTCCTAAAAATGAAGCTCATAAAAGAGTTTTAGATCATGGCGACTTCTTTTCGACTGAAGAAGAGAAATTACTTAGCGATAAGATTATTGCATATGATATAGCCTCTACCAATCAGATAGCAATTCTAACTATTGACACACTACCAGATGGCATTGAAATCTTGGACTATGGTGCAGAGGTTGGTAGCAAATGGGGTGTTGGACAAAAAGAAAAAGATAACGGACTTCTTATAGTGCTTTCTAAATCTGATAGAGAAGTTGCCATAAGCACAGGTTATGGTACTGAAAAAATTCTTACAGATAGTATATGCCAAAATATCATAGATGGCACTATCATTCCAAAGTTTAAAAACAATGAATTTTATATTGGCATTGATAATGCGCTTGACTCTATAATCAAAAAATGGTATTAGGGATTAAAAGAAAAACACACCACCATTACCTACTTCACCTTTTTTACCAAGACTATTAAATTTCCAGCTAAAACTCAACATAAAAAAGCGCTGTAATACGGTACTCTGCGAATCTTGAATAAAGTTGGCTGTTGCGGTACGCCTGGCATTGGTATTTTGGTTCAATAAGTCATAGGCCTTTAATGTCAGTGTTGCTTTATCGTTGAGGAACGAATAGGCCAAAGTCGAGTTCCAGAACCATGCGCTCCGTTGGAAACCATCAGCAACATTGGGATTATAGGTGAAGTTAATATCGTTTCGCCATTCAAATTTCTTAGGCACAAAAGTAGCTGTTCTAATTCCAAATGTATGTTGCGTAAAATCCTGATCTTCAAAACCGTCTATATCAAAGGTGTTCTTAGTGATTGAAATTCTATAGCTAGGCCTCAATTCCATCACATTTCTCCAATTCAAAGACACATTAACGTTTGGAGTTAAAGATGTGTTCTTAGATGCATACTGCACATCATTATTAAAGTTCACATTTCTATTGAGTCCACCATATACCCCTGCTCCTATCTTAAGTGTTTTAAGGGTATCTACTTTTACCGATTTGCTATAATTGATATTTCCATAGATTCGGTAATTCCCATCGACATTATCAAACGTTGTATTTCTAACGAAATTATCATCTATGGTTGTTCTAGAAATCACCTGATCGTTAGTGAAATTACCGTTGGCATAGATATACAATCCGGTTCCCTTTTGGAAATCAAAACTATTAAACCCAAAATAGAAATTATGATCGTTTGATGGTGATAAGCCGGGATTACCGGTAACCGTATTCAATGGATCTGACACATCCTGAAAAGGCTGTAATTGACTAATTTGCGGCGGCCTGTTACTTAGGGAATACCCTGAGAATATAGAGGCTTTAGTACTAAAACGGAAGTTGAAATTAGCACCTAGCTCAAGTGCCTTGAAACGTCGTTTCAGGCTGAGTTCCGGACGCAATTGATCTGCATTTTCAATCGTTCTAAATACATATCCGGTTTCAAAACTTGCTGACCATTTTTCTTTTCTATAGGACAGTTCAACACTTGGTGTTGTTCGTTTATTAAAATATCTGAAGTCTGAACTTAACTGTGTATTAAAAAGATCAAATTCTTGGGTTGTTGTGTTGAAATCAAATGTTGAATTAACGCTGTTCCTATTATCAGATAAGTGGCTAAATTTTGTATCTAGGAATAGTTCTTTTGCAATGATAGGAAGGCGATATGTTGCTGATACTCTGAGACGATTAAAGGTTTCATCGTCATCGGTAAATTGATCTCTTATAACATCTGCTTCATTAGGGTCTGCTATTAAAGTTTCCGATTGCAGAAAATCATCTCTATCTGTCGTATTGAACTCTGTTTCAAAACCGACTCTTATAAAGCTTCCTTTATTCCCAAAGCGCTTGGTTACTCCAATATCATTACCGAAGTTCCGTACAATCGTTTCTGAAAACGAATTAAAAGAAGATTGATTGGTTTGCACATCGTTTTCATCAAAGGTCTTATCAAAACTTGTACTACGTCGCTTACTGTTCCCATACCTAAATGAAGGACTAATATTGACTAAAAATGTGGAATCTATTTCAATATCTAAATCTGCATTAAAACTATGGTTCCCATTCTCTGAAGTATTATTTGATCTCGAATCTGTAAAGAATCTGGTGTCATCAGGCAAAATGTTTTCGCGTTCGGTACGCGTGGCATTTTCAGAATCACTTTCAGAATAAAAATAATCGGCGTTTACATCGATCCCTTTACCAAGGACATCGGCATAATTAGATCCTAAATTCCTTGAAGTCACAATACCTTGTCCTCCTCCAAAAGATCTTCCATCAATTGTAAAAGCACCGGTACTACTAACAGTCATTGAGTTGGCGTTGCCAAACATTTTCTGAATTTCACCAAAACTAAAACCGGGCGAGTTGGTGTTATTACCTCCGGCTAACACACTAAACCTACGGTCATTATTAAATATATTGACCATCCCTGCAAATTCATAACGGTCGTCTGTTCCGGCTCCTGCTGCTAAACGTCCAAAGACGCCTTTATTGTTTTCTTCTTTAATGGTAAGGTTAATGGTCTTGTTTTCCTGATCACCTTCCTCCCCGGAAAAAGCTTCAGACTTTGTCTTGGTATCTGTGATCTGTACTTTTTCTATAATCTCTTTAGTAAGACTCCGTGTTGTAATTGTAGGGTCATCCCCAAAGAAGGGTTTACCATTCACCAAGATCTTATTAACACTCTTTCCGTTTACAGTAATTTGTCCTTCTTCATCAACTTCTACTCCTGGTAATTGCTTCAATAAGTCCTCTACCGTTGCATTCTTCTTTGTCTTAAAAGACTTTACATTAAACTCTAATGTGTCCTTCTTTACTGTTATTGGCGCCCTAGATTTGACAACGACTTCATCAAGCATGTTATCATCGACCTCCAGTGTTATCGTCTGTAAATCGATGAGAGCTTTATCTAGGGTTATGGTTTTTGAATATGTGGCATACCCCACATAAGAAATAAATAAATTTAAGTTAGATTCATAAGTTTTATCTTCTAAACTGAATTGTCCGTTTTTATCAGAAATGGTATAGGTTACTAAGCTGCTATCTTTTACTTTTTCAAGATAAATAGTAGCAGATTCTAACGGTTGCTTTGTATCCGCTGCGATAAGTTTACCTTGAATTTTGAATGATTTGTTTTGAGAACATACTAAAGAAGTTGATAATAGCAGTAAAGCCAATAGCGCTTTTTTCATAGTGTTGATTGATGTTGTAAATTTTATTCAAACATATAACTATTTTTTTAGTTATACAACTATAAAAATAGTTAATATTGAATTCACTTACATGTAATAGCTGATAAATAACGCCTAAAGTTATACTATCGTATGAAAATTCCTTAAAAATTTAAAGTAAGTTTAACGTACTAAAGCAAAATGGCCATTAAATGTTCTACCATCTTCTAACTTGGCTTCAAACCAATAGTCATCTGCAGGTAAGAGTTTACCGTTATATTCCCCATTCCAATTGAGATTAGAGGCATTGAGTTCATAAATTAGCTTTCCAAATCTATTGAATATAGTCACATTAGCATTGAATCTAAAATCAGTAGAGAATCCTAATAAACTCCAGGTATCATTTACATCATCACCATTGGGTGTGAAAAATTTGGGGTAACCTATTATAGATACTGTTTGAGATACTATACCACAATTATTTTTAATATCTCTCACATAAACGGTGTGTATTCCCGGAGACACATTTTCAAAAACATTAGACTCATCATAGGGTCCATTTTCGTTATCTAAGGCATATTCATACACCCCTTCTCCACTAGTAAATACACTTATGGTATTGTTATCAGATAAATCCGTGACCTCTATATTTTCTATAGTTGCCGTACTTGATGGTATCACTACAATCGTTCTTAAATTACTACACCCTCCGGGTTGAGTGACAAGTACAGTATAAGTTCCGGGTGTATTAACCTCTATGGAGAGTGTGGTTTCACCGGTTGACCATTCATAAGCAAAATTATTAGGTATCCCATCAATAATGCCTCCGGTTAAAGTTATGGTTTCAGGAAATGCGTTCAAGCAATAAAGAACCTCTTCATAATCGACAATATTTGGAGGTGCTTTTACACTAAGTTCTACCTCCCCTATAGCATAACAGTTATTATTAGTATTAACACGGGCATATATAATTTGGTTAAACTGCACGGCATTAAAGTAATTACCAATGAGTTCATTATTCTCTAACAAGGCTTCCTCATAGGTTTCATAGTAGCCTACTGTAGCCCCTAAAGGTGCTGATGCCAGTATTTGGTCATCTGCTGATGACAGATTAAAGAAAGTAAAACCATCAACGACAAAGTCATCACAGGTTTCTATGAAGACACTACCAATGGATGTGGAATTCACTTCTAGAGTAACCTCAGCTACTGAAGTACAATTTGTAACCACATTATATACTTCTACATACACCGTCTGAGGATTGCTGATGTTGGTATAGGAAGTTGAATTTATTGGACTGGATAACAAGTCATCTTCATAAAAAGCAATGTCTAAATTAGGTATATCGTCAACAAAGGTTCCTTGAATAATGGCATCAATTTGATTGGATAAATTAAATGAAGAAAAGCCGTCCAAAACTTCATCGTCACACTGTGCTATGGTAATGTCGTTTGCTATAGGTGAGTTAAAAACCGTCACCGTGACCGGTATTCTAGCGCCACCGTTACATCCCTGAAATAGTGCTTCTAACCAAAATGTTGTTGTAGAATCTATATCCGTTTGGTAGCTGAGTCCTGTATTTATAGGATCAGTTGAGGAGGGCGTTTCGTACCATATCACCACATCTGTATTAGATGTAATTTGTACATCCGCCAGGCCTTCATCACAAAGCGTATCTGTAATGATCTCAACTTTTGGTGTTACAATCACTGTACTTCCAGATACCGTAATATCAGGATCACCAGGCATACCCCCAAATTCAACCACATAACCTTGAGGATGGTATGGTGATTCAGGGACATCTCCTTGATTGGGCAAATCATTCCAGGAGCCTAATATTCCGACACTGGGATCTGTTATATGAGCGTAATCTTCACCTCCAAAGTTATTGGGCTCACCAGTATTCCAAAATGTGAATTCACCATTTGGCGATGCACCATCCCAGCCTCCTTCCCAAAATATCTGACCAGCTTCTGGCCCGGTTTTCCATCGCCATATTCCTTCCTGATCTTCATCAGATCCACCAATCCATCCTGTACCGGATGTTTGTTCTCCGGTAAGTTCAGCTTCTTCTGGAGATGTAATGGTAGCTAAATATCCTTGAAGTCCAAAATAGGTTAATGATTCTGCCGCATCTCTGGCTTCAGTCCATGTAATTCCAACATCAGGCACGTAGAAATAATAGTGGCCAGTAGAAGGTAAAAAATTTGCAGTTCCTAAGTTTATCGAAAATGTCTTGTCCTCAGTAAAATTTGTTTCTGTCGTCTGATATACTACAGCACTAATAGCATCTTCAAATTCAGCTAAAGAAGCTGGTCCTGTTAATGTTAACTCGCCTTCAATTGTAGACCATGATGCAGTGATGTTAGGGTGAGTTCCGGTAAGGCTTAATACGTCTTGTCCCAGAGTATACCCTTGAGAAATTTGTATATATATCTCATTCAAAATGCTACTGTCCGGATCAGATATACTCACATCAGTAACAATATTCATTGGCGAGGCACTACAATATAATTGATTTCCTGTAACTGTTATTTGAGGAGGAGTACCTTGTTGAGATAAAACCTCTCCATAGTAGAGCAGACTAATTATGAATAATAGCAACTTTATTTTTGACATAGCAAAAGTAAAGATACTACTTTTTACGCATGTATACACTTACGGGGACACCATGAAAATTAAAGTGTTCTCTCAGTTTGTTTTCTAAAAATCGTTTGTATGGTTCCTTAACGTATTGTGGTAAGTTACAGAAGAATGCAAATTGCGGTTGTGGAGTTGGCAATTGCATAATGTATTTTATTTTTACATACTTCCCTTTGTATGCTGGAGGTGGATTGTGTTCTATAATGGGAAGCAACACTTCATTTAACTGACTTGTTTTTATACGTTTACTTCTATTTTTATAGACATCAACAGCAGTTTCTATAGCTTTGAAAATGCGCTGTTTTGTTAGAGCGGATATAAATACAATAGGAACATCGGTAAAAGGCTCTATTTGTTTTCTAATCACTTTTTCAAAGTCTTTGGCTGTCTTATTATCTTTCTCTACCAGATCCCATTTATTGACCAAAATAACAATCCCTTTTCTATTGCGTTCAGCCAACCAAAAGATATTCTGGACTTGTCCGTCGAAGCCTCTAGTGGCGTCTAAAACCAATAAGCAAACATCAGCATGCTCTATGGCTCTCACACTTCGCATTACCGAATAAAATTCGAGATCTTCTTTCACTTTTGATTTTCGTCTAATCCCAGCGGTATCAACTAGATTAAACTCAAACCCAAAACGATTGTATTTGGTATCAATGGCATCTCTGGTTGTACCGGCAATGTCTGTAACGATGTAGCGATCTTCTCCAATTAATGCATTAATAAACGATGATTTTCCTGCATTAGGTCGCCCTACAACAGCAAATCTGGGCAATGCTTCTTCTTCAACCTCTTCTTTCTCTGGAAGCGCATCAACTAATGCATCTAAAAGATCCCCTGTTCCACTACCATTTATACTGGCTATAGTGTAATATTCTCCCAAGCCTAAAGCATAAAACTCAACAGCATCTTCTGCTCTTTTATTATTATCAACCTTATTGACCACTAAAAAAACAGGCTTATCTACTTTGCGCAATAGATTGGCTACATCTTCATCCATACCGGTGACACCGGTTTCAACATCAACCATAAAGATTATAGCATCTGCCTCATCTATAGCTAACTCGACTTGTTTATCTATTTCAGCTTCAAATATATCATCGCTTCCTACTACATAGCCTCCGGTATCAATTAGAGAAAACTCTTTGCCGTTCCAATCACTTTTCCCGTAATGACGATCTCTTGTCACCCCGCTAACAGCATCCACAATAGCCTCTCGTCTTTGAATCAAACGATTAAAAAACGTGGACTTTCCAACATTTGGTCTCCCTACTATAGCTACAATATTACTCATCTCTCAATTCTTGGCTGCAAAGGTAATATTTAATATGAAAGAAAAAACGTAAATTGAACGATATCAATCATTATGTCCCTATCTAACGACATTGTATTAAGACCCAGATTTAAAATCAATTTTGATGTTGATAATGGTATTTTATTGTCTCAGTTTGAAACGGCCAAAACGAGTCAATCAGAATTTATTATTACAAGAATTGATGACCATGTTTTTATACGATTTCCGAAAAAAGAGCAACATTATTGGTCGCCACAATTACACTTAGAAATCATTAGTACAGAAACGAACTCTTGTACCTTACATGGTTTGTTTGGTCCTAATCCAACGGTATGGACCCTTTTCATGTTTTTGCACTTCATAGTTGCCACATTGTTCATCGCTTTTGGTATTTGGGCTTACACCAATTGGTCATTAGATAAAAGTTATACGATACAAGTGTTTACAGTCTTATTGACCTTGGTTTTATGGTTTACATTGTACTTTGTTGGACGTATTGGCAAATCAAAAGGAAAGCCTGAAATGCATCGTTTACATCAATTCATGGATATACAAATAAAAAAAGCTCTAGACTAAATTCTCTAGAGCTTTCTCTTATAAAGTTTGTAACCTAATTATTGATTGTTCTCATATATAGTTACTGTTCCACTATCTTCATTAGAAACAACAAGTAGATCTTTTCCATTAGGGCTATCGGCTGCAGGGATTACTAATAAGCCTTCAGGAGCTTCATCACCAGCTCTAGACAAAATAGTTAAAAAGCTAGGTGCTGTTGGATTTGTAATATCGTATACCATGATTTGGTCTGTACGCTCTAATCCAACAAAAAGAATGTAACGTTGGTTGCCGATGTTTAAGACCTCAACAGACTCTGGTTCGGCACCTTTATCATCACTTCTACCATCATCATCATTAAATTGTGCTAAAGTTGCAGATAAGGTTTCTGCACCTATACTATTTCCACTATCATAAACTAAACTACCGTTTGCAGACCATATTGTAAATGATCTTGCACCATATGAATATAATGCATCATAATCGCCATCATTATCTGTATCACCTTCACTTAATGCAACCTTTAATCGTCCTAAGTTAGCCTCATCTTGTAAGTCTTGAGCATTTGGGAATGCTATAGGATCTAAATCAAGGTCCTTAACTCGATCTTCACCCACATATCCAGGATTACCTTCATACTCTCTACTATCTCCTTCGTTAGCAGATATGACGTAATCTGTTCCGTTGATATTTACATGTACTATTCCATCAGGTTGATACATTCCAAAAACCGGCCATGTTTTTAATTCTTTAACACCATCTTCATTACTAGCATCAATAGAATTTGCTGCTAAACTGTGATCTTTAACACCAAGTGGGTATATCGCTTCTATAGTTTTAGTTACTAAGTTGATGCGTGCTATTCCATTATTTTCTTGTAATGCCACCCAAGCTGTATTTGAATCATCAGATACTGCTATATATTCTGGCTCTACATCCATAGCTAATGTAGCATTAGGGCCAAATACTCTAAACCCTTGAGTTTCTAAAGTAGCTTCCTGACCATTGAATGCAGTAAAGTCTAATGTCGTTATAGTTCCTGTTGCAATTTCAATAATACTTACAGTTCCTAAGGGATCATTCGTATAATCATCATTAGGCTCACCTTCGTTAGCTACTATGATAAGGTTACCGTCCTTTGAAAAGGTTACCATATCTGGTAAAGCACCTACGGTATATTGGCTAATTAAAGTTTGGTCTGATGTATTATAAAGCAATACAGTTCCAGGATTTTGTTTTGGGTCAGCTTCTACAGCAATTGCTAATCGACCACCATTTACTGCAACACTATTTGGTGCACCAAATGCATTTAGGCTGATTGGTGTCCCTGGGTTAAGAACATCAAGATTAGAAATGTCACTTACAGCAATTTGGTTAGATTCAACATCTACTGTAAACAGTTTGTTAGTTGAAGGATCAAAAGCAGAAATTTCAGAAGCACCTTCACCACCTAAATTTAAAGTTGCCTTAAACTGGAAGTTAACCTCTGTATTAATTGGAGCTGGAGAATTGTCATCATCATTCTCACATGAAAATGCTATTAGTGCAATAGCAATTAGAATAAGTTTGTTTAAAGTTTTCATTAGTCAATTTTAAAATTCATCCAAAATTGACATTCACAATTAAAGTTAACGTTATCTAAAGGATAAGCTATAGCTATGAATTAACGTTGATTGTAACCAAAACGTTTCAACTGGTTTTGATTACTTCTCCAATTCTTATTGACTTTTACAAAAAGTTCTAAATGAATCTGTTTGCCAAAAAACTGTTCTAAGGCCTTTCTTGCCTCAACACCTACACGTTTTAGAGCACTTCCTTTATGCCCGATTATAATTCCCTTTTGAGTCTCCCTTTCTACCATAATGACCGATCTGATACGGATGATGTTCTCTTCTTCGAAAAATTCTTCGGTGTCTACTTCAACAGCATAAGGGATCTCTTTTTTGTAATACAGTAATATTTTTTCACGTATGGCTTCATTAACAAAAAACCGTTCGGGTTTATCCGTTAACTGATCTTTAGGATAAAATGGTGGAGATTCCGGTAGTAATTCAATAATGCGATTAAACACATTTTTCACATTGAATCCTTCTAATGCTGAAATTGGGAAAAATTCTGCGTTAGGCACCTTCTTTTGCCATAACTCAGCTTGCTCTTCAAGTTCTTCCTGATTAGAACCATCAATTTTATTAAGTAGTAATAATACAGGGATTTTAGAGTTCGTAATCTTCTTGAAAAAGGTCTCATCTTTAAGTTCTTTTTCTCCAATCTCTACCATATACACTAATATATCGGCATCTTCAAAGGCAGATTTTACAAAATCCATCATAGACTCTTGTAATTCGTATGCCGGTTTTATAATGCCCGGAGTATCACTAAGTATGACCTGAAATTCATCACCATTGACAATTCCCAATATTCTATGACGAGTTGTTTGCGCTTTGGATGTTATTATGGAGAGTCGCTCGCCCACAAATGCATTCATCAACGTAGATTTCCCAACATTCGGATTACCTATAATATTTACAAAGCCAGCTTTATGCATCTATTAGATTTTGATGCAAAGTTACGATCTTGGTTTGTTTATTCCTCTATCATACATCACAATACTTCCCGCAACAGAAACATTAAGGCTTAATTCTGAATTAAATTTTATTAAATGGTGAGATTTCTCTATCGCTTTTTTAGAAAGCCCGTGATCTTCTGCTCCTAATAAATAGACACACCGTCTTGGGTGGTGAAAGGTCTCTAAAGGCACAGCTTTCTCTGTAAGTTCTACACCAACAAGCATGGCGCCTTTAGGTAGATGATTATAAAAATCTTCAAATGTATCATAATGGAAATAAGGCATAGACTTTACAGCATTATGAGTATCACTGGCTTGTTTAGCATAGCGATTTCCGATAGTAAAAATGAAACTTGCTCCTAAGTTTTGAGCTGATCGCCACAATACTCCTAAATTTTCTGGTGTTTTACCATTTTGGATACCTATTCCAAAAAATTCATTGTGAAAATTATCAATCATAAAGTAAAAGTAAAAAAGGCCACTATATATAGCAGCCTTTTTCTACAAAATATTTAATCTTTAAAAGAACCATTTAAGCAATAACCAAAAAATAAATATTGGCATTAAAACTAACATGATCCATGTTATGCTTTGAACAATATTTTTTCTATTATACGCCATGTCTTAATTTGAGGTTATGCTAAAATTTTGTATTTATCGTTTTATGACCTTTTCTGACCTTAAAATGGTATTTCCGTCTGTAATATTCAGCATGTAAATGCCATTAGTCAATGAAGAAAAATCAATACTTGAATTCAATTGTGCATCTATTTGGTTAGATAAAACTGCTCTACCAGAAAGGTCATATACATTTAATGTTAAGGTTGTGAAGGATGTGCCATTGATATCAATATTCAATGTGTTCTCAACCGGATTAGGGTAAAAAGACACCTCAGCTAAACTAAACTCTCCGACACTTAACGTAGATGTCCAAAATGTTGATCCAAAATCTGTAGCCGTTCCTGTAAAAGTATATGGAGACGTCCCAGATACAAAGTTTGCTGCATCATCCCAACGCCCAGCAGTTACTGCCTGGCCTACTCTAGGTTGATTTCCTGCACCCCATTGTACATAGTCGATTAGTATATCAGGATTGGTAGACCCAAAACTATTTGTAGTAAATAAACTAAATCCATCAGCTACCGGATCAACGTTATAAGATACTGTAACGTCTTCACCCGGTGCTAAATTTGTAGAACCTGCTGCAGCTGCACTCACCTGTACATAAGTACCGGGACCTAAGCATAACCAATAGCTTCCGACATCTACAGTAGTTGTCCCAAAATTGGACAACACAATTTGATCTGTTCCTGTATTCACTGATAAAACTCTAATAATATCTGGGGCACCTACCCAAAACGTAGATCCAAAATCTGTAGCCGTTCCTGTAAAATTATAAACGGTACTACCAGACACAAAGTTATTAGCATTATCCCATCGCCCAGCTGTTACAGCCTGACCTACTCTGGGTTGATTTCCTGCACCCCACTGCACATAATCGATTAATATGTTAGGGTCAGAGGATCCAAAGCTAGACGTTGTAAATAAGCTAAATCCGTCAGCTACAGGATCGACATCATAAGATACGGTTACTGTTTCCCCTGGTGCCAGATCGGTAGAACCTATTGCAGCACTACTAACTTGTACATACGTCCCTGGCCCTAAACATAGCCAGTACGTTCCTACGTCTTGAGACGCATCTCCTAAGTTTGTAAGAACAATTTCATCTGCGCTTACATTTACGCTCTGAACTCTGATAACTGCCTGAGCGTAACTCCATGCACCTACCATTAAAAAGAATACTAACATAGACATTTTCTGTAATGTCTTTTTTAAAGTAATTGTTTTCATCATACAAATAATTTTGGTGGTTTATATATTTATTTTTAATACTGCCTGGTGCCTAAACACCAGGCAGGTTCTAACTATTCTTCCCTATCAATTAGTTAGAAAATTGATCCTAAATCAAACTTAAGCGGTTTAATTATGGCTATTAATCTGAGACAAAAAGGGTTTCTTGATTTTTCTTTTTCATTACAATTTATTCCCAGAATGATACTCCAACATCAGAAGCACCACCCGTAAAATCATATGGAGACCCTCCAGTAACAAAATTATTAGCATCATCCCAACGCCCAGCTGTTACAGCTTGACTAACTCTTGCTTGATCGGCTGCTCCCCATTGCACATAATCTAAGAGAATGTCAGGGTCTGAGGAGCTAAAACTGTTAGTTGAAAATATACTTAGTCCATCTGATACTTCATCCATATTGTAAGAAAGTGTAACACTTTCATTAGGCGCTAAATTTGTAGATGTTGTAGCTACATTGCTAACTTGTGCATAAGTCCCTGGGCCTAAGCATAACCAGTAGCTTCCTACATCTATACTTGCATTACCGAAATTTGATAATACTACTTGGTTTGTAGTCGCATTTACTTGTAAAATTCTTACAACTCCTGCTTGTGGTGTACCTCCCCAGAACTGCGATCCAAATTCTTCTGAATTGCCAGTAAATGTATATGGTGATCCATCAGCTACGAAGTTTGCAGCATTATCCCAACGACCAGCTGTAACTGCCTGATCTACTCTTGGTTGATTCCCTGCTCCCCATTGTACGAAGTCTATAAGAACATCAGGGTCTGATGAACCAAATGTATTAGTTGTAAAAATACTTAATCCATCAGCTGTAGGATTGACATCATAAGTTAAAGTAATGCTTTCATTAGGTGCTAAATCTGTAGATCCGGTAGCAACATTACTAACTTGTGCATATGTCCCAGGACCTAAACATAACCAATAGCTTCCTACATCTACATTGACGTTACCAAAATTAGATAGTACAACCTGATCAGTAATTGCATTTACTTCAGATATTCTAATCACTCTAGATTCTACTACGGTTCCTTCCCAGAAAGAAACTCCAAAATCATCAGCACCACCTGTAAAGTTATATGGCGACCCATCAGCTACAAAGTTTGCTGCACTATCCCAACGACCAGCAGTAACTGCTTGGTTTACTCGATCTTGGTTTGGAGCTCCCCATTGTACATAATCTAATAATACATCCGGGTCTGTTGATCCAAAAGTATTTGTTGTAAAAATTCCTAAGCCTTCAGAAATCGGACTTAAATTAAACGTTAATGTAACTTCTTGATTTGGAGATAAGTTTGTAGATCCACTAGCGATGTTTGATATTTGAGCATAATTACCAGGTCCTAAGCATAACCAATAATCGGCTACATCTACACTTACATTACCAAAGTTTGATAACACAATTTCATTAGTATCAGCATTGACTTCCAAAATTCTGATCACTCTAGACTCAGTTACAGTGGCTTCCCAGAATGAAGCACCAAATTCGTCTGCTTCTCCTGTAAATGTAAAAGGTGAGTCTCCAACAATAAAGCTAGTAGCACTATCCCATCGTCCTGCAGTAACTGCCTGACCAACTCTTGCCTGATTAGGTGCTCCCCATTGCATATAATCTAGTAATACATTTGGATCTGTAGATTGAAAACTGTTTGTAGAAAATAAGCCTAAACCATCTGCAGCATCATTCATTTCATAAGACACTGTAATACTTTGGTTTGCAGATAGTGTTGTAGAACCTGTTGCGATATCAGCAATTTGAGCATAAGTTCCCGGACCTAAGCAAAGCCAATATGATCCAACATCTACTGATGTGGTTCCAAAATTAGACAATGTCACCTGATCTGTGACTGCATTAACTTGTAAAATTCTAACGACACTTGCGTTAGGTACTGGATCATCTCCTCCTGAGTAGGAGTCGTCATCCGAACTACAACTGAATATTAATCCTGTTAGTAGTAGTAAAAAAATCTTTTTCATTTTATTGTGTTTTTTTTTGTTTTTAATTCACAATGCAAATTAAAGACGCAAAACCCCCTCTATACAATTAAAACATAGTGAAGTGGAAAAAACGGGCTTAAAAAGGAATTGTGCGAAACCCTTATTTTATGGGAAATACGCGATTATTTCACTTTAAAGGGAGTGATATTCATGAAATAAGCCCCAAACTTCCGTTTGAGGCTTATCGCAAATATTTTCAATTAAATACTACAGTTGAATGTAATATGTTGCATGGAATCCGAAAAAGAAATTCCCATCCTTAAAATTAAAGTTACTTCTTGTTTTAGTGATAAAAGTATCCTCAACAAAACTTCCATTATTGGTCATCTTGAATTGTAACATAAGATCACTAAGTTCCCAATTGACTCCCAGAGAAAAAGGCCCATAAGTATCTACAGTATCTACTTCGTTAAAAACATAATAGTATTCAGAAACTATAGATACATGATGACTCACTTTATATCGTGCCCCAAAACCGAGAGCATACTGATCTTCATCCCCTGGAAAAACAGACGTCACTCTATGTATGTAGGTAGGTGCTAATTGTAATGAAAAGTTGCGGGTAAACTTTCTTGCAATTAAGGCTTGAGTGGTATAAGACAGCTTATCACTAAAACTTAAGCCTTCGGATTGTGCACCATATCTATTGGATGCATTAGAACCAATATTGGCATGTGTTGCTGTTTGTAACAAGGTAATGCTTACTACATTCCCTTTATTTTCTTGTCTTAATAGTCTATACTTTATAAAACCATCCCATACCGTATTTTGTGTACTAAATCCGAGACCTAAGGTCAATCGATCAGAAATAGCATAATCTAATCCAAAGCGCGCCGACATCTTATCAGCTACAAAGGCGTTACTTGTTTCTTCAGGAGTATTCCAGTAACGTGTCATTGCAGATATTTCTAACACATTCTTTTTTCTGGTCTCAACAGAATGTCCAATGGATAGACGTGTTGCTTTAAATGTTGCTGAAACATTAAAAACAGAATCGCTATCGATCTTGTTTAATTCGCTTAAAAGATCCTGGCTATGTAATTGACTCATAAAGCCAAATGTAGCTATCGTAAAGTATAATAGTCTAGTTCTCATAGGGCTCGTATTGAAAGTTAAACATTACATTAATGGTCTCAGCAATATTAGGAGACAGTAAACGTGGCACCTTTATATTATGGTCGTTTATAGAAACATCAAAGTCTCCTTTTATAATGTACCCTGAACTTGTTTTATTGATAGTCACCTTTATATCGCGTTCTATGGTAACGTCTTTAAGTGTGAAATTGCCTTTTACAATTCGTGTTTGCTCTCCATCTGCACTTGGATCGAAGTCGATTATTTCGCCTTCGAAAGTAGCTTTAGGATAAAGATCAGACTCAATATAACTCTCATTAAAATGTTCTTGCATCAAAGTTTTTTTAAACACAAAGGCGCGCATCAGTATGCTTACTGCTATTGTATTTTCGGAGGGACTAAAAAGACTTAACACTTGATTATTTGTAGCCTGAATATTTTCTACATTAGTATAAGAGAAAAAAGTAACCGAACCCTGACGCGTTATGTATTGCTCAGGCGGACTGTAAAAATTCAATAATAATAATGCCCCTAAGAGTAATTGTTTAACCATTGGTATTTTTATCAATTAATATGCAATTTAAGAGAATAGCATCCAATAATACGCCCTTAAACACACCTTTTATATTTACAATATCGCCTATGTTTAATGTATCCATAGATCTATATTGATTTGATTGCATTTCGCAAATAATTAATTTATTAGAAATATCACCATCTAATAAGATAGTTACCTTACCATCTTTATATGTAATCTCTTTTATAGGACCTTGGACCTCAATTGCTTTTTCAATATAATCATTCAATTGTAAACTGTCACTAGTATTCATTTTCTCAACCAGTTCAACAGACGTTAATCGTGCTTTAGTTTTAATCTTACTCGTATCTCTTGGACCAAGTATAACAAGCAGTACTATTGCAATGACAATACCAATAAATAATATTGTGAGTTTATATGTTATACTACGTTTTATCACTTTTTACTAAGAGTATTTATACATTTTGAAGCAAATGTAAAAATTATAGTATATATCGGTTATTCTCTGGTAGTCTTACAACTTTAAAGTGAAAAATTACATTTAAAAAGGAATGCATAAGCTTTAATATCTACTAAAAGAGTGTACATTATTGTATTTTTGAACCCATAGATTTACGCGCTATGAAAAATAATCGGTTTTACTTATATGGCGTTATAGCATGTTTGCTATTGTTTGTTGCCTTTACATTTATATCTACTCCATTTATTGTGAAGTCGATATCTATGCCTTTGATTGAAAATGAAATTAATGCACTTCAGCGTGAAGTGAATCAGGTTTCAAATATTGCCAGTACTACAATTTCAGATGACATCTCAAAAGAAGATGTAAAGACGACTATTCAGCGATGGATAGAGAATAGTCAATCTGAGATGCATTATATATCTGTCATTGATTGGTCTGGAAAGGTTATAGCATACCCCGAAGCTAAAAGAATTAATAGTACACTTGATACTGAGCAAAGTCAATCTTCATTTAAAAATGCTTTATCAGCAGAAACCATATATGAAAATGCGTCAAGTAGTGCTCCCATGCCGGCAGAAATTGCATATATGGCACCAGTAAATACTATGGATTGGATAGTTATTGGTTATTTCAACTGTCAAAAGCTTCAGACTTTAATCAGTAGCTGGAAACGCAACCTTTATCTTTTCTTCTCTTTCTTGGGGTTAAGTATTTTACTATTTGTACTTATTATGATTCGTCGCATCAGTAGCTTTTATGAAGTACAGCTTTCGGATAAACTTTTCAACCTCAAAGATGAGGTTGTCAATCTATCCAAACTGAACGCTTCTTTAGCGCAATACCAGCAAAACCTAGTTAATAGTGAAGTAAGTAAGGATAATAACGAACCTTCTGACACTAAAGAATCAACCTCCAAAAAGCGTATTTTAACCTACGTACGTAATGAGCTTCTTCCTGTTTCCACAAATGATATAGCCTATATTTATGTGGACCATACCATCACCTATATCGTTAGAAAGGATGGTAAGCGTTCTACTTCTAATGAAAGCCTAGATTTGATTTATTCTTACTTAGATGAAAAATCATTCTTTAGAGTAAATCGTCAGGTCATTGTGGCTATTTCTGCTATAGATACTATTACTAAGTTTGGTAATAGCAAACTAAACATACAGGTGTCTCCTGCTTCTGAGGTTGATATTGTTATTGGTAAGAATAAGGCAGCAGCCTTTAAACAGTGGCTCGATTTGTAAAACGTATTTTAGCCTAGTACACTGCTCAGTTTAAACATTGGCAGATACATCGCAATTAAAATAATGCCTACAAAAATGCCTACAAATAATATAATTATAGGTTCCATCACCGTGGACAATAACTTAGACCTCCTTTGTACTTGATCATTGTATTGATCATTAAGACGTTGAAACATAAACTCTGTTTGATTGGTTTCTTCTGCAACCTTTACTAAAGCTACCATTTTAGCATCAAAGAGTTTATGTTCTTTAAGAGCTGTGCTTAAAGGGCTACCTAATAATAATTGATGTTCCACTTTGTCTAATGCCCATTGTAAAGGATGATAATTAATCATTTGTTTTACAAGTTGAATACTATGAACTATTGGTACTTTAGAAGCGGTCAATAAAGCCACAGCTTGAGTAAACTGAGAGAGATACACCGTTTTTAAAAACTGTCCAATAAAAGGTAGTCGTCCCATAATCTTATCTTTCCATTGTTTGTACACCATGTTATTTTTCATAGTAACACGTATGAAGGGTATTGCTATAAATAAGATTAATAGTAGCCATCCGTAACTATGCATCAGCCCGGAAAGTTTGATAATAAATTTTGTAATCCCTGGTAATTCGACACCTTGTTGTTTGAAAATATCTTCAAACATGGGTACCACATAGCGTAACATAAAAACAACGACTAGCACAGCTGTACTAAGAATAATAATTGGATAGGTTAATGCACTAATAAGGTGACGTCGTTGCTCATTCTTTCTGGCAAAAAAGGCCCCAAGCTGCTTGGTAATTTCAGCTAATGTCCCGGTTTCTTCACCAATTTTAACTGAAAAATATTCGTAGTTAGTGAACGGATTTTGCACTTCCATAGCTTCAGAAAAGCTTTTCCCAGCAACAACATCATTAATTAAGGCATTAACAACAGCTTTATGTTGTTCCTTTTTTATGGATGTATGCAGTAATTCTAGTGCATCTTTTAAATTTACTCCAGCATTCAGCAACACACTAAGTTCGGTGTAAAAATCTTCTTTAACCTTATTAGAAAACGGCTTTTTAAATACTACAATCTCTTTTTTTAGAAATGATATTTCTTTTTCTGAAGACTGAGCCGCTTTTTGCTTTTGTATGTTTTCTAGTTGAAAGGCCATTATTTTACATATTGTATCGCGTCATTATGAGTATAGATGAAGAGTTGTTGTTCTTGAAATGCTTTACTGAGAGTTATTTTAACAGCATCTATTTGACTTTTTTCGGTTAACTGTCCATCAAAAAAAAATTCCCAGTTTTTTATATCTACTTTAAATGTGTCTTGTTCCTTAATCACTTTAGTATTAGATATAGTATAAGTCACAGAGTCCAACTCAGAAGAAAGTACAATCTCACTACTTTTTTTGTAATAGCGGATCTTATTATTGTTATTAAAATCTATCCATAAGGATTGCTTTAATTTAGCTACTTCTGTTTGTTGGTTAAAATTATCTTGAATGGCATACATATGCCTTTGTACTAGATTTAGTACTGAAAAAGCCATACCTACAACAATTCCTGATAGTATAATAACCACTAACATTTCATTTAAAGTAAAGGCCGCTATTTTAGTTCTATCTCTCATAGTATTTATATACAATTATACCTGTATTGTTATGAATCGCTTTAAATTCAACTTCACTAGCACTACTCTTGTGTTCTACAATTGAAATTTGCCATGGCGTATAATCATCATGGTATGGTAGCTTTATATGACCATTAATGTATTTATAATGCAGTTCACTTAAATAGGTGTCAATAGCTCTAGTATCGTTTTTCACACTATTAGAAAACAAATTATTCAGTATCATGCTCGAAATCATAAAGACCAAAACGATGAGTACTGATGCCACCAATGTTTCCATTAGTGTAGATGCTTTTATTTTTTTCAGTACAACCATTTTATTACTTTTTTACGCTTATTTGTTATTGGCAAGCCTACATATTCTTCTTCTAGGTCATCCGCGAAAATTTTTCCGTTATATATATGATTCTGATATACTGAACCTTCTGCTCTTGCAATAAAATTATGTGTGTAAACACTACCTATAACAGTGCCTTGAAGGTCCAAATTATGTTCACAATAGACTTCTCCTTTTACAATTGAATTTGAAGCTATAGTAATCTGTGTATTAACATCTCTGGGATTTACATTGCCCAGATATATAACACTCCCCTTTACAATGCTTCTCTGATTAATAGAAATATGATAGCGTTCAGGTTCTGAGGCTCCGACAAGGTCTTTTTGAAGCACCAAAACTGAGGGGTAATTTAAAACACAATCACTCCCAATAGTTATCGTTTTTGATGCAATTGCCTGAATTACGCCATTAAATCCATCTTCTACAACAATCTCTGGTGCTATAACTAGAACATCGTTAAGCTGACTGGACGCATTAATACTGACCTTTGTCTTGGACCGTATGATAATATGGCCGACCAAGTTTACATTATTAAGGTGTATTTCTGTTTCACTGTAAATCCATAGCACTTCATCTTTAAATGAGTTCTTATATACACTCTGCTTTGTAATATCTATCAAAGATTCATTATCTGGTTCTACAATGAATAGTGATTTAAGGTGGTTTACCATTTCAGAATTCAGTTTTGGAAAATGAGCAATAGTTTTCGTATTCCCAAAGACATATTTAGTGTTGTAGTAGGTATGTCCAGCAATATTTCCTGAACGTATACCTCTAACAGGTATATGAGCATCACCTTTAATTTCCACATCACCAACAAGGACTAAAGGTTTATTATTGTCCTTCAAAGCTAGAGCTAATCTACCTGTTTCACTGTGACCTCCCAACAAACTCACTTTAGAATATTCATAAGTTTTAATACGCGATTCTGAGATAACTTTATCATGAATCCCCCAATAGGATTTATGAATATTTAAAGCCCTCTCGTTTTCGTCTATGAGTACTAAAGTATCTTGCCCTGTATCTTTATGAGTTGCAGCTTGCCAAATACCTTTATATGTGTTTTGTACAGTTTCTGTCAATAATTCTGTTTGTATACGGAATCGTTTGTGCGTGTGGATGAGGAGTATAAACGCCATGAGTAATAATGCAATCACCACGACAATAAACATGACCAATTGTAACGATCCGGCTTTAAGTTTATAATTTCTCATTTTGACAGGCTAAAGGATTTTCTTTGGTTCTTAAAACGTAATATTACACGCTTAGCATTACCACTTAATAATGTTATCTCATCTTTGGTTTGTCCTTTCTTTAATAAGTGCTGTACATTATTAATGCTGACAATAAATATTGAAGGCCTTCCCTTTTTTTCAATAGCGCCATGGTATGTAATAGGCATCCACTCAATACTTATAACAGCAGCCTTTTTTTGATGTTTTATTTTCTTTTTTGACCATACTCCTAAAAATGGATCCCTGTTTTCAACATGTATTTTAAATGTATCTATAGCAACAGAGTTTGGAATCTTTAGATCCGTCATTATTGTTTGCTCTGTTATCTCAGGTATTTCAGGGTTTAATGCAGATATTATCCGATAACCAATAATTCCCCAAATACTTAGGACAACTCCTAATAATACATATGTCTTTGTCTTAGTCTTCAATACTGAACTGATGTAAAGTGTAACTTGTTGTATAGCCTGAATTCTCTGCTCTAACACGCCATTCATAGTCGGCACTAGGCAGTTGTTTTGTGAAATTTGTACCCATTAGAGTAGAATCCTCCACAATCTGTAATGCTTCATTAAATGTGGGTGTGGCAATCTGAATGGTATAGGTTTCAGCAAATTCTACAGCTTCCCAAGAAAATATAACACTGTTATCATTTAATACAGCACTATTTATCGGAGCAAGAATAGTGACTTCTTCCTGAGAAATATCATCTACTTCTATAATTTCTTCACAAGAAAAAAGAACACAGCTTATTGTTAGAATCATTAATTTTTTCATCCTCTAGTTTTTAATAAAGATTTTTAAAATTAATGCTTATCTTAGAGCTACGAGTAAGCTTTTAGCTTACTTTTGGTAAGGTTTTTGCTTACTTTTAACTATAACTGTTTGAGGGATATCAGTAAAATTAAAGTTATGATTATTTTGGATTAAGCATGGTATGTTAAAATTCATTTATGTATAAAATACTTAAGGGTAACATTTTATTCTTTCTATATACTTATATATAAATGTTTCACTCAATAAATAATCACTTTTACTATACCAAAAGTGATGATTACTCAGTTATACATGTACCCCTAAGACATAATGTGTAGCTTTATTTAGTAACACTATAACGTTATAGATGTTAGCATAGATTTAAGTTGCTTTTAATACTCTGTTAACGCAACTTAGTTATGTTTACTACATCTACTATATGTTATAAAAAACCGTCAACCACACCTATGCAAAATGTTTTGAATGTCCTCATTGTAGAGAACGAGCCCCTCATCGTTGATGTCCTAAAAAAGGCCTTCAAGAATTTAAACCACATCAAAAACCGTTTCAATATTAAAATTGTAAAAAGTTGCGACAAAGCCCTAGAAGTTATCAAATCTTCTAATTTTAAAACATCTATTGATCTTGCCTTATTAAATACCAATGTACCTCCGATTCAAAATGGTCAATTATTGTTTGTAGAGGACATCTGTATGAAATTAAAAGCCTTATACCCAAGTGTAAAGTTGATGCTATTTTCATCTTCAATAGATGCTTCAAAAATCAATTCTTTACTTAAAACACTTAATCCAGAAAGTTTAATTGTAAAGAGTGATATTGACTATCCAAAATTAGTTGAAGCTATCGAAACTGTACTGCTAGAACCTCCTTTTTACAGTAAAGTTATTCTAAAGTATATGAGGCGTCGTATCTGTAGTGCCGTAGTGCTAGATAATACAGACAAGGCTATTCTTTACCATCTTTCAATGGGCATAAAAACCAAGGATCTGCCTAAACTGGTTCACTTATCTAATGCTGGAGTCGATAAACGAAAACGTTTGTTAAGAGCTCGTTTGGGAGTAGAGCAACGTGGCGATAAGGCACTATTGCTTAAAGCTAAATCTCATGGTTTTGTATAAGTTTATAAAAGTAAAACTTAAGTAAAAAACCAAAGCAATCACAAAACTATCTGCTGACAGATATTTGTAAGAAAAGCTTACAATACATTGTCAAACGCCTTAGTAATAAGCTTAAGAACTATAAATAGAATTATAAAGAGTCCTTTCTTCAGGTAATCTATGTATTATATATAGGTGTATTATCATATGCTTCTGCAATATATGAACACTCTAAACTTATAAAATTACGTATATAAAATCAGAAAAAAGTAAGGTTTTAGCTTACTAAAAGTAAGGTTTTAGCTTACTTTTTTCCGAATCCGAGCACATAACTTAGTCATAGAATTTATAACCTAATTATCTAACGTATTAGAATGCGTTTAACTGACTATGACAAAGACCATTAATGTATTAATCATTGAAGATGAACCTCTAATTATCAATTCTTTTAAAAGTGCTTTTGATAGTGTAGAAGAGGTAGATGGCACCATTGATTTTGAATACCGGTTTGCTAAAAATTGTGATGCTGCTGCTAAAGAAATTGATCGTGCTGTTAAAGGAAAGCTCTTCGATTTAGTTTTATTAAATATTGATATTGGTGCAACTACGGATGGAAGCTTATCCTGTGGTGAAGACCTTGGCGTAGAAATTAAAGAAACTTTCCCCAGGGCAAAAATGATTGTTTTTTCAAAGCACAAAGACAACTACCGCCTAAATAACATATTACAATCCATTAACCCCGAAGGATTTCTTATAAAAAGTGATATCGATTTTAGTGCTTTGGTTAAGGCTATATATAATGTGCTTTTTGAGCCTCCATATTATAGTAGTGTTGTTCTTAGGTTGCTTCGAAGACATATTACTAATGATTTTGTTTTAGACAGTATTGATAGAAAGCTTTTGTATCAGTTATCAAAAGGGACAAAAACCAAAGACCTTCCAAATTTTATCAATCTTTCTAAAAGCGGGGTAGAACGTAGAAAACGCCATTTAAAACAAATTTTTGGAATAGATAGCGGTAATGATAAGGACTTACTTAACGCAGCTACAGAAAAAGGGTATTTATAACTCATAAAATAAATGAAATTGTTACGAAAACATATAAGAAAGCTTCCAGCCTTTAACCTTCAAGAAGTCTTAATGGTATTAGCCATTATAGGTATATTATTATTATTAGCTCTACCAAGTTTAATGCCTTTAATTGCTAAAGCTAAGAGTATTGAAGCTCAAACACAGCTTAAGTACATCTACAATAACCAGACGACACACCGCTACCTCTATTCAAAATATTCTGCTGATCTCAATGAACTGGATTTTGAAGCTCCAAAAACCGTAAAAGAAAATGGCACCAGCAATTACATCTATGAGCTTTTAAGTGCTGACAATACCTCCTTTAAGGCCAGAGCTACAGCCATAACAGATTTTGACGGTGATGGTATCTATAATGTATGGGAAATTGATGAGAGTGGTAATCCTAAACAAATTGTAAAAGACTAATTATGATACTGGCTATAAAGGTTCTATTAATACTATCATTTCTGCTCATCTTAATTCAAGATATAAGAGCCAGAGAAGTGCATTGGTTTTTGTTTCCGATATCTGGTATATGTGCAGGAGTACTATACTACAACCATACTCTATCTGAATTATTTATGGCTTCAGTAGTTGTTAACCTCATTTTTATTGGTTCACTAATCGGTATTATCTTTTTATATACCACATTAAAGCTAAAAACAGCATTTAAAAATGTCATCGGGTTAGGAGATGTCTTATTATTTATTGCTTTAGCATTTTCATTTTCATCCGTTTCATTTTTGATATTATTCATTTTTTCACTGGTGTTTGCTTTGGTTATACATAAAGCTACCAAACCTCAACATATCTACAAAGATCTTATTCCTTTAGCAGGTTATATGAGCTTATTCTTTGCTGTAGCTTATTTGGCATTTTGGACAGGTATAACACCTTCATTATATAACCTATG
The DNA here is from genome assembly GCA_965230605.1 of Winogradskyella sp. Classification (GTDB taxonomy): domain Bacteria; phylum Bacteroidota; class Bacteroidia; order Flavobacteriales; family Flavobacteriaceae; genus CBDDLD01. The sequence continues at coordinate 782,754 of CBDDLD010000004.1, read as the reverse complement.
ATATGCTGAAAATGGATTATAACATACCCGTAAATCTCAAACAACTTATTAGTAGTGAGCAAGCTTATCATTATGGTATTATTCCTATTGAAGCGAATAATGGGACACTGACCTTTAAATCTAATGATACTTCCAGTACACTACAACAAGAACTTCAAATTGTACTAGGGAAAGACATTATATTAATTGAAGAGTCTTTGGAGAATATTAAACAGTATCTCAGTTCCAACTTTAGAAAGCATACACAAACCAACAGTGAGAATTTACATTACAGTAATGATTTTTTACAAAAACTATTAAATACTGCCAAAGCCATTGGTAGTAGTGATATTCATTTTGAACCTTACGAACATAAATGCAGAGTACGTCTTCGTATCGACGGCAAGCTCAAAGAACATTATGTGATTGCTAACAATGAATATCCAACCATTATTAATAAGCTAAAAATAAAGGCCGGATTGGATATTTCAGAAAAACGATTACCTCAAGATGGTCGAATTACAGTAAAAACCATAGCTGAAGAATATGACATTCGAGTATCATCATTGCCAACACTACACGGTGAAAAAATGGTGCTTCGTATTCTAAGTAAAGATGCCAATCACATCAACCTTAAAGATTTAGGGTTTACAGAACGGGAACTGAGCATCTACAAAGAATCTGTAAAAAAACCCAATGGTATTATCCTCATATCCGGACCAACAGGTTCAGGAAAAACAACCACCTTATATGCAACATTAAAGCTTTTAAATGATGATAAAACGAATATCCTGACTATTGAAGACCCTATAGAGTATACGCTTGAAGGCATAAATCAGGTTCAACTCAAGGAAAATATAGGCTTAGATTTTTCGAGCACTCTAAGAACATTCTTAAGGCAAGACCCAGATATCATTATGGTGGGCGAAATACGTGATGCTAAGACTGCTAATATGGCTATTAGAGCTGCATTGACAGGGCATTTGGTACTATCTACCATACATACCAACTCCGCTTGGGCTACAATCTCACGTTTAATTGATATGGGCATTCCCTCATTCCTTATTGCGAGTACGTTAAATGTTAGTGTAGCACAACGTCTGGTGCGCTGCCTATGTAACAATTGTAAGGAAAAACATCCGATCTCAAGCGCCGAGTTTCCGGAACATTTTAGCATACCAAGTACACTTAAAACACATCATATTGCTGTGGGTTGCAATGCCTGTTATCACACAGGATACTCAGGCAGAAAAGCCATTTATGAAATTCTGCCCATAACAAAGAATCTTGGACAACATATTAAAAGTAATGTATTGAATATTGAAGATTATATCCGGGAATATAAGATTGCAACTTTAAAACAAAATGCCATAGAGATGATCAGTGCAGGAGTAACTTCAGTTGAAGAAGCTTATGCATTACTCACAGACTAATCCCCTGTGCTATTATTAATGACCTAAGGTCTAAAAACAAATTTATGAGAGTATTATTTTTCATCATCATATTCAGTATTTGTCTCACCACAAATGCACAACAAAATGACCGTATCACCAAGATTCAAAATCAATTGGAGATCATGGCTACTAATAATTCCGGTTTGACGGAACGTCTTAACAATGATATTGGTTTAAATAATGTCTCTCTTTCTAATTTTCTATTGGCTGTATCTAATGTACATAAGGTGAATATTAATGTAGATCCCACTTTAAATAACATAACGATATCTAATAATTTTTCTGATGTTTCTGTTGCGAGTATGCTCTTATTTATCTGTAAAGAATATAGCCTCACTATAGAATTTACAGATAACATTCTATCCATAAAAAAATATGAGAGCCCACCTGAAGAAATTAAAGAGCATCCCATAAGTGTCAATTATGACTTTAAAAATAATACAGTAGCCATTGATGTGAGACAAAATCGATTATATGATGTTTTTAAAGCTATTATGGATGAAAGTTCTAAAAACTTATTGTTTGCTCCCGGTATGGATGAAGAGTTACTTACTTCCTATATTATGCCAACAGATTTTGATGCTGCAATGGATAAGCTAGCTTTGGCCAATAACCTAGTTATGACAAAAACTAAGGATAACTTTTATGTATTTGACAGACAAGTCACTGAAAAAGATAAAACTAAATCGAGCCTCACACAACGTTTAAGGCCCGGATTAAATTTCGAAATCCTTAATAAAACGAGAAAGCTAATCAATGTCGACCTCACTAAAGTACGTATTGTAGATGTAATTAATGCAGTGGGTGATAGTTTAGAAATCAACCGTTTTACAGCTGCACCATTAGAACAAGCCGGAGAAGTGACTTTTAGAGCAAAGAACATCACTTTTGATGAGCTTCTAGTAAAACTATTTGAACCTCAAGCTAAGGTCGAAACGACAGTTACGGATAAAAATGCAGCTTCTAATAACAGATCATCTTCAAACAACAATAATAATGCAGAGCTACCTAAAGAGGTCTTCACGTTTAAGAAAGAGGGTAATATTTATTTCTTCGGTACTGAAAAGCAGTTAACCGTTCGTAAAGTAGACATTATTACGCTGAATCATCGCTCCGTTGAAATTCTCGATGATCCTACTTTGGTTGATGATAACACCAATGTACGCGACAATTTTGTTGCCGCTTCTAATAACTTCAGAAATCAGTCTGTGTTGGGTTTTCGTGGTAATCAACCACAGACCAATGACCCAAGAGCTAATGTACAACGTCAAGGCAACGGAGAACGAAAGACGATCTTAGACATTATCCCAGAGGAAGTAAAAACAGGGTTAGATTTTAAAGTTGACACGGAACTCAATAGTATCTATGTGACTGGTACAAGTGCTCGGATAGAGTTTTTTAGGCAGTTCATTCAAAATATAGATAAAACCATTCCTGTTATTCTTATTGAAGTAATGATCGTAGAGGCTAGCGTTACAAGCACTGTTGAAGCTGGCGTATCATGGGGTATCGGTGAGGAACCTGCAACTACCCAAGGATCTATTTTCCCTACGACAGATATTACCTTAAATTCTCAAACTATTAATAAAATCATTGGAGGTTTTAGTAGCACATCTGCCTTTAACTTCGGTAAAGTGATTCCTAACTTCTTTGCCACCATAAAGGCTATGGAAACCAATGGTGATCTTAAAATAAAATCAACCCCTAAACTAGCCACGCTCAACGGTCATAGGGCTCATTTCTCTAATGGTCAAACGTCTTACTATGCCATTGTCCAACGCAATGTTATTGGCACAGACAACCCGCAGACTTCAGAGTTAACCAACTACTTCCCTATTGATGCCAAATTAGGGTTAACGATTAAACCCTATGTGACTGGAGATAAAGATGTGATGTTAGATATTAACGTGATACAATCGAGTTTTGGAAATCGAATTGCTGATGATGCACCGCCAGACATCAACTCTCGTAATTTTTCATCTATCGTTCGGATGCAAGATCAGGATATTGCAGTACTTGGTGGTTTAGAAGAAAATTTTAAAAATAATTCGGGATCTGGAGTACCCTTCTTAGCGCGTATCCCAATTATAAAATGGTTATTCAGCAAACGGGTTCGTGAAGGTAGAAAATCGAAACTCACGGTGTTTATAAAACCTACAGTCATTAATTAAAATGAAAGCACGATTGCTTACATACATGTATTACAGGAATCAATATTATGGTATTGAGTTGATCTCTAAAGAAGGGCAGCTTCATTTTTATGGTCTTGGATTGAAGCAACAGAAACAAGAAGTGATCATCACTAAATCTTTTGAAACCACTAACGAAAGTCCATTACAACATCATATTCCCAAGCAGTGTGCCATAAGTTTGGTGATTAATACTGACGCCGTTTTAACCAAGACCATTGAAACACCTAAAGTTATTAATGACGAGCTTCAACTTGTATATTCAGCGTTTCCCAATATTGATATTAGTGGGTTTTACTACGACATACTTCGACAGGAACACTATTCTTTCATTTCAATATGTCGTCGGGATTATTTAGATGACCAGATCGCTAAATTTCAATCATTGCAACTCAATGTTATCGACATTACATTAGGTTATACTGCTATTTCTACCTTATCTGGCTCTATTACTCAGACCGAATTACTAAGTAGTAATTCGCATTTAGTATTTAATAGTGGCCAATTACAAGCTGTAAAAAAGGTAGAACCCAGAACAATAGAAACTTATGACATCAATGGTTTACAAATTGACAGTACTCATCTATTATCAACCTCAGCAGCTTTAGAGCTAATACTAAAGCGTAATACTCGCACTACCAACATTAATGAAAAAACCAAGGTATTGACTGATGATTTCAAACAAGATCGCATTTTTAACCAAGGGTTGAAAGCAGGAGTTATCACTATACTCTCAGTCCTTTTAATCAATTTCTTTGTGTTTAATCATTACTATAATGGTGTCAATACTCTACGAGAAACCTCACAGCTCATCACAACTTCCAAAGAACAAATTCTTCAGTTAGATACTAAGGTTTCTAAAACAGAAAAAATGATCGATGATCTTCTGAAAAGCAGTACTTCTAGAAGTTCATTCTATGCTAGTGATCTTATTCACGATATACCGGAAACCATATTATTGAGTACGTTAAATTACCAACCCTTATTAAAACGTATTAAAGATGATAAACCTATTTTAACAGATACCAATAATCTACTTTTATCCGGTGCGTCTAGTGATCGTCAATTGTTTTCGACATGGATCTCTTCACTAGAAGCAAAACCATGGATAGCTCATGTGGAGATCATCAGTTATGAAGATGTTTCAACATCTAAAGCCTTGTTTAGTTTAAAATTGACCATGCAGCATGAAAAAAAGAACTAAAAACATCTACCTCATCATAGGGTTTATATTAGTGTTAATCATGGCATATCGCCTAGCCATAGCCAAAACACTAAATTTTAAGAATGAATACCAAACACTTAAACAGGAAGAGACTATTTATAAAAATACGCCAAAACAATTATTGATGTTGAAACAAAAAGAAGTGTATTATGACTCATTACTCACAAAATACCAATTGAAAGGGAGTTCTATTCAGAACAACTTACTAAAGACCATCAATGCCAATGCGGATAGTATGAATGTCAAAGTAGTTGAGTTTTTAGAACCTCACAGCCTGATACAGAATGACCTTAAAGTCAATACGTATCAATTTACATTAGAGGGTAATTATAATGCAATTCTAAAACTAATCTATCACTTAGAACAGCATACGCGTTATGGAGAAATCATTCACCTCAGTTTTGAAAAAAAGAAGAACTACCGCACCAACAAGCACTATCTCCAAGCTAAAGTATTATTGAAAAGTTTTGGATAATGTTTAGTATCTTACTCATACTAACGACCAAACCAAATGAAAGCATCAATTCTAGAAAACTGCGGTCTAGTCATTATTCATCCGTTTATTCAACCCTTATTTCGTCATCTTGATATCCTAGATCAGATGAATCATATTACGAATATGTCATTAGCTATTCAGATCTTACATTACGCAGCAACAGGAAATACAAGCTTTTCTAGCTCAGAAATGAGATTCGAAAAACTTTTATGTGGACTCTCTATGGATCAGCCTGTAAAAACACCTGTAGAATTATCTACAGCGTACAAAGAAGAGGTAGATGGACTATTAGCGAATACCATTACACATTGGTCAGCCTTAAAACAAACGTCTATTTCTGGTTTAAGAGATCAGTTTTTAAAACGTCAAGGTAATATTATTTCAAATGATAGCTCATTTACTGTTGTATTTGAAAGACGAGCTATTGATGTTTTGTTAGATACCTTACCCTGGTCTATAGGTATCATTACATTTCCATGGAAGAACACATTGATACAAGTAGAGTGGTAATTACAACACGTGTATTAGACCTAAACTTGATCTAACTCACGCTCTTCACGTATCTCGCCAATATGGTAATAGGCAATGATCTCCTGAATTAATCCATCTGAAAGATAATACCATTCGCTAACCTCTAAACGAAAATCACCTTGAACACCAACATACCGAACACAAGCCTTGTATTTTTCATAGAGGGCATCTTCAATCTCAAAGGTGTAACCTAAGAATTTTTCCTTATTAGCTTCTACCAAAGCCACATAATCAGATTTTCCGTTTATGGTTCCAAAAGGACTCGTATGTTTAAAATCTTCTGTAACCGGAAGATTGTGAAAATCTCCATCTTCCCAACATTTAAACCATTGTTTTACTAATACTTCTGAATTCATTGTTTTGCTTCATCGGAGCGACCTTTTAATTCGATAAGAGTGGATTGTGCTGCTGCACATAGCTTTTCTACACCTTGTTTCACAGCATATACCTCTGCCCTACATATGGTCAATGTCTTTCCACTCTTCAACACTTTTGCTTTACCTATGAGTTTTTCTCCATCCCCGGGAGACATTATATTCAATTTAAATTCTACAGTTAGGATAGAAGCGTCTTCTTCCATTAATGAAAAGCTTGCATAACCAGCTGCATTATCTGCTAATGTACTGATGATACCCGCATGAAAATAGCCGTGCTGTTGTGTTAAATTGGAGTCATAAGGAATATGAATCTCACAATAGCCAGGTAAGACCTCAACCAACTCTGCATTTATGTAGGTCATGAATTGCTGCCGTTCAAAACTCTCTCTTACTTTATTTTTATAATCAGGATCTCTGGGTGTAAATTCCATTTGCTTAGGTTATAACCATCCTCTCAAAGTTAGTGAATCTGAAATTATATAAAGAACTGAGCATTTGGGAGGTTTTAGCCATATTTTACAACAGTTTCAAAAAGTTATCTTATACTTTTACATTCAGTAAATCTTCAAAGTTGGAAAATAACAAAGGAAATCAAGGCGAAACTTCAGCACTATACTTATGGAATGGATTAAGTGCTTTTTGGGGAACTTCATTCCACACAAGTCCTCATAGTCATGACACCCTACAGCTTGTTTTTGATATTGATAAGCAGTTTTTCTTAAAAGACAAGTCGACAGAATGGGTGAGTTATTCGGCCGCAATTATAAAGGATACTCATGTTCATCAATTAGATAGTAATAATAGTATTCAATTGTTTATATACCTCGATAAAGACAGCGAATATGCTAAAAAATTGAGTGCTAAATACCTTGTAGACACGAACATTAGTGATCTTAAAAGCTCCAACATCGGAAAATTGAGTAAGCAGTTTTTTAAAGAATTGATTGTTAATAATGATTGCAATCACCTCTACAAAGGCTTTCTGACTATTATTGAGCATTTGATAAAGTTTGACACTCCTGTTACTGTAGATAGTAGAATCTCTAAGGCAATCACTTTTATTGTAAATACTCAGGGAAAACAATTAAAAGTAAAAGACATCGCGGATCATGTCTTTTTATCTGAAAGCAGGTTAAGACATCTATTTAAAGAGCAAGTAGGGCAACCTATTCAAAGTTTTATGCTTTGGACTAAGGTCATAAACTCCCTGAATCTTGTCCTAAAAGGAGAGAAAATTAGTAGGGCTGCCTACGATGTCGGCTTCTGGGATGCTTCTCATATGAATCGCTCATATAGGGAGGTATTAGGAACGACACCCAGTACAATAAAACAATATGAAAAGGATCTTAAAATAATAGTTTGTGGAGATACCAATTTCCACACATTTAGAACCGAAATTTTAAAGGACTGGAATAGTAAAAAACCATTTAAAACCATTGAAATATGAAAACGTCTAAATACCTAGTAATACTAATATCATGCTTTATGCTTTCGTGCTCAGAAAAAAATCAAGCTATAGATTCTGAGGTGATAATCAATGAAGTTGAAACTATGTTTAAAGCTTATATCAATCAGGTCAATACAAAAGGGCTAAAAGGCGTTGACTATTATTTTTCCAAAGACGATCGTTTTCATTGGATTGAAGATGGTGTTATGCAGTATCCAAATCATAAAGCACTTGTAGAAGGTATAGAAGCGTTTTATCCTTCTGTGAAGTCTGTATTCTTTAATGCTTCTAAAAAAGACATTACAGTATTGGAGTCCGACTTAGTGTCTGTGTATGTTGAATATAAGCAAGACCTTGTGTTAACTTCAGGTTATAATTTTACTCTAGATGGGGCTATGACCATTTTAACAGTAAAGGAAGACGATGGTTCCTGGAAATTCTTAATAGGGCATAGTTCTATAAAAAAACCTAGAGGATAAAGCAATATCAAAATCATATATACAATGCTGAACAATCTCACACATTTTGCTATTTATACAGATAATATAGCACGAGCTAAACAATTTTATGAAAACCTTTTCGGATGGCGTTTTAGTCATTATGGTCAAGAGGATTTTTTACAGATTAAACAGAGCCAAGACAGTGAAATACCAATAGGCGCATTACAATCTAGAAAATACAACCCTTTAGATGAAAAAGTAATTGGTTTTGAATGCTCTATTGAAGTTTCTAACATCGATGCCATAATTGAAAAAATAAATACCAATAATGGAAAGATTGTTATGCCAAAAACTGAAATTCCATACGTCGGTTGGTTAGTGAAATTTTTGGACACAGAAGGTAATCTTGTCTGTGCAATAGAATACAAGAGCCGTTAATTTATAAAACTATTATACTATTTTAGTGCGCTCTTTTTTTTCCAAGCTTGTACAAAGTCTTTATTAAATAAAACGTCATGCTTACGTTTAGAACGATTTAATGCTTTTAACCACTTCAGCTGTTTTGGGCTTAAATAATGTTCAGCTGATTTCCTACTTCCAAGAGCGCTATTAATTTTTGTTTTTTGTAGCTCAGTAAGTGGTAGATACTTGTAATTGGTGTGCTCTAAATAGTACTGAACATCATTAGTTGCTGTTCTGTAGTTACCCTTCTTTATTGGTGTAAAATCTACATGCTTTACAAGCTTTGCTATTTTAGCTTCATTAATGACATCGGCATCGTATTTTACTTTTACAACCTCGTGTCCGCTCATAAAACCTGCTTCAGTAGATAGGACACCATCTACTTTACCAAGTTGTTTTTCGCCTGTCCAGAAGCAATACATCTTAAAATAGGTTTCCTTCACTGAATTACTACTTGAAGCAAACAATTCATCACCTAATAATTTCATATAACCCGGTATATCTTTCCCAGCATTCAATAACGACTCTTGCATTGCTTTGTATAATCTTACAGCTGAATAATTGCCCGCTATTCTATTTACTGTATTCTCCCCATTTATATTTACGATTCTTACTACAGGATTATTCCAACTAGGTTCATTATATTTTTGAAGAATTTTTTTGTCTTTTCCTCCTTTATTATTGTATATAGCTAATGGAATAAATAGGTTTTCTATAGCTTCGGTCATTAATGGATGACTCAAAACGTTTTGTCCATAATTTCTACATGTAGAACAACCGGGCACTTCCTGAAACAGGATCAACACTTCTTTATTTTGAGCTTTTGCTAATTGTAAAGCAGTATCATAATCTCTATACCAACTCACAGTGCCTAATTCTTCATTTTGACTAACAGGGTTTGTTTTTTCCTGAGCCATTACCAAAGACATTGGAAGTAGTAAAATGACAGCTAATAACAGTAATAATTGGTGATTGATGTTTTTAATTGTTCTAGCAAAGTGTTTCATATGAAGACCTATTATTTAATTCAACATTGTAATAGTCTTAATAACATATATTACATTTCATTATAGGTTTGTTAAAGTTTTCTACATTTTTATTAGTTATGCACATTAGTTGTAAAAATAAAAGCTCCTTGAAATATCAAGGAGCTTTTAAGACACTAAAGTAGTATTAACACAAATACTGCAATTTTAAACTTTACTTGCCCGATCTATCATCGGTTAGTTGCTTCAAATCACTTCCATCTTTATTTACTATATATATCTGTTTGTTACCCATGTTTCGTCTTGATTCAAAAACTACCTTTCCATTTCTCATTATACTTGGATTCACATCACTGTCGGGGTTCTTTGTAATTTGTGTCACCTCATTACCTAAGCGGTCCATAATATATATTGCTGTTGGACCTCTTCCTTTTTCAGAATACTGGTTGGAAGCAAAGACAATCTTATCCCCTTCAACTGACCAGTTCGAATAAAAATCGACACTATTTTTATTTGACACATTTTCAATATCTGTACCTTCAGGCCACATGGTAAATACCTCCCAGTTCTTATCAACGTTCTTAGTAAATGTCAATCGACCATCTACACCCCAATTTGGAAGCTCACCTTCAACATTTGTAGATCTAACATTGGTGCCGTCAGAATTCATTATATGTATGATACGCTTTCCACCGTCTCTATTAGAAACAAAAGCAATTAATTTTCCATCATAGGATATAGCAGGGCTATCATCCGTGCTACTATTATTAGTAATATTTTTAGGCGTAATATCCTTGCTTTTGATATCAATAGTATAAATATCTGTATTGCCTGTTCTATCTGAAACAAAAACAACTTTTCTTTTGTCAAATGCTATTTTAGGTGTTGCATCAGAAGATGCGTCATTAGTGAGTCTAACCAAATTCTTTCCTTTTTCATTCATCATGTAAATTTCTAAATTACCATCTCTCTTAGATTCAAAGACAATGGTGCCATTTTCTGCAATTGATGGACTTGCATTATGTGACCCGGTATAAGTAATTCTCTTGATTTTGTCATCATTAATATTTTTAGAAAAAATGCTGTACCCACCGCATCTGTCTGAGTCAAATAAAACGGTTTTGTTATCTGCTGCCCAGCTTGCAAAAAAAGATTTACTATTTAGATCTGTAATACGTTTAGTATTACCATTACTAACATTAAAACAATACTGAGCAGTAGCTCCTTCTCTATTAGACCTAAAGACAATGTATTTACCATCTTTCGTTATTGCTGGTGTTTCATCATTACTCTTATCGTTAGAAATGTTTTCTATCATTGTACCATCTTCATTCATCATATACACCTCTTTTTGTTCTCCTCTAGTAGATTCATATACTATTTTACCTGTTTTTGGTGAATATGATCCCCAATAATCCTTCTCTTCTGGTCTATTGGTAAGATTCTTGACAGTACCAGAAGCAATGTCAACAGAAAAAATATCGCCTTTACTCCCATTTAAATAACCCGCAAAAAAGAAGGTTTTATTATCTTTACTCCAACCTATTGGTGTTTCGTCTCCTCCTTCAAATCCTACTAGTTTTTCAACATTACTACCATCAACATTCATTACATAGATATCATTATCCTTACCATTTCTGTTGTCTCTATAGGCTATTTTTTTTCCATCATTAGACCATATTGGTAATGTAGCCCAGTATTTTCCATCGGTGATTGCTTTATCGTTTTTACCGTTAGCATCACATACAAATATTTTAGGAACACCCTCTCTAAAAGAATAGTAAGTTAAATACTTTCCCTCTGGAGATGCTTTAGGGGCATAATCCGTTGCATTTGGGGGTTTTTGAGCCACTACATTTATTGAAAACGATATAAATAGTAGTATAGCCATAAAGATTTTAGTTTTCATTTTGTTAGAATTTTATATTAACGTATGTTACTTAACATGATTCATTACATATTTTTTGACACTTTTAAGATTGCTGTGGTATTTTATATGTCCCAGCCTTCATCTCAGCTATGACTTCATCTACTCTTGCTAGGCGCTCTTGAGGTATAAGGCTTTTTGTTTTTTTCATAAGTTTTATCGCTTCTTTCTTATCGCCTAAATAATAACTAGAAATTGCATCGTTGATCAACAAGAACCATCGGTCAGGGTGCTTAAGGTGTGCCTTTTTAAGCAAATTTTTTGCTAGTAAAAAGTTTTCAGAATCCATCAAATTTCTACTAAAATTAAAAGCCTCCCAATCGGTGTAATCTAAAGCTAAAACTTCTTCTATTACTGTACTAAGTTCTTCCTTGTGATTAAGTTTAATTAGTGCATTAAGCTTTGTGGTCATGTTGGTTAAGTTTTTATTAGCTGCAAAACCATTATACCCTCCATCTATTGATCTATTAACCCATTTTAAGGCTTCCTCAAGATTGATGTCTCGATTAATACACCAAGATGCAGCATCATTCCATGCTTGCCAACGGTTAGTATTTTCCCCTCTCAATTCACTCCTAAAGCTATTTATAACTGTTTTATTTAAATCGACCGAAACCCTGAATGGAATTTGTTTATCTGCCCATTCTAATGCAATATCAACTGCATCCTCTTGCCAGTTCAAAAATTCATAGTCTAGTTTTTCACTGAATTGACAGGTCTGAGGTGACACCTCTACCTTAAGCGTAATATCTTTATCAGTATCTAAATAATAACTCCCCCAAAGATTATTTGCGTGAGCAAATAATAAGGTACATGCTCCATCTTTTTTATAAATGATATGAAATCCATATTTCCCTGCTTTTAGAGGTTGATTATTTATTAAAACATCTGTAGAAAACTCTATTGTAGTATTTAAATTAGCCCCAGCTCTCCATGGCACCGGATTTCCGTCCAATGGTACTACTTCGTTCCATACATCTCTATTATTCACTGAGGGACTACTATATTTTATAGTGATGTCAGTAACGCCTAAGCGCTGAGATTCAGATACTAGGTTACTAGGCCTTGGGATTTTCAGTGTATGAAATTGTCCATAGCTAAAACTAAAACAAATTACTATTGCTATTACTGTGAAGAATTGTTTCATAATTAAGGGTAAAATTTGATTGTTACTTTGATTTTTTACTATTTGAGAATACAACATTATCTATACTAACTTGGTTACCTGAAGTTGCATCTGTATTATACTCCCCGTCCCAAAAACCATAGTTTAGAAACCCTCCTGATTTTTCTGGGTTCCAATTTGGAATTTGAGTAGTTGCTTTATGAATGACTTTGTTCACTTTCTTTTGAATGACTTTAGTTTCGACTTTACCTGTTGTATTATCTAAAATGATAGAGAAAGTGTACCAAATATCTTTTTCTAATCGCTCCGGAAACTCAATATTGAAGAACTCATTAGGCTTTGCATCTGCCCTCAAAGCGTAAAGGACCAGATTATTAGAAACAGGTTGCGCTACAAATGTAATCTGAGGCGCCCCATTAAAATCCCAACCTTCTACTACATTAAAAAAACCTAATGCTATGGCCCAATCTGTAAAAAATGGGCGGCTAGAGTTGCTCCAATTATCAATTCTTACATCTGATGTTAAATGATAAACATTTGATGCTTTTACAGGTTTGTATAATCCACAACTTGTTGAAACGGTATGTTTTAATTGAAGTGCTTTATTTGATGTTTTTGACTTATCACCCGCATCTATTATCTGTATTGATGGTAAAGGAGCTGTCCTCGGTATAGAAATACCTGTAACATCTTTCCAGCCTTCTTCTTGTAGACTTGACCACGTGGCATTATTAAAATCTTGTTTTTCAGTAAGCTTAGAAGCTTCGTTATTTTGCGCGTTAACTACCGTGCAAAAAGGTAGCATAAAACACATTACAATATATCTTATATCCATAAGATCAAAAGAACTAAAACAAAAGCACCTTTTAGGTCAAAAAATTGCTATTCTAGGAATGATCTCTCTGCAAAATAAAAGACTACCAGTTTTCTAAGCTCTTTAATATTGGTAAGGCATCTCGAATTAAGTCCCTACCTCTAGCTCCATTTGTAAAAATGATTAAAGCATTTTTCTTGTTTAGATTACTAATAAAATAGGCTTTATATGAGTTATTAGATCCACCATGAAGAAAATAAACCTCTCCATTTTCCTCCGTTATTCTAGGCCCAAGGCCATAATCTCCAGGTGTAATAGGTATCATCATTTGTTTAGCAATTGCCTGCCCTAGATATGTATTGTTATTATGATAAGAATCTAAAATTGCTATGACTAATTTGGCTAAATCTGTCGGAGTAGTCCACAACCCAGAAGCTCCATTTTCTGGCATAGATTCATAACCACGTGGTAGAGCCGTAGGGTTCCCTTGTCGGTCATGCGCTTTAGCAATATTATCAAACTCCTTGGGTATGGGGTTCTTATAAGTGCTTCTTTGCATTCTCAATGGGTCGAAGATCAATTCTTTTGCAACCTTATCAAAATCCTTACCAGTAACATCTTCAAGAACCAATTGTTCAACAGTAGTTCCACCTCCAGAATATCTAAACCTGCTTCCAATAGGGATATTGACTTGGACAGGATTATTCTTAGCAGGATGAATGCCTTTTAGAATTTGAATTGTTGTGGGAAGCTTTTCTTGGGGTAAAAAATCTGCAAAGCCATGAACATTAAACCCAGCTGTGTGAGACATGATTCTTTTTAGAGTTACCTTATCATTTTTTGTGTATTGATTCTCAGGAACTTTCCATGATTTTAAATATGTATTGACATCATCATCCAAACTCAAACTATCTTTTTTTACCAATCGTAATGTCGCTACAGCTGTTCCTACCTTGCTTACCGACCCCACAGAAAACATCGTCTCTGTATTTATTTTTTCAGGAGACGTTTTTTGAATTACACCAAAACCTTTTGCCCATTTTAAGTTTCCATTTTCAACTACTGCAATGCTAACACCTGGTACATTATGCTTATCCATTATGCCATTTAGCTTTTCTTCAAAATCAACAATAGATGATTTAACAGTTGTCTGTTGACAGGCGACAATACTTGAATATCCAAGAATACACAAGCCTATTAATACTGGTGCTTTCTTAAAACATGTTTTAATCGTATTTAAAAAGTAGTTCATAATTATTTTGTTTTTACCTTACTCTTTCCAAGGTTCTGTTGTAAAAATTAGAGAAACAAATTTCCAACCCTTAGTTGTCTTTATTGCTGAATAAAATTCATGACCCTTGTGGGACTTCTTGTTATTTATCTTAACGAAATAATCCGTAGCAACTGTAGCTCTACCCTCAGAGATAAAATTCACTTTAATATTAGAAAAAACTTGGTTCAATCTATTTTCAGAATTCTTAACAAAATCCGAAAGTCCCTGAGCTGTATTAAACTCTTTGCTGTAAAGTGCAGGAGAAACTCCATTAAACGTAGAATAAATCAAAGCTGAGGGATGTATAAAAGCATCTAAAATTAACTGCGGCTTTTTATCATTAATACTTAAAGATATAGAATTTGTTAATTCTTTTAATTGATTTACATCTTTCTCACTCTGGGCCTTCAAATTTAATACTGCACTTATGAAAATGACTGATACTATTGCTTTCATACAGATTTTAATTTCAAGTTCTAATCTAAGGCAATCTTATCAGACCATTGGTGATTATATTGCTTTTTTGAATTACTATTAGCAATTTTTTGCCCCTTGTAGACTTCTCTCTAAAGTATTTTTGGGATTTAATTTAATCAAATGCTGAAAAAAATAATTTTTCTATTAGTCATCAGCTGTGCTATGATTAATGCACAAGAGCTAAAGCGAAGCGCATCTCACGGGGTCGCTTTGCGTGTTATGGATAGCTCTTTAGCCAAGCAATTTAATGTCAAATCTATTCAAGGTATGCTTGTTCAATATGTTGTGCCTAACGGAAATGCTGCTAGCGCAGGAATACTAAATAATGACATTATTATAAGTATCAATGATGTATTGCTAAACGACTTTAGTGTTTTTACAAATCCTAAAGTCAAGTTAGTAGAAGGCGATGATGCAATTTATAAAATCTTAAGGCAAGGCAAAGAAATGCAATTCTCAATTAAGCTTAATGGAAATCCTAAGGAACAAGCTGATAATTTAGAATTCGAATATGGATCTTACCCTTTTGACGATGGGTTGATTAGAACGATAATAAGCCAAAACAAGGAAAGTGGGAAGAAGCCAGCCATATTATTTGTACCTGGTTTCACATGTTTTTCACAAGATAACATGTCCGTTCATCATCCTTACAGAAAGCTGGTATATACCTTAGCAGAAAAAGGGTTTATAGTAATGCGAGCTGAAAAATTAGGGCTTGGTGACTCTACTAATAAACAGCTATGTACTGAAATAGATTTTGATACTGAAGTAGCTTCATACAGAAAAGCCTTAGAAACATTATACGCTCACCCTCAGGTTGACAAGGACAATGTATTTGTTTTTGGGCACTCCCTGGGAGGCATGGAAGCTCCTTTTATAGCCAAAGACTATAATGTTAAAGGTATTATCGCTATGGGAATAACCTTAAAACATTGGCGAGAATATTTAATGGAAATGCTTCGTAATCAAACACCTAGACTGGGTGTTGATTACTTACAAAGTGAGAAAGACCTAAAGCTCTATGAAACACTCTTGTATGAACTTTTAGTTAATGGAAAAACACCAACCGATATGATATCAATTAACCCTGAGTATGAAAGAATTTTACAACGTGATTTTGGAATTATAACCAATGATTTGTTTTTAGGACGAAATATTAGGTTTAGTCAATCACTTAATGCCAAAAATACTATTGAAGCATGGATAAAAACCGATGCTAAAATATTATCAGCATGGGGAGAAACAGATATACAGGTCATTAATGATTTTTCTCACCGTGAATTAGTAGAGATCGTTAACAAATACCACCCTGGCAATGCAACATTTTTAGAATTGAAAGATACAGATCATAATTTTTTGAGAATAGAAACTCTTGAAGAGAGTTATCGAATAAATCGAGGGGGTAATATTGCAGCTCTCTTACCTACACATTTTAATTACAATGCTGTAGATGAAATTGTAAACTGGATGAATCAAATTATAAAACCTAAATAGTAGAAATGAAAATAATAATTAAACGTATTGGGATAATGGTAGTTATTGTATTAGCTGCATTTAGTACTTTAATACAAGCACAAAATATTGAATCGGTTATTAAAAACCATCTCAAAGCAGTAAATCAAGAAAAATTATCTAAAATAAAAACACGATCAATCAAAGGTGTTTTTTACCAGAGCGGTGTGGAAGTGGGACTCTTAATAAATCAAAAAAGAGGATTCAAAATAAAGCAAGTCTTTACTTATAATGAAAACACGCATACTGTAGTGTTTAATAAAGATAAAGGCTGGGAACTTAATCAATTTGCTGGTCACACTGAACCTCAAGAGTTAATTGGAGAGCAAATTACATCTACCAAGATAAGTTCTGATATAGACTCGAAAATAGCAACGTACTTAAAACTCAAGGCTACATATGAACTAGGGGATACAGAAACTATTGAGGGAGAAAAATACTATGTCATTAAATTTAATATTCCAAATTATGGTGAAGAACACGTGTGGATTGATACATCAGATTACACCATAATGAAGTCAAAAGACATCAAAACTGGTATCGTAAAATATTACTCAAATTATAAAAAGATAGACGGAATTCTAATCCCATTTGAAACCATGGTAAAGTTACCAAAAGGAGAGGTGAAAATTATATTCTCTGAAATAAAGTTTGGAATAGAATTAGGAGACGACCTCTTTAAGGTTTAGCTTAAAGAGTATTACATACTTCTACATTATAACTTATATTTTAATGAATCAGACACGTTTTATTAGAGCAACCATATTTTTATTAATTGCATTTCAAGGGTTACAGAGTCAGAATTATATTTTAGAAGAAAATCATCTAAAAGAAGATTTTAAAATAGCTTTAGAAAGTATTGCCAAGTTATCGCCTACTCTTACCGATAGTGATTTAACTGTAATTGAATCTGACATTGAAAAAAAACTCAATGAATTCAATGGCAAAGAAATGAACTGTATCGAATTTTTAAAAGCAATTTCTAACAGCGGAATCGATTTTAAAACAGATGAACATGGTAATTTTAATTTACCGGGAGAAGTCTTAATGAAGCAGCTTAGCGGGAATGTGCTATTCCCAATTCCTTTAAAAATTATAGACTCTAGGTTATTTGTTAATTCCGATGAGTCTAAAATTCCTTTCGGCAAGGAAATATTATCAATCAATGGCTATACCTCTAACGAGGTATTGACCAAGCTAACTAAATCTAATCTTGAAGACACTTACGAATTAAGAAATATAGAATCTGCATTTGATATTCTTTTTGCAATACTAATTGATTCAAAGGAAAGATATGAAGTCGTTTACGGTACTAATCAGGCAATTTCACTTGCGGGTGTTACATTGGCCGAAAGAGATAAAACTTATGCCAAACGTATTTTCCCTCTAAACTCAGCTAGTCAAAAAAATGTTATTAACACCAAGTACCTAGCTAAGTTTAACACATACTATTTTCAATTAAACTCTTTTGAAATCCCATCACATGCTACTACTAACAAAGGGCATTACAATGAATTTAAAAGGCGTTTTGACAGTGTGTTTACAGATATCCGAGAAAAAAAAGCAAATCATCTTATTATTGATATTCGTCATAATAGAGGTGGTGATGCTTATATTCCTCCTCTATTATATACTTATCTAGCTAGAAAAGCTTTTAAAGAAGAACTCGACTTTAGTGTAAAAACATTTAATTTACCTTACATAGAACACCTCATATCTGTAGCGGATGTTTCTAATCCTAGTGAATTTGAAGCGTATTTAAGTAAAGTGAAAAGTACTTTCAATAGAAGTAAAAAGAACAGCTATATTAATACTGCAAGAGACACATTGATAAAACCTAATGAAAAAAGATTTAAGGGGAAAGTATATTTGATAGTTGGTGGAAATACAGTTTCTGCTGGTGCCTATTTTGCCGCCATTTTTAAAAGCCAAAAAAGAGGACTAATATATGGTGAAAAGGTGGGTGGTTCTCACCGCGATGTTACTGCTGGGAACATGGTAACGTACGAATTACCTAATAGTAAAATAAAACTGACTGTTCCATTGATGAGAGTCTCTTATTCGGAAAAAATTAGACAAGAAATTCCAGAGAAATTTATTCATCCAGATATTCATCCTACATCTGAACTAAGTATAAAGAGCTTTCGAAATAAAAAAGATGTCTATATCAAAAACGTTTTCGAAGATATTTTAAATAATTAGTTCCCAATTATACGCCACATCCGAAAGTAATAATATAGCCATCCGGATCTACAATATCAAAGTCTTTTATTTTATAATCCCTGTTTTCTGGCACACCCTTTACAGTAATATTCTCTCTGATACATCTCTCGTATATGGTATTAATATCATAAACAAAAATGTATAGTGTTGTATGTATACTTGAAGGTGATTTTTTATCTAAACGCTTAACCAGATGAATGCTTACATTACCACGTTTTAATACGGCATATGTTGGAGGGTCTTCCCATGTAAATGCAATATTAAAATTCAACTTTTTAGAATAAAAGTTTAAAGATCTATCCATATCTTCAATTGGTAAAATACTAGCAGAGTGTGAAAAATTTTCTTGTGCTGTCATATAACTATGTTTTTGTAGAAACTACTTAAATGTATTTATTCCCTAGTTGCTTCAATAATCGTTGTCTTTTCAATCCAAGTTTTTCCGCCATCTGTAGAGGTATCAATATGATATGAAAACCTTTCTTTAGTAATGTTGTAAAAGGTAATACGATTACGGTAATTCCCGGTTGGATCTATCTCCCAATACTTGGTTTCAAAGACCATATTGTCATCAACTTTTCGTCCTTCAATTAATGCCTTGTTACCTAGTGTATTATTCTGTACCCAGGTCATACTCCATGCATTGCTATTTGAATCGTAAGTTCTTACATTAATGCCTTGCACCGGCATTCCCTGCCCCCAATAGTCTATAATTGACATACCATCAGGTGTGAAATCACCATACCATTTTCCTTTGGTTAGACTATAAGAACCATCTCGTCGCCTTTGTTTATAATCAATATTCCAAGAACCTACTAAAAAAGCCATTTGAAGAGTTTCAGGTGGAGCTTTAGGGCTCATTCCTTTTGGGATTTTCAAGCCTATATACTTGCTCTCTATAGTACTCCAAATACTATCCGCTTGTTGAATCATTGTCTCTTCAGATTCATTTTTCCAGAATTCTTTTGCATCAAATGAAGGGTTTTTAAAAAACAAATAAAGTTTATCATTAATAATTTTAAATGAGTTTGGATCAATATCAAATTTTTGAGGATTAAATCCATACTTACCAGCCGGAGCACCAAGGCCAAAAGCACAATATCCACCATACTTAGGTAAATATTTTTTAGGGTTATTTTTAAAAAGTTTCAAGTTCTTTTTGGTTGAGAATTGATATATAAGCCCATCATATTCATAACTATATTCCCTTTTACCTTGAGTTGGCGAGTTGTCAAAATAACTAACGACATCATACCCTTTTAACGCTAAATTTTCACTATCAACATTGTAATAGGATTTACCCACTGAAATGTATCCCTGAGACATCCCTAATAAGGGTAACATTAATAATACTATTATGGTTTTCATATAAAATATTTTTCACCAAAATACGAGGCTATAGATACGATAGAGGTTATTATATTGCTAAAGAGTTGCAATAGCATGAAGCTATTATTGAGCTTAGCAATTTTTTAACCTTAACGGTTTTTTTTCTTTAATAGTTTAGTGTTATGATTATATCTAACAAGTGTTTTTTTGCTTTTTTAGTAGTTTTCTTACTAGTTACAAATCTAGTAGGTCAGAATGTCATTTTTACTTCTCTAAAAGATGGAAATAAAGAGGTCTACAGTTTGGACCTAAAAAGTAAGCGTTATAATCGACTTACAAGCAATAGCGGCTTGCACACACCTTCTGATATCATGCCTGTATATTCATATTCAGCTAAAAAAATAGCTTACTTATCTGATCCTGAACATCACGGCTGGACTTCTATTTATATAATGAATATTGATGGAAGTGAGAAAAAAAGGATAACAGGAAAAATGAAGAACAGAAAAGAGAGTATTTGGGAACCAACATGGTCACCGGACGGTAAACATATTGCCTTTTCTTCAAGAAGGTCAGGTAATTGGGATATATTTATGGTAAATATCAAAAGTGGAAAGCTCGTAACGTTAGTAGAAAACAAAGCATATGACAGTCACCCTAATTGGTCTCCTGATGGGAAATCTATTCTTTTTGAATCTAATCGTACTGGCAATTTTGAAATCTACCAACTGGATATAAAAACCAAGTCATTAACTCAGCTTACAAATAATCCAAGTGATGATTTAGCACCGACTTTTTCTCCTGATGGCGAATCTATAGCTTTTAATTCGAATAGACATAATGAAAAACAATATGCTACCTATATTATGGAAGCAAATGGAAAAAATCCAAGAAAGCTAAATGATAATATTGAAGTATATTCTAATCCGGCTTGGAATAAAAAAAGCACAAAAATTCTTTATGCTGGGCTCCTAAAAAATGGGGGATCTGAAATCTTCATTATTGATGTTAATGGTAGTAATAATACACGCTTAACTTTTGATAAAGGTTTTAATCAATTCCCATGTTTTATTGAATAATTAAAAAGCAATTATCTAACCCCATTAAATAAACATTCTAGTTAATTTCACTACTATACAAATGTTGTTTTTTCATATTAACCATTTGTTGATTTTGATATGTTCCGATAAAAAGAGCCTCATTAATATGAAGCTCTTTTTTTTATCAGTTCATATGTGTAGGGCTGTCCAATAATGTCTATTCTTACAATAAAACCTTCATAGATATAAAACTTTTGTCTGGCTATACCTCCAGAGTACTCAATAATCTTACATTCATAATTTTTTTTATTGTATTTGATAATCTCATTTTTATTATATCGGGTTACTGTAATGTTATAGAACTTTCCTGATGTGGCATTATATGTAATAATTTGTTCAATAGAATTTTGTTGATCTACTTTCATTGGATAGATTAATAATGAAACCGATCTTTCATAAAAATTTGGAACTTCAATTTCATTATTTATATTCCTAGTACCATTACTTCCTATCGGGAATCCTACATGGCCTATAACAAAACCATTTTTTTCCTTTGAAAAACAGTCTATTTTAGCAGAACCCATATTACCTAGAATACGGATAGAATCCATTTTTAATTCCTTATTGAAATAAGACATACTGTTTTCATAAAAGCCTCCCATGGATGTTATCTCATTTAATAAGCCTTGATCCTTATTCCATTTAAGATTTACTTTCATATAGCCTACAGAATCACTGTCTTTAAGAAGCTTATATGTTAAGGAGTAATCATTATAATTTTGAGTTTTACAAGACAGGTTAGCTATTAGACCTATTAGTATGATAAGAGTAAACAATTTCTTCATTTTACGAATTAATAAAATAAGATTATATAACAGGGAGCTGTTTTTGCTAATATTAATAAAAGCTTAGTATAAATTATTGTTAAAACATAAATAGTCAGTAACTATCTTTATTAACTTGTCACTAATTGAGGTAAATGAAAAACTATGCTTAATTATTCGGACACAAATTTTGATAAAGCAAATTCAGGTGGTAATAATATTATTAAATCATCACTAAAGGAATGCTATCAAAAAGTTAGCAGTTCTCCTGTGTCTATCAAGATTCCAGTTGCGGGTAATGAAATATATACGGTAAATGGTACTGAATATAATATAGCTCCTAACTATTACCTCCTAGTAAATAGAGGTGATGAAGTCAAAGTTGTAGTTGATTCAAATGAACTTGTACAAGGCAAATGCATATACCTCGATGACAGGTTAGTCAATAGTTATTATGAAGAAATGACCTGTAAAGCTCTTTTTGAGGATCATAGGAGTGAATCGAAATTAGAATTAACTACTGGTAAATATATCTATGACGACAGCATTTTATCGACGCAACTGAGCAACATTAAGTCTAACCAGCAAGGCTTTTCAAATGATCATTTTTACGATAAAATTGCCATTAATCTTGTCTTACATCAAGTAGGAATAAAGGAAGTTTTTAGTCGATTAGCATCAATAAATAAGGCTACTAAATTAGAATTATATAATCGTGCTAACATAGCTAAGACATACATACAAGATAATTTCACTGATGATGTTACTATAGATGAGCTAAGTAGAGTAGCTTGCATATCAAAATTTCACCTTATTAGGATTTTTAAGAATATCGTTGGATGTACACCATATAATTACCTGCTAAAACTACGGCTTCAAAAATCCTATGAAATGCTTCAAAAGACACCAGGTATTTCTATTCAAGAAGTTGCTCTTACAAACGGATTCAATCAAAGACGAACTTTCACAAGATCTTTCAAAAAAGAGTTTGGTTTTTGCCCTAACAATATGGTAGTTAATACAGCCAATTAAAGGTGTAACAATTCTTTTCATTTAAAAGCTCTTTTTTCAAAGCTTACTCCCTATTTAATGTTAAATATTTCGTTTAGCAATTTTTATTACTCCAAGGCGTCTACTCTTTAATAATTTCGTTTGTAGTTATAGTGGCTAAAAAAAGCAGATTCATAATTAAAACCATCCAATCATAGTAGATAAACCTATTCTTTAAGTAAGACTGATATAAATGTAATCTTAAAAAAAGAGTGAATGAGGAGTCAGAGGAATTATATATCGGTATGCGTTATACAAAACATAGAGAGTGATATCAAGCAAGTGGAAAGGCTTTTGCAAAATTTTGATGAGCTTGTTGTAATTGGTACATGTTTGCAGGGCGTTGATGCCGTAGATTTCATAATTGAAAAGGAGCCAGACATTGTTATTATAGATGCGCATATGACACATATGAATGGGTTTGAGATTATTACTCACGAAGCCATTAGAGTTCCTCCTCTATTTGTTTTCACCCACCATACAGAAGAATATGCTAAAAAAGCATTTGACCACAATGCTATCGATTATTTAATCAAACCTATACATAACAAAAGGTTTTATAATTCTATTCATAAAGCCCTCAACTTTTTCAATAACCGACTCTCATATGGCAATGTTGATATATTTCTGCGCAATTTAAAAGAGTTTAGTGATGAAATGACTCTGATTAAAAATCAAAGAATGCCTTTAAAACTTAAAGGGAAAATAATTTTCATAGACAAACTCAATATAGAATACATAAAGTCCTCAAGGGATTATGCCGAAATATTTTCGCAGCAAAAAAAGTATGTAATTAGAGAGTCATTATCCACACTTATAGAAGATTTAAAAGCATATGACTTCATAAGAATTCACCGGTCAACTATTATAAATATAAGTTTTGTTAAAGAGGTCATTTTCTCAGATTATGGAGAAGTTGACGTGAAAATGCAAAGCAATGAAGTATTTAGAATAAGTAGATCTTTTAAAGATAATTTCAAAGCTAAAATGAACATTCAATAATAGTCTTATCATTTTTGTGATCCAATGTTAAAACGTCGATTAGAAAATTCAAAAAAAGCCCATATTTTATGTCGCATAAATATGTGATTTTATCGCATAAAAATGTTTGTCGGGAACATAAGACGCCGTCATTCCTATCATTTTAATTGTTTTACATAGCAATTGCAAAGGTAAGGCGGTGTAAGTCTTACTTAACTTGTTATAAAGTTACCATGTTAACTTTAATTCATACTAGGTAAAATTATTTGAATTAGTCACTCAACACACTTCACTGCCTACCTTTCATAATTGCACTAAACTAACTCGTAAATAATTTAAATTAAAGTTTTATGAAAGTAAGAAACTATGGATTAGTGTTAGTGCTCTTATTATTTAGCATTACGGCTTCGTATGCACAAGAGAGGACTATCACAGGAACAGTTACAGCTGCTGCAGATGGCTTGCCATTGCCGGGTGTAAATGTAATTGTAAAGGGTACCACACGTGGTACACAAACAGACTTTGATGGGAAGTATTCCATTAGAGCAAGTGCAACAGATATTTTAGTATTCTCATTTGTCAGTATGAAGACGGCTGAGCTTCCGGTAGGTAGTACTTCTACTCTGGACCTAGCTATGCAAGAAGATGTAGAAAGCTTAGACGAAGTTGTAGTAACAGGATATACAACAACAACCAAGACCAAGTCGAGTGTATCTTCTGTAAGAGTGTCTAGTGAGACCATTGAGAATAGACCGAATGCGAGTTTTGTTCAGACCTTATCAGGTCAGGTACCGGGTCTTAACATTACAACCAGTACAGGTCAGCCAGGTGGTAACTCATTAGTTCAGCTTCGTGGAGTTGCTTCTATTAATGGTAACACAGAGCCATTATTTATTATTGATGGTGCGCCAGTGGATGAGGATAACTTCCGTTCATTGAATCCACAAGACATCGCTTCGATTGACGTCTTAAAGGATGCGGGTGCAACAGCAATTTATGGTAACAGGGGTGCAAATGGTGTAATCGTGATCAAAACAAGACAAGGTAACTTCGGTCAAGGTCTTAAGGTCAACTACAACGGTTTTGTAGCTTACAACAGCTTACAAGACAACGATTACAACCGTATGAGTTCACAACAATTATTACGTTACGAAAGAGATAGAGGGCAAGGTGCAGGTGCTGGTAACAGTACAGGTAAGTTTAACCCAGGAAACGGTTCGCCGCTAACAGATGCACAAATTGCAGCAGCGCCAAACTTTGACTGGACAGATTTCTTCTTCCGTACAGGTGTAACGCAATCACACACATTATCACTTTCTAGTGGTAGTGAGAACACAACTCAGTTTACTTCTTTTGGTTTCCAAGATACTGAAGGTATCTTACAAGAATCAGACCTTAAGCGTTTCAACATTCGTTCAAACGTCACAGGTAAATCAAACAATGGAAAGTTCAACTACGGTACTAACCTTACAGTGAACTATTCGAAATCAAATGAGCCAAACAGTGTTGGATCAAACGCGATTAACAGAAATTACATACTAGGTGGATACGAATCAGTACCATATTTAACACCAGATGATTACATTGATGGCGCTGATTTATTATCACCATTATCATTTACTAACACACCTTTATTCTTATTAGACCGTCTTAGAACATTCTCTCGTTTTGATGAAGAGGTTAAGATTGTAGGTAGTGCTAACTTTAGTTATCAGATCACAGATTGGTTAAGAGCTAACTTAGTAATGTCTGGAGACTACCAAAGTGAGTTTACAACACGAGCAGAAGGACCAACCTCTTTCAATGCCTTATTATTTGGTGGTGCTCAGAACCCAACTTCTGGTTTCCAACAACAAAATTCAAACCGACAGTTCTCATACAACCAGGTAACATCGCTTCACTTCAATAAAACTTGGGGTAAGCATACGGTTGATCTAGCTGCTTATACAGAATACTTTAAAGCACACTTTAGAACATTCGGATTCACTCAAAACGGTTTAGATCCAAGAACGTTCTTCCCAGGAGATGGTAGTGCATTTATCCCAACAGCAAATGGTTTATTCGTAGATACACCACAAGCTAATATCTTAAATGCAGGTTTATTCTCTTACTTCGGATCTTTAGATTATGACTTCGATGAAAAGTATGGTTTTTCAGCAGTAATTAGAAGAGATGCTTCTAACCGTTTTGCAGGTTCTAACCGTTGGGGAACATTCGGCTCAATAGCAGCACGTTGGAATATATCTAATGAGCCATTCATGGAAGACTCAGCGTTTAATAACTTAAAGCTTAGAGCGTCTTATGGTACTGCAGGTAACCAAGATATCGTTGGTATTGGGTTGTTTGGAGGTTTAGATCTAACTGAAGATTTATTCTTTACAGGAGCTGGTTACGGAAATGCTAACTCTATTGGTTTAGCACAAATTGGTAACAGAGATTTGAGATGGGAAACCATTGCTACCTTAAACATTGGTGTGGATTTCGGCGTTTGGAATAACAGACTTAGAGGTGCTATCGATGTGTATGAAAGACAAACCACAGACTTATTCCAGTCTACTCCACTTTCTGCTGTAACTGGTATTACATCTCAGAATGCGAACACTGGAGAGTTATTCAACCGAGGATTTGATTTCCAGATCGATTACGATATCATCCGTCCAAAAGGTGAAGGTGATTTAAGACTAGCCGTAGGTATTGTAGGTAACTACAACGAAACAGAGCTACAAGATATTCCAAGTCCTGAAGGCCAAATCATTGTTGATGCCAACGGAGATGGGTTCGGTATTGGCCTAGGACGTAATGGAGGCATCTTAAACGAATATTTCGGATTACGTTATGCTGGGGTTAATCCTGCTAACGGGGAGTTATTATATTTAACAGCAGATGGGAACGTTACGGAAAACCCAAATGCTGATACAGATCGTGTATGGCTAGGTAAAAATATACTACCTGATTGGACCGGTAGTTTTAATATCAATATAGATTATAAGAACTTCTTTTTAACGACTCAGTTTAATTACGTGGTTGGCGTAGACCGTCTCGATAATGATTACGCCACTTTAATTGATGAGGATGATATAGGACAATTCAACTTTTCATCAGACATCTTAAGAGCATGGTCTCAACCGGGTGATATCACTGATATTCCTTCGCCAACTGCGGCTAACCGTAACTCATTTGAATCGGATCGTTTCTTAAGAAGTGCGGATTATTTAAGACTCCGTTTCGCAAGTATCGGCTATAACTTCCCAGCGAAGTATTTAGAGAACACAGGACTTACTAATGCAAGGATCTTTGTAAATGGTGAGAACTTATTTACGTGGACAGAATGGAGAGGATTTGATGCTGAAGCTAGAAATAACGGACAAAGAATCTACCCAACACCAAGAACCATTTCTGTAGGATTTGAATTAGGATTTTAATAAATAAACTATGAAAAAAATAAATAAACTATTATTTGTCGGACTATTAGCGGTGCTAATGGGTTGTAACGACGCCATCGACATCAGACAACCGGGACGTTTAGATGCAGCCAACGCATTTAATTCGGTAGAAGACTTACAACTAGGACTTCTAGCTGTATACAGCACTTGGGATTTAACGCCTGAGATTGCCTTAGCCTCTAACTTTACAGACGAAGTAGCTGTAGGATTTGATTCTGGAGGGCAAGGAGCAGCACTATATGATTTTGTAATGAATGCCGCTACTCCCGCAGCTACTAATTTTTGGATACGCAATTATGCAGTAAATAATAGAACTACTATTTTAATTGAAGCTGCTGCGAATATTACACCTGATGCATCAGATCAAGATCAGTATAATAACATCTTAGCACAAGTACATACTATTAGAGCCTATGCTAACTTAGAGTTGTTAACGTACTTTAGTCCAGACCCAAGAGATGACTCCACTCTAGCAGCTCCAGTCATTGACTTTATTCCCGGATTAGGAATTCAGCCAAGTAGAGATACTACTGGAGAACTTTGGGATTACATCAATTCGGATTTAGATCTAGCAGCAAGCTTAAGTACAGAGCAGTCTAACCCAACATTCATCTCTAGAGATGCCATTAACGCCCTTAGGGCAAGAGCCGCTGCAACACGTGGTGATTACACTACTGCGGCTACTTTAGCGTCTCAGTTATTAGCATCGTATCCGATAGCTAATACTACGCAGTATCAGCTCATGTATTTAGATGCAGATAATACAGAGATCATCTTTAAGTTAGAGCGAGCAATCAATGACCCCTATGATGTTCAAGGAAACACCAATAATGATATTGGTCCATTTGCTGGCGGATGGGCAGGCGCTCGTTTCGCATTCGTAGATGCTACACTCACTGGTTCGCCATACTTTGAGATGGATAGAGGTTTATTTAACTTAATGAATCCAGCAGATGTACGTTTTACAGTTAACGTAGCACCATCATCTGTGATCAATCCTAACTATGATACAGATCCAGATCCAGTGAATACTGACATCTTAGTCATTCAAAAGTATCCGGGATCTGAAGGACGTCCATTGATGAACGATCTTAAAGTATTCCGCTCATCAGAGATGTTACTGATCTTAGCAGAAGCTAGAGCAGCACAGAATGATTTAGCTGGTGCAGCTGCACTTATCGATCAACTAAGAGATGCACGTTTTGGTTCTAACCAAGCAGCACCTTCTTATGGGTCACAAGCTGAAGCTTTTGCAGGTATCTTAGATGAGCGTCGTATAGAACTTTGTTTTGAAGGACACCGTTATAAGGACCTTAAGCGTTTAGGAGTAGCAGCAAACAGAGGTATAGATAGAGATCTAACAGATTGTACCAACCAAAGTGGTGCTTGTACGTTAGCAGCTAACGACTTTAGATTCACCTTACCAATTCCAATTGTGGAGATTAATGCTAACCCTGGAATTGCATCTCAACAAAACCCTGGTTATTAATACAAAACACTATACATTATGAAAAACATATATAAATTAATAGCAGCAGTATTCTTTTTAGGTACGCTGGTAAGTTGTGAACAGGATCTTATTGTGTTCGATGCTCAAAATGGACAGACAGCACTTTCTTTTGGAGAGACGAGCTATTTGTTATCCATTCCGCAGGAGGACATCGTACTGAGTATTCCTGTGAATGTCACAACAGCTTCAAGCGCTGCAAGATCATTCAACGTCACTGTAGATTCTAGTACAGGATCTGCTGGTGAGTTCTCTGTAGGAACAGTAACTATTCCTGCAGGGTCGTATACAGGTACTTTAGAGGTATCGTTTGACTGGTCTGCAATCACAGGACCTGATGGTGAGACTAAAGACTTAGTATTAT
The DNA here is from genome assembly GCA_965230605.1 of Winogradskyella sp. GTDB lineage: Bacteria > Bacteroidota > Bacteroidia > Flavobacteriales > Flavobacteriaceae > CBDDLD01. The sequence goes on along the minus strand of CBDDLD010000004.1, from coordinate 753,278 downwards.
CAATCAGCCCGGGTGCAGGTGAGACATCATTCTTCGACACCGTATCTATCACTTACTTTAGAGAAGTGATCTGTAATGATGTTGTTGTATCGATTACATTTGACAACTATCCTGAAGAAACAGCTTGGACTATTGCTGAGCAAGGTACAGGAACAGTAGTTGCTTCTGGAGGACCTTACCCAGGTGCATCAGGTACGTTTGAACAAACAGTAAACTTACCAGATGGATGCTACACATTTACAATCACAGATGCATTCTCTGATGGTATCTGTTGTGCATACGGAAATGGTAGTTACTCGGTAACGTGTTCTATATTAACACACGCATCAGGTGGAACATTTGGAGCTTCTGAAGCTACAGACTTTTGCGTGAACCCTTAACAACCTTAGGTAGTTGTTCATGACCCGTTCGGGTTGTGCATTTGATTGGAACAAAGGCAGTCTAAAATAGACTGCCTTTGTGATTTTTTCAAAAAAATATATGGACCAATAAAAGTAAAAGATGAAGCCCTTTGATGTTCCAGGAGGTTTTATTATTCACTCGATACTAACTAACTATCGCCATTAAATAAAAAAGATGTTATTGAAAATGATCCTGTGTTTAATATCTCTTTCCTTATGTGGTTCTATTCTATTACTAGATAAAATGAATTCTTTTTATTACAAGATTATGATTTTAGAAAATCTAAAATCGAACCATAATATTTATCAGGATGTTCTATCCAACCATAATGGCCGCATTTATCCAAAATTAGAAGTTCAGAATTAGAGAAAATATCATTAGCAAACTTAGCTACATTAGGGTTAACTATATCCTGCGCTCCATGTATGATGAGTACCTGATTATCAAATTTTTTCATGGCTGATCTCACATCATAGCTTATTTCATACAAGTTATTGAATACCAATGATGTAACACTCCTATTTTGTCTACTATTATATGCTAAGCCTTTAAAAACAATATTTGAGTATCTTTTATCGTAGACATATGCACTGCAAATGCCTTTAGCAAGGCTAATTTGTGCTAGGTTAGGGTCATTAATCCTATTTGAATTATTCCAAAGAGAAATATTCTCTGTATCTAGTCTTGACCTTATTCGTGAACCTATTTCATCTCTGAAACTCATAGTCATTCCTCCAGAATGAGATAAAATCAGTTTATTAATATTTTCAGGATATTTTTGAGTGTATAACATAGCATACATCCCTCCAAACGATTGCCCCATAACAGAAATTTTACTATAATTTAAATGCTTTCGTAATGCCTCCATATCTTCTACCATGGCATCAAGAGTAATTGTTTGCGAATTACAAACATCAACTTGGGAAAACCCAGTACCTCTTTGGTCAAATAATACTACGGTATTATTCTCTGAGAGCTTTCTAGCTAATTTCTGAAAATTGTGACTTGAAAAACCAGGTCCCCCATTAAGTAGAAAAAGTGGTGGACCAGTTCCAAAAGTTCTGTACGCTAGCTTAAAACTTTCTAAGTTAAGGTACGAGTATTTGTTATCATTTTGATTAATGAAACTTTCAATAGTATCTCTAACTGGGCTAAAATCTGAATATGCTATTTCAGAATAAAGTTCTTTATGATTCTTTTCAACATTATATAATATGATTTTCTGATTTTGTGCTTTAGAGGCTGCTTCTTTGAAAACTTCATTGTAACCTAATGATTGTGTATCAGAAATAGCAAGGATTGGAACCCATTGATTATTAACATAACTTATTGGAGAAGCTTCTGTAAGTTTTGATTTATCTCCAAAAACTCCAAAAACATGTTGCTTAGCTAATGTCTCTCCCCTTGCATTTTTTATAGTTTCATAATAATGTGAAAGGTCATATGTTCCACCAATTGCAATACATCCTCTTATATCCTGTATAGATAAACCTATGTCATATAAATACTTAGGATTTAATGAAAGTAGTGCCGCTAAATGAGCCCCTGATGAAAAACCTCCCAGAAAAATTGAGTTCTTATCATAATTATAGGAATTTGCATTATTAAAAACCCACTTAAAAGCGCCAGCAACATCTTTAATATGTTCTGGATGTTTTATTCCATTAGTAAGTTTTGGGTCGTTCCAAATTGCAGGACTAGATCGATAACCTATCACTGCTACTGCTATACCCTTTTCAACAAAATTTTCAGCAAGTTCTTTTTCTTGTTTTTTATCTCCAAAAGCCCATGCACCTCCATGAATCCAAATCATAATGGGGCAATCTTTTTTGCCTTTAGGGAGATACAAATCTAACTTTCTCTTGTCATCATTCTGAATGGTATTTTCATAATAGGAAATATTGTGATAAACTTCACAAACATACTCTGCGGAACTTCCTACTTGGCATAAAATAGTTAATGGAAATAACCCTAGGAGTAGTCTAACAAAAATTTTCATATTAATTTATTTTATGTTTATAACATAGATAAGCTCTTTTTTATTCTCTATCTTCTATTACTAATCGACTAAGCATTATATAATTCAAAGCCAAGGCTTTATTATGTCATTTATAATACTGACCGTAGTTCTGGAGCTTTCATAATTCTGTAAGACTATAATATTAAGCTTTCTATTTGGATAATATCTACTGTAGCAACTTATTCCTATACTTCCTCCACTATGTCCATAACTGCCATTTTTTGAATCAACACCAAATAAAAGTCCCAAAAACGATGATTTTCTTCTACTTGATGGGTTTTTGTATATGGGCTTGAGCAGCTTATTCTTTTGTTCTTTTGTCACCAATTTATTTGTCCTTAAACATTGATAGAAGCGTAACAAATCATTAATTGAGCTATACGCACCACCAGCTGGTGAACCAGCTATACTATGGTGAAAGATGTTTTGTTTTAACACACCCTTACTGTCAGTAAAATAGCCTATAGCTCTATTAGCCTCTACAGCGTTGCTATGATAAAACCCAGAAGACTTCATATTACATTCTATAAAAATATTGACATCAATTATTCTCTTAAATGACTTTTCTTCAATCTCTTCTAACAAAATTCCTAAAAGAAGTACTCCAGTATTACTATACGAAACACTACCGGTCAATTTTTTATCTATGGTGAATAAATCTGGTAAGAGGTAATCTTTGACGGTTAAAAAAGAATTAAAATTATCTGAATACTTCGGATGCTCTAAGTAATTACCTAGGCTTGAAGTATGAGTTAGTAATTGGTGAAAGGTCAATGTATCTAAACCGATCTTCTTTAAAGGTTTGGGTAGAAAGGCAGATATATTACTATTAATATCAATATTATGCTTATCAAGCACTTTTATTGTAGCCACAGCAGTAAATAATTTTGTAATTGAACCGATGTTGAATTTAGTATCCTTATCTATTCCAATACTATCTTCGAAGTTACGATAGCCATAACTTTTAGTGAATAATGTATCGTCTCCTTTTTGCACATGAACAATTCCCGAGAATTGATTTACTGAATGTAAAGAGTCTAATTTTAAACGAAGTTGCTCATTTTTTTGCCCATAGCATATTGATGTCAATAAAGTGAACATAAGAGCATTCAGACTAAATTTGTTCAGCTGTGTATGGTAGTAACTCATAATCTATATGTATTACGTTATAAAATTCTTTTTAAATGTTATATTCTATCATTTTTCACTTGTTAATCCTTACTTGAGGCTTTCTAATAAGACTAAACAATTTAGTTACCTAATAAAAAGCTAAACTCTTAATATTTTGTTTAGATTTTTATAGCTATAAAAATCTGTCTTTAAAGTACAATTACAGGTATAATAATTGCTAAGACTATAGAAAGTGTATCAGCTTCTATAAAGCGAAAAAAGGCTATTCTTAATAAGAAATTAAATCAATTATAAAATAAAAGCTCCTTGATTTCTCAAGGAGCTTCTTTGTAGTGGTAACAGGATTAACTCGCTTAAGCTCGTTGGGCTTATACTTGAAGCTTGTACAACAACCCAAATTTTAATCTAAATTTATTTACAAAAAAAGCCAAATACTTTCGTACTTGGCTTGTTGTAGAGCATATAGAAAGAATGTCGAACCTTTTGACAGAGGAATTAAAGAAATTTTCTTCCATTAAAATGATTTGAATATTATTACATCCATTAACTTATACTAAGATTGATCTTCTAGAGTATTTATTTTGAGTTTGATTAACCTATTACTATTCTTTAATAACTTTTATGGTTTTGGATTGTTTATCTATAGTAATCTTACAAAAATATAGTCCTTCAGGTAGGTGCGACATATCTATTGCTTCTATTGGAGCTCCATTTTTTTGTTGCAAATCCAAGACCTGTTGTCCTAGGGCATTATGCAGAATGACTTGGTATATATTTTTTACCGAATCAAAGTTTAATACTTGACTTACGGGATTGGGATAGTAATTAAAATTATTGAAATTAGTTTCGTCTATCCCCAAGGTTTCATTGTAAACCGATACTGAAAATGGTGCTCTGTACGTAGAGAAAGCATCATCAACAACGAGTAAATAACTTTCTCCAGGTGTTAAGCCAGTTAAATCCAATCTAGAAAAGTTAAAGTCTCCACTATTAAGGTCTGATCCAATAAATGTAAAACCTGTACATGACCCAGATAATACAGCAATTGAAGTATTTGCCGCTATAAGTCCTGTTGAATCTGGTCCAGTTTCAATAGTGACATTTCCATCTGAAGGCGCAGTAAAATCAAACCATAAACCACCAGTACCGCTTTCGACCCAAAGAAAAGAAGTATCAACATTCTGGTCATCAAAAGTTGCTCCTACAGTCAAAGGTGTCGCATTTTCGCAGTTTAAATTGGGAGGTACAGGAGGATTATACGCAGAAATGGAAAATGGTACTACAAAATTTCCAAAAACCCTCACATAAACAGTTTCTCCAGGTGTACCTTCAATAATAATAGACGAAAAATCATGAAGGCTATAATTGGATATCCCACAACCTGGTAATTGCGTTAAATTGTCGCAAGACGATCCTTGCCAAGCATCCATCCCTGAAACAAAGTTTGTATTACCTGTTAGCACATCTGGACCTGTTTCTACCACCAAATGGCCTTCTGCTGGTATTGTTGTTTGAACCCAAATCTCGTTGCTTACTATGAGTGCACTACCATCATTGCAGCCACCACCATCTTGGGTTGCATTGAGTGTTGTAAAATCCACTGGATTATCATCAAAAGACGTTCCTACGGTTAGAGTTTGTGCGGTCTCGCAGGTATCATTGGGTGGTGGCCCTATGGCCAATGGATTGGAAATCCCATAAATATTCATGATTGCTCTGAAGAAAGCACCGCTACCTGGAATAACAAAAGTTACGTGTGATGCTGAATTAGGATTGGAATCATTTATGTTAATCAAGTCACATGTTCCTGAACTATTGGAATAAGTAAGTGTGCTGCCTCCGAAAGAATTGCCTCCTATAGAAAAGAAATGTGAATCCAGATCTCCAGAACCTACTATTATTGCGTAATACACAACCTCATCTGTATTAACGGTAATTGGGTTTATTGGGATATTAACCAAACTATTGTTATCAGAAGATTTTGCAATATGATTTCCACTCTCTAGAATTGTTAAATTATTTAAGTCGATAACACTATTGGGGGACGTTTCATAGCCGCCATAATCGTCAAAGTAATCGCTCCTATCTATAGTCCCAACAAAATAGGTAAGCATAGTATTGTCTAATGCCGAAGATTGAGCAAACTCAAGGTTGGTTAACATAAAAGTCCCTGGGTCAATGATATTATTATCTACATAGCGCTGCAAATCATAGAACCTATAAAAAGAGTTGTCGTGATATTCATTGCTTGCATTAGTAAAACATGCGATACCTTGTTCAATAATATCCGAGTCATTAGATTCTGACAATCTAATTAAAGGTATATTGGGTTGAGCTTGAACTTTTACAAGGCCAAAAGTTGCCATAACCAACAACATAGAAAGTAGCTTCAAGTAATTTACATTCATAACTATTAGGTTTAACGTTCACAATAGTAAATGTAAATAGAAAGCAGGCAGATTCTGTGTATTTCATCTCTACACGATATCTACAAGATCGAAAAAAAATGAAACTAGATTAACTTAAGGAAATCACTGAGGTTCGTGTCTTTATCGAGGTTCATCTTTTTTCTCAAACGATAACGTTTCATATCAACACTTTTAGATTCTATGTTGAGTATTGTAGCAATTTCTTTTGAAGAAAAGTCTATTCTTAAGAGTGAAGCTAATCGGATTTCGTCTTTGGTGAGTTCGGGAAATTTTGTTTTTATGCTTCGTAAAAATGAATCTTGTTCCTTATCCAATTTCATTTTTAAAAGTTCTCTGTCTTGCTCGAAGGATTGTGTCTCTCTCAACTTGATATCTATCAAATCCAATTTTTCATTGCCAAGATTAGAGCCTTCATTTTTCAACGATCTTATCGTTTCCCTCAACTTGTCTATAAAATCAATTCTGCTGAGAATGTTCAACGCAAAGCTATTTAGCTCTTTAGATTTCACTTCAACCTCTAAAGCCATACGTTCTTTTTCTAGTGTCACGTTTTTAAGCTTGGTTTCGGATATTTCTTTTTGATTTTGATTAAGAATAAGCTTTTGCCGCTGATTTTTCCAAATAAATAAACTTAATAATGCAATTAAAACGATTCCTGCTCCCAAACCCCAAATGGTTATGGATTTTAGTTCCTGCTTTTTCTCCAATAGTTGTAGTTCATTCTCCTTTAAAGCTATTTCGCCTTGATGTCTTAATTTTTCCTGTGCTAGTTCATGCTTTTTCTCCACCTCCGCAACACTCCTTATATTGTCTTCATTCAGCAGAGAGTCTTTTAGTACAGCATGCTTTTTCCATGCTTCCAAAGCCTCTTTATGGTTACGTTGAGATTCGTAAATTAAAGCTAGTTTTTCATAAGCATCCCGAAGCACAGCCAGATCGTTTGATGCTTTAGCTGAAGTAATGGCCTGCTTTGTATAGCTAATGGCTTTATTGATATCGCCTTCATTATAATAGCACCAGCCCAGTTTGTGCAAGGCAGAGGTGATGAAATAGTTTCGCTTAATCTCTTTGGCTACTTCGTAACCCTGTAAAAGACGCTCTTTGGCCTTTTTAAACTCCTTCATCTCCAATAGTACATTGCCAGAATTGAGAAGCGTTAAAGCAAGACCAAATTTGAAATCTGTTGATTCGCTATACTCCAGACCCTGTTCATAGTATTGCAATGCTTTTTCATACTCTTCTTTATCCTCATAAATGCTACCAATACTACTCAAAATCCGGGCGGATACTTTTTTGTTTTTCTGAAGCTCACTCATCTTCAAAGCATCTTCAAAATACAAGAGCGCGTTATCATAATCATTTTGCCTTTTATAAAGTACACCGATTGAGTTTAATGCCGTTGAGACTCCAGATGTATCCTTAAGCTGAAAGCGCAAGTCTTTGGATTCGAGCAAGTATTCTAAGCCACTATCAAAATCACCGAACTTAATTAAGTTAGAGCCCAAATTGAATAATCCTCTTGCAACGCCAAGCGTATCCTTAATCTTCCGCTTTATGTCTACAGCGCTTCTATACAGCGAAATTGCCTCTGCATAATTGCCTTGAGCATTATTACAGCTCCCCAAATTATTGAGGCTCATCGACAAATACTTCATGTGATCATTAGATGTGGCTACATCTTTTAATCTTGAATAAGTTAGTTTCGCAGAGTCTAATTGATGGCTTCTATAATAAATATTACCCTGTAATGCTAAAGCTTTCATTTCGCAAACTGGACAGGATGAGGAAAGGTTTTCAATATCCAAGGAAGCTTTAAGTTGTTCGATAGCCATTTGGCTATCCGTGCCTGCATTCTCTTTAGCTTTATTAAACAAAGTATTAAACTTGGTAGTATCCGCTATTTTTTGGGAGTTGGTTTGTGATGACACACTAGTGCCACTTAAAAAGAAAACGGCTATTAAAAAAAGAGTGTAATAAAGCTTCATTACGCATTAAGGTTTGATGAAATTGCTGGCCTCATTTTTTAACTCATTCGTTCTATGCCTTGAATCTTGACTGAAATTCAAGAGCGCGTCATAGCTAATTTAAACTAAATTTTTGATTTTCTTTTTCATAAGCTTTAATATGAACGCTAGATTCATCCACAAAAAAAGCCAGACACTTTCGTATCTGGCTTGTTGTAGAGCGCACAGAAAAAATGTCGAACCAAATTATTTCAGAGTTAACAAGATTTATAGAGGTAATCAATTTGTAGTAATTTCTATAGCATTACACCCATTCTAGTACGAAAACTTCTTTGGCTCACATCAGTTATTCCTTATATCTCTTTTTGCATCAATAGCCAATCCAGCTAAAATCAATAACAGGCCTAAGTGGGTTATTAAAGTCACCCAAGTAACATTGTTAGCTCCACTCATATCTTTGAATCCAGCAGGAAGCCATACCATGATAATAGCTATTAGTAGTATTAATGTTAGTACAGCATAAGCTTCAAATAACTTTTTACCAGCAACAATTAAAATACCAGCCGCCAATTCAGTAATAGCTAAACCTATTGTAAGTATTGTTGCAAAGCTTCCTGTAATACCAAAAACACTACCAACAAAACCAGTAGCACCTTCAAGGCCTGGACCACCTAAAAAGCCTGGTATAAACTTTTCAAGTCCTCCCCAAATAAAAATAAGTCCAATTCCTAATCTGATTATAAAATTTCCTAGATTCATAATAAATAAAAATTTAGTGATTAATATTAAAAAGACGAATACTTTAAACGTCTTTACTGTGTTTTCCTTGTTAAAACTTTAAGCAGAAATTAAGATTCTAATAATTCAGTATCAAAGACAACTCCACTAGCTAAAGTTTTGTGTACCGGACAGCGTGAAGCGATTTCCTTTAAACGCTGTATTTGTTTATTGTCTAAGTCACCAACAAACTTTAATCTTTTGTTCATGTGATCCAGACAGGTGGGCTTCTCTACATCTACCATAAGATCATCACTATGCTTTCTAGAATAAGTTACATAAACAAATACTTCTTGTAAATCCCATTGTTTTCTATTCGCATACATTTTTAATGTCATTACAGTACATGCTGCCACACTTGCACTAAGCAGTTCATACGGTGATGGTCCAAAGTCATCCCCACCAATGCTTTCTGGTTCGTCTGCAATGAATGAATGATTTTTAGTTTGAATAGAAGTTGTAAAATTATTTTCTCTTAAGTTAAGATGACCTATCAATTGTTCCCCTTTAGTATCTAGCATTAGGTTCTCTTCAATTGGAAAATATCGGCTTACCCAAGTGCCAATAACATTTCCTGCATAAACACTGTCCTCCTTTTTTGTCAGCAAATGATCAGCTTCATCTAAAGTCACAAAACTTTTAGGGTGATGCGCATTATGGTATAGCATCTCCGCGTTATTAATACCAACTATTTCATCAAAAGGGGCATGCATTATTAGAATAGGCTTACGTAATTCCTTTGTGATTTTCGGTAAGTCTGTATTGTCAAAATCATTTACAAATTCGGGATTAATTTTAAATGGTCTTCCGCCTATATTGACTTCGGTTAAATCTCCCTCTCTAATTTTATCAATATCATTAGAGAAAAGGTGTTTTACATGACTAACTGTTGCTGGTGCACCGATAGTTGCCACTGCCTTTACAGTTTCTAATCTTGAGGCAGCAGTAATAACTGCCGCTCCTCCTAGTGAATGCCCAACAAGTAAGGAAGGAGACACGTATTCTTCTTTCATAAAATCGCTTACTGCGATTAAATCGTCTACATTGGCTGAAAAATAACTCTCTGCAAATTCACCTTCACTCCTTCCTAGACCAGTAAAATCAAATCTTACCACGCCAAATCCATGAGTAGTTAATGCACGACTAATGTTTTTTACAGCACCTAGGCTACTGCTACAAGTAAAGCAATGAGCAAAAATAGCATAATGGCTTGGCTTTTGATTTGCTGGTAGTTCTAAATAAGCTTGGAGTTTATATCCTTTTTTATTCTTGATATTCAATTTTATGCTTCTCATTATAAGAATTTGATTAATTTTATTTTGATATTAAGAACTTACATTTCATCTTATCTTATCTATTCAATTTCACTATCATCCAAGTACTTTTTAAATTTCACCATTCCAATACAAGGGAAAATCATAAAAATCAACCCATAAATGAAACCGAATAGACTTATAACTGGAAAATCAGATACGCTGCTTTCGAAAATGCATACTATTAGTGAAACAATAAAAATCAAAAAACCAATCTTAAATTGTGCAAATAACTTAAACCATATTTTTTTCTTGATTTCTTCTTCCATCATACTTTAATTATAGCTTTTCGTGGTTTTATAAAGATGTCTCAATAATCTGTCTAATCATTTGATTTGCAAATCCCCACTCATTATCATACCAAGCAAGAATTTTCACTAAATCGCCATCAACAACTTTAGTCATTTGGAGATCTAAAATGGAAGCATGAGGATCTTTAATAATATCAGTAGAAACTATAGGATCGTAAGAAGCCTTTATGACATTGATATATTTTTCTGATTTCGCTTCTTCTTCCATAATTTTATTGATTTCTTCCACAGAAGTATTTCTTTCGGTCAATAATGTTATATCTGATAATGACCCAACGGCAACTGGTACTCTAACTGCCATACCATCAAATTTGCCTGTGTATTCTGGTAAGACTTTAGTGGTTGCTATTGCTGCCCCTGTTGTTGTAGGTATTAGATTATTTAATCCTGAACGCCCCATTCTTATTTTAGCTGAAGGTGAGTCTACAACACTATTAGAAGAGGTATTTGCATGAATCGTTGTCATAATTGCCTTTTTTATTCCGATTCTTCTTCCAAGTATTTCTATAATAGGACTTATATTATTGGTGGTACAACTTGCACATGAAAATATTACACTTTCTCCTTCTTTTGTATTTACACCGTGAACTATGGTTGGAACACCACCGCTTGAAGTAGGTCCGGAGAGAACTACTCTTTTAGCACCTGCTTCAACATGTTTTTTAGCATCTTCTTCTTTAGTGAAAAAGCCAGTACTTTCAATAACAATGTCAATTCCTAATTCTTTCCAGGGTAAATTTGATGGATCTTTTTCACTATAAAATGGAATTGATTTTCCGTCAACTATTAGATTTGAGTTTTCTACTTCTACAGATTTTTCATAATTCCCGTGTACACTATCATGTTTGAGTAAATAAGCAATATTATTTATTGATGCTATATCATTTACTGCTGTAATCTCTAATTCTGGGGTATTCATAAGTAGCTTTAGTGCTACTCTTCCAATTCTACCCATTCCATTTATTGCTATTCTTTTCATTATGAGTTATTATCCTAATGTTTATTTGATGATTATTTTATTACTTTGACTCTGTTCTTCAATTATAGATGCTTAAATAAGTCCTCTTTAGATTTTCTAACTTTTGGTAAATGTTGATTTTGATCTTGTTCAGATCTGTAACCAACAGCAGCTAATACAACCGCATCCAAATCCTGACTATCCAAATCTAAAATTTCACTTACCTTTTCTGGATCAAAACCTTCCATTGGGCATGAATCTATTTTTAATTCTGCACAAGCATTTAGTAAATTACCCAATGCAACATATACTTGACGTGAATTCCAAATTCTTCTTTTTTCTGTCGGTGTTTCACACATCTTTCCTTTTACAAAAGACATATGACCTTCTAATTCTGAAATATCAACATTGTAAGTTTTAGCTTTTAACTGAAAAAAATCTTCAACATACTTCTCCTTTACATACTTATAACTGCAGAAAATGAATATATGAGAAGCATCTGTTATTTGCGATTGTCCCCAAGCTGCAGGTTTTAGTCTTTCCTTTAGATCATTATTTTCTATAACGAAGACTTTATAGAATTGAAGACCAAAAGAGGAAGGCGATAGGCGTACTGCCTCTTTAATAAGTTCTACATGTTCTGAGCTAACCTTCTTAGAAGAATCAAACTGCTTTGTGGCATAACGCCAATTCAAATTTTTAATAAACTCCATCTTTGTTTCATTTTATTGTATGGCAATTACCATTATAGTAATAAATACCACAAAACTCGATTTTTTATTATACCGCTAAATCGGTCATTTCATTGGTCCATGCTACGGGAATAAATGCATTGTCGAGCTTTGGCTCAACAATATGTGTCGTATAATTAGACAGTACCTTAAGACTTGTACCAACAATTACTTCTAAAACTGTTTCTTTAGTGTAACCAGCCGCAATAAATTCCTCTACTTGTTCTTCTGTTGCCCATCCACGGTTTTCATTAATTATGATTGAAAAATTTCGCAATGCTTCAAGTTTAGGGTCACTTAGTGAAGTCCCATTTCGTAATGCATTTATTACCTCATCGTCAACCTTAGCCATTTTTGATACTGCCGTATGTGCAGCCATACAATACGTACAACCATTCAAACGATTGTTTGTCATCAGGATTATTTGACGTTCCGTTTCACTCAATTTAGACTTATCAAATAATGCCATCATCGTCAAATAGCTTTCAACCATTACTGGCGATTCAGACATTGTAGCCATGAGATTCGGTACAAATCCCATTTTTTTCTTAGCAGCTTCCATGATTGGCTTCGAAGCTTCAGGAGCGCTATCTATCGTGTGTATTCTATAATTATTTTTCATTTTTTTTCAATAAAGTGATTACATAAATTTAAAAAGCAGCGAAATTCTGTTCTAGCTGCTTAGGTGAATTAAGGAAAAGCGGTCCTACTTGTTCTGAAAGGAAATCTGGGAAAATTTCTTCAACACCACTTTCAACTCCTTCTAGAATGTTTTCAGCAACAATCGAAGCAGGTGTTGTCTCCATTTCAAATCCTTCTGTTAAGCGAGTTGCTACTGGCCCAGGGTAAACACCATGAACTGAAATCCCTTCTTCTTTTAACTTCCCACGTAAAGATTGTGTCATGGAATGAACAGCTGCCTTAGACGCAGAATACCCACCAAAGCTTGGCATTGATGCAAGACCAGCAATACTTGATAAATTAACTATTGCAGTAGAATCTTCTTTTTTAAGTGAAGGAAGTAAAGCCTTAGTAACGGCAAGTGTTCCAAAAAAATTTGTTTCAAGGTCGTTACGTAATTGCTCTTCCGTATTCTCGAGTAAATCGGCACCAGTAAAAATACCTGCGTTGTTGATTAATAGATCTAAAGAAGATACCACCTCTGTAAGCCTTTTTATAGTTGTAGAATCTCCAAGGTCAAGATGAATTGGCACAACACGTTCTCCTAATTTGTCAAGTGCAGATCGGTTGTTTACTGAGCGATAAGTTGCATAAACTTTGGCAGCTCCTTTTTCTAATGCTTTCTCAACTAAAGCATGACCAATACCTCGATTGGCTCCTGTAACAAGAACGGTTTTACCGTTAAGATTTATATTTGACATGATTTATACTTTGTTTAATTTTTGTTTAAAAATTTTGTAATAAGATTTGCTGCTATGTCAGAATGTAATTCTAATAAAAAGTGACTCCCATCAATTAAGTGAGTTTCTACATTCTTCAAATCTTTCGCATAAGCTTTTGCTCCTTCTACGCTAAAGAATTTGTCGTGTATTCCCCAAATAATAATCATTGGAGGTTGATTCTCACGCAAATATTTTTGCCACTCCCCATATTGCTCAAAATTACTACCATAGTCATTTAAGAAAGTAATTTGTATTTCGTTTATTCCCTCTCTTCTTAAGAATGCTTCATCAGTAAGATAAGAGATAGGATCTACCTTTGATGGGTCCTCAACACCATTAAGATACATAGCTTTAATTCCCTCTAAGGACATCCACCAATTTTGCATTTTAAGAACTCCTTCATAATTACCCTCCTCTAATAAAGAGCTATACTTTTGTGCCCACTCTCCACTTAGTCCTTCGAAATATGCATTAGCATTTTGTACAATAAAACCTTTAACTTTTTCAGGATTACGTACCGCCATTCTAAAACCTATTGGACCACCATAATCTTGCATCATAATGTAGTAAGAATCTATATTTAGTTTTTCAACAAACGCATCCATCAATAACGATACATTGTGAAATGTATATTCATACTCTTTTATGGTAGGCGCATCGCTAAAGCCAAATCCAGGGTAATCAGGTGCAACAACATGAAAATCTTTTGCTAATTTCTTCATCAAGTCTCTATACATATGTGAAGAACTCGGAAAGCCGTGTAACATTAATATTGTTGTTTTAGATGGATCTCCAGCTTCTCGGTAGAAAATATTTAGGCTATCTATAACTATGCTTCTATGAGCAGTTTCCAAATTTGAAATATTATGTGATATTTCCTTATTAGATTTTACTGAACTTTCTTGACCAAAAGCATTTAGGAATAAACTTATAAAGAGCAGTCTAAGAATTATTTTTTTCATGATTCTTTGATTTAAATTGTTTTTATATTCATGAGTGATTAACTATTATAATCTCGAAATAACCTTGCAAACTTTTAATTTGCAAGGTTTATATTATTAACGAAGCTATATAGATTGAATGCTCTCTAAATTGAAGTCGTTATTGAATTTTACATTTTTAGTGAATTGTTCAGTCCAATTCTCTTTTACTACATTCCCTTTCCAATCTGCAGGTGCATACTTGCGATATGTAGATAGATAAACCCCATTTATTTTTTCATACTTCATTATCATTAAACTTGGGTCAGTTACTCCAAATCCTTTTGCAGTATACAAGAATTGATCAATTAGATAAGTGTCTGGATTGATATATAAAATATATTTATCGTCACTTTCTCCAACATTTTCTCCAAAAGTCATTTCTACAATTTTATAGGATTTTCCATCTACCTTTCTTGATGGTAATAATTCATGGTTAACTCCCGGGTCTAGTAACTTGAACATCATTGCAAACCAATAATAGTTTGTTTTTCTTAATGCATGTCCAATATAGGCTGGCTGCTGGTCAGTGATAACATTACCATTAATTTTAGAAACTGTCTTAGTACCATCAAAAAATTGAGTATGTTTTCCTTTCAATTGAGGAAGTGCATAAACTTGTCTTTTTGAGTACAAACCAAATGAAACTTCGCCATTAAAAATGTAACGCTCTTTAGAAACATCGACGATATTATTTCCTGTAACCTTAAAAGTATAGTCAAAGGAAACATCCTTTAATTTATGTAAGGCGTTAACACCTCCATTAGCATCTACAACTTTTTTGATTAAAGTAGTAGCATCTTGCGCGTGTAAAGAAGTTGTAATTATTATTAGTACAACTGAAACGATTTTAATTAATTGTTTTTTCATGATTATTTGATTTAATATTTAATAAAAATTTACACTACAAATTTCTCATCAATAGCGGTGAATAAAAATGAACTGTGACAGGAAATAACCTTGAACTGCGACAAGAAGCAATCTTGAACTAGTTCAAGATTTTTTAAGCTATTACAATTTATATTTGAGAGTAATGAATTATAAAAGCATTCATTATTTTAAAAAAATCGCTCAATTAGTTAAAGGATGGTATAGCGATTCATTATCATTAATTACTAAAAAAAAAAATTGAAGAATAATATAAACTCTGACTCTTCAGGCTTAAATAATAAAATTCAACCCGAGAAATGGATTTCAAGGTACGATAACAAATTAATCACTTACACTAAAGTGCGAGTAAGAAATAATGAAAGCGTTAAAGACATTGTCTCGGAAACATACATAGCAGCACTCAGAGCGATACCTTCTTTCAAAGGAAAGTGTAGTGAAAGTACTTTTTTATTTTCTATACTAAGAAAAAAGATTGTTGACTACTATAGATATAAGAATACTAAGAAATACCAATCTCAGATCTCAATGTCTCAAATCTTAAAAAACAATAATCATTTGGAAGATATAATTTACTCTACAAATAATGAATCGCCTGATCATTTGATTATTCATAAAGAACTAGAACAAGCTTTAGACAGATTTCTTCTTACTCTAAGTGATAAACAGGCTAATGTGTTTAGTTTGAAGACAATACAAGGATTAACAACATATGACATTTCAGATAGATTAAGTATCGAGAGAAATCATATATGGGTAATAAATCATACCGTTAGAAAAAAGCTAAGAACTTTTTTAGCAGTTAATGGGGCATTATGATAAGCTTCGTTTGTAAATCTACTTTTTAATTATTTAATGCGTTTATAATTTCTGATGGTTCTACACGGTTTCTGTAATCACCGCCTTCAGATTTTGCAAAGGAAATTGTTGCGTCTTTCTCAATAATAAATGTAGCAGGTACTGGAATTTCACTAGCTTCATCAGAGTTATAGCTATCATAATCATACCCTAATTTTGTTAACATCTTCATTGACCTTTCAGGGTAAGGATGTATGGTTGTGAAATTTTTAGCAATTAGATTCCCGTTATCACTTAAAACTTGAAACTGAAGACCATTTTTCTCTTTCATGTTTAACGACTCATCAGGTGTTTGAGGAGAAATAGCAATTAATGTAGCACCTAGTTTCTCTATCTCAGGAAGAATTGCCTGATATTGATTAAGAATAAGGTTACAATATGGACACCATGTTCCTCTATAAAAGGTTAGCACTACTCTTTTTGTCTTTAATAACTCATATAAGTTTACATTTTTATTAACTGCGTTTGACAAAATAAAATTTGGTACTCTGTCTCCTACATTAAGTCTTAAAACTGAATTATATTTTTTTTGCAAAGCCTCTGCATCTGAATTAAATGCACCTAGTGTATCCGATGGAAGTACATCTGCAAGACTACTGCTTAGTTCTTCTACGCCTTTTTTATATGAAGGAATTTCTCTCTCTTTCATTATCAAAATTTTATGTTTTTTTAAAAAAATTCTCACTACAAATGTCTCATCAATTACATTGAATAAAAATGAACTATGACAAGAAATAACCTTGTACAGCTTCAAGAAATCAAATCGAGCTAGTACAAAATTCGATTTGTATTTATCATAAACACCTCTTAACCTTAAATAGAATTAGACAAATATATCAACCATTACAGTTACTCTAAATATCGGTTATTTAAAACTCACTTTTTTCAGCTTTAACAATTTGAAAAAAAGAACAACTAATGGTGATAGGATTATCCTGAATTATTTAACTCGATGGTATTATATCTGAGCACAAATTTCTGTAGATCGCGAAGATTCAATTTTAACACATAAGCCTTACTTGTAATGTAAGCAAGGCTTACGTATTAAAAGTTTAGATTTTTGGAACCTCTGGCCAATCCACTGGAATCTTTGTGAAGTTGTGTAGATAGTTACTGATGATTTTGTCTCCAATAACCATTATGACATCAATTATATTAGCTTTAGTATAACCTGCTTCATATAAGGCATTAGTGCTGTCCTCTGATGGCCTACCTCTGTTAATAGTTGTTTCTTTTACAAATTTTGCTAAAGCATCGTACTTATCATTAAATGAAACATTTGCTCTACGGATTTCTAAGATTTCCTCATCACTAAATCCATGCATATTTTTACTTATGAAAGTATGTGCTGGTAAACAGTAATCACATTCATTCACTTGGCTTACTACCAAATTGACGATTTCTCTTTCCTTACCAGTTAGTGTACTTTTGCGATTTTGTAATGCTAAATAATCTGGAAGAGCAGTATCATTTATTGCAAAAGTTGCATAAAGGTTAGGAACTGTTCCAAATGACTTTTGCATTTGGTCAAAAATTGCTTGATTGTTCTCTGAGACTTGATCTCTAGTTGGTACTTCAAAAGTTACCTTTTCTGTTGTTGTCATTTTATTTTATATTTAAATTATTATATGTCAATATCGACACTACAAAGTTGCAACGAACTCAAAAGGATAAAAATGAACTAGAACAGAAAATAAGCTTGAACTATAACAAGAAAAAATCTTGAACTAGTTCAAGTTCAAGATTTTTAAAAAACTATGATTTTTAATTGAAACTATTCAGCTTTAATTCAGCTATTAACCCTAAAAAGATTAAAAACAAAATTACTCGTCCATTCCAATTTATCAAGTCATCTGATAACTTTATTAATATAACTACTATAGTTTTCATAATATTTGCCATCATATTCATAGTAACCCCAGCAATTCGGACAATTTGGTTCAGAAA
Organism: Winogradskyella sp.; assembly: GCA_965230605.1. GTDB lineage: Bacteria > Bacteroidota > Bacteroidia > Flavobacteriales > Flavobacteriaceae > CBDDLD01. The sequence continues at coordinate 735,166 of CBDDLD010000004.1, read as the reverse complement.
AGGAAATTGAGTCTTGTTCTTTAAAGAAATATGATTTTAATTTATTAATTGAGTCCATCTTTATAATATAAGTTAAACATTACTGTCATTTTCGACAGTGCAAAATTGAGATGAACTTGATAAGATAAAAATGAACCAAGACAGAATATTTGCTTGAACTACTTTAAGATTTTTTAATAGGGCGAGCTCTAATTTTGCTAAGAAACTCTGCGGACATTCCTAGATAAGAAGCTATTACATACTGTGGAATTCTTGTAACTATTTTAGGGTATCGATCGGCATACTCCCAATATCTTTCTTCTGAAGTTTTACTATTATTAGAGATAATTCTATTCTTTGAATTTGCATAAGCTTTCTCAATTATAACTCTCCAATAATAATTCAGGGCGTGGCTTTTTTTGCATAACTCTTCTACATCATCATATTTCATTTGAAAAATAATGGAGTCCTCCAAAGCTTCAGCAAAAAAAGTTGCTGGCTTTTTATAAACGTAACTATACAAATCAGTAAAAAACCAATCTTCAACGCAAATATTAACAGTATGTTCTTTTCCATTTTCGTCCATGTAAAAAACACGAAATGCACCTTTCACTATATAATTTCTATATTCACAGGGATATCCAGGTTGAAAAACAAATTGTCTTTTCCTAACACGAGATGTTTTAATAATAGAGGTAAAATCTTTTATTTCTTCATCTGTTAATTTTACGTAGCGAGCAATGTTAGCTAAAATAGAATCGTATTTTTCCATTTTTTATAGTTTGGCTAGGGTCAGAAATAAAAGTATATTTTCAGGCTGTCTCTCAAAGGTAATGAATTAAATTTACTTTGATTCGAAGATTATTATTCCCTTTCTATAATTATTTGAATCAAGATTTTACTAATAATCAATTAGTAGAGCCTACTACCAAATAATTTTAGTATTAATAAAAAAACAGCAATTCTCGTTGCGAGGAGTTGCCGTTTTTCAATCAACACTAAAAGCAATTATTTTACGTTTGTATTATCTAATTTCTTTAGATTTATTATTCTTCACCTAAAGCTAGACGCAGTTCAGCGAGATATCCATTGAAGGTCACACCTCTAAAAGTTGAATAAACTTGTTCTACTTCTGAATCGGTTAGCAGGTTCTCTAGATTTTTGTTCTTCTTATAAAGAATTCTCCTAAAAGCATCTGAATCATCAGCTTTGTTAGCAGCTTTCTTAAAAATTTTCAATAATTCTGTACTCGGTATACTTGAAGAACCAAGTGAAATTGTTACTGGATTTTTTCTTGATTCTCTTAATGCTCTACGATAGTTAAATTCATTTCCATCAAATAATGAATTAAAAAACAAATAAGTACTAAAGTCTACCAAACTAGAATCTGGCTCATCTTTACTTTTTTTTGTTCTCCTATCATCATTATCGAATGTTGATAAACCTGTTTGAGCATTTATAACTGAGCTCGTAATTAGAAAAAATAACACTAGCCATACTGATTTAAAAATTTTTGTTCCCATGATACATTTAATTTAAAATGTTAATACTCATTATTGATGTTACAAAGTTGCAATCAGATGGAAAGAATAAAAATGAACTAAAACAGAAAATAAGCTTGAACTACTTTATGTAAGTATCTTGATCCAATTCAAGATTATTTTAAAACCCTGTATAACTGTTACAATTACAAGGTATCAAAGAGAAGGCTCTTCTTACTTCTCAGGCGATATAGATATGTATGAGTTTCTTAAATCTTAAATAATCAGCATCTCAAAAAACCAATATATGGATTAAGTATTTTGACTCGTAAACGACACAGAAAAATATTTAAGTTATTATAACCAGCCATTTTTTGAAAAACAATTAAGCCATGAAACTAAAAACTAACTTCGCTATTTTTTTCTTCATTTTTATTACTATTCAACTTAACGCTCAGGACAATTACATGCTTCCGGATAAAGAAATATCTCATGTGTTTTATGCTACTGGCAACTTAGGTTTTCAAGAAAACAACAGTAATAACATTGTTTTAAAAGCTCTTTCTTCTAGTATGGTAAAAGATAAAAATGCAACTCTACTTTTATTGGGAAATAACGCCAGTAAAACTGGGTTCAATAGGGACAGTAATGCCGGGAAACAAAATATTGACAGTTATTCTGACCTCCTAAAACCATTCTCCGATAGAATTGTATTTATACCAGGCATGACGGATTGGATTCCTGGATTAAAGAATCTAAAAGCTCAAGAAAAATATTTAGAAGGCTTATTTAACAATAAGGATGTTTTTAAACCCGAAAAAGGGTGTCCAATTGAAAAAGTTAAAATTAATGATGAAATAGACTTATTGATTTTAGATTCTCAGTGGGCTCTAAGTGATTGGAATAAAATCCCAAACATTAATGACAATTGTGAGATTAAAAATAAAACTGAATTTTATGTGGAGGTTGAGCATGAAATTGTAAAGAGTCAAGGAAAAACAGTATTAGTTGCAGTATATCACCCTATAACAACTTATGGAAAATATGGAAGTAGTTTTTCATTTGGTTTAAATTCTCAAAAACTAAATAACAAATTTTATAATGAATTTAGTAATCGACTATTTACAATTGCTCAACAATCTAAAAATGTCGTGTTCGTCTCGGGTCATGAAAATAATATGCAGTACATTGTAGATAAAAAGACACCTGTTATCATTAGTGGAGCAGCGAGCAGCATCCAAAACGCCAAAAAAGGTTCAAAAAGTAAATTTCACTTAAATGAAAAAGGGTTTTCTAAAATTGTTGTATACAAAGATGGCTCATTATGGGTAAGCTTTTATGGCGAATCAAATAATTTTGATTCACCGATGTACTCTGCTGAAATACTAAAGGCTCAAGAAATAGCAGAAAAGAAAAACTTTAATGAAAGGTCTACTCCCAAATTTGTTTCAAAATCAATTTACAAACCTGAAGAGTTAGAACGTTCAGCTTTTTACAAAGCATTATGGGGAGAACATTTCAGGAAAGACTATGAAACTCCGATTAAACTTAAATCCGCATTGTTAGATACACTATATGGAGGGTTATCGGTAATCAGGAAAGGTGGAGGACACCAAACCAACTCTTTAAGACTAAAGACTAAGGACGATAGACAGTTTGTGATGAGGTCAGCTAAAAAAAGTGCGTTGAGGTTTATTCAATATTTTATATTTAAAACGCAATATCTGGAACCAGATGTAGAAGACACATACTTCATTCAGTTATTACAAGATTATTGGACAACAGCAAATCCTTATGGTTCACTTACCATTGGTGATATGGCTGATGCACTTAATATATATCATGCTAATACTGAGTTATATTATATTCCAAAACAAGAAGCACTAGGTATACATAATGATGCCTATGGTGATAAGATTTATTTTATCGAAGAAAGGTTAACAGATGGTCATAAAGATGTTGCCAGTCTTGGTAATACAGATAAAATTGAAGGGACCACTGATTTATTGCATGAACTAAGAAGAAAAGATAAGATCGAGGTCAATGAATCACTTTACATAAGAACACGTTTGTTTGACAACATTATTGGAGATTGGGATCGCCATGCGGACCAATGGAGATGGGCTGTCCAACAAGGTAAAAATGGTAAAGATATTTATGAGCCTATACCTAGAGATAGAGATCAGGCATTTTCTGATTTTGATGGATTTATGTTAGGTCTAATTACTACGTTAAGTCCTCCTTTACGTTTTATGCAACGCTATAATGAAACCTATAACCATACAAAATGGTTTAATGATGCTGGTGATGATGTTGACTTAGCAGTATTAATTAATCATACACAAGAAGATTGGCTTAGAGAAGCCAAATTCATTAAAGAAAATTTAACCCCTGAAATTATTGACAAGGCTTTTACAAAGCTTCCATCTGAAATAGATCAATTTAGAGTCGAAAGAACAAAAAAAGCATTATTAGGAAGGCTTGCCAAGGTAGAAGAGAATGCTGTTGACCTATATGAATATTTGAGATCAAATGTACTTATCACAGGAACAGACAAGGACGATCATTTTGTAATTACTCGCAAACCAAATGGTATAACAAATGTGAGCATATATAGAATAAAAAAAGGCAAGAAAGGAGAAAAATTTTGGGATGTTGATTACAATAGAGACGTTACTAGAGAATTATGGGTTTATGGACTAGATGATGAAGATATCTTTGAAGTAGTTGGAGATGGAGAAAGACTAATTAGAATAAAAATAATTGGAGGTCAAAATAATGACACATATAAAATTAAGAACAGAAGGAAGGTAAGGGTATTTGACCAAAAATCTAAGCCAAACACTTTTGAAACCTCTGTAAATAAAGTGCTATCTGATAACTATGATTTAAACACTTATTATTTTAAGAAGAATAGAAGGGATCTGCAGAATATTTTACCGATTTTAGGATTTAACCCAGATAACGGTTTTGTAATTGGAGCAACCTACAATTATACAAAAAATTCACTACGGAGAAATCCATTTACGGCGAATCATAGCCTTAGCGCCTCTTACATGACTGAAACTTCAGGACTGATTATAGATTATACTGGTGAATTCGCCAATATCTTTAATAATGTGAATTTTGGCTTAGAAGCTGGCTACTCTGGTTCTAATTTCACAAACAACTTCTTTGGTTTTGGAAATGAGACTCAAAATTTGGATGATGATTTAGATTTTGATTTCAATCGTGTAAGGCTGGAAGGAATTTATATAAAACCGTCCTTTATTTTTAGGGGATATTATGGTGGTGAGTTTAAAGTAGCCTTAAGTTATGAAAATATTGAAGTAGAGAGAACATCAAGCAGGTTTATTTCTCAAACTAATGAGGTAAATCCAAATGTTTTTTCAGGTCAGGATTTTTTTGGTATAGAAACTGCTTATTCTTTTGAAAATTTTGATGATGAATCACTTCCTAAATCTGGACTTGGCTTTAAAATAACTACTGGTTTTAAATCCAATTTTGATGAAGATAGAAGTTTTGGGTACATAATACCTGAATTTAGACTTACAACAAGATTAGATAGAAAAGGAATATTGGTTTATGCTACAAAATTTAGGGCTCATTTCAACTTAAACAATGAATTTGAATTTCATCAAGCGGCCTCAATTGGTGATGGTGAGGGATTAAGAGGTTTTAGGCAACAACGTTTTAGTGGTAAGAGATCTTTTTATCAAAATTCAGATTTAAGATTGTCCTTGGGTCGCATAAAAAACTCCATTATTCCTATTACATTCGGAGCATATGGGGGATTTGACTATGGTAGAGTTTGGGTCGAAAATGATTCTTCTGACAAATGGCACCTATCACCTGGTGTTGGATTATATTTTAATCTTGCTGGATTAACTACCGCAAACCTTGGTTATTTTAGTTCTAGTGAAGGAGGAAGGTTTAGTGTTTTATTGAGTTTGGCATTTTAAAGTATAAGATGGTATTTATTACTATATATTTTTATGATTAGGATTTACTTTTTAATTAAATAAAAACAATATTCATATTATTCTTAGGTTGAAGATTATTGATTATTGTATAGAGAAAAGTACAATTCTTTGAAGATAATTTTTGATTTAAGTTAAATGTTTCAAATTAGATGTATAAAGGAATTTTACTTTCATTAATCTTCTGTGTTTTTATGACTTTTAAAGGAAGCTGTCAATTAAGCGATCTTGCAAGAATTGACTATACTAATATCCCAAAAGGTAATTCTTCAGTAGAGTATAATCAAGTTAGAGCCTTATTTAATTATCCAATAAGACTTAATGAAAAGAGTTCTTATCTATTTTTAGGATTAGATTACAGCAATATAAATCTTTTCTTAGATGATAATGAATCATCAATTAATAAAGATGAAATTGACGGATTTCAACTGTTGGATTTAAATATAGGCTACACTAAATTATTAAAAAATAATTGGCGCCTAGGAATTAGATTTACACCTGGATTAAGCTCTAACCTAACTGCAAAAGATTTGAGTTTAGATGACATTATTTTATCTAGTAATGTTGTGTTCATAAAAGATAATAAGAAAGACGCTAAAATTGATAACCCTTGGCGACTTATAATTGGTATATCCTACTCAGGTAATAGAGGTTTTCCTTTTCCATTACCATTTATCAGTTATTACAAAAAATTAAATGATAGATGGTCTTATAATTTTGGTATTCCAAAATCAAACATTCAATATCATTTTTCTAATAAACACCGTCTTAAAGGTTATACGCAACTGGACGGTTTTACTTCAAATCTTCAGCGTGGTGTTTCCATTGACAATAGTTCTACCGCTCAAAGTATTAACATGTCTCTAATTTTAAGTGGTCTGCAGTACGAATATCATCTAACCAATCATATTGAATTTTATATTAAGGCAGCTTATATTTTGAGTAATTCGTTTCAATTGAGAGATAAGAATAGAAATAATATTTTTGAACTTGATAACAGTAACAATCTATATTTAAAAACAGGGTTACAGTTGAAAATTTAATAATTTTAGAATTAAATAAGAATTACAATAACTCAAATCACTTTATTCCTCTTCTTCATCATATAAATCAAATCTTATATAAGACGGTTTTTGAAAATAAGGATAACCTATATTTAAAATTCTTGTTTCATGCTCATCATCAATAATAACTGAAAAAGTTGGGTCAATATGTTTTCCAATAACAACTTCTTCAATTTGAGGAATCGTATAAATTCTGAACTTCGAATTATACATATAAAGTGTTGGTGTATTAATTATAAATATACCTTCAACTTTATAGTCTATAATGTCAATATGACCTCTTACAGGAACAAAAAGAAAAACATATTATATTATAAGTGTTCTTCATGTAATAAAACCATAAATGCAAATACCAGGAGCAAATCTCTTACTGATGGCATGCACGAACAATTTGCCAAAACTTTAGAATCATTAAAACTGTCCAAAGCATTTCAAAATCTATTTTCTAAGCAATTAGAAAAGATTATTGAAAACGAAATAGCATCAAGTGGGGATAGAAAAAGACAAATCAACACAGAAATAAATAAACTGCAGGAACAATATGATAAAATCGAATTCAGGTATGCTACAGACGAAATATCCAAGGACATTTTTGAAAAGCACGGTTTAAGACTTAAAGAACAAATTGAAAAGAAAAAGCAATTGTTACTGAATCTGCCAACAAAAATATCGAACCATAAAAAAGTAATGAAATTCTTTTTAAAAGTAGCCGAGAACCCCGTCGATTCTATGAATACTTAGATTATCACAACAAAAGAGTATTCCAAAATATTATATTTCCAGAAGGATTTCGATTTTCAATGAAAAATAAAGAATGTCGAACCAGTAAATTGAATCTATTATTCGAACTAACTAATTCATTTATAAAACAATACAGCTCTAAAAAAGAAAAAACTCAAACAGAAAAACTGCTTGAGTCTCATTTAGTAGCGGGAACAGGACTCGAACCTGTGACCTTCGGGTTATGAGCCCGACGAGCTACCTACTGCTCTATCCCGCGATATCGGACAGCAAAGATAATACTTTTTTTAAATTTAGAAAGTGTATAAAAAAATAACTCTCAAAATATTTTTGAGAGTTATTCATAATTCCAATTAAAACTTTATTATGTGTGTAAATTAGTCTTCTATATCTAAAGTTACAATTGTACCTCTAGTATTAGACTCATCAATATCAAAGTCTACAATACTTGGTAGTTGTTCTTGTAAGTTGGCATAGTTACCTTTAAAATCATTGTTCCCCAACAATAATGTTTTCAAGTTTGTAAGCTTGGCCATACTTGATGGTAGTTGACCATAAAAAGCATTATTAGATAATACTAATTCTTCTAGTTGTGCTAAATCACCAATAGAAGACGGTAGAGTACCAATTAATTGATTATCGAATACACTTAATACTTTTAACGACTTACAGTTAGAAATTGAATTAGGCAGCTTACCAATAAGTAAGTTACTACTTAATAACAGTTGTTCTAAAGCCTCCATATTACCAATAGATGCAGGGATCTTTCCTGAGAAGCTATTGTTATATAATTCTAAAGACTTTAACTGTGTTAATTGATCTATATCTTGTGGAATATTACCAGTGAAGTTGTTAGAGAATAGCTTCAACTCTTCTAGTGCTTTTAATGTTACTATAGCTTTAGGCAAATTCCCTTCTAGCTTATTAAATGATAAGTTTAATGTTCTCAAATTTGTTAAACCTTGAATAGTCTCTGGTAATTGACCATTAAGATTATTAAAACTTAAGTTTAAAGCGACAACTTTATCATTTTCTACAGTGACTCCATGCCATTCAGATACCGAAGTTTCTAAGTTCCAAGTAGTATTCCATGCGGTACCATTGGTAGCATTAAACAGTGCAAGTAGAGCGTCTTTTTCGGGTTTGGATACGTCGGCAAACGTAAATGCAGAAAGCAAGCAACATAGTACGGTTAGTTTAAAAGTTTTCATAATAGCAGATTTGTGTTGAGGGGCACATTGATAACTCGAATATATAAGCTATCTGGTTAACTGACAACTTTTTTCGACGAACTGCACAATTTAATTTCGTAAAATACTGATAATCAATTATTTAAAAAATATCACTATTCTATGCTATTTGCTTGAAAATGGTCGATTTTTTGATCAAAAACGGTGATAATCAACTCAATAGGATTGCAGCAAATCTCACAATCTTCTATATATTTTTGATGCTCCTGAGAGGTATCAATTAACATAGAAATTTGTTCCCAGCAGTGAGGGCATTGAAAAAAATGTTCGATCATGAATTTAGGTTATCTATTTCTTCCTGAAGCGATTCCCAATCTAACATTAAGGCATTGAGTTTTTCCTTTTTTGCTTGGTAATTATCAAAGAAATTAGGGTCAGAAACTACCTCATCATAATTAGTTGCCAAATCTACATCAATACTTTTAATCTCTTTTTCTAATTGATTGATCGTTGACTCTACTTTACTCAATTTATTATTTAAAGCTTTCACCCGCTTTTGATCTTCATACGATTGCTTACTACTCGATTTCACTTTGACAGTAGCTTCAACTGTTCGCCTTTCTGCTTCTCGTAAACTTTGTATGTTTCTTTGCTCTAAATAATAATCGATATCGCCAAGGTATTCTTTGATCTTTCGGTCCTTAAATTCATATACCTTATCAGCCAGTCCCTGAAGAAAATCCCTATCGTGAGATACTAAAATCAATGTTCCTTCAAACTTCTTAAGTGCTTCCTTTAAAACCTTCTTAGATTTAATATCCAGGTGATTTGTTGGCTCATCCATGATTAGCACATTAAACGGCTGCAATAATAACTTTGCCAATGCCAGTCGATTACGTTCACCTCCCGATAACACTTTCACATATTTATCTACCTCATCGCCTCTGAATAAAAATGCGCCCAATATGTCTCTGACCTTACTTCTATTTTTTTCATTGGCAGCATCAATCATAATATCTAAGACTGTTTTATTTCCGTCTAAATATTCAGCTTGATTTTGAGCGAAATAACCTATTTGAACATTATGCCCTAACTTTAGTATACCCTGATGCTCTATCTCTCCTACTATAATTTTAGCTAAAGTTGATTTCCCTTGACCGTTCTGACCAACAAAAGCAGTTTTGGTATCTCTAGGAATATGTAGCGTGACATTATTAAGAACTTCTAGTTCTCCATAGTGCTTACTCACTTGTTCAGCTTCGATTACTACTTTTCCTGGGACTACTGAAACCGGAAAATTAAGATGCATCACACTGTTATCTTCCTGATCGACCTCTATGCGATCTATACGCTCTAATTTCTTTATTAATGATTGAGCCATTGTTGCTTTTGAAGCTTTAGCCCTAAACTTGTCTATTAGCTTTTCAGTATGTTGTATGTGTTTTTCCTGATTTTTTTGAGCGGCTATCTGTTGTTGCCTTATTTCTTCTCTCTGAATAAGAAATTTAGAATAAGGCTTATTGTAGTCATATATTCGCCCTAAGGAAATCTCAATGGTTCTATTGGTTACATTATCTAAAAACATCTTATCATGAGACACAATAACAACGGCTCCGTTATAGGTTTTCAAAAACCCTTCGAGCCATATTATAGATTCTATATCTAAATGGTTTGTAGGCTCATCTAATAGCAGTAAATCATTATTCTGTAATAATAGTTTTGCGAGTTCAATACGCATACGCCAACCACCGGAAAACGTATCCGTTAGTTTATTAAAATCTTCACGCTTAAAACCAAGTCCTTGTAAAATCTTCTCGGTCTCGCCCTGATAATTATAACCTCCTAATACTTCGTATTGATGCTGAACATCATTAAGATCTACCATAAGCTGATTATAAGACTCACTCTCATAGTCTGTCCGTTCTGCTAATTGTGTATTAATGGTATCCATTTTAGCTTCAAGGGTTTTTATTTCCTTAAAAGCCTTATAAGATTCTTCTAAAACAGTTTTACCAAAATCAAAATCAATATCCTGTTTAAGGAATCCTATTTTCAGGTCTTTGTCCGCAGCGATCTGACCGGTATCATAGTCTTGCTCTTTAGCTAATATCCTGAGCATCGTCGACTTCCCGGCCCCATTCTTACCTATTAGGCCTATTCTATCACCTAGACCTAACTTAAATGTTATTTCCTCAAAAAGGTATTCGCCTTGAAATGATATAGATAAATTATGGATATTTAGCATAACTTTTTTGAATAATACAATTGTAATTATCGTTACAATTGTTACACTACAAAAATGATAAAAATCTATCTTTGTACTGTCTTTAGAAACGCAAAAATAAAGGTTTTAATTATGATAAGAAAAGGTATGAAACTCTATAGTATTCTATTTGGTGCTTGTCCTAAATGCCATCAAGAATCTATGTATGTCAATAAGAACCCGTTTATGATTACGGATACTTTAAAAATACATGACGAGTGTTCTCACTGCCATACTAAATATCGCTTAGAACCTTCTTTTTTCTATGGTTCTATGTATGTGAGTTATGGAGTAGGAATTGCGTTTGCTGTAGTAGCTTTTTTAATTTCTTATCTTATTTTAGATTCTAGCTTAATAACTGCATTTTTTGCCATCATTGGCACTTTGGTTGTCTTTATGCCCATCATAATGCGTTTATCCAGAAACATTTGGATTAATTTATTTATGAGTTACGATAAAACATTAGTCAAGAAGAAAAACGCATAATATTCATCTCTTCATCTATTGCATGTCCATGCTCAATATTGTTGAATAATGCCCGAGCAGCATATGGTGCAATCATTACACCTCTGGTTCCCATTCCATTAAGAACATGCAGGTTTTTATGTGTATCATGACTTCCGGTAAGGGGTCGTCTATCTTTTACTGTAGGTCGTACGCCAGCTTTATGGTCTACAATCTTGTAATCGCATTTAAGGAAGGTTTCCAGTTTTGTGGTTAATTCATTTTTACCTTCTTCTGTTGGGTGGTTGCTTTTATCTTCCCAATTGTATGTAGAACCCACTGTGTATTCATCATTACCAGTAGGTATAATAAACACTGAAGATTTAACAGCGTATTTTAGCTGTAGTGCTTCTGCTTTAATGGTAATGACTTCCCCTTTAGTTCCATTTAGAGGTAGGTCACCAAAAAAGGGATTCTTCTTTAAACCAAAACCTTCTGCAAAAACAATATGTTTAGCTTCAATGTCTTCATAAAATATCTGATGCTCTTCGATGTTTAATTTATTATACTCAAACTTTTGTTCCCTTAGTCTTCCTTCGTTTTTGAGATCAGCTTTATAGGTTTTAATGAGGGTATCTGTATCTAAACGTCCTGCTTCAAATACTTCGCCATACCCATAATTTGCATCAATATATGGGTTGTCATTTTTGATGATTGTCGTGGATAAATAATGTTCTAGTTGTGGGTGATCTGTTGCAGTAAACCATTGATTTTGTTCCTCAACAGATACGAACCTCCTGAATATTTTCAGTTTATAGTCTAGCTTAATATTGAGTCGTTCTTCAATTTTTCGATATACTGGCAAGCTAAGCTCTAATTGCTCCTTTGCTTTCCATACTGGAGTAAATCGTTTTAAAACTACAGGATTGTATAAACCGGCTGCCACTATAGAAGATTGTTGAGAGGCATTATCGTAAACCATAAATGATTTATTATTAGCCCTTAAATGTTCACAGAATGTGATTCCGGCTAGACCAGCACCAACTACAATATAATCGACTTCAACCATAAAGCAAAAATAGTGATCCTGACTAAACTTCGGGCATAAAAAAACGCCCACGATATTCGTGAGCGTTTTTCGTTCTATCAGGGATAGATTAGTAACTCCACATGTCTTGTTCGAAGTTTCTAATCTTATCTTTGATGCGTTCAGATTCTAGTAATTGCATTAAAGCATTATCCGCAATGTACTCTTTAACTTCTCTATCGCCATATACATTTTCTTCTTTATACATCAATCCACTAAAGCGTCTACTATTAAGTAGGTGATCAAAAGAAATTGGAATGGCACTGTTCTTATTATTAAACGATTTGGCTTCATGAAGTAAATCTCTAACTTCAGGGAAGAATACCCAAAACAGTCCAATAGGTTCTTTATTGGCTTCATCGTCAGAATCAATAAAGTTAACGTCTGGAGCTGCAGGAGCAATTCCTAAAATTCTATACTTTAATTCACCTTGGCGTTTATCAAAGTACCAAAGTCCTTTAATCAAATACGCTTTAATATCATAAGCTTCAATATTACGCTTAATGATGTACTCAGGATCTATATATCCATCAGCGTTAAGTTGTTCAACACCAGCATCTGTGGTATCTACTTTTCGCATTGATGATTCTAGATCTTTAATTGTACGCTCCGTTGTAAAATAGGAGTCATCATATACTTTTGGAATATTTCCGTTTTGTACATTTTCCCATAATACATGGAATAATGAGCGTCTATCACTACCAATATTATTGGTATCCACTGGATAGTACAGCGGGAAGTTAGCGCGTTCATCTAAGACTACTTTTTCCCAAGTCATTTTTGAGAATAAGATATCTCTATCATCCACATAACCATACTCTAATGGTCTGTCATTATCTAATAACATTTGTGCTTCCGTCTTTAAACCAATTTCCTCAGGGATTTTGGCATTTAAGATGTTGGTCTGTGCAAATGCATTGTTTACAAGAAACAATCCTAATACGGTTAATAATATGCTTTTTATTCTCATTTTTTTCTTTATTACAATTTGGGACATTATGCTCAAATACTAACGTTCAAATCTTTTATATATTATTAGTTAGATAACTCCACAAATACAGGAGATACTCCTTTTAATCTGTAATTAGGGTTATTAGTTATCTTAGCTTTGATATCAAAGAATTGGATACCATCACCACGTCTTGCCTTACGTAAGGCGTTTTTAGCTTGAGCATTAAGTCTCGTACCATTAACACTTACAGAAGGTTGTCCTGGAACTTTCATTTTAAACGATGTTACCTGAATATCTAATGCAAAATCAAAATCTTCTAACTTAGCACCAATTCTAGCAATTTCCACATTGTTACGTGGTAATTTCACTGTACCATCTTGCTTATTGATTGTTCCTGTTGGTTTTGGAATATCTTTAATTCTAAATGTTTTCTTATCGCTTGCTTTAGAACCATCATCTAATGTAGCCGTAACATTAATGGTTACTTCTCTACCAGATCCCGGACGCATTACATATTTACCTACGCCTGAACCTTTAGATAATCCAGATCCAGAAGCTGCTACTTTGTTATCTGGAACACCAGCGAAAGAAATGGTCATTGGGTTTTCTACACCACGGTATACAACGTTCATTTTATCTGCAGAAATTGTTGCAGAGTTTGGACGTGGGACTACCACATAGTTACCAACGATATCTATTTCTAATGGCTTACCGTCCTCTAAGAACGTAAATTTACCATCGATTTCATGCTCACCTACATTTCCTACATTGAAGTCTAATTTAGCAGCACCTGTAGAATCAATTACTTCAGATACATTAATTTCTCTTCCTTGTACAGAAAGTTTTGTTGGTGTAACATTTGCATATTTTCCTAGTACAACTTTACCTTGGAATTTTTCACCTGCGAAGAATGCTGATTTGTCTGCTAATACGATCGCTTGATAGTTTTTAAGAGATACCGCTTCATCAAGTGTATTTCCTAAAAATAAGTTGAACATGTTAGCTTCAGTTACTTTAACATCATTCTGAATTGCTGTTAATTTAGTATATGAAGCAATAGCCGGGAATCCTTGGAAGTGATAGTTTAACCAGCTCTTCTTTATATTCTCTTTAGTTTTAACATCATCAGTATTAAATCGCTTTTCGAACTGCTCAATAGCTTTTTTGTATTTAACGTCAGTTCCTAAAATATCTTTAATATCCTTTTTATACTGAGCAATCTTAGCTAACACCTCTTGACCTTTTTTAGTTTCGCGGTCACCAGTAAACCACATCTCATCAAGAATATCGGTTTTATCCATTGATTCGAATGGTAAGGTGCCAGTTTTTGGGTCAATTACATATTTTCCTTCCCTTAACAAATCTTGCTTTAGGGTTTCTATATACTTATAAAATTGTTCTGAAACTCTACTTACCTCTTTAGCTTTATTAGCCGGTACTGCAAACTCTTCAGGCTTTTCTTCACCCTTAGTTTCTAAGTTTGCTAATAATGCACCATTTTTTTCAGTTGCTACTGTGTTAGAGTCTGCAAACTTTGCGTCCATTAATCCGAAAGCGGATAGTACTTCTTTGGACATATTCATTGCCATCATAGCAATAAATACCAAGTACATTAAGTTGATCATTTTCTGCCTTGCAGATAATTTTCCTCCTGCCATGATAATTAGTTTTTAAATGTTAATTAATTAATTCGTATAAAACTAATTACTTATTAGTCATAGCAGTAAGCATTCCACCATATACACCATTTAATGATGATAAGTTAGATGCTAATGATTGCATTTGCTCTTTAAGTTTAGTCGCATTTTCTACAGCTTCTTCATTAATAGCTGCTTGACGATTTACACTTTCTAATTGTACTTTATAAAGGCTGTTTAATGATTCCATTTGAGCAGCTGCTAAAGATAACTCTTCTCCATACTTCTTAGTAGCGTTCATAGACTCTACAGTTGGGTTTAAGTTCTTAGCCGCACCTTCAAAGTTTTTAATACTATCTCCAAGGCTAGCCATTAACTCGCCGTCAATTTTAGCGTCTTTTAATAACTCATCTAATTTCTTAGATAACATACCTTGAGCGTCTTTTGGCTCTTCTTTCTTCTTCTTACCTGAAGAATCTCCTCCTGCTAATTCAGGGTATACAAGAGACCAATCTAACTCGCTTTGTTGTTTTTCGAATGCCGAATACGTGAATACTAATGCTTCAACGATCATACCTATTGTTAAGATCTCAGAACCATAAGGCCAGTGCTGAATCTTAAAGAGTGCTCCCACAATTACAATTGCTGCTCCTAATCCGTAGATCATGTTTGTTAAAGTCATTTTACCTTTCTGTGCCATAATTTTTAATTTTAGTTTAAGTTAAATGGAATAACTTAAGTAGGTTAATATTAGTTTATTAGTTATAGTTTTAGTTTTTAATTTTTTAGTTTGTAGCTGCATTTTTAGTAACCTCTGTTCCCATGTAATCTTGAACAGTTCTAAATCCAATGTAACTACGTGCTGAATCCGCATACTCATAATCTCTTGAACTCACTTGTAAGAAATAGGCAACATCTTTCCATGAACCTCCTCTTACTACTTTTCTTGAATTCTCAGGATCGTTAACATTCGGATTTATTGTAGATGAATATTCATACGATGCAGGATCGTAAGACCCATTAACCCACTCAGACACATTTCCTGCCATATTGTATAGGTTAAAATCATTAGGATCGTATGCGTCTACTTCTACAGTATATAATGCTTGATCAGCTGCATAATCTCCACGTAATGGTTTGAAGTTTGCCATAAAACAACCTCTGTCATTTTTAGCATATGGTCCACCCCATGGATATGTAGCGCCTTGAAGACCGCCTCTTGCCGCATACTCCCATTCTGCTTCAGAAGGTAATCTGTATGAATTTACAGGTTGCTTACCTCTACTCTTTTGGTAACCATTGTGATATAATGTTCTCCATTGACAGAATGCTTGAGCTTGTTTCCAAGATACCCCTACTACAGGATAGTCTCCATAAGCATCATGCCAGAAGTAATCATTATGCATTGGCTCATTATATGAATAAGCAAAGTCTCTAATCCAAGCTGTAGTGTCTGGGTATACTTCTACTTCTTCCTGAGAGATTACATCAGAGCGCTTTAAGTTTCTGTTTTTTGCTGCTTTCTGGATATCCATAACAGTGTACTGAAACTTGAATTGTTTCACATCCCAGCTACGCTGACCGTTGTAAGATTCTTCAATTGGTAAATACATCCCATCCATGACTTCAGCATAAAGCTCATCTGGATATTCATCCGTTTCAAAGATAAGATCAATGTCACGGTTAATCTTACGTTGCTCATTACCATAAGTATTTAGCATGTAGCTTTCGTAAGCGTTAAGTTCTTCAGGATTAGAATCTAAGTAGGCAAATTCTCCAATATCGTCGCTACCAGGGGTTTTACCTTCTAAGTCTGCCATTTCTGCTAACTTCAATCTTAATATTGAGTCTCTAACCCAATATACGAATTGACGGTATTCGCTATTAGAAATTTCAGTTTCATCCATGTAAAATGCGCGCACAGTCGCCGTTTTTGTTGGTGCATCTTGTACACCAGCAATGTCGTCGTCAGATTTACCCATGATGAAGGCTCCACCTGGGACAAGCGTCATACCATACGGTTTTTCAGGGTGCCATTTTTTTCCTTTAACACCCACTAACTGACCTCGATCACCAGAGTTACAACTGGCAACCAAAGCTAACACAGTGGTTAATAATAAAAACTTCTTAATATTCATAGAAACTCGAGGTTAAATTAGTCGTCCTTAATTTTAAGGTCGTAAACATATTTATATATTTTTTAAAAAACAACTTTTTTTAAGTTTTTTTTGCATTTCATCCAAAAAAAATGCACTTCGTCGATGAATAGAATGTTAAAATATCGATGAAATGCACATTTTAGAAGCTATTCTTCCTATATGCCTTATACCACCTTTCTGGGATCTCATCATGGGTGGCTCGCACATAATCATCATGGGTGCATGGTAATAACGTGTGCTTTTTTAATTTATTATTAACATTTGGCAAAAAAGGAATTTCAATCCACCATCGCCCAGTTTTGAGACTTTTGTAGAAAGTTAAGTCTTCATCATTAGCCAAGACATTGTATTTCTGGAATGCTTTTTCATTCATAAAGTCATCGTCTTTAACTCTACAATTAACTCCTTCTATGAAATACCAAATCATTTGTGCAATCAACATAGATGTTGCATTGTCTTTAGCTGCATATTTATATTCGTAAACACCAAAGGAGGATACCTTATTACTAATGCCCGCATAACGAGCTACAGCACATATCTCTTTCCCATTAAATCCATTAGGAGAAAACTTTTGAACCGAATCGAGCTCGGAAGCTCTTATCGATTTTAAATCAACACTAACAATATGTGCATCCCGCATAACCGGTTCTACCAAACTTATATCTGAACATACCTCTCCTAATCTATAGGCCTCAAAATATAATTTTTCCATAAGGTCTATTTCTTCTTGAGAATTAAAATACGTTTGGTATCCTACTACGGAGTAGTTAAATAAATTATAGGGTTCTTCTACAATAACTTTACCGAAGTAGCTATTGTTCTTTATCGGCAGGTTAGCATCTCCAAGATCGAAGTTAGTATCTACATTAACAATATTGACCATAGGCTGAATATTGTCATAAGCTCTATAATTGGCATAAGTCAAATCCTGACTCCCCCCTAAGATTACAGGTATAATATTTTGTTCTACTAGAAGTTCTATTGAAGTTCGTAATGCAAAATAAGTATCTTCAACAGACTCCCCTGATCTGATATCTCCAAGGTCTGCAATTACAGTGTTCCAATTTCCAGGATATAAACTATATATTGATCGACGAATGGTATCAAAATTCAGTTCACTACCCATATAATTGACATCGTTTCTATGCTCTAGCACACCTATGATAGCAATGTCAACATCATCCAAATCTGGAATACCATGTTGTTCTGTATGAATCTTAAACCGCCTCCCGAGTGTCTGCTGTGGTAGTAGTTCTTTATGAGCTAATACTGAATCAGATACTGGCGAGAGAAAATTAAAATTCATGGGTTATTTCTTTTTTGCTGAAGTTTTTCGTTTTGTAGTTTTCTTTTTAGGCGCATTCTTTTCTAATAAGGCTTGCGCTTCACTTAGGGTCATTTCAGACACATCTACTGTTTTAGCCAACTCTACTTTCTGCTTCCCCTTAATAATATGGTGTCGTCCCCATCTTGCTTTTTCAACTTTAATCCCTTCTTCTTCCCAATGGTGAACGAGTTTATCTTTTTCTTTTTGAATCTTTTCTTCGATCAAAGTTACAATATCATCCTCAGATAAATTATCCCAATCGTATTTTTTATTGACATTAATAAAGAGGCTGTTCCATTTAATAAATGGTCCAAATCTTCCTTTTCCTTTAGTAACATCCATACCTTTATATATATATATAGGTGCATCAGCTTTTTCCTTCTCCTTAATATACATGATGGCATCGTCTAATTCTACACTTAACGGATCTACGCCTTTTGGTATAGACACAAACTTTTTACCGTAGCGTACATAAGGTCCAAAGCGACCATTATTAACTTCTAAGCTTTCACCATTATAGTCTCCTAAAGCTTTAGGGAGTTTGAAGAGGTCCATAGCTTCCTCAAATGTAATAGAGCTTAACTGTTGATCCGGTGATAGACTAGCAAACATAGGTTTGTCCTCATCTTCTACGGTGCCTATTTGTACCATAGGACCAAAACGTCCTAACCTTACACTGACCTGACGTCCAGAATTTGGGTCAACTCCAAGGACACGTTCTCCAGATTCTCTCCCAGCATTTTCCTGAACATCTTCAACTTGCGGATGAAAGTCTTTGTAAAAATCTTTCATCATACTTCGCCAGTCTTCTTTACCATCAGCAATGTCATCAAAGTCTTCTTCTACTTTTGCAGTAAAATTATAGTCCAGTATGTTTTCAAAATGATTAACAAGAAAATCCGTAACGATCATTCCAATATCAGTTGGCACTAACTTTCCTTTATCAGAACCTACTTTTTCACTTAATGATTTTTCGTTCACCGAGCCTGCAGCTAAAGTAAGTTGCGCATAAGCTCTATCGGTTCCATCAACGGTTCCCTTCTCTATATAATTTCTGTTTTGAATAGTAGATATTGTCGGTGCATATGTGGAAGGCCTTCCTATACCTAACTCTTCTAACTTCTTAACTAAAGATGCTTCAGTAAAGCGTGCCGGTGGTCTTGTGAAACGCTGCGTCGCAGTAATGTAATTTGCACCTAGGGTTTCAGACACATGAAGTTCTGGTAACAATCCGGCTTGCTCTTCATTTTCATTATCCGTTCCTTCTAAGTATACTTTTAAGAATCCATCAAATGTTATCACCTCTCCATTAGCAACAAATTGTTGGCTTACAGGTTGATTAGAATTCACATCGATCTTCACATTAGTACGCTCTAATTGTGCTTCGCTCATCTGAGAAGCTATCGCTCGCTTCCATATTAACTCATATAATCTAGACTGGTCACGCTCTACGGCAACGGTATGATTAGCAAAATTTGTTGGACGTATCGCTTCGTGAGCTTCTTGCGCTCCTTTTGATTTTCCTTTATAATTTCTTGGCTTACTATATTCTGAACCATACGCCGTGATAATCTCATTTTCTGCACCTTCACGCGCTTCATTAGATAGATTGACACTATCCGTTCTCATATACGTAATGTACCCTGCCTCATATAAACGTTGAGCATTACTCATTGTTCTACTTACAGAAAATCCAAGCTTTCTAGCTGCCTCTTGTTGTAATGTAGAAGTAGTAAATGGTGGT
This sequence comes from Winogradskyella sp., assembly GCA_965230605.1. Taxonomy (GTDB): domain Bacteria; phylum Bacteroidota; class Bacteroidia; order Flavobacteriales; family Flavobacteriaceae; genus CBDDLD01. The sequence goes on along the minus strand of CBDDLD010000004.1, from coordinate 715,118 downwards.
GCCGGAGATTTCTTCACCGGCTTTTTCTCAAGATTAGCTACTTGATACGTAGCACCTACATTCTTATTTAAAAATGCTTCAGCTTCTTCTTTGGTAATAAGATTCTTTGGAAGCTTTGCCTTGAAAGTAGCCCCTTTATCTGTAACAAATTCTGCATCTACTCTATAAGATGCTTCAGCATTAAAACTTTCGATCTCTCTCTCACGTTCTACAATAAGTCTAACGGATACCGATTGTACACGGCCAGCCGACAGACCTCCTTTTACTTTTCGCCATAATACCGGAGATAACTCATAACCCACAATACGATCTAAAACACGTCTTGCCTGTTGTGCATCTACAAGATTGTAATCGATACCTCTTGGATTGTTTATAGCCTTTTGAATGGCACTTTTAGTAATCTCATGAAAAACAATACGCTTAGTCTTTTCTTTATCTAAACCTAAAGTCTCTGCCAAATGCCAGGCAATAGCCTCTCCTTCTCTATCTTCATCACTAGCCAACCATACAATTTCTGCTTGCTTGGCTAATTCTTTTAACTTCTTTACAACATCTTTCTTATCCTTAGATATTTGATATTTAGGTTTAAAATCTCCTTCAACATCAACACCTAATTCCTTAGAAGGCAAGTCTGCAATGTGGCCAAAACTAGAAGCAACTTTAAAGTCTTTACCAAGAAACTTCTCTATGGTTTTTGCTTTTGCAGGTGACTCAACAATGACTAAATTCTTCGGCATTTTTCATTTTTTAAGGCTACAAATGTATGCGAAAAAAAAATTACAAACCTAATTTAGAGGAAAATCGAAAAAGAAATAACATCATTTTAACCTTTAAAAGACCAAACATAAAATCAGAAAATTAACCCTATATAAATATGGCGAAACACACTGCCACTTTGTCATAAACTGCAAATAATTACTATCTTTGCATGTTTATTGAGCTTACTGAACCTATACAATTAGATGGAAAAAATTATAGACGAAAATAAACAAGGTGAAAGCCTCATCTTGGAAGCTAAGGACGGTAATCAACGAAAACTTTTCATAGAGAGTTATGGTTGCCAAATGAATTTTAGTGATAGCGAAATTGTTGCTTCCATATTGTCTAAAGAAGGATTTAACACAACACAAAGTCTAGAAGAAGCAGATTTAGTGTTGGTTAACACATGTTCTATTAGAGATAAGGCTGAACAGACTGTACGAAAACGTTTAGAAAAATATAATGCTGTAAAGAAGATTAATCCTAAAATGAAGATCGGTGTTTTAGGATGTATGGCCGAGCGTTTGAAAAGTAAATTTTTAGAAGAGGAAAAAATGGTAGATCTGGTTGTTGGACCAGATGCTTACAAAGACCTTCCAAATTTAGTTGCCGAAGTCGACGAAGGGCGAAATGCTGTAAACGTTATTCTTTCTAAAGAAGAAACCTATGGCGATATCTCTCCTGTGAGATTGAATAGCAATGGAGTTACTGCATTTGTATCTATCACCAGAGGTTGTGACAACATGTGCACCTTTTGTGTGGTTCCTTTTACGAGAGGAAGAGAACGCAGTAGAGAACCGCAAAGTATTATTCAAGAGGTTAATGAACTATGGGACAAAGGGTTTAAAGAAGTGACGCTTCTTGGGCAAAATGTTGATAGCTATTTATGGTATGGTGGTGGTCTTAAAAAAGATTTCGAGAAAGCTTCTGATATTCAAAAAGCTACTGCCGTTAACTTTGCTAATTTATTAGAGCTTTGTGCTAAAGCGCAACCTAAGATGCGCTTCCGTTTTTCTACGTCGAACCCTCAGGATATGACATTAGATGTTATAGAGGTGATGTCTAAGCACGATAACATCTGCAAATATATTCATCTCCCGGTACAAAGTGGAAGCAATCGTATTCTTAAAGAAATGAATCGTCAACACACAAGAGAAGAGTACTTTGAACTTATAGATAGTATTAAACGTATTATACCAGATTGTGCTATCAGTCAGGATATGATTACCGGTTTTCCAACTGAAACTGAAGAAGATCATCAAGATACATTAAGTCTGATGGAATATGTAAAATATGATTTCGGATTTATGTTTGCCTATTCTGAGCGTCCGGGAACCATGGCAGCACGTAAGATGGAAGATGATATTCCTTTAGATATTAAAAAGCGTCGTCTGGCCGAAGTGATTGCATTACAACAAAAGCACAGTCATTATAGAACGCTTAAGCATGTGGGTAACATTGAAGAAGTACTTATTGAAAAAGATTCGAAAAAATCGGACCAGCATTGGGCAGGACGAAACACACAGAATACTGTGGTTGTTTTTCCAAAAGAAAGCTACAAACCTGGTGAGTTTGTGAATGTAAAGATTACAGATTGCACCAGTACAACGCTTATAGGTGAAGCTGTAGGTTATTCTGAAAACAATTAATACATGGAATCTATTCAAGCTATAAAACAACGTTTCGGTATCATTGGCAATGATGCTAAGCTTAATCGTGCTATCGAAAAAGCCATTCAGGTTGCACCAACAGATATCTCTGTATTGGTAACCGGAGAAAGCGGTGTTGGTAAGGAAAGTATTCCTAAAATCATTCATCAGCTTTCACACAGAAAGCACGGCAAATATATTGCTGTTAACTGCGGAGCTATTCCTGAAGGTACTATAGACAGTGAGCTTTTTGGTCATGAGAAAGGTGCTTTTACCGGCGCTACGCAAACCCGCTCCGGATATTTTGAAGTGGCAGATGGCGGTACTATCTTTCTCGATGAAGTTGGAGAACTCCCACTTACCACCCAAGTACGCTTACTTCGTGTTTTAGAGAATGGCGAGTTTATAAAAGTAGGGTCTAGTAAAGTACAGAAAACTGATGTCCGAATTGTAGCAGCAACCAATGTAAATATGTTTGAAGCTATAAAAAAGGAAAAGTTTAGAGAAGATCTTTACTACAGATTAAGCACTATAGAAATTCATCTTCCGGCATTAAGAGAGCGTAAGGATGATATTCACTTATTGTTCAGAAAATTTGCCAGTGACTTTGCGTTAAAATATAAGATGCCTACGGTAAAGCTTACCGAAGATGCTATTCAATTATTATTGAAACATCGTTGGAATGGTAATATCAGGCAATTGCGTAATGTTGCAGAACAAGTATCCGTTTTAGAACATAATAGAACCATTAATTCTGGAACCCTTCAAAGCTATTTACCAAATACAGGGAGCAACCTTCCGGCTGTTGTCAATGATTCCAAGTCTGAAAGTGACTTTAGTACCGAAAGAGAAATCTTGTACAAGGTCCTTTTTGATATGAAAAGTGACCTTAATGACCTTAAAAAATTAACCATGGAACTTATGAAGGGTGGTAACGTTTCTGAAGTTCAAAAAGACAATGAGGGGCTTATACAAAAGATCTACGGTAATGAAGATAAAGATTATGATTCTCCTTCTGAAGACCTAGAAGTTTTATCTATACCTCAACATTCTACTACAGCTGAGCCTGAAATTATTGAAGATGTATCTGACAAATATCATTTTGCTGAGGAGATTGAAGAAGAAGAGACACTATCACTACACGATAAAGAACTAGAATTGATTAAAAAATCTCTGGAACGTCACAACGGAAAGCGTAAATTAGCAGCTGCGGAGTTAGGGATTAGTGAACGCACCTTATATAGAAAAATTAAACAATACGATCTGTAAACTATGAAAGCGGTAGAAATTTTTAGAATACGTAAAAGCTTTAGTCGTAACAGTTCTGAAGCTATCAGAAAAGAAGCTGAAGAATTTATTAATGAAAAACACTATCAGGGCTATCGTCTTATTAATGTAGATTTTGACGTAGCAGACAATGCGGGTTATATCTATGCGTTTATAACAATGAAACGTCCAAATTCGTACTAAATGAGATTTGTTAAATATATAAGTATATTATCAGTAACGTTATTGCTCATAAGTTGTGGCATCTACTCCTTCACCGGAGCAGATACAGGTAATGCAGAAACCTTTCAAGTCAACTTTTTTCAAAACAATGCTCCTCTTGTTGAGCCGGGGTTAGATATTGATTTTACCAATGCATTGCAAGATCTTATTCAAAACCAGACCAATCTTTCTTTAGTGACTAATGGTGGAGATCTCATATACGAAGGTGAGATTATTGAGTATCGTATTTCACCAATGACGGCAACTGCAAATAATACGGCTGCACAAAACCGGTTGACCGTTTCAGTTAATGTTAGGTATTTTAATACCTTAGAAGAAGAAAAAGATTTTGAACAACGCTTTTCATTCTTTTTTGATTATGAAGGTGCAGCACAACTAGTAGGTGCCCAAAAGGATACAGCCCTCGAGGAGATTTTTGAACGCCTAACACAAGATATTTTTAATGCGTCATTAGCCAATTGGTAATTATGCAATTACAAGACCTTACATATTTACTACAGCACCCAGAAGCTATCACTTCTGAGCAGACGGATTCTATAAGGAATGTTATTAATGAGCATCCTTATTTTCAGCCTGCACGTGCACTTTACCTTAAAGGTCTTAAAAATAAAGAAAGTTTCAAATATAATAATGCACTCAAAGTAACAGCAGCTTACACTGCGGACCGTAGTATTCTATTCGATTATATCACTTCAGAAGTTTTTAATCAAAATGAAATCTCAAAGCAGATCAAGCAAAATTCACTGTACATAAAAGATATTACAGTTAATGATGTTAATGACATCTCTGTAAACAAAAGTGTTACTATAGATGATGCTTTAAAACAACATATAAATGATACCGAAGGCGTATTGGATCCTGATCTATTTGAACAAAAAGTAATTGTTAGTGAAGAACTTGTTAGTACTTCCGACACTATTGAAAATGCGATTATAGATATTGATGTAGACAACATTACACCAGAAACGCAGCTCAACATAGGGAAACCTCTAGAATTTGATAAGAATGAAACACACTCATTCTCCGAGTGGTTGAAAATCACAAGTTTCAAACCTATAGAAAGAGACGATCAAAGTGAAGATAGTGATGATCCTAAATTACCACTAGACAAAAAGATGCATCTTATAGATAAATTCATTTCTGATAACCCTAAAATAAAACCAGTCTTAGGAACCCCAAAGCCTAAATTGGTAAACAATGAACCTAGCTTGGAAGAAAGCCTAATGACAGAAACATTGGCAAGAATTTATCTAGAGCAAAAAAACTATAGTAAGGCCATACAATCCTATAAGATATTAAGTTTGAAATATCCAGAAAAAAGTAGTTTCTTTGCAGACCAAATTAAAGCAGTAGAAGAATTAAAAGAAAATAATAACTCAGAACAATGACAAAGTTTACCATATTTTTAGTGCTGATTGTAGTAGTAGCTTTTTTACTAGTTGTAGTGATTATGGTGCAAAATCCTAAAGGTGGCGGTTTATCGTCTTCTTTTGGTGGAAGTGGAACTCAGCAACTTGGTGGTGTTAAGAAAACCTCTGACTTTTTAGATAAAAGTACTTGGGTATTAGCCACTGTCTTAATTGCATTGATACTATTGTCAAATATTACTATTGAAGGTGCCGGTGGCGTGCAAGATTCTAAAGCCTTAGATGCTGATGAGACTACAACTTCTCAACCAGCAACCCCACCAACACAATCAAATGATTCAACTGGTATACAACCATAGTAATGAATATATGATATAACAAAAAAAGTCAACTTATTAAGGTTGACTTTTTTGTTTACTGAAAGTTTGTCAGTCCATTTGAGTTGGCATAATTTTCGAATAACGCTAAAGCGTTAACACAATAAATAATTAATCAAAAACATAAAACAAATGGCTTTAAACATTAAACCATTAGCAGATCGTGTTCTAATAGAACCTATGGCAGCAGAAACTAAAACGGCTTCTGGTATTATCATTCCAGATAATGCTAAAGAAAAACCACAAAAAGGTATTGTTGTTGCTGTTGGTGGTGGTAAAAAAGACGAACCTTTAACTGTAAAGGTTGGAGACACTGTGCTGTATAGCAAATATGGTGGAACAGAACTAAAACTTGAAGGCAAAGATTACCTTATGATGCGTGAGAGTGACATTCTAGCAATTGTTTAATCAACTATTTAAAAACTAACAAAAAATGGCAAAAGACATAAAATTTGATATAGAAGCACGTGACGGATTAAAACGTGGTGTAGATGCATTAGCAAATGCAGTAAAAGTAACTTTAGGACCTAAAGGTCGTAATGTTATTATTAGCAAATCTTTTGGAGCACCTCAGGTGACTAAAGATGGTGTCTCTGTGGCTAAAGAAGTAGAGCTTGAAGATGAGATTGAGAATATGGGTGCTCAAATGGTAAAAGAAGTGGCCTCTAAAACGAATGATCTTGCCGGTGATGGTACTACAACAGCTACTGTATTAGCACAAGCTATTGTTAAGGAAGGTCTTAAGAACGTGGCAGCAGGTGCCAATCCAATGGATTTAAAACGTGGTATCGACAAAGCTGTAGTTGTCATTACTGAAGAGCTAGAAAAGCAAGCTAAGAAAGTGGGTAACTCTTCAGAAAAAATAAAGCAAGTAGCATCTATCTCTGCTAATAATGACGATACTATTGGAGAGCTTATCGCTGAAGCTTTTGGTAAAGTTGGAAAAGAAGGTGTGATCACTGTAGAGGAAGCTAAAGGAACAGATACTTATGTAGATGTTGTTGAAGGGATGCAGTTTGACCGTGGATACTTATCGCCCTACTTTGTAACAGATGCTGATAAGATGATCGCTGATCTAGAGAATCCTTATATCTTATTATTCGATAAGAAGATCTCCAATCTACAGGAAATCTTACCTATATTAGAACCTGTAGCTCAGTCTGGCCGTCCATTATTAATCATTGCTGAAGATGTAGAAGGTCAAGCATTAGCAACACTTGTGGTAAACAAGTTACGTGGTGGTTTAAAGATCGCTGCAGTTAAGGCACCTGGTTTTGGTGACAGACGTAAAGCGATGTTAGAGGATATAGCTATTCTTACTGGCGGGACAGTGATCTCTGAAGAGCGTGGATTCTCATTAGAGAATGCTGATCTTTCAATGTTAGGTACTGCTGAAACAGTAACTATAGACAAAGACAACACGACTATAGTAAATGGTTCAGGGAAAGCTACTGATATTAAAGCCAGAGTTAACCAGATCAAAGCTCAGATAGAAACAACAACTTCAGATTACGATAAAGAGAAACTACAAGAGCGCTTAGCTAAATTAGCTGGAGGTGTTGCTGTATTATATGTAGGTGCTGCTTCTGAAGTAGAAATGAAAGAAAAGAAAGATCGTGTTGATGATGCACTTCACGCTACGAGAGCTGCTGTTGAAGAAGGTATTGTTGCCGGTGGTGGTGTTGCTCTAGTTCGTGCTAAGAAACAATTAGAAAAAATCACAACAGAGAACTTAGATGAGACTACCGGAGTTCAAATCGTGAATAAAGCCATTGAATCTCCTTTACGTACAATTGTTGAGAATGCTGGAGGTGAAGGTTCTGTAGTTATCAATAAAGTTCTAGAAGGTAAAAAAGATTTTGGTTACGATGCGAAATCTGAAGCTTATGTAGATATGCTTAAAGCGGGTATTATTGACCCTAAAAAAGTAACACGTATTGCATTAGAAAATGCAGCTTCTGTTGCCGGAATGATCTTAACTACTGAGTGTGCTTTAGTAGATATTAAAGAAGAAGCACCGGCTGCTATGCCTCCAATGGGTGGTGGTATGCCAGGTATGATGTAATAAAACAACATTATTTAGATATAAAGCCTTTGATCTTCATCAAAGGCTTTTCTGTTTTTTAGCGTTACATTTTATAAATTCGTAGTACTCAACCGATCATTATGAAAAAACAATTCCGTTATGCCTTAGGCGAAATATTAATTGTTATTCTTGGTATTACCATAGCATTCAGCATGAATAAATGTGCTGAAAATGCCAATAACAAAGATCAAAAAGAGCAATACCTCACCAACTTAAAACGAGACATTGAAGAAGACAAAAAACAACTAGAGACTAATCTGGAGCAAATCACACAAAAGATTGTGCTATGTAATGATATTCTTCCAGTTTTAAATTCAGATGCACCAGATAAAGCCATTAAGCTTCGGGGCGTGTATAATGTAGCTAATATCACCAATTTCACCCCTAAAGATTTCACCTATCAAACTTTAGTGAACTCTGGAGACCTAAAACTCATTAACGATTTCAATTTAAAAACTGCTATAGAAAAACATTATTCCAGTTACAGAGATGTCCTTAAAGCCTATGAGCGACAAGAGGTCATTAATAAGGATTATTTGGGCAATTACTTTATCTATCACACGGACTATGATCTGGTACGAGAAGGCAAAGCCCCTTTTACAGATGAAAAGCTCTTAAAAAATATCATGCAGAGCGTAAGAGGTTCTTTCATGATAAAGAAGGGAGCAACTGAGTCTGGCATTAGAAGCTGTGATAGTATATTGAAATTGCTATAGTAAGACAGACTTTACTCTTCTATAAAACACCTAGTGACATAAAAAACTTGCTTGAGTTTTCAAGCAGGTTTTTTATAGAGGAAAACCTTATTAGTGATGACTCTTAACGACCTCTTCGTCTCTGTATTTACAGCAAGGATCCACACTATTATATGCTTCATCAGTTGCTTTGACACTTTTCGTATCATGACCAACCGATGCAACATTCTTTTCTATGGTTTTTATGTCTGTTTTTCGTTCGTCAAAAATTAACGCTAATTGATGCGTTTTAAGATCCCAAACGGCAGACTTTACGCCTTTAGTCCTGATAGCTGCTTTTTCGATACGTTTTTTACACATCATACATACGCCATCAACTTCAATCGTTGTTTTCTTATTTTTATTTTGTGAAAATGCTGTAAAGCCAATTAGGCAAACAACAAGTATTAATACTCTTTTCATAATTTATAGTTATTTTATTTTATATCGTAATCCTGCGTAATACATACTTCCAAAAATTGGACCATATACAAAATTAGTATCAAAATTAGGTCCAAAAGGGTTATTCGGATTAATCACAGGATCATCTTGTCTTACATTAGTGATGTTTTCACTTCCCAAATACACTTCAAACTTAGGAGAAAAAACTTTAGTAACCTGCACATTTAACGTTGTGAGTGTTGGTGTTTCATCAGGTAATCTAAACTGAATAGCACTGAGTTCTGTATTAGGGAAACGTTGTTGGCTTAACCAATTAAATGTTGCATCAAACTTCCATTGCGCGCCCTTAGCATTTGTTTGAGTTTCATAAGCTGCATTAGCAAACACCCTATGCTTTGGAATTAATGGTTTAGACTGCTTGCCAGAGATATATTCTGTTTTTACATCATAATACTTATAAGCCATGCGTACATCAAAACGATCAAAGGCATTATAATTAAATTCAGCCTGAAAGCTATTAGCATAACTATCGCCGTCTAGGTTGTAAAAATTAATTTCAAAGGGATTCTCCCAATCTACCACCACCTGATTTTGAAAATCTGTACGGTAGAAATCTAAGGTGATATCCGCTTTTCTATTAAAAAGGTTAAACCCTTGAAGGTACGACACACCATAATTCCATGCAATCTCCGGATCTAATCCATATATCTTCCCTCCAGAGTTTAGAATATTGATCTGCCTAGAGCTTGAAAATAAATTCTGGTTCTCAGCAAAGATATTGGCACTACGTTTCCCTCTTCCTATAGACGCTCTAAATGCTGCCTTTTCCCATGGTGTATACCTCACATGTAGTCTCGGTGTTACAAAGAACCCCAATCTGTTATGTTGGTCCAAGCGTACTCCTGCTGTTAAGGTCAACTTATCAAGATTGTCATAAGCATATTCAAAAAAGCCTCCAAAAGAATTTTCGGTGCGCTCGTATTGAGTGTCGACCACATCTTCGTCATAATGATCGTAAGTAAAACTCAAACCTGTCTTAATCTTATGTCTCGAATCTGATATAATGCTATTATAGATAAGATTCGAGTACACACTATTGTGCTTAATATTGTAGATGTTGAGTCCAAAATATGATTCTTGTATATGATAACTATAAGCCGTTTGAAAACCAAGACTTTGATAAGGAATCTCAGGGTTTACAAAACCTAACTTTGTATTCACTTCAAAACGCTCTGTATTGATTTCACTTCCCCAGGCATTAGTAGTCAGTCTATCTGTATCTGGATTAAAGTTTTCTTGCCCCGATTGGGTTTCATCATTTAAATACCTCAGATTGATAAAACTTACTATCCCTTTTTCCGGATTAGTATATTGCCAACGATTCATAATATTGACTTGCTCTTTCAGAGGAACATCTAGAAAGGAATCATTATTCCTATCAAACTTTTGATTTCTCACGTTACCGTGTAAATAAAGTCCTGTACTCCATTTATCAGTCACTTTTGTATTGAGATGCGTGTTCAATTCTAAACGGCCATTTATAGAACCATAAGCATTTACGAATATGCGATCGTCGGTTAATGGCTTTCTTAGCTCCGCATTAATCTGACCAGCAATACTTTCAAAACCATTAATGACACTTCCGGCACCTTTAGTAATTTGTATACTTTCTACCCAGGTGCCCGGGATAAAACTTAATCCATAGGCTTGCGAAGCGCCTCTAATAGCTGGAATATTCTCAGTGGCAATTAAAATGTATGGCGACTTCAGTCCAAGTAATTTTATCTGTCGTGTTCCAGTTACAGCATCAGCAAAATTAACATCGATAGATGGATTGGTTTCAAAGCTCTCCGACAAATTACAGCATGCTGCTTTTAACAACTCATCACTACTCACCGTAAATGTATTTGTTGCTTTCAAAAATGATTTCGCCGTAGTTTGTTTTCTAGATGTGATTGTCACGGCATCTAGAGCATCCGTTGTATTTAGAACATGTCTTATAAAACGATTCTCAGTTATAGTCAAAGTATCTGTTTTATAACCCACATAACTTATCACCAACTGCTTATATGAACTTTCATAGGGAATACTAAAATTACCATCTGCATCTGTCATTGTACCTACAGATGTATTGAGCCAAAATACATTGACTCCAGGTAAAGGTTGTTCGTTTTGATTATCATCAAATTCTAAAACGATCCCTTTTAAGGTGTTTTGTCCATATGCATGGACACCTATTAATAATAATATATATATATACTTCATTGATTTAAATTACATTAATAAATATGCTCGCAATAGCTACAGTAAATAACTAATGCGTAGTTGCACAAATAGTAATGCATTAAATCAAATACACTTCATGAAGAATATGAAGTTCTTGCGTGAGTTTGGGAGGTGAATAATACTGATGCGGTATTACAGTCTCATAAGATCCTTTTAAATAGTTATAGTAAGAAACTGCGTACGCAACTAGAATTTGTTTTTGCAAAGACGTTAAATCATCGGAGGATTCTTTAACAAGTTCATCTTGGCCTTCGAAAAATTGTACCTCATCTTTACAACAAGGTTTTTTGGTGATGGTTTCTTGCTCTTTTGCATGTCCTTCCATACCACATTTTTCTAGCTCTGAAAACACAGAAACATCTACTAAAACATCATTACAGAAGTGTTTTTCAACAGTTACGGATAATGTTGAAAACATTACCAAAACTGCTAAAAGCATTGAAAACCCTTTATGACATATCGTCTTTATCACACTACAAAAGTAGAAATTAATTCTATCAGAGCAATTTTTTTGGGGTTTCATTAACGTTTTAGCCTGTAGTAATAAAACGCCGGCAACAGTATAATTAGTAAGATGGGTTGAATTAAAAACCGTCTCACATTGAAGAATAAATAGTAATCTTCTTGCTTAGGATTAATCACAAAATACAAGAATGGTATCAGCAAAATGACATACACTATTGCATAGATCACGACTGAGAATTTGACAATACTTTTATCTTTAAAACTCACATAAATAATACCTATAGATAATATTGTATTTATTAAAAAACGTAACGAGGTATTAAACACCAGTTTAGCGACTTCACGTCTCGGACTATCGATATACAAATAATCATTTTGAAAAAATTGAAGGTAGGGGTCATAGAATAAGACATCTTCAAATACTCTTACTAAAACCAGTAAAATGAAAAGAATAAAAGCAATACTATATTGAGTAATTTTATTCACTAGCTTTCACTTTTTTTGCAAATTGATTCACCCAAAACATCCATAACAAAAACACAGTCCCATATATAATCAATGGAAATATAACTGTATGTAAAATATCTTTTCGCCAAGGATAATGATAAAGCCCAATAGACAATACTACAATTCTGATAAGGTTGATGGCGTATATCAAAACACTACCTGCTAGTATAAATAAGGCTGTTTTTCTAACGGTATCAGAAAACGCCGCTATAAAAGCAATAAATAAGATAATGATACTAATCGCATTACATCCTTCCACAACTCTAGCGACATATTTATCATTGATAATCACTTTCATTGAAGCTTCTTCTTCATGATTTATCACTTTGGTTTCATACCCAAAAGAATCTAGCAAGGATTCACTTTGCTTTGCGACCAAATTGGTCACATAATCCGGATAATATTTAGAACCATCTGAATAATCTAGATAAAGTTTGTAACTGAAAGATAAAACGGAATATACCAATACAAACGTGAGAATGAACTTAATAACAAGTTTGTATTTTATAAGAAGTGCTTTCAACCTTAATGTTGTAAAATATCCGTTGTTAAAATTATAAAAACAACGTTTTAAAATAACGCTTTTTAAATACTTTTACCAAAAGTTTTTGAACACATGAATTTAGATCAATTAAAACCACAAATAAGTACCATAATTAATTCTGACGCACTGTCTGTAGATGAACGATTACTTAGTATCTGCACATTATTAGAAAATCATGTGGACTATTATAATTGGGTGGGCTTCTATTTTAAAAATGGTGATAAAGATGAATTAAAGCTTGGCCCTTATGTAGGTGAGCCTACGGATCATACTATTATTCCATTCGGAAAAGGCATTTGTGGTCAAGTCGCTGTGAGTAATCAAAACTTTGTGGTTCCTGATGTTTCAGCACAGGATAACTATATAGCATGTAGTATTACTGTGAAGGCTGAAATTGTGATTCCAATTTTTGTAAATGGAAAGAATATTGGACAAATTGATATCGATTCTAATACACCCGATCCGTTTACTGAAGCTGATGAGCGTTTCCTAGAGTTTGTGTGTAGTGAAGTAGCGACTATTCTATAATTTTTTATCTCTTTTCTTAGTTTTAGTAATTATTAGTGCTATTATCAAAGATATCACTAGGATAAATAATGGCCATACGATTATACCCCACCACCAAACATAGTTGGTAATATCCCAAGCCCAATTCACTGTCCTATTTATTCCATAGACACCATACTTTCTGATGAAAAATGCGTCAATAAACCTATATAGAATGTGAACCAAAATGAGGATTACAAAAGTCTTCTTGAAATAGTATTTGAATGTTTTATTAGAAGCTCCCAAAATAATATTTACATCCCGGTTCTAATTGCTTCAACAGGATCTAATCGCGAAGCAGATATTGCCGGTATGACTCCTGATATAAGCCCAATAAATGATGATATAAAGAACCCAAGGAAAATATTCCAAAAAGAGAGTATGAATTCAAAATCATCAGATACTCCAGTCATAATTTGAGCGCCAATCCAAACCAAAAGTAAGCCAACTAATCCTCCCACCATAGCTAAAATCACAGCTTCAAATAAGAATTGAAATAAGATAAACTTGTTTTTTGCGCCTAAGGATTTCTGAATACCAATAAGGTTTGTGCGCTCTTTAACACTCACAAACATAATATTTGCGATTCCGAAACCACCCACTAAAAGTGAAAACCCACTGATGATCCAACCTATTAAATTCATGGTTGAAATGATGCCATCAATGAAGTCTTTGAATCCAGAAATAATATTAATGAAAAAGTTATTGTCATTTCCGGCTTTCATTCCTCTGTAGTTTCTCATCTTTTGCGTAATATCTGCTTTCAACTCCTCTATATCTGCATCCGACTTTGGCTTGATGATAATAATATGATTCATACGTTTATTATTATCACCAAATCTATTTCTAAGATAATTTGCAGGCAAGAACATTGAAATATCATTACTATCACCAAATGGGCCGGAACCTTCTTTTTTTACAACGCCGATCACTGTGAATTTTTGACCATAGAGTCGCACTTTCTTACCTATAGGTTCAAGCTCTCCAAATAATGAATTTGCAATTTCATCGCCAATAACGACAACTGGCTTACCTGAATTTGATTCAGCTTCCGTGTAAAATCTCCCTTTAGAAAATTCAAGAACTTGAATATCTCTAAATTCATGTGAGACCGCTACAGTATTCACACTACTGACCAACTCTGATTCATATCTGATATTCTCATTTTGCACAAATATTTGATAACCTACCTGATCAACGTCATTTAGAGAAGACTTTAAATATTTGTATTCATTGTAAGATACTTCAGGATACTGTAAACGCTTCCATCTTGGCACATCTGTTGGCCCAAACGAAAACTTAGCTAAATACATTGTATTACCGTCTAAGGCACTAAGCTGGGACTTAATGTTTCTATCTAAAGAGTCTACTGCTGCCAAAACAGCAATAATAGAGAAGATACCTATAGTTACTCCTAAAAGTGATAAAAATGTCCTGAGTTTATTATTCCTTAGTGCATTTAGTGCAAACGAAAAACTCTCTTTAAACAAACGTAGATATAGCATCATAAGCTTATGACTATAAGATGGTATTAAAGATATAGGGTTTTAGCTAATTATCTGTTACAAAAAACTTAAATGTAAATTACATTCCTGTGCGAATGGCCTCAACAGGATCTAAGCGAGATGCAGAAAATGCTGGTATGACTCCTGAGATCAGGCCAATAAATGTGGATAAAGCAAAGCCCAGGAACATATTCCAAAAAGAGAGTACAAACTCAAATCCTTCCACAGCACTACTCATAATAGCGGCTGTGACCCATACCAATATAAGACCTACAACACCTCCTACAACCGCAAGTATAATGGCTTCAAATAGGAATTGAAATAAGATAAATTTATTTTTAGCACCTAAGGATTTCTGAATACCGATAAGGTTGGTACGCTCTTTTACACTTACAAACATAATATTGGCAATTCCAAAACCACCAACAAGTAACGAGAATAAACTAATAACCCAACCTATGAGGTTCATTGTACCGATAACACTTTCAACAGCTTGTACAAATCCTGAAATCTTATTTACGAAAAAATTGTCTGGCTGATCAGCTTTTAAACCTCTAAAGTTTCTGAACTTTTGCTTGAGTACTTGCTCAAAAGCACCAATATCTACATCAGCAACTGGTTTAATGATAATAGCTCCCGGTAACCCATTGGCACCACCATTTCTAAACCGTCTCACAAAATTGGCAGGCACATAAGCTTTGTCATCCGGAGAGTCAAATAATCCTGAGCCAAACTTTTTGAGCACACCAATAACGGTCAGTTTTCTTCCATACACTCTAACTTGTTTACCTAAAGGTGTAGATTCCCCAAATAGGTTTTCAGCAATAGTATGTCCTAGTACAATGACAGGTGATCCGGATTCTGACTCAGATTCTGTGTAAAATCTGCCGCGTTCTACTTTAAAGTCTTCAATCTCATAGATCTCATTAGAAACAGGAGTAACTTCAATATCTGTTACGGTTTCTCCCTCAAATCTTATGGTTTCACTACTCCCAAAAATCACATATGCAGAGGCCGCTATGTCAGGCACATTACGTCTTACATATTCGAAATCGTCATATTCTGTCTGAGGATAATTATCTCTCTGCCAGCGAGGCACATCAGTTGGACCAAAAGAGTACTTGGTAAGATATATGGTGTTTTTATCTAATCCTGAGAGATTGTCTTTAATGTTTCTATCTAAAGAATCTACAGCTGCTAAAACAGCTATGATTGAGAAAATTCCAACGGTTACGCCTAGTAACGATAAAAACGTTCTCAGTTTATTATTCCTTAGTGCATTTAGTGCAAACGAAAAACTCTCCTTAAAAACCCTTAAATAGACTAACATATAATGATGATTGGCCAATAATCAAAGATAGGACGTATTTATCAACAAATTGTTACAAAAAACTTAAACAAAGTCAATTTTCGTCCTAAAGTTTATCTAAAGTTATACGTATTTTTGCGCTTTAAATTTCACAACACAACATAATGAGCAATAAAACTATTAAATCGGCATTAATTTCGGTTTTTAATAAAGAAGGATTAGAACCTATAGTAAAAGCACTAGACGCCCAAGGTGTCGCTATATACTCTACAGGGGGTACAGAAAAATTCATATCTAATTTAGGGATAAATGTCATCCCGGTTGAAAATGTAACATCCTACCCTTCTATCTTAGGAGGTCGTGTGAAGACACTACATCCAAAAGTCTTTGGAGGGATTCTAAATCGCCAAAATAATGATAGTGATATTGCTGAGCTGACCGAGTTTGAAATTCCACAAATTGATCTTGTTATCGTCGACTTATATCCATTTGAAAAAACAGTGGCTTCAGGAGCTGCTCATCAAGATATTATTGAGAAGATAGATATCGGAGGTATTTCTTTAATTAGAGCTGCAGCAAAAAATTATGAAGATGTTGTTTGTGTTTCCTCTGTTGAAGACTATGCCAGTTTTTTAGAACTGCTAGAAACTAAAAAGGGCGAAACGTCACTAGAAGATAGAAGATATTATGCGACTAAATCTTTCAATATTTCTTCGCATTATGATTCGGCAATATTCAACTACTTTAACAAGGATCACGAACATGCCGCTTTAAAGGTAAGTGAAACACAGGGTAAAGTGTTGCGTTATGGTGAAAACCCACACCAAAAAGGATTCTTTTTTGGTGACTTTGATGCCATGTTCAGTAAGCTTCATGGAAAAGAATTAAGCTATAATAATCTTTTAGATGTTGACGCTGCCGTCAATCTTATTTTAGAGTTTAAAGGAGAAGCACCAACATTTGCAATCCTAAAACATAATAACGCCTGTGGTTTAGCTCAAAGAGATAGCGTATTAAAAGCCTACACAGATGCTTTAGCCGGTGACCCGGTATCTGCTTTTGGAGGTATCCTAATAAGTAATACCCAGATTGATGCAGATACAGCTAATGAAATTCACAAGCTATTCTGCGAAGTTGTTATTGCACCTAGCTTTACTGATGAGGCCTTAGATATCCTAAAAGGAAAGAAAAATAGAATACTATTGGTTTTAAATGATATTGAACTTCCAAAAACGACTGTTAGAACCTGTCTTAATGGGGCGCTTGTTCAGGAAAGAGACAGTATCACTGATGCTGTAGACAATCTAAAGACTGTGACGCAGACAAGTCCTAAAGCCAATGAGCTAGAGGATTTGATTTTCGCTTCAAAAATATGTAAACACACAAAATCGAATACTATAGTTTTAGCTAAGAATAAACAATTATGTGCTAGTGGAACCGGACAAACCAGTAGAGTTGATGCGTTAAATCAGGCTATTCATAAAGCGAACTCCTTCAACTTTGACCTTAATGGAGCTGTTATGGCAAGTGATGCATTCTTCCCTTTTCCTGATTGTGTAGAAATTGCTGACAAGGCAGGAATAACTGCTGTAATACAACCAGGAGGGTCTATAAAAGATGAGTTAAGCATCAATTATTGTAATGAAAATAATGTAGCAATGGTATTCACCGGAACACGCCATTTTAAACACTAAAAAAATAATTTAGTAATAGGCGTCCATTCTGGTAGAAATATCGTATTATTTAGTACATTTACAACTATTCGAATTTTTTACGTAAAACAACCCCAATTAATTAGTTATAACATATGGGATTTTTTGATTTCTTGACGGAAGAAATAGCCATAGACTTAGGTACTGCAAATACACTCATCATACACAATGACAAAGTTGTTGTTGATAATCCTTCAATAGTAGCCAGAGATCGACTTACAGGAAAAATTATTGCTGTGGGAAGAGAGGCAAATCTTATGCAAGGAAAAACCCATGAGAACATTAAAACCATTAGACCTCTAAAAGATGGGGTTATTGCTGATTTTGATGCCTCAGAACAAATGATAAATTTGTTCATAAAGAACATCCCTGCTTTAAAGAAGAAACTTTTTAATCCTGCACTTCGAATGGTGGTGTGTATTCCTTCAGGAATCACTGAAGTAGAAATGCGAGCTGTTAAAGAGTCTTGTGAGCGTGTTAATGGTAAAGAAGTATATCTGATACACGAACCTATGGCGGCTGCAATTGGTATTGGTGTAGATATTATGCAGCCAAAAGGAAATATGATTGTTGATATCGGTGGTGGAACTACAGAAATCGCTGTTATTGCATTAGGAGGTATTGTATGCGATAAATCTGTAAAGGTTGCTGGCGATGTATTTACCAATGATATTATATACTACATGCGCACACAGCACAATTTATATGTTGGTGACAGAACTGCAGAGAAAATAAAAATCCAAATAGGTGCTGCTACTGAAGATTTAGAATTACCTCCTGAAGACATGAGTGTTCAGGGACGCGACCTCCTTACTGGTAAACCTAAGCAGGTTCAAATATCATACAGAGAAATTGCAAAGGCTTTAGACAAGTCGATTTTAAGAATAGAAGACTCAGTTATGGAGACCTTATCTCAAACTCCGCCTGAACTAGCTGCAGATATCTACAACACAGGAATTTATTTAGCTGGTGGTGGTTCTATGTTAAGAGGATTAGACAAACGTCTATCGCAAAAAACAGACTTACCAGTTTACATTGCTGAAGATCCTCTTAGAGCTGTAGTAAGAGGTACAGGTATAGTGCTTAAAAACTTATCTAAATACAAAAGCGTATTGATAAAATAAGGTAGATAATGCGACAAATATTCAATTTTATAATTGGTAATAAGACCTTCTTATTATTCTTATTATTATTTGCCATTTCCATCTCCCTCACTATTCAATCACATTCATACCACAAGAGTAAGTTTATTAATTCGGCAAATAGTTTAACCGGTGGTGTGTACGGCTCATTTCAGAATATCAGTCAATATTTCGGACTCAAAAAAGATAACGATATTCTTGCTGAGGAAAATAGAAGGTTGCGTCAAATAATAACAAACATTGAAACAGGAAGCGATTCTGTATTCATAGACACATCACATTTTACAGGTCGTTATAAGTTTACCAAAGCGGATGTATACAAAAACAGCTACACTAGACCTAACAACTATTTAACTATAAATAAAGGGCAAAGAGACAGTATTAAGAGAGATCTAGGAGTTATTACTTCTAATGGGATTATAGGGATTATAGATAACACATCTAATAAATATTCTACTGTTATATCTATTTTAAATAAGACCATCAGTATTAATGCTGAATTAAAACACACAGATCATCAGGGATCGTTGAAATGGGATACCGAATCTCCAGAGTATGTACAATTGACCGATTTATTAAAGTTTGCACCTATTAAAGTTGGGGACACCATCATTACCGGTGGCCAATCTAGTATCTTCCCTAAAGGTATAAATATTGGTACTGTAGAATCATTTGTCTTAGATTCTAGCGGAGACACTTATACTGTTCAGGTAAAACTATTCAATGACATGACCAGTATAGGTCATGTTTATATTATTGAAAATATGGATGCTAATGAAATTCGATCTTTAGAAGCCTTGAATAATGAATAGTGTCATAACCAATAATATCATTCGATTCATAGTTTTATTACTACTTCAAGTCTTAATATGTAATAATATTAACTTCTTTGGATCTATTAATCCGTATATATACATCATATTTATTTTTTTATATCCGGTAAAGAACAATAGGCTTATCTTTCTTTTAGTAAGTTTTATGTTAGGAATGATGGTAGATATGTTTGTAGACTCTGGTGGAGTCCATGCTGCTGCATCTGTATTTATAGCTTACACAAGACCTATAGCTCTAAAGTCGGTATTTGGCACATTGTATGAACATCAAACTATAAAGTTCAACAATTTTGAAATTGGGCGTCTTACAGGGTATATCACCTTAATGACGTTTACACATCATTTGATTCTGTTTTCCTTAGAGATATTTAACATCTCAAGAATACTTCTCATACTAGAAAAGACGTTCTTTTCAAGTATTTTTACTATAATATTAAGTATCTTATTAATTATTTTATTCAGTAGAAACCGAAAATGAGAAAACTTCTTCTATTGACGACTGTAGTACTAGTAGGTATTATTTTTATTGCACGTTTATATTACTTACAAGTGCATAGCACCCCGTCGTCAAATATTTTCGATGATAATGCCATAAGAAAAGTATACGATTACCCAAAGCGTGGTTATGTCTATGATAGAAATGGAAAACTTTTAGTTGCCAATCAGCCATCTTATGATGTGATGGTGATACCTAGAGATGTCGTTTTTCATAATGATAATGATTTAGAAGAGTTTTGTAGTCTGTTAAAAATAACTCGAGAAGATTATCAAAAGAAGTTAGAAAGAGCCACAACCTACTCTCCAAGACTTCCGTCTGTTTTCCTTTCTCATCTATCAAAAGAAGATTATGCTGTTCTACAAGAAAAAATGAGGCGATATGAAGGCTTTTATATTCAAAAACGTTCATTACGATCTTATCAAACTGCCATAGGTGCTAACGTACTAGGAGATATTGGGGAAGTCAATAGAACACTCATTAGTAAAGACCCTTATTACAGAATGGGAGACCTTATTGGTAAGCAAGGTGTGGAATTATCATATGAAAAAACGCTCAGAGGTGTTAAGGGGATAAAATTCATTCAGAAAGATCGTTTTAATAAAGACATTGGCCCCTATAAAAATGGGAATTATGACACCTTACCTCAACCCGGTAAAGATATTACCATCACTATTGATGCCGCATTACAAGCTTATGGAGAAAAGCTAATGAAGAATAAGCGTGGTGGTATTATTGCTATTGAACCTAGCACCGGTGAAATTCTTGCCATGGTATCTGGTCCTAGTTACAACCCAAATATATTAGTGGGTAGAGATCGTTCTAAGAACTTCACTACTCTTTATAACGATAGTATTGCAAAACCTTTATTTGACAGGGGGCTGCAAGCCATGTATCCTCCAGGCTCGCCATTTAAAACACTAAATGCATTAATAGGTTTACAAGAGGGTGTGGTTACTACTAATGATAAATTTAGTTGTGCACTAGGTTACAGATATGGAAATAGAAAAATGGGGTGTCATGTTCATAGAAGCCCAGCCAATATGAATCTTGGCATCTATGAATCTTGTAACGCCTATTTTGCAAATGTTTATCGTAGAATAATGGATAAGTATAGTACTCCAGCAGAAGGTATGGATGCCTGGAGTAAACATGTTAAAAGCTTTGGACTGGGCAATTATTTAAATAATGACCTTTCTGTTGGGCAACCGGGTAAGGTACCTACTGCCGCTACTTATGACAGAGCCTATGGTAAAAATAGATGGTACACTACATTTTCTCTATCTAATGCTATTGGTCAGGGTGAGGTTTTGGCAACTCCTATACAATTAGCTAATATGGCAGCAGCTATTGGTAATAGAGGGTACTATTATACACCTCATATTATAAAATCTATTGAAGGTGAGCCAATAGATAAAAAATTTACAACGCCTAAATATACCACGATTGACAAGCAACATTTTGAGCCTGTGATTCAGGGTATGTTTGATGTTTACAATAAAGGGACTGCAAAGTACCTTCAAGTTCCGGGCATTGATATCTGCGGTAAAACGGGAACAGCAGAAAATTTCACTAGAATAGATAGTGTAAAAACGCAATTAACAGATCATTCTATTTTTGTAGCCTTCGCTCCAAAGGATAATCCTAAAATTGCTATAGCTGTTTTCATAGAAAATGGATATTGGGGAAGTCGATTTGCGGGTCGAATAGCCAGTCTTATGATTGAAAATTACATTAAAGGTGAAATCACCAGAACTGATATGGAGCGTTGGATTTTAGATCATACATTAGAACATGAATACGAAAAACCATATTCTGGGCAACCATTCAGAATAAATGGAGAAACTGAAATCATGACGGTCAAAGATTACGAGGCGAAAAAGGCATATAAAATCAATACAACTGCCGACGATAGAATTATAAACTAAACATGCAGAGAGAGGGACATAGAGGCTTTAAGTTTGACTGGCTAACCATTCTTTTATTTTTATTACTCGTCTTTTTCGGGTGGGTCAATATTTTGTCAGCTTCACATGTTGGGGAAATTACCAGCTATTTTGACATGAGCCAACCCTATGGTAAACAATCAATCTTTATAGCATTTACTTTTGTCATTATTGTTGTTATTCTATCTATAGAAGCTAAGTTTTATGAACGCTTTGCTAGTGTCATTTACTTTGTATCCATACTCTCACTAGTAGGTTTATTTCTTTTTGGCAAAAACGTTAATGGAGCTACCTCTTGGTATGGCATAGGAAGCATGACCATACAGCCGGGAGAGTTTGCCAAGTTTGCCACAGCTCTTGCTCTGGCAAAATATATGAGCGACATACAGACTGATATGAAAACATTCAGAGATCAGTTAAGGAGTCTTTTAATTGTTATTATCCCTGCATTTTTAATTCTTCTACAAAACGATGCCGGAAGCACCATAGTATATAGTGCTTTCTTCTTTGTTTTTTACAGGGAAGGATTGCAACAAATATATCTTATTGCTATAGCCTCTATAGCTCTCATTGCTGTACTTTCTCTAAAATATGGTGTTACTATTACAGGCGTGGTTTTAGTTCTTATAGCAGTCTCAGCCACTATTTTTTTCAAAAGAAAACGACTCCCCATATTTCAAAGTGTAATCGCTATAATCATTGGTCTAGCTTTGTCAGTTGGAGTAAAATACTTTTATACTTCTGTTCTTAAGCCTCACCAGCAAGATCGTATAAGTCTATGGCTACGACTAGAAAAAGATCCTGTTAAGTTAGAGCAAATGAAGAAAACCATTTTATACAACCTTAACGAATCGGAAAAAGCAATTAGTTCTGGTGGCTGGAAAGGAAAAGGGTTTTTACAAGGTACAAGAACGACAGGAAAATTTGTTCCTGAACAGCATACCGATTACATATTTAGTACTGTTGGTGAAGAATGGGGGTTTATAGGATCATCTATCGTGGTGCTTCTTTTTGTATTACTTATTATACGGATATTATATTTAGCCGAAAATCAAAAATCACAATTTAGTAGAGTATATGGCTATGGTGTAGCTTCTATTTTCTTTGTCCACTTCACTATAAATACGGGTATGGTTATGGGGCTTATTCCTACTATAGGTATACCACTGCCTTTTCTTAGCTACGGAGGCTCCGGTCTGTGGGGCTTCACAATTTTACTTTTCATTTTTGTGAAACTAGATTCTAATAAGATTAATGAATGGTAATAAAAAAGGCTGCAAAAAACAGCCTTATTTTTTATTTTAAACTTGCCAAACTCGATTTCAAAGTCTCAATTTTTGCAAGTGCATCTGCTTCTTTCTTACGTTCGGAAGCCACAACTTGTTCGGGGGCATTGTTTACAAACCTCTCATTAGATAACTTCTTTTGAACAGATTTTAAAAAGCCTTCTGTATAAGTTAACTCTTCCGTAAGCTTCTTTACTTCATCTTCTATATTTATAGCGCCATTAATCGGAATATAGTATTCGTTAGACTGAACTCTAAAACTTAAAGCGCCTTCTACTGATTCTGATGTTAATTGAAGGGATTCAATATTACCCATCTTACTTATGACAGAATTGTATGCTTCTGACAATTTTTCGTTATTAATCACATGCAGGTCTATAGCATTCTTAAATGCAATATTTTTCTCTTTACGAATTGTACGTATCCCTGAAATAACTTCTTTAACTGTCTCAAAATCACTAATAATTGAAGTATCGTATACTTTAGCTTCAGGGTATTTGGCTACAATTAGAGCATTATCTGAAGATCGTTCTTCAATATACTGCCATATTTCTTCAGTAAGAAAAGGCATAAATGGATGTAGTATTCTTAGATTATCTTCAAAAATAGCGATCACTGCTTGGTATGTCTGCTTATCTATCGGCTGTCCGTAAGCAGGTTTTATCATTTCTAATAACCATGAACAGAAATCGTCCCATATGAGTTTGTACATCGCCATTAAGGCGTCCGATAATCTGTACTTAGAAAAATGATCTTCAATACTAGATAAAGTTTCCTGGAATTTTGATGTATACCACTCTAATGCAATTTTTGAAGATTCTGGTTGATCTATATCCGCAATTTCCCAACCCTTAACTAACCTAAAAGCATTCCATATTTTATTAGCAAATGCTTTTCCTTGTTGGCATAACGCTTCATCAAATAATAAATCATTACCCGCTGCAGAACTTAGTAATAAACCTACTCTAACACCATCTGCGCCATACTCTTCAATAAGTTTTAGTGCATCAGGAGAATTCCCCAACTGCTTAGACATTTTTCTACGCTGCTTATCACGTACTAAACCTGTTAGGTAGACATTACTAAATGGCTTTTCACCTTTATATTCATATCCCGCAATAATCATACGGGCCACCCAAAAGAATAGAATGTCCGGACCAGTTACAAGGTCATTAGTCGGGTAGTAATATTGAATTTCTTCATTCTCTGGGTTACGAATGCCATCAAAAACACTCATTGGCCATAACCAAGACGAAAACCATGTATCTACAACATCTGATTCTTGAGTTAAATCACTCAATTCTAAGCTTGAATTTCCTGATTTCTCCCTAGCTAATTGAAGTGCTTCAGATTTACTTTCTGCTACTACAAAATCGTCTTTACTATCACCGTAGTAATAAGCAGGAATTTGTTGCCCCCAATATAGTTGTCTTGAAATGTTCCAATCGCGTATATTCTCTACCCAATGGCGATAGGTGTTATTAAAGCGTTTCGGAAACAATTTGACATCTTCATCCTCTAAAACAGCTTTAATTGCTGGTTTTACAAGATCTGTCATCTTTAAAAACCACTGATCAGATAATCTGGGTTCAATAACAGCTTTTGTTCTTTCAGAAGTCCCAACATTATGGGTAATAGATTCAATTTTAACTAGAATTCCTAATTCTTCTAATTCTTTCGCAACATCTTTTCTTGCTACTACTCTATCCTTTCCTTCATGATGCAAACCATAGCTATTCATCGATCCGTCTGCATTCAGTACATCTATGACTTCTAAATTGTGTCTATCTCCAATCTCTTTATCATTAACATCATGGGCTGGTGTTACTTTTAAACAACCTGTTCCAAATTCAATATCTACATAATCATCCTCAATAATAGGTATAACACGATTGCATATAGGCACAATAACACTTTTCCCTTTTAAACTCTTATAGCGTTCATCATAAGGGTTAATACATACCGCCGTATCACCTAGTATGGTTTCTGGTCGTGTTGTTGCTATGGTTACATAACCACTCTCCCCTTCAATCTTATACTTTACATAGTATAATTTATCAGTACGCTCTTCATAAATAACTTCTTCATCTGAGAGTGTAGTTTGAGCCTCAGGATCCCAATTCACCATTCGATAGCCTCTGTATATCAACCCTTTATTAAACAAATCAACGAATATCTGATTAACAGCTTCAGACATATCATCGTCCATAGTAAACTTAGTACGATCCCAATCACATGAACAGCCTAACTTCTTAAGCTGTTCAAGAATAACACCACCATACTCATGTGTCCAGTCCCAGGCATGCTTTAAAAACTCTTCTCTAGATATATCATTCTTCTCTATACCTTCAGCTTTTAGCTTTGCTACCACTTTTGCTTCTGTAGCTATAGACGCATGGTCTGTACCCGGTACCCAGCATGCATTCTTTCCCTGTAAGCGCGCACGTCTTATGAGCACATCTTGGATGGTATTATTTAACATATGTCCCATGTGTAACACACCGGTCACATTTGGTGGAGGAATAACTATAGTATATGGTTCTCTTTCATCTGGAACTGAATGAAAATAGTTGTGTTTCATCCAGTAATCGTACCATTTATCTTCTACCGTAGATGCTATGTATTTAGATGGGATTTCCATGTTTTGGTATCGTTTTTGCAATGTAATTGGCAAAAGTACTTATATTTCTTTTTTTGTAAAATTATTAGGCCGATTAATGTAACATAATTCCTCTAGGATCTGTTAAAAGTAATGCAATACGTCTAATTAATTTTGCTAAGAATTAAAAACTAAGTAGCTTTGATTATCAATTTAAATCATAAAATGATGAAAAAATTAATTACAATTTTATTTGTAGGTATGATTAGCTTAGGGCTTTCGGCTCAAGATAAAGTAGCTAAAATTGAGTTCAAGTCTAAAGTTATTGACTATGGCACTATAGAAAAAGGATCTGATGGAGTACGTGTATTTGAATTTACAAATACTGGAGATGCACCGTTAATTATTTCTAGTGTAAAATCTACATGTGGTTGTACTGTCCCAAAAAAACCAGAAGGGCCTATAATGCCTGGAGATACTGGAGAAATTCAAGTAAAGTACGACACAAATAGAGTTAATCCTATTAGAAAAACTATAACTGTAATTTCTAACGCAGATACACCAACTGTAGCCTTAAAAATTAAAGGTTTAGTAGTAGATCCTAATAAAACAAGTGTTTTAGAAAAGAAAAAGAAAAGTACGGTAGAGCAGTAAGCCTTTACTCATTACGAAAATAAACTATTCAGAACCCTCATTTTGAGGGTTCTTTTTTTTGAATACATTGTCTAATCTAAACTGGAAGGACATCTTTTTTTCGTCGCGTTCTATTCTGAGTCTTATCAGCTTGCCTTCTCTATCATAAAATCGCTCATTAACCTCTTGAAGGCTTAGTGTATGGGTAGGCTTGTTATTAATTGATATAATTACATCTCCTACCTGTAATCCAGCAGCTTTTGCATTAGAGCTTTCACGTAGTTCTACAATCTCATAGGCAGGCTTTAAATTGTAGGCATAATTAATTGATAAGTCTATATTTTGAGCGCTATCATTTTGAGCACTTCCGTAGGCATCAAAATTATTGGTTCTCACTTGTTCTCTTACTACACGCACACCGCGCTGTTCTAGAGTAATTCCGCTATTATTATAATGGAATGGCTCTTTAAAGTTCCCGTTTTTCTTTAATTGTACTTTATTGTTTCTATAATCGAAAAAGAAGTTAAAGCGCTTCAACATATTCCCGGCAATAGTGCCATTTCTTGCCTTATAATTTCTCGCAATACTTAACGAAGATGAATCCGGAAATGCGACATTGACATTGTCTAAAGAGAAATCATTTATTGTAAATCGATTTACCTTTGAACGCATTCCATATACCGAACCACTGAGACCTTTACCTAAAAAATCGTGAAACTGCTTATCTTCAATGGGTTTAATAGATTTTGTTGAGTCTTCAAACAACCATAAAGAATCACTCCCCCCTGTATCTATAAGTAAACGTACTGGTATATCTTTCCCTTCAATAGACACATTAGCGTCTAAATATGGCTTCTTATTATTCATCGTTAAAGGCAGTGTAGCCCACTTTTTAGAGTCTTTATATTTAAATTCATCATGGCGATGGAATCGAATATATTTAGAACTATAATTCAATTCCACTACAAAATCTTTAAACACATCATAACCTATGATTCCGTGTACTGGGACTCCTAGTCTTGGTGTAAAATTTATAGCACTATCAAAAACAACATAAACATCCTGATTAACATTTACTGCATTACCCACTTTAAATATATTGTGCTTTGATTTTAACGCCTTTATTGACCCTCCGGCCCCCAACCCTCTCAAAAAGATCGTTTCTACATTTCTAATTTGCAAAGAATCTGTATTTACAAGGTTAAAAAGTATGGGCTTACTCACACCTGTATCTAGAACAAATGATAAATCTACGCCATTAACCTCTACAGGTATTACAATAAGGTTATTAATAAGTTGAAACCTTATCTTCTTACTAATACTTCTTTCTGGAATACTAAACTTACCTTGGGCTGTAACACCTAAACAAGAAAAAACAACAAATAGAAGTATGCTATGTTTTATTATCCTATTCAAAAAAGCTGGTCTTTATTATCAATTTACAAATCTTTAGCAGTAATAAATATTTTTAAGAGCATTTTTTAAAAAAACTTTAAGAAATTTCAGAACTTTACCAACTAAACAATACAGAATGCCAGCAATATCAGAAAAGGGCTTAAAAATGCCCGAATCTCCTATAAGAAAGTTAGTTCCTTATGCTGAACAGGCAGTAAAAGATGGAAAAACAGTTTATTATCTCAATATTGGCCAACCCGATATAAAAACACCTCAAGTAGCATTAGATGCTATTAAATCTCAGGATTTAGATATACTTGCATACTCTAGATCAGAAGGTTCGGAAACTTACAGAGCTAAAATAGCAGATTATTACAAGAAAAATGACATTGAAGTCAATCATAATGATATTATTGTTACCACAGGTGGTAGTGAAGCACTTTTGTTTGCTTTTGGAAGTATCATGGATAGTGATGATGAAATTATCATCCCTGAGCCATTTTATGCTAATTATAATGGTTTTTCTACCGCTTCGGGAGTTAATATTGTTCCTGTAATATCTAAGATTGAAGATAATTTTGCATTACCTCCTATAGAAGCTTTTGAAGAATTAATCACAGAGAAAACTAAAGCTATACTAATATGTAACCCTGGCAATCCAACAGGTTACTTGTATTCTAAGCAGGAAATTAAAAAACTGGCTAGCATCGTCAAAAAGCATGATTTATTCTTGATCGCAGATGAAGTATATCGCGAGTTTGTGTATGATGATGTATCGCATTACTCAATATTGCAAGAACAAGAACTAAAAGATCATGCAATAGTCATAGATTCTGTCTCTAAGCGTTACAGTATGTGTGGTGCTAGGATTGGGTATCTAGTATCTAAAAACAGTGAGGTTATTTCTACTGCATTGAAATTTGCACAAGCAAGGCTTAGTCCGCCTACATTAGCTCAAATTGCTGGTGAAGCTGCTCTAGATACACCACAAAGTTATTTTGATGAAGTTAAAGTTGAGTACGTAAAACGCCGTAACACTCTTATTTCTGAGCTAGAAAAGATCGATGGAGTTAAAGTGGCTAAGCCAAATGGTGCATTTTACTGTATAGCTGAACTGCCTGTTAAAAACTCAGATAATTTTGCAAAATGGCTGTTAGAATCATTTAGTTATGATAACGCTACAGTAATGGTAGCACCCGCAGCAGGATTTTATTCAACAAAAGGTGTTGGACTTAATCAAATAAGAATCGCTTATGTGCTCAATGAAGAGCGTTTGATAAAAGCAGTTCAAGTAATAAAAGAAGCTTTAAAGTCATACCAGGATTAATGACAGTTCAGAACAATATTTCATTAAAGGCACACAATACTTTTGGTATCGATGTTAAAGCGAGTCAATTTTGTAATATTGAAACATTAGCTAATCTAAAGAAAGTACTTTCTGACCATAGAGACAAAGAACTTTTCATTCTTGGCGGAGGAAGCAATATGCTGCTCACGAAAGACATAGATGCATTAGTCCTTTACATTAATATGAAAGGCATTGATATTGTTTCTCAAACCGAAACTGATGTTCTAGTCAAAGCTAGTGCCGGTGAAAATTGGCATGAGTTTGTGATGTGGTGCATTGCTAATGATTATGGCGGTATAGAAAACCTATCGCTAATTCCAGGAAATGTGGGCACAGCACCCATTCAAAATATAGGAGCATATGGTGTAGAGTTAAAAGATGTATTTGTAAGTTGTGAAGCTGTAAAAATTGAAGATCAAACCTTAGTTCATTTTGATCAGTCTGATTGTCAATTTGGTTATAGAGAGTCTATTTTCAAACAACATTATAAAGGGCAATATATTATTACTAGTGTCACTTTCAAACTCACCAAAACACACCATAAAATTAATATCGTCTATGGTGCCATTAAAAGTCAGCTAGAGGCAGCCAATATTGAAACTCCAAAAATCAAAGATGTCTCTAATGCTGTGATTGCAATACGGCAAAGTAAACTTCCAGACCCTAAAGAAATCGGAAATAGTGGTAGCTTTTTTAAAAACCCTATTATAACTCTGGATCATTTTAAAGAATTACAACAGCAATTTTCTGAAATTCCTCACTATGTGGTTTCCTCTACTCTTGTTAAGGTCCCAGCAGGATGGTTAATTGAAAAAGCAGGATTTAAAGGGAAGCGTTTTGAGAACTATGGTGTTCATGAAAAACAAGCTCTTGTTTTAGTGAACTATGGGGGTGCTTCCGGGAGTTCAATTCACAAACTGGCATTGCTCATTCAAGATACTATAAAACGCTTATTTGACATTCAAATCGAAATGGAAGTTAACGTTATATAACTTCTCTTTTACAAGTATTAATTTTCTGTAACTACTTTAAATATAGAATACTTATCTTGCGATAATTTGTAATTTTACATCTATATTTACGTTAATACCCTAATAAAACACTATACTAAATTGCTTAATTAATTTTGAGTACAACTACTGAACAAAGAATTATAACCCTATTAAATCAAGGGGATCAATATGCCTTAAACTTGCTGTATGAAAATTATTCAGACAGTTTATATGGTGTAATTCTTAAGGTGACAAATAATGAAGAAATTGCTGAAGATGCGCTTCAGGAAACCTTTATTAAAGTGTGGAAAAACGCCCATAAATACGATTCTAATAAAGCCAAATTGTTTACATGGCTGTACAGAATTGCCCGAAATACGGCTATTGATAAGCTAAGGAGTTTTAACAATAGATTTCAGAAAGAGATCCAAATCGATAAATCTAACGTATATATACTACCAAGACTGAGTTTAAATCAGGATGTTATGGATTTAAAGGAACATCTTGGTCGTCTAGAAGACAAGTATCAAATTGTGCTGAATGCCTTATTTTTTGAGGGTATGACACAGCAAGAGGCAAGTGAAGAATTAGATATCCCTCTTGGTACAGTAAAATCTAGACTTAAAATAGGGTTACGTGAACTTAAAAAGGTTTACGACCCGTAAAAACGTTATTGTATGGAAACAAAAATACATTCATTTTTAAAATCTGGCTTACTGGAAAAGTATCTTGTAGGTGACACTTCTATTACCGAGTCTATGGAAGTTGAGCACTATATAGATAGCTATCCGGAAGTTGCTGATGCTTTTGATGCCCTACAAACCAATTTAGAGATTATCTCAAAGGTCAATGCTATTGAAGCTCCTAAAGGTGTTTTAAACAAGGTATTAAAGGCTACAAAAGAGGAAGAAGTTAGAGAGACTATAGTAAAAAGTAGAATCCCTTGGTATAGTATTGCAGCAAGTGCTGCAGCAGTTCTATTTGCTGTTACTTCATTTATTTTATATCAAAAGAACGCTTTGCTAGCCAATGAGAATCAAATTGTAGTCGATGAGATTTTTGACTTACGTGGCGACATAGAAAAAAATAATTCTAAACTAAGTGAATTATCCTTAGAGCTTCAAAAATTGAATAATCCCGACTCTAAAAAATATGTACTTACTGGCAACGAACGTGCAAAAGACTTAAAAACGGTAGCTTACATTAACCCTGTAGATAAAACATCTATGATAGATGTAGTTACGTTACCTAAGCTTCCTGAAGAACAGTATTATCAGATTTGGGCTGAATTTCAGGACAAAATGGTAAGCTTAGGAATTCTTGACGCTTCTGAGCGTAAATTAAAACCAATTCCTTATATGGAAGACGCCGTCGCTTTAAGTATCACCATTGAATCTAAAGACAACAAAGATCCTGTAGAACAAAAAGAAGTCGCAGAGATCTCATTACAAGAAAATTAAAATAAAAAAGCCGTCTATTAGACGGCTTTTTTATTTTTACTCATCAGTACTCTTAAAAAAAGACCTGTAAATAAGCCCTGCAACTATAGCTCCTGCAATTGGCGCTAACCAAAACAGCCATAATTGAGATAGATAGCTTCCATCAGCAAATATGGCTTGACTTGTAGATCTTGCCGGATTTACTGATGTATTCGTAATCGGAATACTAATCAAATGAATTAAAGTTAGTCCCAAACCGATAGCAATAGGAGCAAATCCTTTAGGTGCTTTTACGTCCGTACACCCCAGAATAATCAGCAAGAAAAATAAGGTTAATAAAAATTCTGTAATCAAGGCTGCCAAAGCACTGTACCCTTGCGGTGATAATTCAGCATAACCATTAGCTGCAAACCCACCTACCGTTTCAAAACCAGATTTCTGACTTAAAATTAGATACAGTATAGCAGCTGCAGTAATTGCTCCAAATAATTGAGCAATAATGTAACTGACCAGGGATTTTGATTCAAACTTCCCCCCTGCCCATAAACCTAAGGACACAGCTGGGTTAAAATGACCCCCGGATATATGCCCAACAGCATAAGCCATAGTTAATACTGTAAGACCAAATGCTAGAGATACTCCAACAAAACCAATTCCCACATCAGCTATTCCAGCTGCAAATATTGCACTCCCACATCCTCCAAAGACCAGCCAAAATGTACCGAAAAATTCAGCAAATAATTTTTTCATAAAACAAAATATTAGTTAGTAAAAACGATTAACATTATTTAATATGACACAGAAAAAAAGCATATGGTCACATCTCCCATTTTGTCTATACAATCAATTAAATACATTATCTTTGCACTATAACTAAGATTAATTGATTTCTATAATGAAACTTGTCATACTCACTTTAGTACTATTAGGTCTAGCAATTGCAGGTATTACAATAAAAATATGGGCAAAAAAAGATGGTGAATTTGCCGGAACTTGTGCCAGCCAGAATCCGATGTTAAATCAAAATGGTGAAGCTTGTGGTTTTTGTGGTAAGACTCCTGATCAATTCAAAGATTGTAAAGAACCTCAACATTCCTAAGGGGTAATGTTCTTATTACAACTCCTATTCTATTTTTTTATAGCGGTTTTTATACTACAAATTGCTTATTATTTAGTTTTCCTCATAGGCTTTGCAACTAAAAAAACTGTTCAAAAGTCTCTAAAAAAAATACCCATATCTGTTATCATATGTGCTAAAAATGAAGCAGAAAACCTAAGAGCAAATATTCCGTTAATTGCAAATCAAGATTATGCAAATTTTGAAATCGTATTAGTAAATGACGACTCTTCAGATGATAGTTTGGATGTAATGAAATCCTTAAAATCACATCACAGCAATATTCATATTGTTAACGTTAAAAGTATTGATAGGTTCTGGGGAAATAAAAAATATGCGCTTACTCTAGGTATTAAGGCCGCATCAAATGATTTTTTATTATTTACAGATGCTGATTGCAAGCCAAATTCTTTGTCATGGATTTCACAAATGAGCAGTCATTTTTCTAATGAAAAATCAATAGTATTGGGCTATGGTGCATATGAGAAAGTTAAGTTTTCAATTCTAAATAAACTTATCCGCTTTGAAACCCTGATCACCGCATTACAATATTTCTCTTATGCTAAACTTGGTATGCCATACATGGGAGTGGGAAGAAACATGGCCTACAGAAAAGAATTATTCTTTAATAGTGGTGGTTATAATAATCATTTAACTATCAAATCAGGTGATGATGATTTATTCATCAATGAAATAGCTACAAAAAGTAATACTGCTATCTCTACAGATGTAAATAGTTTCACTTTATCAAAACCAAAAACCAGTTTTAAAGCCTGGTTAATACAAAAAAGACGCCACATCACTACGGCAAGACACTATAAGTGGAAACATAAATTACTATTATCAATCTTCTATATATCTCAAATAAGCTTCTGGGTAACAGGTATTATTCTATTATCTAATCTTTTCTTATGGGAATGGGTAGTAACTTTTGTAACACTCAGAAGCATCCTTTACACGATTACTATTTATAACACATCAAAGAAACTGAATGAGTTAGATCTGGTAATTTGGTCTCCTCTACTAGAATTATTTTTAATTGGATTTCAATTCTGTATCTTTATTGCTAATCTTATTTCAAAACCTAATCATTGGAAGTAAAAAAGGCCATTCAACTAGCAAAAGAGAACAATCAAATCGCATTCAATTTTCTGCTAGATAATTATTGGAATGATGTCTATAATTTTCAGCTTAAAAGAACTGAAAACGAGAATGATGCTGAAGACATTACCATACAAACATTTTCAAAAGCCTTTGACAAAATTGCTACTTATAATGATAAGTACAATTTTAAAACTTGGTTAATTACGATCTCTAAGAACATCCACGTAGATTTAGTTAGAAAACATAAAGCATCCATATCTAGCAAAACCAAACATACAGATGATGGCGTTTACAACATTATTGACGAATCTCCATCACCAGAAGATAAGATCATTACAGAACAGAATCTCGCTAAGTTATTGCGTGACATAAAGAAATTAAAGCCTCACTACCAAGAGGTTATTAATTTAAGGTACTTTCAAGAACTTAGCTACAAAGAAATCGCCAACGAACTGCACGAGACTGTAAATAATGTAAAAGTGAAACTCTTAAGAGCTAAAAAGCTGCTATCAGAAATCATTAAGAATGATGCTTATAACGCTTAAAAAATTAGGTCCCGGTTTATTATTTGCAGGTGCCGCGATTGGAGTATCTCATTTGGTACAATCCACAAAAGCCGGAGCCAATTTTGGATTAGGGTTAATTTGGGCATTATTGTTAGTAAATCTATTCAAATACCCTTTTTTTCAATATGGTCCTAGGTATGCAGCAGCTACAGGAGAAAGTCTACTGGATGGATATAAAAAGTTAGGAAAGTGGGTTTTAATGGTCTACTTTATTCTTACTATCGCTACCATGTTTACAATTCAAACTGCGGTAACTATTGTAACTGCTGGGTTAGCATCGAGTATTTTTATAGAATTTGATCCAATTGTTATTGGAAGTCTATCTATCGATAGTATAAAAATATGGACCGCAATTATTCTTGCCATATGTCTTGTTGTTCTATTTGTAGGCAAGTATAAAATATTAGACAACCTTATAAAGATTATCATCCTCACACTTACTATAAGTACCATTTTAGCGGTCTGTTTTGCATTCACAAAAAATGAGAGCATTCTATCTTTTACACAAGTACTTCCGGCAAATGGAACAGAAATTATATTTCTTATTGCCTTCATGGGATGGATGCCTGCACCTTTAGACATTTCAATATGGCATTCCTTATGGGCCATTGAAAAACAGAAAGATCAAAAAGATTTTACTCCAAAATCAGCTTTGTTTGATTTTAATATTGGTTATATAGGCACAATTATTTTAGGCCTTGGGTTTGTATTACTAGGTGCATTGGTTATGTACAATTCTGGCGAAGTATTTAGTGATAAAGCTGGTGCTTTCTCTAATCAACTTGTAAAAATGTATACAGACAGCCTCGGTAATTGGTCCTACGTAATTATTGGTGTTGCAGCATTTACAACCATGTTCAGCACAACTTTAACAACTCTTGATGCTTCACCAAGAGCAATGAAGAAAACTTCCGAGCTTTTATTAAACAAACATCTTCCTAAAGGCTACACATTATGGATTATACTGTTAGCAGTTGGAACTTTATTCATATTTTTTACCCTTGCTTCTGAAATGGGGTTTCTCATAGAAGTAGCCACTATACTCTCATTTTTAACAGCTCCATTATATGCCATTGCTAATTATATTTTAATCTCTAGCAAGCATACGCCTGATATATGGCGACCATCTTTAATACTGCACATATTAAGTTGGGCAGGAATTCTTTTTCTAGTTGGATTCAGCATCTGGTACCTTACCATATTATAACCGTTTTAAGAATATACTTCGTATCTTTGTAAGCTCATATAAATGAATTTATGGACACGGCGACATCCTCAAATATATTACCAGAGCGTAAACCAAAATGGTTACGTGTAAAACTTCCCACCGGGAAAAAATATACCGAGCTTCGTGGGTTAGTAGATAAGTACAATCTCAACACAATATGTAC
The DNA here is from genome assembly GCA_965230605.1 of Winogradskyella sp. Taxonomy (GTDB): domain Bacteria; phylum Bacteroidota; class Bacteroidia; order Flavobacteriales; family Flavobacteriaceae; genus CBDDLD01. Next base: position 679,074 of record CBDDLD010000004.1, on the reverse strand, counting down.
TTCGGGAAGCTGTCCTAATATGGGTGAATGTTGGGGAGAAGGAACCGCCACATTCATGATATTGGGAAATATATGTACGCGGTCATGTGGGTTTTGTGGTGTAAAGACCGGGCGTCCTGAAACTGTAGATTGGGATGAGCCGGAAAAAGTGGCGCGCTCAATTAAAATAATGGACATCAAACATGCTGTACTCACCAGTGTAGATAGAGATGACTTGAAGGACATGGGAAGTATCATGTGGGCGGAAACAGTAAAGGCTGTCAGGCGTATGAATCCTGAAACTACACTAGAAACACTTATTCCAGACTTCCAAGGAGTCGAACGTCATATCGATAGAATTATAGAAGTCGCCCCCGAAGTGGTTTCTCATAATATAGAAACTGTTAGACGTTTAACCAGAGAAGTTCGCATCCAAGCAAAGTACGATAGAAGTATGGGGGTTTTAAAGTATTTGAAACAGCAAGGACAGCGCCGTACCAAATCAGGAATAATGCTTGGGTTAGGTGAAACACGTGAAGAAGTTATTGAAACACTACATGATCTTAGAGCTAATGATGTAGATGTTGTTACTATTGGTCAATATCTTCAACCCAGTAAAAAGCACTTGCCTGTAAAACAGTTTATACTTCCAGACCAATTTGAAGAGTATAAAGCTATTGGTTTAGATCTTGGATTTAGACATGTAGAAAGCAGTGCATTAGTTCGTTCTTCATACAAAGCTCAAAAACATATCAATTAATGATTAAAGTTGCCATCAATGGTTTCGGTAGAATAGGTAGACGACTACTTCGTTTAGCTTTAGAACACCAATCAATAGAAATTGTTGCTATAAATGACCTAGCCGACACCAAAACACTGAGTCACTTGTTTAAATACGATAGTATCCATGGCGTGTTAGATAGCCTCATAAGCTATGATGAAAATCATATTTTTATTGGTGATAAACGTATTCCTTTCCTCAATAAAGAAAAGCCAGAGGACATTGATTGGAACCCTTACAGTCCGGATTTTGTTATTGAAGCTACAGGAAAGTTCAAACAAAAGGCTCAACTTCAAAAGCATATAGATAACGGTGCTAAACGCGTCATCCTGTCTGTACCTCCTCTACAAGATGATATTAAAACGATTGTGTTAGGTGTTAATGAAGATAGCATTGCTCCAGAGGATGATATTATCTCGAATGCCTCATGTACAACTAATAATGCGGCACCCATGATACACTTAATGGAGCAGCATTTTGGAGTAGAACATGCGTACATAACCACAGTTCACTCTTATACCACAGACCAAAGTCTGCATGACCAACCCCATCGCGATCTTAGACGTGCCAGAGCTGCCGGTCAATCTATAGTCCCAACTACTACTGGTGCCGCTAAAGCACTAACCAAAATATTTCCTCAGCTTTCAGATGCTATAGGAGGATGCGGTATTAGAGTTCCTGTCGCTAATGGCTCTCTTACTGATATAACATTCAATATAAAAAGTGACGCCAGTATAGAGCATATAAATAATGTATTTAAAGCGGCTGCAGAAAATGAACTTAAAGGTATTTTGGAATATACAGAAGATCCTATCGTTTCTATAGACATTGTTGGGAACTCACATTCGTGTATTTTTGACTCCCAAATGACTTCTGTGATAGGAAATATGGTAAAAATTGTTGGTTGGTATGATAATGAAACTGGCTACAGCTGTAGGATTTTGGATTTAGTTTGCAATTTATCGGATAAATCATAACTTTTATCGAATAAATGTTTATATTTGCTCAGATAAACTGAGCTGAAATGTCCCGAATCAAATATTACATATTTGTATTTTTAGCGTTTTTATGTAGTCTGACTTTTGCACAAAACAATGCAGAGGATATAGACTTATTGTCTTTAAGGTTACAGAATCATATCGATCAGGCGAAGCTTGAGAGTGATCGTGGTGACTATTATAATGCTAAAGATAATCTTACTAAGGCACAGGCTTTAGCTAGTAAAATTGAAGATCGCAAAAGTGAAGGTGTCATATACACCAAACTGGCAAAACTCCAATTTTTAGTTGAAGAACCAGACAAAGCACTATACTCTTTAACCAAAGCTGCTGAAATCCAAAGAGAGATTAATGATTATGCCAATTTAGCTTTGACATATAATATCCGAGGCGTACTTCATAGCAGTAAAGAAGAATACCAAACAGCATTAGATTACTTCACTTCAGCTAAAACCAAGTTCGAAGAAGAAGACTTAGAGCAATACATTCCTGAAGTTACATTAAACGAAGCACGAGTATATATCAAACTGGAAGATTACAAGAATGCTAAAACGCAATTGGAAAAAACCATTGTTTTAGCTAAAAAATATGATCAAAATCGTGTACTTAGCAGTGCCTTAATCCAAAGTGGTAAAGTATCTTCTGCTCTAGATAATAATGAACTAGCCTTAACACAAGCTTCGGAAGGGTTAACCTTATCGCTGGGAAATAATATTGTTGAAAATATTAATGACGGTTACCTGACCTTGAGTGACATCTATCAGAAAACTGAAGATTATAAAAAGTCTAACTATTATTTAAGAAAGCATCTTAGATTATCAGATTCTCTATTAGATATCAAAAGAGAGAACCTTTCTCCCGAAAAGCGTGCTCAGTTTATAAACGAATATAAAGATGCTGAGAATGAGCAATTGAAAGCTCAGATAGACGAAGCAGATGCAGATAGCAACCTAACTAGAATTACAACAATTTTAAGTATTGCATTAATCACCATATTATCTTTATTAACCTTATCACTGTATAAGAATAATAACATACGATTGCGCACCAACAATATGTTACAAAAGAAAAATGATGAACTTATAGTTGCAAAAGAAAGGGCAGAGTTGGCTTCTAAAACAAAGGCAAATTTCTTATCTACGGTAACGCATGAGTTAAGAACACCACTTTATGCTGTAACTGGTCTTACCAATATGCTTTTGGATGAAAATCCAAAAGAAGGTCAAATACCACACTTAAAGTCATTAAAATTCTCAGGTGATTACCTCTTAACTTTTATTAATGATATTCTTCAGATCAACAAGATTGAAGCTAATAAAGTAGAATTAGATCCGGAAGAATTTGATTTAAATAAAAAAATTGAGAATGTTATTTCGGCACTTAATAATTCAGCTCTAGATAATAACATTACAATTCATTACGAATTTGAAAAAGATTTACCACATACCTATGTCGGTGATCAATTAAAGATATCCCAAATCTTAATTAACCTACTTGGTAATGCCATTAAGTTTACTAAAGATGGAGACATCTGGGTAAGAGTCTACAAGATAAGTCAAAAAAGAGACGATTATAAGCTTCGTTTTGAAATTGAAGACAACGGAATTGGTATTACTAAAGAGAAACAAGAACACATGTTTGAAAGTTTCTCTCAAGGATCAGTTCAAATTAATAGAAAATATGGCGGAACTGGTCTTGGTCTCTCTATTGTTAAAGGTCTTATAGAAATTCTTAAAGGTAAAATATACCTTAAGAGTGAACTCGGTAAAGGAAGTACATTCTACTTCGAAATACCTCTGACCTACGCTAAAATAAAGGAGAAACCTAAGTTAAGTACACACTCTAAAAACATAAAAGATTTGGATTTAAGCAACATTAAGATTTTGGTGGTTGAGGACAACAAGATCAACCAGATGATCACAAAGAAGATCCTGAATAAAATGGGATTATACTGTGATGTCGTAGACAATGGTGAGGCTGCCGTTGAAAACGTGAAGGAAACCGAATATAGTGTCGTTCTTATGGACATTCATATGCCGGGTATTAGTGGTTTAGAAGCGACTAAGATTATCAGAACTTTTGATAAAGAACTGACCATATTTGCACTTACCGCTGTAACATTAGAAGATAAAATGCATGAGTTTGATGAAGCAGGCTTTAATGATATTATCTCTAAGCCGTTTAAGCAAGAAGATTTCGAGAAGAAGTTATACAGTGCCCTTTCTGATCAAAAGAAAATAACAGCTTAATAATTATCAGTAATTAAAGACTGTACTTTAGCATTGAACTCATTGTCTTTATCTATTACAAATTCAATAGGTAAATAAAACAACCTCTCGCTTAAATCCTCATCAGAGTTTAATCTAACAAAGTCTTTTTCAGTGGTCACAATAAGTGCCTTCGTTTTAAGTAGTTCCAAATCACTTTGTTTAAAATTATAATGATCAGGATAATTTAAATGATTAAACTCTAGTCCGGCATCTTTCAAATGTCTAACCAAAGGAATCGGATTAGCAATCCCAGTAACCAAGGTAAAAGGTGGTAAGCTGCTGAGTTCTTTTTCACCATGAGTAGATATCACTCTGTCTCCATATTTTATATAGCTAAAGAAAACACTCTGATTTGGAGAAGGAAATATCTTGTTATATATCACACGCTTTTCTCCATCCTCTAAATCAACAGGGCATTTAGTCACTACAATAATGTCAGCCCTCTTGTAACCTACTCTTGGTTCTCTTAGGTTTCCTGTTGGCAATACAATATCAGAGTAAAAAGGATCACTATACGATGTTAAAAGAATACTTATCCCGGCCTCAACTTTTCTATGCTGAAAAGCATCATCTAAAAGAATAACTTCAGGTCTAGGTTTAAGTGTTTTCAATTTAGAAATCCCCGATCGACGGTCTGCATCAACAGCGACATAAATATCTTTATACTTACTGTAAAACTGAAAGGGTTCGTCTCCTATAGTTGATGCATTATCAGTTTCTGAAGCGAGAATAAACCCTTCTGTAATTCTCTTATATCCCCTACTCAATGTAGCTAATTGATAGTCTCCTTTTAGCAACCGTACTAAATATTCTATCATTGGTGTTTTCCCAGTACCGCCCGTGCTAAGGTTTCCAATACAGATTACCGGAAAATCATAACGCTGAGATGATTTAATCCCAGAGTCATATAATTTATTTCGCAACCAGGTCACTGCAAAGTAAATTGGAACCACAGGAAACAATATGTATCTGATAATTTTCAACGTAACGAAAGTAATTATTTATATTTGAACAAACACAGATTTTATGCGTATACAAGATGTTATTAACCATTTACAAGAACTGGCACCTTTGGCTTATGCCGAGGATTTTGATAATGTCGGACTTTTAGTTGGTGATAAGAATGAAAAGCTCACCGGAGTTCTGGTAACTCTAGACACATTAGAAGCTGTAGTAGATGAAGCTATTGAACAGAACTGTAATCTCATAGTGAGTTTTCACCCTATAATCTTTAAGGGATTGAAAAAAATCACAGGAAAAACATATGTTGAACGTGTAGTACTAAAAGCTATCAAACATAACATTGCCATTTTTGCGATACATACCGCATTAGATAATGCCTTACAAGGTGTCAATTCAATAATCTGCGATCAATTAGGATTGAAAAACAAACGCATATTATTACCACAAAAAGGTACTATAAAAAAGCTAGCCACCTATGTACCAAAATCTAATGCCCAAGCATTAAGAACTGCTTTGTTTGCTGCCGGCGGTGGTCAGATCGGAAACTACGATTCTTGCAGTTTCAATACCGAAGGCACCGGTACTTATAGAGGGAATGAAGATAGTAATCCGACTATTGGTGAGAAAGGAAGTCTACACCAAGAAGATGAAATTCAAATATCATTAACCTTCCAAAAGCATCTAGAATCTAAACTACTTGATGCGCTTTTCAAAAACCACCCCTATGAAGAAGTCGCATTTGAGGTGACTACTCTAGATAACTACAACCAAACCATAGGTATGGGAATGGTTGGAGAGCTAGAAAAAGAACGTAGCGAAGAAGAGGTTTTAAACCATATAAAAACAACAATGAAAGCCTCATGTATTAAACATTCCGTATTATTAGGTAACCCTGTAAAAAAAGTAGCTGTATTAGGCGGATCTGGAAGCTTTGCAATTGGTGCTGCAAAACAAGCTGGAGCCGATATATTTGTAACTGCAGATCTTAAGTATCATGACTTTTTCTCTGCTGAAAACCAAATTGTTGTGGCAGATATAGGCCATTATGAAAGCGAACAATACACAAAAACGTTTTTAGTAGACTATCTCTCAAAAAAAATTACTAATTTTGCAATCATTTTATCTAAGACAAATACAAATCCGGTAAAGTATTTATAATTATGGCAAAAAAAGCTGAAGTTTCTGTAGAAGATCGATTAAGAGCACTATATGATTTACAATTAATCGATTCTAGAGTTGATGAAATAAGAAATGTCAGAGGTGAACTTCCATTAGAAGTTAGAGATTTAGAAGATGAAGTTGAAGGCTTAAATACAAGACTAGAGAAATTAAACGGCAATCTAGATATGATTGACGAAGAGATTAAAGCAAAAAAGAACTTAATTGAAGAAGCTAAAGCTTTAATCAAAAAATATAGTGAGCAGCAAAAAAATGTTAGAAATAACAGAGAGTATAACTCGCTAACTAAAGAAGTCGAATATCAAGAATTAGAGATTCAACTTGCTGAAAAGCACATCAAAGAATTTAAGGTACAAATAGAGCAGAAAAAAGAGATTATTTCTGGAACTAAAGACAAATTAAAAGACCGTCAAGCACACCTAAAACACAAAAAAGGAGAACTTAACGAAATCCTTAAAGAGACTGAGAAAGAAGAAAAAGCACTATTAGACAAGTCGCAAGAATACCAAAAGAAGATTGATGAACGCCTAGTAAAAGCTTACATGCGAATTAGAAACAATGTGAAAAATGGATTAGCAGTAGTTCCTATTGAACGTGGTGCTTCTGGAGGTTCTTTCTTCACCATTCCACCTCAAGTGCAGGTTGAGATTGCTTCTAGAAAGAAAGTCATTACAGATGAGCACAGTGGACGTATTCTTGTAGATGCGCAATTAGCTGAAGAAGAAAAAGCTAAAATGGAAAAGCTTTTCGCTAAACTGTAACACCTCATATTTCAAAATATACTAAGCCTCTGTCACACAGAGGCTTTTTTTATTTAATAAAATTTTAAAAAAATAAAAATTAAGGATTCTTAACTTTACACGTCTATAGAAAAAGAAAATTAAATCAAATGAAAAATTTATTGTATACGTGTGTTATTGCATTACTGTTTAGTTGCAATAATGTCGCACAAGTTAATCCGAAACAACAAGCTGTTATTGATGCAGATCCTGTAGTAGTACCTCTTAAAGATGGTAAAGCCAGAGCCTATTTTGCCAGTGGTTGTTTTTGGTGTGTTGAGGCCATTTACGAAAGCGTAAAAGGGGTCGATGAAGTTATTAGTGGTTACTCTGGAGGGTTTACTAAAAACCCAACTTACGAAGAAAGTAATACACAAAGAACCGGACATGCCGAAGCTGTTGAAGTGATCTACGATCCAAATGTGGTGAGTTTTGCCAGCTTAGTCGATGTCTACTTTGGATCTCAAAATCCAACACAAGTCAATGGACAAGGCCCGGATAGAGGACCCCAATACAGATCCATAATTTTCTTTCAAAATGATGAACAAAAGAAAATCATTACTGAGAAAAAAGCAGCGTTAGCAAAAAAGTTAGGCAAGACTGTAGCAGCTGAAATCTATCCATTTCAAAAGTTTTGGGTGGCGGAAGCTTATCATCAAAACTATGAAAAATTACACCCTAATCAGCCTTACATAAGAAAAGTATCTATTCCAAGGTTAAATCGTTTTAAGGCTAAGTTTCCTGAGCTTTTAAAGAAAAATGACAAACACTAAAGCTTAGTCGCTTTAAGTTCAAATATTAGAGGATACAGATTATCCTTAGTAACATACATACCAGAGCTTGATTTTTCAAGTTCTGGTAAAACATTATAAGGACTTTCATCGTGTTCATTTAAGTAGTCTATTCGAAGTCCTACTTCTATAAGTGAATTAATGACTTCACTTAAACCGTGATTCCAGCCATACTCTTTACTTACCATTTTATCAGATTGATCCGCGTATGTGCCTTCATATTCTTCATAGATCACCTCATCTTGTTGATAACCATAACGTAATACCGATTTTCCTGATACATAATCGAACATCCAAACGATGGGATGAAATTCAGCAATGTAAAAAGTCCCTCCGGGTTTTAAACGCTCACTAATCATCTTAGCCCATGGTTTTAAATCCGGCAACCAGCCTATGGTACCGTAGCTCGTAAATACAATATCAAAAACATCTGAAACATACTTAGAAGTATCTAAAACATTACAACATACAAACTCTGCATCTAGCCCTAATTCCGAATTAAGCGATTTGGCTAAAGCGATAGCCTCATTACTAATATCTATACCCATACATTTAGCTCCCATCCTACTCCAGCTGAGTGTATCTTGTCCAAAATGACATTGTAAATGTAATAGCGACTTACCATTAACATCGCCTAGAGCCTCCAACTCATAGGACATTAATGACGATTTCCCAGCCTTAAAAGCTTCCATATCATACATTTCACTCTTTACATGCACAGCAACTTTTTGATTCCAAGTGGCTTTATTTACTTCAAAATAATTATCATTCTTAGACATGGTTCTTTAAATTTGTCATAAAAATAAACAACTTTAAATGATGAGAGCCATATCCTTAATGATTATAGTACTGTTAGTATTTACCTCCTGTAAATCAGACCAAAAAGAAACTAATGTAGATGTTGAGAAACCAGAGTTAACAATTGCCGAAAAAATTGCGAATGCTCACGGTTTTGAAAATTGGAAAAATGTATCCAAAATTAAATTCACCTTTCAGGTCGATAGAGACACTGTAAAGGGAAACGGTAGAGCATGGACATGGGAACCAAAAAAAGATCGTATTCAAATGGCCATGGGTGACCGAAACTTCGACTATGTTAGAAGTGAAATGGATAGTACAAACATACCTGCAGATAGAGCATTCATAAATGACAAATATTGGTTACTTGTACCATTTCAATTGGTTTGGGATAGTTCAGCTGAGCTTTCTGAACCTAAAAAACAAACAGCTCCGATAAGTCAATCAGAAATGAATATGATTACAATTACTTATGCTTCTGAAGGAGGCTATACGCCTGGTGACGCCTACGACATCTTTTATGATGACAATTATATGATCAAAGAATGGGTGTTCAGACAAGGAAATTCTGAAGAACCATCACTAACAACGACGTTTGAAAATTACAAAGATTTCAACGGTATAAAGATCGCAATAGACCATAAAAAAGCAGAAGGGAACTGGAATTTAAACTTCACTAACGTAGAAGTGACATTAGATTAACCCCTTTTTTAATTTTTGGCATTACTTTTGAAATGTATTGTGTAAGTATATGATCTAAAGAACGACTTAGTTCGTATATATAATACATTTCCGCTTTATGCGTCTATATATTTTCACCTGCGCTTTGTTATCAAAGCGCTTTTTTTATCCCACAAATCCTCTATCAACATGTGCACCGTCGCAGTAAGGCTTGTTATTTGAAGCACCACATCGACAAAATGCTGTTGTTCTATTTTTTGTTTCAGAAGTGCCGTCTTTGTGTGTCACATTTAACGTCCCATAAACAAGAAGTGGTCCATTTTCCATAACTTCTACTTTAGTCTCTAAAGAATGAGATGTATTATCTTTGGCATCATTCATATAAAAACTTAAAGCGCCAGATGGACACTGCTTCACCTGATTTACTAATGCTTCTGTGCTTGCTGCGTCGATTTTTATCCATGGTCGCTCTTTAGGTTGAAAGACATCTGGTAAGCCTTTAACACAAATTGCCGAATGGATACACTTCTCTGCTTCCCAGACTATAGTAGCTTCTCCGTTAGAATATTCTTTTGTTTTACCCATATTTCCAGTTTTTACATAAAGATACAACAAAAAACGATCGGTTTTTTTGCCTTTCCATCCCTCAACTTTAATTCTTATTTTTGTTACAAATCGAAAAAAATCAACCTTTGTCTACATACAAAACCGGTCTTGATTATGCACAGCAGCAAGACGAAAATGATAAATTAGCTAAGTTTAGAGCTCAATTTCACATTCCTAAACATTCTGATGGAACTGAAGCCATTTACTTATGCGGAAATTCTTTGGGTTTACAACCCAAAATTACGAAGTCCTATATCGAGCAAGAGCTCGAAGACTGGGCAGACTTAGGTGTCGAAGGCCATACTGAAGGTAAAAATCCTTGGCTCCCTTATCATGAATTCCTTACAGATAATATGGCCAAGATCGTAGGTGCCAAACCTATTGAAGTGATTGTTATGAATACGCTCACTACCAATTTACACCTGATGATGGTATCGTTTTACAGGCCTACACCTCAACGCTATAAAATACTAATTGAAGGGGATGCTTTTCCATCAGATAAATACGCTGTAGAGTCTCAGCTCAGACATCATGGTTACGATGACAAAGAAGGCTTGATCCTATGGTCGTCTAGAGAAAATGAAGAACTGGCACGTTATGAAGACCTTGAGGCTATATTAGAAGAACAAGGTGACGAAATAGCACTAATTATGATTGGTGGCGTCAACTATTACACAGGGCAATATTTTGACTTAAAACGCATTACCGAATTAGGTCATCAGTATGGATGCGTTGTTGGGTTCGATTGTGCTCATGGTGCCGGAAATGTGAACTTAGATTTACACAATTCAGGAGCAGATTTTGCAATATGGTGCAGTTACAAATATCTGAATTCCGGACCCGGAAGTCTTAGTGGGTGTTTTGTTCATGAACGTCATGCTTATAATAAAGACTTAAATCGATTTACAGGCTGGTGGAGTCATAATAAAGAAACACGATTTAAAATGCGTGATGATTTTGACGTGCTTCCCGGAGCAGAAGGATGGCAATTAAGCAACCCACCTATTCTATCAATGGCAGCAATAAAAGCATCTTTGGATGTTTTTAATGAAGCTGGTATGGATAATCTTATAGCAAAGTCGAAACATCTAACGGGGTATTTCGAGTTTTTAATCCACCAATTGAATAATGAACATATCCGAATTATTACCCCTTCGAACCCAGAAGAACGTGGTTGCCAATTATCGATTCAAGTTAAAAATGCAGACCGAAGTCTACACAACAAATTGATGGAAGCCGGAGTTATCACAGATTGGCGCGAACCCGATGTTATTCGTTGTGCGCCTGTGCCACTATACAACTCTTATGTAGACATCCACAACATAGTAGAACGATTGAAAATGATTCTCAATGAAAATTCATAAACTCTGAGAGACCATAAAAAATGAGCAAGAAATTCTAATAATAAGTAAAAAATCAGAACTGAATTTTTTAGAAGGAATGATTTCCCAAAGTGCATCCTTTTTATCTGCATTATTCTTTTTTGTGAGAAAGAAAATAGATGAGTTAATAATTACAGATAAAAGAATTATTTTAACAATTGCTAATAAAGTAATCTGCAATGTTGTTTATAAAGATTTTTCCACGATAAAATATAATTCGATGGACAATAGAGTTGATTTCATTGATATAAATAACAATAAAAGACATATTGGCTTAAAAAGTTTTAGAATAACATTTGACGAGATTCAACATCTTAAGAAGACCTTAAACGCACACCTTAAAACATGAAACAACAAAACATCATTATTATAGGAGCCGGACTTTGCGGTAGTCTTTTAGCATTGCGTTTGGGACAGCGGGGTTATAATGTCACTGTTTATGAAAAACGCCCAGACCTTCGTAAAGTAGATATTAGTGCCGGACGTTCTATCAATTTAGCATTTTCAGATCGAGGTAATAAAGGAATGAAACTAGTAGGCATAGAAGAAAAAGTGAAAGCTTTATGTATTCCTATGCATGGCAGAATGCTTCATGATAAAGCAGGGAATACCAAGATGTCTAACTATAGTGGTAGAGACCATGAGTATATCAATTCCATCTCAAGAGGTGGTTTAAACGCATTACTACTCGACGAAGCAGAAGCGCATAGTAATGTCGCTATTCACTTTAACAAAACATGTCAACGTGTCGATTTTGAAAAAACAGTAGCTTACTTCTACGACTATAACACAAAAGAGAAGTTTGCAGAAGATGCCGATGTTATAATTGCTACTGATGGTGCCGGATCAGTGTTAAGGCAAAGCTATTATTTAGAGCGTAAGTTCTTATTCAGTTTCTCTCAAGATTATTTAACTCACGGATACAAGGAACTTACTATTTTACCTAATGATGATGGTAGTTATAAGACCTTTAAAAATGCATTACATATTTGGCCAAGAGGTGATTTTATGGTCATCGCACTTCCTAATTTAGATGGCAGCTTTACTGTAACCCTATTCCTAAGTTATGATGAAGGCACGTATAATTTCAATAATCTAACCACTCCTGAGATAGTGATGGAGTTCTTCAAAAAGGAATTTCCGGATGCCTTAGAACTGATGCCTAATTTAGTGGAAGACTTTTTTGACAACCCAACTTCTCCTTTAGGCACTATAAAATGTTCACCCTGGCATTATAAAGGAAATACTTTACTTATGGGAGATGCTGCGCATGCCATCGTTCCGTTTTATGGTCAAGGCATGAATGCGTCTTTTGAAGATGTAGTTGAGTTTGATGCTATCTTAGATAAGCATGAAGGTAATTGGGAAACGGTTTTTAAAGCCTATGAAAAAACAAGAAAAAAAGACACAGACGCCATAGCAGATTTGGCGATAGATAATTTTCATGAGATGAAGGATCATGTAGCCAACCCTATATTTCAGGAAAAGCGTAAATTAGAGATGGCTTTAGAAGAACATTTCCCCGATGCGTATTCTTCAAAATACTCCTTAGTAACATTTAATGAGCAGATTGGTTACCAAGAGGCCATGTTAAAAGGAAGGGCTCAAGATAAAGCCATTTTAAATATGTTAGCAGATGGAGAACTAAAAACGGATGCAGATCTAAATGCTATACTAAAACAAATTAAAAAAGAAACTAAAGAGATTCTTGATGAAGACAAAGTGGCAAAAACCATGAAACACTAAGAGTCTAAAATCTAATAAGATGAGTCAAAACATTGTAACGCCAAGAGGTGCCTATCCTCATACAAAACGTGCAGGTGATTTTATTTTCGTTTCTGGCACAAGCTCTAGGCGACCAGACAATACTATTGCAGGTGTGGATATTATAGACGAAATGGGGACCAAACGTTTAAATATAGAAGTACAAACTCGGGAAGTCCTGAAGAATATAGAAAAGAATTTAGCAAAAGAAGGAGCGACTATGGCCGATGTTGTAGACGTGACTTCTTTTTTGGTTAATATGAATGACTTTGCAGGTTATAATAAAGCCTATGCGGAGTTTTTCAACAAAGAAACCGGACCAGCCAGAACTACAGTAGCCGTACATCAACTACCTCACCCAGACCTAGTTGTTGAAATTAAAGTCATGGCTTACAAAAAACAATAAATGACTATCCAAAACTACATAAATGGTAAGTTTCATGATCCTGTAGACAATCATTGGATCGATAATTATTGTCCGGCAAATGGTGAGATATATGGGCAGATTCCTAACTCATCAAAAACCGATGTGGAAAATGCCTATATCGCTGCTAAATCGGCTTTTCCTGTTTGGTCTCAGACCACACTAGAGGAGCGCAGTAGAATCCTTATTAAAATATCTGAATTGCTTGAAGCTAATCTCCAACACTTTGCAGAAGCTGAAAGTATAGACAATGGAAAACCTGTGAGCTTAGCTAAAGCAGTGGATATTCCGAGAGCAGCGAGTAATTTTCGCTTTTTTGGTAACGCTATTACACAATTTGCTAGTGAAAGCCATGAAAGTGTTGGTCAAAATGCTATCAACTATACCTTAAGGCAACCTATAGGTGTTGTAGGGTGTATTTCTCCCTGGAATCTCCCGCTTTATCTTTTTACCTGGAAAATTGCTCCGGCATTAGCTGCCGGTAATTGTGTGGTGGCTAAACCCAGTGAAGTTACACCAATGACTGCTTTTCTTCTAGGAAAACTATGCAATGAGGCTGGCTTACCTAAAGGTGTTTTGAATATTGTTCATGGATTGGGGAAAACTACTGGTCAGGCCATTATAGAACACCCGGATATTAAGGCCATTTCATTCACAGGAGGTACTGCAACAGGAGAGCATATTGCTAAAACAGCAGCGCCGATGTTTAAGAAACTATCATTAGAGTTGGGTGGAAAAAATCCAAATATCATATTTGCTGACTGCGATTATGAGGATATGTTAGATACCACAGTACGTTCTTCTTTTGCAAATCAGGGACAAATTTGCCTTTGTGGAAGTCGCATCTTTGTTGAGAAGTCTATCTATAATCAATTTAAAAAAGACTTTGTAAACAAGGTCAAGCAACTAGAAATTGGTCATCCTGCCAATTCAGAAACGAATATCGGTGCTCTAGTTTCTCAATCGCATCTAGAAAAAGTAATAGAATACATAGAGATCGCTAAAGAAGAAAACGGCAAAGTACTCTGTGGTGGCAATCGTATTACTGTGGAAGGTTATGAAAATGGTTATTATCTGGAACCTACAGTCATTGAGGTAGATAGTGATGAATGTCGGGTAAATCAGGAAGAGATATTTGGTCCAGTAGTGACTATAATGCCTTTCCATAGAGAGGATGAAGTGCTACAAATGGCTAACAAGGTAAAATATGGCTTGTCTGCAACACTATGGACCAACAATATTAAAAGAACAATGCGAATAAGTCATCAATTACAAGCGGGAATTGTTTGGGTGAACACCTGGATGATGCGCGACCTAAGAACACCTTTTGGCGGTGTAAAAGCTTCTGGAGTTGGCAGAGAGGGTGGTTTTGAAGCGTTACGGTTTTTTACTGAACCGAAAAATATATGTATCAAATATTAAAAATTAACTATTATGAAATTAAAATCTATTTATTTAATTGCCCTTTGCTTGTGTTCAACTATACTAGTGGCTCAAGACAATAAAACCTTCTCAAATGATAAGTATGCTATAGAGTATCCATCTGATTGGGAAGTGACAACTCAAAAAACACAACCTGCAGTACAATTCAGCATTTTAGCTAACATAGAGTCACAGAAAGAAGATAGCTTCAGGGAAAGTGTTAACCTTTCAGTTGAAAATTTAGGTGGTAGAAACTTAAGCTTGAAAGAGTATATTAATCTTTCGCTAGAGCAAATAAAAGTGCAGATCCCTAATGCTAATGTTATTTCTAACGACCCTGTTAAAGTGCGTGCTGAAGATACTAGAGAGCTTATCTGGAAGGCTGAGTTCAGCGGTACAAAATTAAAATTCAAGCAACAAATTTTTCTTAAAGATGGTACCGCTTATATCCTAACCTATACGGCTACTGAAACAGATTTTGATAAATATATTAAAGCTGGAGAAGCCATAATGAAAAGCCTAGAAATTAAATAATCAATGAATCTCAACCTTAATAATAAAAATGCCTTAGTCTGTGGCAGCACTCAAGGTATTGGAAAGGCAACAGCAATAGCTTTAGCTGAAGAGGGTGTAAACATTACCTTAGTTGCCAGAAATGAGGAAAAACTAAAAACCGTTTTATCTGAATTACCTGCTCACAGAGACCACAACTACATCATTGCCGATTTTTCAAACCCTGAAGATCTAAAATCCAAAATTGGAGATCAGGCACGGTATCATATCTTGATAAATAACACCGGAGGCCCAAAAAGTGGTGCTATACATACAGCAAGTTTGGAAGAGTTTACCAAGGCTTTTGATATGCATATTTTATGTAATCACATTCTTGTACAAGCCTGCTTACCCTTTATGAAGTCCGAGCATTATGGACGTGTTATAAATGTAATCTCTACGTCAGTTAAAGAGCCAATACCCGGACTTGGTGTTAGTAATACCATAAGAAATGCTGTTGCCAATTGGGCTAAGACCTTATCTGGAGAATTAGGAGAATTTGGGATTACCGTAAATAATGTTTTGCCTGGATTCACTGATACTGCCAGACTGGATCAAATTATTAAAGTGAAAGCCGAAAAAGCAAATACGTCCATTGAAGAAATGGCCAGTGTTATGAAAAATGTTGTCCCTGCCAAACGTTTTGCTAGGCCAGAAGAAACTGCACATGCTATTACATTTTTAGCTAGTGAATGTGCCGGTTATATTAATGGAATAAACCTTCCTGTTGATGGAGGGCGAACAAAATCTTTGTAACTTTATTACATAAACTAAAGCATTATGAGCAAACTAGTATCTCCTTTAAATTTTAAAGATTGGATTGAAGAACATAGACATTTATTAAAACCTCCGGTAGGAAATAAGGTGGTTTGGAAAGATGGTGATTTCATTGTTATGGTCGTAGGTGGACCTAACAGTAGAAAAGATTATCATTATAATGAAACCCCCGAATTCTTCTATCAGGTTGAAGGTGATATTGTTTTAAAGATCATTGATGAAGGCACTCCTAAAGACGTTCATATCAAAGAAGGTGACATATACTTACTACCTCCAAAAGTACCACATTCTCCACAGCGAGGTGCCAACACTGTAGGCTTAGTTATAGAATATAAGCGCCCTAAAGGTATGCGTGACGCATTACTATGGTTCTGCGATAATTGTGCTACAAAATTATACGAAGAAGACTTTACTGTTGAGAATATAGAAACTGATATGCCTGTCATATTTGACAAGTATTACAATAACATACATAAGCGTACTTGTCCTAACTGTGGAACTATTATGGAACCGCCTAAAAAAGTAAAAATTGAGCAATAAACGAAAGCTTAGAATAAATGGCCACTCTCATCTCCTTCCCTACCCGGAAGAGATTCCTCAATTCATGAGAGATAAAGGCATCTTTTGGGTAGACAAGGATAGAAAATTCATGCTACAAAAAGACTGGAATAGACCTATTACGGACTCCAGTTTTTTTCTTAATGAAAAATTAGCTTGGATGGAGCATTTTAAGATAGACCATGCTGTGGTTCTTAATTTATCGCAACTCTATGGTAACGGACTTCGTTTAGAGGAAATGAAATTGGCTCTGCGCTTTCAAAATGATTTTAATGCTCGCATTCAGCACGACCACCCAAATAAATTTACCTGTGGATTTGTTGTACATCCAGGGTTTGTAAGAGGTGCTTGTTGGGAAATTGAGCGATGTGTTGAACAACTTGATATGCGGCTATTATGCCTCCCTACACACTATATGGACACTATTGGCACTTGGCGTTGTATCTTTGATGAAGAGAATGAGCCCATCTTCGAACTCGCAGATAAATATAATCTTGCGGTAGAAATTCACCCTTATGACGGTGAAAAATTTATTAAACTTGAGAATACCTCATGGCGATTCCATCTTATATGGATGCTAGCACAATGTGCTGATGCCTACCATTTTCTAACGCTGAATGGTTATTATGAAAAATACCCAAATATGAGAGTGTGTTTTGCTCATGGTGGTCAGTTAGCACAAATTAACTTAGGAAGGCGTATTCAAGGCTTTGACGGCAGACCAGATCTTTTTGAAGATATGCAACATCCTAGAAAAGCTGTGGGACATAAAAATATTTTCTTTGACACTTTAGTACACGACACCGGTTCTTTAAAGCTTCTTATTGAGAACCAAACTTCAGATCAGGTCTTAATGGGCCTAGATGACCCTTATCCACTAGGGGAGATGAAAAGCGAGAAGCAATCCTCATATCCGGGAAAAATATTAGACTTAGCCATAGAACGTGATATCATCACAGAAAGCGAACGCGATGCTATATGGGAGGACAATGTATTACAATGGCTGTTTGGTGAAGATCTGGAAGCAAAGAATAATCTAGTTAATAAAATTACAGCTTCTTGAGTTTTGTAGTATAACGCTTCCCCTATGCAATTGTTAAACGTATAATTATATGCATTTTATTTCAGAAGATTTAGATCGTTACATAGTTAGCCACTCTGAGGAAGAACCAGAGTTACTGAAACAATTAAACAGAGAAACTTATCAAAAGGTTCTACAACCACGTATGCTTAGTGGTCATTATCAAGGGAGAGTATTAAGCATTTTGTCTAAAATCATTGCACCCAAGTACATCTTAGAAATAGGCACATATACCGGTTATTCTGCCCTTTGCCTAGCTGAGGGGATACAATCTGATGGTATGATACATACCATAGATATTAATGAGGAGTTATACGATTTTGCTCAAAGATATTTCGATGCTTCACCATATAAGAACAATATGAAACAACATATTGGTGACGCACTTGATATTATACCTCAACTAGATATTACTTTTGACCTTGTTTTTATTGATGCTGATAAGGAAAATTACAGCAATTATTTCCATTTAATTATTGAAAAAATACGTCCGGGCGGCATTATTCTTTCTGATAATGTCTTATGGAGCGGAAAAGTTATTGAGCCTTTAGATGATAAAGATTTAGCGACCAAAGGTGTTATAGAGTTCAATATTTTATTAAAAAATGATCCGAGGATAGAAACTGTGATCTTGCCTATAAGAGATGGGCTTACTGTGAGTAGGAAAATCTAGTACTTACAGTTCACGTTTGATTGATCCGGTAAAGTCATCGATATCGTCTTTTACTTTACTGATTTCTTCGTTGATATTCTTGGTTATGTTATCATCTGTTAAACCCTGCTCTTCAGCACTTTTAGTTATTTCGTGCTTAATATCATTGGTTGCATTCCGTAGCATGCGCATACCTTTACCTAATCCTCTTGCTATCTCAGGAATTTTATCCGCACCAAATACCAAAAGGACTATAAATAAAATAAAAATTATTTCAGGCCCTCCAATGAACAATACTATAGGTTGTTGTAACATGTTGCAAATATAGGCTGACTTTAGGAGAATAAAAAAAGCCGACTCGTTAAAGTCGGCTTATATTTTATATCACTTTTTTAATTCTTAACCTTGTTCTTAAACTTATCGAAATCACTTTGCTTGATCTCTTTTGGCCATGAATTATTTCCTGTATCTACATCTGCAGTTTCAAGATCAGGGTCAACGGTAATGGCAACAATCTCTTTAGATGATGCAATAGCTTTACTTACTTCATTATCGTTAAGCCTCCAGATCTGTGCAGGGTATGAAATACGTTCTTTTGTACCATCTGCATAGGTGTATTCAGCAATGATAGGCATTACTAGTCCACCTGGTTTTTCAAATGTTACTTTATAGAAGTATTTAGGAGATTCAAGGTTTTTACGCTCTTCCTCAGTAAAATTATCCATCACATACTCATTAAGTGTCTTAGAATTTTTAAGGAAGTCTCCATTCCTCATTTCTTCTTTAAAGTCTTCACTACCTTCTTCTACTAAATATACTAATGGTGGAAGGTCGCTTAGCTTCATACCACGTTGCTCAGCAATTTCTCTCGCTTGCTTGTTAGGCTCATTAGAAACATAGTATTTTTTCACCTCTTTAACACCAATATCTACAAAGTCTGTCGTATAGAACCAACCTCTCCAGTACCAATCAAGGTCAAATGCTGATGCATCTTCCATAGTACGGAAAAAGTCTTCCGGAGTTGGGTGTTTAAACATCCATCGTTGTGCATATTCTCTAAAGGCATAATCAAATAACTCACGTCCCATAACAGTTTCTCTTAAGATATTAAGTGCTGTTCCTGGCTTACCATAGGCATTATTACCAAATTGGTAAGTATTTAATCCTTTAGTCATGATTGGTGCAATAAAGTCTTGATCACCACCCATGTATCTTACAATATTTTTAGCTGGTCCACGACGTGATGGGTATTTTGTTTGCCCTTGTGAAAGTGCCGCTGGATACCACTCTCCAAAATCTTGCTCAGCAACATATTGAACGAAAGTGTTTAATCCTTCATCCATCCATGTCCATTGACGCTCATCTGAATTTACGATCATTGGGAAGAAGTTGTGACCAACCTCGTGAATGATCACACTGATCATTCCGTATTTAGTTCTATCACTATAAGTACCATCCTCATTTGGACGTCCATAATTCCAGCAAATCATTGGGTACTCCATACCTTGGTTTCTAGCATGTACAGATATTGCCTTGTGGTATGGGTAATCGAAAGTCATTCTTGAGTATGACTTTAATGTGCTTGCTACAGCTTTAGTAGACCATTCTTCCCAAAGTGGGTTTCCTTCTTTAGGATATAGAGATACAGCCATCACATCTTTACCTCCAACTTTAACAGCCATCATATCCCAAACAAATTTTCTAGATGTAGCAAACCCATAATCTCTTACGTTTTCAGCATAGAACTTCCAAGTTTTCTTTTTATCAGAGAATCCTTTTTCAGCAGCTTCTGCTTCTTCTTGTGTTACAATAACTACAGGCTCATCAAAAGATTTTTTAGCTTGCTCATAGCGTTTCATCATATCTCTAGAGAACACCTCTTTTCGGTTTAATAACTTCCCTGTAGCATCTAAAATATGATCCGCAGGCACAGTAATATTAACTTCAAAATTTCCGAATGGTAACGCAAATTCGTCACGTCCCCAGAACTGAGAGTTCTGCCACCCTTCAACATCATTATAAACTGCCATTCTTGGGTAGAACTGTGCAATTACATAAGCTCTATTCCCGTCTTTTGGGAAATATTCGTATCCAGATCTTCCTCTTCCATTAACGTGGTCATTAATATTGTACCACCACTTTATTGAAAAAGAGAATTTATCTCCTGTTGCCATTGGCTTAGGTAGTTCAATACGCATCATTGTGCGATTAATCATATGAGGTAATGCGCTACCGTCAGTATTAGTTACAGACTCAATATTGAAACCGCCATCAAATGGTTCTGACATATATTGGTTAGCAAAACTTCCCGGGAAAGATATGGTTTGAGCATTATCATCTGAAATTAAAGGCGTCTTAGAATCCTTTGCTCTCATATTTTGATCTAACTGCACCCATAAATACTCTAAAGTATCTGGTGAATTGTTAGTGTATGTGATCGTCTCGTTACCATAAATCTTAGCATTTTTATCATCGAGCTCAATATCCATCTTATAATCTGCCTGCTGTTGGTAGTAAGCTGGACCTGGTGCACCTGAACCTGTTCTATACATATTAGGTGTAGAAAACTCGTCGTATAACTGCTTAAACTTGTTGTTATTTGTGTGTCCTTGTTTACGTTCTGGTTGTTCTTGTTCTTGAGCAAAAACACCTACTGATACAAATAGGAAGGACAATAAAAAATACTTAGTAATTTTCATAATGATTAAGTTGTTAAAAAATGATGCCTAAAATAACTAAATTAAAGCGTTTTAACGTTGTTTTAATTAAAGTTTAACACGCCTTTATTATTACCGGAAATAAGAATAAAGCTTTTATTCTTGTTATTAATGTTTGTTCTAACAATATTTTGCTGATCATCAAACAGATCGAATAGCACATTATTAGTAATAGAGAATGATTTTATGCTAGAAATATTTTCAATTTCTAAATAACAATAGGTAATATCGTCTTTATATTCCTTACCTAAAAACACAAGCTTTGTTGGTTCTCCATTAATATTTATCAATAGTTTTTCCCTTAAATAACGCTCCATGTAGTAATCTACTGTGGTAAGTTCATTTTCTATATCTAAAGTAATGGATTCATCGTAACGCTGACGAAGTAAGTTTTCAAAATCATCAATGAAAATCTGAGTGATGATCTGAACCGATTTTTGTTCTTCTACATATTCAACCTTTGTGACACTAACATAATATTTATGTATACGAGTACTCGCAAAAAGTATGGGTAATAAAACAACTAATACAAATACGCTTTTATATTTCATTCTACTGAGTTTATGTCATCAATTTTTCAAAAAGTGTTCCAAATTTAATCTTCTTCTCTAACTTTCAGGTTGCTTTTATACTTTTTTAACTTCATTTCCATAAATTCATAACTTTTAATAGGGTCACCCTCCTTGCACAAGGTATTAAATTTAGGGTCTTCAGAACAGAAGAAGAAATACTCGACTTGTAATGAGTCCGCCAAAGGATTTTTTTCAAATAAAGACACAGCATATTCTCTTACATTACGTTCTAAGCATTTCTGATTATATTCTAGCTTAACTCTATTTTTAAGCTTCTTAGTACGCCCACTAATTTGATTGAGTAGTTTATGTAGGTTTACACCGGCACCGGCGCCATAGGTACCTCCTTTTAATCCAACTGTAGAGCCTTCATCGGCATCTTTAAGACGTCGCTCACTTTGGGTTAGTGGTTTTCCTAAATATCCCGGAATTCCAAGATCATAGAAATCGATATCGCGTTCTGCATCTGAGTTTCCAATATCAGATTCCAAACTCCCGGTTAAAATCTTACCTACAACCACCTCGTCAAGTTCATTTACTTTCTCTTTTAAGCTTACTTCTAACGACTCTGATAGCATCATAGCTTGTGTAACAATCACTTGCTTGGTTTCATATTTTAATCCTGAAATTGTAAGAGTATCTGAAAGTTTTGCCAGAATTTCAAAACCTCCTTTCTCATCAGTTATAGTATACTTTACAGAAGTTTTATTGAGGACATGAATGCCTTCAACATCATCATTAGCTATCACTTTTCCTTTTAAGGTCTTTGTTTGAGAATGCATCGATAACCCTAAAAGAAGAAGTATTGAAAAGGTATAATATTTTCTAATCCTCACTTTTAGAGTTTAAAAACAATTTACTTTGTTTCGATATATATTCTAATAATTGTATCTCTTTTCCTTTAACTAGTAATTGCTCATCAATTCCTTTATCTTCTACAAAAGCAATAAAGGCATTTGTTTTATTTAGAGGAATATCAAAATTCTCTTTTAAAAATTCCGCATTGTAGCGTTCAGAAAGCTTCCCTGAAGGGACTTTAACCTCGGGGTCTTTTTGCTTTTTACTTTTCTTGGACTTCTTCAACAAAGGGCTCATTAAAAGACCAACAAAATTGATCACATTAAACCCATTATCAAAATAAGGCAATTGATCATCTACAGAGGGATTGGTAATACCTGATTTATAATCATCTGAGAATTCAAACTCTTCCTGATGCTCAATTCCAAAATAAATGGCATCCAGATCAACATTATAGGTTCTCGTGCTTTGTACATCCACATATAGATTCCCCGATAGGTCGTAAGGTAATACGATGACCTCATCAAGCTTATTTACCTCTTCAACCAAAAATACAGTAAGCTTTTTACTGTCCATTACTTTGTTATCTATAATAACTGTAAAATCTTGAAATTGAAGCGCACCAAAAACAACGATATCGTTTAATGCAACTTTGATCTTAAAGTTCCCATTTTCATCTGTAATGGTCCCTTTATTTGAACTGGAATTATATACCGTTATACCTTCTTTCTCATCTGTTTCTACAATCACTTTACCTGTGACCTCTATCCTATTGATCTCCTGAGAAATTGCAAAAGAAGACAGTAATATGAAGCAAATACTTATAAGCTGTTTTTGTATCATGGTTTGGTTAATATAGAGTTATAAAGTAAGCTCTTATATTCTTAATAAAGTATCAATCTGGTTGTAAATTTTTGTTAAACTCATTCATTACTTAAATTTACAAAAAAGTAAGGACGATTGAAACAACTAATTATTGCAAGTACATCTACATTACATGGTAGTGCTTATTTAAGTTATTTATTAGACCCTCTAAAAGTGTTATTTAAAGACACTTCCGAGATTCTATTTATCCCATATGCCAGGCCTAGTGGAGTTTCCCATGATGATTATACTGAAGCAGCAACCAAAGCTTTTAAAAAACTGAATATTAAAGTTAGAGGAATTCACTCATTTGATGATCCTAAAGAAGCTATTTTAAACGCCAAAGGTATTTTTACCGGAGGCGGTAATACGTTTGTTTTGGTGAGTCAATTATATAAACAAAATATCATGGAACCTCTTAGGAATGTTATACGTAATGGCACTCCTTATTTAGGGACAAGTGCAGGCAGTAATATATGTGGACTTACCATTGGTACTTCTAATGATATGCCTATTATGTATCCCCCGAGTTTTAAAACTTTAGGTATAGTTCCCTTCAATATAAATCCTCATTATTTAGACCCCGACCCTAAAAGCACTCACATGGGAGAAACACGCGAAACACGGATTAAAGAGTTCCATAAGTTTAATACTCAACCCGTAGTAGGTCTCAGAGAGGGAAGTTGGTTAGAAGTGAAAGACAGTACTATCACTCTTAAAGGCGCACTAAAAGCTAGAATTTTTGAATGCAATAATCAACCCTATGAAATAGACCCCAATACAAACCTAAGCCACCTGAATTAGAATTAAATTTTTTTCAGAAAATGATACCCTAAGATTTCATAACCTTCATTGTAATAAAATTTATGAGAAGGGTAGTTTTGCACATAGGTATTGAGTTCCATACTCTTATAGTTTTTAGTCTTTACATAAGAGGTAATCCAAGCTAAAAATTGCTTTCCTAAGCCTTTGTTTCTGTAGGCAGGTTCTATATACACATGATCTAATTCAACAGATCGTCCAATATAATGTCTGGTACAATACCATAAACCAGATACACCAATTAGTGTATCACTATCATAAACCCCAGCACATTCGTAATTCTGGTTCACCATTTCTGAAAACCTTGATATTAAATCTGCTTTAGAAACTTTACCATCATCGAGTTCAAAAACTAATGGAACAACAGATTCAATTTCTGACTTAGGTATAATTTTGAATGTAATATTCATATGCTAATGGTTTATTATCTATTAGATGATGACTTTTTGATAAAATGTGTGTCAAAACTTTTGTAAATTTAACACTAATAACATTACATATGAGAAGTAGTAAGTTTAAGATTCGGCTTTTGATTGGTTTAGCTATAGTTGCATTTGCATATGTTCGTAAATGTAGTCAGCAAGAAGTTAATCCTTACACAGGGAGGACTCAGGCTATTTCCTTAACTCCTGAACAAGAAATAGCTATTGGTTTACAGAGTGCACCTCAAATGGCTCAACAACACGGTGGATTACATCCAGATGCCAGATATCAGGCATTGGTTGATAATGTAGGCCAAAAACTGGTTAACAATAGTATAGCCAAGGATACACCATATAAATACGAATTTCATTTACTAAGTGATTCGAGAACCATTAATGCATTTGCATTACCTGGTGGTCAGATTTTTATTACTTATGCGCTTTTCGAAAAATTGCAAAATGAAGACCAACTAGCAGGAATACTAGGCCATGAAATAGGTCATGTACTCGGAAAGCATTCCAATGAGCGCATTACCGACGCTAATTTCTGGAAGTTACTTACTATGGGAGCTTCTGTAGGTGCAGACCTAGGATCTATTGCGCAACAATATGGTCAAGGTCAACTTTTAGCGAATGGAAGAGATGATGAGTTAGAAAGTGATGAGCTAGGTGTTATATTTATGATACAGTCTGGTTATAATCCTGAAGAAATGATTGGTGTTATGGAAATTCTAAAAGCTGCAGCAGGGCCTAATAGGGTCCCGGAATTTCAAAGTACGCACCCCGATCCAGATAATAGAATTGAAAAGATAAGAGAGGCCATTAGAAGGCATAAAAAAACGTCTTAAGAACCTTAAGACGTTTTTTACTAACTAACTAACTCAAATAATTGTCTTTATTTAGACATTTCTTTTTACTCTTCGCTTTAAGCTTTTTAATAATCTAGCGGCTTCTTTAGCATTTGATAACTCTGCATGTCTTAATGCAGTCATACCTTTATCACATGGCGTATAGATTTCTGAACCTGCCGTGATTAATACTTTCATGATTTCTACTCGATTATATTTAGCTGCGTAGTGGATTGGTAACATCCCATTAGATTTTTTGTTTACGTCTTCACCTAGCTTAATAAGTTTTTTAACACCTTCTAGGTCACCTTTAGCTACTGCTAGACATAATGGGCTTGTTTTAAATTCGTTTACAGTTACTTCAACATTATCTGAAGTGGAAAGGTCGTTTGTCGCATTTAAGTTTGTAAATGAAAACCCTAATGCTAAGGCCAAAATTACTGCTGTTTTTCTCATTGATGAAAGATTTAAAGTTAATTGATTTGTTTTTTGATTATACCAAAGAGACGATATATATCGCTAATTGTTACATACAAAAAATACAAATAACATTTATTTAACTATTTGTAAACAAATATGTTAAGACCTTACTAAAATCTAATTCCTACTTAATAAAAGCGGTCATGTATTTTAAATAATACTTAATGATGCTAATTTTCACTTCCTCTAAATTTGTTGTAGGGTACACGATACAGTATCTTTGAATTTTTAGAATTAACACCCTATTATGAACAAAAAAGTCATCTTAATGATTTTGGACGGTTGGGGAAAATCTCCAGACCCAAAAGTATCCGCAATTGACAAAGCCAATACCCCTTTTATCGATGGATTATATCATACATATCCAAATGCAAGCTTAAGAACTGATGGCTTGCATGTTGGCTTACCTGAAGGACAAATGGGTAATAGTGAAGTAGGCCATATGAACTTGGGTGCAGGACGTATTGTATATCAGGATTTAGTAAAAATAAATCTGGCGGTAAAGCATAAAACCATTCAAGAAGAGCCTGCCTTAAAAAATGCATTTAATTATGCTAAAGATAATGCTAAAGATGTTCACCTATTGGGGCTTGTTAGTGACGGAGGTGTGCATTCACATATCGATCATTTATTTGGGTTACTGGACGCTGTTAAATCTTATGATTTAAGTAACGTATATGTTCATGCTTTTACCGACGGCAGAGATGTTGATCCTAAATCTGGATATGGGTTTATTTCAGAAGTAGAAGATAAATTACATACAACTAACGGTAAGCTAGCTACTATATGTGGGCGCTATTACGCCATGGATAGAGATAAACGTTGGGAGCGTGTAAAATTAGCCTACGATGCTCTGGTAAACTCTAACGGAAGTACTTCTATAAATGCTCTTAAATCTATTGAAGATAGTTACGAAAATAATATTACAGATGAGTTTATAAAACCTATTGTAATGCTAAATAATGATAATACACCGGTAGCTAAGATAAAAGATGGGGACGTTGTAATTTTCTTTAACTTCAGAACTGATAGAGGTAGACAGCTTACCGATGCCTTATCTCAGAATGATTTTCATGAGCAAAATATGCATAAGCTCAATTTGCATTATGTAACAATGACTAATTATGATGACAGCTTTAAAGGTATCAATGTCATCTATGACAAAGAAAATTTAACCCAAACCTTAGGAGAAGTTTTAGAAAAGCACGAAAAGCAACAGATCCGTATTGCGGAGACTGAAAAGTACCCGCACGTCACCTTTTTCTTTTCGGGTGGTAGAGAGACTCCCTTTAAAGGTGAAACAAGAATACTAAGAAATTCTCCTAAAGTAGCTACTTATGATCTTAAACCAGAAATGAGTGCTTATGAACTCAGAGATGCGTTACTTCCCGAACTTCAAAAAGGAGATGCAGATTTTGTTTGTTTAAACTTTGCCAATGGAGACATGGTAGGTCATACTGGCATTATGGAAGCTGCAGTAAAAGCTTGTGAAGCTGTAGATGAATGTGTTAGAGATATTATCACAGTAGCTCTAGAAAATAACTATACCACATTACTAATAGCAGATCATGGAAACTGTGAGACCATGATTAATCCGGACGGGTCGCCACATACCGCTCACACTACCAATCCGGTTCCATTGATAGTGATAGATAAAGAAATAACACAAGTTAATGACGGTATATTAGGCGACATTGCTCCAACAATTCTCAAGCTCATGGACATACCTAAGCCAGATGAAATGACCCAAAGTGCATTATTATAGTATTAGTCATTAATTATTGTACATTTGTTTTAAATCTTAACCTAAACAATGAACTTTCAAGACAAACTGATAATTGCTGTAGACTTCGACGGAACCATTGTTGAAGATGCCTACCCAAGAATCGGCAAGACCAGAATTTTTGCTTTTGAAACTTTAAAACGTCTTCAAGATGATGGGCATCGACTTATTTTATGGACCTATAGAAGTGGCATACGTTTAGAGGAAGCCGTTGCTTTCTGCAAGAAAAATGGGATTGAGTTTTATGCTGTTAATAGAAGTTTTCCAGAAGAAAAATTCGACTATAGCAAAAGCCGAAAAATTAATGCTGATTTATTCATAGATGACAGAAATATAGGCGGTATTCTAGGCTGGGGAGAAATTTACCAAATGATCACCAATGAAACCCCAGATAAAAAAGATTTAAAGGGTAAAAAAGGTTTCTTTGGCTTATTCAAATAGGCTTCTTCTTTGAATTACTATGCAATTCTTGTGTAGATAGAATTAGTTATCTTTGCCACATCTTAGAGATATAGAAATGATTATTGTCAAAACAAAAGAAGAAATTGAGTTAATGCGCGAGAGCGCATTAATAGTCTCAAAGACCCTCGGAATGCTTGCAAAAGAAGTAAAGCCAGGTGTTACTACTTTGCAATTAGATAAGCTAGCAGAGGCTTTTATTAGAGATCATGGTGCCGTCCCAGGCTTCCTAGGACTCTATGATTTCCCAAATACACTATGTGTTAGTCCTAACGAACAAGTAGTTCATGGCATTCCAAATGATACTCCTCTAGAAGAAGGCGATATTATTTCTATTGATTGCGGAGCCATTAAAAATGAATTTTATGGTGATCATGCTTATACATTTCCTGTAGGTGAAGTTGATTCTGAGACGCAACAATTATTAGAAGTCACAAAAGCATCGCTTTATGAAGGTATAAAGGCTTTCAAACTTGGAAATAGAGTTGGAGATGTAGGTTATGCCATACAAAACTATTGTGAGTCTTTTGGTTATGGTGTGGTGAGAGAATTGGTAGGTCATGGCTTAGGTAGAAAAATGCATGAAGATCCTGAAATGCCAAATTATGGACGAAGAGGTCGAGGTAAGAAATTTATAGAAGGCATGGTCGTTGCTATAGAGCCTATGATTAATATGGGAACACATCGTATAAAGCAACATAGAGATGGATGGACAATTACAACATTAGATAAAAAACCTAGTGCGCATTTTGAGCATGATGTTGCTATTGTTGATGGTAAACCAGAATTACTATCTACTTTTGCATACATATACGAAGCATTAGGTATAGAAAGTGATGAAGAAGTTGAATTTAGACAAGAAGAATTAGTATTGTAATGTATATTGATATTTCAAGCATAGAACCAAGAGAAATTATACCCGGATATAAAGCCCGATTTGTACACAGCGACTCTACAACCACTGCATTTTGGGATGTTGAGGCCGGCGCAGAACTACCTATGCATTCTCATATTCATGAGCAAATTTCTATGGTCACTGAAGGTGAGTTTGAAATGACTATTGACGGCATCACAAAAACATACAAACCAGGTGGAATTATTATCATTCCTTCTAACGTAGAACACAGCGGAAAAGCAGTCACTAATTGTAAAATCACTGATGTGTTTTCTCCAGTAAGAGAGGATTATAAATAGTGAAAAAAATCTCCAAAATAGTTCTTAAAATAGTACCAAGACCTTTACTAATAAGGTTAAGCTACGTCGTTCGCCCTTTACTATCTTTTTTCTTAAGAGGAAATAATTTCACAGACCCTATTGACGGCAAAAGTTTCAGAACATTTTTATCGTATGGTCATGTCAATCAAAGACATAATGTTTTATCTCCTTCCACATTAAGCTTAGAACGTCACAGACTATTATGGTTATATCTAAAAGAAAATACCGATTTTTTTTCAGCTAAAAAGAAAGTCTTGCATTTTGCGCCTGAGCAATGCTTCTTAAAGCGTTTTAAAAAATTAGACCATCTCGATTACACAACTACCGACTTAGAATCGCCAATTGCCGATGTTAAAGCAGATATATGCAATCTTCCTTTTGAAGACAATAGTTATGATGTGATTTTGTGTAATCATGTTTTAGAACATATTCCTGATGATACTAAAGCCATGCAAGAATTGTATCGCGTACTGAAACCCGGTGGTTATGGTATATTTCAGATACCTCAGGACTTAAATCGTGCAGAGACTTTTGAAGATAATTCCATCACAGATAAAAAAGAGCGTGCTAAAATTTTTGGACAATATGATCACGTTCGTATTTATGGCAGAGACTATTTTGATAAACTTCGCAGTGTAGGTTTTAAGGTTGAAGAAGTCGATTATACCAAAAACATATCATCTGAACTGATTGATAAATACCGATTGGCCGAAGGTGAGATTATACCCGTAGTATATAAGTAAGTTTTATTCAGGAAACCCATTTAAAGCTTGAGTCTTCAATTCCATAGCTTCATTTTCATAGATAAAGTATACTTTAAGCTCTGGATGTGTTTTAATAAAATCTCTTGTACCTTCTACGCCCATTGCCTGAAATGCCGTAGCATATCCATCAGCTAACATGCAATTTGGTGCAATAACAGAAACACTAAGAACATTCGTTTTTGTTGGGTACCCTGTTTTTGTATTGATAATGTGCGCGTATCGATTCCCATTAGAGTCTATCTTAAATTTACGATAAGTGCCAGAGGTGGCCATACCTTTGTTTGAAAGCGAAATCACTTTAGAATAACTCTGAGAACCATCAAAATTTGGGTCGTCAATTCCAACAGTCCAGGTTTTATTTTTTTCAATATTGATTCCTCCTGCCTTAAGGTCTCCACCTATATCCACTAAATAATCTTTGACACCCTTAGCCCTTAAGTAATCTGCAACAACATCAATTCCATAACCTTTGGCTATAGCATTAAAGTCGAGATAAGCTTCGTCAGGTCTTATAAACCTATCATCAACTTTAATAATACGGTCAAAGCCAACATTTTTCATTAATTCTGCAATGGTTGTGCTGTCAGTAAGAAACTTATTTTTATCGGGGCCAAAATCCCAAGCATTGACTACATTACCGATCGTAGGGTCAAATATGCCTTTTGTTTCTTTAAATATCTTTTTAGAAGCATTAAAAACCTTATCAAAATGTTCATCCACAATGACAGCTTCATTTCTATTGAACTTAGAAATATCAGAATCAGGAATGTAAGTAGACATGGATTGATTAATCACTTCAAACAAACTATCAATTTGAATCTCATAGTTAGTATTTGTCTCAGAATAGTATATAATGTTGTAAGACGTTCCAAAAACAACACCCCCTAATTTTATATTTTCTGGTTCTTTCTCACAAGCACATAAAACAAAAGCAATTAAGGCTAAAAATCGTTTCATAGTATTTAATTCAAATTCATATCAATGACCTGGATACCATTATATTCCATAAGGTAATCTTCATCTAAATATATCGGTAAATCATCCCCATTAGGATTACTCAATCCTACGCCTGCATATAAGACTTTAGCGTCTTTAGCTCTGGCGTGTTGTTTAAAGGTTTCCATCCAGACAACATCATAATTATTAGGATTCTCAGGCAATAAAACCGCTCTGACAATTACAAAATAATATTGGCTATTCTTATCTATACAAACAAATTGAGGGTGCTTTTTAAGTTCGCTATTTATGGCCACAAACTCAAAGCCACGTTGCTCTAGCTCTTTACCAACATGATTCATGGCCAGATTATGAAGTTCTTGTGTTGTAAGTGGTTGATTCATTTAAATCGTACAAACTTTGAGTTTGCAAAGGTAAACCCCGGAACAGAGATTTCCGAATTTAATTGTAGTTTATACCAAGGTGATATCCCTGTGTCCTCTAAATTTTTAAGCATATGGATACTTTGAGCCGGCGTATTGCCTTGTATCAATAAAAAAAGACGCTCACCGCCACTATTTTCTATGATATCAGCGATCATCACAACATGGCCGGGAAACCCTCCGATGATCAACATATCGCCTACTCTTAAGTTTTTAATTGACGTAATTGATTTTAATTCGTTATTAAGGGACATAGTGCCAGAATACGTATAGATCAGGTTTAAGTAATTATAAAAATTTGCCTTAGAATGATCAGATCTAGCTGTTTTAGAAAATGTCACTCTATTACCATTTATCTTTGGACGGTAACCTTCAGCATATTTAGACCAGGAACAGTAATGTCCACTGGTAAATTCGAAACCAATATCTTGTTTCCTATTTGATTTCCATAAGTATTCTGAACGAATGCGAATAAGGGCATCTGCACATTGCTGCAACCCATTCTCAGGTACGTCAATGTCCAATATACCGATATGACCTAATTGATAAAAGTAAGGTTGGTTATCATAATTGATGACTTTAGCACCGTAAGGCTTTAGCTTTAATTGTCTAATGTAATATTGAAAAGAACTACTATCATACGGTATTCTTTTATAGTCTTCTGGTAATTTAACACGATCTTTTACAGTAAGTCCATCAGCATTAATGTAGCTTGGCTTAGTAACTATTGCTGTTACTACTTGCTCTACAGGTTTAAATTGAAATGCTGCAAATACTAATGCTGCTAAAATTACAATTAGGAGTACTATTTTCTTCATATGTCAACAACGTTAAATATCAGAAGTTTCGTATAAGTAGATATATTTCTAGTATAATAGAAATAATTGTCACTAAGCAAGAAATCATTAATTATTGAAGCTATAAATACCTATGAATACAATTTATCTCCTATCTTTATTGAGATATACAGATTACCTAACCTTAAATGAAAAACTCAATATACATTTTACTCTCAGGGTTTCTACTGATGATCTTGAGTTGTAAAAATAACTCGACGCCCACAGTAGATTATGAAAACGATGCTGGTACAACAGATACTATAACTATTGATCATACCATCACCACTGATCAAACGCACAATAAGTTTAGTAGTTCAATAAACCCAGTATTAACAGTTAAATCTGGTGCTGTTATTGAAGCTTTTACTAAGGAAGCAAGTGATGGTCAGTTTAACCCTCACTCTACATTAGGTGCCTTAGATTCGTTAGATTTTGAACCTATTCACCCACTTACCGGTCCTGTTTATGTAGAAGAAGCACAACCCGGAGATGTTCTTAAAGTCACTTTACATGAGATAGAATTGGGAGATTGGGGATGGAATGCTATTCTACCCGGATTTGGGTTTTTAGCCGACACTATCAATACCAAGTACCTTAAACTATACGAACTTGGTAAAAACACAACTACCGTGACGTTTAAGGACGATATAACATTGGCATTAAATCCGTTCCCAGGAGTAATGGGAGTAGCACCAGACACCACAGCACTTTTAAGTACTATTCCTCCTCGTGCTAACGGTGGCAATATGGATGACCCTAACATGAGTGAAGGTACTACCTTATACTTCCCTGTTTTTGTTGAGGGTGGACTATTCTCTATTGGTGATGGCCATGCTGTTCAAGGTCTGGGAGAAGTTTGTGGCACGGCCATAGAGTGCCCTTTACGCATTGTCTATGAAATTGAACTTATAAAAGGGAAACCTATTGAAGAACCTCAGTATGAAACCGACGAGTTTTATGCAACTACAGGATTTGCTCCTACTATAGACGACGCTGCTAGAAAGGCCACTTTATACATGGTAAATTATCTCAAAGACACCCATAATCTGACCACTGATGAAGCCTATGCACTATGCTCTTTAGCAGGAGATCTCCAAATCGCTGAAGTTGTAGATTTACCAAATATGTTGGTGACTATGCATATGCCTAAATCTGTTTTAAATATTAAGTAGTATAACATATGATTACTTTTTTTAGACGTATACGCCAAAAGTCAATCACTGAAAGTAAGTTAACTCGCTATTTATTATACGCAATTGGAGAAATTGCCCTCGTAGTTATTGGAATTTTAATTGCTCTTCAGGTTAATAATCTAAATGAAGTTAAAAAAAGTAAGCAATCAGAAAAATTATACCTAGAAGCCCTACAAACTGAGTTTACCAACAATCTTGATATTTTAGATGAAACCATTCACCTCAATGAGGTTTTAGTAGCACAGCTGGGAGAATTATTAACTTTTTTTAATGAGAAAAAGCTAGACACAACATCCTCAAATGACATCGCAAAATATATTGGAATTGCTTTAAGGTATGAAGTATTATATAGTCCTTCTACTGGCGTTCTTACCGATATTATTAGCTCAGGCAACCTGAAACTAATTACTAATAATGCCTTAAGGCAAGACATAGCTGCGTTTGGCAATTCGCTCAAAATAGTCAATCGACAAGAATTAGCGACGATTGAAAACCGCAATAATATGTCTTCGTACACTAAAGAAAATATAAGTCTTGGAGCAGTTTTTAGGGCTTTGAACAGTGATGTCCCGAAGAGTTCTAAGTTTGAAAAGACTAACATCAAGGGCCTATTTGATCTGGTTGTTTTTGAAAACGACCTTATACTTTATCAAGGCATGTCACAAACCACCAGAGATGTATACTATGCTTCTCTTAGAGAGGATATAGAACATATTCTAAATCAAATCTCAACAGAATTAAACAATTTAAAATGAAACTAAAACTCACTTTAATATGCACATTGTTTTGTGCAATGCAGATTGGTGCTCAGGAATTTTCTCCGCAAGTAAAACGATTTATAACTAATGACCAACCCACATTTGCTATCACAAACGTAACACTTATTGATGGCACAGGAGCTACCTTAAAACGTAATCAAACAGTTATTGTTGAAAATAACAAGATTACAAGAATTGATGATAGTAACACCATATCAGTCCCAGATTCAATCAGTAATATTGATGGTACTGGTAAGACCCTAATACCAGGTTTGGTTATGCTTCATGAGCATATGTTCTATACCAAGCCTTTTGAAAATTGGTTTAGTGTTGGGCAGATGACTTTTACTTTTCCACGACTTTACCTCGCTGGAGGTGTTACATCGATGAGAACCGCCGGAAGTATTCAACCTCAAACTGATCTGAATGTCAAAAAATGGATAGACCGAGGCTTAATGACCGGACCAAAAATGCATGTAACGGGTCCTTTTATAGAACGAGAAGGCCCTAAAGTTCCTGAGTTAGGATTTATTGGTAATACAGATGAAGTTTCAAAAATTGTAAATTATTGGGCAGATAAAGGAGTAACATCATTTAAGGTCTATAATAATATTACCAAAGAAGATCTGAGAATTTGTGTAAAAGAAGCTCATAAGCGCGGTCTTAAAGTTACAGGACATCTATGTTCATTAACTTATGCTGAAGCATCAAATATTGGCATCGACAACTTAGAACATGGGTTTATGGCTGCTACAGATTTTGCTAAAGATAAAGAAGAGAACCTTTGTGACCCTATTGCTGCTAGAGAAGGACTTAATAACGAACCTGAAGATGGTGAAACCATAAATGCTTTGATCGATCTTCTCATAAAAAACGAAACCGTTCTAACAACTACTCCCAATGTTTTTGAACCATATACTGATAGAGAAATGGTCCCCGGTGGAGGTTATGACGCATTGGCGCCTCAAATTCAGGAACGCATAAAAGCCGGGTACGAACGTGCTCAAGGGCGTGATCAAGGAACCATTGCTCGATTCAATAAAAATCTTAAGTGGGTGAAACGCTTTTATGACAAAGGCGGACAGTTAGTTGCAGGTACAGATCCTACAGGAGCCGGACGTACAGTTGCTGGCTATGCTAATCAACGTACAGTAGAGATCTTAGTAGAGGCTGGGTTCAAATTAGAAGTTGCTATAAAAATATGCACTCTTAACGGTGCAAATTTCTTAGAAATTAGCAAAGATGTTGGTTCTATTGAGGTTGGAAAAAAAGCAGACCTCATTCTTATAAATGGAGACCTAAGCAGTGACATTAAAAATATCCGTAAAACAGAAACCATATTTAAAGATGGTATCGGTTTTGACTCTCAAAAACTATTCGAATCTGTTAAAGGTCAAGTAGGATTGAATTAATACAACCCTTTCAAGTATCTTTAAAACATAATTATAAAGACTATCAAAAACGTCAATTAAAAATCGTTAAAATCATGAAATTACGCTATTTATTTTCCATCCTTACTTTATTAATCTCAGGAAGCTTATTAAATGCTCAAGACACTTATTTTCAAATTGACCCAACATTATCTCCAGATGGTGAGACTATAGTTTTTAGCTATGATGGTGATCTATGGAAAGTCTCTGCTTCAGGCGGAGAAGCATTTCGACTTACAGCCATGGAAGGGGACGAAACATTACCCCGCATCTCTCCTGACGGTAAATGGATCGCATTTAGCGCTACGCAATATGGTAATAAGGATGTGTATCTAATGCCAATGAATGGTGGTGAAATTAAACAGTTGACGTTTCATGATTCGGGTGATGATGTAGATAGTTGGTCTTGGGATTCTAAAGACATTTTCTTCACTTCATTCCGTCATAACCGGTTCAGTGGTTACAAGATTTCTATGAGTGGAGGCACTCCTACCAGATTGTTTGAACATTATTTTAACAATGTGCATAATGTAGTTAATCACCCCTCAACTGGAGAAGTCTTCTTTAATGAAAGTTGGGAAAGTAAAAACTTTACACATCGTAAGCGTTACAAAGGTGATTATAATCCAGACATAAAATCATACAATCCAAACACCAAGGTTTATAAAAAATATACAGATTACAGAGGTAAGGATATGTGGGCTACCATAGATAGAAATGGTAATATTTTCTTTGCTTCTGACGAAGTTAATGGTGAGTATAACTTATATACATTTTCAAATTCTAACAAAACAGCGCTCACAAAATTTAAAAGCTCTATAGGTTGGCCACAAGTAAGTGCTAATGGAAATAAAGTTGTGTTTACTAAAGACTATCAAATATTCGTTTATGACGTTGGAAGTAAAAGATCGCAAAAAGTAGCCATTACAATTAATAAAAATAATACGCTTTCTAAATCTCAAGATTTTAATGTAGATCGAAATATTACTTATTTCGATGTTTCATCAGATAATAAAAAAATGGCGTTTATTTCTCGAGGCGAATTGTTTGTTTCTGATATTAAAGGGAAGTTCATTAAAAAACTAAATACAACACCAGATGAGCGTGTTAGAGAGGTGAAATGGCTTAAAGACAATCGTAGCCTTATTTATACACAAACCGCTTCAGGGTATACAAACATCTATACCATATCAGCTGATGGTAAAAGTTCTGAAAAGCGATTAACCAATGAGGCTCAAAATAATGTCAACTTGGTTTTAGATCATAAACTCGAAAATGTAGCTTATATCAGTGGTCGTAACGATTTGAAGTTAATGGACCTGAGTAATTTTAAAAGTACTACAGTTGTCAATGATGAATTTTGGGCATTATATGCTCCGGTTCCTCAATTTTCACCTGATGATAACTATATCCTTTATAATGCCTATCGAAACTTTGAGCTAGACATATTCACTTATCACATCCCTTCAAAACAAGTGATGAACTTAACAAAAACTGGGGTGAGTGAAAGTAACCCTGTATGGTCAGCTGATGGTAAGTACATTTATTTCGATTCTAATCTCACTGCTCCTAGTTTCCCAAGAGGAGGCTCTGGTGGACATATTTATCGTATGGCTTTAGACAAATACGAAGCCCCGTATACCACAGATAAATTTGATGCTTTATTTGAAGAAAAAGAAAATAAAAAAGACAAGGACAAAAAAGGTGAAGGAAAGGATAAAGAGAAAAAAGACGAACCCTCTATCACTATTACTATAAATCCGAAAGGCTTAATGGACCGTTTACAACGTATTGGCCCTGCATATGGGTCTCAGTCTGGTGTGTATGAGATTACTAAAGATAAGACCACATATATCTATTATGGTTCAGACCATGATAAAGGCAGTTATAGTTTATGGCGTACCGTTAAGAAACCATTTGAAGATGACAAAACAGAAAAAGTAGGCAAGCAACCTGTTAGAGGTGGGCAGATAGTAAGTGTGAAAGGCTCTCACTATATCTTAACCAGAGGTAATATTAATACCATGAATGTGGCTTCTAATAAATTAACTAAAATAGAAACGAAAGCTACGTTTAGAAAAAACCTTGTGAACGAGTTTAATCAAATGTTTTATGAAGCATGGGCCGGTTTTGAGTCTAACTTTTACGATGAGAAATTCCATGGCGAAAACTGGCAAAAACTAAGAGATAAATACGCAAAGTTTTTACCTCATTTGACCAAACGTTCTCAATTGAGTTTATTGTTTAATGATATGCTTGGAGAGTTGAATACGTCTCATTTTGGATTTAGATCAAATGGTAGAGAAGATGCAACATATTATGGCAGCCGTACTTCTGAAACCGGGATTGTATATTCAAAAGACAATCCATACAAAGTAGAGCGTATTGTGGCTAAAAGTCCTGCAGATGTTTCAGGAAAAGATATTAAACCGGGAGATATTCTTACGGCTGTTAATGGGACGGCTGTAGATCCTAAAATGAATAGAGAAGCCTACTTTTCTAATCCATCTCGTGATAATGAAATGCAGTTAACATTTTCTAGAAATGGGAAGTCTCATACAGTAAATATTCACCCTACCTTTTCGTTTGCAATGAGAAATCTATTATATGATGAATGGGTAGCAGATAATCAATCTTATGTAGATTCTAAAAGCAACAATCGAATTGCTTATGTCCATATGAAAAATATGGGAGGTGGTGAATTGAATAATTTTATGCGTGAGATGGTTTCTGAAGCTTACAATAAAGAAGCTCTCATATTAGACCTTAGAAACAATACTGGAGGTAATGTACATGATGATGTATTGCAGTTTTTATCGCAAAAACCCTATGCACAATGGAAGTATAGAGAAGGAAAATTAGCATCGCAGCCTAATTTTGGCCCTGCTGCTAAACCTATTATCATATTAGTTAATGAACAAACTTTAAGTGATGCTGAAGTAACCTCAGCAGGCTTTAAAGAATTAGGTTTAGGAAAAGTGATAGGTACAGAAACGTACCGTTGGATCATTTTCACTTCAGGAGCCGGGCTTGTCGATGGTTCTTTCTATCGTTTACCTTCTTGGGGTTGCTATTCATTAAGTGGTGATAATCTTGAGTTTACCGGAGTTAAACCAGACATCTATGTTGGTGAATCTTTTGAAGATCGTTTAACCGGAAAACAGCCTCAATTAGACAGGGCTATTCAAGAAATTATGAAAGACTTAAAGAACTAAGGTTTTATATCGCATAATTCTTTTGTATCTTAGGTTTTCAATTTAAAAGCTATGAATACCCCAAAACGTTTAGAGCAAGCTTTATTGAAACTCTATAATGCTTTTCACAATAACACTTTAAATCCGGAGTGTTGTAAGCAGTGTGCTGTTGGCAATATTATGGATAATACAGATGCATGGAAGCATTTTTCAGATGACCATGGTTCTCTAACGTTGAATTATGTAGGCATTGTGAACCATAAGTTCGGAAGACGTTTTAATGGATACTCTCCCATGGAAATACTTCAAATAGAAGCTACATTTTTAAAAGCTTGTGGTTATTCTTTACCACTTCGCCATGATGGTATAAGACCTCCACAATTATCAAATGATGAGTTGTTCAATGGGCTGGATGCTGTTATTGACTTTTTATGCCAGTTAGATGGTGTTGTCAATACGATAAATTACAAGAACTTATTGAAAAGTAGGTCTGAAAGCTTAGTATACAAATGTTATTAATGGTTATTTAATGTCAGTTCGAGTTGAGTTTTGGATGACCATCAAACTGATCTTCTCGATACATCCCGACAGCAGACTGGTCGGGATAACTCGAAGTGACATTATAATTTTATATCTAGTTATTAGAATGATTAGATACAATAAAAAACCCATCACTTTCGCGATGGGTTCTTTTATATTTTTGATTTGAAGATTATCCTCCGAAATCATCAAATCGTATATGTTCATCCGGAATACCAAAATCCTCTCCCATTTTCTGAACTGCTTGGTTCATTAATGGTGGACCACAGAAGTATAGTTCTATATCTTCTGGTGCTTCATGATGGTTTAGGTAATTATCGATCACACAGTTGTGAATGAAACCGACAAAACCATCTCCTGCTTCATCATTGATATCGTTTTTCACCTTCCAGTTGTCTTCCTCTAAAGGTTCAGAAAGTGCCATGTAGAATTTAAAGTTAGGAAAGTCTTTTTCTAGTTTTCTAAAATGCTCAATGTAGAATAATTCACGCTTAGAACGTCCACCGTACCAATACGTTACTTTTCTACCCGTCTTTATTGTTCTGAATAAGTGGTAAAGGTGAGATCGCATTGGTGCCATACCAGCTCCTCCACCTACATATAGCATTTCTGATTCAGACTCATTGATGAAGAACTCACCATAAGGACCGGAAATTGTTACTTTATCTCCAGGCTTCTGTGCAAAAATGTATGATGATGCCACTCCCGGGTTCACATTCATCCAAGCATTCTTAGAACGATCCCATGGCGGTGTAGCAATACGTACGTTAAGCATAATCTCGCGTCCCTCTGCTGGGTAAGAAGCCATAGAATAGGCACGTTCCACAACATCATCATTCTTCATTACTAATGGCCATAAACCAAACTTATCCCATTCTGCTTGAAACTTATCTGGAGTTTCATGCTCTTCAGGGTGAGCTGTAATATCTATGTCAGAGTACTTAATCTCACATGGAGGTATCTCTATCTGAATGTAACCTCCAGCCTTGTAATTCATATCTTCAGGAATCTCAACCACAAACTCTTTAATAAAAGAAGCTACATTGTAATTACGCACAACGACAGCTTCCCACTTTTTAATTCCGAATACTTCTTCCGGAATCGTAATCTCCATGTCTTGTTTTACTTTTACCTGACAAGATAAACGTGCACCATGTTGTAATTCTTTTCTACTAAAGTGTGGTGTTTCAGTTGGTAATGCTTCTCCTCCACCTGACAATACGTGGCATTCACATTGGATACATGTTCCACCTCCACCACATGCTGATGGTAAAAAGATCTTCTCACCTCCAAGAGTAGATAGTAGTGTTCCCCCAGAGGCCACTTCAATCTCTTTTTCCCCATTGATTAAAATCTTTACCGGACCAGATGGTGATAATTTTTGTTTTACAAATAGTAATAAGGCAACTAGTAATAAAGTCACTAATAAGAAAGCGGCTATAGTTGCTATAATAGTTCCTGTTGTTCCTGCTGCTAATATCATATTACTCTAATCCTTTTATTGTGTTATCAGCTAGTGCTTGTTCTGTTTCTTTTTTCATTTCTTCATCTTCAACTTCTACTGTCTCAGTTTCTGGCTTAGCTTCTTCGTCTCCACCAGTTAACATACCTCCAAAACTCATAAAACCGATGGCCATTAACCCAGTAATAATAAACGTAATTCCTAAACCTCTTAGTGGCGGTGGTACGTTAGAATATCTGATTTTTTCACGAATGGCAGCTATAGCAAGAATCGCTAAGAACCATCCGATTCCTGAAGCCACACCGTAGTTAAACGCTAAGCCTAAGGTCTCGATCTCACGTGATTGCATAAATAGCGACCCTCCTAAGATAGCGCAGTTTACTGCAATCAATGGTAAGAAAATCCCTAATGAGTTGTATAATGATGGAGAGAATTTCTCCACTACAATTTCAACCAATTGTACCATAGTTGCGATGGTAGCAATGAACATGATGAACGATAAAAAGCTTAAATCGTAATCCGCATACTCTGGGCCTAACCAAGCAAGGGCACCTTCTTTTAGTATGTACTGATCTAATAACCAGTTTAGAGGTACTGTGATGGCTAATACAAATATGACAGCAGCTCCAAGACCTACGGCTGTTGATACTTTTTTAGACACGGCAAGGTAAGAACACATTCCTAAGAATGTTGCAAATACCATGTTATCGATGAATATTGACTTAAAAAATAATTCTACGTGTTCCATATATTTTTTCTTTGAGGCATCGAGTTAGACTCTACAGCCACTTCATATTAATCTTCTATTAATGCTTTATTTCTAGTCCTTTGGACCCATATAATAATACCTACAACAATTAATGCCATTGGTGATAACAGCATAAAACCGTTGTTTTCATATCCAATAGAGTAAAGGCCAGTCTTCTCAATAGGGTCACCTAACACCGGAAAACCTAATAGTGTTCCTGAACCTAATAATTCTCTAAAGAAGCCAACAATTACAAGTATGATTCCATAACCTAAAGCATTACCAATACCATCTAAGAATGATCTCCATGGCCCATTACCTAAGGCAAAAGCTTCAAAACGTCCCATGATGATACAATTTGTAATGATCAACCCTACGAATACAGAAAGTGTTTTACTCAATTCGTAAGCGAAGGCTTTCAGTACTAAATCCACAATAATTACTAGTGTTGCTACAACTATAAGCTGTGCAATAATTCTAATTTTTGAAGGAATAATATTTCGCATTAGGGAGATAACTACATTTCCAACACCCATTACGAATAAAACGGATATGGACATTACAATCGAAGCTTCTAGTTCGGCTGTAATTGCTAAAGCTGAACAAATACCTAGTACCTGAATTGTAATTGGGTTGTTGTCCGTTAGTGGGTCTAATATTAATCTACTGTCTTTTGCCATAGCTTATTTTCCTTTTATTGAATTAAAGTAAGGTAAATACAATTTTAAATCTTTTTTAATCATGGCTGTTACACACCATCTCCTGTGATTGTGGCACCTGCAATAGCATCTACTTCATTATCTGTCTTATCATTATTCTTAGGGTCAGCATTACCTTTTGCTACTGTGATACCTTTAAACTCACCTGATTTTGATAACAGGTGCTCACCAATAAAATCATCCATAAAATAACGTTGCTTAATATTGGCGCCAAGCCCAGGCGTTTCTCCTTTATGATCAAAGTATGCACCTTGAACCACCATGTTTTCATCCATAGCTACATACCCCCAGATGGCATCCCAAAGACCTTTTCCTCGTATCGGTGCTACATATACTGTTTTTCCTTCTAAATTTTTACCAACAAAGAGTGGTAACTTTCTTTCTCCACCATCTTTTGCATTAGCTTGTTCTTTTTTTACATCAATAAGGTAAGGCTCTTGTTTGGTTTCCTCATAATACTCATCTCTACTTTGAGTTTTTACAACCTTACCATTAGTGTCTACAGTAATTACTATCTGATCAGCTACATTTTTATTAAAAGCTTCGGGTGCTTTATCCGTAGAGATAAATACAGCACTAGTTTCATCATTATCATTTATACCCATAGCATAAAGGATATTCTGTTGCTTTTCTAACCTTTGATTTTCAGTAATTTTAGGTTTTAATGTTGATGCTAAATAGGCTAATAAAGCACCTACAACAACAACCATACCTATGGCAAAAAATACGGTATATGAATTTTTGTCTGTTCTTTTTTCCATCGTTTAAGCTGTTTTAACTTTAAGACGTTTTAGTCTTCGTTTAACATTCCCTTGTACTACGTAATGATCTATGGTTGGTGCAAAAACATTCATTAATAAAATAGCCAAGAATACACCTTCTGGATATGCTGGATTAAACACACGAATCATGATTGATATAAACCCAATTAAGAATCCGTAGATCCATTTTCCTTTATTAGTTTGAGATGCGGTTACCGGATCGGTTGCCATATATACGGCTCCAAAAAGGATACTACCTACAATTAAATGCTGCCAGAACGGAACACTCATTAACCCATAAAATTTACTCGATTCTCCTATCCATCCCGCATCTACAACACCATTGAATATTAATCCCATAACTAATGCTCCAATGATAGTACTTAGCATAATCCTCCAACTTCCAATTTTGGTAAAAATGAGAAATAAAGCTCCAATAATGATTAAAAATTTAGATGTCTCTCCTACAGAACCAGGTATAATACCCCAGAACATATCTGCAAAAGAATATAGTTCTGATGCACGTTCACCATAAGTGGTTACTGTATCTGTACCTGCTAAGGTTAATTCTTGTCCAGATTTTGCATAATACCCTAATAGTGTTTCACCAGAGATTGCATCTACACTTTCACCAGCAGCTATTGCGGCATCACGCTCAACTGCTCCATGTACCCAAACCTTGTCTCCCGACATCCATGTTGGATAAGCAAAGAACAAGAATGCACGAATGGTTAATGCTGGATTTAAAATATTCATTCCTGTTCCACCAAATACTTCTTTTCCTATGACTACACCAAAGGCTACAGCTACAGCAAGCATCCATAATGGTATATCAACGGGTACAATTAGCGGTACTAACATCCCAGTTACCAAGTAACCTTCCTCAACTTCATGTCCTTTGATTACAGCAAAAAGGAATTCTATAGCCAAACCTACTCCATAGGATACAACTACTAATGGTAATACTTTCCAAAGTCCAATAACAAAGTTATCCCATGTCCAGAACGATGCGCCTAAAAACCCATCAGCAGATTCTATTAAGCCTTGAGCAAGATAATGCTGATACCCCGCATTAAACATCCCGAAGATTAAACACGGTACAAGCGCCATGATAACCGTATTCATAGTACGTTTTAAATCATCTGCCGCCTTAATATGAGTACCATTATGTGTGGTCTCATTTGGTGTATATAAGAATGTAAAAAGGGCGTTAAAACCAGGAAGCCACTTTTTATCTTTATTCTTTTCTTTAAAATTGTGTAAATTTTCTTTTAAACCCATCTTGTACTTTTTTTCATTTGGTTCCTCAATGAATAATTATCCAATTTCTTTGAGCATTAAGTCTAACCCTTCTCTTATAATTTTTTGATGCGGCTGTTTAGACACACATACAAACTCTGTTAATGCAAAATCTTCAGGTGCTACCTCATACATTCCTAAAGCTTCCATCTCATCTAAATCTTTATACATACATGCTTTTAAAATCTGCATTGGATAGATGTCTAAAGGAAATACTTCTTCATAACCTCCTGTTACTACGAAAGCACGATGTTCACCATTAGTATTTGTGTTAAGGTCATATTTTTTCTTTGGTGATAACCAAGAAAAAGTCAATGCTCTAGACGTTGATATCTTGTTAAAGATCGGTTTATTCCATCCGAAGAAGTCGTAATCATTTCCTTCAGGAATTACGGTAATCACATTGCTGTAATAATCTAGAAAACCATCAGGTTTTACTTGTTTCCCTG
Organism: Winogradskyella sp.; assembly: GCA_965230605.1. Taxonomy (GTDB): domain Bacteria; phylum Bacteroidota; class Bacteroidia; order Flavobacteriales; family Flavobacteriaceae; genus CBDDLD01. Next base: position 634,122 of record CBDDLD010000004.1, on the reverse strand, counting down.
AGAGGACGTTACCAGATATAATGCGATCGTTACCATCTTTATCTACGCCATTGTCATATATCATAGTCGCAACTTCTGATCCTATTCTTGTTCTAAAATACCTTGGTTTTTTTACAGATGATCCGACTAATGCCACAACACGCTCTGCATTAAACTTCCCTGTAAGTAACAACTCTCCAATGATGACAAGGTCCTGTGCATTTACTGTCCATACTACCTCTCCTTTATTAACAGGGTCAACTTTATTGATTAGTGTTCCAACATTTCCTGATGGATGTGGACCGGACACATTGTGTAGGGTAATATTGTCAAGGCCTGCTAAAGGCGAATCCGCTTTTTTACCAACTGAAACATGAACTTGTCCTTCAGTAAGTTTCGATAATGCTGTAACAGCAGCTTGCAATTCAGCCTCTTTCCCTGCTAATACAAAATCTAAATCTGCTGCTAGAGGAGCACTTGCATAACCTGATATAAAAATAGCCTTTGGAGCTACATCAGGATTAGCAACAACATCATATGGACGTTGTTTTATGAATGCCCAACAACCTGAAGCTAATAGATGCGACTTTAATTTGTCTGCATCAGTATTTTCAGGGTTAATTGCACCATGATCTACAAAACTTTGTTCTTTATCAGCTGTGATTTTTATAGCATCTACACGTCGTTTAGGGCCGCGTTGAATTTCTGTTACCTGTCCAGAAACTGGCGATACAAATTTGACCGCTTCATTTTCTTTTTTATAAAAAATAGGTTCCCCCGCTTTTACATGGGCACCTTCTTTAACAACAAGTTTTGGAATAATACTATGGAAATCTTCTGGTCTGATTGCATAGAAGTTGCTAAGTATTGCATTTTCTATGGTTTTTTCAGCTTCACCTATGAGCCTAATGTCCAGACCTTTTTTAATTCGAATGTCTTTTGACATATTTATCTAAAGATTAGTTATCTTAAAAATCCGTGCAAATTTACGAATTAATGGTCAATTTTTTTTTTAAAACACTTCAACTTTTTTATTTAAAATGATTATAAATAAGCTAAATGCGATAAGGCATAGATTTTGATTATATTTAGGTCTAAATACGAAACACTAACATGGTAATGCGGATATTTTTTTTATTCTTGATATCACTTTTTTCAGCGAATGTCACTGCTCAAGTTAAGGAGGTAGCCCCCCCTGATTATATTAAAACAATAACGTTTAAAAGCAACACTCCTGAAAGTCAACTCCCTATCCTAAAACTTAATGATCCCATAGTGCTAGAGTTTGATGCACTTAATGGAGATGAAGAAGATTATTACTACATCATAGAGCATTTTAATTTTGATTGGACACCTTCAGTATTAGCCAAAGCAGAATACTTAAGAGGCATGGACAACCAAAGGATTATAGAATACTACAATTCATTTAATACATACCAACTCTATTCGCATTATAAGCTCACAATTCCTAATCAGCAAACTAGAGGTTTAATTAAAAGTGGAAATTATATGATTTCTATTTATGATGATTATGGTGATCTGATGTTTTCTAGAAAGTTCATGATCTATGAAAACCTTGCAGATGTTGGCGCTGTGGTTAGAAGAACTAGAGACATGGAATCCATAGATAAGAAACAAACCATCAATATGACCATATCTTCTAACCGTATTAACTTTAATAACCCAATGCAAACGGTAAAAACGCTAGTCATTCAAAACAATAACCTAAAGAATTCTATTTCTGATCTTAAACCACAATATATTTTAGGAAACGAACTCACTTACCGCTACAATCAGGAATCCTCATTTTGGGGAGGCAACGAATTCCTTTATTTTGAAAATAAAGATGTAAGAGCCTCAAACGTGGGAGTTCAATTTACAGATTTGCAAGATATTTATCAGTCGTATCTCTTTACTAATGTAGCTAGAGCTAATTTACCTTACACATACAATCCGGATATAAACGGAAACTTCTTGGTTAATGTGCTTGATCGACAAGATTCTAGCACGGAAGCAGATTATACCATGGTTCACTTTTCTTTAATCTATGACGAATTGCAAGATAAAGAGGTGCACGTGTATGGCAACTTCAACAATTATGCTATTGAGCCTTCTACCAAGATGATATACAATAGTGAAGAAGGTATATACGAATGTGCTTTTCGACTAAAGCAGGGCTTTTACAATTACAAATATGTGATTGTAGACAAAAATGGAAAAGTTGATGAAAATACCATTGGAGGTAGCTTTTGGCAAACTGAGAACAACTATAAAATTCTAGTGTATTACAGAGATTTAGGTGCCAGATATGATCGCTTGATCGGTTTTGGAGAAACCAGCTCCATCAACATTTCAAACTAATATACAATTGTATTGATGTAAGTTTGATATAATTAAGTGACTAAGACCTGTGTGTATTACTAAGATTTAGTATTTTCACATCTAAATTTATTGCCATGCATAAAGATATTAAGTTGTTTTCTGAGTTGTGTCATATCCTACTGGAAGAAGAATCCAAGCAACCTGTAGCTCAACCAATTAATACATCAGACTTATATGACGTTTTGGATCTTTCGCTCAACGAAGACCCTATGCTCGATGAAGCGTATAAAAGCATCTTAATTGATATCATTAAATCTACTCCAAAAACAGCATCTAAATCGTTCTTTAATCAGCTTTTCGGAGGAAGAATAGGAAAGTCTACTCTCGGAGATCTTATGGCAGTTATGTTTAATAACAGCATGTATACATATAAAGTAGCCGGTCCTCAGGTAGGTATCGAAAAAATAGTATTGAAAAATATATGCGAGTTAGCAGGGTATGATACCAACAACAGTGATGGCACATTTGCTCCTGGAGGTTCTATGAGCAATATGATGGCTATGATCATGGCTAGAGATTATAAAAACAGGAAAATTAGAACTGATGGTATAACGCATAAAATGACAGTGTATACCTCCGAGGTCTCTCATTATTCCATTACAAAAAATGCAGCTTTAACTGGTCTTGGGAAAAATCAGGTTCGCCCTGTAAAAACCAATGATAAAGGAGAAATGCTAGCAGAAGACCTTGAGCGTCTTATTAATGAAGACCTCAATAATGGATATGAACCATTCTTCATCAATGCTACAGCAGGAACTACTGTTCTAGGTGCTTTTGATGATTTAGAAGCTATTAGTAAAGTTAGCAGAGCATATAATTTATGGTTACATGTAGACGGTGCATATTGCGGTGGTGTTATTTTTAGTGACACATACAAACATCTAGTAAAAGGTCTAGAACACTCAGATTCTTTTAGTGTTAATGCTCATAAGATGTTAGGTACCCCATTAAGCTGTTCAATTATAGTAACCCAACATAAAGCACAATTACATCATTCTTTCTCCAATGAAGCTGATTATTTATATCAAACAGATACAGATGATTACAATTTGGGAAAAACATCCATTCAATGCGGTAGAAGAAACGACGCCTTAAAATTATGGACACTATGGAAATCTGTTGGCACCAAAGGTCTAAAAAAAATAGTGGATCATCAGTTTGCATTGGCTGACACAGCCAGAGCCTATATAAAGAAAAACTCAGATTATGAGTTATTTAGCGATGACGATTCTATTTCTGTTTGTTTCAATTATAAAGGCATTCCTGCTAGTAAACTATGTACCGCGCTATATGAAAATTCAGAATTAATGGTAGGATTTGGGAATTTTAAAGGAAAAGAATTTGTGAGACTTGTTACTATAAATACAGTCGTAGATCATAATGATATTGTCACATTCTTTAAAACGTTAGAGGCCTTTGTAGAAAAGAATGAAGAGTTATCTAGATTTTCTGAACCTGTCAAAATATGTTAAAAAATAAGGCGTTAGTCTATTATCTATACTAAGTATTTAAAAAATATGCTATTTTAGCTAATCTCTATTAACAAAACGCAATGGTACAACAAGTTACAAGCGGTATCAAAATTTCAGTTGAAACTTCATTTGAAGGTACTTTTTACAAAAATTACAAAGTACACTTTGCGTTTGGATATAGGGTGACTATTGAAAACCAGAGTAAAGACTCTGTTCAACTCAATTCTAGGTATTGGAAAATACTCGATGCGCTTAATAATACTGAGATTGTTGAGGGTGAAGGTGTTATCGGTAAAAAACCTGTTTTAAAACCTGGAGAGTCTCATACATACAACTCTGGTTGTTTGCTCACTTCTCCATTTGGTGCTATGCAAGGGCATTACAATATGGTAAACTTTACAACGACCAATAAGTTTAAAGTTTATATTCCTTCTTTCAAGCTTAGTGCTCCTTTTGCTTTAAACTAGGCATTAAAATCTTTCAGATAATTAAATTTAAATAAGATCTCGTTCTGTTCAATGTGAAAGAATAAACAGTTGGAATATTGTACAAATTTATATTCAGACGCAATGTTAAACTCTGCGGCATTATCTATTCTATAAACGCCATCCACATCAACATTACCATATGGAGATATTCTTCTGAACCTGAATTCTACTTCATCTTCTAAATCATGTAATTCAAACCATGCACCAGCTGCTATACCACTCAACCACTGTGAGTGTTCCTGTTTTTCTTCATTATGCTTTGGTTGAAGTGTTCCAATAAATCCTGGGTTATGACCATTGAGTCGATCTAGAAACATTTCCTTATTTACATTACTAACAGTCGTTGTAAAAACACCTATTTCCCCTTCCTCAGAAACTTCATAAATATGATCTTCAGTATCAGCAATGGTAACATTTCCAACAGTGCTAGGCGTGAACCATTTAGACTTCTTAAGTCGCTTCACAATGGCCTCATCATTAACACTAGCTATCAACGTATCGGTTACAAATCGTGCACAATTACATGCATTTTTAATAAATGCTGCATAACGTATAAAAGCCCGTGATTGCATAGCGTCTATATGCGCTCTGGCTTTTTTGTAGTCTACTTTCGAACATACTGAAGCAATCAACTTACCTTCACCATGAGTGAGCTTGGGATTTGTAGCCAGAAAAGCCAATATCTCTTCAAGATTTGTGATGTTATCATTTTCAATATGAGCTTTAATTGGAAAATAAAGTTCTCGGTCTGTTCTTCTGCCTCTAACACGACCATCTGGTTCAGGTGTAATATATCTACCAAAATCATGATATTCCAAATCACCCGTATTCTTATCAATTAAAACTAGGGCAGCATGACCAGCTTTAACATAGTTCTTCTTACCTATACCAACTAATCGCATATACGGTGAATACCATTCATCAGCAACCATTACAATGGTTTCAGGATAAGCCATGGTTAATATGAAAGCGTCATTTTGAGTCACAGCAGGTCTATTTTATAATTAAAAGCATTAGGTCTGTAAACAAGATGGCAACTTACAAAATATTTTGGTTTTTCATTGTGATCTCACAACTTGAAAATCATAATAATATGGAACAAAAATTGTACCTTTGCACTTCAATTTTTCTTAAACCAAATAAACATATACATAACTATGGGAAAAGGATTCTTCAATGTACCAGTAGCTATTAACGAGCCTGTTAAATCATACGCTCCGGGATCACCTGAAAGAGAAGCTGTTTTAGCAGAATATAAGACGATGTTTAATAGCAAAATTGATGTCCCTCTATATATCAATGGAAAAGATATCAAAACCGATAATACAAGAACCATGTCTCCGCCACATGACCACCAGCATATTGTTGGAACATACCATTTGGCAGAACAAACCCATATTGAAGATGCCATTGCAACAGCATTAGAAGCAAGAAAAACATGGTCGCAGTTACCATGGGAACAAAGAGCAGGTATCTTTTTAAGAGCTGCAGAGTTGATCGCCGGTCCTTACAGAGCCAAAATAAATGCTGCTACAATGATTGCGCAATCTAAAACAATACATCAAGCTGAAATTGATGCAGCTTGTGAGCTTATCGATTTTCTTCGCTTTAATGTGCAATACATGACGGATATCTACCATGAGCAGCCAGAAAGTACAAGCGGTGCATGGAACCGATTAGAATACAGACCGCTTGAAGGTTTTACCTACGCCGTAACACCTTTCAACTTTACTGCTATTTCAGCCAATCTTCCTGCCTCTATGGCTATGATGGGAAATGTGGTTGTTTGGAAACCTAGTGACAGTCAAATTTACTCTGCTAAAGTTATCATGGATGTGTTTAAGGAAGCAGGTGTACCTGACGGTGTTATTAATGTGGTTTTTGGTGATCCGGTTATGATTACAAATACGGTATTAGCAAGTCCTGATTTTTCTGGTTTACATTTCACCGGATCAACATTTATATTCAGAGAACTTTGGAAACAAATAGGAGCTAACATTCATAATTACAAAACCTATCCAAGAATTGTTGGTGAAACTGGAGGAAAAGACTTTATCATTGCCCACAAAACTGCAGTGCCAAAACAAGTGGCCACTGCTATTTCTAGAGGAGCTTTTGAATTCCAAGGTCAAAAATGTAGTGCCGCTTCAAGAGCCTATATTCCTAAAAATATATGGCCAGAAGTTAAGCAAATGGTTATTGATGATGTTAACTCATTCAAAATGGGATCTCCTGAAGATATGAGCAATTTCATTACTGCGGTAATTCATGAAGGTTCTTTTGATAAACTTGCGAAATTCATCGATGAGGCAAAAGCTGATGACAATGCAGAAATTATAGTTGGTGGAGGTTATGATAAGAGTAAAGGATATTTCATTGAGCCTACAGTTATTGTTACTAATGATCCAAAATACACGACTATGTGTACTGAACTTTTTGGACCTGTAATGACAATCTATGTGTACGAAGATGATGCTTATTCTGAAACATTAAAGTTAGTGGATGAAACTAGTGAATATGCTTTAACAGGTGCTGTTCTAGCAAATGACAGATACGCCATAGATGAAGCCACAAAAGCATTGCAAAATAGTGCGGGTAACTTTTATATTAATGACAAACCAACTGGAGCCGTTGTTGGACAACAACCATTTGGTGGTGCCCGAGCTTCAGGAACTAACGATAAAGCAGGTAGCGCACTTAACTTATTAAGATGGGTATCTCCAAGAATGATCAAAGAAACGTTTGTAACTCCAACAGATTACAGATACCCTTTCTTAGGATAACAGACATATAACGATTTGATAATAAAATCCTTAAAAGACTTATACTTTTAAGGATTTTTTTTGCATTTAACAGATTCTAATAGGAATTCAACTTTCAAAGATCGTATCTTTAAGTTTCTAAACACTTTGCTTATGAAAATAAATTACACTTTACTATTATTGTGCCTTAGTCCATTACTATTAGTAGCACAAACTATAGATTTTACATCCACTATTACTCCAGACCTAGTCACAGCTTACGGAGAAGCAGCCAATCACCCTGGAGAAGGAGAATATGAAATCTTTTTAGGAAATGACGGTGTCCTGGATAAGCCCATAATTTTAATTGACGGCTTTGATCCGGGAGATACACGTAGCATTGCAGGTTTGTATGCTTTACTGGATTATCCAAGCCCATCAGGTACACAAAATTTAGCAGATTTGGTACGAGCTGAAGGCTTTGATGTTGTTATTTTAAACTTCCCGGTTTATACAAGATTAGCTGATGGCGCAACGGTTGATGGTGGTGCCGATTATATAGAGCGAAATGCCATGCTACTTGTTGATCTGATTGAAATTATTAATACTGCTAAAGCTGCTAACAGTCCGGAGCAAAATGTCATCATTGGCCCTAGTATGGGAGGAATAATTGCCCGTTATGCGCTTAATTTTATGGAAGCTGATGCTGGTAGAGATGCAGACACCCGATTATGGATCTCATTTGATTCACCACATCATGGTGCTAATGTTCCTATTGGCCTTCAGCATCAACTAAATTATTTAGCATTTAACACACTAAATCCGGTAACCGATATTCAACCTTTGATTGATGGATTTTTGAAATCTCCAGCAGCCAGACAATTACTCATAGACCACTTTGAAACACACTTATTAGGTGGCAGCGATGTAGAGTTTGACCCAACAAAAACACTACCGGAAGAACATCCATTTAGAACCACATTTACAAGTGATCCGAATATGAGCGGATTTCCTTCTTCAGCAGTACGTAAAGTAGCTATTATGAATGGTAGTGGTATTGGAGCTTCCTATTTTGCTATTGGCAACAGTGGAACCATGGTAAGTCCAGGTTTTACGGTTATGAACGCGTCATTTCAAGTGCCTGCTCCTCCATTTGGTAATGTTGATATTGATATCGATATTAATTTTACACCAACAATGGGGACAACAGCTAATGTAAGTACTATTGTTATAGACCCACCAATATTTGCACCTACAACAGAAGCTGCTAATAGTCAAGCTTTCCCACTAGTAGATGGTGTTGATGCAGCACCTGGTGGATTATTTGATCTTTCAGGATTAACTGGAGATATTGGAACCGGAGATCCATTAGCAGCAGATTTTTTAAATGCATTACAAATTGACAAGTTTAATTTCATTCCAACAGTAAGTGCCTTGGCATTAGAAATTACAGATAGCACACCTATTGATTGGTATCATAATATCGATCTCTCTGGAAGAGCTACAACAAATAACACACCTTTCGATAATACATTTTTACCAGATGCCAATGAAGGTCATGTTGAGTTAACGCAGGCTAATGCGGAATTTGCACTTAATGAAATTTCGCCTTCTATCTTAGGAATAGGTGATGTTGAAATCTTAACATTTAAGCTTGAAAACAATCCTGTAAGAGATGAAATTGTTATCCTTTCAGACAATGACATGAATGCAAAGGTTAGAATTATTGACCTTACCGGTAAAATTATGTTTAATGAAACAATTTCTATCAGCAGACGTACCAGTCTTCCTGTAAGTTTATCCTCAGGATTATATGTTCTAGATATCACTTCTGAAAGTAATTCAAACTTCAAAACAAAGTTTATTGTAAGATAAGAACAGTAAACATCTAATAAAAAAAGCTCCTGAAACTGGGAGCTTTTTTTATTTATACTTCATTGGTAAGTAAACGACTTTTTTGGTGTCAAAAAAAGGTTCTTCAAAATAATCAGATAACTTAAACTCTTCCACTGTAGTGTAGGACTGAAGCTCTTCTGTTAAATCGCCTCCTTTTAAATACAATATTCCATTCTTCAACGTATTCCTTTGAGGTCTAGAGATTTTCCCTTTTACCCATTTTGTAAATTCTGGCATAGCCGTCACCGCTCTACTGACAATAAAATCATAGGTTTCATCTATGGCTTCTACTCTACTATGTGTGGTTCTCACATTTTTCAATTCTAAAGCATCAGCTACAGCATTAACCACTTTTAGTTTTTTATTGATACTATCTACAAGGTGAAATTCACAATTCGGAAATAGAATCGCCAGTGGAATCCCGGGAAACCCTCCCCCGGTTCCTACATCTAGAATACGACTACCATCTTCAAAAGAAATCACCTTAGCAATTCCCATCGAATGCAATACATGTCTTAGATAAAGCTCATCAATATCTTTACGAGACACTACATTAATCTTAGAATTCCATTCTAGATAAAGTGCCTGTAGAGTAGTCAGTTGCTGTATCTGAGTTGTACTGAGATTAGCGAAATATTTAAGAATTAATTCCATAAAATTAATTTGGGCAAAAGTAATTAAATTTTGCTGTGAATAATTTAACCCTAAAGCGATAAATGGCACATATTAATTATTTATCTTTGACGTTTTATTAGTATTACATAATTTTTTATACCTAATAATCTAAATTAATGGCTACGCAAACTCTTTCATTTTCCAGGACCGATTCGGCTAAGTTTTTTAGGACACTAAATAAACGCGTAAATGCTTATTTTAAGGATAACAACATCAAGCGTACAGGCAACTGGAAATTATGGTTGAAGACAATCATTATGTTTGCTATCTTCCTAGCACCTTACTTCTTACTTCTTACACTAAACATTCCGGCATGGGCTCAATTATTACTTACCGTGGTAATGGGAGTTGGTATGGCTGGTGTTGGTATGAATGTGATGCATGATGGTAATCATGGTTCGTACTCCAATAAAGAGTGGATAAATCGTCTTATGGGAAGTAGCATTTACATCCTAGCTGGTAATGTATACAATTGGAAAGTACAGCACAATGTATTGCACCATACCTATACCAACATTCATGGTCATGACGAAGATTTAGAAGCTGGGAGAATCTTACGTTTTTCTAAACATGCAGAATGGCATAAACATCATAAATTTCAACACTATTACTCTGTGTTACTTTATGGCTTATTAACTATAAACTGGGCTATCACTACTGATTTTAAGCAAATGCAACGTTATATGAAACGTAAATTGTCTTATGGTAAGTTTCCTAATCCAGTGGTTAATTGGAGTAAATTGGTGATCTCTAAAATCATTTATTTATGTACATGGATCGTGCTTCCAATCTTAATTACTGATATTGCATGGTGGAAAGTGTTACTAGGATTCTTCATTATGCATTATGTTGCCGGTTTAATTCTGAGTATCATATTCCAATTAGCACATGTGATGGATGAAGCTGAAATGCCATTACCCGAAGAAAATGGGACTATGAAAAACACTTGGGCTATACATCAGTTAAAAACCACGGTTAACTTTGGAACCAAAAACAGAATTATCAACTGGTTTACCGGCGGACTAAATCACCAAGTAGAGCATCATATTTTCCCACACATCAGTCATATTCACTACACAAAAATTTCTAAAATAGTGAGGGAAACTGCTAAGGAATTTAATTTACCATATAAAGAGTATCAAACTACTAGAAAAGCAATTGCTGCTCATTTCAGATTTCTGAAGGAAATGGGAATGAAACCAGCATTACAAGCATAATTATATTATTACATTCAAACAATGAACCAACTTTCTGATAGAATAAATAATCTATCGACTTCACAGACTTTAGCAATGGCTGCTAAAGCCAGGGAATTAAGGGCTGAGGGGAAAGATATTATTGGGTTAAGTTTAGGAGAACCTGATTTTAATATCCCGGAATTTATAAAAGAGGCAGCAATACAAGCCATTAACGACAATTACAAGTCTTATACTCCTGTTGACGGTTATGCAGACCTAAAAGAGGCCATAATTAATAAATTTAAGCGTGATAATAACTTAAATTACACATTACCTCAAATCGTAGTATCTACTGGTGCTAAGCAATCCTTAGCTAATGTTGCTATGGTACTGCTTAATAAAGGTGATGAAGTTATCTTGCCATGTCCATATTGGGTAAGTTATGCTGAAATTGTAAAGCTTGCGGAAGGTGTTCCTGTTGAAGTAAAAACATCTATTGAAAATGATTTCAAGATGACCGCTGAACAGCTTGAAGCTTCCATAACACCAAGAACCAAAATGATCTGGTACAGTTCACCTTGTAATCCGAGTGGTTCAGTATATAGTAAAGAGGAGTTGAGAGCTTTAGCAGATGTTATACAAAAACATCCGAACATATATGTGGTTTCTGATGAAATCTACGAGCATATAAATTTCATAGGTGGTCATAACAGTATGGCACAGTTTGACGATATGTATGACCGAACTGTAACTGTCAATGGTGTATCTAAAGCTTTTGCTATGACGGGTTGGCGTATTGGATATATTGGTGCGCCTAGCTGGATTGCCAGAGCATGCAACAAAATGCAAGGCCAGATAACAAGTGGTGCCAACTGTATTGCTCAACGTGCCGTGATCGAAGCTTTAAATGCTTCGCCTTCTAAAGTAAAACATATGGTCGATGAGTTTAAAGTGAGACGTCAACTCATATTAGGCTTACTTAGCGATATTAATGGATTTAAAAGCAATGAGCCGGAGGGTGCATTTTATGTGTTTCCTGACATTTCCTATTACTTCGGAAAAACCATAAAAGGGAAGCTCATCAATAACGCTACAGACTTTTCAATGCTCTTATTAGAGGAAGCGCATGTAGCTACAGTAACCGGTGATGCTTTTGGCAATCCTAACTGTATAAGAATTTCTTATGCAGCCTCTCAGGAACAGATTATTGAAGCCATAAGACGTATTAAGTCGCTATTAGATTAGAAGCGTAGAATCAAGTCAAAATATACTGCTTGGTAAGCACTACAGCAATTATACTTATGCATACTGTAATTAATAGTGCTAAGTACAATTCTCTTTGGTTTTCTTTTTGAAGTCTTTTCTTTATACCCTTTAAAAGTTTAGGACTGGCTTTAGGAAAATTTAGGGCAGGCTTATAAGCAATGCCCCATGCATCCTTAGACATCTTAAACTTTTCACGCTTTTTTCTGCGCCGCAAATGTTGATTATTGCGGACTATAATTACCATATGTTGACCTATACCAAAACTCATATTATAAGTATTTTATAGATAGCCACACTACAGCAATTACTAAAGCAACTGTAACGATTATGATTTTAATCATCCTAGTTTTTCGCTCTTTTCTAAGGCGTTCTCTAATTTCACTTAAAACCTCAGGTGTAGCCTCTGGGAAATCATATTCAGGTTTAGACGATTCTCCATAACCTCCAACTTTATCTTTATCAAATGGCTTACGTTTTTTACGTCGCCTGTCATTATTCTTCAATGAAGTTATCATTGCTTGAACTGATCCACCAAATCCCATACTAATTCAATTTTTAAGTTAACACTATATACTAAGAGCCTACTCAATACAGTTTGCATTGAGAAATAATTATAAAAGATGCTTTAGAAAAAAAGCATCAGTTTAAGATCTATATATGTAAGTTGTAAATGCTTAGATGATGAATGCTAATGCAATTGCAAATACTGATAATTTTAATATCACATCAAGGTAGTTGACCATGAAGAACCTTGAAAATTTAAGACGTTGTCTCACGCCAAAAACGGATTTCGTAGAAGCTGTGTTGAAGTTATCATCAACTACAGTTTTGTAGTTAGAATTTAATAATCCTTCCGAGGCATATTCGTATGCTTTTACGGGTTCAGGTAACGGGTCTAAATCTTGTGTTGTAATAGTTAGTTCCATGATTAATGTTTTTTAATTGATTACACCAATATGACGTAATATATTACAAAATGTTACAAGAAATATTCCTCTAAACGCTTAGAAATCAATACTAAAAATCTGGAAATATCAATATTTACTGATACTCCCATTAATTAACTATTTTCTAAAAAAAGTAAAAAAATCAATGTTTTATATTACCTATTTCTCCAGAAAAAAGGTGTTAAAAGAATGAGTACGGTAAATAATTCTAAACGCCCTAAAAGCATCAAAAATGCAGACCACCATTTTCCTAAAGTTGGCAATGCCGAATAGTTATGAACGGGACCAAATTCACCTAAAGCCGGACCTACATTTCCTAAACTCGATGCTGACAATCCTATAGCAGATTCAAAATCGATTTGAAACATCGAAAAAACCAGCGCACCTACAATAAATGAAAGCATGTACACCATAAAAAACCCTAGTATATTGAAAACAATGCCACCGGAAACAGATTTTTTATTGTAACGTACCGGTAAAATGGCATTAGGGTGAAGTGCTCTTTTAAATTCTAAAAACCCATTTTTAATGAGAATTAAATGACGAACCACTTTTACACCACCAGCTGTACTCCCTGCTGATCCTCCTAGAAACATTAAACCAAAGAAGAAAACCACTAAGAAAGGTGTCCACATGGTATAATCTGCAGTTACAAATCCTGTGGTTGTTACAATAGCTAATACTTGGAAAAGACCATGCCTAATAGCACTCTCTAATTCTCCAAATACCATGGGGTGTGCTACCGAAGATTGACTCACGTCAGCTCTAAAATAAATAAGCAATACAGCTACGACAGTAAATATGATGATAAATTTAAAGTATAATTTAAACTCATCATCGCGTATGACTTTCTGTACTCTTCCCTTAAAAATGTAATAGCTAAGTACAAAATTAGTCCCTGCTAAAAACATGAAGAACATGATGATATATTGTATCGCAGGATTATCGTTCCAATGGGCAATACTCGCATTTTTAGTAGAAAACCCACCAGTAGATAGTGTACTTAAAGCATGGTTTATGGCATCAAAGAACGACATCCCTGCAACTTGTAAAAGTATTGTTTCAGCAGCAGTATACCCAACATATATTAGCCACAAACGTTTGGCAGTATCTGTAATTCTGGGATGTAATTTATCGCCTCCAGGCCCTGGCGCTTCAGCAGCAAATAACTGCATTCCACCTACACCTAATAACGGTAGTATGGCTATTGCAAGAACAATTATCCCCATCCCTCCTATCCAATGGGTTGTACTTCTCCAAAATAAAACGCCCTTTGGAATACTCTCTATATCATTTAGTATACTAGCACCTGTCGTTGTATATCCGGAGACGGTTTCAAAGAACGCATTTGTAAAATTTGGTATCGATTCTGTAATCAGATAAGGTAGCGTTCCCGACAATGACATCACAATCCACCCAAATGCCACAACAATGTAACCTTCACGTTTGTTCATCTCCTTGCGGTGCTTCTTTGTACCTATCATTATAAAGGTCCCTATAAGAAGCGTAACGACCCCGGAAAGAAATAATTCGAAAGTGACTCCGTCTTTATATATAGCGCTAATTAATGTAGCAATGAGCATGAAGCCTCCATTGAAAAGCAAAAGCAAGCCAAAAAAATGGAAAATGATTTTATAGTTAAGCTTCATTCGAGACATAGGCTATGAAAAAAACTTCTCAACTTCAGATATAGAACGCGGTAAACAACAAACAACAACTCTATCTCCCGATTCTACTCTAAAGCTTCCTAATGGAATAAGACCCTCTCCATCTCTGATCACACCACCGAAAATAGCTGATCTCGGAAAGTCTAAGTCCTTAATTTGTTTATTTGTAATCTTTGATTTCGGTTTTACTACAAACTCCAACAATTCAGCATTCATATTGGTTAGCTTGGTCATTGCTACAACTTCACCTTTTCTGATATATCTAAATATATTGTTTGCAGCTAAAAGCTTTTTATTGATAAGGGTATCTATACCTATCGATTGCGATAGTTGATAGTAGTCCATATTTTCAACAAGAGCTATAGTTTTTTTAACGCCCTTTGATTTAGCCAAAAGACAGGACATAATATTTGTTTCAGAATTTCCGGTCACTGATATAAAAGCATCCATCTCCGAAATATTTTCCTCATCCAGAATTTCTACATTTCTTCCATCGCCACATATTACTAGTGCATTAGGAAGGTCATCCGCTAAATCTTCTGCAGTGGCCTTTTTACCTTCAATAAGTTTTACATTAAACTTACTAGCGCAAAGATCTTTAGCAGTCTTGTATCCTATCTGACTCCCGCCAAGAATCATAACGTTCTTGATCTCCGTCTTCACTTTACCTGACAATTCTAATAATTCTATATCGCCTCCTTTAGATGTCATAAATACCACTTTATCTCCCTCTTTAAACCGTGTATCTCCTCTAGGGATAATGGTGTATTGTGTCCCATACCTCTGAATAGCAATGGGAATAAAGTGTAATTCTGAATATAATTCTGCGGCCTCTTTAACTGTTTTGCCAATAAATGTTGCAGTTCTAGAAAGGCGTAACCCTAACATCGTTAAAGCACCGTCCTCAAACTCATAACTATCATTAAAACCATGCTGATTGAGTAGTAATTCAATTTCTGATGCTGCTAATGATTCTGGGGAGATTAGTTCGTCAATTCCAAATTGAGAAAACCCTACAACATCCTTATGTTCTATGAATTCGGTATTTGTAATTCTGGCTATAGTACGTTTTGCACCTAATTGCTTCGCCAGTACACTGGCTGTAATATTTGTAGTTTCAGACGATGTAACTGCAATAAAAAGAGCTGCTGTTTCAATACGCGCCTCTCTTAAGATAGCTATAGATGTTGCATCACCTTTTATAGTTCTTATATCTAAGTTTTCACCTGCGTAACTTAGGCTATCTTTATTATTATCAATTAGAGTAATTTCTTGCGATTCGTAGGACAGTAACTTTGCTAAATGAAATCCGACTTCTCCTGCACCAGCAATAATAATTTTCATTTCTTACATGTTGAAAGTAATAAGCAAATATACATATATTTTGAATCCGTCATAGGCTTTTACATTAATATAATACTGCTGCATTACGAACAAAACCCTTATAATACACTATATTTGCCAAAAATTTTTGATGGCTGAAAAAGTAAAACCATACAAGGATAGTAAGCTCAATAAAAAAGAGCAAGTCGCGCAGATGTTTGATAATATTTCTCAAGAATATGACGGTTTAAATCGTGTGATCTCTTTTGGTATTGATGTAAAATGGCGTAAGAAAGTGGTGAAACTTGTTGCAGAAAAGCAACCTTCTAATATACTCGACATAGCTACCGGCACTGGTGATTTAGCTATAAGTTTAACTAGTACAGGTGCCAAAGAAATTATTGGACTGGATATTAGTGATGGTATGCTTGAAGTCGGTCGGAAAAAGATAACTCAAAAAGAGTTGGATGGTATCATAAGTATGGTTATTGGTGACTCTGAAGACCTCCCTTTTGAGGATAATACTTTTGATGCTATTACTGTGGCTTTTGGAATTAGAAATTTTGAAAATCTTGAGAAAGGACTATCTGAAATACTAAGAGTTTTGAAACCTAACGGTATATTTGCTATATTAGAAACCTCTGTACCTACAAAAACCCCTTATAAACAGGGATATAAAATATATTCTAAATTTATTTTGCCAACCATCGGAAAACTATTTTCAAAAGATAAAAAAGCCTATAAATACTTAAGTGATTCTGCTTCCGTTTTTCCTTTTGGTGAAGCCTTGAACAATATTTTAAGACAAATTGGGTTTATTAATGTCGAAGATATACCCCAAACTTTTGGTGTAGCTACAGTTTATACCGCATCTAAAGCATAATATGAAGAAGTTAGTTATCGTCATAGTACTTTTGTTAACCTACCAGAATGGTACGGCCCAACTTTTCAGTAAAGAGAAGATTAAGAATAATGAAAATTTTGATAAACAATTCCTTTCTTGGGGTTACTTCTTAGGCTTTAATAATTACGATTTTAAGTTTACTTACGAGGAAGATCTTAAAGACATTTTAGTTGATAATACCTTTGGATTTCATCTAGGTCTCATTGGTAATATGAGAATTAATGATCACTTAGATCTTAGACTAGAACCTGGTGTATTCTTTACAACTAGAAACCTAGTGTACGACGAAAGCTATTTTCAGGGACAAGAGTTTAATGATTCAGATTTGCTTCGTGAGGTAAAATCTACATATGTGCATTTTCCTTTGCTCTTAAAAGTGTCGACAAAACGTATCAATAATTTTAAGCCTTTTATAATTGGTGGTGTATCTATGGCGCTTAATTTATCTAGTAATGAGGAAAACCCAGATGATAATAGTGCAGGGCAATTTAGAATGACCAAGAACACCTATTTCTATGAATTAGGTTTTGGGATTGACTTGTACCTTCTCTACTTTAAGTTTACACCTTCTATACGAGGTATTTTTGCGTTTAATGATGAAATCATCAGAGATGCAGATCCTAATAGCCCTTGGACAGGAAATGTAAACACTATGAAAACCAGAGGGATCTTTATCAACTTTACGTTTCAGTAGTATATACATTCAGTTTTTCAGCCCAATTTAAGGGCAACTCAAGATCTTTATCAGAAAACTCTAAATGAATGACTCGTCTTTGTTTTTTATTTTTTGTTCTCTCAGATGCATGCATAATTAATGGTTTCATTAACATTATTCCACCTCTTCGTACATTACACACACATTCCTTTTCATGATCAATATTTGCAGGAGAATAAACTCCCTTTTTGTGAGATTCTGAAATTACTTTTAAAGCACCATTATCAATAGTCGTATTATCTAGATGGATTCGAACAGTAACAATACTATTCAATATTTCTAATGGTGGATGAACACCATAACCAGTTCCTTTTTTAGTCCACTTACCATAACCTTTTATATCTTTTTTCCGATCTACTGCAATACTTATATCTTGATGATAACTAACAAACCAGTTTGATATCTCAGGTTTATCGAAGTAAATCGCTTTTGTATTAAAATATTTATTATCAAATACATTACCAAGTAAGGACTTAAGTTTATCGTTGAACAATAATTCTTTCAGGTCAGGCATCTCTTTCAAAAACCTTCTTATAGCATACACTTGTCGATTGGATTGTTTTGTAGTTTTAATAAGGCTTGTGTTTTCTATAGTTGCCACTATATTCTTTATCTCTTGCTCTGAATAGAAATCTTGACAAACTGTAAAGCCATTACTGTTTAATTCTGTTTTTATCAAATCAAAATTCATTGAGCCCTTTTAAATTCACTTAAAGTAATTGCCGTAGCTGTGGCTACATTTAAGCTTTCCGTTGTCTTTAAATCGCCAAATTGAGGAATTGTAATACGCTCATCTAAATAATCTGCCAAACTATCTGATATGCCATTGGCTTCGTTTCCTAGCACAATGATTCCTTCAGGAGGCAGGCCTGTAGAATAAATATTTTTCCCATCGAGAAAAGTTCCAAATGATGTTAATTTGGAGGTTTTGATAAAGTCTTCCAAATTTGTGTAGTGAATATTTACCCTGGTTAGCGATCCCATAGTAGCTTGCACAACCTTACTATTATAACAATCTACAGTAGTTTTACTGCACACCAGATCTTTTATACCAAACCAATCACATAATCGTATAATGGTCCCCAAATTACCCGGATCTCTCACTGCATCAAGGGCAACAATTAAACCAGATGTGCCAATAGATTGTTGCTCTGCCACCTTAAACACTGCTACTGCTGTGTTTGGAGACTTTAGGTTGCTAATACGTTTAAGATCCGTATCGGATACTATGGTACAATCGTCTTGAGAACAATTAAAAACGGCTTCAGTGGTATATATATGATGCAACTGGTAACTAGAATTTAAGAACTCCGTAATCCCTTTGATGCCTTCTACCGTAAATAAACCGTGTTGTTCTCTGAATTTTTTTTGGGATAAACTTTTAATTAACTTTATCTGATTCTTTGATAACATTAAAATGTCTTTACATTTGTTGGTGTTAAATTGTATCACAAAGTAATACTTTTTTGGACTAATTTTTGTTAGGCTTATATATTATCAAAATTTTGCCTGTAGTTTGAATTCGCACAGAAGCATTACATTATTAAACTTTATCAAGAGCTCTTTCCCTAAATGGCTTGCTTTGTCTACTCTTATAGTTTTATTCTTTTCATGCGATGCTGTAAAGCGAGTAAAAAACAACGAACACCTTCTTACAGAAAATACCATAATAGTTGACGGCAAAGTAAATAACGAAGAACGGGTTAATAATTTGTTACTTCAAAAAGAAAACACAACCATTCCGCTCCTAGGTATTCCGCTTCGTCTTCACATCTATAATATGGCTCGGCCAAACATCGATTCTATACTCAAAGTAAAGGTTTTAGACAATGAAAGAAAGGTAAAACGCAAAACTAGATTACTCTCTAAAAAGCAGCTTGAGAGGGATCTTAGAGCTCGGAGAAACTTTAATGCTTGGATTAAGCGTACCGGTGAAGCACCAACAATTGTTGATGAAGCAAAAACGGAGAAATCGAAAAACAATCTTAGAAAGTACTACTTCAGTAAAGGGTGGTTTGATTCTACTGTAGATTATGAAATTCAAAGAGATTCTAACAAACGTGCTAAAGTAAAATACACAGTAACCAAAAACGACCCCTACCCCTTAGACTCTTTAAAAATATTTATTTCGTCTCCTGTTGTAGATTCTATATACAGAAAAAATCGATCCGCTTCATTATTAAAAAAAGGAGAACAATACGATGAAGAAAACTTCTCTGCAGAACGATCCCGCATAAATACATTAATGCGAAACTCCGGTATTTATCATTTTGGTCAGGATTATATCAATTTTGAGATTGATACCATTGGGACAAATAAAAAAGTGAACACAGAATTGTATATACAAGATCGTATTATAAGAAATGATGATTCTACACGATTAGAGCCTTTTAAAATCTATAAAATAAAGGACGTCAATATTTTTACCGATTATAGGTTTGAAAATAGAAGCAAGCCGATTTCTGATACAACAACTTTTCAAGGATATAATCTTTACAGTATTGATAAATTGAAGTTTAAACCTAAAGCATTAACAGATGCTATATTTATTGACAAAGACTCTGTTTATCGCGATGTAGATAGAACGCGAACATCTAGATATCTAAACGAATTACAAATGTTTAGATATCCAAGTATCGAATATATCGAAAACGAAAACGATACCACATTAACAGCAAATATTTACCTATCACCCAGAAAAAAATATGATTTAGGGTTTTCTTTCGATGTCTCTCAGAGTAATATCCAAACTATCGGATTTGCATTTAGTACAGGCCTCAAGATTAGAAACATTTTTAGAGGAGCAGAAACTCTAGAAATTTCAGGGCTTGGTTCTATAGGTGCTTCAAAAGACGGAAATGATTCCGATGATCAATTTTTTGATATTAATGAATTTGGAGCTAACCTAAGTCTTACAATACCCCGCTTTTTTATTCCTTTCAACACAGATAAAATTATTCCGAAATACATGTCTCCAAATACTAAGATCAATGTTTCTATGACCAGTCAAAGAAATATTGGGCTTGATAAACAGACCGTTTCTGGGATTTTTGAATACAACTGGCTTCCATCTAATACAGTGACTAACAGTTTAGAATTATTCAATATTCAGTTCGTAAAAAATCTCAATACTGATAATTATTTTGGTGTATATACTAATTCGTTTAATCGACTGAATTCTATTGCTCAGAATATAAATTACATCCCTAGTGACCAGTCTTTAGGCATTCCTGATCAAGCTGATATGTTTATTGATGATGTTTTAAACGAGAACACCTCTCTAACACCATCTGATAGTGATTTTATAACCATAAACAACATCGATCAAAGGAAACAACGTCTTACTGAAGACAACCTTATCTTATCTACGAGTTTTGATTACAAGAAAGACCGACGTGAAAATATTTTTGATAATGATTTTTCAATCTTCAAGTTTCATGTAGAACTTGCCGGAAATTTATTATCAGGGATTTCTAACATTGTGGGTATCGAAAAAAATGATGATGGTGAGTTCGATGTATTCGGAGTTACATTCTCCCAATACTTCAAAACAGAATTAGACTATACAAAATATTGGGGCTTAGGGGGGAGTAGTGTTTTAGCTATGCGAAGTTATTTCGGAATTGCCATCCCCTACGGAAACTCTAACAGTATCCCATTTGCGGAAAGTTATTTTGCAGGAGGACCCAACGATAATAGAGCATGGACAGCATATAACCTAGGACCAGGAAGCTCACAAACAACCAATGAGTTTAATGAAGCCAACCTAAAACTTCATTTCAGTTTAGAGCAACGCTTTAACATATTTGGAAGTCTAAACGGTGCCTTATTTGCTGATGCTGGGAACATATGGAACGTCCTTGATAATGTTGAAGAAGATGCTGCAACCTTCAATAATTTTGGATCCTTAAAAGATATTGCTTTAGGAACTGGTTTTGGTCTTAGATATGATTTCAATTTCTTCATACTCAGAGGTGATATTGGTTTTAAAACCTATGACCCCTCTCGACCTCTAGGCAGTCGCTGGTTTAAAGATTACAACTTCAGAAATGCGGTATATAATATTGGTATCAACTATCCTTTCTAATCATTAGCAGGACATAAATACGATATCGTTTTCGTTCTTTTTTCTACGATTGATAACGAATAAAGCTCATGCATTTATTCAAATTTTATGTACTTTTGAAGTCAATTTTTCAACTAAAAAATCAATCATGGCTCATAATATTAAACCCGGAGTTGCTACAGGAAGAGAAGTACAAGAAATTTTTAAACTGGCTAAAGAAAAAGGCTTTGCGTTACCAGCTGTAAACGTTATTGGTTCTAACTCAATAAATGGTGTTTTAGAAACTGCTGCTGAGCTTAATGCACCGGTAATCATCCAATTCTCAAATGGAGGTGCACAATTTAATGCGGGAAAGGGTTTAAGCAACGATGGTCAAAAATCAGCCATAGCCGGAGCTATTGCCGGAGCAAAACATGTTCATGATATGGCGGAAGCTTATGGTGTTCCTGTAATTTTACATACTGACCACTGTGCCAAGAAATTATTACCATGGATTGATGGCTTGTTAGAAGCTAGCGAAGCACATTTTGAAGCAACGGGGAAACCACTATATAGTTCTCACATGATTGATCTGTCTGAGGAACCTATTGAAGAGAATATTGAAATTTGCAAGCAATATTTAGCCAGAATGAGTAAAATGGGAATGACCTTAGAAATAGAGTTAGGTATTACCGGTGGTGAAGAAGATGGCGTAGATAATACCGATGTAGATGACTCTAAACTATATACGCAGCCAGAAGAAGTAGCTTATGCCTATGAAGAGCTAAGCAAAGTAAGCGATCAGTTTACTGTTGCAGCAGCATTTGGTAATGTACATGGCGTGTACAAACCTGGAAATGTAAAATTGACTCCAAAAATTTTGAAGAATTCTCAAGAGCATATCTCAGAGAAATATGGGCTTGGTCATAATCATATCGATTTTGTTTTTCATGGTGGTTCTGGTTCTACAGTTGATGAGATTAGAGAAGCTATTGGATATGGCGTTATTAAAATGAATATCGATACAGATATGCAATATGCATTTATGAGTGGTGTTCGTGATTACATGGGTGAAAAAGTAGAGTATTTAAAGCAGCAGATAGGAAACCCAGAAGGTGAAGATGTGCCAAATAAAAAGTTCTATGATCCTAGAGTTTGGCTGAGAAAAGGAGAAAATGCTTTTGTAGAGCGATTAAAGAAAGCATTTGAGGACCTAAATAATGTAAATACTTTATAAATTTGCATCCAACTAACTAAACGAATTAAACAAATTACTCTATGGCTTGGTTCAGAAGAAAAGATAAAGGAATTCAAACCTCAACGGAAGAGAAGAAAGACACCCCCAAGGGGTTGTGGTATAAATCCCCTACCGGAAAGATTATTGACACTAAAGAATTAGAACAAAATTTCTATGTAAGTCCTGAAGATGGCTATCATGTTAGAATTGGAAGTAAAGAATATTTTGAAATTCTATTTGATGATAATGAATTCAAAGAATTGGATGCAGGCTTAACATCAAAAGATCCTTTAAAGTTTGAGGATACTAAAAAATATCCTGCACGTTTGAAAGCTGCCCAAGAAAAAACAAAGCTTAAAGATGCCGTACGTACTGCCGTAGGAAAATCTAAAGGCAATGATTTAGTGATTGCCTGTATGGACTTCTCATTTATCGGAGGATCTATGGGTAGTGTTGTAGGAGAAAAGATTGCCCGAGCTGCTGACTATGCTTTAAAGAAGAAAATTCCATTTATGATTATTAGTAAATCTGGTGGTGCACGTATGATGGAAGCAGCACTTTCTTTAATGCAGTTAGCAAAAACCTCTGCTAAACTGGCACAATTGGCTGATGCTAAAGTGCCTTATATCTCACTTTGTACTGATCCTACAACAGGAGGCACCACTGCATCATTTGCAATGCTAGGTGATATTAATATTTCTGAGCCTGGTGCACTTATTGGATTTGCAGGTCCAAGAGTTGTTAGAGATACTACAGGGCAAGAGTTACCAGAAGGATTTCAAACCTCTGAATTCTTATTAGAGCATGGATTCTTAGATTTTATAACCCATCGTAAGGACTTAAAAGATAAGGTTAATCTCTATATCGATTTGATTAGTAATCAACCTTTAAGAGCATAAAAAAGCGCGTCAATATTGACGCGCTTTTCATTTTAACTCAAACTAATAAAAACCTAATTCAAAGTAATGGAGATTTCCTCACCATTATTGAATGTAAATGTGGCTTGATTATCGCAATCTCCATCACCATAATCAAAGACTCCACCAAAATTAGTACGTTGAACATCTATAGAACCACTAACAAAGTAGTAACAAATCACTTCTCTTCTTAGTGGCGTTAAAACTTCGTAAGTATGTGTATTACCGTTGATAAATGTCGTATTCCAGTAGCCAGTAATTTCGAATACGTTATCACTAAACAAACCACTTCCAAAACCTTCAACCCATTCTCTTACTTTCTGACCTTCTCTAGAAGCCTGAGCTCCGTTTGGCCAAATAACAGTAAGGTCTAAAGTATGCGTGAACTGAGGGTTTCCATTCTCGTTAGATAATTGCTTAAGTATTGTACGGCTTCCCAGAACATTCTTTGCATCAAAGAAGAAGTCTATTAAGTTATAACTAATAAGTACTTCTTGAGCTTCAGGGTCTCTACTGTATGTAAATACAATTTGTCCTTTTAGTATATGACCGTGAACTAAACAGCCTTCATCGCCAAAATCTAAAGTCACTTCTCTAAAGTTTTGTTGTACTACAACCGTAATAGTTACACATTCCGGAATAGAAGTTTGTTGCGATGTGCGTCCGGCTGTGTCCGCTTCTTGTCCTTCGTAAGCATCAATAATAATGTCTCCAAGAACAACTTCAATAGCATCTACTTCGGCAGATCGTTGTACTTCAGTTGTATCCGAAGTTTGATTCTCTCCCTCAATAGGTTCATCATTTGTGCTGCATGAATAGAATGTCAATCCTAAAACCACAATAGCAGCCAATAACTTAGATGTAGATTTAATTTTTTTCATCATTACTTTTTTATTGTTAATATGATGTTAAGACCAAGCCAGCTAAAAAAGGTTTAATGCTGTTTATCGAAAAAGTAAAAGAAATCTAAATGGAGCTTGTAAGTGCCTAAAAATTACTATATTTGCCGCTTGAAAGAAAATCTTTCATAGTACATAACAATCATTTACAATAATATTAGAATGTATTTAACTAAAGAAGACAAAGAGAAGATCTTTAAGAAACACGGTAAAGATGCAAAGAATACGGGTTCAGCAGAAGGACAGATTGCATTATTTACTGCAAGAATTAATCACTTAACAGAGCACTTAAAAAATAATCGTAAAGATTATAACACGGAGCGTTCTCTAGTGAAATTAGTAGGTAAGCGTCGTGCTTTACTAGACTACTTAACTAAGAAAGATATCTTAAGATATCGTGCTATAGTAAAAGAATTAGGATTAAGAAAATAAGAAAGACCACGCCTCTAGCGTGGTTTTTTGTTTTAATATAACTCTAACGTAAGAGTATAAATAACGTATATAAGAAGCTAATTATAGTTTTTCATTGGTACACACAACAACTACACAACACAACACCAATGTTTAATTAGAATTAAAAATTTATGATTCCAAAAACTTTTAGAGAGGTCATTACTCTCGACGATGGAAGAGAGATTTCCATCGAAACCGGAAAATTAGCAAAACAAGCTCATGGTAGTGTTGTTGTGCAGATGGGAAATGCGATGCTACTTTGTACAGTAGTATCTAACTATCATGCCGCTGATGTTGACTTTTTACCATTAACAGTAGATTATAGAGAAAAGTTTGCTGCAGCAGGGCGTTATCCAGGTGGATTCTTTAAAAGAGAAGCCAGACCAAGTGATGATGAAGTATTAACGATGCGTCTCGTAGACCGTGTATTACGTCCGTTATTCCCTAAAGATTATCACGCAGAAACTCAGGTGATGATTCAATTAATGTCGCATGATGAAAATGTGATGCCAGATGCCCTTGCCGGGTTAGCAGCATCTACAGCGATTCAGCTTAGTGATATTCCTTTTGAAACACCGATCTCTGAAGTACGTGTAGCACGTATAGATGGTGAGTTTGTAATTAACCCTAGCCGTGAAGAACTAGGAAGAGCAGACATTGATATGATGGTAGGAGCTTCTGCTGACTCTGTAATGATGGTAGAAGGTGAAATGGACGAGTGTAGTGAAGAAGAAATGGCAGATGCTATTAAGTTTGCTCACGAGGCTATTAAAGTACAATGTGAAGCTCAGGTTAAACTAGCTGAAGCCTTCGGTAAGAAAGAAACCAGAGAATACGACCCGGAAGATGAAGACGAAGCACTTCAAACAAAAATTCATGACCTTGTTTATGACAAGTCTTATGAAATTGCTAAAGGTGGTCACTCTAAGCAAGAGCGTGGTCAAGCATTTAGTGATTTAAAAGAAGAGGTTTTTGAAACCTTTACTGAGGAAGAACAAGAAGAATTAGGTAAGCTTATACATAAATATTTTGCTAAAGCTCACAAAGCAGCCGTAAGAGATTTAACACTTAACGAAGGTGTACGTTTAGATGGTCGTAAGACAACAGACATTAGACCAATCTGGTGTGAGGTAGATTACTTACCATCTACACATGGTTCTTCAATATTTACTCGTGGGGAAACACAAGCTTTAGCAACAGTTACTCTTGGTACATCTAGAGAAGCTAATGTTATTGATCTACCAACGTATCAAGGAGAAGAAACTTTCTATCTACATTATAACTTCCCTCCTTTCTCAACTGGAGAGGCACGTCCTTTAAGAGGAACGTCTCGTAGAGAAGTTGGGCATGGTAACTTAGCACAACGTGCATTAAAAGGTATGGTCCCAGAAGATTGGCCATACACTGTAAGAGTTGTTTCTGAGGTACTAGAAAGTAATGGATCATCGTCTATGGCGACGGTATGTGCCGGAACAATGGCATTAATGGATGCTGGTGTAAGCATTAAGAAACCTGTGTCTGGTATTGCCATGGGGTTAATTTCTGATGGTGAGCGCTATGCCGTGTTAAGTGATATTTTAGGAGATGAAGATCACCTTGGTGATATGGACTTTAAAGTGACCGGAACTGCTGATGGTATTACAGCTTGCCAAATGGATATTAAGATCAAAGGTTTAAGCTATGAGATCTTAGTTAACGCATTAAAACAAGCAAGAGATGGTCGTTTACATATACTTAGTAAGCTTACAGACACCATTGCACAACCAAATGCAGATGTAAAACCACATGCACCTAAGATGGTAACAGCTATATTACCTAATGATCTTATCGGAGCATTTATTGGTCCTGGTGGTAAAGTGATTCAGGAGTTACAGAAAGAAACCGGTACTACAATTGTGATCAATGAAGATCCTGTAACTGAAGAAGGTATTGT
This sequence comes from Winogradskyella sp., assembly GCA_965230605.1. Lineage (GTDB taxonomy): Bacteria > Bacteroidota > Bacteroidia > Flavobacteriales > Flavobacteriaceae > CBDDLD01. The sequence continues at coordinate 607,005 of CBDDLD010000004.1, read as the reverse complement.
TGAAATCCTTGGTACTGATCAAGAAGGTATTGATGCTGTACTTGCTAAGATAGAATCTTTAAAATTTAAGCCTGAAAAAGGCAGTGTCTATGAAGTTAAAGTGATTAAGATCTTAGATTTTGGTGCTGTAGTAGAATATACTGAAGCCCCAGGAAACGAAGTGCTGTTACACGTTAGTGAATTAGCATGGGAACGTACCAATAATGTAACCGATGTAGTTAATATTGGTGATGTTATTGACGTTAAGTACTTTGGAGTTGACCCAAGAACTAAAAAGGAAAAAGTATCTCGTAAAGCTATTTTACCAAAACCTGAAGGCTGGGAACCTAGACCTCCGAGAGATAACAACCGTGGACGTGATAACCGCGGGAACAATCGTGGACGTGATAATCGTAATAGAGACAATCGCAGAGACGACCGAAAACCTCGTGAAGGTAATAATGACAATAAGAGTGAATAACATTCACTTCTCTCATATAAAAGCCACTTCAAAAGAGTGGCTTTTTTTATGATTTAAGGTATTAGAACAACTCGTAGGTTAATCCAAATTTAGAGGACCTAATATATTCTTTACCATTTTAACTTATTATGCTAGATAATTATCTGTATGGATTTCCCATTTCTCTCAAATGCTTAAAATGAGATTGAATCATTTTAATTAATGTTTTCTTATGATAAGGAAAATCATAAGCCTTAGTAGTATCTTCTATTATGTGATTAATCTTATCATAATATGTATGACATATGTTAGGAAATAAATGATGTGCAGCATGACAATTAGAGCCTCCACTTACAAATCTGGCTAATGTATTATTTGGATTCCAATCACAGCTTGTTTTTAATTGATGGATGGCCCACGATGACTCTAGTTCATTAGTATCAGACTTATAATAATCAGCCTCGTGAAAAAAATGAGTCCCTACAAGCATAATTACAAAAACTAAAGATGTAAAAGCTGATGTAGATGCATAGGTAAATAATATAAATCCGAATGAAAATTCAGTTATTAAAATTGGCAACCCTAATACCAATGCAAAGTATATAATTTTAAACAGAAAAAATCTAAAGTACAATTGCTTGGGAGCTATACCATGTCTCATCCATGAATATTTATTAGAAAATAAATACACCCAATCTCCAATAAACACAGAATGTAAAAGAGCCAGCATGTAAACAAAAGGGGCATAATAAAATTGATATTTATGCTTTCTTGACCAAGGATGTGAAGGTGCAAGTCTCAAAAATGGATTTTCATCAATATCTATATCGCTCCCCTCTACATTTGCATAAAGGTGGTGAGACCTAATATGCCTTAATCCCCATAATAATGGATCTATTCCTACAGTTAAAAAACTAAAAAAATGTAATACCTGATTAGTTATTTTAGTTTTGAATGCTGTATTATGTGAAGCATCGTGTCCCAAGCTAAATCCTATCAAAAGGCCTGATATCTGAAAAATTAAAAAAAATAACCAAAATAAAGAGCCTGTATGTGTTTTCAATAATAGCACATAGAACAAGTAAGAAATAGAGATCCAAAAAATACCTTTAAACCAAAAAGAGGCGTTCCCATACCTAATACTTTTACTATTAAATTCAGATTCGACTTTATTCCTTAGTTCCTTGTAAAAATCTTGTTCTCTTTTTATAGATCTAAATTTTAAATACTTCATGATAATTAGATTTTACTTTCATTAGAAAATGTTACAAGTCAAAACTATCGCAATAATCACATATTAAATCTTGATAAATACAATGTATAAAACTATTTTTTGTGATTTTCACAAATATCAGTATCTTTAATTCATGATTCAAGATCAGCTATTAAGAGCCTTAGAAGTGGCTTTACCAGATAAGCATTCATTAAATGATGCTATAGCCACAGCTCTAGACATTAGCTATGATGCGGCGCATAGAAGAACAAGTTTTAAAAGCAAGTTATCATTAGAAGAGAGTGTTATTCTTGCTAAATATTACAATATTTCATTAGATCAACTATATGAAACCACAGATCGTCAGCTATTAGTTGTAGAAAAAACAAAACCTATTCTTAACGAAGTCGCATTACAGGATTATTTTAAAGACTCCTTTCAATCGTTAGAACCATTATTAAATCAAAAAGATTGTTCGATATTATACTCTGCCAAAGACATTCCATTATTCTATACCATAGGTTCTGATTTGTTAAGTAAGTTCAAAATCTTCGTTTGGCTTAAATTATTAGATGCAAATTTTGAGACTCATAGTTTCGACACATTCTCATTGCATGTAGACACAATTACCTATGCCAAACAATTAGAAGAGTTATACCACAATCTACAAACCATAGAAATATGGGACATCACAACAATTAATAGCACCCTAAAACAAATACATTTTTATTACGAAGCTAGCATTATTACTACTGATGTTGCCATAGCACTTTGCAATGCTTTGAACGAACTCATACATACGATTTCCAAAAAGGTGAGTACCCAAGGTAACATATACAAATTATACTATAATGAGCTATTACTAATGAATAACAATGTATTAGTGACAACACCTAAAGTACAATCGTTATATGTTCCCTTCTCTATCTTGTCATATTATCAAACCAGTGACAAACGTACCTGTAGGCAAGCTGAGCATTATTTTAAGCAACAATTGAGTAATTCCAAATTATTAAACAGTTCTGGGGAGAAAGAACAGCGTACATTTTTTAATAAAATGCATCAGAAAGTCGGAGCTTTAAAGCAGTTAATCGAAGCCACAGAGCAATTAAACTATGAATAAAGTCGAAAAAAATAAAATTATGTTATATTTATTGTAACATTTTTGTGCAGTTTTACGTATAATGATATAGCAGCAAGAAATTGTTGTTAAAAATTGCACAAACACATTTAAATGAGACAACTAAAGATTACGAAGCAGGTTACTAATAGAGAAACTGCTTCATTAGATAAATATTTACAAGAAATTGGTAAGGTTGACCTTATCACAGCTGACGAAGAAGTAGAGTTAGCTCAGCGTATCAAAGCCGGTGATCAAGTGGCTCTAGAGAAGCTGACTAAAGCTAACCTGCGTTTCGTTGTATCTGTGGCAAAGCAATACCAGAACCAAGGTCTTACATTGCCTGATTTAATCAATGAAGGTAACCTAGGTTTAATTAAAGCGGCACAACGTTTTGATGAAACCAGAGGTTTTAAATTTATCTCATATGCAGTATGGTGGATTAGACAATCGATCTTACAAGCATTAGCAGAACAATCGCGTATTGTACGTTTGCCTTTAAATAAAATTGGGTCGATAAATAAAATTAATAAGACGTTTGCATTTTTAGAGCAAAGTCATGAGCGTCCTCCTTCTGCAGAAGAGATTGCAAAAGAATTGGACATGACAATTAATGACGTTAAGGAGTCTATGAAAAACTCTGGTCGTCATGTATCTATGGATGCACCTCTTGTTGAAGGTGAAGATTCTAATCTTTATGATGTATTACGTAGTGGAGAATCGCCTAATCCGGATAAGGATTTATTACACGAATCATTACGTACTGAGATTGAAAGAGCATTAGAGACGTTAACGCCAAGAGAAGCAGATGTAATTCGTTTATACTTTGGTCTTGGAAACCAACACCCAATGACTTTAGAAGAAATCGGAGAAACATTTGATCTTACAAGAGAGCGTGTAAGACAGATTAAAGAAAAAGCAATTCGTAGGTTAAAACATACCTCACGAAGTAAAATATTAAAAACATATTTAGGTTAAGCACTTTTTTACGACTTAAATAAAAGTACAACAGTTACAAAACATAACTGTTCGTTTTTTGATTGATGAAAGAACCCACGGCTGATTACCGTGGGTTCACTTTTTTAGAGTATTTTTGCGGCAAATTCTTCAATACAACTAACATGAGTTCTAAATTAATTGCACCTTCTATGCTAGCCGCAGATTTTGGTAACCTTCAACGCGATACTGAAATGGTTAATAATAGTGATGCCGATTGGTTTCACATTGATGTCATGGATGGCCATTTTGTACCCAACATCTCTTACGGTATGCCTGTTATTCAGGCTATAAAAAAACACGCAACAAAACCGTTAGATGTTCATTTAATGATAGAAAAGCCGGAGCGCTATATTGAAGAATTCTCAAAAGTAGGTGCAGACATTATTACAGTGCATTACGAATCTACAGTGCATTTACATAGAACTTTAACACAAATAGAGGACGCAGGATGCAAAGCCGGGGTTGTATTAAACTTAACCACTCCTGTTTCTGTACTAGAAGACATACTTCCAAAATGTTATATGGTACTCCTCATGTCTATTAATCCTGGCTTTGGTGGTCAAAAGTTTGAAAACATCACCTACAATAGAGTGAAGAAATTACGCAAGATGATCGATGATCAAGGTTTAGATACTTTAATAGAAATTGATGGAGGTGTTTCTGATAAAAATATAAAGGCATTAGTTGATGCCGGTGCTGATGTATTTGTTGCAGGTAGTCATGTCTTTAAAAGTAATGATCCAACAAAGACCATAGAAAATTTAAAAACTATAGCAAATTCGTAAAAAAAGGCGTCTTGAGACGCCTTTTTTAATATTGATCTAATAGATAGTTAATAAGGTCTGTTGTAGTCACAATACCTACCAAGCAACCTTTTTCTGTTACCGGTAAGGCATGAAATTCTCTTTCTGATAAAATTTGCGCCACTTCTTTTATTGGGGTATCTACATCTACGCTAACAATATTCTTCGCCATTACCTGCTCTATAGTAAACATATTATAGACCAATGTATCTACATCTGATTCTGATTCATCAATGGCATCCGCAAAGCTAATTCGCAACAAGTCTGTATAACTTAACATTCCTATAATTACTTCTCCTGTAACCACAGGTATATGTCTAATCTTATGACGCTTAAAAAGTAGCTCTGCACGTTCAAGGTCATCTGTTCTATTGAGAGCAATAACATCTTTAGACATTATTGCTGAAACTGGAGTTCTTTGTTTCATGATATAGTGATTTTTAATTCACTACTAAAATTACAGTCAGATAAGAGAAAAAATTATGATAAAAATCATGAACAGGAAAAAAATCAATACCCCGCAAAATCGAAGTTCAGCATTTGTTTTACATAGCGGTATACTTCAGGAAATCTGGCTTTGAATTCTTGAGGAGTTTCAATAAAGTTTTCCATGAGCACAGCTACAAACTCGAACTGGTTGGTATAAGCATATGCCCTAAAGTATTTAGATTGAATAAGCTCTTGACGAATAGGTTCGTTATCCTTTAAATAGCTTTTAAGGTCTTCAAATCCATCACTAAATATCATGGCACTTATATCATCATTCTTAAAACTGTTTAAATGAATGGCATGACCAAACTCATGTACACCTAAATTTAAATTGTCATTACTGATATCATACCCTTCCTTAAAATCTTCCCATGAAAACACAATAGTTCCAAACTGGGGATTCATTTCCCCTTTATGCATAGCGTCATTAGTTTTAGAATAAAAAGGTTTTGGATATACCACAACGGTTGATATGAGATCTACGAGATAATCTTTAAACCCAAAGGTGAGCATCATTGCAGTAGCAGAAATCAATGTTTTCACCTCATCAGTAAGCTCTAATCCTTCTCTAGCTACAAATTCTTTATCCTTAATAAATGTAGCCACCCTGTGACGGAATATGGTTTTTTCTTTTGGCTTTAGTTTCAAATAGAATGTAAACTTTCGCTCTAAGATGTGACGCTGTGGTTTACTTAATCGGTTTTGGAATGTGATATAATTAACAAAAAAAGGCTTTTTGTATTTATCGGCGTATAGTTGTTCAAAGTAAATATAAAATCTACTCAAAACAATAGCAGCCATGCCTACGAAAAATATGATTAAAAACACCATTCGTAATCTAGGGTCCATGGCCCCATCGTCTTGACTTAAGGCAAAATACATAGGCTAAATATATAAAAAAAGAAAACGAAAAAAATGGAATTCTATTTTATAGTATATATCAAAGATTTAACTTTTTTTCTTTGCCAAATCTAGCTGTTTTAAAATTTTTTCATTCTGCTTCTTTACAGCGTCGAGTTTCTGATTAAGCTTTTTGAGATTTCTTTCTATACTAATATTGTAGTGCGTTTCAGGCTCGTTTAACATGGCTTCTTTGGTTTTCATTGGGCCATTACCTGTTAGTATCCAAAGTAAATTATAATCAGTATGTGTATTGGCAATATCCAATACAACTTTTACAGACGGTGAGCTATTTTTCTTTCTTAGTGCATTTAAATACCCAGAAGACTTGTTAATGCTAGATTCAAAAGCCCTGTCACTCATCCTTAGGTCGGAAACAATCTTACTAATGCGGTCAATAACAGGGTCCATATGCTAATAATCAATTATTATTTGTATATTAGAATATATTTATAATATATTGAATATATTCAACACAAATACGTTAATGCTACATCACAAATATATCAATATTGCGTTAATAACTCAACACCAATCTACATATGATCACACCTGCTCAAAAACGACAGCTCAAAATCTACTTAAAGGGTAATTACACCGATGAAGTTCTAGACATTTTATTAGAACGCAACATATTAAGTAAACGCAACAAACCCTATAGTAAATCTATGGTTAGAAATGTTCTAAATGGTAACGTAGAACATTACGACATAGAAAATGCAATTATTGAAGTTTACCGACGTAGAGTTAAACAGTATAAAATACAAGAGGCTTTAAAAACGAAATTGCTTCAAGATTAGTCCTTCTACTTACCCTTCCTTCTCTTCATTTATAAAATTTTCAAGTTATGGCAAACCATATTACCCCTCATAAGCTACTCTCTGAGTATCCAAAATCTGAAACATCTACTCAAATAGGCGATCTTCTATTTTTTGGTGTGAAATCACAAAAACGCGTTTTAGTACTTATAGAAAAGGAGCTCATACCTTTTCATCAACTTCCAAAATATTTATATGTTACTATTGAAGACGTATTTAAAAAGGATAAAGATGCCTATAAATTTATCACATCCAATTACTCTTCAGATAACAAAAGACAATTCGTAGAACTTTACACCTATTATACATTTTGTAAAACATATTTGGATATTGTCATCTGATGTAATAAAAAAAGGTAGTGTTTATAACAACACTACCTTAAATTTATGATACTTTATTGTCGATTAAGAGTTGTCCTCAACTTTAGCATCTGATGCATTCTTTTTAACAGAAGCAATACCATTTTCCATAGCATCATTTCCTGAATACATTTCACTAGTTCCAATAACTTGGCCGTTAGTCGCTTTAAGATTGAAATAAGGGCTTCCATTTTTTGCTGTTAATCTCTCAAACTTATTATCGTCTTGAGAATTCTTTCTAACAGACTCTATCCCATTTTCACATGAAGCTTTTGCTTTATAAGCTTCACTACTTAAAATTGTTTGGCCATTACCTGCTTTAAGGTTGAATCTAAACTGACCTGATTTGTCCTTGTTGATTACAAATTTTCCCATGTTTAACGTTTTTATTTAGGTGAGCATTAAAGATAAAACTTATTCTTAATAACTACCAATAAACATGATACTATTAGACCATATTATTATCCAAGATTTAATATATCTTTTTTGCTTTTATCGTAGTCGTCGTTTTCATACTCCCATCGGGTTGCTTAAAATCCCATTTCCAATCGAAAGCATCTTCGGTGATGTTGTAAAAAGTAATCACCCAGTTGTTCGTATCGTCAAATAACTCAAGATCGCCTTTATCATTAACCTTAGAGTGCCATATACCTGACATTGTATTTTTTCCATTTTCTAGCCATGCACATTGCCATTGCTTTTCTTGCGGATTATAAATACGAAGATTTGTACCAAATAGTTGTTTTTTAGAAGCATTGGAATTAGCCACTGATGGATTTCTCCAAAAATCTTGTATAGCATAACCGTTAAGCACATACTTAAACACCCAATTGGCTTTAGTCTGTGAGACTAGAGAATCGCCACTATAACTAGAAATCAAGCATTCCCATTCACCAACTAATTTACCATATTGTAGTGTTTCTTTTGGCGCCTTTTCATTTAAAGTACCATATTTACTATTCGTAACTGACGCTTTTCTTTTATAACTAATTTGCCAATTTAACTTCCAGGTTTTTCCTCCGTCTACTGATGATTCCCAATCCCATAAAAAAGAATCTTGCTTAATGTCTTTAAAAACCATTCTAGATATAACTACTTTATCACCATTCTTAATAGGCTGAGTTTTAAAAATTCGTTTTCCATTATCAGTTTCTCCAACAAAGTCAAAATATCCGCCTTGATTGTCTGCCCATGCTTGCTTCCAACGCTTTTGTTTAGATTGATAAACAGATATACTTGTTCCTTTAAAGCCCTTAGATTGACCTTCGAGAATTCTGAAATTCTCATTTACAACATTGTTATCCAATGTTTTTGTAATGGTGTTTAATCCTTTTCCAATTTTTCCATCTGCTTCATTCCATGTGGCTTCCCACTCGCCAACCCAGAAGTCAAAATAGGTGCTGGCATCCTGAGCTTTTACATTAAAAGCACACAGTATCGCTATTAAAATGTAAATAATTCGTTTCATAATGTTTAAAGTTTAGCACTAATTAAGTATAATATAGAGTGTAAGATGTAAAAGCTGATACACTTTTACTTAAAATCTATCAACAATGTATAGAGTAATGTCCTTATAAAAGTAAACTCTTATCGGGATTTACTTTTATCATTGCTTTATTTTAGGCGTAGTTAATACCTTTGAATAAAATAATTTAATTCTATGAGAGCTATTATTGGATTAGTTGTTTCCATCATTATTGTGTCCTTATTATTACATAATCAAGTGCCAGATTATTACAATGCATATAGTAAAGTAAGAGCTGGTCAGTGCGATGATATACTTAATGAATTAAGTAATAAGTCCGATTTATGCGAATGGGAATCCTATACAAAAGCTACATGTAACATAAGGCAAGGCAACTATCAAGATGCTTTAACAACACTCAAAGCACTCGATGGCAAACTATCAGAAAACAAGCAAACATTATATTACTTAGTATCTATCTGTCATTTAAACCTTAATAATACTGACGAGTTTTATGCCTCAGCTGAAGCTTCATTAAATGATGGCTTATCTCCAATAACATACAAGAATCACCATTTTGATAGTGTCCGAGATGAAGCCCGTTTTAAAACATTAATTGACAGCTCAGGCACAAGGATGAGTGGTTGGATCATACTCTTTATTTACTTCACCTTACAAAGTATTTTATTGGCTATCATTTTTTTTACAAGATATAAATCTAACAAACCGGCTAATATCTTACTTGGTCTATTCAACTTAGCTATTGCTGTTACACTTTCAAATTATATTGTGTATTGGAGTGAAGCGATGTTATATGAAAAACTGAGTGTTTTTATTCGTTTATACATTCCTTTATGTTATGTGTTTGGCCCCCTTCTATATTTTTATGTAAGACACCTACTGCAACACAACAACATAAAACACATACATTATCACCTTATCCCGGCATATCTATGCTTTGCAATTATATTACTAAATCAATTTGGTGTCTCTAATACATATTTTGATGCAGTCATGTATGGATTCTTTAATTTATGGACACGAATAGGTTATTTTGTTATTTATAGCATTCTTTTAATCCACCTTTATAACACGTCAAAAGTTGAATTAAATAAGACTATAAAGGATTGGTTCTTCTATCTCACTATAGCTTTTGTATGCTTTACTATGTCTTATATTATATATGGTGTACTTCTGAATTTTAGTTTTTTCAACCAGCGATGGGATTACATGATATCACTGGCAATTTGCTTTTTCATCATATTGATAAGTGTTTTTGGTTACCTACAGCCTAAAATTTTTAAAGGTATTAATATAAAAGAAGCCATAATAGCGAATATTAAGTATGAGAAGTCATCCTTAAGTGAATCCTTCAAAGCCGAGTTAAAATCTAAACTGGCTGATCTTATGGAAAAAGAAAAAGTATATAAGGACAATGAAATTACATTAGGCAAGCTTTCAAAGATGCTTGATACTACGACTCACAATACATCACAAATCATTAATGAGCAGTTTCATGAAAACTTCTATGAGTTTATTAATGATTATAGGGTTGAGGAGGCCAAGTCTTTATTGAAGCAAAATAGCAGCCAGGTCATGAACATTAATGAAATTTTATTTGAAGTAGGTTTCAATAACAAAGTAACATTTAATAAGGCCTTTAAAAAGCGAACAGGTATGCCTCCATCTCACTTTAGAAAGTCTTTTAACTTTTCTAGTTCTTAAACAAAAAAGGTAAAGTTTTATCGGGAGTTACTGATTTCACGCACTCCGTATCCAATTTTATAACGCAATTGCAAAGGTAAGGCGGTGTAAGTCTTACTTAACTTGTTATAAAGTTACCATGTTAACTTTAATTCATACTAGGTAAAATTATTTGAATTAGTCACTCAACACACTTCACTGCCTACCTTTCATAATTGCACTAAACTAACTCGTAAATAATTTAAATTAAAGTTTTATGAAAGTAAGAAACTATGGATTAGTGTTAGTGCTCTTATTATTTAGCATTACGGCTTCGTATGCACAAGAGAGGACTATCACAGGAACAGTTACAGCTGCTGCAGATGGCTTGCCATTGCCGGGTGTAAATGTTATTGTAAAGGGTACCACACGTGGTACACAAACAGACTTTGATGGGAAGTATTCCATTAGAGCAAGTGCAACAGATATTTTAGTATTCTCATTTGTCAGTATGAAGACGGTTGAGCTTCCGGTAGGTAGTACTTCTACTCTGGATCTAGCTATGGATGAAGATGTAGAAAGCCTAGATGAAGTTGTAGTAACAGGATATACAACAACGACCAAGACCAAGTCGAGTGTATCTTCTGTAAGAGTGTCTAGTGAGACCATTGAGAATAGACCAAATGCAAGTTTTGTTCAGACATTAACTGGTCAGGTACCGGGTCTTAATATTACAACCAGTACAGGTCAGCCAGGTGGTAACTCATTAGTTAACTTACGTGGTGCTGCTTCTATTAATGGTAACACAGAGCCATTATTTATTATTGATGGTGCGCCAGTGGATGAGGATAACTTCCGTTCATTGAATCCACAAGACATCGCTTCGATTGACGTATTAAAGGATGCGGGTGCAACAGCAATTTATGGTAACAGGGGGGCAAATGGTGTAATCGTGATCAAAACAAGACAAGGTAACTTCGGTCAAGGTCTTAAGGTCAACTACAACGGTTTTGTAGCGTACAATACCTTACAGGGTGATGACTACAACCGTATGAGTTCACAACAATTATTACGTTACGAAAGAGACAGAGGAAACGGAGCTGGTGCTGGTAACAGTACAGGTAAGTTTAACCCAGGAAACGGTTCGCCGCTAACAGATGCACAAATTGCAGCAGCGCCAAACTTTGACTGGACAGATTTCTTCTTCCGTACAGGTGTAACGCAATCACACACATTATCACTTTCTAGTGGTAGTGAGAACACAACTCAATTCACCTCATTTGGTTTTCAGAATACAGAAGGTATTTTACAACAAAGTGATTTAAAACGTTTTAACATTCGTTCAAACGTCACAGGTAAATCAAACAACGGAAAGTTCAACTACGGTAGTAACCTTACAGTGAACTATTCGAAATCAAATGAGCCAAATAATATCGGTGGAGGTGCTATTAACAGAAACTATGTATTAGGAGGACTTCAATCTGTACCTTACCTAACACCGGATGATTATATTAATGGCGCCGATTTATTATCACCATTATCATTTACTAACACACCTTTATTCTTATTAGACCGTCTTAGAACATTCTCTCGTTTTGATGAAGAGGTTAAGATTGTAGGTAGTGTTAACTTCGGATATCAGATCACAAATTGGTTAAGAGCTAACTTAGTAATGTCTGGAGACTACCAAAGTGAGTTTACACTAAGAGCAGAGGGACCAGAATCTTTCAACGCCTTATTATTTGGTGGTGCTCAGAACCCAACTTCTGGTTTCCAACAACAAAATTCAAACAGAGCATTCTCATACAACCAGGTAACATCGCTTCACTTCAACAAGACTTGGGGTAAACATACCGTTGATGTAGGTGCTTTTACAGAGTACTTTAAAGCTCACTTTAGAACATTTGGATTCTTCCAAAGAGGTTTAGATCCAAGAACGTTCTTCCCAGGAGATGGTAGTGCATTTATCCCAACAGCAAATGGTTTATTCGTAGATACACCACAAGCTAACATCTTAAATGCAGGTTTATTCTCTTACTTCGGATCTTTAGATTATGACTTCGATGAGAAGTATGGTTTCTCTGCGACAGCACGTCGTGATGCATCATACCGTTTCTCTGGTTCTAACCGTTGGGCAACCTTCTGGTCGGTAGCAGGTCGTTGGAATATATCTAATGAGCCATTCATGGAAGACTCAGCGTTTAATAACTTAAAGCTTAGAGCGTCTTATGGTACTGCAGGTAACCAAGACATCGTAGGTGGTGGATTATTTGGTGGTCCTGATTTAACAGAAGATTTATTCTTCACAGGTCCAGGTTACGGAAATGCTAACTCTATTGGTTTAGCACAAATTGGTAACAGAGACCTTAAGTGGGAAACCATCGCAACATTAAATATAGGTGTAGACTTCGGTGTTTGGCAAAACAGACTTAGAGGTGCTATCGATGTGTATGAAAGAAAGACAACAGACTTATTCCAGTCTACTCCACTTTCTGCTGTAACTGGCTTCACACAATTAAACGCAAATACAGGTGAGTTATTCAACCGAGGATTTGATTTCCAGATCGATTACGATATCTTCCGTCCAAAAGGTGAAGGTGATTTAAGAGTCTCCGTTGGTGTTGTAGGAAACTATAACGAAACCGAATTACAAGATCTTCCAAATGAAACAGGAGAGATCATTGGATTAGGACGTAACGGAGGTAAGTTATTTGAAATCTTCACATTACGTTATGTAGGTGTGAATCCGGCTAACGGTGAGTTATTATACTTAACTGCTGATGGTAACGTTACTGAAGCGCCTGATGCAGACACAGACCGTGTATGGTTAGATAAAAATGTGCTTCCAGATTGGAACGGTAGCTTCAATATCAATATCGATTATAAGAATTTCTTCTTAACGACGCAGTTCAACTACATCGCCGGTGTAGATCAATTTGATAATGATTATGCTATTACGATTAATTCTGATAATGTTGGTCAATTTAACTTATCAACAGATCTTTTTAGAGCATGGTCTCAACCGGGTGATGTGACAGATATTCCATCACCAACAGCAGCAAACCGTAACTCATTTGCATCGGACCGTTTCTTAAGAAGTTCAGACTTCATCAGATTACGTTTCGCAAGTTTCGGATATAACTTCCCAGCGAAGTATTTAGAAAACACAGGAATCACTAATGCAAGAATCTTTGTGAATGGTGAGAACTTATTTACTTGGACAGAGTGGAGAGGATTTGATGCTTCATCTCAAGGAGGAGCCAGAGCTTTCCCAACACCAAGAACCATTTCTGTAGGATTTGAATTAGGATTTTAATACATAATTACTATGAAAAAAATAAATAAACTATTATTTGTCGGACTCTTAGCAGTGCTAATGGGTTGTAACGACGCCATCGACATCAGACAACCGGGACGTTTGGATGCAGCCAATGCATTTAGATCTGTTCAGGATCTTCAATTAGGACTTTTAGCTGTATATAATCAATGGGATGTGACACCAGAAATATCATTCTCAGCGAACTTTACTGATGAAATATCTATAGGATTTGATTCTGGTGGACAAGGATTCGCCTTATATGACTTTGTATTGAATGCGGGTAGTGCGGCATCAGCTAATTTTTGGGTGCGTAACTTCCGTGTAAATAACCGTGCAACGATCTTAATTGAAGCTGCAGCAAATATTACACCTGATGCTTCAGAGCAAGATCTATATAATAACATCTTGGCTCAAGTACATACCATTAGAGCGTATGCCAACTTAGAGTTATTAACTTATTATAGTCCAGATCCAAGAGATGATTCTGCTTTAGCAGCACCGGTTATTGACTTTATTCCCGGATTAGGAATTCAGCCAAGTAGAGATACTACTGGAGAACTTTGGGATTACATCAATTCGGATTTAGATCTGGCAGCAAGTTTAAGTACAGAGCAGTCTAATGCAACATTTATCTCAAGAGATGCCATTAACGCCCTTAGAGCAAGAGCCGCTGCAACTAGAGGAGATTACACAACTGCAGCTAACTTAGCGTCTCAGTTATTAGCATCGTATCCATTAGCAAATACTACGCAGTATCAGTTAATGTACTTAGATGCAGATAACACAGAGGTAATCTTTAAGTTAGAGCGTGCCATTAATGACCCTTACGATGGTCAAGGCGCTACCGGTAATGTTAATGCCGGTGGATGGGCAGGTTCAATATTTGCATTCGTAGATGCCACACTAACTGGATCACCATTCTTTGAAATGGATAGAGGGTTGTTCAATCTTATAGATCCATCAGATGTACGTTTTACGGTTAACGTAGCACCATCATCTGTGATCAATCCTAACTATGATACAGATCCAGATCCAGTGAATACTGACATCTTAGTCATTCAAAAGTATCCGGGATCTGAAGGACGTCCATTGATGAACGACCTTAAAGTATTTCGTTCATCAGAGATGTTACTGATCTTAGCAGAAGCTAGAGCAGCACAGAATGATTTAGCTGGTGCAGCTGCACTTATCGATCAGTTAAGAGATGCACGTTTTGGTTCTAACCAAGCAGCACCTTCTTATGGGTCACAAGCTGAAGCTTTTGCAGGTATCTTAGATGAGCGTCGTATAGAACTTTGTTTTGAAGGACACCGTTATAAGGACCTTAAGCGTTTAGGAGTAGCAGCAAACAGAGGTATCGATAGAGATCTAACAGATTGTACAACGCAAAGTGGTGCGTGTACATTACCAGCTAACGACTTTAGATTTGCACTGCCAATTCCTATTGTGGAAATCAATGGTAACCCTGGAATCGCATCTCAACAAAACCCTGGCTATTAATATTAACCAAACAACACTATAAATTATGAAAAACATATATAAATTAGTAGTAGCAGTATTCTTCTTAGGTACACTGGCAAGTTGTGATTGGGAAGGCGTGGTATTTGACGCCCAAAATGGACAGACAGCACTTTCTTTTGGAGAGACAAGTTACACCTTATCTATTCCTCAAGAAGACCTAGTATTGAGCATTCCTGTGAATGTTACCACTGCATCAAGCGCTGCAAGATCATTCAACGTTACTGTAGATTCTAGTACAGGGTCTGCTGGTGAGTTCTCTGTAGGAACAGTAACTATTCCTGCAGGATCACACACAGGTACTTTAGAGGTATCGTTTGACTGGTCTGCAATCACAGGACCTGATGGTGAGACTAAAGACTTAGTATTATCAATCAGCCCGGGTGCAGGTGAGACATCATTCTTCGACACCGTATCTATCACTTACTTTAGAGAAGTGATCTGTAATGATGTTGTTGTATCGATTACATTTGACAACTATCCTGAAGAAACAGCTTGGACTATTGCTGAGCAAGGTACAGGAACAGTAGTTGCTTCTGGAGGACCTTACCCAGGTGCATCAGGTACTTTTGAACAAACAGTAAACTTACCAGATGGATGCTACACATTTACAATCACAGATGCATTCTCTGATGGTATCTGTTGTGCATACGGAAATGGTAGTTACTCGGTAACGTGTTCTATTATTACACATGCATCAGGTGGAACATTTGGAGCTTCTGAAGCTACAGATTTCTGCGTGAATCCTTAAGATGAAATAATAACTACTAACAATAAAAAAACACCTGAGATGATCTCAGGTGTTTTTTATATCTTAAATACTATATTTCTAGCCAATGAGGCGCTCTAATTTAAGTTGATATACTTTTATCCTGCCATCCGATTTTTTGAGCTCGAGTTCAATAGTTTTTCCTTCTTGCTGCAATAGTTCCTCAATTACATTCATATCCTCAACTAAATAGTCATTAACACGTATTAGTTCATCATCTTTTGTAATTCCCATACGATTAGCAGGAGAATTTTCAACGACAAAATCTATGTAGAATTTCCCATCTTTCTTAATGGGTGAAAACCCACATAAGTTGCGCCTAAAAGGTTTGTTTATGGCCTTATTTGGTTTAAAATACAAAGCATTATTATTATAATCTAACACAATCTGAAAGCGACTAATCACTTCAGCACCTAAGATTCCTGACACATTTTTTCTGGATAAAACACCTTGCTTAGCTTTAGACAGAGTCACCGGTACATCTTCAAACACAAAACCATTAAAATCAAGTGTAGCCAACTGACCAATAGTGTTAGAAGTCGTAGATGTTAACCCTGAGCTTTTATTGGAAAAAGTATCGCCAATATTGTCTTCTAAGTCATATTTCTTTACAAATGGGCTTGTAAAAATAAGTGTGGTACTTGCACCACTGTCAAAGAAAAATCTTCCTTTTAATTTCTTACCATTCTTTAAGGTCATCTGTATTGGTACAATGGGTATGGTAGCGTTCCCATTGATCCGTTTTTTAGAGTAATTCTCTATGCCAGATACATCATTAACATCCTTGTAAAGCTTGATCTGATCAGCATCAAAGTCCAATTGGGTCACAAAATTAGAAATCACATCATAGCCAATAATACCATCTATGGGTCGCCCCGAGCGTTCTGCTAAATGATTAAGGTTTACT
The DNA here is from genome assembly GCA_965230605.1 of Winogradskyella sp. Classification (GTDB taxonomy): domain Bacteria; phylum Bacteroidota; class Bacteroidia; order Flavobacteriales; family Flavobacteriaceae; genus CBDDLD01. Next base: position 590,204 of record CBDDLD010000004.1, on the reverse strand, counting down.
ATTACTAAAGACAAATTCTTTAAACTAAAGCTCTCAAAATGTACCGTTTGATCATAGGCTAGCTTATAACTTTCATTTCCTCCAGCACCACTAACATTGGTTGTTCTATTGGTTTTAATACCTATCCTATCAGCTGCTTTTGCACTGATCACTGTAGATGAAGCTCCGGTATCAAAGACGAAACTCAAAGGTTCTTCCGAATCATTCACCTTCACATTAACATATACCCAATTGTCTTCTTCAAAAGGAATTACATGTTCTTGTGCTAATGATGTACTATTAATTAGGAGGAGTAAAACGAGGCTAAAAATGGTTCTCATAATCGTACAATTATTATTAAGGACTTTAGATTGGGTCTAGTGTTACACAATGATACTAAAAATAATTTGAGGAATATTAATTAGACTCATATTCCTTAATGCCTCACTTTGAAATTGGGATTACTCGCTACACTCGTGTTCCTCAATGCTCCGCTTTGAAACAGGATTACTCGCTACACTCGTGTTCCTCAATGCTCCGCTTTGAAACAGGATTACTCGCTACACTCGTGTTCCTCAATGCTCCGCTTTGAAACAGGATTACTCGCTACACTCGTGTTCCTCAAAGCTCCGCTTTGAAACAGGATTACTCGCTACACTCGTGTTCCTCAATGCTCCGCTTTGAAACAGGATTACTCGCTACACTCGTGTTCCTCAATGCTCCGCTTTGAAAACCAAAACACCCTGCTCACAAATTCAAACGAGCTTGATCTGCGAGCAGGGTGTTTTGGTTTATTCGTGACCGTGGAGGGATTCAAACCCCCAACCCTCAGAGCCGAAATCTGATGCGCTATTCAGTTGCGCCACACGGCCATTTATTTATCCCATGAGTTGGGCCTTAACTATAGTAGAGATGGTTTTACCATCAGCCTTACCTGCCAATTCTTTGCTTACAATACCCATCACTTTCCCCATATCTTTCATGCCCTCAGCACCAATATCAGCAATTACTTTTACTACAGCCGTTTTTATGTCATCTTCACTTAATTGTTCTGGTAAAAATTGACTGATTACCTCTGCTTGAGCCAGTTCAGGTTCTGCCAAATCCTGACGTCCTTGCTCTGAAAAAATAGCAGCACTATCCTTACGTTGCTTTACCAGCTTTGATAAAATCTTAATTTCTTGCTCTTCTGTTAACTCTTCTTTAGACCCTGTTGCTGTTTGTGCCAATAAAATCTCTGATTTAACAGCTCTAAGTGCAGCTAAAGCCATTTGGTCCTTATCTCGCATTGCTGCTTTCATTGCCGTCATTAAAGCGCTCTGTAAACTCATAATTACATTCTATTTTAGAACTGCGAAGATACTAAAGAAATTAAAGTATTGTAGAGCTATAGCTAAAAATGCTACACAAAAAACCCGGAAAGATGGAGATACTTTCCGGGCTTGACGAAAGTGTGAAACACTTAAACTTAAATTTGCTATTAATCTACGTTGTCGTGTAAAAATGAATTATTACTTCTCAATTGAATATCGTCATTGTCGTCAGTACCAACGGATAATCTGGAAGTATTAGTTTCTGAAGAATGCTGTGCATCTTCTAAATCCACACCTTGTCTTTTGTAAGCAGGTTCTTTTTCAATCTCATCTATTTTGGCGTTGTTAAACTTATAGTTGAAATCTTTCATTTTACGTCGACGCTCATCTGCTCTAGCTTTTAAGAGTTCAGATATCGGGCTATTAATAGGGTCTATTTCTTGTTCTGTTGCTTCTTCTGTTTCTTCAGCAGGAATCACTTTCTTTTCAAAAACGATCTCTTCTTTAACTTCAGTATCTGGCGTATTCATAGAGGATTCAAACGTGGTAAAATCATCTAATGCATATCGCACTTCTCCGTCTTCATTAGCCTCTGTCACAGGGATGATCTCTACATAGTCTTTCACACTCATGTCCTTCACGTCCTCATCGAGTTGAAATAACATTTTCTCCTCTTGCGGATCTGGCTCTTCGATCTTCTCTGGTTCTTTTGTTGATGATATAGGTAAGTCGAAAGTCAGTGTGATTTGCTCTTCGCTATCTTGAGTAACTTCAATTGGTGCTTCTGTCTCGGCGGCTATTGGTGTAATAATGAAGTCATCTTCATTCACCTTAGCGTCTAAAACTTCTTCATAAACTACATTAATATTCTTAATGAATTCTGTAGTTGGGATAAGCTTATCTTCATCCTCATCTTGAAGATCATCATCAATTAATGTGTGTATGATTGGCGCTTCTTTTTCAGTTTCCAGTACGATATCAGGAGTAATGATTGCCGGATCTCTTTCTTGAACATTAATATCTTCTTCCGTTGGATCTTCCTCTAAGGCATGAACCACTTTTTTAGCTTCTGTATTAGTGATCTCATTTTGCTGATCGATATCAAAACCTGTTGCAATAATTGTTACAGAAATCGATTCTTGTAGAGACTCATCTTCTCCTACACCCATAATGATATTGGCACCATGACCTGCTTCATTTTGAATGTGGTCATTGATCTCTCCTATTTCATCAATAGTGATCTCTTGCGAACCTGAAACGATGAGCAACAATACGTTTTTAGCTCCTGTAATCTTATTATCATTAAGTAGTGGCGAATCTAGTGCTTTCATAATCGCATCCTGAGCTCTAGTCTGTCCTGATGCCGATGCAGAACCCATAATTGCTGTACCGCTATTACTTAATACAGTTTTAGCATCGCGTAAATCGATGTTTTGCGTATAGTGATGTGTAATTACTTCTGCTATACCTCTTGCCGCTGTAGATAATACTTCATCGGCCTTAGAGAACCCGGCTTTAAACCCAAGATTACCATACACTTCTCTAAGCTTATTGTTGTTGATTACAACCAATGAATCTACGTGTTGACGTAAATTTTCCACACCACGTTGTGCTTGCTCGTTTCTCATCTTTCCTTCAAACTGGAAAGGAATCGTTACAATACCTACGGTTAGGATATCTAATTCTTTTGCCATCTTGGCAATAATTGGGGCTGCACCTGTACCGGTACCACCTCCCATACCAGCAGTGATAAATACCATTTTAGTATTGGTAGTTAACATTCTTCTGATATCCTCCAGGCTTTCTAATGCTGATTGTTCACCTACATCCGGATTGGCACCTGCACCTAGTCCTTCTGTTAAGTTAACACCTAATTGAATTTTGTTTGGGACTCCACTATTTTGTAATGCTTGTGCATCTGTATTACAAATCACGAAATCAACGCCTTTAATGCCCTGCTGAAACATATGGTTTATTGCATTACTACCACCACCACCAACTCCAATAACTTTGATCACGTTGGATTGGTTCTTTGGTAAATCGAAAGCAATATTTCCAAATTCGTTGTCGTTGCTCATATTTACTTTTTGTTTTGGGTTTTTATATATGTTTGATTAATTAATTATTCTGCGTTATCTAAAAAATCTTTGACGCGTTCTGTCAATTTATCCAAAAACGATCTGCGTTCTTTTGCCTTAGCATTAACCACCTCGTCATTGTGTGCTTCTATAGATTCCGGTTCTTCATTAGCATCACCTTCTAATGCTTCTTCTAAGTCCTCTTGTTGTTTGCGATCCTGACGTTTTAATCCATCCATCACCAAACCAACGGCAGTAGCATACAATGGACTCGCAATTTCATCATCACTCCCACCTGCTAAATGTTCATTAGGATAACCTATTCTGGTATCCATGCCTGTGATGTACTCTACCAACTGTTTTAAGTGTTTAAGTTGGCTTCCGCCTCCTGTAAGTACAATCCCGGCAATTAACTTTTTCTTTTGCTCTTCATGGCCGTAATTTTTGATCTCCACATAGACTTGTTCTATGATCTCCACCACGCGAGCATGGATAATCTTAGACAAATTCTTTAGCGTGATCTCCTTAGGATCTCTACCTCTCAAACCAGGTATGGATACAATCTCATTGTCCTTATTTTCGCCCGGCCATGCTGATCCAAACTTTATCTTTAGCAACTCTGCTTGTTTTTCAATAATGGAACATCCTTCTTTAATATCTTCAGTTATGACATTACCTCCAAAAGGAATAACCGCTGTATGGCGGATGATACCATCTTTGAAGACTGCCAAATCTGTGGTCCCACCACCTATATCTATTAAAGCCACTCCTGCTTCTTTTTCTTCCTGACTTAAAACCGCATTGGCTGATGCTAATGGCTCTAGAGTAATACCTTCTAATTGTAACCCTGAACTTTTGACACAGCGCCCAATATTTCTTATCGAAGATACCTGACCAACAACCACATGGAAATTAGCTTCAAGTCGTCCTCCATACATCCCAACCGGCTCCTTTATTTCGGCTTGTCCATCGACCTTAAACTCTTGCGGTAATACATGAATAATCTCCTCTCCAGGCAGCATAACAAGCTTATGCACCTGATTGATAAGACGGTCTATATCGGTTTCGTCTATAACGAGTTCAGAGTTGGCTCTGGTAATGTAATCACTATGCTGCAAGCTTCTTATATGTTGCCCTGCAATACCGACCGTTACTTCTTCAATCTTTTCTGACGCAGCAGCTTCTGCTTCTTGAACAGCTTGCTGAATGGATTGAATAGTCTGAGTGATATTATTAACCACACCTCTGTGTACTCCCAAACTCTTAGACTTACCAACACCTAATATTTCAACTTTACCGTATTCATTTTTACGGCCAATCATAGCGACAATCTTTGTTGTTCCTATGTCTAATCCTACTGAAATACTGTTATTCTCCATAGTTTATTTTTTGGTGCATATGACTTGGTTATCGAACCTTAGATTTACACGACTATAGCTATTTAATGTTTTATCTTTTAATGCTTTTTGATAAAATGCTTTAAAATTATTGATCTTCTTATCTAATTGATTTAAGGTACCTAGTTCCACCTTAAAACCATGTTTTCTGATCTTTAATTCTAAAGTGGCATCTGCATTTTGATGTATCTCTATCACATGCTTCTTCAAAAAATCATCAGCATCAATTGCCAATGCCACCTCAAAAATGTTATCTAAATTATTTTTGTCTACGATACCAGTAACTAGTGGTACTCTTGCCGAATAATTAGATGATAAAGGCATATAGGACCCTTCATCATCTACATAAAAAGACGTTTTAGTACTTACTCTAGCAATAGGTCTTTTTTGTTCAATTTCTGCCGAAAGCACCCCGTCTACTGACATAAACACCTGTGCTTTCCTGATCATCTGGTTAGAATTTAGGGCTGATTCTAATTGATTCAAATCTATAATTTCTTTGGGCTTGTCCGTAACGTCTTGTTGATTTTGTATTAACAATTTACTAACAGTCTCATGCGTAATAAATAGATTATCGCTCCCCAAAAATTTAATCTCCGGATCAGCTATTCTACGATTATTATTTCGGGCATTAGAGAATGCATAGAGGAAAATAACAACCACCAATAACAGCACTACTTTTATGTAATTTAAGTTAACTCGCAATGAATAATGCTTCTTTAATATGTTTTACTTCTTCTCCTATATCGCCTGCGCCAAGGGTTAATATCACTTGTGCATTGCTATGTTTTATCTTATCTACTAATTCATTTTTAGTAGATAATTGTTTATTCTTATTATTGATCTTCTCTAAAAGCCAGCTTGAGTTCACCCCTTCAATAGGAAGCTCTCTAGCTGGGTATATATCGAGTAAGATCACTTCATCAAACTTTGATAGTTCCCTTGCAAATTCATCTACAAAGTCTTGTGTTCTACTGAATAAATGTGGTTGAAAAACAGCCAGTGTACTTTTACCCGGGTACATTTCATCCACAGCATTGTAAACTGCTTTTATCTCTTCTGGATGGTGCGCATAATCATCGATGAATACCAGTGAGTCTGTTTTAATTTGATAAGTAAAACGGCGTTTCACTCCTTTGTAGGATGCTAAGGCCTTGGCGAGCTGCTGGTGAGGGCAGCCATACTCTACAGCCATCGCCAAGGCTATTAATGCATTCGACAAATTGTGTCTACCAGGTAGGTTAAATTGAATGTTTTTAAGTATGGTTTCAGGTGTTTTCACATCAAAAACATAGCTTCCATTTTCAATTTTAATATTTTGAGCTGTATAATCGGCATCTTTTTCTATGCCATAAGTAATTCCTTCTATCGGCAAGCCTTTTTTAACATACAGCTTTCCTTTAGGTTTAAGCTTTTTAGTAAAGGCTATAAACGAGGATGTAAGTGCTTCATGTGCCCCATATATATCCAGATGATCGGCATCCATAGAAGTGATACATGCCATGTCTGGAGATAGGGTTAAAAATGACCTGTCAAATTCATCGGCTTCAACCACTGTGACCTCTGTTCCTTTTAAGATCAGATTAGAATTGTAATTCTCACTAATTCCCCCTAAAAAGGCTGTAACCTTCACATTACATTCGCTTAATAGATGCCCCAGGATGCTTGTCGTAGTTGTTTTGCCGTGCGTTCCTGCTACTGCTAGGCAGAAGGTGTCTCTTGTAATTTCACCGAGAATCTCTGAACGCTTAAAAACCTTGAAACCATGATGAGAAAAATATCTCAACTCTTTGTGAGATTTAGGAATGGCCGGCGTATATACTATGATGGTATTCTCTGCATTTAGATACTCCGATGGAATGTTAGTCACCTCATCTTCAAAATGAATGGCAATACCTAAATCTTCAAGGGTATCTGTAATCGGTGATTTTGTCTTATCATAACCAGCTACATTCATCTTTTTCGCCTTGAAATAACGTGCTAGAGCACTCATTCCGATGCCTCCGATGCCAATGAAATAAATGTTATGTATCTGCCTTAAATTCATGCTTTATTTAAAAGTTTTTCAACTTCATCAACAATCGTATTTGTAGCCTCTGAGAGTGCCAACTTTTTAATATTCTCTCCTAGCTGTTTTTGTTTTTCTGAGTTTTGAATCAACTGTCCAAACTTATTTTCAAAATCAATCTCCAGATCAGACTCTTTAATTAACATGGCTGCATCTTTATCTACCACTGCTTGCGCATTTTTTGTCTGATGATCTTCTGCAACATTTGGTGATGGTATAAATATGACTGGTTTACCTGCTAAGCATAATTCAGATACTGAAATTGCTCCTGCCCTTGAAATGATAACATCAGCGGCAGCATAAGCCAAGTCCATATCATTGAGAAATGGAAATACCTGTACATCTTCTAGTCGTTTATACTGCTTATATTGCTCATAATATAGTTTTCCACACTGCCAAATAAGCTGCACATTTTGAGTTTGGAAAAACTCTAACTCTTCTTCTATTAATTGGTTGATACGTTTTGCTCCTAAACTTCCACCAATAACTAACAATGTGTACTTCCCATGTTTAAGGTTGAAGTGATCTTTAGCCTCAACTGTCTTGGTTTCTGTGTTGATCAGATCTGCTCGTATAGGATTTCCTGTTTTCAATAATTTTTGTTTTGGAAAGAATCGCTCCAAGCCATCATAAGCCACACATATTTTATCTACTTTCTTACTCAGTAGTTTATTGGTGATCCCGGGATAAGAATTCTGTTCTTGGATTAAAGTCGGAATCCTTTTTGATGCAGCTGCATAAAGTAGAGGGCCACTTGCAAATCCTCCTGTTCCAATGGCTATATCGGGCTTAAACATTTTAATGATCTTTCTAGATCGCATCAAACTACTCATCAGCTTGAATGGAAACGCTAAATTTTTAAGAGTCAACTTTCTTTGAATCCCTGAAATCCATAGCCCTTCGATTTGATATCCTGCTTCGGGCACCTTTTCCATTTCCATACGATCCTTAGCGCCTACAAATAAGAACTCTGTATCTGGATATCGGCGCTTAATTTCATTAGCGATAGCTATTGCAGGGTAGATATGGCCTCCTGTTCCTCCTCCTGACAATATGACTTTATAGTTACTCATCTACAATGCTTCACTTAAAATATCTAAAGGATTATCTTCTTCTTGTTCTTCTTGTGATTTAAGTTCCTGACGTCTGGCACTAACACTTAAAATGATACCGATAGCCAAACAAGTCATCCAAATAGATGTTCCCCCACTACTTATAAGTGGTAATGTTTGTCCAGTTACCGGGAACAACTCCACCGCAACCGCCATATTTATTAATGCCTGAAATACTATAGGTAGTCCAACACCTAACACTAGTAATTTTCCGAAAATAGTATCTGCTTTTTGAGACACGATCACTATTCTGAACAATAGCCACGAATACAGAAGCAGTAAAAACAAACCTCCAACTAACCCATACTCTTCAATAATGATTGCAAAAATGAAATCTGATGAGGATTGTGGTAATACATTTTTCTGTCTGCTTTTTCCAGGTCCAAGCCCCTGAACTCCTCCTGAGGCTATCGCAATTTTTGCTAATTCTATTTGGTAATCTTCTTCTGTGTCTTCACCATTAGAGAAGTTCTCTAAACGACTCATCCAGGTATCTACTCTATTTGGCATAGCCTCCGGGAATGCCTTTGCCACCAAAACAAAGAACACTAACGACAATACTCCTGTTCCTATGATAATAAGTAAGTAGCGTATAGGATATCCTCCAATGAATGACAGCATCATAACCATAGTAAAAATGATGGCTGTTGTAGAGAAATTAGCCGGTAAAATAAGTGCTAAAACTATAAATACTGGTGCCCAAAGCGGCAATACGGTTTCTTTAAAAGTAACCTCTTTATCTTTTATCTTGGACAAATATCTTGCTACATATACCATTAACACAACGGATGCTAGTGTAGAGGTTTGAAAAGACATCCCTACAAATGGGATCTTTATCCAACGACTTGCATTTGCTCCATCTATTGTAGTGCCTTGCAGCATCGTTACAATAAGTAATACAAATACAATAGGAAGCATAATCATTGATAGACCTCTGAAGTATTTATAGGGTATCTTATGCACGCCGTACATGATAACGAATCCTAAAAACAAGTGCATGAAGTGTTTCACAAAATAGGTGAATGTGTTTCCAACTCCTCCTATATATGCCAGATTGCTTGCTGCACTATATACAGGCAAAAACGAAAATATAGCCAATAGCGCTGCTATTGCCCATATCAGTCTATCCCCCTTTATTTGTTTAAATAGTGTTTGCACTTAATCTAGCTACTGTCTTATTATAATTTACGTACAGCTTCTTTAAACTGACGCCCTCTATCTTCATAATTTTCGAATAAATCGAAGCTTGCACATGCTGGTGATAGTAATACATTATCGCCTGTTTCTGCAATCTTATAAGCTATCTTAACAGCTTCAGACATGTATTGTGTTTCGACAATAATATCTACCATACTTCCAAAAGCCTTGAATAATTTTTCATTGTCTACGCCTAGACAAATAATTGCTTTTACTTTCTCATTCACAAAAGGAAAAAGTTCTCTATAATCGTTTCCTTTATCTTCCCCTCCTACTATCCATACCGTAGGTGCGTCCATACTCTCTAATGCGAAGTATGTTGCGTTTACGTTAGTTGCCTTGGAATCATTGATGTATTGCACCTTATTGATTCTTAATACATTTTCTAAACGGTGCTCTACACCTTGAAAATTTTCTAGGCTTTCCCTAATGGTCTGCTTCCTTATTTTTAATAAGTGTGCTACGGTTGTTGCCGCCATAGCGTTTTTAATATTGTGTTTCCCCTCTAAAGCTAGATTCGCTGTTGGCATAATTATTTGGTTGTTATCTATGGTTATTATTATCTCTTTATCTTTTAAATACGCTCCCTCTTCTACTGATCTCTTCAATGAAAACGGGAGTTGTTTTGATCGAATGTTGGTCTTAGCAATCCATTCATTTATAACCGGATCATCTCCGTCATAGATGAAATAGTCTGAGCTGATTTGGTTTTCTATAATTCTGAATTTTGATGCGGTATACTTATCAAAATCATTATCATATCTATCTAAATGGTCTGGTGTGATGTTGGTAATGACTGCTATATGTGGTTTAAAATCCTCGATTCCATCTAATTGAAAACTACTAATCTCTAATACATAATTCGGATAATCATGTTCCAGTACTTGCTTAGCAAAGCTATCTCCAATATTTCCAGCTAACCCAACTTCTATATCATGCTTCAACACATAATGCGTTAATGTCGCAGTTGTTGTTTTACCATTACTCCCTGTTATCCCTACCAAGAGTGCATCTGTATATCGAGATGCCAATTCAATCTCTGAAATCACGGAAACTTGATTATCAATCAAAGCTTTTACCAATGGCACATGATCAGGTATTCCGGGGCTTTTCATTACCAAGTCAGCATTCATAATCTTTGATTCGGTATGCTGCCCCTCTTCCCATTCGATCGCATTATGTTTAAGAACGTCTTTATATTTTGGTTTGATCTCTCCTTTGTCTGAGAGAAAAACCTCAAATCCTTTTTCTTTTCCTAGCAGTGCAGCTCCAACACCACTTTCTCCTCCACCTAGTACTACCAGTCTCATTTCATTATCTTATTTTCAGCGTCACTATGGTTAGAATGGCTAGTAATATTCCTATAATCCAAAACCTAGTTACAATCTTACTTTCGTGATATCCCAACTTCTGATAATGATGATGTAATGGCGACATTTTAAAAATGCGCCTACCTTCTCCATATTTCTTTCGGGTGTATTTGAAATAGCTCACCTGCATTACTACAGATAGGTTTTCTGCAAGGAAAATTCCACATAGTAATGGAATCAACCATTCTTTTCTAACCGCAATAGCTATAACTGCTATGATTCCTCCTATAGTTAAACTCCCTGTATCCCCCATAAATACTTGAGCAGGATATGTATTGTACCATAGGAACCCTATTAAAGCTCCCACAAATGCTGCGATGTAAATTGTAATTTCTTCCACCCGAGGGATGTACATAATATTCAGATAGTCTGAGAAAATTATGTTACCTGAAACCCAAGCAAAAATGCCAAGTGTAAGTACAATTATGGCGGATGTTCCTGCTGCCAATCCATCTATTCCATCAGTGAGATTGGCCCCATTTGAAACTGCTGTGATAATGAATATGGCTGCAATGACGAATATGATCCATGCGTACTTACCAAAATCTTCGCTAATCCATGTGATTAAGTCTGCGTAGTCAAATTCGTTGCCTTTTACAAATGGAATTGTCGTCTTAGTTGATTTCTCTTCAGCTTCAAAAAGCTTGAAAGGTGCTATATTAGGATCTTCAGATAATAATACCTGCTGTTCAGCTTCAGGTAATTTTTCTTTAATAGTGATATCATCATGGAAATACATGGTAGCACCAACTATAATCCCTAATCCAACCTGGCCTAAAACTTTAAACTTGCCTTTTAAGCCTTGTTTATCATTCTTAAACTTCTTAATGTAATCATCAATAAAACCGATAGTACCCATCCACAATGTGGTTACAATCAACAAAATGATGTAGATGTTTTCTAACTTAGCTAATAACAGAACTGGGATCAACGTTGAAAGAATAATTATGATCCCACCCATTGTTGGAGTTCCTGCTTTCTCTACCTGACCTTCTAGACCTAGATCTCTAATGGTCTCGCCTACTTGCTTTGATTGTAAAAAGCGTATGATTCGCTTTCCGTAAATCGTAGAAATCAATAAGGACAGAATGATAGCTAATGCCGCTCTAAAGGTTATGAAACCAAAAAGCGTAGCTCCGGGAAACTGAAATTGTTTTTCTAAATATTCAAATAGGTAGTATAACATCTACTTCTGTAATTGCTTTAATAATTCGTTTACTATCTTATAATCATCAAATTCTGTACGAACACCCTTAATCTCCTGATAGGCTTCATGCCCTTTTCCGGCAATTAGAATAATATCATTGCTATTTGCCATTTGACATGCTGCTCTGATGGCTTGCTTTCTATCTATAATGGAAACTATCTTCTTATAATTTTGAGGCTCTACGCCAGCTTCAATTTGTTCTATGATATCAGCCGGATTTTCACTTCTAGGGTTATCGCTGGTAAAAATGACCTTAGTACTTAAAGCTGAAGCAATATGCCCCATTTTAGGTCGTTTGGTTGTATCTCTATCTCCTCCACATCCTACTACTGTTATTAACTCTTCATTCTTAGTGCGGATAGAATTAATGGTTTCTAATACATTCTTTAAAGCATCAGGTGTGTGTGCATAATCTACTATAGCAGTGATCTTGTCATCTGACACGAGGTATTGAAACCTTCCGCTTACACTTTCTAATTCACTGATCAACCTTAAATTTTCTACAGTTTCAAGACCTAATAGATCTGCAGTAGCATATATGGCTAGAATATTGTATGCATTAAAATTTCCTATGAGTTTAGTCCACACCTCATTATCATTGAGCTTGAGTAATAAGCCACTGAATTGATTTTCTAATATCTGTGCTTTGTAATCAGCATAACTTTTTAAAGCATAGGTATACTTCTTAGCTTTTGTGTTCTGAAGCATTACCAAACCATTTTTATCATCTATATTGACTAGCACAAATGCTGACTTAGGAAGTTGGTCAAAGAATAGCTTCTTCACATCTCTGTATTCCGCAAATGTTTTATGATAATCTAAATGGTCATGAGACAGGTTAGTAAATATGCCTCCTTCAAAATGTAAGCCTTCAGTTCTACTTTGATGAATACCATGAGAACTTACCTCCATAAAACAATACTCCACACCTTCGTCATTCATAAGTTGTAAATACTTATTAATAGAGAGTGAGTCAGGCGTTGTATGAGTGGCATCATAGGTCTTATCATCTACCATGACTTTTACTGTAGATAGTAATCCAACTTTATAGCCCGCTTTTTTGAATAACTGATAAAGCAATGAACTGACGGTGGTTTTCCCATTAGTTCCTGTTACTCCTACTAGCTTTAAATTCTCAGAAGGGTTGCCATAGAAGTTAGAGGCCATATAGGCCAGAGCTTGTTTAGAATTTTCAACCTCAACATAAGTAACTTCATCTTTAAGGTCATCAGGTAAGACTTCACATATAATGGTTTTAGCCCCCTGAGTTATGGCTTTATCAATATACTTATGTCCATCAATTACAGTTCCGGAAATAGCCACAAAAACATCGCCTTCTTTTACTGTTCGGGAATCAAATGTGATGTCATTGATTATAACACCTGTACTTCCGGCTACAGCATTGATGGTTACTTTATATAATATGTCTTTTAAAGCTTTCATGATGCGTCTAAGACGATGGTTTGATTGGTTTTTAACTTGGTATTTCTACTTATTGATTGCTTCTTTATTACTCCTGAGCCGTTCAATTTTACTTTTACTTTTACTTCTAGATTCTCCAATAAGGCTAATGCATCCATAGCCGGCATGCCAACTACATTTGGCATAAGAGTTTTATACTTGTTAGCCAATGCGTTGAAACTTTCGAAATCTTCTTCTACCACTGCATTATTAAAGTCGAGTGTTTGAACTTCATCTATGATAGGAGTGTCCGTAAAAATCTTTTGAGCGATTCTTTTAAATACAGGACCGGACACATCGGCGCCATAGTAGCCTTTTTTTATGCTTGGTTTATGTATTACCACAATACATGAATACTTAGGATTATCTGCCGGGAAGTAGCCGGCAAATGAGGACACATAGCGTTTATTCTCTTCCCAATCGGCCATCCAATACTCGGCTTGTGCTGTACCTGTTTTTCCAGCCATAGAGAAATTTGGACTGTATAGACCATCTCCTGTACCACGTACTACCACATTTTTAAGCATGACTCTAATCTGAGCTAGTGTTTTTTTAGAACATAGTTTTTCTATAAGTACTTCTTTATCAAAAACCTCTACTTCACGATCAAACTCCTTCACCGCTTTGATAAATCTTGGCTTCACTAATTCTCCATTATTAGCAATGGCATTATAGAAAGCTAAAGTCTGAAGCGGTGTCAACTCTAAATTGTAGCCATAGGCCATAGATGGCAATGCATTCTTACTCCATTTCTTATGCCCTGGTTCCGGAATATCGGGCTTACCTTCACCTATTAGTGACACTCCAAGAGGTTTATGAAGATTCCATGACTTAATCCTTTTAATGAATTTTTTAGGCTGTGAGGCATAGCCATCATCTATAATAGTAGCCAAGCCAATATTTGAAGACACCTCTAATGAACGTGCTGCGGATATCTTTCCAAATCCTCCTGTACGCGAATCTCTTATTCGTCTTCCATAAAATGTTTTTACACCATTACCGGTATCTATAATAGAAGAAGTATCGATGACTTTATCTTCAAGAGCAGCCATCATAGCCATTACTTTGAACGTTGAACCTGGCTCGTGACTTTCTCCAACCGCATAGTTTAAGCGTTCATAATAATAGCCTTTGTCATTTCTCCCCAGATTGGATATCGCTTTTATCTCACCTGTTTTAACATCCATAACCACAACACAACCATGCTCTGCTTCGTAATACTCCAATTGACTTAACAGCGAATGATGTGCTATATCTTGAATATTGACATCTATGGTTGTATACACATCATAACCATCTTGAGGCTCCACTTCATTAGCATCTCTAATAGGCTTCCATTGCCCATTGCCTATCTTTTGCTTTAAGCGTTTCCCATTTACTCCTCTTAAGTATTTCACACCAAAAGCACCATCAATTCCAGGCCTGGTGACATTCCCTTGGTCATCAATACGCTCATAACCAATAGTACGCTCAGCGATGCCTCCCATAGGGTGCTCTCTTCTTGTAGTTTGTTCTACAATTAACCCTCCCTTAATGGCGCCAAGTTTAAGCATCGGAAAATTTCGAAGACGTATATAATCTGAATAACTTATGTTTCGAGCCAATAAGAAATAGCGGTTCTTATTATTTCGAGCTTTAGTTATGGTGTTAACATGATAACTTGAAGGTCTTCCCGTATACTTAGATAAAGAATCTGCTAAGGGTTTTATATACTCATCAAAGGTTTTTTGCTGAGGTTGAACAGCATCAATTCTGATATCATATTTTGGAATCGACGTTGCTAATAAACTCCCGTTTGCCGAATATACATTGCCTCGGTTTGCTGGGATTTCAAAATTCTTAACTGTACGCTTTTGCGCTAAGTCACGATACTGATCTCCATTAATGAACTGAATAGCGCATAGCTTAAACACCACTGCCAGAGCAAACACGAACATACATCCTGCTACAAAGTATAATCGATTCAATATTTTGGTCTCGTTTGTTGCCACGCTTACTGCTCTTGGGATTTGATTTTAATCTTCTTAGGAGGGATCTCGGAAATAACTATGCCTTTAGATTCTACTTTCTTAATGATAGTGGACTCCATTTTTAATCGCATTAATTTTGATCTTCCATCAACAAAGGCCGATCTTAATTCTTTTACTTCATTGTTCAACCTTGCTATTTCGTGCACCTTCTTGTCTGCACTATGAGAGCTGGCTATCATAACAATAGCCAGTACAGATATGAAAATGATCACTCGCCAATTTTTAAACGAATCATCACTAATAAGGAACTTACCTCTTAATATGCTGTATATATTCTTCTTCATAGCTTTTCCGCCACTCTCAGCTTGGCGCTTCTAGCTCTGTTGTTTACTTTTATTTCTTCTTGGGTTGGTATAATAAGGTTTCCTACCTTTTTAAGCGGCACTTCAAAATTGCCATACATGTCACGCTCTGGTTCACCTTCGAACATACCATTTCTAATAAAGCGTTTCACCAAACGGTCTTCTAATGAGTGGTAGGAAATAAAACTCATACGACCTTCTGGCTTCAATAGCTCTGGCACTTGTAGAAGTAATTCTTTAAGCACCTCGATCTCCTGGTTAACTTCGATACGTATAGCTTGATAAATCTGAGCTAATATCTTGTGTTCTTTTCTATGTTGAAGAAAGCGTTTAAGTATTGCTTTTAATTGCTCGCTTGTTCTTATCTCGTCTTTGGTACGTTCAGCAACAATTACTCTTGCCATAGCAGGAGCTTGTCTAAGTTCCCCATATTGAAGAAAAACGTTTTTCAATTGCGCTTCAGTATAATTATTAACAACTTCAAAAGCAGATAATGAACTCTCCTGATCCATTCTCATATCCAAATCTGCTTCAAATCGTGTAGAAAACCCTCGCTCTGCAACATCGAATTGATGTGACGATACTCCAAAATCAGCTAATATGCCATCTACTTTCTTTACACCGTAAAACCTCAGAAATCGTTTTACATATCTAAAATTTTCATTGATCAATACAAATCGCTCATCATCAATAGCATTGTCTATAGCATCCTTATCTTGATCAAAAGCATACAGCTTCCCTTCTTTTCCTAGGCGTTTTAATATCTCTCTACTATGCCCTCCGCCACCAAAAGTGACATCCACATATATCCCATCGGGCTTAATATTTAACCCATCGACTGTTTCGTTGAGTAGTACCGGATTATGATATTCCATCGTCATCTCCATCTTGTCCCATTACTTCTTCAGCTAATTCCGCAAAATCTATAGTTGCGTCATCAATAGCTTTTTCATATTTGTCTTTATCCCATACCTCAATGATATTTACAGCTGAGGCCAGAACTACATGTTTTGAAATTCCTGAAAACGCAATCAGGTCTTTAGGAATTAATAATCTTCCTGCGCTATCCACTTCAATAATTTTCACTCCCGCAGTAAACCGTCTTATAAAGTCATTATTCTTCTTCTTGAAACGATTGAGTTTATTCACCTTTTGCATGACATTATTCCACTCATGCATAGGATACAATTCCAGGCAAGGTTGAAAAACAGCACGCTTTAACACAAATCCATCTTGAAGAACAGCAGACAATTGCTTCTTCAAAACAGAAGGCAGCATTAATCTGCCTTTTGCATCCGCTTTACACTCGTATGTTCCTATTAATGAATTCAACCTGACGTTGTTGATTTAGATTTCTGACGATATTAAAATCAAATATATTGAAAAAATATCCACTTTTTACCACTATTTACCACTTTTGTTAATAAATTTCCCATTTCATTCTAATTATTAACAATTAGATAATCCTCTACAGTTGTTATAAATAGCTCAAAACTGAGCGTGTTTGTGGCATAAAAAATTTAATATGAAACAGTTATTAAAGTGTGCAGAAAGGCAGGTTAAATAATACACTTGAATTCTAAAGGATTTAGTTATATTTGTTTTTTAAGACAAAGCATTAACTCAATATATGGCACACCTTTTAAAAAGAGAAAAGGAATACAGTTACATAGAAGTAGGTGAAGGCACTCCAATAATAGTGCTACACGGTTTGATGGGTGGATTGAGTAATTTTGATGCTGTCACCAATCATTTTGGTTCTAATGGTTACAAGATTGTGATACCTGAACTTCCTATCTACACCATGTCTTTGTTAAAAACTAACGTCAAAAGCTTTGCCAATTACCTTAAGGACTTCATTGATTTTAAAGGATTTGACGATGTGATATTATTAGGAAATTCTTTAGGAGGACACATCGGATTGTACCACACAAAATTATACCCTGAAAAAGTAAAAGCCCTAGTAATTACAGGTAGTTCCGGCTTATATGAAAGTGCTATGGGTAGTGGTTATACCAAGCGAAGTGATTATGAGGTTATAAAAAAGAAAGCACAGGATGTTTTTTACGATCCTGAAGTTGCCACAAAAGAGATCATAGATGAAGTATACGCTACTGTAAATGACAGAAACAAGCTTGTTAAAACACTTGCTATAGCTAAAAGTGCCATAAGACATAATATGGCAAAAGATCTTCCAAAAATGCAAACACCGACGTGTATTATATGGGGAAAGAACGATACTGTTACACCTCCGGAAGTTGCAGAAGAGTTTCATGAGTTATTGCCAGATTCAGACCTTTTTTGGATCGATAAATGTGGGCATGCCGCAATGATGGAGCATCCAGAGCAATTTAATATTATCTTAAATGCTTGGTTGAAAGACAGAGGGTTTTAATCTACCAATACTTCTAGTTTTATGAAAATAAAATCTGCTGAATTCGTAATGAGTAATTCTGAGGTATCTAAATGCCCAAAAAACTTATTGCCAGAATATGCCTTTATCGGTCGAAGTAATGTTGGAAAGTCGTCCCTTATCAATATGTTGACTTCAAGAAAAAGCTTAGCAAAAACTTCAGGTAGACCAGGAAAAACTCAATTAATCAATCATTTCATCATTAACAACAATTGGTACCTTGTTGATTTGCCCGGTTATGGTTATGCCAGAGTATCTAAATCTTCAAAAAAGAAATTTCAAAAATTTATCACTAATTATTTTGAACAACGTAAGCAATTAATATCTGCTTTTGTTTTAATAGATATTCGTCATAAACCTCAACCAATAGATTTGGATTTCATGAACTATTTAGGTGAGAAACAAATTCCTTTTTCTATCATCTTTACTAAAGCAGATAAGCTAAAACCTAATGCTATTACACGACATATTGAAGATTATTGCAATGTGCTTTTAGACTATTGGGAAGAATTACCTCAGTACTTTATAACATCATCTTCTAAATCTATTGGAAGAGACGAGGTATTGCAATTTATTGATGATACTAATACTGAAATTAATGCATTAAGAGGAAATGTTAACTCTTAACATCTAAAGCTTCTCTAAGGGCATTCCCCATTAGCATAAAAGCCATAACCAAAACCATAATACAAATTCCGGGAACCATAGCCAAATAAGGCTTCCCAAGAATAATATAATTGTAATGATCTTTAATCATTGCCCCCCAACTTGCCATAGGAGGCTGCGCTCCTATCCCTAAAAAACTGAGTCCGCTTTCTATAAGTATTGCTGCTGCAAAATTAGCAGCAGAAATCACAATTAATGGTCCAAACACATTTGGTAAAATGTGTTTTGTAATGATTCTATAATCGGTATAGCCAAGAGCCCTAGCCGCAGTTACATATTGCATTTCTTTCACGCTAATGATTTGTCCTCTTACTACTCTAGCTACTTCTACCCACATTGTTAAGCCCACAGCAATAAACACTTGCCAGAATCCTTTTCCAAGAACCAGTGTGATTGCTATAACCAGTAATAATGTTGGAATTGACCAGGTAATATTAATAATCCACATTATGAAGGCATCAATTTTGCCACCGAAATATCCGGCTATGCTCCCCATAAAAACACCTATTAATAAGGAAATAAAAACGGCCACGAAACCGATAAAAAATGAAATTCTTGATCCTATTAAAACTCTACTTAAAAGATCTCTTCCGTACTTATCGGTTCCTAGAACAAACTTTCTATCGCTTATATAACTCTGAAAGTCTTTATTCGGAAACTTATCAATAGTTATGGGTTTTCTTTGCCCGTTGATACCATCTGATGCATATTCAACATAATACAACGTATTACCCTGCTGTTCGTAAGATTGAATTGGGATTTCAGTATCTGTGTTAGACATCCCAAAAAACCACTCTGATAATTTAGATTGATCGGCCTTAACGGTAGAGGGAATAGTCAACATTTTTGTTTCAAAACCAGGCTTCTTAGAATGAATTGACAAATGCATTTGATTGGCATTCTTAGAAGCATCAGGAGCAATTATATAAGCGAATATTGATATCAGACCTATAAGTATGATGATACTGAAACTAAAAACGCCCCAAAAATTCTTTTTGAATTTTTGAAGCGCTAATGCTGTAAGTGAGTTTTTCTTACTCATTAAAGCCGTGCTTAGTCTTTTACTGTAGTAGTCGCAACCTTCTTAATACCATAAGTCATTTTAAGGTCGTTAAGCACATTTAATGCTTCTTCTACATATACATCTTTACTTAAACTCAGATGCCAACGTTCTCTTTTTTGCTTAAGAATTGAATCTTGCGACATGAGTTCATACTCATAAGGCAATGATTTAAATGTAAGATTGGTTTTGTAATCAGCAATCTTTTCGAAACGCTTAGCTTCTTCTTCATTTAACTCTAATCGCTTTTTATAGGTATCATAATTTAATGAGTATGTATTATTCTCTCTTATATTATTGATCCATTTTGCATTCTCGTCAATAAGTCTCAACTGCTCGTTATTAGCCATACGTGCTCTACTTTTCTCAATTGTAGATTCATAATCAAAATAACTATCCCAAACTTCATAGTTTGCAGCATCAATCTTATCCCAAGCTAGAGGGCTATCGTATGTTCTCTCTCCGACACCAATATACTTGTAGCGGTCTGGAACAACAATATCACTGGTTACGCCTTTTAGCTGTGTAGAACCTCCATTAATTCTGTAATACTTCTGCGTTGTAAATTTTAGAGCTCCCATGTCTCCATTAGAATTATTTCGCACCATTCTGTTTAAATCTAAAATATTTTGAACAGTCCCTTTACCATAAGTTTGTTTGCTTCCTATGATAATAGCACGCTTGTAATCTTGCATAGCTGCAGCCAGTATTTCAGAGGCTGATGCTGATAATTCGTTCACTAAGATCACTAATGGCCCATCCCATACAATAGACTTATCTTTATCTTTTAAGACTTCTTTAGGCTCTCCTGTTGTTTTTACCTGAACTACTGGTCCCTCTTTGATGAACAGTCCAACCATATCAACAACGGTTTGCAGAGATCCTCCACCATTGTTTCTCAAGTCTAACACCAAACCTTCTACACCTTCTTCTTTTAGACGTATAATTTCTTTCTTTACATCGGTAGCAGCATTTCGCTTATTGTAGTCATCAAAATTCACATAGAAGCCGGGCAGGTTGATAACTCCATAGGTTTTATCATCTTTAATAACCGTTGATGACTTAGCATAGGTTTCTTCTAGTTCTACAACATCTCTGGTGATTGTGAGGTCTTCTACTGTACCGTCTACTTTCTTAAGCGTTAAGGTTACTTTAGTACCTTTTGGTCCTTTTATGAATTTTATAGCATCATCTAGTCGCATTCCAACTACATTAACCGGTTCTTCTTCATCTTCTTGCTTCACCTTAAGGATTTGATCTCCTACTTGTAGCTCGTTCTGTCTCCATGCTGGTCCTCCGCTAATAATTTCATTAACTAAAATAGCGTCCATTCGTTTTTGAAGTCTTGCACCAATACCTTCAAACTTCCCTGACATTCTAACATCGAAGCGTTCTTTATCTTCCGGAGCAAAATAGAATGTATGTGGGTCAAACTCTTCAACAATAGCATTGATGTAGACTGCAAACCAATCTTTTCTTCTTCTATCGTCTATAAAGTCATATAATTCATTTAGAGATCGAAGTGTAGCTTCTCTAGCATCTTTCTCTAATTGCTTTTTAGATTTTACGTTTTCTGCATCTTCATTTTGAGTAATAGCATCATCATAATTAGCAATTGTAGAGAACTTGAGTTGTTTTCTCCAACGCTCTTTCATTTGTTTTTTACTTCTGACATAGCCTAAATTCTCATAATCTGAAGAGAAGTCTTCATTTTTACTAAAGTCAAAAGGTTTCTCTAATATATCTGCATATATCTTTTTAGATTCTTCTATACGCTCTAAAAGACGTTGATGTGTAAGATTAAAAAATGTAATGTCATAAGCTTTAATCTGATCATCTATATCATCTTTGTACGCACTGAATTCTTTGATATCAGACTGATAGAAATATCTCTTAAATGGATCGAGTTGTTGTAAGTAATCTTCGAAAACTTTATTCGAAAAATCGTCCGTAAGATCCTTAGGTTCAAAGTGACCTTGTTCTAATACATAGGTTATTAATTGTATTAGAAGCTTGTCTTTGTCCGGATCATTAAATGTTTTAGTAGTGAAACTGCATGAGGCAAATGCAATAAGAAGTGCCAACAATAAAAATTTATAATTCCCTTTCATTAATCTGTTGATTTTGTACGTTATATAGGCGCACTTATTTTTTACTAAAATAGAAGAAAAAATCGTGCCATAAAAAAACACAGCACTAATTTTTTGTTAAAGGCATTCATAAAGAAACTTAGCTAGTATTTTAGTATTTTAGCTTCACTTAAAATTTGTAATTTATTATGTCTAAGAGACCATTGATTCTGGTCACCAATGACGATGGTATTACCGCACCGGGTATACGCACATTAATTCGTGTTATGAGAACACTTGGTGATGTTGTTGTTGTAGCACCTGACAGTCCTCAAAGCGGCATGGGACATGCCATTACTATTAATTCCACGCTATATGTTGAAAAGGTCATCATCGACGATGGTGAGCAAGTAGAATATAGTTGTTCCGGCACACCTGCAGATTGTGTCAAACTTGCCGTTAATGAGATTTTAGACCGCAGACCTGATCTTTGTGTTTCCGGTATTAATCACGGCTCTAATTCCTCAATAAATGTTATTTATTCTGGAACCATGAGTGCTGCTTTAGAAGCCGGGATAGAAGGAATTCCTGCCATAGGCTTTTCGCTTTTAGACTACAATTGGAATGCTAATTTCGAGCATTGTGTCCCTTTTGTTGAAACTATAGCGAGAAATGTTTTAGAACATGGATTACAAGATGGTGTAGTTCTAAATGTGAATTTGCCTAAGTTGGAAAAATCTCAGATAAAAGGAATAAAAGTGTGCCGACAAGCCAGAGCAAACTGGAAAGAAGAGTTTGACAAACGTACTAACCCTATGGGAAGAGACTATTATTGGCTTAGCGGGAAGTTTGTAAATTTAGATCATGGTGAAGACACAGACGAGTGGGCTTTAGAACATGGCTATGTGTCTTTAGTTCCGGTTCAATTTGATCTAACAGCACATCACACGATTCAGAATTTAAATACCTGGAATTTAAATGATTAGAAAAGATGTCATTATTGGTTTTATCGTAGGATTACTATCTGCAATCATCGGGGTGACCATTTTCACTTTAGCAATAGGATTATACAAAGAACTTAGTATAGAAGAAACCATGAATCAGGTTTTTACAACACAATTTCTTGGGAAAAGAGCCAGTATAGGAGCATTATTAAATTTGCCTGTTTTCTATTACTTTTTGAATAAGAAAAAAGAACATAAAGCAAGAGGGGTTTTATTGGCAACAATCATGATTGCTATTATATTTATAGTCAATAAGTTTTAGAATGAAATACTACATCATAGCAGGAGAGGCATCCGGTGATCTACATGGTTCTAATTTGATGAAGGCATTGATTAATGAAGATAAACATGCTGAATTCAGATTTTGGGGTGGTGATCTTATGCGTAATGTAGGAGGCACACTTGTAAAACACTACAAAGAGCGTTCTTTTATGGGCTTTATTGAGGTTATTATGAATCTTCGTAAGATCCTCGGCATGCTAAAATTCTGTAAAAAAGACATTGTTCAGTTTCAACCCAATGTTATCATTTTTATAGACAACTCTGGCTTCAACTTACCTGTAGCTAAATGGGCTAAAGCTAATGGTTACAGAACTAATTATTATATATCTCCCCAGGTTTGGGCATCGAGAGCTGGCCGTGTCGAAAAAATTAAGCGAGATATCGATCATATGTATGTGATTCTCCCTTTTGAAAAGGCATTCTACAAAACCTATGATTATAATGTAACTTTTGTTGGGCATCCACTGATTGATGCTATTTCTGAAACCGATTATAGTGACGAAACCTCTTTTAGAGCGGAGCATAACCTTGGAGATAAGCCTATTATAGCTTTACTTCCCGGAAGCAGGAAACAAGAGATTAAAAAAATGCTAAGCGTCATGCTGAGTATTGTTGATGATTATGATGATTATCAGTTCGTCATTGCCGGAGCTCCAAGTCAAGACTACAGCTTTTATGAGCCTTTCATCAATAAAAAGAATGTGGCTTTTATTTCTAATAAGACCTACGATCTTTTAAACCTCTCAACCGCTGCCCTTGTAACCTCAGGAACAGCTACGTTGGAGACGGCTTTATTTAAGGTGCCTCAGGTGGTTTGCTATAAAGCAAGCCCTATATCCTATTATATAGCCAAGCGCATTATCACTTTGAAATTTATATCTTTAGTGAACTTAATTATGGATAAAGAGGTGGTCACTGAGCTCATCCAGAGTGACCTTAACACTTCTAAATTAAAATCTGAGTTTGAAACTATTCTAAATCCTGAAAACCGTGAAAAACTGTTTTTAGATTATTATGAATTAGAAGAAAAGCTTGGTGGTAAAGGTGCTAGTGAAAATGCCGCAAAACATATATACAAAAATCTCATTTCTTAACCTGCCTATGCGATATATTCTACTTTTTGCCTTACTAACTTTAAGCTTCACCAGCTGTAAATCTTCAAAGTCTAAAGTCAACACTCCTAAAACACCTAAGACTACACGTACATCTACATCAAAAACCGTTAATAAAACTGCTGATGCTGTTGTAAAGCACGCTAAAACTTTTGAAGGTGTTAAATATAAATATGGAGGTAATACCAAAAGAGGTATGGATTGCTCTGGATTGGTACATGAAGCTTTCAAAGCCAACGATGTTAGTTTACCCAGAACTACTTCTGCCCTATCTACAACTGGAAACTGGATAGATCTCAAAGAAGTTGAAGTTGGTGATTTGGTCTTCTTTGCTACAAGAAAAAATAGCAGAAAGGTCAATCATGTTGGTATTGTGACCGGCACGCGTACCGGTTATGTCGAATTTATTCATGCCTCTACCAGCAAGGGTGTTATTGTCTCTTCTTTAGCAGAACGCTACTGGTATTTTGCTTTTGTACAAGCACGACGCATTTTGTAAGAATTTTCGTAACTTTATTTAGTGAAGTTACCCCATTTCGTTATCATAAAGTTTACTTTATGTATTATGATAGGTATATATATTGCATATTCCTATCAGATACCATATTTGGTTTTACAAATTTTACTATTTGTAAGTAGCATTCTTCTTTTAGTTTCTTTACTGTATTCAAGAATAAAAAAAACAAAGTCTTCAATTTTTGGGATCATGGCATTGTTAGTTATGCTGCTTATTGGGGCCTTACGGTATCATTTAAGCAATCCTAAAGCTGACAGCAATCACTATTCGCATCGTGAGTTTGCAAAAGACAGCAACTCTTTAATGACTTTAAGAATTAAAGAACGTTTAAAGCCAAATCGTTATAATAATAGATATATAGTGGATATCATTTCAATTAATAACACTGCATTAAATGGCCGGTTACTAATACACATTAAGAAAGATAGTACGTCACCTATTCTTAATATTGATGACAGCATACATACTTTGACTCAAATAAAAACCATCTCAAGTCCCAAAAACCCATTTGAATTTAACTATAACAAGTATCTAAACCATAAGTATGTCTATCATCAGGCATTCATTACTGACAAGGAATATATTCTAGCAAAAAGTGATGTATCTAGCATTCATGGTCTAGCTGATAGATTGCGGTTGCATATCAACAAAAGGTTGACCGATTTGAACATGAATGATGAAGCGCGCTCCATTACCAATGCCTTAATTCTTGGCCAAAGGCACGACATAAGTAAAGACACCTATAATGACTATGTTAATGCCGGAGTTATCCATATTCTTGCTGTTTCCGGTTTACATGTTGGTATTATACTTATGTTGTTTAATGTTTTGCTGAAGCCAATTATATACCTAAAACATGGAAAGGTCATAAAAGCCATTATTCTGGTTCTCTTACTTTGGAGCTATGCTTTTATTACTGGATTATCCCCTTCAGTCACAAGAGCTGTGAGCATGTTCAGTATTATCGCCATTGCCATGCATTTAAAACGCTCTACTAACATCTATAATACCATTGCTGTTTCCGCTTTTTTCATACTACTTTTTAAACCTAATTCGTTATTTGACATTGGCTTTCAAATGAGTTATTTAGCAGTAATTGCTATAGTTACTATTCAGCCTATACTATTTCAAATATGGCATTCAAAATTTCTCGTTATTAATAAGTTGTGGGAGATTACTACCGTAACAATTGCAGCACAAATAGGTGTTTTTCCTATTAGCTTATATTATTTTCATCAATTCCCTGGTCTTTTCTTATTATCTAATCTTATTATCATCCCAATTCTGGGGATACTCATAGGTTATGGTATTTTTGTTATTGTATTTGCTTCTATAGGTTGTCTTCCAAAGTTATTGCTAAACATTTATGAATCTCTCATCACAACCTTAAACAACTTTATTGAATGGGTTGCTCAGTTTGACCGTTTTATATTTAAAGACATTTCCTTTTCCCACCTCCATCTCATTTTTATTTATCTGATAGTACTAACTATTATCAATTGGTATTACAATAAAACTTTCAGAGCCATTTTATCAATACTAATCAGCATTTTCTTGTTATCATTGGTTATGCTTTATACTAATTACAGTTCAAGGCACAGTGAGTTCATCATATTCCATAAGAACAGGTATTCTCTAATTGGAGAAAAGTATGGCGATTCGCTTCATATTTCCCATGACATAAAAAATGATTCGATAATTGGACAAACTGTAAAAAATTATACCACAGGTACTTTTGTTAAAACTGTTCAATCAGATACTATACAATCTATCTACGCTTTTGATAATGAATACATACTGATCATCGATAGTTTAGGAGTATATAATTTGGAAGAGTTTAGACCAAGTTATGTACTACTATCAGGATCTCCAAAAGTCAATTTGAATAGATTGATTGACTCTATAGTCCCAAAATGTATTATTGCAGATGGTAGCAATTACAAATCCTATGTCGATCGGTGGAAAATAACCTGCCAAACAAAAAAAATCCCTTTTCATAGTACTTATGAAAAGGGCGCTTTTATTTTGAAATAAAACCTAAGTTTATTTTACTTTAAACTCTGGTTTAAATGCTTTATAGTATTTATTAAAGTCTTCTTGCGTCTTCATATCTTTATAGGCATTAGACGTAAAAAGCTTTAGATATAGCTCCAAATCTTGTGGTTTTTTATAACCCGTTACAGGCGTGATGAAATTTGCTTCTTCATCAAAGAATACTATTGTAGGATAAGCTCTTACTTTAAGGTATCTGGTAAGCTCGTGTGGACTATTCCTTCTATTAGCTTTAGAAGGGTCATAGCTAGGGTTTTTAAACGTTTTATCCTTGTAGGTTACACTACTATTACCTTCGCCATTAAACTTAACGGCATAATAGTGTTTGTTAACATAATCAGCTACATCTTTATTCTGAAAGGTGTTTCTATCTAACATTTTACATGGCCCACACCAGTTGGTGTATACATCCATCATTATCTTCTTTGGGTTTTTCTTCTGAAGGGCTAACGCTTCATCTAAAGTGACCCAATTGATCTCTTGCGCCATTACATTTGGTAGTGTAAAAGCTAGCATTACTATAATTAAGGCTATTTTTTTCATCATATTGGATTTGTTGCAATTGATATACCGAACTTACAAAAAATGCGCCTTAAGAGGCGCATTTTGCGTTTATTTTAACGTTTTATCCGATTATCGGATACCATGCATTAATTTTTTGATCACTGGTTGCATAGCTACAGAAAATACAGCTAAAACTGCTGACACAGCTGTTAACAACCAGAAAAAGTAACTTATACCCTTTTCGTCAGCTATTTTATCTACATTTTCACCAAAAATACCAGCAAGTTTCATTCCGATAGCAATGGCTAAATAGTATACCCCAAACATAAAGGCAATCATCCTACCTGGCACTAACTTACTTACATAAGATAAACCTACCGGAGAAATACATAATTCTCCCATGGTATGGAACAAGTATACCAAGATTAACCAAATCATGCTCACTGATGCTGTTTTTGCGCCTGGAGAAATACCAGAGGCTCCAAAAGCAACACATGCCATACCTAATGCTAATAACCCCATACCTATACCAAACTTGACATTAGCTGTGGGGTTATATTTGCTTTCCCACACTTTAGAGAATAATGGGGCTAACGTGATAATAAATAGTGAATTTAAAACTCCAAACCAAGATGCTGGCACCTCAGTAAGAGGCTCAGTTTTCTTTTCTAACATTAAAAAGTCTAGCGTTCCATCAGACAGTTCTAAAAATCCAGCAGAATACCATTCTTTGGTTAACATCCACAAAGTAATAATCCATATCAAAACAAAACTTATGGACAGTATTACATTAGCTAGACCATACTGTTTGAATGTTCTTTTGAATAACTTGTAAAGTACCCAATTAATAATAACTAATGGCACTATAGAAACCAGGGTATTTACTATCAAGAAGGTTAAACTCGCATTCCCTGTTAGGACTCTATTAGTATAATCCTTAGCAAAAATGGTTAAAGTCCCTGGAGACTGTTCAAAGACTGCCCAAAAGAAAATGGTCAAGAAAGAGAAAAATGCAACTGCAATCATTTTATCTCTAGTAATTTTAGAATATTGGGTCAATCTATATACAAGAAGCACTATAAATAAAGCTAAAGCTAATAGTATCATAATATCATTACCGCCCAACCCAAAAAGATTGAAATCAAAAAGATTAAAAGATCCTTCAGAGATTTTTGATGCGGGTGAATTAATCAACCATAAAAGCCCTATCACACTAGACAATGCAATAAAAATTAGCTGCCAAGAAGTGAACGGGTTACGTTTATCTGTATCAGATTGCGCTTGTTCTAATTTAGATTCTGCAGTCGGTTTAAGGCCAATCTTACCAAAAATATTCTGAGAGAACCAAAACTGTAACAATCCAAACAGCATGAAAATTCCAGCCAAGCCGAAACCTATACTCCAACCTACTTTTTCTCCTAGATAACCACATAATAAGATTCCTAAAAATGCCCCTGCATTAACACCCATATAGAAAATGGTATAGGCGCCATCTTTCTTTTGGGAATGATTCTTATACATTTCTGATATTATAGACGTCATATTTGGTTTAAAAAACCCACTTCCAAAAACCAATAATGTTAATCCTAAGTATATAAAGAATTGAGTTTCTACTGCCATACAAGCATGCCCCAAAGTCATTAACAAGGCACCTACGGCTACTGCATATCTATATCCTATTTTCTTATCTGCAAAATAGCCTCCAAGCATCGTTGACAAATAAACCAAGCCAGTATATGTACCAAACAGGGCTAAAGCATGTTCTCTAGGCCATCCCCAACCATCATCCATTAATGATGCTGTTAAAAACATAACTAGTAAAGCACGCATTCCGTAATAAGAAAAGCGTTCCCACATTTCGGTAAAAAATAATACAAATAATCCTGAAGGATGCCCCAATACCGGGTTTTCAAAAAACTTTGCAGTAGATGATTCTGTACTCATAAGTATAAAATTTAGTTATAGAGGAAAGCCCTCAGAAAAGAGGGCTTTGTATTTTTAATTATCAGCTAGTTCGAAACCTTCAGCTTCTTCATGCATTGTGCGTTCATTATCTTCAGCACCATGAGTTAAGGCTTCTAATTTCTTTCTAAACACTAATACTAGTAATCCAAATATTACACAGAAAGCAGCAATTCCTGTAAAGATGGTAAATTCACCAAACTTTGATGCAGATTCTCCAAGTATACCAGCTAATTTGTTACCAAAACCGGTCATCGCAAAATAAACACCCATCATTAAAGATGCATATTTTAAAGGAGCTAATTTAGTTATATAGGATAATGCAACTGGGGATATGCAAAGTTCTCCAACCGTATGGAATAAATAGGCTAAAACTAACCAATACATTGCGGAAGATCCTGTACTTTCAAATTCTGCTGATGCTGCAGACATGAAGAAAAACCCTGTCCCCATTATTATAAGACCTAAAATCATTTTAAATAGAGAGGTAGATACTTTACCTTTTAATTTACGCATAGCCCAATAAGCAGCTACTGAAGTACCAAGGAAAATAATAAACATTGCGTTTAAAGACTGAAACCATGAAGCAGGTACTTCCCAGCCCATTAGCATCCTATTCGTATTTTCTTTAGCATATATATTCATTAATCCACCGGCTTGTTCAAAAGCCCCCCAAAATACAATTACTAATAAGAATGAGATAAACAGCACTACAATTCTATCAGTCTCAATTTTGGTAAGTGGTTTTTTCATTGCTTCTTTTTCTTCTATATTCTCTGATGCACCTAAAAAATTCCCAACATGCATTAAATGTTTTTGGCCCAATAAGTATTGTAATAAACCTAATGCCATTCCTATTCCTGCTAATCCAAAACCATAATGCCATCCATGAACTTCACCTACATACCCTACTATTAAACTTGACAAGAATGCACCTATGTTAATTCCAATATAAAAAATAGTAAATCCTTTATCTCTTCTTATATCTCCTTGCTTGTATAACCCGCCTACCATAGTAGAAATATTTGGTTTAAGCATCCCTACTCCACAAATAATCAATCCTAGCCCTGAATAAAAAGCCCACATTTGTTCTACTGCTAAAATACTATGACCTGCAACTAGTAATATACCTCCATAAAGTACAGATTTTTTCTGCCCTAAAAATTTATCAGCAATCCATCCGCCAGGAATAGACATAACATAAACTAACATTGTATACCACCCATAAAGTGCAAGTGCCTCTCCATTTGTCCATCCTAACCCTGCATTTGAGCCTTGTGTTTCTGCTACTAGATATAATACCAAAATAGCTCTCATTCCATAATAGGAAAAACGTTCCCACATTTCTGTAAAAAAGAGCACATATAATCCTACTGGATGCCCAAAAAGTTCTTTTTGTTTTATAGTTCCTGAATCTGCCATAAATTTTATATTAGTTAGTTATTTATCCTTTAATCTTAGATGACATGGTCTCTTTCTCCTTCTCTTCCTGTATTTTATCGCCTAAGGTTTCATTGATGAAGTTGGTCATTTTTTTATAGAGATGCAATCTCGTATTCCCTCCATAGATGCCATGATTTTTATCCGGGTATATCATCCATTCAAATTGCTTATCAGCCTGAATTAATGCCTCTACCATGCGCATTGTATTTTGCACATGTACATTATCATCTCCGGTTCCGTGAATTAATAAGAAATCTCCTTTCAACTTATCTACATGATTAATTGGTGAGTTCTCATCATAACCGCTTGGATTTTCTTGTGGTGTAGTCATGTAACGCTCAGTATAAATCGTATCATAAAACCTCCAACTTGTTACCGGAGCAACAGCAATAGCCATTGTAAATACATCATTACCTTTAAATAATGCATTACTACTCATAAAACCTCCATAACTCCATCCCCAAATACCCATGCGAGTTTCATCAATATAAGGCAGTTGCCCTAATTGTTTTGCTGCAGCTATCTGGTCTTCTACTTCGTACTTCCCTAATTCGTTTTGCGTTACTTTTTTAAATTCAGCACCTTTTAACCCTGTACCTCGGCCGTCAACACAAGCAACAACATAACCTTCTTGGGCCAACATTTGATACCAATAATCATTAGTGCCATTCCATCTGTTTGCAACAGACTGTGAGCCCGGTCCTGAATACTGGTACATGAAAAGTGGATATTTTTTATTTGGGTCAAAATTTGCCGGTTTAATCATCCACATGTTCAGATCATTTCCATTAACATTAATGGTACTGAACTCTTTCTTTGAAGTAATATATTGTGTGAGTTTATCCGCTAACCTATCATTGTCTTTAATACTCTTAACAACGTTTCCGTTCTTAGAGTCATTCAATGTATATTCCGGTGGTGATGTAGCGCTAGAATGCGTATTAATAAAGTATGAGAAATCCGCACTAAAAGAAGCACTATTGGTCCCATCTGTTTTTGTAAGGCGTTTTTTGCCTTTTCCGTTTAGTTTGACAGAAAACACATCTCTATTAATAGAACCATTTTCAACCGATTGATAATAAATGGTATTTGCGTCTTCATTATACCCATAATAATTGGTGATTTCCCAATTACCTTTGGTAACCTGATTGATCAGTTCTCCATTGTTCTTATAATGGTAAATATGATTGTAACCGTCTTTTTCACTCGTCCAAATAAAGCTATTGTCTTTTAAAAAGGTAAGATCAAATGTGACCTCTATGTATGCTTTATCTTTTTCTGCTAATACAAGTTTCGCGCTTTTATTAGCTGTATCTATCATCCATAAGTCTAACTCGTTCTGGTGTCTGTTCATATACTGAGCACTCAAGACATTCCCTTCGTTGGTCCATTTAATTCTTGGAATGTAAAAGTCGTTGTAGACTTTAGACACCTTTAGCTCTTCCGTTTTCTCCGAATTTAAATCATGTAAGTGCAATGTCACCAATGAATTTGTTTCACCTGCTTTAGGATACTTAAAAACTTGCTGTGTTTGGTATAGTTCTGATCCGTAAACATCCATCGAAAATTCAGGGACATTAGTTTCATCAAACCTAATAAATGCAATTTTATTACTATCGGCATTCCAATCAAAAGCTCTCACAAAACTGAACTCTTCCTCATAAACCCAATCGGTAATTCCGTTAATGATTTTATTCTTTTCACCATCAAATGTGATCTGATTTACTTTACCAGTATTAAGGTCTTTTACATAGAGATTATTGTTATACCCGTAAGCAACTTTTGTAGCATCAGGCGATAATGTAGGCTCTTGAATCAGTTGATCAGAAATTTTAATTAAGCTCTTAGATGCAATGTCATACACATAGTACTCCCCTAGTCTAGAGCGCCTAAACACAGGAACTTCATTAGTAGTTAAAATGACTTTAGATTCGTCCTTACTAAAGGTATAATCAAAAAAACCTTGGATACCATTCAAATCTTTTGAGTTTACCAAGGTCTTTACTTTCTTCAGTGTTTTATAATCGTAAATATCAATAGTCGCTCCTCTAGTACTCCTATCAAAATTTAATACCGAATATTGCTTCCCATTGTTCATAGAGTGCAGGGCCTGCATGCCTTCGGTTCTAAATGTTCCACTCCATATCTCTTCTAATGTAATTTGTTTGCTTTGCGCAAACGTAAGTGAAGTAACTAAAAAGCCTATTAAGGCCATACATCTCATCAAAGTCATTGATCTTATTTTTCGATAAAGTAATGCCAAGTTTACTAAAAAATATGCAAAAAACCGTAACTATTAACAGTAAATCCGCAATAATATCCTATATCCCACACATTTTATGCCAATCCTACTATCTTTGTGTTTTTAAATGCGCTAGATGATGCAAAAAACGGTTTCAGGCTTTTCAAAACTTAGTAAATCTGATAAAATTGAGTGGATTTTAAACACACACTTTAACGGTCAGAATGCTGCAAAAAAAATAGTCTCTCAGTACTGGAACACTGATGAAAAACTACAGAAACTTCACGATGAATTTATAGAAAATACAATCACCAACTTCTATTTACCGTTAGGTGTAGCTCCCAATTTTTTAATCAACAAAGAGCTTTACACCATACCGATGGCTATAGAAGAAAGTTCTGTTGTTGCTGCTGCCAGTAAGGCTGCAAAATTTTGGTTAGATCGTGGAGGTTTTAAAGCCGAAGTCATTAGCACAACCAAAGTAGGACAAGTTCATTTTAATTATATCGGTGACACCGAGAAATTAAGAGCATTTTTTAATAGTGTAAAACCAAAACTTATCAGTACCACCGACGGTATTACTAAAAACATGAAACGCCGTGGTGGTGGTATCGTAGATATTGTTTTAAATGATAAGACAAATGCTTTAGACAACTACTATCAGCTTCATGCTACTTTTGAGACGCTGGATGCTATGGGTGCAAATTTTATTAATTCTTGTTTAGAACAATTTGCTAAGACTTTTAAATCTGAAGCTTTATTATATCCTGATTTTTCTGAAAGCGAAAAACACATGACCATAGTTATGAGTATCTTATCTAACTATGTCCCTGATTGTATAGTGAAAGCTGAAGTTAGTTGTCCAATTAGTGATTTGAAAAGCATCGATATAGAAGATCCTGAGGTTTTCGCTGACAAATTCAAGAGGGCTGTTGATATTGCTGAAGTAGAACCGTATAGGGCCGTGACACACAATAAAGGTATTATGAATGGTATTGATGCTGTTGTTCTTGCTACAGGAAATGATTTTAGGGCAATTGAAGCAGGAATACATGCCTATGCATCAAGATTTGGGACATATAAGAGTTTAACTCATGCCTCAGTTACAGATGGTATTTTTAAATTCTGGATAGAAGTACCTCTGGCGCTTGGCACTGTTGGTGGACTTACTCGTTTACATCCATTAGTAAAATTCTCTCTTGAAATGCTTGGCAATCCTAGTGCAAAAGATCTTATGAAATTAGTAGCAGTAGCAGGTTTGGCGCAAAATTTTGCAGCGCTTAAATCATTGACAACAACGGGGATTCAACAAGGTCATATGAAAATGCACTTAATGAATATCCTCAATCAGTTTGAAGCTACAGCATCTGAGAAGCACACATTAGTACACTTATTTAAAACAGAAACAGTAACACATAGTGCAGTCGTTGAGGCTTTAAATAAGTTACGTTCTGAGTAAGCATGAAACAATACAGA
Source organism: Winogradskyella sp. (assembly GCA_965230605.1). Taxonomy (GTDB): domain Bacteria; phylum Bacteroidota; class Bacteroidia; order Flavobacteriales; family Flavobacteriaceae; genus CBDDLD01. The sequence continues at coordinate 555,888 of CBDDLD010000004.1, read as the reverse complement.
AGCAACGGAAAATTACTACTAACAGCAGAATATCTGGTTCTTGATGGCGCTAAGGCTTTAGCAGTCCCTTCTAAGTTTGGTCAAGAATTAACTATTGAAAAAACTAAGCATCAAACTATCGCTTGGACTAGCTATGACGAATATAAACAGATATGGTTTTCTAATCACTTTGTTGTAGACGAGTCTGATATCACTGCAATAGATAAAGTAGATCTTGCTGTTTCTGATCGTTTGATTCAAATCTTTAATGCTGCTCGACAATTAAATCCCGATTTTTTAAATCTAAATCAAGGTTTCAAGATAAATTCTCATCAAGATTTTAATAGGCTATGGGGCTTAGGTTCTTCTTCAGCATTGATAAATAACATTTCTGAATGGGCTAAGATAGATCCCTATGAATTATTGAATCTTACGTTTGGAGGAAGTGGTTATGACATCGCATGTGCCCAGCACCACACTCCGATTCTATATACTTTAAAAGAAAACAAACGCAGCGTAACTGCTATTGATTTTTACCCGTCTTTTAAAGAGCATCTTTATTTTGTTTATCTGAATAAAAAACAAAACAGTAGAGATGGTATTACAACCTACAGGTCAAATACGTCTTCTAAAGCACCACTAATCAAAGATATTAATGCCATAACTGATGGTATCTTAGCTTGTGAATCGCTAGAGGAGTTTAATACTCTAATTCAAAGTCATGAACGTATTATTTCTTCAATTATCCATATGCCTCCGGTAAAAGAGCAATACTTTAAAGATTTCAAAGGTAGCATAAAGAGCCTGGGAGCCTGGGGAGGTGATTTCGTATTGGTTAGTTCTGTTACAGATCCTACGACGTATTTTGAACGTCACGGATTCAACACAATTATACCCTACACTGACATGGTATTATAAAAAAAGGCTCTACATCATCTGTAAAGCCTCTTTATAAATGTATTGTAGTAAGGTATTAGTATACCGTTTTTGCTCTATTGTCGCTAATATCAGCAGCAGCTTCTAATGCTGAATACACTCTAGCTTGTACTGCGTTTCTCTTCGTTGCATTTAACCTATTGATGATGGCTGCATAGTTATCTAATCCAGTTGCATCGTTAACTTTTGTTACTTCGATTACGTATACACCACGACTTCCATCAATTGGCTTTGATGTAGCTCCTTCAGGTAATCCAAATGCTGCACCAACAACTGTTGGCTCAACACCTGCACCAGATAATGTTGTATTGTTAATGGTAATCGCCGCTGCTGTACGTGTAGATTGCCCTTGATTTTTAGCAATTTCATCTACAGTAGATGCTGTAATTTTTGCACGTATCATCTCAGCTTTCTTCTCTTTACGCACTTCCGCTAAAACAGGTGTTGTAGCATTATCTACATCCATTAACCCTTCTTTGTTTACTTTAACCACTTTAGCTATAACAAAACCAACACCAGCTACATTGAAACGCTCATAATCACCTTCCTTTGTATCCTCTTCAAAAGACCATTTTACAATTTGCCTCTGACTTCCTAAACCTGGAATATTTTCATCTAGCTCATTAAATGTTATTGGTTTAACTACTTTGTTATATTCTTTAGCTAATTCTTGGAAATCTCCATTCTCTAGAGCTAACTCAAACTTAGACACTTCATTGTAAACTTTATCTATAGTAACTTCAGAAGCATCTATCTTTCTCGCCAGAGTAGCTACTTTAACACTTGGGTTAAAATTCTTAAGGTCTAATATCTCTATAATGTGGAATCCGAAAGCGGTTTGAACAACTTCCATATCTCCCACTTCGTTTTCAAAAGAGAACTTTTTAAACTCCGGAGCAAATGATGAATTGTACGCAAACTCTAGTACACCATCTTGCTCATTAGTCACTTTATCAGACGATAAATCTAGTAAGTCTACAAACTTAGAACGATTTGACTTTAACACATTGAAAATACTATCTGCTTCCGCTTTAGCTTCATCAATAGTTCTAGTTTCCAAAGGATCTACTCTTGTTGCTCCAACATGAGGAATTAAGATATGACGCACTTTAGCGGAGTCTGCTAAATCTTTTGTTTCTAAAACTTTGGTGAGTTTGTAGTACTCCCCATCTTTATATGGCCCGTAGTACTGATTAACTGCTGTATTTAAAATACTGTCCTTAAATTGTGCCGGTAACTCAAGACCTCTAAGGAAATTATCATTGTACTTGATATCTGAGTTTATTGCTAAAAACTCCTCAACATCGTCCGAATTATTAAAGCCTAATAAGGTGTCATTAAGTTTAGAAATGTTGTTGTACTCTATCTTATCCTCTTTTAATTTGATCAATTCGTTTTGAATCGCTTGTTCATCTTCAGGAGACGCATCTTCTCTAAACTCTACATAAATAACTTCTCTTGATGCATCTACAGTATATTCTTCTTTATGCGCTTCCATATAAGCCTTGATATCCGACTTAGTAACTTCTATCAGACTATCATTAATAGAGGTGTAAGGAATTTGAACGTATTTGATATCTACAGTCTTGGCATCCGCTAAATATTCTGCTTCTGCTTCATTAACAGTGGTATTGATTCCCGCTCTGATTAAGTTATAATACGATTGCTGAATAGCATTAGACGCAATTGATTGCTCATTATTTGTCCATTCTCCATAATTTATTTGAAACCCACCAAGAATTGCTCTTTCTGGTTGAATATCTTTGAGGTTAGCAATAAACGCATTCATTCTATTGACATCAAAAATACTGTCTTCGCTTTGAAACTCAGGATATGATGAAAAGCTCGTCTTAAGTAGATCGCGCATTTGATCTCTTTCTACTGAAAGGCCTAACTCTTCATACTCACTAGCCATAATGATTCTTCTTAACTCTTGATTGTATACATTATTTCTGACTTGAGTAATTGTAGTATTTGGTCCTAATCTATTTTTAAGATTTTCTACACGTCTTACAAAATCATCTCGCATTATATCCTCTCCGTTCACCGTAGCAACAACATCTTGAGAACCTCCTGTTAACGAGTCAGTATTCTTGAAAAGATCTGCTAATACAAAAGAAAATAATGCTAGAGCGATTACTAAAATCAAGAATAATGAACGTTGTCTAATTTTATTTAAAACTGCCATTTTTTCGTTTTCGTTTGTTTAAAATAAGTGTGCGAAAATAGCATTTTATCCTATAAAATAAAAGCAGAATAACAGTTTTTATAGGACTTTAAGCAATTATTCTTGCTCTAATATCTTCAGGTGAACCGTATCGATTTTTGTGGAAGAGACTTCTGTAATGGTAAACTGGAAATTATCGATGAAAACATCATCGTTAAGTTTAGGGATTTCTTCCGTTTCGTTAACAATGAGTCCGCCTAAAGTTTCATACTGATCACCCTCCGGTAAATTAAGTTTATAAGTTTCATTAAGATAGTCTACTTTATGCCTAGCAGAAAACTTAAACGTATCTTCCGAAAGTTGTTCTTCAATTAATTCTACACTATCGTGTTCATCCTCAATTTCGCCAAATAGTTCTTCAATAATATCTTCTACAGTCATAATCCCAGACGTCCCTCCATATTCATCAATAACTACAGCCATACTACGTCTTTTCTTGGTTAAGATATTAAGTACATCTTTAACTAATATGGTTTCAGGCACATAGCCTATAGGTATGAGGATTGACTTGATCGTTTTCGGTTTTTTAAATAGCTCAAAGGAATGTACATAACCTAAAATATCATCAATAGAATCTTTATAGACAATAATCTTTGTGAACCCTGACTCTAGAAACAACTGACTTAAATTTTCAACGGAGTCAGATATATCTATGGCCGTAATTTCTGTACGAGGCACCATAACTTCTCTTGCCTTTACTTCTGAAAATTCGAGTGCGTTTTGAAATATTTGTATTTCACTATCAACGTCCTCATGAGCCTCCACTGCCTCCATTTGTTCACTGATATAATTCCCCAATTCCACTTTTGTTAATGCCAGTTCTACATTATCGCCTTCAGTTTTAAAAAACGTTTTGAGAATAGCATCTGAAATCCAGATCACAAAGTCTGAGATAAGCCAAAATACAATATAGAATATATAGGTTGGCAAAGCAAAAAGCTTCAGTAAGGTATTGGAATAGATCTGAAAAAACACTTTGGGTAAAAACTCAGCGGTCACAAGAATGATTAATGTAGATATTATGGTTTGCGAAAGCAACTGCAGGTCTGTGAGCAAATAGTTTAAGAAGGTATATTCTGTTGGTAACAAAGAATGAAACCAATTGATGAGAAGGTCTCCCATTTTAAAACCATAGATCACCAAGGCAATATTATTACCTATTAGCATGGTGGCTATAAACTTTGATGGTTTTGCTGTTAGTTTGCCTAAAATATTCCCTAAGAAGTCCCCTTGCTTTTTTTCGAGCTCTATAAATATTTTATTGGACGATACATAGGCAATTTCCATTCCTGAAAAAAATGCCGATAACAATAAGGAAACAACAATAATTAGAATGTCGACGGTCATTGTCTATTGTTTATTTCTCTCTTCAAATTTCTTTCGGAAACGCCTACGGAAGAAAAACATAAAAACAGCTACTGCTGCTAAGAATAGCGAAATGTATGCTCTATTACGCTCTGTTGACCATTTTGAAATGGCATCATAAACAAATAAGATAGCGAAGATTATATACGCATACTGAAAGAATTGTAATAGTTTCATACGATTGTTCTAGATAGTAATTAAAACAAAGATAATTAATTCTTCATATCAAAGTCACCACCCATTTCTAGCAACTCGTAACTTTTAAAATTCTTATCCGAATCAAACCCACGACCTTTAATGTCTCTAGTCGTAGATCTTAATCTAAACGCATGATTAGTAAATACCCATTCTTTTTTTTCGTCATAATACAGTTGATCTGTGTATAGGGTATCTTTTTGGTGGGTTGCCAAAATCACATTTCCCCTAAGGTCTATTAGCTTAGTACTCGCATAATAAATGGCATAATCTGAGAAGATTTTACTCTGATTATTGTCATCATCATAAATCGTAAGCTCAATACCTTCAGGGAATTCAGAAAATCCGAATGATCGGTTAGAATAGTCTAGCATCTTTGGGCTAATAAGATTGGCGACCAAATGCATAGAATCTGTATACTTTAGGTCTATATTATAGGCTTCTCCAGCAGGGGCGTTTTGTAAAACCCCAATTTTCTGAACCTCATCAAAGTTATTTTTACATCCAAAAAACAAAGTCACAGCAAAGGCTGTGACTAAGTATAGTTTTGTATGTTTTTTGTTTGTCATTATTAATTACTTGGCACAGTTACCGAAGCACCTATCCAACAACCAATTCTAATGGTTTCGCCTTTATTCCCTTTAGAGAATATTTCACTTTTTGTTGGTGCCTTAGCTAAATAGTTTGCCGCAGTTTGTGATGCTGCTTTCTTTAATCTTGGATCTACTCTTCCAGCTTTTCTAGCTTCACCGGCAGCTAACCAGAATACTGCTCTTTTATTAAAGTTAGTATCTCCACAGCTATTGGCACTTTTAGCATACATTGCTGCAATTCTTAAGTGTGGGCTTCCATCAGCAGGGTTTAACTTTAAAGCCTCTCTATAGTATGATCTTGCTTTACCATAGCTACCCTTCTTATAGTACTTTTCGCCAAGACGCTTGTTTAATTTCGCCTTTTTTAACGCATCTGTTTCTAAATCTATAGATTGCTTATAGAATTTTTCAGCTTCAGAAGAGTTCCCTTCTTTATCTTTTAAGATTCCTAAATAATATGCTGTAGATGCATTAGGCTCAATTGTATTCTTTTGTTGTACAATTTTAACGAACATTGGATCATCTGTGCACTCTTTAGCATACATTCTGTTCATGGCACGTTGTAACCATACTGCATCATTTTTAAACTCTTCGAAATCTTTTTGATATAATGGAATTAGAACTTCACAATTTGCTCTGTCTCCTAATTTCTTATCCATACTTCCAGATACTTTATCAAAAGCTTCTAAAGTTTGGCTATAGAATTTCTTATACTGACCTTCTTTCTTACTTAAAGCTTGACCAGCTTCTTCCTTAGCAGAAAGCTTGTTTAAGTTTTCAGATGCATTTTTTATTTCGTTTTCAATCTTATCAGAAACATCATCATACTTATCAAACATTTCTTGAGCTTGCTTGTTTCCGGCATCAAACAGGTCTACCATTAATGAGAAATACGTGTATAGCCCTTGTGCACTTTTAAAGTTCTTAAGGTCAGTTGTAAACGCCTTATCAAACATATTGTAAAGATCACCATCTGACTTGCCTAGTTCTTTACGATATTTATAACTTAACTGTGCTTGCTCAGATAACATTTTACCTGTGGCATATTTACTAGCATAGTATTGGTTATATTCTCCTTTAAGCTTAATTAAGTCGTTGATAAAAGCAACTTGTTCCGCTCCACTACTATTCTTGATCTTATGCTCTAAAATTTTCTCTCCTCTCACATAAATTGCTCTATTAAACTTAGGACACTTATTTCTTACAATCATCCATGGTTCATATGCATCATCATACTTTTTGTTCTTAGCATAACTATCAAAAATTGATAGGTTATTCAAACATTCTTCATCCTGCTGCGAACTCATATTGAAACTCACAAATAAAGCAAGCAGTAATAATGTAATTCTCGTCTTCATCTTTTTAATAATTTTGTTAGTTATATTTTCTTTTCTTAAACCATCTATCGTTCAAAGATAGACTAAAATTTAGGCTAAAAAAGTCTTCCTTTATTAAGTTTTGGTTAGTTGTACCGCGCTGTCCATACTCAAACCCTATATTAACATTGTTAGCAAAAAGACCGCCTAACGGTAATCCAACTCCAAAAGATATGCCAAACTCATTTATAGACTCATTATTAATATTTAATCCTGTCCCTTCATATCTGAATCCTGCACGGTATACAACACGGTTAAAATACTTAGAAAATGAATTGTGATTAGGAATATAAAATCCTCCCACGGCGATCCCTGAAGCATTTTCGAAAGTAGAGTTGCTAATATCGAAAATAGGGTTGTCAAATGAACTTGTATTAGTATATGTGTATTCTGCACCAACAAACCAGTGTCTTGGCTCTCCAATACCTGCTCCAATAGTCCATCTTGATGGTAACGTAAGATCAGTCTCTTGAAGATTATCTGCAGCCAAATCGGCTTCAATGGTATTGATTTCAAATTCTTGTCCTGTAAACGAATTAATCGTTATGGTAGACAGTGAACGCTCATTTTGAGAGCTTAAGCTACTCTCTGGTGAGTATGTAGTTGTCGCAGATAATTCTAACTTATCTGAAATCATTGTTTTATAGGATAGGCCAATATTAAAACTTAACCCACTAAGGTCTGAACGGTTATTTTCTCTTGTCTGAAATTGCAACAAGTTACCCTCACTATCATATAAAAATGCTATAGCACTATTTTGAATGTTACCAAAGTTATAATTCACATCAACACCGACACCTAATTTATCGGTAATTTGATAGCCTAATCCGGCAAACACTTTGTTTAATCCACCTTCTCCTCGGTATCTGTTTTCAATATCGCCATCACTGGTAATATCTTCTAATCGATATCCTACTGAAGTAAAAGGTAGTGCTCCTAACCCTGCTCCAAATCTCCCCATTGGAATAGAAACAGCGAAATAATCAAATGTTGATGAATTGGCATTTTCGCTTGCAGAACCATTACTCAATTTTAAGCTGGTGTGACTTCCGGCAACCGTATACTTTACCGGGCGACTTTCACTATCAAAAGGAATTCCTTCTAAATTCTTTCCAACATAAGAGGCAGGGTTTCTTAAATTGACATGTACACTATCAATATATACACTCAATCCACCCATACTTCTATTCTCCACCGTTCCCTTAAATCTTAGGCTTCCTATTCCATAAAAAGAGTACGGAGAGGCCGTACCTTCCTGAGCGTAAGATTGGCAACTTATAATTGCAATAACAATTACAACTAATCGTTTTATCATTCCTTTGCGTTATATTCTAAAATAAAATTCAAACCTTCAAGAAGAAAATTCGAGTTGGCAAATATGCTATTTTTTAATTGGTTTGACAAGAAATTGGCGTCCCCTCCTGTTAAAATAACTGTTAAATCTGGGTATTTTTGAAGATATTCATCAATAACCCCATCAATTTCTTTGATTATCCCAAAGATAACACCAGAGTGTATAGCCGTTTCTGTGGTGTCTCCAATTATGTCATTTGGATGGCTAGTGTCTAATAACGGTAAATTTGCCGTTAAATTATGTAGCGATTGATATCTCAATCTTACTCCCGGAGATATCGCACCTCCAAGATAGTTATTTTTTGATGTAATAAAGTCATAGGTAATGCAGGTGCCTGCATCAATAATCAGCACATTTCTGTCGGGGAATTGTTCTACAGAGGCACTCACTAGAGCTATGCGGTCGACACCTAAAGTCTTGGGTGTCTTATACTTATTTTTATAGGGCAGTTTAGTATTTGAATCGAGTTCAATAAGATCAAAATCTTTTGCGACTACCTTAACATGTGTCTTCTTTAATCTACCGACAGAGGATATAATTGCCGATGTAATCTCAGGAAATTTAACCTTCAAAGACTCATATTCTGATATAAAATCAGCCAGTTTAAAACTATCCTTATAGCGCAATTTTGAACGGTCAAAAATGGCAAACTTTACAAAGGTATTTCCGACATCAATAATAAGATTCATATGTCCTCATAAAAGCGTAAATTTACAAAAGCAATTTTTATTTATTTATTTTTGCGAATAATAAAAATGAGCATATATTTGCATCCGCATTTATGCAACTGGTGCCTTAGCTCAGTTGGTAGAGCAAAGGACTGAAAATCCTTGTGTCCCTGGTTCGATTCCTGGAGGCACCACCATCAAAAACCCGATTCAGATTGAATCGGGTTTTTGTTTTTAATAGTAGTTTTCTATTACTATACCTTTTTACATGTCCTTTTATGTGAATAATTATAATTATTTACTTGTAAGTTGATAAAGATTACTTCTTTGCTCTTATGAATGCTAAAGAAGTAAATTACAATTGGCGGAATGATTCAAAGATGGGTCAGCTCCTAATCTTAGTATTAATAACCGGTGCTGGTGGTTTTGCTCCGATATTAGGAGGCATCTTATTCTTCATATGGAGAGCGTTAACAAAACTCCCGTTTAAAATTTTTGGCTTATTTAAACCTAAAAAATGGTATGTTATTTTTCTTTACGGAATACCCTTAGGCATCTTATTAAAATTATTTTTTAAAGCCATCGTAATGCCCCTAATTGGAGCTCAACCTCAGAACATAACATTTCAATATTTACAAGGGGATCTAAAAGCAGCAATAATTTTAGCCTTGTTTGTTATTATCTCGGCAGGTTTATGTGAAGAAATTATCTTCAGAGGGTTTCTTTTTAATAGGTTAAAGTTATTCTTAGGAAAGAGTACCAAAGCGAAATATATCATTGTATTAATCTCCAGTTTAATATTCGGTCTACCTCACTTGTACCAAGGCTTACATGGGGCCATACATGCAACTATCGTAGGAATTATTTTAGGCGCATTATACTTTAAAAACAATGAGAACTTATGGCTCTTAGTAGTAACTCATGCTGTTTACGATCTTTTTTCAATTTTTTTAATCTATAATGATCTTGAGAGCGAGGTAGCAACTTTCTTTTTTTAAAAGTTAGAACACTATTTTAAGTCTAAAAACTAACACATACCGAATTAGTCAACTATTATAATTTTTCACATTTACAAATAGCAATATGCTAATATCGCTTTAAATAAAAACAAATATTATGAAGCATATATTAGCATTTTTATTGATGTCTTCAGCATCAATGATGGCCGTTGGGCAGAATGAAAAAGCATTAGATATTCTAAAAAAAGTAAACGATCAGTTAAGCACTAATGTAAGTATAGAATACGACTACACTTATAAAGGATGGGGTAAAAGTTACGGCAACTTTAGTGGTAAAGTATATATAGATAAAAGCAGAGGCATGAATTTGGGTGTCTTGTTAAAAACCTATAACGATTTTGGCAAGCTTATTCAAGAAGAATTTATCTACACCAATGGAAATGATTTAAAACTCTTAGATAAAACTAATAAGGTTTTAAAAACCGGGTCTGCATCAAAAGGATCTGGTTATTTAATGTCTTATGCATGGTATGCCGTATTTAGAGAGTTTTTAATGCCAAGTCCTTTTCAAATGAACTTTAATAATAAAACACTTGAGTATGTTGGAGAAAAAAAAGTGAATGGTATTGATTGTCACGTAGTAAAACTTGTGAATCAGTGGGGGGAAACCAATAATTGGTATTTTGGGAAAAACGACTATCAAATCTATGGTCAAAAAACAGAGAACAACAACTCAGGTACCGAAGGTGGTTTCCTTTTTGAAATGTCTAACTCAAAAATCAATAAGCCAATAGACCCTAATGTCTTTGAAGTCGCTTCTGAAGGAGTCACTACTATTGATGAGGATGCGAGAATAATTGCTCCGGGGCAGAAAGCACCAGATTGGATTCTAAAAGACATTAACGGCAGTAAAGTGACAAGTAAGGAATTAAAAGGAAAAAAGATTCTCTTAGATTTTTGGGCATCTTGGTGTGCACCTTGTTGGAAAATTATGCCAGAGATTGAGTCCATCAAATCTAAATTTGAAAGTACTAATCTGGTAGTCTACGGGGTAAACGTTTGGGAAAAACCTAATTTTAAGCTAAAAGGCTATCTAAAGAAGAAAAATATCGAGCAGTACAAAACACTTTTAGATGAAGATGCTTCAGTAGCTAAAAGTTTTAAAATTGCATCGCTACCTCTTGTAGTGCTAATTGATGAAAACGGAAAGATTCTTTATGTAAATAATGGCCAAGATCAGAATATGGTTTCGAACATAAGTAATATCCTTAACCAATAATAGTGCTTATAACACCTATCAATTAAATGAACAGTTTTAGCAGCAAATTAGGGCTGTATTTAAACACGAGTAGGAAGGCAAAAATTTTAGAGATCATTGTACTCTTTGTTTTAGTCTTCCTATTCATCAAAATATTTGAATCTAAGAAAGGAAATCATCTATTAGTCAACCAAACGGTTCTATGGCTGGCTAATATCTTTATGCTATGTTATGCTTATCTTGGCGTGAAGCTTAGAAATGAACGCTTTAGTGATTATGGGTTAAGCTTTAAAAAGTTCAGTCTCAAATTTGCTCGTAAAACATTCCTCAAGTCCATCGTAGTATTTATCATAGCAACGTTGATGTTTTTTATCGGTTCTATGATTATGGTTAATATTACCGGAATTCCAGAAAACACGGACTTAACACAACATAACTATTTAAAAGACAACCTATGGGTTTTGCCACTAACATTGATAAGTGTGTACATATCTTCATCTTTTGGAGAAGAGGTTATTTATCGTGCTTTTTTAATTAATAGACTTTCTCAAATAGGTATGAGCCCAAACTTATCTGTTATGATCAGTGCAGTCATTTTCGGATTAATTCACTATGATTGGGGACCTATGGGAATTGTACAAACTGCTTTCATGGGCTTGGCATTAGGTTTTGCTTATAATTACTTTAATAAAAAAATCTGGATTGTAATTTTAGCACATATGTACATGGACACTGTTTTATTCATAATGCTCTACTTAAAATAGTTTTTACTCAATTAGAGATCTTAAGATTCTTTCCCAAATCAACTTATCATCATCCAAAAAATGCCCTTTATTAATGATGTAATTTGTATGGCAGTTCTGAATTTTTTTAGAAACCTCATAGATGCCTTGTATTGGAGATAACGTATCATCTACTCCATGCCATATTTCGACAGGACACTGTATGGCTTCGTAGTTAAACCCAAAATCTTTAGAAAATAATTTTAATTCATTCACCGCTTCACAACAGTTTTGTTTAAAACCCTCTTTAAACTGAATCATTATTGAATTCATGAATTCATCACTACTTAATAATTCCCTATCAGAAATAGCCAAAGATTTAGAACTCTTTCTATAATATTTCTTAAACACGGATGGTCTAGATGAAATTAAGTGCTTTTGCTGCCTAAATGAATATCTTAAAATCAATGGTGCATATCTAGCTAGTCGAAACCCCATTTTATTTTCTTTACTCATTAATTTTGGAGGAGATTTAAAATTGTATTTGTAAACTGAAGCTATCAAACCCGCTTTATGTAGTCTATTTATATGGCTACTAGCAAAACTAGCTGCATAAGCTCCTCCACCTGACACTCCAAATATTGAAAACTTTTCAAGCTTTAAATAAGTTATTAATTCTTTTAAGTCATTATTAAAATCTATTATAGAACGCCCTGGTTGCACATCAGAATTTCCATAACCAGGCCTATCTACTGTAATTAGCCTTAGGTTTAATTCAGTACTTGTTGCATCATCCTCAGCAAACCATAACCTAGACCCTGGTGTCCCGTGAAGTCCTATTACAGGAAACCCTGTTAAACACCCATATTCTGCAAAGCCAAGTGTTCTACCATCTTTAAGCCGAAAAATCTGATTAGTTTTAGACATACTCACTTTTGGTCATAGTATCTATATACTATGATTATCTCTTTTTATGCTTCTTTTTATATTGTGTAGGTGTTAAACCTGTGGTCTTCTTAAACAACTTATTGAACGTTGTACGATTATTAAACCCAACTTCATAGGCCAATTCATTGACTCTATCGATATCGAAGATCAATTCAACAGCTTCATTTATTCTGTAATTATTGATAAACTCCGAAAAGTTTTGACCCGCATTTTGGTTAATTATTTGTGACAGTTGATGAGGCGTAAGTGACAATTGATTCGCTAAATCCGCTAGCTTGACATCATTCTCTTTATATACCTCACTAGACACTAAATAATCTTTAAGCTTATGATACATTTCTTCTGCAAACTTCTTAGGAATAGAATTGGTTTTATACTTTGTATTATCTACTTGAATACCATTTAGAAGTTTACTCATTTTAAGCCCTAAATACCCAATAGAGTAAATAAAAATTGAATGGCCAATGGCCACGATAATATCGCTTAGGCTTATTGGGTTGCCAATAATGATATTCACAAAATGTAAATAATGGAAAAGTGTAAAGAGTGTATACGCTATAAAAATTAAACCAAGCCAGTGTTTAGATCCAATAATTTTAATGGTTTTCTCCTTTTCAACCTTTTTGATTAATTGATATGATTTGATATTAAAATACCCTAAGGACACTAAGCCAATCGTCGGTAAAATCGCAGCATTTATAATGCTTCTTCCCCAATTTGATATTAAATCTAATTTTTCATTTGTATCACTCAAGTAATAGGGTAAATGCCATAAAACAGCAATTATGAAAGGAAGGAAAATGAGCCAATTCTTTTTTAAACTCACATGCCCTGATTGTGTCAATTTCTTTAAGTAGAGATAGAATAATGGGCCATAGATTAAGCGAAAGTCAAGACTAATCCCTAAAAAATGCGGGTTTTCTTTGTATAACTCTGACCAAAAATAAGCGCTGTCTAATAAGGATAAGGAAAACAGAATAATCAGAACAGACAGAACCGCGTTGGTTCTATTTGCTTTCTTTTGAAGCAACAATACGCCACTTAAAAAAAAGCCTTGTAAAGCAACAGCTAAAAAAAATATAGGCCAGAAACTATCTATCTGTATCATTTCATTACAAAAGAAAAATTAACAACTAAATCTCATGTCAATAATTATAAATGTTTACAACTTGAATAGTCATTTAGATAAATTTATGTAAAAATTAATTTAAACAACAACCATTCATGATAATGCCACACGGATTAAAATCAGGATTAGGGCTTGGTCTATCTATTTCATTATCGACACAGGTGTTGACCTGGCTAGGTTTAGGTTTAACAAATTGGTATGCTATTACAATGAATTTATTAGTAATTGTATTTGTTGTGTATGGCGTAAGACTGTTATGGTTGAAAAATGGAAAGTCCATTAGTTTTTTAAAGGTAGTATTAACTGTTTTAATTATTGTAATAATATCCAGGTATGTGTTTCAGCTTTATATGTTTGTATATACACAGTACATTGAACCAGAATGGGTTGAAGAAGTCTCAGTATTCTGGGCAAATTCTCTAGCTGAACAAGGTAATTCAGTCAATACTATTGATAACACAATCAAAGCGTTTAAATCCTCATATAAGCCAATCAACATGTTTACTATTGAAATCATAAGATACGGCTTTTTTCAGTTCATTTTGGGGGTATTAGTATCACTATATTTTGTGTTTAAAAAGAGTAACAAAGTAGAATTAAAATAGATATAAACGCTATGAATCAAAAGGGTGCTTCATGAATTCGGCCATTATAAGTTATAGATAAAAATTCATCAAAAATTCACAAAAAAATGTCGCGTTTTCACAATGATATGTATTGCTTTATATCTAAGGTTTATAAATCAAGACCATAATAAAAGGCAAACTCTAAAAGATAAAAATCATGAAAATCTTTAATCACAGTTACATTTTTATTGGCATTTGTATGCTGATGCTACAGCTTAGCTGCTCTGAAAAAAAGAGCGAAGATGAAAAGCAAGATTATAAAACGGATCTAGAAACAAGAAATCGTCTTGTAGAACAATATCAGGCATCCATTAAACCAGGGCCAGAACATGAAAAGATCAAAGAATTATCAGGGCATTGGCGATATGAAACCAGCATATTCCAAAATAATAACACTCCTCCAACAATAGTAAAAGGCGAAGCCTTTAACGAAACCATTTTAGGAGATCGATTTCTAAAGTCTCATTCTAAAGATAGTTTATCAGAAGACTATACCATTATTGGTTTCGATAGGCGATCTCACAAATTTACCATGGTTAGGTTTGATAATTGGGGGACCTATTATGTAACCTCAACAAGTAGAGATTCTCAAGCAGACAAAAAATGGGAAAATGATATTATGACCTCTGGTGAATCAGAAGATCCAATCTTTATGACTAATCAAATTTATGATATGAATATAAAGGTGATAAGCAAAGATGAGTATCTATTTGAAATTATTTTTCATGACGAAGTTACAGAAAGCACATTTAAAGGAGTTGAAACAAAATACACACGTTTAGAAAATGAAGTACAAGGAGATTAATGCACATACATCTTATGTAAACAAAGTGATATATGAAAAGGATGGGGCATCATTTTACAGCTTAGGGTTTAGTGGTGAAATCAAAGAATGGAACATGGATTCTCTTGATTTAATTTCAGAATACAGCGGGCATCAAAAAACAGTAAATAGTTTAATAATTGACTCTAATCATAAAAAGCTGTTCTCTATTTCTGGAGACGGATATTTTAAGGTTTGGGATAAGATTTCTAAACGATGTATTAATAGTGTTCTTGTTGACAAAAAAGGCTTAACAAGTATGAGTAGAGTTACTGATGATGAAATTTGGATTGCCACATCAAGTCAAAAGTTAATTAGATTAGACCTAAATATTCTAGAAGTTTCATCAACACTTAAATTACAATCTAAAAATCAAGGCATATTAGATTACAACGCATCTAAAGAACTTATTGCTGTAGGAGGCTTAGGTAGCGAAATACATTTTTTTAACAGGAAAGACGCCAATATCATCAAAACAATAAACAGTCATGAGATTGCTGTATGCAATTTAAAATTTAAAAGTAATGATGAGTATATATCGCTTGGCTATAATGGAGATGTTTCTGTTGTAAATATAGACTCTTGGCAAGAAGTTGACGGTAAAACATTGAATGGCAATAATTTTTACGCTTTATCCATTGACTCAGATAAAAAACGTGTAGCTGTAAGTAGTGCGTACAAAGTAATCCTATTAGATATTAATACCCTTGAGGTCATAAATGAATTGGATGCCCCCAGCAAAGGAAATTATGGGTTATCGTTTTCACCAAATGGGAAAGCTTTAGCCTTAGCCTCAGCAGATAAGAAAGTGAGGTTATGGGACCTGAATTCTCTTTAATTATTAATAGTATACCAGCAACTAATTATGCTTTATTATGAAGATTCAAAAGTTAATCCCGATGATATATACTGATAACATTGATGATACTATAAAATTTTATAAAAATGAACTCGGATTTGATTGTGTTGATTATGAAAAAGGATGTGGTTGGGCAAATATTCGATATAATACCACGGAAATTATGATTAGTAAGCCCAACGAATTATTAGAGTTTAAAAAACCAATCTTTACGGGTTCATTTTACTTTAAGATTCAAAACGCCAATAAGTTATGGAATAGGTTAAAAGACAGAACAAGAATAAGCTATCCAATTCAAGATTTTGATTACGGTATGCGAGAATTTGCCATCTATGATAATAATGGTTATATGTTGCAATTCGGGCAGGAAATTGATTAATTCTTTACCCTTTTACAAAAACCCCAAATAATTCCTGCCCTTTCCGTTCTGGTATCGAATTATAACAGGTCTCAAAAGATTTAACATTGAAGTAAGGGCTCAAATATTTTAAATACAGATCTCTATTGCCACCGAAAGGACGTTTCTCCATATCGCCTTTTAGGGGAAAATTAAACCATAAACCAATCAGTTTACCATCTGTTTTAAGTAGCTCATTCATCTTTTTAGCATAAGCAAACCTGTTCTCATCTGTAGGTATGAAAGAACAAAAAAATGTTTGCTCTATAATGAGGTCGTATTGCCCTTCATATTTAAAAAAATCATCCAGTATTAATTGATGCTTAGGAAAACTAGGGTTACGCTCCAAAAATGCTTGTAAAGGCACTTCCGAAATATCTAACACAAATACATTCTTAAAACCATTTTCATATAAATATTCTGCTTCATAAGCATTTCCGCATCCTGGTATAAGGATATTTAGGTCTTTATCTTCAAGTTGGTCTACATACTCCTTTATTGGTGTTGAGGGATAGCCAATATCCCAACCCGTTCTATGCTCTTGATAACGTGTTGTCCAGTAATCTTTTTCTTTATTAGGGTTCACTTAACATATTTATATTAAACTAACAGTAAGTCATTTATATCTAACCTCATTAAATCCTACAATCATACAAATCTATCACTTAATTATTTTATAATTTTTTCTGTAATCTTTAAGAACAAACTCCGACAGAAATCTGTATATTGATTTTTCGTTTATAAATCAAAAATTACAGACATGTCAAAAACCTATTATGATCCTGCTGATCTGAGGAAATTTGGAAAAATCTCGGAATGGAGTGAAGAACTTGGCGAAAAATTCTTTGAATATTATGGAAAAGTTTTTCAAGAAGGCGCACTTTCTGCACGTGAAAAGTCATTGATAGCATTAGCAGTATCTCATGTTGTTAAATGTCCTTATTGCATTGATGCCTATACAAAGGATGGGTTACAACGTGGTATTACCAAAGCAGAAATGATGGAGGCTGTGCACGCAGGTGCTGCTATAGAAAGTGGTGCTACACTAGTACATGCTGTACAAATGATGAATAAGGTCAATAAATTAGACGGTTAATTTCTAAACCTGTGAAATGACAAAAATTAAAACACAATCTTTAAAAAAGAGAGAAAGTGAATTGGCCAATACCAGACGTCAATTAGAAATTTTATCTAATGGTATATTTCAAAATGGCGAGTTACCCACTTTTGCTAATAAAATTGCCGAAACCAATCAATTCCCTTTAAAAGCCAGACAACTAGAAATTCTACAAATTAATGTAGGATACATGTGCAATCAGGTATGTGAGCATTGCCATGTGGATGCCGGTCCTGACCGAAAGGAGATTATGACTCGCGAAACCATGCAACAGTGCTTAGATGTTATTAAAAACACAGGTGCTCATACTTTAGATCTTACAGGTGGTGCTCCGGAAATGAACCCTGACTTTAGATGGTTTGTTGAAGAAGCTTCTAAAGCAGGAATCAAAGATTTTATAGTACGCTCTAACCTTACTATAATACGTGCTAATAAAAAATATTACGACCTCCCTGAGTTCTTTAAGAAGCATAATGTGCATGTAGTAAGCTCAATGCCACACTGGACCAGAGGTAAAACGGACAAGCAACGTGGCGATGGTGTTTTTGACGCTTCTATTCAGGCCTTAAAAGATTTAAATGCTGTTGGTTATGGTATGCCAGATAGTGATTTACGCTTAGATCTTGTATATAATCCATCAGGTGCTTTTTTACCGGGAGACCAAATGTCTATGGAAAAAGATTTCAAAAAGGCACTCATGGAGGATTTTGAAATTCAGTTCCACAATCTCTTTGCAATCACTAATTTACCAATAAGTCGATTTTTAGATTACTTGATTGCTTCTGAAAATTATGAAGATTATATGTATCAGTTAGTTGATGCGTTTAACCCTTCTGCAGTAGCAAATGTGATGTGTATAAATACACTATCTATCAGTTGGGATGGCTATCTCTATGATTGCGATTTTAATCAGATGCTTAAGCTTCCTGTTAATAGCAAGGTAAAACATGTTTCAGAGTACAATGAAGATCTGCTTAAGGGAAGAAATATTGTAATTTCTCAGCATTGTTATGGGTGCACTGCTGGTGCCGGAAGTAGCTGTCAAGGAACTGTAGCATAATTTATGAAGCGCTTTTTTTTACTCTTTAGCATTTGTCTTTCGACAGTAGTATATTCTCAAAAATCTATTTCTGAACTACTTAAGGAATTTAATTCAGAAAGCATTCCATACATTACAGTTAAAGAATTAGCCAAATCATCAAACAAAATGATCATCTTAGATGCTAGAGAAGCTAATGAGTTCAATATAAGCCATCTGAAAAATGCCATTAACATTGGTTTTGATAATTTTGATATAAGTCGTATCGAAAAAAGCATTAAGAACAAGCATCAAAATATAGTAGTGTACTGTTCAGTAGGCATACGTTCTGAGGATATTGCTGAGATACTTAAAAAAAACGGATACACCAATGTATATAATTTATTTGGTGGTATTTTTGAATGGAAAAATAACGACTATGTTGTCTATGATTCTGATAATAATGTAACTGATAAAGTTCACGTTTTCTCAGAGGAGTGGAGTCAATGGTTACATAAAGGAAAAAAAGTATATGACTAAGTCACTTATAATCGTATTTGTAAAAAATATAAAGCTAGGTACTGTAAAAACAAGACTGGCTAAAACTATTGGTGATTATGGAGCGTTTGAAGTCTATTCTGAACTTGTTAAGATTACTGAAAAAGCTACAGAACACATCGCCATAGATAAACGCATCTATTTTTCTAATGCTATTGTGAAAGACAAATGGGGAAGTACATATAAAGCAGTACAACAAGGACCAGACTTAGGAGCACGCATGTATAATGCCTTCAAAGATGGGTTTGAAGACGGTTATGAAAAAATAGTATTAATTGGCTCTGATCTACCAGATATTAGCTCTAAACACATTCTAAAAGGCATTGAAGCATTAGATGATAATGATGTTGTTTTTGGTCCAGCAGAAGATGGTGGCTATTACTTAGTAGGTTTATCTAAACCTCATGCACTTATCTTTGAAAATAAGCCCTGGAGTCAGCCAAACTTATTAGACGTCACTTTAAATGAATTGCAACAACATTCCATTAATTATGGTATCTTAGAAACACTAAATGATATTGATACTTATGAAGACTTAATAGCTTCTGACTTCTACAAATCCAATCTAAAACTACAAGAAAAAATACAACAACTTAATGATTAAATATATTCAAGAAAGTACTGAATACTTAAAAAGTAAAGGATTTATTAATCCTGAAATAGGAATTATTCTCGGTACAGGTTTAGGTCAATTAATTAATGAAGTTGAAATTATTAAGCAAGTTAGCTATAATCACATTCCTAACTTCCCGACTGCTACAGTGGAGTTTCATAAAGGAAAGCTCATTTATGGAAAATTAGAAGGTAAAACTGTTGTTGTGATGCAAGGTCGTTTTCATGTGTATGAAGGTTACACGTTGCAAGATGTCACCTTTCCTGTGAGAATTATGGAACAGCTAGGCATAAAAACGTTACTTGTTTCAAACGCAGCCGGTGCTATTAATCTAGATTTTAAGAAAGGAGAGCTAATGTTAATTGATGATCATATCAACCTTCAGGGAAGTTCACCATTAGCATTTAGAGGTGTCTCTGAATTAGGAGAACGGTTTACTGATATGAGCGCTCCTTATGACCCAACTATAAATCAACGATTTGAAACCATAGCCAAAGACCATAACGTAACGCTTCATAAAGGTGTTTATGCTAGTGTCGTTGGTCCTCAGTTAGAAACAAGAGCAGAATATAGAATGTTAAAAATAATAGGTGCAGATGCAGTTGGAATGAGTACAGTGCCGGAAGTTATTGTTGCCAACCATTTAAAATTAAAAGTTGCAGCTGTGTCAGTTTTGACTGATGAATGCGACCCAAATCATCTAGAACCTATAAATATTGATGATATTATTGCTTCTGCAGCTAAAGCAGAACCTAATATGATCTTGTTATTCAAAGAATTAATAAAGAATTTGTAATTATGAGTTATTTAGAAACCACACACGACGTATATAAAGAAGCAGCATTAACTCCTGATGTTGGTCTATGTTGTACCACAAATCCAATATGGGAATTACCAGGTCTAAAGATTCCTAAAATTATGCAAGAAATGAACTATGGTTGTGGTAGTACTGTACATGCAAGGGATCTTACTAACAATCCTAAAATGCTATACGTTGGTGTTGGAGGTGGGATGGAATTATTACAATTCTCTTACTTCAATAGACAAAAAGGCGGTGTTATTGGTGTTGATGTTGTTGATGAAATGCTTGAGGCTTCACGTAAAAACTTTAAAGAAGCAGAAGCGCAAAATGATTGGTTCAAAAGTGATTTTGTAGATCTTAGAAAAGGAGATGCTTTAAACTTACCTGTGGAAGATAATAGTATAGATGTGGCTGCTCAGAACTGCCTGTTTAATATCTTCAAGGAGGAAGATTTAAAAAAGGCAATTGCTGAAATGTATAGAGTTCTAAAACCTCATGGTCGTTTAGTTATGAGCGATCCCACTTGCGAACAGCATATGAATGATAATTTAAGAAACGATGATCGCCTTAGAGCATTGTGTTTAAGCGGTAGTCTTCCGATAAAAGATTACGTAAAAATGCTTACCGATGCTGGTTTTGGCACTATCGAAATCAGAGCACGTAAACCATATAGAATTCTAGATCCAAAACACTACGATACAGATGAGTTAATTTATATCGAATCTATTGAAGTGGCTGCAATTAAAGATCCGATGCCAGAAGATGGCCCTTGTGTATTTACTGGAAAAGCAGCAATTTACTTTGGCGATAATGATTATATAGATGATAAAAAAGGACATATCTTACTAAAGAACCAGCCTTTAGCCATATGTGATAAAACAGCACAAGCGTTAGCGGACCTGAATCGAGATGATATTTTTATCAGCGAGTCCACTTACCATTACGATGGTGGAGGCTGTTGCTAAAACACAAGATAATTGATCAGACCTTTCCCTTAAAGAAAGGTCTTTTAGTATAATGGATAAGTATATTGAAATTATAAAGAACTCCTACTCCGGGTATTGGAATTACTTGAAGTACGAGCTAATCGATCTCAATCATTGGGACAATTACTTCTATGGTTTACTTATAGTATCAATTGCTGTCTGGCTATTGGAAATTGCATTCCCTTGGCGAAAGCATCAAGCCATTTTTAGAAAAGATTTTTGGCTAGACACCTTTTACATGTTCTTTAATTTTTTCTTATTAAATCTTATTATTCTTATTGCACTATCAAATACAGTTGAAGCTTTTTTTGGCGACTTATTATCTAAAATAGGCTTATCCGTTTCTGATTTTCAGTTGTTTGATGTTGATGCACTCCCCCTATGGTTAGGACTTCTCATATTTTTTATAATATCAGATTTTGTACAATGGAATACCCACCGTCTCTTACACCGTATTCCGTTCTTGTGGAATTTTCATAAAGTACACCATTCTGTAAAACAAATGGGCTTCGCTGCACATCTCCGATACCACTGGATGGAGCCTGTAGTCTATAAATCTTTACTTTACATACCTATTGCCATTATTGGAGGGTTTGATGCTCAGCATGTAGCTATAGTGCACTTCTTTGCACTAACGATCGGACATCTAAACCATGCCAATCTGGGGTGGAATTACGGTATTCTCAAATACATTCTAAATAATCCTAAAATGCATATCTGGCATCATGCTAAAGAATTGCCAAATACTGTAAGGTATGGTGTTAATTTCGGACTTACTTTAAGCCTATGGGATTACCTTTTTAAGACCAATTATATCCCTCACAATGGAAGAGATATAGAGTTAGGTTTTGAAGGTGACGAAACATTTCCTAAAGATTTTATCAATCAGGAATTGTACCCCCTTAGTAAAAAGACTTAAAGCATGAAACATTACATATTAATCCTAATAATAGCCTTAGTTTACTCTTGCGGTAGTTCTAAGCAAAACATTGTTAATAACTCCACTGATGTTGAAGAACAGGAGGTCGTAGTTGAAGATAAAGAAATGGTTGATGAATCCGATAAAGCAACTATGGAAATGAAGGAAACTGAAAAAGTATCTGATTCTGAAGACATGTCTGAAAAGGATATGACCGATACAACTGAAACTAAGAATGATTCTGCAACAGGCAATACAACATCTGAAGCATTTGATCACAACTCATGGGAAACTTTATTAAAAGCACATGTTTCTGACAAAGGGAATGTAAATTATAAAGCCTTTAAAAGCGATGCTTCTAAACTCAGAGCTTATATAAATTTACTGAGTGCTAATATGCCTAATGAGGAGTGGTCTAGAGAAGATAAATTGGCTTATTGGATCAATGCATACAATGCTTTGACAGTTGATCTTATTATCAGAAATTATCCTTTAAACAGTATTAAAGACATTAAAAACCCATGGGATCAACGTCTATGGAAGTTAGGTGCTAAATGGTATAATCTCAATGAAATTGAGCATCAGATTTTAAGAAAAATGGATGAGCCTCGTATCCATTTTGCAATTGTTTGTGCATCATTCTCTTGCCCTAAACTACAGAATACAGCATTTACTGCAAGTAATCTGGAAGACCAACTTACAGATGCTACCAAAACATTTTTAGCGGACAAGGACAGAAATAATATAAGTGCTAATAGCCTTCAACTATCTAAAATATTTAAATGGTTTTCCAAGGATTTTAAAACTAATGGAAGTGTAGTTGATTTTATCGATCTTTATACTGAAGTTGATATTTCCCCAAATGCTAAAAAAACATATAAAACCTACAATTGGGATTTAAATGACTAAAATCTCTATCATCATACCTACCTATAATGAAGCAGATAATATAACACGTTTGCTAGATCATTTAATTTGGCATTCTACAGCTAAAAACATTGCTGATATCATAGTTGTTGATGGGGGTAGTGAAGATGATACTTCGACTATTGTAAAGGCCTTTAACAATGCTACCTTACTACATTCAGAAAAAGGACGCGCTATACAAATGAATCATGGTGCTAAGCATTCAAACGGTGATATTTTGTACTTTTTACATGCAGATTCTTTCCCTCCTAAAGATTTCGATCAATATATCATAAATGAAGTAAGCAAAGAGAATAAAGCAGGCTGCTTTAGAATGTCATTTAACCATAATCATTGGTGGTTACGTATAGCAGGTTGGCTAACTCAATTTCAATGGCGTGCTTGTCGTGGCGGTGATCAAAGTCAATTCATAACCAAAGAGCTTTTCAACAATCTGGGAGGTTTCAATGAAGCTTATATCATTTATGAAGACAATGACTTAATCAGCAAACTATATGCTATTGATGAGTTTGTTGTTATTCAAAAAAAGTTGACTACCTCAGCAAGGTGTTATGAAAAGCATGGAGTCTGGAAACTTCAATACCACTTCTGGACCATTCACTTGAAACACATTTTCGGAGCTTCTGCTGAAGACTTGTATCGCTACTATCAAAAAAATATTGCACGCTAAAAGTATTGCCCTATTCCAAATACAAATCCGCTAGTAGAATCATCGGTTATCCCATAACCATAGTCAATTCTGAAAATAGCATTGAATATTGATTTGTGAATAAATCGCAGCCCTACTCCTGGGTAAACACGTAGGTTTTGCGAATCTCCAAAATCTCCGAAATCCCCTCCGGGATTTCTCCAACTTCCTGCATCAATAAATGTATTCCCTTGAAGCACAAACCAGTCTTTCTCATAGAGGGTGTGACGATACTCTGTATTTAAAACTATGGCAGCTGTACCCCTATCTATCGTATTACCAACACCTCTAATATTAAGGTTATTATCTACCGAGAAAGGAGCAAATGGCGAGTCATTGTTTGTAGAAACTCCTAATCGAAGTCTGCTCGCCCAATTTCCTTTTTCTCCTACTCTTAAAAAGTATGCAAAATCATTCCAACCTATTAAAAACTCAGGAAGCACATCATCTCTAGAGGTTACATATTGAAAATTAAACGTACTCCTAAACCCTGATAAATATTGATAGTAATAGTCTATATTATTGAACTCATAGATGAGTTTATATAGCAGCTTTTTCACTTTTAGATCTTGCGGTACATCTGGGCTTGTTGCTCCGGACCTATATTCATAATCTTCCGTAAAATAATTTAGCCCTCCCTCAAATCTATGATTAAAATTAGGTTGATATATCCCTAGCACTTCAAAAGATTCATTATTGTACTTATAATCAGCAGTTGTATTATTAAAAAAAACAGGTTCTTGGGTAGTAAGGTCTTGATAATTAATTGCCAAACCCAGCTGTCTGGAAAATAAATAAGGTGCTCTTAAATTAATGCCAAAAGAGCTAAAAATATCATCTTGATAAAACCCTCCGAAAGTAATATTCTGGCCAAATAAATTAAACTCATAGAGTCCTAATCTATATGCAAATTCATCTTCATTAGTGGTATACACATTTGCCGAAGGAATGATGGTAAAATTCTCTTCAATGTTATAAAACACATTGTATTCATTGGGTTTCTCAGCCGGAAATATTTGATAGTAAGCATGTGAGACAGAAGGTAAACGCTTCAACAGTTTAATATCTTTTTCAAGTAATGTAGAATCTAATACGGAACCTGGTTTTACAATAGCTATTTTCCTTACAAATCCGGATTTAAGCTTTTTATTTCCTTGAACTTTTACGTCAACAACAATACCATCTTGTGCATAAAAGCAAAAGCTACTAAGCATTAGAAAAAGGGCGAAAAGATGCTTACACATACCTTAAATACTTAATAGCAAAAATAAGATTTAATCACTAGAAATATTGTCCAATGCCAAAAACAATTCCGTTAGTAGCCTCATCTCCAATACCAAATCCATAATCTAACCTAAATACGGCATTAAAGATACGCTTATGAATAAACCGGATTCCTAACCCCGGGTAAAAGCGTGTATTTGTACCATCGACCAGATCGCCTAGATCCCCTCCGGGATCTTGCCATGTTCCGGCATCAATAAAAGCGTTACTTTGTACAACAAACCAACCCTTTTCATATAAGGTATGCCTGTATTCTGTATTAAGAACTACGGCTGCAGTTCCTCGATCTATGGTATTACCAACACCTCTGATGTTTAGCTGATTGTCTAATGCAAATGGTGCAAACGGTGTTGTATCATTAGTGGCATAGGCTAAACGTAATCGGCTTGCCCAGTTCCCTTTCTCTCCGATACGTTTAAAATATTCGAAATCATTTCTTCCAATAAAAAAGTTACGGAGTAAATCATTATCGCCACTAGAATTTAGTGTAAAACTATAGGTAAAGATGCTTCTAAACCCTTCTTGGTATTGATAAAAGATGTTGATGTTATTATACTCATACTCTCCAATCACTGATACTTTATCGACGCCAAGATTCGTTGGAGTCCCTGCCGGTAAATCACCATCTAAGAAATCATATTCTTCTTTAGCAAAGTTCAATCCTAGCTCAAATCGATTGTGGAAATTATGCTCATATTGTAACTTAACCTCAAATGCTTTACTATCAAATCTGTAGTTAACATCAGAATTATTATCAAAAAACACTGGTTCTTGAGACACATTATTCTGATAGTTAAGGCCTATTCCTAATTTACGTGTAAATAAATTAGGAGCTTCCCAAAAAGCACCATAGGAGTCAAATACATCTCTACTATAAAACCCACCAATAATCTGATTTCTTCCTAAAAAGTTGAAATCAAAAATCGAAGTTCTAAAAGCAAACTCACCATTATTTGCTGTAGATATATTAATACCTGGGATTATGGCAAAGTTTTCTTCAATATAGTACGTTAGTTGGTATTGCCCTTGAGAAGTGTCTTTTAGCTCATATCTCGCATTAGCAACTGAAGGTAATAACTTTAATCGTCTAATATCAGAGTTTATTCTGACAGTATCTAATTGGCTTCCTTCTTTCACAAAAGCCAAACGTTTTAAAAAGCTTGTCTTTGTTCGCTTATTCCCTTCAACTTTTACTTCCGAAATTATTCCTTCCTGAGCATAAGCGTTAAGCCCGAAGCAAATAAAAATTATAATAAAAAGTCTCATCACTCTGCTGTAAATGGAGAATTAATAACCTGATTTACCCAATTATCTATACTCACATCCATCACTGTAATCTCATAATCATCACCAACAATTAAATCTGGAGGTGTACCATTGGTAATGTTAAATACTACATTATCTAAATTATAGTATTGAAATTCACTTTCATTGGTATAGGTTCCTGATAAGAGATTATTTTCAGAATTAGATACCACCTCAAAAAAGATAGCATTGTTGTCTTGTGATGCTACATTCCAATCGAAACGAGGCATTGTAGATTGTTGCTGATCTATCTCTATAGTACTGATCCATTCTGTGGGTAGTGAATTATTTTTGGTTCTTATAGGTGTAGATATCATAATTCTATCATCTACTTCATAAGTAATAATAATGTATTGCTCAATTGAGAATAGTCTTTCAAATTGCCTTAGTGCTCCTCCAAAAAACGGTGTATCATCAATATCCAAACGCAGGTAATTGAAAAAATCATTAGGGTCTACGCTTGGGGTATTGGTCTCATAAAACCTCACATTCTGAGCACCTTCTTCCGGATAATAGTAAACCCTTATAAGGTCACTATTTAAACTATCGCTAGCCGCACATGCTACTACAGCATCTGTAACAAATAATCGTCCTTCAATATCAAAGGATAATCTTGGTGTTGTATCAAATGCGATAGGTACAGAATCGTCTGTAACACAAGAGTACATTATTAAAATGACACCTATGTATAATATCTTCTTCATTATTCTTGTTTATAATATGCTTTTATTACTTGTTCCACAGGTTTATTCTGTGGTGTAAATTGATTATTTTGTTTGCCGCCTGAAGCAGCATGATTATGGAACCATTTCCAAATAAAACCTCCGGCAAACCATTCTTCTTCTTTCCAAAACTCCTCATATAAAGCTTTAGTTGCATTTACCTGAGCGTCTAGATTAACCTGCGTCATACTTCTATCATAACGCCAAGGCTCTTTACCTGTATAATCTACACTTCTGTAGCCGTACTCTGTAAAGAGTATTGGTTTTTCATATTTCAATGCTGTGGCTTTAATTGTTTCTTTATGCGCTTTCCAACCTTCTCTACATTCTTCCATTGTTGGGGTTTTGCTATTGCTAACAGGGAAATAAGCATCTAAACCTATGAAATCTAGTTTTCCCCAAAATGGTGTACGTTTATACTCGTCCCAATTTGCTGCATAAGTCAATTTACCTTTATATATTTTCCTAATTTGATCAATCAAGTTATTCCAATATTCAGGTCTTTTTTCAATGAACTTTTCTAATTCTGTCCCAATACACAGAATTTCAGTTTTAGTCTCCTGGGCCAATTCAGCGTATTCTAAAATAAACTTTGAATATGAGGTTTCAAGTGTTTTCCAATCATCTTCATTATCCATCTCAATGAAACCTGTAAACTCTCCTCGCCAAACCCAAATCTGAGGTTTGAGCATTATTTTAATTTTCTGCTGACGCAGTTGATCTATATATTGTTTTGCCCCTTCTCTAGTCTCCCCAAACCATTGTCGCTTGGTATTAAACATTATTTCCGGGTGACTCAAGTTTCTAATAAACCCAAATGGCATCACTGCTGCATAATTTGCATTCACATTAACAACTGGTTTCACGTGGTTTTGATCGATAGCAATCCCTGAAGCAACAAAGCTTAAGCCATTAATACGTTCAGTTTGTCCACATGACATTTGAATTGCACAAAGTGCAACTACTATTAGGAGTCTAAATATTTTCATAATCAATACAGGTTTAGACTCCTAATTTAAGGTTCTTGCTAAAACAGGGCCCTTAAGCCTATGTTAAAAGTTTCCCCTAATCCTGTATTATTTCCTCTAACAAAATTGGTATATAACGCTTCAATATTTAAAACTTTACTCAACTGGTATTTAGCACCACCTCCTAACGCTGTGAAATCTTGTTCAAAATCATTACCTAAATCTAATCGTTGCGAATGTTGAGCAAGGACTAATAAGGTGAAATCTTGATCAGGAAAATAACTCAAGAAGACTCCTGGAGTTAAGTTTAAACTGTCATTAGCGAAACTATCTTCATTCTTGCCAAAACTATATTCTGTATTAAGCTCGGTAAAAATCTGCCATTTATCTCCTGGGAATGTGTAATCGTAAAAGAATCTATTTTGAAAGATAAATCCATTTTGATCTAAGAATACGCCGTCTTCAGTTTCATTATCTATTAATGGAATATGGAATGCGGTTTGGATAGTGAAATTCCCCACACCTTTTATTGGATTAAATTTTACTGCCGGAGCAAAAGATGTAAATCCTGATCTTGCCGTTCCTGCTTCTCCATCAAATTGAAACACATCAAAAGCATTTCTATCATTTACAACATTAGATCTAAACTCTAAGAGTAATCCCACATTAAATGTACTTTTCTCAGAAACTCCTGTAAATATATCTACAGTAGACGTAAAAAACGTCTGTCTTGGTTCTCTACCTTCAGTAAACGTACTCTCTGTTTGCGTATATAAGTTATTGAACCATTTTATATCCCATTGCCCCTTGTTTAAAAGTTTTGATGGTGTATAAGTTTGAATATTACTTTTTTGAGTGTCTGTATCATCTTGTTGTGAGATAGCCATTAACGGCATAATAATTACTACGAACAAGGCAATTATCTTTTTCATTGTTTTGGTTTTTGGTTTGTTATTATTGTTTGTTTAATTTCCAGTCGTATGGAAAATAACTTAGCTTATAGTTATTAGGTATTTTATCTTTACGATACTTATTTATAAAGTCTATTTCAGAGGCTCCATTCATAGTAAAATCTTCTTTATACCATTTTAATATTTCAGAACCTTGAACGCGTTTTTTCTTTGTATTTACTTTAAGGAAAGTCCCGTTTAAAGCTATTCTGGTTTGTTGATCTAGCTGCTTATTTAATGTACTCGGCAAATAAGCTGTATTAATAAGAGGTGGACAGCCTACGGCTCCGCATACTAACACAAAATGAAAACGGGCATCATTAAATTTTGCACGTAATAATTTGTGTTCTATATCATTTAAAGTGATTTGCTTACCTCCTAAACTATAGGTTGTTTTATCAAAAAATCCTGAATTGTCTAATGGGGATTTCGTCGGATAGTTATCAATAATTCCTTTAATAACGGACAAATTGTATGCATTAATCCAAAACGCCTGATAGTTATTTGCATCAGACTCTGATATTGAGATCGTTTCAGCTAAAGCTAATATGTCATTTAATGGTTTTTGATTCTTATGAAGTTTAGCGTAGGCTACTTTTCCATTAGATACATACGATTTAAAGAAATCATCGGCCTTATTAAAGAAGGTATTGACGTCTTGAGAAAACGTACTTCCCGAAATTATAAGTGCTAATATGAATAGATAGTTTTTCATTATTTCAACTGTTTTTCGTTTTATTATCGGCACTTAGGTCGAGAGACACATCGACTTACTTACATTATTTTCTGAAGTTTTTTAGCGTCTGTAATCCCCTTAAAACCTTACAGTTTCGTTTTAATTTATAATAATTCTAAATTAAAAGCCCGTGATAAGTTCTTAACTTTAAAGACGACAGAACCAACACTAACATCCAACACTTATGGAACACATTGTAATTATTGGAAATGGAATTTCTGGAGTCACAGCCGCTAGGCATATCAGAAAACTTTCAGATAAAAAAATAACTATCATTTCCGCTGAAACCGATTACTTTTTTTCTAGAACAGCACTAATGTACATTTACATGGGGCACATGAAATTTGAACACACACAGCCTTATGAAAATTGGTTCTGGGAGAAAAATAGAATAAATCTTAAAAAAGGTTATGTCTCCGATATTGATACTAATCATAAAACATTATCATTTTCCAATGGTGAATCTATGACTTATGATAAACTCATATTGGCTACAGGAAGCAAGCCTAATAAATTTGGGTGGCCCGGACAAGATTTAGACGGTGTAATGGGCATGTACCATAAACAAGATTTAGAAAACCTAGAACGCTACGCGCCCAATAATAAAGTATGTAAGCGTGCCGTAATTGTTGGTGGTGGTTTAATAGGTATAGAATTAGCAGAAATGCTCAATTCTAGAAATATCCCTGTTACATTTTTAGTTAGAGAAGATAGTTTCTGGAATGGTGTTCTTCCTAGTGGTGAAAGCGAAATGATTAACAGACATATCAAAAATCACCATATCGACCTTAGACTTTCTAGTAATTTACAAGAGATAAAGGCTGATGAAAATGGTAAAGTAAAGTCTGTTATTGTTCAGGAAACAGGCGAGGAAATACCATGTGATGTTGTAGGTCTTACCGCTGGTGTATCACCAAATATTGATTTTTTAAAAGACACCTCAATAGAGACTGGCCGTGGTATAAAAGTAAATCGCTTTTTAGAAACTAATGCTTCTGATGTTTACGCTATAGGAGATTGTGCAGAGCAGCATGAAGCTATAGGAAACAGAAGACCTATTGAAGCTGTATGGTACACAGGTCGTATGATGGGAGAAACTGTAGCACAAACCATTTGCGGTAATCGCATTGAGTATAAGCCCGGTCACTGGTTTAACTCTGCTAAGTTTTTAGACATCGAATATCAAACCTATGGTTGGGTATTTAGCGAACGATCTTGTCAGGATTATGAAAAACATTTCCACTGGAAACATAGTGACGATACTAAATGTATCACTGTAGCTTACCATAGAGATACTAATAAATTCTTAGGAATTAACACATTTGGTATACGTATGCGCCATGAAACCTTTGACAAATGGTTAACTGAAGAACGCGATGTCGATTATGTTATGAACCATTTATCTGAGGCTAACTTTGATCCTGAGTTCTATAAAAAATTCGAAAAAGAGATCTTAAACGCATACAACCATCAACTACAAACCGCATAAAATCATGAGTAATAAAATGAATTATAGTATGTCTTTGGCAAAACCAGATGCTCAAGACCTAACTAAAAAACAAAAAATAGCACTTGCAATTGGTGTTATAGGGCTATTCATATTAGGCCTAGCCTTATTTAATACGAATTTTCCAAATAAAGCAGTATTCCTTACGCTCTCTTTAGGGCTTATTTCTGTGGGTACTATTCTGTTTGCAAATGATGCTTACCTTACTAAGCTTGAAGGTATAAAAAATGATGGCGTTTGGTTTAAGTCCATCTCATCTAGAGGTACGCTTGGTTGGATAGCGGGTATTCTGTTAACCGGATTTTATGTTGTGCTTTATTTCTTTCCAAAATATTTAGGTCTAGCAACAGATGGTGCCGAAAACACAGGGCTAGTATCGCTATTTGATCCATTAAGTCAATTACTCAGTGGAAGACCCGCGAGTCAATGGTTTGTTTATGGTTCACTATACACAATTGCTATCTTAATTTTTGGATACAAATTCATATTAAAATATAGACACAATAGATATCAACAATTAAGGACGGTTTCTGTAATGTTCTTCCAATTAGGATTTGCATTTCTGATACCGGAATTTATGTACCGTCTTAATTCAAACATTCCATACTATGACTTAAAGAGTGTGTGGCCTTTGAATTACTACTTATTTGATGATTGGTCCATCAATGGGTTTTTATCATCTGGTAACCTGGGACTAATCATGTTAATTTTTGGAGTTGTATCTATATTCGTTGTATCTCCATTTTTAACATATAGGTATGGAAAGCGTTGGTATTGCTCTTGGGTATGCGGATGTGGAGGATTAGCTGAAACTGCTGGTGATTCGTTTCGTCAGTTAAGTAGTAAAAAAATGTCTGCATGGAAAATTGAGCGTTGGTTGATTCATGCTGTACTTGTATTCTCAGTAATCATGACCACAGCTATGATCTATACCTACCTTGGCACCGATCCTAATAGATTTTGGTTAACTAAAAATGTGTTCTTAATTGGTGTCGGTGTATTTCTTACTGCTGTTTTTGCAGTCGTAATGATCTTTAAAAGAAACGAACTAGGTAAAGATGCTAGATATGGCTCTATTGGCTTTTTTGTGATCCTAGCGTCATTATTTGTTATGCACTACACAGGAACTACTGATGAAGTATTCTTAATTAAATCTGGCAGTCTTAGATCTGCATACGGATTATATATAGGCTCAATCTTTTCAGGAGTTATCGGAACAGGGTTCTATCCTATTTTAGGAAATAGAGTTTGGTGTCGTTTTGGTTGCCCAATGGCAGCTATATTAGGGTTTCAACAACGTATGTTTTCGAAGTTTAGAATTACAACCAATGGTGGTCAATGTATTTCTTGTGGTAACTGTTCTACATATTGCGAAATGGGTATCGATGTAAGAGCTTATGCCCAAAAAGGAGAGAATATTGTACGTTCTAGTTGTGTAGGTTGTGGTATTTGTTCTGCAGTATGCCCGAGAGGAGTTTTAAAATTAGAAAATGATTCCATGAAAGGACGCATTAATTCTAACGACATTTTATTAGGAAATGATGTTGATCTTATGGAACTCGTAAATCAAAAATAATGAGACTTGTACTGTTTTTTTTATTTCTTTGCAACGTTGCTGTTGCCCAAAAGAGTTATCAAAAAAATTATTTTGATAACGGTGTTCTAGAATCTGAAGGATGGATAGAGGATGGAGAGAAAACCCGTTATTGGAAATATTATCACTCTAATGGACAGTTAAAAAGTGAAGGCCATTATAAGAATGGTGTTGCTTCAAAATTCTGGAAGAGCTATACCCCTAAAGGTGTTAAGGAAAGTGAAGGGCATTTTAAAAATGGCCAAAAAGTAAAATGGTGGGTGTTTTATGATGAGTTTGGGCATGTAAATCATAAATGCCAATTAAAAAATGGGATTAAAAATGGTTACTGTTTAAAGTATGAAAACAGAAAACTTGTGAAAGCAGAGAAGTATAACGCCGGAAAAAAAATAAACGAATGGACAGATTATAAGTCTTTTCGAAAAGAAAATAAACTGTCAGATCTTCAATGACCAGAATAAAAGTTATTATTCCTGCTTTTAATGAAGCGGATTCTATTGCCAACGTGGTCCATGATGTACCGGCAATAGTTGATGAGATTATTGTAGTAAGTAATAATTCCACTGATGATACTGAGAAAAATGCTAAACACGCAGGAGCAACCGTTTTAAAAGAAGAACGAAAAGGTTATGGTTATGCATGTCTAAAAGGCATGGATTACATCTCTAACTTAGATGAAAAACCTGATATCATTGTTTTTTTAGATGGAGACTATAGTGATTACCCTGAAGAACTCATAAAGATCGTTCAACCTATTATAGATGATGACATTGATTTTGTCGTAGGCGCTAGAGTAAAATCGCTTCGGGAAGCAGGCTCAATGACAGTCCCTCAAATCTTTGGTAATTGGCTAGCAACATTTTTAATGAAGCTTTTTTTTCGTTCTTCATTTACAGACCTAGGGCCATTTAGAGCTATAAAATACAAGAGGCTGCTAGAGCTAAATATGGAAGATAAAACCTATGGCTGGACCGTTGAAATGCAGCTCAAAGTCTTAAAGAAAAAGCTAAGTTATAAAGAGATTCCTGTAAATTATAGAAATAGAATTGGTGTCTCAAAAGTTTCAGGAACCATAAAAGGTGCTATCTTTGCAGGCATAAAAATTTTAACTTGGATTTTCAAATATAGTTTTAAGTAGTGATTTTAGAAACCATCGTCATAGTCGTCTACACTGTAGCAATAGTGCTTATCTTTATGTATGCACTAGCACAGCTCAATCTGTTGGTCAATTACCTATCTGCCCAACGTAAGGCTAATGATTGTCCTAAGCTAGATCTTACCAATCCTGATGAAGTTCCTCATGTTACTATTCAACTTCCGGTATTCAATGAAATGTATGTGATGGAGCGATTGCTCGATAACATTTCTGAAATTGAGTACCCAAAAGAGAAACTAGAGATACAAGTTTTAGATGATTCTACAGACGAGTCTGTTAATACTACTGCAGATCATATAAAGCGCTTGCAGACAAAAGGCATCGATATTCAGCATATACGTAGAGAGAACCGTACAGGTTTTAAAGCTGGTGCATTAAAGGAAGGGTTAGAAATTGCTAAAGGCGAATATATCGCCATTTTTGATGCTGATTTTTTACCTAAGAAAGATTGGTTAATGCGTACGATTCCGTTCTTCAAAGATGATAATATTGGAGTTGTTCAAACGCGTTGGGGGCATATCAACAGAAATTATTCACTACTCACAAGAATTCAAGCTTTTGCCTTAGATGCGCATTTCACCTTAGAACAAGTGGGAAGAAACAGTAAAGGGCATTTTATCAACTTTAATGGTACAGCAGGTGTATGGCGAAAAGAGTGTATCATAGATGCTGGTAACTGGGAAGGCGATACATTAACAGAGGATTTAGATTTAAGCTATAGAGCGCAATTAAAAAACTGGAAATTCAAGTATCTTGAAGACGTAGAAACGCCTGCGGAACTACCTGTAGTTATAAGTGCAGCCAGATCACAACAGTTTAGATGGAATAAAGGCGGGGCCGAAAACTTTAGAAAAATGCTTTGGCGTGTCTTAAAGAATAAAAATATTTCTCTAAAAACAAAAGTGCACGGATTACTACACTTACTCAATAGTACGATGTTCTTGAGCATTTTTACTGTTGCTGTTCTAAGTATTCCGATGTTGTATATCAAAAATGAGTATGCCCACTTAAGAGTATACTTTTATTTCATGAGTTTCTTTGTAATTAGTACCATTATATTCTTTATATGCTATTGGTTTATGTATCGACAGATCTATGGGAGCGGCTTTAAGAAGTTCTTTAGTTATATAGGTATGTTCTTTACATTTTTCTCTATCGCTATGGGCTTCTCGCTTCACAATTCTATAGCTGTATTAGAGGGTCATATAGGTAAGCGTAGTGAATTTGTAAGAACCCCAAAATTCAACATTAACTCCATTAAAGATTCCTGGAAGGGTAATAAGTACCTTCGTAAAAAACTGTCCTTGAATGTTATTATAGAAGGTATTTTAATGCTATACTTTGCTTTCGGCCTATACAGTGCTTTTATTGTTGGTGATCAAGGTGGTGACTTCGGACTTTTCCCTTTCCATTTAATGCTGTTTGTAGGCTTTGGATATGTATTTTTTAAATCTTTGAGTTCCAAGGTGTGATACAACTATGGAAATATCAAAAGGTATCTCTGCTTTTTATTTTTCTTAGCATTCTTTTTTATCTGGCATTTGCTTATGATCTGACGAGAGAAGATTTACCAAAATTCTTGTCATTATATGTTGGACTATTTATTTCTGCCTATTTTATAATAAAAAAAAGTGGATTTAATTTTAGGTTGCTTGTCATAGCAGCTGTATTATTTCGACTTTTATTTTTGATAGCGACACCAAACCTTTCTCAAGATTTTTATCGTTTTGTATGGGATGGTCGAATGCTTTTTGAAGGTTTCAACCCCTATCTATACACACCAGATGCATTGATGTTAAATAATGAAGCTCCCGTTCATCAAGCTGTAGAACTTTATAAAGGCATGGGGTCCTTAAGTGCTTCTCACTTTACAAACTACCCCCCTTTGAATCAATTGTGTTTCTTTATTGCCGCCCTTTTCTCAGGTAAAAGTATTCTTGGTTCTATTGTTACTCTAAGGGTATTAATAATAGCTGCCGATATAGGCACATTATACTTTGGAAAAAAGCTCCTAGAACGTCTAAAATTGCCTTCGGTTCATATCTTCTGGTATATACTTAACCCTTTTATCATTATTGAATTAACCGGGAACTTGCATTTTGAAGGTATCATGGTTTTCTTTCTGGTCTGGAGTTTCTACTTATTACATAAACAGCAATGGAAATGGGCAGCAGTCGTATTGGCATGTTCAATTTCAGTGAAATTAATTCCTCTGATGTTTTTGCCCTTGTTCTACGGTTGGTTTATGAAAGGGGATTTTAATGGCACTTTTATCAAAAAAATGAGTCGTCTGGTTCTGTTCTATAGTATAGTTTTAATTACCATCATTGGTATATTCATTCCATTCTTCTCAATGGAATTCATCAATAATTATTCTAAGACCGTTGGTTTATGGTTTAATGCCTTCGAATTTAATGCTAGTATCTATTATGTTGCTCGTGCTATAGGCTATAGCATTACCGGATACAATGAGATTGCCATCATAGGAAAAATACTCCCCATTATTTCAGTATCGTTGATCCTCCTTCTGTCATTTATTCCTAAAAACAATACAATTCCTAAACTGTTATCTTCTATAGTGATTGCTTTTTCTCTGTATTTGTTTTTGAGTACAACAGTACATCCCTGGTATCTAACTACTTTACTATTATTGTGTTTATTTACAAACTACAGATATCCCTTACTATGGACAGCTATGGTTATTTTAAGTTATACAGCGTACACAAATTCGGCCTATGAAGAAAGCCTTTGGTTAGTGGGCGTAGAATATTTAGCAGTATTTTCTGCGTTTATATGGGAAGTTGTTTTGGGTCGTAGGATTAAAATTTAATCTTCGTTTGCTGTCTCGAGATCTGATGGTGCAATAGCTTCAGGTGTAGCCTCTGTGATCTCATCACCATAATCATCTTCATCAAAACTAGCCATAGTATCTTTTAGCTTACTACTTACCTTTACTAAGTATTTCGTATCGCTTGTAGACACTTCCACTGCTTCTATCAATTCATTCTTGGCATTGGTAAAAGATATGATATGACCATCATCATAACCATAGGGGTACTTGTCAACGAGTAGTGCGAGAATCTCTGGTGTCAGCTTTTTAAAATCAACGATAACACGTTTTAAATTATCTTTCATTTTGTAAAGTAGGTTGGGTTATATAATATCTAAGATACAAATGAAAAATTAGAAGAAAAAAATAAAAGATTAATTAAACATTAAGAAAAAGTGTCCCAAAAACACGATCTACAGCATATTTAAATTGTTGATTTCCTGGAGAGTAAGATGTTTCCAATGCCCTCTTGGAATATCTTTTTTCGTTAAATGTGCTATAGCTACACAGTCTAACTTAACAATATCGTAGTTTAGGTTTTCAAAAATTGTTCTGAGAATAGAATTTCCTGTATTCTTAATCTTTATACCAACTTGATTTTTAGGAGACCCTTCCACATAACTAACATCTTCTACTTCTATTAGTTTCCCCTGAACTTTGAACCCTTCTTTAATCTTTTTAATGTCTTCAGCCTTTAGATTTTTATCTAGCTCTACATGAAACAGTCGAGGCACTCCATTTTTAGAATTGGTGAATTTCTTCACTACTTTATCGTCATTAGTAAAAAGTAATAGTCCAGTACTATTTCTTCCTAAACGACCAATAGGTTTAATATTAGCTGAAGTCGCATTAGCAACCAAATCCATAACAGTACGCCCTTTGGTTTCACTAGTAGTGGTTGCGAAACCTTTAGGTTTATTAAGCAGTACGTATACCTTCTTTTCCGGTGTAATTCTAGCACCATCGAAACGGACTTCATCCCCATCTTTTACTTTATAGCCCATCTCTGTAACAACTTTTCCATTGACAGTAACACTACCAATACTAATATGCATATCTGCTTCACGACGAGAGCATACGCCTGAGTTAGCTATATATTTATTTAGTCTTATACCTTCTGTAGTTGAAGATGGCTTATTTGTCTTTTTGTTTGTAGATGAAGGTTTTGAGCTACGCACTCTTCCTCTAGACTTTCCTTGTCTCTTTCCTCTGTTATCTTGCTGCCTTGCCATGCTAATATTTTTTGCAAAGGTAAGACTATAGTTTACATTAACTATTAATTTCTACAGTTGTTTGGCGATCTCTGTTTACAGTAAGTTTTGTAACATCTGGTCTCGAATAATGTCCAACAGCATCAAAATTCTGGCGTTCCTCTAATACTCTATTAAAGTCTATCGTATGATAAATTAGTCCTTCTTTATGAAGTACAGGTTCAACAAGCCATTCTCCATCCGGTCCTGCAATACAACTACCGCCATTGGCTAATACCTCCGGGGCCTTCTCTAGAATTTTATTTAAATGTGGAGTGTCTTCAGGAAAGTCCGAGCGCTTCATTAGGCTAGATACCGACACCACGTAAGAACGCGACTCTCTTGCTATGAAACGTGTAATATCCTTTGTATTATGATCGCTTCCCGGCCAAACCGCTATATGTAGATCCTCACCCATACCGTATAATGCTGTTCTTGGTAGGGGCATCCAATTTTCCCAACAGTTTAATCCTCCTACAGTAAATTGTTTTAAGGGGTGTACCTGAAGCCCATTACCATCTCCAGGAGCCCAGGTTAAGCGCTCATCATAAGTTGGTTGTAATTTTCTATGGACAGATTTTATGTTTCCTTCTTGATCGATGTATACTAAAGAAGCATAAATACTATGCCCGCCTCTATCTAATGGGCGTTCCATGATTCCAAGATAAATAGCAATATTATGTGCTTTAGCTAATTCAGATACAGTATCTAATTCGCCTTTTTCAATACAAATTGAATTATTGACATAATGCGCATGAATCTCTTTATTAACTTTAGTATTCCACTCCGCACCTCCTGTAAGTGCTAACCAAAAAGGGTAGCCTGGTAATAAGGCCTCACCAAAAACAATAAGCTCTGCATTCTCTTTAGAAGCTTCTATTATATTGTTTTCAATTTTTTTTAAAGTAGCACTCTTGTCTAACCATACCGGGGCGATTTGTGCCATTGCAATTTTTAAAGTCGATTCCATTAAATTCTATTTAAGACAACATCGATGTCAATTAATACTATAGAAAATACACCAGCCACTATAATAAACTTGAGTATATTATGAAGTACAAGATAATGTGTTTTCTTTTCAGCACGCCAGAGTAATAGTAGAAAAACTAATACCATCATTACACTGAGGTAAAAGAAAAAATACATATGGCCTATTTGAAAATACAATACTAAAATAAATGCTGTGATAATGGTCAGTATACTAACTATTGTCAGCATTAGTTTAGAGGTTCTTTCTCCATAAACAATAGGTATTGTATGATAGTCCAAGGCCAGATCGCCTTTAATGTTTTCAAGATCTTTTGTTAACTCCCTCATAGAAATCAATAAGAACAAGAATAACGCGTGAACAAAAATGACTGTATCAAAATTTCTATAGTAAATAAATATGGCAAAAAAGGGAGTAACCGTTAACACCGCAGAAATAATGTTACCAATGATAGGTTGTTTTTTAAAGCGATGCGAATACAGCCATATCAGAAATATGTATATCGCAAAAAACAAAACAGCTCTAAACGACACGTAACTAGCTACAACTACTGCCAAAAAGTTAAGCACAAAATATATAGACAACTTTGTATTCTGACTCACGAGGCGATCTAGCATTGTTTTCTGAGGCCTATTGATAAGATCTTTCTCTGAATCATAAAAATTATTTATGATATAACCCGCAGCTATGGTAGCAGAGGACGCAATAACCAACATTAATAAATTAATATCGAAAATAACTTTCCCCAGAGGTTTATGTGGCGCAAAAATGTATATGGAAGCCACATATTGCGCGATGACAATAATCAGAATATTATAACCTCTAACTACAGAAAAGAGGCTAAACACCTTTAGTAAAATAATTTTCTGTCGTCTGGATAGCATAAAATATAAAGTACATTCTGAATCAACACCCTAAAGTTAAAGGTATTGTTTGTAGTATTAAAAATTATATACTACTTCTAGTTTGTAGTCTTTTAAAGCGGTTTGGGCTCTGTCTATGTTTTCAGTGAATCCAAGAATATATCCGCCGCCGCCTGAACCGCATAGTTTAAGGTAGTAGTCATTAGTTTCAATACCTCTCTTCCATAATTCATGGAATTGCGCAGGAATCATTGGTTTAAAGTGGTTCAGTACTACCTTAGAAAGCTGTTTGGTATTTCTAAATAATGACTTAATATCGCCTTTTAAGAAATCATCAACACATGCATCCGTGTGTTTTATAAACTGATCCTTCAACATATGGCGAAAGCCTTCTTGCTTCATCTTTTCCATAAAAATACGTACCATTGGTGCAGTTTCACCTATGGTTCCACTATCTAATAAAAACACGGCACCTTTTCCTTCTGTTTTTTGAGAAGGTATACCGGTAGCTTCAATATTATCTTTAGAATTTATTAATATCGGGATACTTAAATAACTATTTAACGGATCTAATCCTGAAGATTTCCCATGGAAGAACGATTCCATTTCAGAGAAGATCGCTTTCAGCTTTAGGAGTTTTTCTCTGGTAAGATTTTCTAAGACGGTAATCTTATCATTAGCATACTTATCATACACTGCTGCAACAAGTGCACCACTACTACCAACACCATAGCCCTGAGGAATAGATGAATCAAAATACATCCCATCCCCAACATCTTTTTTAAGCGTTTTGAGATTAAAAGTTACTATACTGCTATCTATGGCAGCAAGGTAATCTGCAAACCGTTTTAAGCTTTCATTAGATTGCTTAGCCTCTTCTGATGGATTCTCATCCAATTTTAAAGCACCGTTGTAAAAATTGTATGGAATAGATAACCCTTTGGAATCTTTGATGATACCATATTCTCCAAATAATAGAATTTTAGAATAAAATAGAGGCCCTTTCATATGCTATTAATATAGACTTGGTTTTTACAAAGTTACAATTGTTTTGCTCCGAAACCAACTCTATCACAAATATAATGACCGTTTTGGCAAAATCCAACAAGCTCATTCTTAATGAATTCACAAACTTTTTCAGTTTCAGTTTCAGGGTATAAGACATGTACATTAGCTCCGGCATCCAATGTGAAGCATATTTTTGAGCCTGTTTCTCTTCTGAAAGCCCATATCTTTTGTATAATCTCTAAGGTATTAGGCTTCATAAGAATAAAATAAGGCATACTGGTCATCATCATGGCATGAAGCGTTAATGCCTCACTCTCAACAATACTTATAAAGGCATCCAAATCTCCTGTTTTAAGCACTTTAATCAGCTTTGTTAGGTTATCATTTGCTTGCTTAAACCGTTCTTGAGCAAAAGGGTGTCCATGCATTAAGTTATGTCCTACAGTACTACTCACCTGTTTTTCACCTTTATCTACTAGTAAAATAGTGTCATTATAATTTTTAAAGGCATCATGGACTTTATACGGATACTTCACACCAAACAAATCTGAACTCCCTTCTACAAGGTTGTGTTTGCCCCAAACGATAAGATCACCTTCCAAACTACGACATGCACTTCCGGAGCCTAATCTTGCTAAAAACGATGCTTTCCTGTAGAAATAATCATCCGCATGGTCTGCATACAAAGCTTTTTCCAGACTCATTAAACATAAAGCTAATGCACTCATTCCAGAGGCTGAAGATGCTATACCCGAACTGTGCGGAAAAGAGTTTGACGTTTCTATAGTAAAATGATAATCTTTAATGAAAGGCATGTAAAGAAAAGTCCTTTCAAAGAAGGTCTCAATTTTAGGTTTAAACGCTGTATTCGCTTCACCTTCAAAAATCACATCAAAAGAAAAACTATCATCTACTGTTTCTCTTTTTTTATAATGCAAGGTTGTTGTTGTTTTGGAATCACTTAACGTGAAACTTATCGATGGATTTTCCGGTATCTGATGCGCTTTCTTACCCCAATACTTCACTAAGGCAATATTACTTGGAGAAGCCCACGTGAATTGGCCTTCTTCATGATTTTTAGAATACGTTTTCAG
Organism: Winogradskyella sp.; assembly: GCA_965230605.1. Lineage (GTDB taxonomy): Bacteria > Bacteroidota > Bacteroidia > Flavobacteriales > Flavobacteriaceae > CBDDLD01. The sequence goes on along the minus strand of CBDDLD010000004.1, from coordinate 513,591 downwards.
TATAAAATCTTGTTCGGTCATTATGCTAATTCTTGCGACAAAGATAACAACTTCATCATTGTATTATAGTTTCTGGCTGTAGCAGTTACTTTTAATTTTCTTTCGAAAAAATTATTATTGAATTTTGTACGTCCGTAACCTACACCACTAAAAAAGTAGATGCATTTATCTGTAATAAGAAACTCCTCATCCGGATAGTTTAACTTATTTAATTCAGATACCATAGCTATATCCGGTGTTGTATATAGTAGTGTAAAATAACTTTTAATCTTTTTCTCTTCTTCAAATGGACACTCGTCCAAAATTTGTTTAATATATCCCGGTTCAACTACAATTACTGGCACCTCATAATCAAAATGCTTTTTTATAGCGTCTGCAATTTTTTTTGTGGACTGACTAATAGAATGATCTGTCTTGAAAATGATGTTACCCGTTTGGATATACGTTTTTACATTCTTAAAACCACAATCATTCATAAGCTGTCTCAGATCTGCCATTGGAATCTTTTTTTGTCCGCTAACATTGATTCCTCTCAAAAGTGCTATATACGTTTTCATGATCTTGATATTGATTGCGCAGCAATATAGGCGCCTGTCCAAGCATTTTGAAAATTAAACCCCCCTGTGACTGCATCTACATTAATTACCTCGCCCGCAAAATACAAATTGGGAATCAACTTACTTTCATAGGTCTTAAAATTAATCTCCTTTAGATCGACTCCTCCTGCTGTCACAAACTCTTCTTTAAACGTGCTTTTCCCATTAACTTTAAAAACGGCTCTTGTCAATTGCTGAGCTAACTGTTCTAATCGGTCATTCCTTATATCTGCCCATCGTTCATCTTTTCCTATTTCTGAGGCTAATACTAATTGCTGCCAGAGTCGTTTAGGAAGATTAAACATAGGTGAGTTGTATATGGTTTTCTTTACACCTGCATGTTTGGTGGCTTTTAAATCATCGATGCATGATTGCAAGTCTTGTTGAATAAAATTTACTGCAATTTCAAACTGATAAGAGCGCTTCGCAAGCTCTATTGCTCCAAAAGCAGATAATTTTAAAATTGCAGGAGCACTCATTCCCCAATGTGTCATTAACAATGGCCCTTCTGAATATAATTGAGATCCTAAGACCTCAACACTGACATCAGGAGCTACAACACCCGGTATGTTTTTTATGCGCTTATCATCGATATTAAATGTGAACAGTGAAGGAACCGGATCAACAATTTGATGTCCTAAATCTTTGAGCATTGTCCAGACTTTGGGATTACTTCCTGTAGCTATGATGAGTTGATCTGAAGACAATTGCTCTTTATTAGTACCTACTACAAAACCAGAACTCTCGGTAGTAATCGCTTTTACAGTATGCCCATACTCTATTTCAATATTCAGCCTTTTAGCTTCATTCAGAAAGCAGTCAATAATGGTTTGCGACGAATCTGAAACAGGAAACATTCTACCGTCCTCTTCTATTTTCATTTCAATACCTCGTTGTTGGAACCACTCAATGGTATCTCCAGTCATAAACGTATGAAATGGTCCCAGTAATTCTTTCTCTCCTCTAGGATAGTTTAACACTAATTCGGAGGGCGTAAATTCGGCATGAGTAACGTTGCATCGTCCACCTCCAGAAACCTTAACTTTCTGCAAGCCTTCTTTACCCCGTTCTAGTATACATATGGATAGATGTGGCGACATTTCAGCTACATTAATCGCCGCAAAAAACCCTGCTGCTCCTCCTCCAATAATAATTAGGTTACAGTGCTTCATATCATATAATCTGCGTAAATTTAGCATTAATAAATCGATTGTGAGTTTGAAGAAAATAGTCTTATTAGTTTCTATTCTAATTTTAGGATGTAATACCGGAAATCTTACTGTTGTAGCCGATATGCCTAAGGCGCTTAAGGAAGCCTCTGCCCTTGAGGTTATTCCGCAATATGACTACATATGGACTATTGAAGACTCCGGTAATAAAAAGCGACTATACGCCATTGATACTTTAGGAACTATTGTAAGAAATATCAAAATAAAGAATGCAAAAAATATGGATTGGGAGGATCTCACCTCTGATTCTGATGGTAATGTTTATATTGGAGATTTTGGTAATAATTCTAAAAAAAGAGCATCTTTCACGATCTATAAAGTAAGTGCTACTGATTTAAATAATGACGAAGCTGAAGCCGATAAAATCACATTTACTATTCCGAAAGACCATAAGTCTAAAGATTTTGAAGCGTTTTTCTTATGGAGCAATCATTTTTACATCTTTAGTAAAGAGGACAAGAAATTCATAGTTTTAAAAGTCCCGAATCGGGTTGGAGATCACAAGAGTGAAATTATATCGGAATATAATCTTGAAGGCAAGAATAACAAAATTACAGCTGCTGATATTAGAGATGATGGTAAAGAAGTATTAATCTTAAACCATGATAAGTTATGGCGCTTAAAGGACTTTGAAGGCGATGGTTTTTTTTCAGGCACTGTTGAAGTCGTTTCTTTTAATCACAGCTCACAGAAAGAAGGGCTTTGCTATAAAACTGAGAATGTTGTATATATTGGTGATGAAAGAACTAAAATTGATGGCGGAAACCTATATAAGCTAACATTAGATTAATTGAGATTTCGACATTCGTTTTGCCCTAAGATAATCGTAAAACGCTTTTTGTGATTCTATGCTTTCACTCCCTCCGTATTTGTATGTATTAGAATTATTTTCGTCAATTACCCTTGCTTTAACATTATCTAACCACTGTAGTTCTAAATACTCTATAATGGTATGCTTCAGTCTTTGATCTAAAATCGGTGTTGCAACTTCTATTCTATGATCTAAATTGCGCTTCATGCAATCTGCTGAAGCAATAAAAATATCTTTAACACCATCATTATTAAACATATATACTCTGGAATGCTCTAGATATTTACCAACTATACTTATGACATTTATGTTTTCACTAAGCCCTTCAACCTGAGGGATGAGGCGGCATATGCCTCTAACAATAAGGTCCACTTTAACACCTTCACTAGAGGCTTCGTATAGTTTTTTAATAATAATCTCGTCTTCTAAACTATTCATTTTAAAGCAAAGTGCTCCTTCTTTCCCTTCTTTTACAAGATTGATTTCATTCTCAATTCTACTACAAATTGCATCTCGGGTTAGGAAAGGAGACATCCACAATAATTTCAAACTTGGCTTTTCATCTGGACTATTTAAATAACTAAAGACTTGTTTAAGGTCGGCAGTGATTTCAATATTAGATGTGAGTAAGGCAAAATCTGTGTATAGTTTTGCGCTTTTCTCATTAAAATTTCCTGTACCTATGTAGGCGATATCTTTTACTTTAGACTCTATTAATAATATTTTAGAATGCACTTTAATTTCTGGCATACTGTATAGAACCTTTGCTCCGCTTCGTTTTAAACGTTCTCCCCAGATAATATTATTTTCTTCATCAAACCTAGCTTTCGCCTCTATAAAAACTGTCACCTTTTTTCCATAGTCTAAGCATTTTAGTAAGCCTTTAGCCACTGCGGAGTCCTTTGAAACTCTGTAGAGGGTAATACTGACGGAATGTACATCTTTATTCTCTGCGATTTCTTCTATCAATTGTGGTACATAATCGTACTTCTGATAAGGAAAACATAAGAGTTCGTCGTTTTCATAAATCTGGTCGACTAAAGAAACGTCTGTATTTAACGTCGGGTGATTTAATGGTGTTCTCTCTTTGGCTAACAATTGTAACTTGTCTTTAAATACAGGAAATTTAAAGAAATCGCTAAAGTTGTGAAACTTGCCACCGGGCATTAAATCCGTCTTATTTAAGTGTAAACTTTTGCGTAAACGCTTAAGTGTAGAACTATCAATATTAAAATCGTATAGTAATCGTGTTGGTAAGCCTTCACTACGTTTTTTTAAGCCTTCCTTTATTAAATTTAACATATCCCCTTCATATTCATCGTAGTAAAGCTCTCCATCCCTTGTAATCTTAACTGCAAAAGCTTTCTTCTTTGCTAAACTCGATTTGATCTCTCCTAAATTATCTTTTATAATTTCTTCAATATATGTGATAAAATGAGAGCCTTCTTCTGAGGAAGGTAAAATGACAAATCGCTCGTAGGTCGATGTTGGTATTTCTATGAGAAGTAAGTTTTTTGCGTCTACACAGAGAAACATACTCCCATCTTTTATAAATGAAAAGTCCTTGTCCTTCTCAGGATAGTAAACATTGATTTCATTTTTTAGATGAATCTTAAAATAGTTTGATGAAAACACCTTTTGCTCTGGTGTAAAGTCCTCCTTTTCAAAAAGGTAAATACTCTCAGATTTGAGTTCCTTGATGATTTGATTTTCGAACACATAACCAAATCGTTTTTGCAAATCATCTACTTTAGATTGTATGGCTTTTATGATTTTCTTTGGGCGTTCATTAAGTTTTTCCTTCACGTCTTTTTGAAGGTTTCTAAATTGACGCAATTTAGAGACACGAACTCTGTAAAACTCATCCAAATTTGAGGAGAATATGGCTAAAAACTTCAGACGTTCATATAATGGATTGGTAGTATCTTCAGCCTCTTGGAGCACACGTTCATTAAAAGACAACCAGCTAAGATCTCTATGGAAAAATTTATTACTCTGCATAGCTAAATTTAGCTACACAAAGCAACGAAAAGGTTAATTCTACATTATCTTATGTAAAAGTTTTTAGAATGTAAATCCGAAAGCAAATGCAATTCTCAGGTTATCTTTAGAAGTAAAAGCTCCTAGATTTAGCGATAACATATCTACCATATTTATAAAAAGTCCACCTCCAACAGAAGTGTTTAATCTATTTTCATTAAAGTCAGGGTCAGACACTAAATCATCGTCAACCCAAACTCTACCATAGTCAAAACCCCCATAAACACCATATTCTAATGGTAAAACTGATGTTTTTACGCGTTTAAGCTTATATCTTAAATCTGTACTTTGATAAAATGCTCTCTTTCCGGAAAAACGTTCATTTCTATAACCTCTTAAACCTCTATTTCCCCCAATATTAGCTGCCTGATAAAACTCAAACTCATCGCCAAAATTAAACTGTCCTTCCGCATGTGATGCTAGTACCAAATTGCCTGTAGCATCAATCTTATAGTCAAATCCAATACTAGGCACAACATAGGAATAATCATTAGAATTATTAATGTTTGTGACATAGCCCAAGGCTAAATCAAAATTAAATCCTAATGTTGGGAATGCGTCATTATCTGCATTGCTAAAACTATAATTAAACTCCGTAGTTATAAACTCATCCCTGTCTGGCTGAGCATTGGTCTGGAAAAATTCATTGATAAAACGATCTTGTGTGTTTTCGATCTCTATAGATTGGTAATTTACTGAAACAGATACTTTGCTTCCATACTCCCCATATTTAATTAGAGAAGGTCCTACACTATATACCGACTTTCGTACACGATTGTAATCTAATGATTCTTCATCCATGCCATTTTCAGGATCTGTATTAAGGTTAGGTGTTGAATTACCAAATCCGAAGAAATTGACAGCAAAATTTGGGCTGGAAAATGTAGCGTTCAAACCTAAATTTATATTGTTAAATATCTCAGCAAACTCGCCTTTATAATTAACATCAAAACCACCTGTAGCAAAGTATACTTGTGCAACAACAGAATGTAAAGACGTATATTTTTCACCATCGTACCCATTCTTTTTAAACGTCCCTCCGACACCAACTTTTAACCCGTCATCCGGATTAAATCCAATAGAAGGTAAAACAACTCTAGAATTATATCTTACTTTTTTGAAGTCATAAATGTTTGTATAATAATCATCTTTTAAGTGGCGATGACCTTTGTTGCTTTCAAAAATGCTTTCTTTAGACTTGTAGTCATATATATGAACACCTCTACTATTAATAACATTGTAGGTGTCTTTATTTTGCCCGCCTATTAAACGCACAGCAATAGTCCCTTTCCCATCACCTTTCACCTCGAAATAGTCATCATCATCTAATCCAAACACCCATATTTCTTTATTCTCTGAAGGTTTATAGACACGCTCATGGAACAAGTCTTTCTTTTCGCCTTTCTTTATTCGGTATACCTTCACTGAGGTTAATCCATTTTCTAGGCGTTCTATTTCAAACCAATCGTCTTTATCGGTTCCTCTAACAGTAGCGTATTTGTTTACGATATCAAAGTATTCATCTGATATCTCTTGAAGACTCGCCTTTCTGCCTAGAAGCTTTTGTTTGATCTCAGAAATTGTTTCATCTCTTACTTCTTCAGGGAAATTTAAAAACGCTTTGTCTATAACAGATTCGGTTAAGTTGTTTTGAATGGTTTGCACTTCATTATCCCAATGTGCTTTGGTTGATTTAGTAAGCAATGCAACATCTAATGGATAGGGTTCAACATTAAACCATTTAGGATCTCTTAATTCAGAACTATACGACCTCAATAATCGAAGTGGTGGAATTAAGAATGTCGCCGTTTTCATTAAAGCACCATCATCCATTAGTGAAAAAGCCTGATCTCTATCTCTTGGCACTGGCCTGTAAATTGTTTTTCCATCCTCTTTAAATACAGCCCAACGCCACTGGTCTTGATGGCGATCCCAATCCCCAATAACCATATCAAACAATCTTGCTCTTATATAAGCAGGCTCATCAACCATATGATCTTCATCCTCACGTATTTTCTCTAACATATCATAGGTACTTATCAACTTATCTGAATACCCAAATCCGACTTTATCTCCATGTCCGTCTGAAGCTCGTTCTTCGATCATATATATTTCGTCTCCAAACTCATCATTATATTTCCCTATGGCTTTTTGCTTTGGCACATAAAATAATCTTGGTTGTGTATAGTATACATCTACTGCTTTAGACAGATCTGCAATTGTAAATGGCGCATAGGGATGAGAAGCCGTAAATGCATCTAACAACAGAGCTTCTGTGTCTGTTCCTTTAAATTCTTCGGTCACATATTGATCTTGAAATACCACAGCTTGTAAATATTGAACTGCATTTTTTCTAAGAGCACGCATTACGTACTGTCGCCCTTGTGGATCTTCTAAACGTAGTGATTTTGACTGATGTCCTCCTCCTTTGCGTACTGGCTTTAATCCTCCATATAATGTGTCCAAACTTACTGTAGGAATATTTACCGAAGTACTAAAGTATTTCCTGTAACGGTCACCCCATAACTTTTTGTAGAAATTACTTTTATCGGTTTCAGATTCAGAATAAATAGATGCACTTACTCTACTTGCAAAACCTGATGATGGGTAATTGACCTCATTACTTTTATTTGCTTTTAATACTTGGGTTGTATACACCCATTGGTCATCTTCTGCCGAATAAAATCTCACTTGTGAAGATCCATCTTTGTATACATCCAATACTGCATAACCTTGAGTTCCATAGGAAAATTTACCCCCTCCTACATTTCTTGTTGGAGATGTTTTAGAACCTGATCCACTCACAATTTGAGGAATATTAGCCTCAACGATATACTGAAGGTTATGATCGTGACCAGACACAAATATGACCTTATCATTTTCTTGAGCAAGTGTTACCAAACGATCTTTGAGCTCTCTGTAACGTACATTTTGTAAATCTGCATGAGACACACCTCCTGTTTTTCTAATAATATTTTTCAGTGTTCCTAAAAATGGAATTGGTGTCATGTGAGATCCAAAGCTGTACTGTCCACCATGAGAACCGTTAGTGAACATTGGATTGTGTATAGCTACTACAGTTGTTTTACCTCTAGATTTTTTAATAAGGCTCTCAAACTCGTCAATAAATCTGGCTCTCGTTTTAAACTCGCAATTGTCATTAATCTTAGGGTGCTTATCCCAATTAGTGATATACCATTGTGAATCTACTATGATAAGTACAATATCATCTGAAATATCTACCTTTTCGATAGGACATCCTTTTTCTGGTAAAAACGTATTCTTTCCTAAGGCTGCTTCTATAAATCGTTCTTGACGCTTTAAGCCATCTATCCCATTATACCAATCGTGGTTACCGGGAATGAATATAGTTTTGCCTTTAAAATTCTTAACGGCATCTACCTGAACTTGTAATCTATGCTTTGCAAGTGCACTACCCTCTGATCCTTCTTCAGGAAGCCCAGATGGATAAATATTGTCTCCAAGAAAAATTGCAGTGCTATTCTTTTTAGCATTATTAAGGGCTTGTTCAAAGTCTTTAATGGCTTCTGTACGTTCTCCTAATTCCGAATTTCCGGCATCGCCAATGAGGTAAAATGAGTGTTCAATATTACTCTCAGAATTTTCATTAGGCTGACTATCTTTAACTTGTAGGTTATAAGTTGCGCAAGCGCTAAACAGTAGAGACAAGAATATTGGAGCACTTCGTTTTAAACTAGACAACATATGTGGTGTGGTTTTAGTCTATTAAAAATAAGGAATAAATTTCAATCACTTTTCCCAGAGGCTATCTGTAAAATAGTGCTTACAATCTAAAAAATTATGGTTTACTTTAAAGTCATTATTAGAAGCTAATACTTCTATTTCAGAGATACTATATTTTTTAGAAAGCTCGGTCCATATTAATTCGTTATATCCAAATTGAATTTGTACGCCTAATGATTTAATATCTACCTTTTGATCTCTAAGACTTACAATATAGCTTTTTACTTCTCCATTTTCAGGATTGTAATGGCAATAAAAGTCAAAATCATCTACTTTAAAATCAGCATCTAATTCTCTATTAATTCGAAGTAGCAGATTGATGTTAAATCGTTTCGTTATGCCATGTGGGTCATCATAGGCTTTTCTAATCGTTATCGGGTTCTTCTTGAGGTCAAATCCAATTAAAAGCTTATCGCCTTCCTTCATCTCATTGCGAAATAATTGCAATAAATTTTTAACTTCATTAGGCATGTAGTTCCCTATATTACTCCCAAGAAATAATAATAGACTTGGCCTATCACCTAAACTCCCTTTCTTAAGCACTTCAAAATAATCGCCAACTTGAGGTTTCACATCTAAGTTTGGAAGTCTTCGCTTCAAACTATCTGTTAATATATCTATTGCCTCTTGTGAAATATCGATAGGCACATAACTAAATACGACATTGTTATTTACCAAATAATCCAACAGTTTAAATGTCTTGATACCGTCACCAGCCCCTAACTCAATAATATTAAATGGTTCAGAAAACTCTAGTGCTTCAATAATTTGTTTGGATTGCAGAGATAATATTTCGAATTCAGCATCAGTAAGGTAATACTCAGGCATATTCATGATCTCCTGAAATATGCGGCTTCCATTATCGTCATAAAAATATTTTGACGATAAGTATTTATCTGGTGCAGTTAGCCCATTTAAAACATCTTTAGCAAAATTTTTATCCATATTATTTTGCTAATCGAATTCCTGAAAACTGCCATCTCATATTGGGATGGAAGAAGTTTCTATATGTTATTCTACTATGATTTGGTGCTGTTGCAACAGAAGCGCCTCTAAGTACTATTTGATTAACCATAAATTTGCCATTGTATTCCCCTAAAGCACCATCGGCTTTTGTGTAATTAGGGTAAGGTAGGTAAGCACTATTTGTCCATTCCCATAGTTGTCCATAGTTGAGCTGCTCTGATGCTACTTCCCATTCATACTCTGTAGGGAGTCTCATTCCTTTCCATTGTGCAAAAGCAAATGCTTCATAAAAATTAATATGACTTACCGGTAGCTCTATATCTACAAGCTTAAACCCTTTGAGCGTATAATAATGCCATGCTCCATCTACCTTATGCCAATACATTGGCGCATTTAATTTTTCATTTTGAATGTATTCCCAACCATCGGCATGCCATTGGTTAAAATCTTTATAGCCTCCGGCTTCAATAAATTCTATGTACTCTCCATTTGTAACCAATCGCTTAGAGATTATGCAATCTTGTAGATATACTTTATGTTTTCCTAGTTCATTATCGAAACAAAACTGATCATTATTATGGCCTATCTCATAAACTCCTTCTTTTATTTTTATAAAATCGTCTGTTTCAGGCTCTGGTTTTAATTCAATATTGAATCCAAATTCTGGAAACGTCGGTTGATGCCCCAGTATGTATTTAATATCATATATTAATAACTCTTGGTGTTGTTGTTCGTGTTGTAGCCCTATTTCTAAGGTATCTAGTAACGATTGTGGCACTTCGTTTTCTAATAAACGTTCTAAATGTTCATTAACGTAGGCTCTGAACGCTTTTATTTCTTCAACTGTTGGTCTGGTCATTAGACCTCGATTTGGTCTTAAGATTCTGGTTCCGACATTGTTATAGTAACTGTTGAACAAATAAGCAAAATCCGAGTCAAATCGTTTATAACCTTTATAATATTTTGCTAAAACAAACTCTTCAAAGAACCATGTTGTGTGCGCCAGATGCCACTTCGGAGGTGAAACATAATCTATGGGCTGTACCGCATGATCTTCTACTTTCAGAACGCTGCATATATCTTCAGTACGACTTCTAATCGTTAAAAAGCGCTCTTTTATATTAGGTTGACTTATTAATGTTTGCAATGTTATTCTTGTATAATTGTTGTGTCAAATATGACTTCACTAGCAATTGTTTTGTGAACGGGGCAACGTGAAGCAATCTCTTTTAAACGTTCTTTTTGAGTGTCATCTAAATTACCAACAAATTTTAACTTCTTGATGATATGATCTAAATATTTAGGCTTTTCTGTTTCTATTTCTAAATCATCACTGTGTTTTCTACTATGAGAGATGTATACGAATACTTCTTTTAGGTCCCATTGCTTGCGTTCTGCATACATCTTTAACGTCATTACTATACATGCAGCAAGAGCGGCATTTAAGTATTCATAGGGTGATGGCCCAAAGTTATTACCACCGACACTTAGCGGTTCATCAGCTATCATAGCATGATTTTTTGTCTGGATTGTGGTTGTGAAATTATCTTCGATAATATTTAAATGCCCAACCAATTGTTCTCCTTCAGTACTAAGCATTTTATTCTCCACAACAGGAAAATAACGCTTTACCCAAGTACCTATTATAGACCCAGCGTAATTACTATCTATATCTCTACTCAACAAATGATCTGCATCATCTAATGTCACAAAACTTTTGGGATGATGAGCATTGTGATATAGTTGCTGTGCATTTTCTATCCCTACAATTTTGTCAAAAGGTGCATGCAATATTAACAAAGGTTTTCTGAGGCCTTTTACAATGGCTGGTAGATCCGTTTTATCAAATTGCTCTACAAAATCTTTATTAATCACAAATGGTCGCCCTCCGATATTAACTTCAACATTTCCTTTATTCTCAATATCACTAATCTGATGAGAGAATAAATGCTTAACGTGACTTACGGTAGCCGGAGCTCCAATTGTTGCTACAGCCTTTATGTCTTCTAGCATAGATGCCGCAACTAGTACCGCAGCACCGCCTAATGAGTGTCCAACCAGTAAGGATGGTGCCTCATACTGTTCTGCCAAATACTGATGTACATCAATTAGATCTTCAACATTAGCTGAAAAATGACTATCTGCAAATTCTCCTTCACTGAGTCCTAAGCCGGTAAAATCGAAACGTACTACACCAAATCCATCTTTAGTTAATGCTCTAGTTACATTTTTCACAGCACTCAAGCTACTACTACATGTAAAGCAGTGCGCAAAAATGGCAAAGTAGTTTGGTTTTTGGTTGGCAGGAAGTTCTAAATATGCATTTAGAGTTAAGCCTTTCCTATTTGGAATTTTAAGTTTTGTACTTTTCATATTTATTGTTCTACTTTAACTCCTCTCCAGAATGCCACATAGCCTTCTATTGATCTTGCTAATTCAGATGTTTTTGGATAGTACCACGCTGCATCTTTATTTTCTTGTCCATCAACTTCAACGGTGTAGTAAGATGCTTCCCCTTTCCATGGACACATCGTATGTGTATCACTAGGTTTAAAAAATTGTTTATGAATGGCATCTGCCGGGAAGTAGTGATTGCCTTCTATAACTATAGTATCATTACTTTCTGCAATGACTTTATTATTCCATATTGCTTTCATATCATCATATTTTGGTTAGTGCTTTAGTCTTTTCTTTATGTTCTTTTATGAGCTACATGATAGCATTGAACACCCTACTTTATGTCTTGCCCATTCGGGACGTTTAGCAAACCATTTTTCATATTTGGGCTGCTCGTCATAGGGCTTTTTTAGTACTGTAAATAATTCATCAATTAAACTATAGTCTCCTTCATCAGCCTTATCTATAGCCATCTGAGCCATGTAGTTACGTAACACATATTTAGGGTTAACGCTATTCATTAACTTAGAACGAACTTCATCCTCTGAATCCTCTTCTTGTAATCTTTTGTCGTAAGCTTCAAACCATCCTTTCCATTTCGATCTTATAGCATCGGTAAGTTCTTCAGGTTTGTAAAAAGCGATCTCCATTTGATCTAGTCCTTTCTCTGGTTGTCCTATTTTATATCTTGAAAGTAATCTGAAAAACAAGGTCATGTCTGTTTCTGAAAGCAGTAATGTATCCTCTAAGTTTTGAATCAATTCTGCATCCTTTTTCCCTTTAGTTGTCAATCCTAATTTACCTCGCATCATATCTAAAGATTTTGAATCGTAATCTGTTTTATATTGATTCAATACATCTTCAAAAGGTTTGCCTTCCTCTACCAGAGGATACAACGCATTGGCTAATTGTAACAGGTTCCATAGACCGATGTTCGGTTGGTTCCCATAACGGTAACGTTTGTGTTGTCTATCTGTGGTGTTTGGTGTCCAACCAAAATCGAAACCTTCTAACCAGCCATAGGGTCCATAATCTATAGTTAGGCCTAATACGGACATATTATCGGTATTCATCACACCATGCACAAAACCGACACGTTGCCAATGAATAATCATATCCAATGTTCTTTCCGCAATTGTTTTAAACAGCTTTACGTAGGTCTCTTTTGATGGTGTTCCTAATTCAGGATAAAAATGACGGAGCGTATAATCCGCTAATGTCTTTAAGTTATCATGCTCTTGCCTTGCTGCAAAAAGCTCAAAGTTTCCAAACCTCAAAAACGTTGGAGCTACTCTACAGACAATAGCACCTTTTTCATATTCAGCATTACCATCGTACATCATATCTCTTAGCACCTGATCACCTGTAGTAAATAGCGACAAGGCTCTGGTTGTTGGCACACCTAAATGGTGCATGGCTTCACTACATAGGTACTCACGAATTGATGACCGCAATACTGCCAGACCATCTCCTTGTCTGGAATAAGGTGTTGCTCCTGCGCCTTTTAGTTGCAGAGCCCATCTTTGTTTATTATGATATACTTCAAACAAATTAATAGCTCTTCCATCTCCCAGCTGTCCCGCCCAATTTCCGAATTGATGCCCTGCATATGCCATGGCATAAGGCTTAGTGTTTGGGTATATTTTGCGCCCTGAAAAGATGTCTAAAAACTCTGAAGCCTCAGCATCTTTCTCACTAAGACCTATATTTTTAATCATCTCAGAAGACACATGAATACGCTTAGGGTTTGAGGGCACCTTTGGTGTTACATATGAGAATGATGCATTAAAAACCTGACGTCTTGAGTTGTTTTTATTGCTGTCTGCCGGTAATTCTAAATTAAATGTATTATCCACATTTAACTTCATGCTACGATGCTTTTAATTTGTTAGCGTGTAGTTTTCTCAACTTTTGAAGCTTAGGTGTTATGACAAAACTACAATAGCCTTGTGTTTGATTATTTCTGTAGTAATCTTGATGATAATCTTCAGCTTCATAAAATATGTCTAAAGAACTGATCTCTGTAACTATAGGATCTTCATAATAGGGCTTTAACTCAGACACTACGGTTTCTGCTATCTGCTTTTGCTCCTCATCATGATAGTAGATCACTGATCGGTATTGCGTCCCAACATCACCTCCTTGTCTATTCAAAGTTGTAGGATCATGTGTCGTCATAAAAATGACTAATACATCTTCGTATGAAATTACAGTTGAATCAAAGGTAATTTGCACAACTTCTGCATGCCCTGTCAATCCGGAGCACACCTCTCTATATGTTGGCTTTCCCGGGGCATTCCCTCCAGAATATCCTGATACTATTTTAAATACACCTTTCACTTCCTGAAATACTGCTTCAGTACACCAAAAGCACCCACCTCCGACGGTTGCAACTTGTATATTATCTTTCATTTTTAATCTCAGTATTTAGTGTTAATGACTCGGAATTGATACAATATCTAAGACCACTTGGTTCCGGACCATCAGGAAATATATGCCCTAGGTGAGCATCACATGTATTACACATGGCTTCGACACGTATCATACCATAAGATGTGTCTTTTTCATACTTAACGGCATTGTTTTTTATGGGTTGTGTAAAGCTGGGCCATCCTGTACCGGAACTGAATTTTATTCTAGAATCAAACAAGGGTGTTCCACAGCATATACAATTATACTGACCTTCTTCGTAGATACTACATAATGCACCGCTATGTGGAGCTTCAGTTCCTTTCAATCTGGTGATACGATACTGCTCAGGTGTTAATTGAGCTTTCCATTCAGCTTCTGTTTTTTCTACTCTTCGATCTGGTTTCGGATTACCATTAACCGCGAAATCTATAATATGCTTCCAGTTTAACATGTAATGTAATTATTGAAAATACTAATCGTCTAATGTTTGTCGTTAGATAGAGTCATTTATTTCAAACTATATCCTATATAGCTAAGTTACTACTTTAACAAAGGATTAGATAATAAATTATTCTTAAATTAGGCTATTATTACAAAACATGGAAAACATTCTTACAGAGGCTGAAAAATATGTTCAAGGATTGCTAACCAATGACTTAGATAGCAATTTTTTATATCACAGTTTAAGTCATACGCAACGTGTTGTAAAATCTACTCGCGAATTAGCTAAAGGGGAAGCTGTATCAGAAGACGATGCTTTTGCATTAGAGCTTGCGGCTTGGTTTCATGATACAGGTTACACAAAAGGCCCTGAAGATCATGAATTACATAGTGTAAAAATTCTAGAGGGTTTTGCAAAAACGCATCAGTTAGACTCTGATCTGGCAGATAAGACTAAGCACCTTATTATGGCTACTAAAATGGACTACGAGCCGATGAACACTTTGGAAAAGATTATTCGAGATGCAGACTGCGCCCATTTTGCAAGTAAAAGCTATACTGAACAAAGCGATCTCTTAAGAGAAGAATGGGAAGCATTAGGTGCTAATACCTACAGCGATATCGATTGGTTAAAAGAGAATATTAATTTTTTTACTAAAAAACACCATTTCTATACAGATTATGCTCAGGATAATTGGCAAAAACGAAAAGACAAAAATCTAGCTGCCCTATTTAAGAGCTTAAGAAAAAAAGACAATGAGGCTACCAAGAATAGCATAAAGAAAGAAGAGTTAAAGCTTAAAAAGGCGAAAGCTTCATTACCTGAACGTGGGATTGAAACTATGTTTAGAGTTACTCTCAGAAATCACATTACATTGAGTGATATTGCCGATACTAAAGCTAACATTCTTTTATCTGTAAATGCTATTATTGTGTCATTAGTATTATCAAATTTAATTCCTAAACTGGATAATCCTTCTAATGCGCATCTTATATATCCTACAGTAATTTTTGTAGTATTTACTATAACAGCCATGGTGTTATCTGTTTTAGCGACACGACCAAATGTCACCAGTGGAAAATTCAGTAAAGAAGATGTAGAAGCTAAGCGTGTTAACCTTCTATTCTTTGGTAATTTTCATAAGATGAGCTTAAACGACTTTGAATGGGCCATGGGTGAAATGATGCAAGACCGAGATTATCTCTATTCTTCTATGAAGAAGGACCTTTATTTCTTAGGAAAAGTGCTAAACAGAAAGTATAAGATACTCCGGTTAACCTATACCATATTTATCATTGGTATTATTATAAGTGTGATCTCTTTTGCAATAGCCTTTCAGTATTCTGGAGCTGTTTAGGCCTTAAGTTCTTTCATGAGGTCGTCATAGGTGTAGAATTCCTTATCATTTTCATCTTTATGATAAAGCACACTTACACGTATGGCTTTTAAACCAGTTACCGCTTGTAGATCTTGAAGTTCTACTATTTCTACATCGGTATCTAAGTATTTCTTAGACTGTAAGAATTTAATATATCTTAGGTATTCTAACTCATCTTGTTTTTGAGAGTAGACAATACTAATTTTTCCTTTCTGAGTCACGCGTTCTTTAGTGCCTTTTATATAGGCTTTATCTACACGCTTTTTCACAATCTCGTATCGTGCGTTGTATGTACCATCAACATCGAATTGTTTCTCATCCATTCTAAAACTGATAGATAATGGTTGATTGAACACCAATATCATTGAAGCCACATCTAAAGGAACAGGAAATTCAGACTTCATCTGATAATACGAGTTCTCCATTTCGCACATTACCTGTAATTGCCACAATCTAAGGTTATATAGATAGATCTCATTAAAACTTTCTTCCTTGGTGATGGTCTCACCTATATACATGTTGTGCTCTACACCATCTGTCTTGAAGCGTTCAAAATAATGTGGATACATCTTCTGTGCGTCTTCTTGCTTCTTATCTAGCAAATAAGCCATCTCACCATTAATGGTCATAATAGTATCATCATAGTCTTTTCTATGCTTGTAGATGGTATTTGCTTTATTGCTTATACTTTCAAAGTAATGCTCAATATCTGAGGCAAACTGTGAGCGTTTTTTTAAATGTCCTAAAAGTGGTTCTATATCTTGCTTAAAGAAAGCAGTGATTTGTTGCTCACTATCTACCTGAAAATGCTCACTTAAACCTTCTAAATAATCATTGATCTGATAGATGATCTGATCATAAATAGGTAAGCTTTCCGTTTTGATAACTTTCTCAACTATTGACTTGGCCATGTTTAACTGCTCAGTAAGGTCTTGCTTAGTCGCCCAATTTCTGGCTTCAGAAGATCCTTTAATATCAATTTGACCATAAAGCGGATATATATTATCAAAGGCAATTTTATTGAATCGAGGTTCATCACCTCTTAGCTGATCTTTAATATACTCTCTGGCTTCTTTTTCAAATCGCCAATGTACACTTGGATGAATCGAAGTACATTCTTTCTGGATGATAGCTTCAATCAAGTTTTCTTCATCACTCTTAGAACGTTCCACAGCAGAAACGATATATGGCATCACATCTGCCAACTTATTAGCATTAATACTGTTTAGTACTTTAGGTTTGTCTGAAACAATCTCTAAAATACCCATGAGCCCATCGTCATTAGCGATTGGTGCAAAAATAGCACTTTTAATACCTTGCTCTTTTAAGATCTTAACATGTGGCGCCTTACCTTCAGAGCGTTTGTAGCTTTTATCAACATCAGATACAGAGAAATACTTCTTCTCACGCAATAACCTGTTGTATGACCATACACACAAGGCATCTGAACAATAGGTCGTATCTAGTTGGTTCAATAAGAAACTATTCATTCCCACACCATAGACACGTTCAAATGTGTCTTCCTCATCATTGTATATAGAGAAGCCTACTCTTATATCTTTTAAGCCTAAAAGGGATCGGAAGATTTCATAGAAATTCTCCATGAAACTTTCATCGTTCCTCTTATCTTCTCCAATTAAAGACGATTTTATATTTGATATGGACTGGTCATCTGTAACATCAAAAATATTAGAAATTACAAACCCTTTGAATGTATAACTATTAGGAGGGAATTTCTCCTTCCATAAATCTATATTTTCAAAGTTATCTAATAGATTTTCATAGTCTTCCTGAGTAATCTTGGGTGCATTCTCATTGGGTACGATCTCCGTAAAATCTGCATTGTATAATATCTTATAATAACGCATAATGCCATTAGCATCTGGAATTTCATAAAAGAACGGACGCTTAAAGTTTGTAGCATAACCATAACAGAAGTGCAGAATAATTGTACTTGCAATGATATATCTGTGATCTTCCGGCATGTTCTTGATCGTCAACTCAAAATCATCTCCTGCGGTTTTAAGAATCGACTTAAAACGCTCCGACGAATTGAAGATCACATTATGAAACGGAATTGATGCCGTTTTGATTTCATTTTTAGTCAGTATAGGACTAAAAGAATCTTTAAGGATATACTTAATTTCAGACTTATATTCTTCCAGATATTTTATTTCACTAAAGCCTTCTCTTAATAGTGGCTTTTTTTCAGCAATATCCAATACTTGCTTCGCTCTGGAAGCAATAACCTCATCCTTGTCATTCACAAGGTTTTCGTACTGTTCCAACAGCTTATTGAAGCTCACTTTGAGTATAAAAGGAGATTCTATGTTATCGTTAATATCCAAGATTGTAGTTTTTCCTATAAGCAAAGTTACAAATATTTACATTTAGTCGATAAAAGTAAGACTAACTAACGCTATATTTTGTTACAAAAGTTACTGTTAAATGTTTGTTTAATAGGAAAGCCGAGCTCCGTTTTTAAGGAACTAATTATCAAGAGCATAGAAAAAAACTACTTCTTAATCAAACTAATCGCAAAACCACCCCCTTCAGATAAGTTTAAGGTGAGTTTTGAATCTTTATTAAAAGTGCCTTTTAAAATGTCTATGGCTAGTGGGTTTTCATCCCAATGTGCCTGTTCGTCATCACTATAAATAGTGGCTTCGTAATCTTGGTTTTCATCTAAGAAATCTAAGACCAATTCCATAGTTCTGGCATTTTCATCTGTAATGCCTCCTATAAACCAGTCTCCGGTGCTTCTCTCTTTTCTAGCTATAGTCACATAATTCCCTATTTCACCATTGAGTATTTTGGTTTCTTCCCAATTAACACCAACATCTTTAATGAACTGCAATGGTCTTGGATTGGCTTCATAATGTTCTACTAGATCTGCTGCCATTTGTATAGGGCTGTATATCACTACATAAAGCGCCAGTTGGTGAGCTAGAGTAGTATTCACTTGATTATTCTCTCGGTATTCTTCAAACTTAATGTTAAAGATGCCCGGTGTAAAATCAATAGGGCCCGCTAACATTCTGGTAAATGCTACAATAGATAAATGCTCCGGTGGGTTTCCGCCGTCTTGTGCCCAAGCATTAAACTCCTGACCTCTCAATCCCTCTCTGGAAATTGTATTCGGATAGGTACGTCTTAACCCTGTTGCTTTTATAGGTTCATGGGCATTAATGGCTACTTGATACTTCGCCGCTTTTTCTACCGTATTGTTGTAATGATTCACCATATACTGTCCATGGTGGTATTCGCCTTTAGGCAGAATCTTACCTACATAACCCGTCTTCACCGAATGAATCCCTAAGCTTTGCATCAAAGCAAATGCCGTGTCTTGTTGTTTGGTATAAGTTTCCGTTGCTGCAGAAGTTTCATGATGCATGATAATATCTACACCTTTTTCTTTACCATAACGTACCACTTCGTCTATATCATAATCGGGGTAGGTTGTTACGAAATCGAATACGCCTTCTCGATCTTCAAAACCGATCCAGCGCTCCCATCCGGTATTCCAACCTTCCACCAAGACACCTTTGATGTTATTCTTTGCAGAAAAATCAATGAATTGCTTTACATTTTCAGTAGTAGCACCATGTCTTCCATGGGCCTTACCCGTATCTTCCCATTCGCCATCTTCATTTAATGTCATTCCGTAATCCCATGACGATTTACCTAAGTGCATCTCCCACCAAACCCCGGTATATTTCATAGGCTGAAACCAAGACACATCACCTAATTTGTTAGGCTCATTTAAATTCACAATGAGTTTCGATGCTATCAAGTCCGGTGCGTTATCTGTAATTTGAATGGTTCGCCATGGGGTTTCAAAAGGCAAACTTCTTTTGACTTTATATTCCGTATTTCTTGAGCCTACCAAACCGCTTTTTAAACTCAGATTATCCGTATCTACTTTTAAGGTCATTCCAGAATAATCTACCAAAGCTGCTTCATGAAAACTTAAATGTGTGCCATTACTGCCTACCATAGTGACTGGTGTATTTACAGAGTTTTCAGGAATATAGGTCTGTGCTAAATTAGTTTTTGGTATATAAGATTGTGCATCAATCTCAGAGAGTTTAGTAGTGCTATATAAATGCTCATAGATATCCCAATCGCCAGGTGTCCAAAATGTTTTGTAATCTTCTGTTAGATTGAATTCTGTATGCTCATCTGTAATTAAAGCCTCATTCCAACCGTCTTGTTCCGGGAATTCATAGCGAAATCCTAAGCCATCATCATAGACTTTAAATACGATATTCAATTTTCGTTTTAGTTCCGTTGTCTCTTGAAGTTCTATCTTGAGTTCTTTGTAGTGGTTTTCAACATTCAGTTGTTCTCCCCAAGGCATTTCCCAAGTTTCATTGACTTCATTAGTTATAGTATTCAGAATCGTAAAATTCGCTTTTAAAGGGTCTTTGTCTAAAAATTCGAATCCTAAATACGAAGTGTCAATTACAGTTTCATTCTTAAACTGAACTGCATAAAATGGGGCTCCATCATCATCTAATTCAAAACTTAAAACAATCGTTCCATCTGGTGAAGCAATGTCTTGTAAAGGGCTGTCAGTGCAGCTCACGCTTATCAATAATACAAATAGGTAAAGGATGATGTTATTCTTCATAGTATAGCTATTGTTTCTGTTCTAAAAGTACAATATCATATGGGGAATCTATGGCTAACCGACCATTAATAACCTCAGCGCTTGTTCCGGAATAGGCATCATGAATAGTTTCTCCGTCTTTGTAGATTTTTGAAACATCAATAGATTTCGCGCCCTTGTGCACGCCAATACCAACAACCACGATATCCTTGTAATCTCCATGATAATAGCTTCTGTAGAAATAATACGGTTGCTGAGTGATCATTTGATGAGCTCCTGCGCCTACAGCCGGATGTTTTGCTCTAAAACGACCCAACTTCTGCCAATGTTCTAGAGTTGCTTTAGTAGCATTATCATTTGTTATGGCTTCCCAATTCATGAAGGATCTTAGCGTAGCGTCACCCTGTGTGCCTTCAATAATTAATGATCTTGCAGATTCATCACCATAATACACTTGCGATGTTCCCGGAGACAATAATAACCGGTTAGCGGTCTCAAAAGGTTTAGTTCGCTCTGCATCAAAGGGACTTCCGTCATCATGAGAACTTAAATAATTCAATGTTCCAAAACCTTTTAAATCTGTATTTAGTGCTGTTGTGTACTTTTTAAATAATGGCTCATAATCTAGTTCTTTAGAATTCCATTTAAATTCAAAATTGATAAGACTATGAAAGCTTTCCGGGGTAAAGTAATTCACTTTTTTATCGCCAAAATCAAAGTTCTGCCCTGTGCTTATTCCGTAATTATAAACTTCACCTACCAAGTAGAAATCATTATCGTCTAATACTTTCTTTGGATTGTTCTCTTTGTATTGTGAAAAGGCGTAATCGCATTCTTTTCTAAACTCTTGCCAGACATATTCTTCAGTATGCTTTACAGTATCTACTCTATAGCCATCTATACCAAAGTCTGTGATATAATCTGTTAACCACTTCATGATATAAAACCGCGGTGATCTTGGGTAGCCTGTTCGTTCAAAAAATGCATTTAGTTCTTCAACTTCTTCTTCGTAGCGCCCTTCAGCTTTCCATTTTTCTACCAATTGTGGTGGCAATTCCACATTCTCGTTACTTTCTGTTTTAATGTCGGGCAAATTAGCTACCAATGTACAAGTGATGGTGTTTTCGTAATTCGTATACTGACATCTAGGGTCTGTTCTCACCCATTCTTCCGGCCATACCGGATCCTTCTCTGTAACAGGCCCTGTATGATTGATCACGGCATCTAAAACAATTCTAATGCCTCTTGCATGGGCTTCATTGACCAACTCCTGAAGATCTTCTTTTGTTCCATAATTAGGATCAATGTTGGTCCAGTCTTTAGTCCAATAGCCATGGAAACCATAGGTGACTCCTGTACCTTCATCAGTAGCACCATGAATTTGTTCTACTATAGGCGTCATCCAAATGGCATTAATTCCTAAATCTGTAAAGTAACCTTCTTTTATTTTTTGAGTGATGCCTTTAATATCACCGCCTTCAAACCCTCTTAGCATTGCCGTTTCTCTGCTTCTATCAAAATTGATATCGTTAGAAGGATCTCCATTGTTAAATCGGTCCGTGAGAAGAAAATATAAATTAGCTCCTTCCCAAACAAATGGCGTCTGATCTGAAGACGACTTCGTCGTATTTACATCTGTATCTTTACAGCCCAGCACTAGAATTAGGGCTATTAATAATAAGGTACATTTCTTCATGGGTTACTGTATTAAAATATTAAACGCATTTGCTTTTAACTCGTAAGCATCTCCCTGCAATTCTACAGATTTACCAGTCATGTAATCTGTATATTGCCCCTGCCTTGGCACCACAATTTTATTATACTCTCCTGTTAAATTAGCAATAAAGAGAATTGATTTACCGCCTTTAGTTCGTTCTATAATCAGGATACCGTCTTCAGATTCTAAGGTTTCAAATGTTGCAGCATCTTTACCACCGTTCAATGCCATGTTGGTATTTTTTAGTGTCCCTAACTTTTGAAGTAATGCCCATGACTCTCCTTTGATTTTTGGGAAAGAATCTTTTTCAAAAAACTTTAATCTGTGATCCAAATCATATTCTTGTCCTGAATAGATCAATGGCATTCCCTTTAATACAAAGGATAAAGCTGTCATCAATCTTGAAGCTTCTCCCATACGTTCTTTTATGGTTCCGTTCCAAGAATTTTCATCATGATTGGTCACAAAATTCATAAGGATATCATTGGCTTCATAATCTTCAGAAATTTTGGCGATGTATGCCTTGTAATCTTCCAATGTCTTTTCACCTTTAGCCATGGCATTCATCAAATGGTGGCCTTCCCAACCATAGGCCATATCAAATAAACCCTCATGTAGTAATTCCGGTTCCCAGGCTTCTGCCAACATGAATAGTTCCTTTTTTGCACGTAATTTTGGAACGGCTTCCTGCCAAAAATCTAGTGGTACAGAACCGGCTACATCACACCTGAATCCATCAACACCTTCTTCGGTGATCCAATACGTCATATCCTTAATCATTGCTTTACGCATCTCTGTATTATCGTAGTTGAGATCAGCGACATCGGTCCAATCGGTGCCTTCAGGGTGGATAACTTCTCCTTTATCATTCTGAGTATAATATTCCGGATTTGTCTTAAGCCAGCTATGATCCCAACCTGTATGGTTTGGCACCCAATCTAAAATGACATAGATATCATTATCATGGGCAGTCTGGACCAACTTCCTAAAATCTTCTATGGTTCCAAATTCTGGGTTGATCTTTGTAAAATCAGTAACCGCATAATAACTTCCGAGGTACTTGGCTTGTTCGTCTTCAGGGAATTCTGAAGCGAATTTACTATCCGGGCCTCCAGTGGCTTTTCGTTTGGTTTCTGAAATCGGAAATACAGGCATTAGCCATATAATTTTAACACCTAGTTCTCTGAGTTGTGGAATATCTTTAGTAAAAGCTTCAAATGTCCCTTCTGGTGAATACTGGCGTATATTAGCTTCATATATCACGGCACTTTCCATGACGTCATCAGACATTGGTGATATCTCTTTAGCAACTTTCTTTTCGGGCTCAATAGCTTCTTTTTGATCTGACTTGCAAGCGGTCATTAGTAGCAATGCGCTCAAAATTAATACCCCGTTTTTCATACTACTATTATTTGAATTTGATTTTAAGTTTAGATGGCTTTTTAACGACACGCAATGGGACGTTGATGGTCAATGTTTGTTTTGCTTTATCCCAATTACCTTGAAGGGTCTTTCCCTTGAACTTTATGCGCTTTGTATTTGATGTGATGTTGTGAATCACCAAAGTAATGTCTTTATAACTCACATCGTAATTGATCCCTGTTTTACTTTTGAACTGTATATTTAAGCGCTTCTGTTTCGCTTCAGCAGTAAACTGCATAAGTTCATAGCGTTCTTTTTTTATACTATTGGCCAGCATGCCATCATCTAAATACAGTTCTCCCTTGCTTTCTAGAATGGAAGCATCATGGTAATAATGCAATTCTATAACTTTTGAGCTATATGCAGCCGTATTCTGAATGTCTTTAGACATAGGAATAAAAGCACCTCCTCTGACATATGTAGGGATTGTATTTTCGTTAAGCACAACTGTTTTGGTTGTCCCTCCTTTTATTTTTTTATCGGTATAAAAATTGAACCATAAATTATCTTTAGGGAAGTACATATCTTGCTCCTTTTTGCCTGCTTCTAATACTGGTGATATCAGAAAATGATCTCCCCATAAATATGCTTTAGAGTAATCATACAAAGTTTCGTTATCTGGTTCTTCAAAGAATAATGGTCGCATTAAAGGCTTCCCATACCTATTATTTTGGTACACTAAACTATAATTGTATGGTAGAAGCCTATAACGCAACTTTATAGCTTCTCTGGCTAAATCTTTAGCCTTTTTACTTCTGAATATAGGTTCACTTGGGACATCTTCTTGCGCATGTGGACGGAATATAGGGTTGAACACGCCATATTGGAGCCATCTCACATACAGTTCGTCATCTAAGTTTGCTCCGGCAAAACCTCCCAAATCCGAATGCATATAAGCCAAACCTTGCATTCCCATCTGCAAGGCTATTTCGGGTTGACTTTGCAAGCCTCCCCAAGTTCTATTGACATCACCTGACCAAGGTATCATGCCATAACGCTGCGATCCTGAATATCCGGCGCGCATTAAAATGAAAGGTCTCGTATCAGGAAAATCACGTTTATAACCTTCATGGACTAGTCTTGCCCAATCGTGTCCATAGATATTATGAACCTCATCTGCAGAGCCGGTAGCGTGCTGCACCCATCCGGGGTGCACTTCCGGTTCTCCTAAATCCCCCCACACACCAGCTACGCCTGTATTAGCAATATCCTTGTATATATCCCAAAACCATTGTTCACTTTCAGGTTTATAAATGTCAATGATTCCTGTATTTCCAAAATAGAAATCATATCTGGCAGGATTACCAACACTGTCTTTTGCAAGAATATCTTTACTTACAGCTTCTTGCCAACGGTTGGATGTCGTCAGAATAAAAGGCTCTGTTATTGCTACTGTTTTAACGCCTTTATTGTTTAAACGCTTTACCATACCTTCAAAATCTGGAAATGAATCTCTAAATATTTCCAAATTACCCATGGTACCTTTAATGTCCTTACCAAACCAGTACAGGTCCAATACTATAGCATCAACAGGAATATCTTCTGCTATGAACTTATCTATTGTTGCTTCAGTTTCTGTTTGCGAGTGGTATCCAAATCGGCTGGAAAAGTTCCCTAATGCCCATCGTGGTGGCATCGGTTGTTTTCCTGTAAGGTTCGTATATGCATTCATCATAGAACTCCAATCGGTTCCTGTAATTACCTGATATGTTATTCTACCACTAATAGTTTCATAGGTTAATGTATTATCACTTTTACTATCTAGATCCAAGTATCCAATCGGTGCATTGTCAAAATGTACCATGTATTTGTGGCTCGAAAGCACTATAGGCATGGTATAATTCATCAGTTCTGAGTGTGTCTCATAGCCGTAATGTGCTCTGTTATAGAGCTGCAATCGATACCCCCGACGATTCATACCTAAAGCTCTTGCACCTCCGCCATATAAAACTTCGTCTTCTTTAAGGTTGAATTCAATTTTTTTAAGACTGTCTTGAAAGTAACCTCGCTTTTCAGAAATTAGTTTTTTTCCATTGTATTTATAGGTGATCTGAAATGGTTGTGGTGAAATGGTCACTGAAATACCATCAGTGGCTCCGTAATCTATATCTTCATCAATATTAAAATAAAATGTGGGTAATGCATCCTGAGGTTGCATCACCACTGCATGTGATTTGGAATTCAAATCTTCTCCTTCAGGAACAAATGTTGTTTCTATAATTTCTCCAGAATAGACTTTAAAAACATAACTTCCATCGTCTGTCACTACTTCTAGTTGACCATTTTGATAGGTGTGCGACACATACTTTCGGTCCGTATTTTGAGCAACTACAGATGTTGACAGTAATATTAATAGTACTTTAAAGAAGTATGTATACCCTTTCATTTATTCCCCAGTAAAAAAGTAAATGGAATATCTAAACGCTGGTTCCATGAGTTTTCAGAGTGATCTGTCCCTTCAAATTTTATATTCCTAGAATTAGAAGCATCATAGCCTCTAGCAGCTAAAATACTGTCCACCTTTGGTGCATATTGCGGATAATGTGCATCCAAGGTTTCTGTACCATAGTCAAAATATAATTTATGATCATTAGCATCAGGAAGATTTGCTTCCATATACTTAAATATTGCTTCCGGATGCGGGTTATTAGGCATTGGCATAAAACCTGGCCAATGTGTTGAAATGCATGCTGCGCCACCAAATACTTCAGGATATTCTGAAATGGCATACATAGACATTAAACCGCCCATACTAGAGCCTGCTACAAAGGTGTTATCCTTTTCTGTGTACACAGCATATTTACTATCTACAAATGGTTTTACCTCCTTAACCAGAAAGCTCAAATAATCGTTGCCTTTAAGGGTAGTACTCAAATTATTTTGCTTGGCTAGGGCTTTTATTGAATCCCTGACTACTGGATCCATATAGTCATCCATAGCCTTCTGTGGGTATAAATCATACCACCTAATCTGAGGGATGTTATGCACTGCAACAACAATGAAATCTCTGGTTTTAGCATCTCGCATTAATTGCGATGCCCATTCGTCTACTTTCCACTCCTGCTTATTCCATGTGGTAGTGGCGTCAAAAAGCATTTGGCCATCGTGCATATATAGTACCGCATATTCCTTATTTTCTGAGTAGCCTTCAGGCAGCCATATATCTACCGGTCGTGGTGTGATGTAATTGGTTGGAAAACTATCGATTCTAAAGAGTTGTCCATGAGACAATGTTACATCCTTATACTCCGAAACCTTTATTGCATCAAAAGGGTCTGGTTTTACTTCAGTTTTACAACTTAATAGGCAGAGCACACAACCCAAACTTATTATCCAATTGAACTTCATCTTACTTGAGTTTTGTAGTTAATATATAGCTTCCTTTTTCGTTTAACACCATTTCATCTTCCCAGGTCACTTCTTCGTCGGTAATAATGTTTTTAAGCGTTTTACCTTTTAGTCCTATTTCTTCATAACGTTTAAGGTCTAGGGTGTAAGGTTCTTCATTCTTATTAATGATATGAACTACTGTCTCATCATCATTGTATCTAAAAAGCAAATAGGTCCCATTATGAGGTGCAAAATGTTTGGTTTGTCCTTCATGTATGGCATTACTCGTTTTTCTATAATTTAAAATACGTTTTACGAAGCCTTGCATTCCTTTCTGGTCATCAGTTAAGCCTTCTCCTGTAAATGCATTTACACTATCGCCTGCCCAACCACCGGCAAAATCTGTTCGTATCAATCCATGGTTTCCAGGGTCCGCAAAATCTTGCATCAAAATTTCGGTACCATAGTACAGTTGTGGTGTTCTTGGCAGCATCAATACATGGGCCACAGCGGTCTTCGTCATAGTGATGTCACCATTCATCTGTGTAAAAATGCGACTCATATCGTGGTTATCATTAAAAACCATAATATCTTTAGGCGAAGGGTATACAAAATCATTAGCTAAACCTTCATATAATTTTACTAAGCCTGTATCCCACTTTTCTTCTTCCTTTAAAGCATCGGTAATATTCTGTTGCATGGCAAAATCCATAGATGACTTTAGGTTAGAATCATATCCGTCGGAGTTTTTATTTCCCTCTTGCCAATAAGCAATGAGTAATGGATTATAACTCCATTCCTCTCCAACAATATTGAAATTTGGATATTCGGTCATGATAGCTCCTGCCCAATCACTCATAAAATCTTTATCAGGGTAAGGGTAGGTATCTTGACGAATACCTCCTAAGCCTAAAGCTTCAATCCACCAAATACTGTTTTGGATAATGTAAGTGGCCATGAATGGATTACGTTGATTAAGGTCTGGCATTGCATCTACAAACCAACCATCTGTCATTCCTTGTTTATCAGTATCTGATGCGTAAATATCTTGATTGGTGGTTCGTCTATGGTTAGAAAATTTTGTCACCTTCCAGTTCCAATTTTCGATATGCTCTTCATAGTTTTTCTGAAAATTCACCCAGTCTTTAAAGGGTAGATCTTTCATCCACCAGTGTTCTAATCCGCAGTGATTAGCTATCTGATCCATAATCAACTTTATACCTCTCTCTCTTGCATTGTCGGCTAATTCTTTATAGTCTTCTAATGACCCAAATCTAGGGTCAACTCGGTAATAATCTGTTATAGCATAACCATGATAAGAACCTTCTGGCATATCATTAATAAGCAATGGGCTAGACCATATGGCCGTATACCCCATATCATCGATATAATTCAGGTGATTGGTAATTCCTTTAATATCACCTCCGTGACGTTTAAATCCATGTGTTCTGTCTGTACCTTGCTCTAAAAGACCTTCTACACTATCATTAGTTGGATCTGCATTTGCATAACGATCAGGTGTGATTAGATAAACGACATCAGAGCTATTAAAACCTACATAATCTTCAGCTGCTTTCTCCCTAGCCTTTAACTCATAGGTTTGAATTAATGTTTCATCATTGAGTTTGAATGTGATGTTAAATTTCCCGGGCTTCGCTTTGTCCGAAACATTAAGATCTATAAATAGATAGTTTGGGCTGTCTGCCGTACTTACGTTCTCAATGGAGACTCCAGGATAAGAAATAGAGGGTTCAGCATCTTTTATATTCGCATGCTTTACCAACAATTGAAGTTTTGTATTATTGAACCCTACCCACCAATTAGGAGGTTCAATTTTATTAATATCCGAATGTTCGGCAATAGGCTCGTTTTCTGCCTCCAAACCTTTATGATCTTGGGGTTGTTCTTTACAAGACACTATAAAGAACAGTACACCAATAATTACGATGTTAGTTAATGTCTTCATACTATTATTGTTTTAGTTAAAGATCTAGAGCTATGTGTTTTATGATCTTATACAGTCACCAAATTGTTAGGCGAAATCGTTATGATTTTTCCATTAACCATAATCTTAACTTCTCCATTACCTTCTAACTCAAAATGTGTATGTCCTTGGCATACATTTACTTTGATGATTTGATGTCTAAAATTCACTTTAAATGAAAATGCTTCCCATTGTTCTGGAATTCTAGGTTCGAATGAGAGCATATCATTTTTAACACGCATACCACCAAACCCTTCTACAATACTCATCCATGTTCCTGCCATAGATGTAATATGCAAGCCTTCATGAACTTCGTGATTGTAATCATCTAAATCTAGCCTTGACGTTCTCAAATAGAACATATAGGCCTGATTCATTCGGTTCAGTTTAGCAGCTTGAATACTATGGACACATGGTGACAATGAACTTTCATGAACTGTAAAAGGTTCATAAAAATCAAAATGACGTTCTAATTCTTCTGTTGTAAAATGGTCTTCAAAAAAGTAAAATCCTTGAAGCGTATCGGCCTGTTTTATGTATGGCGATCTCAATATGCGATCCCAAGACCATTTCTGATTGATAGGACGCTGTGATTTTGGTAAATCTGCTACTGTCGTAAATTCTTTATCTAAAAAGCCATCTTGCTGTAAGAATACCTGATGCTCTTCTGAATAAGGGAAGTACATATTATTAGCAACTTCCAACCATTTGTCAATTTCTGCATCAGAAAGTCTTGCTTTATTCATAACGCGTGTGTAATCCTCATTATGATCCACCTTAACACGCTTAATATTTTCTATCGCATAATTGATACACCATTTAGCAATGTAGTTGGTATACCAGTTATTATTTACATTATTTTCATATTCGTTAGGCCCAGTTACTCCTAAAATGACATACTTATTTCTCTTCAGGGAAAACGTTGCCCTCTGATGCCAGAACCTTGCAATTCCTATGAGAACTTCTAATCCTTTCTCCGGAATATAACTGTAATCGCCTGTATATCTGTGGTAATTATAAATAGCGAATGCTATAGCACCGTTTCTGTGAATTTCTTCAAACGTAATTTCCCATTCATTATGGCATTCTTCACCATTCATAGTTACCATTGGGAATAGGGCTGCTCCATTCTTAAATCCTAATTTTTCAGCATTTTCTATAGCCTTATCAAGGTGATTGTACCTGTATTCCAATAAATTTCTAGCTACACTTTGGTCTTTTGTAGCCATATAGAATGGTATACAATAGGCTTCAGTATCCCAATAAGTGCTTCCTCCATACTTCTCACCTGTGAATCCTTTAGGACCGATATTTAATCGGGCATCGGTTCCCAAATAGGTTTGATTTAGTTGAAATATATTAAATCGAATACCCTGTTGTGCACTCACATCACCTTCAATAGTAATATCCGCCATGTCCCATATTTTGGTCCAAGCTTCTTTTTGTGCCTTTAAAAGCGCTTCAAAACCTACCGTTTTGGCCTTGTTAATGACATGTTTAGCTGCCTTAACCAACTCGTATTTATCATGATTTCTATCTACAGCATACCCTCCAAACTTGTGAATAGTAAATACCTCATCTTTAGCAACTGTCTTATTGTAGCTGTATGAAATATAAGTTGAAGCTTTATTAATTTCCGGGTTGATATCTAACAGACTTCCATTAGAATATAACTGAGACGCCATAAACGTACAGGTGTAGAAATCGGTCTTCATGGTCTTCGCCTGAATGTAAGCTTCATCACTTTCATGACTAACGCTTAGCGTATCCCAGAACTTATCATCCCAATTGGTGTCTTCATTAGTAATACCGCTATCTATATAGGGTTGAAGCGTAATTGAAGCTGAGCGATTCATTGGCTTTACACTGTAACTGATGGCTCCTAACTCATCTATTTCTAAACTTAGAAAACGCTTAGATTCTACTTCAACACGAACTCCGTTTTGAAGTGTGGCTGTAAAACGTCTTGACAACCAGCCTTCTTTCATGTTCAATTCTCTTCTGAAACCTTCCACCTTTTTACAGGTATTAAGATCTAAAGGGGTGCCATCTATCATCACATTAATACCAATCCAACTTGGGGCATTAATCACTTTGGCAAAGTATTCAGGGTATCCGTTTTTCCACCAACCCACTCTGGTTTTGTCCGGATAATAAACCCCTGCTATATAACTTCCTTGAAAAGTAGGTCCTGAATATTGTTCTTCAAAATTGGCGCGCTGTCCCATAGCACCGTTACCGATACTAAACAGGCTCTCTGAGGCTTTTACTCGTTCTGCATTAAAACCTTCTTCTATAATTGACCAATTATCTGGTATAATATAATCTAGATTCATTTTTATCTTTATAATCGTACCTATTACTGTACTTTTATTGAACGCTCAATTAATTGTTAATGAGTTGATTTAAAAACTCTATTTCTATCTCGGTAAAATCTTTAAACACGTAATCTGCTTCATGTAAGACCTCTTTGCTACCTATACCTATAGATACCATCTTAGCAGCATTGGCTGCCTGAATCCCCGCTACCGAATCTTCAAACACAATACAGTCTTCAGGATCTTGATTTAGTAATTTGGCAGCATTGAGAAAAACTTCCGGGTCCGGTTTAGCCTTACTCACATCGTTACCATCTACAATGGCATCGAACATGTGCTTTACATTTACCTTTTTTAATATTTGTCTTGCATTTTTACTTGCTGAGCCCAATGCAACAGGCTGTTTATTTGTTTTTAAGAACTCAAGAGTTTCAAACACATCCGGTAGTAACTCTGATCGATCCATTTTGTTGATATACGTGAGGTAATCATCATTCTTAATAGCCATAAGCTTCATAAACTCATCTTCAGTGATCGTTTTTTTACCCCATGACAATATCTTCTCTAATGATCGTACCCTACTCACGCCTTTTAATTGCTCATTATCTTCTTCGGTAAAATCTATACCTAAGCTTTTAGCTAGGCGTTTCCATGCCAGATAATGGTATTTTGCGGTATCTACAATGACACCGTCTAGATCAAATATGAATCCTTTTTCTTTCATATACTTATTTCTTCTTTATCACTTACTCTTAAGGTCAGTAATCCTGCAACTATCATAGAGACTCCTCCAACGACTAGAGCATAAATAGGCTCTCCATCAAAAAATGTCGTCAGCATGAATCCTAAAATAGAGGCTGCTACAATCTGTGGAATTACAATAAAAAAGTTAAATACCCCCATGTAATACCCCATTTTATTAGCTGGTAACGATCCTGTAAGCATCGCATAAGGCACAGATAAAATACTTGCCCATGCAATACCAACACCAATCATTGAGATTAGCAAATAATCGGGATCACTTACAAAATAATAGGAGATCAATCCTATACCTCCGAGCGTGAGACATACTAAATGTGCTACTTTTCTACTAGTCCGTTTTGCTAATACCGGGATTAAAAAAGCAACCAAAGCGGCAACTAAAAATTTCACCCCCATTAATAAACCTACCCAATCTGCGCCTTCATTATAGATCACTGATGTTGTGTCTGTAGATTTATAGATATGACTTGTTACCCCTGAAGTAGCATAGATCCACATAGAGAACATGGCAAACCACGAAAAGAATTGTACTGACGCTAATTGCTTCATTGTTTTTGGCATTCGTAATAGGTCTGTCATTATATTTACGAATCCATTCTCCTTATTCGACTTTCTAAGGTACCCTGCCATTAAAAAGAGCAGTCCTACAAGTGCTATCCCAACGGATAAGATGTACAGGTCTTTTCTAAGATTGAAATAAGCAAAACCCATAGTTGTTATTAATCCTAACATGAGCATTGATAACCCATAATTGATTTGCTTACTTACAGTAATCTCTACCTGAGGTTTATGTTCTGATGACTCTTCAGCTTGTTTTTCGAAAGCTTCAAATTCTTCCGGAGTGTACTCTTTAGATTTGACTACGGTCCACAATACTGCTAATAAAAAAGCTGCAGCTCCAATGTAAAAGGAATATTTAACGGTATCAGGAATAACGCCATCTGGAGCAGTACTTGAAATATTTAACCAATTAGAAAAGATATATGGCATGGCAGAGCCAACAAAACCTCCAACTCCAATAAAAAAACTCTGTGTGGCAAAACCTAATGTTCTTTGATCATCAGGTAAATTATCTCCAACAAAGGCTCTAAAGGGCTCCATGGAGACATTGATAGAGGCATCCATAATCCATAACGTTCCTATTGCCATCCATAATACTGGTGAATTCGGCATCATACATAGAGCTATAGAAGCTAGAATGGCTCCCACCAAAAAGTAAGGTCGTCGACGCCCTAATTTTTTATGCCAGGTTCTATCACTAAAATAGCCTATAATCGGTTGAATAATAAGACCCGTAACTGGTGCAGCAAGCCAATATACAGCTAGCTCATCAACATCAGCTCCAAGTTTTTCAAATATTCTGGATGTATTCGCATTCTGTAATGCAAACCCGAATTGAATTCCTAGAAAACCGAAACTCATGTTCCAGATTTCCCAGAAACCTAATCTACGCTTTTTCATTATAGTATGTTTTAATTTATACTATTCTGACAAGCTTGTAGCTTATCAAAACTTATGGTAAGAAGTGAAAATATAAGTTTTGATTGAGGGGTAAAGATAGTAAAGATTTTAAATCCCCAATGTTAAATTTCTATTTAGTGGATTCTCTCTCAACCAATTCAGTTTCTATAACCACGGTCTGATACTCCTCTTCATCATCTTCATTTTCGAGTTTATCTATCAGTAAATCTGCAGCTTTTTCACCCATTAATTGTGCATGTTGACTTACTGTGGTAAGGCTTGGCGTAGCATGTTTTGACAGTACACCATCTGTAAATCCGATCACCTGAACATCTCCGGGCACTTTAAGTTTTAATTTTCTGGCCACTTTCATTGCTGACAGGGCATAAAGCTCATTCACTGCAAAAATACCATCTATGGCTTTATTCGATTTAAATAATTCCTCTATCTCTCCTTCTAGATCTTCTAAATTTTCTTCAGAATTATAGTCATAGTCCACTTTTAGTATTAGACTGGCTTTGGGGGTAATTTTGTTTTCTTGTAGGGCTTCAAGATAGCCCTGTGTTCTTAGCTTTCCGACACTCACATAATCGCTTGTAGTGATGAGTGCAATATGCTTGCATTTATTTTCAATAAGCTTAGTCACCGCTTTTTTAGAGCCTTTCATATCGTCAACTATCACCTTGTCACACTGTATATCTTTAACCACTCTATCAAACATCACTATAGGCATCCCTTGGTTTATTGTTTCTTCAAAATGATGGTAATCTTGCTGATGTAATGTCTCTTTAGAAATGGATAGGATAAATCCATCAATACTACCATTGGCCAGCATCTCCATGTTAATGACTTCTTTAGAAAACGATTCATTAGATAGCCCAACAATAACATTATATCCTCTATTATTAGCTACCAATTCTATCCCACTAATTACTTTAGAAAAGAAATGGTGCACAATCTCCGGAATGATAATTCCAATCGTTTTGGTTTTTCTATTCTTGAGGCTCAGTGCTATATTATTAGGCCTATAGTTATAGAGCTTTGCGAAGGCTTGAACTTTTTGCTTGGTATCCTCACTTATTTCAACACTATTTCTTAGGGCTTTAGACACTGTAGAAATAGAAACATCCAGTTCTCTTGCAATTTGTTTTAATGTTATTTTTCGCTTCATGAATCCATTCAAATTTGAAGAAGTTTTGACCAATATAAGTGAAAAATCGAATTTTTGAATTCACAAGTTCGTAATTAAGGGGTATTTTCACTGAGAATCTTCAATTTTTCCTTCACTTTTTGTGATATGTTAATATTTTCAAAAAAGTTATAAACACGAAAACGTTTTCGTAACAATAGCGTGGTTTTTTTAACATTATAGTACTCCTAATTTTACATAAATTTAACCCAAGAAGTGAAAATATATATGAATTAACTAAGCAATTAACTTTAAAAATAAAGTATGAAAACATTCTTAAATGCTTTGCTGTTTTGCCTAATTGTATTACCAGCAACCTTGTTTGCTCAAACTACAATTTCAGGTAGTGTAACAGACCAAGCTAATGCTATGCCTCTCCCGGGCGTTAATGTTATTATCAAAGGAACAACATCCGGGACTTCGACAGATATCGATGGTAAGTATTCTTTAAATGTCAATCAAGGCGACACTATTGTATTCTCATATGTAGGGTTTGTAACCCAAGAGATTGTATACAACGGTCAAGCGACACTTGATGTAATTATGGTAGAAGATGCCGCTTTACTCGATGAGATTGTACTTATCGGTTACGGTTCTACCACTAAGCAAGATGCTACCGGTGCTGTTGAGAAGGTATCCGATGAAGAGTTCAACCGAGGCGCAATTGTATCTCCAGAACAACTTATTGCAGGTAAATCTGCAGGGGTTAGAATTACCTCTAATGGTGGTGCTGCCGGTGAGGGCTCAGAAATTAGAATTCGTGGTGGTGCTTCATTATCCGCAAACAATTCACCTTTAATTGTTGTCGATGGATTACCATTAGATCAACGTGGTGTACAGGGTGTGAGAAACGCACTTAATGCCATCAACCCGGCAGACATTGAGGACTTTGTAGTCTTAAAAGATGCTTCTGCTACTGCGATCTACGGATCGAGAGCATCTAACGGGGTGATCTTAATTACCACCAAAAAAGGTTCAGCCAATCAGCCTTTCAAAGTTGAATATGATTTAAAAGCATCATTATCTAGCGTCAATAATGAAGTGGATGTGCTTTCGGCAGCTCAATACCGAGCACTAGGAGCAAGCAACCCGGATTTTGACCAATCCCTCTTAGGAAATGCCAGTACCAATTGGCAAGATGAAATATACACTACCGGTGTAGGTGCTATACACAACCTTACAGTTTCTAAAGGTTATGAGAATTTCAATTTCAGAGTAAATTTAAACCACGCTTCTCAACAAGGAACCTTAATTGGTGACTTGTATGAGCGTAACGCTATCAATACATCATTTGTACAGCGTTTATTAGATAATGATTTAAAATTAACCTTAACAGCTAAGGGTATTAAAGATGAATACACTTATGCTGACCAAGCTGCAATAGGATCTGCAATAGCCTTTGACCCAACGCAATCTGTATTTGATGAAAACGGCAATTTTACACAATTAGGAGATCCATTAGCTCCTGTAAACCCGGTGTCATTATTAGAATTAAACCAAAACAAGAACACCTCAGAACGTGTTATTGCTAATTTCAATGTGGATTACAGATTCTGGTTCTTAGAGGAATTGAAATTCAATATGAATGCAGGTTTTGACTATGCAGAAAATGATGGTGCACAGTTTAATGTGGCTAATCCAAATAACCCTGGTTCTTTCCCTTTTACAAACTTGTACAGAGGTTTAAACCGAAATACCTTATTAGATTTCTTCCTTAATTATAAGAAGAATGTGGAGTCTATCAATACAGTTGTAGATATTACAGCTGGTCATTCTTATCAAGAGTTCTATATCAGATCAGATAGAGATCAAACTGGAGCTTCAGGAGAACTTGTTGAAGTGCCGACAATTATCGATAGAAATGCTCTGGAATCTTATTTTGCAAGAGCTAGTTTTGATATTGCAGACCGTTACTTAATTTCAGCTAGTTATCGTCGTGATGGGTCTTCGCGTTTTAGTGAAGATAACCGATGGAGTAACTTCCCTGGAGTCTCTGTAGGTTGGAAGATCACTAACGAAGATTTCATGCAAAATTCTTTCTTCTCTAACTTAAAGCTTAGAGGTGGATGGGGTGTTACCGGACAGCAAGAGATCGGGCAGAATTATGGTTACTTAGGTGTTTATACACCGTCATTAAATACACAAGCGCAAGTTCAGTTTGGTGTGGATGAATTCGGAAACCCAATCTTCTCTCCGACATTACGTCCGGAAGAGTTTGATGAAAACTTAAAATGGGAGGAGACTACTCAATATAACGTGGCTTTAGACTTTGGTTTCTTCGATGACCGTTTAACAGGTAGTATCGATGCATATTACAGAGAAACTGAAGATTTATTAGCTACTGTACCAACAGCAGCAGGTTCTAACCTATCGGATTTACTAACAACAAATGTTGGTGAAACTACGAGTAGAGGATTAGAAATTTCTCTTAATGGTATTATCATCCAAAGTGAAAACCTTAACTGGGATGCTAATTTCAATGTTACGTTCCAAGATAGAGAGATCACTAAACTTAATTTAAGTGGTGATCCGGATTTCTTTATTCCTCAAGGAGGCATCTCTGGTGGTGTAGGTAATACCATCCAATTATGGAGACCAGGTTTAGACCCTTCTACATTCTTTGTATTCCGTCAGGTATACGATGATGCGGGTAATCCAATAGAAGGCGCATTTGTTGATGTTAATGGTGATAATCAGATTACTGAAGCTGATCGTCAGGCTTATAAAAAAGCGACTCCAGATGCATTTATCGGATTTACAAACAATTTTAGTTATAAAAATTTCGATTTAAGTTTTACCTTTAGAGGGAGCTTTGGTAACTACGTATATAATAACGTTGCTTCAGACCGAGGTAACTTGGCAGTCATCTTAGATGCCGCAGGTAATTACCAACCTAATGCACATCAGAGTGTATTATCTACTGGATTTAGAAATCAAAATTTATTCTCTGACTTATATATTCAGAGAGCTGATTTTGTAAGATTAGACAATTTATCTCTAGGGTATTCATTACCTTTTGAGAAAGTAAACCTAAGAGCATCTCTTACGGCACAAAATGTATTTGTGATTACTGAATATGACGGATTGGATCCTGAGATTGCTAGTGGTATTGACAATAATTTCTATCCTAGAGCAAGAACATTTGTGCTTGGATTAAACTTATCTTTCTAAAAATGATAACTAATTACATAAACAACAGAGCTATGATGTTAAGAACAATTAAAACGATCTTCGTTGCTTTTGTACTGGTTGCCTTTGTGCAGTCATGCGAGAGTAAACTAGATCTGCAACCCGAGGACAATCGTCTGACGGCTGAAGCTGCTTTTGAAGACCCGGCAGCTTACAAGCAGTTTCTAGGTAAGATTTATGCAGGTATCTCGCTTAGTGGCCAGCAAGGCCCGGCAGGTAGTCCAGATTTAGCCGGTTTAGATGAAGGATTCTCAAACTACCTTCGTTTATACTGGAAAATGCAACAGTTAACTACTGATGAAGCCATCATTGGATGGAATGACGGTACTATACAAGATTTACACGGACAGGTTTGGACTTCCGGTAATGAGTTCATTAGAACGATGTATAGTCGCTTATTATATCAGGTGTCTTTAATTAATGAATTTATGCGTCAAACTACTGATGCTAAATTAGATGGCAGAGGTGTTGATGCAGCCTTAAGAGCAGAAATTCAAATTTATCGTGCTGAAGCTCGATTTATGAGAGCTTTATCGTACTGGCATTTATTAGATTTATTTGCTAATCCTCCTTTTGTGACTGAAGACGATCCGGTAGGTGCATTTTTACCACCGCAGATTCAAAGAGCAGACCTTTTTGACTATGTTGAAACCGAATTATTAAGTGTTTTAGATGGTATGGTTGCTCCACGTCAGAACGAGTATGGTAGAGCTGATAGAGCTGCTGCTTGGATGCTATTAGCTAAATTATATTTAAATGCTGAAGTTTACACTGGTACAGGAAGGTACAATGATGTTATCACTTATGTGAATAATATTATTAGTTCTGGGTATACTATTCCGGATATTCCTTATTTCCATTCTTTCTTAGCGGATAATGATTCTAATGGTGCTCAGAATGAGGTGATCTTTACCATTCCTTTTGATGGATTAAATACGCAAGCATTTGGTGGTATGACCTTTATGACACATGCTCCTGTAGGTGGATCTATGAATCCTGCTGACTTCGGAATTAACGGTGGTTGGTTCGGTATCAGAACAACACCAACATTTGTAGAGCAATTCCCTGGCGAAGAAAATTCTCCAGATGGTCGTTCTTTATTCTGGACAGATGGGCAAAACAGAGATATTGAGGCTGTAGGTCCTTTTAATCAAGGTTATGCGGTTACTAAATACAGAAATGTAGATGTCAATGGTATTGCCGGGTCTGATCCAACAGGAAATCATATCGATACCGATTTCCCTATGTTTAGATTAGCAGATGCTTACTTAATGTATGCAGAGGCAACTCTAAGAGGAGGTAACGGTAATGTTGCTACAGCTACGGGATACATCAATGAAATCAGAGAGCGTGCTTATGGTGATACTAGTGGTAATATTACTTCTGGTGAGTTAACACTAGACTTCATCA
This sequence comes from Winogradskyella sp., assembly GCA_965230605.1. Lineage (GTDB taxonomy): Bacteria > Bacteroidota > Bacteroidia > Flavobacteriales > Flavobacteriaceae > CBDDLD01. The sequence goes on along the minus strand of CBDDLD010000004.1, from coordinate 474,161 downwards.
TCGATGAGCGTTCTAGAGAGTTATACTGGGAATGCCATAGACGTACAGATTTAATTCGCTTCGGACAATTCTCTGATCAAGGGGTATGGCAATGGAAAGGCAATGTTCCTCAAGGTTCCGTAACAGAATCGTTTAGAGACATCATGCCTATACCGGCCTCTGACCTTGGTGTAAACACCAATTTAAACCAAAATCCTGGATACTAATTAACACTAATAATACAATGAAAAAATTATCAATTATAGGACTTTTCATCTTTGCCTTAGTAAGTTTTAACAGTTGTGAAACTGAAGATGACGTCGTTTTTCAAACCAATAATAACGGTGAATTAGTATTCACGAATACTTTTTTAGCCGAATATGTACTTATACCGCAAGCTGCGGGGAATTTAGCAGAGCGTTTTACGTGGGACAATGCTAGCGTAGCTGTGCCTACTAACATAACGTATCAATTACAGAAATCTATAACCGGGGACTTTACAGATGCTGAAACTATTGGCGCTACGACCGGAAATGAGATTGCAATCACAATAGGTGATATGTTATCCTATGCGGCTCAGGCCGGATTAGACAATGATCCTGAAACTGAGGAACCTAACACAGGGCAAGTATACTTTAGATTACGCTCGTTCTTAGGTGACGGTGGTGAAGAGAATTTTTCTTCCACAGCTGCTTTAGTAATGGTGTTACCGGAAGAAACCGGGGAAGTAGTTGCCGTATGTGACCTTGATCAATACTTTATGGTAGGTGCTGGTGTGAAATTTACAGGATGGGACTGGGCAACGCCTCAAGTTGCAGCTTGTTCAGGAACTAACGTGTATACTATTAATGTAGATCTTGTAAACAATGTCGATGGTGATGGTAACTTCAGATTCTTTACTGTGAATACAGATTGGGGATCTGGTATCAATTATCCGGGCTTTATCAATGACGGTTATACCATAGACCCAATGTTTGAAGATGCAATGGATGGTGACAATAACTTCTTATTTACAGGGCCTTCAGGAAAGTATTTCTTAACGATTGATGCTGTAAACAAAACGATCACGTTAGATGATCCAACACCACAAGGTAACTGTGATTTAGATCAGCTATGGGCTGTGGGTGCCGGATTAAGTGATGCAGGATGGTCATGGGATACTCCAGTACAATTAATGTGTGAAGGAAATGGTATTTATGAAGGCTGGGTAAACTATACCGCTGATGGTGATGCCAACTTTAGATTCTTTACAACAGCTACAGATTGGGGATCTGGACAAAACTTCCCATTCTTTGCTGATGACGGATACGTGATCGATGCTAATTTTGAAAATGCTATGGATGGTGATAGTAACTTCCGATTCATCGGAGCTACAGGTCAATATTATACCATTATCGATACTGTAAATAAAACGATTACTTTACAATAGTCTAAGTTTAACAACTAGTTTTTAATAAGAGGCTATGTATTTTATAATGCATAGCCTTTTTTAACCCATAGCTATGAAAAAACAACTACGCTTACTCATCGTATTCTTAACGGGTACGCTCATGACTTATGCGCAAACATTCACGTTTAATCCTGAGTTTTTTGATGAAGATGAAAGCGTCACCTTAACCGTTTCAAACTTTGATCCTTCTGCCGAGTGGGGTGTCACAGACATTTATTTATGGGCTTGGCATTTTGACACCAATGGTACACAGTTCAATAACCCAACGGCTACAGGTAACGATTTTAACAACTCTCCGGAGACTGCTAAGTTCACCAATAATATGGATGGGACTTATACTTTCGACTTTGGAGTGATTCAAGATTTTTTCAATAATACCGGCATTGCACGCATCGGCTTTCTCATAAAGTCGCAAGATGGCAGTAGTCAAACCGGTGATAACTTTAAAGATGTGGGACGTGTTGTGGTCAACCTTACCACACCTACAGATAGCTTCGTTATTGTGAATTCCGGAGATAATATTCCAATCAGTGGAACTATTAGTGCTCAGGGTAGTACTACCGTGGCCGGAAATTTAGAAGTGTTTTTTAATGATATCTCTGTAGCATCAACCACTTGTGGTTTTCCCACCTGTAATACACAGATTACGAATGTAACGCAGAGCGGTACCGTTAGAGTTGTAGGTACACCCCCGTCTTCTATGGAAACCGGTGAAGTGACTTTTGAAGTTATTGTTGTACCAACTGTGATAGAAGAAGCATTACCGGCAGGGCTTAAAGATGGTATTAATTACGATACCATGGACAATACTAAGGCTACCCTAGTACTCACCGCTCCGGGGAAAGAATTTATAGAGGTCGCAGGAAGCTGGAATGGCTACAGTCCTTCTTCAAGTGATCTTATGAAACGAGACCCAATTACCGGACAGTACTGGATAGAAATTACCGGACTCACCCCCGGACAAGTGGAAACCTATCAATATTGGGTGTATGATACTAATGCAGTATCAGGCTCACCAGCCTTGGTGAAAACAGCAGACCCCTACTCTGCTTTAGTTTTGTCTCCTTTTGATGATTCAGGTATTCCGGCAGAAAGCTTTCCTGACTTACCTCCCTATCCGGCCGGACAAGAACGCGAAGTTACCGTATTACAAACCGGACAAACGCCTTACAGTTGGGTGGTTAACAATTTTGTAAAGCCTAAAAAAGAAGATCTTATTGTATACGAAGTTCTTATCAGAGACTTTGATGCAAAACGCAACTATCAGGACCTTATCGATCGTATCGATTATTTCAAAGACCTTAATGTAAACGCCATAGAGCTAATGCCGGTTATGGAGTTTGAAGGCAATGAAAGTTGGGGTTATAACACAGCATTTCATATGGCTTTAGACAAGTTCTATGGAAGCCCTGATAAGTTTAAAGAATTTGTAGATGTATGCCACCAGAATGGTATCGCTGTTATTTTAGACATTGCCTTTAACCATGCTTTTGGGCGTAATCCACTAGTGCGTATGTGGATGGACGATCCGGATGGTGATGGCTGGGGCGGTCCTTCTACAGAGAACCCATACTTCAACACGTTACCACAACATGCCTTTAATGTAGGTAGTGATTTTGACCATAGTCAAACCGTAACTCGAGACTATGTGAAGCAAGTGGTTCAATACTGGATTGAAGAATACCGTATTGACGGTTTCCGTTGGGATCTTACCAAAGGTTTCACACAAAACTGTGGAGACGGTACTTTTGATGGCGACTTCGGTTGTACACAGAATTACCAGCAAGACCGTGTTGATGTTTTACGCGAGTATGCTGATCATACCTGGTCATTAGACCCTGATCATTATGTGATCTTTGAGCATTTGGGGAGTGAAAATGAAGAGAAAGAATGGGCCAATTACCGTTTAGATGAAGGTAAAGGTATTATGATGTGGGGAAAAATGACAGATCCATATAACGAATTGACCATGGGTCAGAATGGGAATAAAAATATTAGTGGTATCGGTCATAATTCCAGACCTTTATTTAATGGTCCTCGTGTCATCGGGTATCCTGAGAGTCATGATGAGGAACGTTTAATGTATAAGAACATCACCTTTGGTCAAACTTCTAATGCGTCACATAATGTGCAAAACCTCAATGTGGCATTAACGCGTATGTCTGCTCTGGCAGCAACATCCGTGATGGTTCCGGGACCTAAGATGATCTGGCACTTCGGAGAATTGGGTATGGAGAATTCTATTTTTACCTGTTCCGACGGTTCCTTTAATAATGATGGTTGTAAACTGGACACAAAGCCGCAACCGCAATGGGCCAATAATTGGGTAACAGATGTGTTACGTAGCCAGATCTATAGTGACTGGTCGCGCTTACATGCTTTAAAAATTAATGAGCCTGTTTTTGAAGGGGATTACACTCTAACTTCCGGGGACTTCTTACCTCGTATTGAGGTGTCGGACCTTAGTTTACCGTCTACATCATTACGTGAAGTGGTGATCTTGGCGAACTTTGATGTGACCTCACAAAACGTAGCGACTAATTTCCCTAGTGCAGGGACTTGGTACGACCTTATGGATGATACGGGTAGTACAACTATAGAAAGTACAACAGCTTCTATTAGTATTGCTCCTGGGCAGTTCCGTATTTTCGGGAACCAACCGGCTCAATCCTTAAGTATTGATGATGATACGTTTACGCGAGTACGTGTATTCCCTAATCCGGTAGAAACAACATTCAGTATAAATACCACAATCACTGAGCTCACTATTTATGACCTCAGTGGAAAGGTTGTGAAGGCCTTTGAAGGGTATTTTGACACAAATCACGGTTTTGATATTTCTAAATTGCAAACCGGTGTTTATATTGTTAACATGGCCAATGCCGATGGGCAGGCTGTAACTTCTAAGTTAGTCAAGCTCTAAAGTTTATACTAACCATGAACAAAAGGCTTCACAAGATGTGAAGCCTTTTGCGTTCTACGGATTAATCAATTAAGATTAAGTTGCAATTTTAAAACTCTGAAAAATTCTATTTAATTATTCTCCTAACAAATCTAATTACCTAATGTGAATGTTCTTGAATCATTTGCTCCAAACTCAGCAATTGGATTTCCATTTAAAAGGTCTGAGTCACCTTCACATTCTACTAAAAATAAGTTTGCTGCTCCGTTTCCATAGGCACAACAGATACCGTCTCCAAACGAATCAAAGATGATGTATGTGTAATCTCCATCAGGTAAACATATGTTTGTAGAAAAACTGTCAGAACCTGCATGATTACCAAACTCCATGTCTCCGGCTACAATATTATTACCTGAATCTCTAATCTGCCATGCTGTTTCCTGTGGGTATGAGTCGAACGTAATGTCTATCTTCACCTCATTAAGAACACAAGCGGACTTATAATTAACAACTAATTGACCTCTTGTATTTAAAACTTCACCATCTGGTATAATCAAGTTATATACAATATTTCTATTAACATCATCCCCTTCTATATCTACTTCATCAAAATCTACTGTTACCGAAGTTGTTCCTACAAACTCTCCAGCAGCAATAGTAACTGTTGAAGAAGCCAAGCTATATTGATTCTCTAAGGCTGTAGTAGATTCATCAAGTTCAATCATATAAGTTCTGTCAGAACTTGAACGTGTTGTTGATTCAACGACAATAGTTACCGTAGGATTACATAAGGTAGCTTCATTATTAGCTCTAGAGAATGATAATGCGGTTTGTCCATTATCAGCATCAAATATGATCAAATCCTCTTCACAACTCGTAAAAGTCCCTACTAAGAATATTACTGCTATTAATTTATATATGTTTTTCATAATCTATAGTATTTAATATTAATATCCAGGATTTTGTTGTGATGCGATTCCAGGGTTACCATTGATCTCAACAATAGGGATTGGTAACGTGAATCTAAAGTCACTAGCTGCTAGTGTACAAGCACCACTCTGAGTCGTACAATCAGTCATATCTCTATCTACACCTCTATTTGCAGCTACTCCCAAACGCTTAAGGTCCTTATAACGGTGGCCTTCAAAACAAAGTTCTACACGACGCTCATCTAAGATCGCTCCGAATGCTTCTGCTTGTGATGCGTAAGATGGTGCTGCCTGGTCTGAACCAAAACGTGCATCTCTCAGTTGATCGATAAGTGCTGCTGCTCCTGGAAGATCATTCTGTGCTGCTCTAGCTTCTGCTAAGATCAGTAACATCTCTGATGATCTAAATACTTTAAGGTCATTCATTAATGGCTGTCCTTCTGATCCCGGATACTTTTGAATCACTAAGATATCAGTGTTTACCGGATCTGGATCCGTATCATAGTTCGGGTTGATCACTGAAGACGGAGCTACATTTACTGTAAAACGTACATCTGCAGAATTCATAAGGTTGAATAAACCTCTGTCCATCTCAAAGTATGGTGAACCAGCAAGTGTAGCATCTACGAATGCAAAGCGAGCGCCTGCCCAACCACCTGCTAAAGCGCCTATATCATTATTCGTGCTCCCTTGAACATCGTAGTTGTCATTTTGTGTCCGCTCTAACTTAAAGATCACCTCTGTATTATCCGTATCTAAGAACATTAATTGATACTGAGTCGTATTTGCTAATGGGTATGCTGCCAATAACTGAGACGCTAACGTCGCTGCAGCCGTGTAATCTCCTCTGGTCATTGCGGCTCTCGCTCTAAGCGCATTGATGGCATCCCTAGAGATAGATGTGGCATTCGACTGCTCTGTACTTAAACTAGCTGCTAAAGCTAAATCAGCATTAATATAATCCCAAAGATCCCCGGTAGTATCTCTACTTGGCTGAATTCCTAATCCAGGAATAAAATCAATTACTGGTGCAGCTAAAGCTGAATCATCTCTTGGATCCGGGCTAAAGTACGTTAATAATTCTAAGTTAGCATAGGCTCTAATAGCATGTGCTTGTGCTAAGATGTTATTGTACTGATCTTGCTCTGAAGCATCTGGCGTAATATTCGCTGCTGCCTCAATTAAGATGGTTGCACGGTTATTTACTCGATAGTTACGTACCCAGAAATCTGCTGCAGCTGGTGTAGCTGCATTCATCACAAAATCATATAATGCGAAGCCTTGTCCTCCTGAATCAAAACCTGGTGCAACTTCATCCGTGAAATTAGAAGCTAAAGCAATCTCAGGGGTCAAATCCCACTGATCGTATACATTTAATAGTCCTAATTGAAGGTCAGCTACCGAACTAAATGCGTTGGCTGCATCTAAACGTCCCGGCTGTCTGATATCAATCGCGTCGTTACAACCCATTAGCACCGCTAAGAGTCCGACAAATAATATTTTATTTATTTTTTTCATAGTATTATTTATTAAAATCCTAATTCAAATCCTACAGAAATGGTTCTTGGTGTTGGGTAAGATCTCTGACCCCCTTGTGATGAAGCATCAAATCCTCTCCATTCTGTCCAAGTGAATAGATTTTCCCCATTTACGAAGATTCGTGCATTGGTAATTCCTGTGTTTTTCAGATATCGCTCCGGGAATTTATATCCGAAACTTGCGAAACGTAGCCTTAAGAAATCGGCACTTCTTAAGAAACGATCAGAAGCGAATGAGTTACGGTTAGCTGCAGTAGGTGATGGAATATCTGTAATATCACCTGGCTGTGACCACTCTCTAAACAGGTCAGAAGATAAGTTAAACTGTCCTACATCATCCTGATCAATTAAAGAGGCGTAATCATTATCAAATGCATCTACACCTATAATATAGTTGAACTGCGTTGTTAAGAAGAAGTTCTTATAATCTATATTGATATTAAAACTACCATTCCAATCTGGAAGTGTATTCTTATCTAACCATACACGGTCAGTATCTGCATCAGGAGACTCAGTAACGTTACCATCTGCTGTTAAGTATAATAGCTCACCGTTAGCAGGATTAACACCTACATAACGTAATGTGAAGATTTCTCTTAATTTTCCTCCGTTACGTCCTAATCCGATGATCTCTCCTGTCTCATTTGGAAGATCTTGTAATTCTGTTTCGTTGAAGTTCCCAACGGCACCTATTCTTAATATAAAACCTTCTGGGGTTTCCGGTTTAATAAGCTCATAATTTACACTAAAATCAAATCCTCGGTTGAATAGCTCTCCTGTATTGGCATTCTGAGACGTAATACCAGTTACCGCTGAAAGTGGTGTTGACTGGAATAAGTCTGTTGTTTTTCTTTCGTACACATCAATAGCACCTCTAAGTCTGTTGTTCCAAACTCCGAAGTCTACACCAATGTTTATTGTAGCGATCGTTTCCCACTTAAGGTCTCTGTTACCTAACTGTGCTAAACCAATTGAGTTTGCATTTCCGTAACCTGTACCTGTGAAGAATAAATCTTCTGTTAAATCAGGACCACCAAATAATCCACCACCTACGATGTCTTGGTTACCTGCTGTACCATAAGATGCTCTAAGCTTTAATGTGTTAAACGCTGAGTCTTCCATAAATGGCTCGTTTGAAATATTCCAACGACCTGCTACAGACCAGAATGTTGCCCAACGGTTAGAGCCTGAGAAACGGTAAGATGCATCTCGACGAGCTGTCGCTGCAAAACCATACCTCTCATCATAATCATAATCTAATGATCCGAAGTAAGAGAATAAACCTGCATTTAAAATGTTAGCCTGTGGTGTATCATTAAACAATAACGCTATATTAGCTGGGTTAGTAGTTTGTTGCTCTATTCTTGTTGGAATAAATGCACTACCATCTCCTGGGAAGAATGTTCTTGGGTCTAATCCTCTTTGGAAGAATCCAAACGTTCTAAAGTGAGCTTTAAAGTACTCTGTATAAGCACCTACATCAACTGTGTGTTTACCCCAAGTCTTATTGAAGTGAAGTGATGTTACCTGGTTGTAAGAGAATGCTCTGCTTGTGTTTTGTTGTTGGAAACCTGGTGTAGTTCTTTGAACCCCAGGCGTATCAAGATCCTCATCGTTGGCAAATAACAAGGCGTTAAAAGAAGTAGGACCTTCTGCTCTTGTTAAGAACTCACTTTGGTAGTCAGCTGACATTACTAAGTTAGCTCTTAACCAATCTGTGAGTTGATACCCAAAATTGACACTACCAACAATCTTAACCTCTTCCTCAAAACGTGTATACGTTCTAAGACGGTCTAATAAGAATAAAGGTGTGTTTGTAAATGATAATGGTGATAAAAGATCACTACCATCGATATAATCGTCAGGTGTAATATATGGTACAGACTCGTACCCACCTAAAATATAATTTCTGTTAATTGCAGATGACCCAACACTGTTTGGCTCATTTGATTTCGAATAGTTCACTGTAAGGTTAGTACCATAGTTGAACTTTCCGTTGTTTGATTTACCTGTGACGTTTGAACGAATGTTGAAACGCTTAAGGTCTGATTCTTGTAAAATACCTTCAGTATCTTGGAAACCAAAAGAAGTAAACTGAGTTGTGTTCTCACTACCACTAGAAAGTGATAATGTGTGTGATTGTGTGACACCTGTACGGAAGAAGAAATCTGTCCAGTCAAAGTTTGGTGCTGCTGCAATCTGAGCATCTGTTAGCGGCGAACCGTTTCCTGGGTTAAACTTACCTGTACTGTTACCGGCACCTGCTCCAGTTCCTCTACTTCTCTCGTAACGTAATAATTGTTCTGAACTCATACGGTTGTAATCGTTGTCTTGTAGATCATTGTAAGCTATAAAACTGTTATAATTGATTTTAAGGCCTTGACCAAAACTACCTTGTCTTGTTTTGATCACGATTACACCATTTGCACCCCTGTTACCATAAATTGCTGTGGCACCCGCATCCTTTAAGACGTCAATAGAAGCGATGTTTTGTGGATTCAGTGAACGGAAATTATCCTCATCCACTGGCGCACCATCAATAATAAATAATGGCTCTGTGTTACCATTAATAGAAGCTGAACCACGTAAGTTAACTAATGAGTTACCACCAGGTTGACCTGTACTGGTTGTAATGTTAAGACCCGGTACCTGACCAGTTAATGTCTGAACAAAACTTGCATTTGGTCTATTCTCAATGGTCTCACTAGACACTCTTACAGAAGATACACTCGACTTGGTTTTGGTTGTTGTTGTGTAACCTGTGATTACAACCTCATCTAAGCTTTCTACATCTTCTTGCATGGCGAGATCTAGAGTCGTTGAACTTCCTGCTACACGTTCTTCCGTCTTCATACTCACAAATGAGAATACTAAAATATCTGTTGAACTTGCTCTAATGGAGTACTTTCCATCAAAGTCTGTTTGTGTACCTCTAGAAGTACCTTTGATAATGACATTTACACCTGGCAATGGCAAGCCATCTGCTGCAGCTGTAACTGTTCCTGTGATAGCCCTCTCTTGAGCATACGAAGCCGTAATGCTAAATAATAAGAGCACTAACACTAATCCATAGTTTCTTAATTTCATAAACTTTAATTTAAATTATCGAGTTAGTTTAGTGCAATTATGAAAGGTAGGCAGTGAAGTGTGTTGAGTGACTAATTCAAATAATTACCAAGTATGAATTAAAGTTAACATGGTTACTTTTTCTATACTATAGATAAGACTTACACTGCCTTACCTTTGCAATTGCTTCCGCAAAATGCATCAAACAATTGGGGTTTTCTACAGTAAAGTAACAAGTGGTTATATTGATAAATTTTCGGTCGTTTTTAGGGAGTAAGCGGTTTTTCTGAATCATCTCGCTTAGTTATGTTGGAGAAAGGAGGCGTTATCGATGAGATTTAATGACACAAGTGACATCTATTTTGTAATAATCGGTTGAATTGATGAATAATAGGGAATTCTTAACTAGATGTTAGTATTGAGTAGTGAGATGCTAGACCATTTAACATTATTCAATCATCATTTATCATTATCAAGTCGTCCCTAGCATCTGCAGACGAGTGTCAATACGTTGAAGCACACGTAAAAAGAAATAGTATTTGAGACGTATGTCGAGTTTATTTCTTTTAGTGTGTGAGATTGTAATTGACCGTCGAAGATGCAGGACTAGATTTTTTGAATACTTTTTTATCAATGAAAAAAGTATTAAAGATAATATGAATCATTCCAATCTATCATTAAGAGGAGCATAGCGACGTGGTAATCTCTTAACTAGATACTAGTAGTGAGAATTGAGTAGTGAGATACTATTCATTAAGCATTATACATTCATCATTCAACACTCATCATTAATTCTCAGAATATAGTCTGCAAAAATGTTGAAAATATTCTAAACAGACAATCCCTCACTACACAATTCTCACATCTCAATACCAGTTTCCGGAAGAATCTGATTTTAACAAGTCTTTAACAGATTCTAGAACAGCCATATTTTCTTGTAAAATTAAGCCCCTTAACATGACTTAATGTATTGATAATTAATTGTCTAATCTTTCATTAACAACCTACAAAACAGTCTGCAAAATTACTACCTCCTAAAGTTCTGACACTAAGCTAAATGCTTTCAAAAAGTACAGAAACAGCTTACTTTTTTCTCAAATCGATGCCCTAATTTAAAGTCGCATTTCCCTAAGATTTGTGTAAATCAATTAATCTTTAAATCAAAGCGTTATGAAAGTCGTTTTTAAATCTTTATGTCGAACCTTTTTAGTCTTGTTCGTTACTCTTAGTTATGGACAAGAATTGCCTGAAGTAATTCCGCCATCGCCTACGGTGGCCAATCTCATGCAGTTTGAAGAAGTCCCTATTAGTTATTATACCGGACAACCAAACATTAGTATCCCACTTTATTCCAAAGCCATTAATGGTGATTTAGGAATAAACATTGGGCTGAGTTATAACACCCAAGGGGTTAAGATCAATAACCGCTCCGGGTGGACCGGTACTGGATGGTCACTCTCCGCTGGAGGAAGTATTTCCAGAACGGTAAGAGGATTACCGGATGAGTGGCCCAAAAATTCAGGAGGCATTACCGGTGAAGGTGTATTTCACAATGATGATTTCTGGGATTATGAAACTCTTCATGATAGCTTAAAACAAAAGTTTTTATGGCGCGCTGGTGGTACACCTTCAGATAAGTATGATCATGAATCGGATCTATTTCAATTTAATGCGCTTGGAATGTCTGGACGTTTTGTCATTGTAAAACAAGGTACAACTCTTGTGCCTAAGCTCTTATCAAAGAATCAAAACATTAAGATCGATATTGATTACAACTCAACAACTTTTGCCTTAAATAAGTTTACCGTCACAGACACAAAAGGCTATGTCTATACCTTCGATATTACTGAAGAAATGCATTCGGAACCATTTATAGCAACAGAATACATGGATGGTACTACCTCCGTATCGGGAAGTGGACAAGATTATGTCAGTGTCAACGCATGGCACTTATCTAAAATAGAGCTCCCAAATCTTGTGGGGCAGAGTAATAAAGAACTGGTGACTTTTACCTATCAAGATAGTTACGAAAATTATACCGCTTCCGTTTCACGAACAGAAAGCCGTGTATATAACCCACCAAGTAATTACACGAACCTTATTCAAGTCCCATATAATGCTTCGGTCACACAACCAAGAATGGTACACTCCTATTACACCAGTAACGGAACTACCAAAAAGTTAGATAAAATTACATTTAGAGATGGTACTTACATAGAGTTTGATCTAAAAGGCAATGGCTTTGAACATCCAGAGACTGAAGGTGATGCCCTTGAATATGTTCGTATTAAAGATGCTTCGCATAATGAAAACAAACATTATAAGTTGAACTATGACACAAATACAACAAGTACTACGCGCCTTTGGCTGGAAAGTATAGATGAAGTAGCCGGATCAATTACCAATAGCTATACTTTAGAATATAATGATAAATACGCCTTACCTGCATTTGATTCGGTTAGTGCTACGGATGATTGGGGTTATTATACATCAAGTAGTGGATCGACTTGTGGAGTCATTATTCCAGATACTACTGCCTTCGAAAAAGGTCTATTAAATAAGGTTATCTATCCTACTGGAGGATCTAAAGAATTTGAATTTGAGCGTCACCGTATTACCTATCAGGGTAATACCCAACTCACTGACGATGAATATCGTGATAAAAATCCTGATAATTGGGATGCTTATGATAAACATCAAACCTATTTTAATAGTTTCCCAACAGCCAACCCTAATGCAGCTTCATTCACATTAACTCAGGCGCAAGAAGTGTCTTACCAAAGAATCAGTGCTTCAGGAACTGATGTAAGCAACACAGTGGTAGAGCTTAGAGGTCCTAATAGCTTTGTGTATACAATACCATTAGATGGGACTACTGAAGCAAAATTTACACTAGACGCAGGTACTTACGAAATCCATTATGTGACCTTAGTGACTGGAACTGCTGATGTGACAGCTGAAGTTTGTGTGGGTTACAAGCGATTTAAACTTGACGTCAAACGCTATGTTTATGGTGGTGGCGTACGTATTAAAAGTATCAAATTTAAAGATAACCCTTTAGATACAACTCCACAAAAGGAAATTCTTTTTGACTATGCTGAAGATGCCGTTTTAAATAAGTCTTCCGGATCTATCGACGGTTCTTTAACTGGATTGGTTAGAACACATATAGAATCTGTAACACGTCATATGATAGCCGAGGAGTGTGCCTTTGGAGCAATTAATTCCGGACCGGTAACATTTCAGTTTGTGGTGACTTCAACCGGAGCTAATGTAGAGTTGACTCATGGGCAATATGTGGGCTATAAAACGGTTAAAGCTTATGAAACAGGAAATGGTTATAATCAATATACGTATACCTCTTCACAAGACTTCTATAGCAACCCTAATGTATTTAGTCACCCCTACACTCCGGCTGATGATATCGATTATAAACGTGGCTTACTATTGGAGGAAGCAACATACAACGAGTCAGGAGATAAGCTCAAAGAAACGATCAATACATATAGTTATCACGAAGATATCATTGCACCATCCTACCGCTTGTACTCACAAGATTGTGAATGGAAAATGTTCTATGATACTTACGCCCAATGGACAACTGCAGGAACCAGTAGCAATGTACATTATATGGAAGTGTGTAATGGTGGTTTAGGAGGATGTAGTTTGGATTGTTTGGCTGGTGATTATGAAAAATGCGGAAGTAATGCGCCATATTATTTCTTATCCAATGATGTAAAAGCCACTTGGGCAAGATTAGAGACCACCAACACCAAAGAATTCTTCTATGAAGGGGCTACCACCATGACTAAAGAATTTGATAAAGTATATACTTATAACACTACAAATTTTCAAATAGCAGATGAAACGACCACTTATAAGGAAAAAGGTGTGAATGAACAATACGTGACGGAGTACTACTACCCTATTGACGCTTCGGTGACTAGTACTTCTAGTACTATTAAAACCAAGATGATCAACCTTAATAAGGTCAATGAGGTTTTAGAGACGATCACTTCTAAAAACGGTACTCAAATCTCTCAGACGAATACAGTATATGGCGAGTTTGCAACTGACCAAGTGCTTCCTGAAAAAGCACAAACTAAAAAGGGTACTGACATCACTGAAGACCGCATCGAATTTAAGCGCTATGACTCCTATAACAACCCTATAGAAGTCCTAAAAACCAATGGCACTCCTATTAGCTATGTCTGGGGATTTGACAGCTCCGTACCTGTCGCTAAAGTGGTGAATGCCTATTATAGTGATATTGAAGCGTTGTCTGGTTTTGGAACCGGTTTTAACCTTAGTGGTAATCTCAGTACAGCTCAGGATGACGCCTTGCGTAGTCTATCCACCAGTACCAATTGTGTCATGGTAGACACCTATACCTATGACCCTCTTATCGGGGTACTCAGTGGTAAAGATGCTCGCGATTATGAAACCTCTTATGTCTATGATGATCTCAATCGCTTACAGAGTGTCAAAGATCAAGACGGTTATCTGCTCAATAAAAATGAGTATGTCTATGGTGCGCAAAGCTATGTAAAGACCATAGCTTTTCAGGTAGAAACTACGGATGGTACTACCCATGCTATTACCGGTGCTTCCTTACAAGACGATGATAAAATAGAAAGCATCGCTTACGTGGACGGTCTAGGTAGAGCACTACAGAGCATTACCAAGCAAGGTGGCGGTAATTTTCAGGATATTATTGTACCTGTCGAGTACGACGACTATGGACGTCAGCCGATTGAGTACTTACCCTATGCGAATGCTACACAATCCATTGGTTCAGCTAACCTGAACTTTAGAACCGTATCCACACTGATGACGGATCTAGAGGATTATTATGTCAATAAATACCCTGAAGATCAAATTACAAGCACTACCATTAATGCCTATTCTAAAAAGAGTTTTGAAACCTCACCACTGAATCGTGTGTTGGAACAAGGAGCTCCGGGTAAAGATTGGCAACTCGACACAGGAGTCAATACTGATCATACGATCAAGTTCGAGTATTCAAGTAACACCTTTAATGATAGTAATCCAACGGATCCGTCTAAGGATAATATCATACGTTATGATGTGTCCTTTAGTGGAGGAAACACCGCTAATCCTAGTTTGGTTCACGATGGTAATTTTAAGCAAGGGGAGCTTTATAAGACCATTACAAAAGATGAAAACTGGCAACCGGGCCAAACCTATGCTAAAGATCATACGGTTGAAGAATATAAAGACGCTCAGGGACGTGTACTTGTCAAACGCACCTTTGATGCCGGTGTGGCCCATGACACCTATTATGTCTATGACGATTTTGGGAACCTGACTTATGTCTTATCACCTGAGTCTAATCCTAGCGCATCATCTGCACCATCTGCAGCCAAATTGGATGGACTGTGTTACCAATATAAATACGATCACCGCAACCGTCTGATCGAAAAGAAAATTCCGGGGAAAGGTTGGGAATATATTGTCTATGATAAATTAGATCGTCCGGTACTCACTCAAGATCCACATCTCAACACTTCATCGAGTTGGCTATTCACCAAGTACGATGATTTTGATCGGGTGGTCTATACCGGAATATGGTCTTCAAGCTCTAACCGATCGACGCTGCAAACCACTGTAGACGGACAATCCACACTTAATGAGACCCGCTCATCCACAAGCATTACTATTGATGGTAAAACCGTATACTACACCAATGCAGCCTATCCAAATTCGGGAAGTATAGAACTACATACCATTAATTACTATGATGATTACAACTGGGATACCCTAAATGGCTTTGAAGCCTCTTATGTGCTTACTAATGTATCCGCTTGTTTAGAACAAAATGGTAATGCTGTAACTAAAAAAACATCGGGCTGTAATAGTGCCTGGGATACCGGATTTACAACTGATGCTACCATTGCCGGAGATGGCTATATCCAATGGACCGTCACCCAAACCGATAAACGGGTCATGGTAGGGCTCTCTCGTACCAATTCAGCACCAGATGATTCCTATACGACTATCGATTATGCATTATATACAACTAATACCAGTTTATTAGCCATATATGAAGAAGGCGTGTCTCAGCCAATCCCTAACATTTATTACCAAGTCGGTGATGTCTTTAAGGTAGAACGTATCGGTAATCAGATCGTTTATAAAAGAAATGATGTCATATTCTATACCTCTGCTACATCATCTTCAGGAATCTTACTTGGAGATAGTTCGTTTTTCCATAAAGGTACTACCATAGAAGATGTACATATTGGCTATTCCGGTTTAGGACAGGCCTTTACCCAGAATACTAAAGGATTGGCTACAGGAAGTAAGGTCCGTACACTTAAACATACGGATTGGACCCATAATGAAACGCGTTATGACGACAAAGCACGTCCAACTAGAATAGATAGTAAAAATGAGTATTTACAGACTTTAGATGCTCTAATTAGCCTACTTGACTTTAATGGCAAAGTGATCGAAACCCATACCTCACACCTTAATGAAGCAGTTGGTAAAAAAGCCGTTCCTATAGTGACTGTAGACAAGTTTACCTATGATCATACCGGACGTTTGTTACGTCAAACCCAATGTGTGAATGACCAAACAGAGCAACTCTTCTGCAAAAATACTTATGATGAAGTAGGGCTACTCTCAAAAAAACAAGTCGGTGGTATACTGGCAGACGCTTCTACCTATACCAATTTGAGTACTGGTATTACCACCTCAGGTAGCGATGTGACTAAAAGCACAGGAACCGACGGATGGAATGCCGGTGCATCAACCGTAGAAACCATAGCTGGTGACGGCTATGTGAGATTTACGATACCACAAACCAATAAGTCCTTCATGGTGGGTCTAAACTATACGGATACCAGTGCCGGTGTCTCTGACCTGGATTATGCCATTTATGTGGTGTATAACGGTTTAATTCGTGTGTATGAAAGCGGTATCTATATTGGTGATAAAGCTACATTTGCTCCAGGGGATACTTTCTCTATTGAACGTCGAGGATCAGTAGTTTACTATCTAAAGAATGGACAGCCGTTCTACCGTTCCGCAGTACTGAGCAATGGATCTCCAATGATAGGTGACACTACATTATTTCATGTTGGCGTGACTATTGAAGATTTAGTACTTGTGAATTTAGAAGATGGGTTACAAGACGTGGACTATACCTATAACATCCGAGGCTGGCTCAAAGAGATCAATGATATTACCAGTCTTAGTGGTGATCTCTTTGCCTACAAACTTAATTACAATACCACGGAGATGGGTAGCTCTAATGCTAAGCTCTACAACGGGAATATTAGTGAGACCCTGTGGTATACTATTAATGATAAAAATGGCGGAGGCAATATACGTGGCTATGCTTATAGTTATGATGCGTTAAACCGCATTAAAGAAGCGGATTATGGTATAGACTCAGGCAGCAGTTATAACTTTAGCTCCGGTTATGATCTCTGGGATGTAGGTTATGATAAAAATGGGAATATCTCCGGACTGAAGCGTCGTGGGGAAAATAATCTGGTAATGGATGAACTCACTTATGGTTACACCACTGATACCAATAAGTTATTATATGTTGATGACACGGCTTCCTCAACGATCAGTACTGAAGGTTTTGATGATACCGCTAATTCGGGCACCAGTAGTGATTATAATTATGACAGTAATGGCAATATGATTCTGGATAAGAACAAAAATATTACTAACTTAGCATACAACCATTTAAATCTGCCAACACAGGTGACTTTTCATAATAACGATCCAGCGACAACAGGTGCCGGTACTATCGATTATGTCTATGATGCCACAGGGGTAAAGCTGAGCAAGTTTGTAAAGCAGGCCAACCTCTCTAGTGGGGCTACCACCTATTATGCCGGAAACTTTGTCTATGAGCAAGGCTCAGGTTTATCTCCAATTGTGCTTAAGTTCTTCTCGCAACCGGAAGGTTATGTAGAACCTGATGGTAGTGGTAAGTATGACTATGTCTACCAGTTTAAAGACCATTTAGGTAATATTAGACTGGCTTATGGCGATTTTAATAAGGATAATAGTATTGACAACAATACTGAAATCATAGAAGAGCATAACTACTATCCATTTGGCTTAAAACATAAAGGGTATAATGATGTGGTCAGTGCGGATGTTAACTCACAGGCGACGAAGTATAGATACAATGGCATTGAGTTGGAGGAGTCTTTTGGCTTAGATCTTTATGAAATGGATGTTAGACAGTACGACCCTGCGATAGCGCGTTGGACGGGTATTGATCCTGTAGTGCATCATTCATTATCAACGTATAATGCTTTTGATAATAATCCGGTGTATTATGCAGATCCGTCTGGGGCGGATAGTGAGTATGGTATTGATCATGAAGCACATCGAAATAAGTATATGAATGGTGGTGAAGGGGCATTTCAAGGAGCTGTAAACCTAGAAAGTAATTCTAAGGTTGAAAATGAAAATAATGATAATACAACAGAAGAGTGTAATGATTGCAGTAACAATATTCAAGAAACAGACTGTAATTGGCTTTGTCAACTTTTAAAGAGATTACTTACTTCTCCAAGTACAGCAACTAGTGAAGAAGAAATTAATGAATATCAAGAAGCTAGACAATTAGTATCAGATGTAAAAGAAACTGCTAAGAAAAATTTAATTGAAAAAACCTCTGTAAATGCTGAATGGAACAATCGTTTTTCTCTTGGAATGCAAGGTGCAGGTGAAATTGAAGGTTTATTTGAACTGAAGGGTGGTGCTTATGCATTAATTTTGGGAGAGTTTAATCTTAATTATTCATGGGATTTTGTAAACGGTTTTCAAAATAATTCAAACTTATATTATTTTGGTATGAATGATGAAAGGCGGTTTATACATAGAGGTGGAGCTGGCATTATTGTATCTGGAAGTTATGAAAGAATAGATGTATATAACAACAACAATGTATACCAAAATCAGCAAACGACACTTTCGGGAGGTACATTTCTATACAAAACCCAACAAGTTTATTCTGATAATGGACTCCAAAGGATGAGGGGAGGATTTGGTACAGGAATAAGTATGGGAGCGTTTTTTGTTTTTGACAGTAATGGGGGAGTTTATTTAAATGTAAATGATTAGTTTAACGGATTTTATATTAATTATATTCTTATTTATCCTTCTATTCGTCTTATACAAATATAGCAGGCGTAGATTTAAGTGGATATTAAATAAGGATCAAGAGTTATATCTAAGAATATGTAAAGTTTTTGAAAAAAAAGGGTTTGAGGTATTAAAACTTGATATTGTTCCAGAATCAGAATTAAAAGAAATTAATTCTAAATATTCTAATAAAACAAATCTAATTGTGTTTTATTACTTAACTTTTTTCAGAAGGGTTAAAATAAGGAAAAATGAAAGAAAGTTTTATCTTGTCATTAAAGTAGTTCGTTCACGATTTTTCACATATGAAATAAACATAATAAAATATGGTTAATAATAGATTTCTGATTTTTTCAATAATAACCTCATTAGTAAGTTTGATAAATATATTAGTAACAATATCCAATCCAAATTTATCAATTTTAATATCTTTGGTTGGTATTGTTGCTTTTATCACAGCTATACTTGGTAAAAGAAAACTTTCTAAGGTACTGATTTTAATATGGATTTTGTCTCAGTTAATAATCATCACAAAAGAAAAAAGCTATCAGATATTACAAATATTAGATTTATCCCAATTTATAAATCTAAAGTATGAAACTGGATTTACACAAAGCGATGGCACACTTTACTTAGGGATTAACTTTATTGCGATCATTTATCTCATTGTTTATGGCGTTTTGGATAAAACTCCTAAAAGTTCGGATTTATAAAATCCCGATAGCGCGGATTTGTAATCCGTGCAAGAATAAAAAGTAAACCCGATAGCGCGGATTTGTAATCCGTGCAAGAATAAAAAGTAAACCCTGTAGTCTTAACTACAGGGTTTATTTATAAAATATAGTTACTTTTATAAAAACCGCCCACATGTCTACCAAATACAAAGCTATAATGCCCGATTCCGGGTACTTTATTACTATTACAACTGTCGGTTGGATTGATATCTTTACCAGACTTAGACAAAAATATGTCATTCTCAACGCTTTAAAATACTGTCAGCAGCACAAAGGTTTAGACATTTATGCGTATTGTATAATGCATAGTCATATACATCTTTTAGCTAGTGCAAAAGATGGCTTGGTCTTGTCTGACATTATTAGAGATTTCAAGAAATTTACTTCCAAAAAGATTATTGATACAATTATCAATTACCCAGAAAGCCGAAGAGAATGGATGCTAGATTATTTTAAAAACGCTTGTTCTCATCTAAAGCGTAAACAACAATACAAAGTGTGGCAAGATGGCTATCATGCAGAAATCTGTCACTCAAATACATTTATAAAACAAAAATTAAACTATATACATAATAACCCTGTCAGTGAAAAAATTGTAACTCAACCTGAAGATTATTATTTTAGTTCAGCTAGGAACTATGCTGAACTTGATAATGAAATTGATATCAACATTCAGTATATTTTCGATTAGTTAAGCACGGATTGCAAATCCGCGCGAGCGGGTGGAGATGATTTCACCTTTGAAACTATTGGCTTAGAGTTCAGTCCTAATAAAAATCCTACCTCTTGGGTGGAATCTATAGAAAAGCATATTGATTCTAATCCAGTACAATTTTTTATAGGAGGCGCAATCGTTGATGCAAAAATTGAGAATGGTAATTTGATTGGAATAATTACTAATCATACAAGTAGAAATTCATTATTTCTACATGTTGCTGATAATTATGACAGAAAGGATGGTGATAGACCGTTATCCACTATTACACAAGTAATTCATTTCACTCTCAAAGTAAACAAAGGTTTATCAGATTAATTTTAAAAAAAATGAAAATTAGAACAAGTATTATCTTAATTAAAGTTATTTTTCTCTTTGTATTATTCAATAGTTGTATTTCTTTAGAATCGTGCAATGAACCATTGATTCATGGAAAATATTCTAATCATAGAAATGATGGCGCTATCAACTATATTGAAATAAAACCTGATGGCACTTACACTCTTTATTATAAAGAGTATGAATTCATTGATATTTCAGAGGGAGAATGGGAGTTTGTAGATGATCCTTATTGTAAAATAAGGGTAAAGAATTGGAAGAATTTCAATGAAAAAGGTTTAGATTATGAAGAAATAAGAAGTACTATTTTCTATGTAAGTGGAAACTATTTAAATAGAACACCAGATGGTAATACTTCTACAAGCTTTAGAAAAGATAGTACAGATTAATTAAAACATTAAAAATACAACTGACAAAACAGGCTTCATACTAAATATGAGGTCTGTTTTTCTTTTCTAGTTTTCTTGTTTTTACTCGCGAGCTATTCAATTATAAAAATAAGGAGCTCGTGAATCGATGTATTTAGATTTGTCTCATTCTACGAATTTCGTCCAACTATGTAATCGATTTCTTTTACAAAAGAAGAAAATTAAAAATTTTGGACAAAGCTAGGTTTAAATAACAATGACAAGATATTATTGTAAGTTTATATCACCAGCGTGGACGCTGGCGGTAGCTGGGAGTTTAGTGAAGATACTGTAATAAATGCAAAAGATTTATCTAAAATGCCTAAAGTTGAAAAGAATAAAAGAGATAAAGCAAATAAAAAATATGAAGAATATAGGAAGACACATAATTAGTATTTTGTGCATAATATTAGTTCAATCATGCAACGACAGTGGAATCAAAAATTATGATAAAGTTAAACCTGAAGCCAAGTCTATAAAACAAAATTCAAAAATAAAGTTTGACTTTGTTAATCAAAAGACTAAAGAAAAGGCTAAAAGGTTATATAAAGATAGTGTCTATTTGGTAGTAATCAATTATGAAAACTACAAAATGGATAGTCTTAATAAAAACATCTTTGAAGAAGGTAGACATGAAAGATATCTTTATTATTATAAGTCCCAAGAAACTAAAGTTGATTTATCTGATAGAAAAATATCTTATTTTGAAAATAAAATTAAACTAGATACTTTTTATGCAGTGGATAATAATACCATTCCACTTTTTGATATTAAATTTAGTAGTAAAGGTGAAAATTATATAAATGGTATTTTGGACGACTTTGTTTATATCAAATTAGATGACACAACCAAAGTAAGAGTAATATCAGATAAAAAGATTATTACTCAAAAAGTATTTATAGAATAATTTCATCAATATCTGCTAGCTTTCAGCTCCCCTGCTGCCGCCAGCGTCCACGCTGGTGGTTAAAGGAAAACCATTTATAAACTAAAATAGATTATTATTTACAAAGCCAGAGCTAAATTGTTCTGGCTTTTGTATGTTTATTTATATTTTAGATTAATCAAGCACGGATTGCAAATCCGCGCGAGCGGGATTCTATAAATAATCATACTACAAATAAACGTACACGTTCAGGATCGTTTAACCTTGCTCAAACAGCTTTAAAATTATTTAACAATCAGAAATTATGAAACATTATTTATCATCACTTATTATAATTCTACTTTCGATTTCATCATGCGAAAGTCAAAATAAAGTAATTAAACAAAACAATACTTATTTCAGCCAAGCTGTCAAAAGTGAACTATTGAATGTTATTGATAAAAAGAATGAGTATTATTTAGTTGCTTACGATAAATTAGATAGTGATATACAAATTGTTCAACTAAACATTTGCAATAACTGCTTTCTAAAAGAATTAATCGACCAATCAAAATCTTTAATCCAAATAAGTGATGATATTGTAATTAAAGTTTTGAGTAAACAAGAGGTCGACAATTATAAAAGTCCAAGCGAAAAAGAAGTATTAGAACACACAGGCGGAACTTTTACTTTGGAATTAGACAGTAAAGGCAAAATATTAAAAAAATATTTTTCTGATTAAGTATGTAATATCCCCGCTACCGCTATGCCTCTAGCGTAGTGGTAAAAGGAAAACCATTTATAAACTAAAATAGACCATTATTTACAAAGCCAGAGTAAATTTACTCTGGCTTTTGTATGTTTATAGTATGAAAGCTAAATATAGGTTTCTTGCTGTTTTTACAGGCATACTCATATTTATGGGAATTGCCTATCTCTTTTTATTATTTACCTCGATGACTGATGACGCAAATGAAATCAATATTTCATTCAATAGAGCTATTAACTATATTTTTGGTTTCCCTCTGGTTTTTTATAATGAGAGTTTCCCTCTGCTACTTTCCAGCAAAGATTTTTGGACTATAAAGAATATAGCATTAGTAATAGCTAATACGTCCATTCAGTCATTTATATTAATTGGAATATGGAAGCTTATTAAATCCTTAAAGAAATGAGTTTTCGGAAAATTAGATTAAAACTCAAGTATATAACCCTTGTAACAAATCACAGCATTTTGAGTCTAGTGTATTAAATTGCAGCTATGAAAAGCGTCGTGCTTAATGTCATTAAAGTATATGTATTCACACTACTATTCCTATCTCTTTTTATAGGGTTTAGTGCGTCGTTTTCCAGAGTGTTAGGTGCTTTTGAAACCATATATACGACCCAACGTGGCTTGCTGTTTTTTCATGGTTTAGTACTATTCTTTTATATTTTGTTTCTACTCATACGTTATTTTGTACGTGTCTATCGTAAAAAAGGAACAAAAACCATGTTGTCGCGCTTAGTCTATAGATGTCTCTTACCATTGGGTATATTGATCTTTAGCGTCAGGGCTATCATTAAAAACAATTTACAGGAAGATTTTAAATACCAATGGGACTACAGTATCGAAAATACCAAAGCATTTTCTAACGATGCCTATGCCAGTGACACCAAACATCGTGGCATGAGTGTCTACCGATCCTGGTCCTCTGAAGCGTTTCCCATTGACGATATGATACGTTCTAATATTGAATGGGTGGCGCTCTTCCCCTATTTCTATCAAAAAGATGAAAGCACAAAAACCGTGACCACACCTGAAACGGTTGGCAGATGGTCCACCAGAGATTCTGTATATATCAACGATATAAAGACCATCAAAGGCAAAGGCCTCCATGTGATGTTGAAACCGCATTTATGGATGTCTGAAGGTTGGCGCTCTAACATTACCCTGAATTCGGATTCAGAATGGAATACTTGGTTTGCTTCCTATAAAAAGAACATGCTGCACTATGCGTTAATGGCTGAAACGACCGGTGTTGAACTCCTGTGTATCGGCACCGAATTACGAACCTCTGTAGACCAACAACCTGAGCAATGGATCGCACTCATTAAGGAGATAAAAAAGGTATACCACGGTCAGCTAACTTATGCTGCTAATTGGGACAGCGATTTGGCCGCTATTGAATTTTGGGACCTACTCGACTATATTGGCATACAGGCTTATTTCCCATTGACCAAAGCAGGCAATCCGGATCTAGAGACCATAAAACAAGGTTGGGAGCCTCATATTAAAACGATGGAAACCGTTTCTCAAACATTTGATAAACCTATATTATTTACTGAAGTGGGTTACCGTAATGACGCCTATGCCACAGTTGCGCCCTGGGAATGGGGATCGGCTTTTGACCGATTGTACACTAAAAAATCGGATCGGACTCAACAATTGGCCTACGAAGCGCTGTTTGAAAAACTATGGAATAAAAAATGGTTTGCCGGCCTATACCCTTGGCAGTGGAACAGTGGCGATTTTCCTATTCGTAATAAGCCTTCTGAGAATACTATTGCTAAATGGTATGGGAAAGAATGAACAAAAACAGCAAATAATGAAGAAAAGTAATGTTATATCAGGAATTACAGGACTACTATTAGGTTGTATAATTACTTATTTCTATTTATCTATCGAAAATCACGAGGCCTATTTTGAGCTAAAAGAGGATGTACACATAGGAGAAATAGGAAACCTAAAAAAAGGCACATTAATAAGATACGATGATAGCTATCCTGAAGGTTTTACTCGGTTTATTCTTTATTTAAATGCTAAAGGAGTTGATTTAAAAGAAGTTAAAGAAAAAGATAAAAGTGAAATAATACCTTATTGGATAGAAAAAAAATAAGAGCTTGACAATACGTTTATATTAAACACATTGTAATAAATTAGAGATTCTATGTTAAATATAATTTTTGGGGTAATTGCTATTTTAATTGGAATACTCTCTATAGATGAGTACTTTAATTGTAAGAAAAGAAAAATTACAGGCATATATATACATAGATTTTTAACCGGTGGTATTGGAGCTCTTTTAATAGGCATCGTTTTAATTATTAAAGAATTATTCTAATGAAGGTAAACACCATAGGTATTACTAGTAGTAGTTGGTTGGAAATAGTTCTAGGAATTTGTTTAATTATATTGGGTATACTTTGGCTTAAATATTAAGTTGGAAAAACTAAGACGTATAAAAAAGAAGAATCTTATACACAATTATCTACTCAACCTAGTCAGTATATAGGAATTTTAATTTTAATCCTATCAGGTATTTTATTAATCTACAGAAGCTTATGAAAACAACAACACCGTATCCCCATGAGACAAGGTGATGGTCTTTTCATACGACAAGCCCAACTTATTGAGCAGTTTGATAGACCCTAAATTTTCCGTATTGGTGATGCCTACAATTTTATCTATGTTTAAGCTGGTTTTAGCATAATGCATGGTAGCCTTAGCAGCCTCATAAGCATAACCTTGCTCCTCATAATCCGGGAGCAATGCAAAGCCCACATCAATATCCTCCAAACTATCTCTATTCACCAAACCGCACATACCAATAGGCGTTTCATCAGCCTTTAAAGCGATCAGCCAAAGTCCAAAACCGTCTTTCTTATAGGAGGCTTGAAGGTCCTTAATATAGGTATCCGCATGTGTCTTGGTCTTAATTTGCTTATCGCCAATATAAGCTAGCCATTTAGGTGTATTCACCAGTTTTATAATGAAGTCGGCATCGTCAGGAGTGAATTCTCGTAAAGTAAGACGTTCGGTATGTAGTATTTTTTTCACTATGATTTAATCATTCAGTTGTGGGCGCTTCACTTCTACAGTCATAAAAATAACCAGAGTACTGTCTCTATTGAATTTTAGATCTGCTAAAAAATGCTGATCGCTACCATTCACAAAATTAGTTCCCATAAATCCAGTATACTGTTTAAAGTGAATATCGTAGGTTTCCGGTCTCGCCCCTTTTACATCCGTATGGATATGTCGGTTATCGCCATCACTGGCATAATTCCCCGGAAGAATGGTTCTAATATAAATTCGCCCATCATCGTCAGTAATGGCAGTACCACTGAGTCGTGCTGTGGTTTCATCATTACCAACCTGGGGTTCATAGTCTCCTGAATTGGAAGTATGGTAGAATTTAACCGATTGTCCTTTTAAAATTTGCTTAGTGGCTTTATCGATATAAGTTAGACAAAGCTCTAGTTTTTGCCCGGGTTCTGTATCGTCAGCTATAGTCAAACGACTGTTGGCCTCTATGTTTTGAAACGTTTCTAAAAGGTCTGCTTCTTCGGTATTTAATTGTTGGATGGTATCGTCGCTACCACAATTAAAAACAGTAAGACATAGAAGTATAATTACTATTTGTTTCAATTTCTTTCTGAACATCTTAAATCCAAATCATGTGATATCACATAAAGATACGTGTTTTACGATTTTATCCATTCTGCAATAATCCTGGTCGCTTCCCTACCCGATGTTTTATACAAATGATTGCCGTCTGTATATATAAAGGTGTCATTCAGATCTGTCATATTCATATAGCCTTTGGTTAAGGGAATAACTGCTTTTAACTTATCCTCGAAGTCGGGCATGAGTTCATTTTCAAGCGCCATCATTTTTGGGTGAATAGGAAGTCTCACCAAATACACATCGCCATAGGTGTTTAAAAACTCGATGGTTGCTTTTAGAGCATCTAATCGAATCTGAGAATACTGATATTTGGGCAGCATGTCTTTCTTATAGCTTTCATACTTCGACTGAATGCTCTTTTGCACCTTTGCAGAATCCATGTTAATCGTGACTTCCAACCAACCATTATCATGAAGAAATATCGGGGATTCTTTTTTAAATACTGTGGCGTGATAACTCCCGCTTAGGTTTTTGAGCAGGTATTCGTAATTTGGGTTTACAGCCACGCTAGAGGTATTGCCTAAGCAACGCTCTATCTCTCTAAATTGAGAGGCCTTCCCCAAGTTTTCCTTTCTAGTACTAATGCTCCAGGGATCAACCGTTAGAATAAAAGTACCGCGTTGCTCACCCTTTTTCACCTTCTTTTTAATGCTATTTAAATAGGTCGCTCCATAAGGGCTATGATCTACGGTGAATGCATAATTGTAAAACTGAGTCCCACAAATACTATCCAGTACCTGCGGATGGATGCCTTGCGCGGCTTTAGAGGTGCCAAGAATCAAACTTTCTTGTTGTGGTGAAGCGAATCTTAGGTAATACGAATCGGTATAGCCGTCTGCCCTTGCTAACAGTAATGCAAAGCCAATGCTCACCAATACTAAAAAAACTGTTATTTGTACTAAGAGCCGTTTCATGATCTAAAATTGGAAATAAATAAACTCTTGCTTGCTGCCACCATACAAGAGAATGGCGATGGCTATCAGTATATACATTGCCCAACGTAGCGCCTTATGCCAGTTTAGGCCTAGCTTCTCAATGGCATATTGTTGGCCCCTACCTACCCATTCAATGACCATGAAACACAATGCCAGTATAAGGAAGGGTTTTCCTAGGTTAACTAGATAACGGTAAGATTTGTAATAGTGTTTATAGTCATCCAAACCGGAAGCCAAACTTGAAATGTATGATATTGCATGATCGATGTTCTCGGCTCTAAAAAATATCCAAGCAAATACCGTAAGCGCAAAAGTGATGGCAATGGCTACAAAGTCTCTGAAGCTTGGTAACACCTTCCCGGAAGCCACCACATCTAAATGTTTTCTGTTGTTATTGGTTAATAATATAGGTAAGAAATAGAGTGCATTTAGTCCACCCCACACAATGAAGGTCCAATTGGCGCCGTGCCAAAATCCACTGACCAAAAAGATGATAAATACATTTCGCACTTTCATTGCTGTAGACCCTCGACTTCCACCTAAGGGGATATATACATAATCTCTAAACCATGTGGAAAGGGAAATGTGCCAGCGTCTCCAGAACTCTGCAATATCTCTTGAGAAATAAGGGAAGGCAAAATTTTGTTTCAGGTTAAATCCAAACAGTCGTGAAGTACCAATAGCGATATCCGAGTAGCCGGAAAAATCACCATAGATCTGAAATGTAAAGAATAGAGCACCTAATATCAGTGTGCTTCCTGAATAGTCTCCGGAATTATTAAATATATCATTGGCATACTGCGCACAAGTATCGGCAATCACTACTTTTTTAAATAAGCCCCAAAGAATTTGACGTAATCCATCCACCGCTTTAGAATAATCAAACAGCCTTGTTTTATAAAACTGTGGTAATAGATGGGTAGCGCGTTCTATAGGTCCGGCTACTAATTGTGGAAAGAAGCTGACAAAGGCAGAAAATGCAACGAGGTCCTTAGTCGGTTCAAGCTTTTTTCGATATACATCAATCGTGTAACTCAACGTTTGAAAGGTGTAAAAACTAATCCCCACAGGTAGAATAATATTCAAAGTGTTTGCCTGAATATTGAACCCGAAGAAGGTAAAGGCTTCGACAAAATTTTCAACAAAGAAATTATAATACTTAAAGAAGCCCAGAAACCCGATATTAACACCAATACTTAACCATAGTAATATTTTTCGCTTTCTGATATTGTCAACCTTTGGCATTTGCCTGCCAATACAATAGTCAACAATAGTACTGCAAAGAATGAGTGCTAAAAAGCGCCAATCCCACCAGCCGTAAAACACATAACTGGCTACGACAATAAGAAGGTTTTGCAGTCTTATATTCTGACGCGGTATTAACCAGTACAGGGCAAATACTATAGGAAGAAAAACAGCAAAATCGAGTGAGTTAAAAAGCATGGTCAGTTAGAGGTCAATGTCTTTTTCCGGTTAATGATGAGTCAAATATAATCATATGTGATTTCAATGTAATGAATATTATATAAAAGCAAAAAAGCTTCCCGTTAATGAGAAGCTTTTTTGCTTTTATATAATGTAGTTTTTAGTAGCCTGGGTTTTGTTGCGATGCGATTCCCGGATTACCATTGATCTCCACAATTGGAATTGGTAATGCAAATCTGAAATCGTCAGCCGGAAGTGCACATGCACCACTTTGTATAGTACAGTCGGTTAAGTCTCTTTGTATACCTCTGTTTCCTGCAACACCAAGACGCTTAAGGTCCTTATAACGGTGGCCTTCAAAGCAAAGTTCTACACGACGCTCATCTAATATGGCTCCGAAAGCTTCAGCTTGTGATGCGTAAGATGGTGCTGCCTGGTCTGAACCAAAACGCGCATCTCTTAGTTGATCGATAAGCGCTGCTGCACCTGCAAGATCATTCTGTGCAGCTCTAGCTTCTGCTAAGATGAGTAACATCTCTGATGATCTGAACACTTTAAGGTCGTTCATTAATGGTTGCCCTTCTGATCCCGGGTACTTCTGGATAATGAGAATATCAGTATTTACAGGGTCCGGATCCGTGTCATAATTAGGGTTGATCACTGAAGATGGTGCTACGTTTACTGTGAAACGTACATCTGCAGGGTCCATTAAGTTAAATAAGGCTCTATCCATTTCAAAATAAGAACCTCCTGTAATTGTGGCATCTACGAATGCGAAACGAGCGCCTGCCCATCCACCACCTGTAGCTACAGATCCTGTAGCACCTTGACCATCGTAGTTATCATTTTGTGTACGCTCTAACTTAAAGATTACCTCTGTGTTATCGGCATCTAAGAACATTAACTGATACTGCGTAGTATTTGCTAATGGGTAAGCTGCTAATAACTGAGACGCTAAGTTAGCTGCAGTGGTATAATCTCTTCTAGTTAATGCTGCTCTTGCACGCATAGCGTTAATAGCATCCCTAGAGATAAATGTGGTATTAGACTGCTCTGTACTTAAACTTGCTGCTGTATCTAAATCCGAATTGATGTAATCCCAAAGCTCTCCAGTAGTATCTCTACTTGGTTGAATTCCTAATCCAGGAATAAAGTCAATGACTGGAGCTGCTAAAGCAGAATCATCTGTTGGGTCCGGGCTGAAGTAGGTTAATAACTCTAAGTTAGCATAGGCTCTAATCGCATGTGCTTGTGCTAAGATGTTATTGTACTGATCTTGCTCTGAAGCATCAGGCGTAATATTAGCTGCTGCCTCAATTAAGATGGTTGCACGGTTGTTAGAACGGAAGTTACGTACCCAGAAATCTGCTGCTGCGGCACTACCTGCATTCAATACAAAATCATATAAGGCGAATCCTTGACCTCCACTGTCAAAGCTTACAGCAACTTCATCACAGAAGTTAGAGGCTAAAGCGATCTCTGGTGTTAAATCCCACTGATCGTATACATTTAATAGTCCTAGCTGAAGATCGGCAACTGACCTAAATGCGTTGGCTGCATCTAAACGTCCCGGCTGCCTAATGTCGATAGCATCGTTACACCCCATTAGCAAAGCTAAGAATGCAACTAAAAATAGTTTGTTTCTCTTTCTCATAATATTGCTTTTTTTAAAAAGATGCTAGAAACAAAAAATGGTTGCGTGTAAATTTAAATAAAATGAGGCTTTGGGATTTTTAGTCTATAACTCTAAGCTGTTAAAACTATTCATTGTATAAGGTTTTAATAACACTTTTATAAGTATGCCCAATAGGAATCTTATGGGATCTCATATGAATGCTGTTGCCTTCTATGACTTCTATTTTATCTTTTGCAATAAGAAATGAGTTGTGTACACGAATAAAGCGATCTGGCAGCATGCCTTCAAAATCTGATATTTTTTTTAAGGTGATTAGTTTCTTATCTTCTAAATAGACCTTACAATAATTCCCTGAGGCTTCAATAAATAGAATGGTATCTAAAACCACTCTATATTGTTTCTTATCAGCCTTTATGAAGATATACTCCGGTTCACTATTGGAAATCTTACTAATGGTAGTTGGTGGCGAATGCGAGACCTTGTTAACAGCTTTAAGAAATCGTTCAAAAGAAAACGGCTTTAATAAATAATCAACCACATCGAATTCATAACCTTGAATAGCAAATTCCTCATACGCAGATGTAATGATCACCTTTGGTTTGTTTGATAAGGTTTTTAACAATTCAAACCCAGTAAGCTTTGGCATATTGATATCTAAAAAAACAAGATCAACTGATATACGGTTTAAAAAATCTATAGCTTCAAGGGCATTATAACAATTCCCTTCCTTTTTAAGGCTCTGCATTTGATTTGCATAGCCTTCGATTATTCTATGCGCTATAGGCTCATCATCAATAATAACATAGGTAGTCATAATGCTTTTAAAGTTAATGTTGCTATATAGGTATTGTTTTTCGACACTGTAGTAAATTTATGAGTATTCGGATAGATTAATTGCAACCTTCGTTTTAAATTATCTAAGCCTATGCCCTGATCCGCCTCCGTTCTTTTCTCAAAATTGTTTTCCACAGTATACGTTATCGTGCTTTCATCTGCTTTAAGGTCAACACGAATATAAGCTTCATCAATGAGACTTTCTACCCCATGCTTAAAGGCATTTTCGAGTAACATAATCAATAGTAAAGGAGCTAGCTTAATGGTTTCATTTTCAATATGCGTATTAAATGCAACATCTACATTCTTATTGTATC
Source organism: Winogradskyella sp. (assembly GCA_965230605.1). GTDB lineage: Bacteria > Bacteroidota > Bacteroidia > Flavobacteriales > Flavobacteriaceae > CBDDLD01. Next base: position 442,499 of record CBDDLD010000004.1, on the reverse strand, counting down.
TCAGCTTATGAATCTCTATATATTTCTGAAGATAATCCACCTCATCTTTTAAAGCTACGGTATCGTTTTTTCCCTCATAAATGGTATAACGCATAATCTCGGAAAGCTTGAGAATAACTTCTGGGGTTTTCTCAGATTTTTCCAAAGCTAGTCCATATAGATTATTAAGGGTATTAAAGAAAAAATGCGGATCAATTTTACTTTTCAATAGCATGAGCTCCGCTTCTGTTTTGTCATTTTTTAATTGCCTGTAGGCTTTCATCATGCTGAACAACCATTTTATCACCAAATAACCAATGGCCAGAACAAATACCACCTGGCAAATGTAAAAATAAGTGTCATGAACAGGGTCCATAGAACGCTCCCCCATCATTTTAAATTTCATCATTGCAATTATAGATGCTATGATGAAAACCCAAGGGATTATTATTGACACATATTTCCTTACAAGCGTAGACATCTTTCAAAGGTATTGTTTTCAGTAGTTCAGTACAATTTATTTGATAATCGATAGTGTTTTAATGATGTACTTCCGAAAATCAATGATGGATACTATCTCATCCATCGATTACTATAGTTTAGATAGCTATAGTGGTTATATATCATATAACTTTTTACAGGAGGTGATGTGCTTATAGATTTGAGCAAATTTCAAAAGCAAGTATCATGAAAAAAACGTTCTTATGTTTATATCTATTGACCATAGCTGTCATACAAGCGCAGGAATCTGCAGAAGCTGCCTTCACGCCTCTTCAAACTTATATTGAAGAACAGACAACCGGTCAAATGAAAACATCCCATGTCCCCGGTTTAGCTGTTGCAGTTATAGATAATGGTCATGTCATTTATAAAAAGGGCTTAGGTTATGCTGATGTTAAAAATCAATTGGCTATGCAAACCCATACTGGGTTTAATATTGGATCCATCTCCAAAATGTTTACCGCTTGGGGTGTGATGAAACTGGTTGAAGATGGTAAAGTGAATCTGGATGATCCTGTGGAAAAGCACTTAACCCGATGGAAGCTTCCAAAATCTGAATATGATCATAATAAGATCACTATTAGATCGCTTTTAAGTCATACCGGAGGCATCTCTGTTCACGGATATCCCGGTTTCCCACCTGAGTTAGAGCTACCTACATTAGAAGCATCTTTAGATGGTGAAAATGGGCCTGTGCGCGACAATGCCAAAGTTGAAGTTATACATGAGCCTCTGACTAAATTCAAATACTCCGGAGGCGGTTATACCCTACTTCAGTTATTGATAGAAGAAGTGACTAAAACATCATTTGAAAGCTATATGGAAACTACCATTTTCAAGCCCTTAAAAATGCGACATACCAGCTTTACAATTAATGAGACTATTCTTAAGCATTCTGCAAAGCCTTATGACACATCCGGAACTGAGGTTCCGATAGAGCGTTTTACGGCTAAAGCAGCAGCAGGATTGCATACTACTCTCGAAGATCTACTTCTTTTTGCTAAAGCTTCATTTGATGGCAATTCTATTTTAAAGCCTGAAACTATTAAACTCATGACCACCATGAACCCTATAACTAAGTCTAAGCGTGGCGGTTATGGCCTGGGCTACATGACCTATATTTTTGGGCCTATGGCTGTTACAGGTCATGCGGGTTCTAACACGGGTTGGGAATCTGGTTTTATGATGGATTTTAAAACCAAAAGTGGTGTTATCATTCTCACCAATGGGGATAATGGTAAAAACGTAGCAATCAATCTTCTGCGTCAATGGGTGAAATGGAAAATGAGTCAAAACCAAAAGAAATGAAGCATCTAATTTATATCTGTCTCTCATTGATTGCATGTGTTTTACCTGCTCAGAATGATTCTATTTTTAGTTCTGAAATAACGCCGATGCAACAAGAAATTATAGCAAAACTAACCGGCAAGAAACCTATAAAAGATAGTCTGTTTCTAAAACAAAGAGCTACTGTTGATGAACGAAAAGTAACTGTTGATTATCTATCTGATTGCCTAAAAAAATTAGGCTTGGTAGTAGATAATCATCACTACAAAACAACGAATGGGAATCCTTTTATCGATTTACTTTTTCTACCTCTGCGAGGTATTAATGTCTCGGCGACCTTACCCGCCACAACCGACAGCAATACCTATATCGTCTTCGGAGGACATTATGATTCTGAGCGTGGCAGCCCTGGTGCTATAGATAATGCTACCGGAATCGCTTTAAGCTTAGCAATTGCCTACAAGTTATCACAACTCAAAGAACGCCCTTATCATTTTATTGTCGTCTTCTTTGATCAGGAAGAAGATGATGAAATTGGAAGTAAGGCTTATGCAAAACTACTAAAGCGTAGTACTAAAAAGGTTCATTCCGTGCATACATTAGACATGGTAGGTTGGGATGAGAATGGTAATAACGGATTAGAGTTAGAGTTACCTCCACCCGCTTTAGAAACTGTATATCGAAAAGTAGCTGAGATTCATAACATTCCTGTTTATAGTACTAAAGTGAGTTCTTCTGATCATAAATCATTTATAGATCAAGGATTTGATGCTTTGGGTATTTCGGAAGAATATGTCAAAGGTGATACCACGCCCTACTATCATTCTCCAGAGGATACTTACAACACAGTGAATTTTAAATTTTTAGCGACTTCCACTCATTTTATTTTTCAGGTTTTTAAAACATTGATGTATGATTAGTATAAAACGTACCAACCGATTCGTCTTACTCTTGTTCTTAAGTTTTATTCCTTTTACGGTGCAAGTCGTTACTTATTTATTTATCGGAAACATATATCCTTTGTTATTGGCTATGGTTTTGGTTACTCCATTTGTATATTTCTTAAAAAAGAAAAGCAACACTCCTAAAGCCGTAAAATATTGGAGCTTACTTATTATTTGCTATGGCACAGTGCGTCTCCTATTACACCTCCTGTGCCATCTTGACTCTAGTGGTATTCCTTCGGGAGTATATTATCAGTTTACAATTTGGTACGCTATAAAAAGTGTATTGTATATAATACTTGGGTGGTTTTTATTTACAAAAAGGAAATATCTAGAACTCTAATAGTAAATAAAAAAGCCGAGATTAAACATCCCGGCTTTTTTATTGTGCGGGCGGAGAGACTCGAACTCTCACACCTCGCGGCACTAGATCCTAAGTCTAGCGTGTCTACCAATTCCACCACGCCCGCTAAATAAGGAGTGCAAATATACACAATACTTTCAATATTCAAATAGCTTTTTTTTAAGAAAATTGTTACTCAGGTTTTGTTACATTTGTGATTATTGAAACTCCTGATATGAATACAATTACCGAATATATTAACGCCAATAAAGATCGTTTTCTCAACGAGCTTGTAGAGCTACTAAAAATCCCATCGATAAGTGCTGATTCTAAATATCAGCCCGATGTACTTAAAACTGCTGAAGCCATAAAAATACGTCTCGAAGAAGCAGGTTGCGATCATGTAGAGATTTGTGAAACTCCGGGCTATCCTATTGTGTATGGTGAGAAGATTATAAATCCTTCTTTACCGACGGTATTAGTTTATGGACATTATGATGTTCAGCCACCGGACCCATTAGATTTATGGGACTCCCCACCTTTTGAGCCTGTGATAAAGGCCACTGAGCGTCATCCTGATGGGGCTATTTTTGCGCGTGGTGCTTGCGATGATAAAGGTCAGATGTACATGCATGTGAAAGCCCTTGAATATATGACCTCAACAGGGCAATTGCCTTGCAACGTTAAATTTATGATCGAAGGTGAAGAAGAGGTAGGTTCAGAAAATCTGGCATGGTTTGTTCCAAGAAATAGAGAAAAGCTAGCCAATGATGTTATATTGATCTCAGACACAGGAATGATTGCCAATGACGTGCCTTCAATTACTACAGGACTTAGAGGTTTAAGTTATGTTGAAGTGGAAGTCACGGGACCTAATAGAGACCTACATTCCGGATTGTATGGTGGTGCTGTTGCAAATCCTATTAATGTACTCACCAAAATGATTGCATCTTTACACGACGAGAACAATCATATTAGCATTCCCGGGTTTTACGATAAGGTGGAAAACCTTTCGGATGCGGAGCGTGCTGAAATGGCAAAGGCGCCTTTCTCGCTTGAGGCTTATAAAGCTGCTTTAGATATTGATGCTGTTTATGGTGAAGAAGGTTATACTACTAATGAGCGTAATTCTATTCGACCAACATTGGATGTTAATGGTATCTGGGGTGGTTACACTGGTGAAGGTGCTAAAACAGTGATTGCTAGTAAAGCTTATGCCAAAATATCGATGCGATTGGTACCACATCAAGATTGGGAAGAGATCACAGAACTTTTTAAATCACATTTTGAAGCTATTGCTCCAAAAGGTGTAACCGTTAAGGTAATCCCCCATCATGGAGGCCAAGGTTATGTGACTCCTATTGATAGCTTAGGTTATAAAGCTGCATCTAAGGCTTATGAAAAAACATTTGGAAAAACACCTATTCCTCAACGTAGTGGTGGTAGTATTCCTATTGTTTCCTTATTTGAAAAAGAGCTTAAAAGCAAGACCATACTTATGGGCTTCGGATTAGATAGCGATGCCATCCATTCGCCCAATGAGCATTTCGGTATATGGAATTATTTAAAAGGTATTGAGACCATTCCATGGTTCTACAGCTATTTTACGGAACTCAACAAATAATATGCTATTAAGTCAAGCATACAGATCACCTTGGAGTAATATAAGTAAACTGGTATTTCGATTTCTATGCCTTTACTTCACACTCTATGTTGTCTTAACGTTTACTGCCAGTTTTTTTGAAACCCCTTTTAAATGGATTGGTTCTAAAGTTCTTGGTATCACTTATGATTACAGTACCAATGGACAGGGTAGTGGCGATACGACTTTTGCTTATGTTACGACATTTGTTAACTTCTGTTTGGCCTTTTTATTTTTTATTGTATGGTCTGTATTAGACAGAAAACGCCCTAGTTACAACAAACTTTTTTATTGGTTTCTGGTATTGCTAAGAGTAACTTTGGTTCTTGCCATGCTCCTTTATGGGTTAGTAAAAATATTTAAAGTTCAATTTCCATCTGCTTCTCTTACCCGACTCTTAGAGCCTTTAGGTAATTTTTCGCCTATGGGATTAGCTTGGACCTACATGGGGTATTCCAAAGGGTTTAATGTCTTTGTTGGTTTTATGGAAGTACTGGGAGGATTGTTACTGATCCCTCGAAGAACACAAACTATTGGTGCTTTTATTGTTATGGGGGTCATGACTCAAGTTGCCATGATGAACTTGTTTTTTGACATACCTGTGAAACTCTTCTCAATACATTTAGTGCTTATGGCTCTCGTTATTTTTATGACAGACATAAAGCGTTTTACGAATGTATTTATTAAAAATAAAGCTGTTACTGAATATGAGTATTACCATCCTGTAAAAGACAAGACGTATCATAAAGCTATTTTCTGGATAAAAACTATTGGCTTAGTCGCCGTTGTAAGTCTAATGTCTGTTAACTTTTATTCTGTAGAGCAAAGTCGTGGTGATTACCAGGATAAACCTTTTTTATATGGGATATGGGAAGTAAAGCTTTTTATAAAGAATAACGATACGCTTCCTCCACTTATCACAGATGATAAACGCTGGCGTTACCTAATTATAGATGGGAATAACAGAACTACCGTAAAAACTATGGATGATAAGAAGCATCGTTTTACTTTTAAGCCAGATACGACGGTCAAGAAAGTTAGTGTGTTCAAAACATCAAATGCAGATGAAACATTGAATTTCATATACAAACATCCAAATTCTGAAACATTAATATTACAAGGGGTTATGGAGAATGATAGTCTATATATCTCCTTTGAGCGTTTAGATCACACTAGTTTTAAGTTAAAATCTCAAAAGTTCCGGTGGATCAATGAATATCCCGACAATCAGTAATAGATTATTCTTTTACGATTTTGTAAGTCCCTTCTTTTTGACCAGAGCTCAGCTTTAAAAAGTACATTCCGGTACTCATGTCACTCATGTCTATCTTAGTTTGTACTTCTGAAGATTGTGACTGATGAACAACTTTACCCGTTACATCATATAATTCAATATTGACCTCAAGATTGAAAGTATTGTCAATTTTTAACACTGTAGTTACCGGGTTAGGAAATACCAAAATTTCATCTTCTGTAAACGTTTCCGTAGAAAGCACGCTAAAAAAGAAGCAATCGCTACGTTCAGTGCAGCTACCAGAGGTCACCTCCACAGCATAATTTCCGGAAGTTAATGGGGTAAATGTTTGATTGGTAGCACTTGGAATTGGTTGATCAGTATCACAATTATACCATTGGTAACTGCCTGATGCGTCATTAGAGGCAAGTTCAGAACTACTCTGCGTGACGGTATTGTCAACAGCAATCAGACCAGCTTTAGTAGTTATGTATGCGGTTGCTAGTTTTGTGATTTCGTGAAAATAAGGGAAATCTATAGTTGATATTACATCTCCCGGGGTATGATAAAATGGGTTTTGATCATTAGTCTCCCAGGACTCTCCTACTAAAACTGCCGAATAATTCTCATCCCAAAAGCTAGCATGGTCACTTCCAAAGGTTCCATTACTAACCACAACTGCTGTAAGGTCGAACGTGTAAGTCGCCAACATCGCTAACAAATCGTCTTTAATCTGAGTAGAATTCCCAAATTGAGCTCTGAAGTCTATATCAAACTCATTATCTCCGGCAGTTCCGGGAGCATCACCATCATATCCCATCATGTCTAAATTGAGAACTGCTATTATATTATCTCTTGTATTCCCTCCGGAAGTGTCGGCTGCTTGAGAGGCATAAAAGTCAGATCCTCGTAGACCAATTTCTTCTTCATCCCAAAGCGCATATATGATTGTATTATCTACACATTGAGTTGATAACACTCGGGCTATTTCTAAAACTGCTGCTGTACCTGTTGCGTTATCATCAGCACCATAAGTAGCTACAGTATCATAATGGCCACAAATGATATAAATATCGTCTGGATTAGTTTGCCCCAATTGTGTGGCAATTATATTCTTCCCGGTAATGTTAAAATTTTGGACTTCTACAGTTAGATTATCCATAGCTAAGAACTGTTCTTCCAAATAGTCAGCCGCAAGATCATTAGCATTGTGCACACAAGAGGGAATCGTCTGTAAAGAGCCATTAATCATAGTAGATTGTCCACCTGTAAGGATAGACACCGTGGTTTGCAGATTATTGACATCTATCTGGTCTATAATATCCTGAATTGTTTGTGCAAAACTAATCTGCATACAACATAATAAACCTATAATCAATGTGTATTTCTTGTTCATAATTGGGGTGTGTTTTCATTGCAACGGTAACAAATATAAGCATTTAAGCGAATTTAAGATAGATTTAACATTGGATTTTAAATTTTTTATTCTACATTTGTAGAACAAACTCTAAACTTGTAGAATAATGCAATTATCGAAAACCGAGGAGCAGCTTATGCAATATCTATGGAAGCTTAATAAAGCTTTTATGAAAGATCTCATAGAGATTTACCCCGAACCAAAACCTGCTACCACCACCATCGCTACGTTATTAAAACGTATGATAGACAAGGGATATGTGGCTTACAAAACCTATGGTAAATCTAGAGAGTATTATCCTTTGGTAAAGAAAGAAGATTATTTCTCCAAGCATTTTAATGGGCTTATAAAAACATTCTTTAACGATAGTGCATCACAGTTTGCATCGTTTTTTACAACGAAAACGGACTTAACAAAAGAAGAATTAGAAGCTCTTAAGACATTAATAGATAACGAAATTAAAAAGAAGTAAAATGGGCATTTATATATTAAAACTCACTGCTTGCTTATTTATATTTTGGGGTATCTATAAGCTATTATTAGAGCGCGAAAGCATCCATAAGTTTAAGCGTATTTACCTTTTGTCTACAGCAATATTGTCTGTTATTATCCCTCTTATTACAATAACTCAGTATGTAGACCCAACACCTTTAGACGGAAGTATTTTAATATCTGAATCCATTCCAGCTTCAGGAGCAGGAATTAACCAGCCGATAATAAATGTAGCAACGGTATTATGGACTATTTATCTGATTGGAGTTCTTATATTTTCAATACGATTTATTTATAATTTGTATCAATTAAGGCATAAGATTGCCTCTAGCCTCAAACTAAAACGTAATCCTTTCACCTATGTTTTGATGGGTAAAGATGTTAACCCTCATACATTCTTTAATTATATATTTTTCAATAAGTTTAAGTACGAGTCTAATGCTTTACCAGAAGCTGTTATTCTGCACGAAGAAACACATGCCAGAGAGAAACATAGTATGGATATCTTATTCATAGAGCTTATGCAAATTATATTCTGGTTTAACCCTATACTTATACTCTTTAAACGCAGTATTAAACTCAATCACGAATTCTTAGCTGATGCAGCTGTTATAAGCAAAGGTGTTGAACGGTCCTCATATCAAAATGTATTACTAAGCTTTTCATCACACATGCATCAGCAACACTTCGCAAATTCAATAAATTATTCATCATTTAAAAAACGATTTACAGTCATGAAAACAAAAACATCAAAATCAAAAGCTTGGTTAATAGGCGTATTGCTACTACCTATAGCAGCCATATTACTCTATAGTTTTAGTAGTAAAACTATTATAGAGCGAGACACTTTAGAGTCAGAACCATTAACTGATTTAAGTCTACAAGTCAAAACTGAAAGCAAAGAAGATACTTCAGAAGAGGCCGTAAAAAAATATAATGCCTTAAGTTTAGAATATTCTAAGGCTCTGAAAATATTCTTAAACTCAGATCGATCTGACAATTCTCATTTTCAAAAGATGGTAGCTAAAGCCGAAAAGCTTTACGCTTCAATGAGTGCTTCCGATATCAAAAAATATAATATTAAGCCATTCCCGCCTATACCTGCACAGATGCAGAAGAAAGCTACACCAGCGCAAATTGCTGAGTATAATAAACTGGCTAAATACTATAATCAATTTGGCAAAAAGAAGATCAGGATAAAAGAAGCTGATGTAAAACGTATGGAGTACCTCTATAGCCTTATGACGGATGCTCAAAAAGAAAAGGCTGAACCTTTCCCTAACCTTCCACCGCCTCCTCCACCGCCACCTGCACCAAAAAAGATAAAGACTAAAGATGGGAAAGTTGTAGAGGTTATTGAAGTTGAAGCGCCAGCAAAGCCTTTAACAGTAAAGGAAAAAGCAAGGCTTAAGGAGAAAGCGGCTTATTATGCTAAAAAGCACCCAGAAAAAGTCTCTAAGATTAAAAGAAAAGATGGAAAAGTGGTTGAAGTTGTTGAAGTCCCTGACCATGAGGTTAGAGAAGTTCCACCACCACCGCCACCAAAAAAACCTTTAGATCTTGTCATTGAAAATGCTAAGAAAGGAGGCGTTTTTTATTACGATGGGGAAGAAATCTCTTCGGATGAAGCTATAAAGATTGTAAAGACTAAAGATCCTATATATATAAAATCTAAGGCTAAGGAAAACAAAGAAGCTGTGTACATTTATTCTAAACCAAAAATCATAGAGGTAAAATCGAAAGCCAAAAAGAAAAAATTAGAAGGGGCCAAACTTAAAGAAGCTAAGTTAAAAGAAGCTAAACTCAAACAGGCTAAACTCAAAGAAGCTAAGTTAAAAGAAGCTAAACTCAAACAGGCTAAACTCAAAGAAGCTAAGTTAAAAGAAGCTAAACTCAAACAGGCTAAACTCAAAGAAGCTAAGTTAAAAGAGGCCAAATTAAAAGAAGGAAAACAAATCGCAGCGAGTTATAATTATCTAAACACTTTTTCGAATAACAATTACTACGGAAAAGTATACAGTGAAAAAGAAATAGTTGAATATAAAAAGCATATGGCTATTATAAGCAAACATGCTTCAACTAATGTATTCTCTGAAAAGAGCTAATGAAAATTAGAACTACAGGCATTATAGTTGCTTTAGTTTTCTTGATTAGTTCGTGTCGCTCAAATGAAGATAGAATAGAAAACTTAGCAGATCTCAATTTATACATCCAATCGGATGTGACCATAGATAGTGTTTTTATTTCAAATATAGGTCAGGATAGGGAGTTTATGTTTCTACCCTATTCTGACACTTTAAGAGTTAATTTAAAAGACAGTATCAATGATCTCTATAATGTCTGGTTTTATTCTAACGGGAAACAATATTCTAGTTATAATGAACAATTATGGCTTAAGGGCGAAAACATTATTGTCAAAGGTCGTTTTGATAGAGGTTTAAAAATAGACACCATTATTGGTAGTAATTTACATTATCAATATTTAACTTTTCAAGAAGCATACAAGAAATTACGCAATGAAAATGCAGATAGTACTACTATCAATACTTTTTTATTAGATCAGGTTAAAACATATGTAAGCAGTCCACTTTCTATTGAACCCTCAAACCAATACTACTATCGAAATATTAGTACCCCAGAACAGTTAAAACCCATCCACAGAATTCTTGTCAGTCAGAAAAATGCGTTAAAACAACATGCTTACAGCCCTTTTAATGCTATAGAAAAAGCGGTGTCTAGCAAACAACTTAACCTTGGTGATTATCGTTTCTATAGTTTAGACAAAACGGAAACAGAAATTGTACTAGACACTAACACTACTTATTTAATAGATCTCTGGTTTGTAAATTGCCCGCCTTGCATTAAGGATCATAAACAGATGTTGAAAGACTATGAATTCCTAAAACAAAACAGTGTAGAAGTTATTGGTATTTCTACGGATCTAAAACATGACGTATGGGCAAATTTTATGAAGGATAATTTATATCCATGGAAAAATTACAGAGAGATAGATGGTTACGCTGGTCGATTCTCAACACAACAGTATATTACTGTTTTTCCAACGTATTTTATTATAGATAGTAAAGGAACTATTAAATACCGCTCAAATACATTTAAAGCTGTAAAAGACTTTATTAAAAAAAATTAGCATGCTTTTAATAGTTATTTTGTAACAAATACCAACATTTGACGTTCTAATATTCTATCAATCAAAATTTTTGCGGTTATGTTAAAGCAATTCTTCATTATTTGTTCTGGTGCAGATACCGATATTTTAAAAGAGTGTTCTATAGGAGAACAAAATAAATTTGCCGGTATTGGTGCTACCGTATTCTTTACTGCTGTTATGGCAGCTATAGCATCGAGCTATGCATTGTATACTGTATTCGATAATCTTTTTACGGCTATCTTTTTTGGTCTTGTTTGGGGGCTTCTCATATTCAACCTCGACCGTTATATTGTCTCTACCATCAAGAAAAGTGATAATGTAATAGATGAACTTATTCAAGCGACCCCAAGAATATTATTAGCAGTTATTATAGCTATTGTTATTTCTAAGCCGTTGGAGTTGAAAATATTTCAGAAGGAAATCGATCAGGTTTTACTTGAACAAAAGAATGAGCTCACCCTTGCTAATCAGAATCAAATTGCTGAACAGTATACCCCTGCAATTACAGAACTTGAAAACAACATCACAACATTACAATCTCAGATTGACACAAAAGAAGCCGAAGTTAATGCACTATATGACACTTATATTACTGAGGCTGAAGGCACAGCAGGAACAGGGCTTTTAGGCAAAGGACCTGTATATAAAGAAAAACGGGAAAAGCATGATGCTGCTCTTGCCGAACTTCAACAATTAAAAACCGATAATAAAGCCAAGATTGAAAATATTGAATCTCAAATTGCTACGCTTAAAGCCGACTATGGTGAGAGTGTTTCTAATTCTCAACCCGTCATTGATAATTTTGATGGATTAATGGCCAGAGTGAATGCTTTAAGTGAGCTTCCGTGGCTTCCTTCGTTTTTTATCTTTTTGCTCTTTTTAGCTATTGAGACCTCTCCTATTTTTGCAAAGTTATTGTCTCCTAGAGGCGAATATGATTACAGGTTACAAGACCAAGAAACTACAGTTAAAACTTGGACCACTCAAAAGGTTAACGAGCGTAAGCTGTTATTGAGCACTGATAATACACTTAATAATAAAGTGTATACTGATATTGCTGACGAGGAAGAAGTCTATAATTACAAGCGTAAAAAAGCTAGAGAATTAATGCAATTGCAAGCAGATGCTTTCTTTAAAAATCAAAAGAGTGCGCTTTAAAATAATATAGTTACTACATTTACAGTAATTATACTTATTTAGACATGAAATACATTTATCTTATCTGTGCAATGCTACTTCTTTCATGCAGTAATATTGCATCTCAGACCGAAAAAGACATTTCTTATGATGAAGCCAAAGCTGGCATTTTGAAAGTAATGCACGATCAGGAAGTGGCTTGGAACAAACATGACCTCGAAGGTTTTATGGCTGGTTACTGGAAAAGTGATTCTTTAAAATTTTATGGAAGCCGTGGATTAACCCTAGGCTGGGAAAATACATTAGCTAATTATAAGAAAGGATATCCTACCAAAGCTGAAAGTGGTACTTTAAATTTTGTTATTAATGATATATCTAAAATTGAAGGCAACAACTATTGGGTTATGGGGGAATATCACCTAAAAAGAGATGTAGGTGATGCCAATGGTGTATTCATTATCATTTTTAAACGCATTAATGGCGAATGGAAAATTGTTGCAGATATGTCTTGTTAGATTATGCAGCTGTATCTTCAGACTTAAAGTGGTCGTAAAGCTCTTTGCAGCCTAATCCAATGATAGAAAGCTTTTTTTCCTTGATAATAGCTTCGTTATGAAGTTTAGCTAAAGCCATAACACCATGCCTATCAATATTCTCAACCTTCTCGATATCAATGATAATAACATCATTCTTTTCAAAAACATTAGAGAATAAATTATTGAACGTATTAAGATTAAGCTTGTTTAAAGCACCTTTAATAGCGTATCGATTATTGTAGTTAGTGATTTCTAGTAACATAACACATAGAAATAGGTTGAACAATTTAGTTTGGAGCTATTAATCAACGTTTTAAAGTTCAGTAAAATTGTTGTGCTTATGAATATTAATCGACCAAGGGAAGAAAAAAGCTGTTCACCAAATATAACGGTTGTGTTTTATCGATAAACGGTCAGTAGGCTCAGCATTTATATTTTTTTTATATATTCTTGAATATCAACAGGTTTATATCTCACTTCTATTAAAGATGAGTCTTATTTCTAATATAATCTTTAAACTACTCTTCTTTTAAAGTATCTCGAAGTTTTTTTGGCATTCCTATAACAACTCTATCGTATGAGTGGTCTATAAGCTCTCTAATGAATCTTATCTCTAATTCTCCTTCATGTATGTATAAAGTATTCCAGTGTTTCTTATTCATATGGAATCCAGGTCTTATACTATTATGCATCCCTCTTAACTCTTCAGCATATTCGGGTTCGCATTTTAAGTTGATCGAAGCTTGACCTCGTTCCCAGCGTTCTAGTGGTATCAACGCAAATATCTTTCCTAAAACTTTAAATACTAAAGTATCCTCATCAAAAGGAAAATCTTCAGTAACCGCTTTTTTACTCAGGCAATAACTTCTTAGTTGTTCTACATCCATCTCATGCTCATTTACCTATGGTTCCTAAATGGGTATTCTTGAAACTATCTGAGAATTTTAATCCATATCCAAATATTCTATCCATAGCAGCATGTGCAAAAAGAATAATTCCTATAAACTGCAAGGCTTCATTTTGAAGATATATTCCTAAGAGGTAGCATACAATGGCTATACCTCTATGATGGCATATATTATATGTTAATGCTCCTATTTTGGTATTAATCAAATAGCCTAACATTCCTATATCGGGCAATAAAATGCATCCTATAAACCACCACCAATTCATGCTTAACAAACTGAACAAATAAATTCCCAGCCCAAACATTAGAAGCTCTTCTGTCTTTAATAGTGTCTTCATAATTAATCTAAAATTTTATAGAGTATCGGCTTACTTGGAGTGGCATCATTTTCAAAAGGTGCTATCATAAGATTTAAAATATACATCCCGTCTTCTACAGAATTAGGCACATAAATAAACTCAGTAATAGTAGCATCTAAACGTAACTCCCCATTAGTATTCCAAAATGCGTTATGAGATAATAACATTCCATCATCTTTTTCTTTATCAACACTAGGTAAGTCTATTAACAGATGTTTAATTTCTTTATTCTTCAAGTACTCTGCGGCTTCCTTTAATAAATAGGTAGGGTTAGTATGTGAATACTGTTTACTCTTCTTTTCCTTAGTATTAGGAATAGTCCTTATAACTATAGCCTCCCTTTTTTTATTTCCTAGAGCAAACTGTATCTGCTTTTTTGAAATCACATAGTCCTCTCCCATCTTTTCAGGGGCAACAGTAATTACCTCAGCCAAGAAAAAGAATTGCTTTAACTTTTTATTAATTGAATGTACCTTTTCTGTAATATGCCCTACCGTCTCTGTATGTGTCCCATGAGCATGCGGGTTAAAGTTAATGGTGTTGAAATTTACTACCGCGCCTTCTTTTACACTTATCGTTTGGCCATCGACCTCTTCAGGTATGATGGTAGGCGCACCTATATACCAAGCATTGACATTATCTTCGGCTCCTCTTAAAGGCATTGAAATATCTAAAGGTTGAGATAAATCGATTGATACGTTCTTACTTCTTAATTGTATAGTTGCTTTCATAGGCATATGGCTCATAATTTTTTAACTCTATAAATTTACTTTAAAGAGTTGAGATGCGATCCCATCACTTAAAAATTTTCCTTTCTTGGTCACACAAAGTTTATCGCCTTGAAGACTTAACAGGTCATCTTCAATGTAAGTTTTAGCTTGTTGCAGCATATATTCTCTATATGGTTTTCCATATTCTGACTCCAATTTACTTAAGGATATTCCCCATATAGTTCTTAGGCCTGTCATGATATACTCATTATATCTATCAGTTATTGATAAGGTTTCCCACTCAATGGGTAATTCACTTTCAGCGATACTCTTAATATACTTTGAATTATTTCTTACGTTCCACCCTCTTCGGTGGCCGTCATAAGAATGTGCAGAAGGTCCAATTCCTAAATAGGGTTTTCCTTGCCAATAGGCGGTATTGTTTTTACTGAAATATTCTTCTTTACCAAAATTAGAGAGCTCGTAATGGACATAGTCATTCGCTTCTAAAATGCTTATGAGCTGATGAAATTGCTCGTGAGCCATATCGTCATCTACATCGTCAATGATTCCTTTCTTTACGAAAGAGGCTAAAGCGGTATTAGGTTCTACAGTTAGTGCATAACTTGAAATATGAGGTGCGTTATATGATAACGCGATTTCGATATTTTTAAGCCACTGTTCATTACTGGCTCCCGGAATACCATAAATGAGGTCTAGTGATATATTATCAAAGTATTTAGATGCTTCAGAGAGGCATTGCTTCGCCTCATTGGCATTGTGTGCCCGATTCATTAACTTTAGATCTGAATCAAAAAATGACTGAATCCCAATACTCAACCTGTTCACCGGACTGTGATGTAATTCTACAATGCCCGCTTTCGATAGATCATCTGGGTTGGCTTCTAATGTAATCTCAGGATTCTCTATAACTTTGTAATGCGTATAAACACTATCAATTAACTTTTGCAATTCACTACTTGTTAAAAGACTTGGTGTACCTCCCCCAAAATAAATGGTTTCAACTACAGTATTAGAGAACTCCTCTTTTCTGAGCAATAATTCTTGAGATAAGGCGGATATTAATTCATCTTTCTTTTTCAGTGATGTTGAAAAATGAAAATCACAGTAGTAACAAGCCTGTTTACAAAAGGGTATATGAATATAGATGCCAGCCACACACTTATTTTATCCGGTCTTCATTCTGCTTTACAAAAGCACTCCATCCACTATAGCTTTTACCAACAGATACCTTTCCAGCATTATAAAAATGACAAACTGCCGCTGCTAAACCATCGGTAGAATCTAAATTTTTAGGAAGCGATTTTAATTGTAAAATACTCTGAAGCATTTTTGCCACTTGTTCTTTACTAGCATTTCCGTTACCGGTAATAGCCATTTTAATTTTCTTTGGTGAATATTCCGTTATTGGTACTTCTCTAGATAAACCCGCAGCCATAGCTACACCCTGAGCACGCCCTAATTTCAACATGCTTTGTACATTTTTTCCAAAAAAAGGAGCTTCTATGGCAATCTCATCAGGATGATAGGTATCTATGAGTTCTACGGTACGTTCAAAAATCAGTTTCAATTTTAAGTAATGATCATCATACTTCTTAAGCTGTAGTTCATTAAGCTGCATAAATTGCATCTGTTTTCCTACTACTTTTATAAGTCCAAAACCCATAATTGTTGTCCCGGGATCTATGCCAAGTATGATTTTATCTTCTTTCATTAATTACAATAATAACATCCACTTAAAGAAAACGACAGCCCAAACGTAATATTTATTAAGCTCCCATTAAATGCTCCCAACCCACTTAATACAGGGTCATAATCCTCTAATGAAGTAAAACCATGAATATAAGATCCGTCAATGTATAAAGATAATCGCTCACTCATGGTGTAGTGAACTTCTAAGCCAACAATAGCATTAAGATATGTTTGTTTATTATCTCCTAAATTACCTAATGGTTTCACAAAAGCTATTCCTGGACCTCCATGTACTACAGTCCCCAACCTGGTGGGTAAAAAAGTTAAGTAACTCGTAGGGTCATATACGAATTGAGCATTTATTCTTGAATAGTTAATCTTGAAATCGGGAGAGTCATCAGCATTCGCAAAACGATTGAACCCATAATCTAATTTAACACCATACTGTTCTTTAAACATGTGTTGAATACCCAAGTTAACCGTCGGAAAGTTTATAGGCTGAGCATAAGTGCCATCAACAAAACCACCTGTAAAAGGATAATTAATTCCCAATGCGAGTTGTGCTTTCCATACACTGGTTCGTTTCTGTGACGCAGCTTTTAATGAGCTAAAGCCAATAATTATAAGTAGGATGTATTTGCTAATTTTTGTTAGCATCTGGTAATAATTTGATTTATTTTGCAATATGCATTACAGTGTGCCATACAAAACTAAACAATTCTTTTTTGTCTTGATAAAGCTTAGTATTGTTATTGGTGCTTTCTACTTTATCTATTCTAAACTAGCCGAAAATCAAAATCTTGATTTCTCCATTTTTATGCAATTTTTAGCTGAAAATGATCAATTTTCAAGCAAAAACATCATTTTTTTAATCATTTTGTCCATTTTTAATTGGTTTTTTGAAATTGCTAAATGGCAAGAATTAGTAAGGTCAATTAAAAAAATCAGCTTCAAGAATGCGCTTGAACAAAGCTTGGGGGGATTAACCGCGTCTCTCATCACACCTAACCGTATTGGTGATTATGGTGCTAAAGCCATTTATCACCCTCCAAATCATAGAAAACGTATTGTGCTACTCAACCTTATAGGCAATATGAGTCAAATGGGAATTACGACACTTATTGGTTCAGTAGGGCTTATTGTTTTTGTTAACCATTATGATATTGAAGTCGATTATTATCGCGTAGCACGATTCTTTTTAGTTTTAGTAATACTCGCTGTATTTATTACCTTAGGGTGGTATCAAGAGCGTGTGAAGATTAAAGGCTATTCTATAAAAAAGCTCATTGAGATCATCAAAAAAGTAAAGCATCGTACCATTTATATATGTATGCTATATGCCCTTATACGTTATCTCATTTTCTCTTTTCAATTCTATTTTTTATTAATCTTATTTGGTGTAAGTGTGGATTACATGTATGCGATGATGGTAATTTCTAGTATGTATCTTTTAGCATCAATAGTGCCAAGCATTACCATCTTTGATGTCATCATTAAAGGAAGTGTTGCAGTCTTTCTATTTGGTTATGTAGATGTAAATGAGCTTACAGTACTGTCTATAATTATGATAATGTGGATACTCAATTTTGCTATACCAAGTATATTTGGGAGCTATTTTGTTCTTAATTTTAATCTGCCTAAAAACGATGCCCCATGATTGCTACCCTTGTATTATTTATTATCTTATCATATTTAGTAGCTATTGGCAGCCTTAGTCTTGGTTTTGATAAAGTGAACCATTTTAATTTACAGGACCAACCTTCAAAGCATAGCTTTTCAGTTATCATTCCATTTCGAAATGAAGCTCAACATTTAGAACGCTTATTACAATCGCTTCAAAATCTCAATTACTCCAAGGCTTTATTTGAAGTTATTTTTGTAAATGACCACTCTGATGATCATTCCGTGGCTATAATCGAAGATTATATCTCTAGGTTTCAACTAGATCACATGGTTCTGCTCCATGCTTTAGAACAAGGTAAAAAATCTGCAATTAGTTTCGCTGTACATCATGCAAAGCATGAATGGATTGTAACTACCGATGCAGATTGTTGTGTCCCCAAATATTGGTTAGACAGTTATGATGAGTTCATTCAAAGTTATGATCCAAAGCTTGTTGCTGGTCCGGTTACCTATGCTCCTACACATACATTTTTAGATCGCTTTCAGTTATTAAATCTACTAAGTCTTCAAGGGGCTACTATAGGTGCTTTTGGTATTAAGAAGCCTATGTTGTGTAATGGTGCCAACATGGCCTATGAGAAATCTATATTCAATGATTTAAAAGCTTATAAAGGCAATTTAAATATAGCCAGTGGTGATGATGTGTTTTTACTAGAAAAAATACGAAAGCAATACCCTAAAGATGTACATTATCTTAAGGCTTATCAGGCTGTAGTAACAACAGCTCCCGAGTTATCCTTTAAGGCACTAAAAACTCAATATATACGGTGGGCATCAAAAGCTAAGTATTACAACTATGGCTTTACCCAATTAATTGGACTCATTGTATTTTTAGGTAATGCTTTAGTCATCGCTTTAATTCCTTTAGTCCTTGTAGATGCCTTAAGTGTAAAATACGCCTTTTATATTTTTGTGATTAAATTGAGTATTGACTTCTTACTCCTCTTTAAATCAGCACGTTTTTTCAAACAAGAAAGTGCTCTGTTCTCATACTTGTTCTCGGCACTGTTATACCCCTTTTTTAATACTTACATTGCTGTAATTTCGCAGTTTATAATTACAAAGTGGAAAGGAAGGCCCATTAAGAAAGCATAGTTTATAAATTATTTTTGGTAGTTTTACTGTAACCAAACCCAAATAAATAATGAAAAAAATTGTTTTTGTCTTTAGCTTATTAATAGCTACAAGCAATATTTTCGCACAGGACACCTACACTATAAATGGCGAATCTTTAACTTTAAAAACAGAGCTCGAAGGCAAACTAGACTTACTTTGGACCACTGTTAACAATGAATATCGCTATTTTATCAGAACTTCTGATGGTGCTTTAACAGAATTAAAGAACACTCGAAATGCAGATCGCTCATACAATGAAGAGTACAAAAGCGTTTTGACTCAATTAACAAGTGATCAAAATACATCTACAGATAATGTAAAGCTTACCTTATATAGTTTAAAACGTTTTATAGATGATTATAATGCAGCCTCGGATACTTCATATAATGCCCAGTCAGAAGATAAAGGTCTTCAGTTTAGATTAGGGTTTTCTGGTGGTGTTACTAATAATCCGTTTGTTGGAAATCCTGATAATAAATTGAGTCTACTTGTTGGAGCCGAATTAGAACTCTTAGAATCTAAATTCCCAAGACATGCCGGGTTCTTCCAAGTAAGGCATGCTTTCGAGAATGACGATTTTATGTATTCAACTACAGAATTATCTCTAGGATACCGCTATCGTGTTATAAATAAAGAAACATTCAACATATACGGTCAGTTTAAATTTGCCACAGTAAACTTTACTAATGCCACTGTAATAGGAGAAAATGATGTAGAACTCGATGTTAGTAATACTGCTTTTGATATTCCTTTCATTTTTGGTGTTGGTGCAGATATTAAAGTTTCTGAAAATAGCTACATTACGATCATATATAGTGAGTTATTTGCTATTTTATTAGACAATCAAGGAAATTTCTCTACTGATATTTCTATTGGGTATAAATTTAATCTTTAGTGTGGGCCTATCTGACTTAAAGACATCTAATCCTGTATTTAAACCTTTCTTTTGGGAAGATGGTGAATCTTCCTCAAAAACTATGAGTGTTGGAGGCATCTTCATAAAGTCATTCATAGCCATTATAGTCATAGCTGCTATTACCAGTTACTTGTGGAAACTTAATGAAGCCGGAACACCTATGCGATGGTTTACTCTAGGGGGTATGCTTGGAGCCATAGTCATAAGTGTTTTGATCTCTGTTCGCAAACATTGGGCTCATATTCTAGTACCGCTTTATGTTATTGCTAAAGGTGTATTTTTAGGTGGATTCTCCGCCTATGCTCATGTAAAGTTCCCAGAATTACCATATCAAGCTATAGGTGTTACTATCATTACTTTCTTTGTGATGCTTATACTTTATCAGACGCGAATTATTGTTGTTACAAAAAAATTGAGAAGTGTTATTGTGACTGCCGTAGTGAGTATTATGGTTGTGTATCTGATCTCTTTGATACTGGGTTTTTTTGGAATTAAAACCTACATATGGGGCACATCTTGGTTTGCAATAGTATTTAATATTATTGCTGCTATTGTTGCTTCTTTTGCACTGCTTCTAGATTTCGATTATATAGAACGCCATAAAGGAAAAGTTCCAAAATATAAAGAATGGCTTGCCACATGGGGCCTATTAGCTACCTTAATTTGGTTATATGTAGAGATTCTAAGATTGATGCAAAAATTAGCAATACGATTTTGAGAGATTTTGAGGACAGACTAAAAGGTGGTCACCCTAACTCTTTAGGCAACACTATTGAAATTGTTGAAGAAGTTTTGGATAACGAACACTATTTTGATGAGTTGTTCAATTGCTATTTTAGTAATGATGAAGTCGTAAGGCTTAGGGTGTCTAATGCCATGAAACGTATTTGTAAAGCAAAAAAACACCTTCTAATTCCTTATATAGATCGTCTCGTAAATGACATCGCAAAAATAGACCAAGCATCAACGCAATGGACACTAGCACAGTTGTTCTTAAGTTTAGATAAAGAACTTTCAAAACTTCAAAAAAAGAAAGCCTTATCCATAATGAAATCTAATCTTGAAAGTCATAAGGATTGGATTGTACTTAACATGACAATGGATACTTTAGGAAAATGGGCTAAAACAGATTACCAACTCATAGAATGGTTATATCCTCATTTGTATCGGTTAGAAACAGATAAAAGAAAGTCTGTAAAAAATAAGGCCTCTAAAACCCTTGCACTTTTAAGTTCTTATTGAATTTTGATAACTATCGGAAGCTGAAATTTTGTAGTTACTTGTTGTCCTCTTTTTATAGCAGGAAATAGCTTCGGTAATGTCTTTACACTTTGAATTAACAAACTATCAATTTCGGGAATTTCTTCTCTGGTTTCGGTCTTCAAATTTATATCTAGCACCTCTACAGTTCCTGACTTATCTATCGTTAAATCGAGAACAATAGTGTCATTAACATCATTATCGACTACAATGTTCTGATCAGATAAAAATGTATTTATATGTCTCACAAATGTATTTTCAAAGCATTTTTTTAGCGCTTCTTGTTCAGTTAATGTATCACACTCGGAAAAGCTAGGGTACTGGTCTACATCATTCCAGTTGAGGGCTTCTAATTCTTGTTTAAGAATATCTTCGGAACTCACCTTTTTGGTTTCAAAATGGTCACAAGAAAAAAATGTTATCCCTATAATAAAAAAAGACAATCGCTTCATCCGTAGTACTTCTGAAGCTGTAAAGTACAATTTTTTTAAATTTTAGTCCTTTTCTAAAAATTTTTCTTTTTTGAGTTCTTCCAGTCTAAAGTCTGCAAAGCTTGAATAAGGACTTTGAGGGTATTTCTTTTTAAAATCTTCATAGAGTTTAATCTTTGTATCTAAATCACTATAAAACTCATCTTTAGTACGTATTAAAAAGAACAGAGAGCGCTCATTAGTAGGATCTTCTTTGATCGCTTTTTTAAATGCTTCCATGGCTTTCTGATGCTTCTTTTGTCGGTTATAGACAATCCCAAGTTTTTGATATTCTTCTGCCAAGGAAACGTCTTTTAGTTTTAAAGCACTGAGTAAGTAGGACTCTGCATTTTCAAAATCATTAAGCCGGTCATAATATACACCAATTACATACATTGCATTAGCATCAAAAGGGCTATATTTCAACGCTAACTTTCTATGTTTAATGGCATCTTCATAATCTGAATTTTGTCCGTAGCATAGGCTTAACTTCTCATGAATAAACTCTGAGTCTTCTCCCAAATCGAGTAATTTTTTAAACCAAGGAATCGCTTTTGTATAATATTGTTGATGGTAATAATTCTGAGCTTTAAGACTTATGAGTTCAACATTATTAGCATAGCTTTCTAAACCTTTATCTATGTACTTATGACATAGATTGTGCTCTCTTTTAATGAGATAATATTTTGCAATCTTAAAGATCGTTTTTTGATGTGTTTGATCTAAATCATATGCTGACTTATAACGATTTATCGCTGTAGAATCCCTTAATTTTTCAAGCACAACACCTTGTTCATAATGATAATTAGGATTGCGATAATCAGTATAGATCAACTGTTCAAACAACTCAGAAGCATCCTTGTACTTTTTTGTTCTTGTTAAGAGCTTGGCATAATTAAACTTTATTATGGCATCATCTGGGTTTGCCTCAACACTTAATTCGTAATACTTAAGTGCTTGATCAAAATTTCCTAGTGCCAAATAGGCTTGAGCTATTTTATGGTAAACATTTTTAAGATCACTTTGGGTCTTATAAGCTTCAATAGCTTTTGTATAATTACCGACTTTATAGAGTTTATCGGCCTCATCGATCACATGATTCTGAGTATTAACAGCATTAACTATGACTATAAGACTTAAAGTGACAAAATATTTATTCATTGATTTGAAATACTATTGGCAAAGAGTAAGGTACATTCACCTTTTTTCCATTATGTTCTCCTGGCGAAAATTTTGGCAGTAAATTGATCACACGTTCTGCTTCCTTTTCTAAATCCTCATGTGGAGCTCTAGCAGTAACATCTACAATATCTCCATTTTTATTAATCGTGAATTTCACAGAAATACGATTTCTTTTTCCTACCAACCCAACATTTTTTCCGATATCTGTGTTAAAGTTTTGATTTACAAACTTTGCAATATGCTGGCTAGTACATTTTTTTCTTTCTTCCTTAGAGGCTAATGTTTCACAAGCTTCTAGTGTAGGCGCTTGGTCTATAACACTCATAGGAACCTCTGAAGCGTTGTTATAATCTTCAGGGTTTAGTTTTTCCCTTTCTTCTATATCATTCTTATCGGACACATCAAATATTCCTATATTCATATATGTTAAATACGAGCCACCATCTTCAAAACTTACTGTCATTTCTGAATGATCTCCAGGATACTCTTCACTCGCCTTGTGAATAGAGTATGAAATCTCTTTATTATCATAGTCTATATCTGCCCAACTCACATAGCCTGAGTTTGCTTTTAAAAAGTCTTGGTATTTTTCATGTACTTTTTTGGTTTCAGCCGACATCTCCTGACCTAATTTGAGTGTGTATGAAAATTGCTCTAAGTTTACTGTTTCGTCTTCAATATCTGCTTCTTTATTACAAGAGACATAGAAGAGCATCCCAAAAATAACAGGAATTAATATTCCAAATTTATAGAACATTGATCTTCTGGATTTCTGTTTTTGTAACATAACAATTCGTTTTTTTATTAATGTTTTTTTATAAAATGTATTCGTAAAAGACATTGTATTGGTCTTAAATATCTGGTTTAACAACCCTAGATAATAATCTTCTTTACCTATACGATTCATGGTCTTTGAATCTGCAATAAATTCATGTAGAGCCTTTATTCGATTTTGGTAAATGTATACTAAGGGATTGAACCAAAATAAGATGCGAAGCACTTCAAATAATAATAGATCTAATGTGTGCTTTTCTTTGACATGAACCAATTCGTGTTCAATAATTAAAGGTCTTTCTTCTGAGGTTATCTGTTCTCCTAAAAAGATGATATTCAAGAATGAAAATGCTGCATGACTATTAATAAGGCTTACAATCAGCACATTGCCATTCCATCGTTTTGAATTTCTTGATCTCAGCACATAAATCTTTATAAGCTTGAACATAAAATAAGCTACAGCTAAACATCCTCCTATAATTAATACTGCTTGCCATACAGATGGCTGTGTTTCTTCTATAATAATGCCTGCCTGTCTAGCTACTTCAATTTCTAGTTCAGAAGGTGCAGGTTGTCCAATTAAAACTTCGGGTAGCTTAATGGTATGCCCGTTGGAAACCATATTAGTTATAGCCTTTAACTTTACAAATGGTAAAACCATAGCCAAAAGCGGAGTCAATAAAAGGTATGCTCTATTGTAATTGAAAAAAGTTTCTCGCTTTAGAAAAAGATCATAGACCAATAAAAATAATGCTTGAAACGCTACAACCTGAATTATATAATGCAACATCGTTTATTGGGTTTTGTTAATTTCTTTAAGTATAGATTCTATATCTTCTATATCAACATCATTCTTTTTTACAAAAAAAGATACCATGCTTTTAAATGACCCTTGAAAATAACTATCCACCAGCTTATTAATAGACTGATTACTATATACCTCTTTAGCTACCAGTGGAAAATACAGATGGCCCTTGCCTTGTTTTTCATAATCTACAAAACCTTTGCTCTCCAGTATTCTTACTATTGTAGAGACTGTGTTATATGCAGGTTTTGGTTTTGGCAAAACTTCTATAATTGCTTTAACGTTAGCTTTTTTAAGTTGCCATAGGGCTTGCATTATTTCTTCCTCTGCTTTGGTAAGCTGCTTCATATCTTATACAAATTAATTTTTCTTATCTAGAGGTCCCTCCCATAAGACTTGTTCTATCATCCATTTACCACTATTTTTAGATAGTAAAGCATAATCTATCCCCCACCAGGCTGTTATTTTTGCAGCTGCAATATGATTGCCTATACTAAGGATTTCAACATTTCTAGGGGCATCCTCTTTAGGGAATTTCTTCTCCTTTAGAACATTTTTAGCATAAGTCATCGCTTTTTCATAAGTCATACGACCTGCATCCCTGTAAGTCCCTTTTTTATCATCTTTCCAATACCCGGTTTTGTAAAGTGTTAATGACAATGCTGCTTCTAGTTTAGTGGTATCACCCTGATAAAATCCATCGATGTAATTATAACAGGCTTTTTCTACACCTTTTTTGTCTTCAGATTTCTGAGCTATACTTGAGTAAGTAAGCATACAGAAAAACAACAATATAATTTCTTTTTTCATTTCGTTAATTAAAGTTTAATTATTCCTATTTCTTTTAACCAGGCTATTTTATCATCTAGATAGCCTGTACAAATTTCAAACTCGGGAGTCATAAAAGAATGATTCCCTCTCTTGTAATATATGGTTCTTAATTTTAATTGATCGTTTTTTTTGTTATAAAAATTTGCTGCACTTTTATACGGATTTACACGTATATCATCAGCACCATATTGAAGCAAAACTGGGCAGCTTATTTTAGCGATTCCAGAACGCATTCTATCATTGATGAGATCTTCCTTCTTGGGTGCCATAGGTATTCTAGTACTATTAGGAGGCAGGAACATATTTTGACTCAACCCTCTAAGATTATTTGCCTCATCTATGATATCTGGATCTATTTCAGCTTTTTCTATGCCGTCATAATAAGCATTCCAAACCATTCTTACTGAAAGGATATCCTGCTCTTTTAGCCCTATGTTCCTATGATAATGGTCCATAGCATATAATTGCCCTTCCCTAAGTGACATTATAGGAGCTGCTGTTGCGTTTACAAAAGCAATATTTTGAAGATCCATCGCCATCATTAACGCAATTCTTCCACCTTCACTTGGACCATGAACTCCTACTTTTTCTGATGCTACATTTGGATGATTTTGAAGGTATTTGAACAACTGTTTATACTGTTCATTTTTCTGTTCAAAGGTTTGGTTCTGAAAATTTCCTAAGCCTTTAGATTTTCCTACGCCAGACTTATCAAAAACTAAACTTGCAATCCCATGACTAGCTAAAAAACGTGCTTCATATTCATAATTAGAGATTCCTATAGCACCTCCTCCGGGCAAAATCAGACAACCGGGAACTTTTTTGCTGGTCTTAGGCAGGTATAATTTAGAATACAGAGTATCATCATTAATTGGAATCCACAGCTCTTTAATGTCAAAATCAACGGTCTTATACAATTTAATGGCTTTCCCAAAACGATCAATGTGTGTTAATAATTGATAGTTATTATCATTAGCATCTGTAAAATGCCAATATTCCCCAGATATGCTCCAAAAACGAGACTCTCCAATAGGCTTTAATGACATGGTTTTCTCTGAAAAAGGAGATATAACATGTAAATAACCATTCGTCTTGTATACAATAACTCTGCGGTTTTCAGTGTCTTTATATACACCTATATATTGTAATTGTCTGGACGACTCAATTGGCTCTGTCTGTCTATAAAACACAACACTTTGTTCTCCGTGCTTTGTTGTTACAGTACCTTTTAAACTGTTATCTGTTTTCTCTAAATTAAATTCCCATTTTTGCCCTTGGCGCATGGCATCAAAAATTAAGGACTCATGTTCTGAAGCTTTAGCATTATAACTTATATCACCATCTATGTAGGGTAACTTAAAACTATAGCCCCTATCACTATAATCTAGCTTTATATATTCATAAGCATCTCTGTAAATTACCTCTCCCACATACGTTTGGGTAAAAAGCTTTGTCGATATACCTAAGAATAAGATAACTACTATTGGAAATTGAATGTTCAAAGACAAATAAATTAATTTTTAATAAGACAAATATAACTAAAAAATTAGTTTAAACTAATTTTTTAGTTATATAATTGTAACAAAGACACCTTTCTCACGTCAAACAATTGATATTATTTAAACATATGGATATTTTATTAACAGTCATTGCTTTTGCACTTATTCTTCTTGGTATTGTTGGGAGTTTTCTTCCTGTATTACCTGGACCATTAACCAGCTGGTTTGGTTTTTTAGTACTTCATTTTACAGAGGGTATAGAGCTGAGTACTACATTTTTAGTGGTCACCTTAATTGTAGCCATTGCTATATGGATACTCGATTATATAATACCAGCGATTGGCACCAAACGTTTTGGCGGCAGTAAATCTGGCATGATAGGAACTACGCTTGGACTAATTGTTGGATTAATAGCACCTATCCCTTTCGGTATTATTATAGGTCCTTTTGTAGGTGCATTTATTGGAGAAATGATGCATCAAAACGAAACCGATAAAGCTTTAAAAGCAGCTTTTGGTTCTTTTCTTGGGTTTATAGCATCAACATTTTTAAAGTTTATTGTGGCTATTGTATACCTTGGCTTTTTTATAGTGAAGTTGGGCGAACATAACGGCCCTTGGTTCTAATAAAAAAGCCTAACAATTAATAGGGAATTGTTAGGCTAATTTTTTTTGCTATTAATTCAACAATAACTTAAGAGGGATTAATTAATTCTTGTTGACAAAACAAATATAGATCAGCTATTTATCTTTTTGCTACGGAAAAACCGCAAACTTGTTGCGGAAAAACCGTAATTTTCAATAATAACAAGGGTTTTAAGCACTTTTACTGTAGCATAAAAATCCGATAAAATGCATTTTTTTTATAGAAATCCTTTTTCTCGGGCTTCTTTTAACAAGGATTCGTCTTTACCATCGCTTACAGAAAACAATAATTTTAGTTGTTTTTTGCGTTTTTCAATGGCACTCATAGACAGTGGAATGTATTCGTTAAGACTACGGGTCTTTATGCCTTGAGATAATAGGTGAAGTATTTTTCTATTGATATCATCTACATAGATTTCACTGGTAATGGTCTTTTTAATATAGTTATTTACCGTGCTACTGTAATAGGGTGGTGCTTTTAATATTTGCTGAAACGCATCGGCTAATTCCATCGAGGTGAGATCACTCTTAATAAGGAAACCGTCAGGATTAATTTCTTTAATAATGTTGTGAATCCTATAAGACTCATTAAACATGGTAAGAATGATAATTTTGGCATCAGGAAGCACATTTTTAGCAAGCATAGCCAAGTCTTCACCAGAGGCATAACGTCCGTCTTGCGATGGTGGTAGGCTAATATCAAAAAAGCATACATCATAAGGTGTGCCTTTAGAGGCACGTTCGATCATGATCTGTGCGGTATCACAATTATTAGCGGTGTCTATTAATAGCGTCTGATCATCTTCTTTAGTAGCCATCAATACATTTTGATAACCTTCTATTATAATGGGATGATCATCTACCATTAGTATGTTAATATGTTTCATACTGCGTTAGGGGTATACGGAATCTTAACGTTTACTATGGTGCCCTCTCCTATCTTAGAGTTGAAAGCTATGGATCCCTCTAAATTGTCAACACGGGAAGTCATATTTTTTAATCCAATACCTTTCTTGCTCTTAGCTGTGTCAAATCCATCACCGTCATCGGTAATGTCTAATAAAATTACGTTATTTTTTAATGTAATGCTAATTTTTATGTGTTTTGCATTAGCATGTTTGTATATATTTTGCATCGATTCCTGTATGATGCGGTAGATATTAATTTTGGTTTTATTAGATATATTTTCCCAACTGATATCATCTGTAAAATAGAAGTCGTAAGTAAGACCGTAAGCTTGTGTTTGATTTTCAATAAGTTCCGTAACAATATCCATAAACCCGGAGCCGGACACAAAATCCGTATTTAACTCGTGAGAGATCTGACGGATGTCGTCCTCAATAGTTTTGAGCTGACCAATATATCCAGCTCTATTTTTTATAGCATCTTTGCCTTCTACAAAATTTAAGCTATCTAAACTGAGTCTGGCACCAAATAATCGTCCCAAAACACCATCATGCAATTCTTCAGAGATACGTTTCTTTTCTTGGGTACGTGCTTCTTCTACTTTGTCTTGTTGCACTAACATAAGGTTATAAATCTCCTCGTTAGCGTGTTGTTGAGCTTGGACCAACTTTAATTCCTTATTCTTAGCGCGCTGACTAATGACGATATAGACAAGTAATGCAGTAATAATTAAAGCCACCGAAAGTATGGTTAAAAAGAGTTTGTCCCTAGCAAATTGTTTGTTCTCGGCTTCGAGTTCATCGGTTTCAAATTTGATTCTTGCAAATTTATTTCCAACATTGCGTTCAATTGTTAACAAGCTATCGCTTAATTTAATATGTGACTCTAAATACGATTTACTCTCTTCACCTTCTGTCAAATCTGCTAATAAAAGCATTGATTCTAAATATAAATCATTGATCGGAATGGCTCCAGAAATATTATAACTCTGCTTCGCATAAAACAAAGCAAGCTCATCCACTTCATTTGCTTTATAAAATTTAGCTAAATCTATAGAGGTTGCAAGTTTTGTAAATTGGTTATCTATACTATCACTTATTTTTAGAGCTCTTTTAAATTCCCTCTGCACTTCATAATAATCATAATCCCCTTTTAAAAATTTAGTAAATGCATTGTTATCAATAACCAAAGCGTAAAATGAGAAATCTTGTTTGAGTATTTCAGGCTGCTCTAGTAATTCTTCATATATATTCAACGCTTTATCTAACTCTCCTTTATCACGATATGCAATTGCTATATTATTTTTTGATTCTAGCCCTAAATAATCTCCTCCATCTAATCTCTTGGTAACAGAATACGCCTGGTTATGATACTCTATTGATTTTTCATAGTTTTTTAATTTAAGAGACACTATTCCAAGCAAATTCTGGCATATATATTTATCCAAGTTTAGATCCGGATAATCATCCAGTCCATTTAAAATCCTTAAAGCCTCAATAGCATTTTGTTCACTCCCCAAATAATCTTTTTCATCATCTTGAATGGTTGCTATATTCGTAAGTACTACAGCTTTCTGTTTAAAATTACCTATACCATCGTAGTATTTAAGTGCTATCAAGTAGTATTTATAAGCTAAATTATTATCTTCTTGAATTTGATAATTAAACCAACCTAAATTATTGCTAACAGATGCAATAGCAGCTGAGTCATTAAGTTTCCTTGCTAATTCAAGGTTATTAATATTTATATCACCAAACTCATCATAATTTCCTGAGGTTAGATATACATAGGACAGGTTTCGATTACTATTTAATATTGTAGAATCAATATCGATTCTGACTGAAATATCACTTGCTCTTTTTGCAAAATAGAGTCGTTCTTCATCAGATAACTCAACATCATCAGATAGTTCTCTTAGCTTCTGAATACTATCCATTAAAGTTTTTTTACTAATCTGAGCATGAAGAGACAGTGAGGTAAAAATACATGCGATAAAAAGAAGTAGTTTAGTATCCAATACTAAGAACATAAAGTTATTTCTTCAAAGTTAGAATATTTTAATTAATTCTGATTCTTTAATTTTCTTATCTGCAAAAGCTAGAAAGCCCAAACCTATTTGAATAAGCTTGGGCTACATATATTTAAATTAATTTTTAAATCTTTTTATATAAGCTATTAAGATTTAGACGGAACCTTTAATCCTTTTTTAGCATGAGCTAAAAGGTCAACCTTGGAAGAAACTTCTGTCTGTTTGTCAGCATTTAACTTGTCCGTTTCCTCTGTCTGAACACCAGACACAGTTAATAGCACAACGGCTAGCAATAAAAAAGTAATTTTTAGGGTTTTCATAAGTATTAATTTAGGGTTAAAACAATAGTCAACTTTAAATGTGCAACACAAGTGCTGCTTTTGAGGGTAGGGAATGGATTATTAACTATCTTAGGTTACACCTAAAATTTATACTAAAAACGAGGGACGTTTTTTGACACAAAAAATGTGTCTAAATGTTTAATGGATTAAAAATTTCCTTGATAAGCGATTTGAGGACTTAAGAAGGACTCCAAATATAGAACAATAATGATTTCTTGTGAAAAAATTGTCGATGAAAGTACATAAATCATCGATGAAATACATTTTTTGTTTATTTACTTGTTCATTATATGTTGATAACTCTCTTAACACCAGTTTGTGAAAATTTAAATTCTTGTTCTTTAAATTTGATATTACCACTAATTAATCAATCAAAATAAGACACCATGTATCGCTTTCTAATCCTTTTCACCTTATTATCAATATCGTGTAATAAAGCAATAGACCTTAAAATTGAAGAAGAAGCCATTAAGACACAAGTAGATCAGGTAAGGCAGGCACACTTCAATAAAAATGCAGTGCAATTTTTTCAGCCCAATGCGGAGGAATGGTATGATATAAGGTCAGGGCAAATTAAACTCATCAAGAAAGCAGACCGGATCCCATCTACACAAGCCTACCTTGATCAGATGGACTTTAAGGAAATGATCATGCGAGATGAGCCTATCATAGAAATCTCTGATGATGCTACTTTAGCTACTTACAGCAATTCGTCTACTATAAAAGGTGTATTAGGTGGTAATCCCGTATTGTGGGTGACAGCCTGGCAAAGTGTGCTTAAAAAAATTGATGGTGAGTGGAAGATTATAAGCACTACTAATACAGAGGCGACTAAACCTATCAGTGCAGCTACCCTTCTAAATCATGTTCGTAAACGTTTAGGTAAGACCGATAGCATAGCATCTATTTATGCCTATGCGGATTGTGTTGGTCCTGATCGCCCTTTTAAGACAGTAGTACTCTCGAGTAAAACGGATGGGCGGATGGAGCAATCTCACAACGCAGGACATTTTGTAATGAAACACGGTGAGTCATCATGGTATAATGATCTGAAATCAAACTCTTCAGTAGATAGTCTTGAGGCCAGCACTAAAGCCTTTATTAAGGGTCATGAGCTTCATTGGATTAGTATGTGGCCGGAGGATCGTTATTCTAAGCCTTCTTTTGAAGGTATTACAACCTATGCCGATCAAGACGCTTTTCGTATTTTATTTTATGATGATGATAATCGCCCTGTAAATTTCTATTACGCATTTGAAAATTATCGCCCTTTAGGATTTGATATTTCACCTTCCGGATTTGACTTTAAGGTCAATATTTATTTTAACGAATGGGAAACCATAGACAATAGGCTCGTCTTTAAAAAAGCTACCTTCGACCAAGAGGGTGATATTTTTGAGTATAATTTCAAGGATATCAAGTTCAACACCCTCAGCGATAGTGATTTCGAGAATGAGGACAGTATGATTACTACTAACAAATAAGAAAACTATTGCCCCATAAGTAATTTATCAGGGCTTCTAAAGCAGGCTAGATAGATGTCCGGTTTACCATCTTTATTAAAGTCAGCGACTTCTATATCTACTATGACTGCAGCACCAATTGGAGTTTCTAAAAACTTATCTGTTTGTTCTTCAAAATACCCTTTTCCATTATTAATACCTATTGAAAACCCGTTTAATTTAGCAAGTAATAAATCTTGATCTCCATCATTATCAATATCAAAAAAATCGGCATCTAATAATCCAACAACATTATTGAACTTTAAACGCTCAGCACCTTTATCTATATACTTACCATTTTCATTTATCAGCAATCTTTGAATCGGTTTTTTTGGTGTAAACATCTGTACATTAGCAAAATACACATCTAAATCGCCATCATTATCAATATCTGCAAAATCAGCTTCACGTGTTTCCTCAGAGATTCCATTAGAAAAAACAATCTTAGTAATGTCTGTAAAGACACCTTTACCATTATTTTGCAATAGTCGGTTATCGTCTTCATTACCCACTAACAGATCCAAATCGCCATCATTATCATAGTCCCCTACCTCAACATCTTGGGTTACATCAGATACAACAGGTAATCTATTCTTAGTATCATCAGTTAAGACACCCTTATTGTTCTTTAAATAATTATTTTGACCGTTGTTGCCTACTATAAAATCTACCCAGCCATCACCGTCAAAATCTCCTTTTATTAAAGCATTTGAAACATTATCTACCGGGAACTTCTCTGATGCATCCCTGAAGCTTTTGTCTGTCTCTTGAATATATAGTTCATTGGTCTTATCATCTTCGGTAACGAAAAGAATGTCTAACAACCCATCCTTATTGATGTCTTCTATCATCACATCTTCAGAATCGTGATATGGATAATACTGATAGGGTTTTGTAGCTGCCTTTGCTACTTTATCGGGGAGCAAATTTGACCCGTCACTAAAATTCCCTTTACCATCATTGATTAAGATGACGTTTTTGTAAAACTCAATGGCTAAAACAATATCTAAATCCCCATCTTTATCTATATCTGCTACACTAGCATCCATAGAATTATAAGCCTTTTTAACTGAAGGTGGTAAATGTGTTGAAGATACTTCTTTGAAGGACTGCCCGTGAACACTTACTCCAATTAAACCTACTAAGCAAACTATTAACTGCTTCATTTCAATCTTTTTGATTCGATCTATTATTTGAGTCAAAAAGGTAAAAAATCTAAAATTAGAATATTGTAAATATTTCTTAATTATTAGATGTTTTAATTAAAGCGACATTTTAAGTGAGGTGGTGGGCCTATGCAAAACATCTTAAAACAAAAAAGCATCCCAATTTCACAAGTGAAAAAGGAAAGCTTTCCATCGGTAAGTTCTCAATAGTATTGAGCGACTTACAACTTTTCCAGACGTATATCATCTGGAAACAACACAACTAAATCTTATTGCTAAAAAAAACCTCAACTGAGTCAAGGCTCTTGCAATCTTGCGGTCTTTACGGAAAGTATCCACCACACCGCTTATATATCTTCAAACATTTTATCACAAAAATGCTGTATGTTTCAGAACAGGCGACAAATGTATAAACACTTGTACACATACACAAACATTGTATCGAATTTGTTACAACAATTAATTTAAATCGTTAAATCCGTTTTCCGTTTTTTCAGGGCCTTTTCAAAAGGTTGACTCGTTAAAATTTCACCCGTAGCAGCTTTAATTGCGTTTGCCAAAGCACCTCCTGCAGGTGGTAGACCTGGTTCGCCAAGTCCGGTTGGTGATAATTCATTTTCCACAAAATAGGTTTCCACAATTGGAGTCTCTTTCATCCTAATTAAACGATAAGTGTCAAAATTGACATCTTTTGGTTTTCCATCCTCAAAGGAAAAATCGCCATACATGGCGTGACCAATACCATCAATGACACCGCCTTCAATTTGGTTTTTTGCACCAGTTGGATTCACAACAATTCCGCAATCCACTGCCACTGTAACTTTCTCCACTATCGGTTTCCCATTATTTAATGAAATTTCCGCAACTTCCGCAACATGAGTATTATGGCTGTAATATGCTGCAAACCCTTGATAACGCCCTTCTTTTGGATTTCCCCAATGGCCTTTTTCGGCAGCAAGTTTTATGGTATCTGTCATGCGTTTTGCTGAATACTGAATGCTCGGATCTTTACCATCTTCTACATTACTTAATAAATCTAACCGCAATTTAACAGCATCAACATTTAGCGCTTCGGCGACTTCATCAAAAAAACTTTGTTCAGCAAATGCAAGGAAGTTTGTATAAGGTGCCCTCCATGCACCTGTGGTAATATTACTTCTATAATTACCTGTTTCTACCTTGTAATTATCTATGGCACCAGCAGGAAAGAAGTTAGGAATTAATCCATACATGTTAGAATTAATAGCAGCTTCTTTTAAATGATAGCCCGTAATCTTATTATCTTTAACTGAAGCCTTGATTCTATATTTAATTGCAGGTCTGTATATACCGGCAGACATATCATCTTCACGAGAAAAAATAACTTTTACAGGTTCCTTAGTAATGTTTGAAATTTCAGCTGCTTCTAATGCAAAATCGCCATATAAACGTCTGCCGAATCCACCACCCATTCGAGTCATTTCTAAATGGATGTCTTCTTCATTTCTACCTATTAAATCTGCGATTCTTCTTGCAGTACCGGCAGGTGTTTGTATTGGGCCAACCAAATGCACGCGCTCATCACTAACATTCGCATAGAAATTCATTGGTTCCATACAATTATGAGGTAGAAAAGGTGACTCATAAGTGCGTTCAATAATTTTATCAGCTTCAGCAAAAGCTTTTTTCACATTACCATCTTCTCGACGAACATCTAAATTATTACTATCTAGTATCTTATTTAATTCATTATCATGTTTAGTCGTGCTCTCAAGAGCACTATCAATACCCCAATCAATCTTTAAAGCTTTTTTCCCTTTCATTGCTGCCCAAGTATTAGAAGCCAATACTGCTATTTTATTGCCAAATTGAACAACATCATAAACCCCATTGATTGCTTTAGTTTCCGTAGCGTCATATGAATTTACTTTCTGGCCAAATGCTGGTGGCCGTGCTACAGAAACATATTTCATACCCTCTGTAACATAATCTAATCCAAACAAAGGTTTGCCGGTGATAATAGCATCAATATCAACATTTATAGCATCCTTGCCAATAATCTTATAGTCTTTAGGATCTTTAAGACTTACATTTTCAGGAACCTCTATTTTTGCAGCTTCATTAACCACATCTCCATACCCTAATTGATCTCCATTAGAATTTTTAATAATTCCTTGAGACGCCGAACAAGTCGAAGGATCTACGCCCCATTTTACTGCTGCGGCATTGATTAACATTTGTTTGGTTGAAGCACCTGTTTGACGTAAAGCATCCCAACCGAATCTTATAGATTGACTTCCTCCTGCTACTTGTCTCGTATAGTTTTTTGTATCTAAAATACCTTGAGCAACAGACACATGCTCCCATGGGACATCGAGCTCTTCCGCAATTATCATTGGCATCGATGTTTTAACACCTTGACCAATTTCCGGGTTTGGTGAAAAAATGGTGACATAACCATTATCAGCAATTTTAATAAAGGCATTAAAGTCATTAAAATTTAATTTTGAAATATCAACAGGTGGTTGAGCAGTTTCTTTACAAGCCGTTAAGAAATTAAATCCAATTAATAAGCCACCACTTGCAAGAGCAGAAGTTCTAATGAAATTACGTCTACTGAATGTTATTTTGTTTTGATTACTCATAATTTTTAAGCTTAAGACATTTTCTTAGCTGCAAGAGCAACTGCTTTTTCAATTCTATTGTAACTGGCACATCGGCAAAGATTTCCATGCATTGCATTTCTAATTTCACTCTCCGTTGGATTAGGATTATTCTTTAAGAATGATGTGGCCGTCATTATTTGTCCTGCTTGGCAGTATCCACATTGTGGAACATCCAATTCCTTCCAAGCTTCTTGGACAGGAGTAAGTTTATCTGTTGCCAACCCTTCTATCGTAGTAATTTCAGAATCCTTTATAAACGATACCGGTAAGGAGCAACTTCGCATAGCAACACCATCTACATGTACAGTACATGCTCCGCATTGCGCAATACCGCAACCAAACTTTGTACCGACTAAATTGAGCTCATCTCTTATTACCCAAAGCAATGGTGTATCGTCATCAACAGTAACTGAAGTCCTTTTACCGTTAATCTTTAAATTAAAACTAGACATAATAAAAAAAGTTGATTTCTTAAATTTATGAAATTGTGAATAGTTAAACTTAAAAAAACTATTAAATTAACATTTACTAAAGAATATATCTGTTTGATTTTTAGCTTAGTATTAATGCAGAAATCTGTTTTTAAACGCGTTTAAAGATATCGTTTCAATATTCTTAAAGTTGTATTTTTCGAGGAATTCTTCTAAACAATAATCACGAACAACAAAAAACAAATCTGGACCTACTAAATCCATGTTATCCTGTAATTGCAACAATAAGTTATGAAAGCCTAGATTTTTTTTGATTTCTAAAGGCCCTATTTCATCGAGAACAATGTATTTGGAGCCAGACGAATGATAAGCCTTAAGAATGTATTTTTCAACGTATAGAAAACTTTGGCTATCGAAATTATATTTACCAACTATTAGATCGCCTTTTTCGACCTCCATAGGTAAAATTTTTCCGGTTTCTATATTCTGAAACACACGTTTTTCACCAATGTCCGGTGTTAAAAATCCAACAACATTTGGTGTTTTCTTTGCCCAATTTTGTAAAGCTGAAGTCTTACCACTACGAATAGCATCTGACAATATATAGGTTTTAGCTTGTTTCATCCTCAGTATAATATAGCGATAACGCAAGCCAATACATTACAAATGATTTAGAGCGTTTAATAACTCCTACATCTTTTGATATTAATTGTTGTGCAAGGCTGACATTATTCTTAATTGTTGGCATTAATGCCATAATCGTATGCAAAGCCTTTTCATTTTTTCTCTTTTCTTTATTGATCCATTTTTGCATTAGATATTTAAAGACAGGGTTGAATAAAAATAAAAAAAATATAATGACAGCAAATGTTCGTAAAATAATGGCTAATGCCATATTGCTCATTCCAGAAAATATAAAAACCAAGGAAGAAAAAATCAATAAGCCAAAGATCAACCAAAGTCGCTTTCTTTTTTTCTTTTTAATTGGAGTTGGTTTGTCAACCGTAGTCAATTCCATCCCTTGCATTTGCATTGCCGTATTTAGGACTTTTTTGGGAAGTACAAAGGCAAAGTTTCCTGCAAAAATGCCTACAAGAAAGTATAGGAATCCATACAAGATAATAAACATCCATGGTAGTTCGCTGATCCAATCCGCTTGCAACTTATTTTGAATCCCATCAAAAAATTGTTGTATAGACTCCCAAAGTCCCATACCAAATATTACAGTAAGCGTAAGTATTTTTTGAAATGCGGACTCCAATAAAGCAATTGCACCTATACTGATGGATGAAAATCTGTTTAAACCAAAACTACCATAAACGATGGCTCCAAGTAGTCCTTGAAATGTTACAGCAACATATGCCATTGGTGGTGAATGTGGACTCACAATTGCCTTTATGGCAATTACTAAGAGTGTAGCTTTAATAATGGCATTAAATCTATTTGTATTTGATTTAGCAATGTATGTAATAATGATGATCGCAAAACTCCCAAGAAAAATACCACTAAAAGGAATTTTTGCAGCGTGTAAAAGGCCACCCAAGCCACTTTCACTTACTGCCCAAATGGCTGTAAGTTTTGCATTAAGAAGCTTTGGTTGAGAGTTAAATACATACATTTCAGGTCTTATTATATTTTTTTATCAGCGCGTCATAGTCTTCTTTAGTATCTACATCAAATAGAGTATCTGTTTTTAAACTGATGACATCTGGAAGCCGTGAATTTAAAAATTCTTTAGCGCCTTTTTCCCCTTTTAGTAGTAGTAAATCATAAAAATATGTTTTCGGCACTACTATTGGCACCCCAAATTTACCGCTGTAATCTGTTGCTATTATTTTTTCTTCGTTTTTATTGAAGGTCGTAATGAGATTGTTAAAGTAAGCAGATTTTATAAGCGGTTGGTCACCTAGAGCAATCAGGACAGTATCAAATCCATTTTTAACTATATGATTAATACCACAATTAATACTAGAGCTTAAACCGTCTTTATAATCAGGATTAAATATAATATCGATTTGATATCTCTCTAAGTATGGTCTAATCAACGGAGCACTTTCTCCAATAACGCAGAAAATTCTATCTATGCTAGATCCTTCTAAATTTTTAACTACATGCTCTAGAATGGTCGTTTCGTTTAGAAGCATTAACTGTTTTGGGCTACCCATTCTTGAAGAACTACCAGCTGCCAGAATTAAACCGGCAATACTTTTTTTATGCATAAGTTTTACCAGATAAGGTTCTTAACGAAACAGGTTTTGACCCTCTTAAAACAGCTAATATTTCAGAAAGAATGGATAAGGCTATTTCTTCGGGTGTGATGGCGCCAATGTTTAAACCTGCTGGGCTATACATAGCCTCTAAAAATGTTTCGTTTAAATCTTCTTTATAATTCAATAAATCATTTTGTAACTGCTGACGCCTTTTGACAGAGCCTAATATGCCAAGATATGGAGGTTGAGAATCTACTAATTTGAGCAAATATTTTAGATCCAAAGCATAATTGTGCGTCATTAATACCACTACAGTTTCTGCGTCGATGTTCAATTCGATGAGTTCAGGAGAACTATCAATAACCGAATTGGCTCCTGGGAAATCAGATAATTGTTTAGGATCTTTAACTGAAGTTACTACATTAACTTCCCAACCTAACAGACTAGCCATTTGGCATAATTTAACAGCGTCATGCTCAGCACCTATGATCATTAATTTTAAATTCGGTTTTAAAGTCTGAGAGAAGGTTTCTAAATGCTCTTCGTCTATATGATTACCAAACTTATACTCCGATTTGTCTTCGAATTGAACAATGCTTCCAAAGTTGCCGGTATTGTTATCTTCTAATTTAAAATAAGATCGTATAGCTATGCTTTGACGCATTGCTGAAGCATTATTAAAAGCTTCTTGAAATTCATTTGAAACATGAAAAGGTTCAATAAGTATATAGAGTGTTCCTTCACATCCTAATCGGTACCTCCCATCATAGGTCATCATCTTTGGCGTTCCATTTTCAAATACAGATTGTGCACGCCTTCTAACTTCAGCTTCCACACAACCACCACTTACGGCTCCGGTGATTTCCATGTCCTCAGAAATGAGCATTCTCACGCCTGGTTTTCGATAAGACGACCCTTCTAAATAAACAACAGTAGCGAGCACGTTTTTTAATCCTTGTTCTTGTTTAAGAATGGCACTTGCGATTATATTTTTTAATTCGTGAATCATTAGTCAAATTATACGATTATTAAAGGTAGATCAGTCAATCGTTTTCCAGAAATAGTAGGCAATAATTCAGCATCATCAAAAGTCATCTTTTCAAACATTGAACCACTCATTCCCGTAATTACAGAACCGTTATTAATCATAGAGCATATTAAATTAGTCTTTTTTTTCGATAAACAAAAAGATGCTCTATTGAATAATAAGTAACAAATGTGTAGCAACAAAAAAAGCATCTCAAAAAGAGATGCTTTTGCGGTCTGGACGGGACTCGAACCCGCGACCCCCTGCGTGACAGGCAGGTATTCTAACCAGCTGAACTACCAGACCGTTGCCTAATTGCGGATGCAAATATACACCCCATTTTTTATAACACAAATATTTTTGAAGAAAATTAAAGCTTCTTCTAAACAAATTTTTGCCGCTCTATCATATAGGTGGTAAGTATCGAATTGAATCCTGCATTTATATCCGCCTCTACATATTTTATACGATACTGCCCACACTTCAATTTTAAATTCTGAAAATAATCCTTTACCGCCTTCTCGTAGTTTTCCTTTACATTATCCGGATACAGATTGATATACTCTCCGGTCTCAACATCAATAAATCGCTTAGGTCGGTTATCAAAATCAAAAGTGAGCTCTTTGGATTTATCAAAGACATGAAATAAAACTACTTCATGCTTATTATGTTTTAAATGACGTAAGGCTTCAAAAAGCTTTTCATCATCGGTAGCCGTCTGAAACATATCTGTGAATAAGAAGATCAACGAACGTCTATGAATCTTTTCTGCAACCTGATGAAGATACTTATAGGTTTCCGTAGTTTTTGAATCGGGTTTAGAAGTTACAGCTTCGCCCAATTTGCTTAACAACATGTGATGATGACGTTCGCTTCCTTTTTCCGGAGCATAGAAATCATAATTATCACTATAAAGGCTTAAACCCACAGCATCACGCTGACGCTTTAATATATGCATTAAGCATGCAGCAGCTAATGCTGAAAACCCAATCTTGTTCAAATTGTCAATGTCATACTTATCCACCTCAGGGTAATGCATAGAAGTACTATTATCTGCTATAAGATGGCATCTTAAATTGGTTTCCTCATCATAACGTTTGGTATACAAACGATCTGTTTTAGCAAATAGCTTCCAATCTATATGCTTTGTGCTTTCGCCTTGATTGTAAATCTTATGTTCTGCAAACTCTGCAGAGAATCCGTGAAAGGGACTTTTATGCATTCCTGCAATAAAGCCTTCAACCACTTGTTTGGCTAAAAGCTCTAAGTTCTTAAACCCTCCTGCTTTATTAAGTTCGCGCTGTAAATTCATGAGCTACCGAAACTAAAAAAGGTTTGCCATAAAGACAAACCTTTTATCATTTCTTTTTGATTTATAAGCTTATAAAAGCGCATCTATTGCATCTGAATAAGCATTTTTAGGTGCTACACCAACTTGACGTCCTACAACCTCTCCATTTTGGAATACCAATACCGTTGGAATGTTTCTTACACCATACTTAGCAGCAAATTCTTGGTTAGCATCTACATCTACCTTACCTACAACAGCTTTCCCTTCATATTCTGCACTGATCTCATCAATGATTGGACCAACCATACGACAAGGTCCACACCAAGCAGCCCAAAAGTCTACCATTACCGGTTTGTCACTATTAAGTACCGTTTCTTCAAATGTTGCATCTGTTATCTCTAATGCCATAATATTTATATTTAATTGTATTCTACTTAGGTTTAATATGCAATATTAGTCAAAAAATTTGCCAAAGCTTACATTTGAACAATTTGTTTTGCCTATAGTTGAATTTACTGGCACTATGGCAGGTTTCAGCCCTATTTTCCATCTTGGATAATTACAATAAGCAACTAAAAAGTTGCATATATAAATAACTTTCTATACTTTAGCAACCAATTAGTTGCATTTTAAAAATATAAAAACACTTTATTATGAATGATAGTATCACAAAAGAACGCGTATTAAATCACTCTATAGATAATGTATGGCGGGCTATTAGTAACGCTGAAGAATTATCCACCTGGTTTGTGAGAGCTAATTTTAAAGCTGAAGTCGGTTACCAATATACCTTTGACTCTTTAGATGAAACGGAAGATTGTTCTACCATTATAGGGGAAGTCCTTTCTGCTAGTCCCTATGTGCTAAGTTATACCTGGATTGTAAAAACCCTTCCGGAAACTACTACAACAGTAACTTGGAGATTAGAAGCTGTGGAAGGCGGCACTAAGCTACATCTGGAACATTCCGGGATTTCTAATTATGCCGGGGATACCGCTGTAACTTGGTTTAATAACTTTAATGGAGGTTGGAACAATTGCATAGAAGGCTTACATAACTATTTAAAACAAACAGTTAATGCAGGATAGAGTATCCCAACTTTTTAAAGCCATAGCTGACCCTACAAGGCGTGAAATCTTTCATGCCTTGGTTGTTGGGGCTTCAGCACTCTCCATATCTCAGATCTCCAATCAATTTGACATTAGTAGACAAGGGGTTACTAAACATATCAAAACATTAGAAGATGCCGGATTAATTTCTATTCAATCTCAAGGCAGGGAACGCTTTTGTTTTGCTGAGCCTAAACCGCTTAAGGAAGTCAATAAATGGTTACAATTCTATGCAAAATTCTGGGATGATTCACTTGATAAATTAGACACGTATTTAAATACTAAAGACTCTTAATTCCATTGACACATGTTCACAATTAATAACTATAAAAACACTCTTACAACTAATGCTTCAAAAGAGACAATTTTCAAAGCTCTAAATGAAAATATAGACTCTTGGTGGGGAAAAACAAGCAACTCTAGTTTTCAAACTGGTGGTCATTTTACCATAACATTTGATAATGGTTATTGGTGGACCTTCAGAATTCTAGAGCATCATCCAAACGACGAACTTATATGGAAATGCATTGATGGCGAACCAGAATTTAATAAAGAATGGATAGGCCATGTATTACATTGGAAAATTGAAATAGAGAACGATAAGGCCATACTTCGTTTTCAACAGGTGGGTTTAAATCCAGATCTAGAGTGTTATGAGGTTTGTTCAACCACCTGGGATCGATATCTCATTGAAGATTTAAAAACCTTCTTGGAAGAGCAAAGATTACCTGAACTTAATTAAGCTTATATCTTACATCACTTTCGTCAAGTTCGTAAAGGAGTTCTTGGCTTATCTTCACTTTCTGTTTTCGGCTAGGCATTTGAAGTTTTATCTTCTCTGCATTATCATAAACAATGAAATGAAGCGCATGATTACCTTCATGCATATTTAAGAGGCTTTGTAATTCCCCTATCCTGCCTTTCTGTAGATCGTCAATATTAACTTGAATGGATAGCTTTTTAGCATAGGTATCCATGACATCGTGCAGCAATTGAAAATTATTGAACTGTATTCTCGGATCGCCTTTTTTTCCGGTATCTCTATTAACCCAGCCTTCTCTTACAAATGCGCGCACATATATAAAACTATTCTGTACTAAGAAATGACGATACTTTAAATACTCTTCTCCAAAAATTCTAAACTCGAAGCTATCTGTATAATCTTCAACGGTGAATGCAGCCCATCCTTTGCCTTGTTTGCTGACGCGGTGTTGAATATCGGTAACAACACCTCCAAAAGTAAGTTCTCTATTCACATAGGTCTCTAAATCATTGAACAGCGCTAAGGTTGCATTGCAAAAGGTTTGCATTTCAATCTTGAAATCATCCAACGGATGGCCAGAGATATAAATCCCCACAACTTCTTTTTCTCGAGCTAGTTTTTCCATAGTCCCCCAGGCCTCACAAGGCGGCACTGTAGGCTCCGGGATTTGAACTTCACTCGAATCGCCAAATAAACTTACCTGTGCTGAATTCTCGTTCTCCTGAAATTTAGCGCCATAGCGCATAGCACGCTCTAGGAATGTGGTAACTTCACCTTCAGTAGCAAAGTACTGTGCTCTATGAGTATCTGTGAAACAATCAAATCCTCCGGCATTGGCTAAGCCTTCAAATGATTTTTTATTAGCCGCTCTAAGGTCGATGCGCTTTGCCAGATCAAAAATCGATTTATAAGGACCATCTTTTTTACGGTTCTCAACTATGGTTTTTACAGCACCATGCCCAACACCTTTAATAGCACCCATCCCAAATCGAACAGCGTTGTCTTGATTTACTGAAAACTTATAGTAGCTTTCATTAACATCTGGTCCAAGTACATCTAAACGCATACGCTTACATTCTTCCATAAAGAAAGTGACTTGCTTAATATCACTCATGTTATTAGACAGTACGGCGGCCATATATTCAGCAGGATAATGTGCTTTTAGATATGCCGTTTGGTAGGCTATCCATGCATAACAGGTTGAATGTGATTTATTAAACGCATAACTCGCGAAGGCTTCCCAGTCTTTCCATATTTTTTCGAGCTTAGTTTCATCTAATCCTTTTGAAGCAGCCTGATTGATAAACTTTGGTTTCATTTTATCCAGT
This sequence comes from Winogradskyella sp., assembly GCA_965230605.1. Taxonomy (GTDB): domain Bacteria; phylum Bacteroidota; class Bacteroidia; order Flavobacteriales; family Flavobacteriaceae; genus CBDDLD01. Next base: position 398,201 of record CBDDLD010000004.1, on the reverse strand, counting down.
ACAGCCTTCTGCTTTTTACCCATAGCCTTACGCAGTACATCTGCTTCACCTTTCGTAAAGTCCGCTAACTTCTGTGACAACAACATTACCTGCTCTTGATACACCGTAATACCATAGGTTTCCTTGAGGTATTCTTCCATTTCCGGAAGGTCATAAACAATCTCCTCTGTACCATGCTTACGCCGAATAAAGCTCGGAATATATTCCATTGGCCCAGGACGGTATAGCGCATTCATAGCAATAAGATCATCAAACACTGTAGGTTTAAGATCTTTCATATGCTTCTGCATACCCGGAGATTCGTATTGGAATATCCCAACAGTCTCTCCCCTTTGAAAGAGTTCGTATGTTTTCTCATCATCCAACGGGAAGCTTTCAGGGTCTAATTCCACACCGTGCTTTGCTTTTACGATCTTCACAGTATCCTTAATAAGAGTGAGTGTTTTAAGACCTAGGAAATCCATTTTTAACAGCCCCGCGCTTTCAACAACAGAGTTATCAAACTGGGTGACGTATAAGTCGGAATCTTTAGCAATAGCTACAGGCACAAAATTGGTAATATCATCAGGTGTAATTATAACACCACAAGCGTGGATTCCAGTATTCCTCACCGATCCTTCTAATACCCTAGCCTGATTAACCGTTTCCGCCTCTAAATCATCCCCTTCAGAGATATTAAGTAGTTGATTGACTTTATCCAATTCTTCTGCTCTGAACATCTTAGCAAGATCCTTTTCATCCTTTCCAAAGATCTTGTTCAGTTTAGACATATTAGGAATCAACTTAGCAATTCTATCAGCATCACCTAAAGGAAGGTCTAGCACTCTCGCTGTATCGCGTATAGATGATTTGGCGGCCATGGTACCATAAGTGATAATCTGAGCTACCTGATTGGCACCATATTTATTGATTACATAATCCATAACACGACCGCGTCCTTCATCATCAAAATCAATATCGATATCTGGCATACTGATACGATCCGGATTTAAGAAGCGCTCAAAAAGTAGATCGTACTTAATGGGGTCTATGTTGGTTATCCATAAACAATACGCCACAACTGATCCTGCAGCAGATCCACGCCCGGGTCCAACCGAGACATTCATACGTCGTGCCTCTCGGATAAAATCCTCGACAATTAAGAAGTAGCCCGGATAACCTGTATTCTGAATAACATCCAGCTCAAAATCGAGTCGTTCTTCAATCTCAGGTGTGATTTCACAGTATCGCTTTTTAGCACCTTCATAGGTTAAGTGTTTTAAGTAGGCATTCTCACCTCGTTTACCTCCATCAACCGCATCTTCCTCATGTATAAATTCTTCCGGTATATCAAACTTAGGAAGCAGTACATCCCTTGCCAGATCAAAAGGCTCTATTTTATCTATTAACGCCTGAATATTTAAAATGGCTTGAGGTATATCTCTAAAGAGTGCTTTCATCTCTTCTGTAGACTTAAAAAAGTACTCTTGATTAGGAAGACCATAGCGATAACCTCTTCCTCTGCCTATAGGCGTGCCTTGTTTCTCCCCATCCTTGACACATAATAGAATGTCATGCGCATTGGCATTTTCCTGATTGACATAATAAGTGTTATTGGTTGCTATAAGTTTTACTTGATGCTTATGTGAAAACTCAACCAGAAATTCATTCACTCTATTTTCATCTTCCTGATTATGGCGCATGATCTCTATATACAGATCATCTCCAAATTGTTCTTTCCACCATAAAAGCGCTTCCTCCGCTTGTTTTTCACCTACATTAAGAACCTTGCTTGGTACTTCTCCATATAAATTTCCGGTAAGGACAATAATGTCTTCCTTATATTTTTCGATAATGGCCTTATCTATCCTAGGCACATAATAAAACCCTTCAGTGAATGCTGAAGAAGACAGTTTCGCCAAATTGTGGTAACCATTCTTATTTTTAGCCAGCATTACAATTTGATAGCCATTATCTTTTCGTGTCTTATCTAGTCGATCTTCACATACAAAAAATTCACACCCTAAAATAGGTTTGATAGGTTTCCCTATGAAAGGTTCTCCTTTCTCTTCAGCTTCTTGCTCTTTCGCCTTTAGGTTTTTATTGTGATCTGAAACTGCTTTTACAAAATGGAAAGCACCCATCATATTCCCATGGTCCGTTAATGCCACTGCCGGCATATTTTCACTAACAGCTGCATTCACTAGATCGTTAATGCTAATTGTTGATTGAAGAATTGAAAATTGAGAGTGGTTATGAAGGTGTGCAAATTCTGCTGTTGCTAGATCTGAAATTTCAGTTTCTGAAACTTTAGGACTATCAAACTGAGGTTGGGATTTCTTTATCTTCTCACTAATCTTAGCACTTTCCCTCTTAAGATTGATGTGCTTAAGCCCAATTAATTGAACTTCTTGCGGGTGAGCTTCCTTAAATTGTGTAAAGTATTCCGGGGCTACATCTAACTCTTCTTTGGTATATTCCTTTCGTCTAATTAATTCGAAGAAGCATCGTGTTGTCGCCTCAACATCGGCAGTGGCATTATGAGCCTCAGCAAATGGTTGATTAAATAGATACTCATGGAGTTCTGTTAGTGTTGGCAACTTATATTTACCACCTCTTCCTCCGGGTATTTGACACAGTTGAGCTGTATGTTCGGTACAGGTGTCTAATACAGGTAGTTCTTGCAATTGGTTAGCAATATCGCCTCTGAAGAACTCGCAACCCATGATATTAATATCAAAGCCTACATTCTGACCTACAACAAATTTAGTTTTTGATAATGCTTCATTAAACTCTTCTAATACTTGAGCTAAAGGCACACCTTGTTCCTGAGCTAATTCCGTAGATATCCCGTGAATCTTTTCTGCATCATAGGGGATATTAAACCCTTCAGGTTGAATCAGATAATCTTTATGCTCTAGGCAGTTCCCCATAGCATCATGAAGTTGCCATGCGATTTGTATGGCTCTAGGCCAATTATCAGTATCTGTAATTGGCGCATCCCAACGCTTAGGTAAACCGGTAGTTTCGGTATCAAAAATTAAATACATAAAGTAGTTTTGATGTAAAAAATCAGAACTTTAAAATTAAGAAATACTATGGCTTTTTGCTGCAAAAGTTATGAACAGTTGTAAACAAAAAACGCCACCTTATCGGCAGCGTTTTTTTAATATGTTTTAAAAAGTGATTATGCTTGCAAATAATCTGGTGTGCCATTCATATCTGTATCTACAGCATCTGCTGGATCACCATCCATATTAGGGTCAGCATTTTCGTTAATAGTATCTATACCGTCCCCATCATCATCAGCATCTAAATGATTAGGCGTACCATCACCATCCGTATCTCCAGTTTCAAAGTTAGTGAGTAAGCCATCGCCATCATCATCATTATCTAAATAGTCAACATCGCCATCACCATCCGTATCAATTGGATTTCCATCGACATCTTTAGCTTCATCGGCAGTTAAAACGCCATCACCATCATCATCATTATCTAAGTAATTTGGGGTTCCATCACCATCGATATCATCATTACTTAGGTCGCCATCACCATTAAAATCTTCAAAGACATCAGCTACACCGTCATTGTCACTATCTGCGCAATTTAACGCATCAATAGTAGCCTGTATAGAACCATCTGAATCACCACAGAAAACAATTTGTTGCTGTAAATAAAATGTATACTGATTGCACAAGGCTATATAATTGCCTATAGTAGCGCTTTCAAATAATGCTTGCGCATTGTTTCTATTTCTTTCTGATAAATTACATGGTAAAACACATGAACCTAAACCATTTATAATACTTTGAATGTTGCCATCAACATCGCCGCAAAAGTCTCTTTGTGTTTGCAATGCGTCTCTGTATGCAGTACACGTAGTACTAAAATCTGATGTATCAACAAATTCGACACTAGAATCAAAAGTAGTTTGGTGTGCAGCTAATGCAACAGCGCTCTCTGCTTCAGCATCAGCACAAGTAAAAGGATTGGCAGGAATAGTCCCAGACAGTAATGGTACTTTAAAAAATATCCCATTAGTGTAACCCACTGAATTCAATCCAGAAGCATCAAAAGCTAAGAATCGGAATGTCCCAGTAAACCTTCCATTAGTAGCATCGATTTCTTCTATAACAATTTCTCCTAATTCCGGATAAATTGAAACACTAGGGTCTGGTCTGTTATTTGTAGAAAATACAGTTCCAAATCCGTCAATGTATCTTGCTTCAATAGAGTTTACGTTGCCGGTTACATAGGTTCCAACTGCCACAGATGGTACTCTAAGAATAACTGTCTCTGTTCCTCTAGTCCCGGTAATGGTTAGAATTCCATTTGCATCTATAGCTGCATTATACCCATTAGCTCTCCACAATTGGTTTGCACGGTCACCCTGAAAAGCAGGTGAATTAAATTCAATTTCGTCGCCACAACCCCACAACGTAATCACAGCTAAAAATAGTATAGTAATTTTTTTCATCATACTTTATAAATGTGCGTGTCTAATTTAACGCATATTGATTGCCAAAAGTATAATAATTTTTAAAAATGCTTAAATCATATTAATAGCTTGAAAATTAAAAAAATATACTATCTTTGCGCCCTCATTAATAACAGAGGTCGAGAACCTCACTAATTAATTTTTTATGCCTGTTAAAATCAGATTACAAAGACACGGTAAAAAAGGGAAACCTTATTACTGGATCGTGGCAGCGGATTCACGCGCTAAAAGAGATGGTAAATACCTAGAAAAATTAGGTGCTTACAACCCAAACACTAACCCTGCAACTATTGACTTAAATGTAGATAATGCTGTAAAATGGTTAGAAAATGGAGCACAACCAACTGATACTGCAAGAGCAATATTATCTTACAAAGGTGCTATGCTTAAAAAGCATTTATCTGGTGGTGTTAAAAAAGGAGCTCTTACTGAAGAGCAAGCTGAAGAGAAATTCAATGCATGGTTAGAAGAAAAAGCTTCTAAAATTCAAGCAAAAGCTGATAACCTTTCTAAAGCGAAAGCTGATGCTAAAGCGAAAGCATTAGAAGCTGAAAAAGCTGTTAGTGAAGCTAGAGTAGCTGCTGCTGCTCCGGTTGAAGAAGAAGTTGCTGAAGATGCTGTAGCTTCTAACGAAGAAGAGTAAAAATTTTATTTTTATACTTTTAACCCCGGCACTAACGTCGGGGTTTTTTATTTTAATAGTTTCAGATGAAAAAGGACGATTGTTTTTACCTAGGTAAGATTGTAAAAAAATATAGCTTTAAAGGGGAATTACTTGCCAAATTAGATACAGATGAGCCTGAGTTATATGAAAATTTAGATGCTATATTTATTGACCTTAAAGGAAATCTTGTCCCATTTTTTATAGAACATTCTCAACTACATAAATCAGATTTATTAAGACTTAAATTTGAAGACGTAGATGACGAATCTGATGCTGATTCATTATTGAAAGCTGAACTCTATTTACCCTTAGAGCTTTTACCAAAGCTAGAAGGCAACAAATTTTATTATCATGAAATTATTGGCTTTAAGGTTAAGGAAGAAACTTTCGGACACGTTGGTGTCATAAAATCTATTAATGATTCTACGGCTCAAGCTTTATTTGAAATTGACAGAGATGGAAAAGAGATTCTCATTCCTATGAATGATGAATTTATCGTTGCTATAGACAGAGAAAATCAAACTGTAGTCTTAAAAACGCCCGAAGGACTTATCGATATCTATTTATAACAATGTCTGACCAACCATTCAAGTTTAAGGAATTCACGATTCATCAAGATCGCTGCGCCATGAAGATTGGCACAGATAGCGTTATTCTTGGCGCTTGGACTTCTTTAGAACACCAACCTGAGTCTATTTTAGATATAGGTGCCGGAACCGGAGTATTATCGCTTATGCTAGCCCAAAGAAGCAATGCTCATCTTATAGATGCTTTGGAAATAGATAATAATGCCTACGAGCAGTGTACAGAAAATTTTGAAAACTCTATATGGAATGATCGCCTGTTTTGTTATCATGCCGATTTACAAGAATTCACAGAAGAAATAGATGACACGTACGATCTTATTGTATGTAACCCACCTTTTTATTCTGAAGATTATAAGACTAAAAGCGCGTCTAGAGATATAGCAAGATTTAATGATGCAATGCCCTTTGATCATCTTATATACTGTGTATCACATCTACTCACTGCTAATGGCCGTTTTAACGTTGTAATTCCGTATAAAGAGGAAGAAGCATTTGTAAAAATGGCAGCTCAAGTCCAGTTGCACCCTCATAAAATACTGCATATAAAAGGGCATCCGGAAGCTGAAATTAAACGAAGTTTTATGGAGTTCTCAAGAACAAAAGAAGATCTATACTGTGCTACTATGGTGATCGAAACTAGTAGACATGAATATACTGAAGCTTATGTGAATTTGACTAAAGATTTTTATTTGAAAATGTAATTAGATATTGGGCAATGCAATCGTTTTCGTTACTTTTGCCTCAATAAATATTCAACCAAATGAAACCAGATTTATTTGAAGCTCCAGACTATTATAATCTTGATGATTTATTTACTGATGAGCATAAACTCGTAAGAGATGCTGCAAGAGAATGGGTAAAACGAGACATCTCACCAATCATAGAAGAATACGCTCAAAAAGCAGAGTTCCCAAAGCAAATTATAGGAGGCTTAGCAGAGATTGGTGCCTTTGGTCCATACATTCCAGAAGAATATGGTGGTGCAGGCTTAGATCAGATAAGTTATGGTTTAATAATGCAAGAAATAGAACGTGGTGATTCGGGAGTAAGAAGCACAGCATCTGTACAATCTTCTTTAGTTATGTATCCTATTTGGAAATACGGAACCGAAGAACAACGTCAAAAATATTTACCTAAACTTGCCTCTGGTGAGTGGATGGGGTCTTTTGGCTTAACTGAGCCGGATCATGGTAGTAACCCGGGAGGCATGGTTACAAATTACAAAGATATGGGCGATCATTATTTACTAAATGGTGCTAAACTTTGGATAAGTAATTCTCCTTTCTGTGATATCGCTGTAGTATGGGCAAAGAATGAAGAAGGTAGAATTCATGGTCTTGTAGTAGAGCGTGGGATGGAAGGTTTTTCTACGCCTGAAACTCACAACAAATGGTCACTTCGTGCCAGTGCAACCGGAGAGTTAATCTTTCAGGATGTTAAAGTCCCTAAAGAAAATTTATTACCTAATAAATCTGGATTAGGTGCGCCTTTAGGTTGTTTAGACTCTGCAAGATATGGTATTGCATGGGGAGCTATAGGTGCCGCAATGGATTGTTATGATACGGCTTTGAGATATGCCAAAGAACGCATACAGTTTGGGAAACCAATTGCTGCTTTCCAATTACAACAAAAGAAACTTGCTGAAATGATTACTGAAATCACTAAAGCACAATTATTAGCATTCCGTCTTGGGCAATTAAAAAATGAAAACAGAGCCAGCTCAGCTCAGATCTCCATGGCCAAAAGGAATAATGTAGATATGGCTATTAAAATTGCCAGAGAAGCAAGACAAATTCTTGGTGGTATGGGAATTACTGGAGAATATAGCATAATGCGCCATATGATGAACTTGGAAAGTGTGATCACTTATGAAGGTACGCATGATATTCATCTCCTTATCACAGGATTAGACATTACAGGACATAACGCATTTAAATAATTACATCTTGTTTACATAAAAGCCTCACAAAATTGTGAGGCTTTTTTATTTCAGGTTATGCTAATCCAATATCTTACTAACATAAATAATTGTTTAACTTAGCCTTATGTCTTCAAAACATCGTCTAGATAATGCTTATAAAAATGCTAAACGCGTTTCTTTTGACGATACTTCAAAATTTATTCTATTTAGTGATTGCCACCGTGGCGATAATAGTTTTGCCGATGACTTTGCTAATAATAGAAATATCTATTTCCATGCCCTTAAACACTATTATAATGAAGGCTTTCAGTATTGTGAACTAGGTGATGGTGATGAATTATGGGAAAACATATCTTTTGAATCTATCTTACATGCCCATAAGAATGTGTACATGTTGATGAAGCAATTTCATGATGAGGAGCGCTTACATATGATTTGGGGAAATCATGATATGGTATACAGAAACCAAAGTTATGTAGACAAACATTTGAACACCTATTTTGATCCTAAAACTGGTGAGGACAGAGATTTGTTTTGCGATATCATATACCATGAAGGGATCGTTCTTAAGCATTCTGACACAGGGCAGGAATTATTTTTACTTCATGGGCATCAAGCAGATTGGTGGAATTATCTTTTTTGGAAATGGAGTCGTTTTTTGGTTAGAATCCTTTGGAAACCTCTTAACGTCATGGGAATAGCCGACCCTACTAGCCCTGCAAAAAATTATAAAGAACTTATTAAAGTAGAACGCAGAACAAAAAAGTGGATTGCCGAAAACGACAATTTGATCACAATTGCCGGTCATACACACAGACCACGTTTCCCGGAACCCGGTGATATTGCCTTCTTTAATGACGGTAGCTGTGTGCATCCCAGAAGTATTACAGGAATAGAAATAGAAAACGGCACTATTTCATTAATAAAATGGCAAATTGCCACCAATGACGATGGTACTCTAAAAATTGTTCGTGTATTATTGGAAGGCCCTGTAGAGCTGTTACGATATAGAACGAATTAGTTTGTGTTTTCTATAACTAATCTTGTTCGGCTTAGGAATCAACTCTCCGGAGCTAATTCTACCTCTAAGCCTTCAAGTTCTGGGGTAATATGTATTTGACAGCCTAAACGGCTATTAGGTTGAACGTAAAATGCCTCAGACAACATCGCTTCCTCATCATCCTGCATTTCCGGTAGTTCATGATCAGATTTCACATAACATTGGCATGATGCACACATAGCCATCCCTCCGCATACACCAATAGTCCCTTCCGGAGCTAACTCGTATGAACGAACTACTTCCATAAGATTCATGGCCATATCTGTTGGTGCTTCTATTTTATGAGTAACACCTTCTCTATCCGTTATGGTAATCGTGATATCTTGCTCCATTATTCAATTTTCTTCACTACTGCTTTCGGGGCTTCCTTTCTAGATCCATCAAAACCATCAATACCACTCACTGTAGTATATTTTAATACATATCGTTTCCCTGGATTGATAATTTTATATGCAGCCTGACACATTAATGTTGCTTCATGAAACCCACAAAGAATGAGTTTCAGCTTACCGGGGTAGGTGTTGACATCTCCTATGGCAAAAATCCCGGGAATATTCGTCTGATAGTCCAATGCATTATTAACTTTTATCGCATTTTTTTCGATCTCTAAGCCCCAATTAGCTATGGGTCCTAATTTTGGTGACAACCCAAAAAGTGGAATAAAGTGATCTGTTTCAATACTTATAGGCGTTTCGTCTTTTTTAGTGATCTCTACAGCTTCAACTTTACCTTCGCCTTTAATTGCAGTGACCTCAGCTGGTGTAATCAGGTTAATCTTTCCTAAATTCTTTAGTTCCTGTACCTTGTCTACAGAATCTAGAGCTCCTCTAAATTCATTACGTCGATGTACAAGAGTAACACTAGATGCTACATCACTCAGAAAAATACTCCAATCTAAAGCAGAATCTCCTCCTCCGGCAATTACAACGCGTTTATTACGATATAATTCCGGTTCTTTGATCATGTACTCAACGCCACGATCTTCATAATCAGAAAGGTTATCTAACAAAGGTTTTCTTGGTTCAAAACTTCCTAAACCTCCTGCAATGGCAACTACAGGTGCCTGATGCTTAGTACCTTTATTGGTTGTTACTATAAATGTTCCGTCTTCTTGTTTTTCTATAGTATCAGCTCTTTCTCCAAGTGTAAATCCTGGTTGAAACTGTTTGCATTGTTCTAATAATTTATCCGTTAAATCACCGGCTAGTATTTCCGGATATGCAGGAATATCATATATAGGTTTCTTAGGATAAATCTCTGAGCATTGACCACCCGGTTGTGGTAATGCATCGATAAGATGGCATTTTAATTTAAGTAAACCGGCTTCGAAAACAGCAAATAATCCTGTAGGTCCAGCGCCAATAATTAAAATATCAGTTTTAATCATGAATTTTTCTTTGAGAGCAAATCTAAGACAGTGCTAGGTTTTAAAATGTGATAATTATCACATTTACTATTCAACATTTATGACCTGTTCTATTTGTGGGGCATACTTTTTAATAGTCATTTCCACTCCAGATTTTAATGTCATCTGATTTACACTACAAGACGTGCATGCACCTTCTAACTGTACTCTAACCAACTTATCATCTTCGATGGAAAGTAAAGAAATATTCCCTCCGTCACTTTGTAAGAATGGTCTAATCTCTTCTAAAGCCTTTTCCACATTATCTCTTAATTCTTTTGAAGTCATTTATTTTTTGTTTACTGCTGTACAACCAGCCATTGTTGTGATCTTTATTGCTTCAGTCGGTGGTAAGCTATCATTACGCCTAACCACTTCTTGCACTGTTTCTCTTGTAATTGCTTCAAATGCTTCCTCTAAAGGTGTAGCAATTTGCAATGCTGCTGGTCTACCAATATCCCCAGCTTCTCTAATACTTTGTACTAATGGTACTTCTCCTAAAAACGGTACTTCTAGATCTTCTGCAAGATGTTTAGCCCCTTCTTTACCAAAAATATAATACTTGTTGTTTGGTAGTTCTTCAGGTGTAAAATAGGCCATATTTTCTATAATCCCTAAAACAGGAACATTAATATTATCTTGTTGAAACATAGCTACTCCTTTCTTAGCGTCAGCTAATGCAACATTCTGAGGCGTACTCACAACTACAGCACCTGTAATTGGCAATGCTTGCATTATGCTTAAATGGATATCTCCTGTCCCCGGAGGCAAGTCTAATAAGAGGAAATCTAATGCTCCCCAAGCAGCATCAAAAATCATTTGATTAAGGGCTTTAGAAGCCATTGGGCCTCGCCAAATAACTGCCTGATCTGGTTTAGTAAAGAAGCCTATAGATAACACTTTAACACCGTAATTTTCTATCGGTTTCATTTTAGATTTTCCGTCTATTGTAACCGATAATGGTCGTTCGTTAGCAACATCAAACATAATTGGTATAGAAGGGCCATATATATCAGCATCTAAAACACCGACCTTGAAGCCCATTTTAGCGAGCGTTACTGCTAAATTGGCTGTAACAGTAGATTTCCCTACACCGCCTTTCCCAGACGCTACTGCAATAATATTTTGAATCCCTGGAATTGGTTGCCCTTTGATTTCATTCTTTTGAGGCTGTTGAGGGGCTTCAACCTTAACGTTAACTTTCACCTGAGCTTTTTCATAGACTTCCCTATGTATGGTCTGCATGATCTCAACCTCAGCTTTCTTTCTAGCTTGTAACGTTGGGTTCTTTATAGTAATATCTACAATAACTTCATCAGCAAAAGTGATCACATTTGTCACTGCTCCACTATCTACCATGTTCTCACCTTCTCCCGGAACCGTTATAGTCTTTAACGCCTGAAGTATATCTTGTTTATTTAATTTCACCTTATTTATTCAGATTAATTCTAAATGCAAAGATACTGCGAAATGTTTAGATTTTGAAGGATGAGGATTGAATTGAATTATCGTTAGATAAAAGTACTAAATAGTTCTATTTAAGTTCTTTACTTGGGTCCCAAAACAGCTTTTTAAAATCTTGAATTTGATTGTCAACAACTTTAACCCCCTCATTCTCTAGAAGCTGTTGCATTAGGTTTGTTCCATCAAAATGATGTTTCCCTGTTAACAGGCCTTTTCTATTAACCACACGATGTGCCGGAACATCTTTACCGCCAGAACCATTCATTGCATAACCTACCATCCTTGAACTCCGGGCTGCTCCGAGATATTTCGCTATGGCTCCATAGCTTGTAACTCTGCCATATGGTATTAGTCTAGCAACTTCATATACACGATCAAAAAAGTTAATAGTTTCTGGTTTCATGTTAGAGTTCCATTAAAATGTTTATCAGAGTAATTATGGCAACAACACCAGTAATGGCACCAATACTATAGTTCATATTCTTTTGAGATGTTACTTTCTTCTTTTTGATTTTATCAAAAAAGAAGATGTAGATGTATAGCATCACAAAAGTTCCCATAGCAGCACCTGTGACATAGGTTATGATACTTATACGTTCAAAATCCATCCAACCAAATGACGCTAGTGTAATTGTCATGTATGCTTGATATGGGATTGGAAATACATTAAGCGCAGACAATAATATTCCCTGAAAATAGCGGCTTTGCTTACTTCTTATACTGGGTTGCACTTTAGGCTCTTGTTCCTTTTTGGCAAGCACAAGAAAATAAACTGTAATCAACACAAATATCACAAAAGCTACACGCTGCAATATATCTACAACATCTGGCCTATTGCTCAGGTATCTTGCAAAAATAGCAGCTATGTAGGTTTGTACAAATACAACTGTACATACACCAGTAGAAAACATGATGCCCCGACCAGCACCTTCTTTAAGGCTAATCTTAGCAGCTGTCATGTTTAAAAGTCCGGGAGGAATTACACCGATTAATGCCACGGCCAAACCAAGAAAAAAGATGACTGTAATGCTCAAAGTTTAGTTGATTTGGAACCTAATATACGTAATTGCTTTGTCTTCTTCTAAATATTGTTTCTCATAAAACGTTTGAATGGCAGTCACCTCATTAGGACTACCTTCTTGTTTATACACGTCGTGATTAGCATATAAAACATTATACCCACAACCATGAAGCAACCCAAGTGTATATCCATGCATAAACTCACTATCAGTTTTGAGGTGCATTATACCTCCTTGTTTTAATACATTTTTGTAGCGTTCTAAAAATTCTAAATTAGTCATCCGGTGCTTCGTACGTTTATACTTTATTTGAGGGTCAGGAAATGTAATCCATATTTCATCAACTTCACTTTCTGCAAAAGCGTATTCTATCAACTCTATTTGAGCTCTTAAAAATGCTGCATTTGTTATTTGCTCCTCTATTGCAGTTTTAGCACCCCTCCAAAACCTGGCACCTTTTATATCTATTCCAATAAAGTTTTTATCCGGGTATCGTTCAGCTAAGCCTACCGTATATTCACCTTTCCCACAACCTAACTCTAGAACTATAGGGTTATTGTTCCCAAATACTTTTTTGTTCCATTGCCCTTTGTTTTCAAATACCCCACTAATGAGATCTTCTCTACTCGGTTGGAATACATTTTCAAAGGTTTCGTTTTCTCTAAATCTTTTCAGCTTATTCTTACTGCCCACACTAACATAAATTTTTGTCAAAAGTAAGATAGACTTACAGGATTATGAAATTTGAATTAACAATTAATTATTATAAGTCTTAAATTTGATAAGCTTAAGGAAATATAACAGGCTTATTTTTGTAAGATTATGAAAAAAATACTAGTAGCACCTCTTAACTGGGGATTGGGCCATGCCACCAGGTGTATCCCAATAATAGATGCACTTGTTAAGCATAATTTTCAACCCATAATAGCAAGTGATGGGATTGCTTTAGAGCTATTGAAAAAAGAGTTTCATAGTATTGAGAGTATTGAGCTTCCATCATATAACATTACTTATTCTAAAAAAGCAAACAGCTTTAAGCTAAAGCTGATTAAAGATTCCCCTCATCTTATAAAAACCATAAAGAAAGAACGAAACATTATAAAATCTATAGTAAAAGAACACAATATAGATGGGATCATCTCTGATAACAGATTTGGAGTAAGGCATAAAAATATTCCTTCGGTATTTATTACACACCAGCTTCGTGTCTTAAGTGGTAGCACCACCTGGTTGAGCACCAAGATGCATCAAAAGATCATCAGCAAATTTGATGAGTGTTGGGTACCTGATAATATTGGAGAACCCAATCTGAGTGGTGAATTAGGACATTATGAAACCCCTGATAATTCTATAAAATATTTAGGTCCTCTAAGTCGCTTTAATAAAAAGGATGTCGAGGTCATCTATGATATCATGGTTCTTTTATCTGGTCCTGAGCCTCAGCGGTCTTTCTTGGAAGATATTCTTCTTAGAACACTAAAAGACTATGATGGCAAAATTTTGTTTGTTAAAGGGAAAGTAGAAAAGCGTCAAAGTAAGATTGTTGCGGAGAATATGACCATCTATAATTTTATGACCAGTAACGAATTGGAGACCGCTCTTAACTCGAGTCAATTTATTATATCTAGATCTGGTTATACGACTATTATGGACTTAGCAAAATTAGAAAAGAAAGCTTTTTTCATTCCAACTCCAGGTCAGTTTGAACAAGAATATTTAGCAAAAAAGTTAGATGAGGAAGGTGTAATTCCTTTTTGCAAGCAGAAACATTTTAATATTGAACAGCTAAATAGAATTGAGGATTATGAAGGGTTTACATCTACGGATTACGCTATCAACTATAAAAAGTTATTCAACTTTTTCCAGCGTAAATGAGAACTCACTACCAACCCCTGGCTCACTTTCTACGTATATTTTCTCTTCATGAGCTTCAATGATATGTTTAACTATGGAAAGCCCTAAACCAGATCCCCCTTCTTTTCGAGATCCACTTTTATCTACTCTATAGAAACGCTCAAATAATCTAGGTAGATTTTCTTCATCTATACCTTCACCATTATCAGTAACTCGTATAATTACCTTATTCTTTATTAGGTTTTCTATACTTACTTCTGTAGTTCCCTTTTCTCTTCCATACTTAACAGAATTCACAACTAAGTTTGTTAGCACTTGCTGAATTCTTTCCTTGTCAGCATTAACAAGCACGGGCTCCGAATAATCCATATCAAAGGTTAGTGATATCTTTTTCTTTGCAGCTTTCATCTCAAAAAGATCAAAAACATTTTGAACCAGCTCAACAATATCAAAGGCTTCTCTATTGAGTCTTAAATCACCAACTTCTAATTTGGTGATCATGTCTAAATCTTTTATAATATAAATTAATCGTTCTACACCTTTGCTTGCTCTGTTCAGATATTTTTTTCTGATTTTTTCATCATTCATTGCGCCATCTAGAAGCGTCAAAATATAGCCTTGTACAGTAAATAGAGGGGTCTTTAATTCATGAGATACATTCCCCATAAATTCTTTACGATATTCTTCCCTTACCTTTAAGGTTTCTATTTCTAACTTCTTATCTCTCGCATACTTGTCTATCTCTTTTGTCAGAGTACCCATATCTGTAGTAATGGGTTGTTGCCTTAAACTTGTAGACTCTAATAATGTGAGATCATCATAGATTCTTTTAACTCTCTTGTAAATGAACCTTTCTACTCTGTATTGTGTAATTATGAAGCATGATGCATAACATGCCATTGAGAAAAAAATAACATGCCAAGTGAGCGCATGAAAGTAGTATAAAAAAACACTCACTAAGAGTGTTAATAATATAGTAATGTACAGCGATGTTTTAATCGCAAACTTATACGTCTTCTTAAGCTTTACTTGCATTAGTCTACAAACTTGTAACCAACACCTTTTACAGTTTTAAACGATTTGTCGCCGATTTTTTCGCGAAGTTTTCTAATATGAACATCGATGGTTCTACCTCCTACAACAACTTCATTACCCCAGACCTTGTCTAGTATTTCCTCGCGTTTAAAAACTTTACCAGGTTTAGTTGCCAACAAAGATAGCAATTCGAATTCTTTTCTAGGTAATATAATCTCTTCACCTTTATTTGTGATCTTATACTCCTCTCTATTGATAACAAGCTCTCCAATTTTGACTACAGAATCTACATTACTGTCCGCCTCTTTTAATCGCCTTAGTAATGCTTTCACTTTACTTACCAGCACTTTAGGTTTGATAGGCTTAGTAATGTAATCGTCAGCCCCAGCATCAAAACCAGCAACTTGAGAATAATCCTCACCTCTTGCTGTTAAGAATGTAATTATCGTATTATTTAATTCTGGGATTTCGCGAATACGCTCACAAGCTTCAATACCATCCATTTCTGGCATCATCACGTCTAAAATAATAAGATGGGGCTTGTGTTTTTTTGCTTTTTCAACAGCTTCAACACCATTCTCGCTTGTGATAACTTGATAACCTTCTGAAGATAAATTATAGCCAACAATTTCCAGGATATCTACTTCGTCGTCTACAAGTAAGATCTTAATGTCCTTTTTTTTCATTTGTTAATAACCTTATATCGTAATAATAATGTAAATATAAAACTATCTTCTGTAACTCGACAGTTAAGCCTAATTGATAACAATTCTCTAACATTAGGAAAAGGTAATCTTTTAAGTGACAGACACTTAACAAAATAGATGTTATCTTATTGTAAAAACATTAATTATGTTTTAAGGCGATACTAAAAGCATGAATTTGTTACTATATTTGTAGCTCAAACTTTATTCACATAGATTATGAAAAAAATTTACTTTTTAGTGGTTACTCTCTTGGTAACCAGCTTGTCTTTTGGGCAAGATCTAATTATTACTGGTATTATTGATGGTCCACTCCCCGGAGGTACTCCAAAGGGATTGGAATTATACGTAGTTAATAATATACCTGACCTAAGTATCTATGGTTTGGAAAGTACTACCAACGGTGCTGCTGCTGCTGGTGAAGAATTTACCTTTCCTAATGATCCTGCAACTGCTGGAACATTTATTTATGTAGCCACTGAAGCACCAAATTTCACACAATATCTTGGTGTAGCGCCTACATATACTAATGGTGTAATGGGAGTTAATGGAGATGACACTGTTATTCTTTATCAAAATGGCGGTATAATTGATTCAGTTGGTGAGATTGGTGTTGATGGTACTGGAACAGCATGGGAATACTTAGACGGATGGGCATATCGATCTAACGGATTTGGACCTAATGCAACTTTTAATGCTGCGGAATGGACGTTTAGTGGTCCTAATGCTGTAGATGGCTGTGATCTTGGAGATGATACAGGTACTAATGCCGGTTGTGCATCTGTATTTCCTATTGGTACATATAGCCCTGCTGGAAGTAGTTGTGGTGTAACTCTAGGTTCAGCTACTGTAGTATGTAATTCTAACACTATAGGTGATAATAATGACAGTGTAACTATAAACATCCCTTACACAGGTTCTGATGTGGGTATTACTTCAGTAACGACTACTTCGGGCGGTACAGTTGGTGGTGATAATCCTGCAAGTGTTGCTGATGGTACAATTACTATCACTGGTTTAACTGAAGGTGCTGCTTGGGATGTAGTTCTTAACGGTGGTGATTGTGATGGAAGAAGTACTTCTGGTACTGTTGCTGCAGCAGAGTGCGATCCTGCACCAAACACATGTTTTGACCTAAGCGGTGGTTCGGAGCTTTTTGAACTAGTTGCTGTTACTACTAATTCTGATACTGATGTATGGACAGAGTCTGCCGGAACCTATTCTATGAATGGTTTCTGTGGTGGCGGATGTATGGAAGAATCTGACACTTGGTTAATCTTTGGTCCATTAGACATGACTTCTGTTACTGATCTTGAACTTATTTTTGATGCTACGGAAGGGTTCAGCGGAACAGATTTATTAATAAGATATACAGACTCATACACTGGATGTCCAGACGCTTCAACTTGGACTACAGCACAAACCATCACTGACTCAGGTAATTTTTCTGTAGACGTATCTGGTGCTAGTGGTACTGCTGCTTTTATAGGTGTTCAATATGTTGATTCTGATGGTAGTTTTTCTTCATGGAGTATCTCTAATGTAGAATTAGCTGCATTTGGAACATGTCCAACACTAGGGTCTAGGCCAACTTCTGATTGTGCTACCTGCGACCTAAGCTTACAAGCGGAAAACCTTGTGTGTTTAACCAATACAGCTGGTGCAGATAACGATGGTGTTACTGTTGAAATTCCTTATACTGGATTTGATGCCACTTTAGTTTCTGTAACTACAACTTCTGGTGGAACTATCGCAGGAGACAACCCATTACTTGTTGCAGATGGTACTATTACTATCACCGGTTTAACTGAAGGTGATGCTTGGGATCTTACTTTGAATGGTGGTAACTGTGACGGAACTACCGTTTCTGGAACCATTCCTTCTAATAACTGTGATCCTGTGTCATGCGGTAGTGTTGGTGACATCATCATAACAGAAATTATGCAAAACCCAAGTATCAACGGTGACCCTGCCGGAGAATACTTCGAAGTATACAATACTACCGGAGCTCCAATTGATATGATTGGATGGGTGATTAAAGATGATGTTACAGTTTCTGAAACACATACAATTGCATCATCATTAGTTGTGCCAGCCGGAGGTTATATCGTCATAGGAAATGCTGCAATGCCAAACGGAAATACACCTATCGATTATACTTATGCTAATGATATTTCTTTAGGTAACGGAACAGATGGTTTAATCATAGAATGTTCTGCAGTTACTATTGATGCTGTTATATGGGACAACGGAGCTACTTTCCCTGATCCATCTGGTGCTAGTATGGAGTTATCTACTACGGCATTAAATTCTACAGATAATGATAATGGTGCAAACTGGGGAACAGCAACTTCTGCTTTTGGAGATGGTGACTTAGGTACTCCAGGTGCTGCTAATGATTTTACATTATCTACAAACCAGTTTGAAACAACAAACTTCTCTGTTTATCCTAACCCAACATCAACAGGATTTATCAATATTACTTCGGCTAGTAATGAGCAAATCAGTGTTGTGGTATACGATATCTTAGGAAAACAAGTTAAGAACGAAGTGGTTTCTAATAACACCCTTAATGTGTCTAACTTAAATACAGGTATTTATATACTTAAGATTACTCAAAATGATGCAACTGCAACTAAGAAGTTAGTAATCAAAAACTAAGCGACATATAGCTAAAATATAATCTTAACAGAGCGCTGCTTTACTAGTAGCGCTCTTTTATTTTCTATATTTTTGCAGTATGATTTCAAAAGAAGCCATATTTAATGTTAATGATGCATCATTTGAAGCACTGGCCCTTGAAATTTTCAACCATCAATTCGAAAATAATAGTGTTTACCGATCGTTTTGCGATTTACTATATAAGCACCCCAGTGATGTCACTTCTATTGCTAAAATTCCTTTTTTACCCATTCAATTTTTCAAATCGCATCATGTAGTAAGTAATAATGATACTACTGAATTAACATTTACTAGCTCGGGAACTACAGGTACAGTAACCAGCAAACATCATGTAACTGATCTTAGTTTATATGAACAAAGCTATCGTAAAGGGTTTGAATATTTTTATGGTAATATTGAAGACTATGTCATTCTGGCTCTGCTCCCGAATTATCTTGAACGCGAAGGATCCTCATTAATATATATGGCTAATGATTTGATTAATACTTCAAAACATAAAGACAGTGGATTTTACTTGAATGATATTGAAGCTCTGGCAAATAAATTAGTAGAACTTAATAACAAGCAACAGAAAACTGTATTAATCGGGGTTTCTTTTGCCCTTTTAGATCTTATAGAACAATACACGTTTAACCTCAAATATACCATAGTTATGGAAACAGGTGGTATGAAAGGTCGTAGAAAAGAATTAGTACGAAGTGAATTGCATCAACACCTTATTGAAGGGTTTAATGTTGATTGTATTCATAGTGAATATGGTATGACCGAATTACTCAGTCAAGCCTATTCCAAAGGGCAAGGTCTTTTCAAAAGCCCCCCATGGATGAAGGTTGTCACCAGAGATACCGAGGACCCACTTTCATTAAGTCGATACGCCTCCACTGGCGGCATCAATGTTATTGATTTGGCCAACATTAACTCTTGTGCTTTTATCGCCACTCAAGATTTAGGGAAAGTATATGATGATGGTACTTTTGAAGTTATTGGCAGATACGACCATTCAGATGTAAGAGGATGTAATTTGATGGTTCTGTAATCTATCTCCGTTCTTCTCGACTATCAATATCAAATATAAAATTGATATTATGAGATCCATATTTTTTCTACTCGTGTTAATGACTACCGCTGTACATGCACAGTCTGTAGATTATAATACAAAAAAAGGCTATGTTGCCGAAGGTTATGATGTTGTTGCTTATTTTAATAATGATGCCATCAAAGGAGACAAAAAATACACTACTACCCATGATGGTGTAAAGTATAAGTTTGCTTCAGAAGACAATTTAAATACTTTCAAAAGTAATCCAGAAGCTTATGTCCCACAATATGGAGGGTACTGCGCTTATGCAATTGCTGTAAAATCGAAAAAAGTCGGAATTAACCCGGAGACCTTTGAAATAAGGGATGGAAAACTTTATTTATTCTATAATTCTTGGGGGACAAACACTTTAGAATTATGGAAAAAAGAAAATGTGAAAGGTTTACAAGAAA
This sequence comes from Winogradskyella sp., assembly GCA_965230605.1. Taxonomy (GTDB): domain Bacteria; phylum Bacteroidota; class Bacteroidia; order Flavobacteriales; family Flavobacteriaceae; genus CBDDLD01. Next base: position 377,838 of record CBDDLD010000004.1, on the reverse strand, counting down.
AAGCCGACAAAAACTGGAAAGCTATACATATGAAATGATTTCTATGAAAAAGAGAAATTAAAAGTATTATAGCTGGTTGGTTGATTTAGTGCGCCTGATATCTTCATCAGGCGCTTTTTTTATACAACCTTAATGATGTAAGTATTGCGTTTCCCTTTATTTAAAATAATGTACTGGTTGTTTATAAGATCTTGTGAACCTAATACATAATCTTCTTTAATCTTTTCTTTATTAACAGATATAGAATTTTCTTTAAGGGCTCTTCTCGCCTCTCCATTAGAGTTTAAGAAATTTGTTTTGGCTGCCAGTGCTCCGATCATATCTAAGCCTGCTTCAAAATCTTCTCTCGAAATTTCTGCTTGTGGGACACCTTCAAAAACATCCAAAAACAATTGTTCATTTAATGATTGAATATCATCTTTAAACGATTTGCTGTATAATATGTTCGACGCTTTTTCTGCATTTTCAAAATCGGCTTCAGAATGCACCATAGTAGTGATCTCTTTAGCTAATCGTTTTTGTAAAACCCTTAAGTGTGGTGCTTCTTTGTGCGCCTTCACAAGTTCATTAATCGTCTCTTCTGTTAAGAAAGTGAAAATCTTAATATACTTTTCAGCATCTTCATCACTAGAATTTAACCAATATTGATAGAACTTATATGGTGATGTTCTTTTAGCATCTAACCAGACATTACCACCTTCAGACTTTCCAAATTTAGAGCCATCACTTTTAGTAATTAAAGGACACGTAATGGCAAATCCTTTTCCGTTACCTATACGCCTAATAAGCTCTGTTCCGGTAGTAATATTACCCCATTGGTCACTTCCTCCCATTTGTATGGTACAATTATGTGCTTTGTAAAGATGCAAGAAATCATAACCTTGAACCAACTGATAGGTAAACTCAGTAAAACTCATTCCTTCAGAAGACTCAGAAGAAATTCTGTTCTTTACAGAATCTTTAGCCATCATGTAGTTAACAGTAATATGCTTACCAACATCTCTGATAAATTCTAAAAATGAGAACGACTTCATCCAGTCATAATTATTAACTAAAACTGCTGCGTTATCGGCATCACTTTCAAAATCTAAAAAATGAGATAGTTGTTTTTTTATTGATTCCTGATTGTGTTTCAACGTTTCTTCATCTAATAAATTACGTTCGTTAGACTTCCCAGAAGGGTCACCAATCATTCCTGTTGCGCCACCAACCAAAGCATATGGTTTATGTCCAGACCTCTGATAATGTGCCAAAATCATAATCGGCACCAAATTCCCTATATGTAAAGAATCTGCTGTAGGGTCAAAACCAATATAGGCACTTCTCATCGTTTCATTAAGATGTTCTTCTACACCGGGCATATTTTGATGTAACATGCCTCTCCATTTAAGTTCTTCTACAAAATTCTTTACCATTTCTGAAGGTTTACAATTAAATTTAGGCAAAGATATGTTTCCACTTTAAAAGACAAAAGACAATTATAAAAAAGACTAACTTAGAGCCATGATTTTAGTTACTGGAGGTACAGGTCTTGTAGGGTCGCATTTACTTTTCCATTTAATTAGTAATTCTAATGTGCCTATAAGAGCCACATACAGACGACAGCACAAGCTAGATGGTGTCAGGCACGTATTTTCCTATTTTAGTGATACTCCTGATATGTTATTTGATAAAATTGAATGGGTTGAAGCTGACCTCAATAACGTTCCTAAGTTACAAGAAGCATTTAGAGATATTACTCATGTATACCACTGTGCTGCTTTTGTCTCCTTTGAACCTGACAAGTATCATCTACTGCGTAAGATTAATATAGAAGGTACTGCTAATATTGTAAATCTATCTATAAGCAACTCAGTAAAAAAGCTATGTTATATGAGCTCCATAGCTGCCATAGGACATCATAGTGACCCTAACAAACTTATCACTGAAACAACACCTTGGAATACTGAATTTGACAACAGTGTCTATGCCATTACTAAATTTGGTGCTGAATTGGAAGTATGGCGTGGAACTCAAGAGGGATTGGATGCTGTCATTGTAAATCCGGGAATAATACTAGGTGGTGGCCATTGGCGATCTGGCAGTAGTGGTAGTTTGTTTAAGCAAATCCATAAAGGATTAAAATACTACACTCAAGGCACTACAGGTTATGTAGATGTCTGGGATGTTGTAAATGTCATGTACAAGCTTATGAGCAGCGCACTCAAAAATGAGAATTATATTATAATTTCTGAATGTTTAAGCTTTAAAGATTTCCAATTAAAAGTTGCTAGTTCGCTTGGTGTTAGCCCTGCTAAGAAAGAAGCTAAGCCCTGGTTATTACAACTCGCCTGGCGATTAGATTGGTTAAACTTTAAATTATTCGGAAAACGCAGGCGCCTTTCTAAACAAATGGCAAAATCAGCCACTAGTATAACAAGATATGACAACTCAAAAATTAAAGATGCTTTAAACTTTGATTTTAAACCAATAGATCAGTCTATTGGAGAAGTTGTTGAGTTATATAAGAAGGATATTAATTAGAAGGCTTTTCTGTAGCAGTATTTACACTATCTGATTTTATTTTAGGCTTAGTGTACTTACCTCTCGTTGCAGCTCTCATTGAATCGTTTCTACGCTTACGCTCTGCTTCTTCTACCTTATTAATACTATCGTATTTTACCTTTTGATGTTCTATTTTACGCGCCACATCATCCATGATTTGCCTATAGTCCTTAATATCATAGGCATAAAAGGCATTACTCGCAGCAAACTGTATACTATCTATACCGTGCTTATCTAGAATATAAGTTTCAGGGTCTACACCGTTTCGTTCTAAAACTCTTTTATTAACCCCCTTGGCAGAATTTACGATAAACATATCTAATAAAATATCAGCCATTTTTTCTTTAGGGATCAGGTTATCCGGACGCTCTGGACGTTTTGCCCTCTGACAGGCAAATGTCATAAAAAGTGTTACTAATAGTATCAGATACTTTTTCATAATTATCTATCAAAAGTCAACCTTTGACCAGCTTTCACATCTAGAACCTTAAAATTATGATATACCAAAGTTCCATTCACAAATGTATGAGTTATTCTACTTTTAAATGTAGTCCCCTCAAATGGTGACCACCCACATTTATATAGGATATTATCTTTATTCACAGTCCAAGGATTGTTTAGATCAGCAATAACAATATCTGCGTAATATCCTTCCTTAATGTATCCTCTTTTATGAACATCAAAAAGTATTGCCGGATTATGTGCCATCTTTTCTACAATCTTCTCTATACCGATCTTTCCTTGGTGATAGGCTTCCAGCATAGCTACATAAGCATGTTGCACCAGTGGTCCTCCAGAAGGCGCAGAAGTATATGGATTACTTTTTTCTTCCAGAGTATGGGGTGCATGATCGGTTGCAATAACATCTATTCTATCATCTAACAATGCTTCCCACAATTGCTCTCTATCCGATTTTTTCTTTACCGCAGGGTTCCATTTTATTAATGTTCCTTTTTCTTTATAATCTTCATCTGAGAACCACAAGTGATGTGTACATACTTCAGCAGTAATTTTCTTATCCTTTAACGGAATCTTGTTTGTAAATAATTCTGTTTCCTTTCCTGTAGATAGATGAAACACATGTAATCTGGCCCCGGTTTTTTTAGCTAGTTCAATAGCTTTAGATGACGACAAATAACAAGCTTCTTCACTTCTTATTATCGGATGAAATTCTATTGGAATATCATCTCCATATTGAGATTTGTATGCCTCTAAATTCTCCCTAATTGTGGCTTCATCTTCACAATGTACGGAAATCACCAAATCTGTACTTGAGAAAATCTCCTCTAAAATCTCCGGATCATCGACAAGCATATTTCCTGTTGATGAGCCAAGAAACAATTTTAATCCGGCTACTTCTTTAGGGTTTACTTTTAAAATCTCTTCAAGGTTATCGTTAGTGCCTCCAAACATAAACGAATAGTTTGCATAAGCACTTTTTGCTGCAATACTAAACTTCTCTTCAAGTTTTTCTATCGTAGTCGTCTGTGGCTTAGTATTTGGCATTTCAATAAATGAAGTAACTCCTCCGGCTACAGCGGCTCTAGATTCTGTTTCAATGGTAGCTTTATGAGTAAGCCCTGGCTCTCTAAAGTGTACCTGATCATCTATGGCGCCTGGTAATACATAATTGCCTTCAGCATCAATAACCTTTATATCTGCAGACTTTGCACTAATTGAATCCTCAATTTGTTTAATTATTCCATCTACAATTAATAAATCGGCTTCTATGATCTGGCCTTCATTTACAATTTTAGCGTTCTTGATTAATGTTGTATTCATTTACTTTATTTACTAAAAAGGCTTTTTAATTTTAAACTTATCACTCCAAAAATGGCTTCCGAAATAATACCTCCACTCATTTTTGATTTTCCCTTAGTTCTATCCGTAAAAATTACGGGAACTTCAACAATATTAAATTTTTTGAGATAGGCTTTAAACTTCATTTCAATCTGAAAAGCATATCCAATAAACCTGATTGCATCTAAATTTATTGTCTCTAGTACCTTTCGTTTATAACAAACAAATCCTGCAGTTGTATCATGAATCTTCATTCTTGTTATAAAACGAACATATTTGGAGGCCATGTATGAGAGTAACACACGAGACATGGGCCAGTTTACCACATTAACCCCTTTAACATAACGCGAACCTATAGCCACATCGGCACCATCCATCTTGCAAACATTAAGAAGCAGCTCTAGATCTTTAGGGTTATGAGAAAAATCAGCATCCATTTCAAATATGTAGGCATATGCTCTTTCTAAACACCATTTAAACCCAGCTATATATGCAGTTCCTAAACCATTTTTTTCTGCCCTTTGCAATAAAAATAATTGTTCAGGATAATCTTTTTGCATTGCAATAACTTTATCAGAAGTTCCATCTGGAGAATTATCATCCACTATAAGAATATGAAATGACGTTTCCTGAGAAAATACAGCTTTAATTATAGCTTCAATATTCTCTACTTCATTATAAGTTGGTATGATGACAATTGCATCTGTCATTGCGCTCAAAATTTTAGCAAAAGTAACGCTTTTAATGTTTTCTAATCACATAAAATGGTTTTGCTTATTTTACCCTGTTAATATCTGTTTTAGTTACATTATTCTTTATAATTTAGCAATATGCGTGATTTTATAACTTATGAGTGGTTAACGGTGTTCTGTCTATTAGGGCTTGCATTTGTTACTGTGGCTAAATATATTTTCAGTACCCGCTTTAATGATTTTATTCAGGTTGTTGGTAGCTCAAAGTATTTAAAAATATATACTCGTGATCAGAAATTCATAGACACGTTTGATGGATTATTATTCATTAATCTCGTTATAGCTTTAAGCACTTTCGTTTATATACTAAACAATACGCTTTTTAATCCTGTGCCTTTTGAAATTATCCCATTTCTAAAAATTCTAATGGCTGTGAGCACTATATTTTTAATTAAGATACTTATTGAGCGCCTTATAGGAAGCTTATTTAACATAGATAGCTTAATTGACTCATATCTATTTCAAAAAACTACCTATAAAAATTTCTCAGGACTTATTTTAATTGTTGCCAATTTTCTATTGCTTTATGGTTTAAAACCTTCAAAAATTATTATAATCTCAATAATTGTAATCATTTGCATTATAAATGTCATAGGTTTTATAACATCTTTCAAAAACCATCAAAAATTGATCTCTGCCGGTTTTTTCTATTTTTTATTGTATCTTTGCGCTCTCGAAATCGGGCCTTATGTTGTTTTATATAAGGTAATTAAAGAGTATAACGCTTAATTTAACGTTTTGCATATGAAAGTGAAAACGATTTTAGTGTCCCAACCAGAGCCTAAGGCAGAGAACTCACCGTACTTTGACCTGCAGGAAAAACAAAAGGTAAAAGTAGACTTCAGACCTTTTATTCATGTTGAGGGTGTTCCCGCAAAAGAAATTAGACAACAAAAGATTGATTTAAGTAAGTTTTCAGCTATCATTTTGACAAGTAGAAACTCTGTAGATCATTTCTTTAGAGTTGCTGAAGAAATGCGTTTCAAAGTTCCAGATACTTTGAAATACTTTTGCCAGTCTGAAGCGGTTGCATATTACTTACAAAAGTATGTTGTATACAGAAAGCGAAAAATCTATGTAGGTAAGCGTACTTTTGAAGATCTTTCTCCTCTAATTAAGAAGTACAAAGATGAAACTTTCTTATTACCGACTACAGACAAGGTGAAGCCAATTATCCCTGACACTTTAGATAATTTAGGTGTCAACTGGACGCAAGCTACATTTTACAAAACTGTAATTAGTGATCTTTCTGATTTAGCTGATGTATATTATGACATCTTAGTTTTCTTTAGCCCATCAGGTATTGAATCATTATTTCACAACTTCCCTGATTTTAAACAGAACAATACCAGAATAGCTGTATTTGGAAATACAACGATTAAGGCTGTTAAAGAAAAAGGATTACGTGTAGATATAGCAGCTCCGACACCGGAAACCCCATCAATGACTATGGCACTCCAAAAGTATATTGATGAAGTTAATAAAAGATAATTTTCATTATATGATATATAAAAAAAGCGATTCAGAGTTGAATCGCTTTTTTTGTCTCTATTTATAATTTAGAACCCATATCGCTGTGGTCCTCCACGACGTACTTCTTCTGAAGCATAGGATTCAAACTTCTTAAAGTTTTCTCTAAATGCATTAGATAGCTTAAAAGCCATCTTATAATATGCTTCATCATCATTCCAAGTTGTTCTAGGGCTTAATACCTCTGATGGAACTCCCGGACAATGCCTTGGTTGAGCAACACCAAACACAGAATGAATATGATAATCATCGTAATTATATAACCCTAGATCTCCATTTAATGCCGCATTTATCATAGCACGTGTATATTTTAATTTCATACGCTTTCCAACACCATAAGGCCCTCCGGACCATCCTGTATTAACTAACCATACATTTACGCCAGCCTCTTTCATTTTGTTACTAAGCATTTCAGCATATTTCGTTGGGTGTAGTGGCATAAATGGCGCACCAAAACACGCCGAAAAAGATGGTTGTGGTTCTACTACGCCAGCCTCTGTTCCAGCTACTTTAGCAGTATATCCCGAAATAAAATGATAAGCTGCCTGACTAGGTGTTAATTTTGAAATTGGAGGCAATACTCCAAAAGCATCTGCAGTGAGGAAAAATATATTTTTAGGGTTTTTTCCTATGGATGGCTTTCTTATATTTTCGATGTGATAGATTGGGTAACTTACTCTTGTATTCTGTGTAATGGATGTATCTTCAAAATCGATATTGCCTTGATCATCCATGATCACATTCTCTAATATGGCTCCCTTCTTTATGGCGTCGTAGATCTCAGGCTCATTTTCTCTAGATAGGTTGATGACTTTAGCATAACAACCTCCTTCAAAATTGAAGACTGTATTTTCATTAGTCCATCCATGTTCATCATCTCCAATTAAACTGCGATCAGCATCTGTAGATAATGTTGTTTTTCCTGTGCCAGATAATCCAAAGAAAATTGCTGTATCTCCTTCAGCACCAACATTAGCACTACAGTGCATTGGTAACGTGTTTTTAAATACCGGAAGTATAAAATTTAATGCAGAAAAAATGCCTTTTTTAATTTCCCCTGTATAACCTGTTCCACCTATTAATGCAATTTTTCTAGTAAAATCTAGGATTGCGAAGTTATGTTGTCTAGTGCCGTCAATTGCAGCATCTGCCATAAAACCTGGTGCATTAACAACAGTCCATTCTGCCTCAAAACTCTGAAGTTCTTCTTCTGTTGGTCTAATAAACATATTATGGGCAAACATATTGCTCCATGGATATTCATTAATAACTCTAATACTCAGCTTGTAATCTTCATCAGCACATGCATAACAATCTCTTACAAACACTTCTTTATCTGATAAGTAATCAACTACTTTATCATACAGTTTTTGAAATTTATCACTCTCAAAAGGAATATTAATATCCCCCCACCAAACTCTATCTTTAGTGATTTCATCTTTTACAATAAAACGGTCTTGCGGAGATCGCCCTGTGAACTCACCGGTATTTACCGCTAACGCTCCAAGTGATGACTCAACACCCTGTCCTTTTTCTATGGTAGTTTTATGTAATTCGTCTGAAGATAGTTGGTAATTTACTTTTGCATTCTTGATGCCATATTGGTCTAACGAAATCGTTTTCGCTGATTTTGTATGGTTTACCATAATTATGTTGTGTTTTTCTGTGGCAAAATTAAAACTTTATTTCATAAGACGAATGTTAAATCGCATTATTCGGTTTTAAGTTTAAAAAAATCTATCAATAGTAATATCCATGATACAATTAATAGCAATCCTCCGACCGGAGTAATTAATGCAATGGATTTGAAATCGAATCCAGTAAGTGCATTTGTTGCTAACCCATATATTGATCCTGAAAAGAACAATACGCCAATAATTACTATGTAAAGCACTACTTTTTTAGTTTTTAAACGAATCATATTTGTGCTCCCAACAAAAAGTAATAAAAGTGCATGATACATTTGATAACGCACTCCAGTTTCAAATGTCGCTATCGATTCCGCATCGATGCTATCTTTAAGTCCATGTGCTGCAAAAGCTCCTAAAGCTATTGCAAGACTTCCTAAAATTGCCGCTGTTATGAGAATACTTTTGTTCATAAGTAATGTTAATTTTTGGTTTTTAATCCCTTATCATTTTCTTACTTTCGTGATTGCAAAATTAGTCATATATAACCACTATGCGAAAGATTTTAATTATCGGTGCAGGTAAATCTTCCTCATACCTAATCAAGTATTTATTGGATAAATCGGAGACCGAGAATTTACATGTAACCATTGGCGATTTAAATTTAGAAAACGCAAAGCAACTTGTTGACAACCATAAAAATTCTGAAGTCATTTCATTAGATGTTTTTGACGCATCGTCTCGAGAAAAAGCCATACAAGGTGCTGACATTGTGGTTTCAATGCTGCCTGCAAGATTCCATATCGAAGTTGCCAAAGATTGTATTCGTTTTGGAAAACATATGGTTACTGCATCTTATGTGAGTAAAGAGATGAAAGCTTTGGATGAGGAAGCTAAAGCAAAGGGGCTGGTATTTATGAATGAGATTGGGGTTGATCCTGGAATTGATCATATGAGTGCCATGCAAGTTATTGATCGCATACGTGACAACGGTGGTAAAGTCATCTTATTTGAATCTTTTACAGGAGGGTTGGTTGCTCCTGAAAGTGATGATAATCTATGGCACTATAAGTTTACCTGGAACCCTAGAAATGTAGTTGTAGCCGGCCAGGGTGGTGCTGCAAAATTCCTGCAAGAGGGACAATTCAAATACATCCCTTATCACCGTTTATTTAGACGCACCGAATTTTTAGATGTGGATGGATATGGCCGTTTTGAAGGCTATGCTAACCGTGACTCTTTAAAATACCAAGAAGCTTATGGCTTACAGGATGCTAAAACATTATATCGAGGTACAATGAGACGTGTTGGTTACAGTAGAGCTTGGCATGTGTTTGTGTTATTAGGTATGACTGACGACAGTTATACTATTGAAGATAGTGAGAATATGAGTTATCGCGATTTTGTAAATGCATTTCTCCCATATAGTCCTACCGATTCAGTAGAACTCAAATTTAGACATGCTTTAAAAATAGATCAAGATGATACTGTCTGGGATAAGTTTGAGGAGCTAGATATTTTTAATCCTAACAAAATGGTTGAGCTGAAGGAAGCAACTCCAGCTCAAATTCTTCAAAAAATACTTATGGATAACTGGACCTTAGATCATGACGATACGGATATGATTGTAATGTATCACAAATTTGGTTATGAACTCAATGGAGAAAAATATCAAATAGACGCAACTATGGTATCTGTTGGGGAAAACCAAACTTACACAGCTATGGCAAAAACTGTTGGATTACCAGTAGCTATAGCCGCCCTAAGCATTCTTAACGGAAAAATTACTACCCCTGGAGTTCAAATTCCTATTAAGCCGGAGGTCTATAACCCTATCTTAGAAGAGTTAGAAGCATTTGATATCGTTTTCAAAGAAAAAGAAGTTCCTTATTTGGGATACAATCCTTTGAACCTATGAACTGCTGAACCTGAAAAAAAGGTTATAGTTATAAATTAACATCGTTTTCTTATTTTTAACTTTCAATTTAAAATCATTTTCACTCATGAAAGTTAACAGTAAAGGGGTTTACATCGACGGGATTGATAAAAAGATCCTTAGAGCACTTATGCAAGATGCACGTACTCCTATTTTAGAAATTGCAAGACAAGTGGGAATTTCTGGAGCTGCCATTCATCAACGTGTCAGAAAACTGGAAAAATCCGGATTGTTAAGTGGTTCAAAATTTATCATCAACCCTAAGGTATTAGGTTATGCAACTATGGCTTTTGTGGGTGTATATTTAGATAAAGCCGTAAGTAATCCTGAAGCTGTAAAACAATTACTAAGAGTTCCAGAAGTTATAGAATGTCATTACACTACCGGACACTGGAGTATTTTTCTAAAGATATTAGCTAAAGATAATGAGCACTTAATGCATGTACTGAATTCTGAGATACAAAGTATAAAGGGCGTGTCGCGTACTGAGACATTTATCTCTCTCCAACAGCAGATTGACCGACAAATTAAAATATAAAGAGGCCTTCACAGACAAAGACCCCTTTATAAGAAAAGCTAAAGATTACTTTTTAAGTAATTTTTTAATAGTCGTTTTACCGCCTGAATAAATTTTAGTCATATAAATTCCTGAACCTAGATTAGACATATCTATCCATGTTTCAGGCACATACTGATTAATAGTCAAAACGTTTTGACCTGTAATATTATAGATTTCCACTTTATTAATAGTAATATTGTTTGCTACTCTAATGCTAAAACGGTCCGTTACCGGATTAGGTGAAACAGTTAAGGCATCATCTGATAATACAACATCACTTATTCCTAAAGTTTGTTTGAAGTCGCATATTGGTGATGATTGATCATAAGCTGTAGAGTTATCTGTTTCCCAATTGCTTAAGGTATTTAACATGGTACGAAGCGTAGCTATATCAGAGAAATTATTGCAATTAGCAAAAGATATTCTCCCGTTATCCACCTCTGCACCTCCTACTCCAGTAACAGAAATCGCATTAACCCCATCAGTGAAAACTGAAGGTAATTCTGTCGATGTAGAACTATCACCACTACCAGATGGTAACCATTGTCCCGTAAAAGTCATTGCAGCAATAAAACTGGACTGATCACCAGTTGTAGGAACACTACCTGTATTATACGCCAGAATACTATCACCTCCTGTAGATAATGATAATGCGCTTCCTGTAAGTGTGCCCGCAATACTGCCATTCTCATCTCTGGCTTCAAAAGGGTCTGCAGATATAATAATTTGTGCTCCTTCTGTATATGCTGCTCCAAAGGTAAATGTACAAGAGGTTTCTCCAGCTCTTAATCCTCCAAGGTTGGTAAACCATCCATTATCTGTAAATGTGATTTGTTCTCCCATGTTTACATTTCTTAGAAGTACAATAGTAAAGGCATCTGCTGGTCCTGAAGGTGTATTTGCTGCAGTTTCTGAGCCATAGGCTGAAAAGGCGATATCACCTAGTGCAAATTGAGCATTAACACTAAAGTTAAATGCTAATAACATGACTAAAAAAAGTAATTTTTGTTTCATAATTATAGGGTATTTGAAAAAAGATGCTACCGATAAACTCAGTAGCATCTTCTATGATTAATTTCTAGGAGGGTATAATCCTTCTATACATATACAATAGTTTAAAACTAAAGAAGGTTGCATGTTATTTATTGCTGCACCAGATCCTGTTTGGCTAGATTGTGCAGAACCACTAACTGCAGCATTAAATGCACTCAAAGTCGTATCCGCCGCACTTGCTGCAGCGTATGTTCCGGCACTATTAGCTAGGATATTACCTTCAGACTCTTCAAGAGTACCATCATCATTCACAGCAGGAATTCCAACACCAGCAACAACATTTTGTCCATTAAAATCTGTAATATGGTTATGAGGTGGTAACTGATTTACATTTAATGTATTTGTTTCAGTACCTACTTTTACACCAAGCTTTCTATCTGACAATCCTGGTCCATTTCCTTCACTCATTGGAGAACGCCCTCTTAGATCAGGTAAACCAAACGTAGTTCTACCATCTCCTCCATAAGTTGTTCCTAATAGTGAAAAAAGCGCTTGATATTGTGCAATTGCTAACAATTGTCCATCACATGGTAACCAATTACGAGGTGCAAAACCAAAAGCAAATGCCTGTACTGTTCCAATATAATCTTCCATAGTTTTTAAAGTTTAAAATGATTAATAATTCGTTTGTGTAAATGTATCGTGAATCAGCACCTTACATAAGCGTGCAAAGCCCCCAAATACAAACCCCGTAAAAACCCCTGATTTTTAATAAGCGCATAAATTCTAGAAACTTTATGCCTAATTTTATACCATAACCGATTAAAACCTTATACAAATGAAAACAGACACATTACAACCGTTAATCATCCCCTTAAAGCAAGCTAAAGCTTGGGCCAAGACATGGCAAGAAATGAACCCTGAGTGCGCTAAAGCCTTTTTAATTCCTATCTCAGATCTTGTAAATGCATTGATCGAAATGGGTATTGCTAAGAGAAATACCGATGGTGGGTTTGAAGTAAAAGAAGTGCCAAATGCTGCAGTAAGAGCCTATTTAGGGATGAATCCTGATCCTACTGAGCGATCTTTAAAAAATGGGTATGGAAATAAGTTATATATTGTTGGTACACGAAAGGAAGGCGATATCTATAAAGATTTAGTTGTAGATGATCAACCAAGTCCGGCAGCAGTTGGTTTAACAGGTAGTGGAATATTTGATTTCACTAAACCTTGTCCAAGTGATTGTGACCCTGGAAGTCCATTGGTGAACCCTTAAATGATAAAAGTTATTAATTGATTACAAAGATTCTCGAATATCTAGGAATAGTATTAATCTTTATAAATGCATGCTTATACATTAAGAGCTACATCAATAATAGAAATGTTGTAGCTCTTAAGTATTTTAGTTTGTACTTATCCGTGAGTTTTATTGTTCTTACAACAACTATAGTATTAGGGAGTCTTAGGATTAACAATTTGTATCTATCGCACTTTTATTTTTTAACTCAATTCGTATTAATCTCGTTATTTTATAAGTCCATTTTTAGAGAGCATCAAAAAAGATGGATCGATTTAACAATTGCTTTAATCTTAACGATATTGGCAATTCAATACATTACCAAGCCGGGTTTATTTTTTAAGTTTAACATACTAGAGATTTTCTTATCATCATTCCCTTTAATAGTTTTTTCTGTAATTCATCTCTATAATAGCTTAAGTGAAAAAGGGCAGTTCATGTATATAAATGCAGGGATACTGATTTACTTAACAACAAGCACTTTAATCTTTATACTAGGTGATTATTTATCTAATTATGAAAACAGTAAAGCTATTAAGCAAATTTGGTTAATTAATAAAGTACTTTATATCATATATTTAGCATTAATATTATTAGAATGGAAGAACAGGTTTCTACTCATCAAGAGGAGATAATTAATGCTCTTGTTTATGGTTTAATCTTTTTGGTGCTTGTGGCAACAGGCCTAATTTTGTTTTTTCACTACTCACGAAAAAAAATACTTCAAAAAGAACAGGAGAAATTGAACTTACAAATTAAGCATCAAAAGAAGATCTTACAAGCCTCTATTCAAACACAGGAAAAAGAGCGTCAACGTATTGCCCAAGATCTTCATGATGCCATTAGTGCTAAGCTTAATGTCATTAGTTTAAGTACTCATGTGCTTTTGGATGATCCTTCTACCAACGCTGAACAAAGAACTACGTTATCGCATATTTTGGATGTAACGAGTAATACTTTAGAAAGTTCAAGAAAAATAGCCCATGACCTTATGCCCCCGATTTTGGAAAAATTTGGGCTTAAGGTAGCTCTCGAAGAGTTATTTGATGATTTTACAAGAAGTAAACAGATTGAAATTAACTACGACATTGATGATTTTGAATCTGGAAATAAAACGAACAATCTTCATACTTTCAGAATTATTCAAGAATTAATCAACAACTCCATACGGCATGGCAATGCTTCACAGTTAGATATCATCATTAAACGAAGTCCTGAGTTCTTAACTATAGAATACAAAGACAATGGTGTTGGGTTTGATACTGAAACGGTCAATAAAAAATCGGGAATTGGTTTACAAAATATCAATAGTAGAGTGGCTATTCTGAATGGAATCATGGTTATTGAAAGCCAAATCAATAAAGGCAGTGTCTTCACTATAAACTGTAGAACAAATGAGTAAAATAATAACAATCGGATTAGCAGACGACGAATTGTTATTTCGTCAAGGTTTGATGGCTATATTAAACAGAGACAAACGTATCAATATTCTTTTTGATGTTAGTGATGGGAATGAATTGATGGCACAACTACGATCTATTGTAGAATTGCCCGAAATTGTTATCACTGATCTAAAAATGCCGGGTTTAAATGGTGTTGAAGCCACCAAATTGATCAGGAAAGAATTCCCTCAAATTAAGATCATTGCACTAACCAGTTATTTCAGCAAACCTTTTATAGTGAATATGATTTCTATAGGTGCTGTAGCATATTTGGCAAAAAATAGCACCCCAAGTTTAATGTTAACTACTATAGAAGAAGTCTCTGAAAAAGGATTTTATTATGACCCACAGGTGATGAAATTTATTCATGAAGGCCTCATGAATCCGAAAGATAAAAACCTAAAATCTAATTTTGACACTACCTATTTTACAAGGCGAGAAAAAGAGGTTTTAGAACTTATCTGCAAACAATTTACCACCAATGAAATTGCCGAAAGACTGTTTTTAAGTCCTAGAACTGTTGAAGGGCACAGAAATAATCTACTACTAAAAACCGAATCTAAAAACGTAGCCGGTTTGGTCGTTTATGCCATAAACAAGAAATTAGTTTCATTAGAAGAAGAATTTTAAAAAAGGGCTTGATAAATACTACCAAACCCTTTAGCATGCACATTATGTACACCACCGATTAATTAAGTCCTAAAGATGCGCTAAAGGCAAATATGATTCCGTACTCTTCTGGTTTATCTACAACTACTGCAGAGATGTAAGACACACCCCAGTAAATGGTCTCTGAAGCCCCTAAAGCAGATTGCCCATAATAGTATCCGTTTAAACCTGCACTATTAGAAATTTCTTGAGTAATCTGTTTTGCCATTTCAGTAATGGTGTTTTTGTCTACAGGTAATCCCCAAGTTGTAAAATCTTGTGAAATAGCATCGGTTACGCATTTAGGCGCTGTCCCAGCTACATTGTTTTTCCAAGGTGCCATAATTGCAGCATCTGGCGAATACTTTGGTGATGGATTAGCTTTAGGCCAATTGTCTGAAAGTTCTTTTTTAAGTTGTCGCTGTATTGTAGCTACAGCCTGATCTATTTTAGTTCCTGCAGGAATTGGTCCTAAACCAAAATGATTATATGCAGGTTGAAATTTATTAACATTAACCGTAATGTTAGTTACACTTACTTTTGCCATGATTTTTAAATTAAAGTTGTTTCTACTCTATTTTGGTTTTTCGAATTCCCCCAATTCAAATGTGGTTGCAACACTTTGTTTTGAATATTACAAAGTTGAAGTCTTAAGGTCAAAATTTATAGCGTAGAACACCTCGAATTATAAAGTGGGTAATTGAAACCATGTTTTAAGGGAGTTAACTCAATAGCAGAGTCAAGTAGAAATACCCAAGCATAAAAAAGCCAGACACTTCGGTCTGGCTTTTTTATATTGTATATCGATATACCTTAATCACGTCCAAAGACTTGCAATGCCCAATATAAGAGTGATGCTAATGCACCAATAGCAGCAACTAAATAGGTTCTGGCAGCCCATTTTAAAGCATCTTCTGAGCCTTTATACTCTTCTTGCGTTACCATGTTCTTATTCTTTAACCATGCCAAGGCTCTATTACTCGCATCATACTCTACAGGTAAGGTTACAAAGCTAAACAGAGTTGCAAAGCCCATCATTACTAATCCGGCAACAGCCACCCAATAACCCATACCAACACCGGCAGCAGCTCCAAGTACTAAACCACCAATAACTAACCATTGTGACATTCCTGAGGTAACACTTACAACAGGCACTAATTGTGATCGCATCTGTAACCAACTGTAAGCTTGTGCATGTTGAATTGCATGACCACACTCGTGTGCAGCTACAGCCGCAGCCGCAGCATTTCGTTGATTGTATACCGCTTCACTTAGGTTTACCGTTTTATTCTTTGGGTTATAATGATCTGTTAGTTGTCCGGCTACAGAAATAACCTCAACATCGTAAATGCCATTATCTGCCAGCATCTTTTCCGCAATCTCTCTACCACTCATTCCATTCCGTAATTGTACTTTAGAGTAGTGTGCAAATTTTCGTTTTAATTGATTACTTACCAACCAGCTTACTAGAGCTATGGCTCCAATAAGTATATAATATCCTGTTAATCCAGTCATAATTTCTAATTTTAGTTCTATAAAGATAAACTATAAACGGCAAAAAGTACGCCAATTTTACGTTAAGAAATTTTGTCAGGTTTTTAAAATCCTAACCTACTACATTCACAATCTTACCAGGCACTACAATCACCTTTTTAGGCGCTCGGCCTTGGAGTTGTTCTTGTGTTTTCTCATGAGCCAGCACAACTTTTTCGATCTCTTCTTTAGACATATCTAAAGGCAGTTCTAGCGTGAAGCGCATTTTCCCATTAAATGAAATTGGGTAGTTTTTACTACTTTCTACAAGATGGCTTTCATCAAATACAGGAAATGTGGTAAAAGCAATAGATTCATTATGTCCTAATGCTTCCCATAACTCTTCAGCTATATGTGGTGCGTAAGGAGAAATCAACACTAATAAGGGTTCTAAAATCTCACGGGCCGTACATTTTTGAGTCGTTAACTCATTGACCGCAATCATGAAAGTAGATACGGACGTATTGAATGAGAAGTTCTCTATATCTTCTTCTACTTTCTTTATGGTTTTATGAAGTGTTTTTAAATTGTCTTTTGTTGCTGGTATATCGGTTACCTTAAGTCCACTGTCATCATAATACAGCTTCCATAATTTCTTTAAAAATCCGTGTACGCCTGTAATACCTGCAGTATTCCATGGTTTGTATTGCTCTAAGGGGCCAAGGAACATCTCATAAAGGCGTAAACTGTCAGCACCAAACTGATCACAAATATGATCCGGGTTAACAACGTTAAACCAACGTTTAGACATTTTTTCAACTTCTCTGCCTACAATATATTTATCATCTTCAAGTATAAAAGAAGCATCATTAAATTGTGGTTGCCATTGTTTTAACTCATCAATATCTATTTCATCAGATGCATTCACCATGCTAACATCCACCCTTAGCTCTTCAACATCGTATTGATCTTTTAATGCCTTTGAAACGTATTTATTGGTTCCAGATACTCTATACACTATAGCACTCGTTCCTAAGATCATTCCTTGATTAATCAGCTTCTTTGCAAACTCATCTACCGGAACTAAACCTAAGTCGAACATAAATTTCTGCCAGAAACGGGCATACAATAAATGTCCTGTTGCGTGTTCGCTACCACCGATATATAGGTCAACCTGTTGCCAATAATCAATAGCTTCTTTAGAAAAAATAACATCTTCATTATGAGGGTCCATATAGCGGTTAAAATATTGAGAGCTTCCTGCCCAGCCAGGCATCGTGTTCAACTCTAATGGGAATACCTTAATATGGTCGATTTTATCATTTGCAACCACAGTATTGGTTTCTGTATCCCAAGCCCATGTTATTGCATTACCCAATGGTGGTTCACCGGTTTCTGTTGGCAAATACTTTTCAACCTCAGGAAGGGTAATCGGTAAATGTTCTACATCGATCATTTTCGGTAAACCATCCTTATAATATACAGGGAACGGTTCACCCCAATAACGTTGACGACTAAATACAGCGTCTCTTAATCTGTAGTTGATCTTCCCTCTACCCTGACCTATTTGCTCTAATTCTCTGATCGCTCGTCGGGTGGCATCCGCATAATTTAGTCCATCTAAGAAATCACTATTCGCGATAACCGTATTGGCTTTATCGGCATAGGCTTCTTCGGAAATATCAATACCTTCAAAAATATTCGGAATTGGAATATTGAAGTGTTTTGCAAAATCATAATCGCGTTGGTCTCCGCAAGGTACAGCCATTACTGCTCCGGTTCCATAACTGGCTAGCACATAATCGCCGATCCAAATTGGAACTGGTGCTTTTGTAAATGGATGTTCTGCATAAGCGCCTGTGAACACTCCTGAAATGGTCTTAACATCTGCCATACGGTCGCGTTCACTTCGCTTCGATGTCGCTTCTATGTAGGCTTCAACAGCCGCACTTTGTGCACCTGTCGTAATCTGTGTGACTAACTCATGCTCTGGTGCTAATGTCATAAAACTTACGCCAAAAATGGTATCAGGTCGTGTGGTAAAAACTTCGATCTTTGCATCGTGATCTTTCACATTAAAGGTCACCGATGCCCCTTCTGACTTTCCTATCCAATTGCGTTGGCTTTCCTTCAATGAATCTGTCCAATCTATAGTATCTAGGCCTTTTAGCAAACGCTCTGCATAAGCAGATATACGCATACTCCATTGGGTCATTTTCTTTCTCACCACAGGATGGCCGCCACGTTCAGAAACGCCATTAACGATTTCATCATTAGCAAGCACAGTTCCTAAAGCAGGACACCAATTCACTTCTGTTTCTGCCAGATAAGTAAGTCGGTATTTCTGTAAAACACCTTCTTTCTCCTTCTCCGTCATTAGATTCCATTTCTTAGCAGAAAAGGTTTCAAGACTATCATTATGGCAAGCGGCATTCACACCTCTATTACCTTCTTCAGCAAAGAGTTTTTTTAATTCTGAAATAGGGTAGGCTCTATCATGGTCTTTACAATACCAGGATTCGTACAATTGAATAAAAATCCACTGTGTCCATTTATAATATTTCGGATCGCTGGTGCGCACCTCACGACTCCAATCGAATGAGAATCCGATTTGATCTAACTGACGTCGATAGGTTTTAATATTTTGTTCCGTAGTAATTGCCGGATGTTGCCCGGTTTGAATAGCGTATTGCTCAGCCGGTAACCCAAAACTATCATAGCCTTGAGGGTGTAATACATTAAATCCTTTATGGCGTTTATATCTTGCATAAATATCTGAGGCAATATATCCTAAAGGGTGCCCTACATGCAATCCTGCTCCACTTGGGTAAGGAAACATGTCCAGCACATAGTATTTGGGCTTATCCGATTGATTTTCGGCCTTAAATGTTTGGTGTTTTGCCCAATAGTCTTGCCACTTTTTTTCTATCTCGTTGAAATTATATTTCATACTAGCTAGCTTTCAGTCTTAGTTTGGAATTAAGGCGCTAATTTAAACTTATTACAACACTATTAAAAGTTTCAGCGTTGTAATACTTAGCAAAATGGAATAGTTTTATATTTTTACCTCAATAACCAATATTTATGGCTTCATCATTTGATAGATATCAAAAACGTAAATTAATCTCTTCATATATCTCCGTTGTTATCAGTATTGCTCTGGTTTTGTTTCTTTTAGGGTGTTTAGGGCTTCTTGTTCTAAATACTAAAAAAGTAGCTGATCATTTTAAGGAGCAAGTGGTAATGACCATTTACCTTAACGATACTGCTAAGGAAGTTGAAGTTAATCAGCTTAAAAAAAGTTTGGCAATGGCCGAATATACCAAAGCCACAGAGTATGTATCTAAAGAAGCTGCCGCGGAGCTAATGAAGGCGGAGACCGGCGAAGATTTTATGGATTTTGTTGGATACAATCCTTTAAAAAACTCCATTGATGTGTATCTAAAGGCAGATTATGTGACTGTAGAAAGCCTAACTGAGATCACAGAAAGTTTATCTAATAAAGCTTTTATTGAGGAAATCCGTTATGACAATGACCTTGTTGAACTTATGAATGATAATGTCAAAAAGATTACATTTTGGGTACTGGTTATTAGTGCTGTTTTTACACTTATTGCTGTCCTATTAATTAACAGTTCTATACGTTTGGCTGTCTATTCTAAGCGTTTTATTATTAAAACCATGCAAATGGTGGGTGCTACAAAGCGCTTTATCCGAAAGCCTTTTGTATGGAAGAGTGTACAGCTAGGTATCATCGGTGCCGTCATAGCTATGATTGGTATAGCAGTGGTTCTCTATTATTTAGATAAAACCTTCCCGGAATTGGAGTTGATGCAAAATACATTGATGTTGATTGGTTTATTCATTGGCATCTTTGGTATTGGTATTTTAATTACCTGGATAAGTACCTTTATTGCCACACAACGTTTCCTGAATTTAAAGACCGATCAGTTGTATTATTGAGGCATAATAAAACAAAAGCATAAAGCGTTACTATTGAAAATCAACCACCCATGAAAAAATTTTTGATCGCTTTTTTTGCCCTCACCTTTATTGCTGTACTCTTCTTGTTTAAGTCTTGTATTATTAATAATCCAAAACCTGAAGAATGTACTATTGTCACCGCAAAAATCACCAAAATCACCGAAGGGACCAGCTTTGATATTGTGTTCCACGATAATCAGGGAGACTTCTATTACATTAATAGAGGTTTAGAGCAAGGTCTAAATTTAGATAGTCTTAACGCCAAAGTTTTAAATAAAACTGTTACTTTGCACCTACCAAAATTAGCTTTGGGGACTTCAGAGCATATTGCACAGTTGGCAATTGGTAAAGAAGTCATTTTTACAGAATTTGACTAATATGGGTGAAAAGAAACGTAAAGAAACGTCTAAAAACGACTTTATTTTTGGCAAAGAGAATTACAAATGGCTGTTTATAGGACTAGGATGTATCGCTCTTGGTTTTATCTTAATGGCCGGGGGTGGAAGTGATGACCCCAATGTCTATAGTGATGCTATTTTTAACTGGAGACGTATTCGCTTAGCACCTACAGTTGTATTGATTGGTTTTGGAATTTTGGTATATGCCATTCTCCGTAGCCCAAACAAGAAAAATCAAAATAAATAATAACGATCCTATTACTTTTTTCATTGCCTGTTAGGGCATTATTGTAGACCCCATGGAAGTATTAGACGCCATTGTATTAGGAATTATTCAAGGACTTACTGAGTTTTTACCGGTATCGTCTAGTGGACACTTAGAGCTTGGGAAAGCTATCCTTGGGGATAATTCAATTCCTAAAGAAAGTCTTCTTTTTACAGTTGTATTACATTTTGCAACGGCTTTAAGCACAATTGTCGTTTTTAGAAAAGATGTTTGGTCTATTTTAAAAGGTATTCTAAAGTTTGAGTGGAACGAAGATCTTCAATTTGTATCTAAAATTGCGGTGTCTATGATTCCTGCTGCTTTAGTTGGGCTATACTTTGAAGAAGAATTAGAACAATTATTTAGCGGTAATATTCTGCTAGTTGGTGCTATGCTTATCATCACAGCCTTACTTCTGTTTTTAGCAGACAGAGCAAAAGATACCAATAAAAAAGTATCCTTTATGAATGCTTTCGTTATTGGAATCTCTCAAGCTATTGCTGTTTTGCCGGGAATTTCGAGATCCGGAGCTACCATTTCTACCTCAGTATTACTAGGGAACGACAAAACGAAGGCTGCTCGCTTTTCATTCTTGATGGTGGTGCCTTTAATATTTGGTAAAATTTTCAAGGATATCTTTAGTGGCGACCTCACTTATGAAGCTTCAAATTTTACTGCATTAAGTATTGGTTTTATTGCTGCATTTATAGCTGGTTTGTTTGCTTGCACCTGGATGATTGCATTAGTTAAGCGCAGTAAATTATCTTATTTTGCGATTTATTGTGTTATTGTTGGTATTACTGCTATAATCTGGTCTTTATTATAAAATGTATTCAGTAGACGATTTTAAAAACGGGGAAGTGCTTCTCATTGACAAGCCTTTGAATTGGACTTCTTTTCAGGTGGTAAACAAACTCCGATGGGCCATTAGAAAAGCATATGGATTAAAAAAAATAAAGGTAGGTCATGCAGGCACTTTAGATCCTTTAGCTACCGGATTACTTGTGATTTGCACTGGTAAAATGACTAAGCAAATTAATACATTTCAAGGACAAGAAAAAGAGTATACAGGCACTATTGTATTAGGGAGTACAACACCATCTTATGACTTAGAAACAGAAATTGATGCAACCTATCCAACGGATCATATCACCCCGGAATTAATTCATAGCACTACGCATAAATTTATAGGTGTGATTTCACAGTTGCCTCCTGTATTTTCTGCAATTAAGAAAGATGGGAAGCGTCTCTATGAATTTGCAAGATCCGGAGAGGCTGTGGATATAAAATCGCGTCAGGTTGAAATTTCTGCTTTTGAAATCACCGCAATCCATGATAAATCTATCGATTTTAGAGTGATCTGTAGTAAAGGAACTTACATTCGGTCTTTAGCTCACGACTTCGGAAAAGCTTTAAACTCCGGAGCGCATTTATCGGCATTAAGACGCACTCGAATAGGCGATTTTACAGTTGAAAATGCGATTTTACCAAATATTTTTACTCGCAAACTCCCTGACAACGAATAATTTAACGGACTTTTTATACTTTTTTTGATCTATTTATAGTTGATAATCGTATATATTTACAATTATATAACCTATAAACACTGGGTTTTTGAAACTTTTAGAACAACATAAAGCCTTACTTATAACTATCCTACTTATGGGGATAGTCGTTTTTAGTATGTTCAGTATTCATATTAGTAGAGCTTTGGAACAGATGGCTGAAACTTACTATGAAATTGAGCCTATAAGTGAGGAAGAGCAAATTGAGAATACCGAATTGGCTGAAAACCTTTCTTCGGCTACAGACAAGGCTTTTAATGAAGATACGGAGTTTAAGGAATTGATGAAGAACTTTAAATCCGTTCAGTCTAACGATTTCGAAAGAACCACTAAGGCTATTGAAGAAGCAAAAAGTGAAACATCAGAAGAAGACAGTGAATTTAGCACTAATACTTCATACACCAATAACAATGCTTACGCCTTAAAGCAAAGTGAAACGGAATCCTATGAACGTTTAAAATCGAAATTAGAAAAGCGCAAGAATAATTTAAATACCGTAGATGAACACTCAAATACTAGAGGTTCTTTAACCTATTCTCTCAAAGGGCGCTCTCTGGTAAGTTACAATACCCCACGTTATCTATGCGAACGCTCAGGAAAAATAGTAGTTAGTATAAGAGTAAATAGAAAAGGTGAGGTCTATGAAGCTTTTATAAACGGTTCTTCAAATTCTGAAGATCAATGCTTAATAGACCATGCTATTGAATATGCAAATTCCGTACTATTCGACCCTTCTTCTAAAACTGATCAGCTCGGTACAATAACTTTTTATTTTAAAGGGAAAAATTAACGTAGCATCCCAACTAAATCATCAAGTGTAGATTGCCCCTTATCCTTATTATACCAACGTTGTAAATCTTCTTTAAACTCTGGCGTCAATTGCCCATGTTCTGCTTTATATTGATTTACCATTTCTGTAGCTACAGTTGGTCTGGGTCCAAATGTGTTTAAGACTTCTTTGGTATCATTATCAATCATGATAAGCTTAGGTATAGATTTACCTCCATTCGTCAGAAATTCATTCATTAGCGCTTCATGCTCATCACGTAGAACTACTTTTTGTTCTATGTTATCATTTAGGTCAGCAACTTTTTGAATTACCGGCATAATATGAGCAGCATCACCGCACCAACTTTCTGTAAGTACTAAAAACGTTGCTTTCCCTTTATAGTTTTCTATTGTGGTTTTAGCGTCATCAGAAATTTTTACTGTTTTGTCCCATCGCTTCATACGACGGTCATTAAGCACAGTATAGTTTATTAATGCTTCCGTTTTCTCGTTTCCTGTTGTAGAGTTTTCTTCAACTAACCTAGACACTAACGCTCTGTATTCTTCGTAGGTGATGCTTTCTTTTAAGCTATCTTCTATTATATTTTCTAATGTATTTATATCCAAAGTATTCATAATTCTTACTACAAATTTAAGTGACTATTGCCTTTAATTGTGCAACAGTTGTTACATTAGTAGTACTAATTCAAAATCCTTACATCTATAACTTTTGAATTAAAACCTCAATTAAATAATTAACAACTATGGATAAGCATAGATGTGGTTGGTGTGTAGGCGATCCTTTATATGAGGCTTATCATGATGAAGAATGGGGAGTTCCTGTATATGACGATGATACTTTGTTTGAATTTCTAATTCTTGAAACCTTTCAAGCCGGTCTTAGCTGGATTACAGTGCTTAGAAAACGTGAAAACTTCAGAAAGGCTTTTGATAATTTTGATTACAAAATTATTTCTAATTATGGACAAAGGAAAATCGATGAACTTCTTCAAGATGCAGGTATCATAAGAAATAAACTCAAAGTAAATGCTACAGTAAGCAATGCCAAAGCTTTTATGGAAGTTCAGAAAGAATTTGGAAGCTTTAGTAAGTATATATGGGGATTTACTGATGGCAAACCCATAAAGAACGCTCTTAAAAACTACAAAGATGCTCCTGCAAATACCCCATTAAGTGATCGTATCAGTAAAGACCTTAAAAAACGAGGCTTTAAATTTGTAGGTACTACTGTTGTTTATGCATTTATGCAAGCCACTGGTATAGTAAATGACCATGAAGTGGGGTGCTTTAGATATAACCAAGTTTAAAAATTTGTATGCGAATTAGAAAAAGGTTCATAATCATCTTTCTTTTTACAAGTATTTTCTCTTTTTCCCAGTCTAAAGATGAACAAGAGAAGCGTATTAAACTTGAAGCGTTTCCTGCAGAGGCCCAAGCGCTATTGCAAAGTTTACCTGATAATAGCAAGAAACTTAAATTTTACAAAGAGACTGACAGCTTAAAGATTAGTTATGAAGCCAAGTTCAAGTTCAATAAGCGCTATTATAGTATTGAATTTGACAACAATGGAATTCTTGAAGATATAGAAGTGCTTATTAAAAAAAAGAAGTTAGATAAAGCCCTCTTAAAGATGCTTACTAACTTCTATAAAACCAGTTACAAATCATATAAGTTTATAAAAATTCAGGAGCAGTATATACCTAAGAGTCACCCTAATGAAAGTGTTATTCTAGATTTACTTAACGGGAACCCTTCTTCTTTTGAAATCAATTATGAAATCATTGCTGAAGTAAAATCTAAAGCTAAAAGAGAGATTAGAGAATTTACTTTTGACAATACAGGGCAATTGATAAAATCGCGCCCTCTAAAATCGTCCTCCTATGAACATATCATGTACTAAAAAAGCATTATTGTTTTGTGCTTTTTTTGTCATGTTATCAATTAAAGCTCAACATAATTATGAAGGTCTAAATGAAAGTGGATTTGCTATTAACCACAAAGTATCATCCTCTTATCGTTTAAATTTTTCGTTAAGCTCTAGAGCCTACTTGTATCAGAATGAGGTCTTCAATTATGAGCAGCGCCAAATCGATCTCACACATTTTTCTACATTTTATCTCAGTTACAATAATAGTTTAAGTGTTGGATTAAGATACAGAAATAGGAGTCTTTTTAACGATAGCAGTAATGAAATACGGTTTACTGAACAGTATAATTTTACAACATCTTTAGAACCTTTAAGGTTTGGGCATCGTTTTAGATTAGAACAACGCATATTAGATCAATTTACAGTACACAGAATGCGTTACCGGTTTGCTGTAGACATGCCTTTAAATGGTTTAAAATTAGATATTGGAGAAGCTTATTTTATAGCAGCCATGGAGGCTTTATTTAGTATTACCAGTGCTGCCAGGCCAGAATGGGATCATCGAACAACACTTCAGTTAGGTTGGTTATTGTCAGAATCATTTAAATTGCAAGTTGGATTAGAATATCGTTTTGAAGCCATCAATATTGAAACTCAACAAAAATTATTCACTCTGATTTCTGGTATTCTTAATCTCTAGATTAGGTATTTTAAGAATTCTACTCGAGAAATATATTTAGCGCCTAAACTTTCCAGGTGTTTTGTGTGTAATTGACAATCTATCAATTTATAATTAGAATCTTTAACTAATGCTATAAACCCTGCTTTACTTGCATTACTCACATCAGCAAACATACTTTCGCCACAAAATATGTTCTTATTCACCTCTATTCCATATAATCCTCCAACTAAGTTATCACCTTCCCACACCTCAACAGACTTAGCATGTCCTAATTTATGTAGATTTATATAAGCTTCTATCATACCCTTACTGATCCAGGTTCCTTTTTGACCCGGCCGTTTTTTTATAGAACATGCGGTTATGACTTCTTTAAATGCTTTATCATAAGTAATTTTAAACCGTTCTTTCTTCATTATCTTGGACATACTCTTACTGACCTTTAAATCAGTTGGAAATAGCACAAATCTAGGATCTGGCGACCACCATAGTATAGGTTCATCATCATCAAACCATGGAAAAATTCCCTTAGAGTAAGCATAAATTAAGCGTTCAGATGATAAATCGCCCCCAATAGCTAGCAAACCTTCTGCTGAAGCTTCAGATACATCCGGGAATTCTATTTTGCTGCTTAAAAAATACATAATAAGCCTCAACTATAACGTTGTAGTTAGTTGTTTTGCTGTTAAATCAGGGTATATACTTTGAAAGTACGAGTTTTTTTGCCATCTTTGATATGACCTTTGTGTAATAAATTTTTGTTCATCATTGCTTTTTTTGAGTTTGTTTATGAAGGTCAAACCTAAAACCACAATATAAGTCCTGAGCTTTCTAGTTCAGGACTTTTTTATTATTAAAAAAAGCCTGTTAATACAGGCTCTTATATATATTTTTATTTTATTAAAAAGGAAGATCATCATGATCTTCTTCATTGATCTCGCTTACAGGCTCAAATACATCAGCCGGAGGCATTGGTGGTACTTCGCCGGTTGGCACTTCTGCTTGTAAAGCTTCTATTCGCCACCCTTGTATAGAATTAAAGTATTTTGTTTCACCTTGAGGGTTTACCCACTCTCTCCCTCTTAAATTGATGCTGATCTTCACTTGCTGTCCAACCTGATAAGTATTTAAAAGATCGGTTTTATCTTGAACAAATTCAACCATTAAATGTTGTGGATATTGCTCTTCTGTAGTTACAACCAATTCTCTTTTTCTGAAACCATTGTTCCCAAAAGTTTGGGTTTCCCCTATCATCTTTATACGCCCTTGTACTTCCATTATAAAATTAATCTATGTTATTTAAATTTTTACGTTTTGATTCACGAAAGTAATAACTTCCATGCACTTTCTACATCTCCATAACTCAAATAATTATGAGCTAATTTATGTTTCTCTCTGTGAGATGCTTCCTTAATATCAGGATAGCGTTCAGAAATATCATTGATAAACGCCTCTATCTGTTCTTCATCAGGTAAAGTTTCAACATTCCCCAACATTCCAAGGTCATTCCCTGTAAGAATCATACTATTCTTAACATGGTCTGGCATAGCGTCTACACCGATTCCTAAGGTTCTTAAAGGCTTAGGAATTTCGAAAAAGCCAACTTTTGCTCTAGAATAATAACTTCCTCCTGCCCTAGCAACTAGATCTAATGCTTCTTGGTTTATAGACTGGTCTTCATTTAAAATCTCTTCAGCCATATGTAGTTTAGTCACCTCACATATAATTAAGTTCCCGGCACCACCTTCGGTTCCTAGAGCTATGATATCGTTTACCTTACATTCTAATTGTACCGGTGATTCTGCAACTCTATAAGGTTTTACCGTGTCTGAAGCCAACATTGTAAGTCCTGCTTTTTCAAATTCGTTCACCGATTTAGGATATTCGGTACTACTCAAAGACATCTGCTGAACTATGTCATAGTTAACTACGTTTATTACTACTTCTTTTGTAGCTTCTGCATTACTTAATGTATGTTTAGTAGTATTATCTCTGACACGTCTGGCCGGTGAAAAAATTAAAACCGGTGGATTAGCACTAAACACATTAAAGAAACTAAAGGGTGATAAATTAGGACATCCATCGCTATCAATTGTACTTGCAAAGGCTATCGGTCTTGGCGCCACAGCACTCAACAAATAATTATGTAACCTTCCTGTTGAAAGTTCTCTCGGTAGAAAAGATATCATGTACTATTCTGATTTTCAACAAAGGTAAATATATTACCCATGTGATAAAAACATTTACAGTTATTGTAACGCAATATTATTAACAGAATTACATTATATTTAGAAATAGAAATTTCGCTAACTAATGACCTTTACTGCAAATAGGAATGTGATCCGTTGGATTATCATTATTTCATCTTTCATAATCGTTTCTTTGATCTTATGGAATACCTATGCGTTCTTTCAAAATTTTAAGGCAGAAGAGCGTAATAAAATGAAGAATTGGACTTTTGCCTACCCGGAATATTCAAAGTTTTTTTATGAAGATAATGCAGATATTAATTTAGTAGCAGATCGGGTTGTTACAGATACTACAGTAACTACGCCAATGATTTTATTGGATGAAGATAATAAAATACTCAGCATACGAAATATTGATAGTGCTTCTATAGAAAGTCCTCAGGCTACAGTTAAACTTATTAATAGACTCCTCTCTCAGAACAAACCTCTTGAGGTTACCCTTTCTAATGATAAGTTGGGTAAACTCTATTATGGTAATTCGCCATTGCTCAACAAACTCAAATATTACCCTTTAGCTTTAATTCTTATCATTTTATTATTTGCAGCTGTGGTTTATTTATTCTACAGGAGTTCAAAAACCGCAGATCAAAATAAGTTATGGACAGGTATGGCTAAAGAGACAGCCCATCAGATAGGCACCCCACTTTCGTCGTTGGTAGGCTGGACAGAAATACTGAAATCTGAGCACGTAAACCCTGAATATGTAGCAGAAATAGAGAAAGATATAGATCGTTTACAAACCATTACGGATCGATTTAGCAAAATAGGATCTGCTCCTACTCTTGAAAAAATGGATATTGTGGAGACCACCAAAACATCTTATGATTATTTAAAATCACGCTCATCAAAGCTTGTCGATTTTAAGATTAGAACTCCTGAAGATCCTATCTATGCTAATTTAAATGCACAACTCTACAGTTGGACTATAGAAAACTTGGTTAAGAATGCCATTGATGCTATGCGCGGTAAAGGGCAGCTTGAATTGGAGGTTTTAGAATCTGACAAGCAGGTTAAAATTAGAATTTCTGATACAGGAAAGGGTATACCAAAACATCAATATCAAAAAATATTCGAACCAGGTTTTACAACCAAAAAGCGAGGTTGGGGTCTCGGATTGTCTTTAGCCAAACGTATTATTGAAGATTATCATAATGGTCGTATTAAGGTTTTGACCTCAGAAATTGGAAAAGGAACAACACTACAAATAAGTCTAAAGACCCTCTAATATTTAAAAATAATCCGCTATGGCTTTTGCTGTAGTTTTAAACTCATCTTCAGTTAGTTTTACTTTATGTGTAAAACGTGCATTATCCATATTATGAAGTGGTATCAAGTGTACATGAACGTGTGGCACTTCTAAACCTATTACAGACATTCCAATGCGTTCGCAATCAATTACTTTTCTCATGGCTAAAGCAACACGTCTAGAAAACTGCATCAAGCCTGCATAAGTGTCTGCATCGAGATCAAAAATCTTGTCTACTTCTTTTTTAGGGATACAAAGCGTATGCCCTTTAGCATTTGGGTTTATGTCTAAAAATGCGTAAAAATCTTCTGTTTCAGCTACTTTATACGATGGAATTTCGCCGTTGACAATCTTGGTAAATAGTGATGCCATTGTAATAATTGATAGGGTTACGTAAAGATAAAAAAAGATTCTTGCTATACATTATTTGTAAAACAAGAATCTTTTTTAAACTTTTGAATGATACTTTCTATCTTGAAATCTCTAAAATATCAAATTTTAAAGTCCCATTAGGCACTTGGATCTCCGCGACATCACCTACCGATTTACCAAGTAAGCCTTTACCAATAGGAGAATTGACAGATATCTTCCCTGAAGCAAGATCAGCTTCGCTTTCAGCCACTAATGTGTAGGTCATTTCCATACCATTTGTCTGGTTTTTGATCTTAACTTTAGACAACACTAATACTTTAGATGTGTCTAATTGAGATTCATCAATTAACCTAGCATTAGACAATGTTTCCTCTAGCTTAGATATCTTCATTTCTAGCAAGCCTTGAGCCTCCTTTGCAGCATCATACTCAGCATTCTCACTTAAGTCTCCTTTGTCTCTAGCTTCAGCAATAGCTTGTGATGCTTTAGGACGCTCTATATCTTTTAATTGGTTGAGTTCTTCCCTCAACTTTTTTAATCCCTCTTCTGTGTAATAAGATACTTTACTCATAATTCAATCGTTTAATCATTATCCTATAAATTAAAAATATCCCGAAACGTACTTTTATAAATGATAAGTACAGGTGTTCGGGAAAAAGCAAAAATCTCGCTTTCACGAGATTGTAATGGCAAATATACGAAATATTTACGGGACCCTATTATTTATTGTAAATTGCGCTTTAAAAATGATGTCAATGAAAAAGTTTGTACTTATCATAAGTAGTATAGTGTTATTAGGTTGTAGCGGTGATGATAGCCCTAATAATTGTAACTTTCTTATTAATGTAAATGTCAATACTTCAATAAACCTAAACTTGCCTCAGTTTAGTCAACTCAACTTTGTAAGTAATTCCGTAAGAATTGAAGGCCAAGGAAATGATGGTATTATTATTACAAGAGTAACTACTGATGCTTTAAGAGCGTGGGACGGTGCTGATCCTAACCAGATTCCATCTAGTTGCTCTCGATTAGAGATCGACGGTGTAAATGCTGTATCCTCTTGCGAAGACGGAAACACATATAGTTTATTTACTGGCCAGTCTTTAAACGAACCTCTCCCTTGTGGTCTAAAAGAATACAGAGTTACTCCTGTAGGCAACAATACATTTCTAATTTCTAGTAACTAGAAAGTTAGTGTTAATCCTAGTAAGAAATTAGTAGTCGCCTGAGGGTAAAACCCTGCGCCCTCTACTGTTGTAATAGTTCCTGGATTACTGAAATCGTCATCAAAAGTGAAATAGAATCCATTAGACACATATTCTTCATTAAATATGTTGTTAACTAACCCTGTGATCACTACAGTATCAAACACTGATTTTGGTTGAATGGTATATGTGATATTGAAATCATTCACAAAGAAGCTGTCTAACTTAGACAATTCAGCTTCCGTGTTACTCATAAACTGTTCTCCGACATACTTAGATAATAATGTCATCTGTAGGTTTGAAACTGGTTGAAATACCAGTGCATTAGCAGCAATAATTTCAGGAGAAAATGAAATGTCTGTTTTTCCTAAATTAACTAGCTCTCCATCTAATGAGGTAATTGTTTCTTTATTTTTATTGGAGCTTAGCGTAACGTTTGGCTGTAATACAAGCTTTTGCCCTATTGGTATCGTAGCTTCTAACTCCAATCCCAAACGATAACTCTCTCCACTATTAGTTCTTATTGGGTTTCCAACATCATCTAATTGCCCTGAAAGCACAAGCTGCTGGTCATAAAGCATATAGTAAGCATTAGCATTAAAACTGAAATTATTTGATTGATGTCTCCATCCTAGCTCGAAATCATTAAGCTGTTCAGGTTCTATATCTGCATTACTTTCAAAATCTGTTCTGTTTGGTTCTCTATTGGCTCTGGCATAAGAAAAGTAAAGGCTGTTATCTCCATTTAAAGTATACGTGATTCCTGCTTTAGGGTTGAAAAATGTAAAATTTTCATCAACTACAAATGGCACTACATCTGAGCTTAACCCTGTAGTTTCATAACCTACAGCTCTTACCTGCAAATCACCATAAAGGCTTACTTTATCATTTAGTCTATAATTTGCTTTAGAGAAGAACGATAGGTCATTTTTTATGCCTTCACCTTCATAATAACGGTCTCTAATATTGCTTTGACTTGCAAATCTGGCCCAGATAACTTCTCCGAAATGATCTCCTTTATAATAACTATAAGATCCTCCAAAGGTCATGTCTAACCC
The DNA here is from genome assembly GCA_965230605.1 of Winogradskyella sp. Classification (GTDB taxonomy): domain Bacteria; phylum Bacteroidota; class Bacteroidia; order Flavobacteriales; family Flavobacteriaceae; genus CBDDLD01. The sequence goes on along the minus strand of CBDDLD010000004.1, from coordinate 345,559 downwards.
ATTGTTTCTGTAATTGGCATTTGCATTTACAACATAAAAGTCATTATCTAGCCATCTGCGACGAATTAAATCTGTTGTATTAACAACGTCACCATCTACAGTTAAAGGATCAAAGCCATAAGTACTAAAATCGTCATCTTCTCTAAACTGTTCAAAGAACCCTCGCCCATACGTATAATTTAAACTTATTGTAGTTGACCATAGGTTGTTAAAGCGTTGGCTCCAATGTAATTGATAGTGGTCTTGACTATAGTTGTCTACCTCATTATCATAAAACCTTGTATTTCCATCTTCATCGGTATACATTCCTGCCGGGTTAAAGGTTCTATTGGTTGCTAAAGTTTGAGCATCTATCCCAAACCAGGATTGGTACGTGACTTCATTGCCTCCGAAAATGATAGCTTTAATTAAGGTATTGTCATCAACATAGGCCCCTTGTATGAAATACGATTTAAGATCTGTAGATGCTCTGTCTACATAGCCATCTGAAACTATGTTAGATAGTCTACCGGCAATTTCAAAATGGTCATTCATTAATCCGGTACTATACTTTACCGTATGCTTTCTTGTATTAAAGCTTCCGAAGCTATTAGAAATTTCACCCTTGCTTTCGTTAGATACTGCATCGGTTAGTACATTAATACTGGCTCCAAAAGCTCCAGAGCCATTTGTTGAAGTACCAACACCTCGTTGTAATTGCAAACTCTCTACTGAAGATGCAAAATCTCCTAAGTTTACCCAAAATGTCCCTAGTGACTCTGCGTCATTATAGGGAATTCCATTAATTGTAATATTCGTGGATTGTGCACTAATTCCACGCACTCTAATACCGGTATAACCTATACCAGCTCCGGCATCGGAAGTCGTAACTACTGAAGGCAAATAGTTAAGCAAAACAGGTATATCCTGGCCTAAATTTCGTTTTGCTATTTCTTTTTTAGTAACATTTGTATGTGTAATTGGCGATGTTGCTTCTACACGTACAGCCCTTACAAGAACTTCATCAAGTGTTTCTACCTTTGTAGAGTCTTTTTTTTGTCCTTGCGAAAATGACGAAAATGTCACTAGTACTAAGAAAAATGTTTTGATGTTCTGCCTAATGATTTTTGACAGTGGTTTGAATAAAGTTTTCATTCGATAAATAAAATTTACACGAATAAAAAGAGGTAATTATTCCTTTTTTGGTTAATAAAAATACAATGGCGATGTTCGCCTCCCTAAACAGCATTACCTGTTCTAGGTTCTATGGGTATGATCTCAGCCTATTATGGGCACCCCTTTTTGAGAACGGCGCAAAGATAATAACAAAAGAATTATCTAACTCTAAAAAATGGGTTTTTTAGTCCAAGTCTGGTTTTTTGCGATTTTTCTTTTTTTGACTGTGACGTTTTTTGTTTTCTAATCGCTTCTTTATAACTGCCTTAGGTATTTTTGTGGGGATTCTATGTTTTTCTATTTTTAATCCTTCAGATAATATATCAAAGCATCTTTGTGTTACGAGTCGCTTGTTTCTGTATTGACTGCGGCTTTCCCCAGATGCTAATATCAATTCCCTTTTCTGATTTAATCTATTTTGCAAAAAAACCAAAAGTTTAGATTTCTCTTCTTCGGAAAGACCTTTAGATGTTTCGACATTAAAATACAGTAAGACTTTAGTAGCTACTTTATTAACATGCTGGCCTCCACTACCACTGCTTCTTACAGCTTTGTATCTTAATTCAGATATGATAACATCAGCATTCAACTCACTTAATTTGGTGGGGTGATTTTAATAAATCATTTACTGTTTTCACAGGGTTGAAGGTAATGAGTGGCACCTCAACAAAAATTGTATTCCAGTAGGCCATACTACCATTCCAAAGCCCAGGTAATTCCAATGCCTTAAGGTCTTTACCTACTTTTGTCTTCATGGTAATAAATGCTGCTTTTTCATCTACATATTGAGTAAGATCAAATTTATCACCTTTGTAATCTTTAATTCCACAGACTAGATCTACAGGGTTGAAATGAGTTGCATTTTTTAAGATGTGCTTTTGGTTTTTGTCTTTGCTATTGATCTGAGCAGATTCTACTATTTGAAGTGATATATTACCACTTTCGCTCTTCACCCAGAAAGGGCCTCCACCGGGTTCACCCTCATTTTTAACCATTCCACAGACACGTATGGGTCTATTTAGCCTATCTTTTAGATATTCTATTTTATATTTATCAGAATATTTTTCAAACTCTTCAGAGATCTTAACGTTAAGCTCTCTTGTAAGAAACTCTGCAATACTGATTAATCCATCCTCTGTAATTTCATCATTATCTAATTCTCTTAAAAATTGAAAAGCTTTCTTTTGTGTTTCTATTAATATTCCTGCCAACACCATTTTGTATTTAGCAACTTCTTCTTTGTATTGCTTAACAACAACATTGTCTATATTTTTTATGAAAATGATGTCTGCATTTAATTCATTTAAATTTTTTAGTAGTGCACCATGCCCAGAGGGTCTAAACAATAAGCTCCCATCACCATTTCTAAAAGGCTTATCTTTTAATGTGACAGCTATGGTATCTGTAGATTCATGTTGATAAGAAAAAGAGATATCAAACTGTGATCCAGTTAGCTTCTCAACTTTTTCTTCTATACGTTTAAACTCGTTAGTAAAACGGTCTTTATAACGTTCAGAAATTGTAAAATGTAGTTTTGCGTTTTCATTATCTGATGCATAAAGGGCAGTTTCAAAAAGGTGTTCTTCGAAAGCTGTAGAAATAACATCATTCTTATACTCATGAAATGGCAGTAATCCCTTTGGTGAATCTCCATAATCGAGTTGATCACTATCCAACATGGTATGGGCAAAATGCCAGGCTTGCTCATTGACATTAAGCTTATTAAAATCTACGCCTTTAGCTTCTAATTGTTCTAATACCTCTTTGTAGAATGGAAACTTTTCTAAGCCTACTAAAAACAGTGATAAGTCTTTTAAATTGTTTCTATTGATATAAGAATTTATCGATTGTTGTTTTGGATTGTATTCTTTGACAAACTTGAATAAAAACTTAAACATTCGGGTTGCTGCTCCAGAGGCAGGAACAAATTTCAATAAGGATAGATTATTCTTACTGTTCTCAAATAACCGAATTGCATTGGCAATACTAGTTTCATTTAAACCCAATATACCATCCCCAACAGTTGCTGCAGCCACAATATTTGTGTGTTGCACTCCTGTTTTGAAAACCTCTATCTGCTGATTTACCTTATTTAGTGTTAATCCTTTGTTTTCTATTTGTTTAATGTCTGCTTTTGTAAAACTCACGCTATTTGACTTGTAATAGTTTATCTAAGTGATGTGTCGCTTTTTTGAATCGTTCTTCTTGATTCCCTTTCAATAATACGTAAGGGCGATTATATTTTTTAAGCTCGGCTTCAAAGGCCTGAAACATGCGTTCTCTTTCATTAGGTTTATCTCTTAGGTCATCCGCTACCCAAGGTGTGTCAATATAAGTTAAAAAGTATAAATCATAGGTGTTTTTTATAGCATACTTTTCTAGTAAAGGGTCACAAAACCCTAAATAATAAACCTCACTATATACTTTTGTTTCTAGTAAGTCCGTATCACATACTAACAAATGCTCTGTTTTGGATGCCATATTATTTTCCAATTCCATCTGACCAATGGCTATAGGAATTAAATCTTCGGGTTCACAGGGCTTTTGCTCTTTATCCCATTTTTCCTGAAGATATTCTCTGGCATACTCCGGAACCCAGAGTGTATTATAATGTTCCGCTAATTGCTTAGATAGCGTTGTTTTTCCTGTAGACTCAGGACCAAAAACAACAACTTTTAGGCAGCTTGAGGGTTTTTGTCTAAGCTTTTCTTCCATTCTAAATAACCAAGTATTGCTAATATGGTAAATATCAAGTACTGCAAAGATAACATTCCCAATCCTCTATATGCATACAATGGCACTGTTATTATATCAGCAAATATCCATAGTGTCCAATTCTCTATCTTCTTATTAGCCATGTACCACATTGCTGTAAAAAAGACTCCTGAAGTGAAAATATCAATATAGTTCTCTGTAGCGATTTCTTGCCCAAACCCTTTATACACAGAATAGGTGACGATAATCGTTAATAAAAACATTAGAACTCCAATCCCCTTTTCTTTCGCATTAGTTCTCGAAATTGGAACAACATATTTATCCTCTTTCTTCCTTGACCAATTCCACCATCCATATATACTCATAACTGAGTAATAAAAGTTCATCATCATATCGCCAAAATAATTATTGATGTATAACAAATAGACAGTAATAACAGTACATATAATTCCCGTAGGATACACAAGAATGTTCTCCTTTTTAGCATACCAAACACTGGCTATTCCAAAGATAAAAGCAATGGCTTCAAGTATGATTTGAGTTGTTGGAGCCTCTTTATAGGCATCTAGAAAAAAATCAAAAATCTGGCTCATAATCGCTACGGTCGCTTTTCACAATTTTCATGGTTAGCACTACATGATCTAAAGCTTCAAAGCTAGATCTTACTTTGGCATTTAAAAATGGCATTAATTCATCATAATCGCCATATACTTGAGTACTTAAAGGGTTTTCTAGAATTTTAAAATCAGAGGCTCTAAGTGCTTTGATAAAATCTATAATCGGTGGCTCAAAGTTGTCACTTAAGGGCGTTAGTGTCAACTCTACAGATACTTTCATATTATTTCTTTAAATCGTTAAAAAATGTTTCATCGCGTTCTAATGCTGTTCCTATAACAACTAAATCTGCCCCAGCATCATAAGCATTTTGTAACTGACCTTTACTAGAGATTCCCCCTCCTACAATCAATGGAATATTAATAGAAGCCTTTACTAGTTTAATCATATCAATCGGAACAGGTTCTTTTGCTCCGCTTCCAGCTTCAAGGTAAATCATTTTCATTCCCAATAACTCCCCTGCTAATGCTGTATGTATTGTACTTTCAATATTAGTTCTGGACAAAGGTTGGGTTTTAGTTACTTTTTCTACAGAAGTCATTTTACCATTCTCTATAAGCAAATATGCGGTGGGGATCACTTCTAAGCTCGTTTTAATTAACTTAGGGACAGCTTCAACATGTTTTCCAATTAAATACTCTGGGTTTCTACCAGATAACAGTGCTAAAAACAAGATAGCGTCAGCTTCATCAGTAATTTGAGTAACATCTCCCGGGAATAATATAATTGGCAAACTCGTATACTTCTTTACCTCTACAACCAAGGCTTGTGTTAGCGTTGGCTCAACTTCACTGCCTCCTACAAAAATATGAGTCGCAATTGATGCATTAACCTTGTTTATGAAGGCTTCAACTGCATTAATCTGCATTTTATCAGGATCAATTAAAACAGCTAGTAATTTACTCTTGTTTTTTATTGAAGCTTTGATATGTTCATACACTAACTTCATTCGCTTAGTACATATGCACAAGAATAGCCTTCAAACTCTAAGAATTGAGAATTATATCTATACTTTTTTTTGTTGTAATCTATCCACGCTACCGTAGATCCGTCTTTGATCATAAATGGTATCACTAAAAAGTGTTCCCTGAAAAGCATTCCCGGAGTTGCAAATAGCTTATACAAAGATTCTTTCACACCCCATATAATGGTTAGTTTCCTAACATAGTCATCCGCTACTTTATCCAAATACTTAAATTCATAGTCCACGAATTTTTTTGCAATTCTAGCAATCTTTTCGCGTTGCATTTCGATATCAATACCCACAGGATGGTCACTAACGATTATAGCTGAAAATGAAAATGAGTGTGTGATCGAAATATGTTTTCCGTCCTTTAAATGTGGCTTCCCATAATCATCATAGAACAAATCTTTGTCAGTATAACCTAACGATCTCAGTAAATGCCTCACAGATAAGAAACCCCTTTGATGTATTTCGCTTTTCATACCATTTACACGCTGAAGACTCTCTTCCTTTAAGGTCAAAGGCCGCATTAAATCATCGAAGGATTCTGTAATCTTCCAGACTTTAACAATAGTTTGTGAATCTGGCTCTAGCGTTTTGTATAGTGGCATTTAATATTCTGAAAGTTAATAGTTATCTTTGCAATCGCAAATATTGACATACAAATATATAATTATGAATACAAAATCAGTTGCATACGAGCCATATAAAGTGAAAGATATTTCATTAGCGGCTTGGGGACGAAAAGAGATAGAGTTAGCTGAAGCAGAGATGCCGGGTTTAATGAGTTTAAGAGAAGAGTATAAAGATTCTCAGCCATTAAAAGGAGCTCGCATCGCCGGATGTTTACATATGACTATCCAAACTGCTGTTCTTATTGAAACGTTACAAGCCTTAGGTGCAGAAGTTACCTGGAGTTCTTGTAATATATTTTCTACTCAAGATCAGGCCGCTGCTGCCATTGCTGCTGCCGGGACACCTGTTTATGCTTGGAAAGGAATGAATGAAGAAGAGTTTGACTGGTGTATAGAGCAAACTTTATTTTTTGGTGAAGACAGACAACCTTTAAATATGATCCTTGATGACGGTGGAGACCTTACCAATATGGTTTTAGACAAATATCCTGAGCTTGTATCTGGTATTAAAGGATTATCTGAAGAAACGACTACAGGAGTTCATAGATTATACGAGCGCATGGAGAATGGAACACTACCATTACCAGCTATCAATGTGAATGATTCTGTAACTAAATCTAAGTTTGATAATAAATACGGATGTAAGGAAAGTGCTGTTGATGCGATTCGTCGTGCTACAGACATTATGTTAGCAGGAAAACGTGTTGTGGTATGTGGTTACGGTGATGTTGGTAAAGGTACTGCGGCATCATTCAGAGGCGCAGGAAGTATTGTTACTGTTACTGAAATAGACCCAATCTGTGCTTTACAAGCTGCCATGGATGGTTTTGAAGTTAAGCGCCTTGAGACTGTTATTGGAAATGCTGATGTTGTTATCACTACTACTGGTAATAAAGACATTGTAAGAGGTGAGCACTTTGAAGCTTTAAAAGACAAAGCTATTGTATGTAACATTGGTCATTTTGATAATGAGATTGATATGGCTTGGTTAAATACTAACCATGGTGACACTAAAGTGGAAATTAAGCCACAAGTGGATAAATATACTATTGATGGTAATGATATCATCATCTTAGCTGAAGGACGTTTAGTGAATTTAGGATGTGCTACAGGTCATCCAAGTTTTGTGATGAGTAACTCGTTTACAAATCAAACCTTAGCTCAGATAGAGTTATGGAACAATAGCGAAAATTACAAAAACGAAGTTTATATGCTCCCTAAGCATTTGGATGAAAAAGTAGCAAAATTACACTTAGCAAAAATTGGTGTTGAGCTTACTGAGTTACGTAAAGACCAAGCAGATTATATTGGTGTTAAAGTTGAAGGTCCTTATAAGCCGGAATACTATAGATATTAAGGAGATAATTTATACTAAATACTTAAACCCTTGCTTCTAGTGAGGGTTTTCTTTTTTACATATCTAACCATTTTTTAAAGTTGGTTGTGCGTTCTCTGGACACAATAATTTGCTCTTCTTGCTTTGGGCTAATCTTTAAAATAAGTCGGCTATTAAAGTAACTATGTATTTCATCTACTGCATTAACAGATATCATATACTTCCTATTAATTCTGAAAAAATGAATAGGATCTAAAATAGCTTCTAACTGATCTAGCGTATATTCTATAGGGCTTTTATGTCCTTGATTTGTATGCAAGAAGATTACTCCATCTTCGGCCATGAAATATGCAATATCCTCAACCTTATAAGTTTGAAATTGATTACCTATCTTGACTATAAATCGTCGTTTATATTCTTTCTTAAACAAATGCCGTATGGTATCAATATCTGAGGTCTTATAATTTTGATTTTCTATGGTTTCTGTATACTTATTAAGAGCTTTCTTTAATTCATTTTTATCAATAGGTTTCAAAAGATAATCAAGGCCATTGTATTTAAAACCTCTTATAGCATATTCATTATAGGCCGTTGTAAATATGATTGGAGGGTGTTTTGGAAGCCTATCTATAATATCAAAACCATAGCCATCATTGAGCTGAATATCTAAAAAGATAAGATCTGGTAGCTCATGTGATTCAAACCATTTATGCCCACTCTCAACTGATGCTATTTCAGCTACTATTTCACAATTAGGTGCTAGCTCACCAATCAAACTGCTCAACCTACGTGATGCTATACTTTCGTCTTCTATAATTACAGCTTTCATATCAGGCTACAATTAAATCTTTAATGGTACTATTATCTTTTAGAAGTAATGGCATACTAACCTTAAATATCCCACGATCATTATCTATTATAACATCTTTTACGGTGTAAAATGCGTAGCGTTTTTTGATATTAGCTAACCCTAACCTTGTAGTAGTTTCCGAGTCTACACGCTTTCTAATATTATTCTCAACAATTAATCTATTATCCTTAACATTTATATTAATAGTTATTGGCTGCTCTTTAGAATAATAATTATGCTTTAATGCATTTTCTACCAGCATTTGTAGAGATAATGTTGGAATGAGCACTTCATTTGTTTTTACATCAATATTTGTATTGATATATATAGCCTCTTCATGTCTTACTTTCATCATAAAAATAAAGGCATCCAAAAATTGTAATTCTTTTTCAAGAGTTACAATATCTTTCTCCCTATTATCTAGTATGTAGCGATAACACGTTGCTAACCGAGACACAAAATCAGAAGCCAAATCACGATCTTCATACATCAATGATGTTAATGTATTTAGACTATTGAACAAGAAATGAGGGCTTATTTGTTGCTTTAACGATCTATATTTTGAGTTCGTTAACTCCAGTTGAAGATCGCTCATTTTTGTCTCTATAACTTTCTTTTGTTTCACAGAATGATAAAATAAATTGAAGATAATAACTGAGAACCCTAATAAAGCTGCTCTTAAAAAATCGATTCTGAAACGCAACCCTCTATCATCAACCAGAATTTCACAGATAGTATCAAAATGATATATAGCCAGATAATAAATCAATGCAGCAAAAGGCAGAAGAATAAGCATATTTATGCCTATAATTTTCAAGTTAGCTTTTAAATCAAGACTTTGATTAATGTTCTTAGCTTGCTCTCGCTTAACAAGCCAATCATTAGATTCCCATGTTAACATAAACAAAAAGAAAGCGCTGAGATAATAAAAAATTCCCGTAGCATCAAAAATCACTTCCTCCTCATCATGCTCTATTGTAAGCTTAATGAGCATGTAAATGATGGTGATCACTAAGACGCGTATTCCAAACTTTTTGAATTTAAATGAGGTCAATTTTTAATTTTTTATCTCCTATAAATAAGTTTAAATATACACAACCCTTATCTAAGGTTATTACAAGCCTAGTTAAATTGTCATTATTTCCAATGAATTGACTTAAGTATGAGTTAAGTCGTAATTGCTCATTTTTTAACTCATTTCTCAATTCAACATATATAAAGTCACTCCCAAAGTAAAAATCTACAACTCAAGAATTACTAATTCATTACATGTTTTTAATATATAACCTTTGAGTAAATAAACTAAGCCACATCATGAAACATATTGCACTTCTCCTTTTTTTATTTAGCTATTCTATCACAGCTCAAACGGGTATTATAAAAGGGCGAGTCTTAGATAAACAATCAGAAATTCCTTTAATAGGTGCAACAGTAGAACTTTTAGACACTGAAAAACCAACAGGAGTTACAACTGATGACAATGGGTATTTTAGGTTAGATAACATCCCTGTTGGACGTCAATCTATACGTATAAGCTACATTGGTTTTGAAACTATTACTATTCCAAATATCGTAGTGACATCTGGTAAAGATGCTGTAGTAAATATCAATCTTATTGAATCATTTGATCAGTTAGATGCTGTCATTTTATCTAATGAAACTAACAAAGATCGATCAATAAATAAATTGGCTACAGTTTCTGCGCGTCAATTTAGTTTAGAGGAAGTAAATCGTTTTTCTGGAGGCCGAAGCGATGTGGGACGATTGGCTGCAAATTTTGCCGGAGTTTCAGCACCAGATGATAGTAGAAATGATATTGTTATACGTGGTAACTCGCCTACAGGTTTACTATGGCGATTAGAAGGAATTCCAATTCCAAGTCCAAATCATTATTCAACATTTGGGACTACCGGTGGTCCTGTTTCAGCTCTAAATACAAACATGCTCAAAAACTCAGATTTTCTAACTTCTGCTTTTCCATCTGAATACGGGAATGCTTTAGGAGGTGTTTTTGATCTTGGATTTAGAAAAGGAAATATCGATGATTATGAATTTACGTTTCAAACGGGAGCTTTTACAGGAGTAGAGGCTATGGCAGAAGGGCCACTTGGGAAAAAGCAGGGTTCATTTTTAATCGCAGCAAGATACTCGTTAGTTGGACTATTAGGTGTTGGTGCTGGGGGAACCTCAGCCACACCAAATTATAATGATGTGTCTTTTAATATCGATTTTGGAACCGGCAAGTTTGGAACTTTATCTTTATTCGGAATCTTGGGAGACTCAGATATTGAATTTCTTGGAGATGATATCGATGAAGACGATTTGTTTTCTGCTGAAGACGAAAATGCTTTTGTAAACTCAGGCTTTGGCGTTATTGGTTTAAATCACCGCATAAGTGTTGGTGAAAGTAGTTACCTAAAATCGTCTATTGGGATATCTAGATCAACCAATAATTTCGAATCAGACAGGTTTATAGATAAAGACACGCCACAAGAACGTATTATTAGATATACAGAGGTTGATGACACGCAAAATCGTTTCACTTTCTCTACACTATTTAATTCTAAGTTAAATAACAAAATCACACTAAGAGCAGGTTTCCTTTATGAAAATTTTGGGATACAATCATCGTTAAAAGACAGGGAGGAACAACCAGATAATAATAATGATGGTGACCCTGATCTTTTCACATTTAGAGACATCGATGATAGTTTCAGTTTAATTCAGCCCTATTTTCAAAGTCAATTAAGGTTAACTGAAAAAATTACTGTTAATGCTGGGCTACATTCACAATACAGTTCACTAAATGAACAGTTTGTTATAGAACCAAGGGCAGCATTAAACTATAAAATAGCCTCAAAACACAATTTAAATTTTGGCTTTGGCATACATCATCAAAATGTCCCCTTACCATTACTGTTTCTCAATGAAGATGTTAATGGTGAATTAATACAAACCAATGCAGATCTTGACTTTGTAAAAAGCATCCATTATGTCATAGGTTATGATATTAAGATCGCTAAAAGCTGGAGAGCTAAGTTTGAAGTTTATTACCAAGATATCAGTAATGCCGCAGTAGAGTCTTTCTCTTCAAGCTATTCTTCCTTGACCGAAGGCACAGATTTCGATTTTGATAATGATCGTGTATCCTTAGTAAATGAGGGTGTCGGTTTTAATCAAGGGATAGAGATCACCATAGAAAAATTCTTTAGTAAAGGTTACTATGGCCTTTTAACTACTTCTATTTTTGAGAGTAAATATGAAGGAAGTGATGGCATAGAGCGAAATTCGCCATTCAATAATGGTTATGTAATTAATTTTTTAACGGGAAGAGAATTTTCAGTAGGAAAAGACCGGCGCAATACTATATTTTTTGACACAAGAGTCACTTTTGCAGGAGGGCGCTACTTTACTCCAGTAGACATAGAGGCTTCTAGAGCATCTGGTTTTGAAGTGTTACAAGAAGACATAGCTTTTAGCAAACAATACGACGATTATTTTAGATGGGATTTAAAGTTTGGTTTTAAACTTAATAGCAAGCGTAAAAAACAATCACATCAATTCTATGTAGACATTCAAAACTTGACCAATAGAGAAAATGTTTTTGTAAGACGTTATAATCGATTAACAAACAATGTAGATCAAATAGACCAAATAGGATTATTTCCAGATATAGGATACAGATTTCAGTTTTAAGGTTGATTGATAGCTGAAATTAAAGCCCTTATGCACATAATTATAAGGGCTTTTTAAACTAATTAATTATGAAAAAAAGACTTTTAGTTATAATCGTTTTTATTTTGGCTCTAATCATATATTCAAAATATAAAATGAACGCACATAACCCAGAGATACTACTCCCGTTGATATCAAGTATTGAAGAACATATTGAAGATCGAGATAAAAAAAATACTACCGTGTCTAAAGTTGACATTGCATGGCAGTTAGACCATATGCTAAAAACTATAAATAGAATTACTGATGCTTTAGAAGCTTCAGATCCAAATGCCTATGACCAGTCTATTAATGCAATGCGAATAATGTCTTTAACTGCCGGTTATATTCCAAGAGGAAGGGCTCAATCTCCAAGCATTGTGAGACCTCCTGAAGTTATAGATACCGAATCTATTTTCGCCCAAATAGATGAAGCAAAACGGAACATAGAAAAATTGAAACAATTAGATGAAAACTCTAATTTTGACCACCCGGTATTTGGGCAATTAGATAAATCACAAAGCATTCGTTTTATTGAAGTTCACACCAATCATCATTTAAAAATCGTAAGAGATATATTAGATAAATAAGTTAATTGGAACTCACTAATAGTTTTCGAGCACCTCTTAGACCACACTTTTGATATTTATGATAGGCCTTTGCGGCACGTTCTGCAATTTGATTAGGAGATTCTCCATCTATCCAGCCATCAATAGCAGATTTTAGCGTATAAGCTTCCGGCGACATTAATCCTGTTGACCATACTAAAGGATTCGCTTTTGTTTTATTTAAATACGGCTCAAAATAGTCTTTACTAATACATGCTAGAATAATAGCATCTCGTTTCTTTTGGTTTTTAGGCTCAAAATTTCCATCGACATTAAACTCCATGAGTCCATCATGACCCACATAGGATATAAGCTGAGATTGTCCGCCAAAGTTTAATTCTATATCGTTGTGAACCACCTTTACTAAATTATGACCTGCGGTAGCCTCTAGAAAATCTATTGTTGTCTTTTTAATGAATCGCCCATCATAAGCATCGGCTAATAAGTATGTATTAGACGTTTTATGTTTAAATAACACACGTTCTAAGATTTTTGGGTTTTCTGATTTTATAGTCTTTATAAAATCCCAGTCTTTACTTCTTTTAAAGTAGGTTTTTACGCCATATAAAGCACCCCAATACAAATTGTTTTTCGGGTTTTGACCATTACCTAATTTTGATGGAACCGGAACTATCCCTTGATTTTCATTATCACAAAGTGCAACGAAAACATGAATCGTTTTTATCTCTTTCACAGGTTTCGATACACTAGCAAATAAACTAATACATATAAAGCACAGAAAAATTCTTTTCATATTAAAACCAACGTATCTTTAACATTATTAGTATCTCTAAAGTGAAAACCCTCTCTATTTCTAGAGAGGGTCCATTCAACTTAAAAATTATGAAGTTAATCTTTTAGATTAAGGCTTCCTAAATCGTGAAAATAGAAATCTCGGGCATCGTTCATAGATACAAACAACCCATTTGGGAATACGTCTCCTAATGGTAAGGTCGTAACATCACATCCATCAGTTTCAGTAGTTCCCAAATTGATCTCTTTAATAAACTTATTACTACTTCTATCAAATATATTAAAGCTATTTGCCTGTTGATTAGATACAATTAAAAACCCGGAATCATTCCCAGTTTTTGCTATGGCAATACCTTCAATATCTTCTTTAAAATGTTCGCCTCCAAAACACGATAATTCATCATCGCCTTTGGCCGGATTTGCATAATACTTTCGGATACAATTCATTTCATCTGAATAATACACAAACCCCAATTCATTATCTACAACAATTGCTTCAATCTCCTTAACGCCGCTAAAAGCTCCAAACTTTCTCACCTGCTCTGCATGTACTCCTATACTATCGGAAACTATTTTATACTGATATAGATAGTTTTGTTTAGGTCCAATCTTTCTGCTTACTATAGCATATAACTCAGATGTATGATCATCTTTGTAAAGTGCAATGCCCATTGGGCGTCTGTTTTGTAAATCTGTATCATCTTCAAAAACAGGAAAACCACCATTGTCTAAAGGTTGTACATCGGGTACAGAAAACATCCTAATCTGGTTCTTTTCTCTTTCTGTAAAAAGCATTACATCTACAGAAATGGAATCATTTAGTTTAAACCCATAGGCTATATCTACATTATTTGGGTAGCTAACTCCGGTTATGGATTTTTCTTCTATGATTTTACCTTGAAGATCAAATGCATAAACGCCACCATTGACCTCATCCTTATCAGTTCCAAATACAATACTCTTAGCTGCATCTTCAGGATTAATCCAAATAGCAGGATCATCTGTATCGTGAGGTGTTTTTTCAGTGATAAGCTTTGGACTTATCTCCGGTAGTCTTTGACCACAAGAAACTAGTATGGCCAAAACCAGATATACCCCACAAATAAAATAACGCTTACTTCTTGTTAAATAGATCATACTTCAATCCAAAACTTAATCGTCTACCATAAAACTCGGCTTGCTGAGTTCTATTACTCACACCTTGAAAAAAGCGTAATGGTTGATCTGTAATATTGTTTAAGTCTGCATACACTCTTAAATTAGGTGTAATAGCATAACTGGCATTAAAGTCCATTAAGAATTGTTCATCGTAGTATCTATCTTCAAAAGAATTGCCTCCTATTTCATCAATGTAGGCATCCGAGTAATTGATAGATAAACGAATATTAAACTTATTGTCATTATAAGCTAATGACGCATTAAACATATTAGGTGCTGTTCCCGGCAGATCTAGATCGTTTCTTTCGTCTCCATCCTCATTTCTAACACCATCTGTGCTAGACGTTAAATATGTATAATTAAGGTATAAACTAAAATTCTTAGCAAATCCCGGTAAGAAATCTAACTGACGTTGGAACGCAATTTCAGCACCGAAGATAGAAGCATTATCCCCGTTTTGCGGCTGAAATGTATCAAAACCTGTTGCTCCATCTTCAAATTGGAACACATAGATGAAATCCTGAATATCTTTATAAAACACCCCTCCAGAAAGTATACCAACACTCTGAAAATAATACTCGGCCATTAAATCGAAGTTCATAGATGTCGTCGGTTCTAAATCTGGATTTCCTAAAAAGATTTCTTCATCAGCAGAAACTACATCTACAGATGGCACTAAGTCTTCATAGTTAGGTCTGGCAAGTGTATTTGTCCATGCAAATCGTAATACCGTTCTGTTATTTAAATCGTATTTAAAGTGAGCACCCGGCATCACATTGGTATATGAACTTTCATCTGTGATTTGCCCTACAACATTTTCTTCATCTTCAATCTGATTACCTGTAGCTGTTACATTGGTATTCTCTAATCTTACTCCAAACAAGAGGCTCAACTTATCCGTTAGCTGTTGATTGGTCATTGCATAAGCAGCAAATACATTTTCTTCAACATCAAAATTAGCTCTTAGAAATTCATCCGGCACAGACTCTCCGTTAGTTAGGTTAAGGCTACCTAACCATTCTGGATCAGCGAAAAAGCCAGCCTGATACTCGCTCCCTGCTAAATAGTCTGGATCTGAATAATCTCTATTTGGCGCTGATGCCAATGTAGGAAACGCATCTTCTAAATCGAATTCAAAAAAGTTATTATCTCTGATCTTGTTTTTAAAACGACCTCTAACCCCAACTTTTACAAAACCATCTCCTTTTCCAAAGAAATCAGAAGGAAATTGAACATTAGCAAACACGTTCATATCTTCTTCTTCAGTGTATTGAGTTTCATTAGTGATTTCTCCAAATTCAAAGTTTGATAAGTCATTTGCAAAATCTGTGTCTATAGGTCTAAATAATGGGAACTCCGGGTCTGAAGCATCATTAAATATGATGTATTCTGATTCGTATTCTGCATAGCGCTCATCTAAACGTTCTTCGGAAGCTTTAGCGTATGAGGCCATCCAATCTAGTTTTACATTACCAAAAAGGTGATCTCCGCCTAAACTATAGTTCTGCATACGCTGATCTTCTAAACGCGTGTTTTGATTTCTGTCATTATCAATACCACCTTTTGTTTGACGTTTTACTTCTACAGGGAATCGAATTGGTGTTCCATCTTCAGAAATAAAGAAGTCTCCTATATTGATATCCTCCCCATCTAGAATCTCATGCTCTAATCTGAAACGATTTTCTCTATCGTCTCTCCAGTTATACATCGTCTTCAAATAGATATTATTATTGTTGTTTATTTGATAGTCGAAGTTTGCAGAAAAGCTACGACGTACACGTTGAATGATATATGTTCTTTGTTCAAACACATTCGTATAAGGGTTAACATCTGCCTCTTCAACATCCGTCCCGTTAAAAAATTCGAATTCATCAGTCCATTCTGCTTCAATATTATCTGAACCAAAATCATTATCATAAATAGATGCAGCAACCATCCAACCAAACTTCTTGTCCTTTGTTCTATCTCCTAAAATGAAAGATCCGTTTAATAAACGTCTATCAGTAATAAAGTTTACACCAGAACCTAAGGTCGCAGATAACCTAAATCCTTCCGGCGCTGTTCTTGTTACTAAATTTACAGATCCCCCTAGTGCATCTGCATCCATATCTGGTGTAACAGCTTTGTTTACTTCAATTAATTGAATCATGTCAGAAGGAATTAAATCCATCTGAATATTTCTATTATCACCTTCAGCTGACGGAATTCTAGATCCGTTTAAAGTCACAGAGTTCAACTGTGGTGCTAATCCTCTGATAATAACATTACGAGCTTCACCTTGATCTACCTGCATTGTGATTCCTGGAATTCGCTTTACAGCATCTCCGATATTGGCATCGGGGAACTTACCAATTTGATCTGTAGATACAATATTTGTGATATTCTGCTTATTCTTTTGAGTATTCAGGGCTCTAGCTTGTCCGCCACCGTAGCCTGTAAGGATAACACCGTCCAACTCTTCAGCCTGAGATACTAAAGTGATGGTAACTTTTGTAGTTTCACCATCTTTGACCTCTACCGACATTTCTTGGTCGGCATAGCCTAAATATTCAACTTTAAGTGTTTGTGTTCCTGTAGCAACAGATAATAATAAAAACTTTCCATCGGCGTCAGAAACCGCCCCCTTCTTAAGACTTTCTATTGTGATGGATGCATAAGGGATTTTTAATCCTTGTTCGTCAATTATAACTCCTTGAATATTACCTTCTTGTGAAAACCCGAAGTTCCCTAGCAAGATTGTAAAAATGACAAAAGTGCAGAGCTTTTTCATAATACTTGGTTTGATTTAGTTAATTACCACTAAATAACTTAATGCATCATCTAATTGCTTTAATACACTTTTATGATATTATTATTATTCACTTCAAAGTCCTATTTAAATTAATTGAATTAACATTTTCATAAAGATTTATCAATTTAGAACTAATACTATTTTTAATTATGGTTTAAAGAATTGTATTTTTAAAACATGAATTTTTCTTCAAAACTTCCTAATGTTGGTACTACCATTTTTACGGTTATGAGTGCCTTGGCAAAAACACATAACGCTATTAACTTATCGCAAGGATTTCCTAATTACGAAAGTGATTCTAAACTTATTCAATTGGTCAATAAAGCTATGGAAAATGGTTTTAACCAATATGCGCCCATGGCAGGTAATATGGAGTTAAGGCAAGTTATAGCTGATAAAATTGAGAATTTATACCATAGTACTTATAACCCTGAAACAGAGATTACTATTACTGCGGGTGCTACTCAAGCGATTTATACTATTATATCTGCATTTGTAAAGCCCAATGATGAAGTCATCATTTTTAAACCTGCATATGATTGCTACCAACCTGCCATCGAAGTTAATGGTGGTAAAACCATAGCTATTCAGCTTTCTGCTCCTGATTATACAGTTGATTGGGAAGAAGTTGCTTCAAAGATATCTGATAGAACTAAAATGATCATTATAAACACACCTCATAACCCTAGCGGAACAATATGGTCAAACGCTGATATGAAAAAACTAGAAACTTTAGTGAAGGATTCTGATATTATTGTGCTTAGTGATGAAGTCTATGAGCATCTTATATACGATAATGAAGTCCATCATAGTGCTTGTAAGTTTGAACATCTAAAAGTGCAGAGCTTTATTACGGCTTCATTTGGAAAAACATTTCATAATACGGGCTGGAAAATTGGTTATTGTTGTGCTCCTGAACACTTAATGGACGAGTTTAGAAAAGTACATCAATTTAATGTGTTTTCTGTACATCATCCTTCTCAAAAAGGAATAGCTGATTACATGAAAGATCCCTATACATATATAGGCTTACCTGAGTTTTTTAATAAAAAACGAGACATGTTTCTCGATTTAATTTCTGGATCAAGGTTTAAAATTAAGCCTTCAAAAGGTACTTATTTTCAAGTCTTAGACTATTCGGATATTACAGATGAATATGATGTAGATTTTGCAAAGCGTCTTACAAA
This sequence comes from Winogradskyella sp., assembly GCA_965230605.1. GTDB lineage: Bacteria > Bacteroidota > Bacteroidia > Flavobacteriales > Flavobacteriaceae > CBDDLD01. Next base: position 327,078 of record CBDDLD010000004.1, on the reverse strand, counting down.
GGATTATGGCATAGCATCTATTCCATTATCTGTATTTAACGACAATAATAAGGATGACAAAGTGTTGCGGTTCTGTTTTGCCAAAACCGATGATACTTTAAAACAAGCTGCCGAAATTTTGTGTAAGATCTAGTCTAACGCTTTAGTCAGCGTCTGCATGAATGTTTTAATCCTTGAAGGCTCTAACCAACGGGTAACTACAACAACATTATGCTTCTTATCTACAATAATAAAGTTGCCTCCAAAACCAGCTGCATAGTATATATCTTCTGATACATTTTCCCAATGACGACTTCCCTTTTTATTAAGCCACCACATGTATCCATAGTTTACATTTGGAGTTGATGGCTTAATAGCTCTTTTAATCCAATCCTTGCTTATGAGTTGTTGTCCATTCCAAGTACCATCATTTAAGAAAAGTAGTCCAAAACGTGCCATATCTTCAGCAGAAATAAACAGTCCTGCTCCTGAATGCCCTCCTCCTGTGACGGATTTCATTTGCAACCCATCGATGGTGGTCCATGCCTTATCATAGCCAAACCACCGCCAGGTTGTAGATGCCCCAATCTTATCCATCACTTCCTCTTTTAATACCTGCGGTAGAGGTTTTCTCCAGACCTGTAATAATGAATATGCTAATACATTAACTCTTACATCATTATACTCCATAACGGTCCCCGGTTCTCTCAGTCCTCTATTTTTCCAATCGTCTAATCCTCCCTTTCTAGGGGGTCGATCTGCCCAATCTTTACCACCCCATAATTCACCAGACCAATCCGAGTTTTGTTGTAGAAGATGTTGCCATGTTATTTTAGAGTTATGCGCTCCGTCAAATGTACCATCCCATACATAATCTTTAGCTTTGTCCGTTTCGTCTTTAATTAGTCCTTTATCTACCGCCAATCCTGCTACAGTAGATAAGAAACTTTTGGTCACGCTAAATGTCATATCTACACGTTTAATATCGCCCCATTTGGCAATCATATAACCATCTTTCAATATTATTCCTGCCGGACCACCGCGTTTTTTTGTTGGTCCTAAAATCTCATGAAATGGTTCTCTTTCAAATCCTTTTAGTATCGCTATTCTTAGATCTCTAGACCCAGAATACTCATTATTCTTGGCAAATGTTATAGCTTTACTTAATTGTGTTGTATCTATTCCAAAACTATGCGCTGATCTATGCTCCCATTCTGATTGTGCTTCAGGAAAATAAGATGATTGTGCTTCTAGGGTTAGAACGGATAATGTGATAAAAAAAAGGGTAATGTATCTATGGATTGGCTTCATAAACTTGTTGAAATAAATTAAGAGTTTCAAATTACATATTAAATTTTAAATCCTGTTTAAAAACAGTAATTTTGAGTATGCAAAACTTATTAAATGTCGCTATAATCCAATCTCATCTCATTTGGGAAAACGCACTTCAAAATCGAATTAATTTCGAAGATAAGATCAATTCAATTCAACAAAACGTTGATCTCATTATACTTCCTGAGATGTTTAATTCCGGTTTTACCATGAATGCTTCTGAAGTGGCAGAAACTATGGATGGAGAAACCGTAACGTGGATGAAAAATATGGCTAAAGAAAAAAACACTGCCATTACAGGGAGTCTTGTTATTAAAGAAAATGACAACTATTATAATAGATTACTACTTGTAGGACCTGAAGGAACTATACAATCCTATGATAAAAGACATACATTTACTCTAGCTGGCGAGCATGAAGTCTATGAAGCTGGTGTTGAAAAACTGATTATAGAATATAAAGGCTGGAAGATATGTCCATTAATCTGCTACGATTTACGCTTCCCTGTTTGGGCTAGAAATAAAGAAGATTATGATCTTCTAATCTATGTTGCTAACTGGCCGAAAGTTAGAATTGATGCATGGGATACGCTTTTAAAGGCTAGAGCTATAGAGAACATGTGTTATTGCATTGGTGTTAATCGTGTTGGCTTAGATGGTAATAATTATGAATATACCGGACATTCTGGTGCTTATGATGTTCTAGGCAAACGAATGGATAAAATTCTAGACGGAAAAGAAGGTGTAGAAGTTATCACATTAGATCAATCACATATAAGACACTATAGAAATAAGCTGAACTTTTTAAACGATAGAGATACGTTTAGTCTAACAGTATAAATTCTTCTACAAGATCCCATCCAGATCTAACATCTAAGAGTGCAGGGAAATAACTTATGCGTTCTGGTTGAATACCCTTTAAATAGTTTCCTGTGTCCCACTTACCATTGCCATTTGCATCAAAAATAACTCTCAAATAATACTTTTTTGGATCAATTTGTCTAAAATCAAATGGTTGATCTTTATTTGCAGATCGTTCAAATTTTACCTCGCCTCTATCATCCAATAGCTGAACAATAACAGGATATTTGGCATTAACTAAACGCATTCTTACCGCACCATAATCCGATTCTAGTTTTGTTCTGAAATTGTAGAAAATAGTGTCGTTAGTATTCTCATAAAAGTCTGTAAGAGCCTCAGGCAATAGCGTCATACTATACTTTTGATCTTCTTCAAGTTTTATTGGAAATTCATATCGGTTGAAAAGTGAATCATACTTTACTTCAAAAGGAACATCAATAGAATCTTTATCAATGATTTTGATTTTTGACGCATCAATATTTTCAAAAGGAATGGAACCTTCCAAAGTAAAATCTGAATAGAAATTTATAGTCCCGGTCTGTAAAGCATTAATGGTTAATGAATCTGGCTTTAACGCCCTAAACTTATGGTTAAGTGTATCTAGATAGGTTTTATTTTTCACAATAAATAATGTAGAGTCTACATTAAACTTAGGTTTATACCAATAATAAAGACTATCTGTTTTTGGGTCTTTTGTTATTCTATATCTAAAACTATCCGACTGTTTTTCTATCAGAGCTATCTCCATGTCTTTATAATCCCCTTCATACGGAAAAGCAATACGCTGCTCTGCTATTTGTTTTGGTTTGAAGGCCTTAAATGGGGTTTCTTCTTTAAACAGTTTTAATGTATATACTGAATCATTCGGAACTGTAATAAAGGTATCATGGAATCCTATTTTATCTGTTTTTTGTTGGTATGTAAAGTTTCCGTTTTCATCCTTTAGAGCAATTAACCTGTAGGTCCCAGCTTTAATATTATCTATACTAAATGTAGTTAAGCTATCTAAGGTATTAGTAATATACTTTGGTTTTTCTTTGTACACTATAGAATCGGTATAGCTAGAGTCTACTTCATATAAAGCTACAGATATAAATGTATCTGGCTCTCTATTTTCAGCATCCAAAACGGCACCTTTAACTGATAATGAGTCTATGGATGACCCTGTGGAGAAAACATAACGGTAATATGGGTAAGGGTTCTCTTCATTATTATCCACAATACTTTGTCCAAAATTAATTGCGTAGGTTGTGTTTTCTTTTAATGTATCCTTAATCTTTATAGTTATGTATCTGTTCGCAGAACCTAAAGGTGTAATCTCTGGTGCATTATCCATTGGTGGAGACACAATAAGTTGCTGCTGTAGATTTTTTAGCTTGACAAATTCATCAAAGTATATCTTAATTTCTTTGCTCTTAAAATTCGTAGTAAAATTCTCGGGGACTGTCCTTAATATTACCGGGGGATCCGTATCTATTTCTCCTCCAGATGGCCGCCCTCTGTTAGCACAACTACATACACTAATGAGTAGTAAAAAGTAAAGACAATTTTTGATAAAATTCATTGATATAAAATCCGTAGAAATTTTCAGCAAATTAACAATATAATTACTTACTAACGAAAAAATTAGTCTGCAATTGCTAACGTTGCCAAACTAAGACGAATGCCTTCTATTTTATTAAGCGCATGAGCGCAAGCTTCCACCGTTGCTCCGGTAGTAATGATATCATCCACAAGTAAAATATTCTTATTCATCAACTGTTCTCCATTTTGAATTTCGAACAAGTTATCATCCTCATTATATCGCGTTGTGCGGCTCTTAAACACTTGTGTTCTAACCGAAGTTCTTTTTAATAACACCTTATCATTATAGTCTATATTTAATGCAGCAGCTATCTCTTTCCCAAACTTAGCCACTTGGTTATAGCCTCGCTTTCTTAATTTTTTCTTGTGCAATGGTACAGGTACTACCACATCTATATCTCTGTAAGCATCACATGCCTTTAATTCAGTGCCCATCCACTTTCCCATATAGACACCGATATTCTCATGTCCTTTATATTTTAATTTGTGAAGTAATTGTTGAGTAACACCTCGTTTAGAGAAATGAAGTAATGCTGTTGCATGTTGAAGTTTTACTCGCCCATACAGTATTTTCTTTACTGAATCATCCTCCTTTTTATGATAATCTGTTACTGGTAATTCATGTCTGCAATCGGTACAGATTAGTTTTTCATTATCCTTAAGCAAAACACTACAGGTTTCACAAACTTCAGGAAAAAACAAATTCAACAAATTTATTACCACTTAATCGAATAAAATAAAGTTAGACAACCATTATATATATTTTCGCAACAATTTAAGAAATTAATTATGATAGTTAACCCTCAATTATTTAACTACAGATTAATTATAAGTTCTTTAATAGTTGCACTAGCAGTTTTATCGGTTCTAAGTTTTACGAATTATAAATCCATTAAATCCCACGAACAATTCTTAGAACAGGAAAAACATCTGATAGAAAGTGAACTTTCAGAAATGTTAGATAGCTATGATGGTTTAAATAGAGATTATAGTCTCATGTCTTCTCAGCTCCAGGAAGCCAAAACCGAAACCAAACTTGCCTTAGATTCACTAAGACTATTAAAAAGTGATCTAAGTATTGTAAGTAGGTTTAAACAACAACTTATAGTATTAAAATCTAAGAATAAAGTGCTACTTCGGGCAATTGATTCTCTTAATTTTGCTAATCAAAAATTAGAGAACGAAAAACGCGTGGCAATCAACTCCATAGAAAAGAAAGATAAAGCCATTGCAGAGCTCGTTGAAACTAACGCATCTCTTAATGAAACCATAGATAAGGCTTCACTTTTAACAGCTGCACGTATAGATGCACAAGCTTATAAGAAAATATTAGGAAAGAAACGCTACACTGCTCGTGCCAGAAAGGCAAATGCCATTGATGTATGTATTACACTATCTGAAAATCCACTTACAGAAAAAGGAGAAAAAGAGATCTATGTTCAGATCGTTAATCCAAGGAATAATGTCGTAGCAGATAGAGGATCTGTAAGTTTTGGTAGTAATTCTTTGATATACAGCAATAAAGAAATTGTTGATTATAATAATGAAGCTATAGAAGTTTGTACCTCAGTTGTTGCTACGAAAGAGGATGAAGCATTTATGAGAGGCTATTATTTTATTAATGTTTTTCATAAAAGCAGAAAGATTGGTAGCACTACTATAGAATTAAAATAACATCCAACGTATAATTTTACAGAAACCGTTCTATTAGATTAGAGCGGTTTTTTATTTTTGCAGCATGGCAAATAAAGAGGATCAGTTTAAGAAAGTAATTTCACATGCCAAAGAGTATGGCTATGTGTTTCAAAGTAGTGAAATCTATGATGGTTTAAGTGCTGTATATGATTATGCTCAAAACGGTGTTGAACTTAAGAAAAACATACGCGATTATTGGTGGAAAGCCATGGTACAAATGCATGATAATATTGTAGGCATCGACGCTGCTATTTTTATGCACCCAACCACATGGAAAGCTTCAGGTCATGTTGATGCGTTTAATGATCCATTAATAGATAATAAAGATTCTAAAAAACGTTATAGAGCAGATGTTTTAGTTGAAGACTTTCGAGAAAAGATTGTAGAGAAAATTGATAAAGATATTACTAAAGCAAAAAAACGTTTTGGCGATGCCTTTGATGAGCAACAATTTAGAGCTACTAACCCAAACGTACTTCGTCGTCAAAAGCAAATCGATGAGATTACAGAACGATTAACACAAGTTCAAGAAGCTGGTGATCTAGCTGCTTTTAAACAACTTATTGAAGACTTAGATATTAAGTGCCCTGTTAGTGGTAGCAATAATTGGACTGACGTAAAGCAGTTCAACCTTATGTTTGGTACTAAGTTAGGTGCCTCTGCTGAAAGTGCAATGGACTTGTACTTAAGACCAGAAACAGCACAAGGTATTTTTATTAATTTCCTCAATGTTCAAAAAACAAGCCGCCTAAAAATACCTTTCGGAATAGCGCAAACCGGTAAAGCTTTCAGAAATGAAATTGTCGCACGTCAATTTATTTTTAGAATGCGAGAGTTTGAACAAATGGAAATGCAATTTTTCATTAAACCGGGAACGCAAAAAAAATGGTTCGACTATTGGAAAGATACGCGAATGAAATGGCACGCTTCATTGGGAATGGGAGATGAAAATTATCGTTTCCATGACCATGAGAAATTAGCACATTATGCCGATGCGGCTACAGATATAGAGTTTAAATTCCCATTCGGATTTAAAGAGTTAGAAGGCATACATTCTAGAACAGATTTCGACCTTAAGAAGCACGAAGAATTTTCGGGTAAAAAACTACAGTATTTCGATCACGAGGATAATACCAGCTATACACCTTATGTTCTAGAAACTTCAATTGGTTTAGATCGTATGTTTTTAGCCGTATTCTCTAATGCACTGGAAGAAGAAGAATTAGAAAACAATACCACACGTACCGTTTTAAAACTACCAGCCGTTTTAGCACCTACAAAAGCTGCTATTTTACCTTTAGTTAAAAAAGATGGTTTACCTGAAATTGCTCAGAAAATTATTAATGATTTGAAATGGGACTTCAGTGTTACTTATGATGAAAAAGATGCCGTAGGAAGACGTTACAGAAGGCAAGATGCTGCAGGTACACCTTTTTGTATTACAGTAGATCATGATACTTTAGAAGACCAAACCGTGACCATTCGTCATAGGGATACCATGGAGCAAAAACGTGTTAAGATTGAAGCTCTTAGAGACATCATAAAGAAGGAAGTTGATGTTAAAGAGTGGTTAATGCGTATGTAGCGTATTTTGAATACTCATAATTATTTAATATTTTGGTTTTGTCTCTAAAAACCAACATTATGCGTCCGGCTAGCATATTACTCACTATTTTATGCTTACCACTACTCTCCCAATCTCAAATACTGTTTGAAGATAATACAGATATTCTAGGGCTAGGTATGACTTGTGGTAATAGTTTTTTAGGTAATGGCGTGTCTTTCTTTGATTACGACAGAGATGGATGGGATGATATTACCTTAACCACTGACGGTACATATGGTATCACGTTCTATAAAAACTACAATGGCATCTTTGTTGAGCAAAACATCAATATCCCTGATATAGATTATCAAACCAAACAAGTGAATTGGGTAGATTACGATAATGATGGTGATTACGATCTGTTTGTGACAAGTGACACTAACGGAAATCGTTTATTCAAAAACACAGGTGATTTTAATTTTGAAGACGCTACAGTATCCTCTAATCTTCCTACAGAAAATTTAAAAACTTTCGGTGCATCTTGGGGAGATTATGATAATGATGGCTTTTTGGATGTCTTTATCTCTAACAGGGACATTTTTCTAAACATTCCAAATTTCCTATTCAAGAATAATGGTGATGGCACCTTTACGAATGTCAGTATATCTGCTGGAATTGGCACAAACAGCCACCTTTCTTTCTGTAGTGCTTTTTTTGATTATAATAACGATGGTTATCAAGATATCTATGTTTCTAATGACAAAGAAACCCATGTCAACTTATTATACCACAATAATGGCGATGGCACATTCACTGAAGCTGCTGAAGCGACAGGCACCGATATCAGTATAGATGCTATGACTGTGACCGTTGGCGATTACAACAGTGATGGCTGGTTTGATCTATACATCACCAATTCTCCTACGGGGAATGTATTTTTTAGAAATAATGGTGATGGAACATTTACAGATATTGCTGAAACCACAGGGACTTTATTTAATAGTGTTGGCTGGGGTGCCGTATTCTTTGATGCAGATAATGATACCAATCTAGACCTTTATGTTAGTGCTTCAGAAACAGGCTCAAATCCTTCCTATATTTCTTCTGCCTTCTACATAAATCACGGCAGTGATAATTTTGATATTCCTGACGCTGTAGGCTTATCCGGAGATACTAGATCTAGTTACTCAAATGCCATTGGCGATGTAGATAATGATGGTGATGCAGACCTCCTGGTAAGTAATGTTTATAACGAAAATATTTTCTTGTGGCAAAATAATTCTAATACTTCTAACTATTGGTTAAAGGTTAAACTAAAGGGCACCACTAGTAACAAAGATGGTATAGGTTCTGTCATTGAGTTATCGGCTAATGGGGGCGATAAACAATACCGTTATACGCTTTGTGGCGAGGGTTATTTGGCACAAAACTCAGGTGCAGAATTTTTTGGCTTAGGGCCTCATTCTATTATTGACTATGTGAAAGTCAAATGGCTTAGTGGCAATGAAGACATTATTTACAACGTAACAGCAAATCAACTTTTAACTATTGTTGAAGGTTCTAGTCCTTTGTCTGTGGATGATTATGATTTCAATAATCTGTCTATCATTCCTAATCCATCAAAAGATGTTATAACAATACGTAATGGTTCTCCTTTAGAAACCATAGTATTGTATAATCACCTTGGACAGTTAGTGATGCAACGTTCAGATATTAGTTTTAATGACTATCGTTTAGACATTTCAGGTTATAAGTCGGGAATTTATTTTCTAAAAATATCCACGATATCGGGTTCAACAACAAAAAAGGTTATAAAACAGTGATTTAAAAACGATATCCAAATGTTATCCCAAACTTGAAGACAAACTCGTTTAGGATATCATTAGAATTAAAAAGATTGCGACCCAACCCAAAGCTTAACTCACCTAGTAATCCTCTTCTCGATATCCATTTGCCACCAAAACCTATTCCTAGTGCAAAGTCAGTAACATTATCTCTTCCTGTCTCTATGATATCTGCAAGAAGCTCATCCGTCGAATTCAACATTCCAAAACCTTCCAAATAAAATCCACCTGCATATTTTTCCCCAAAATAAAATCGGTAATATGGAGATATGTAATAATCTACATTTAAAACCTCATCAATAGGATAAAATACAGACACTCCTACTGCTGACTCTTCATTTAGTGTACGCTCGTATGTCAACTCTAGACCACCTATGACCAAAATCATCCCGTTTAGTTTTATTTCATTATAATTTTTAATAATTGAATCGTTGGTTTTTTCTTGAGCATTTAACCCAACAACAGATAACACTGCAAGCGTGACAAATAGTTTTTTCATAGCATATATAATTACATTATACACCATGAAGATGATTAAAACACGAAATGGTTGCGTAAGAATTGTCTTATTTAGAAATAAGCTTTCAATTGAATGGTTCCTGTATGAATAGCTTTTGAACTTTCTGTTTTTCTTCCGAAATAGTTAAGGTTTAAATCTAAGTACTTAGTCAATTTTTTTTGTGCTAGAAGATTCCATGTAAAGTTTTTGCCTGGCTGCAAGCCCTCTAAGATTTGATAGGCTACGGGTGTATTAGGATTACCTTCAAATTCATTCTCAAAATAATTAAATGCCCCATTTAAAGCAATCTTCTGTGCTTTATTATAAGTAAATGAAAAACCATAATTGTTTTGCGTCAACGTTTCAAAACTACCTACTGTATTTTCTTTGCTAGTATAGGTGTAAAAAATATCGAATTGTGCATTTTCATTAAACAAATAGGATAGTTTTGGTTGAAAGCTTTGCTCATCAATCACAAAGTTTCTATTGGCAAAATTTTCACTTAAGCTTTCATTACTTCCAGTACTGGCTATAGTATTTAACAACCAATTTTTTGCAAACTTATGATTAAAATTAAGTTGATGGTTAGTAATCTTATTCTCCTGAAAGCCAATTGACAATAAACTTCTACTATTATTGGTTAAAAACGTATATGATGTGGTATAACGCTGTTTCCCTCTATTATAAAACAGCACATTTCTAATACTTCTATTAAGCGCTAACTGATCATCATCACTACGTCTAAAAGGGTTTAAATTAAATGAGCTTCCATCGCGTCTTACTTTAGTATCTATAAGAAAAGAGGTTTGGTTGTAAAAATGTGACCAAAACCGTCTGCCTTTACTCTCAGATTCTGACCACTGTTGCGGATTTAGCGTTAGCGTTTGACTAAACCTATTTTGATGGGTTTTCACAAAAACCTGATTTGGCAATAGAACACGTATATAACTTCCTTCATCCTGAAACTGGGCCAATTCAAACTCGTCCAACTCCTGTATGCCATTATTGTTATAATCTATCCAAGTATAAGTCCCTTGACCCGGTTCAACTTCTACATAAGTAAAATCTTGTTGCGGTAAAGTCCCTGAATTGGTTTCATAGCTGGTATTCCATATCACAATATTATTAAAAAGCTTTTGACTGAATGCCAGCCTACTATTTAATGATTGTTCGTCTTCAGACAGTTCATTTTTAGCTTTTAAATCTCTGTAGTTAATATAGAGCTGTAAATTTGTATTTGTGTTTTGTATCAATCTCGATTTTAAGTAATACGTGTTTGAGGTATTAACGCGCTCTAGTCTATTCGCTCTCAAACTATCATTAACTCTATTAATATACCCCAATTCTACAAAAACCGAAGTGCTGTCACCTACACCAACAAAAGCTTCATAAGAGGTGAATTTTTGACTCAAAGGTGTTAATGAATCATTAGCCACTGCTATTTGTTCATTATCTTCTAATGCTACTTTTACTCCTGCCCATTTATTTTTCTTTCCATATACTACTCGATTGAAGGATCTTAAAAAGGTAGAGGTATTCACCGTACTTCTATTATTTAATGCACTAGAATTACTAAAAAGAGTAAAGTTCCCCAATCTCAGGTTGGCATTAATATTATGCCGGTTACCATTAAAGTTTTCAGAATAATTTAAGTGTTCAAAATTATAGGAAGCTATTCCTTTTTTAGCATGTGATAACTGTAACCCTGTGGTTAATAATATCTGATTCCCTTGTGGTATATCAAGATTCCAATCTCTATTAAACTCTGGTCGGTACAGTCGTTGAATGGTTCTAAAATCTCTTTGAATATAATCTGCATCCACTATTGCGGTCAGATTCCATAAACTATCTGTCTTTATAACACTCTGACTGGCTCTAAATTTAGCTGCGTAACCATTATTGTCATCATCATCTAGATCTGAAAATAAATTAAGATCATTTTTACTTCCTGCTAACTCAAAATAGATATTGGTTTTTTCTGTTGGTTTATAATTACCATTAAGAACTGCTATTTGCAATCGCTCAGGTGCTACTAACTGAATAATAGGCTCATAATTCCCTTGAGGTACCCCATTCACAGGTGGCACATATTCAAAAATATTACTTACCGCATTAATACTACTTAAGATGTAGTTTCCTTGATTATTACCAACTAAAGTAAACCGAACACTAAACAGCACATCATTAGGGTCATTAGAAAAGACAAATACTTCTTCTCCTCCTATCATCTCTTTTCTGTATAATATTCTATTTTCTGAAAACGTTTCTTCAACCGCAGAGGGTGCTACCATTAACGTTCTGTCATCACCGGCATCTGCTAATATCTGAGTTTGTTCAGTCGATAAATTTTGTTGTAAAGGCTGATTCTTAGCATCACTTTCAGAATATACAGACACCCCAAGGTTTAACTTTTCGGATTCATAATTAGCTCCTCCGTAAGCTGTAAATCTAGAGTAATTTCGTTCACTAAACTGATAGTCTACCGTAATTCTCATTTCGGATGTAATAGGAAATGTAGAATTGAAAATAATCTCTCCTGCATTATAATCAATAATGTAATCTCTATTCTCTCCACGTTCTAATGGTACACCATTAACATATACAGTTTCGCTACCTGAAACTATAAGTACAAATAGCTCATTATTAGGGCCTCTAAGCTTATATGGCCCTTGGTTGCCTTCTTGGGCAGTAAATTGGCTGGTTGTAAACTGTCCTCTTACCAAAGCTCCTGAAGCAAATACGTTTGTTTTCTCACTTAGATTGGCATTTACAAATAAGCCCTGAACACGTTTTGTAAAACTTGCAAAGTAACTTTTAGCATTTATCAGATCTATATCTCCGGCTCTAATATTCCAATTGTCACTAAACAATTCAATAAACACCTGATCAAACTCATCAAGCCGTTGAGAATACCCACTTTCTTGCAGTGGAATATTAGCATCCTGAATTGAAGCTCTTAAAGATACTTTATCGCTAAGCTTTCCGGTGATTTGAAGATCCAGTTCACTATTGAGTACCGAATTCTGATTATTACCTATGGTCACTCCTCTAGATATACTCCCCGAGGTTGTTAAGCCATCAAAAGGGGTAAATCGTCTTTCGTCAGTACGTTGTTGCAACTTATACAGCTGTTGAGTGGCCCTGGTGTTATTAACAATGATAGACTCATCTAATTGCTTATATGTTTTTGTCAGAAACGCAGGGTATCTTAGATATTCAACAATTATAGTATCTATAGTTGCTGATGATTTCAGCCTCAAAATTGCCTTTTGAAAATCAATCACATACAAACTAGTGTCAATGACTTGATTTGCCTTGGTCTTAACAACAAACTTAGATGGGTTAATACTTATAGAATCTATAACTATCGAATCTTTTACTGCAAGTTTTTTTGTTCTGTAATTATTGGTCTTCTCTTGCGCAAAAGCACCAAAAGATAAGAATAACAATACAATAGAAATAGCAATTTTCATGTAGAACAATAACTTCCTAAAGACAAAAATATTTTATCGTTAAAAGCACCATAAAATAATAGTGTAAAAGTACCATATTATTTATTTTAGCTAAAACTGCAAATTCAGCGAATGAAAATAGCATCTTATAACGTCAATGGCATTAGAGCAGCCATTAACAAAGGATTCCTAGATTGGCTGACAGCGGCCAACCCGGATGTCATCTGTCTTCAAGAAATAAAAGCAAACAAAGAGCAATTAGATCTAGACCTTTTTTCAAAGGCGGGTTATAACTATAATTATTGGTTTAGCGCCCAAAAAAAAGGGTATAGCGGTGTAGCGATTTTAAGCAAAACGGAGCCTGATCACGTGGAATATGGGACAGGTATAGAATCTATGGATTTTGAAGGTCGTAACATAAGAGCTGATTATAATGGTGTGTCTATTATGAGTATGTACTTACCCTCTGGAACTAATGATGCCCGATTAGCACACAAATTTGAGTACATGGACATGATCCATGATTATCTTAATAACTTACGTAAAGAAAAGCCCAATCTTATTGTCTGTGGCGATTATAATATTTGTCATGAAGAGATCGATATTCACAATCCTAAGATGAAAGGTGTTTCAGGGTTTCTTCCTGAAGAACGGACATGGTTAGGTAAATTTATTAATAGTGGATTTATAGATTCATTTAGGTATTTACATCCTGAAAAACAAGAATATACATGGTGGAGCTATAGAGCCAATGCCAGAGCTAATAATAAAGGCTGGCGGTTAGATTATGCTATGGCTAGTAAACCACTACAAGAAAAATTAAAGCGAAGCGTTATACTCTCTGATGCAGTGCATAGTGATCACTGCCCCATTTTATTAGAAATAGACAATTAAATTACTTAAACATGATCAAAAAAATTTCATTAATAGCACTAACACTGACAATGTTTACCTCTTGTGTATCTAAAAAGATATACACAGAACTAGAAGACAAATATGCTAACCTCAAAAAAGAAAATCGAAGCCTTTCTGACGAAAATGATGCTTTAAATAAGGAGACAACTAAACTCTCTAATGACCTCGACAAATTACAAAAGGCCTATAATGATGCTGTTTTAGAGCGTGATAAATTAACTTCTGAATTGGCAGCAACAAAGTCGAATCTAGATAATTTAAAGGCATCTTATGAAGCTTTAGAAAAAAACAGTTCGGCAGCAATAGCAGAGAATTCAAAGAAGAATAGAGAGCTTCTTGCTCAGTTAGAGGCCAAGGAGCAGGCATTAGCCGCCGAGAGTGATCGATTAAATAAACTTCAAAAGGAGCTAGAAAGTCGTTCACAACGTGTAGCAGAATTAGAAAATGTTATTGCTAGTAAAGATGCTGCAATGACCAAACTAAAAAATGCGATTTCAAAAGCATTAACTAATTTTGAAGGTAAAGGACTTACCGTAGAGCAACGTAATGGAAAAGTTTATGTCTCTATGGAAAACAAGTTATTATTTAAATCTGGAAGCTGGACTGTGGGTTCTGAAGGGCGAAAAGCGGTTGAGCAGCTAGGTGATGTACTTGCTGAAAATCCGGATATCGCAATCCTTATTGAAGGGCATACAGACAATGTACCATATAAAGGTAATGCACAATTAAGTGGTAATTGGGATCTTTCTACCAAACGTGCCACATCTATAGTTAAAATATTAAAAGAAAATGCATCTATTAATGCTGAAAACCTGACGGCTGCTGGTCGAGGAGAGTTTGCTCCTATAGCAAGTAATGATACTGCTGATGGTAAGGCTAAGAACCGTCGTATTGAAATTATTCTAACACCCAAATTGGATGAAATCACTAAGCTTTTAAATGATATTTAGACTTATTTGTATACTGTTCTTAGTGTTTCACACATTTAGTATTGCCCAAAATACGGATGATGTAGGGTTTCTCAAAGATCTACACTACATGAAAGGGTTTGAAGGTATTGATTGTGATAACACTTCGGGGTCTAACTTAGAACATAGGATTTGCTTAAACATACAACTTAGAAAAGTTGATTCAATAATGTTAGCTAAGTACAATAACATTATAAACTCAATTAATAATGATAGCATAAAAACTGTTTTCAAAACACATCAAAAAAATTGGGAATATGAAAGAAAGAGTATTAGCTTAATAAAATGTGGAGGGTTAGAAAGTAATGTAGAAGCAATTATCTATATGCATTCAATGATGGAATTAACTAAACTAAGAATCAAAGCATTTGATTACATAATTGAAAAAGATTAAACTAAAAAATTGATGAAATACACTAACCTTCCTAATACTGATATCAAAGTCAGTAAAATTTGTTTAGGAACCATGACCTGGGGAAATCAGAACACCCAAGAAGAAGGCTTTGCACAAATGGATCTGGCTACAGATAAAGGTGTTAACTTTTTTGATGTTGCCGAGTTATACCCTGTGCCAGCCACCGCAGAAACCTATGCTGAGACAGAACGTATTATTGGTAATTGGTTTTCTAGCAGAGGTACTAGAGATAAAGTCATATTAGCTACAAAAATTGCCGGCCCTGGTGATTACACAGCACATATAAGAACTACAGGGTTTAGTAAAAGTGCTTTAAATGAAGCCGTAGATAATAGTCTAAAGCGCCTGCAAACCGATTATATTGACCTCTATCAATTGCATTGGCCGGAACGCCAAACCAATACTTTTGGTATTAGAGATTATAATCATAACCCAAGTGATTCATGGGAAGATAATTTCAATGAAATCTTACATAATCTTGATGAGATCATAAAATCGGGAAAAGTAAGGCAAATTGGAATCTCAAATGAAAAAGCATGGGGAACTATGCGCTATCTTCAAGAATCTAAAGCTAATGATCTTCCGAGAATGATCACTATTCAAAATGCATATTCGTTATTGTGCAGGACATTTGAAGGTGATCTTGCTGAGACGTCTTTAAGAGAGAATATTGGATTATTAGCATACTCACCAATGGCTTTTGGTGTACTTTCAGGTAAATATGTAAAAGGAACTGCAGCAGATAATGCGCGTTTAAAACTATTTCCAAGATTTGCCAGGTATAGTGGTGAGCAAGCCACAAAAGCAACTAAGCGTTATTTAAAGATTGCTGAAGACAACGGTATGAGTTTAGCGCAAATGGCCTTAGCCTTTGTAAATCAGCGTCCTTTTATAACAAGTAATATTATAGGCGCTACATCATTGGAACAACTTGAAGAAAATATTGATAGTATTAATATTTCACTTAGTAAAGAGGTTATGGCTGCAATTAATGCGGTACATGCTGAAATCCCTAATCCGGCACCATAAATAAAAATATATATAACAAAAAAAGCCCGTCCAATGGACGGGCTTTTTAATCGATATTATTTGATTTTGTTACCATCTTTATCAAAAAAATGGTATTCAAGATAAGTGTAAGCATCTCTGGGTATAACTTTTACCCATTTTTTATAATCAAAGAACCACTTTGATCGTACCGATGGGAACCCTTTGGTTAAAAAGGCTGCTATAAAAGGATGTGCATTTAAAGTTATCTTTTTATAGTCTTTTTTAAGAATCCGTTCTAGATCGTTAGTAATACGCTCTATCACTTTAATTGGCGCTTCAATTTCGCTCCCTTCAAGGTTAGGATTCTCTTCTTTTGTTTTAATATTGCGTTCTGGCCTAACGCGTTGTCTAGTAATTTGCACCAAACCAAACTTACTCGGCGGCAATATTTTATGTTTTGCTTTATCATCTTTCATTTCGTCTCTAAGATGATTGTATAGGGCTTTTCTATTTTCAGCCCTGCCCATATCAATGAAATCTACGACGATAATGCCTCCCATATCACGCAGTCGTAACTGACGTGCAATTTCAGAAGCTGAGATTAAATTGACTTCTAAAGCTGTATCCTCTTGGTTTTTTTCTTTGTTAGATCGATTGCCGCTATTAACATCTATAACATGAAGTGCTTCGGTATGTTCTATAACCAAATACGCTCCTTTTGCCATAGATACTGTGCGTCCAAACGATGTCTTTATTTGACGTTCAATTCCAAACTTTTCAAAAATTGGAATTCCATTTTTGTAGTATTTAACTATAGATTCTTTCTTTGGAGCAATTTGTTGCACATAATCTTTAACTTGTAAATACAATGTTTCATCATCTACAACTATTCCTGAAAACGAATCGTTAAATATGTCTCTTAAAATTGAGGATGCTTTATTCATTTCACCCAATACTTTTGTAGGGTGATGTGCCTTATAAAGCTTTTTACACATTGCTGTCCATCGGTTCAGCAAATTTTGTAAATCATTGTCGAGCTCGGCAACTTTCTTGCCTTCAGCTACGGTACGAATAATTACACCAAATCCTTTAGGGGTAATACTTTTTACTAGACGTTTCAATCTATCTTTTTCTTCATTAGATTCGATCTTTTGAGAAATTGATATTCTGTTAGAAAACGGGACTAGTACAATGTATCTCCCTGCAATAGATAATTCTGAACTAATGCGAGGCCCTTTAGTAGATATTGGTTCTTTAACTACTTGTACTAAAATGGACTGATTTGATTTTAAAACGTTAGCAATAGCTCCGTTTTTATCAATGTCCTTTTCAAAAGGAAAGTTTTTTAAAGAGTAATCTCTTAATTTCCCTGTGCTTACACGTTTAATGAATTTTAAAAGAGAAGGTAATTGAGGTCCTAAATCGTGATAATGCAAAAATGCATCTTTCTCGTAACCTACATTAACAAATGCAGCATTTAGTCCTGGTACAACTTTGCGTATTTTGGCAATAAAAATATCTCCAACTGCAAAATTGTTATCCTCTTCATCTTTATGTAATTCAATAAGTTTTCCATCTTTTAATAAGGCAAAATCAACAATATCTGAACTTGATCTTACGATTAATTCCTTGTTCATAATGTTAATTTATATCCATCTCAATTGAGATAGATGGATTATACTTTTAAATTGACACAGGATTTTAAATCCAACAGATCTGCAGCGTAATACTTTTTGTATACTTCTGTAGACCTTATATCAAAGAACGTTTTTTAAAACTGAAAAAAGTAGTTAGAGAAACTACTTTTATCAATTTATTTCTTTTTGTGACGATTAGCGCGTCTACGTTTTTTACGCTTATGCGTCGCTACCTTGTGCCTTTTTCTTTTTTTACCACTTGGCATAAATAAATGTCTTTTAAATTAATATTTTTTTTAATGTTTTAGTTTACTTCAACATTAGACTTAACGCCTTCTAAAAATACTTTAGCAGGTTTAAATGCTGGTATATTGTGAGCAGGTATTTTGATCGTCGTATTTTTAGAAATATTACGTCCTGTTTTTTCCGCTCTAGTTTTAATTATGAAGCTTCCGAAACCTCTTAAATATACATTATCTCCGCTTTCTAATGAGGTTTTTACTTCGTCCATGAATGATTCCACTGTAGCTTGTACATCACCTTTTTCTATACCTAACTTTTCAGATATTTTCGCTACTAAATCAGCTTTTGTCATTGTTATCAGTTTTAGGGTTACTATTAATTATAAGGGATGCAAATATATGTAATTTAATTTCAATATTTCAAACGTAATTAATTAAAATTTAACGTGATAAAGATTTAATTTTGCTAGACTTATCAAAAAAGCGAATGGATTTCAAAAAAGAACTAATCAACTGGTATTCAATTAATAAAAGAGATTTACCATGGCGTAACACAAGAAATCCATACTTCATATGGTTGTCTGAAATCATTTTACAACAAACTCAGGTTAAGCAAGGGTTACCATATTATAAAGCTTTTATTAAGCAATATCCCACCATTCATAAGCTTGCCAAAGCCCCTGAGTATGAGGTATTAAAGTTATGGCAGGGACTAGGTTACTATTCTAGAGCACGTAATCTCCATAGTACCGCAAAACACATAACTTATGAGCTTAAAGGAAAGTTCCCTGACAATTATAACAAATTAATAACGCTCAAAGGTGTAGGTGATTACACTGCAAGTGCCATTGCTTCTATCTGTTTTAACGAACCTACTGCTGTAGTAGATGGTAATGTGTACCGATTTTTGTCGAGACTATATGGTATAGACACCCCTATTAATTCTACAAAAGGGATTAAAGAATTCAAAGCTTTAGCATCTTCTTTAATTGATAAACAAAGTCCAGCTGTATTTAACCAAGCTATTATGGAGTTTGGAGCAAGGCAGTGTAAGCCCAAAAACCCTGATTGCACAGTATGCCCGTTCATCAATACTTGTGTAGCATACAACGGAAGACGTATCAATGATCTTCCTGTGAAACTCAAAAAAACTAAGGTTACTAAAAAGTATTTCAATTTTATTGTCTTTATAGATTCTGATAAAAATACGCTATTTGAACAACGTATTTCTAAAGGCATATGGCAAAACTTATACCAATTCCCTTTAGTTGAATCGGAAAAGAGCTTAAATGCTTCCGAATTTCATTCGCTTCAGATTGATGAGTACTTACTCAATGGAAGCCCCTATGAATATTACTTATATAACGAACAAGATAAAATTCATAAACTTTCTCATCAACACTTATATACTAAATTTTGGATAGTGGAACTAAAGGAGCAACTCAAAAACAGTATTCCGGTTTCAGAATTAAAGTCATATCCAACCTCTGTTTTAATTAACAACTTTATTGAAGAGTTCGAATTTTAACTAAATTTTGGAATCGCATTTTTTTATTACCTTTAATCTAGTTAACGTAAAAGCTTAATTTTGCGTTCTTAAAAACTAAATTGATTATGTCAGGAACATTGAACAAAGTAATGCTTATTGGGCATTTAGGTGATGAAGTGAAAATGCATTATTTTGACGACAAAAATTGTGTCGGTCGCTTCCCTCTAGCTACAAACGAAACCTATACTAACAAACAAACTAATGAACGTGTCACTAACACAGAGTGGCATAATATTGTCGTTAGAAATAAAGCTGCGGAAATATGTGAAAAGTATCTCACTAAAGGTGATAAGGTGTATATAGAAGGAAGGCTTAAAACAAGGAAATGGCAAGATGACAAAGGTAATGATAGATATTCTACTGAGATTCATTGTACAGACTTTACATTCTTGACAAATAAGAATGATCAAGGCACACAACCTGTTGTTAATAACACTCAGGAAAACGTACAACAGACCACACCTGTGGCTGATTCCCCTGTTGAAGACAATGATGATCTTCCTTTTTAGTATTGTTTAACAAAAGTATTTCATATTGGATCCTGAACCCTCCAGTTTATTCTTAACTCTCATTACAAATACATCTTTTATTATAAGCTGTATTTTACTAGCTATACTATTGGTTTGCTCTGCTTTAATTTCAGGAGCTGAAGTGGCCTTATTCTCTTTGACAAAAACAGACATAGACAGTGGTATAGAAAGTGAGTCTAAAGCAATGCGCATTATAGCTTCTTTATTAGAGCGTCCAAAAAAACTACTGGCAACTATCTTGGTGGCTAATAACTTTATAAATATTGCCATTGTATTGTTATTTGCATCAGTTAGTGATTACTTCTTTGTAAACTCTAATACAGACCCTCTGGTTATTTTGTTATTTGAGATCATTCTCGCCACTTTCCTCATCCTATTATTCGGAGAAATATTACCTAAGATATATGCAAGTAGGAACAGTGTTAAGTTTTCTTCGTTTATGGCAAGACCCCTGAAAGTATTAGATGTAATAATATCGCCTATTAGTATGCCTATGCGTTTCGTTACTATGAAAATTCAAAACACATTAGGTAAGCAAAAATCTAATATTAGTGTAGATCAATTATCTCAGGCATTGGAATTAACCGATAATAATGACACCACTCAAGAAGAACAAAAAATTCTAGAGGGGATTGTATCTTTTGGAAATACCGATACTAAACAAGTTATGCGCCCAAGAATGGACATTTTTGCGTTAAACATTGAAGAAGGTTATGAAACTATAATCTCTGAAATCATCAGTAACGGATATTCAAGAATTCCTGTATATAAAGACAATATAGATACTATAGTAGGTGTTTTATATGCAAAAGATCTCTTAGCCCATTTAAATAAGAAAACATTTGATTGGACCACTATTTTAAGAGAACCCTTTTTTGTGCCTGAAAATAAGAAGCTAGATGACCTAATGGAAGAGTTTCAAACTAAGAAAGTACACTTGGCCATAGTTGTTGATGAATATGGAGGCACTTCTGGAATTGTCTCTTTAGAAGATATCATCGAAGAAATTGTAGGAGATATTAGTGATGAGTATGATGATGACGATATTATATACACTAAAATTGATGACAATAATTTTAGATTTGATGGCAAAACACCTTTAAAAGATGTCTACAAAATTATTGAGTTAGAAGATGACTCTGAGTTTGAAGCCAAAAAAGGTGAAGCAGAAACCATTGCCGGTTTTGTATTGGAAATATCTGGAGGCTTTCCACGTATCAATAGTAAAATAAATTTCAAGAAATACGTTTTTACTATTGAAGCCCTTGAAAAGAAACGTATAAAGCAGATAAAACTTACTATTCTCAAATAATCTAAAATGAAGAAAATAATCATTCCTTTATTTGCCTTTTTCTTACTTGGTTGTGCAGATGATCCTCTTCCAAAACCTAAAGCTTATTTAAGGTTAGAATATCCTCAGCCTAATTATAAACGTACAAAACTGGCCTTACCATTTACGTTTGATAAAAATGATCTGTCTAAGCCAATCTCAACTGTAAAAAGAAATACTTCGGATGGTTCTGTAGGCATCGATGTGGAATACCCAAATATGAAAGGAACCATCTATCTCAGTTATAAGAAAGTAACAGACTCTAATTTAACAGACCTCTTAATTGATGCTCAAAATCTAACCCAAAAGCATACGATGAAAGCAGATGAGATTGAGGGAGGAATTTATGAAAATCCTAATAAAAAAGTATATGGAATGTTTTACGAAGTAGGTGGTGATGCTGCGTCTCAGTCACAGTTTTATGTAACAGATAGTATTAATCATTTTTTAAGTGGGTCATTATACTTCTATGCCAAACCTAACTATGATTCTATATATCCCGCTGCTGTATACCTAAAAAATGACATCAGACGTATTATGGAAAGCCTAGAGTGGAAAAATTAAAGACTTAGATAATTATATAAATAAAAAAAGCACAACTTAAAAGTTGTGCTTTTTTTATTTATAGTATGATTAAACTATGCTTAGAAAGAATATCTTAAACCAAGCTGAGCTTGCCATCTTGATGATTGGATACCGAAATCATCGATTTGATCTCTGTTGTTAATACCAGATTCTAAAACTCTGAAAACTGGGTCAGGACCTGCAGTAACAGTTTGTAGAATTTGAACGTTATTAGAAGCAAAGTTTCTATTACCCCAATCTTTATTGATAAAGTTAGTAAAGTTGAAGATGTCAAAACTTACTTGTAACGTGTGTTTCTTACCAGAAATATTTAAAGAGAAATCTTGAGCAATTCTTAAGTCAATTACATGACTCCATGGCCCTTGAGATCCGTTTCTCTCTGCATATTGTCCTCTTCTGCTATTAAGGTACTCATCGCCTCTAATGATTCCATCTAAAGTAGCCCATTCGTCAGCAGTAGAACCACTACTGTTAGAATCTTCTAATGTAATTTCTGAAGCATCAGCAGGAACATATATAAGTGCATTATCTCTAGAATCATCATTTAATAAATCTGCACCATCTCTGTATGTAAATGAGTATGGTTGAGCTTCAGCTCCTTCATAGAATAATCCAATCTTAGTGCTAATGTTTTCGTTCCATTTGAAGTCAAGTCCTAAACTACTTGTAATTCTGTGACCTTGGTTAAAATCAGATCTTGTCACAGGTAAGTTAGAATTCTTACCATTAACCGTTTGAATGTTTCTCCATTGTGAACTGTTTTGAGATGATGTACCATCAAAAATAGCATTAGACTCACCATAAGAGTATGCAAAAGAACCTTCAGCTCCTAACCAACTTGTAACATTAGTATATGGCTTACGTAATGCAAGAGAGGCATTCCATGAATCTCCACCACTTGTATTAGTTGCAAGCATAACTCTACCATATGTTGGGTCTATCTCATCCCTTCTGTCATAGAATGGTCTTTGATCTGCTCCATTAAGGAAACCAACAGGCCCACCTAAGTTTAAGTTTTGATAGAAAATTTCAGTAATATTTTCAATATAGAAAGCATCAACACTAGCAATTATACCCCAGAATGGTAATTTCTGGTCTACTGCTAAGTTAACTTTGAATCGTTGTGGTAATTTAAAGTCTGGAGCAAATAAATCGATGTTTCCACCTGTTCCTCCTGAACCTGGCGCTACATCAACTGGTTGACTATTAACATCAGGGTTAAATGTCACCCCACCACTAATATCAAAATTAGTTGAGAATCCACCAGTTACACCATTGTTATTGTAAGTTCCTCCAGGCCATACAAGTGGTAATCTTGAAGTAAAGATCCCTAAACCACCTCGTATTTGTGTTGTTCTATTTCCTTTAACATCCCAGTTGAAACCTAGTCTAGGAGAAAGATGAACTTGAGTATTAACTCCTCTTCCTACTCTAGCGCCTTGTAAATCTTTACCAGCAGCTTCTAATAATGGAATTGTTCTAGTATTGAAATCATCATTTACCGCGCCATCTTCCCAGATAGGAATATCAAAACGAACACCTGCAGTTAATCTGAAGTTATCAGATATCTGAACCTCATCTTGGAAATAGAAACCAATCTGACTAGTATTAAACTCTGATGCACCGTCAGAATCATCTCCGACAGCGTTAGATCCTACTAAAGAATATCCTCTTTGATAGAAATCAACAATATTGTTATTGAAATCACTTACACTATTAAATGTGTAATCTCCAAAGTTAAATGCGAAGAATAAGTTTTTGATACTTGCAAACTCGTTGTGTGTACCAATAGTAATGGTGTGAGCTCCTTTGTAGATTTCAAAGTTATTTGTTACTGTGAAAATATCTTGATCTAATAAGTTAGCTGTAGAAAATGGTTCAGCACCAAAAGTAATTGTACCAGCTCCATCATCGATATCTACAGATGGGAACGGGCTACCTAGAGGGTCTCTATCATCTCTTACACGTGTATAACCTACAAGGAAGTTATTACCAATGTTATTACCTTGATAGTTCCATTCTAAAGATCCAGATATTGTGTTAGTGTCAAAAAATTCAGAACCATTAATAAATGAAATTCTGCTATTAGTTGAAGCTCTAGCTTCTAAGTTTTCTCCTGACACATATCTAGTACTGAATGATAGTTTGTTTCTATCATCGATGTTCCAGTCTAATTTCGCAGTAACCTTATCACTTACTAAAGTTCTAGTATTGTTTTCGAATCCACCAACATTATAGTTAAAGTCTGTAAGAATAGAACTTGCTAGTGCTTGGATTTCACTTAAACTAGAATCTCCAGTATAGTTACTAAAGTTAAATGGTTGAGGTGTTTCATCATCTTGTCTTTCATAGTTTAAGAAAAAGAATAATTTATCTTTTATGATCGGACCACCTACTCTTATACCGTAAGTTTGAGCTGTAAACTCGTCTAATTTTTCTCTAGATTCACCTGAACCTACTAAATCAACAGGTGTCTTTCCTGCTAAGCTTTCATTTCTTAAGAATCCATAAATAGAACCTTCCCATACGTTGCTACCACTTCTGGTAACAGCACTAATAGCACCACCGGCAAAACCAGAGATTTTTACATCAAAAGGCGCTAACTGTACAGTAAATGATTCAATAGCATCAACGGAAAACGGGTTAACACCAGTTTGGCCACCGTTAGTACCTGAACCTGCTAAACCAAACACGTCATTATTAATGGCACCATCAATATAAATAGCATTAAATCTATTATTCTGACCACCTAATGAAATTGAGAATCCATCATTACCTTCAGTAATTTGAGCTTGAGGTGTAACCCTAACGAAATCGGCAATCGATCTTGATGTTTGTGGTAAGGTCTCAATCTGTCTTCTACTAACATTCGTTTCAGCTCCCGTCTTATTTTTACTAAAAATCGGGTTTTTAGATCCGGTAATTACAACTTGCTCTAAGGCAGTTGCAGACTCAGAAAGATTTACACTAATTCTTTCAGCTTGACCTAATTGTAAGAATACATTTTCTTCAACATAGTCTTGAAAGCCTACATAAGAAATCGTAACAGTATAGGGCCCTCCTGTTCTCATATTTGACATACGATAGAACCCATCATAGTCTGTTGCTGCTCCGTACTTAGTCCCTGTAGGGATATGAATTGCAACAACATTAGCACCTGGCAAAGGTTCTCCTGCATCGTCCTTAACTTGTCCCCCTAAAGAAGCTGTAGTAACCCCTTGAGAAAAGCTAATTGTTGTAAATAATAGCATTACAACAACACATAAAAATTGCGTAATTTTTTTCATATTAATAAAGTTGAATTGGTTTTAATTCTGCCGCTAAATTAAGTATTACTACCTATAGAATATTAACTCAATGTTAAGAATTCTAACACTGGAAGTTAAGAAAATCAACCTCTTGTAGATGACTGATAATCAAAAAATTACAAAGGTTTTATTAAGAATCCTTTTGTTTGCTTAAATAATATTTTAACAAAGCTTTAGTAGAATTGTCGTGTTTTTCTGACAAGCTTTCAGAATTTAATTCTTGTAAGATATTCTTTGCCAGTTGTTTACCTAGCTCAACACCAAACTGATCGTAACTGTATATGTTCCAAACTATCCCTTGAACAAAAATTCTGTGTTCGTACATTGCTATCAATTTTCCGAGACTTTTTGGACTTAATTTGTCAATTAAAAGTGTAGTTGTAGGCTTATTCCCATCAAAAATTTTAAATGGAAGTAGTTGTTTAGCGTCTTCTTCCGGTAAATTTTGTGCTCTAAATTCGGCTAAAATAGCTTTTTCAGATTTTCCATTCATTAAAGCCTCCGTTTGGGCAAAACAATTAGATATTAATTTATCATGATGCTCTTTATTACCGTGCAAAGCGTTCACATATGCGATAAAATCTGCTGGTATAAGCTTAGTCCCTTGATGAATTAATTGAAAGAATGCGTGCTGAGAATTTGTTCCTGGCTCACCCCAAATAATGGTCCCTGTTTGGTAATCTACTACTTTTCCGTCTCGGCTAACACTTTTACCATTGCTTTCCATAATGCCCTGTTGTAGATAGGTAGCAAACTGATTTAAATATTGTGTGTATGGAATGATAGCTTCGCTTTCTGCTCCGAAAAAGTTATTATACCAAATGGTAAGAAGAGCTCCTATTACAGGTATATTTTTATCAAATGGTGCTGTTCTAAAATGGTCATCCATTGCTTTTGCACCATTTAATAATGCTTCAAAATGATCATATCCTAAGCTTAAACTAATAGAGAGTCCAACGGCACTCCAAAGTGAAAAACGTCCTCCTACCCAATCTTTCATAGGGAAGATATTATCCTCACTGATTCCAAAAGCTTTAACACCTTCAATATTTGTAGATACAGCTACAAAATGGTTAGCAATGGCTTGTTCAGGTAAGGTTTCCAGAAACCATTGGCGTATAGAGTTTGCATTAGATATGGTTTCTTGCGTGGTAAATGTCTTAGACACAATAACAAACAATGTGGTCTCCGGGTTCACCCCTTTTATGATCTCATTATAATGATCGCCGTCTACATTGCTAACAAAATGTGTATTTATATGGTTCTGATAATACTTAAGTGCATCGACTACCATGGCGGGTCCTAAATCTGACCCTCCAATACCAATATTGACTACATCCGTGACTATTTTCCCAGTATATCCTTTATGATCTCCTGAAACTACAGCATCAGTAAATTCTTTGATTTTTGCTCTAACTTCATAAATCCCAGGTACTACATTAACTCCATCAACATAAACCTCATCATCACTATGCGTTCTCAATGCTGTATGTAACACTGCTCTCTCTTCAGTAGCATTAATAATATCACCTTCGAAATACTTAGAGATTGCATCTTCTAATTGCAACTCATTAGCTAATTCAATAAGTAGGTCTTGCGTTTCAGATGTGATACGATGTTTTGAAAAATCTGCATAAAAATCTTGCCATTGAATCGTAAAATTTTCTGCTCTTTTCTCATCTTCAGAAAATAAGGTCTTTAGATGAACATCTTTTATAGCGTTATAGTGAGACAATAGCTTTGCCCATGCTTTTGTCGTCTTTGGGTTGATTGTTTTTAATGCCATTAAGCTTAATCTACGAAATTAATTTATCAGCTTCAGATTCAAGATTTATATCTGGCTCTTCTTGTCTAAATTCAATCTTGTCTAACTGAATCTTTAGAGGTTTTATAAACTCTTGATAATCTAATTTAAGAGAGTCTGGAATAGATTCTGCTGCAGGTAGTTTTTGCTTAAATGGGTCTACTTGCTTTCCATTTTTCCAGAAGCGATAACATACATGTGGCCCACCAGTGTTACCTGTCATTCCTATCCAACCAATAACATCACCTTGTTTTACATAATCGCCTTTCTTGACATTTTGGGCTTTCATATGCAAGTATTGTGTGCTGTAAGTGGCATTGTGTTTTATTTTTACATACTTGCCGTTTCCTCCTCTTCGAGTAGATTCTGTAACGGTTCCATTGGCTGTGGCTAAAATTTCTGTTCCTATCGGTGCAGCAAAATCGGTGCCTTTGTGAGGCCTACGTTTATACCCATAATACGCTATGCGTCTGTTTAGATTATAACGGGATGAAATTCTACTGAACTTAACCGGAGCTTTTAAAAATGTCCGTCTTAAACTCTTGGTATTCTCGTCAAAATAATCTGCAATATTCTTGGTGCTATCTACCATATAATTGAAAGCATAGAAGCTTTCATTTCGATGTTCAAAATATGCTGCATCAATAGATTCGATCCCTGCATAAATGGAGTCTTCTATAAAACGCTGCTTGTAAACGATCTTGAAACGATCTCCTTCTTGTAATCTAAAGAAGTCAATTGTCCAAGCATATATATCGGACATATCATTAATGAGTTGATAAGGAAGTCCTTGCTGCTCCATCGTCTCAGACAAGTTGTTCATAATCACCCCCGAAGCTTCTCTCTCTACAATAGTTATAGGTTTTCTACCACGATAACTCTCTATAGAGTCTTCAAATTTTATAACCACATAATCAATCTTATTAGGTTGGTATATAAAACATTGTGGGGTTTCCAAAGAATCTTTGGCACATAATAAAGTGTAGGGCTTCCCTGCTACTAACCTTCTGATATCAAAAGTATCTTTAGCTTTTTCTGCAATATTAAATATTCTAGGGTACCCTATGTGGTTTCGCTCTAAAATTTCGCCGAAACTATCACCAGGTTTCACTGTATCTTTTTTAACGATGTAGTTTTCGAGATTGATTCCAAACTCTTTGACTTCTTCCTTTTCAATAATCTCTGCTATGGATGCTTCTGCATCCTCAATCTTCGCATCATCTTTACAAGCGCTTATACATAAGCACAAAAACAAAAGTGCTATTAATCGTTTCAATTGCATTACTATATATTATTTCCCCAATTTTTTAATTCTTCTTCGGACCAAAGATCTGGAAAAAATATGCGTCTTTGATATTTTGGGTGCATATATTTTTTCCAATCACTACCACCAGTAGCTTCACCATCACCTATTCCACTTTCAATATAGTGTTTTGCAGCGTTATAGTGAGCCATTACCCAAGTGACATTAACTGTATAATCATAATGGCGCATTGCTTTCACTAAATCAGCATCTTTTTGATCAGCTTCCGGCAGCTCTTTAAAGCGTGTCCAGAGGTTCTTCGTATTATAATTTTTCATAAAACGTAAAAACTCATCTTTATAACGCTCTTCAAAATTAACTAAAAGTGTTGATTTTTTACCTGTTTTATGGTCTTTACCTGCTGCTTGCCAATATAAATGCTCAAAAGCATGTGTATAAGGCGTATCCCGATCTATGGTACTTCTGAATCTGTAATCGATAAGATTTATTAGTTCGGTAGAGGCAAATTCTATAAATCTGTATTGAGCACTCTGAAAGCCACTAGCAGGTGTTAGCGTATATCTGAACTTCATGTATTGCTCTACTTCCATACCTTCTCTCATAATATTGAAAGAGGTGGTCAACATATCAAAATACCTGCTAATACGCATTATTTTACTTTCAAAGAACTCTACATCTAAAACCTCTTTGTCTGCAACCTGATCTATTTCCCATAGAATCATTTTAAAGATCAGTTCATTGATCTGATGATAGGCAATAAATACCATTTCATCAGGTAAGGTTGTTCTCTGTATCTGTAAGCTTAGTAGGGCATCAGTTTGAATATAGTCCCAATATGTAATAGGTTTGCTGTACAGCAAACCGTATAAGTGATCGTCTGTATCCTGATCGATATTATCATACTTCTCTTGAAGTGCTTTTATAATATCATCATAGTTTGGTTGATTAGACATATGTTGGTTAATCGAATTGTATCTCAAATTGGTGTTTCAACCCTTTAAATGCCTCTAAGTCTGCTCTTAAAGACCCTACAGCAAGATCTGCTTTGATCTTTAAAGGAATTTTATTCTTATCTGCACTTACCCAGAGGGTTAAACTTTCTTCTTCTTTAAAAACTCTACCTGCCATAACGTAAGGCCTAAATTTTAATGTTTTCACTTTCACCCTACTTCCATTTACAGTGACTTTTATGGTCTCGGCTCCTAGGTATTTTAATTTGAACCGGTAATTCTCTTCGTCAAAAAACATATTCAGCTCTACAACATCATCTTTTTTGATCTCATCCGTATCATAATTATTCCTCAGATAATAAAATGCAGAAACCATATCTTGGACTTGTTCTTCTATAGAAATGGTTTTATTGGTTTTGTGTTTTTTATTATTTACGTGAGCTTCTTTCTTGTTATGATCAAATTTTATCTCAATATCCTTAGTATGCCCGCCTTCATCTATTTTTCGAATAAATTTATACGGCATTCCCGTTTCTTTATCGAAATAACTTTCATAGCGGTCTTTGACCTTAAAAAACCATTTGATCGCGCCTGTTGTCCATCCTTTTCCTACAACATGGTAAACCTTTTTACCATCTAAAGTAGTTTCGTTGATTGATAAGGTGGCATTTCCGGCTTTCAGAAAGCCGCTGTAGCTCATTCTGAACTTAAACCATTCACCACTTTGGAATGCAGATTTCTCCTGGGCAAAAGAAACCTGAAGGCAGAATACGAATGTAAGTAGAGTAAATACTTTTTTCATAATAGATTCTAATTGCAAATGTAACTTTTATATCTACATTTTATTGTTATAAAACTGTTATTTACAATTACTATTCCATAATTAAAAAATCTGCTTTAAAGCGTCCCTCTCAACTGCTGTTCTCTTTCTATAGACTCAAAAAGTGCTTTAAAGTTACCTGCTCCAAATCCTCTAGCTCCCATGCGTTGAATGATTTCGAAAAATAGTGTTGGTCTATCTTCAACGGGTTTGGTGAAAATTTGAAGTAAGTAGCCTTCTTCATCAGCATCCACAAGTATAGATAGTTTTTGCAGCTCGCTAATATCCTCTTTCATAATCTCCATATGTTCTCCTAAACGTCTAGGGATATCATCATAATAAGCCTGAGGTGGTGGTGGTAAAAACTCTACGCCTCTGGCTTTTAATTGTGCTACAGTTTTAATAATATCATCCGTTGCAACTGCAATATGCTGTACACCAGAATCTTCATAAAAATCTAAATATTCTTCTATCTGAGATTTTTTTGCTGCCTTTGCAGGTTCATTTATCGGGAACTTTATTCTACCATTGCCATTACTCATTACTTTACTCATCAATGCTGAATACTCCGTATGGATTTGCTTATCATCAAAAGATAAGAAGTTAACAAACCCCATAACGTCTTCATACCATTTTACCCATGTATTCATTTGTCCCCATCCTACATTACCAACCATGTGGTCTATATACTTAAGCCCTACAGCCTCTGGATTATAATCGCTTTCCCATTTTTCAAAACCTGGCATAAATACGCCATTGTAGTTCTTACGTTCTATAAACATATGTACCGTTTCACCATAGGTATATATACCTGCTCTAACAACTTCCCCATATTCGTCAGTTTCAACAACAGGTTCCATATACGATTTAGCACCTCTTTTGGTGGTTTCTTCATAGGATTTTCTGGCATCATCTACCCATAATGCAATAACTTTGACACCATCACCATGTTTGACTATATGATCGTTTATTGGTGACTTACTGTTTAAAGGGGTGGTTAATACTAATCGTATTTTATCTTGCTTCAGCACATAACTTACTTCATCTCTAGATCCTGTTTCTAGGCCTTTATAGGCATAGGATTGAAATCCAAATGCTGTCTTATAAAAATGCGCTGATTGTTTCGCATTACCGACATAAAACTCTACATAGTCGGTTCCTAATAATGGTAAGAAATCTTGAGCATCTTCAAAGATTTTCTCTAAACCATAATCTACACTTTTAACTTCTTTTGCCATTGTATTTAATTTTCTTCTATTTCTATTGTTTCTACGCCTTCTTCATCGACTCTTATGGAATCTACCTTTACAGAATCGACTTCTTCTTCGATAATATAGTCATCTTCTTCCCACTTATATTCACTATCTTCCTCCCATTCGTATTCATCATAGGTCCCGTTTCTCATTTCTTCTAAAAATGCTGCAGAAAATAGTGACCCATATATTGCAAATATGGCTACTGCCACTAAGGTTAATACTCCATTGAACACAACGGCTATAATATTAATAACCTTAGCTGTGGATACATTACTCTTACTTGCCGGTGAGTACACATCGGGGTTGTTATAGTATTCTCTCAAACTTTTATTAGCCATCACCAGCCCCACTATACCAAGCCCTAATGGCACTATTGCCGAAATACCATAACAGCAACACCCTGCTATTCCTAAAACCAATGCTATAATCCCTAATACTAATGATGTTGGATCTGCAGGTAGTTTATTGTAACTCATATATTATCTTTAAATTATTATTAATTATTTACCTATTCTTCTATTCTAACCAAGATTTGTAATAGGTTTCGTCTGCAATTTTCAGAGCTTCTTCGGTTACTTGTAATGGTTTAAATGTATCAACCATAACCGCTAGCTCATCTGTTTTCACCTGACCTATACTACGTTCCATAGCTCCCGGATGTGGTCCGTGCGGTATCCCAGCAGGGTGTAAGGAAATATGACCTGCATCAATATCGTTTCTACTCATAAAATCCCCATCAACATAATACAGCACCTCATCACTATCTATATTACTGTGATTGTATGGCGCAGGTACAGCCTTTGGATGATAATCATATAATCGAGGCACAAAACTACATACTACAAAAGCATCCGTTTCAAATGTCTGATGTACCGGAGGCGGTTGATGTACGCGCCCTGTTATAGGCTCAAAATCATGAATGGAAAATGCATACGGATAATTAAAGCCATCATAACCCACTACATCAAAAGGGTGGCTGGCATAAACCATATCGAAAATGTCATTCTGTTTTTTCACTTTGATGAGAAAGTCGCCACTCTCATTATAAGTTTCTAACTCATAGGGTTGTCTGATATCACGCTCACAAAACGGTGAATGTTCTAATAATTGACCGAACCAATTTCTGTAACGTTTGGGTGTATAAATAGGTCTGTAAGATTCTACTATAAAAAGCCTGTTGTCTTCCGTATCAAAATCTATCTTGTATATAACACCTCTTGGAACTAACAGATAATCGCCATATTTAAAATCTAGATTTCCTAGTATGGTTCTTAATTTTCCTGAGCCTTTATGAATAAATATCAATTCATCGGCATCTGTATTCTTGTAAAAATAGTCTTTAGTTGACGATTGTGGTGCCGCTAAAATGATGTTGCAATCACTATTGGTCAAAACAACTTTTCTACTCTCTAAATAGTCTTTTTCAGGAGCGACCTGAAACCCTCTAAAGCGATACGATTGCATATTATTTGCTTTCGCAACTTTAGGGGCAACACTATACTGATTTTTTATACTTTTAACCTGCGTCGGCCGCTGCTCGTGATACAGGTTTGATGACATCCCGTCAAATCCAATCGTTCCAAATAGCTGCTCATAGTAAAAGCTGCCATCTGGCTTGGTGAATTGTGTATGTCTTTTTGGAGGAATCTTTCCTAATTTATGATAAAATGGCATTCTTGATGTTTTATAAATTATTAACTAACTCAGACCTCTATATTATGCAGGGTCAACGATTTAATTGATTGTTATAAATATACAATAATGCTTAATTATTCTGGGTTTCTCTTGATAAGAAAGTGAAGATGGATTTTTATGTCTTTCCAGAAATATATCATAATGTCACAAAGTTGGTGATTTTTAGTTTAAAACCAAAATCCAATATTAAAATACCAAAAACCATCGTCGGTTTCCGGAGACCAGGTGTACTTAGCTTCAACAGGCCCTAAAAATGTTTCAAAGGAATACCCTAATCCATAACCGCTGAAATCAGGTCTCGATATCCATTCACTATTCTCAAAAATATTATTGCCTATATTGGCATAATTGGCTGTAAATAAAAAATGATGTTTTTTGAAAGGCTCAAAATCTGCTGTTATTGTCCCTTTAACAAAGCTATTCCCTGTCAGTGAGATGTAATCATAACCTAAAAACGAGGAGAAGTTATTTATAAAGTTATGTCCATAACCACCGATAGCAAAATCTAAGAAGTTTGTGGATTCATTTCCAATAGTAAACCCACCTGCAGACTGAAGATTAAACGCCAGTTTATCTCCAAAGCTAAAAGCATAACCTAGATTTGCTTTGGCAATGGTATAGTTGGAAAAGTTGGCATTAAAATCTGATGCTCCAATATACCAATGAACATCACCATCTATAAATACACCCTTATTAGGAAAGTGTCTGTTGTCATAAGTATCTAGAAGTAATGTCCCATAAAGACTGAAGTAGTCTGTATTTTCGAAAATAATATCGTCTTCTTGGTTCTGGCTTAGCAGGGTTTCCGATTTAATCTTTAAGCGTTTGTGCTCCCCTCCAAAACTCAATGCAAAATCCTTAGCTAATAGGGTCTGCACATACAATCTATTGGTTTGATCTTGTAGTTCAACATCGATCTTATTGATATTAGCGAGTAGTGGATCATTATCATTAAGCACCAAGCGCGCATTGATATTTCTATCAAACTGATTGAATCTAGACATCACTCCAATACTTAAATAAAACCCTTTATCTAAAAAGTAATCAAAACGGTATCGGATGTTATCACCCAAAACCACATCTAAAGAGGCCACATCATTCTTTGAGAATAAGCGTTTTTGAGTGAGATTGACTAAAGCGGCACTTTTATATAGATCATCATAATGTAATCCTAATCTTAAAGACGTACTTGACTCAGATTCTTTAACTGTAGCTAATAATTTATATTCATCATTAGCCTCATCGATAGGCTGTAACTCGTATCTGAAGGAATCAAAATTATTAGTGGTTATAATATTATCAATTCCTTTTTTGAACGTCTTATACGGAATCTTCTTTTTACCTCTATGCTTCAGTTTACCTAGCAAATACGATCTTGTATAGCGTTTATTTTCCAAGAACTGGACATCGCTAATTTGAAGGCTATCTAAGATCTTAATGGCCTTTCGTTCTTCATGTTCTCCAGGTTGTTTTAGTCTCAATTCCTGCAATTCTGAAAGCTTGGCTCTTGCCGCTTTTTCACCTTCGTAAATAATATCGATACCCTCATCAAATGAGATTACCGAGAAGCTACTGATATCTGGTTTAATATAAATATCGGTAAGCACCGATTTTTTCTTCATGGCGTTAATGGTCCTGAAGTTATTGATTTGCAATAAAATGTCTGGAGCCGTTTTAAGATCTGTTCTATCTTTTAAATCATCTTGGACATCCACGCCTATAATAATATCCATGCCTTTAGCACGTAATTCTTCCACAGGATAATTATTTGTAACACCACCATCGATGAGTAACATTCCATCAATTTCTACAGGTTGAAATAATGACGGGAAAGCACCACTAGCCAAGACAGCTTCAGCAAGATTTCCCTTATCTAACATCGCCGGAGTACCGGTTTCAATATTAGTGGCAATGCAGAAAAATGGAATAGGCAGTTCGTCAAATGAGTTCTTATTATTCTCATGCAACAACAATCGATATAGCAGGTCGTATACATTTTGCCCTCTGGATAATCCTGAAGGTAGGCTGATCTTAAATTTATCGAATGGCAAACTCGCCATATATTTTTCGGCATTATCGCGCTCATAAAATGATTTGGAAGCTCTCGGAAACTTATCATTAATGATAGCATCAAAATCGAGGCTCTTAAATATAGAATCGAGTTGTTTCCCTGAATATCCTGCAGCATATAATGATCCTATAATAGACCCCATACTCGTACCGGCAATATAATCTACTTTTATGCCTAGGCTGTCAATCACCTTTAATGTCCCAATATGCGCAAACCCTTTCGCACCACCGCCACTAAGCACCAATCCTACTTTAGGCGCTTGGTTTTCCTGGCTTTCAATGGTCTGTACTGAACAAATCAGCATCAAAAGACAGCATAATACAATACGATATGTCTTATAAGAATGGTTCAATCTTCTTTGTGATAATAGTTATACACTTTGTTCGCCTTAGAAACACCAACTACAGCTTCGAGTTCATCGAGTTTAGCATTCGCAATTCGTTTTACAGACTTGAAGCGTTTCATCAATTCTACTATGGTTTGCTCACCAATACCTTTGATGCCTTCCAACTCTGATACCAACGCTCCTTTACTTCGTCTATTTCTGTGATGTTCTATGCCGAAACGATGGGCTTCATTACGTAATTGTTGAATGATCTTTAGCGTTTCACTTTTTTTATCTAAATATAAGGGAATTGGATCATCTGGGTAAAATAATTCTTCTAAACGTTTAGCAATTCCGATAATAGAGATCTTTCCTCTTAGGTTTAACTGATCCAAACTTTTTAGTGCCGAAGATAGTTGCCCTTTTCCGCCATCAATAATTATCAACTGCGGTAATGATTGCTCCTCATCTAACAAACGTTTATAGCGTCTGTAGACCACTTCTTCCATGGAAGCAAAATCATCCGGACCTTCCACGGTTTTTATATTGAAATGTCTGTAATCACGTTTACTTGGCTTCCCGTCTTTAAACACCACACATGCGGCGACGGGGTTTGTTCCCTGAATATTAGAGTTATCGAAACACTCTATATGTCTTGGTTCTTCAGAAAGCCTTAGATCTGCTTTCATCTGTGCCATAATTCGGTTAGCATGACGATCGGGATCGGTAATCTTTATTTGTTTTAAGCGATCCATTCGGTAATACATGGCATTACGCTTCGAGAGATCAAGGATCTTTTTCTTATCGCCTAATTTCGGAACCGATACTTTAATCTTTTCTCCTAAATCAATTTCAAAAGGCACATACACTTCCTTAGAATTGGAATTGAAACGTTGGCGTATTTCAGTGACCGCTAATTGTAATAGGTCTTCATCTGATTCTTCCAGCTTTTTCTTCAACTCTAATGTGTGTGATCTAATAATGGAACCATAAGACAGCTGTAGAAAATTGACATAGGCGTAGGTTTCGTCACTCACTATGGAAAATACATCTACATTACTGATCTTGGGGTTTACAATCGTAGACTTGGCCTGATAGTTTTCTAATATCTCTAATTTCTCTTTTACCTTTTGCGCATCTTCAAACTGCATTTCCTCTGCAAAGGTTTTCATTTGAGCCTTAAACTTGTGTAATGATTCTTTAAAGTTTCCTTTTAGAATCTCTTTAATGGCTGCAATATTTCCGTGGTAATCATCTTCCGTTTGCAAGCCTTCACAAGGGCCTTTACAGTTTCCCAAATGGTATTCTAAACACACTTTGTACTTTCCGGCTTTGATCTTCTCTTCAGACAAATCGTAATTACAAGTTCTCAGCTGGTACAGCCCTTTGATCAGGTCGAGTAAGGTTTTCACAGTCTTTACACTGGTGTAGGGTCCAAAATACTCCGATCCATCCTTTATAACACGACGTGTTGAAAATACTCTGGGAAAGCGTTCGTTCTTAATGCAAATCCAAGGATACGATTTATCGTCCTTCAACATCACATTGTATCGGGGTTGATACTTCTTTATGAGGTTATTCTCCAGTAATAAAGCGTCTGTTTCGGTATCAACAATAATATGTTTTATAGACGCTATTTTCTTTACTAATACTCTGGTTTTCCCATAATCGTGATGCTTGGTAAAGTAAGAACTCACCCGCTTTTTTAGATCCTTAGCTTTACCAACGTATATAATGGTTCCGTCCTTATCATAATACTGATAAACACCGGGTTGATGGGGTAAGGTTTTTATTTGAATTTCCAGAGCAGATTCTGACATAACTCAAAGGTAGTTTAATTGCTAATATTGTAAAAATTGGACTTCCTTTTTTTAGTATATTGCAGCAGGTAAAGCTACTCACTTAGTCCTTTTCTATATATGAATATTGTTATTCTTTCCAGAAACGAAAATTTATACTCTACCAGACGTCTTATTGAAGAAGCTGAAAAAAGGAATCATGATATTGAAGTTATTGACCCGCTCAAATGCGATATTATCATTGAACAAGAGAAGCCCACCATTTATTATAAAGATCGCTATTTAGATTACGTTGACGCTATCATTCCTAGAATTGGAGCCTCAGTCACCTTTTTTGGTTGTGCTGTGGTGAGGCAGTTTGAAATGATGAACGTGTTTACTACGGTTACTTCAGATGCGATCATTAGATCGCGAGATAAGCTTAGAAGCTTTCAGCGTTTATCGAAGGCAGGCATTGGGATGCCTAAAACGGTTTTTACCAATTACTCCCGAGATGTTGAAGAGGTGATCAATCATGTTGGTGGTACACCGGTGATCATAAAACTTCTCGAAGGCACCCAAGGCTTGGGTGTTGTGCTTGCTGAAACTCGAAATGCTGCGGAATCTGTATTGGAAGCTTTCAACGGATTACAAGCTAGAGCACTGGTGCAGGAGTATATTGAAGAAGCCAAGGGTGCTGATCTAAGAGCCTTAATTGTAGACGGCCAGGTTGTGGGTGCTATGAAACGTCAAGGGAAGGACGGCGAGTTCCGTTCGAATCTTCATCGTGGTGGCTCTGCAGAGTATATTCGATTGTCCGAAGAGGAATTAAAGTTAGCTATCCGAGCTGCTCGGGCACTTAAGCTGCCTGTTTGCGGTGTAGATATGCTACAATCTAAGCGTGGCCCATTAATTATGGAGGTTAACTCCACACCCGGATTAGAAGGGATAGAGGGAGCAACACAAAAAAATATTGCGAGAGCGATTA
Organism: Winogradskyella sp.; assembly: GCA_965230605.1. Taxonomy (GTDB): domain Bacteria; phylum Bacteroidota; class Bacteroidia; order Flavobacteriales; family Flavobacteriaceae; genus CBDDLD01. Next base: position 288,867 of record CBDDLD010000004.1, on the reverse strand, counting down.
TAACATTTATAGAGCGCAACAGACGATGAGTGAAAAAGAGGTATTAGATATATTGGGGGAAAAGGTGGCGCTTGGTAAAAGTGCTAAGGTGAGTTTTAATGTTGCCAAATTACATACTCAAAATACAATTGACGTTCCTGTGATCATTGAACGTTCTAAAAAGCCCGGACCAACGGTGCTTATCACTGCAGGGATTCATGGCGATGAAGTCAACGGTGTTGAAATTGTAAGGCAGATTATTGCTAAAGGTATCAATAAACCAAAACGCGGGACGATTATCTGTATTCCGGTCATTAATGTGTTTGGTTTTATTAATATGGATCGTGAGTTCCCTGATGGGCGTGACCTCAACAGAGTATTCCCGGGAAGTGAAGGGGGGTCCTTAGCGAGTAGAGTGGCGCATAAACTTATGACTGAGATCGTGCCTCATGTGGATTTGATTCTCGACTTCCATACAGGCGGTGCTAACCGTTTCAATGCGGCACAAATTAGAATTGTAAAGAACGAGTTGGTGCTGGAGGAGCTTGCTAAAGTATTTGGCGCGCCTTTTATTTTCTATTCCAAAAACCTGGACAAGTCCTTTAGAAATACCTGTCATAAAATGGGTATCCCGATGTTACTCTTTGAAGGTGGGAAGTCTTTTAATATTGATTCCAGAATTACCAATACGGGAGTTAACGGTGTGAAACGTGTGTTGAGTCATCTGGAAATGCTTCCTAAAAAGTTCAAGGTATCAGAACCTAAAAAACAGGTGATCAAGATCTCTCATAGCAAATGGATACGGGCTAGTTTTTCTGGGATGTTTAAATCTAAGGTGGCTGTAAATACTAAGGTGAGCAAGGGAGATGTTATTGGTCATATTACAGATCCTTATGGTGGGTTTAACCACTTTGTGAAGGCACCTAATGATGGTTATATCTTTAATGTTAATGAGTCTCCAATCATTTATCAGGGTGATGCAATTTTTCATATTTCTACCAAGCTAACGGCATGACCAAAAAAGCGCTCAGATCTAAGTATAAGGCTTTAAGACAGCAACTGTCTGACTCTGATATTGAAGCAAAAAGCCTTGCTATAGCTAATCAATTACTAAAACTCGATATCTGGGATCATAGTTTTTACCATTTGTTTTTGCCTATTGTGTCTCAGAAGGAGGTGAATACCGAATATATTCTGAATGTGCTTCAGGGGAAGGATAAAAATGTGGTCTTGTCTAAAAGCAACTTTGAAGATTATAGTATGACGCATTATTTGCTCACGGATACCACCGTCATCAAACCTAACACTTACAACATCCCGGAGCCGGTGGATGGTATTGAAATTCAACCCTCTCAAATTGATGTGGTTTTTGTGCCTTTATTGGCCTTTGATGTCAATGGACATCGTGTGGGTTATGGTAAGGGGTTTTATGATCGGTTTTTAAGTAGCTGCAAACCCGAAACTGTAAAGGTTGGCTTATCTTTTTTTGAAGCTGAGGCTAATTTTGATGTTGTAGATGCTAATGATGTGACTTTGGATTATTGTGTGACTGTAGATGAGATTTATCGGTTCTAATTATTATCCTCTTTTAGTTTCTTTATATAGGGTATCATAAAATAAATACTTAATCCAAAAAATGTCAATGGTAACTGTATTTCTCTTAGTATCAATTCCTTATTTTCAAAAACTGACCAGTCTATCCAATATGATGTTAAGCCAGTCATTATAGCCATTGAAAATATTAAAACGAATAATATTATTTTCTCAGGGTTCCACATAACACATAAATTATATTGCCTAATTATATTTTACTGGTTTTCAATACCATTATTGTTCTCTCTGTTATATACTCAAAGTTTATTTCTTTAAACTTCTAGTATATAAAAGATAACAAGCATAGCTGATAATAATGGCTAATAACACTATTTGAATAAAGAAATAATTATCTCTTTTATCGAAAACTTGTATTATTAGTATCAGAAATAATGGGATTAAAAAAATACTTTTTTTCATGAATGATTATTCCTTATTGAAAAAAACCACTCTTGCTTTATCTATAATCATAATTGATAAGGAATGATTTGTAATATTATTTATTTCAAAGCAAGTGGTTTTTTGGTCTTCAGTGTCAACCCAATTCAAGTAAACTGTATTAGAAGCAATATAGCCTTCACAATTATCATCTAAAGAATAATTGTATGTTGCTATAAGTTCTGTTCCCACATACTCTTTACATATACCGTTATCTAAAAACTCTAACTTATAATTCTCATCATTTTCGTCTATCCATACACCTATTATCTCTGACGAATAATCATTTATCAATTGCTGTACATTAAGTTCTTGAGACTTACATGAAATCGATATTATTAATAAGATTAGTGTGAATTGTATTTTTTTCATAAACATATTTTATAAACAGTTAATTGAATCTTTGGCTTTTTTAAATCTCGCTTTTCTATCTGCTAATCCCTTTCTAGCAGAATTAATAGGCTTAGTTACTTTCTTTACCGTTGTTGTACTATCTATAGTAATTTTATCGACCACCCTTGTTTTATAATACCAAAGTCCGCTTAATATAGCTAAAGTATCATTACTCGCTACAATACTTGGTGAAGTCACTGGATCAATGTCTGGCTCATACTTATCATTATACCAATTCTTAAAGGCTTGATAGTTATCTTTCCATGTCAATTGAAAAATACCTCGGCCTCTATATTTATAACCATCTCCACTTGAAACATCTCCGTTACCGTACCTACAGCACATAGCTATATTAGCTACTCCAGACGAATTCTGTAAGTAATCTGGCGCATAATACAATTCTGAGTTTGAACTAGCTTGTAAGGAGTCCATGGTAAATTTTGAATAAGTATCGGCTAATTTACTTGCTGTAGTCCAATATGTGCTCTCAGTAACATTTAAAGTATTAAACCCGCCTGTTTCATGTCCAGCTTGACTTAAAAAGTGCCATAAATCTTCATCGCTATCAATACCAAAATCTTTTCCTTTATCATTGATAACTGACGCTAAAAGTTTAGCATTAGTGTCACTCATATTAGGGAATACTTTCTTTAAATCTTTTTTTGAGGTATTACAATCATCCTCATCCTCCTCATTTTCTTTTACTTTAACACACCCCTCATCAGAAACAATCCCCACTCCTTCACTGCTTTCACATGGTTCATTAGCCCTAGGGTTAGTTATTACATAACCATCACCGACTCCACCACTAATACCTCCACCTCCTCCTGGGGAAGGTCCTGCATCTATCATTGGGGCTGTATCATAATAAACAGAATTGCAAAACTCTATATAACCCGGTTGTTGGTCTGCATCACCTTGACATACTTCTCCATAGGAATGATTACCTCCAGCAGTACAATTGTAATAAATAGTTGTACAAGTGGTCATCCAAAACCCTCTATTAGTTATATCTGAGAATGTTCCACTATCTAAACTCATTATTGTGGTTTCCGCATTTTCTGGAAGTGGTATACCATTAACAAAATCTAGATACTCCTGCGCACTGATATTGTATTGTACTAGATACTCATCATACTTTTCTGTTTCTATATTATAATGCAACACCAAATTCTCAATATAGAATTCAGGGTTTTCTCTTAAGAGTTTAAAAGTATAGGTATGTGTATTGCCATAAGTCATATACAAAATATCATCTGTAACCAAGCTAATACCATCAATATCTAAAGCACTAAGTCTTTGACTGCTGCTTGAATTGAAATCACTGCTTATTCTATCTAAAGTATTACTAACTTGATTGAGGTGAGGGATTCGGTCCAATGAAAGTTCTCTACCAATAACTGTCTGTTTTTCATTTGAATCTTCAGGATTGATATCCTCATCTTGACAATTCATAAAGCACATAAGTATGCAAAGTAAGCTGAAACGTAAATGTTTAATCATAATAGCAGAAATGAGGGTTAGAATTTCCCTCTAAACTATTGTGATTCAGGATAGTTAACAAACCCAAAGTAACAAGCGGGCGTATATAAAAATAAACGGGGATTATACCGAGCCAACGGGAAATGAGCGCTTAGGCTTCTACTTTTTTAGTACCGAAGGCTTTTTTATTAAAGAAGATAAGGACGCCTATGCCTGTACTAATCGCCATGTCGGCGATATTAAATACGGGCTCAAAAAAGGTAAAGTTCTTTCCGCCATATACTGGAACCCAAGACGGTAAGATGCCTTCCCATAGTGGAAAGTGGAGCATATCGACTACTTTACCATGAAAGAGCTTGCCATAACCGCCACCTTCCGGTAAAAAGGTTGCAACTTGCCCATAACTGTCCCCAAATATTACGCCGTAGAACACCGAGTCTATAATGTTTCCTAATGCCCCTGCGAAAATGAGGGCAATGGCGAAGATCAGGGTCTTAGAGCGCTGCTTTTTAATAACATCGTATAACCAAAAACCTATGGCTGTGACTGCGGCTATGCGGAATAATGTGAGTACTAATTTGGCGGTATTGTCATTAATGAAACTAAAGATATCACTTAACTTGGTGCCCCAAGCCATACCGCTATTCTCTACAAAAATGATCTTGAACCATGAAAATACTTCGACGTCGTCTTGTAACTGAAAATGGGTCTTAATGTAAATCTTAGAGATTTGGTCAATCAGCAGAATGCCTAGTATGATCAATGATGTTTTCCTTAACGACATGTATTATTGTTTACGCACCAATATGCGGCCAAATTTAGTATTTAACTTCCAAATGGTACGCTCATTAACTTTAATTAACTGACTTTTATCTTCGGTAACCTTAGATGTAAACTCGGTTTGCACATTTATATTGCCATCTACACAATCGATCACAGCGCTTTCGGTAGTAGCTACGGCTTCAAAATTACCTCGCGCCAGTTTCATTTGTAGTGCTTTAAACTGGCCTTCCATAACCACATTGGCAATATCGCTCACTAGATTGATGGTCTTATGCTTAGGTAGAACGATGCTTAGCTTTGCTGCAATGACCTTATGAGCACTTAACTTATCGTTGGCATCCCTAAACAAAGGGCTTTTCACCAAGTCGATATTAAGGTTATCGCCTTCAACCTCTGCAACTAACACCAATCCATCTTTATATTCGCCTTCGATAACGGCTTCGATACAGATGCTCTTGGTGTCAGCGGTTCTAATTTCGATATTAAAGATCTGATCGCCATTGATTTGAAGTGCATTTACCTCAGCATTAATCTCTTTGTTCAATGTATTTTGGGCAGCAGTTGGCCATAGACTCATTAGCATAATGGCAACGGTATAGATTTTTGCGTGACCCATATAATGAAAACGCCCCGGAATAGAATTCACGAGGCGCTATGTTTAGGTTATTATTGAATTTACTTTTGCATGTTCTTGGCCTCTATGCTCAGTGTGGCATGAGGCACCAATTTTAAACGTTCAGGGTTGATCAATTTTCCTGTCACTCGACATACGCCATAGGTTTTGTTCTCTATACGTATGAGGGCATTCTTAAGGTCTCTGATGAACTTTTCTTGACGTATGGCCAATTGTGAGTTTGCTTCCTTACTCATGGTTTCACTACCTTCTTCAAAGGCTTTAAACGTAGGTGAAGTATCATCAGTACCATTATTATGATCGTTCATGTAAGCACTCTTTATCAGTTCAAGGTCGTGCTCCGCTTTATCGATCTTTTCTTGGATCAATACTCTGAATTTTTCTAATTCTTTATCAGAATATCTATTGTTTGTATCTACTGCCATAATCATTAATGTTTTTGAATAAACAGCTTGGTATTTACATCATCGAAAGCAATCTCTATACCGCTGTTTAAGTTATCCATAATTTCAAGGTCTTCGGTTAAGGTTTCTGATTTAATATACTCAACATTCGAATTCACTGCTGCGACGATCTGATCGTCTTTTTGAAGCTTCACATCTATACGATCAGTCACTTCAAATCCTGAATCTTTACGTAAATTTTGAATACGGTTTACGAGCTCACGTGCAATACCCTCTTTTCGTAAGTCATCAGTGATGGTAACATCTAAAGCTACGGTTAAAGCACCTTCGTTTGCTACCAGCCATCCTTCAATATCTTGAGATGTAATCTCAACATCATCCAATCCCAAAATAATATTTTTTCCGTTAATTTCAAGCTCCAATTCACCTTTTTGCTCGATTTTTTTGATATCATCTGCTGAAAACCCACTAATAGCACTTGCTATCAGCTTCATATCCTTCCCAAATCGAGGGCCTAAAACCTTGAAATTCGGCTTTATTTGCTTCACTAAAATATCAGAGGCGTCCTCTAAAAGCTCAATACTTTTCACATTCACTTCATGTTTTATAAGATCAGAAACTGCTAATATTTCATGCTTCTGCTCAGCACTATCTACAGGGATCATAATCTTTTGCAACGGCTGACGCACTTTGATCTTTTCCTTAGCACGTAACGATAAAACTAAAGAGGATATTGTTTGTGCATTTTCCATTTTTCGTTCCAGAGCCTTATCAATGAAGGTATTATCATATTTAGGGAACTCTGCCAGATGCACACTTTCAAACCCTTCTTTACCGGTAACGCGTATTAAATCCTGATATAGCTGATCCATATAAAATGGTGCTATTGGCGCACCAAGCTTGGCTATGGTCAGCATACAGGTGTATAAAGTTTGGTAGGCTGATATCTTATCGGTCTGATAATCGCCTTTCCAGAAACGTCTTCTACTTAGCCTTACATACCAATTACTTAAGAACTCTTGTGTGAAATTAGAAATCGCTCTTGCTGCCTTTGTTGGCTCATAATCAGCATAGAACTCATCTACTTTCTTAATGAGGGTATGCAGTTCGGATAATATCCAACGGTCCAATTCCGGGCGTTCCGCTATTGGAATATCGGCTTCACTGTAATCGAATTTATCCAGATTGGTATATAGTGCAAAGAACGAATAGGTATTGTAAAGTGTTCCGAAGAACTTACGTTTGACTTCTTCAATGCCTTCGCTATCAAACTTTAGGTTATCCCACGGATTTGCATTACTGATCATGTACCAACGCGTAGCATCAGCACCATACTTGCTCAAAGTTTCAAACGGGTCTACAGCATTCCCTAAACGTTTTGACATCTTTTGTCCGTTCTTATCCAGAACCAGTCCGTTAGATACGACATTCTTATAGGCTACAGAATCGAACACCATAGTTCCGATAGCATGTAGTGTGTAGAACCATCCTCTGGTCTGATCTACACCTTCCGCGATAAAGTTCGCCGGGAAGGCTTCGTTATTATCGATCAAAGCATTGTTCTCAAACGGATAGTGCCATTGTGCATAAGGCATAGACCCCGAATCGAACCATACATCAATCAGGTCTGACTCGCGCTTCATTGGTTGCCCTGATGGTGACACCAAAATGATCTTGTCGACAACATTTTTGTGAAGATCTATGGTATCATAGTTAGCTTCAGACATATCACCAATAACAAAATCTTCGAAGATATCCTTGTCCATAACTCCAGCTTCAACGGCTTTTGCCATTTCAGCTTTTAGCTCTTCTACAGATCCTATGCAGATCTGCTCTTTTCCATCATCCGTTCTCCAAATAGGTAATGGAATTCCCCAGAAACGACTTCGGGATAAGTTCCAGTCATTAGCATTGGCTAACCAGTTTCCGAAACGTCCTTCTCCTGTAGATTTTGGTTTCCAGTTAATGGTGGTATTCAGTGCATGCATACGCTCTTTAACCTCCGTAACTTTAATAAACCACGAATCTAAAGGATAGTATAAGATTGGTTTATCGGTTCGCCAGCAGTTGGGGTAGCTGTGCTTATATTTTTCAACCTTAAAGGCTTTATTTTCTGTTTTTAGTTTGATGGCCAGTTCGACATCTACAGACTTCTCAGGCGCTTCTCCATCGGCATAGTATTCATTCTTTACATATTTCCCTGCGAACTCACCCATCTCCGGACGGAAACGTCCTTGTAAGTCTACTAATGGCACTAGATTATCATTCTCATCCTTAACTAGCATTGGTGGCACTTCTGGTGTTGCTTGCTTCGCCACCAAGGCATCATCAGCACCAAATGTTGGTGCGGTGTGCACAATACCGGTACCGTCTTCGGTAGTCACAAAATCTCCTGAAATTACTCTAAAGGCATTTTCCGGATTATCGTTTGGTAAGGCATAATCTAGCAGTTGTTCATAGCGAATACCTACTAAATCTTTACCCTTAAATTCTTTAGTTATATAGAATGGTATTTTCTTAGCATCTGATGTATACCCTTCTAAACCTGAAGCGTCTTCAACTTGCTCATACTTTCCTGAGAATTGCTTCCCTACGAGTGCCTTTGCTAAAACCACTTGGATAGGCTCAAAAGTGTATTGGTTATAAGTACTTACCAATACATAATCAATCTTAGGCCCAACCGTGAGCGCCGTATTACTTGGTAAGGTCCATGGTGTTGTCGTCCATGCTAAAAAGTGAACATTATCAAAACCTTGTAGAACATCAGCTAAGGTTTCCGGTTTCGCTTTAAACTGAGCCACAACCGTAGTATCCGTCACATCTTGATAGGTTCCCGGTTGATTTAACTCGTGCGAGCTTAAACCTGTACCGGCTTTTGGTGAATAGGGCTGAATCGTATAGCCTTTGTAAAGCAGTTGCTTATCATAGATCTGCTTCAATAACCACCATACACTTTCCATATACTTGGACTTATAGGTAATGTATGGATCATCCATATCTACCCAATACCCCATTTTCACAGTAAGATCGTTCCAGATATCCGTATAGCGCATGACGGCTTTCTTACACGCTTCATTGTACTCCTCAACAGTGATCTTAGTACCAATATCTTCTTTGGTAATACCTAATTCTTTCTCTACCCCTAGCTCTACAGGTAGTCCGTGGGTATCCCATCCGGCTTTACGTTTTACCTGAAAGCCTTTCATGGTTTTGTAACGTGGAAAGATGTCTTTAATCGCTCTGGCTAATACGTGATGAACGCCCGGTAATCCATTGGCTGATGGTGGGCCTTCAAAAAAGACATAAGGTGCTTTACCTTCTCTTGTCGAAACACTTTTTTCGAAGATATTATTAGCCTCCCAATAGTTGCTGATCTCCTCAGCGACTTTAGGCAAGTTAAGTCCTTTATATTCAGTGAACTTTGCGCTCATTATTCAGTTTCATTTAAGAACGCGAAATTAAAGAATTTTAAGGACATAGCATATCGAAATACGCTTAAAAAAAGAGGTTTTACTTTTTAGATAATTATCTTATTTACTATTGCATTCTTTCATTTTTCCAATTCTCTATGCGTTGCTTAAAGTCTTCAACCAATTCTGCATTAGATTCTGCCAGATTATTATCATTTCTAGGGTCCGTATTCATGTCGAATAATCCGATGGTTTCTGTCGTCAAATTCCATTGAAAAAACCAATCATCGGTACGCGCCCAATACGCTTCAATTTTCATTCCCATCATATCCTCCTCTGAACGCATCTGAGTAGCTTTCCCAATGATGATATTACGGTCTCTTTTTGATGTATCCTCTACCAAAGGTTTATAGGATCTCCCAAAATAATTATCTGGCACTTTTACATCGATATAATCCAGAATAGTGGCCGGAATATCTGCACTATGCATCAAGGCTTTTGAGGTTGCCCCAGCTTTGATCTTATCTTTCCATGAAAAGATGATCGGTGTTCTAAAGGATTGATCATATACAGAAAGTTTTCCTTTATCACCTCCATTGTGCCAGCGTAAGGAATCGTGTCTAAACTCCTGGTGAGGTTCTTGCTCCCATCCGTTGTCATTCACATAGACAAATAGAGTATTATCAAACTCTCCTTTCTCTTTTAAGAATCGCACTAATTCGCCGACCCCATCATCAAACCAGGTACAATTTGCATAATAGCGTTTCGCGGATTCAGTCATGTCTTTGTCCTTATAGATGTTGTAGTACTTATCAGGAGCATCAAATGGATAATGTGGTAATTCCGGAGCAAACCATATAAAGAAAGGCTTTTCATTATTTTTCTCCACATAATCATAAACCGGTTGCATTGTGGCTCGGGCCAATTGTCTACCATCACCTCCCATAAATTGTAAAAACCAATCCTTTTTAGCTTTATCTTCTTTTTCCCAGCCTTTGGTCATGCCTTCATCAAAACCGCCATTCTGGTAATTGAACTCCCACCATTTTCCTCCTTGAAAACTGGTATATCCTTGCTTAGATAAAATTCTAGGGAGTGTTTCAAAATACTTCATGGCATGGTGTCTAAAATTTACTTTAGCACTGTCAGGAATATTCTTTTCCTTAATCAGTGCTTCAACATCTTGTGCATGGTTAATTGGCAAGGTCCCTGTCATTAATGTCTGCAATGATGGTCGACAATGATTTTGAGGCACATACCCTTCCGTAAACAGGGTTCCGCTTGCTGCCAGTGCATCCATATTTGGAGTCTGTATGTAATCGGCTCCCATAAATCCGAAATAGGGATAACCTTGGTCGTCACCGACAAGTAGTACAATATTTGGCTTTTCAGAAGTTTCAATTTCTGAAGTAGAAGTGTCTTTTGTTTCTTTCTTGCATGCAAAGCATATGGTAACGAGGATTAGAAGTAGCGTTGTTTTTTTCATATTGATAAGCATTTGTAATCTAAGTTATTAATTCTCTAGTAATTGTTTAGTTTGTTTCGTTAAATAGAACCGCGTCAAGGCGTGTATTAATAATTTCTCCTACTTCAGCTCACCGGCACCAGGTCTCCCAATCATTTTTCTGAATGGCTATGTAAGGATTTTATCCTTTTATGAGGACATTCCCAAAGCCTAATACTGCATATCTATTTATACCAAGTAGCCTATAAGGTCCTCAATCTTCGTTATTTTCTGAATCTTGATCTGAGTGTCTTTTAGTGTTATGGTATTATATTTTGATACAAAGATGGTTGAAAATCCTAATTTTTGAGCTTCTAAGATGCGTTGCTCTACTCTTGATACCGGGCGGATCTCTCCGGAAAGTCCTACTTCAGCAGCAAAACAATAATCGCTTGGTACAGCCACATCTTCATTAGAAGATAGGATGGCTGCCACAACTGCCAAATCAATAGCAGGATCATCTACTGTTATTCCTCCAGTGATATTTAAAAACACATCTTTAGCAGCCAATCTAAAACCTGCTCGTTTTTCTAAAACCGCTAAGATCATATTGAGGCGTTTCGCATTGAAGCCAGTCGCTGAACGTTGTGGTGTCCCATAAACCGCACTACTTACCAAAGCTTGCACTTCTATCATGAGTGGGCGCATCCCTTCTATGGTGGCTGCTATAGTATTTCCTGAGAGTTCTTCGTCCTTTTTAGAGATCAGTATTTCTGACGGATTGGTCACTTCTCGTAATCCCGAGCCTTGCATCTCATAAATTCCTAGTTCATTGGTAGACCCAAATCGATTCTTATGAGATCTAAGCATTCGAAATACAAAATTCCGATCGCCTTCAAATTGTAGAACCGTATCCACCATGTGTTCTAATATCTTTGGCCCGGCAATATGCCCATCTTTAGTAATGTGACCGATAAGCAGTACCGGAGTAGCGGTTTCCTTAGCATATTTAATCAATTCCGTAGTGCATTGTTTAATCTGAGAAATACTCCCGGATGAGGCTTCAATATAATCGCTATGCAGTGTTTGAATAGAATCAATAACCACCATCTCTGGTTCTAAGGCTTCTATTTGCTTAAAAATATGCTGTGTTTTGGTTTCGGTTAAGATGTAGCAATTGTTATCGTTAGGCTGAATGCGCTCAGCGCGCATCTTTATTTGCTTTTGACTCTCTTCGCCCGAAACATATAGTACTTTATAAGGTAATTGTAATGCTATTTGAAGTAGTAAGGTACTTTTCCCAATACCAGGTTCACCCCCCAATAAGGTAAGTGATCCAGGAACAAGTCCTCCTCCTAATACACGGTTAAATTCAGAATCTTTAAGATCTAGTCGCGATTCTTTAGAGCTATCAATCTCATTGATCTTAAGAGGTTTTGACACGCGTTTTACAGCGTCATTAGAGGGTTTCCAATCTTCTTTTTCAGGCTTTTGAATCACCTCTTCTACAATAGTATTCCATTGTTTACACGAAGTACATTGTCCTTGCCATTTGGCATATTGAGCTCCACAGTTCTGACAAAAAAAGGTTGTTTTTACTTTAGCCATTCAAGAAATTTACGAATGGCTAAATTTAAGACATTTTATGGTTTATTATCCTCTTCCTCTTCTTCTTCATTTTCTTCTGCAACAACATTCAGTTTTTCAACTTGGGACATAATGAATTCTCTATTGATATGACTAGTCTCATCTAAGGTTAAGGCATCTTCATATAGCTTAACCGCTTTCTTTGTTTTGCCTATCTTCTCAGAATGTAATGCTAAGTAGTAGGTTCCTAATAAAGACTCAGGATTCAACTTCTTGGCGAGCTTACCTATTTTGTACAGAGATTCTAGATCTTCGCGCTCTTCAGCGACCTTAACCACTTTTTCAAATTCTTCTTCCGTGATAGGTTTAGTAATTCCAAAAAGTTCTTCTATGCGATCATAACGATCTACAAGATATTCATCTAAAGTCCCTTCATATGGCAGCACTTTCTCCTCTAATTCTTTTTCTCGCAAAGGTTTATAGAGGTCGAATATTTTATCAAATGCTCTGGATATGGCACTGGTTACTAAGGTGTAGTGTGTATCGTTTTTAAACTCATCGAAATAATAGGTCAGGTTTTGATTCTCAACTTGCTTGATCTCTTGATTGACCTCGTTAACAGCTTGTTTTATATGCCTGATATCTTTGTCGGATGTGGCCATATAGTAGAAGATGTCTTCCTTTATATACTCTAATCGTGATGCTAATTGTGCTTTTAATGTCCCTTGTAGATCCGGGCTGATACATACATAAGCTTGAAATGCCTGATCACCTTTAAACAAAAACGAATTGATAAAGTTCCCCATGCGGTCATGACCAACAGCTACTTTAAATTTACTGGTCTTATAACGATCATCTAGATAAGGTAATAACTCTTCCGCTACAAATTGATGAAAGCGTAGACCTGATTCAGTTGGCATACCAGTAGCTTCATCATAATAACCATCATAAAAGCGTTCCTTTCCTTGTACTACACCAACAACAATAGAGCCGGGCATATCATCAAAGTAGGTTTGATATTCTACTTGCCCTACCACAGGCTCGAACAGATAATCCCCATCAAAAACAATAATTAAAGGGTGTTTAAGTTCAGACGATGGATCGTAGTTCTTAGGAAGTTTTATTTTTAACTGACGTTCAGCATTTAATCTTGAAGAATTAATCTCTTCATATTTGACTTGTGCAGAAACGGAAAGGCAGAAAACAATAGTTAATAGGGTACATATTGTCTTTTTCATAATGTTAGTAGGTTTAGCTTTGGTCTACCAAACTTACTAAATCATCGTCATAACGTCAACTTTTTTCGATGAAATACACTAATCGTTTAATGCTTCTTTAATGTCGTACATTTTATCTAGCATTAATTCCTTGTCAATGTACTGCGAAGGTTCCAGTAATAAGCCGGACTGGTATTGGTGTAATGCCTTTTTTAGGTTTCCAGATTTTTCATAATACATTCCCATGTAGTACGTTCTGAGCATTGAATCCGGAAAGTTCTTCTTCACTAGTTTAGCTAAATTCTCTAAGGACTCTAGATCTTCTTTTTTGTTAGAAGCCGCTGCAATGGCTCTTATATCGTTCTCAATGATTTCTTTTTTAAAGCCATAGAAGTACTCAATTTTTTCATACTTCTCAATCAGATAATCATACGGAGAGCCTTCATATGTCAGTACTTTCTCCTTATATTCTTTGGCATTGATCGGCTTATACATTTCAAATATTTGATTGAGCGCCTTTGGAATACCTCTTCCAACTAATGAGTAATGGTTGGCATCCTCGAAACTGTCAAACTTGTAATTCACCTTTTCAGTTTCCAGCTTTCCTAATTTTGCATGACATTCTTCAATACTCGATTTCAGAGCCTTTAAGTCCCCATCCGCTGTAGCCATGTAATAAAAAACCTCCTGCTCTAGCCCTGGTAAACGCTGCTCTAACCGACTTACCATCTCTGGCGCAAAATCCGGGCTTAATCCTATATACGCTCTAAATAAAGGTGGGTTTTTAAACAAAAAGTAATTGCTGAAATTTGCAGCCATATCGTGCCCTACGATAATTCTGAAGTCGGATGTATTGTAGTTTTTATTGATATATGGGATTAATTCCCCTGCAATAAATTCATAGAAACTTGCTCCGGTATCGGCAGGAAAATAATCGTCTTCAGAATAATAAAAGTCATCTTCTCTGGAATTGTTTTGCTTTACCCCTACAACAATACAATCCGGGATATCCTCCCAATAGGCTTGGTAATCTACATTTCCGGCAACAGGTTCAAAAAGATAATCCCCATCCAATACCAAAACCAGTGGATATTCCTTTTTAGCATCCGGATCATAGTTCCTAGGCAATTGAATTTTTAGCCCTCTGGTTTCTCCTAATTTTTCAGATTGAAATTCTTCGTAAGTAGCTTGTGCTGATAAATTACTGCAGAATCCCCCTAACAGCAATAAGATAATGAAGTGCTTCATGTTTTTGGTTAGCTTAAACTTAAAGCAAGTTAAAAAAAAATCTATACTCTTGGATGTTTTCGATTGTAGATCGGAAGATATATTAATGACAGCCCACCCATGACTATGATCATTAGCGTTTGCGAAGTCCACATGATCCAACCAAAGGCCAAACTTGGTGCTTCAGCAATATTAAATACCTTAAAAGCGAGATAAATAGCTACCGGATAAGAGCCTATTCCTCCGTTTGTTGCAGCAATACTAAAGCTAGCAGATATAAACCCTATAAGTACGGCAGCTACGGGAATATTTGAGGTTTCTTCAACAGCAAAGGAAGTCACATAAAACATTAATAAATACATGATCCAGATAAAGAACGTATGGAAAATAAAAGCCCACTTTTGTTTCATCTTAAAGATGACCAGTATACCTTCAATAAAACCGGACACCAAGCCTTTAATTTTTAGAGCAATCTTAGATTGACTTTTCTTGATATACATAAATAAAATCCCGGCACCTACTAATAAAAGGACCAATGCAATTATAATTTTTTGAGGGTCAAATCGCTCTTCAAAAAATTTGTATATAAAGTCAAACTCCAAAAAAAGTGTTGTAATAATAATAAGCAACATGACTACCATGTCGGCAATACGTTCAGAAACAATAGTTCCAAACCCTTTTTCAAAAGGCACCCCTTCATAATTAGTAATTATTGAAGCTCTGGCTATTTCACCAGCTCTAGGTACGGTATAATTAATAAGGTATGTAGCAAATACAGCCATGATACTATTAGGAAGTCTTAATTTGTAACCTAGAGGTTCTATCATAAACTTCCAGCGATAGGCTCTGGATAGATGACTTAACAGACCTAAAAATACACCTAAGCCTATCCATCCATAGTCGGCATCTTTGAAATATTGGAGAAGTTCTGTTATCGAAATCTTAGACAATGAATACCAAACTAGTACAATTCCTAAAATTAAAGGCAATGCTATTTTTAGGATGGTTTTGATATTTTTCAAAGCCTTATTTTAAGAGATTAGTTGCTTCGTCTGGGAAAACTAAAGACGGTTTAAACACCTTTGCTGATTCAATATCCATAAAAGCATAAGTAATAAGAATTAGTGTATCGCCTACAGCTACTTTACGTGCAGCTGCACCATTAAGGGTAATTTCACCACTATTTCTTGGCCCAGGTATACAATACGTTTCTAGTCGTTCACCGTTATCATTATTAACGATCTGCACCTTTTCTCCTTGGATGATATTAGCAGCATCCATAAGGTCTTCATCTATGGTAATACTACCTATATAATTAAGGTCAGCACCCGTTACTTTAACGCGATGTATCTTTGATTTTACTACTTGAATTTGCATGAGGCAAAGTTAATTAATTTAGAGCGATATTATCTATAAGTCTTATATCATCTGCATATACAGCAATAAACGCTCTATATGATTTTTGTTTAGATTTTCGTTTCACTGGTTTTAAGGTATCTATGTCAGCAATTAAGAAATATTCTAGCTCCAATAAGCTGTGCTTTTCAAACTGATCCTCAACCCATTCCGTTACTTTTTTAGCACTTTTTGTGCCAAACTTCTTTTTGGCAGCTTTTAGTGTTTTGTATATGTATGGCGCAGCCTCTCTATATTCTGGTTTTAGGCGCTGGTTTCTAGAACTCATTGCTAAACCATCCTCTGCTCTATGTATAGGGCAACCCACTATCTTTACTGGTAACTTGTAGTTTTTAGCCAAGCTTTTGATTATTTGCAACTGCTGAAAATCCTTCTCACCAAAGTAAGCTTTATCCGGTTTTACAATTTCTAAAAGACGTTTTACAATGGTACCGACACCGTCAAAATGTCCGGGTCTAAACGCCCCTTCCATTTCATGTTCCAAGCCATCAAATGTAAAATGTTCGGCTTTTACATTTTCTTCATAAATATCTCCAACACTTGGTGCATAAACTATTATTTTATCCTTAGAAACGGTCTTCAAGAGTTCTACATCTTTGTCTAAAGTTCTTGGATATTTTACGAGATCTTCTTGATTGTTAAATTGCGTCGGATTAACAAATATGCTTACGACAGCAATGTCATTCTGATCTAGCGCTCTTTTAACTAAAGTTAGGTGTCCATTATGAAGTGCTCCCATAGTAGGTATGAACCCCACAGAAGAATTGCTCTCTTTAAACGTGTTAAGAGATTCGGATAATTTTATTCTATTATCAAAAATTTTCAAAGCACTAACAAAAAATTAACAGCCTGCAAACATAATATTTTACTGGCAATCTGCATAAATTTTTGTAATTTTGCATGTTTTTTATTCTAATTTTTAAAAGCAACGCATTTATGAAAGATAAACGTATACTGTATGTGTCTTCTGAGGTGGTACCTTATTTACCGGAAACTGAGATTTCATCCATGTCATTTGAAGCTCCAAGAATGGTAAATAAACAAGGTGGACAAATACGAATATTCATGCCACGCTTCGGTAATATTAATGAAAGAAGGCATCAATTGCATGAGGTCATACGTTTGTCTGGTATAAATTTAGTGATCAATGATTTAGACATGCCTTTAATTATTAAGGTAGCTTCTATACCTAAAGAGCGCATACAAGTGTATTTCATAGATAATGAAGAATATTTTAAACGTAAGGCTACCTTAACTGATGAGGACGGAAAGTTGTTTTCTGATAATGATGAACGTGCTATCTTCTTTGCTAAGGGTGTTATTGAAACCGTTAAAAAATTAAATTGGGCACCAGACATTATTCATGTTAATGGATGGCTTGCCTCTTTACTCCCTCTTTACTTAAAAGAATACTATAAAACCGAACCTTTATTTACAGAAAGTAAAATAGTTACTTCTGTGTACAATCAAAATTTCGAAGGAACGTTAGATAAAGGTATGATGAACAAAGTTAGCTTTGATGGTTTAGATGCTGAAGTCATCAAACCACTTGAAGCACCTAATTACATTAATTTAATGAAAATTGCTATTGATAATTCTGATGCTCTTATCAAAGGGTCTGAAGCATTACCAAAAGAATTGGATGATTACATCAACAATGCAGATAAGCCTACATTAGATTATTTCTCTCTAGAAGACTTTGCTGAACCATACTCTGAATTTTACAAAAACAGTGTTTTACAATAGTTAAAGACGAATATGAAAAAGACAAGAATTGCCCTTAAAAACATTGCCTTGTTAGCATTAATATTACTTGCTTTCATTGCATGTGATAAAGATTTTGCTACTATAGATTCTGACATTATAAATAATGATACTGCTACAAATTTTGACACATCATCTGAGCAGTATGATATCATTACATACAGTCATGCTTTAGGGCCAATACAAACTAATGGATTACCAATAAACCTTCTTGGTGTATATAATGATCCATATTATGGTCGTACCACTGCAAGTTTTGTGTCTCAATTAAACTCTCCTATTCTCAATCCTGATTTTGGAGATAACGTGGTGCTAGACTCTGTTGTGCTTTACATTCCTTATTTCAGTAGAGCTGTTGGTGTGGATGATAATAATGTTGCCGAATTTGAAGTTGATTCTGTCTATGGCAGCAATCCTTTTAGACTAAGTATTTATGAAAGCAACTTCTTCTTAAGAGATTTTGACCCTAACAGTGAATTTGATTCACCTCAAGTATATTTCTCAAACAAATCTGCATCTGCAACCGAACCTATTAGTGATGCTATACTAGAAGGCACATTAATTCATCAGGAAGACAATTTTGTTATTAGTGATGAAACCATAATACTAACAGGCGATGAAGGCAGTACAGCATTAAATTCGTCTCCAGGAATTCGAATTGTATTAGATAATGCCTATTGGCAGCAAAAAATCATTGATCAAGAAGGTCAAGATGTATTAAGCAACACAAATAATTTTAATGATTATTTTAGAGGCATTTATTTTAAGGCTGAAGATATAAATGGTACCGGAGCTATGGTAGCCATGGACATTGCCCAGGCTAATAGTAGCATTACTCTGCATTACACTAGAGATCCATTCACTGAAGGTGCCGAAAGAGAACAATCTACATACGAGCTTCGTTTTGGAGCCAATAGAGTTAATTTCTTAGAAAATAGTTTCAATGTTATCTTACAAGATGGAGATGAAGTTAATGGTGATGCTCGATTATTCCTAAAGGGAGGTCAAGGTTCTATAGCAAATATTAAATTATTCGATGGTGAGAATGCAGATAACGACAATGACAACATGAATACATTTGAAGCGTGGAGAGATGCATTTGTTGAAATTGATGAAAATGGCAAGTTTGTAAGATCCAAACGCCTGGTCAATGAAGCTAATCTTGTTTTCTATGTCGATCAAAATTTATTACAAGGCGAAGAGCCAGATAGGCTTTACTTGTATGATATGGATAATAATAGACCTTTAACAGATTATTTTTTAGATTTCCAAAGCTCAACGCTACCTTTATCATCAGTACCAAATCATCTTGGTATCTTGCAACGTGAGGGTGATGAACCAGATGGAGAAGGTATCAGATATAAAATGAGAATTACCAATCATATCAATAATTTATTGATTAACGATTCAACCAATGTTAGAATGGGCATAGCTGTTTCCGGAAATGTTAATTTAGAAGGAAACAACAATCAAGGTTTTGAGCAAACGACTGATAATTCTGAAAGATTTTTACCCTTAAGTTCAATTATATCACCAAGAGGTACGATTTTACATGGTAATAACACAGAAGATATAACCAAAAAAGTGTATCTAGAGATTTTTTATTCAGAACCAAATAATTAAAAGCTTATGTGCGGAATTGTTGGGTATATTGGTCATAGAGAGGCCTATCCAATTATTATCAAGGGATTACAAAGGTTAGAGTATCGAGGTTATGATAGTGCTGGTATTGCTATATATGATGGTAGCAATATTAAACTTTCAAAAACTAAAGGAAAAGTATCTGATCTAAAGGAAAAGTTAGAACAAGAAATCTCTACTGACGGCTCTTTAGGGATTGGTCATACACGTTGGGCAACGCATGGTGTCCCTAATGATGTAAACTCTCATCCGCATTATTCTAATTCTGGAGATTTAGTTATCATACATAATGGTATCATTGAAAATTATGAGTCTTTGAAAAAAGAGCTCATAAACAGAGGGTACACTTTCACTTCAGACACTGATACAGAGGTATTGGTCAACCTTATTGAAGATGTAAAAAAGAATGAAGATGTAAAGCTTGGTAAAGCTGTACAGATAGCACTTAACCAAGTCGTCGGAGCTTATGCCATTGCTGTTTTTGACAAGAATAAACCTAATGAAATAGTCGTTGCTAGACTAGGAAGTCCATTAGCAATAGGTATTGGAGAAGATGAGTTCTTCATAGCTAGTGATGCTTCACCATTTATTGAGTACACTAAAAATGCTATTTATCTTGAAGATGAAGAAATGGCAATTGTACGTCGTGGCAAAGACGTGAAAGTAAGAAAGATTAAGAACGATAAACTAGTTGATCTATACATACAGGAACTGCAACTCAATTTAGAGCAAATAGAAAAAGGCGGCTATGATCACTTTATGCTTAAAGAGATTTATGAGCAACCTAGTGCCATATTAGATACTTTTAGAGGACGACTTCTAACGAATGAAGCCATTATAAAAATGGCAGGTGTTGAAGATAACATGAAAAAATTCTTGAATGCCGATAGAATGATTGTTGTAGCTTGTGGAACCTCTTGGCATGCAGGACTCGTTTCAGAATATATCTTTGAAGATCTGGCCAGAATTCCTGTTGAAGTTGAGTATGCTTCCGAATTTAGATACAGAAACCCGGTAATTACTGAAAAGGATATTGTTATCGCTATTTCTCAATCTGGTGAAACTGCAGACACTCTTGCAGCTATTAAGCTAGCTAAATCTAAAGGAGCATTTGTTTTTGGAGTTTGTAATGTCGTAGGATCTTCTATAGCTAGAGAAACTGATGCTGGGGCCTACACACACGCTGGTCCGGAAATTGGTGTCGCATCTACAAAAGCATTTACAACGCAGATCACTGTTTTAACTCTAATGGCTTTAAGATTAGCCAGAGCTAAAGGCACTATTTCAAGTTCAGATTACAGACGTCATCTATTTGAACTGGAAGCCATCCCTGAGAAAGTAGCTGAAGCGTTAAAATCAGATGATTATGTAAAGTTTGTTTCAGACATTTATAAAGATGTAAGTAACTTCTTGTACTTAGGTAGAGGCTACAACTTCCCTGTTGCGTTAGAAGGCGCATTAAAGCTTAAAGAAATATCATACATTCATGCTGAAGGTTATCCTGCAGCAGAAATGAAGCATGGCCCTATAGCACTTATCGATGAGCAAATGCCAGTGGTAGTTATAGCAACTAAAAAGGGACACTACGAAAAGGTAGTGAGTAACATCCAAGAAATTAAATCCAGAAAAGGTAAGATCATTGGTATTGTTACAAAAGGCGATGTTAGTGTAAAAGAGCTTGCCGATCATGTTATAGAAGTGCCAGAAACTTTAGAATGCTTAACACCATTAGTTACTACTATTCCACTTCAACTTCTATCTTATCACATCGCAGTTATGCTCGATAAAAATGTAGATCAACCAAGAAACTTAGCAAAGTCTGTTACAGTAGAATAAATTGCAATCTCATTAAAATTCCATAAGATATATTGTGGATATTTCATTTTTTGTACAGAATTTTTCTGAAAATATCCTATGCACGCATAATTTTTTGACAAATTCTTATCGATTTTTCATATATTTAGTTAAATTGCTCGTCTAATAAATTTAACTAATTCTCTAAAATGAAGACAACCTTAAAGCTTTTTGTAATGCTTTTTAGTGTGGCCTCTTTTGCACAAACCACAGTAAAAGGTAAAGTTACAGACAACACAGGACAGCCCCTACCAGGTGCCAATGTTATCGTAGTAGGTACTACTACAGGAACAAGTTCCGATTTCAATGGTGATTATATACTTACAGTAGACCAAGCACCTCCTTTTAAAATTAGAATTTCATATACAGGTTTTGAAACTCAAGAGGCCGAAGTTACTTCTAACAATCAAACTGTAGATATTCAATTAGAAGAAGGTAACGAGTTAGATGAAGTTGTAATATCAGCTTCTAGAACTCCAGAACGAATCTTTGAATCGCCAGTAACGGTTGAACGCTTCGGATTAAAAGAAATTAAAAACACACCTTCCATTGATTTTTACGATGGTCTGGAAAGTTTAAAAGGCGTAGATATAAACACCAACAGTTTAACGTTTAAATCTGTAAACACAAGAGGTTTTGCTACGTTTGCTAACACTAGGTTTATGCAATTGGTAGATGGAATGGATAATTCCACGCCAGCCCTTAATTTCCCTATCGGAAATTTAGTAGGTATGGTTGAAACCGATGTACAAAGTGTCGAATTACTTCCTGGTGCTGCTTCAGCACTTTATGGTGCAAATGCTTTCAACGGTATCTTATTTATGAGAAGTAAGAGCCCATTTGATCATCAAGGTATAAGTGCTTCTATAAAGAGAGGTATCACATCGCAGATAGCTGCAGGTGATAATGAATATACAGATATAGGATTACGCTTCGCTCACAAGTTTAGCGACCATTTTGCAGCCAAAATAAATTTTGGATACTTAAAAGGTACGGATTGGGCTGCTACGAATGAAGAAGATCGTTTCAATAGAGGTCTTACAAGAGCCGATTTAGATTATGACGGAATTAACGTTTATGGTGATGAAGTTGCTGCTAACATTAAAGAAGTTGCTCAAACACTAGAAAGTTTAGGAATATTACCTTCTGGAGCAAATGCTTTGGTACCATCAGTAGATGTCAGTAGAACAGGATATGATGAACGTGACTTAACTGAATACAACGCAGAAAGTATTAAAGCAGACTGGGGTCTGTATTTCCGTCCATGGGGTGATGATTTTGAAATACAATATGTTGGTAAGATTGGTACAGGAACAACTATTTATCAAGGTGCTAACCGATATACAATTGATAACTTCTTCCAACAACAACATAAAATAGAATTCAGAAATAACAACTTCTTTGCAAGAGGTTATGTTGTTGCTGACAAAGCAGGAGACTCTTACGATATGGTATTTACTGGTATTAATATTAACAGAGCATGGAAAGATGATAACACTTGGTTTGGAGAATATGTTGGAACCTATGTACAAGCTTCTTTAGGTGGTGCTACAGATGCTCAAGCTCATGCAGCTGCAAGAGCTCAAGCAGAAACAGGACGTTTCCTTCCTGGTTCTCCAGAATTTATAGAAGCATTTAATAGAAGTGTAAACGATCCGGATTTAACAACTGGTTCTAAATTCCAAGATGCTTCTAAATATTATCACTCAGACGTAAATTATAATTTTAGCCATCTATGGGATGCTGTAGAAATTCAGGTTGGTGGATCATTTAGAGAATACCAGTTAAATTCTTCAGGAACAATTTACACTGACGCAGATGGACCAATTACATACTCTGAGGTAGGTGTCTATACGCAACTTCAGAAGAAGTTAGAATTAACAGATAACCTTGAGTTAAAATTAACAGGATCTATCCGTTACGATAAGTCACAACTATTTGACGGGTTCTTCTCTCCTAGAATTTCAGCTGGTTTCACAATTAATGAAGATCACAACATTAGAGCGTCATTCCAAACTGGATTTAGAAACCCAACAACGCAAGATTTATACATTGGTTTAGATGTTGGTAGAGCTATCCTTGTTGGTGGTGCGCCAGGAAACGCAGCAAGAGATGTAAGAAATTATGATCTTAGTACTACTGGTACAAGTATCTTAGGAGTCAGTAATATTGATTTTGATGGTACAGGAGCTTACAACAATTCATTCTTTGCAACTTCAGTTGGGCAATTTGCTGCATCGCAGAATCCGGCGGATTTAGAAATTGCTAATTCAGAATTAGCTAAACCAGAACAAGTTACTTCTTTTGAACTTGGGTATCGTGGTAAGGTTAAAAACTTTGTTATTGATGCATCAGCATATTACAACTCTTATAAAGATTTCTTAGCTAACGAGACTGTAATAGCACCATTTTATGGAGATGTAGGTCTTACTCAGACGCTTCCCGATGGTACTCCTTTAGCAGTTGCTGCAATTGCTAGTGGTGACTTCCAAGCTTATCAAACATATACGAATTCTGATGCAGATGTAAATTCTTATGGTGCTGCCATCTCAGTGTCTACTAAAGTATTAGATGGATTCGATTTAAGCATGAATTACACCTATGCTAAATTAGACTTTGATGTTACTGCTAATCCAGATTTCAGAACCAACTTTAATACACCAGAGCATAAAGTAAAAGCTTCATTTGGTAAGACTGAGTTATTCAAAAACTTTGGATTTAATGTATCATGGAGATGGAGCGATAACTATTTCTGGGAAGCTTCATTTGGTGACGGTGATGTTCCTTCATTTAATGTCTTAGATGCTCAGGTGAACTTTAGAGTACCTAGCCTAAAATCTACATTTAAAGCAGGAGCAACTAATTTATTACAAGACGAATATTTTACTGCATTTGGTACAGGATTTATAGGTTCACAATATTATGTATCATGGACTATCAATAATTTATAATAACGAAAAAGAAAATACATGATGAAAAATATAAAATATATAGCATTATCGATACTAACACTAGGCTTCCTAGCCTGTGAAAATGATACACTAGAGGATCTGAGAGACAGAAATAATATTGATACAGATCCACTTCCGGCACTTACAGCTGGTTCAGCAGACTTTTCCAATTATGTGGCTATCGGCGCTTCATTTACTGCCGGTTTCACAGATAATGGTCTTTTTATTGCTGGTCAGCAAAACTCTTTTCCAAATACACTATCAAATGAATTTGCTAAAATAGGTGGCGGTACTTTCACGCAGCCATGGATGAGTGATAACTTTGGAGGGCTTGCTCTAGCAGGAAATAGAATTTTAGATCCAAGATTAGTATTTGGTGGTGCAGGACCAGTTCCTTTAGAATCCGTTATTGGACCTGTAACTGTTACTACAGATATTGCTTTAAATAACCCTGTTGGACCTTTCAATAATCTTGGTGTTCCTGGGGCTAAGAGCTTCCATTTGGTAGCTCAAGGTTATGGGAACTTAGCCAATTTCCCTGCAGCTGCTAATCCTTATGCTGTTCGGTTAACTGGTAATGCGCCTAATGCTTCAATTTTAGAGCTTGCCGTTGCTCAAAATCCAACCTTCTTCACGATATCTGAAGTAGGGGGTAATGATGTTTTAGGTTATGCTACTTCTGGAGGAAACGGTACAAACCCAATAACAGATACGGCAACGTTCAATGCATCATTAAATGCTTTAGTAGCTGGTTTAACTGCTAACGGGTCAAGAGGTGCCATTGGTAATATTCCTGATATTACAAGTTTATCCTTTTTTACTACAGTACCACATAATCCTTTAGATCCGTCTAATCCGGCTTTTGGACCTCAAATCCCAACATTAAATGCCACGTTTGCAGCTTTAAATCAAGCATATGCATTTTTAGGAGTTCCTGAGCGTTCAGTAGTATTCTCAGAAACTGAGGCTAGTCCGGTTGTAATTCATGATGAATCTATTCCTAATATAGCTGCACAGCTAGCACCTGTCTTACAAGGAGGAGGGTTAGATCCGCTGACTGCTGGTTTATTAGCAAATCAATTCGGGCAATCTAGACAAGCTACTGCTGATGACCTATTAACACTACCAAGTTCTAGTGTTATCGCTACTCTTAATCAAGATTATTTTGACTTTTTAGTAAATAGTGGTGTTCCGGCAGCAACTGCAGGTCAGTTAGCAGTAAATGGTGTTACATTCCCATTAGAAGATACTTGGGTGTTGTTGCCTTCTGAGCAACAAGAGCTTGCAGATGCTACAAGTGCATACAATGCAACTATTTCATCTGTTGCAAGTACTAATGGTTTAGCATTAGTAGATCTTAATGCCATATTAGAGCAAGCAGCAACAGTAGGCATCGATTTTGACGAATACAATCTAAATACCAGTTTAGTTTTTGGTGGTTTAGTAAGTTTAGATGGCATCCATTTAACAGGTAGAGGATATGCCTTAATGGCTAATAGCTTTTTAAGAGCTATTGACGCTACTTACGGCTCTAACTTTGAAGCTTCAGGAAACCTCGCAAAAGCAGGTGATTTCCCAGTGGCTTACTCCCCTATGCTACAGTAAAAACACATTAAAATAAAGGCATGAAAACACACTCAAATCGAGTGTGTTTTTTTTATCTAAAAAAGCCCTTCAAAAAACAGCTTTTTTTTTAAATAAAAGTATATCTTTGCAGCGCGAAAAACAGAGTGTTTATTTCAAATCACGAGAGTTGTTTTTCTTATTTAAATAATTGCAAAACAAAAACATATAAGTAATGTCAAAAGTTACAGGTAAAGTTGCACAAATCGTAGGGCCGGTTATTGATGTAGAATTCGCTGCCGGAGCTGAGCTTCCAAAAATTTATGATTCGTTAGAAATTAATAGACCTGATGGTTCAACATTAGTATTAGAGGTACAATCTCACATTGGTGAAGATACAGTACGTACTATTGCAATGGATTCTTCAGATGGTCTAAGTAGAGGAACAGAAGTTGTTGCAACTGGTGTGCCAATTCAAATGCCAATCGGTGAAGATGTGTATGGTCGTTTATTTAATGTAATTGGTGATGCTATCGATGGATTAGGAAATTTGCCTAAAGCAGATAAAGACGGTTTACCTATACACAGACAAGCACCTAAGTTTGAAGAATTATCAACATCTACTGAAGTACTATTTACAGGTATTAAAGTAATTGACCTTATTGAGCCTTATGCAAAAGGAGGTAAAATTGGTTTATTCGGTGGTGCAGGTGTAGGTAAGACAGTACTTATTCAAGAATTAATTAATAACATTGCAAAAGGACACGGTGGTTTATCTGTATTTGCGGGTGTAGGAGAGCGTACTCGTGAGGGTAATGACTTACTTCGTGAAATGTTAGAGTCTGGAATTATCAAATACGGTGATGATTTCATGCACTCTATGGAAGAAGGTGGTTGGGATCTTCAAAAGGTTGATAAAACTGTAATGAAAGAGTCTAAAGCAACTTTCGTTTTCGGTCAGATGAATGAGCCTCCAGGAGCACGTGCTCGTGTAGCATTATCTGGTTTAACAATTGCTGAGTATTTCCGTGATGGAGCAGGTGATGGCCAAGGTAAAGATGTACTTTTCTTTGTTGATAATATTTTCCGTTTTACGCAAGCAGGTTCTGAGGTGTCGGCACTTTTAGGTCGTATGCCTTCTGCGGTAGGATACCAACCTACTCTAGCCACAGAGATGGGTGCTATGCAAGAGCGTATTACATCTACTAAAAAAGGATCTATTACATCTGTACAAGCGGTTTATGTCCCTGCGGATGATTTAACGGATCCGGCTCCAGCTACAACGTTTGCTCACTTAGATGCTACTACAGTATTATCTCGTAAGATTGCTGAGTTAGGTATTTACCCAGCTGTGGATCCTCTAGATTCTACATCACGTATCTTAACTCCTGAAATCTTAGGAAATGATCATTACGATTGTGCACAACGAGTTAAAGAGTTATTACAGCGTTACAAAGAATTACAAGATATTATTGCTATCCTTGGTATGGAAGAATTATCTGAAGAAGATAAAATGGCTGTAGGTAGAGCTAGACGTGTACAACGTTTCTTATCACAACCTTTCCATGTTGCTGAGCAATTTACAGGAATTCCGGGTGTATTAGTAGACATTAAAGAAACGATCAAAGGATTCAATATGATTATGGATGGTGAATTAGATCACTTACCAGAAGCAGCTTTCAACCTTAAAGGTTCTATTGAGGAAGCTATTGAAGCTGGAGAGAAGATGTTAGCTGAAGCCTAAATTTAGTCAACAGTGTTCAGTACTCCAGTCTTTAAATTGACTGTAAGCTGTAAACTCTAGAGACTGTAAACTAAAAAGACTATGTATTTAGAAATTGTATCCCCTGAGGCAACATTATTCAGCTCAGAAGTTGATTCTGTTGTTGTACCTGGAATCAATGGCGAATTTGAAATGCTTAAAGATCACGCGCCAATAGTATCTTTATTAAAAGAAGGTACTGTGAAAATTCGTGTGCATTCTCAAAGTCACTTAGAATTTGACGAACTTCATGCTACTATCGTCCCACATAATGATGACAATAAGGTGTTAACCTTAGATATCAATTCAGGGACTATTGAAATGAAAGATAATAAAGTTATTGTATTAGCAGACTAATACGTATAGCAAATCATAAATGAAAAACGCGAAGCATTACTTCGCGTTTTTTTATACTTTCTTAATCACATTAGTGACGATTCCCCAAATCACAAAATCATTGTCTTCTGTAACCTTAATAGGTTTATAATTTACATTCTCAGGCATAAGCCAAACGCCATCTTTTTCTACTTTGAGACGCTTTACCGTAAACTCCCCATCTACAAAGCATACTGCAATCTTATTATGTTCGGGCTCCAAACTCCTGTCTATTACTAAAAGATCATTATCATCTAATCCTGCCCCTATCATAGACTGGCCACTTACTCTGGCAAAAAATGTAGCTTCCTTATTCTTGATGAGTTCTTGATCTAAAGACAAGCGTTCTTCTTTAAAATCATCAGCCGGTGAAGGAAACCCTGCTGAGATTCCGGTATCAACAAATAGAGCCCCCGAATCTTCAAACGATTCAGGTGTGAAAAACGTAAGTGGTTTTGAATGCTGTGTGATCATTACTTTACTTTAATAACTTCATTAATGTTTGTAGTATATCGTGGAGACAATCGTTCCTGACGCATTTTCCAAGTGCGCTCCAGGTCTTGGCTTCCTAATTTTATTTTATAATCCTTATAGCGTTTATTCATACTATCTATGGCCGTCATCAGTGGTTTATGCCTTGGATCCTGATAGTGAAACATATTTAATTGATGGTTCTCTGTAGGCACTAACCCTGTTACTATAACACCGGCACGTTTATATTTAATACCGCTCTTATAAATCTTTTTTACAGCTTCAACTGCAGCATTACTGATAATTAATGATGAATCTGTAGGGTACGATAATAATACACGTGTACTTACCTTATGCTGTTCTAATTGTTTCTTATGGCGATCGCTACTCAACATTACAATAATCATATGACAGCTAGACCCTTGTTTTCGTAATTTTTCAGCACAACTAGATGCAAATGTAGATACCCGCTCTTTTATATTATCGATATCTGAAAATGTATATTCGAAACTTCGTGTGGTAGCAATAGCACGCTTTGTTTCCCTCTCATCTAAAGGAATCTTAGATAAGCCTTCTAAATCCTTTTTTAATTTCCATTCAGTAATTGAAAATGTTTTACGTACCCATTGATCAGATAACTGTGTAAAATCATAGGCTGTTTTACAGCCAACACTTTTCAATCGCTTTTGTAGGCTCCACCCTATTCCCCATGTATCTTCTAATGTTATCCATTTTAGAGCTTTTAGGCGCTTTTCTTCAGAATCGATCACATAAGACCCCTTCGTCTTATTAGGGAACTTCCGCGCTACTCTATTCGCAACTTTACTCAATGCTTTGGTGGGCGCTATCCCAACACAGGTTGGTATTCCTGTCCATTTAAGAATGCGCTTTCGTACTACTTCTCCATAAGCATCAAAATCTTGATTATCAAATCCTTTAAATTGTAAAAAAGCTTCATCAACACTGTACACCTCAACATCTGGGGTAAATTGTTCTAAGATAGACATGACACGATTACTCATATCACCATATAAAGGGTAATTGGAAGATAGCACAGTAATGCCATGTTCTTTACAAAAACCCTCCCATTTAAAAATAGGAGCAGCCATTGGTAGACCCATCGCTTTAGCTTCATCACTTCGCGATATGACGCAACCATCATTATTGCTTAAAATAGCAACAGGTTGATTGCGCAAATTAGGGTTAAATACCCGCTCACAAGACGCATAAAAGTTATTACAATCTACTAAGGCAAACATAGATTATAAAGATACGAAGTCCTTTTCATATAAACTTCTTTTACAGCCTGCTCTTTAGTTAAGTTTTTCGATTGACTCTAAATAGAATTAAGTACAATGAAGATTATAATTTATGGGCCATCCGGAGTAATATTTTTTTGAGTAGTATATTTGCTTCAATGACAAAACCAGAGTTTACAATTAGGGAACCCGAAAGTCCTTTATATATAAAAATTTTAGTTGCTTTTATATTAACAGTATATGTTGCCTTGTGCTATTACTTTTTGACCACAAAGTTTCGTGGCACTAAGACCCTTCTATACTTAATAATCTTAGGTTATTTTGTGCTTAAGTATATGGTTATTCCATATTTAATTTCCGCTGTCACTTATCTCAATTTTAGTGAACTCAAAATAAGAACCGGTATTGAAATTGGAAGATTCACTATTAAAAACAAATGGAAACAGCTAAAAGACTTAGAATACATTTCTGTTTTTCACACTGACAATGGATACGAGGTTAACCTTTGGTATAAAAAAAATAAAATTTTGAAATTATTTGCATTAGATGATTATGATAAAGTTATTGATGAGGCTTTTTTCTTTTCTGAAAAGCTTAGTATTGATTTATTAGATGCTAGAAAAAGAGGGTATCATAAATGGGTTGATAAAGATATATACAGAAAAACAGGGGAAGTTGTACATATTGAATAGAAGTAAATGCTACCGGAAAAACTAAATAAAAAACTACAAGATCGTAAGACTAATAATGCTTTTCGTCAACTCGGCAATTCTGCATCCATGGTCGACTTTTCATCTAACGATTATTTAGGGTTCGCAAAATCAGAAGTTCTATTTGAAAATGCTCATCAGTACCTCATAAAACATAAGATAATACAAAACGGAAGTACAGGCTCTCGACTTTTGTCCGGAAATCATAATCTATATAACATCTTTGAAAAGGTATTATGTGAATTTCATAATAGTGAATCTGCTTTGGTATTCAACTCGGGTTATGATGCTAACCTAGGCTTCTTTTCTACCCTACCTCAGCGTGGTGATGTGATATTATATGATGAACTTATTCACGCATCTATAAGAGATGGTCTAAAAATGAGTGATGCCAAATCCTATAAGTTTAAGCATAATGATTTAGCTGATTTAGAAAACCTTATCGGAAAGTATCAAAGGACATCTGAAATTTATGTGGTTACTGAATCTGTATTCTCTATGGATGGTGACTCTCCAGACTTAATAGCGCTTGCAAAGCTTGGCAAGAAATATTACTTCAGACTTATTATTGACGAAGCTCATGCTGTTGGTGTTTTCGGTGAAAATGGCGTAGGAAAAGTTCAAGAACTTCATATCGAAGATGCTGTTTTTGCTCGAATCATCACCTTCGGCAAAGCCATAGGGTGTCATGGCGCTGCCATATTAGGATCACAAAATTTGAAAGCGTATCTAGTTAATTTTTGTCGCTCGTTCATCTATACCACAGCACTACCGCCACACACTTTAGTAACTTTAAACAGTGCTTATCTGATACTTCCTAAAACTGAAGCCCTAAAAGTATTGCATGAAAATGTTGCCTTTTTTAAGTCTGAAATAGTACGTTTAGGATTAACATCACTTTTTATTGATAGTGATTCTGCGATCCATTGCTGTGTTATTTCTGGTAATGAAACTGTAAAAACAATAGCTGGTCAATTAATTAATAAAGGGTTTGATGTAAAACCCATTCTATCGCCGACTGTCCCCTTAGAAAAAGAGCGCTTGAGATTCTGTTTACACAGCTATAATTCTCATCAAGAAATTTCGGAAGTCTTAAGCACGTTAGCTACCTTTGTTTCTTAATTCATTTTATGAATAGCGATTACGTACTTCTTGATGCTTTTGAATTTTCTACCGAAGCCCAAATGGTGAAATCTAAGTTAGATGCTGAGGGTGTAGAAAATGTATTAAAAGATGAAAAAACTGTGGATTCAGATCCATTAATAAGTCAAGCTATAGGCGGAGTTAAATTATTTGTTACCAAAGAGCATGCATTAAAGGCATTAGCTGTTTATAATGAGATTAGAACCTATGAAGTTGATAAGAACGGCAACCCGATTAATTGTGTGAAGTGTGAATCAACAAGAATATTAATTGCCCCTCTAGAGCGAAAGAATTTATTCTTTATGCTCTTCCCTTTTTTTGAAAGTACTAAGTACATATGTAATACGTGTAAAACGATATTTAAATGAGCAACTATTTCGTAACTGGTATAGGAACAGATGTTGGTAAAACAGTAGCAGCTGCTATTTTGGTAGAAGCACTTGAAGCAGACTATTATAAACCTGTGCAAGCCGGAGAATTAGAACATGATGATAAGTATACCGTTAAATCTTTAGTGTCTAATACCACATCTGTATTTCATGATAATAGTTATGCTTTGCATACACCTATGAGTCCACATGCTGCTGCAGAGATTGATGGACTTATGATCAGCATCTCCAAAATTAAGCGTCCAAGCACAAAAAACAACCTAGTTATTGAAGGTGCTGGAGGGCTATTAGTCCCTTTAAACAATAAGAATACTATACTAGATCTTATTAAGCCTAAAGATAAAGTCATAGTAGTATCTAGGCATTATTTGGGAAGTATAAATCACACACTACTAACTTTGAAAGTATTGCAAGATAAAGGTCATACACCTTATTTAATTTATAGTGGCGACGAGCACACATCGACAGAATCTATTATAGAAAAAATGACTGGCGTCACAGTCATTGGACGAATTGATAATGAACCTTACTTTGATAAAAATGTCGTAAAAGACTATGCTGAACAATTTAGAGATAGACTTTAACGTCACCCTGAACTTGTTTCAGGGCCAAATAGTAAATAATATAAAATGAGATGCTGAAACAAGTTCAGCATGACGACAATGAATTTAAAAGAACGCGATAAAAAATATCTGTGGCACCCTTTAAAGCAACACCAAACCCATCCAGACAGTTTGGCAATTGTAAAGGCAAGTGGTTGCATGCTTACTGATGAAGATGGTAATGAATATATCGATGCCATCTCATCCTGGTATACTTGTATGTATGGGCATTGTAATCCATACATTACAGATAAAGTGTATGAGCAAATGCAGCAATTAGACCATGTGATGTTTAGTGATTTTACACACGAACCGGCCGTAAAACTCTCTGAAGAACTCATTAAGATACTTCCTGAAGGTCAAAACAGGATCTTTTTTAATGATAATGGGTCTACTGCTGTTGAAGCTGCTATAAAAATGGCGCTTCAATATTACTTTAATAGAGGCGAGAAACGTTCTACATTTATTGCTTTTGAAAATGGATTCCATGGCGACACTTTTGGTGCTATGGGTGTGTCCGGGCTCTCTGTGTACAACGGCCCTTTTGAAGATTTGCTTATTGACGTAAAGCGCATTCCAACACCTAATGGTCATAATGATAGTGACATTTTAAATCTCTTGGAAAACTATGCCACTAATTTTGATATCGCAGGATTTATATACGAACCCCTAATTCAGGGGGCTGCCGGAATGAAAATACATGATGCTGAAGGTCTAAATACCATTTTGAAATTTTGTAAATCGCATCAAATTATAACTATTGCTGATGAAGTCATGACCGGATTCGGAAAAACCGGAAAACACTTTGCTTCAGATCATATAGATACTAAGCCTGATATTATATGTTTAAGTAAAGCCCTAACCGCTGGGTTAATTCCTATGGCCATTACATCGTGCACAGAGACCATTTATGAAGCGTTTTTAAGTAACGAGATTTCAAAAGGATTCTTTCACTGCCACACCTACTCTGCAAACCCGGTAGCGTGTGCAGCTGCACTTGCCGGTATTGAGCTATTGAAATCGGATACTATTCAATCCGCTATAAAAACAATTACAGAATCGCATGAAGCCTTTGCTAAACGAATTAAAGATCACCCTAAAGTGAAATCCACACGATCTACAGGTGTCATTTTCGCCCTAGATCTAAATACTAAAATGGAGCGCTATGGTGACCTAAGAGATCAACTCCTTACGTTCTTTATGGATAGAGGTGTGTTTTTAAGACCCCTAGGCAATACCATATATATCCAAGTGCCATATATGATTACTAAAGACCAGTTAAA
This sequence comes from Winogradskyella sp., assembly GCA_965230605.1. GTDB lineage: Bacteria > Bacteroidota > Bacteroidia > Flavobacteriales > Flavobacteriaceae > CBDDLD01. The sequence continues at coordinate 255,093 of CBDDLD010000004.1, read as the reverse complement.
CCATGTTTATTCAGTTATTAAACAAGCCCTAAATAGCATTTAATAGATAAATAACTGACTTTTAACGATTTATATACTTGATTTACGGCATCTTAACTCATTTTTTCTACTTTTAAAAGACTTCCCCTTTAGAATTAATGATAGCATCTGCTAAGCAGATAGTATTAATTCTAAAACCAACCATTATGAGGACATCATTTTTCCGAGATCTAATAGCCCTATGGCTGTTGCTCTCTTTTACCTTGTTTTCTTGTGAGCAAGACGATTATGAATTCCCAGAGCCCATATCCTACAGGTTCAACATTCCAAACAAAGTCAGTTTCATTTTTAAGCAACAATCTATGCTTAGTAATAATATTATTCCATATTCAAATAGCTTAGATATAATAAATATTAGTGATAATGTACTGTCAGGAAATTATGTCCTCTTTTCATTTCTAAATGAGCAACAAAGCTATAATAACTTAGAATTTATAAAGAGGGGTCACCTTGATAATATACAACCGAACGACACATTGAAAGGAGTTGTATTGCAGGAGTCCAATGCGTTGTTCTCTGACAATAACCTCACTTCAGCTATTCTCAACTTTAATAATGAAATAACAAATCACCCTCTTAATGGGTATTATTCAGGAGTAATTAACCTTTTAGAAGATGATGAGAGCTCAATAACTTTTTTACGTACTCTAAATTGTATCGGATATATCGATTATTTAGGGCATTTCGAATTTTTTACCATTAATAATGATGAAAGCTTAATAGCGCGATTAAGAGGTAATTTCAACACGGACAATTCTGTTTTTGGAAATATTATACAAAATAATGGAATGACCTTGTCATCCCTTGAAAATGTGGACAACAGCATTTTACAGCTTAACATGACAAACTTGTCTGGTGATCTTTCTTATACAGAAAACAGTCAAGAATTTATTTTAAGATTCAACCTTAATCAACAAAACTAAACCACTATGAAATTAAGATTAACTTATTTTATACTACTTTTTACTATTGTAAGCTTCGCTCAAAAAGAAGTACAACCTTATACTTATACATTATCCAATGGCGAAAAAAACTCAGAAACCATAATCATATACGCATCAGCAGAGGCCGTTAATAGTGTTACGTTTACCTTGAAAAATTCTAAAAACGAAACTCTTGAGGACGTTAAAGGTAAAATAACATTTAAAGTAGATCCTTTTAACGAAATTTCGTTTAGAGATAATCTTATCGATGCATTTCTAAGAATTAAAGATAGTGAGAATAAAGATGATGCTAAAAAATATGAAGCTTTCATAGATATAGCCAGTTGGGCGAAGAACAACCAAATTAAAGCCGCCAAAACACAGAACACAACAGAAATAGATCGATTTAAGAATCAAAGAAATGCTGTGCAAGAAATTAGAAACATCTATCAGTTTTTTAGTGCTCTAATTATTACGGCTTTTCAATACGATACCGAGCCTGTTGCTGGAATATTAAGATATCGCTTAGATAGTTTGGTTATCACTAAAAAAACAATACAAGGCTTAAGTACTGACTTATATTTTAAAAAACAAGCTAAGTTTATACGAAAACACATTATTAATCGTGATAAAGTCAGTATCAAATCAGCGAACGAATCACTTAGAGATTGTTGTAGAGACATAACTGATTATGACAGAAAACAAAAATGTTTGGAAGATATTCATGAAAAAATTATTGTTCTAGATAACAATAATGCTATCACGATCTCTGATTATATTAAAAATGAAACAGACGGGTTCCTAAGATTTTTAAGAGAAAATAATAAGGGAAGTTTTATAAAAAATCTGTATGAATTTAATCAAAACTCAAGAAAAGGTTTATGGAACAAAGCCAAGCCAACTTTTAAAAATCATGCTATTGAAAAGCTAAAAGAGTTCTATAATTATTATGAATTAAAGGAATTAGAAGAAAGTAGATTTTTCAATCGGTACAAGGACATAATTGAGGAAATAAATCAATTAGAAAAATCAATAAAGAAATATGATATAGATATATCTAAACTAGATGACAGCATAGAAAATACTACAAATGTCAATGATTCTATACAAAAAATTATAAAGATTATAGATGAAAAATATCAAGAGCACACGAAAAAATTTCGAAAATTTCAGTCCGATAGTCTAAGCGAATTATATAAACAAGCTGAGGCTCTGATAAAAGAAAGAAGAAAAATATATTTCAGTAATACAGATGAGACAGAAACTCAAAAATTCGATGAATTAGATGAAACGCTTCAGGAAGTACGTGACAATATTGATCTCAAGACAAATAACTTTTATAGAATGAATCCAGATTTAATAGATTATGATAAATTTAACGTTGATCTGAAAAAGTTCGATTTAAATGAAAAGATTAAAGGAAACCTTGACGATATTAAAAAACTTAAAAAAAGGATAAGCGATATAGAGGGTAAAAAGAAAAAAGAGGTTCATTCTATAAATGAACGCCAAAACCTAATAAACAATATAATAATAGAAAATAAAGCTCTAATTCGACGCTTCCCTCTTTGGGTATTTAAGGCTAGTGAAATAGAACTTGATATCAACGATGGGTTTTTAGAACATGTTAAAGTTGTGGGAGAGATAACAAAACCTTTATACAATGACGATACAAGTGAGGAAATTAAGAAGTTCTTTGAAGAACCCGTAATAAAAGAAATTCTAAATGACATTTATGGTAAAACCATAAAATTTGATAATGATTTTCCTTATGGTTTTAGTTCTAAAAGTGATTTCGCAGACCTTTATAAATATTGGCTATACCAGTCAGAAGGTAAAGAGAAAAAATTCTCATTACCCGTTTCTGAAGTTGTAAGCTACTTCCAAAGACATCAAAATGACCGTCTGGACTTTAGCCCCAAAGATCAAGTGGTACGATTACCACTTGAAGATACTGATAAAGACAGGAAAGTAGAATTAAAAAAGGAGCAATCATCTAAAATCTTAAGTGCTAATATATATACAGATTTTAACGGTTTTCAAGAAGAGGCAGAAAATGGTTTAGCACAGATGGAAATAGAAAAATTAATCCCTATATGGACAAAACGATTGAATCTTGGTTTAGGTCGAGGGTCTAATTTTGGCTTTGCAAATTATGTTAACTTTAATTTATCGTGGCAGAAAATTAATGAAGATGATCGTGAGTTACAAGTTAGCAAAACAGAAAACCTTATTAATAATGAGACCGTCACAGATAGATTTGTTACATACTTAGACCTAGTAAGATATGAGAACGTGTCTGTTGGAGTAGACCTTAATGTTACATCCTTCGACTTTCCATTAATAAAAACAAGAATCGAGCTTAACGCTGGTGTTCATTATGGTAGAATAAATGTCGTAGATGATATTATTACAAGTGTGAATGATACAACTTCCACAACAAGAGAATTGGATAAAACGACTAACATGATCCGTGTTTATCCTGATGTAATCGTTAGAATTCGTCCAGAGGAACGCTTTGGGGGGTATCTTCGTTTTAGACCTTTTAGAACTATTGTTCCAAATAATGAAGAATTCTTTGCTGTAAGCTCTGCTGAAGGTTTTGAGAATAGGAGGGGTCTGTCAAAAAGCTGGTTACATCGTTATGAGCTCGGGGCTTCTTACTCTCCATCTGCAAATAGTGATAACAAATTCTTCTTTAGATACCGTTATACCAACACCTCAGATTTTGAAACCAATGGATACAGTGAAATACAATTAGGCTATCAGATTTATTTAAAATTTTAAATATATAAAGGCGGAGTTTTACTCCGCCTTCATTTAAATACCCTCTAAACTTTTATCTAAAAGGTTAATCTCTTCATTAGTCTCTTTGATTAATACAAAGAGTTTTTCATAAGTCCATTCACCATTATACTTATTGGCCACAACTGTAATTGTACCTTCCCCTTTTGGACCCTTAATGGGTATCTTCATATCAGCTTCACCATCATCATTACTCAATGATATATTACCTTGCATCATTCCATCCGTATCTATAGGTTCTCCTAAGGCATCAATCACATCTTGATTTTGCTTCGTTTGTTCTAGAGCGTATTCGTAAGGTGTAGAGTTCTTTATCATTTTAGTCACTCCAAAAAATAGACTTCCTATACCTACAATCCCTATAACAATAAGTGTTAAGCACCCGCCAACAGGCACTACCCATGGCCAGTTACGAGACCACCAGCTTCTTTGTTTGACTTCTTCCATAGTATATGATTGATTTTGATTAGCTATAAGATAAGTAATGCATTAGGATATAATGTTACAATACATAGTAAAATTATTGCTTTAGGTTTTTAAGCTCCTGTTTTAATCTTAATTTTGCGTAAATTTTTTACCACTTGCAAGATCCCGTTTCAATAGTAGCAATAGCTTCAATATCATCTTTAGGATTTAAAGATGAAGACATTCTAAAAAACTATACAACTGATTCTCTCTTTTTCACCAAAAAGTATGGGGTTATAGTAAATCAGCTTAATGATAATGCAAAAGAAGAGATTCTCAAGCTTAGAGGTTCTAATTCTAAATACAAAACATTAGATGACACTGTTCTTTTCGGGATATATACGGCTAGACAAGCCATGGAAAAGGCAGGTTGGAATGCTTCTGATCATTTCGGAATTAATATTGGCTCTTCGCGAGGCGCCACACAATTATTTGAACATTATTACAATGATTTTTTAGAGCATAAGAAAGCGAATACCTTAAGTTCTCCAACAACAACGCTTGGTAATATCTCTTCGTGGGTGGCTCATGATCTTCAAACCAAAGGTCCCGAAATATCCCATTCTATAACATGCTCTACAGCCTTACATGCCATGATCAACGGTATTGCATGGATCAATTCCGGGCTTACCGATAAGTTCTTAGTAGGTGGTAGTGAAGCGCCTCTAACGGAATTTACCATTGCCCAAATGCAAGCCTTAAAGATCTATTCTAAGTCTGAAGATCCTTATCCATGCAAAGCGTTAGACTTCGACAAAACGGAAAACACTATGATCTTGTCTGAGGCTGCAGCTATGGCTTGTCTGGAAAAAGGGAAAGCCCAAAACGCCATCGCATTAATTGAAGGTTTTGGTTATGGCACAGAAGTCTTAACCCACAATGCTTCGCTCTCTACAGATGCTGAATGTTTTCAGCGTTCTATGACTATGGCACTACAAGATCATAACCCCGAAGATGTAGATATCATTATCACACACACACCAGGTACAATTAAAGGTGATATTGCCGAATACAATGCTATCAAAACGGTTTTTTGTAACAAAATTCCTTTTTTAACTACTAATAAATGGAAAGTAGGTCACAGTCTTGGTGCTTCCGGAATTTTAAGCATTGAAATGGCTATACTAATGTTACAGCACCAAGAAATTTTCACTGTTCCGTTCTTGGAACAAACACCACCAAAAAGGATTTCAAAAATATTGATTAATGCTGTAGGTTTTGGAGGAAACGCAGTGTCTATTTTACTAACTAAATAAAGTTGAATTACTTTATAAAGGTTGTATATTTATTAACTAATCTCTTATACTCAAAAACGATGTTAGACTGGTTTTCAAATCTAGATTTTTTATCTAAACTGTATTGGATTATTGCTATCGTAGGATCGCTCATTTTTACTGTCGTACTTATCATGGCTTTTACCGGAGGTGATGCCGATGATATTGGTGATGTAGATACCGATATTGAAACCGATACAGGTATCGGTTTTCAATTCTTATCATTTAAGAATATTGTGGGATTCTTCACTATTTTTGGGTGGAGTGGTATCGCATGTATAGACGCCGGTTTTCCAACTTACCTTACACTTATTGTCTCCTTTTTCAGCGGGTTACTTATGATGACGATCATGGCTGCCTTGTTTTATTTCATGGCTAAACTTGCTGACAGTGGTACTTTAAATTATAAAAATGCTATTGATGCTATTGGTGAAGTCTATTTAACTATTGGGGCCAATCGATCTAAGATGGGTAAAGTTAGTGTTAGAGTTCAAGGTTCTTTAAGAGAACTTGAAGCACTTACAGACTCATTTACCGATTTAAAATCTGGGACCATAATTAAAGTTATAGACGTCACATCTAATGGTATACTCATAGTAGACCAAACACAAAAACCAATTGAACCCTTAAAACAACACACACATGAAATTACTGAGCATTCAGGAGAGCTTTGATGCCAGTGGGCTGGGAGGCCCAATGGTGATCATCTTCGGGATATTATTTATTGTCCTAATTCTTATCATTCTTATTAAGCGCTATAAGCGTTGTCCTTCTGATCGTATACTGGTTGTATATGGAAAAGTAGGTGGTGGTCAATCTGCCAAATGTATCCATGGTGGAGCCGCCTTTATAATGCCTGTTATTCAAGATTATGAATTTTTAGACTTAACACCAATATCTATAGAAGTCAACCTTGTTAACGCATTATCAAAACAAAATATCCGTGTTAATGTACCATCTCGATTTACGATTGGTGTATCCACAGAACCGGGTGTTATGCAAAATGCTGCCGAGCGTCTATTAGGTTTAGGCTTGGCTGAAATACAAGAGCTTGCCAAAGAGATTATTTTTGGTCAGTTACGTTTAGTGGTAGCCTCAATGGATATTGAAGAAATTAATGCTGATAGAGATAAATTCTTAGCTAATATTTCGCAATCTGTAGAATCAGAGTTGAAAAAGGTTGGTCTTAAACTGATCAACGTAAACATCACTGATATTGTAGATGAGTCCGGTTATATCGAAGCTTTAGGAAAAGAAGCAGCTGCACACGCTATAAATGCTGCACGTAAGTCGGTTGCTGAGAAGACCAGAGATGGATCTATTGGTGAAGCTAATGCAGTACAAGATGAGCGTACTCAGGTTGCTGCTGCAAACGCCAAAGCCGTAGATGGAGAAAACAAAGCTAAAATTGAAGTGGCTAACTCCAACGCACAAAGACGTCAGCGAGAGGCTGAAGCAGAGCGTTTAGCAATTGCTTCGGAGAAAGTACAATCTGCAAAGGCATTAGAAGAGTCCTATGCTGCTGAAAGAGAAGCTGAAGTTGCCAGAGCAGAGCGTGAGCGTTCTTCTCAAATGGCAGACGTTATTGTACCGGCAGAAATTGATAAGCGCAAAGTAGAGATCGATGCTGAAGCTGAGGCTGAAATGATCCGTAGACGTGCAAAAGGTGAGGCAGATGCGATATTATTTAAAGCACAGGCGGAAGCACAAGGACTTTATGAAGTGCTTACAAAGCAAGCCGCTGGTCTTGATGAGATTGTTAAAGCAGCAGGCAATAACTCTAAAGATGCTGTCCTATTACTAATTGCAGATAAGTTACCAGAGTTAGTTAAGACTCAAGCTGAAGCGATTAAGAATATCAAGATTGATAAAGTTACTGTTTGGGATGGTGGAAATGCTAAAGATGGGAAAACCTCAACAGCCAATTTCCTTTCCGGATTGTATAAATCGGTACCACCACTACAAGATATGTTTAACATGGCTGGTATGGACTTGCCAGAGTATCTAAAAGGTAAAAACAAATCAAGCCATTCAGAAGCTTCAGAAGAAGACGCTGAAAGCGAAGAATAACCAACTATAGCCCCGCCGAATAAGCGGGGTTTTTGATACCTTGTAGGTCTTTCAAACTAAAGGTTAAGATATAAAAAATAGAAAACCTAAAGAATAGCTAATAATTAAAAATAATTGTGATTTACAGTAATAAAAACTCATTCATGAAATTAGTTATTGTAATTACTCTCATCGTTTGTGGAGGTGTATTACTTTATATTTATGACTATAATGGAATTTTTCTTATAGCTTTAGGAATTATAATATTCTTCTTTAAAAAAGGAATCGAACTAGATTTACAAAAAAGAAATTTTCGCAATTTTATTTCATTATTTAAATTTAGAATTGGAAAATGGAAAGATTTACCTGACATAGAATATGTTTCTGTGTTTAGCACCAGAGAATTTTCTTTAGATCCCTCTTTAAGAGTAGATCATGAGCCTGGTGTTCCTAAAACGTTTGATATTATTCATATCAATTTGTTTTATGACAGAAATAAAAAGATTACATCATTTAGAACACAAAATCGTAAAGAAGCATTCAAAGTAGCACACGAAATTGCATCTATATTAAATATTGATATTTTAGACGCAACAGAACAAGAATCTAAATGGTTATAACTATTTTTGTTTCACTAAGACATCAATTTATATGAGCGAAGTAAGACACAATTGGACCAAGCAGGAAATTCTTGATATATACAATAAGCCTATTATGGAACTGCTATACGAAGCAGCTACAATTCACAGAAAACATCACGACCCTAACACGGTTCAGGTAAGTACTCTGCTTTCTATAAAAACTGGTGGTTGCCCAGAAGACTGTGGCTATTGCCCACAAGCAGCGCGATATCATACCGATATCGAAGGTAATGATCTTATGAGTGTTCAGCAGGTAAAAGCACAAGCCCTCAGAGCTAAAGCTTCTGGTAGCTCTAGAGTATGTATGGGTGCCGCATGGCGTAATGTGAAAGATGGGCCTGAATTTGATCAGGTGTTAGAAATGGTGAGAACCATCAATAAGCTCGATATGGAAGTATGCTGTACCCTTGGTATGGTAACAGAGAATCAAGCTAAACGTCTTGCAGAAGCCGGTTTATATGCTTACAATCATAATTTAGATTCATCAGAAGAATATTATAAAGAGGTGATTTCTACAAGAGGCTACCAAGATCGTTTAGACACTATTGATAATGTTAGAAAAACTAACGTTACTGTATGTTCTGGAGGTATCATAGGTATGGGAGAAACTGCTGAAGATCGTGCAGGGATGTTAGTGGCATTATCTACACTAAATCCTCAACCTGAATCTGTGCCAATTAATGCATTAGTGGCTGTTGAAGGTACGCCTCTAGAAGAGCAAAAGCCGGTATCTATTTGGGAAATGGTGAGAATGGTTGCCACAACCCGAATCGTCATCCCCGAAACTCAGGTACGGTTAAGTGCAGGTAGAACAGATATGTCTCAAGAAGGACAAGCACTATGCTTCTTTGCCGGAGCTAACTCCATTTTTGCTGGTGATAAATTATTGACCACACCTAATCCGGATGTCAATGAAGACATGAAGCTCTTTGAGTTACTTGGATTAAATCCTCAAAAGCCATTTATAAAGAAAATGCAACCTAAAACTGTGGAAGCTGAAGACTCTCAATACGAGGCTTTAGGTGAAAAACCTAAATGGACCAGACCTGATCATACTATAGAGCGTAATGAAGCTGCTAAGGTAAAAGCCAAGGCTTTGAAGTAAAATTTCGGGCATTCTTAACAATAATTAAAGTTTCATAACGATTTATTAACTTTGAACCTTAAAATTGTGAGCCATTGAAATTAAACCTTCAAGACATTCCCAGAGTTGCTACTATCACTAAAGAGGACTTCTTAAAACACTATTTTAAACCGCAAAAGCCCGTGGTAATAGAGCGTTTTGTAGAAGATTGGCCCGCTTACACCAAATGGTCCTTAGATTACATGAAGTCTATTGCCGGTGATAAAACCGTGCCGCTCTATGATGATCGTCCGGTTGACCACAATGATGGTTTCAATGAGCCCCACGCTAAAATGCTGATGAGCGATTACGTGGACTTGCTCAAAAAAGAACCCACGAAATTCCGCATTTTTTTATGGAATATTCTAAAAGAAGTCCCAGAATTACAGAATGATTTTAATTACCCAGATTTTGGGTTAAGGTTGATGAAGGGTCTACCAATGCTATTCTTTGGAGGTAGAGACTCTTATACCTTTATGCACTATGATATAGATTTGGCTAATATTTTTCACTTTCATTTTGAAGGCAAGAAACAATGTATTCTTTTTGACCAAAAGCAAACTAAGCATCTATATAAGATTCCTCACTCTTTAATTACAAGAGAAGATATCAACTTTGCTAATCCAGATTTTGATAAATGGCCCGCACTTCACCAAGCTAAAGGTTGGGTTTGTGAACTCAATCATGGTGAAGTATTATACATGCCCGAGGGCTATTGGCACTATATGAGATATCTAACCCCCGGATTCTCTATGAGTTTAAGAGCTATAGCCAGAAACCCAAAAAATTTAGCAAAAGCTGTTTATAATGTTTTTGTGATGCGAAATACTGATAACTTAATGCGTCGTATAAAGGGGCAAAAATGGATTGACTGGAAAAACGAAAAGGCTATTGTCAAAACCAATAGAATTAACGGTATCAGTTAGTAAATTCGTTAATTTTATCATACACTAAATGTGGTTCCCAGCCTCTATATAAGAGGTAATCTAACAGCTTTTTTTTCTTCTTTATCATGCTTTTTTCGCTAATATTGGCCCATTTTTTTTTCGCTAAGGTGTCCAAAATCACGGTATACTCCTCGTCAGATATTTCTTTAAGTGCTTGATTTATATTAACTTTGGCGATGTCTTTTTTCCTTAATTCTAAGGTTAAACGACGTTTGCCCCAACCCTTTATTTTGAACTTACCGCGTACAAATGTTTTGGCAAAACGTTCTTCATTAAGAAAGTTATGTTGAATAAGATGTACAATAATGACATCTATAGCTTCAGGTATCATTCGCATGTCCTGTAGTTTTTTTCTAACCTCTTGATGACAACGTTCTTGATATGTACAGTAGTACTCCAATTTTTTTTTGGCTTCTTCTACTGTGTATGTTTTATGGTTTAACATGATCCAAAAATAAGAATTGATCAGTATATAAAATATAGATAAAAAACAACGCCAAATCTTAAACTCCCCTTGCGATGAAAAAAATTACTCTTTATATTTTAATTACTTTGTTTGCTCTCTTCTTTGAGAGTTATTCAGTAAGTGCACAAACAACATTAAACCCAGGCGATATAGCCATTACCGGTTTTAATTCTGATAATCCGGATGAATTTTCTTTCGTGTTATTAGTAGACGTATTAGCAACCACAGAAATTAGGTTTACAGATAACGGATGGCAAGCTTCAGGAAGCTTTAGAACTAATGAAGGTGTGTTAGTATGGACAGCCACTACTGATCTTAGTTGTGGTACAGAAATTATTGTAACAGACAGTGCCCCTTTTTCTGCTTCTGCCGGCTCAATAACTGATGATAATAATTTTGCCTTAGCTACAAATGGTGATCAAATTTTAGCTTATCAAGGCACAGATGCGGCCCCTTCTTTTGTATATGCTGTTCACTTTGATAGTACGCCATGGGGAGATGCTACTACGGCACAAACCACCGCCCTTCCTACTGGTTTGACCGACGGAACTGATGCGGTTGATTTAGGTGAAACAGATAATGGGTTTCATAATTGTAATGTAACTGCAGGAACAAGTCAAATACTGGCAGATGTTACAAATCCCTCAAGTTGGACACTATCCAATACTATTGTAACTCTAGGCTCTTGTACATATTCCTGCCTATTATGTGCCTCAACAACAACATGGGATGGCACAGTATGGGATAATGGTGCCCCTACGATTACTGCTGAAGCTATAATCAATGGAAATTATGATACAACAGCAAGTGGTAGTTTTAGTGCTTGTAGTTTAACGGTGAATACTGGTTTTACACTTACGGTAAGTAATGGTACATTCATCGAAGTTCAGAATGATATCGTTGCTGATGGTGATATTACTGTTACGACTGAAGGATCAGTTGTTCAAGTTGATGATGCTGCTACAACTACCGCTAACGGTACAATCACTGTGCAGAAAAACACATCTGTACTCACAGGACCACTAGAATACACCTATTGGGGTTCTCCTGTTATCGGAGAAACTGTTGAGAATTCTTTTGCTAATGTACCAGGAAGCAGACGTTTTATTTTTAATGCAGCAAACTTCGTTGACGTTTTGGACGAAGTCAATAATACAGGTACTTTCGTGCCAGGTCAAGATGATATTGATGATGATGGTAATGCATGGCAACTTACGTCTGGTGTAATGACTCCTGGAATAGGTTATGCAACAACCGGTTCGCCAATTGGTTTCTTTCCTGCATCACAGCAATTTACGTTTCAAGGTGCGTTTAATAATGGTGTAATCTTATCTGCAATTACAAATGCCAGTGGTGGCACTTATAATGATTGGAATTTCTTAGGAAATCCTTATCCAAGTGCCATTGATGCTGCAACTTTCTTTACAGTAAATGCAGGTATTGTTGATAATATTTATCTATGGAGCCAGGCTACTGCTTTAGATGCCAATGCATCTGGTAATGACGGGCAAAATTTTTCTGGAGCTGATTATGCTGTAATTTCTGTTAGTGGTATAAACACCGCGGGGGCGTCTGGTATAATACCGAATAGTTTTGTGCCTTCTGGTCAAGGCTTTTTTGTTGAAGCACTTACTGGTGGTAATGTGACATTTAACAACTCAATGCGTGTCACTGGAGATAATGATCAGTTTTTTAGAAGTCCTAGCGCTTCGTCTTCTACTAATCGTGAGGCGCTTTGGTTAAACTTAACATCTGATAATGGTGTATTTAGTCAAATTGCTGTAGCCCATATTGATGGTGCAACAGATGGCAATGATGGTAGCTCTTTTGATGTAAAGCGTAATGCTTCTTCTGCTAATTTTGCTAAGCTATATTCTACCATAACTGATAGTAACGATGAATTTGTCATACAAGGGAAAAGTGTTTCTAGTTTAGGTTTAGATGAGGTAATTGAGCTCGGTTTCAATACTACTATAGAGTCTCCAACTATTTACACCATAGCTATTGCTCAATTTGAAGGTGTTTTTTATAGTGCAAATGACATCTACTTAAAAGACAATTTACTTAGTACATTACACAATCTTAAAGACTCAGATTATTCGTTTACATCTGAAGTTGGTAGTTTCACTGATCGTTTTGAGATTGTATTTAACCCTCAAGCACTTTCTATTGATAATGTTAATTTAGACCCTAATAGCCTTACGATAAATGAGCTCAATAATGGCAATGTAAAGTTCAGTATAAAGGGTAATGCCCATACTATTCAAAATGTCGAAATTATCGATCTATTAGGTCGTGTTATATACAATTTACATGGTTCTTCATCTAGTGAAGTATATAATTTATCTAAGTTAAGTAAAGCTGCTTACATTGCTAAGGTGCAGCTTTCTAATGGCCAGATCATCACTAAGAAAGCGATTAAAAGGTTCTAGACTATAGGCTATATTTTAACGCCAGAATAAGGTTTCTTCCAGCCGCAGATATTCCTGAAGAATATGGTCTGTAGCGTTGGTCTGTAATATTTTCTAAGCTTGCTGTTACAGATAACGACTTATTAATCTTATAGTTGGTTCTTAAGTTTAGGGTATACCACGATGGAGAATACGGGTTGCCATTGCTATCCAGTGCATATAAAAATGGCTTAGATCGTTCTGACTGTGCTAATTCGTTAAATGTTAATTCGCTGCTATAAACTGCAAAAGCATCAATCTCTAGCCTTTCTGTTTTCCAGATTAAATGGGTGTTTCCAAAATCTGGAGCAACGTGCCTTACAGGTACTTCATTACCTGACTCATCTTCCTCAGTACCTCCTATGATGTTAAACTGACTTCTCAATTTTAATTGTTTAGTAAAGTTAACCTCTGCCCCCATTTCAAAACCATATATCCATGCTTTAGATGCATTTTGTATAGCCTGAACATTACTCAATTCACCATCGTATAAAATTTCGGTTTCGCCATTAATTGAAAAATCTCTTCTTATAAGTGCATTATCTAAGAAGGTATAATAGGTGGCTAAATCTAAAATAAGAACATCATTAAAATTGAGTTTTAGCCCTAATTCTCCTCCATAGGCATATTCTGCATCGAGGTCATTATTAGGAACAACAACAGACCCTGGTTCAGAATCAAAAACTTTTCCTATATCGTCAATATTAGGGGCTCTAAAAGCTGTTGAAGCATTTAGTTTCCATTGCATGGTTTCATTAGGTATCCAACTAAACCCAGCTGTTCCTGTAAGTGCTCCGGTATTAATCATGGCATCATTAAAAGGCAAATTCAGAAATACATTATTTGCCGTAAAATCAGCTTCAGAATATACGTGGTTGTAACGTAAACCGGATTGAAATACAAACTTAGGATTAGGTTTGTATTTAATACTTCCATATGCTGCTATAGATTGCCATGTAGAGCCATCCGGATATCTTGTTACATTTGGGCTAGAAATATTAGATGTGATATTCAATTGTGATGCATCAGAATTGACATTGTTAAACAAGTATTCTAATCCGTAGAAAATGCTCGTCTTTTCAGATAATTGTTTTTCTAAATCGAGGTTAAGCGAAATGGCATCTACAGATTCTGATCTTATAGATCTGATCTCTGATTGAAAATCTCTATCGATTCGGCTTTCTTTAAAATTCTGATACGCTAAAGTGGCTTGAATCTTATCGTACAGGTTAGAATTACTACTATGTTTAGTTAATTGAGCATTTCCCATAAACCAATCTTGAGGTCCATAATTCCATTCGGCTGAGAATGGCAGTCCATTGTCATTTAACCTAAGTAATCTATCATACCTCGAGTAATCTGACGTTGAACTGTAATAGAAATTAAAATCAAAATTGAGATTATCTGAAGGTTCATAGCGTATCTTTTGCATTAAGCTCAATTGATTAAATCCGGTTGGGCGTTGCACCAATGGATTGGAATTTTCTACGACAACATCTTCTCCGTTTTGTCTAATCACATAGGAAGGTCTTAGGTAATCGTCAGGGCCATGTTTCCCCATTCTAAGGTCATCATAGCTAGAATAGCTTATACTACTTAGGAAAGCCCATTTTTCTATTCCGATATTAAAGTCAACATGCGCTGTACTTTCTTCATTAGCTGTCGAATATCTAAGAATAGCATTTGCATTAAAATAAGTGTCTTTTTTATACGACAATTCTGGTTTCTTTGTGTAGAAGCTCATTACGCCACCAATAGCATCACTACCATAAACCACCGAACCTGCACCTAGGGTTATTTCTGTATTTCTTATAGTAAATGGGTCTATAGATATTACGTTCTGAATATTACCTCCTCTAAAAATAGCATTGTTCATCCTTACCCCATCTACAGTTATTAAAAGTCGATTTGTAGAAAACCCCCTTATCATAGGGCTACCTCCCCCTAACTGGCTCTTCTGAAGATAAACATTTCCTGAAGATTGTAGTAAATCTGCACTGGTTTGAGGGTTTGCAAGTTCAATATCTTTAGAATCTATACTAACAATGGTTTGAGGCACATCTCGTTTACTCTGTTCAAACTTAGATGCAGATATAACCACCTGCTTAAGGTCCTCTACTTTAATTTCTAAGTAAATGGTATAATTTTGTTGTGATAAAATTGATTTATTTACTTGTAGCTTCTTGTATAAAAAACTTTGAAAATATAGGTTTTCGTCATTATCGAATTTACTGATATCAGCAATGCCGTTAATGTCTGTAACAGCCGTTTTCGTCTTCTTCAAGTTATATATAGCCACACCGCCTATAGGTTCATTTGTTCCCTTTTCTAATACTGTGACGGATTGTCCCAATGCCATTTGCACTGAAAAAACAGCTAAAAGTAATATCTTAAATGTAGCGCTACTAATTCTAATATTGTCAAAAATAATCTTCAGCATTGTATACTTTACGTCCTCTCCTTGTTTGATCTTAATGAAATACATCATTAAGTACCTGTAACGATTTCGGCTTCTTAAAATCCCCCAAATGTAGTTCAAAATAATACAATAACATACTTAAAAACTCTTGTCTTTGTTTTGCATTTATTTTGATCGTATTAAGTGTATCAAAATTTATGCCTAATAGCTGTTTTAAAAGTGTTAAAACATTTCCGGAAATCGAATATATAGAACTTTGAGTCGATTGAAAAACTCCTTTTTCTAGGTTAAAATATGTGAGTTCTATATTAGAAACATCAGGATAAAACCCCAAATATTTGCTTAACTTAAGCAAAAAGAGCAGATGAAAATTAGCAAATTGATCTTCTTTATCGATATACTGAAATGACAATTCTAAGAATTCAAACAACTCATTGTTAGTCTCTTCTTCTTTAAGTACAATACTTAATATATCTGCAATAAAAAAAGCGATTGCATTTTTGTATACATCTGTAGTTAATGTCTCATAGATATAGGAAAACTTTACTTCTTTAATAGATTGAAGAGACCTATTCGGCTTAATTACTTCCTCTATTTTTAATTGGCTCAATGGTTGAAAATATATACTTTTTGCGCGTCCTCTTTTACTCTTGAAAGCACCTCGAATGATGTAACTTACTATGCCTTTATTACGAGTATAGCATTTAACAATTAAATCATTATCCTTATACTTTAGACTTGAAAGTACAATAACCTTATTAGAATTGAGCATAGATATTTAGCTATCTTACTATAAGAAGTTTTATGACTTTAGTTTCAAAAGAATCTAAATCAGATATCATTATCAAATATACGCCAGAAGCTACTATATTTCCTCCAAGATTTCTTCCATTCCAGATACCAGTTCCACCATCAATAGCAAAATTATAATTTGCACTAGAAGATCTCAGGTTAACATTAGTTTGAGCTTCGGCTACTAAATTACCTTCAATATCTGTAATTTTTACATTTACATTATCAGTAAGACCACTGATCTTTACACCTTTAGTGATATCATTTAAATCTCTGGATCCTAAGATATTATATTCTGGCCTTACCGGATTGGGGTAGGCAAATGCCTCTTCTAAGGTATCCTTAGGGGCAGAACCTCCTGCCGAAAAAGAAACTAAACCTCTATTTGTAGCTATATAAACCCTTCCGTTCGATGAGTCAATAGAAATATCATTTATTGTATTTGAGGGAAGTGGCGAATTGTCAATTGTAAAATGATATATTGTATTTTGACCATCTGGAGAGAAATAAAATATGCCTGACGTTAATGTTCCTACCCACTTATTATCTGACCCATCAGACTTTATATCTGTAATAAACTGACTTTCTAATAGCTCTTTAGGAATACCATTTTCTAGTATAATAATCTCATTGACTGTTGGATTTGGGTCATCAAAAAAGTTAGCCGTATTAAACAGCACTCTTAAACCAAAATCGGTGCCAATCCATACCCTATTCCTGCTGTCCACATCTACTGCTCTTACGGATGTAAATGGTAGGTTCTGAGCTTCAGTATTAATATTATTTATGTTACTGCTTCCACCAGAGTTTTCATTATACCCTATAACCCCAAAAAGTAAACTACCAATCCATTTGGTTCCATTACTATCAATATCTAGATCGGAAAACCCGGCTTCATCAAACAATGCGTCTTGTATTAGATCTCCAAAACTAAATGACTCCCATTGTCCACTTGCTGGGTCATAGGATTTTAAGGCTCTATCCACTTTAGAGGTCACTGTCCAGAGTTTTCCTGTTCTGTCAAATTCAGATCCCGAAACTCTTATACTAACAAAATTGGGTGCAGGTGGAAAAAATAAAGATTCTAAACCACTATTAGATTCATCAAAAAGTACAGTAGGTTCATTGTCATTGACTTCCAATAACCCATCATGGAATGAACTTACAAATACCTGACTTGGATTAAATGGATTTAAGGCTACATAGTTTAATTCCCTGGCACCTAAAAGGCTATCAAAAGGAATGTTAATCCATCGTTCATCTTCAGTCAAATAATGGCTTAAGCCTCTACTATTTAATGGGTTTGGGTCATAAAATCTATTATACTCTCCAAACGTTACCCATAACTCATTGCTCCCAGCCTGTATTTTAAATGCTGAATTTAGCAGTGGCCCTTCTGGTCTTATTTCTGTATAGAGGATATCATTAATTGATGTGGTAAGAACACCAAATGTATTAGTCCCTATATAAATCTGATCATTAATTAAAATAGATGAAGAAAACTGGGTTGTGAAATCAAGGGTTTGATTGATTTGATTTAATAATATAGCATCAGAATCGTACAAAAAAACTTCAATATCGGTTGTGTATATCAATCTATTAGAGGATACATCACTATCATTTGGTAGGTCGTCAAAAATTGAAATTAAACTAAGGTTATCGTTCAGTAATTCATAAAATCTTCTGTCTTCACCAACAATATATAAGTTGTCTTCTATAGTTTCTGTGGATACAAAATTCCCAGCTCCAATAGTCTGCCATTGTTGAAAATCGATAAGATTTGGATTTGAAAGCTCACCTTTCTTTACAGCATTATTATCTCTACACGCAGCATAAATAGCATCATTAAAAATCGCCGTTTTTTCTACAGTAATTTGAGACCCTCCATTACCAATAAAATAGGTATCTCCAAACTCTAATCTATCTAAGTCATATACAGAAATTCCGAAATCAGTTGCTATGTATACTAATCCTAGATTTTCGTTAAAATCATTTATTCTTTTATTATCCGGAGAAATGGTTTGCTTCTCTAAAATGTCTACAACAGATAGTACATCATTGCTTGTTTCAAAATACAGTTCAATTAACCCGTTTTCATAACCTATTAAGAGGGTTTGAAATTCGGCACTGTATTCGATAGTAGATATTAATTGGCCTGATAGTCCTTCAACAGTAGTAATTGTGAATATTTCGTTTGTATTAATATCGTAACTAAAGACTGCATTCTCAGAGGCGGCATATATTTTATCTTCACTTCTGGTAATATCTTTGATATCATAATAAGAAAAGTGACCCTGCCACAGATTAGAAAAATTCTGAGCTGAAAGTCCTATGATTGAAAAGAAAATTAAGCAAAAAGTTAATGCAACTCTTTTTATCATCAGCAATTATTTTGTTCAAAGATATTTAATACTAACGATTATTTTGATATAATAATATATCAACTAAAAAAAAGCTTCTAAACATGAATGCTTAGAAGCTAATTAAAATACTATTTTATTTAGATTATACTATACCTTGAGCTAACATAGCATCAGCAACTTTAACAAAGCCTGCAATATTTGCTCCTTTTACATAATCTATGTAACCATTCTCATCAGTACCATATTCTGTACAAGAAGAATGAATATCTGTCATAATTTGTTTTAATTTCTCATCCACCTCGGCTCTGGTCCAATTGTAACGTAATGAGTTTTGAGTCATTTCTAAACCAGAGGTAGCTACACCTCCCGCATTTGATGCTTTCCCTGGTGCAAATAATATTTTTGCCTTGTGGAACTCCTCAATAGCATCTTTTGTTGATGGCATATTGGCGCCTTCACTGACACAAATACAGCCATTAGATAATAATGCTTTAGCATCATCACCGTTTAGTTCATTTTGAGTAGCACATGGTAAGGCGATGTCACATTTCTCATTCCATGGTGTTTGCCCCTTAACAAACTTAGCATTTGGATATTCTTCTAAGTATTCACTGATACGTCCCCTTTTTACATTTTTAAGGTGCATGATATATGCTAATTTACCTTCATCTATCCCTTCAGAATCATGGATATATCCTGAAGAATCAGACATGGTAACTACTTTAGCTCCTAATTGAATAGACTTTTCTGCAGCATACTGTGCAACATTACCCGAACCAGAAATAACTACTGTCTTGCCGTCAAAGCTATCCCCTTTTGTTCCTAGCATGCTTTGTGCAAAGTACACGTTTCCATATCCTGTAGCTTCAGGACGTATTAAAGAACCTCCCCAGGTAAGTCCTTTACCTGTAAGAACCCCAGTGAATTCATTTCTCAATTTTTTATACATTCCAAATAAGAATCCTATCTCACGACCTCCAACGCCAATATCTCCAGCAGGTACATCTGTATCATTACCTATATGACGGAATAATTCACCCATAAAAGCGTGGCAGAATCTCATTATTTCATTGTCACTCTTCCCTTTTGGATCAAAATCTGACCCTCCTTTTCCACCACCCATGGGTAGTGTTGTCAAACTATTTTTAAACACTTGTTCAAAAGCCAAAAACTTAAGTATACTCATGTTTACTGTTGGGTGAAAACGTAATCCACCTTTATAAGGGCCAATTGCAGAGTTCATTTGTACCCTATACCCTCTGTTAACCTGTATTTCTCCATTGTCATCTACCCAACATACTCTAAATGATATCACTCGTTCTGGTTCAACCATTCTTAAAAGAATGTTTTTACCGTGATATATATCATGATTAACAATGTAAGGAATTACAGTTTCTGCAACTTCTTCAACAGCTTGCATGAACTCAGGTTCATTGCCGTTACGTTGTCTTACAAGATCTAAAAATGCTTCTATTTTATCTTTCATGTATATTAATGTTAACAAATTGTCATTTACAAGCAGCAAAGATACATTATCTCTAAAAATATCAGCTTATTTTTTTAAATTCATCATTTTAATTTTAAATAATTATCAAAACTTGAAAAAATCATCAAATCTTATATTTTTATGCATTTTATCCGTTTTATTTGGTATTTCGTCGAGTTTTTATATATTTGTTCGGTAATTTGCCTCAATTAATTAAACCTATGGTGAACATATTAAAAAAATTGTCTATTCTCTTTGTAATTGTATTTACAATACAAAGTAGTCATTCTCAATTAGGATTTTCTCACGAAATAGGTGTAATCGTTGGGCCTGTGGCGTTTCAGTCGGACTTTGGTGTTCGTCGAGATTTTGAAACAAATGCAGGTAACACCGGTATTGGTGTTGGTATTATACACTACATAAATTTTTCGTATCGTGCAGATTGTAATTGCTACACCACAGACACATATTTTAATGATCACTTCAAACTTAGAAGTGAAATTTCATGGAATAAAACCAATCTTGATCATTTTGGTAAATGGGTAGACGATAGTCGTACTTCTGTCGAGGCAGATCAATTACGTGCACATTCTGGAGTTGCTCAAAACTGGGATGTAGGTATGCAATTAGAATTTTTCCCTAAGAGTATTAGAGCATTTTCAGCCGGAGCGTATTCTTTTGCTCCATTTATAAGCCTAGGTGCTCATTACACATGGTATTCTCCAGAAGTATCTACTACTTTTGGTGATCAAAATATCAACAATCCAAATAATTTTTATTCTTTCTGGCAGCCAGGTTCTGTGAATGCTGAAAACGGTTCTACATGGTCTCTTGTTGGAAGTATTGGTACCAGATACAAACTTACCATCTTATCCGATCTTATGATCGATCTAAGATGGCAATACTACTTTAATGATTTTGTTGATGGTTTAGATCACCAATTAGATTCTAATAAAGCCAATGATTATCTGGTATGGCTAAATGTTGGCTATATTTATTACTTAGATTAGTCTTATTAACCAATCGCTTGTTTTAAATCTCCGATAAGATCATCCTTATCCTCTATTCCTACACTTAATCTAATTAAGGAATCTACCACTCCTGTTTTTTCTCGCTCTTCTTTTGGTATACTGGCATGTGTCATACTCGCCGGGTGACCTGCTAATGACTCTACACCTCCTAATGATTCAGCTAATGTGAATATTTTAAGGTTCTCAACAATTTTAATAGCTTCCTCATAATTATTACCCTTCGTTGTAAACGAAACCATGCCTCCAAAATCGGTCATTTGTTCTTTAGCAACATCATGATTAGGATGTGTTTCAAATCCTGGCCAATATACATTCTCAATTTTAGGGTGATTAGCTAGAAACTCGGCCACTGCTTTTCCGTTTTCACAATGACGCTCCATACGCACGTGTAGCGTCTTAATTCCTCTTAATACTAAGAAACTGTCCTGAGGCCCGCATATGGCTCCGCTTGCATTTTGAATGAAGTATAATTGATCTGCTAATGCATCATCATTTACAATAAGTGCACCCATAACTACATCGCTATGTCCTCCTAAATATTTTGTGGCTGAATGCATCACAATATCAGCTCCAAGGTTTAAAGGTTGTTGTAAATAAGGCGTCGCAAATGTATTATCTACCGCTAAAAGAATATTATGCTTCTTTGCTATTGCTGATATTGATTTTATATCAATAATATTCATCATAGGGTTAGTAGGGGTTTCAACCCAAATAAGTTTTGTATTACTATTGATATAATTCTCAATGTCATCAGCATTTTCCATACCTATAAAATGGAACTTTATACCAAAATTTTCGAATACTTTAGTAAATAAACGGTACGTCCCTCCGTAAAGGTCATTAGTAGACACTACCTCATCTCCTGGGTTCAATGTTTTAATTATAGCATCAATTGCAGCAAGGCCCGAACCAAATGCTAAACCATGTTTTCCATTTTCAATGCTGGCTAAAGCATTCTCTAAAGCATTTCTGGTTGGGTTATGTGTTCTAGAGTACTCATAACCTTTATGCCCTCCGGGAGTGGATTGTGCATATGTTGATGTTTGATATATTGGTGGCATCACAGCACCATAAGCTGGGTCTAGTTTTTGTCCACCGTGTATTGTTTTCGTATTAAATTTCATTTGATCTTTTTTAAAAGCGATTAGACGCAGAGACTCGGTTTAGTTTACACTTAAATTGTAAAAATAAGTGTGCAACAAATTTAGAGTTTAATTCGTTGTATTCAAATGTATATACTACCTTTATTCTATGCATAATACTGTACGTTCAAATTTCAAAAAAATAGCACTTGTTGTAGCAATAGGTCTCTTCGTTAGTTGTAAAGAGGAGGCAAAACCCTTAGCTTTTGAAAATCATACCATATCAAAATCTTATGAGGCAGTTATCGAAGTTAGTTATGACATTGCCACACCAGATTCTGATATTTCGGAAGAGATTAACGGGCTTATCGAAAAAGAGATTATAAAATCTGTAGGATATGATGATTCAATTAATATTGAAGCTGCTTTAGATACTTTTGACAAAGAATTCAAAGATTTTAAAAGCACATTTCCGGATAGTGAGCAAGCCTGGGAGATTGCAATAGAAACAGAAGTTATCTACCAATCTGAATCCATAATAACCATAGCCTTAAGCACCTATTCTGACAAAGGTGGGGCTCATGGTAATGATGCCATTCAATTAATCAATATTAATCCTAAAAATGGTAAGCCATATTCTAATGGTGAAATCATTAATTTAGATAAAGCCTTCACAGATTTAGCAAAGTCTTTTTTTCTAAAGGAGAACAACAATGAGAGTTCTGAAGAAGATTATTTTTACGGAGAACCTTTCAAGCTCCCTAAAAATATAGGTTTTAGCGATGAAGGTATTGTTCTACTATACAACGTCTATGAGATTGCATCATACGATCAGGGCTATACAGAATTTACGATACCATTTAAGGATGTTGAACCTTACCTGAAAGTACATTAAGATTTCTCTCTAGTTAGTCTTTTAATTATAGGCCCAACGGTAAGACCTTGACCGATAATAGAAACTACAACTATAATGTAAGTAATTAATAGAAAGAGTTCTCTATTCATGTCTTTTGACAAACTTAAAGCTAGTGCTATAGAAATTCCTCCTCGTAATCCTCCCCAAGTCATAATAAGGTTGGTTTTTGGCACAAAATCTAAACGTTTTGCAAAGAATTTGATAGGCAACCAAAGCGAAATGTACCTGCACAACAATAATATTGGCACGGCTAACAGTCCGGCCATAACATAATTCTTCTCATAGGTAAGTACAAGCATTTCCATTCCTATCATAATGAACAATAAAGTATTTAGTAATACATCTATAAGCTCCCAAAACTTATCTACATAAGCTTCTGTGACTTCAGACATAGCAGTATTCCTTACAGTATCATTTCCAACTATTAACCCCGCTGTTACCATGGCCAAAGGGGCTGACAAATGGAACTTGTGTGCTAGTAATGTGCCTCCCATAACCAATGCAATTGTAATAATGACCTCTATTTCATAGTTATCTATAGATTTCATTAATCGATATGTAATCCAACCTAATAACAAGCCTAATACAATACCTCCTATCACCTCAACAAAGAATAATGAAAAAATATCTGCCACTTCAACAGAGCCAGTCGTTGAAGATGCTACAGAAAAAATCGTAAGAAAAACGACGACACCTACCCCATCATTAAATAATGACTCTCCAACAATTTTTGTTTCTAATTTTTTTGGAGCACCTACTTTTTTCAAAATCCCTAATACCGCAATTGGGTCTGTAGGGGATATCAACGCTCCAAATAATAGGCAATGGATAAACTTCACTTCTAACCCTATCCATTGAAGCACATAAAACATTATTATTCCAACAAGAAATGTAGATATAAGTACACCTAATGTTGCAAATGCCAGAATAGGTCCTCGTTGTACTTTTAATTGCGCAAAATTGGTGTGTAATGCTCCAGCAAATAATAAAAAGCTAAGCATGATATCTAACAGTACTGTTTCAAAATCTATACTAGATATAAAGGCTTTCTCCCTCAACAACAATGTATCATCATACTGACTTAATATTAAAATAATCACTGTAAAGACAATAGTTATAATCATTAAGCCAATGGTTATAGGTAATTTTAGAAATCTCACATTGATATAACCAAATAATGCAGAAAGCACAACTAATATCGAAGCAACTGTATAATAATCCATGTATTGAAGTGGTTTTAAGCTACAAAAATAAAATCTAAATCTATTTTACTTAAGTCTTTGTGAATTTATATGTTTATGACGTTAATAATAAACTTATAATTTCCTTAAAAATAGCTCATTTTAGCTTTAAATGAACTTACTTTGCACAGCAATATTTTATACGATCTAACCACTAATTATGAACGCTGTATTCTATTTAAAAACTTGTAGTACTTGCATTCGCATTCTAAAAGAATTAAATCTCCCTGAAAGCTTCAACCTTATCGATATAAAAAGCACTCCTATTACTACTGAACAGTTAGAGCATATGCACCATTTATCTGGAAGTTATGAAGCTCTTTTTAGTAAGCGTGCTCAGCTCTATAAGATGTATGATCTTAAGAATAAAAATCTAGGTGAATCAGAATACAAAAAGTATATTTTAGAGCATTATACGTTTTTAAAGCGCCCAGTAATTATTGTTGGCGATAGCATTTTTATTGGAAATTCTAAAGCTACTGTTGAGCTAGCTAAACAAAAAATACATGAATAGTAGAGCGTTTGCACTTTTTGCTGTATTCATGGTTCAGCTTCTGTACGGGTTAAACTATACGTTTGCAAAAACTGTAATTAATGACGGTTTTGTAAAACCTTTTGCCCTGGTAATCATGAGAGTTGGCGGAGCAACATTATTGTTCTGGTTATTTAGTTTATTCCTCCCAAAAGAAAAAGTAGATCGTAAAGATTATATAAAGTTCTTTTTTGCTGCAGTATTTGGTGTTGCTGTAAACATGTTATTGTTTTTAAAAGGTTTAGAACTTACGTCCCCCATTCATGCCTCATCAATTGTAACAATTACTCCGGTCATCATACTAATTTTATCTGCCATTATTTTAAAGGAAAAAATCACTAAGCTTAAATCTTTTGGGGTATTTCTTTCCTTTTGTGGAGCCATTGTCTTAACAATTTATGGTAAATCATCTCGTCCTGCAGATAACGTATTGTTAGGAAACTCTTTTATTTTTATTAATGCCATTTCGTACAGTATTTACATTATCCTTATAAAGCGACTAACAGAAAAATACCATCCGTTTACTTTTATTAAATGGCTGTTCTTGTTTGGGTTTTTCTTAGTACTTCCGTTTGGTTACTTAGAAATCCAAGAAGTACAGTGGCATACTTTTACACCTTATGCTACTTTCGCTATTTTATTTGTCGTTGTAGCTGCCACATTTGGAACATATATTTTAAACCCTTTAGCCCTTACAAAGCTCAAAGCTTCTACGGTTGGTGTATTTATTTATTTACAGCCCGTTATCGCCGGAATGTTTGCAATAGTAATGGGTGTAGACTCAATAAATATTGTTAAAATTGCCGCTATGCTCCTTATCTTTGCCGGAGTATACTTAGTTTCGTTAAAACCTAAAGTCACAAAATAAAGTGAGCACACTGCAATGGGTGTTTTATAATTCAATTGATGACATTCCTGATCATTATTGGGATGTTTTAGATTGTTGTGATAATAAATACTATTCGCCAACTTTTTTAAGAGCGTTTGAGGCTGCTAACAAGGATATCGGATTTACCTACATCGTTGTTCTGAAAGATGATAATCCTGTAGCGTTCGCAAACACACAATTAGTAGCCATAAGCATCGAAACTATTACCAAGAATATTAAAATGCCCAACTGGCTTAGAAGATTGGTTTACAGGCTTTTTTGTAATAACGAAATACGAGTTCTTTTTTGTGGTAATGTTTTTTTAAGTGGCGAGTATGGCACCTTTCTTAAAGCCGGTGAAGATAAAATAGTAACATTTAATGCTATAGCTTCAGCATTAAAACAACACATTAAATCTACGCGTAGACTACATGCCATATTTGTAAAAGATTTCAGAAATGACTCTCTTTTTATTACAGATTCCTTGAAAGCCTACGATTATGCTTCTATGCATGTAGAGCCGAATATGATTATATACCTTAAGTCTGAATGGGGTTCTTTTGATGATTATAAAAATGCTTTAAAATCGAAGTATAGAGTAAAGGCCAATAAGGCAGACTCTAAAAGCATCTCTTTAACGGCAAAGTTTTTTACTGAAAAAGATATTGCACATTATAAAGACGAATTGCAAGCTTTATATCAAAACACGATTTCTAATTCAAATTTTAATGCTCAAGTTCTCAACCTTAACACCTATATAAACTTAAAGCAAAGCTATGGTGAAGACTTTATTGTTAAGGCCTATTTTTTAGAAGACAAACTTGTAGGGTTTTTATCTGCCATGGTTAATCAAAATAATCTCGATGCCCATTTTATCGGTATAGATTATAGTATGAATAAACAATATGCTATTTACCCAAGGATATTAAACGATTATGTAAGAATTGGGATTGAAAACAAAGTACAGCAAATTAATCTAGGTAGAACAGCATCAGAAATTAAAAGCACTTTAGGAGCTGTCCCTGAACAACTAACTTGTTATTGCAAGCATAAGCGTACATTACCAAATAAAATTCTGAAGCCTTTTATTAAAAACGTACAGATAAAATCTTTTAAACAACATCTCCCATTCAAATAAAAAGAGGCTCTTATAGGGCCTCTTTTTATTATGAAGAAATGTGTTAATTATTACTGCCACGCATTAATTATGCCTCCCATAATTGCTAGAGTTACCACCCAGTATCCAACATTGATAGCTACATATTTAAACGATTTTTGTTCAAATAACGCGTTGGTAGCAAATACAGGTAATACAATCATTAGACCCAATAGGGCACCATGAAGAGCACCATGTTTAAATGTTAGGTATGGTTCTACACCATGAGCTTCTCCAGGTCCACCGCCCAACATTACCTGAGGCCAAACCGCAAAAGCAAGTACAAATGCAAATACTAACGCTAATCCATATGTTTTTCCAGGGTTCATTTGTTTAGCTTTCTCTTCAGTCATTCCAGACTCGCGCATCCATGCAATTCCAAAAACCTTAGGGTTGTACCAAATGAATCCAATAATCATTGGAACTATAGCTGCTACGACTACAGCAATCCAATTAATGTTTAAATCTTCCATTTTCTTAATGATTTATTAGTTAATTGGTTTCAAATTACAAATTTTTAGTAAAATGATCAGATTTCTAAAGGTTTAGGTCTTATTCCATGCTTTCTGGTATCTTCCTTTGTAAGCACTTTAAAACTATCCGATTTAGGAAATTTATCGGCTAAGCCTAACAAAGGAGTAGGTAATTTTGTGAGTTGCCTGAGTTTAAGATCTATCCACCCGCCCTGCATTTCACAATACGCTAAGTTATCCCCTTTTTCATTGTAGAAATTGTGTTCAAACATAAAAAACATACCATCTTCACTAAGTCCAGAAATCTCAATAGTGACTGTAATAGGTTGTCCTATAAACGACTCTTTAAAATAATACATATGCTCGTAAAAAACCACCGGACCAATACCGTATTTTTTTATTTCTGGCATCGAGAATCCATTGTCACCAAAAAACGACATACGAGCATGACTCATAAAGTTTGTATATGCTGAATTCGCTAAATGGCCATTAGCATCTACATCACTCCATCTTATTTCAAATTGTTTTTTAAACATGAAAATTGATTTATATTCTGAGTGTATAAAATTAAAAATAATATACCCTAAATTAAAAATAGGCCTCTCCTTTTTATTATCATATAACGAATTCAATTTTTGTACCTTTGCGCAACTTTAACTATAAGCAATCCATGATACAATCAATGACAGGATACGGAAAAACGGTAATCCAATTACCTGCTAAAAAAGTATCTATCGAAATAAAATCTCTTAATAGTAAAAACTTAGATATTAATACGCGAATGCCCTCTATGTATAGAGCAAAAGAGTTAGAGATTAGAAAGCGCATTGCAAAATCATTAAATAGAGGTAAGATAGATTTTTCATTGTATGTTGAAATTACAGGAGAGGATACTAATTCATCTATAAACCAAACCGTAGTAAGAGAATATATAAAACAACTGAAAGAAGTTGTAGACGGAGATACTACAGAGTTATTAAAAATGGCTGTAAGATTACCTGATGCCGTAACTACTGAACGAGATGATATTGATGAAAATGAATGGAGTATTATTGCAAAAGAAATAGAAGTAACACTTCAAAAAATTAACGATTATAGAAATGATGAAGGTTCTACTCTAAAAAAAGATTTCGAAGATCGTGTAAAAAATATTAAAGCGCTTTTAGATGATGTAATGACCATGGATCCTGAACGCATTGAAGGTGTACGTCTTCGATTAGAAAAAGGTATCGCTGAAATTAAAGAGCGTGTTGATGAAAACAGGTTTGAACAAGAACTTGTTTACTATATAGAAAAGTTTGATATCACAGAAGAAAAAGTCAGATTACAAAACCATTTGGACTATTTTTATCAGTCACTTAACTCTAATGACTCTAATGGTAAAAAGTTAGGTTTCATAGCTCAAGAAATAGGCCGTGAGATAAATACTATAGGTTCAAAAGCCAACTATGCCCCTATGCAAAAGCTTGTTGTTCAGATGAAAGATGAGCTCGAAAAAATAAAAGAGCAATTATTAAATGTCTTATAGTTTGGGAGCATTAGAATCACACAATAAAAAAGGAAAGCTCATCGTTTTTTCTGCGCCATCTGGTTCAGGAAAAACGACTATTGTTAGACATCTTCTTAAACAACCTGAGCTTAACTTAGAATTTTCAATCTCTGCTACTTCAAGAGAGAAACGAGGTAAAGAAATTGATGGTAAAGACTACTATTTTATATCCTTAAAAGAGTTTAAGCAAAAGATAAGAAATGATGAGTTCTTAGAATGGGAAGAAGTCTACAGAGATAATTTTTACGGGACATTAAAAACCGAAATAGAGCGCATCTGGGCCAAAGGCAAACACGTTATTTTTGATATAGATGTTACAGGGGGCCTAAGAATTAAACGCAAATTTCCAGAAGAAACCTTGGCCGTTTTTGTAAAGCCTCCAGATCTTAATGAGCTCATTAGACGTCTTAAAGACAGAGGCGAAGAAAGTGAAGATAAGATTAATATGAGAGTAGCAAAAGCACCTGTTGAATTAGCTACAGCTCCCCAATTTGATACCATTGTTGTTAATTCCAATCTTGAAGATGCACTTAAAGATGCCTATGCTTTAGTTTCAGAATTTATTAATGATTAGGTATGAAGATTGGTTTATATTTTGGCACATTTAACCCTATTCATGTAGGGCATCTAACCATAGCAAATCACCTTGCTGAGTATAGTGATCTTGATCAGGTATGGTTTGTGGTAACACCTCTAAGTCCCTTTAAGAAAAAAAGTAGCCTTTTAGATAATCACCAGCGATTAGAAATGGTATACAGAGCCACTAAAGACTATGCTAAATTAAGACCTAGTGATATAGAATTCGGATTACCTCAACCAAATTACACCATAAATACGCTGACTTATCTCCACGAGAAATTTCCAGAGCATGAGTTTGCTTTAATAATGGGAGAGGATAACTTAAAAAGTTTCCATAAATGGAAAAACTATGAGCTTATTTTAGAAGGATATCATATTTATGTTTATCCTCGAATATCTTCTGGAGTTGTAAGTGACCAATTCATAAACCATCCTAAGATTCATAAAATAGAAGCTCCAATTATGGAGTTATCTTCCACATTCATAAGGTCTTCAATTAAAGAAGGAAAAAATGTAAAGCCCATGTTACCAGAACATGTGTGGGAATATCTGGACGAAATGAACTTCTATAAATAAATTTTAAGAAAATTATATTTTTCATTCATTAAAGAATTTTTATTTTTATGAAAAGTTTATTGATGACGTTTTCCATAGTATTTTGTATTCTTATTTCCACAATTATAATCTCAAAAGTCAGAGATATCATTAGAAGAAATGCCTTAGATATTAGAAACCAAAGAGGTTTATTGATAACTTCTGGTTTAGCTATATTATTCTTAATTACCAATCTTACAATGCCATACCCACAATCTTTATACTGGTTTATTATGTTAGGAATAATTTTTACCGGAAGTATTTTATCTTTTAAAATAATGAAGAAAGAATATGGCCGTCTTAGACATATGCAACCTAAAGCAATTTGCGTCAATGTTCTTTTCTATACTCTATTATTTGTAGTTACAAGTATATACATTTAGAAGTGATAAAAAGCATTCTCCAAATGCTCTATTTTAGTCTCACTTTTTTCTTTTACAATTGCGATAATATCAAACTGAACTTCCACGTCTAAATCATTAGATGTAACATATTCATTAATGGCAGCTACTAAATTTTTAATTTGTTTAGGCTTTACGAAATCTTCAGGATTACCATAATATGTTGATGACCTTGTCTTAACTTCTATAACCGATAAGAGATTGTTTTTTTCTGCAATGATGTCTACCTCAGCTTTCTTATATCTAAAATTTCGCTCTAGGATTTTATACCCTTTTTGTAATAGAAAATCTATCGCTAAGTCCTCTCCTTTCCTACCTAATTCATTATGATTTTTCATGGCTATATGCTTTTTCTATATAATCAATAGCCTCTTGTTGTGATAATATAGCAAACTTCTTGTAACGATCATGAACATCAACAATTTCATCCAAAGCCTTGTCAACCAAGGCTTTGTTTTTCCATGTATTAAGATGTGCAACTACCGTTTTCAGGCACCCTTTTTTGTAGGCTATCTGCCCTATTACGTGAGCTAAAGTCTCTGAAACTCGCTTGGTTTCATCAAATTCTAGTTCTTTTAATAAGGGCAAAATATCCTGAGGATGCGTTCTCCCTCTGAGTTCTATACCATGGCAGATCTCTCTTCTTACTTCCTTGTCAGGGTGCTTAAGATAGGTTTTAGCCCAGTTTAAAACCGGTTCTGGGTTTCGCTTCCCCATTTTCTTAACAGAGCCTATGACCGCATTTCTAACGGAATGATGAGCATCAAACAATCCTGAGTCAAAAAAGGATTGCACCTTATCAAAATGAAACTTTCCTATTTCTCCTGCAGCATTTACTGTTGTTTGTCTCACACTATCAACATTAGATTCTATAAGTGTGCTTAAAGTATTCAAAATAATGCTCTGTAAATCCTTGCGTTTATAAAAGATCTTCCCTATAGCCAGATATGCAGATTTGCGTATATAAGTATCTTCATCTGAAAAGTACGTAATGATTTTATTTTGCTGATTAGACTCTAAATCAGCCTCTATATCAAGATTGATCGTTTCAACCAATTTTGTACGTTCCTCCTTACTTAGATCATAGAATCCCATCTCTATTTTTGAAAAGAAATACGAGATTGCTCCTTAGTTACACTAAAGTCGATTATTCGACCTAAAACTAATGCTCTATTATCATCTTCGTGTCCTGCCGGCATATTAAACGCTATTGGAAAATCATACTCTGAAAGTGCATCCAAGATCAATTGCTCAATAGAGGTTCCCCAGAGTGTCGTATTTTTTCTGAGTTTTGTCATATCACCTACAATCAAACCTTTACAATTTGTAAAATATCCTGCACGTTTCATGCTTTGTAGCATACGATCAATATGGTATTTATACTCTCCAATCTCTTCAATAAATAAGATCTTTCCTGAGGTATCTATACTAGTATCAGAGCCCAACATGGTATGCAACATGGTAAGGTTTCCTCCTACCAATTGCCCACTCGATTTTCCAGTCTTATTATATTTAGAACCTTCAAGCTGGTACGATCTTGGTGTTCCAAATATTGCTTCCTTAAACGTCGCAACCGTTTCCTTAATTTCAGTTAAGTTTTCAGTAAGGCTTACACACATTAATGCATGCATAGATTGATAGCCTTCATTATGCACTTGGTTGTGTAATGCAGTGATGTCAGAATAACCTATGATCCATTTAGGGTATTCCTTAAATTTTGTATAATCGAGTTTATCCAATATTCTAACTGTACCATACCCGCCTCTTGCACACCATATAGCGCTCACACTGGGGTCATCCATAGCTTGTTGCATATCCTCACAGCGCTCATCATCAGTCCCCGCAAAATGATTGGCTTTTTTAAATACATGTTTACCAACTATAGTATGTAATCCCCACGATTTCAAAAGTGCTTGTGCTTGTCGTACTTCGCGTTCTCTGTTTTTAAGAATTCCTGAAGGAGCAACAATAGCAACTGTATCTCCTGCTTTTAAATAAGGGGGGTGAATTAAACTCGAATTAGACTCCATATAGGTATCTTTTTGTTGAGCACTAGAAGAAGTCATAGCAAAGCAAAAAACCAACAGGATTGTACTAAAATTTAAACCTCTTATTCTCATTAGATGTGCTTTTTGTAAATGTACATTTTTTTTCTAAATCGCCTTTATATTATGTACTTTTGTGCCTTCATTAAAGTTATTAAAATGTCCAAAAGATATACCATCACAGCAGCATTACCATACACAAATGGCCCAATTCATATTGGTCACTTGGCTGGCGTTTATGTGCCTGCAGATATTTATGCAAGATACCTAAGGCTTACGGGTAACGATGTAGCCTTCATCTGTGGTAGTGATGAGCATGGTGTACCAATTACCATAAAAGCTAAAAAAGAAGGTGTATCACCTCAGGATATTGTTGACAAATATCACACTATTATAAAACAGTCTTTTGAAGATTTTGGTATTTCTTTCGATAACTATTCCCGAACTACAGCCAAAATACACCACGAAACTGCGTCGGAGTTTTTTAAAACACTGTATGATAAAAATGAGTTTGTAGAAGAAGTTTCCGAGCAATTATATGACGCAGAAGCCAATCAGTTTTTAGCAGATAGATTTGTTATAGGCACATGCCCAAAATGTGGATATGAAGAAGCCTACGGTGACCAATGTGAAAACTGCGGAACCAGCCATAACGCTACAGATCTTATCAATCCAAAATCTGCTATTACAGGTAATGTTCCTACGCTTAAGGAAACAAAGCATTGGTTTTTACCACTTAATAAGCATGAAGATTTTTTACGCGAATGGATCCTTAAGGGTCATAAAAAAGATTGGAAGCCTAATGTATACGGACAAGTAAAATCTTGGATTGATGATGGTTTACGCCCAAGAGCTGTTACAAGAGATCTTGATTGGGGAATTCCGGTTCCTGTTGAAGGTGCTGAAGGTAAAGTACTGTATGTATGGTTTGATGCACCTATAGGATACATCTCTGCGACTAAAGAATGGGCAGAACGTGAAGGTAAAGACTGGACATCTTATTGGAAAGACAAAGAGACTAAACTGGTTCACTTTATAGGAAAAGATAATATAGTCTTTCACTGTATCATCTTCCCTTCTATGCTGAAAGCTGAAGGCAGTTATATACTCCCGGAAAATGTGCCTGCTAATGAGTTTTTAAATCTTGAAGGTAACAAATTGTCAACGTCTAAGAACTGGGCTGTTTGGTTACCTGATTATCTTAAAGAATTTCCAGAGCAGCAAGATGTTTTACGCTATGCTCTAACAGCAAATGCCCCTGAAACTAA
Organism: Winogradskyella sp.; assembly: GCA_965230605.1. Classification (GTDB taxonomy): domain Bacteria; phylum Bacteroidota; class Bacteroidia; order Flavobacteriales; family Flavobacteriaceae; genus CBDDLD01. The sequence goes on along the minus strand of CBDDLD010000004.1, from coordinate 221,116 downwards.
AGACAACGATTTTACATGGAAAGATTTCCAAGCAAGAAACAATAATGAGCTGGTAGCCATCTTCGGTAACTTTATTAACCGTGTGGTCGTATTAACAAATAAATATTATGATGGTGTAGTCCCTCAACCGGGAGCGCTCAATGAAGTAGATAAAGAGACTCTTGCTAATGTAAAAGCATATCCATCTGTAATTGCAAGCTCAATTGAACGTTATCGCTTTAGGGAAGGCTCTCAAGAGTTAATGAACTTGGCTCGTCTTGGTAATAAGTATCTAGCAGATGAAGAGCCTTGGAAAACTATAAAGGTAGATGAAGAACGCACACAAACTATTATGTATGTGGCACTTCAAATAGCTACAGCATTGGCTGTTCTGTCTGAGCCGTTCTTACCATTTACATCAAATAAATTAAAGTCTATTTTAAATTCAGATAACAATACCTGGAGCGATATTGCTTCAAAGGAGATGCTTATTTCATCTTCTCACCAAATTGGTAAATCAGAGTTATTATTCTCAAAAATAGAAGATAAGACGATTCAAATTCAACTCGATAAGTTAGAAGCTAGTAAAAAAGCAAATGAAGCTGCAAACAAAACGGTTGACCCTCAAAAAGAGACCATCACATTTGATGATTTCGTAAAACTCGACATGAGAGTGGGAACCATTTTAGAAGCAGAAAAAATGCCTAAAACAAAAAAGCTTTTAGTTTTAAAAGTTGACACAGGAATAGATACAAGAACTATTGTTTCTGGTATTGCTGAAAGCTTCAAACCAGAAGAGGTAATCGGTAAAAAAGTGACTGTTTTAGTAAACTTAGCACCTAGAGCTCTACGTGGTGTTGAAAGCGAGGGCATGATACTTATGACCGAAAATGAAAATGGCGACCTTGTATTTGTCAATCCGGAAGAACAAGAAATCACTAATGGCTTAAAGATTAGTTAAATAACGTTGAGTTTGGAATAATTTTTGATAATTTTCTTACAGAATTCTAACACTCACACCATCATGAAATTACCAACTAAAATTAAGTGTTCTAATTTGTTTTGCTATATAGTATTCTTATGCTCTTTTATAGGCTACTCTCAAAACGACTTAGAGGAAGAACTTCTTGATGCTTATGAAACTTATGCTGCTGCGCCAAGAGAATTAGCATATGTTCATTTAAACAAGTCCACATATATAGAAGGTGAAATGCTAGGTTTTACCGCATACATTTTTGATAAGTTTACCAAAGAACGTTCAAAGATGACCACCAATCTATATTGCACCATATCTGATGACAAGGGTAATGTATTAAAGAAGAAATTAATTTACGTTGAAGATGGTTTAGCTACTAATGTGTTTAATATTGATGATTCTTTAAGTACCGGAGTGTATACATTTAAAGCCTATACTAACTGGATGCGTAATTTTAAAGAAGCCAATCACTATCAACAATCTTTTAAAGTGATAGATGCCGATAATAATGCTGTTGTGAATCCTAATAAAATAAAAAGTGAGAGCATCGACTTACAAATTCTGGGAGAAGGTGGCCATATTTTATACAATGTTACCAATGCTGTTGCTATCATCGCAAAAAATGATTTCGGGTATGGTATTGCAGAAGCTACTGGGCAAATTATGGATAATGAGGGCACTATTGTAAGTGAATTTAAGCTTAATGGTGTTGGAATTGGAAAAACAGCCTTCACACCTGAATTAGGAAAAACTTATAGTGTTGAAATAAACTTATCCGACGGAAAGGTTACAGAAAATATTAAGGATATCGATCCTATTGGTATAGCAATGACCCTGACAGACCTTAACGATAAAGTAGCTATTGGCTTTCAAACTAATATTGCTTCATATGAAGCTATTAAAGATCATATATACACGCTTGCTATTCACAATGGCGATGACATGCAGGTCACAAAATTTAAATTAAATGAAAGTCGCAACCATACTCTTGCATTCCTGAATGAGGATTTATATCCAGGAATAAATATATTCACCGTTTTTGATGAACAAAATCGCCCTCTTTTAGAGCGTTTATACTTCAATAAAAAAGGGATTAAGCATCAGAGAGTTTCTCAATCCAAGATACAAACCGCAAAAGACAGCATCAGTATTGCCTTAACTATAGAGCAACTAAAGAAAGATGTATATACCTCTTTAAGTGTATCGGTCCTCCCCTCTGATACTAAGTCTTATAATCACAATCACAATATCTTATCGCAAATTTATCTTCAACCTTATGTAAATGGGCCCATAGAAAAAGCACATCTCTACTTCGAGAATAATGATAGAGGCACCAAGTATAATACAGATCTTCTGATGATGTCTCAGGGTTGGAGTAGTTATGACTGGGATACTGTTTTTAATTACAATGATACATTTATATATCCATTTGAAAGAGGAATCGATGTCGTTGCCAATGTTAATGGAGAAAAAGGGAAAGGCACCTATGTTATTTACCCTTTACAGAAATCGAACACCAAACTATTTGAACTCAAAAAAGGTGAAAAAGAATTTACTGCAAAGACAATAATTCCAACGGAAGACGACCTTTTCAGAATTGGTTATCTAAAAAACAAGGCGAAATTCAACAATAAGCCATCTTTATACCTGCAATTTTATCCCTCAACATTTGCTGACTATTCCAATGCATATAAAACTCCAATAGAAGCTAATACTAAAAATGATTATTCTGTAAACATTCCAATATCAACAGAATCGTGGAAAAATATAGAGCAACTAGATGAAGTTACAGTGACTGCTGATGTAGAGAAAACACGGCTGGAAAAACTAAAAAATAAAGCTATAAATTCGCGCGTGAATATCATTGATGAATATGAAAAATTGCGAGGTGCACGGTTAGATCTATACCTAGAAAGGCTGGGATGGCAGACACAATTTGATTATTTCTCAGGTACGCTCTCTATCTTCAACCCAAGAATAAATTGGGGTAATAATGTCCCTCTTGTTTATCTAGATGATGTGCTTTTAAATGAATTTACGCCTCTAACATATATATATACTAATATGGTAGATTATATAGAATATGAATGGTATGGTACAGGTGGTGGAATACGAGGGCAAGCCGGATTCATAAAAATCTACACAGACAGTGACGCCTGGAGACAAAAAGCTCCGAATAATGTTGTTACTTATAAAGTCCCTTTAACATTTGATAGTAAAAAGAAGTTTTATACGCCTAAGTATCAATTCTACTCAACATCCTTCTTTAAAGAATACGGGACTATTGGATGGTTCCCGGAGTTGAAACCTAATGAGAAAGGTGAAGTCGCTATGAGGTTTTTTAATACAAAAACTAAAACTATTAACTTATATATAGAAGGTATTACCAATGACAATGAGTTTATCTCAGAAGTTATAACTTTGAATACCAAAGGCTGATACTAATAAAATAGCATTTTTTGGAATAATTTTTGATAATTTTCTTATAGAATTCTAACGCTAACCACCATGCCATTACTGCCAAAAAGCACGTCTGCAAAGTACTTTTATTGCTTCTTTATGCTATTGCCTTTTTTAGGCTTTGCTCAAAACGATTTAGAGGAAGAACTCTTAGATATCTATGAAGATTATGCTGCTGCTCCAAGAGAATTAGCATATGTTCATTTAAATAAGTCCACATATATAGAGGGTGAAATGCTAGGGTTTACTGCTTACATTTTTGACAAGTTTACCAAAGAGCGTTCAAAAATGACCACCAATCTATATTGCACCATATCCGATGACAAGGGTAATGTATTAAAGAAGAAATTAATTTACGTTGAAGATGGTTTAGCGACTAATGTGTTTAATATTGATGATTCTTTAAGTATCGGAGTGTATACCTTTAAGGCGTATACCAACTGGATGCGTAATTTTAAAGAAGCCAATCACTATCAGCAATCTTTTAAAGTGATTGATGCCGATAATAATGCAGTAATCAATCCCACTAAAATACAAAGCAAAAGTATTGACCTTCAGATCCTTGGAGAAGGCGGTCATATCTTATATGATGTTACCAATGCTGTAGCTATCATCGCAAAAAATGATTTTGGATACGGTATTGCAGAAGCCACAGGACAAATTAAGGATAATGAAGGTGTTATTGTAAGTGAATTTAAGCTTAATAGTGTGGGGATTGGCAAAGCAGCTTTTAGTCCAAAGACAGGAAAAACATATAGTGCAGAAATAAACTTGTCCGAAGATAAAGTTACAGCACCTATTAAGGATATTGCTCCATTAGGTATTGCGATGACACTTACAGAACTCAATAACAAAGTAAATATAGGTCTTCAAACAAATAGTACTACCTATGCGTCTATTAAAGACCACATTTATACCCTTGCAGTTCATAATGGAGATGAAATGCTTTTGACCAAATTTAAGTTGAGTAAAAATCTTACGTATGCTTTAGCATTTTCAGTCAATGACCTATATCCAGGAATAAATATATTCACCGTTTTTGATGAACAAAATCGTCCTCTTTTAGAGCGTTTATACTTCAATAAAAATGGTATTAATTACCAGAAAGTCTCTCAACCCAAGATACAAAACACAAAAGATAGCATTAGTGTTGCCTTGACTTTAGAGCAACTAAAAAAAGACACTTACACCTCTTTAAGCGTATCGGTCCTTCCTTCTGATACAAAATCTTATAATCACAATCACAATATCTTATCGCAAATCTATCTTCAACCCTATGTCAATGGTCCCATAGAAAAGGCTCACCTCTATTTCGAAAATGATGACAGAGCAACTAATTATAAGATGGACCTTCTGATGATGTCTCAGGGCTGGAGCAGTTATAATTGGGATACTGTTTTTAATTTTGATGACACATTCATCTATGCTTTTGAAAGAGGTATCGATGTTGTTGCTAATGTGAATGGAGAAAAGGGAGATGGCACCTATATTGTTTATCCTCTTGAAAAGACTAATACCAAATTATTTGAACTAAATAAAGGGGAGAAAGAATTTACTGCTAAAATGATGATTCCGACTGATGACGATCTTTTTAGAATTGGTTACCTTAAAAACAAAGCAAAATTCAACAATAAGCCATCTCTATACCTGCAATTTTACCCTTCTAATTTTGCAGACTATTCAAACAGCTATACCACACTGACTGAGAGCTTCACTAAAGATGATTTCTCTATTAGTGAACCTATCACAGTTGAGTCTTGGGATAATGTTGAGCAATTAGACGAGGTTCTAATTACCACAGATATAAAACAAACACGAGCAGAAAAACTTCTAACTAAAGCTGTAGAATCTAAAATAAGTATTATTAATGAGTATGATAGATTACGTGGGCAGCGTTTAGATCTATACCTTGAACGATTAGGATGGCGGACACAATTTGATTATTTCTCGGGTACTTTGGTCATCCGCAACCCTAAAATTCTCAGAGGTAAAGATGTTCCTTTAGTGTATCTGGATGATGCACTTTTAAATGATTTTACACCGCTTACATTTTTAACTACCGAAATGGTAGATTATATAGAATCTGAATTTCGAGGTCTTGGTGGTGGATTTAGAGGACAAGCCGGATTCATAAAAATATATACACACCCGAATGGTCCAGCTCAAAAAAATTCGGACAATGTTGTCACTTATAAAGTACCGTTAACATTTGAAAGTAAAAAAAAGTTTTACATCCCTAAATACCAATTCTACACATCATCCTTCTTCAAAGAATATGGAACCATCGGATGGTTCCCAAAGTTACAACCCAATGAAAATGGAGAAATACAAATAAATCTATTTGACACTAAAATCGGTGAGATAAATCTATATGTTGAGGGCATTACCAATGATAACGAATTTGTCTCAGAAGTTATAACTTTGGACACAAAAGGATAACCTTGTTAAAAATAGCATACCATCCCATTTATAAACACCCACTTCCTTTAGGACATCGTTTCCCTATGGGGAAATATGAATTACTGCATGAGCAATTGTTACATGAAGGGACCTGCACTAATGCTAACTTTTTTAAACCACAGATTCCTAATGACAAATATATTGTTGCTGTCCATGACCCCGAATACTATTATGATTTGGTAAATATTACCCTAGATCAGAGAGCTGCTCGTAAAATAGGATTTCCGTTGAGTGAGACCTTAGTAAAACGAGAAGTTATTATTACTGACGGAACACTTAAAGCCAGTGAATATGCTTTAGTCCATGGTATAGCAATGAATATTGCAGGAGGCACCCACCATGCTTATACCAATAGAGGTGAAGCTTTTTGCTTACTAAATGATCAGGCGGTCGGAACGCGGTATTTAAAACACAAAGGCTTAGTAGATAAAGTTCTCATTGTAGATCTCGATGTTCACCAAGGTAATGGCACCGCTGAAATATTTAAGAACGACCCCTCTGTATTTACATTTTCTATGCATGGTAGAAGTAATTACCCCTTTAAAAAAGAGATGAGTGATTTAGATATTGCTTTAGAAGACGGCTGTGATGATGACACCTATTTATCCATTTTAAAAGATACCTTACCTCAACTTATAAAAGATCATCAACCAGATTTTGTGTATTATTTGTCAGGAGTCGATGTCATCTCATCAGACAAACTAGGAAAGCTTAATCTTTCTATGGATGGCTGTAAAGCTAGAGATCAATTTGTTTTAGAGACTTGTAAGTCTTCAGCTATTCCTGTAATGTGTAGTATGGGTGGTGGCTATTCACCAGATATAAAAACCATTGTTGAAGCCCACGCTAATACATTTAGATTGGCCCAGGATATATTCTTTTAAATAAAACGCCAGGAAATATCCCGGCGCTTTAAATACACTCCTTATTTTCCAGAGAAAATCTCTTTTAATTGAGTCACAACGTTTCCGTTACCGGAAACTGTAATTTCACCAATCTTTTCAGCAATCTTCTCAACATACTCCATCTCTTTAAGCTTAAATAACATCTCATTCTCTTCCATCAATTTTGCTGTGTTTAATAAGCTTCTTGTAGATGCAGTTTCTTCACGTCTAGTGATTATATTAGCTTGTGCTCTCTTTTGAGCGACAAGTACCTGGTTCATGATATCTTTCATTTCACCAGTTAAGATTACATCTCTAATACCTGTATTCAAAATAGTAACACCTAACTTAGATGCAGCTTCTTTAACATCTTCAAATACTGCTTCTGCAATATTGTCCTTACGCTCTAAAAGTTCATCTAAAGTGTAAGTCCCTACATATGCACGTAATACTAATTGCATAGCAATGTATAATTGCTTTTCATAATCCTTGTTTTCTAAAAGGGCTTTCTCTATATCTGTAACTTTATACTGTGTGTAAAAGTTGATACGGATCGCAGCCTTATCTTTAGTTAACAATTCTTGTCCGGCAATTTCTAACTGCAACTGACGTAAATCGGCTTTAGCAATCTTAATAGACGTATCATTTCTCCAGAAGCGGTATGTACCGGCCTCAAGCGTTTTTTCATATACATCATCAATGATAAGCACAGCCTTCTCGTAAGGCGCAACTTCAAAAGTTCTAATGTATTTGCTAAGCTCGTACTTACCAAATAAGGCCTTATCAATTTCCTCTGTAATGTAGATCTTGCTTAGGTCTACTCTGGTAAACTTACGCTCAATCAAACCTTTCCAGTAGACATATCTACCTGCGGTTAATACATTTTTGAAAATTTTGTTTTCAAACACCAATACCAGCTCGTTATCCTTAACTTCAATAACATCTAACATAGCCTCCAAGGATTTATCCTTAACTAAGAGTTCTAATGCTATTGGTGTTTGGAATGCTTTAGACAAATCGTATTTGTATACTTTTTGCCAAAAGCCTAGCAAGTATTTACCTTTTGTCAATACTTTTTGGTAATCTCCTTTTTTGAAGACTAAACCAACTTTACCTGCATTAATTCTTACTTGTTTCATTGTTCTTAGTTTTTAATTAAACATCTATATTTGGCAATTCCTGTAACGGAGGCTTATGCCACTCAAATGCTAAAGCGCAAGTAACCTATGCATTTGAGTTTGTTTTTAATTCATCTTTTTACTTTAAAAAAGTGTGATTGCAAATCATCCCTTCAATACGGATCTATTCATAGTAATGCGCGCTACAGTAAGTTTTTTGTTTCTTATCAAGGTGAATTTTAGATCGTAGGTTGTCTATAATTTTATCTTAATCATCCACTAAAAGTCACTGCTTAAAGCAAAACAAATCAACAGATCAAGGTACCGTTAAGATTGCCTTTTTTGAACACTAATGTTATTTATTAGGCCGATTGGCAATCACTACTTTTTGTCATTTTTGTTGAGTAGTGTGACAAACTACTTTACTATCAGTTTTACAAGATGATAAGCTTATGGAGGTCTTAAGACCCGACCTGCATTATGAGTGCAGCGCTCTAACCGGACTGAGCTACAAAGCCTAAATGGTGGCTTTGACAGGAATCGAACCTGTGCTAAAAGAGACATTTTACAGATGTCAACTGTTCGCTAGAACCGAAATCTAGTGCGTCTGCCATTTCCGCCATATCCCGTTGAGAGATAGTGGGATTCGAACCCACATGAACTGGTAATGGTTTTTGGTGAACCATCAAACCTCCAAGTCCGGTTGCATATAAATCCGCTATACATTTCTGCAACGGTTTATACAATGGTGCTATACCGAAACACGCAACAAGACCAGCTTGATATTTTAATTGCGGAACAGACAGGAATCGAACCTATATCGTCAGAGCTTCAATCTGCTGCATTGACCAACTTTGCTACTGTTCCATTATGATGTCTATCAAGATTCGAACTTGATCTGGGAGGATATACCTCCCGTGCGAGCCATTACACTATAGACACCAGATAACCTGCTAGGTTATTGTACTCCACCCAAGAGTCGAACTTGGACTATACAGTGTTTAAGACTGTTGCCTCTTCCATTTGGGCTAGTGGAGTATTGTACAGGAAGAGAGACTCGAACTCCCAAATTCCTCGATTCTAAATCAAGTGCGTTTGCCATTTTCGCCATTCCTGCTAATTGTTGAGGCATTGGGCCTCGAACCCAAATCACCCATGTTAAAAGCATGGTGCTCTACCAATTAAGCTACACCTCAATATGTACTCCATAAGGGAATCGAACCCTTGTCTTCCGGTAGAAAGCCGGATGCACTAAACCACTATGCTAATGGAGCATAAAGCGGAGAGCAAAGGAATCGAACCTTCATTACCTCTAAGTAAACTCACTTAGCAGGTGAGCGCAACAAACCAATATTTGCCTACTCTCCAAAAAATGCGCTCTGTAAAGCCATGGCCTCTTATACTTCTTCTATAGAACCCAGCACCATAACCGGTATTCTCAGAGCGCTTTTTGCAGTACCGACGAGATTCGAACTCGCATCTTCTCGAGAGACAGTCAAGTGTCTTACCATTAGACCACGATACTATTATGTATATCTACCAAGAGTCGAACTCGGACTCAGAGATTAGAAATCTCTTGTGCTATCCAATTACACCATAGATATAGTTTGCACGCCCATAAGGATTTGAACCTCAACCCTAAGTTTTGGAGACTCAGATGCTGCCAATTACACCATAAGCGTGTTTTAAATGAGCACCTGTCGAGACTCGAACCCGAAACTGCAGATTGGAAGTCTACTATGTTACCAATTACACTACAGATGCTTTTGTGGGAATCATAGGATTCGAACCTATTCAGCCAAGGCACCAGTTTTACAGACTGGCTCCACTCTCCAACGTGGACGCATTCCCTTTGCTTTTAAATCGGCAAACCGAAATTTGCCGATTTTTAGTCCTCCTTTCTTTTTTTATTCGACTTGCGTTTTGTTTTCTTCTTCTTGGGTTTAACTTTCTTTTTAAGTCTTCCTAATTCGGCTTCAACATGAGTTATAAAGCAATTGTTTAATGCTAGTTTTATAGCTGCTTTATAGGCGCTCTTAGCCGCTTTGTAATTAATTTGACTTTCATAAAGCTGTCCCTGTAATAATTGTAACCATGCTTTATCCGAACTCTTAAGCGTTAGTGCATAATCCAATAATTTTTGAGCTTCTTTGTAATCCTCATTCCATAGTAAGGTTAGTATGTAATACGGATAAATCTTCGTCAGCTCTAATTGATGTGTGACTGCCTCTTCGAAGTAGCTTTTAGCTGCTTCAAAATCTCTTAATTGTTCTGCATATACTCTACCCATTAACCATAATGCATGTGCATCTTTTGGATTGTATGATAAGGCATAGTTTAACGCTTCTAAAGTCTGCTCTAATTCATACGGATAGGCATCTAAAGCCTGAAACAAATAGTTGTTATTTAAATTATTTTCCATTCTGTTTATTCATAAATTGTTACTGTTAAAAGACACCACATATAGTAGTTCTTATAACTGATCAGATATTGATATTCTAAATGTTAGGAATAAAAAATCCGAAACAGTTGGGTTTGCTTCGGATTCTTATTTGGAAAGTAATTCTACAAATAATACCGAAGCCTAATAAATGACTCGAGGTCACAACTTAAATTCATAATGATCTTATGCGTTAGCATGGCTTCTTATTTTAATTAATATTTAATTCAGCTTTTATTTAAAACTGCGGTGCAAATATGAAAACAATTTTTTAAAAAACAAATAAAATTTTCATTTAATTTATTGATTATCAATTAGTTAAACTTATTTTTAGATAAAGGAATTCCTGTCCGCTTATATGCAGATTCTTAAGTAGTTTGGCAATAGTCTGTCTCCCAATTGCTTATACTTCAAAGTCTATTATTTTAGTTTTTACGATTCAGTTTCAAAATCATTCATTTTTTTTCATAAAAAAAGCGCCCAATATTCTTGGACGCTTGTATCTATTTCGGTTTTTAACTTAATTCATTCTCTAAAAATGATTAAAAATAGTCACATAACGTCCTTTTCCCGGGAAAAGATTCACTCATCCCACGATAATCCCACTGACAATTCAGTGAAATCGGTGCCCTATGTACTATTGTTTTTCTCATACGGATGCAAATATGCTATTATTTTATAGATAAATCCAAATTTTTAATCAAACTTTTGGCTTATACACAGGGCTTTAAGTTGCATTATAAAAAATTTAACACCTAAGATTTGGATTTACTAGACGAGTGGTCATATTTTTGTACCCTATTAAAAAATCAGATGGCTAATACCCTTAAACACGATATTAAAGCAGATGCCCTTTTAGATAAAGGCATGCCTTTGTTATGGTCTAAAGGATACAATGCTACCAGTGTAAATGACATTGTAAAAGCAGCAGGTATTCCTAAAGGGTCTTTCTATTTTTATTTTGATAGTAAAGAGGATTTTACTGTAAAAGCTATTGAGCGCTATTTTAATTTACAGTTTACGCCTGCCAAAGAAATTTTACTTAATACAAGTATTTCTCCTAAACAACGCCTTTTAGATTTTCATGAATACAGATATAATGTTCTGAAGAATGACATGGATTGTCAAATGGGATGCATGGCTTGTAATCTAGGTAGTGAAATGGCTGAGCATAGTGAAAAAATTAGAACAGCGATCTATAACAAAGAAAAGATGGTTATAGAACTCATTACCGGAGTTATCCAAGAAGCACAGGATTATAATGAATTAGATGCTACTATAGATGCAAGAGATCTTGCTGTTTTTATTGAAGATGCAGGTAAAGGTGCTATGACGAGTATGAAAGAAATGAAAAGTTCGTATCCTATAGATAATTTTATGACTATGATACGTAAAGTATTACTTAAATAATTTTTTTTGATCAGATTGTAGACGACTGGTCAATTATTTAATTTTTTGTATTTAAATGTCCCCGACAAAATAATGCAAAACGTCTTACTAATAAATCAATTAATAATAACAAACCTCCTGTCACTAATTGACTGGTCAACTTAAACCAAAAAAACAAATGAATGCTCTAAAAAAAGTTAGTAATGCCTCTAACCAATTCGCAAAGCGTTGGGCCAACTTTGTCATCAAATATAAATGGCCCGTTTTAATTGCTACAATTCTTCTTGCTATGGGATTAGGTTCCCAAGGTAAAATGGAATTTGATGGCGATTATCATGTTTTCTTCAGTGAATCTAATCCTGAGCTAGAAGCTTTTGATGCTTTGCAAGAAAAGTATACTAAAGATGATAATGTTATTCTGGTTCTAACACCTTCTAATGGTGATGTTTTTACCAAGAATAACCTTACAGCTATCGAAGAACTTACCGCTGAAGCATGGAATACACCATATTCATCAAGAGTAGATGCTGTCACCAATTTTCAGCATACCAGTGCTGAAGGTGATGATCTTTATGTCGATGATCTATCTTATGAATCATCATTAAAGTCAGATGCTGAAATCAAAGAAATAAAAGCCAAGGCTTTAAAAGAGCCTTTATTAGTTCATCGGATTTTAAATGAATCTGGTAGTGTCACTGCTATAAACATCACCGTGAAGTTACCTGGTGAAAATAGTGCTACAGAAATTCCTGAAGTAACCACTTTTGTGCGCGACATGGTGTCCAAATTCAAAGAAAAACATCCAAATTTTGAAGTGCACTCCTCTGGACTTGTGCCATTAAATACTGCCTTCTTTGAATCTTCTCAGCGCGACCTTATGCTTACTGCCGGCATGTTGCTTATCGTTATCCTAGTCACCTTAATCCTTACACGAAATTTCTATGCTACTGTATCTACACTTTTTGTAGTTCTCTTCTCTATAATTAGTGCTGTTGGTTTTGTAGGCCTAATGGGTATAAGACTAACACCACCATCGGCTGTTTTCCCTACAATGATAATGACACTAGCCGTAGCAGATAGTATACATATACTCATTACAATGCTACAAAAAATGCGTAAAGATGGTCTGAGTAAATACGATGCTTTAGTAGAGTCTATGCGCTTAAACTTTATGCCGGTATTTATTACCAGTTTAACAACAGTCATTGGGTTTTTAACCATGAACTTTGGAGAGGTGCCACCATTCTGGGATTTAGGTAATATTACTGCTTTTGGTATGACTATGGCGTTCTTATTTTCCACAACAACCCTGCCGGCACTTATGGCCATATTCCCGGTTAAGAAAAAAGCAACAGATTCAGGTAAAAAAGTAGGATCTAATTGGTACTCTAACCTTGGTAATTATGTGGTAAAACAACCTGTGAGATTATCTGTTTTGTCACTGGTGTTTATCGGGATACTTACTTTTTTAGCAACTAAGAATCGATTTAATGATGAGTTCATTAATTACTTTGATGAAAGTGTCGCTTTTAGAACAGATACTGACTATATCAGTGAAAACCTTACCGGAATTTATAACATTGAATATTCTATAGGTAGTGGCGAAAGTGGTGGTATAAATAACCCGGAGTATTTACAAAGTTTAAATGCTTTTGAAGATTGGTTGAATCAACAACCCGAGGTAGTACACGTGAATGCCTTTAGTGAGGTTGCCAGACGTATTAATAGATCTATGCATGGAGATGATGAAAGTTTTTACCGTGTACCCAATAATCGTGAAGAGGCTGCGCAGTACCTACTGCTCTACGAGTTATCTCTGCCATTCGGTCTGGATCTTAACAATCAAATTAATGTAGATAAATCAGAAACGCGTGTTACTGTTACCATCGAAAATGTATCAAGCTCAGAAATGATTGAATTTTCAAAGCGTGGTGAAGAGTGGTTAAAGAATAATACCCCAAACTATATGCACGCCCTAGGCGTAAGTCCAACTCTAATGTTTTCTAAACTGGGCTTTAGACAAGCAGACAGTATGTTTAAAGGAAATATTATTGCTCTGATCTTAATCTCATTAGTCTTAATGTTAGCCTTAAGAAACTTTAAACTAGGGCTATTAAGTATTATTCCAAATGTAACACCTGTATTGGTTGGGTTTGGTATTTGGGCGCTCTATAAAGCACAGATCAATACCGGAATGGTGATCGTTTTTGGTATGACATTAGGCATTATAGTAGATGATACAGTGCACTTTATGAGTAAATTCCTTAGAGCCCGACGAGAGCTAGGCTATGATGCTAAACAAGCTGTGATCTATGCATTCGAAACTGTGGGTCGTGCTTTGGTAACCACAACACTTGTGCTATTAGCAGGATTTGCTGTTTTATCTACTTCATCTTTTGCTTTAAATAGTTATATGGCACGTATTACTGTCATCATTATTATAGCTGCACTAGTGATTGATTTTATATTGCTACCCTCACTTTTAATCTTAACCAGTAAAAAAGAATCTGTTAACCCTGAATTAATAAACAAATAAAACTCAAAACATTATGAAACGACTTTTTTTATTAGGAATCCCCTTATTTATAAGTTCTTTTAGCTCTAATGCACAATCAGCAGAGCAACGAGGACTAGAGATTGCCAAAGCTGCTGAACAAGCAGACTTAGGTTTTGGAAGCTCTGTAGTGAATCTAAAAATGACCCTTAAAAATAAGAATGGCCAAACAAGTCAACGCTTATTAACTACCAAAACACTTGAATTAACAGAAGATGGTGATAAATCTCTTATTGTTTTTAATAGTCCTAAAGATGTGAAAGGTACATCAACACTTACTTTCACACATAAGGTTGGTTCAGATGACCAATGGTTATTCTTGCCATCTATTAAACGTGTAAAACGTATCTCATCAAATAATAAATCAGGACCTTTTGTTGGCAGCGAATTTGCCTATGAGGATTTATCTTCTCAAGAAGTTGAGAAATACACCTATAAATTCTTAAAAGCTGAAGGCAGTCTTCTCGTTGTAGAGCAAGATCCTGTAGACCCTAAATCGGGTTATACAAGACGTCTTGTCACATACAATAAAGACAAAGGTTATAGAATAGAAAAAGTAGAATTCTATGACAGAAAAAATGCCCTTTTAAAAACATTGACCTACTCCAACTATAAATTATATAAAAACAAGTTTTGGAGAGCGGCAACATTTAATATGGTTAATCATCAAACGAATAAGAAGACCTTATTAGAGTTTAGCGATTACAATTTTGACGTTAATCTAACAGATGAAGATTTTACTCAGGTAGCGCTCAAACGTGCCGGAAAATAATAGTCACTGATTAATAGCTTAAATAGTAATGCCATTGGCTACGTGTTCTTTATCAGATAATACGAATAATTGGTTAATTAGTTTTTTTGTAGCCAATGGTCATTACTCTTAATTTGAAATAATGAGTTTTAATATTAAAAAAGCCACTTACACCCTGCTATTCATCATAGGAACTACATCTTACACTATGGCTCAGAATGCTTCTGAAAGTAATCTCAATAGTGATTTTGAATTAGAAATTGAAGCAGAGTATCGCTATTTCTATGATGATAATGCCTTTGAAGACCAAAAAACACATTTTCCATCTTTAGCTTTCCGTCCGGAATACACTTTAGAATGGAATGATGGTTATGAAAGTATCAACTTTACAGGGTTTCTAAGAATCGATAGAGATGACTCAAGAACACACTGGGATATAAGAGAACTCTATTATCAGAAAGCAAAAGGTAATTGGGAGTTAAGTATTGGTGCTAAAAAAATATATTGGGGCGTTGCAGAAAGCAATCATCTTGTGGATGTTATCAATCAAACCGATGCCGTAGAATCTTTTGATGGGGAGGATAAATTAGGGCAGCCCATGGTGCAATTTACTTGGATCACTAATAACTATGGAACTTTTGACTTCTTCTATTTACCATATCATCGCAAACGTACTTTTGCTGGTGAAGCTGGTCGCTTAAGATTCCCTATAGTTATTGATAAAGATGATTTAACATATGAGAGCGGTGCTGAAGAATGGCGACAGGATTTTGCATTTAGGTGGTCTTATTTCGTCGGCGCTTTTGATATAGGTTTATCCCATTTTTATGGAAATGGTAGAGAACCTTTATTTACTTTTGATAATCAAGGTGGTATTAATGCATTTTATCCGGTGATCAATCAAACCGGTGTGGATATACAAATAACACACAATGCTTTTCTTTGGAAATTTGAATCTATATATCGGCATGCAGATGCCCAAGATTTTATAGCATTTGTAGGTGGGCTAGAATATACCTTTAGCAATATCGACGGGAATGGTTTAGATATTGGTGTATTGAGTGAGTATTTATATGATGAGCGTGATGAATTAGCATTAACTGCATTACAGAATGATTTGTTCTTTGGAAGCCGAATTGCATTTAATGATGTTCAGGACACATCAATCTTAATTGGAGGTATAGCTGATCTCGAATCGAGTAGTAAGATATTCAGCCTTGAAGCCTCACGAAGAATAGGAAATAGTTGGACTGCTGAAATTGAAGCCAGAATATTTAGTAGCATTGATCCTAATGAGTTTATATTGTCTAACTTTAGTGAAGATAGCTTTCTCAGACTCTCAATTTCTAAATTCTTCTAGGCAGAGTTTCTACTGGCATTGATATTACCAAATAGTGACCGAGTCACAATCTTTTCATAAATAGCAAGTGTTTCAGGATCTACATCTTTACTTTTTTGTAGTTCCTGAACCTTTTTCAAGGCGTATTGTTGTATAGTTAAAAGAGGTAATACTATAGATTCTCTAACTTCTATTGAGGCTCTACCTACAGCTTCATTTTCCATAAGCTCCTTGTAACCAGTAAGCTTTAATATTAGTCGTTTACTTGTTTTATATTCCTCATATATTATATTCCAAAACTCACCAAATTCTTCATCTTCAGACATATACTTTGTTAAACTAAAAAATGATTTAGTCAAAGACATCATACTGTTTTCAATTAAAGTTTTGAAAAATTTAGAATTGGTATACAACTGTTTCACCTTATCAAATTCTCCTCGGTCTTCATATATCTTAAGGGCAGTTCCGACACCATAGAACCCTGGGACATTTTGTTTCAGTTGACTCCAACTCCCTACAAAAGGAATGGCTCTAAGGTCAGAGAATACTAGTTTTGAAGATTTTCCTCTTTTAGAAGGACGGCTTCCAATATTGGTTTTAGCATAATATTTTAGCGTGCTCATTTGTTCTAAATATGTTAAGAACTTGGGATGATTTTTAAATGCTACATAGGCTGTATAGCTATGGCTGGCTAAATCGTCCATGACTTTCTTATCCTCAGAAAGCATCTCTAGATTCTTATCATTCAAATGATTTGAAATACCCGAACTTATAAGCTGTTCCATATTGTATTGTGAAGACTCAAGAGTTCCAAAATTAGAGCTTACAGTCTGCCCCTGAATCGTAAGTTGTATTTCTTTGTCTTCAATTGTTGGCCCCAATGACGCATAAAATTGATGTGTTTTCCCTCCACCTCGAGCAGGAGGACCTCCTCTACCATCAAAGAAAATAACATCTATATCGTATTGTCTAGACACGAATGTAAGTGCTTCTTTAGCCTTAAATATGGCCCAATTTGCCATCAGATAACCACCATCTTTAGTACCATCACTAAAGCCCAACATAATGGTTTGTTTGTTTCCGCGTTGTTTTAAGTGTGCTCTATAATGAGGGTTTTGATAAAGATCTTCCATCACCTTTGGAGACACTTCTAAATCTGCAACCGTTTCAAAAAGAGGAACTATATCAGCAGTTAGATTATCGTGAAAAGCAACTATCTTGAGCATAGCAAACAGTTGTAATACATTCAGTGTTGTTTGATTATTGCTGATAACATATCGGTTACATGCCAATTCCCCATTCTGTTCTTGAATGATTTTCATTGCTCTTATCGTTTCAACAATATTTATAGCTTGTTCATCCTTGAAAACAATAGCTCCGATAGATCCATTGACTTGCGATAGGTAATTTAATTGGTCTTCTAACTCAAGGTCAAAATAATGAGGTGGGAATAAAGAACTGTCATTCTCTATGAGCTCTTCAACTAATGCATTAAACATACTATCATGTACTCGACTATCTTGCCTTATGTCTAAGCTCGCAAAATGAAATCCAAAAATAGTAGTCTTATTAATTAGTGAGTTTACCTTATCTATATATAGCGATTGATGGTCTGTAATTAATATTTGGTGAATAGATTTTAATTCTGTTACAAATGCCTCAAGTGTAATTTGCTGATCTTCATTTTTATCTAACAACGTATTATATAACTGGTGATTTAAATCAATAATGCGCTCTCTAACGCCTTTGAAAGTGAGTCTTCTTCTAAGATACTTTACATCTTTTATATAATTCTTGATGATGGCTTCTTTAAGTTTCTTTGCAACATCTATAGTAATTTGTGGTGTTACAAATGGATTACCATCTCTATCTCCTCCTGGCCAAAACCCTATATTAAGAATAGAATTATTAATAGGCTGATCATCAAAAATGTTTTGCTGCACATAATCATAAATGGTTCCAAACGATTTATAGAATACATTTTTTAGGTACCAAATTAGGTTCACAGCCTCATCATATGGCGTAGGTTTTTTGTCTTTGAAAAAAGGTGTTTTACCTAACTGTGCCAGCAGATTATTTATCTCGGGCAGATTATCCTCCTTAATCGCTTCTGATAAATCTGTAATGATCCCCAAAACTGTACCCGGATAAAATTGTGTAGGATGTGCAGTTAAAACAATACGAACCTTAAAAGCCTCTAAATATTCCCTTAATAATTGTTTTTTATTTTCTGCTACAGCGTTTTCTTTTAGACTCCTTAGTGTTCCTATACCATCCATATTATTAACAACTGAAAAGGCTGCATCTTCAATAGCATCAAACAAAACAACTTGGCGTTCTATATATTGAATAAATCGAAATAATAAATTGATCTGGCTTTCGTGTGAACGCCTTGCTTGATATTTTTTGAAAAAAGTCTGTACTATCACAGACGGATCATCACCAACTTCAAACCCTTTTTTGCACGTTTCATAAAACAGTGGTAATAAAGCAACTGTTTTTGAAAGCGCATCAAATGGCAAAGTCATAAAAATACCATTGTATATCTGGTACTTATTAAGAACGTTTGTATTAAACCGTGCTAACTTTGGTGGTGTAGACATTTGCTTTCAACTTTTTTTGCTTATTAAAAATACTAAAGGGTATTTAGAATAAAAATGAATTTGGCATCAAATTTTATACATGAGGGTTCAATTGTTTTTTTTGTGTTTTTTAGTCCCTACATTTGTGAAAAACGTAAAAGATGTTATCTAAAACTATTGAAACTGCATTAAATAGGCAGATTAGAATTGAAGCAGAATCTTCTCAAGTATACTTGGCAATGGCAGTTTGGGCAGAAGTGAAAGGTTTGGAAGGAATTTCAAATTTTATGTATGATCAATCAGATGAAGAGCGAGAGCATATGCTAAAGCTTATAAAGTTTGTTAATGAACGTGGCGGGCATGCACATGTATCAGAATTAAATGCACCAAATGTTACCTTTAATTCTTTCAAAGAAATGTTCGAAAAATTATTAGAACACGAAATCTTTGTTTCCTCAAGTATTAATGAATTGGTACATATTACTTTAGAGGAAAGGGACTATGCTACTCATAATTTTCTACAATGGTATGTGTCTGAGCAAATAGAAGAAGAAGCCATGGCCAGAACCATTTTAGATAAAGTCAACATGATTGGTGACGATAAAGGGGGGCTATATTTATTTGATAGAGATATTCAACAACTCACCATAGTAAGTTCGGCTGCACCAGATAGTGGGGCATAAAAATGTTAAATCTTATTTAGATTTAATTAAAATAACTATTTTTGCCCCGTTGAAATTCTATCAATGGGTAAAAAGAAAGACAGCAAACTTAAAAAGCAACGTATACTCAATATAAAAGAGCACGGGTCTAATAGCTTGGGAAAAGTAAAGACGAAGTGCTGCAAGAAGTATAAGAAAGCAGAATCGAAACGCTGTAAAAAATGCCCTTGCTTTGATCTTATCAAAAAAGTAGCATAACCCTTGTAATGTTTATGCTATATAGTAGACTTACAATAGCATGATATACAACTTCAATGAATTCTCTACAAATGCCCTTCTAAAGGTAGGTGACCAATCCATGTTAGCAGCCTATAAGACCCCTAAACAAGTTGGCCTATTCACATTCATTTGGACTGACACTTCAGAGGCTAATGTTATTGTAGATGGTATACCTCAAACCATTCCTCCTCATAGTATTCTAGCATTGACTACGATTCAGTATTTAGAATATGTAAATGGAGAAAACCTGAAGGTCTATCAATTTAACAGAGAGTTTTATTGTATAAAAGATCATGATGAAGAAGTGAGTTGTGTAGGTCTTTTGTTCTTCGGGAATGTACATATCCCAGTCGTTCATTTAACAGAAAAAGAACGACCGAAGTTTAAAACATTTCACGAGGTTTTAATAGATGAGTTAGAAACGAAAGATAATATTCAAGCAGAAATGCTTCGTATGCTAATGGCACGTTTTATTATTAAAAGCACACGCTTACTAAAAGCTAAAGAAGGTGTTTTTGAAACCGCTAAATCCACTAAAATAGATTTGCTTAGAGCATTTAATTTATTAGTTGAAACACACTTTAGAACAGAGCACAGTGTGGGGTTTTATGCTGAAAAACTATTTAAATCGCCAAAAACATTATCCAATAACTTCTCAAAATTGAATACAAGTCCGCTACAAATTATTCATGAGCGTATCATTCTTGAAGCCAAACGTCTGTTTATCTACACAGATAAAACTGCTAAGCAAATTGCTTACGAATTAGGTTTTGACGACCCTTCTCATCTCAGCAGAATATTTAAAAAACACACATCGCTTTCTCCTTCCGACTTCAAAAAACAGCTTAAAGTCTCCGCATAGGGAAAAATTGACAAGCATATAGGTGATATATACATTCGTGTATCGGTATCCATTTTGGAACTTTGCATTGTAATATTAAAATTATAATGTAATGACAATACCACATAAATCCATTTTCAATCTTATTGAAATATTCAGATCAGGAAGAAAGCAATTAATTTCTACCATTAGCCCTAAAACACACTGTGAGCAGAAGCATGTCCATGACTTCTATTGCGATGCTGAAAAACCATTTTTAAGCAAAACAGCTGAAGAGGGAAAAATTGACATGTGATAGGGAAATCTGACTGTGTATTACAATCTGTTTAATGCGGAGCTTTGTAGTATCAAATTATAACAATAAAAATCAAATCTAAATATTTAAAATTATGAGCACATTTAATGTTCCAACTAGAGAAGAAGTAAGCGAGAATAATCAAGCTATTTTTGACAACCTTAATAAAGCTTTAGGGTTTGTTCCTAACTTATATGCTACATATGCACATAGCGATACAGCATTAGAGAACTATTTAACCTTTGCCAATGCTAAAACCTCATTATCTGCAAAAGAAAAAGAAGTGGTTAACTTAGCTGTAAGTCAAGTAAATGAGTGTATCTACTGTTTATCTGCGCACACTGCAATTGGTAAAATGAATGGTTTCACTGATGAAGAAATCTTAGAATTAAGAGGTGGGTATTCAACAGCAAGCAATAAGTTAGACGCTTTAGCAAAATTGGCTAAAAACGTTACAGAAAATCGTGGAAGAGCTGATGAGTCTGTTGTAGAGAACTTCTTAAATGCCGGATATACAAAAGGTAATTTAATTGACACTATTGTTCTTGTAGGAGATAAGACCATCTCAAATTACATCCATAGTACAACTCAAGTTCCTGTAGACTTTCCAGTGGCACAGCCATTAGAAACAACTACTGCGTAATTATAATAATAACCACCAAAATATAAATATATAAAGTCATGAAAAAAATCATATCACTAATAGTAATCGCATTAGCATTTACATTAAATTCTAATGCTCAGGATAGCATGAAAAAAGATGCTATGATGAAAGGAGAAAAAACCAAAATTGTGTCTTTAGAGCAAACTAAAGGAGAATTTACTCAAAAGGCTATAACACTTAAAGAGGGATCTTACATTTTTGAAATCTCAAATAACAATGTAGGGCACCAAGTAGGCTTTGTTTTAGCGCCTAAATCTAATCCGGATGCACACATCAAAACAGCCTATGTAACAAAAGCTGTAGACAATAATAATAAAGAAACTTCTAATGTAACAGTGTTGAAAAAAGGCGAATATGTTTATTTCTGTCCATTAAATCCAACACCAAAATATACTTTAACTGTAGAGTAGTTTTTTATTGATTGATTAGTTAATGGAAATGCGGTTTATATAAATAAGCCGCATTTTTTTTGTTAACGATTGAGTTTTTCAGTTAGTGTTTTAATATTTTTACGACAAAATTGTAAAAAAGAACAAAATCTGAAGAACATGAAAACTAACTACTTTAAAAGTATTTTTGCCATAACATTTATGCTTATGGTGGCATTTTCCTATGCACAAAGGGCTACCCTAGCGAGTGGAAAAATTGAAGTCGAATACCATAGTTGCCCTTACACGCCCTCTGAAGAATCTGTGGATTTTTATTTGCCAAGGTCTGAGCGTGTTGCACAACGTATGGAAAGCCGACAAGCACCTTGCTCAAATTTTATAGTAACATACAATGGTTTTACTCCTCAAGCTGAAGCTGCTTTTCAATTTGCTGTTGAGATTTGGGAGAATGAATTAGATTCCTCTGTGCCAATTAGAGTAAATGCTCAATTTGGACCTTTAAATCCTGGCGTTTTAGGTGGCGCAGGTCCTGACGGATTTTTTGTATTAACAGGTCCTGGAATCCCTCCTAACACATTATTTCCTGCGCCTTTAGCAGAGCAAATTCTTGGAGAAGACACAGATGGTCCCGGTGGAACAAGTAACGACATTAATGCCACATTTAGTAGTACTGCTAATTTCTATTTTGGTACTGATGGTAATACTCCTCCTGGGCAAATCGATTTTGTTACAGTAGTATTACACGAATTAGGTCATGGTTTAGGCGTCCTAGGATTAGGTGCTGTAACGCCAGATGGAACTCAAGGATTCATAAGACGTGATAATGATGGAAACCCAGCTACGCCTCCAGTGCTTGTAAGCATCTGGGACACTTTTATAGATGCTGAGGACATCTTAAATAACCTTATCCCTATTTTAGATGAAACACCTCCTTTTGGTTTCCCTGATCCTTCAGCGGCATTACTAGGAGCAATGACAAGTGGAGAGCTTACATCTAGAGGGCCAATTGCTGTTGGACAAAACGGTGGTGTTCAGCCCGCAACATTTGCACCTGGAACTTTCCAAACAGGATCAAGTTATAGCCACTGGGATGAAGCCACATTTAATGGTACGCAAAACGCATTAATGACACCTTCTGTTGCTCCGGGAGAAGCTATACATCAACCTGGCGAAATCAACCTAGGGTTTATGGAAGATATGGGATGGACACTTTGTGATCGTAGTTTAAGTGTTGACGAAGTAGCCTTAGAGGAAATAGAAATAGGCCCAAATCCTTTTACTGAAACGATTACTGTAAATATCCCTAGAAGGCTTAGTAATGACGATTACGACATTTCTATTATTGATGTTAATGGTCGTATCATTTTAACTAAAGAAGCATCCAATATTAATGGCGAGATTACCTTGTCTAATTTAAGTCAATTAGGAGACGCATTATACTTCCTTCAATTGACCAATAAAACAACAGGAAATAATATCACAAGAAAATTAGTTAAAAACTAATATCTATATAACCCATAAAAAAAGCGCAGTTCAATTCTGCGCTTTTTTTATTGTCTTTAGTTTATTTACTTAACATCAACAATTCATTACAAACCACTTCGGTGATATAGCGTTTGTTTCCTTCTTTATCTTCATAACTACGCGAGGTAAGCTTGCCCTCGATAGCGACTTCTTTACCTTTAGTCACATATTTTTCTATGATCTCTGCTGTTTTCCCCCAAGCCACAACATTATGCCACTGGGTTTCAGTGATCTTGTCGCCTTGGGCATTCTTATAGCTCTCATTAGTGGCAATATTGAACTTTGCCAATAGTTTCCCAGACTCCAAATTAATGATCTCCGGGTCGTTTCCTAAATTACCAATCAACTGTACTTTGTTTCTTAATGTACTCATGTTTTCTAAATTTTAATGTTAAACAGTTAATACTATTAAACCTCCATAGATTCAACACTGCAAAGATGAGATACGACGCAAGGATTATTCGGTAGTTACCTATTTAAATTCGTTTGTAAACGATTGTAGTCGTTTGGAAATGATTAATAAATTGTATATTATGGGAACTATATATCAGTTTACACCAATAAGTAAAGTTTAATTTCGGATATGGGAGTATCCATTTTTTTTGAAGTATACAAGTTGTCCAATCCATAAAGTAGGATTCCACTAATTCAGAACCCTCTTATATGAGTTCTTACCGACCTGAAGTCAAATTAGATTCTTGCGTTTCAATGAGCGTTGTGAATAGTGATTATTCTACTAACATAATCACTAATTCCATTTAGTAAAGATACTAATATATAATATTGATAATCAGCCATCTTACTACAAATATTATGCCATATATTTTGGGCATTTTTCGTCCTTAAATGTTAATTTTTTTAACTAAAAATGGCTTAAAAAAAATATTTGTAAGAGAATACACATAAAAAAATCAAAAGGCATAACATTTGGACTATTTGACATGACTATAAAACCAAAAAGTTATGGAAATATATTTAAAAGTATTCTTGGGGATAATCGCATTTATAACAGCAATTTTAGTTTTAGCCACGACTATTATAAAATTTAGGATTGAAATGAGGAACTTTCGGGACGCAAAAAAGGAAAAAGAGGATAAAGAACAATAACTTTTATTATCATTCGCTATCTTTAGGATTCCATCCTAATCCTTTTTTTAGATTTTTATTGAAATTGCTTAATTCATTTTTTTTTTCATCATTATTAGGAAACTCAATTTCAGTTTGCCCATATAGTTTATTAAAGTTCCTCATAAAATCTTCCCAGTCTCTTGATACTTTCATTAGTGTTATTACAGAGACAAGTTGATTTTGTAAATGAGGGCTTCCTATTTCAGGAGTTAAAGATTGAAAAAACCTCGCGGTGTAGTTACCAGCATCACTTTTTGGCGTTTTACTTTTTAGCTCATTTAATACACCTTTAGGTAATTGCTTGTATATTAAATTATTAGTCCAATGACCTACAACACCTGGTCTTTTCTTTATTGTTTGAGCATTATACTCCCATCCTTTTAATCTAAATATTTGAATGTAAAACTCATCTGGAAATGTTTTTTGCCAAGGTAATAGCTCCTCTGCGATATACTGTTTAAGTATCTTCTGTAATTCGTGCCTTTCTCTTTCATACTGATATCCAGTAGCTTCATCTACTAGTGCAGTAATACCAACTTTAGATAGTGCAATAAGCAAAACTTCACTAGCCCTTGCTAAAGGAAGTTGCTGCTTAACTAAACTCATACTATTCCTTGCATCTAAGTAAAGCTTACATAATCTAGGTAGTATTTCTGCATTATAACCTTCTGTCACAACTCCACTTTTAGACTTATACTCTATCAGGTTGAGCACCTCCTCTAATCCCTCATCAATAAAAGGTTGTAGGTTTTTTGCATCAACAAAAGCTGGTCTATTGAGCACCCTAACATCACTTTTTGCCCTACCTCTTTTAGTTCTTCCAAATGCCTTAAATACAGCAGATTGAGTTATTACTCTTGTGCCATCTTCTAAAACAGCAACATTAAGTTCTGTTTCTCCTATTTTTAATTTACCCTCATGGGTTGCTTTTAATTTCTTAGCCATTTATCAATTCTGTATATGTAATTCTGTTTTCAATGTTTTGTAAAAGTAAATTAAATCTTTGTCCCTCAGTTCCTTTTCTTGTGTTATATCTAAACACAAACTCATCAACGTAAAGTTGCAAATGCTTTTTAGAAGTAAAATGATAGATCCCGTAAATACCTCTTTTTAATAACGCCCAAAAGCTCTCTATTGAGTTTGTAGATACTCTCCCTCTTACATACTCGCCTTGTCCGTGCTTAACTGTTTGGTGGTCGTAAACTCGTTCTAACTTACTGTATGACCTCAATTCGTCCGAATATATCTTAGCATCAAATGAAATGTTATTTACTATTGGTGGTACTAAAGATAATTCTGTTGCGTCAACAACATGTATTGCTCTAACATCGCCATCACGTTCAACCATTCCTAAAACGGCTGATTTCTTATACTTTTCTTTTGTTTCTTCTGATTTGTCCGCTCTAACCTTTGCACTTCTGTTTGAAGATTTACCACCTACATAAGTTTCGTCTATCTCAACTTCACCCTGTAGCTTTTCTTTATCATCTTTATCTAGTCCGAAACAGTTTCTAATACGTTGCAACATAAACCATGCTGACTTTTGAGTTATGCCTAAATCACGCCCTAATTGTAAGCTAGAAATGCCCTTTTTATGTGAAGTAACTAACCAAATAGCCATAAACCATTTTCTAAGATCTATTTTAGTATTATCAAAAATAGTATCCGTCTTCACATTGAAGTATTTACCAGTATTCTTACATTTGTATTTATTCCCCTTACAATTATAGACTTTTGAAGTAGCATCAAAAGGACTTACAACGTTGCCATTCCATCTTAGTATCTCCAAGTGGTCGATACAGGATTGTTCGTCTGGGAACGCCTGTACTAAGTCCATTATTGATTTTACTTCTTTGTTGAACATAGTTATATCAATCTATATTACAAATATAGTAGATATTTACACAAATAAAAATTATTTAGTGTAATTAAATTCTAAAAAATTAATATAATGAGTGAATCTGAGTTAAATTTTCGTCAACAAGCGACTATTCATATGAATATAGAACGAGTACAAAAATTAATTGATACTGGTATTTTAAATGACTATAATAATATGTTTGAGAATGTGTTTTTTAAATCTGTAATAATTGAGATCTTTATTATAATGAGGGATTTAACAAAAAAATCTGAGATTTTTTCCAAAAGAGTTTCTTTTAGCGATGATGTGAGAAGAGACGAGGGTCTTGATATATATGATGTTACGGATTTAATTAGGGTTTTTAGAGATTGTTTTTGTCATATTGAAACAGGTAAGAAGAATATAGATAGTGCTACATTTGATTTTAATATAGTCCCCTATGATGATGGCGACTATGCTATACAAATGGGAGCAAACAAAATATTTATAAAAAAGCACTTATTTAGAGCCTTAGAAGAATTAAAAGTCAACTTTTCTTATAAGAGTATTGAATAGTGTAAAATAGTATATAGATCCCTATATTATTGTTATCATAAGTTATAAATCATGCCCAGACCCCAATATAGAATTTACGTCGTAGAGCTTTCTAAAAAAGTGTTTACCGAACATGCCCGATTCAGAGCAGCTAATCCACAGTTTAATGGTGTCCTACAATGCCTGTATGTGGGGATGACCAGTAAAACGCCGAAAGAACGGTTTATGCAACATAAGACCGGTTACCGGAATAAAAAAGGATATAATATTGCCTCAAGCATTGTACAGAAATATGGTTTATATTTGAGGCCGAGCCTATACAATCATATCGATCCTCTGCCCACTAGAGAAGCTGCACTAAAAATGGAAGAAACCTTAGCCTTAGAATTAAGGCGACAACGTTATGCGGTTTGGTACAATTAATATATAATGTGAAATGGAATACAACGTACAACAGGCCATAGAAATATTAGAACAAACGCCCAAGACACTAGAAGCATACCTAAGCAACTTGTCTGATGAGTGGATTCATTGTAATGAAGGTGGAGAGTCCTGGAGCGCTTTTGATATTGTTGGTCATTTAATTCATGGTGAAAAAACAGATTGGATCGCTAGATTAGATATCATTTTAGGCGATTCTGACAACAAGACCTTCTCCCCTTTTGATCGTTTTGCGCAGTTTGAAGCCTCTAAAGGAAAAACTTTATCAGAATTGCTAAATACATTTTCAGAATTGCGCGAAAAGAATTTAAAGTATTTAAAAGCATTACAGATCACTGAAGATCAGTACCAGCTTAAAGCTATTCATCCTTCGTTGGGCGAAGTTACTTTAAAGAATTTACTATCGACATGGGTCGTACACGATCTGGGGCATATGGCACAAATTGCAAGAGTAATGGCGAAACAATACAAAGATCAGATTGGGCCCTGGCAAGCATATATTCCAATTGTATCTAAATAAGTTATGAATATATACGCAGAAACTGAGCGCTTAATATTAAGAGCATTTACCATGGCCGATGTGGATCATATTTTCGAATTAGATTCCGATCCTCTAGTCCATAAGTATTTAGGGAACACTCCGCTCACTACTAAAAAACAGGCCGAAGATTATGTAGCCTATATTCTTGAGCAATATAGAAATCATGGTATAGGGCGATGGGTGGCCATTGAAAAAGCAACTGGCGATTTTATTGGCTGGTCAGGTATAAAAATGAATGCCGGTGAAAAAGAAGCTTTAAACGGGTATACTGATTTTTATGATATTGGGTATCGCTTTTTACCAAAATATTGGGGTAAAGGCTATGCCTCTGAGTCCTCCTTTGAAACTTTAAAATATGGTTTTAATGTTCTTAATATTGACACTATGTATGGTGCCGCTGAAGTAGAGAATATAGCCTCTAATAAGGTGCTTCAGAAAATCGGTTTAAAATTTGTAAATCATTTTATATACCATGGCGGCGCTAAGATTGCCTGGTACGAATTAAAAAAAGAAGATTATGCAAAAACAATGTCTTGAATGTGGGGAAAAGATTGTAGGTAGAATAGACAAGAAGTTCTGCAATGATGGCTGTAGAAACACCTATAACAACCGAATTAATAAAGATTCTAAGAACCTCATCAGAAATACCAATAACAGACTGCGTAAAAACTATCGCATTTTAGAGGGATTGAATCCACACCAAAAAACCAAAGTCTCTAGAGCAAAGCTTATAGAACAAGGGTTCGATTTTAATTACTTTACAAGTATCTATACCACAAAGGCCGGTACGGTATACTATTTTGTGTATGACCAAGGTTACCTTCCTTTAGAAGGCGATTATTATGCTTTGGTAAAACGCGAGCGCTAAACGCCCTTGACAGTACTATTCCAATTCTGGCCTTTAAGTTGAAGGGCAGCCTTTAAAATATCTTTCTGACTGATCTGCCCTACCAGTTTTCCATTTTCTACAATAGGAAAACGACGTCGCTTAGAGTTCAAAAACTTATTTGCTGCATCAAACACATCCATGTTACCATCTATGGTTTCAACATTTGTAGCCATACGCTTTTCGACATTATCATGTTCTAATGGCATATTGTAATAACGACTCTCACTTAATTGTTTTAGACAATCTCCTTCAGAAATAATCCCCACAAGTTCTTTCTTCTCATTAACTACTGGTCCCCCGGAGATCTTAAACTTTATCAACGCTTCTACAACTTCTTGCACCGATTGTTCAGGTCTAAAAGTTATGAGGTTCGTTGTCATGTAGTCTTTAACTTTTAATGGAGCAGAGGCAACCGTACTCTGAGCTTGTTGCTTACGAGCACCTTGAAAACTTTTAATACCCATGATTTTAATTATTTAGTATGATTCTTTTTAAAGTTACTGAAAATTAAACACTTAAGCAATAGAGATATTATTTTGTATTTTTAGATATCAACTAACACCATCAAAATTATGCTAAAAAAATCCATTGTACTATTAGTACTCATTCTATCGGTATACCTCAGTTTTTCAGCATTAAAACCAAGTTCGGTTCCTAAAGCTAAAGACAAGGCTTCATTTTCTGTTGAACGTGCTTTATCTCACTTAGATGTTATATCCAAAGCTCCTCACTTTGTTGGAAATAATGCACATGCTAGCGTTAGAGGCTACATCGTTAAGCAATTAGAAGCCTTAGGGTTAACTGTTGAAATTCAAGAAGGTTATAGCATTAGCAAATGGGGTAATATGACCAAACCGAGAAATATCTTGGCTAGGATTGAAGGGTCAGACAGTAGCAAAGCATTAATGGTGTTAACCCATTATGATAGTAGCCCGCATTCGTCCTATGGTGCTAGTGATGCGGGGTCTGGTGTGGTAACTATTTTAGAGGGATTACGTGCTTATTTAGAAAGTGGCAAAAAACCTAAGAATGATATCATTGTTTTAATAAGCGATGCTGAAGAATTAGGATTGAATGGTGCAGATCTTTTTGTAAATAAACACCCTTGGGCCAAAGATGTTGGTCTTGTTCTAAATTTTGAAGCCAGAGGAAGTGGCGGACCTAGTTATATGCTTATAGAAACCAATGGTGGTAATAGAAATATGATGAAGGGATTTGTTGAGGCCAACCCAGATTATCCGGTAGCTAACTCATTAGCTTATAGTATTTATAAGCTATTACCAAACGATACTGATCTCACACGTTTTAGAGAAGACGGTGATATTGAAGGTTTTAATTTTGCGTTTATAGATGATCATTTCGATTATCACACTGCTTTGGACACCTACGAACGGCTAGACCGAACCACGTTGGCACATCAGGCTAATTATATGATGTCAACTTTACACTATTTCGCGGATGCGAATCTGAATAATATGAAAAGTGAAAGTGACGACATCTATTTTAATATGCCACTATTTAAGACAGTCACTTATCCGTTTTCATTAATATTCCCCATGTTTATACTCTCCGTATTGGTTTTCCTATTTTTAATCTATTACGGAATTAAAAAAAGTAGGTTAACACTTCCTGAAATGGGTAAAGGGTTTTTACCGTTTTTAATAGCCCTTGTAGTTAATGTCGCTGTCGGGTATTTGGGATGGGTACTTTTAAAAGCTATATATCCCGGATATGATGAGATCCTTCATGGGTTCACCTACAATGGACATGCCTATATCTGGGCTTTTGCATTCTTAGCTATTGGCATTTGTCTATTTGTTTATCATAAATTCCATAAGCCTAAAAATGCCGGAAACTTGTTGGTGGCTCCTATATTCTTTTGGTTGATTCTATGTGGCGCATTCGCTTTCAAATTAAAAGGGGCTAGTTTCTTTATTATCCCTGTAATATTTGCGCTTATTACACTTTTTGTGATAACACGCCAACATAAGTCTAATCTTTACCTTTTAACATTCTTATCTCTTCCGGTACTGCTAATTATGTCGCCTTTTGTAAAAATGTTTCCTGTAGGATTAGGACTTGGTCTAATCGTAGCATCAACACTATTAGTAACCTTAATATTTTCACTTACAGTTCCTGTTTTTTCATATTTCAGGCATAAAAACAGATGGGCGTATTTATGCTTTACAATCAGTTTCGTATTTTTTATTACTGCACATTTCCAATCCAGTTTTAATGAAAAACGACCAAAACCTAATAGCCTAGTTTATGTTTTAAACGCTGATGACAGCACCGCTATTTGGGCAACATATGATAATTTGTTAGACCCATGGACTAAAGCCTATCTGTCTGATGATCCGAAAGACGATAAGGCATTAAACAAGAATACTATTGGAAGTAAGTACAATACACAATTCACTTATAGTAGAAAAGCAGAAGCTAGAAACATTCCTCAACCTACATTTGAAATTTTATTTGATTCCATTATTGATGATAAACGTCATCTAAGATTGTATATGGCTTCACAACGTCAGGTGAGCCGTATAGAGGTATTTTCAGACACTACAAATGTCTACTATGACTGTAAGATAAATGGTTTGGATATCAAAAAAAGTGGTAAATCTAAAACCGCATTCGGAAACCGATGGCGTAATAGGCTTTTTACATATTACGTTCCTGATGGGAATTCCATTGATCTTGAGTTTTCAGTTCCAGCAGATCAGAAAACAACCATGGAGATTTATGAATCTTCTTTTGACCTTATTGACCATCCTCTGCTAAAAGTTCCAAGACGTCCGGCAGATATGATACCAAAACCATTTATACTTAATGATGCGGTAATTGTGAAAAAGAGCATCGCAATTGAATAAACAAATCAGCATTATTGGTTGTGGCTGGTTAGGCTTACCTTTAGCCAAACAGCTTCATGAGTTGGGTTATACTATAAAGGGGTCTACAACCAGTTCATCGAAAGTAGACATATTGAAATCTAATGGAGTTAGTCCTTATGTGATTACACTTGATAATGGCACCATTACTGGCGATATTTCAGGATTTTTATCTGGAAGTGGTACCATGATTATCAATATTCCTCCGGGATTGAGAAGAAATCCGGAGAAAAACCATGTATCTGAAATCCAAAGTTTAACTAGGTATATTAAACATGAAGGCTTAACAAACGTGCTTTTTATTAGTTCAACTTCAGTTTATGAGGATGTTTTTCCTTTTGCAATTATCAATGATGACATCCCTCCAAATGGCACCTCTATAAATGCAAAACAGCTCATAGAAATTGAACAATTTCTAAAGCAGACCTCTCCTTTTAAAACTACAATTATACGCATGTCTGGTTTATTTGATGACCAAAGACATCCAGCCAGATTCTTGTCGGGAAAAACAGAATTAAAAAACGGTGAAGCTCCGGTCAACCTCATTCATAAACTAGATGCTATTACTGCTATTACCACTGTTATTACAAATGATATATGGGGTTCTACTTTTAATCTAGCCTACCCTTATCACCCTAATAAACAATCTTACTATACTAATGTTTGCAATGCTTTAGGCATTCCTACGCCTCTCTACAATACTAAACAGCAGAGTGTAGGGAAACTCATCGACACTTCAAAACTGGTACAACTTTTGGGATATAGTTTCAAAGAGCAGCTGTAGAAATTAGTATCTTTTTAAGAACTTATATCATTAATTTTTATAGTTTTAGCCCATCTAAATCAAGACCTAATAACATAGCAAATACAATAGAACAATGAAACAGATTACAATTGCAGTATTAATGATAATGTCGGTTGGTGCATTTTCCCAAACTAACGATGATCTTATAAAGCACTATGAAGCTTTTTACAAGCAAATGAAAAAGCAAGGTGATATTCAGGGTGTAATTAATGCTTTAACCCACTTAGATGTTCTGGCACCTTCCACAGAACGAAAAGATACATTGGCTTACTTATATGTATCAGATGGCAAATATTTACAAGCATTAAATACCATTGGTGTTGAAAAAAATGCTACGGATTCTGATATGAATGTTGAAGTTAAAGCCATAGCTCTGAAGAATCTAAATCAGCCCAAAATGGCCATTGATCACTATAACGTATTATTTACTAGAAAGCCAAATTCTGCATTAGCATATGAGATCGCTGATTTAATGGCACAAACAGATGATTTGGCTGGTGCAAAAGCTAAAATTGAGTATGGCTTGGCTAATGTAAAAGATGATATGACACGTGTGTTTTATGAGAGACAACAACCCTATCAAACACCTTTAAAGGCAGCTTTATTTTACTTAAAAGGCATTGTGTTATTCAAAGAAAATCAAACAGCAAATTTAGATCAGGCTTTAAAATTAGTTAATGACGCCTTAGCTCTTGATCCTAATTTTAATATGGCAAAGTTGAGTAGAGAAGCTCTTGAAAGTAAAAAAGCTCAAAACTAAAATCCTAGATAATTTAAAATAAAAAAGCCAGCATTTAGCTGGCTTTTTTATTTGTATATATTGGTCTTGTATTACCAAATTCTTACACGCTTTTCTGGTGGTAAGTACATTGCATCACCTTCTTTAATATCAAACGCTTCATAGAACGCATCAACATTTTTAAGTGGTTGCGTTGCTCTGTATCTTCCGGGAGAATGTGGATCTGTTTTTATTTGAGTACGTAACGCATCCTCTCTTATCAATGTTCTCCATACGGTCGCCCAAGACATAAAGAAACGCTGCTCTGGCGTAAATCCATCTATCTTACCAGGTCTTCCATTTTCGTCAAAATATAATTGTAGTCCATCATAAGCTCCTAATACACCACCTAAATCTCCAATGTTTTCTCCTAATGTGAACTTACCATTAATATAAACGCTATCTAAAACTTCAATAGCATCATATTGTTCAACTAAAGCATTTCCTCTTTTAGTAAACTCTTCAAGATCTTCTGGTGTCCACCAGTTATTTACGTTACCATCTGCATCAAAACGTGCACCAGAATCATCAAATGCATGAGAAATCTCATGGCCAATAACTGCGCCTATACCACCATAGTTTACAGCTTCATCTGCTGTGTAGTTATAGAAAGGGGGTTGTAAGATTGCCGCTGGGAAAACGATTTCATTGTTTAAAGGATTGAAATACGCATTAACCGTCTGCGGTGACATGCCCCAACGTGATTTATCTACCGGCTCATTAATTTCAGATAAGTTTTCTTTTAAGCTCCACTCACCTACCGCCATCATATTTTCTGCATAGCTATTCCCTTCTTTCACCATCATCTCAGAGTAGTCTCTCCATTCGTCTGGGTAAGCGATCTTAACGGTAAACTTATCTAACTTTTCAATAGCTTTAGCTTTGGTTTCTTCACTCATCCAATCTAATTTCTCAATACGGATTTGGAAAGCCTTGATCACATTAGCAATCATTTTTTCAGCTTTTTCTTTAGCTTCTGGTGGGAATTTAGCCTGAACATATAATTGACCGATAGCCTCACCTACAGTACCATTAACAGTCCCTAAGGCTCTGTCCTCAGCAGGACGTTGAGCTTTTGCTCCGCGGAGTGTTTGGCTATAAAACTCCCAATTGGCTTTATTCATGTCTGTTGTCAAGAATCCAGCAGCATTATTTAACGTGCTCCATGTCATTAAGGTTTTAATGTCATCGATACTTGTAGACGTCAAGAAATCGTTCATGGACTTCATATACTTAGGTTGCATCACTAATACGGTATCTAGTTTCTTTTCAATACCCATATCATCAATAAACTTTTGCCAGTTTATTGCAGGCGCCATTGCCTGAAGATCACCTAAAGCCGTTGGGTTATTGAAATTACGGATATCTCTACTTTGTACTTTATCTAATCGAGGGGTTGCTAATTGTGTTTCAAGGTCAAGAATTTTAGATGCCGCAGCTTTAGCATCTGCTTCACTATACTCTATAAACTGAAGCATTCTTGCAATATGATCTACATATTGCCCTCTGATTTCTTTAGTCTTGCTATCCTGGTCTACATAATAATCTCTTTGTAGTCCTAAACCACCTGGAAATACCCATGCTGTGTTCATGCTACTATCATTAAGATCTGGGTTAGCACCAATTCCTGCAAAAGGTGCACTTACTCCCAAAGTTGTAGCAAAAACCGTTTGCATATCTTCTAAGTTATTAATCCCATCAATAGCTTTTAACATAGGGCGTATTGGATCAATACCAGCTTTATTTCTTGCAATGGTATCTAATTCAGATTCAAAAATTAAAAGTGCTTTTTGCTGGTCTGAACCTTCCTTATAGGTTCCTAATTCTTTAGATGTGTTGATGATATCCAGAACATCTTTTCTTGTAGATTTACGCAACACACCAAAACCACCCCAACGTGACTCGTCATCTGGAATCGTATTAGTTTTCATCCAATTTCCATTAACATAGTCATAGAAATTGTCTTTCGGACTTACATTTGTGTCCATATTCTCCAAGATAATTCCTGGAATCTTCTCTTCTGCTAAGGCAGTATCTTTCTTGGCATCATCTTTACATGCAACAATAGTAAAGAATGCCATTCCTGATATCGCCAAAATGCGACTAAGATTGGTTTTCATAATACGTTTTATTGATTAATTCGAATTAAATTTACTTATTAATAAGAAGGATGAATCTTAAAATTGTTACATCTTAACAAAAGTTTAAGACATTTTAACACTCCTGTTTTTCATCATTCTGGACGCTCCACGTCGTTGGCGTCAAACTCTAACTTTTTATTAATGTGAAGGTTAAGGTTTGAAAATGCGATTAGCAGATCCATAATATCCTGTAATTTTTCCTCTTTAGAAATATTAGAGATCGTTAAACTATTTTGAAGCTTAAGCAATTTGGTTTCTAAAACTAAGATTCTAGAACTTACAGGGTTAGTATTAATGACCTCCGGGATTTCATTTTTCAAATCAGTCATTAAACTCAATAGCGTTTGCTTTTCACTTTTGAAAAAGCTAAGATCGGCTTTCTTTAAAAATTCGACCTGACTAGATAGTTCTTGAAATTTTTGCCAATTAGATGTTGCTTGGCTAGAAGCATCACTCAATACATAATCATCATATTTTAAGGCTTCAATATCCCTAACTGTAATTTCAGGTAATTGTGCTTCAGATTGTGTTTGAGTATCATCTTCTGAAGATTCATTGGATGTATTGCAAGCCACCAATAAGAACAAAGCACTAAAGAAGTAGATTTTAAACTTCATAACGGAAATATCAATAAGGTGTAAATATAAGTAAACTCTAAGATTGAATCTTTATTATTTTCAAGCTTTTGAATCATAGATAGTTATAATTAGTACTCTTATAACAAAATAAGATATTGATAATTTTTAAGGTTATTTTTTGAAAACTTTTACAAATACATGCCAATATTCTTAGTATTTTTGATAATCACATAAATTTACCCAAATGCCTTCTAAAATATTAATCATTGGTGCTGCTGGTCAAATCGGCTCTGAATTAACCTATGCATTGCGTGCCCAACATGGTGTCGACAATGTTGTGGCTTCTGACATAAATAATAAAAATGAAGTCTTAGTACATTCAGGTCCTTTTGAGATTATAGATGCTAAAGATTATGATGCCATAAAAGCCTGTGTGAAGCATTATGATGTAGATACGATCTATCTCATGGCTGCCATGCTGAGTGCCACTGGTGAAAAGTATCCTATGAAAGCTTGGAATCTGAACATGACTTCGCTCTTTAATGTCCTTAATTTAGCTAAAGAAGGTCTTATTTCTAAGGTGTTTTGGCCTTCTAGTATTGCCGTATTTGGCCCAACTACGAAGCAGGTAAAAACACCACAACATGCCGTGTGTGAGCCTACTACTGTGTATGGTATTACCAAACAGGTTGGTGAGCGTTGGTGTGAGTACTATCATAAAAATTATAATGTTGATGTCCGTAGTATTAGGTATCCGGGCATTATTAGTTATAAAACTATGCCAGGAGGTGGAACTACAGACTACGCCGTTGAAATTTATCACAAAGCTATCACCGATGGTCATTACGATTGCTTTTTGTCTGAAAACACTAGGTTGCCAATGATGTTCATGGAAGATGCCATAAAAGCAACCATTGAACTTATGGAAGCACCTTCTAATAGTGTAAAAATACGTTCTAGCTACAATTTAGCATCTACTAACTTTACACCTAAAGAAGTATTTGAAGCCATCAAAAAACACATTCCGGATTTTACAATAACCTATAAACCAGATTTTAGACAAGACATTGCTGATACTTGGCCTCAGTCTATAGATGACAGTCAGGCCATGATCGATTGGGGTTGGCGACCTCAATATGATCTAGAGGATATGACAGCAGAGATGATTAAGCAGCTAAAATTAAAATACAATTCAGAACGAGAAATTGCTTTCTAATTGTTAATTATCGACCTATCAAAATAGTGAATGATTTTTCCTACTGTCAAATCCGATAAGTAAGATTAGTCTTTCAAATAAAATACATTTCATCGAATTTATTTGCATTTCATACGATTTTGATCATTGCTGATTTATCTTTAGGTATTAATTAATTCATATGATCAAAAATGAAAAAGAAAAAGACCCCAGATTATTATCCCTACTTAATTTTTTTAATTATAATATTTATTATGCTATGGCTAATGCCCTCGCATAAAATTGAAAGTATTGGTGATTTTTTTGAGAAATTAATCGTTCCACTATCTATTCCTTTATCTCTAATTATATTTCGGTTAATAGGTATAGACATTTTTAATAAAAAAGATTAACCTCTTCTTTCAAAAGGCCTAACAATCAATCTTAGACTGTTATTATAACGTATGTAGTTCCATGCCCAATTAATGAAAACGACCATCCGATTTCTATAGCCAACTAATAGCATTAGATGTACAAACATCCATACGAACCAGGCCATCACACCTTGAAATTTGAATCGCTTTATTTCTGCAACGGCTCTATTCCTACCAATAGTTGCCATGGTCCCTTTATCGTTATAAACAAAAGGTTTTATTGATTTTTTTAATGCTGTTCTGTTTAATGACTTGGCTAAATAAGCTCCTTGTTGCATCGCTACAGAAGCTAGCATTGGTAAACCTTCCGGATAAGTTTCGGATTGAATGATGCCTGCATCGCCAAGCACATAAACATTATCAGAAGATTTCATCTTACAGAACTCATCTGTAATAATACGTCGCCCTCTACCTAACTGATCAGCATGTATTCCTTCGGGGAAAGTTCCCATAACACCAGCAGCCCATATAAGGGTATCTGCATTAAAGCTTACTTCCTTATTGGTACTTACTTTATTGTCTTTATAGCCTTCAACAAATGTATCTGTCCAGATATAAACACCTAGCTTTTTGAGATACTGATGTGTTTTCTCTGAGGACTTCTCACTCATACTTGCAAGTACTCTGGGAGCTGCCTCGATAAGATTAATCTTCATTCGTCTTAAATCCAAATCAGGGTAATCTTTGGGAAGCACTTTGTTTCTAAGTTCTGCTAATGCTCCTGCTAATTCTACTCCTGTTGGTCCCGCACCAACAATAACGAAATTCATCAGCTCTTCTCTTCGATCTAAATCATTAGTATTTAGTGCCTTTTCAAAATTGCCCAATACCTTGCTACGCAGGTTCAAGGCATCTGTTAGTGATTTCATAGGCAATGCGTTGGTCTCAATATCTTCATTATTAAAGAAATTGTTCTCTGCACCTGTGGCAATAATCAGAATATCATACTTAAGTGTACCTATATTAGTTTCTACTATTGACTTAGTTCTATCTATATACGTTACCTCAGCCAATCGATAATAACTATGTTTTCGATCACTTATAGTCTTACGTAATGGATATGCAATAGAATCAGGCTCTAAACCCGTAGAGGCGACTTGGTATAATAAAGGCTGAAATGTGTGGTAATTATTTTTATCTACAAGTACTAATTGGTAGTGGTCGACATCAATATGCTTTGCAATTTGTAATCCAGCAAATCCACCTCCAATGACCACAATTCTTGGAAGATCTATATCCGGAATATTCATCTGATTTAGTTAACGCCCGGAGGGCAATTTGTGTACCTACAAATTTACGATTTTGAGCGCTTTAAACCTATAAAAACAGTACCGTTTATTGTACTTTTTAGATGATATATAAAGTTAGATTTTTAGAATCCTTTTTCATCGTGTCTGCTACAAATTAAAACAGCGTTTTAATTATGATAAAACTTCAAATCATGCTTAAGAAAGTTAACTCTCTACGCATGATTCTTGTTTTAACTTGTCGGGATGACAGGATTTGAACCTGCGACCTCACGGCCCCCAGCCGTGCGCGCTAACCGGGCTGCGCCACATCCCGAAATTGGAGGTCAAATGTAATTTATTAAAGAATAAACTCCAATAGCTCTGTTAAAGAAAATAAAAGTCCAACATCATATGCTGGACTTCCTATATTTAAATTAATTGAACGTGATTACTGATCAGATTCATTTTTATGTTCTTCCATCATCTTTTTATCTTCTTCAGCCACCCGTTTATGTTCTTCGGTTATCATCTTATGCTCTTTTTCCATGGTCTCATGCTCTTTCTTCATAGACTCATGTTCTGCAGTTATTTCTTCTAGAGTCATTTCCCCGGAAGTATGCTTAATCTCTAATTCAGCATGTTTTTTAACTAATGCCATATGCGCATTAATAAGCTCCTTATGCTTAGCAAGCAAAGTCGTGTGTTCTTTCTCCATAGCTATATGAAGCGAATCGTTCTCAACGTCTTTATGAGATTCTACCATCTTCTTATGATCATCCTCCATGGCATCGTGTGCTTTACTCATGGCTTCATGCGAAGCTTCCATAAGTTCATGTTCTTCTACCATAGCTTTATGCTCTGGTGTATCAGCCGGGTTCTGTTTGCATGATACAAGCAATAGTATCATACAAAAAATCATTGATGCTTTCATTTTTTAGGTTTTATTAGGTTTATAGTTTCTTAAAGTTAAAAAAATGACTGGAGTTTGGGGCATCCTCTATTGAAAAATAAAACCTTTATAGTAATGATTTGTGATTAATATATCCCAATAAATACATATCTTTAATCCTAAATAAACGCTGATTACTATCCCTAATAATAGAGTGAAAAGATGGGAATCCTGACCATTACAAATCTAGGTAGGCAATCAACGTTAAATTTTGAAAATTTATACTTAAAACTCTTTAAAAATCATAAACTTAAAAACTTATAAAATGAAAACGAATACATCAAGATTGCTTATAGCATTGATACTCTTAGCCTCTGTTTTTTCTTGTAAAGACGACAAAAAAAATGTTGATGAAGACACTACAACTGAAGCGCCTACAGAAACTGCAACACCAAAAATTACCATTGAGAAACTAGAAGGTTCTCCTGCATATGCAGATGCGGTCTTACAATTAGAAGATCCAAAGGACACAAATGGTCTTGAGGGAGGAGAAATAGACTTTAACTTTACTCTAAATAACTATGAGCTTGGGGCTCAAACTAGTGGCCCTAATGCGGAGCGCTTAGCCAATTCCGGTAAAGGACAGCACATCCATTTTATATTAAATAATCAACCTTATTCAGCACATTATGAGCCTGCATTTAAAAAGGAAGTAAAAGAAGGAGTTCATCATTTAGTAGCTTTTTTGAGCCGTTCGTATCATGAGTCTGTTAAAAATGACAATTCCGTTGTCGTTAAAAAACTGGTAGTGGGAGCAAATGCGAAAGACTCACTTGGTTTAGATATGGAAGCACCTACATTAATATACAGTAGACCAAAAGGAACATATTCCGGAAAAGATACAGAAAACTTATTACTAGACTTCTTTGTTTTAAATACGACACTTTCAGAAACAGGCAACAAAGTAAGAGCTACTATTAATGGTGAAACATTTATGATTAGTGAATGGGCACCGCACGTTGTTAAAGGATTACCGATTGGGACTGTGACTGTACAGTTAGAGTTATTAGATGCTGAAGGGAACTTAATTCCTGGCCCTTTTAATAACGTAACGAGAACTGTAGAATTGACTGAATAATTTAAACCCTTGCACACAGAAAATAAAAAACTCCGTGAATGGATTCATTCACGGAGTTTTATTTTGCTCCTCCTCTTGGGCTCGAACCAAGGACCCTCTGATTAACAGTCAGATGCTCTAACCAACTGAGCTAAGGAGGAGTGTTTTTTCACTTTTGCGAGCGCAAATATATACTATTTTTTCTTCTCAACAAATAAGATATGGCAATTTTTTATTTAAAAATCGCCTTGTAAATATCATTACCGTTAGCAAATAAAACCAATGCGATTAAGATGAAGAAACCTACCATTTGTGCACGCTCTAAAAACTTCTCGCTTGGTTTACGCCCAGAGATCATTTCATACAGTAAGAACATCACATGGCCACCATCCAATGCCGGTATTGGCAGTAAATTAAGAATGGCTAGCATAATAGATAAAAAGGCCGTAAGTCCCCAGAAATATGCCCAGCTCCACGCACTTGGGAACTGATCATATATGGCTTTAAATCCGCCTAGACCTTTATAAGCTCCTGTTTTTGGGTTAAAAATAGCCTTAAGTTGATCACCATAATTGCTAATTGTTTTACTAAACTTGTTCCAACCAGCACCAAAACTTTGACCAAAAGTATATTCTCTTCTGGTAATTTCTAAATAGCCTAATTCTTCAAAACGCTTAGGGCTATTCGCAGGTCGTATTCCTAACTTACCCTTATCATCTATGGTAAGATCTCTAGTAATAATTTCATCATCTCTTAAGATTCTAGCAGATAAGGTTTGTCCTTTATTACTTTCCGTAATGGCCGCTAATTCATCAAAAAACTTAAGTTCATTATCTCCAATAGATTGGATGACGTCACCTACTTTAATGTCTGCTGATTTATTAAGTGATGAGTCCGCAACTTCACTTACAATAAAAGGTACCCGATACTCAAACAAATCTTTACTACCCCCAGATGATAATTGACCTAAGAAATCTTCTGGAAGATTAATTGTTTTCTTCTGCCCATTGCGCTCTATAGTAATGGATTCTGCCCCAATAATGTTTAATCCAATGTCAGAATCATTTATAATTTCTGTATCATTAATGGCTAGTACTTTATCTCCAGTTCTAAACCCTAAGTCTATTAGTGTTTCGTTCTCTATCCAATACCCATCTTTTAGACTGTCCACTTTGACATCTGCATCACCATATGCAAAAGACATAAAGACATAAATAACATAGGCCAAAATAAAGTTAACCGTAACACCGCCTAACATAATAATTAAACGTTGCCAGGCCGGTTTAGATCTAAACTCCCAGGGTTGAGGGTCTTTTGCCATTTGCTCTGTATCCATACTCTCATCAATCATTCCGGCAATCTTCACATAACCCCCTAAAGGTAGCCATCCTATACCATAAACTGTTTCGCCTATTTTCTTCTTAAATAATGAGAACTTGACATCAAAAAATAAGTAAAATTTCTCAACCTTAGTCTTGAATAATTTAGCAGGAATAAAATGCCCTAACTCATGTAAAACAATAAGTAAAGACAAGCTCAATAAGAATTGAGAGATCTTTATAATGAACTCCATATAATCTTTTTCAGTTTTTCAGAAGCACAAAAGTAATCTTTTAGAAGCATTTAGAAAATTATAGTGCTTCTATTCCTTGTCTTTTTAACACCCATTTATAAAATTACTGCAGAGATTTAGCACAAAAATTGAGGTTTCAGTTGTACCTTTGTAGCTATTATTTTAACAAATACAATGTTATCATTTTTTAAAGACTATAAGTACTTTGCTATAGTATTTGGTATACTCTCTATTGTTATTCTTGCTATTATATACAATGTACTCGACACCTATAAACCTTTACCCATATATCAGCCTGCTATGGTTAATGAAGAAATGGTAGATAGTACCATTCAACATCAACAGAAGTACCATAAAATTGCAGATTTTAGCTTAACCAATCAAAACGGGGAAACCATAACGCAAGAGGATTATAAAGACAAAATCTATATCGCAGATTTTTTCTTTACCACCTGCCAAACCATATGCCCTATAATGACAGATCATATGGTTCAAATTCAAGATGAAATCATGGATGATGATGATGTGTTATTATTATCTCATTCTGTTACTCCTCAAATCGATTCAGTAGCCCAGCTTAAGAGATATGCGCTCAAAAAAGGGGTTAACGATAAGAAATGGAACATGGTTACAGGTGATAAAAAACATATTTATGAACTAGCTCGTAAAAGTTATCTGGCTGTTAAAACTCAAGGTAATGGTGATGCCTATGATATGATTCATACCGAGAACTTTATGCTTATAGATAAAAAGCGGCAAATAAGAGGTTTTTACGATGGCACTAATCCTGAAGATATTGAGCGTTTACTAAAAGATCTTAAAACTTTAAAAGAAGAATCTTAAATCCTTTTTCTACTTTTATTTTTTAGCTTATTTTTGCTTCTTTATATTTATTCTAAATAAGCAGCTTGACATTAGCAGAATTAAAACGCGGACAAGAAGCCACTATCATAGATGTATCTTCTAATCATATTCCTCTCAAATTATTAGAGATGGGGTGTCTCCCCGGTAATTCTGTTGAATTAGTACAGGTGGCTCCTTTTGCAGATCCTATGTATCTTAATATTAATGGGACACATTTAGCCATTCGTAGAGAGACCGCTATGTATATAACCATAGATATTAATGAGTAAGCAGATTAACGTTGCGCTAATAGGAAATCCTAACACCGGTAAAACCTCGATTTTTAATGCTTTGACAGGGTTGAATCAGAAAGTAGGTAATTATCCCGGGATTACTGTTGAAAAGAAAGAAGGGATTTGCAAATTAGATCGCGGCGTTAAAGCACATATTATTGATCTTCCCGGAACTTATAGTCTAAATGCATCTTCACTCGATGAGAATGTTGTTATTGAGCTTCTACTGAATAAGAATGATAAAGATTTTCCTGATGTTGCTGTGATTGTTAGTGATGTAGAGCATCTAAAGCGAAATCTTTTACTTTTTACACAGATTAAGGACCTTCAAATACCTACCATTCTCGTCATAAACATGGCTGATCGGATGCGTAAAAAGGGCATTTCTCTAGATATCGAATTGTTAGAAGCACAACTAAAAACTAGAATAGCTTTAGTTAGTGCAAGAAAGAATGAAGGTGTAGCCGAGCTTAAGGCACTGATAAAAAATTACAAGTCATTATCTATTGAGCCATGTCTAGATACCTCAACCATTGATCCTGATTATTTTAGCGGTCTTAAGAAAGCGTTCCCGGGACACGATCCCTATAAGCTATGGCTAGTGGTGTGTCAGGATGCCAATTTCGGAACCGTTTCACGTAAAGAAATCGATATTGATCAATTTAAAACCCGATCAAAATCAGAACTTAAACGTCTTCAGCAAAAGGAAACTATAAAGCGGTAT
This sequence comes from Winogradskyella sp., assembly GCA_965230605.1. GTDB lineage: Bacteria > Bacteroidota > Bacteroidia > Flavobacteriales > Flavobacteriaceae > CBDDLD01. The sequence goes on along the minus strand of CBDDLD010000004.1, from coordinate 176,670 downwards.
CAGTTTATAAATAATGTTCTTAAAAAAGGGCAAACCATTGATACTTCTAAAGCCACAGATCTTAGAACACGATTAGACCGAATTTTAACCCATAAAGTATGGGGATACCTCATCTTTTTTGCTATTCTTTTAGTCATTTTTCAGGCCATATACGATTGGGCTCAAGTTCCAATGGATTTTATTGATGGTACTTTTGCTTCGTTGTCAGAATGGGTTAATAACACATTACCTCCGGGTATTTTCACAAGCTTGCTTGCAGAGGGCATTATAGCCGGTATTGGAGGAGTGGTCATCTTCATCCCGCAAATTGCATTCTTGTTTCTGTTCATAGCCATTCTTGAAGAGAGTGGTTATATGAGCCGTGTTGTCTTTTTAATGGATCGTGTGATGCGTCGCTTTGGGCTTAGTGGTAAAAGTGTAGTGCCTCTAATTTCAGGTACTGCTTGTGCGATTCCGGCCATTATGGCAACCCGAAATATTGAAAGCTGGAAAGAACGCCTTATTACAATATTAGTAACGCCATTCACAACCTGCTCTGCTCGATTGCCTGTATATCTTATCATCATAGCCCTTGTTATTCCGGAAGGAAGTTTTCTAGGGCTAAGCTATCAGGCACTTACGCTCATGCTATTGTACTTGATTGGTTTTGGCATGGCTGTATTTTCTGCATACATCCTCAATAAGATCTTGAAAATCAAAAGCAAATCATTCTTTGTTATAGAAATGCCAGGGTATAAAGTCCCTCTTTTCAAAAATGTAGCCATAACAGTCATAGAGCGAACTAAGGCATTTGTATTTGAAGCCGGTAAAATTATTCTTGCCATTTCCATTGTATTGTGGGTGCTAGCGTCTTACGGCCCTGGAGAACAATTTAATAATGCTGAATCTATTGTTAAGTCGCAATATCCAACACTAAGTGAGACCGAGCTTACAGATAAAATTGCTGCACATAAATTAGAACACTCCTATATTGGTATAGTCGGAAAAACTATTGAGCCGGTCATTAAACCTTTAGGTTATGATTGGAAAATAGGAATTGGTATTACAACATCTTTTGCCGCAAGAGAAGTATTTATTGGAACTTTAGCAACCATTTACAGTGTTGGTAGTGCTAATGATGATGAAGATGTAGATACCATTAAAAACCGAATGGCTAATGAAACTTATGCTGATGGCAGCAAAGTCTTTACCTTGGCTTCAGGAATTTCATTGTTACTATTCTATGCCTTTGCCATGCAGTGCATGAGTACTCTTGCTATTGTGAAACGTGAAACCAATAGTTGGAAATGGCCATTGATTCAATTATTGTCTATGTCGGCAATTGCTTATACCGTTGCATTGGTCGTATTTCAACTTATAAAATAACGATTTAGTACCTTAGTAGACCATGAATACCATAATCCAAAACATATTAGTCATCATTACAGTAAGCTTAGCTCTCATTTTTCTTTTTAGGAAGTTTATTTATTCACCTAAAAAGAAAAGTTCTAAAGCCTGTGGCAATGATGGGTGTGGGTGTTAATCCTTTTCTTTTTTAATGCTATGTATGAAAAAGTAAACTATACTGAATATATACAATGGCATAATACAATTGATTTTTTTAACTATGATATTGTTATAGATTGGGCCATTTATTTATTAGAAAATGGTTATGAAAATGAAAGTCTATACGTGCTTGCTTCATTTAGAAAACCTTCAGATAGTAGAGAGATAAAACCTTATGTATCTGAAGCATTAAATGATTTAAACCTTGAAGAAAAATCTGGTGAATATTCTATAATTGCTCAAACATACTTTCATATCCAGCATATTCTTAATGATATTTCTATTAGGAAAAATTTAAATGCAATATATACTCTATCTTGTTCTCTTGATCATGGCTATGGGCTTTCTACCTTCTATCATATAAATAATGCATGGACAGATCTTGAGGAGGGTTTCCCTAATTTTTATTATAAAGGAGTAACGTCAGATAATATTGAGCAATTTCTAAAAAAAGAGGCTCGTAAATGGGTAAGTACATATTTTCATAGATAGTGTTTTAACTTTTATTCTATAAAATAACATAAGTCAAGCTAACCTTATTTGCTTATTTTCTCTTTTTTTAGCTATCTTTGAAAAATATTTAAGTATACTTAAATTTTATTTAAAGTAATTATAAATGTCTATTGCTACAGAGAATTTCGTCAAGGCGATCTACAAGAATAAGCACCAGGAACATAAGAATACAAAGCCTGGTACCATAGCTAAACTTTTGCATATTTCTAATGCAGCAGCTACAGATATGGCAAAAAAGCTAGCGGATAAAGGGCTCTTAAAATATGAGAAGTATCAAGAGTTACAGCTAACAGATGAGGGAGCTAAAATGGCATTATCAGTCATTAGAAAGCACCGATTGTGGGAAGCTTTTTTATTTAAACTGTTTGATATGTCATTACATGATATTCATCGCGAAGCAGAGCTTTTAGAGCATCAAACCTCAGAGTTATTAGCCGATAAGATTAGTGCCTACCTTGGGCATCCAAAGTTTGATCCTCATGGTGATCCAATACCTAACGCTAAGGGAGAAATAACAACTGTAGACACATCCATAACCTTATCTGAAGCCGAAGACAATAAAACCTATATCATTTCGCGCTTAATGAGTAATGATAAGGAGTTTCTTGATTTCTGTGTTGCTAACGGCTTAAAATATGGGAATACCATTAAAGTCGTGAAACAATTTAGCAATAGCAACATGACTCAAGTATCTATAGAAGACAAAACCATTTTACTTAACCAAGATTTTACAACCATAATTTATATCAATGAAAATTAGACTATTACTTAGTATTTGTTTTTTAGCAATCACTTATTTTGCTTCTGCTCAAGAAACTAATAACGACCTTGGTCCATTAGTTACGGATCGACCAGATCAAACCGAGGCGTCAACCTTAGTTCCTGTAGGTTTTATACAAATAGAAACCGGTGCCGCTTTTGAATCTTTTAAAGATGGCTCTATAAAAACTGAAGATTTTACTATAAACACAACACTTATCCGCTTCGGACTGTTAGAGTCTCTAGAGTTACGATTAGGCTGGGATGTTGTTGACGGTACGCTAAAAAATAATGGAAACACAGTAGATGTTACTAGTGGATTTTCACCTTTGCTATTTGGAGTAAAGCTTGCAATCGCTGAAGAAAAAGGGGCATTGCCTGAGATTGGATTCATTGGACATATTAACCTTCCTTTTTTAGCCAGTTCAGATTACAAACCGGAAACTACTGGTGTAGATTTTAGATTTGCTTTTACTCATACCTTAAGTGAACGATCTAGCTTAGCGTATAATGTTGGTGCTGCATGGGAAGGTGATAACCCTGAAGCATCATACCTATACACCATAGCTTATGGGTACAGTTTTACAGATAAGCTTGGGGCTTATGCAGAACTTTATGGAGATTTTCCTGAAAACAGTATGGCGAATCACCTTTGGGATGCCGGTGTCACTTATCTTATTTCAGATAATGTACAACTGGACGCAACTGTTGGCACAAGTATTACTGAAGGGCAAGACCTTCTAATCAGTGGTGGTGTGAGTTTCAGACTACCCACAAAATAATTTAGATACAATGAAACATATATTAAAAAACATAATCCTAATTGCTTTCGTAAGTACAGCCTTATTAAGCTGTAAAAATGATACTGAAAGTAATGGCAAACCCAATATTGTAACTACCACAACCATGATCACTGATCTTGTAAATGCCATTGGAGGGGATCAAATTAATGTACAAGGACTTATGGGTAGTGGTGTTGACCCTCACCTCTATAAGGCTAGTGAAGGTGATGTCACAAAATTGGCTAATGCAGATCTTATTTTCTACAATGGACTTCATTTAGAAGGTAAGCTCGTAGAAGTCTTTGAAAAAATGGAAAGTCAAAACATTAAGACCGTTGCAATAGCTGAAGCTGTTGACAAAAGCACACTTATAGGTTCGGACTATTTTCAAAGTAACTATGATCCGCACATATGGTTTGACATGTCTTACTGGACAGAAGTCGGTAGCTTTGTAACCGAAACATTGAAAACGCTAGATGCAGAAAACGCCTCTTATTTTGAAACCAATTGGCAAGCCTATAAAGAGCAACTGACTGCTCTTAAAAATGAGGTAAATACTACCATTGAACAGCTCCCAAAAGAGCAGCGTATACTAGTCACAGCTCATGATGCCTTCAATTATTTTGGTAGAGCCTTCGATTTTGAGGTTGTTGGATTACAAGGTTTATCTACAGCAACAGAAGCTGGTGTGCAAGATGTACAAAATCTGGCTGCTTTTATTATTGAAAAGAAGGTAAAAGCCATTTTTGTGGAGAGTTCAGTACCAAAGCGTACTATTGAAGCTTTACAGGCCGCTGTAAAATCAAAAGGACATGAGGTTATCATCGGAGGCACCTTATATTCTGATGCATTAGGTGATGCCGGTACTGTAGAAGGCACCTATATAGGTATGTTTAAATACAATGTGAATACTATTGTTAATGCTCTAAAGTAATGACAAAGATTGCTGTAAAAGTAGATGACCTTACCGTAGCTTATAACTATAAGCCGGTACTTTGGGATATTGATCTCGAAATCCCTGAAGGTGTTCTTATGGCCATTGTTGGTCCTAATGGCGCAGGAAAATCTACCTTAATAAAATCGATCTTAGGCATTTTAAAACCTATAGCAGGAAGCATAAGTATATATGATAAGCCATACGATAAGCAACGTAAGCATGTGGCCTATGTGCCTCAAAAAGGTAGTGTGGATTGGGATTTCCCAACCACGGCATTAGATGTTGTGATGATGGGTACTTATGGAAGCCTAGGCTGGATAAAACGACCTCGACAGAAAGAAAAGAAGGCGGCTTTGGAAGCTTTAGAAAAAGTAGGTATGCTTTCTTTCAAAAATCGTCAGATCAGCCAGCTTTCGGGAGGGCAACAGCAACGTATTTTTCTCGCCAGAGCTTTAGTGCAAAATGCATCTATCTATTTTATGGATGAGCCCTTTCAAGGTGTAGATGCTACCACTGAAATCGCCATTATTAATATCTTAAAAGAGCTTCGTAAAGCGGGGAAGACCTTAGTGGTAGTCCATCATGATCTGCAAACAGTTCCTGAGTATTTTGACTGGGTCACTTTCCTAAATGTGAAGAAGATTGCGACTGGACCCGTAAAGGATATTTTTAATGATGATAACCTTACTAAAACCTATGGTATCAATTATAAGGTAAGTATTCAAGAATAATTTAAAAACAGTTTCCTATAGACTTAAAAGAATACATAGAGCTCGTTTTTTCAGACTATACACTACGTACGATCACTTTGGGTACAGCAGTGTTAGGGGCTGTCTGTGGTATGTTGGGAAGCTTTGCCGTATTGAGAAAACAGAGTTTATTAGGTGATGCTATTTCTCATGCTGCTCTACCAGGTATTGCGATTGCCTTTCTAATTACCGGAGCGAAAGAGAGCAATGTCTTACTAATTGGTGCTTTGATTAGCGGATTAATTGGCACCTTTTGGATTAGAGGTATTACTAAAAAAACTTATTTAAAATCAGATACTGCCTTAGGGCTTATTTTATCTTTATTTTTTGGTTTTGGTATGCTCTTACTCACCTTTATTCAAAAGCAGCCAAATGCCAATCAGGCCGGACTAGATAAATACCTTTTTGGGCAAGCCGCAACATTAGTAGAAAGTGATGTTTGGCTAATGTCTATCGTAACCGGGTTATGCGTCGTTATACTTCTACTCTTCTGGAAGGAGTTCAAGATTTTATTATTTGATGCGGATTACACCAAAACACTTGGTTTTAATACAAAGACCATAGATGTTCTCATTACAAGTTTTATTGTTTTAGCTATTGTTCTTGGCTTACAAACCGTTGGTGTCGTTTTAATGAGTGCCATGCTATTAGCCCCAGCAGCTGCGGCGAGACAGTGGACCAATAGCCTTGGGGTTATGGTTATACTAGCCGCTTTATTTGGTGCCTTTTCTGGTGTGATCGGAACAGCCATTAGTGCTAGTCAGAATAACCTATCTACAGGGCCAGTAATTGTCATCATTGCAGCGGTTTTTGTGTTTATATCTTTCATTTTTTCACCAGGTCGGGGACTGTTATTCAAGCAAATCCGATTCATTAAAAACCGACGAGACCTCGAATTGAATAAAACTTTGGCCTTCATGTATAATATTGCCAAAACACACGATAATATATCGCATCCACATACTATTAAGATCTTAAATAATTTTCAAGGTTTCACTAGAAAAACATTGCAAAAATTAGTGAAACGAGAATATGTAACTTTAGATGGAAACATGTGGAGTTTAACACAAGAAGGCTTTAATACGGCTTCTAATTTATATGACCAATTAACAACTACTAATGAGTAGCGCACAACTTGAAATACAGATCATTGCAAGCCTTGTAGCTATTACCTGTGCTATTCCGGGCACTTTTTTAGTATTGAGAAAAATGGCCATGATAAGTGATGCTATTAGTCATTCTATTTTGCCGGGTATTGTTGTAGGGTTCTTTATCACCCAAGACCTCAATTCACCGCTTCTGATCTTATTAGCAGCGGTAACCGGTGTTATTACTGTTGTACTGGTGGAATACATCCAAAAAACCGGATTGGTGAAAGAGGATACTGCTATAGGGTTGGTATTCCCGGTCTTATTCAGTATTGGTGTTATCCTCATTGCAAAGAATGCTAATGATGTACACTTAGATGTAGATGCTGTACTTTTAGGAGAACTTGCCTTTGCACCTTTTGACCGATTGATGATCAGTGATGTTGATATAGGTCCAAAATCTCTATGGGTCATTAGTATTATACTCATCATTACATTACTCTTACTATTCGCGTTTTTTAAAGAATTGAAGCTTAGTACTTTTGATAAAGGCTTAGCCTCTACACTAGGATTTTCTCCGGTAATTATTCATTATGGATTAATGTCTGTATCCTCTGTGACTACAGTTGGGGCTTTTGATGCTGTAGGTGCAATTCTAGTGGTCGCGCTTATGATTGCTCCCGCTGCAGCCGCTTACTTATTGACCAAAGATCTCAAGAAAATGATCGTTCTCGCTGTTATTTTTGGTGTCTTTAGTGCAATTTCAGGCTACTGGGTAGCACACTGGCTTGATGCTTCTATTGCTGGGTCTATAACCACCGTTTTAGGGGTATTGTTCTTGGCCGTGTATTTGTTTGCTCCCAGTCGTGGTATTATTGCTGTGCTTTACAGAGAAAAGCAGCAACAAATTGAAGTTTCTTTGCTCACATTTCTATTACATCTAAGAAATCATACAGAAGAACAAGAGCGCCATGTGAATCACCTCAACGAGCATATCAATTGGCAAAAGGTACGTTCGAAATCGGTTTTAGATTTAGCGTTAAAGAATAATATGATTACTATCGATAAAAAGATCATTTCATTAACTTCTAAAGGCAAGCATTTCACCGATGAGGCTATTAATTATATTATTACCAATGAGGATAGTCAAATCGAAGACATTAAAAAAGACTTCTTTTTATTTAGGGGGTAATTCATCTTATCCTGAGAGATTCATCAGTCACTTCGTTCCTTCTGAATGACATTCAAAGTTAGTATGTCATTCTGAGCGGCAGTGAAGAATCTCATATTTTAATATATTTATGGATGATGAAAGTATCGGCTGATCATAATTATTTTGTATACATTCTAACAAATAAAACTAAAACCGTATTATATACTGGCGTGACCAATAACCTCAGAGACAGATTACATTTTCACAATAACCCCCAACCATTTTCGAAAGCATTCACAACCAGATACAAATGCTTTTTTCTGATATACTACGACCATTTTTTTGAGATAAATGATGCTATAAAAAGAGAAAAAGAAATTAAGGGGTGGAGTAGAAAGAAAAAAGAAGACTTAATTAATAGTTTTAATCCTAGTTGGAATTTTCTTAACCATAAAATTTAGGAGATTCATTAGTTAGAAGTATAATTTTTAAATACCTTATAAAAACACCACTTTGGTATTTTTATTGTGGCTAAATATATCATGAAACAGCTATTTACTTTACTTATTTTTCTTTCCCTATTATCCTGTAGTAATCAAAATAATCTTGAAGGCGTGTGGTATTTCGATTTTGCTTCGGACAGTTATTGGGATAATGACAAGCCAGCTCAAATTATTATTAGAAATGATAGCATCCTATTTAATTATATCTACTTCGATCACTGGAGTACATTCTCTGCAAGCATTCAAAATGGCATATTAAAATTTAAGGATTATCAAGTAAAATATAAAATTATTGATGATACACTGGTCATAAATGAAAATCAAAAATATACCAGAATTCTCTCCGGCATGTCTAAAGAGCATCATTTAGCAAAGTCAAAAATTAAAATTGATTTACCGAGGTTAGACACAACACTATTTAGCTCTGAAAAGGTCAAGGATGACCCATACTTTAAATTTTTAGGTAGGCGACATGATACGGGTGAACATTCATTAATGTATAATGATAACTATATTTCTCACGAGGATTTAATAACCGTTTACGATTATGGTTACCATGAGAAACCTTACGAATATTTCTTTATTGATCACAATACTAAAATGAGAGATCTAGAATTTGTGTTAATGGACTTAATGCTAAAAAACCAAATGAGATTAATCTTTGTAAATCATATAACGATTTCATATAACCAAAAGGCTGGTATTCATTATAAATACCAAATTCTACATAAACAACTAAGGCCTTTTTTTAATAAAGAATATTTAGAGAATCACACATATATAAAAAGTCTAGATATCCCATACGCATTTCCTCCTCCACCTCCTCCATTTGAATCATATACCTACCCAAAAGTCAAAATTATTCAATTAAAAAACGGGACTATTACAATTGACGATATAAGAGCCGATAGTAGTCAACTAATACAATTTGTCGAAAATTGTATTGAGAAAAATATACCAATAGTCTCTATTTATGATTTAGACTCTCGTTATTCAGCTTTCTTAGATTTAACAGCAACTATTCAATCAGTTTACACAGATAAACGAAATAAAAGAGCTATTGAAATTTATAATACCGAATTCCAGAATTTGGAACGCTCTAAAGTTTTGAAAATAAAAGAACAAATACCAATGATCCACTTTTGGAGTTATTCCATACCCCATTTTAATAAAATTGTGAAGGCTGATGGCACATTACATGGGTTAAAGATTGATCCTTATTATCTAAATAAAAAGTAAGCTTTCACCTAATTTACGACTATACCTTAGCTCAAATTGACAATCACTATGGAATTCCTTAACTATCTCTCCGGTAAAAATGGGTTATTAATCCTCGGTTTTTTCGCGCTTTGTGTTTTGTTTTACAGAAAGTACAAAACACAACGCTATTTTAAATACATAGAAAAGCAGCGCAAAAATAAAGACACTAAATAGGCAGATTTAACGTGCACAATTAACGCACAATAGGCTTTGAGGCCTTATTAGAATGCGTCCAACGGGTATCGGTTGTTTACAATTTAAACAAATCCCAAAACCCTCTGTTCCAAACTTATCAAGAACACGTTTCAAATTAACAAGTTTATTTTTGGCTTGTCGTAATGAAGCTTCATTGACACTTTTGTTATTAATCGCATCCATACGGCTCACTCTTCCGATAGCATCATTAGGAGCGATAGGTTTGGTTAAAGCTTTGTAATCTTCAATTTGTTTTTCGGTCTTAGCGACCTCCTCTAAAATCTTTTTTTTAATATCCTTCGCCTCCATATCATCTGCAATTATCTATACTGTTAAGTACTTCAGTATAGCTTTCGAGTAGCTGTGTATCTAATTGATTCAAGACATTCAAAATGGCAAATAGTGCTTTAATATCACTTTTCTGTAGTGCTTCAGCAGCTTTGTCTATTTCCCTTTCTACACGCTCTTGTAAATTATACATATTCTCAAGATCATAGAGGCAATCGTAATCAAATTCATTAACGATATTAATAGTTTGTGTGGTTTTCCATGCTATAGATGTGAGCTCGGGTATATCTAATTCAATAGTAGATCCTCCTGAATATTGGTACTTACCAGAGTCTAGCTGAATGGAATCTTTTACTGTATAAAAACCGGGATATTTTTTTCTGAGTCTAGCAAGTTCATCAGGGGCTATAACAACCACTGAGGAAGTCCCTTTATAAAAGACTCTATACTCATCAAATGCTTTAGAGATCAACTGGTTTTTGGCATTCGTTTTTTCCAGCTCTAAACTATTATTCTTTACCTCTTCCTTAATTTTAGAAATCACCAAATCCTTATCATAATTAGTCTTCTTGTTGGCATACCATGTGTTAATACTTAGTGCGATAAGAATACCTATAACTACAAGAACTATTTCTCCTACGGCATATTTGAAGTATTGACTTGACTTACCATCTTTGATAAATGTTTGTCGAATTTGCCTAAAAAATTTAATCATGGGGTTCGTCTTTTAACTCCGTCTGGTCTAACTCATAATCCACATACTCGGTCTCTTGTTTTTCAAATGTACTCGGATGTTCAAGTATTCCTAATTTAGAATCCGGATTATCCTTTGTATTCAGTGTTAATTTAATGATTATAACAGCAATAACAAAAATCGATATGGTGCCTATTAACCAATACATCTATTAAAATCCTCGTTCATTTTGAATGGTTTCATAAGCTTCTTGAACCTGTCTAAACTTTTCTTCGGCACCTTTTTGATGCTCCTTCCCAAGATGCGCTAAACGGTCCGGGTGATATTTCTTCGCCATTTTGCGATAGGCTTTTTTTATTTCATCAACGGTCGCGGATTTGTCAATTTCTAAGATCTTATAGGCATTCTCTTTACTGTTATAGAACATTGCTTTAATGCTCTCATAATCTTTATTGCTAATTCTGAGATATCCCGAAATGGTATAAATCTGCCTTACCTCATCTTCAGTAACTCGACCATCTGCTTTTGCAATTCCAAACAAAAAATGTAATAATTGTAACCTTGACGCATGATCCATCATTTGCCTGATCTGATTACAGACCTGTCGGGTAGAAATGTTTTGTTTGCTAATACGCTTAAACAATTGGAAAGCATGGTTGGCACGTTGCTTTCCGTACATGGAAGCAAATTGTTGTCTAACAAAGTTGAGTTCTCTCTCATCCTGTACACCATCTGCTTTTATAACTACTGATGCCAAAATAAGTAGACTGACTTCAAAATCTCCGGATTGGGTTTTTGGACGCTCTTGAGTTCTATAGTTAGGCTGTCTCCTGTATGGATCTCTTCGCTGTTGTTTCCGTTGCTTGCCTTGGCCTAATTGTGGGTCTTTAAACCCATCAGACACGTTATCTACTAGACTTCCTAGGGCCATGCCAATAATGGCTCCAATAGGTCCTCCGAAGGACCATCCTAATGCTGCTCCAATCCATTTTGAAAAGCTCATACTACTATAGATTTTATTTATGGCTAAATATACTATTTGTTGGTATAGTAAATCAATAGTTTGTTACACAATTGGTATCTTTGCATTTCAAAAGTGTTAATTAAAAAAATTAAATATGTATCCAGCAGAATTAGTAAAGCCAATGCGTGAAGATTTAACCAATGTTGGTTTTGAAGAATTACATACCACTGAAGCTGTAGATAATGCCATTGCAAAAGAAGGTACAACTCTTGTTGTTGTAAATTCTGTTTGCGGTTGTGCTGCAGCAAATGCAAGACCTGGAGCGCGATTAAGCTTACAAAATGCAAAGCATCCTGATCATTTAGTCACGGTTTTTGCAGGTGTAGATAGAGAAGCTACAGACAAAGCAAGAGAATATATGATTCCTTTTCCGCCAAGCTCACCAAGTATGGCCTTATTTAAAGATGGTGAATTAGTTCATATGCTAGAGCGTCATCATATTGAAGGTCGTCCAGCAGAATTAATTGCTGAGAATCTTATGGATGCTTACAATGAACATTGCTAGTATATTTATTTAAAAAGTTAAAAACCACGATATTAATCGTGGTTTTTTGTTTTTACACGCAACCCTTTTAAAGTTTCTGTATCTTAGTAATAAAGCTACCGTTATGAAAAGGTCTACTTTATTTATGTTTTTAATAGTGTCTTCTATACTATTTATGGCTATAACATGCGAAGATGATGATCTTACACTTACTTGTGATGATTATGTTATTTCTTTGCAAGCCCTCGAATCTGATATACAAAATTTAGTAAGCACATCTGTGTGTACGGATGATTTTGAATGTCGCTCTATCGCTTTTGGTGTACAACCTTGTGGTTCTCCAAGATCCTATATCATTTATTCTACATCAATAGACACATTGCTACTGGCCAATATGGTAGATGTTTATAACGATATAGAACAAGATTTTAATCTAATGTGTGATATAGCCTCTGATTGTGTAGAGCCTGATGAACCCGTAGGTTTTGATTGTGTAGATAATGCTTGTGTCCCCTTATTTTAATATACATCACTTTTAGTTTTTGATTATTTTTGATCTACTAAACGATCAAAACTGTAATGCTTAAACTTTTAGCTTACCCAGTCACTATTTTATATTTTTTGTGTTTCGGCCTAACCTTGGTAATATTTCACCCTATTCAATGGTTTTGTCACAACCTTTTTGGTTATAAAGCACATAAAATCAGTGTCGATTGGCTACAATTTTTCCTGATGCGATGCCTTAATATTTTAGGAACGCGTTTCACTTTTAAAAACTCTCATAGTATTCCATTAAACCGTCCTATTATTATCGTATCTAATCATCAAAGTATGTATGACATACCTCCGATAATATGGTATTTGCGTAAGCATCATGTAAAATTTATCAGTAAGAAGGAATTGGGTAAAGGTATTCCCAGTGTCTCTTATAATTTGAGGCATGGTGGTTCAGTGCTTATAGACAGGAAAGACGCCTTAGGATCTATTAAAGCCATTGAGGAGTTTGCACAACGTATCAACGATAACAAATGGGCAGCTGTTATTTTTCCTGAAGGAACACGAAGTCGAAATGGTGTCCCAAAACCTTTCAAGACAAAAGGATTGGCTACCATGCTAAAGTACATCCCAGAAGGGATTGTACTACCTATTACTATCAATAATTCATGGAGAACATTGCGCTATGGTAAATTTCCAATGGGGATAGGGGCTCATATCAAGTTTAAAGTTCACACACCAATTGAAATTAAAGATCATCCCAATAAAGATACTTTGATCTCGTTTGTAGAATCTCAAATTAAAGAATCCGTTATCGTATGACCAATACAAATCTTATTTCGACAACTAAAACTTTCGTGAAATCAACATTACAAGATGCTGAAGGTGGCCATGATTGGTTTCATATTGAACGTGTTTATAAGAATGCACTTCATATTGCAAAAAGTGAGTCTGTAGACACCCTAGTAGTTGCTTTGGGTGCTCTTTTACACGATATCGCAGATAGTAAATTCCATGACGGAGATGAAACTGTAGGTCCAACAATGGCAAGAGAATTTTTGTTTAAACACAATGTAGATAGTACGGTTATTGAGCATGTGGTAAAAATTATTGAAAACATATCGTTTAAGAATTCTTTAGATGGTGAAACTCATTTTACCTCTAAAGAGCTTGAAGTGGTACGAGATGCCGATCGTTTAGATGCTATTGGGGCTATAGGTATTGCGCGTTGTTTTAATTATGGCGGATTTAAAAATAGAGCTCTCTTTGACCCTAAGATCAAACCTGTGATGGGCATGACTAAAGAAGCTTACAAGGCTTCTAAAGCGCCTACCATAAATCATTTTTATGAAAAGTTGTTATTGCTCAAAGATCAGATGCATACCAAAACAGGAAAGCAAATTGCAAGACAACGCCATGAGTTTATGGAACTTTATTTAGATCAATTTTATAAGGAATGGGATGGGGAGCGCTAAGACTTCATATAAATCTATTTGCGGTGATATAGAAGATTCTGTACTAAATGACATTATTAAGTTATACGAAAGTTTATTTGATGATGCCGATATCTCATTTTTTATACAACGTTTAAAAACGCAACCTGATACATTTTCAGTTTTAGCTTATGATGGTGTTCGTCTAATAGGTTTTAAAATTGGTTACCCAAAAAGCCCAACGATCTTTTATAGTTGGATAGGTGGTGTTGATAGAGATTACAGACAACTAGGTATTGCTCAACAGTTGCTTACGCTTCAAGAGCACTATGCTACAGATAATGGGTTTAAAATATTACAAACCAAGTCCATGAATCGTTTTAAACCTATGATGATATTGAATCTGAAAAACGGTTTTGAAATTACGAAGTTCTATACCAATTCGAAATCTCAAACCAAGATCGTTTTTGAGAAGCAACTTAATAATTCCTCTTCAGAATAGCTTCATCTGCCCAGTTTTATACGTTTCATGAAGATCGACATTTAACTTAGGCATGCCTTTATCCTTAAAGTATTTTTGCCTAGCCATTCGAACTAGGTTATTGATTTGTTCTGCTATTTTTCCTTCACCACGCATTCGAGTTCCATAACGACTGTCGTTTAAAGTTCCGCCGTGACAATCTTGTATTTGATGCAATACTTTTTCTGCTCTCTCTGGCATTGTTTTCTTAATCCAATCCGAGAAAATTTCACCAATAGCACCGTTCAGTCTTACAATGGTATGTGCAATAGAAAGCGCCCCTGCTTTTGAAACTGTTTCTGCCATTTTTAGAATTTCATGACTGTTTATTGAAGGAATAATTGGAGCTAACATGACATTGACTGGTATGCCGTTATCACTTAATTGCTTTACAGTTTCTATACGTCGTTTTATAGTCGTAGTTCTTGGCTCTAATATGCGTCTGGTTTTTTCAGAAAGTGACGTAATTGATATATTAACATTGATCAGCCCATCACCACCTAAGGCTTTTACAACATCTAAGTCTCTTAAGATCAATGCATTTTTTGTAATTATGGCGACAGGGTGCTTGTACTTTAAAAACACCTCTAAACATTGCCGGGTTATTTCAAATTTCTTTTCAGCAGGTTGGTAGCAGTCTGTGTTGCCTGATAATACAATAGGGTGAGCCTTCCACTGTTTCTTTTTTAAAAATTGCTCTAGTAATTTTGGTGCATCTTTTTTTACTAAAATGCGTCTTTCAAAATCCAGCCCTGCACTATATCCCCAGTACTCATGGCTATTTCGTGCATAGCAATAAATGCAGCCATGTTCACATCCTTGGTATGGATTCATAGAATACATCATGCCCACATCAGGACTGTCCACTTTATTTACTATAGTTTTAGGAAAAACATCAAGATAGAGCGTCTTGTTCTTATCTGCTAACTCTCCTTCTTTTTCGCAGTATTCTAAAAAATCGTCTCTGGTTTCGTGGGATAATTCGAAGAAGCGATTGTGTACGTTACGTTGAGCACCTCGGCCTTTTATGGTAGATTTGTTTAACATATTTATTATTTATTTGTAAAATTACAAATAAATATATATTAATCTATAGTAAGCATTTTGTGTTATTAACAAATTAAGTGGGTGAGTTCAAGGTTTTAAACCAAATTCTGATATTTATAAATAACAGCTCATTAGCTCCAAAAATGAAAGCTAGTAAAACCCAAAGGTTAGAATTTAATCGATACGTTCTGGTGAGTTCTACAGTCCAAATCGATATAGCCAGTCTCTCTACGATAAAAATGATTATTCCATAAAGCCAAATATCTGGCGTCCAGTTTTCACGTAGAAAAGGGATTAAATATACTAGAGTTCCAAACCAATATAAAGCCCAAATAATAATTGGCATAAAGACAAAGTCTTTATTAGTCTTAGTTGTCATCTAACTTAATATTATTCTCCAGGAAAGTTTGCTTTTCGTTTTTCTAGGAACGCAGATGTTCCTTCTTTAAAGTCACCTGTTCCAAAACACTCTCCGAAAGATTCTATCTCCACGGCATAGCCATTTACCCCATCTTTGAAGTTTGAATTGATGGCATTAATAGCTTGTGAGATTGCTACTGAAGAATTCTTAATGATTTTACCGGCAATACTGTAGCATGTTTCTAATAACTCATCGATATCAACAACATGGTTAACCAATCCATATTCTAAAGCGGTTTCTGCATCAATCATCCCCGCAGTCATAATCATTTCCATAGCTCTACCCTTACCAACTAATTGAGGTAGTCGTTGTGTTCCTCCATACCCAGGGATAACCCCTAAAGACACTTCCGGAAGTCCCATTCTTGCATTAGTGCTGGCCAGTCTGAAATGGCAAGACATTGCTAATTCTAATCCTCCACCAAGAGCAAATCCATTGACTGCAGCGATTACTGGTGTTTGTAAGTTTTCTATGTAATCAAATAATAACTCTTGTCCGTTTGCTGCTAAAGCCTTACCCTCATCTACACTAAAATCTGCAAATTCGCTTATATCAGCACCAGCGACAAAAGCCTTCTCTCCGCTTCCTGTAATGACAATTACCTTTGTATCGGCATCCTGATTAGCAGCATTTAAAGCATCATGTAATTCTTGTATGGTTGCTTTATTTAGAGCATTTAATTTACTAGGTCTATTGACGGTTATGGTAGTTATACCGTCATTAAATTTACTTAAGATGTTATCGTACATACTATTTATTCTTTTGGAAACTTAACTGTGAAGGTTGTTCCTTCACCAGATTCGGAGGTAAAGGTAATACTTCCATCATAGGTTTCCACAATATTTTTAACCATTGCCAGACCTAATCCCATACCACTTGTTTTAGTGGTAAACTTAGGTTCAAAAACCTTAGGCTTGTTTTCTTCAGATATACCACTACCGTTATCAAAAACCGTAATCTTAACGTCCTCTCCTTCGCTTAATACTTTGACTTTAATTCTAGGTGCCTCCATATCTTCAGGAATGGCTTGAATACCATTTTTCACTAAGTTGGTAACTACTCGTATTAGTTGCGTTCTATCAAATTTGGCGATTATTTCTTTCTCTTCAGCTTCAAAAGAAATGTAAGATTCGTTAAATATATCCAATGCAAGCTTTACTATATTAACTACGTTTAAAGTCTCACTTTGTTGTGCAGGCATCTTAGCAAAATTGGAAAATGCTGAGGCAATAGAACTCATAGTATCTATCTGCTGAATCAATGTTTTACTATACTCATTAACCTTCTGATGGATATTTTCATCTTCAGGATCAAATTTACGCTGGAAACTTTGCACACTCAATCGCATTGGTGTGAGCGGGTTTTTAATTTCATGAGCTACCTGTTTCGCCATCTCTCGCCAAGCTTGTTCCCTTTCGCTAGTTGCTAATTGTACAGCACTTTCTTCAAGCTCATCAATCATACTGTTATAGGCCTTAACCAATATTCCTATTTCCTCGCTTGTAGAATCAATCACAATTTTCTTATTACGCTTTTCTAAACGTGTTTCATTTATTTTATCACTAATTGTTTTTAGTGAACGGGTAATAAATTTTGATATGAAGTAAGCAAAAATGATTGCAGCTATGATCATTATTAGATAGGCGTACCCCAATCTTAACAGGAACTCATTAAGTTCTTTATTCAAAAAGTCATCATTCTCTAAATACGGTAAATTGAGAATGGCCAAAGTTTTAAACTTCTCATCAAGAATGTAAGAATATGAAGATTGAATTCCCCCGTTTTCATGATTATTTATTACATAGCGGTGTTCAACAGTGTTGGCTAGCGCATTCAAGACCTCAGCATCAAGGCATTCAACTACAGTATCCTTTTGAATGATTGCTCTTGATGTTTTTAAAAGCTGTCCTTCTAGATCATATAAATTGATATCCAGTTTATGAATAGCGGCTATTTCAAAAATCTCATCCTTAAAAATTAAGGGGATATTTTCTGTAACTACAGGATAGGTTGTTTCTTTTATCGTGTAATTAATACTCTCTTTTATGTTATTTTCTTTTCGTTCTAAACGTTCCTTGTGGTAATCTTTTGCCTCTTCATTATACTGGTATATAGTAACTATAGCTATAAGAACAGAAGCCAATAATACTAGTAGTATCATGGCCATAAAGATTCTGGTACGAAGCGATAGTTTTTTTAATTTCATAGATACCGTAAATAATTGTCTATCTACACAACAATAATCGAGCCGTTTTTATGCATCCGGATTTTTAGATCTCATGTGTTTATAAAATCGATATCCTAACATAATTAACAGGGCTAATACAAAAAGCCCAACAACTCCAAATATCCAATTAATAGAGCTTTTTAGAATCACTAAAAATACAACTGCAAATAATATAAATGTGGCGCCTTCATTCCACATTCTCATATAATTAGATGTCACTTTTACCTCATCATTTTGCAATTGTTTGAAATAGGTATGTGTCCTAAAATGATATATGATAAGGAGTACTACAAACCCTAATTTAACATGCATCCATCCCTGTTCTATCCAAGACGGCATTAAAATCATAAGCCAAAGAGCAAATACAATAGCTAAAATAGCAGAAGGCCATGTTATAATGAACCATAACCGTTTGGCCATTAGTTTTAATTGCTTCACAAGAATTTCTTTTTCTGGTGAAGGTTTATGGAATGCTTCTATTTGATAGACAAATAACCTCGGAATGTAAAACAATCCGGCAAACCAAGTGATAACAAAAATGAGATGTAGTGCTTTTATATAATTATAATACGCCATTAATCTTCAACAAATAGATAATTAAGTTGTTTAGCATTAAATGCCTCATTAAATGCTTTTATTTCATCATTTATTATGGTGTTGAATGCATTTAATTGCGTTCTTATTTTTGCTGTTAGCTCATCTTTAACCGCAACATCTTGATCTGTTGGTGGGAAATCCCCCATACTTACCAAAGAATTTAAATGCCCTAATTTATTTGTCAACTTAATAGGGAAATTTAATGGATCTTGATTACTTCGATTCTTGGTTTGGTATAATGCTTTCTCTATATCTGATAATTGTTCCTCTAATGCTTTAGCTTTCTCAACTAATTCTTTCACATTATCGTCACCCTTATATTGCTTTTGAAAAGCACCCAGTTGTTTATTAATAGCTCTTATCTTCTTAATGGATTTATGTGCTTCATCCATTGTTTTATTGACATCCTTTACAAAATCAAATTGCTTTTGCATATCCGCTAATGTGCTTTCAGCTCTAGGGTCTGCCACAATTGTAAATGGTTGTGAAGATTCTTCTCCATTTACATTCAAAGTCACTTTATAATTCCCCGGAATTGCCCTTGGACCATTTAAACTTGCCCACCATAAGATCATGCCCGGTAAACGTTCGGCACCATCATAAACCATATTCCATAAGAATTGATTGGTTCCTTTTTTGACTTTAAGAACGTCTTTTTTCTTGTTCTTATTGGAGAACGTCTTGATGGTATCGCCTTTGGTATCAAAATAGGTTAAAGACACTTTATCCTCTTTTTTAAGGTCTTTAAGGTTGAAGTAAGTAATTACGCCATTCGGATGATTGGTCCCAGTTGTTTTACTTCCAGCTCTACTAAACCCTCTCATTCTGTAGGTGTCTTTAGGTTTAAAAAGCACATTCTTACTCAGGTCTGCATCATACAACTGATGGATGACGGTGAGGTCGTCAATAATCCATAAGCTTCTTCCTTGAGTAGCAACGATAAGATTATTGTCTTTAATTGTTGCATCAGTTATTGGAACAATAGGTAGATTCAGTTGAAACGGTTGCCAGTTTTTACCATCATTAAATGAAATATACATCCCTGTTTCTGTACCGGCATATAACAAGCCTTTTCTCTTTGGGTCTTCTCTTAGTACTCTTGTAAAATGCTCACTGTTGATCCCTGCTGTGATCTTAGTCCACGTTTTACCATAGTTTGTGGTCTTGTACAAATAAGGTGCAAAGTCTCCAGTCTTATATTTTGTTCCTGCAACATAGCATGTGCCTTCATCAAAAGCACTTGGTTCTATACTGTTAATCATCATCCATTCCGGCATGCCTTTAGGTGTTACATTTTCCCATGACTTTCCACCATCTTTTGTTACATGAATTAATCCATCATCACTACCAGCCCATAATAACCCTTCTTTTAAAGGTGATTCTTGAGCCGCAAAAATGGTACAGTAGTATTCTACCGAAGTATTATCTTGTGTGATTGGACCACCAGATGATTTTAGTTTTTCCGGATCATTACGAGTGAGGTCCGGGCTAATAATATCCCAAGACTGCCCTTCGTTTTCAGTCACATGAACATGCTGAGAAAACGTATACAATCGATTAGGGTTGTGTTTAGAAAATATAATCGGAAAGTTCCATTGGAATCTATACTTCATACCTTCAGCGCCATATCCCATTGGGTTATCTGGCCAAACATTTATAGCTCTAACAGTTCCTTTCTTATGGTTCACTCTGGTTAAATAGCCATCATAACTTCCTCCGTAAACAATATCATTGTCTTCTGGGTCTACGGCAATATGAGCAGATTCTCCTCCCGCAGTGCTTTCCCAATCATCTTCATCAATATTACTTCCACTTGTTCTATGTGGAATTCTAATTGTTGAGTTATCCTGTTGAGCTACATAGATTCTGTACGGGAATGCATTATCTGTAGTTACCCTATAAAATTGTGAGGTAGGCTGGTTATGGTATGTACTCCATGTTTCTCCTCCATCATAGGTTACCTGAGCGCCTCCATCATCACCAATGATCATTCGATGAGGGTTTTCTGGAGCGATCCATAAATCGTGATGATCTCCATGTGGCGCATTGTAGGTGCCAAAGGTTCTACCCCCGTCTGTACTTTTGTGATACCTTACGTTAAGTACGTACACCGTATTTACATCTTTAGTATCTGCATAGACACGTGTGTAGTACCAAGCGCGTTGTCTTAGTTTTCTTTCACTATTTACTTGTGTCCAAGTTTCACCTCCGTTTTCACTTCTATATAATCCTCCTTTATCTTTATTCTCTATTATAGCCCAAACACGTTGGTTATTCACTGGCGATACCGTGACTCCTATAATCCCCAATGTTCCTGTTGGAAAGCCTTTATTAATAGATATTTCTGTCCAGGTTTCGCCGCTATCTGTACTTTTCCAAAGCGCTGATCCTTCGCCTCCCGAACTTAGACTATAAGGTGTACGTTGCACTCGCCAAGTAGAAGCATATAAAATTCTAGGATTGGTCGGGTCAATAATGAGGTCTACAACACCGGCCTGATCATTTGAAAACAATGTCTTTCGCCAGGTTTTTCCACCGTCAATACTTTTATAGACCCCTCTATCATTGGTTGGCTTATAGATGTTTCCTAAAACTCCTGCATAAACAATATTATGATCGGTGGGATGAATTGCAATTCTTGGCACATGTCTAGATGTTTTAAGTCCTGAAGATTGCCAGGTTTTACCGGCATCTACACTTTTCCAAATACCATATCCGGATGACACATTACCCCTTACCGTTTTCTCACCTCCTCCAACATAGATCACATTAGGATCACTTTTAGAAACCGATATTGCTCCAATACTTCCTCCAAAAAATCCGTCAGAAATATTTTCCCATTGTCTACCGCCATTAGTGGTTTTCCATATACCTCCACCTGTAGAGCCAAAATAATATAAGTTGGGCTGACCGGGAACTCCCGTTACTGCTGCACTACGCCCTCCCCTAAAGGTCCAAGGAGTCTATATTGAAGTGCATCGTAATTAGATTCATCGAAAGATTGTGAATAGCTATCAGTACCTGAGAATACTGTTAGCATTAATACTGCTAGGAAAAATAATGATCGCATTTTAAATTATAAGGTTAGTTATTGAACCTAAAAATAAGGATTAAATACTATTCTGTTTCGTTTGCCAATAAATTTAACTTTACTTCTCTATTTAAATATAAACCTGTGACTATAGTAGACAGCACATCTGAAATAGGAAATGCCATCCATACCCCCAACTCTCCGAAATAATTAGGGAGTATAAATATTAATGGAATAAAGAAAAACCCTTGCCGTGTTAATGTCAGTAATAATGCTGGAATAGCTTTGCCGACAGCCTGGAAATAAGCTGCTCCAATAAGTTGTATCGCTATAATTGGTGTTGCGGCAAATACCCAACGCATGGCTGCAGGCGTTTCAGACACCACAGTAGCTTCTTGAGTAAATATTTTAGTAATAGATTCAGGGAAAAGCATGAGAAATATGAAGACTACAGTAGCCAATAGGGATGCATATTTGATGGCTGTAAGTATTACTTTTCTAACACGGTCATAGTGTTTAGCACCATAGTTAAATCCAGCTATTGGTAAAAACCCTTGTGTGATCCCATATACAGGAAACAAGGCAAACATAATCATACGCCCCACAATAGCGTAGGTGGTCACAGAAGAAGCTCCCCCGAGATCGTACAGAATATTATTCATCAATAGGTAGGTTATACTCACCATGGCTTGCCTGGAGAGTGTGACAAAACCGAGTGATGATATCTCTGCAATGATAGACCTCTTAAGACCATAATAGCAGTCAACGATTTTAAGCTCTGAATTATTTGATAGAAAAAATCGAACAATATATGCTAAACATAAAATATAAGACCCTGTGGTGGCCCATGCTGCTCCATGCATTCCTAGATCTAAAATGTATATGAATACATAATCGAGCACTAAATTTCCTACTGAAGGAATTAGCATAGCATACATTGCAAATTTTGGTTTTCCTTCAGCTCTTATAACAGTATTGCCCATCATACAAAGTGCTAAGAATGGAACTCCATACAGAACAATGGTGTAGTATACTTTTGCGGGTTCAAAAATTTCGCCTTTACCACCAAAGACAGGAATGATAGCGTCTACAAATAACAGCCCCAATGCTGCCAATGAGATGGTAAGTATTAAAGTTAATGTGATTTGATTGCCAAATGTTTGAAGTGCTTTGGTTCTATTATTTGCACCTAATGCTCTAGATATTATAGAAGATCCCCCTATACCAATAGCCATCCCAAGAGCTGCTATAAAAAAGGAGACCGGCAGAACAACATTTATGGCTGCTATGGCTATTGAACCAATCCAGTTACCAACAAAAACAGTATCTACCAGAATATTTAATGACATCACCAAGATGCCTATTGAAGCAGGAACAGCTTGTTTAATTAAAAGCTTCCCTATGGGTTGTTCTCCAAGATCTTGGGATGAAACTTTAGCCATTAGTTCACTAAGGTATCAGCAGTAGCCCATTCATTAATCCATTTGACTAATAAATTCACCCAATTATCATCGTCATTTAAGCAAGGAACCGTTGTAAATTTTTCGCCGCCTACTTCATGAAATATTTCTTCGCCTTCCATAGCAATTTCTTCTAAGGTTTCTAGACAATCACTAACAAACGCTGGCGTTACGATTGCCATATTCTTGGTACCTCCTTTACCTAATCGTTCTATGGTTCTGTCTGTATAAGGTCTTAACCAAGGGTCGAATCCTAATCTAGACTGAAAGGACGTTGAATAACTTCCTTCCTCAAGGTTTAGTGCTTCTGCTACTAATCGTGTAACTTCCAAACATTGATGCCTATAGCAATATTCATGAGCCTTAGAAGGTGTGTTACAACAGCTACCGTCTATTTTGCAATGTGACTTAGTAACGTCACTTTTTCTAATATGCCTTTCAGGCACTCCGTGATATGAAAATAAAAGGTGCTCATAGTCTTTATCTGTTAGATGACTTGCAATGCTTTTAGACAATACATCTATATAATCTTTATCATTATAAAAGGCTTTCAAGTCTTCAATCTTAAGATCAGGGAAATGCGTTTTGCGTACTTCTTCAGCTAAGACTAGTATGGTTTCAGTAGTAGCCATAGCAAACTGAGGATAAAGGGGTATGAGGTATACTTCTTCTACACCTTTATCTACAAGTTCTTGTAGCCCCTTCTTTATCGTCATACTACCATAGCGCATGGCTAAAGCTACTGGGTATTCAACCTTTGAATGAATTTTATCTTTCAAACGTTCAGATAGTACTATCAGCGGCGAGCCTTCATCCCACCAAATCTTCTGGTATGCTTTAGCAGAAGCCTTGGGGCGTGTGTTTAATATAATCCCTCTAACCAAGAGTGTTCTTGCCCAGTAGGGGACATCTATAACACGCTCGTCCATTAAAAATTCATCCAAGTATTTTTTTACATCTTTAGGATCAGGGCTATCAGGAGATCCTAAATTAACCAACAGAACGCCTTTGCTCATAGTTTTCTTTTTTGCAAAAATACAATTCTATTGAGTAAGAAATATATACATCTGGCGTTTATCAATTGAAATCACACATATTATTATAAAGAAACGTTATGAATAATACGCTATATCTTAAAAAGAGCATAAAAAATGGTATCTAACTGATTATAATTTCGATATTTAAATATATTTACAAGTCCTAACAAGTTTACCTATGCGGAATTTCCTTATTACAATCTTTCTTTTTCTTTTTTCTATTACTGCTTTTTCACAACAAAAATACCAAAGCTTGCTTTGGGAGATCTCTGGTAATGGATTAGAAAAGCCTTCGTATTTATACGGAACCATGCATGTGAGCAAAAAAGTTGCCTTTAGACTTGATGATGTCTTTTATGAAGCTTTGAATAATAGCGAATGTGTTGCTCTTGAGTCTGACCCTACGACATGGCCAGAATTTAATTATAACCTCATGGTGTCCGATTATGGTCAGTACAGTTATAATAACAACCGAGGGTTTTACACTAATTTGTTCAAACTTACGCATCCGGACATTATGTCTATAAGAAGTTCTATTAGAATGGATAATGGTGTTATAAATGGGTATTTATACCGAAAGAATAATGCCTCAGATAATTTTGAAGAAGAGACTTACTTAGACATGTTCATCTACCAGGCTGGGAAGAAAAACAATAAAGAGATTGTTGGCCTGGAAGATCTAGAAGAATCGCGTTACCTCGTTACAAAAGCGCAATATAACCCTGAAAAAAAGGACATTGATCCATGGTTACAAAAATTATTTTCTAAAGAAAGCCCTTATGTCCTTCAGGAGAACTTGTATAGAGAACGAAATCTGGATTTGCTAGATTCTATTGGTGCGGGGCTAAACACAAACTTTTACAGGCAAAATATGCTCTTTAAACGTAATGAGAATATGGTGATTGAGTTAGATAAACTCATTCGAAAAAAATCGGTCTTTGCAGGTGTCGGTGCAGCACATTTACCAGGTGATCAGGGGATGATCAATATGCTTAGATTAAGAGGTTACACTGTAAAAGCTTTAACTTCTGAGCAGACTACGTATAGCAAGACTGAAAAAACAAAATTAGATAGTTTATTCTTAAAACCTACACTCAGTACAAATAGTACTCCCGATGGGTTTTTAACCTTAAGCACATACGATAAACTAAGAGAGTTCTCTTATAATGCCCACAAATATTACCTAGACCCTGACATGACCAACGGTGCTTATTTAACTGTAAGTCGAATAAGCAGATATCTGTATTTGCCTAATGAAAAAGACCATATTACACTTAAAGAAATCGACAATCTATTATATGAAGATATCCCTGGAGATATTATAAAAAAGGATGTGATTGAAGCGCCTTATCCCGGAATCAGTATTGTCAATAAAACAAAAAAAGGTGAATTCCAGAAGTATCATATTTATGAAACTCCTTTGGAAATCATTATTGTGAAATTTGCAGGTAAAAGTGATTTCGTATTGAAACACCAAAGTCGAATTTTTGACTCTATTAAAATTAAACCTATTCAAAGTAGTATAAAACAATACCTTTCACCGAAGAAAAAATTTGAAGTTCAATTTCCATCCTATTTCACCTCATCAAATATGGCCTATCCCGGATCTAAGATGATTGAAGGTTATGATAATGGAGCATATTATTTCTTATTAGAGGCACCACACAATGATGTTTCTTACATTGAAGAGGATAGTTTTGAAGCCAAGTATCTGCATCATGCCTTTTACAAGATCTACAAGCTTAATGAAAATAAAGGACAGTTTAAAAGGGGAGATTACAAGACTTATCAATCTGAAGCCATTGTAGATTCGATATCTAAAGAAAAGCTATACTTAAAAACTGTTGTAAAAGATGGGTCGTATTACTTATTAGGTTATAAAGGTAGTAACGAAAACGATGAAGTAAGTAACTATTTCAAATCTTTCAAAGTAAACACCATCGATTACAGTGGGTTTGAAAAGATAAAGGACACTTCTCTACATTTCAGTGCTTATACCACTACTAAACAACCTACACCAAATTATTACGGTTACAATAGAAATTCTGAAAAAAAGGATTACGAAGAAACTACTAAAAAAACAGTCTATTCTAGTAAAGCTAACGAGCAAATATTTATCTCAAGGACCAAATATCATGACCTCCAAATGTTTCATAATATTGATAGCCTATGGAATAGTTTAGAGCGTAAGGTGAATATTAAGAATAGGTTTAGCAGTATTAGAAGATCCTATGAAGTGTCTAATAAGGTTAAGGCTTCTGAAAATGGCATTTATTCTTTTTCTTTTGAGTATCGAGATCCAAAAAGTGCCAAACGTGTTTTAGTAAAGAATGTTTTAAAAGGCGGTGTGCTTTTTGAGTTAAAAACATTGACTGATTCTATTGCTGAGCCGTCTAAGTTTGTTACTGAATTTTATGATTCATTCACCCCAAGTGATACCTTACTTGGAAAAAGTGTGTTGGACGATAAAACACAGCTTTTCTTTAATGCGCTTAAGGAGAATGACAGTATCAGTTTTGAGTCTTATGATCTCATAAAATATAAAAAGGAACATATAGGCGACATTATCCAAATAGTAAAAGATCATGAATTTGATAAAGAACGTTTAGATATTAAATCGCATCTGACTAAAGAAATTATAGCTCTTGACCTTAAAAATAATATGAGCTTTTTGAAAACACTTTACAAAGATTCTTATTCTGATCCTAAGATTCAAATTGCTATTTTAGATGGCCTGTTAGAATCTAATACTAAGTCGTCATATGCTCTTTTCTTAGAACTTATGGCTATGGATTTACCACTTAGTTCAAACAAGATCAATAGTATTTTTTACAGTTACCCTAAAAAAGATTCGTTAGACTTAAAAAGATCTTTATATCCCAACTTATTAAAGTATACATCTATTGATGAATATAAGCAACCTGTATATAGCTTACTCTCAAAATTAAAAGACAGTGCGCTCATAAAACCTAAAAGTTATTCCAAGTTTAAAGAGCAACTGATTAACGATGGAAAAATTCAAATTAAAAGAAGCTTAAGTAATACATCTAGGTATAGATCCTATTCTAGAAACCTAAAAACTTATGTCAATTTAATTTTCCCATACCGAAAAGAAAAATCTGGAAAAGACTTCTTTGAACGCTTACTGAATAGTGAGGATAAGAATGCTCTGGTTAGATATTATGTACTCTTAGTTCAGGCCGATGAGCATGTTCCGTCTGCCTTAAAAGAAAAAACTATCGAAAATGAAGAAAATCAATATCTATTACTCCAAGAGTTTGACAGATATAAACTACTTCATAAAATAGATACTGATGTACTCAACCAAAAGCAGTATGTGAAATCGCGACTAAAAGCGTTTGCAAGATTCGATGAAGACAAGGATTCGTTAAGTTTTTCTCTCTCTCGTGAGTTTAAAACCGATAAAGGTAAGGATGCCATAATGTATTTTTTCAAAATTGAAAAAAATGGCAACTATCGTAATTCAGATTTTATACATGCTATGGCTTTTCTTAAGGCTAAAAACAGCAATGAGGTTGTTGTCGATTATTATTATAAAACAAATAACTCCGGGGTTAAGATCGATGAAACTAAACCTATTGAAGAACAGTATGCTGAGCTTATAGATCTTGCTACATACAAAGATAGAGAACGGTTAAGTGGGTCCAATAGTAATTATAACTATTAGAACTAGCTTCCACTCATTGTATATTTTTTGGGCGTAGTCCCGTATTTCTTCTTAAATGCTGCTATAAAATGACTGGCCGTGCTATATCCTACTTTTAGACCTACCTCGTTAACGTTATGCTCTCCAGACTCTAAGAGTTTTCGAGCCACTTCCATTTTATAATCAAATAAGAAGCTGTAAACCGTATCGCCATAAATTTGCTTAAAGCCCTCTTTTAATTTTTTCAAACTTAAATCTATACTATTGGCCAGCTCTTGTAAAGAAGGAGGCTCAGCCATGTTAGCTATGACAATATCTTTTGCTTTTTTAATTTTTGCCACATTGACCTCATCAACTAAAAATGGACATTGCTCTATGTCTGCATCTTCAGAGCGGTTAAAAAACAAACTCAGTAGCTCATAGGCCTTACCTTTAAAATAAAGCTGTTTTACAGAAGTGTTTAAGTTATAATTGATGAGCTGATTTAATACAACAGACATAGACGGTGAAATTTTACCGTCCTTATAGTATTTTTTGTCCTTATTGTCCTCAGTTAAGAATGTTACATAATTTGCATCTTCAGAAAATAAGTTGTGAAACTTCTCTATAGAGATGATCACAGATATCATCCAAGAGTTTGGCATCATCTTGAGATGAATTGGCAAACTTCGCTGTGGATTATACAATAGAAGTGATGTATCTTCTTTAATATTCAGTACGTAATTCCCATTATTAAAAACAAAATCACATAAGCCTTTAGTACAAAAATGAAACTGAATATAAGTGCTATCTATATCGCGTTCAATGATTTGAGTTGTATTACTCTCATTCTGAAATGTTAGTATTAAAAACCCTTCTTCAATCTGTACCTCATCAAAAGCACCTTGAGCGACATTTTTTAGTGTTATTTCTTTCATCAAAAAATCTTTTTTATTTAGAATCATTCTAAACTAAATTTAAAAAACCCCTTATTCTACCTGCAAAAGTATGATATTTATCATTTTAAAATAAAAAAGTGATTTAAAAAACCACAAACGACATTTAAAGTTCTTTGAGCGTTATTTTTTAAACATTGTCAAAATTACATTTGCGTTGTTAATTTCCAAAGTCAGGTCAACGAGCGAATGCAACAACATAAAAACACATACTTCTACACTATAGGCTTAAGCTATAAAAAAGCAGATGCTGAAACACGTGGGCTTTTTAGTTTAAGTGAAGACGGTAAGATAAAGCTGCTGAAGCAAGCTAAAGCTAACGGTATAGAAAGTGTTTTTGTAATCTCCACCTGTAATCGTACCGAACTCTATGGATTTGCTGAGCATCCCTATCAATTAATAAGTTTACTTTGTGAAAACACCAAAGGATCTGTTGAGGAGTTTCAGCGTGTAGCTTATGTATACAAAAACAAAGAAGCTATTTCGCACGCCTTTAGAGTAGGTTCTGGATTAGACAGCCAGATTCTTGGTGACTTTGAGATCATTAGCCAATTAAAATTTGGAGCTCGTCTGTCTAAAAAAGAAGGCTTACTGAATTCTTTCTCTGAACGTCTTATTAATGCTGTTATTCAAGCAAGTAAGCGTATTAAGACTGAAACTGAATTATCTTCAGGTGCGACATCAGTGTCGTTTGCATCTGTTCAATACATTATGAATACTGTTGAAAATGTTTCAGAAAAAAACATACTCCTTTTCGGAACTGGAAAGATAGGTCGCAATACTTGTGAAAATTTGGTGAAGCACACCAAAAATTCGCATATTACACTAATAAACAGAACTAAAGATAAAGCTGAGGCCATAGCCGGAAAGTTTAATCTCATAGTGAAAGATTACAGCCAGTTAGAAAATGAGATCAATACATCAGATATTGTTATTGTAGCTACCGGAGCCCAACAACCAACGGTATATAAAGCACTCATTTCTAGCACATCGCCTTTATTGGTTCTAGATTTATCTATTCCTAAAAATGTGGATAGTAATGTTTCAGAATTAGACAATGTGACATTGGTACATTTAGATGATCTTGCTAAAATTACAGATGATACCTTAGAGCGCCGCAAAACTTTTATTCCAGATGCTGAAACTATTATTGATGATATCCAAACAGAGTTTAATACCTGGCTAGATGCGCGCAAGTTTGTCCCCACAATTCAAGCTATAAAACATAAGCTTACTGATTTAAAAAATCTTGAAATAAACAATCATCGTAAAAAGATCTCTGATTTTAATGAAGCTCAGGCTGAAATTATTAGTAATAGTATCATACAGAAGATTACCAATCAGTTTGCTCATCATTTAAAAGAAGACATCAATTCTACGGACGAAAGCATTGAACTCATCAAAAAAATATTTCAACTCGAATCTTTACCACTTAATGTAGAAGAGAAAAATGTCTAGAGTTATTCGTATTGGAACACGCGATAGTCAATTAGCACTATGGCAAGCAAACACTGTCGCCTCCCTACTCCAAAAATTAGGTCATAAAACACAACTTGTTCCTGTAAAATCTGCTGGAGATTTGGTACTTAATAAACCTTTATATGAATTAGGTATTACAGGCATCTTTACTAAAACCTTAGACATTGCACTCTTGAATGAAGATATTGATATTGCGGTGCATTCTTTAAAAGACGTCCCTACAATTCTTCCAAAGGGAATTGTACAGGCTGCTGTGCTAAAGCGTGGTAATGTTAATGATGCTTTGGTATATAAAAACAATGAAGAGTTCCTATCGGCTAAAGAAGCTATAATCGCTACAGGGAGTTTAAGACGTCGAGCCCAATGGTTAAATCGTTATCCGACGCATACAGTAGTTGGGTTAAGAGGGAATGTAAATTCCAGGCTGCAAAAATTAGAAGACAACTCTGATTGGAACGGTGCTATTTTTGCCGCTGCTGGCTTAGGTCGAATTAATATACGCCCGGAAAATACAATCAATTTAAGCTGGATGGTGCCAGCACCTGCACAAGGCGCTATTATGATTGCGGCTTTAGAACAGGATGAAGAGATACAATCGATCTGTGCTGAGATTAATCATGAAGAAACGGAAATTTGCACCGCTATAGAACGTGAGTTCTTAAATAAACTAGAAGGCGGTTGTACAGCACCAATTGGAGCCTTAGCGTATATAAAAAATGATACAGTTCACTTTAAAGGTGTATTACTAAGCAAAGACGGATCCAAGAAAATTGAAACCTCCTCTGAAAAGCCTTTAGGCAAGCATGATGATATTGCTGTTACCTCAGCAGAATATATTCTAAGTAAAGGTGGAAATCGCTTGATGGATGATCTGAGAAAGGAGGAAGATCAAGCTACAACAAATGTGTATTCTACTAAACGCTTAACCCACGATCAGGAGGGGTTATTCAACGAAAAGGTAAATGCTAAAAGCAACGATGTCATCAAGATTAAAATCAACCGATTGACAAAGTCCATTTTAAAATCCAATTTAGATCACGTTATTATCACCAGTAAAAATGGTGTAGAGTCGCTTCTTACCAACTATACCAAAGAAGAATTAGCCTTTAAACATATTTACTGTGTGGGTAGACGTACTAAACGCATGATAGAGCAACGCATCGGACCCGTAACACATACCGAAAAAAATGCGAAGACATTAGCTGAATACTTAAGCGCTAATTTTAAAGGTGATGAGATCACATACTTCTGCAGTAATCTTCGATTAGATGACATCCCAAAAACGCTTGATGCCAATGGGATAAAGGTGAATGAAATAGAAGCTTATAAAACCGTTTATAATTCCGAAAAAGTAGATCCTTCTATTAAGGCCACCATGTTTTATAGCCCTTCAACTGTAGAAAGCTATTTAAAAGCGAACCCAGCTAAAGGAGTTGCTTTCTGTATTGGAGAATCTACTGCCAAAATGGCCCGAAACTATTTTGAGGATGTAAAAGTGGCTAAAGTACCTACTGTTGAAAGTGTGATAGAACTGGTTAATGACTATTTTTTACAACAAGACACATGATTAAAAACGATCTATACTTAAGAGCATTAAAAGGTGAAACTGTAGAGCGTCCTCCGGTATGGATGATGCGCCAGGCTGGGAGATATCTCCCTGAGTTTATGGCTATAAGAGAAAAATATGACTTCTTTACACGATGCCGCACACCAGAACTGGCCAGCGAGATCACAGTTCAACCTATACGACGTTATGGTATGGATGCCGCCATACTATTTAGTGACATTTTAGTGATCCCTCAAGCTATGAACATTGAGGTAGAAATGAAGCCTAATTTTGGTCCTTACTTACCTAATCCAGTTCGTGATCAGAAAGGTGTAGACAATGTCATTATCCCTGATGTCAATGATAGTTTAGGTTATGTGATGGATGCCATAAAAGCTACAAAGGAGTTATTGAATGATGATATCCCATTGATCGGATTTGCCGGTTCGCCATGGACTATTCTGTGCTATGTAGTACAAGGACAAGGCAGTAAAAACTTTGATAAGGCTAAAGGTTTTTGTTTCACCAACCCGTCTGCAGCTCATGAGTTGCTTCAAAAAATCACAGATACCACGATTACTTATTTAAAAGCTAAAGTTGCTGCAGGAGCAAATGCTGTTCAGATCTTTGATTCTTGGGGAGGTATGTTGTCTCCCGTTGATTACCAAGAGTTTTCATGGCAATATATTAATCAGATTATTGAAGCTTTAAAAGATGATGCCCCAGTGATCGCCTTTGGAAAAGGCTGTTGGTTTGCATTACAAGATATGGCAAAGTCTAATGCGTCTGCACTCGGTATTGATTGGACATGCTCAGCAAGAAACGCGCGCTATTTAACCGGCGGAGAAATTACATTACAAGGTAATTTTGATCCATCTCGCTTACTATCTCCACCTTCGGAAATTAAAAAAATGGTACATGAGATGATTAATGCCTTTGGAAAAGATAAATACATCGTAAATTTAGGTCATGGTATTTTACCTAACATACCGTTAGATAATGCCAAAGCTTTTATTGATGCTGTAAAAGAATATCATGTTTAATAATATCACAAAAGGACTAAAAGCCTACTTCCGAGCTACAGAGTTAATGAGTAAACTCAAGCTATGGAAATACTTTGCCATTCCAATTATAATGAGCCTAGTCACCTTTACAGGTATCTTTGTTTTGGCTTATGCTTTATCTGACAATATTGGTGCTTGGATCTCTAAGTTATGGTCATGGGAATGGGGCAAAGAAACATTTGAAACTATTGGAACTATTATTGGTTGGGCAACGATTATTGCCATAGGATTAATTTCCTATAAGCATATTATCATGGCTATCTCTGCGCCATTTATGAGTCCGGTATCCGAAAAAATTGAAGCATACTTAATCGGTGAGGACGCTGCACATCAGCACCGGAAAACGTCGTTTCAGCAACAATTAATGCGAGGCTTACGAATTAACATCCGTAATTTATTCAGAGAGCTTTTTATATCTATAGCCATCATCATTGGGGGATTCATCATTCCATTTATAGGTACAGCAATATCTACCGCTTTATTGTTCATCGTACAAGCGTATTATGCCGGATTTGGTAATATGGATTACACCTTAGAACGTCATTTTAACTATAGAGAAAGTATTCAGTTCGTAAAACGCAATCGAAGTATTGCTATTGGCAATGGTATTTTATTTATGTTGTTTCTATTAATCCCGGTAGTTGGAATCATTATCGTGTTACCTCTATCAGTTACTGCGGCTTCTATAAATACTGTGGAGCTTATAAAAAATAACCCAAAGCTTATCGAGTTTAGAGTAGCCGACATTAAACCCAATGAAATAGAAAACTTATAGGCAGCAATAAGGCAGAAGGTTTAAAATGATAACAATAGATCACATAGAAATTAGTCCTATTAAAGAAACCGACGCTTGGAAGTTGTGCAATTTCATTGTGGCCAATGAAGATCGTTTGAAGCTCTACTTTCCAAAAACCTTAGAGCAAAACCTCACACCTACTTTATCTACGCTTTTTACTCAAAAAAAAGTGAAACAGTTTCAGAATAAAGAAGAGTTTCTGTTTACGCTAAAAGAAACAGAGTCTAGAGCTTTTGTAGGTTTGGTATATATAAAAGAATTGTTGTGGGATAGAAAACAAGGCGAGTTTGCCTACTGCATAGGTTATACACACAAAGGTAAAGGCATTACTCAAAAAGCAATTAAAGCATTATCAGAATATGCGTTTGAAAATTTAGGCCTAGAGACACTCCAGATCATAACACATAAGACGAATCTGCCTAGTGTAAAAGTTGCTGAAAACAATAATTTCAAATGGATAAAAACACTAAATGGTTCATACACTCCACCTGGTAAAGAACCCTTAGATATGGAACTTTATGAATTATACCGTTAAAGATAGATTTTACAACTATATACAACAGTTGCAGGATACCATTACGTCTAAGCTAGAAGACATTGATGGTAAAGCGAAGTTTCATGAAGACCACTGGAAACGACCTGAAGGGGGTGGTGGACGCACCCGTGTTATAGAAAATGGAGCTGTATTTGAAAAAGGCGGTGTAAATATTTCAGCAGTGCATGGTAAACTTCCAAAATCCATGCAAGCGTATTTCAATGTTGGCGATGTAGACTTTTTTGCCTGCGGTTTAAGCTTAGTGATTCACCCTAAAAATCCTTTTGTACCTACAGTCCATGCGAATTGGCGTTATTTTGAAATGTATGATCAAGAAGGTCGCATTGTAGACCAATGGTTTGGTGGTGGGCAAGACTTAACTCCATACTACCTGTTTGATGAGGACGCAACGCATTTTCATACTGTATGTAAAACTGCATGTGATAAGCATGACCCTTCATTTTATAATATTTATAAAAAACGTTGTGATGAGTACTTCTGGAATGCTCACAGGAATGAAGCTCGAGGTATAGGTGGTCTCTTCTTTGACTATTGCAAGACCTCAGATACGATGAGCATGGATGACTGGTATAATTACGTTACTGAAGTTGGAAATAGCTTCTTAGAAGCCTACACACCAATTGTTGAAAGGAGAAAAGATATTGAATATACTAAAAAGCAACGCGATTGGCAGGAGATAAGACGAGGGCGTTATGTTGAGTTTAATCTGGTGCATGATAAAGGCACTTTGTTTGGCTTGAAAACGAATGGACGCATAGAAAGCATTCTAATGAGCTTGCCTCCTCATGTGCAATGGGTGTATGATCATCATCCGGAGCCTGGAAGTGATGAACAGCGATTAATTAAGGTATTACAACAACCTAAAAACTGGATTTAATATGTATCCACTAAGAAGAAATAGACGTTTAAGAGCCAATGCAGTTATTAGAGATTTGGTTAGGGAAACTATTATAACACCTCATGACTTTTTAGTACCGTTATTTGTTGCTGAAGGTCAAGGTGTGAAAGAGGAAATTGCATCCATGCCTAATTACTACCGTTACAGTTTAGACCTGCTGAAAGAGGAGGTTAAAACCTTATGGAGCTTAGGTTTAAAAGCAGTACTGCTTTTTGTAAAAGTTGATGACCAGCTTAAAGATAACAAGGGGAGTGAAGCCTTAAATCCGAACGGACTTATGCAACGTGCCATTAAAACGATTAAAGACACTTGCCCCGACATGTTGGTGATGACTGATGTCGCTCTAGATCCTTTTTCCTCATATGGACATGACGGTATAGTGGAAAATGGTAAAATAGTTAATGATGCTACCGTTGAAGTGCTTGCAAAAATGAGCGTGTCTCATGCTGAAGCCGGTGCCAATTTTGTAGCGCCTAGTGATATGATGGATGGTCGTATTCTGGGAATTCGTGAAGCACTCGATGCTGAACAGTTTATAGATACCGGAATTATGAGCTATGCCGCTAAATACGCTTCTGCTTTTTATGGTCCATTTAGAGATGCACTAGACTCTGCACCTGTAGATATGGCCAATGTTCCTAAGGATAAAAAAACCTATCAAATGGATTTTGCCAATAGAACTGAAGCCATAAGAGAAACTGAAATGGATATTAATGAAGGGGCAGATATTGTTATGGTAAAACCCGGAATTGCTTATCTGGATATTGTTAGAGACATTAAAAATAATTTTGACACACCTATTGCTGTTTATCAGGTGTCCGGAGAATATGCTATGATAAAGGCAGCATCAGAAAAAGGATGGTTAGACCATGACGCAGTGATGCTAGAACAAATTACAGCCATTAAACGTGCCGGAGCAGATATTATAGCAAGTTATTTTGCTAAAGATGTGGTAAAACTTTTAGGTTAATGCAAGGTTAACAAACCTGTTTTTATACGGCTACCTCTAAACTTCTTCTATTTTTGTAATCATGAAGAAGAACATCAGAATCTTAATCATCGTTACCATACTAGGGCTAATTGCACTTTCTTTTATTCAAGGGTATTTAATTAATAATACCTATAAACTCGAAAAGGAAGTTGTCATAGAAGAAACCAAACAACGGATTTCAAGATTTGATGATGATTTACCTATAATGGATTCTATATATGATAGAATGTTCAGTCATGTTTTAGTAAAGATCTCTGACTATAAACTTAACCGTATTGGCAAATCAGATATTCTAAATGATCTTAAATTCACTAAAGATTCTGTTAATCAGCTATTCATAGATGAATGTCAAAAAGAGTTTAAAAAACGAGGTGTAGACTTTCTATTAAAGTACCAAAAACGTTTAAAGTCTGTCATCATACTAGATAGTATTGCAAACGACACTTTATATTATGAAACTAATACTCCTAAAAAGTATCATTTGCTAGGGGATACTTTTGAACTTGGCAACCATTACAAGATTAACAACTCGCAAACACGTACCAATTACGAAACAGATTATGTGGAAGATGGCACAACTAAATACTTGTCTTATGACTTTCAGTTAGTGACTGAAGACTTTATAGATGTTGACGATTGGAGTCGGATTATTTTAAGACGAATGACAAGTATTCTTGTATTGTCAATACTTATTTTTACACTTGTTCTAGGCTTATTATATTATTCTATTAAAACATTAATCACTCAGAAGAAAATAGCCGAAGTAAAAACAGACTTCATCAATAATATTACGCACGAGTTAAAAACACCTTTAGCCACATTATCATTAGCAACTAAAATGCTTAAAAGGGATGATATCAGATCTCAGTCCGAAGCTATGGATGCAACTGTAAACACCATAAATCGTCAAAGTAACCGATTGCAAAAACTTATAGATCAGGTTATGAATAACAGTCTAGGTTATAAAGAAATTCAACTTCATAAAGAGACTATAAAAGCTGATAATTATATCAATAGTATACTTGATGATTTTATGCTTTCGGTTCAGGATAAGGAGGTCAATATCAATAGATCAATTCCTAAATCAAATAAAGATATATCTGTAGATAAATTCTATTTCACTACTGCTATTTTTAATATTCTAGAAAATGCCGTGAAGTATAATAATGACGGCGTCAATATTTCTTGTGATGTCAACATAGATGACCATTTCACGCTGTCTGTATCAGATGATGGTATTGGTATCCCGGAAAAACATCAAAGCCAATTATTCGAAAAGTTTTATCGTGTCGGTAATACCGAAATTCATGATGTCAAAGGCTTAGGTCTTGGACTGTACTATACCAATCAAATCATAAAAGCACATGAAGGTATTATTACTGTAAAAAGTAAAGAAGGGAAAGGCACTACGTTTATCATTCAAATTCCATTAAACTAATCCTAAATGAGTCATATTTTATTAGCAGAAGACGATAAAGATTTTGGTAGTATTCTAAAACAATATCTCGAAATTTCGGGTTTCCAGGTTACTTGGGCCGAAGATGGTAAAGTTGCATTAGAATACTTTAAAGAAGGGCAATTCAATATCTGTGTCTTAGATGTGATGATGCCAAAAATGGATGGATTTACACTTGCCGAACGCATTATTGAAATAGACCCTGAAACCCCCTTCATTTTTTTAACAGCCAGAAAAATGAAAGATGATAAGATTAGAGGACTAAAACTTGGGGCCGATGATTATATTGTAAAGCCATTTGAAGCAGATGAACTCGTTCTTAGAATACAAAATATCATCAAGCGCGTATC
The DNA here is from genome assembly GCA_965230605.1 of Winogradskyella sp. Classification (GTDB taxonomy): domain Bacteria; phylum Bacteroidota; class Bacteroidia; order Flavobacteriales; family Flavobacteriaceae; genus CBDDLD01. The sequence continues at coordinate 138,690 of CBDDLD010000004.1, read as the reverse complement.
TAAGTCAACAATCACTAAAGAGGTTCATCAAAATATTCAAATAGGTAAATATACTCTAGACCCAAAGCGCTTAGAATTAAGCATGGGGGAACATACTCAGCGTCTTACCGAAAAAGAAGGTGTCCTTATTATCTTTCTCTTTAATCATAAAAACCAATTGCTTAAGCGTAATGAAATCTTAAATGCAGTATGGAAAAATGATGATTTCTTCTCGGGTAGAAGTATGGATGTATTTATCAGTAGGCTTAGAAAATACTTCAAAGAAGACTCCAATATTTCTATAGAAAGTATACGAGGTGTTGGACTAGAATTCAAGATACGTTAATACCCTCTTCCTTAACGGTTAATGCTAGGTTAACGGTTCTCTTTTCTTCGTTTTTAATACAATTCTCACATACATTTGTCTCATAAATCATTTAAAAACGAACAACTATGCAAACTTTAATTCAATTCGTATTTTTAGCAGTATTTACTGCATCATTAGGAGCACAACCTGCTACACCGCAACCACCTAAAACTCCTACGACCTCAACAAGCAACCACAACAGTTCTATATCTGTTAGTAAAACAGATGAAGATTATCGCATTAAAGCACGCTTTAATAAATCGCGATATGATGCTGTAAAGTACTTATTAGTAAATCAATTAGGTAAAGAGGGCTTAACTATTAAAAGGAACACCTACACATGGTCTCATGGGTCTAATGATTTTACTTGTAAGTTAACATCAACCAGCTTAAGACTGTACATGGACTACGAATCGAACTCTGATACCTTCACAAAACACGTTGAGCGTATAGGTTCTCAGCTAAAATATGCAGTTTCAGGAAGCGACCCTGAAGAAGACATTAAAAAAGCGGAAGAAGATGTAGCCAGAGCAAAGCGAGAACTGGAAGAAGCCAAAAAACGCTTAAAGCAAAAAAGGAATTAAGCACTTTAAAGCTCAGTAAATAACTACTGAGCTTTTTTTATTTCTATAATGTTTTCAGTTATTATATGAATGTGAAACTTAAATTTTAGCTATTTTAGCATAAATTAAGTTATTAATGGGCTTACTCATTTTCTTCGGAATTATTTCCATTCTTTTTTCATTTTTATGTTCCATATTAGAGGCTGTACTACTTAGTGTTACGCCTACATTTATTAATGTTAAAAAGAATGAAGGAAAAGCTTATGCTTCAGATCTTGAAGCGATAAAAAAAGACGTAGATCGTCCACTCATAGCTATCCTAACCCTTAATACAATAGCGCATACTGTAGGCGCCATCTTAGTCGGTGTACAAGCAAAAGTTGCCTATGCAGAACTTTACGGAAGTACGACGAAAACAATTTTAGGCATTCAATATACCGAGGATGTTATGGTTGGTGTGGTCTCTACCATAATGACTATTCTTATACTAGTAGTTTCAGAAATTATTCCTAAAACGATAGGCGCTACTCATTGGAAAAAGTTAGCACGTTTTACAACCATAGCGCTCAGAGGAATGATCTTCATTTTTAAATGGACTGGTATTTTATGGATATTACAACTTTTCACAAAACTCTTTGGCAAAGGACATCATGGAAGTGTATTAAGTCGTGAAGACTTTCATGCAATGGCTGACATCGCTCATGAAGAAGGTGTCTTTCAGGAATCTGAAAGTAAAGTCATAAAGAATCTTTTAAACTTTAAAGATGTTCAGGCTAAAGATATTATGACACCGAGAACCGTCATGAAAACTGAAACGGAGACCATGAACATTGAAGCCTTCTTTAATGCTAATTCAAACATTCGCTTTTCTAGAATTCCTGTCTATACTAATGACAATGATAATATTACTGGTCTGGTTTTAAAAGATGAAGTATTTAAAGAAATGGCTTTGGGTAATGGGCATAAAAAGCTGTCAGAAATCAAACGCGATATCATTATTGTAAATCGAAGTATTCCAATTCCAAGACTCTTTGAACAATTGGTTGAAAGCAGAAACCATATGGCCTTGGTGGTAGATGAATATGGGTCTGTAAGTGGTATTGTAACTATGGAAGATGTTATCGAAACACTTCTTGGATTAGAGATTATGGATGAAAGTGATAATGTGCCTGACCTTCAAATGTTAGCCAGACGCAGTTGGGAAACTCGGGCAAAACGCTTAGGCCTTATTGATAATGATAGTACTGAAGACTAATGGTTAGTTGTTCTATAAATACACCCCTAGGTACAGCTACAATTTCAGGTTCTGAGGAAGGTATTGCTTCAGTTTCTATTGTTAATGATGCTATTACTACCTCTGAAGATATTCCACCAGAGCTTCAAGAATGTGTTTCACAACTCCAGTCATATTTTAATGGAGATCGTCATGATTTTAACCTCAAACTCAATCCTAAAGGCACCGAATTTCAAAAAAAAGTATGGCAGAAGCTCATAGAAATTCCCTACGGTAAAACAGTATCATATCTAGATTTGTCCAAGCAGCTTGGCGACCCAAAAGCGATACGGGCTGTTGCAAGTGCCAATGGCAAAAACCCTCTATGGGTTATTGTCCCTTGCCATAGAGTAATTGGAAGTGATGGCAGTTTAGTTGGTTATGCTGGAGGGTTACATAGAAAAAAATGGTTGCTCAATCATGAAAGCCCTACTCCTCAACAGAGCTTATTCTAATAGATAAAATTTCGATTCAAATTTCATTGTAAAATACCTATATTTAGTTCTACTAAACATACGTCCATGAAATTCATCAAAAAAACGCTTAAAGTACTTGTTGTACTCATTGTTCTACTCGTTGGTCTGCTATATATTACAGACACAGATTATCTGTTGAAAGCCGTTAGAACCATATACTTAAAAGGTCATTCCACCGCCTATTTAGAAGATTACAAACACTTTGATAATCAAGATATTGATAACGGACAACCTTTATCATGGCCAAATCATAAAGATTATAATTCAGTTACAGAAACTGATCGGCTTAATACTACCAATAAAGATTTAGGAACTGTTGCATATGTCATTATAAAAAATGATAGCATTTGGTTTGAGAACTATTATGATGGCTATGATGCCAATAGCCAAAGTAATTCATTTTCTATGGCCAAAAGTTATGTGTCTGGACTTATGGGTAAAGCGATCATGGATGGTTATATAAAAAGTTTAGATCAACCTGTGGGGGATTTTATTCCAGAATTCAGTGAAGGTCTTGCAGCAAAAATGACAGTAGGAGATTTGTCCAGCATGGCTTCAGGTACAAACTGGGATGAAGCCTACTATTCACCACTGTCAATCACCACAAGAGCCTATTTTGATGATGATTTAGAGAAAGTGATGCTCGGGCTTGAAATGGATGCAGAACCCGGACAAGCATTTAAATACGCCAGTGGTGATACACAGATGTTAGCTATGGTTATAGAACGTGCTACCGGTAAAAAGCTATACGATTATCTCACGGAGAGCTTCTGGAAGCCTTTAGGCTGTGAAAACCCCACATTATGGCAGGTTGATAGCGAAGAACACGATTTAGTTAAGGCCTATTGTTGTATTGCAAGTAATGCTAAAGACTTCGCCCGCTTTGGAAAACTCTATAAAGATCATGGTAAGTGGAATGGTAAAACTATTTTGGATTCTGCATTTGTAGCTAAATCTCTAAAACCTCGTTTCCCTGATAGCCCACAATATGGTTATGGTTGGTGGTTACATCAGCAAGATGGGAAAGACTTCTTTATGATGCGGGGTCATCTTGGCCAATATGTTATTGTTGAACCTGAAGATAATGTTATCATTGTTCGTCTTGGGCATCAAAAATCTCCTGATGCAGGCATCGGTGTTTATACAAAAGATATTAGTATTTATATTGAAGAAGCATATAAAATGTTGGGCGGATGATATCGAAGCTTAATTTAGAGCATATTTTATTTCTAGACATAGAAACTGTCCCCGAAACGCAGCATTTTACTGACCTAGATACTGATAAACAAGAGTTGTGGGAAGCGAAGTCGCTTTACCAAAGAAAAGAAGAGTATACCGCTGAAGAATTTTATCCTAGAGCCGGTATTTGGGCCGAGTTTGGTAAAATTATATGTATTTCTGTCGGTTATTTTTCATCTGTCGAAGGAGAACGTGCTTTCAGAGTCACTTCATTTCATGGTGAAGAAAAACAACTACTAAAAGATTTTAAAAATCTTCTTATTTCTCATTTTAGCCAAGCAAAACATTTGCTTTGTGCTCATAATGGGAAGGAGTTTGATTTCCCATACATTGCCCGGCGTATGATCATCAATAATATGAACCTTCCTTACAAGCTTAATTTGTTTGGAAAAAAGCCCTGGGAAGTGCCTCATTTAGATACACTAGAGCTCTGGAAGTTCGGAGACTATAAGAATTATACCTCGCTAAAACTATTAACTAATGTCTTAGGCATCCCATCTCCGAAAGATGATATAGACGGAAGTGAAGTTTATAATACCTATTATAACCTGAAGGATATTGATAGAATTATCACCTACTGTGAAAAAGATACAATTGCAGTGGCACAAGTTTTATTACGGCTAAAAGGTGACCCCCTTCTTGAACCACATGAAATAAAACACATATAAAAAAGTCCGGATAAATATCCGGACTTTTCTTTTGGTTAGTTAAGAAGTTATTTATTGTTTAATAAATCGTTTAATTACCGGACCTTCTTCAGTTGTAAATTGAACCAAATACAATGCGGCTTCTAATTCACTCACATCGATTTTATTAGTGCTAGAAACCCTTCCTTTTGCTACAACTCTTCCTGCTGTATTATAGATTTCATATGACACTTCGTTGTAAGAGTTTATAAGCGTTATTGTATTTCCTTTTACTGGGTTAGGATATAATTTGATCTCTTTAACCTCATCATTTTCTATAACACCAATTGGCCCTTCTGTTTTTGGTGTATTTGATGTCGTTAAGCTAATATTATCAATAGCTATATCTGCTTGCCAAGTCCCACCAGTAACTCTGTTGAATCGTAGTTGCACACTGTTACCTACATATGCAGCTAAATCAACAGCTTGAGACTGCCACTGATTACCTTGATTTCCTGTCTGACTCCATATAGTAGTCCAACTAGCTCCATCATCATTACTCGCTTCTAAGGCTATCGATCCCATATCATTAGAACCGAACATATGATAGCTGAAACTGAAGCTTGCTGATGCCGCTGAACTTAAGTCGAAACACGGCGAGTTAATAATCGCCTGCTTGTTCGGATAACCCGTACCATTCCCTGAGGCCTCTACATAAATGTAATTAGAACCCTCTGTAGCACTCGATGGCCCCGTATTGTTCGACGGCGTACCATTGGCATCTACCAACCAGTTCAGATCATCTGAAGTCGACTGACTCCAGTCTCCTATTGAGCCCTCAAAGCCTTGGCTGTATGGATACGCTGTAATACCTCCTGAACAAGAGTTCACAACAACCTCACTATCGATCAAGCCAATGTCATCTATCGCTATATCTGCCTGCCATGTGCCTCCCGTTAGTCTATTGAAACGTAACTGAATCCCTCCGCCTACATAAGCGTTTAAGTTCACATTAACCGTTAACCATTGGTTACCCTGGTTCCCTGTCTGATTCCATATACTGGTCCATGTAGCTCCATCATCATCTGATATCTCTAAGTCGATGCTTCCCATATCATTTGAACCAAACATATGGTACTTAAAGCTAAAGGTCGCTTCTGTTAAACCTGCTAAATTGAAACATGGTGAAGTAATGATCGCTCGTTTGTTTGGATACCCAGTACCGTTACCTGAAGCCTCTACATAAATGTAATCTGTTCCTTCTACAGCACTTGATGGCCCTGTGTTGTTTGATGGTGTACCGTTGGCATCTACTAGCCAGTTCAGATCATCTGCCGAGGACTGACTCCAACCGCCTATTGAACCTTCAAAACCTTCACTGTATGGGAAGGTCGAAATACCTCCTGAACAACCATTGGTTGGCTCACTAACATTAACTGTTCTGGTAACCTGTGTTGCAGCATTACCCGCAGCATCACTTACATTGTAATTGATAAAGTACGTACCGGCTACTGCTGTGTTCACTGAACCTGAAATGACAATACTGGCCGTTAGATCGCCATCAACATTATCGGTCGCCGTAGCACCCTGCTCTACATAACTATCGCCAACTAATAAATTAACCGTAGATGGACCATTTAATACAATTACTGGTGGCGTCGTGTCTGGTATATCTAATGTAGTAACATTTGCTGTATTACTTGCAGCAGATTCATTACCAGCAGCGTCTTTAGCTCTTACATTGAAACTATAACTTGTACTGGCCGTTAAACCTGTAACTTGATATGTCGTTGTTGACACTGTCGCAATAACACTTGCACCTTGATATACATCATATCCCGTTACACCTACATTATCTGTAGACGCCGTCCAACTTAAATCCGTAGTGGTTTGTGTAGTATTAGACGCCGTTAGATTGGTTGGCGCAGTTGGTGCTGTCGTATCCGGTGGATCTAGCGTAGTAACATTTGCTGTATTACTTGCAGCAGATTCATTACCAGCAGCATCCTTTGCTCTTACACTAAATGCATAATTAGTACTTGCTGTTAAGCCCGTAACCTGATATGTTGTTGTAGATACTGTTGCAATAACACTTGCACCTTGATATACATCATATCCCGTTACACCTACATTATCTGTAGACGCATTCCAGCTTAAGTCTGTTGTTGTTTGTGTCGTATTAGACGCTGCAAGGCTTGTAGGAGCACTTGGTGCTTCGGTATCTGGCCCTGAAGCTTCTATAACAACCGTATAATCTTCAACTTCTCCATAGGTGAATGTTTCACAAGATGTAGGAGCCGCATTGTATTTCATAGATACACGCATACGCGTTGCATTCTCAACAGCACCAGCCGGAATTGTGAAGTTTCCACTCACAGGAGTTGTCGTTGTTGGTGCTTGTGCAAACACCTGTTCTCCTGCATCTGTAAAGTCTCCATCTCTATTGTAATCGATCCAGACAGCATAGGCTTCAGCATATACTGTTCCTGTCCATGTTGGTGTTACCGTAATTGTATACTGTGTGCCTTTTGTTAAGGTTGTAGATATGCCTGTGAAGTCTGAATAAAACTGAGCTCCAGAACTATTATCTATTGTATTTAATTGAACGCGACTTATATACTCATCGTTCACATTTGTACTTGCAGATGCACAATATGTAATTGGTGTTGCATCAGTAGTTACTACTGCCTCATTACTAGCACCAGATTCATTTCCTGCTGCATCTTTTGCTCTTACTGTAAACGTATATGTGGTTTCTGCATTTAATCCCGTTACTCCAAAACTCGTTCCTGTCACGTTTCCGATAACTGAAGCTCCCTGATATACATCATAAGATGCTACACCTACATTATCTGTTGATGCTGTCCAGCTTAAATCAGTGCTCGACGCCGTCGTATTATTGGCTACTAAATTTGTTGGTGCACTTGGCGCCGTTGTATCTGGTGCTTGTGTAGTTACATTCACCTGATTACTAGAAGCAGATTCGTTACCAGCTCCATCTTTTGCTCTTACACTAAACGTATAGTTGGTATTTGCTGTTAGTCCGGTAACTTGATATGTTGTTGTTGAAACCGTAGCAATAACACTTGCACCTTGGTATACATCATATCCCGTTACCCCGACATTGTCTGTTGATGCTGTCCAACTTAAATCTGTAGTAGATTCTGTTGTATTAGACGCCGTTAGGTTGGTTGGTGCCGATGGCGGATCGGTATCTGGAACACTAGTCGCAGTGAACTGTCCGGTAAAGACCCCTCTACCATAGGTTGATGCAATTATTCTATTGTTAGTATCATCTCCACCAATAGCCCAATAGTCAAATGATGTTACACTAACATCGCTCATACCATTGTAAGCTTGGAACCAAGTAGGGCTAGCATCATTGAAGTTAGATGTAGACCATGTTCCTAATTGAGTGGCGATAACAGCTTCATTATTGTTTAAAGGATTAAGTAAAAAGTCTCTCACCGGAATGTTAGGCAGATCCCCTTCTTTACTTACCCAGTTTGCTCCGGCATCAGAAGAATACCAAATACTGGTTACCCCGTAATTGTGCATAGTTACAATAAGGTCATTAGCAGTTGCTCCAAATCTTACAGAAGATACTGACCCTACGAATGGTGTAGTAATTGTTGTCCAAGATGCTGATGTGTTAGTGACATTCGTCAGACGTAATAATCCACCGTTAGCTAAACCTACATACCAGGTGTTATTGGCAAAAGGAGATGCTCTAAATGCTGTTGGTTTAGCAGTTAATGCATTATTTGTAAGACTTCCACTTGAATTTGATGCTACATTTATAGATTTTATAGCATTTTGAGTACTATTAGAGTTATTAGTTAATAGTCGATTGGCATCATCATCATAATCCATTTGATTCACGAAATCACCCCTGCTTTGATCATTAGATAGTGTAGTTGCTCCACCCTGTCTTCTTCCTAAACCATTCCAAGGTAAATTAAATCTGTAAATCACATTTCTAACAAATGTTGCTATCATGTATTGCCCGTCTCTATCAACAAATGTGTAGAATCCGTCACCATCAGATAGCTCTTCTGATCCATTGATCCCCGGTGTTGCATTTCGGAACGCCTGACTTCCATTATCTTGTGATCCTGCTGTAAAAATACCATCGGTGTCTCCGGCCCCATCTGGTCCTATTCCTGCTTTTACATATTGGGTGACATTATAGTTATTGTTTCTTGCGCCAAAAACATCAGAATTTTGAGCTGTTGATAAACTTGACGCGTAATAGACACCTCCATCAGTACCAAAAATAGCTTGATTAGAGTTCCCGGGTCTAAACGTCATAGCGTGTTGGTCAGCATGTACTAACGATGAGCTTAGGCCCGCTAGATTATTATTATTCGACCATTTCGAAATTTGAGCCCATGAAGACCCTCCATTTGTAGATCTGAATAAGTCAATACCTCCAACATAAACAATGTTATCATTATTAGGGTCTGCTTCTATAACTAGATCATAAAATGCTTGACCACGACAAAAGTCATTGGCTGGTATTCCTGTATCTGCATCATTTGGAAGTGCCTCTTCAGTGATACTTCCAAATCCATTGGTTGTGCTATAGATATGTACAGGTGAGCTAACGCCCTGAACCAATGCATATAATTTATTTGGATTACTTGCTGAAGGTTCTATTTCTACACGATTCGAATCTGTTAATGGTGATGCTGCTGCTTCCGTCCATGTCGCTCCATTTGTAGAACTAAATACACGTCCTCCACCTTCACCTAAAGCAGAACCAATAGTACCCATCCATAATTTATTATCGGCACCTACTTCAAGGTCATTTGGAATATAATAATAGGTAGACCCACTAAAAACATGTTGCATATTAGCAGATTCTATTCTGTTCCATGTACTTCCGTTATCGGTTGATCGATATAATCCAGACGATTGTAGTCCTAGCCAGTTCGTTGGACTAGAAGAATCTCCGTAAGCATTTGCGCCAACGGCTACAAATAATTCTGTTGATGTTCCATTATCCCAGGCTAATACATCATTAACGTAATAGATTCCCGAAAGAAAAAGGTTCGAAGCATTAAAGTTAATATCGCCTCCACCATCTGCTGGTGGAATATTTAATGCAGACCAATTTGTACCACCATCTGTAGTTACGTAAACCCCATTACCTACAACATCTCCGGCAGTGTATTGTTCTCCAGTACCAATATACCATCGGTTTGAATTTCTTGGATCAACTGTTATAGACGTCACAGATAAATTTCCAGGTAATCCTTGTACACGTGTCCAGCTGGAACTACTACTTGTGATATTAGTATTTCTCCATAGACCTCCACTGACCCCTCCGGCATATACTGTATTATTGCTTGAGTCATTAGGGTCGAATAAAATGGCTCTTGTTCGTCCACCGATATCATTAGGTCCTCGTTCTTCCCAGGCATTAGTGTTCTCTCCTGGGCTTCTTCCTAGCAATCGGTCTTCAATAAGTTGTTCTCTTAATAATGTAAGTTCTCCATCATCTAATCGTCCTGTTGAAGGGTTAACAGAGAGTTCCCACATTTGTTCAAAATATCGATTTGGCGGCAAGCCATTCAACATTCTTTTCTTTTTGTCCCACGTTAATGTCTCTTTAAAAGGACTGTTTTTTAAGAACTCTTCGTGAGCTTTTCTTAATTCAGTAATTGATTGTTCTTGATTGATCTTTTTTGGTAAAAAGGTAAAGATCGTACCTGCAACTAGTACGGCAATAGTCAGCCGCCCTACTAGTAATCGTAGTTTTCTTGACATTTGAGATTAGTTTATGGTTAGTGTTAATATGGATGTTGCCAAAAGTATTAAAGTTATGTTAAAATAAAGATGATCTTTTAAGTTTTTCGATGAAATACAATCACCTTTTTAAAAATATGTCTCATTTATTAAACAAAATAAAAAGCTCAAGCTCCTAATGTGGTCTTGAGCTTTTTACCTTAGCATATAACTAGTTCTACTGCTTTATAAATCGTTTGATCAACGTCTTATCTCTGGTTGTAAATCTTACATGATAAACACCCGCATCAAGCGCACTAATATCTATGTTATTATCCTTAACATTTCCTTTAGCTACAACTTGCCCAATAGAGTTATAAACTTCATAATTTAAGTCAGTCATTGTTGTCTTTATTCCTATCGTATTTCCTTTTACAGGATTAGGATATAATAGAATGACATCTTGGTTTTCAGTGATATTTTCTTCTTCAACTTTGCTAGATTGAGCAGTAACAAGATTTATATTATCTATAGCAATATCTGCTCTCCATGTACTACCAGTGACTCTATTGAATCGTAGTTGTACACTGTTACCCAGGTAAGCTGAAAGACTCACATTCTCTGTTAACCATTGGTTACCCTGATTGCCCGTCTGACTCCATATTGTGGTCCAACTAGCTCCATCATCATTACTTGCCTGAAGTGCTATTGACCCCATGTCTGCTGCTCCGAACATATGATAGCTGAAACTGAAGCTTGCTGATGCCGCTGAACTTAAGTCGAAACACGGCGAGTTAATAATCGCCTGCTTGTTCGGATAACCCGTACCATTCCCTGAGGCCTCTACATAAATGTAATTAGAACCCTCTGTAGCACTCGATGGCCCCGTATTGTTCGACGGCGTACCATTGGCATCTACCAACCAGTTCAGATCATCTGAAGTCGACTGACTCCAGTCTCCTATTGAGCCCTCAAAGCCTTGGCTGTATGGATACGCTGTAATACCTCCTGAACAAGAGTTCACAACAACCTCACTATCGATCAAGCCAATGTCATCTATCGCTATATCTGCCTGCCATGTGCCTCCCGTTAGTCTATTGAAACGTAACTGAATCCCTCCGCCTACATAAGCGTTTAAGTTCACATTAACCGTTAACCATTGGTTACCCTGGTTCCCTGTCTGATTCCATATACTGGTCCATGTAGCTCCATCATCATCTGATATCTCTAAGTCGATGCTTCCCATATCATTTGAACCAAACATATGGTACTTAAAGCTAAAGGTCGCTTCTGTTAAACCTGCTAAATTGAAACATGGTGAAGTAATGATCGCTCGTTTGTTTGGATACCCAGTACCGTTACCTGAAGCCTCTACATAAATGTAATCTGTTCCTTCTACAGCACTTGATGGCCCTGTGTTGTTTGATGGTGTACCGTTGGCATCTACTAGCCAGTTCAGATCATCTGCCGAGGACTGACTCCAACCGCCTATTGAACCTTCAAAACCTTCACTGTATGGGAAGGTCGAAATACCTCCTGAACAACCATTGGTTGGCTCACTAACATTAACTGTTCTGGTAACCTGTGTTGCAGCATTACCCGCAGCATCACTTACATTGTAATTGATAAAGTACGTACCGGCTACTGCTGTGTTCACTGAACCTGAAATGACAATACTGGCCGTTAGATCGCCATCAACATTATCGGTCGCCGTAGCACCCTGCTCTACATAACTATCGCCAACTAATAAATTAACCGTAGACGGACCATTTAATACAATTACTGGTGGCGTCGTGTCTGGGTTAACAGTCACAGTTCGAGTCACCTCAACAGCAGCATTACCTGCTGAATCGCTAACGTTATAAGTTACAATATAAGTCCCGGCTACTGCTGTATTAACTACATCACCTCCAATGACTATACTTGATGTTAGGTCACCATCAACATTATCTGTTGCTGTTGCACCTTGTTCTGTATAAGCACTACCTATATCTAAATTAATCGTTGATGCACCATTTAATGTGATTACTGGTGGTGTTGTATCTGCGATAACATTAACTGTTCGTGTGACTTGAACAGCAGCATTGCCTGCCGAATCACTAACGTTATATGTTACAACATAAGTGCCTGCAAGACTAGTGTTTACTGTGTCGCCTCCTATAACTATACTCGATGTTAGATCACCATCCACATTATCAGTCGCTGTAGCACCTTGCTCTGTATAGGTCTCACCTACATTTAGATCGATTGGCGAAGCACCATTCAATGTAATTACTGGCGGTGTTGTATCTGGAATTACATTAACTGTTCGTGTCACTTCTATGGCAGCATTTCCTGCAGCATCACTCACGTTATAAGTCACTATATAAGTACCAGCAATTGCAGTGTTTACTGTATCTCCTCCTATAACTATACTTGCTGTTATGTCGCCATCAATATTATCTGTTGCTGTAGCGCCTTGTTCCGTATAGGTTTCACCTATATTTAGGTCGATTGGTGAAGGACCAATTAGTGTAATTACCGGTGGTGTTGTATCAGCAATGACATTAACTGTTCTTGTCACTTCAACTGCAGCATTACCTGCAGCATCACTTACATTATAAGTCACCACATAAGTTCCGGCAACAGCTGTATTTACTGTATCGCCACCAATAACAATACTCGATGTAAGGTCACCGTCCACATTATCAGTAGCTGTAGCACCCTGCTCTGTATAGGTTTCGCCTACATTGAGGTCTATTGGTGAAGCGCCGTTTAATGTGATCACCGGAGCTTCTGTATCGGGACCAGACCCTTCAATAATAATGGTATAATCTTCAACTTCACCATAAGTAAATGTCTCACATGGCCCAGGTAAGGCATTGTATTTCATAGATACACGCATTGTCGTTGAATTCTCAACGGCTCCTGATGGGATTGTAAAGTTTCCACTAATCGGTGTGGCTGTCGTTGGCGCTTGTGTAAATACTTGCTCGCCAGCATCCGAAAAATCACCATCTCTATTGTAATCGATCCATACAGCATAGGCCTCAGCATAAATTGTTCCTGTCCATGTTGGTGTCACAGTAATTGTATACTGCGTATCTTTAGTTAAGGTTGTAGAGATACCTGTAAAATCTGAGTAAAACTGAGCTCCGGAACTATTGTCTATTGTGTTCAATTGAACACGACTTATATATTCATCGTTTACATTTGTACTTGCAGATGAACAGTAATTTAACTGTACATCAGTAGTCGTAAACGTTATTGTTGAACTATATGCAGATGTGGAACTGTCCGGACATTTGCTTCTAACTCTTGCTTCGTATTGTGTCACCGGCGTTAAACCTGACAACCCTGTAGATACTCCGGCCACATCATTTACATCTATCCATGTCCCTGAACCTACAACTCTATATTGTACATCGTAAGTAGCTCCTGCTACAGCATCCCAGCCTAGTGTTGCAGAATCTGACCCAATGCTAGAAGCTGCTAAACCTGTTGGTACAGTAGCATTACATACCACCTGTCCGGCAATAGTAAAGTTCGTATTCGAAATATCAAAGAAGATATTATTAGACCCTCTAACCATGACACGGTTTTGGTTACCTTGATTATTAGGAACAATAATGTTATGAGATCCATCATTTGGAACCCCTGTAGCTAATGCAATTGGATAAGTATCTCCACCATCGGTTGATAGAAATATGTCTACATTGGCGGCATTCACTCCATTTCCTGTAGTTCCTGCGACATCCCATGTTACGGCTTGCGTAGACCCTGCATTCCATGTCACATTTGTATTCGGAGAATTAACTACGAATGGCCCAGCTGTTCCATTGACAGTTACTATCATATCATCACTGTTGTTTGTTCCTCCTCCAGCAACATTATCTCTAACCGTAAGTCTAAAGTTTAGTGTTCTGGCTACATTCGGAACTGCTTCCCATTGCCATGATGTTGCTCCAGTCTTAATCGTAGATAATCTAGGGAAATAACGTTTATTATCCGTTGTTGGATTAAACGACCTAAAGGCTACCCCGGAAGTTCCGTTAACATTTGGAAGTGTTGTAGATGCATTATTTTCATCAAATTGCTCCCAGCAATAGGTTAAAACATCTCCGGTATCTGCATCAGATGCAGTCCCTTCAAGTACAAAAGGTGTTCCTCTAGGTATGGTATGATTTGAACCTGCATTTACTGTGGGTACTGAATTTCCTGTATTAGTATCTACTTGGCAGCTTGTTGTTTTTATATAGTTAGTAATTTGTTGAATAGATACGGCATGGAAGTAAGGGTCACTATTAGATTGTACATCTGTAGAGCCGGTAATACCAGCATAACCCATTATTGTAGATCCACTACCAGGTTCCATTTGTACATTAGTACCTTCATTTCCGCCATGAGTCCATGTGTGGTTACCTCCAAACTGGTGTCCCATCTCATGTGCTACATAATCAACATCAAAAGGATCACCTTCTGGAATCGTCAATGAGGTCCATCCACTACCTTTTTGTCCATTAACACACACACATCCTATACAACCTGCATTACCATTGTTTTGAAGATTAGCAAATAAGTGACCAATATCATAATTAGCTTCTCCGATAACGCTAGTCAGCGTGTTTTGTAGTTGAGAATTATAACCACTTGTTGTATTGCCATATGGGTCTGTAGCTGTGCTTGTGTATATTACATCGTCTGTATTAGCGATTAATACCATTGTGATGTTAAAATCGACTTCATAAATACCGTTGACCCTAGTCATGGTTGTATTTATAGCCGCTAAGGCTTGCGCTTTAGTGCCGCCATGATACTGTGTATATTCACCTGTCGCAGATACTACTAAACGGTATGTTCTTAAAATGGAATCATCCGCATTTCTTAAGGCAAGGCCTGTATCAATGGATTGATTGATTTGCTCTGTAACCTCACACTCAAAGTCATTGTTTCTGTCTATTCTATCTGCTCTATTGAAAACCACATAGGTATCTGAATTTTGAGCATTAGCTTCAATAAATGTGTTTCCTCCATTAGGGGATAATATCATTCCACTATACCCGTAAGGTGATATACTAAATCGTATGGTACTCGAAGCATCATCTAACCCATATCCAATATAAGATCGGATATCCGGGTATCTCTGTTGTAAATCTGGATGCATATTTGATGCTTCCATTACTGTAAAACGGATCAATTTCCCTTCAGAATTAGGGAAGGATAAAATTACGTTCGATGTCGGTGAAAAATTATCCCTACTTGGCGCCTGACTTAGTGCTTGTCTAAGACCTTCCGTATTTAATGTAAATGATTGAAATTTTTGAAGGTTTTGGTGGCTCGCTTTTGTAATAGCGTTACGGTCTGGTGTCGTTCTTTGCCAGAAGTTCTCACTCTGAGAAGACACACTTAACATGCTCATTGTCAATGCAATGAACAGGATAAACTTAATTTTCATAATGTAAAAGGGTTAATAGATTAATTAATAGCGTTGAATCTTAAGTTATGCATTTATTTACCATTTTTAAAGTTTCCTAGTAAGAAAAGGTGACTTATATAGAAAATTTGTGGAAAAACCGTAACGAAATGTCAGAACTTTTTTACTTTTCAATTTTAATTACATTTACATATGTCAAATCCTACACTGTTAAATGTCGATCAATTATCCATAACTTTTAGAACTGGAAATTCTGAACGAAATGTTATAAATAGTATTTCGTTTTCAGTGCACTCTAATGAGATTGTTGGTATCGTTGGAGAGTCAGGGTCTGGGAAGTCGGTATCCTCATTAGCTATAATGGGGCTTCTGCCTCAAAATATTTCTAAGATCACATCAGGCACTATTGATTTTGATGGTATTGATCTTACATCACTATCTAATAAAGCCTTTCAAAATATTAGAGGAAATACTATTGCTATGATATTTCAAGAACCTATGAGTTCTTTGAATCCTTCTATGACTTGTGGGAAACAGGTGCTAGAACTCATAAAGCAGCATCTATCCCTAAGCAAAAAAGAGGCTAAAAATTATGTCTTGGAGCTTTTTGAAAAGGTAAAGCTTCCTGAGCCGAAGCGTATATATAGTGCTTATCCTCATGAGATTTCCGGAGGACAAAAGCAACGTGTCATGATTGCCATGGCTATTGCCTGTAAACCAAAACTTCTTATTGCCGATGAACCAACAACTGCATTAGATGTTACTGTTCAGAAAGAAATCATTATGCTATTAAAAGCATTGCAGGAGGAAACCAAAATGAGTATCATTTTTATATCTCATGACCTCTCTTTAGTTTCTGAAATTGCTCACAAAGTTATGGTCATGTATAAAGGTAGTATTGTAGAACAAGGTGATACAGTGTCTATTTTTAAATCACCAAAGCATAATTACACTAAAGCATTAATCAACTCAAGACCCTCTACAGATGTGCGTTTAAAACGTTTACCTACTGTAGATGATTTTATAAATAATATTACAAGCCATGAGGTAATTAGCACAGATGAAAGAAAAGCTGCTCATAAAAATATATATAGCAAACCGCCATTATTAGAAGTTGTAAATGCCAAAAAAGCCTTTTACAAAAAAGCGGGTTGGTTTGGTAAACCTCAGCCTTTTATGGCAGTTAATGATGTGAGTTTTAAAGTTTTTGAAGGCGAAACATTAGGCTTAGTTGGGGAATCTGGTTGCGGGAAATCTACGCTTGGAAACATTATATTACAATTAGACAAAGTATCCCACGGGGCCATTAAGTACAAAGGTGAAGATATAACACGCTTAAATGAAAGCGCATTAAGACAATTACGAAAAGAAATTCAAATTATTTTTCAGGACCCCTATGCGTCTTTAAATCCAAGGCTTTCAGTTGGTCAGGCTATTATTGAACCTATGAAAGTACATGGCATTGGTAATTCTTATGACGAAAGAAAAGCACTTGTTCTCGATATCTTACATAATGTAGGTTTGGATGAAGATGTTTTTACTAGATATCCTCACGAATTCTCAGGAGGTCAGAGACAACGCATTGGTATTGCCAGAACAATAGCATTACAACCTAAACTTATTATCTGTGATGAATCTGTATCTGCCTTAGACATTTCTGTACAGGCTCAGGTTTTAAACCTTCTAAATGATCTAAAAACTAAGTATAGTTTTACTTATATTTTTATTTCTCATGACTTAGCTGTAGTCAAATATATGGCGGACCAGCTTCTTGTAATGAATAAAGGAAAGATTGAAGAAATAGGTGATGCGGATACTATTTATAGTCGCCCTGAAAAGGCATATACCAAAAAACTTATTCATGCTATCCCAAAAGGGTTATAGCATGAATATTTTCTTGGTTAATCTAAATACACTATTTACTAACTTAATTGTGTTTTGTATTGCAGAGAAAAATCTTGTTTCTCTAAAAGTAGGTTCTGGTAGATTTGAGGCTTCTTTCATAAGTGTAAATTCATGATAGATTTGGGGCGAATCATAAATTAAGTTTACGATAGACTTGGTTAATAATTGTTGTTTAGATTTGGGACTGCTAATATGTGATTAAAAAATATATTAATCAGTTTAAATACATTAAAATTCGATGAAATACATATTTTTTTAACAAATATGTATAATTTTCTTACAAATAAGTTATTTTGGAGAGATTTATAGCTGCATCTCAGGAATGTCTCCTTCGATAATTAAATGGCCTTCAGTTGCATTTTCAATGTCTTCAACAGAAACCCCTGGTGCGCGTTCTAATAGTTTAAAGCCTTGATCTGTTACCTCTAGTACAGCTAGATTAGTTACGATCTTTTTTACACATCCAACTCCCGTTAAAGGAAGTGAGCAGCGCTTTAAAAGTTTTGATTCGCCTCGCTTGTTGGTGTGCATCATAGCAACAATGATATTTTCAGCACTAGCAACCAGATCCATAGCACCTCCCATACCTTTTACCATTCTTCCGGGAATTTTCCAATTGGCAATATCTCCATTTTCAGCGACCTCCATAGCGCCAAGTATGGTAAGATCTACATGTTGTCCTCGTATCATAGAAAAGCTCATTGCTGAATCGAAAAACGATGCACCGGGTAAAGTGGTTATGGTTTGTTTTCCTGCATTGATAATGTCTGCATCTTCTTCCCCTTCAAAAGGGAAAGGTCCCATGCCTAGAACCCCATTTTCACTTTGAAATTCGACTTCAATATCGTTACGAACAAAATTGGCTACCAATGTTGGAATTCCTATTCCAAGATTAACATAGTACCCATCTTTAACTTCTTTAGCAATTCGCTTTGCAATACCGTTTTTATCTAACATTTTATGCTCTTTGTCTTACTGTTCGTTGTTCTATTCTTTTCTCATACTTCTCACCTTGGAAAATGCGCTGTACAAATATACCCGGGATGTGTATTTGATTTGGGTCTAAGGTCCCAACAGGCACCAGTTCTTCTACCTCAGCTACCGTTATTTTTGCTGCACCACACATATTAGGGTTGAAATTTCTTGCAGTCCCTTTAAAAATCAGGTTTCCTGCTGTATCGCCTTTCCAGGCTTTTATAAAACCATAGTCTGCTTTAAAGGCATGCTCTAGAACATACATTTTTCCATCAAACTCTCGTGTTTCTTTTCCTTCTGCTACTTCAGTACCATAACCAGCTGGTGTGTAGACCGCAGGAAATCCTGCTTGTGCTGCACGGCAACGCTCTGCAAGTGTGCCTTGAGGTATGAGCTCTACATCAAGTTCTCCACTAAGCATCTGACGTTCAAACTCATCATTTTCCCCTACATAAGAGGAAATCATTTTCTTTATTTGTTTCTTTTGTAATAACAGGCCAAGTCCAAAATCATCAACGCCTGCGTTATTGGAAATACAAGTTAAACCGGATATGTCACGCTTTACTAATTCGGCTATAGAATTCTCAGGAATACCACTAAGCCCAAAACCACCAAACATAAAGGTCATGTTACTTTGTACGCCTTCTAATGCTTCAACAACATCAGCTACTTTCTTACTAATCATAGGTGAAAATTTACGAATGAAAAATACGAAAGTATCGCCTCATTTCATATTTAATTATCCTAAATTTTGAATGGAGTTTTTCTCTTGAAGTATTAGAAATCTAACCCATCATCATCCGTAGAATCATCATCACCATCATCATAATCCGGAATTTTATCACAATTCACATTAATAGATAGTTTCAACGGTTTATCAAACTCTGCTGTAGATACATTAAGTGTTTTGTCATCATAACATTGTCTCATATACAAAGCCCAAATCGGTAAGGCCATAGACGCACCTTGTCCATAGGTGATTTTAGAAAAGTGCGTAGCTCTATCTTCGCCACCAACCCAGACACCAGTCACTAGATTTGGAACCATCCCCATAAACCATCCGTCACTGTGGTTTTGTGTGGTTCCTGTCTTACCTGCTATAGGATTGGTAAACTCATAAGGGTACCCTGTAACTACTTCTCTGTATGCCGCATTATATTTATCTACACCTTTAGTTCTCAGTCGTTTTCCAGAACCTGATTGCGTCACCCCTTCCATAAGGTTAACCGCAACATAGGCCACTTCCTCACTCAACACATCTCTACTCTCTGGTTGAAATTGAAAGAGCACTGTCCCATTCTTATCCTCTATTCTAGTAATCATTACAGGTTTTGTATACACTCCTTTATTAGCAAAAGTCGAATAGGCTGCTACCATTTCATAAACACTAATATCCGGGGTTCCTAATGCAATCGCAGGTACCGCTAATATGTCTTGTTCAACTCCTAGTTTTTTGGCCATTTCTACTACAGGCTGAGGGCCTACCTCATTCATTAGACGTGCAGTAACGGTGTTTGTAGAGTTAGCCAGAGCAGCTTTAAGCGTTTGGAAACCTTCATAGTTACCGTCTGAGTTTTTAGTTGTCCAAGGTTCCGGATTTCCAAATTTATTAGCTTCTATCGTAACTGGAGTTCTTGGAACTGTATCACAAGGGGATTTTTGCAACTGATCTATAGCAGTAGCATACACAAAGGGCTTAAACGTAGATCCCACTTGTCGCTTCCCTTGTTTTACCATATCATATTGGAAGTGCTTATAGTTCATACCACCAACCCAAGCTTTTACATGACCGGTCTGAGGGTCCATAGACATCATTCCAGTACGTAAAAAAGACTTGTAATATCGCATAGAGTCCATAGGCTTCATTATGGTATCTATCTCTGTGTATTTTCCGCCTTTCCATGAGAATACAGTCATCGGTATAGCCTTATCAAACGAGGTTATGATCTCATCATCAGATTTTCCTAAATCGTATTTCATATGTCGCCAACGTTCTGACTGGCGCATCCCACGATTCATTAGGGCTTTTATCTCTTGTTGATCTAGCTCTAAAAAAGGTGCTGTTGGATTCCGTTTCGGGGTGTTTTGATGATCGAACTCTGCTTGTAATCTAGGCATATGCTGCTGTACAGCTGTTTCAGCATATTTTTGCATTCTAGAATCTATGGTTGTAAATATCTTAAGACCGTCGCTGTAAATATCATATTTAGACCCATCGGGCTTTCTATTATTTGCGTCTTTGGTCCAGTTTTTCATAAACTCTTGCAGATATGCTCTAAAATACGTTGCCATCCCCTCTCGGTGTGATTCGGGAGTATACCTAAGATCTAGCTCCGTTTTTTGAAGTGAATCTTTTATTGTTTCGTCGATGTATTCATACTTAGACATTTGAGCTAAGACTACATCTCTTCTGTTTTTTGTTCCGACTGGATTACGTCTTGGGTTGTATAAGGAAGAGTTTTTAAACATACCTACCAGCATGGCTGACTCTTTAAGGTTTAATTCATTAGGTTCTTTTCCAAAGTAAATACGTGCCGCTGAACGAATCCCGTCTGCGTTATTACCAAAGTCATAGATGTTAAAATACATAGCTATGATCTCTTCTTTGGTGTACTGACGTTCTAGACGAATGGCTATAACCCACTCTTTAATCTTTTGTAGTCCTGCTTCAAGCTTATTTTTAGACCTCACTCCAACAAACAATTGTCTGGCTAGCTGCTGCGAGATTGTACTAGCTCCACCTCGCTTACCTAAAAAGAAAAAAGCCCTAAGTGTTCCACGAGCGTCAATTCCTGAGTGATCATAATAACGAGCATCCTCAGTAGCTATTAAAGCATCTACGAGATGTTTTGGTAATTCACTGTACCCTACAGGTGTTCTATTATCGTTAAAATAAAATTTTCCCAATGTTACCCCATCTGAAGAAATGATTTCTGTGGCTAAATTTGTTCTTGGGTTTTCTAATCGTGTATGATCGGGCATTTCTCCTAAAGCTCCCCATGATGCCAATAAGAACAATAAAATAACTGCTAAGATTCCTCCGCTAAAGATCATCCAAAACCATCGGATGTACTTTGAAAAATCTAAAACCTGTGCTTTTGCCTTTGATTGTACTTTTTTCTTGGCCATAATTAGTTTCCTTGTTTCTGTTCTACTCTAAAACCAATATCGGTAACACCTTCCAATTTAACGACTCCTTTGACCTGTCCATTTTGGCGCATGGCATGTTGAATGTTAATGGTATATTCCCCAGATTCATCAAATACAAAATCTGACTCGTAACCTTTGTACCAGAGTTTACTTTCTTTTATGTCTGAAAACCCCTTCCCTAATAATTCTCCGTTTGGTGCAGCCATTTTATATTCTAATGTGTCTTTTATAACTCTACCGTTGGGATGATTTAGTTCTGCAATCAGAAATAAATTACTGAATTGATAATCATTATTATTTCTGATATTGATATACAAATTATAAGGCTTTAATGTATCCGGAGGCGTCACAGTAAACGAAATAATTGAATCTTTATGCCATTGATTCGGAACCGACTTATATTCGTCATAAACCTTGTTAGAATCACATGACATTAAAGCGACTAACAAGAGCGCAGATGATACAAACTTGTTAATTTGTCTTCGCATTATTCTTTTGATTTCTCTGGCGTCTACGATTATTGTTCTTATTGTTTTTACGTTTTCTTTTCCGTTTTGGATTATCGAAACGTGTTAAACTGTCTTGACCAACAACGTTTTCAAACTCTACTTTAGTGTCTTCGATGAGTTCTGAAGCATATTCTTCGAGGCTTGCTACCTTCTTTCCTTTTTCATTAAGTTGAATAATTTCTACTGCTTGTTCTGCGGTAATTTTATACCAATTCATCCATTCACCTTCGTAAGCATACCAGAGTAAGCCTTTGAAAATATCCGTTTTTTGGCATACGCCAATACCTTTGTCTGTTTGCAATTTAGTGTCAGTCTTAGGAAACGATTCTAAGGCGTCTAGATAAGCATCTAGCTCATAATTAAGACAGCATTTAAGTTTACCGCATTGCCCTGCTAATTTAAGAGGGTTTAAAGATAGTTGTTGATATCTTGCTGCTGATGTACTAACGGATCTAAAATCGGTTAGCCACGTCGAACAGCATAGCTCTCTTCCACAAGATCCTATCCCTCCAAGACGTGCAGCCTCTTGTCTAAATCCAACCTGACGCATTTCAATTCGGGTTTTAAACTCTCTGGCAA
Source organism: Winogradskyella sp. (assembly GCA_965230605.1). Lineage (GTDB taxonomy): Bacteria > Bacteroidota > Bacteroidia > Flavobacteriales > Flavobacteriaceae > CBDDLD01. Next base: position 115,906 of record CBDDLD010000004.1, on the reverse strand, counting down.
ATACTTTTATTAACTCTCTAAAGTCCACACGTTCTTCAGCTGTATAATAAAATGTGGCTTTGCTGCCATCACCTTGATATTCGATATCAGATATCTTCATTTTTAGATTAAGATCAATAGCAAATTGCCTCGCCTTAACCTTCATGTCTTCTTCTTTGTCTCTAGAAGAAGACCAAATATCTATATCTTTTTGTGTAGCTTTTCTATATATTTTCAGAACATTTTCTTCGTCTTCAATATCCACTTTTTTGCGCTTCATTTGCACTCTAACGAGTTCACCTGTAAGCGTCACCATACCGACATCGTGACCTGATTTGGCCTGAGTAGCTACGATATCTCCAATGCTTAATGATAGTTTTTCAGTATTTCTGTAGTACTGTTTTCTTCCGTTCTTATAACGTACTTCCACTCCCATAAACGGTTCTTGTCCATTAGGTAGAGACATATTAGATAACCAATCAAAAACGGTTAACTTATTACAACTATCTGTACCACAAGTACCATTATTCTTACATCCCTTTGGTTGGCCATCTTTACCAGTTGAGCAACTGTTACAACCCATAAATTATATATATAATACCTCTTAGCTGAATAAAGCCAGAGTTTTGGATTCATATTTATTTAAAAAGTAAAGATAAAACTATTTGTGGATAAAACTACTTGTAGGTTTCTTTTAAAGCGAGTCGAATATATTCCTCAAATCTTTTTTATAGGGTAAATGGTCTGCTCTACCTTTTTTGAAAATATCATTGCTGTTACCTTGGCCTTTTCTTAATGCCTTCTGCTCTTCATATGGTAGTCTGTTAATCTCCATACAAGTTGAAGAACAGCAATTCTCCATAGCTTCTTTGCATTCATCGCATTGTATGAATAGTAAATGGCAGGCTTCATTAGCACAATTGGTGTGCGTGTCAGCAGGTTTACCACATTGATGACAATGAGCTATAACATCTTCAGTAATTCGTTCTGATCGACGATCATCAAACACAAAGTTTTTACCAATGAATTTATTTTCCAGGCCTTTCTCTTCGACCTGTCTTACATAATTTATAATCCCACCTTCTAGTTGGAATACATTTTTAAATCCTCTATGTTTATAATATGCACTTGCTTTTTCACATCTGATACCTCCTGTGCAATACATGACTAGGTTTTTATCTTCTTTATGTTCTTTAAGGTCTTCTTCAATGATGGGTAAAGACTCCCTAAACGTATCCACATCTGGAGTTATCGCATTCTTAAAGTGCCCTATTTCACTTTCATAATGATTTCGCATATCTACCAACACGGTATCAGGGTCTTCAATAAGGTCATTAAACCTTTCTGCATTGACATGAACACCTTTATCTGTTACATCAAAACTGTCGTCATTTAAACCATCAGCTACGATCTTATCTCTCACTTTGACTTTTAATTTTAGAAAAGAAAAATTATCATGTTCTATTGCAATGTTTAGTCTGATATCTTTCAGAAACGAAACGGTGTCTAAGTGCGTTTTAAAAGCATTAAAATTGTCTGCCGGAACAGAAAGCTGAGCATTTATTCCTTCTGAAGCAATATAAATTCTACCCAGGACATCTAATTGGTCCCATGCTAAAAACATAGTGTCTCTAAAGGCTTTCGGATTTTCGATATTGGCGTATTGATAGAAAGAGATCGTCAGGCGTTCTTTACCAGCCTTTTCAATAAGGGCTTCTCTTTCTTTAGCGCTCAAAGTATTGTACAGTTGCATGCTATACTATTTTTAAGGTTAAAGAATTTTTTGCAAATGTACATTTTTTAATAGAAGTCGCTAGTTATCAGTAATAAAAAAGCACCTTAATGATATTAAGATGCTTCTTTGAGTTTTACTTAAACCTAAACTTCTAAATAGCAATTTTTTCCCTTTTTTTAATTAGATGCAAAAAGTGTAAAATGGTTGCGTCATAAAATTGTAATACGAAAAAAGAAATGGTATTTTAGCTGCACTAGTAATAAAAGAAAAACAGAATAATGAGTAGTGAAAAAGACGCAAAATTAAAAGCCTTAAAATTAACGTTAGATAAGCTAGATAAAGCCTATGGAAAGGGTACAGTGATGAAGATGAGCGATGCAGCCATAGAAGATATTGATGCCATTTCATCTGGCTCTTTAGGTTTAGATATTGCTTTAGGTGTAGGAGGATATCCAAGAGGTAGGGTCATAGAAATATATGGTCCGGAGTCTTCAGGTAAAACAACACTAACCTTACATGCTATTGCCGAAGCTCAAAAAGCAGGAGGAATAGCAGCATTTATTGATGCAGAACATGCGTTTGACCGTTTTTATGCTGAAAAGCTAGGTGTTGATATAGACAATTTAATTATTTCTCAGCCAGATCACGGTGAGCAAGCTTTAGAGATTGCAGATAACCTTGTGCGTTCTGGGGCTATTGATATAATAGTAGTAGACTCTGTTGCAGCCTTAACCCCTAAAAGTGAAATTGAAGGTGAAATGGGAGACTCAAAAATGGGATTACACGCCCGTTTAATGTCTCAGGCACTAAGAAAGCTTACCGCTTCTATTAGCAAGACCAATTGTACTATGATTTTCATTAACCAGCTTAGAGAAAAGATTGGTGTTATGTTTGGAAACCCGGAAACTACCACAGGGGGTAATGCCTTGAAGTTCTACGCTTCTGTGAGATTAGACATCAGGCGTTCTACTCAGATTAAGAATAGTAACGGCGATGTTATGGGGAACAAGACACGTGTAAAGGTTGTAAAAAATAAAGTAGCGCCTCCGTTTAAAACTGCTGAGTTTGATATTATGTATGGTGAAGGTGTATCTAAAGTCGGTGAGGTTTTAGATGTTGCGGTAGAACATAATATTATTAAAAAGAGTGGTTCTTGGTTTAGCTATGATGATACCAAGCTTGGTCAGGGTAGAGATGCTGTCAAAACCATGATTAAAGATAACCCCGAGCTCATGGATGAGCTTGAAGATAAAGTCAGACAGGCTGTAAACGGCAATGAAGACTAGAAAAAACGCAAATCCTGAAAAAAATTTCAGGATTTCTTATTTTTAGACGCAACCATTTCACACTTTTTGCATCTACCATTTGAAAAATCGATTAACAGCACGAATTTATGAAGAAGTTTTTATTATTATTTGTTTCACTAATCGTATTGAACTCATGTAACATTGAGAATGACAATCCGCCAAATTTCTTTACGGAAATTGTACCTATACAAAGTGTAGACACACCAAGTGTTTTCACATTTGGCGAGACCTATCAAATCTCTATGACCTACATAAGGCCTAATGACTGTTATGAGTTTAATGATTTTTTCTATCAGGTCAACTTGAATGAAAGAACCATAGCAGTAATTAATACTGTTTATACAGACTCTGATTGTGCACCACTTAACGAAGCTACAGAAGTAAGTTTTGATTTTACGGTTAACAATACCAGTCTACACATCTTTAAATTTTATCAGGGAACTGATATTAATGGTGTGGATCAGTATCACATTGTAGAAATACCTGTGGAGCAATAAACACTTAGACTAACACTAACACAATATAAAATGTGAGTTTAGACGGACTCATAAATGACTGTAGAAATTATGATACTAAAGCTCAGGGCCAATTATACAAACTCTACGCGAGTAAGTTGTTTTCGCTCTGTCTTAAGTATTCAAGAAGCCATGCTGAAGCAGAAGACAACCTGCAAGATGCGTTTGTGACTATTTTTAGTAAAATAACACAATACAATGGCAAAGGTTCTTTTGAAGGTTGGATAAAACGTATTGCTATTAATACAGCATTACAAAGATACAGGTCTGTTGGTGTTTTTGATATCATTAATGAAGATGCCATAGAAGATGTGACTGTAGATATCGAAGATGATGACATATCGATAGATTATTTATTGCAAATCATCCAAGGCTTACCAGACAGGTATCGGTTGGTTTTTAACCTCTATGCGTTAGATGGCTATTCTCATAAAGAGATTAGTAACATGTTAAACATCTCGCAAGGCACCTCAAAATCTAATTTAGCTAGGGCTAGATTAATATTAAAAGAGAAAATAGAAGCTTATAAGGCGAATTCAAATTCGCAATCATTATAAAATGAGTGATAAAAAAAACATAGATAGACTTTTTCAGGAGAAATTTAAAGATTTCGATGTTATGCCTGATGATGCTATGTGGACTCGCATCAGTGACGAACTGCACAACAAAAAGAAAAAACGTCGTGTCATTCCTATTTGGTGGAGGGTAGCAGGTGTAGCAGCTATACTTGCGCTTTTGTTCACTATCGGTAATGCTGTATTTAATACCACAGAGAGCGATACGCTACCTGTAGTTGACACCAATAATCCTGAGCGTCAAAATAATGGCAATGATACAGATTCTAAACAAGGCAAAGATTCTTCAGAAGATACTTCAATTTTTGATCATAGCACCACTGACGAAGTTGCCTCTGAAGATGAAAATAAAGACTATATAAATACTTCTGAAAACTCTAATGAGTCTAATAAAGATGGGATTAAGAAAAAATCTAATTCTATTATCAAGGAAAAAGACAATTTTGGAGATGCTGTTGTAAAAACAGATTCAGATAATCGTGTTAAAAACAGAAACAACTCCCAATTGATTAACAATCAAAAACAAAAAGGTGAAACTCTTGCATCTAATAACAAGCGTAATTCTGCAGATACTAATACGAAGCTATCGACCAAAACTGAGGCAGAAATGAAGGATTTAATCAAATCTTCTCAAAACAAAGAAAACGCCACTGTTTTATTAGACCCAAAGAATACTGAAAATACAAATACGACTAAAACAGACTCTCTAAACAATGATGCTATAATTTCTGAAAAGGATTTGGTTAAAGACCAATCTATTGAAGATGCTATAGCAGAACAATCAGAAAATATTAATGAAAAAGAAAAAGAGACAGAACTAAACAGGTGGAGCATTTCACCAAATGTGGCGCCTGTTTATTTTAGTTCGTTTGGTCAAGGATCATCTATTCATAGTCAATTTAACCAAAACTCGAAGGATAGTGATATTAACATGAGTTATGGTATTAATGGTAGCTATGCTATAAATGACAGGTTAAAAGTTAGAGCCGGAATCCATAGAGTAGACCTCAGCTATGCAACCAATAATGTCTTGGTTTTTACTGGAGCTGATGCTCAGGCTAGAGGAAGTAGTTCTCAAATTGAGAACATATCGTTTAGAGGTAATGAACAAGCACTTTCTATCATTAGTTCTGAAACTTTAAATAGATCATCTATCCCAGAATTAGTTAACACTAAATTTGAAGGAGCCTTAGATCAACGTCTAGGATTTGTAGAGGTTCCTCTGGAGATGGAATACCGTTTAGTTGATAAGAAATTAGGTGTCAACCTTATTGGTGGCTTTAGTACATTCTTCCTAAACAAGAATGAAATTTATGCTGACATAGAAGGGAATAGTACATTAATTGGAGAGGCTAATAATGTCAACAGCACAAGCTATAGTGCCAATTTTGGTGTAGGTATAGACTATGGAATTTCTAAACGATTTAATATTCATCTTGAACCTACGTTCAAGTATCAAATAAATACATTTAATAATACGACTGGTGATTTTCAGCCATTCTTTATTGGTGTATATACAGGCTTAAGTTTTAAGTTTTAGGTTTTTTTAGTTGGTTAGATTAGTTATTGCAACGTATTTTAAGCAATGATGAAGCAATGACTGTTAAAAGTCGCTCTTGTGCCGAGAGCGACTTTTTTTTTATTTATAGCCAGTTTCTAACTGATTTAAGATCACTTGTCGTGCTTTATCACTTAGTTCCTTTGTAGCTTTAGTATCTAAACCTTGGGTTTGAATAAAGCGATGTATTTTTACTCTCATTAACCCCGGACCTCCGCTAAAGAAGCTAAACGGGAATCGCTTTTTATTGTCAAAGAATGTTAATGGTACAATTGGTATCTGATGGTCTAATGCCAATCTAAAAGCACCATCTTTAAATTGATCTAAAACGACTTCTGGATTAGGAACACCGCCTTCTGGAAAAATGCAAATGCTCAGGCCCTGTTTTAGTCGTTTTTGAGCTCTTAAATAGACAGCATGTCTACTTTTAGCACTACTTCGATCTACCAAAATACATGTGCGTTTGTAAAAGAAGCCGAACAGCGGGATTTTGGCAAGTTCTTTTTTACCAACAAATACAAAGGGGTTTTTAACGGTAGCCAGCATCAGCATAATATCTGTCATAGATGTATGATTGGCCACAAACATGTAACTTTTTCCTTTTTTCGGTTTTTCCTCTTTAATAATTTTATAAGGAAGCCCCATACCGGCTAGTATAAACTTGGCCCACAGCCTAGCTACTTTAAAGAAATGAGGATACCACTGTTCTCTAGAGATGATTATAATCAGTATGGGAAACAAAACAATGATCGGCAATGCGACCAATACATAGAACCATATGCGATAAAAAATCCAGAATATGTACTTAAAAAGTATCACGAGGTCAAAACTAGGCAATTAAATTCAATAGTTTTAGCAAAAGATTTACCTTTGTTGACTATTTAATATTTAAAACCGCAATCCCTCTTTTGGGAATCGATTATGGCAAGGATACTTACAGGAATTCAGAGTACAGGAACCCCGCATTTAGGAAACATATTAGGGGCCATTTTACCGGCTATCGAAATGTCTAAGAATAAAGACAATGATTCATATCTATTTATTGCAGATTTACATTCCCTGACTCAAATAAAAGATGCTGAAACTTTACGATCTAACACCTATTCTACTGCAGCAGCATGGTTAGCTTTTGGTTTAGATATAGACAATACTGTTTTCTACAGACAAAGTGATGTGCCACAAGTTACTGAATTGGCTTGGTATCTTAATTGCTTTTTCCCTTTTAAGCGCTTAGAACTTGCTCATAGTTTTAAAGACAAAGCAGATCGTTTAGATGATGTAAATGGTGGTTTGTTTACCTATCCGATGCTAATGGCTGCTGATATTTTATTATATGATGCAGAGATTATCCCGGTTGGAAAAGATCAGGAACAACATATAGAAATGACTCGTAGTGTTGCTTCTAGATTTCACGCAAAAATGGGAGACACCTTTGTACTTCCCAAAGCAGATGTACAAAAGGAAACCATGCTTGTTCCCGGTACGGATGGTGAGAAAATGAGTAAAAGTAAAGGCAATATTATTAATATTTTCTTACCGGAAAAGAAACTGCGTAAACAGGTAATGTCTATACAAACCGATAGCACGCCTTTAGAAGATCCTAAAGACTGGGAGACCTGTAATTGTTTTGCGTTATATAAACTAATGGCTACGCCAGAGGCTATAGAGACCATGAAAGTCAATTATGAAAAAGGCGGTTATGGTTATGGGCACGCTAAGCAGGCTTTATTTGAACTTATTCTTGAGGTATTTAAGACCCCTAGAGAGCGCTACGATTACTACATAAATCATTTAGAAGAGGTGGATAAAGCCTTAGCTATAGGTGCTGCTAAAGCAAAACTAGTAGCAAATGATGTCTTAAAACGTGTTAGAGCAAAAGTAGGCTATTAAGTCAATTCAAATAATTTTCCTGGTAAGGGTCTAACCACACCCTTGAGCTCCATATTTAAAAGTACACTAGCCGCTTTATAGCTAGGAATATCACAATCAATAGCAATGCTATCTAATAGTGTTTTCCCTTGTGAATTAAGATAGTTGTAAATCTTTTTTTCTTCAGAATCTAATTCAACAAATAACTGTTTTTGTAGAGGTGCTTTAATTTCAGGCTCTAGTTGCCAATTCAATAAATATGGAATGTCTAAAGGATTAGATAGCAGGTGTGCTCTTTGGGATTTAATTAAGTTGTTACACCCTATGCTTTGACTATCTGTTGTTCTACCAGGTACTGCAAAAACTTCTCTATTATATGAGTTTGCAATATCTGCAGTAACAAGGCTCCCTCCTTTCTCGGCTGATTCTATAACAATTGTGGCTTCACTTATACCTGCAATAATTCGATTTCGCTTTAAAAAGTTATTTCTTTCAAATGCTGCATTGCTTGAAAAATCTGTATAAAAGCCCCCATACTTTTCTATACTACTGACATATTTCTTGTGTGCTTTAGGGTACACCTGATCAAGGCCATGCGCTAGACAACCTATGGTTTGCAAGTTATTCTTAATCGCCGCTTTTTGAGCTGTAATATCTGTACCATAGGCAAAACCTGAAACAATAATGGGGTTATATATAGCAAGTTGTTCTATAAGCTTCTCACAAAACACCTTTCCGTTAGTAGTAATCTTCCTTGTCCCCACAACACTTATAATAGGCTTATTTTGCATATTGATGTTTCCCTTCTGAAATAACACAATTGGCCCATCTAAACATTCTTTTAAGCGTTCCGGATAATCGCTATCAGTAAAGTAAAGTGCACTTACATTATGCGTTTTTATAAACTGGATTTCTTTTTCAGCTTCAATAAGATGGTGCTTATCAAAAAGGCCTTTTACAGTAGCTTCCCCAATACCATCAATATTGAGTAAGCTTTGCTTTTTAGACTTTAAAACTTCTTTGGCAGAACCACAATATGAGATCAGTTTTTTAGCTGTTGTAGCTCCAATTCTGGGTGTATTTTGTAATGCAATCGCATAGATTAGATCTTGTTCGGTCATGATAAGGGGTTGATTTTGAGTTACAAGAAAGCAATTTTTCCGATGTTAATAACTAAACCCCGTGATATTAATTTCTGAAACAAAAATTTTTAAATTTGTTCTTTATGCAGTTAGAAACATACATAAGCGATTTATTATACAGGTACGACTGTGTTACCGTTCCGGAGTTTGGTGCTTTTTTAACACAGCGTGTGTCTGCAAAATTGCATGATTCTACCCATACGTTTTATCCGCCTAAGAAGGTCATTTCATTCAATGAGCAATTACAGCATAATGATGGCTTACTAGGGAATTATATTGCTGAAGTTGAAAAAATCCCTTATCAATTAGCTGTTGAAAAAATAGCAAAGCAAGTGAAGTCCATCAAATCATATCTTACCGAAGGTGAGACTATAAATTTTCAGAATGTAGGTGAATTTGTTTTGAATACTGAAGGAAAGATCAACTTTGAACCCTCTCATCACATCAATTATCTGAGAGATGCTTTTGGGCTATCTCATTTTAATGTTAGCGATATCAAAAGAGAGGTTTATAAGGAGCGTGTCGAAATCATAGAAGAGAAAACACCTATTGCATTTACACCAGAAAAGCGCAGAAGTAATACTTGGATAAGATACGCTGCAGCAGCTGTTATTATTTTAGGCTTAGGAGGTTATGGTGCCAATTATTACAGCAATACCGTGAAAGAGCATAATCAAATGGCTCAGGAAGAAGCTAATGAGCAAATGGATGTTAAGGTTCAAGAAGCTACATTCATAATTAGCAACCCCTTGCCTAGTGCTACATTAGAAGTAGAAAAGCAGTATGGTAAATACCATGTAGTTGCCGGAGCTTTTAGAATTGAAGCTAATTCAGATAAAAAAGTAAAACAGTTACGAGCTAAAGGCTACAAGGCACGAAAAATTGGTGTTAACAGATATGGCTTACATGAAGTTGTATATTCTAGCTACAATAGTAGGTTAGAGGCTCAACGTGCGTTATATCAAATTCGTAAAGACCATAATTCTGAAGCTTGGTTACTTATAAAAGCTTTAGATTAATTCATAAATTTTATTCCTAGAATTTTATTTCGCTTTACCTTTGCATTCAATTCTTAATTGTATGGAAGTAAAGACACCTTCAGAATCTAAAACTATAGTTACAGATCTTGTTCTACCAAGTGAAACAAATCCTTTAAACAACCTTTTTGGTGGAGAATTACTGGCTCGTATGGATAGGGCTGCTAGTATTTCTGCTAGAAGGCATTCGCGCCGAATTGTTGTGACTGCTTCTGTAAATCATGTAGCTTTTAATAGAACGGTTCCTTTGGGAAGTGTTGTAACTATTGAAGCTAAAGTATCTAGAGCTTTTAATTCGTCTATGGAAGTTTATTTGGACGTATGGATTGAAGACAGGGAGTCTGGAGAGTGTATTAAAGCGAATGAAGCTATTTATACTTTTGTTGCTGTTGACGAAACCGGAAGACCCGTAAAGGTGCCTCCTATTCAGCCTGAATCTGACATAGAAAAAGAGCGTTATGATGGCGCTTTACGCCGTAAGCAATTAAGCTTAGTATTAGCAGGGAAAATGGCTCCAAATGACGCTACTGAACTTAAGGCTCTTTTTACAACCGATTAAACCTTTTTTGATCTGCTGAGTCTTATCGTTAAACCAAATACTTTTAATGATGAGAACTTTAATACTCCTACTTTGTTTGTTTTTTATGCTAAACTCCACATCTTGTGCTAGAAGGGTTGTTGTAAAACCTGCTCCTAATGTTACTGTGGTTAAAACACTACCAAGACATTATAAAATTGTTAGAGTAAACGGTAAAAGATATTACTTCTGGAATGGCAGGCATTATAAGAAGACAAGGAACGGTTACGTGGTAGTTCGTGTTTAATGTAGTGCTACTCTAAAATTTAGCAAGCCAATATTCAGGATTTTGTTTTTTGTTGTCTTTATAGACACTAAACCCTAATATTGTTTCTCCCGTAATCCTATTGGTGAAAACTTCACCTATTTCCTGACCGGTAGTTATCTTATCTCCAGCTTTTACATAAACTTTAGATAGGTTTTTATAGACTGTAAGGTAATTACCGTGTCTTATCATCACCACAGGATTAGCATTCTTTATAATCATTATTTTAGAGACTTCACCATTAAAAACAGCCTTGACTTTGGCGTTTCGTTCAGTAGCTATTTGCAGCCCTGTACTTCTGATCGTAACTGATTTATCTACGCTAGAACGTTGTGTTCCATAACGCGTACGTATTACACCTCTTGTCACAGGCCACCCTAATTTTCCTTTATTAGCTTTGAAACTAGACGCCAGCTTTCTGGCTTCAGGAGTTAATACAAATTTTCCTGTAGATGTTGTATTTCCTGCTTTTCTATTTGACTCCGCAATAGCCTCTTTAATTAAGCGGTCTATTTCTCTATCTATTCGATCAGCTTCTTGCTGTTTTTTCTTAATCTGAGAAGTGTATTTATTAAGGTTTTGCTTAATAGAAGCCATCAATATTTGCTGTTGTTTTACTTCAGCTTCTAAGGCTCTCTTTTCTTTCCTGTTTTCTTCAATAAGCTTTTGCTTGTCTTCTTTTTGTTTTAGCAGTTTAATATTGAGTTGCTGAAGTTTTTCCGTCTTCTCTTTAATAGCTTCCCCCTGTTCTTTCTGATAGCTTGCGTATTGTCTTATGTATTGCAAGCGCTTATATGCTTGTTTGAAGTTACTAGAAGACAGCAAGAACATGACCTTACTTTGTTCTGACTTACTCTTGTATGATTTTACAACCATGGCAGCATAATCTTCTTTAAGCTCTTTAAGCTGAGCTCTCAAACTCGTAATTTCTTTTTGATTGTCATTAATTTCTCTAGTCAATAGATTAGCCTGATCGTTTGTGATCTTAATGAGGTTTTTTCTAACACTAAGTTTATAATTTAGGTCTTCTACCTGATTAAGAACTGATTTCTCCTTTTTCTTATCAGTAAATAGTAAAGAATTAAGTTGCTTTATCTCTCTTAGAATTTGCTGGCGTTTTTCTTCTAAAGCTTTTTGTTTTTTGCTTTGAGCATTAGTTACACCAAAAGCCAGAAATAAAGTGATGAGGAGTGTAATATGTAGGGCTCCGTTATTTCTCATTTAATAACAATTTCATCATATCCGGACGGAATTTTAAAAGGGAAACGCAATTCTTGCCCTAATGAAATGGATTTAAATTCCATGTCTATAGCTACCTCATCTGTATTTTCAACAGCTATTATGCGTACATTTTTAGGTAAAACTTCTTTATCTACTTCTTGATATTCTGCATAATCTACTTGTAGCATTCGTTTATCTAACTGTTGAAACAACTGAAGTGAGTCTAATTTGAAATGAGATGGATTAATCAGGTAGAACAATTCAAAAATTGCACTCTGTCCTTCAGGGTGTAATGTGTATGAGTTTTCGCTAATACCTATAGCATGTTTCTTTTCGTTCAAATCATAGATGGCTTGTCCAAGTAATATGTTTTGAACCTTGAAAAAATCCAGTTCCATCCCTACAAAATCACTCAACAACTTATAGTCTCCATCAAAATATTGATTATCAAGCTTGCTGTAATATCTTACTCGGTCTGGTGTAATCATCATTCTTGCTAAACCTAATTTAGCACTTAACCAAATGACTTTATCCTTCTCAATTCTAAGGTTAAATGTAGAGCCTTGTGTTTTTTGGTCTTGAGTAAGGTCAATGCGTACTTTAGCTTGTAGTGTTTCAAAGTCTACCTCTTGTTTTTTATGAGCCTTTATAACCTGTTTTGCTGATAATTTCTCATTTGCCTTATCTGAGGCAATAACACCTTTTGAAGACTTACAGCTTAAAGCTAAAGCTATAAACGACAGGCATAATAACCACTTTATATGTTTTAAGTTGACTCGCATTATCATTGTTGAGCTTTTAACGATTGTGCCTTTTTAGCAAACGTTTCAGATTTAGTAATATTATTCTTTTGTTTATAGGCCACACTTAATTGCTGGTAGAAATCTGCTTCCATTTTTGGGTCTTCTACTAAAAAGTCGAGTCCCATTTCCAAGCTATCTATGGCCTTATCTGGTGCTTTTAAATTATTATGTGCAACCCCATTGACTAAATACAGTAAAGGTTGAGCTGGATACAACTCTAAAGCTGCACTACTCTCTTTAATTACAGCGTCATAAGCTTTTAAGTCTATTTGAATGAGTAAACTATTCTTAATGGCTATATAGTTATTAGGTTCTTGCTTTAAAAGCGATTTAAATTGTGCTAGCGCTTTTTCTTTTTCACCTGACTTAAGATAGTAAAGCCCTAAATCCTCTAAGCTTTTAGGGTCATTTGTCCCTTCAACTGAAGCTGTAACCTCAATAAGGTCTTTTTCATATTCGGGATTTTTAGCCACAAATGCCACGAAATCTTTCAGTACCTTAGATTTTGCATCAGCATTAATTTCCGAAGTCCCTAAAACAATCTTCATCGAATTAATAGCATTGGCTGTATCGTCTCCATCAAGATAAAATTTATACAAGGCTAAATGCACCAATTTAGATTCTGGCTTCACACTCAGTAATTGTTTTGCAACATCAAAAGCTTCTTTGGTTTTACCAGTCTGGCTATATCTGTATATCAGCTTTAAATAATTGTCTTCATTATTAGGATTGCTGGAGATTCTTGATTTTAAATGCGTTATTCTATCATCTACATTACCTGTAGCTTCATAAACTTGGTTTCGCATAGCATCTCTCACCTCACTCGGTCCTAAATGTTTATCAAGCTCATCTATTAATACCAGTGCCTCATCATAACGCTTCTCTCTAATGTACAACGTTGCTAAGTCTTGCTTGTAATCCGGGTGATATTTCACTAACTGCTTTACAGTGCCTATGGCTTTATCCATATCATCAAGCTGAACATAAACCTCATACAACTCATCTAAGAACCATTCATTATCTGGTTGCATACTAATTGCTTTTGTTAGAGCTTCCTCAGCTGCTTGATAGTTCTTTAGTTTGTTATAGTTCTTTCCTAATTCGAAATATAAAACGGGGTGAGAACCATCGATCTTTATACATTCCTGAAGGGCGTCAATGGCCCTGTCATAATTCTCTATTCCTTTTTGTTTTAAGGCTTCAAAAAATAATTCTTGGTATCTATCTTCTACATTCCCCAAATCGTCATCTGGTGGTTTATCAAAATTTACTTGCCCATAAGAAAGCACTGGTAGCATTATAAGCACCAACAAGACTATTCTTATATTATGTGTAAATTTCATTTGAAGATCCACCTTTTCTTTTCTATCGTCCAAAGATTATTCCAAAACCGAATAATCTCCTATACTAATCGTTGTGTAGCTACCATCGTATTTTACATGGTTACCAATCATAGCTTCGTCTAAATTAGCATTTTTAATTGTGGTGTTGGTTTGTATTAAGCTATTTTTAACGCCTGAGTCTTCAATAATGCAGTTTTTACCTATGGAAACATTAGGTCCCACTTTTGTATTCTTAAGAACTACATTTTCTGCAATGTAACAAGGCGCTATGATCTCAGAATTATAAAGTTCTACTGAAGGATGAATCATCTGCTCTTCATTATCTGCAGCCAAAAACCCTAACATCTTGGTATTTGTTTCTACGGTGACTTTCTTGTTCCCACAATCCATCCACTCATCAACAGTACCGGTTTTAAAAATCTTGCCATCGGCCATCATACGCTTAATACCATCATTGATCTGATATTCTCCGCCATTCATAATATTTTCATCCAGAACTTCTTGAAGCTTCTCTTTTAATACTTCCACGTCTTTAAAGTAATATATCCCAATTACAGCTTGGTCAGATACAAAAGTCTCTGGTTTTTCTACGAGTTCAACAATCTCATTATTGTCGTTAAGTTTAACAACACCATAGGCTTCAGGGTTATCTACTTGTTTTGTCCAAATCACACTATCAGCCTCTGGGTCTAAGTCAAATTCTGCTCTGATAAGCGTATCTGCATAAGCTATAACCGCCGGGCCAGATAAAGAAGGCTTAGCACTCATTATAGCATGACCAGTACCTAGAGGTTGATCTTGTCTGTAGATTGATGCCTTGGCGCCTAGGTCATTTGCAAGCTTTGTTAGGCTTTCTACAACATCATCTCCAAAAAATGCGGGGTCTCCAAGTACGAAAGCAACTTCTTCTATAGGCTGCTTTAGGACTTTAGCAATATCCTTTACTAAGCGATGTACTATAGGTTGGCCAGCTACCGGTATTAGTGGTTTAGGGACTGTTAAAGTATGTGGTCTAAGGCGTGACCCTCGGCCCGCCATTGGCACTATGATTTTCATAATTATATTATTCTTTTATTGATAGATTTCATTTTTATTTAGTTCCTGTGCTGCCAAAACCACCTTCTCCTCTGGCTGTTTCAGACAGTTCTTCAACCTCTACCCATTCTGCGCGTTCATGTTTAGCAATAACCATCTGTGCCACACGCTCTCCATTTTCTATAATGAAGTCGTCATTTGATAGATTAACCAATATGACACCTACTTCACCTCTATAGTCAGCATCTATCGTCCCCGGTGCGTTTAGTACAGTAATTCCTTTTTTAGCAGCTAAACCACTTCGAGGTCTAACTTGAGCTTCATAACCTATAGGGAGCTCCATAAAAAGGCCTGTTTTTACAATAGTTCTTTCTAATGGTTTTAATGTGATTGGATTTTCGATGTTAGCTCTCAAGTCCATTCCTGCTGAAGCTAATGTTTCGTAATGCGGAAGTTTATGATTAGATCTATTTATAATCTTTATTTTCATTCTTTTCTTAAGATTTGTTTTATATCATTTCTTTCAAGTGCATAGACAAGTCCAATAAAAATCAACAGTAACGGAATGCCAATGCTATATTCTTCTCTGAATTTGTAAAAGTACACTAATGAAAACCCTATGGAAAGGCTTAGGTATAATACTATTTTCTTCATGTTATATGGGATGGGGTAGTACTTTTTTCCGAAGAAATAAGATAATAATGCCATACTCCCATATGCTGCTAACGTTGCAAGCGCAGATCCTTTATATCCAATAATTGGTATTAACCAGATATTTAAAGCTAGTGTAATTATAGCGCCGAATACCGAAATATAAGCGCCAAATTTTGTTCGATCTGTGATTTTATACCATACCGAAAGGTTATGATAAATACCCAGACAAAAGCTGGCTATCAAGATAATAGGAACAATCCACATGGCTTCCCAAAATGCCTCATCTCTGATAATTATAGTTTTGATAATGTCTGAGAATACAACTACAGTCAGCAATATCACTGAACCAAAAACAACAAAATATTCTAAGATCTTCGCATAGTTTTTTTGAGGATTTTCACTCTTAGCGTGACTAAAGAAATACGGTTCTATCCCTAATCTGAATGCTGTTGCAAATAAGGTCATGAACAAGGCTAACTTATAGCATGCGGAGAACATCCCGACTTCGCGTTCCGGATCTTCAGCTGTAGAAAGGCTACTATCTAGCAGAATTCTATTAAAAGTCTCATTAATAGTGTATGCTAAGCCAGCAATTAGTACAGGGAAAGCATAGCGTAGCATCTGCTTCCATAGCTTTGAATCGAACCTATACTTTACTTTCCTATAAAATGGGAACATGAGTAAAAGTGTGACTGCACTAGCTATAACATTAGCTATAAGAACATAGTTGATTTCAAAATCTGGCTTATATATAGAGTCAAAAAAGCTGCTTTGTTTGGCTAGATTTGCTAACAGTAAAAAGAAGAATAAATTGAGCCCAATATTTATAGCTACATTAGTAATTTTAATTGCAGCATATTTTATGGGTTTTTCATTGGCTCGTAGCCAAGTAAATGGAATAATCACTAGTGCATCAAGTAGCAAAATCCAAATCACAAAATTGATGTGCTCTACTTGTATATCTGTAATTGCTGCAATTTGATTCTTTGATAAAAAAGCGATGATAAATATGATCGCTGATGTAATTATTATTGATAATGTAGAAGTTCCTACAACTTTCTCTTTGTCTTCCTCTTTATTAAAAAACCTAAAAAAAGCAGTCTCCATTCCATACGCTAATATGACATTGAAGATCGCAAACCAAGCAAATATTATAGACACCTTTCCATAAATACCTACAGCCATTACATCTGTATATAATGGGGTTAATAGAAAGGTTAGCATTCTTGGTAGCACCGTTGCTAAGCCATAAATAAATGTTTGCTTAAAAAGAGATTTAAATGCGCTCAAGGATAGTCATTTATGCTGCTAAAAATACGCTTTTAGCAAACGCTAAGCAAAGATATGTTATTGTGAATTTATTACCGTATTCTTAATAATCATTGTCGTTTAAAGTAACCGGAGGTCCTTTCTCGTAATAGATACCTTCTTTTTCTAATACATTACTAATTTTCAGAAACATGGTCTCTCCATTTTCAATGTAACTAATAACGCATTCATTTTCTTTCAGTGTAAATGGGAAACCTGCCTTTTTATCTCGTTTCTTATTATCACTGTAATACACTTTTACGTCTTTATAGTACTTATTTGAACGTTTTAATATTGCAGAGTAATTAGCTCTCCCTTTTACAAGTTTAGCCTTCATTCTTCTAAAATAAACACTATCTATCTTCACATTACCTTCACTATTAAGGTTAGGGAAGAAAATATTGAACCCGGTACCACCGACTTTAATGCCAGCATACCACTCTTGAAAATAGACGCCTTTAGGGTTTAACTGTGATTGTTCTTCTAGCTTATATTTAGAACTAGAACATTGAAGATTACAAGTAATTAAGATACATGCACCAAGTGCATATATGAGAGATTTGAGGTATTTCATGAGGTTAAGTTTGCTCTAAATGTATAAAAATCAATTTAAAACAAAAAAGCCTTACCAAATTGGTAAGGCTTTAAATAGTATTTTATAAAACTATATCGTTTAGCTATTTAGGGCTTCTGCACCACCAACAATTTCAAGAATTTCATTGGTAATAGCCGCTTGTCTTGCTTTATTATATGTTAGCTTAAGCTGGTCTCTTAGCTCAGTTGCATTATCGGTTGCTTTATGCATTGCCGTCATACGTGCGCCATGTTCAGAAGCAAACGAATCTCTAATCGCCTTATATAGTTGAGTTTTAAGAGATTTTGGAATTAATGTCTCAACGATCTCTTCTTTAGAAGGCTCAAAAATATAATCCAGGTTATTAGATGTTTCTCCCTCCATTGGTACAATAGGGAGGAATTGTTCTGTCATCACAATCTGAGTAGCTGCATTCTTAAATTTGTTGTAAACCAATTCAATCTTGTCGAACTCGCCTTCAACAAACTTATCCATAATCATCTCGGCTATTGTAGCAATGTTATCAAAACTAAGGCTATCAAACACTTCACTTTTATTGGCAATAACATCTCCTGATTTAGATAATGCGTCATTTGCTTTTTTACCAATAGCTAAGTAAGATACTTCTTGATTAGCATATTGATCGTTAGCTAATCGACTAACCTCTTTGATGATATTTGAATTAAAAGCACCACATAGTCCTCTGTTAGAGGTTATAGCTACAATTAATACCTTATTTACCTCTCTTTGAGTAGCAAACTTACTTCCAGAGTCACCATCTAATGTAGCACTTAAGCTTTGTAGTAGTTCTGTAAGTTTATTTGCATAAGGACGCATAGCCGTAATAGCATCTTGAGCTTTCTTTAACTTTGCAGCAGATACCATTTTCATGGCACTGGTAATTTGCATCGTTGAAGATACCGATGATATTCTATTGCGTATTTCTTTTAAATTTGCCATCCTTTTCTTTTAATAGAATGAATTTATTAAGCGAATTTAGCTGCTAAGTCTTTACATACATTAGTTAGCGTATCGATAACCTCATCAGTTAACTTACCTGCTTTCAATGTATCTAAAGTATCTCTGTGCTTAGCGTTTAAGAATTCGATGTAATCACGCTCAAATTCTTTTACTTTCTCTACAGGAACATCTTTTAATAAGTTCTTAGATCCTGCGTAGATTATTGCTACCTGATCCTCAACTGTGTAAGGGTCGTTTTGAGCTTGCTTTAATATTTCTACGTTACGCTTACCTTTTTCAATAACATTTAATGTAGCTGCATCTAGATCAGAACCAAACTTAGCAAACGCTTCTAGTTCACGGAACTGCGCCTGGTCTAATTTTAGCGTACCTGCTACTTTCTTCATTGATTTAATCTGAGCTGATCCACCTACACGAGATACAGAAATACCTACGTTAATAGCAGGACGAACACCTGAGTTAAATAAATCAGATTCTAAGAAAATCTGACCGTCAGTAATAGAAATTACGTTTGTTGGAATATATGCAGAAACGTCACCCGCTTGTGTTTCAATGATTGGTAGTGCAGTTAATGAACCTCCACCTTTTACCATTGGCTTTAACGATTCTGGTAAATCATTCATATTCTTAGCAATATCATCATCAGCGATCACTTTAGCTGCACGCTCTAATAATCTAGAGTGTAAGTAGAATACATCCCCAGGGTATGCTTCACGTCCCGGTGGACGACGTAATAATAATGATACCTCACGATATGCTACCGCTTGTTTAGATAAATCATCATAAACAATTAATGCCGGACGACCAGTATCTCTGAAGTACTCACCGATAGCAGCTCCTGCGAATGGAGCATACACCTGCATTGGAGCAGGGTCAGATGCATTTGCAGCTACGATTACAGTATACGCTAAAGCCCCTTTTTCTTCTAAGGTTTTAGCAATACCTGCAACTGTTGAAGCTTTTTGACCTACAGCAACATATACACAAAATACAGGCTCGCCTGCATCATAAAATTCTTTCTGATTTAAGATGGTGTCAATACAAACTGTTGTTTTACCTGTTTGACGGTCACCAATTACCAACTCACGTTGTCCTCTACCTACAGGAATCATCGCGTCAATCGACTTAATACCTGTTTGCATTGGCTCATCAACTGGTTGACGGTAGATAACACCTGGCGCTTTACGCTCTAGAGGCATTTCATAAAGGTCTCCTCCTATAGGTCCTTTACCGTCTATTGGATTTCCTAATGTATCAACTACACGACCAACCATCTCTTCTCCTACTTTAATAGAAGCGATACGCTCAGTACGCTTTACTGTAGCACCTTCTTTGATTTCTTTTGAAGGTCCTAATAATACAACACCTACATTATCTTCCTCTAGGTTTAGTACAATTCCTTCTAAACCATTTTCAAACTCTACTAACTCCCCATATTGTGCATTAGATAAGCCATATACACGTGCAATACCATCACCAACAGTTAGTACTGTTCCTACTTCGTTTAATGAAGCGCTAGCTTCAAAACCTGATAGTTGTTGTTTTAAGATTGCTGATACTTCAGCTGGTTTTACTTCTGCCATCTTAATTTATTTATTAGATATAAATATCTTAGTTTAATGTAAATTCTCGTTTTAGTCTATTTAATTGATTCGCAATACTCGCGTTGTATTCTTTATCACCAACTCGAAGGATGAAACCTCCTAAAATATCTTCATTTACAATGCTTGTAATTGCTATTTTATTGCTTCCTGTAAGATCTTTAACTTTAGCAAGCACTTTAGTTTTTAAGTCATCTGTTAATGGCACAGCTGTAGTAACTGTAGCTTCAACAATACCTTGAGCTTTATCGTATAGTTCTTGATATTTTATAGCAATAGCTTCTATAATATCAATACGTTTGTTACTGATTAATACATCAAACAACTTTTTAGTAGTGTCATTTAAGTCAGTAAATATCTTAAGCATTGCGTCTTTCTTTACTTCTGATTTAATCACAGAGCTTTGAAGCATTGTGTTTAAATCGTTATTCTCAGAAATTGTACTCGCAATCACTTTCATATCTGCATTAACAGCATCAAGGGCATTATTTTCTTGTGCCATTTCTAAAACTGCTTTTGCGTAACGTATTGCTGCTCTTGTTCCTGCCATTCTTATACTAGTTTAAAGTAGCTTCGCCTAACATAGACTCCACTAAGTCTAACTGTTTTCCTTTATCAGCTAATTCGCCTTTTACTACTTTCTCAGCAATCTCAACAGATAAGCCTGCAACGTGATTTTTAAGCTCAGCCATAGCTGCTTTTTTCTCGCTTTCTATTGCGGCCTGTGCTTGTTCTATCATCTTACTTGCTTGTGTTTTAGCTTCTTCTTTAGCGTCGGCTATCATCTTATTTTTCATTTCACGCGCTTCTTTAAGCATAGATTCTCTTTCAGCTCTAGCTTCTTTTAAGATGCGCTCATTATCTGCTTGAAGGTTTTCCATTTCTTTACGAGCATCTTCAGCAGAAGCTAAGGCCTTCTTAATACCTTCTTCTCTATCGCTAACAGCTCCTAAAATGGGCTTCCATGCAAATTTTCTTAAGACAAATAGTAATAACAAAAATGTAATTACTGTCCAAAATACTAAACCGAATCCAGGTGTAACTAAATCCATTTCTAATGTGTTTTATTTTTTAATTTAAATTTTTTTAAAACACAGAAGCAACCAACCGTTACTTCTGTGCTTCATTGTGTTTCATTATGCTGCAGGAGCCGCTTGTAATAAAGCTACTACCACACCAAATAATGCTACCGCTTCTACGAAGGCTGCTAAAATTAATGCAGAAGATTGAATCTTACCGTGCATCTCTGGTTGACGTGCCATAGCTTCCATAGCAGATCCACCAATTTTACCAATCCCTAATCCAGCTCCAATAGCTGCTAAACCAGCTCCTAACGCTGCAATTCCATAAATAGTCATAGTATAAAATTTAAATTAATGATGTTCTTCTTCTGTTGCCATCCCAAAATATAAGGCTGACAAAATTGTAAATATGTATGCTTGGATCGCTGTTACTACAATTTCGATTACAGTAATAAATAATGAAAATGCTACTGAAACCGGTGCAACGGCCCAAGTCTTAAATATAAATATCAAAGACATTAACGCTAAAATGATAATGTGGCCTGCAGTAATGTTAGCAAACAAACGAATCATTAGCGAAATTGGCTTTGTGAAAATTCCTATTAATTCTATTGGCATTAAGAATATCTTCATTGGCACAGGAACGCCTGGCATCCAAAAGATATGTTTCCAATAGTTTTTGTTACCACTAACTGTAGTAATTATAAATGTAAATACTGCTAAAACCATGGTAAAAGCAATGTTACCACTTAAATTGGCTCCGTTTAGTATTGGTATTAGTCCAAAAATATTATTGATCCAAATAAAGAAGAATACCGTTAATAAGTAAGGCATGTATCTTCTGTATTTATGTTCTCCTATCATAGGCTTAGCAATCTCGTCTCTTACGAAAACTACTAGAGGCTCAACAAAGCCTGCGATACCAGTAGGAACATTGTTTTCTGACTTCCTATATCTTCTCGCTGCCGAGATAAAAATCAATAGTAATACAGCTACAGATACCCACATCATAAATACGTTTCTAGTAATAGAGAAATCTAAAGGCATTTGAGCATTGATAGGGTGATGCCCTTCATCAAACTTAACTTCAGTTTCGCCTTCGTTAAGCATGTATACTTTTTCGTGAAGATTAACGAATTTCTGTCCATTTTTTTCTACAATCACTTTACCTTCATAATCGTGATGAAACTCTGATGACATGAAGGTTGTTAACCCATTATCTGTCCATAAAATTACAGGAAGAGGAATAGAGATCGGATGATCATTTATATCAATAATATGCATTCCGTAAGCATCTTTTACGTGGTGCATAATCATTTCTGTTGGATTGAATTTTTTATCGTCACCGCCTTCTTTTTTGTCCTTAGCAAAACCTAAGTTAAATACAGCTAAAAACAGGACGGTTAATATTGTGCTTTTAAAGGTGTTTAATGTCATTAGTTACAGCTTAAAAATACCTTGCTTTAAATTCGGTGCAAATGTACGTACATTAAATGAATTCACAAACAATATTTAAGCTATAATTTTCATTATTAAATCTTCAAAAAAATATACTTAAGTAAATGCTTCGTTTTGCCTTATTTTTGGGGCTTTTGAAGAAATTTCGTTAAAGCATATACTTCAAAAAATAAATATAGAAAATACGGGATAAAGAAGTTAAAAACATCTGGCTGTTTGTTTTGAAAGTCAGACAACAATAATGGAAGTAGAAAAACTATGGCTAAAACCATCTTTAGGAAGGTAAGCAACATAAAAAGGTTAAAGATGTCTTTTTTACCATTAGAAAACCTATAGTTGATAGACGAATATATTATAAGCGTTACGATACAGTGAAAGACATAAATCTGCCATACCGGGAAAAAGAAATTGATGTCACCAGCAAAATGATGTAATAGATAGGCGTGCAACCCAAATAAAATCGCACTTAACCCTATTAATTGAACCAGAAATACAGTCTGTCTTTTCTTAAATTCTTCCATGCTTCGTCGTTTTATTTCTCATCTTCTTTAGAGATTGCAATAATACGTCTTATTACATAAACTACAGACATAATTACAGAAACAAGAGAAAATATAACCGTATACAGGTTATGCTTGTTAGGAAACTTTTCGTCTAGCTTTACACCAGCATAAGTGCCTATGCCTATGATAGCAAACATTTGAAGCGCTATTCCAGAAAAACGAGCGTAGTTGTTAAGCCGTTCTTTCTGAGCCTTGTTGTGGTCGTTGCTGTCCTTCTGGTTGTTTTGTTGGTTCATTCGTCAATGCTTTTACAGCACCTTTCATACTGCAGGTCGCGTTAAACGTAGCTCCTGGCTCTACAGCTAATTTGCTTACCTGAACTTCGCCTTCTATATGCGCTGTAGACTTTAAAGACAATGTACCTGAAAGCATAAGTTTACCTGAAAACTTACCTTCAAAATCGGCATTTTCTCCTTGGAGCGTGCCTTTAATAAGTCCTGATTTTCCGACTACAACTTTGCCGGTTGTTTTTACATTACCTTCAATAGTCCCATCAATTCTGAATGGGCCTTTACTTACAATATCACCAACTATTTTAGTGCCTTGTGCTATTATATTTTGCTGAGTGCTTGTTTCCATAGTTGTTTTTGATTTTTTAGTGTCTGAGGAAAACATAGGGGTTAAGATTTTTAATTTACTGTGATTTTAGATAATCCTTTAAATTTTTATGGCGTTGAATAATAGCATAGTTAGGTGAAGAAATAGAAAAATATGGTTTATCTATCTTAACATCATCTTTTCCTTTTTCTTCTTTGAAATCTTCTAGCAGCTGACCAAATCCTGTTGCCCCACCAATACTCTTAAGTCCATGTACAACGACAAAAGTTGTTTTTTCATCATACACATCTTTAGAAATCGTAAGATCAAAGTATTTAATCTTAGCTACTTCTTTTGTTAATGTTTCTACGAAAGCATTAATATCTTCTTCTGATTCTGAGTTTATATCAAAACTGTATATTACATTGAACTTATCTGCCTGATCGTCTGGCGTAAAATCGCTTTTTATCATAGCAGGAATTGCATTTTCGAGAATGTCTTCAGCTTTCTTACCTTCTTCGGTATTTGGATAGGTTAAAGCAACATAATTTACACTTTCTTCATAGGCTTGTAATCCATAGAGTCGCCCTCTGGCTGATGCTTTTAATAGCTCTAGTTTGGGGACAATTGGATCGCCTTCGAATTTCCTAATCTCTTTATCACAAGATGCAATAACTGTGGCATATTGCTGATCTATAAATTGGTTATATAAGTTCCCGTAGATAGACTCCGGGCTATTTTCGTCTTTTGCTAATTGGGAGTTCGGGTTTCTTAATATCTCTGCGTATCTGGAATCACTATAGTTAGCAATTATGTCACTCTTTGTAACTTCAGCTTTACTAGATAACCCAAGCAACTCATATATTCTGTATAGGTTATACTTTGATGGTAGTATTAAACGTTGTTCGGGTTTGTTTTTAAGTAAGGTCTCTAGCTTGTCTTTGGCAAGAATATACTCGTTAAACTTTTCTTTGTATATAATTCCTAATTGGTAATAGGCATAATTACGTTCTCTTGCGATACTGTCTATGACTTTAGGGTCAGTAGGTAACTTTGAAATATAGAAATTAGGATCGTAGCGTTCGTCATCAGATGCTGAGGCAGCTATGTCATCTACCTTTGAACCTCCTTGCGATGTTTTCTTGTTAGATAATCTCCAGTTATCTTGTAATTGACGATCTCCCCATAGCTTAATAAATTCATTTCGCCCGTAGGCAACTGTAGTTGGATTGTAGAAATAAAAATTCTCTCCCGCGCCTTTAATATTACCTACATCTAATCGTCTTGCATTTTGCTTTTCTAATTCATTTGTAAGCTTGGAATTATTACCTCTTCTGACTTTTTCTTTTTCTTCTTTTTCTTTCTTTTCTTCGGCTTCAAGCTTTAATCGTTCGGTAAGTTCAGTAAAAACTGCCATTTGCTCCTCCTTAGGAAGGCTTATAAGATTTAGAATACTATCATTGGTTTGAGCAATCTCTTCATAATATATAACATCTTCTAGGTTATCACGCTTCTTTTTTACAACTCTAAACGGTTTAGAGTTTTTCTTCATATTAAGCATGGTACTGTCATAGTATGCTCCTGCAGTTTTGTATTCCGTTCTATCAAAATACATATCACCAAGCGTGCTATAGTTTATGGCGTTTAAAAACTGATCGCTAGCATTGGCTCTCAATGATTTATTATAATAGACCTCAGAAAGGCTATCTGAGTCTTCTGTTCTATGAAATTCAGCTATTCTGTGGTATATCTTATCTAAAAACGGTCTATTTTCCCTATTCTCCTCCATTTCCGTTAGGTACTCAAGAAATTCTATCTTGTCTCCGGTTCCCGGATCAAAGTTTCTGGATTTAGCTAAGTGTGCATTAATATAAAAGGCTCTAGGGATCTTTCTGTGCATATCAATGATTCTATCATAAGCCATATTAGCACTGTCTATTTTGCCAAACTCGTCATAAAGCTGACCTACTATATAGTTATAGCGCGCTTTTTCTAATTTTACTTTAGTATAAGCTTCAGCAATAGCTAATTGAGTGAGGGCACTATCTTTAGATTTCATATTGATATATGCCTGAGCAAGAGTCGCTGACACGTCTGCTAGTTCTTGATCATCCAACTCTTCCTGATCTAAAATCCTCTTCAGGTTTTTTATCGCCAACTCATTATTTTCTAGACGCATGTTCGTTTTTTCTCTCCAAACCTTAGCATGATTAATCTTATCACTAGCCGGGTACTTGTATAAAATGTAATTAAATGCTTCTAGAGCTGGTATAAAACGTTGATCATAGTATCTGGCCTTTCCAAGTAATAAATAGGCTTCATCTATTTGAGGGTTTTTTTCTTTCCCTTGAATGTTCATACCATGTACCTGAACTGCTTTAATGGCTTTCTCCTCAGCCCTTTCAAAATCTTTATTCTTTGATTGTCCAGGCAGTACGACCTCATCTCTAATTTCCATCCGTTCCACAGGAAGTAATTCCCAGAAATTTTCCGTGAATGCATCGTTAACTGTAGTAATACCTTGTTCTAAGGCAATATTACCATTGTATAAGACATTGTATTTTGTGCCTAAGGCATGGAAGTTTCTACTAATAAAAGTGTCTTTTTTGCGCGAACAGCTTTGAAATGATAGCGCTAAAATTATAAGAAGTAATATAACTTTTGTAGATGTCTTCAACGTTGGTTCTATTTGGTTAATAGATAACTAAAAACTACAGCAAATAGTATGCTGAGGGGTAAAAATAAACATCTTTTTCAATTTTAAGCGCGATTTGTAGAGATATTAGTTGAGGAGCAAACAATTACATTAAAAAAAGCCCATTGAAAAAATTCAACGGGCTCAAGAAGATTGATTGGTTAAGGTCAATTATTATTCCTCTTCGTCTTTTATAATATTTCCTGCAAAATGAGCTTCTAACTCTTTTAAAGTCGTTGGATTGGTCTCCAGGTCTTTAATAACTTCGCCTTTTTCTAATACTACAATGCGTTCACAAACATCTGTGACATGCATTAAATCATGACTAGAGACTAATATTGTAATCCCTTGCTTTTCTGCCAAGTCTTTTAAAACTTGCTTTAATCTAATTTGAGTGGTTGGGTCCAGATTGGCAAAAGGCTCGTCTAATATGATGACTTCTGGATTTCCGATTAATGCTGCAACAATTCCGGCCTTTTTCTGGTTTCCTTTACTGAGGTCTCTTAAATACTTTTTCTTTCCTATGATTTCGCCATTGAAAAAATCTTCGAACTGGGATGTTAATGCGTCTACATCCGCTTTATTTTGCCCTCTAAGATCACCGATAAAGTAAAAATACTCCTCTGGTGTTAGGTAACCGATTAAAAAACTCTCATCAATAAAAGACGAAGTAAATGGCTTCCACTCTTCGCTCTTATCTACTACAATACTATTACTCGTAATGCTACCTGTTGTAGGCTTAATAAGATCTAAAAGCAGACTAAAGAATGTTGTTTTTCCCGCACCGTTATTTCCAACAAGCCCAAAACTTTGTCCTCTTGGAATTCTGAGATCGTCTATTTTTAAAACAGTGTTGCCACTATAGGCTTTTGAAATGTCTTTTGAATGTATCATAGCTAAACTATTATGCGTCTTGACTAAACGCGTCTATCATTTTATGTTTTGAGTCAAGGTATTTCTCAGTAATAATCTTCATTAATCTTTTATGTAATACTATACCGCAAATACCTAAAATTATTAGTAATGCAATTCCGGCTTCAAAACCAATCAACCAATTGGTTAAAGCAAAAATGATCATTGGTAAAATCATTAAGGGTAACCCTATTAACCATTGTACTGCCCCTGTTCCTTGATAATTAAATGCTGCTCTTTGATTTAGGTCGATCTTTTTTCTATTAAAAGAACCGCCAAGCAGAATAACATGTGTATTGACACCAACATTGTAAACGGCTGCTGCAAAATGTGCAATAAGAATCTTCCATCCAAAGTAAACATAGGGAATACTTAACACAAACATGACGATGACACTTAATGACATTAATACGTATTTTGATCTTAAATATTGCTCATATTTAATGTTCTGACTCATTAACATCTTATAGTATCCACTATCCCATGCTGGGATGAATTGCCCAAAGTTGATAAGGAAAATCCCTGTGACAAATATGCCTATAAAAGGAAATATCCATACCATATCTCTATATATATCCTGTGGGTAAAATGCAAGACCGTATAAGAGACCAATTACTAATATAAATACTGATGATCTTGGGCGTTTATTGCGCCATATCAGCTTTAGATCTAATTGCATAAATGGAGCTACGTCTCCAAACCGTCTCGTCCAGGCTAAATCCGATGTTTTTACTTCCTTCCCTTTTGATTTTAATGAGCTGTCCAAGAATAATTTCTTTCTTAGAATACTATAATTATACACATACAATCCTATTAAAAGAACAGCGAGAATTAACAGATATATTGGATTGTTTGCTATCCCAGTTAACGCATCAGACACAAGGCCAGTAAAAGATATTATCTCAAAGTAGTTTAGAGCAAATAATGTCCCAGCAAACGCTATAACCGGCAAGAAGGACAGTTCTTTTTCAGCAGAAAAGGCTTCCAATATAAAATTAAAAAAGTTGATGATTAGTGTGATGAGTATCATAGCTAATACCCATGTCAGAACCATGCTACCAGAATAGTCTTCATTGATAAGTCTTATTCCGAAAGGTAAAAGGGCAAATAGGGGTAAAAAATTGAAGAAGGACAATGCTGATTTGCCTAAGACATAGTGTACTACTGAAGAGCGCTTAATAGGCAGAGTTAATAAGGGTTTTACGCTCATTACCGGTAGCTTTTGGAAAAAGAACCGCATAATAACATCCATGATAATCCAATAGAATATATACTTGTTTACAATTAAGAACGGATCTTCTCCAGGAAGGAATTTTTCTATGGCATCAAACATAATGGAACCCATAAACAAGAACGCTCCAATGAAGTACAAAGCAAAGAATATCAGTAATATATTTAATGCTAAATTCTTTTGCCAGTATGAAGAACGGAAATATTGTTTCCACTCTAAACTCAAAAAATGCTTAATCATGCTTGTTGGATAGTTTAAACCATTAGTAAACTTAATTGTTAATTTGTTACAAACAAAGTGAAAATTAAATGATGGCTTAGTTATTTTTGCAAAAAATAATTGCATGTCAAAATTCCATAAACTTTCAATTAAAGACATTACAAAAGAAACAGAACAAGCGGTAAGCATTTCGTTTCATATACCAGATAATTTAAAGTCAGATTTTACTTTTAAAGCGGGGCAATATATTACTCTAAAAGCTATAATAAACGGTGAAGAAGTTCGCAGGGATTATTCTATATGCACGTCCCCAAAAGGTGATGAATTAAAAGTCGGTGTAAAAGCTGTGGAAAATGGCACCTTCTCTGTTTACGCTAACACCGTTCTAAAAGCTGGTGATGAATTAGAAGTAGCTGCTCCTAATGGTCGCTTTATTTTTGAACCTAATGATGCTTATACCCGAACAGTAGCTGCATTTGCTGCCGGAAGTGGTATTACTCCGGTTTTAAGTATTGCTAAAACCCTTTTAGAGGAAGAGCCATTTAGCAATTTTGTACTGGTGTATGGCAATAAGTCTATGAAAGATGCTATGTTTTTTGATGAACTAATAGGGTTAAAAAACACATATGGGAATCGTTTACACATACACTTTATTTACAGCCAATCTAAAGAGCAGGATGCGCTCTTTGGAAGAATAGAAAAAAGTACCGTAAATCTTATTGTTAAAAATAAATATAAAGACGTTACTATTGATCGTTTTTACATCTGCGGCCCTGAACAAATGATACATACTGTTAAAGATGTTTTAGTTGAAAATGGTATAAAGGAAGGACGAATCTTTTTCGAATTGTTTACATCTCCAGTAGAAAGTGTAGCTGCTAAAAGTGAGCTTAACTCAGATGGCAACTCAAATATTACGGTTGTTGTAGATGACGAGTCTTTTGATTTTAAAATGTCTAAAGATCAATCTATTCTAGAAGCTGCTCTTAAAGAAGATATTGATGCGCCTTACTCTTGTCAGGGTGGAATTTGTAGCAGTTGTATTGCCAGAATCACTGAAGGTGAAGCTACTATGAGGCAAAATAATATTCTTACAGACGGTGAAGTGGCTGAGGGCTTGATATTGACCTGTCAGGCTCACCCTACTACTGATAAAATTGTGGTAGATTATGACGATGTGTAATCTACAATCGACCTTACTTTTTCGATTACTGTGTCTACTGGGATAGATTCTGCAGCATTTTGATAGCCTTCCGGATATTTATTTCCGTATATGGATGTTGGGATTAACGGATACTTTGCCTTATCTGACAATAAACAGTAATCTTCAGGTTGGTTAAATGGGGCAAAGCCAGCATAAGGATGTGTAACACCCCATATGGTCAATGTTTTTATTCCAAGCATTGCTGCGATATGTGCATTACCAGAATCCATTGACAGCATTAGATCTAAGTTAGACATTAGATTTAATTCCTCTTCCAGAGTTAGTTTTCCAGCAACAGAGACCACATTCTCATATGTTTTATCAATGGCATCCAACCGTTCTAATTCTACTTCGCCCCCTCCAAATAAAACAATTGTATATAACTGAGATAATTCTTCTATAACCTTTTGCATGAGTTCTAAAGGATATACTTTACTCTCGTATGTTGCAAAAGGGGCAATTCCAATGGATGGTCGATGCTTTGGTATATACGCTTGTAAGACCT
This sequence comes from Winogradskyella sp., assembly GCA_965230605.1. GTDB lineage: Bacteria > Bacteroidota > Bacteroidia > Flavobacteriales > Flavobacteriaceae > CBDDLD01. The sequence continues at coordinate 85,481 of CBDDLD010000004.1, read as the reverse complement.
CATCTAATACTATGGGTTTAGGAAAACTAGGTGACGATAGATCTATTTTATAACCTATTCTTTCTAACACATAAGCATAGCGCATGTGTGTAGACTTTAATGGCTTGAAAAGCTTACCTGAGACTAGTGCTTTTTTTTCTTCCCTGCCTTTATCTATTTGATAGAAAGGCGCTTTTAAAAACCGTTTTAAAATATTACTGCGTAAAACATTGTGGAAATCAGCTACGGCATCAATTTCAAGCTTTTTTAATGCTCTTGCTAATCTCCAAAGGCCAAAAAGCCCTTTATGTTCTCCTTTTACATCGGCTTTATAAACGCTGACATTATTGATGTCCCTAAAAAAAGGTTCAAAAAACGTTCTAGTAAGTACCGTTATTTTAACTTCAGGATATTGTTGTGTAAAGGCTCTAATAACCGGAACAGTCATAGCAACATCACCCATCGCTGACAAACGAATAATAAGTATGTGTTTAGGCAATGGCATGATCAAAGACCCTTGATGGGTTTATTTATTTCCTCTTAAAACAGGATTAAGTTCATCATCATTATACATCTTCATCTGCTTGTAAACCTTCATGTACTTATCACCATTAGAAATATCATTAAGCAAATCATCTATAGCAGTACTTAAATCTACACGTTGTTCTAAAAGGACATTTAATTTTTTCTGACATGCTGCTTTATGATCTTCAGACGCGTCTTCTCTTACCGTCTCTAAATGCATGTGATATATCTTAAGGGCCAGAATAGACAATCTGTCTATAGCCCAAGCCGGGCTTTCAGAATTTACCTTTGCGTTAGACTTAATGTCAACTTCTTTGTACTTTTCTAAAAAATAGCTATCAATATATTCTACAGTATCTGTTCTATCCTGATTTGATGCATCAATCATTCGTTTTAGTTTTAATGCTGCAACAGGATCTATATTTGGATCTCTTATAATATCTTCATAAGCCCATTGCACAGTATCTATCCAACATTTTCTGTACAACAGATGAGCAATAAGATCTTCACTTTTATCATACTTATTAGCAAATGGTTGATCTACTGTGTTTAAAACTTTATATGTTTTTATTGCGTCTTGAAATATAGAATTAGCTTTTTCTGAAAACATAATTGATTTAGATTAAATGTATGCAAATATAGTCTGAATTATTAACTTTAAGCATCCAAACAATAAGGTAATTATGCACATCCACAATCTCTCCAATGAAGCTTCAATCCTAAATACTTTTATAGCAGAAATAAGGGATAAGACCATGCAAACAGATCGTATGCGTTTTAGAAGAAACATTGAGCGAATTGGTGAAATCATTGGTTATGAATTGAGTAAAGCTTTACACTATAATTCTAAAACCATCGAAACTCCTTTAGGTAAAAGCGACACTCGATTACACCAAAATGATATTGTTTTGTGCTCTATTTTAAGGGCTGGCGTCCCTCTTCATAATGGTCTTCTAAATTATTTTGATCATGCAGAAAATGCTTTTATTTCTGCCTACAGACAGCACAAACATAACCCTGAGAGCTTTGAAATTGTTGTCGAATATTTGGCATGCCCTGACCTAAATGACAAAACATTGATCTTAGCAGATCCTATGTTGGCTACTGGTCAATCTATGGTGGCAACATTTGAAGCATTAAAACCTTTTGGTGAACCTAAAAATATACATTTAGTCAGTGTTATAGGGGCTCAAAAAGGTGTTGATTATATTTCTGGACATTTTTCTAAAGATGTACACCTTTGGATCGCGGACATAGACCCTACATTAAATACTAAGGGTTATATAATTCCCGGGTTAGGTGATGCTGGTGATCTTGCTTATGGCGAAAAGTTACAGCAGTAGCATTATAATTGGCGTAAGCGCCAATAAAATAACAATGCTTTCTTTAAACCAACGCTCTGTAATTACTTCCAAATAATTAGCAATGATAATAGACAATGGTGCCATTAACAACATAAACTCACTTTGATTTTTATCGGGAGCTATCAAAGCAATAATAAACGCAACTAAATACCACCAAGTCAGTATAGCGTATAAAGGTTTCATTTTTTTAGGTCTATCTCTAAGAACCCTTAAAAAATATAACATCGTCCAAACAGATATCACTAATATCATTGTAAGTGCTATAATATTGGCCATATTGTTATACCTCGAAAAATCAGTACTTATCTGAAAATTGAAGGTGTTAGCAGTAAAATAAGTGTCATATTTTATGATGTTATATGCCACAAGAATGATGAATACCGTTAAAATTGCCGAAAAGGGTACAAGGACATTTTTTACATCGTTCTGAGAATAGTATACGACTGCAATTATAATTACAATGAAAAAAAGAATGGCCCAGGGATACAATAAACTAGCCAATGCGATCCAAAAAGCGGCATCAAACAGTTTTTTTTGAATATATAGTTTAGATTGAAGACTTATTAAACGCCTAAATGCCAATAAGACAAACACGTTAGCTATAATAACATCTTGGTACATTAAACCCGAAGGAAAAAGTGCCAATAACAATGCTAAACTCATAATAGCGTAGCTATTGCGTTGGGTTAAATTATTCTTTGACACAATAAAATCCAAAATAAAAACAGAGAATACAACTACCAGCAATTTTATTAATAATTGAAGAATTAATGACATGCTTAACTCGGCTTGAATTAGCTCATAATTTGCAGTAACAAAAAGCAGAATAATAATCGAAACGACTATCACAAAATTTATTGGTTTTGATTTACTAAAAATCCTTGTAATCATTAATGCTTTTTGTATTTTTGTTGCGTAAATTTAAAAGATTATGAAGGATTTCTTTTACGGTATTCAAGATTTATTTGTAAACACATTATTTGCCCCTTATGATTCATTAAGGGCTTTAGAGTTAGAAAATTGGTTTTCTGCAAATGTGATGTCTTGGTTATTTTTAGCTATTGGAATGGTAGCTTTCGTATACTGGATGAGACAACTGGCTACCTATAACAAAAACAATGAAGAAGATAAAAGTGTAACAGCACACTCTTATCTATAAGCTATAGATCGAACCCTATATCCTTACGATAATACATCTTATCAAAGTGTAGCTTTTCTATATTTTGATAAGATTTTTTTATGGCCTCTTTGTATGAATTTCCGTAAGATGTAATTGCCATTACTCGCCCACCAGAAGTCACTATATCGTTACCTCTTTTTTTTGCGCCTGCATGAAATACAATAGAATCATCTATAGCATCTACTCCAGAGATCACTTTCCCCTTTTCATAACCTTCCGGATATCCGCCTGATACTATCATTACTGTTGTAGCTGCTCTATCATCTATTTCTAATTCGACATCAGCCAATTTGCCATCTGCCATGGCTTTAAAAACCTCAACTAAATCTGTTTTAAGCCTAGGGAGTACAACTTCCGTTTCGGGATCTCCCATTCTTACGTTATACTCAATTACTTTAGGGTCATCTCCTACCTTTATCAGTCCAATAAAAATGAACCCTACGTATGGTGTTTCATCTTTTTTAAGTCCATCTATTGTAGGTATAACTATACGGTCTTCTATTTTCTTTAAGAAGCTAGCATCTGCAAAGGGTACTGGAGAAATAGCTCCCATACCACCTGTGTTTAAGCCTGTATCACCTTCTCCTATTCGTTTATAATCTTTTGCCGTTGGTAATATTTTATAATCCTTCCCGTCCGTTAACACAAAACAACTTAATTCTATGCCATCTAAAAATTCTTCTATAACCACTTTATTACTAGCATTTCCAAACTTCTCATCAAGCAACATACTTTTGAGCTCTTTTTTAGCCTCATCTATGTCTTTTAGAATCAAAACGCCTTTACCGGCTGCTAAACCATCGGCCTTTAGTACGTACGGTGGTTTTAATGTTTCTAAAAAACGAAACCCTTCTTCAATAGTGTTTTTTGTAAAACTATTATAGGCAGCCGTCGGAATATGATGTCGCATCATAAACTCTTTAGCAAACTCTTTACTTCCTTCTAAAGTGGCAGCAGCCTTTTGAGGTCCTATTACCGATACGTGGTTAATCTTTTCATCACTAAGAAAGAAATCATGAATTCCATTCACTAAAGGGTCTTCTGGCCCCACAACAACCATATCTATATGATGTGCTAATACAGCTTCCTTTATAGCCTTAAAATCTGTAACATTTATCTCAAGGTTTTTTGCAATAGTTGAAGTCCCTGAATTTCCAGGCGCAACAAAAAGATTATCGCAATGGTTGCTTTGAGCAACTTTCCACGCAAAAGTATGTTCTCTTCCTCCAGATCCCAAGATTAAAATGTTCATAGCTTATAGATTGTTTGCGCAAAAATAATTGCTTTTAAACGTAAAAAACAATTAATTTACATAAACCTTATTGACAAATTTCTCGGTGCGAATATTTGACTTTTCATTATCTATTAATGGCTTTGATATAAAAAAAGCTAAAACTGTATTATCGAAGATAATGTCTAAAAGTGACCCTGAGTATGATGCATATATAGAAGAAAAGAAATGGGATATCGTCAAGTTCCATTTAAAGCATAATTCCTTTTATAAAAACTTTGGAAAATCTATAATTCTAAATGATTGGTCTAGTGTGCCTGTTATGAATAAACGTCATTTACAGCAACCTATTAATGAACGTTTATCAGAAGGTTATTCAATAAAAAACATTTACGTTAATAAAACTTCTGGGTCATCTGGTGACCCATTCATATTTGCTAAAGACAAATGGTGTCACACCATGACTTGGGCCGAGATTATGAATCGCTTTTCTTGGTATGGTATAGACTTCAATACATCAAAACAAGCACGGTTTTATGGTATCCCTTTAGATAAAAAAGGGTATTATAAGGAACGTATTAAGGATCTTTTTAGCAATCGTTCCCGTTTTTCGATATTCGACCTAAGCGATAAGGCCTTTGATAGGTGCGTTAAAAAATTTAAAACCACATCTTTCGACTTCATAAATGGCTATACAAGCCCCATAACGCAGTTTGCAAAATATTTAAAACGAAAGCAAATTATACTTAAAGAGGTATGCCCTAGTTTAAAAGTGTGTATTGTAACATCTGAGATGCTATTTGAGGATGATAAAAAAACCATGGAGACCTTTTTTGGGGTTCCTGTAGTAAATGAGTATGGAGCTTCTGAATTAGATTTAATTGCTTTTGAAAACCTTAATGGAGAACTGCAGTTAAATACTGAAACATTACATATCGAAATCTTAGATGACAATGACACTATTTTGCCTCCCGGAAGTCCAGGAAGAATTGTAATTACATCTTTATATAACGAAGCGCATCCTTTTATTAGATATGATATTGGTGATACGGGAATTATTTCTAAAAATAGTAGTATAAAGGCTCCTGTTTTAGAGAAGTTAATTGGAAGGACTAATGATATCGCTATTTTGCCCAGCGGTAAAACGGCTGCCGGATTAACCTTTTATTACATTACCAAAAGTATTATTGAAGACGATGGTAATGTTAAGGAGTTTACTATTGAGCAAGTAGCATTAGACTTATTTAAAATCAATTACGCGAGTACTTCAGAGATTTCCCAATCAAAAAAAGACATTATCACCCAAGAAATGGAAACCTACCTTGAGCCAGGCATTTCTGTTGTTTTTGAACGTCACGAAAAACTTACGCGAACTAAAGCAGGAAAACTTAAGCAGTTTATTTCTAAGTTATAGACACTACAAGCTGTTTTTTTATGACTAAGTGCTCAAATAAAAATATTACCATATACATTATTGATTTTATATATGAAAACCCAAGTCCTTTCCTATATACGTTATAATTGTACTTTAATAAGTTGAGCTTATTAGACGATAATGATTGTGCGCTTATACGGTAATCAGCCAGCGAATCTGCCAAGCCTATTGCAGGTTTTGGGCTCCTTTTTAGTGCTTCTAACCACAATAGCCAGTCTTGTCTTTTCCTTAAATCCTTGGTATAAATTTTACCTAGCTTTTCGCAATTATAGATTCCTGTAAGATTTCCAATGTAGTTTGCTCTAAGTAGTTTCTTGTAGGTTAGGCTTTTCAAAGCTTTAGCTTTTTTATTTAACGGTGTTCCTTCGGAATCTATTAGGTCATAACTGCTAAAACATACATCCGCCATTGATGCATTTAAGACCTCAACTTGCTTTTCGAGTTTATTAGGCCTCCATTGGTCATCTGCATCTAAAAAAGCAATATAAGCCCCTGAAGCTTCTTCTGTTGCCAAATTTCTGCTATATGCAGCGCCTTTGTTTTGAGGGTTTTTAAGTAACTTAATGTTGGGGTATTTTGAAACAAATGTTTGGACTTTTTTTATGGTTGTATCTGTTGACGCATCATCCACAAGTATCAATTCCCAATTTTTGTAGGTTTGTTTAATTACACTATTAATAGTAGAAGCTATATATAGCTCGTCGTTATACATGGGTGTAACTATTGAAACTAAAGGTGGCATACTAATATGCTTTTTCTTCGCCTTTAACAGCGTTTAGAAATGTTTGAAAAACAATCTTAATATCTAATAAGAGTGACCAGTTTTCTATGTAAAAGATATCATATTTAACTCTTCCAATGATGTCTTTATCAGTTTCTACCTCACCTCTAAAACCGCTTATTTGAGCTAGTCCTGTTATTCCTGGTTTTACAAAGTGTCGGACCATAAACTTATCTATCTTCTTTGCATACATATCTGTGTGGCTCACCATATGAGGTCTAGGTCCAACTACAGACATATCTCCAAATAAAACATTAAAAAACTGAGGAAGTTCATCTATACTTGTTTTTCTTATAAACTTCCCGACTTTAGTAACTCTTTGGTCTCCTCGGGTAGCTTGATGTAAATGAGCACCTTTATTAGGCATCATTGATCTAAACTTATAACAATCAAATTCTTTATAGTTAAACCCATTTCTCGATTGCTTAAAAAATACAGGGCCTTTTGATTCAAGTTTAATTAAAATAGCTATAAGAGGTGTTAACCAGGATAGTATGAAAATAATAACTAAACTTGAAAATATGATATCAAATGTTCTTTTGAGCACCATATTTATGGAGTCTTCTAACGGTATATTACGAAGCCTTAATATAGGGATATAATCATAATACTCATACTTCAGCTTTTTGGAGTATATCTCTTTACTATCTGGTAAGAATTTTAAAATTTTAAGGTTATTGTCTGCATAGTCTACCACCTCGCTTATTTGGGCATTACTTAATGCAGATATTGAACAATATATCTCGTCTATGTCATTATCTTTTATATAGCTAAAGCATTCTTCGAGAGTTACACCTTCCTTTTTAAAATCGAATGTTTTTCCGTGTAAATATCCGTATTCCGGGTTTTTATTAAAAAAATTCTCTAATGCTATTGTTTTCTTATTTAATCCAAATATGACTGTTTTTCTGTAATTCCCTCCAAAAGAAACCCTGTATCGTTGTAAAAGATAGTATATAGTAAACTTAAATATTGTAATAAACAGGAAACATAAAAGCACGTATTTAATAATTACTTTAGGGTATATTTCATATTCTCTGTATAGCCCCGACAATGCAAATATTAAAACAGTAAACAGTATGGCCTGTCTAATGATAAGTGCTAAGATGTTAACTGGTCTAGAATAACGGTATACTTCATAAAACTTTGAGTAAATTGATAATATGATCCAAACCACAGAAGTGGTTAAAACAAAGATTATAGGATCTAAGTTTTTAAAATAGAATTCAAGTGCTATTGCATTAATTAAACTTAAGTCAATTAAATATGAAATAGGTCTTAAATATCCTGAATATCTACCTTGTTTGAATAAACTCAACTTTACTTATCGCTTAATATGTTTAGAAAAATCTTTATGGTCCTTTTTATACAGTTCTTCTTTTGTAAGACTCTTAAAATAGTTAAACGTTTTAACCATACCTTCTTCTCTACCAACTTTAGGACTCCATCCTAGTAATTCTTTTGCCAAAGTTATGTCTGGTTGCCTTTGTAAAGGGTCATCTTGAGGCAAAGGTTTATAAATTATTTTTTGTTCTGTACCTGTTAACTTAATTATTTCTTCAGCAAAATCTCTGATAGATATTTCATGTGGGTTTCCAATATTAACAGGTAAATTATAATCGCTAAATAACAACTTATATATCCCATCTATCTGATCATCAATATAGCAAAAAGATCTGGTTTGGGATCCATCACCAAATACAGTAAGGTCCTCTCCCCTAAGTGCTTGTCCCATAAATGCCGGTATCACTCTCCCATCATTGAGTCGCATTCTTGGCCCATAGGTGTTAAATATTCTAACGATTCTGGTTTCTAACCCATGAAATCTATGGTAAGCCATAGTTATTGACTCTTGAAATCGTTTTGCTTCATCATATACACCTCTTGGCCCTATAGTACTTACATTCCCATAATAGTCTTCAGATTGAGGGTGTACTAGAGGATCTCCATAAACTTCAGATGTCGATGCAATTAATATTCTGGCTTTCTTTGCTTTAGCTAATCCTAATAAATTATGTGTTCCAAGAGATCCAACCTTTAATGTTTGGATTGGTATTTTTAGATAATCTATTGGGCTGGCAGGGGATGCAAAATGAAGTATGTAATCTAAGTCTTCATCAACTTTTACAAACTCGGTAACATCGTGTTCAATGAATGTAAAGTCGGGGTTCGATTTTAAATGTTCTATGTTTTTAACATCACCGGTTATAAAGTTATCCATCCCAATAACCTTAAACCCTTCGTTAATGAATTTATCACATAAATGCGACCCTAAAAACCCGGCTGCACCGGTGATAAGCACATTCTCTTTTTTATCCATATTATCGTCCTATAGAGCTGTATTGAATATTCTCTTTAGTCATATCTTCAATATCATACAAGTTTCTACCGTCAAAAATAACAGCGTCTTTCATCAATGATTTCAATCTGTCAAAATCTGGTGTTCTAAATATACTCCATTCTGTACATATAACTAAAGCATCAGCGTCTTTAAGGGCGTCATACATAGTTTCTGAAAACTCTATCTTATCTCCAAGTTTTCTCTTCACATTAGGCATAGCTTCAGGATCAAAAGCAACTATACTTGCGTTTAATTTTAATAGCTCATCAATCATATACAATGAAGGAGCCTCTCTAATGTCATCCGTCTGAGGTTTAAAAGCTAATCCCCATATGGCGATTCTTTTTCCTTTTAAATCGCCTTTAAAATGATTTTTTATCCTTGGTATTAATATGACTTTTTGTTCCTTATTTACATTAATAACAGAATTTAATATTCTAAAGTTGTACCCTGCATCTTCTCCTGATTTACGTAGCGCCTTTACATCTTTGGGGAAGCAAGATCCTCCGTAACCAATTCCTGGAAATAAAAATCGTTTTCCTATTCTAGAATCGGTTCCCATACCTATTCTTACTCTGTCTACATCTGCTCCAACTTTTTCGCAAAAATTAGCAATCTCATTCATGAATGTTATCTTAGTTGCCAAGAATGAGTTTGATGCATATTTGGTAAGTTCAGCAGATTTTTCATCCATAAAAATGATTGGGTTTCCTGATCTCACGTATGGCTTATATATTTTTTTCATGAGTTCAATAGCTTTCGGAGACTCTGCACCTACAACTATACGCTCTGGTTTTAAAAAATCTTCTACGGCATAACCTTCTCTCAAAAATTCTGGGTTAGAAACTACGTCAAACTCTACATTAGAATGTTTAGCTATTGCCTCTCTTACTTTTTCTGAAGTTCCAACAGGAACAGTGCTTTTGTCAACAATTACCTTATACCCTTTAATAAGTTTACCTATTTGGTCTGCCACTCCTAGGATGTATTTAAGGTCTGCAGAACCATCTTCATCTTCGGGTGTTGGTAAGGCAAGGAAAATCACATCTCCAAACTCTACGCCTTCTTCTAAAGACGTTGTAAATTTTAATCTATTTGCTTTAATATTTCTCTCAAAAAGAATGTCTAGTTGCGGCTCGTAAATTGGCACTTCCCTAGATTGCATTTTTTTAACTTTTTCAGCATCAATATCAACACACAAAACATCATTTCCTGTTTCTGCTAAGCAAGTTCCTGTAACTAAGCCAACATAGCCTGTTCCTATAACTGATAATTTCATTTGAAGCTTTTTAAATGATTACGGCAAAAATAGAAATTATATATTTTTTAAATTAAAATTTATTTATCCTTTTATGTTTAAAAATTAAAATAAAAAGTTGACTAGTTGTATACATGAAAAAATTTCCTGAAATGGTAACAATGAAAAAAATAAATGAGTAAACTATGTAGTCAGACCTGTTAAGTTTTAAACTAAATAAAGTTTTAAAATATAATATTAAATAAGTGATCGTGCCAAGTATTCCAAACATGAAAAATAAATCACATATACCTATTTGTGATCTTAAATTTAAATCATTATAACCTCCAAACAAATAATTAAAAAAATTCCATTCATTTTGTATGAATTTCAACGTGTTATTAAGAAATAGTTCGTCCCTATATGAAAGCATTGCGGTTAACCAACCTTCTTTTTCAATAATTCCAGAAAATATCGCACTTCTAACAAAGTAAATATAGCCTAAGGTTATGCATAAAATAAAGAATGTTATGGAGATTAAAACCTTATGTTTATTTAATTTATAATATAAAAGATATAACATTGTAAAAGACATTGCTAAATAAATAGCTTTTGTTCCAATTAAAAAACATGAAGAAATTACTATTATGTCCATAATGCCTATTTTACTCAACTTAGCTTTATCTATATAATTAATGATTACAAAGCTATATAAGTAAGAACTTGTAGCTGATACGCTTATTAACCCATTATAACCAAATCTATTTCCGGTATATGTTTCGAAGAGTTTAATCTCCAACAAAAAACCAAAAATGATAAGAAATGAATTAAAAATGACAAATTTATCAAATGAGCTAAATAGATGTTTCTTGTCGTTAGTTTGAAGTTTATTATAAGCTTGGAATAAGTATAATGGGAAAATATATCTTAATAATAATGACAAAGAATCAACTGAAAAACCTTCTTTTAATGATAAATGTCCAATAAAATAAAATAATACTATTACGAATGTTATAGATAAAAATCTATAATCTTTCTTTTTGAAAAGAAAAAAAACAAGCAAAGAAATTATTAGAAGTTTAACCGCTTTTGAAACTTCATCAATATGTGAACTAAATAATTGTTTTGCTATTTTTGCTGTCGCTTCAACGATAAAAAATAAGATTAGGACAATATTACTTATTGTTACATAGTTGATTTTTCTATGAAATAAAATCATCTATTATTACTTATTTTTTTAGTTCCAATAGCATTTAAAATTATAAGTAAAGAAAAAATACTGAAATATTTTATTCCTAAAGATCGCTCAAGTACGCTTTCAGACATACAGGCTATTATGAAACTGATTATTAATAAAGTATCTTGCGTTATTTTTTTCTTTATAGTGAGTTGAAGCAAAAAGGCTAACGTTATCAAAAAACATAGCAACCCAAATATACCATAGCATACAAGATATTCGAAAAATTGATTATGCGAATTATACCTTCTTTTCTTGGCAACCATATAACCCATTTTTTCATACTCTATAACTCTTAATGTATTATCATTCCCCGGTCCAACACCAAAAAACTTGGCTTGTTTAAAAACATTATATGAGGCTTCTAACCTATATAACCTCTTATCTTTATACTCCTCATTTAATGGATTAAGCTTATAAAAGAACTTTTCTCTAAGATAATCATGCGGGTGGTTTCTAATAACAATAAATAATGTCACAAAAACCAAAGCTCCGGTAAGAATATATTTATAATTAAGCTTGCTAATTCCAACAAATGAAACCACTAAAAGAGCAACAATTATAGAATTCCTCGCTAGCAATTGAAATAAAAATAAGGCCAGCAATAAGCTTATTACTAGCTTATTTATGGGTCTCAAGTTTTTATTATAAAATGTTTTGACTAATACCCATATAGCAATCATTCCCACATATGGAGGGTGTGTCCCTATTGGTTTTACATAATTTACATTTAAATGCCTCCAACGAAAAAAATATTCTAACGGTTCGTTGCCGCTAATCATTTTATTTATGACATTATAATTGCAAATGATCATGAAACAAATTATTCCAAACAATAATCCATAAAAAAAGGCGGTTTCTATTCTTTTTGAAATTCTAGTGTCTAATTTTGAATATAAAAAGGGTAAAAAAAGAATCAACAGGGGAGCACACCTCAACAACTCATTTGCGGCAATTTTTTGATCGCCAGTGAAAAAACCTATAAGTCTTGGAAGAATCAGTATAGAAGGGATTAAAAAACATATACTAATTGTCAAGGGTTTTGTGTATAACCCTTCAACATAAAACACTAAAAAACTTAAACCTATAGTAATTAATAATGCAGCTGTACTAATTTGATCACTAAATAGCAATGAAACGCCCAATAAAAAAAACCCTAACAAAAGGAGGTTAGATATGTTTATTGCTTTTTTCATAAAGTCTATTTAATTCTACTATATTCTTTTTTTTAAGAGTTTCGCTGGAGCCCCTCCTACAATGCTATATCCTTCTATATCCTTTGTTACTATAGCTCCAGCAGCTATTACACAATGATCATGTATTGTAACTCCGGCTAAAATAACAACATTAGCACCAATCCATACATCATTTCCAATTTTCGTGTTCAATTGTACTTTACCTTGCATTTGGATAGGAATATCTAACCTGTCTATCTTATGATTCCTTGAATAAATTTTTACATCAGGTCCCATTATAACATTGTTTCCTATTTCTACATTAGAATGAATCATACAACGAGTTCCCAATTCTGAATTATTGCCAACAGAAGAATTAGGTGAGATTTCTGCTTTATTTTTTACCCGAAGTCCTTCCCCACAATTTTTCAAATAATAAGATACTGCTAGAGATCTAAGTCTTGGGAAAAATAACGCATAAGGACGATAATCCTCTGGGGTGTTTTTTAAAAAAATAAGATAAAGCGCGTATACTAATTTTTTCAAGATCTATATATTTTTAGCAACTTATTACAAATATTGCTTAGTGAATACTCTTTGTGTGAATTTAACGCCCCATTAACCATATGCTTATATTTTATTTCTGGGGTATTTAGCTTATCTAGCACAAACTCTTTAAGTTCAGAAATGTCATTTATTGAAAACGTATATCCATTTGTTCCTTCTTCAACCTGTTCTTTGAATTGAGGTATGTTGGAGGTTAGTACCGGTGTACCACAATACATTGCCTCTAAAGTTACTGTAGGAAACCCTTCTGACCTTGATGGTAAAATTAAAAATTTAGACTCATTATATAATTCTCTTAATTGATTTTGAGTCTGGTCAATCTTAAGTGAAATATTATTGTGTCCTTTAATGATTAATTCTTTAAACTTTGATTCATATTTCGAGCCTTTACCAACTATACATATTTTAATATTACTATCTAATAGCTTGATAAGCTCATATAGTTTATCAATTCCTTTCACTTCAAGAAAGGATCCAACAAATAATAAGTCATAACATTTCTTTTTATCCGGCACATGGTAAAATACAGATTCATCTATTCCAACGGGTAATACTTTCCCTATTTCTAAATCAAGCTTATTTTTTACATTATTAGAAACTTCAATACCAACAGGAATAGTATAATCCACTTTCTTTGCCAAATACCTAAAAAAGAGTTTATTGTTTTTATTAATATGCAAGTTAATGTCTGATCCGTGAAATGTCACGATTAATTTTGACTTTGGGTGAAATACTTTATATATGTACACAAGCATAATGAGTGGATAAAAAAAATGTAAATGAATAATGTCATACTTGCGGAAATAAAATGGGATAAATTTTATTACTGTTTTTATATATTTAAATATACTACCATAAAAAGAGGTCATTTTTCTTGACATATAGAATAGTTCTATTATATCACCTTTTCCTTTATTTTTTAATAGTTCTTCGTATTGATTTTTAACAAAAATTCCCGAATACTTCTTTTCCTCACTCGGGTAAGCATTACTTACTATTAATATTTTTAATGAAGAATTAGCCATCATAAAATTACTCAGGCTCTTTCCTGTAAGAGCTTTTCGCATGAATTTCTGAATGAATGTATGCCAGCATTAAAAATAGTATATAACCAGCTAAAGGTCTTAAAGGTAGACCATTACTTAAAAAAGATGCACTTAAGTATCCAAATAAAACACTTGCTGTTATAATGTTTACTTTATTTGAAAAAATAATTAGAGACAAAATAAGAAAAATAAACAAGCCGGCGTATACAATTCCATTTTCAATAAGAAATGTCAATACATCATTGTGTGAATTCTTTTTTTCATACCACCAATCTTTTGTTCTAATAAAATCTGATCCCTTCCCTCTTCCAAACAAGTATTCAGAGGCACTATACTCTTTTAGCATTTCAATTTTTGCTTTATACATCGTTACCCTACCTGAAGAGTACCTGTTTAAATCAAAACCACTATTTATGGCTAAATAAAAAGCTAATATTATAGGCACAATCACGATAAGTTTTACCCAAAACATCTTAAAAAAATCATGAATAACGTACGTAATTCCAACTGCGAAAATTAAATAAAAAAATAGTGCTGATCTTATCCTATATCCAAAATACAAAAACAAAAAATAACTTATTAGAAATGCACATAAATACAAATACCTCCCATTCTTGTATAACATATAACCAATACCTATTGCTATGCTAACTAATATGTAATTATGTGTATGTAAACTTGTAAAGTATATTGGGAGCCAATTCCTCCAATGATTATAACTGGGATCAAATACAAGAATTCCAAAAACAACAAGAATAAGGCAATAGAGAATAAAAAACTTAACTTTTTTTTCTATGTTGTAATCGTATTTTCTTTTGTGTATGATTAGACAGGAAAAAAAGCCTATTGGAGACGAAAACTTAATTGTATACTCTACGGATTCTAATAATGATACATCTGTTAAATACGATGTAATAATATTTAATAAAAATAAGCTTACAATAATTAATACAGGGAGTAATACTCTGCCTAAAATCTTATAGTTTTTAACAAGATAAATTATGATGAGAGGAATAATAATGTACTCTAGCTTTCTGTTAAAGTTTCTGGTAAGGTTTAAAAAGTTATATTTTTCAATATTTGGAGTTAAATGTCTTTGCCACCAATCAAGGTCAACGTTCAAATACGAGAATAATAATTTAACCCCAATTACAATAAATAGTGTTTTTATTATAATCTTATCAATATTTATTTTAGTGCTTATTCGTCTCACATTTATTTTCAATCTTATTGCTTAATCCAAACTTTTTTTCTAATATAAATAACACCTAAAATTTTTGAAAAAATTAAACTAAATGCTGTTGCTATCGCTACTCCATTTATTCCATACTTGCTTCCTAAAGTTATATTTAAAATAATATTAATTACGAAAGAGATTAATAAAATGTTTTGGAAAATGCGTTGATATCCTGTCATCTGAAAAATCGATCCTATTGGACCAAATATTGAGTTAAATAATTGACCCACGCACAATATAACTAAAGGTAGTGACACTTTAATAAATTCCTCTCCGAAAATACCTAAAATAAAGTCTTGAAAAGTTAATATTAAAATCAAAGTAAAAATTGAAATTACAGAATTTACTAGTGTGGAAAATTTTACTAAGCTTTTAAAGAGTTTTATATCATTGTCATGAAAAGCTCTTGAAAGTTTGGGTGCCAATATAGAATCTACAGCTTGTAATGTAAAGCTTATTACAGCTGCTATCTTTAAAATCACATTATACATACCAACTGTTTCACTGTCTCTATAAATTCCTAATACAATTGTATCAGACCATCCTAATAAAACTATTAATGATGCTGAAAAAAACATAGGGAAAGAATCTTTAAAAAAGCCCTTAACCCTGTACTTAGAGGATATGCTTCTCGGAAATAGCTTCTTTTTTATAAAAAAAAATGAAATAATAAAAAGTGTAAAAATCGCAAAAGAATGCGCTTTTACGGTTATCAATTCATCATTCTTATATAATAAGATTAAAGCTCCAAAAAAAATGATGGTGAATAAAAACCTTCCTCCATTAAATAAAAATGCATAAAGAGTGTTTTTTCTTAATCCGCGAAAAACACCTGCATTAATTAAAACAAAGGTGAACAAAAATATACATGGCGATGTCCACTTTAAAAAAGGAGTTAATAATGGGTCATTAAAAACGTAAACGCTTATTAAGTCTGAAAAAAAATATACTAATAAAGAAATTCCGGCAGAAGCAACTAATACGTATGGTAATATTTTAAAGTATATTCCACGGGCATTATCAAAGTTGTTATTTATGGCAAAAATCTTAACGAAATTAACATCAACACCTGCTCTACAAATCAAAGCACCTATTATCATAAAGGAAAAACTTAATGACAATCTGCCTTGAACATCAGCTCCGAAGTATTTTATTGTAAAGTAAATGAAAAGGTACCCTGATAAAAACCCAATAACTCTTATTACTAATGCAATAAAGCCCTTTTCTAATATTTCGTTGATGTCAGATTTAGACAAATTATAGTTACTTTTTCAAAAACATTTAGACTATCATACCCGCAGCAACTGTTTCGTTTGTTGCATCATCTATTAGAATAATACTTCCAGTTGTTCTATTCTCTCTATAAGAATCAATCATTAAAGGTTTTGTTGTTCTAATCTTTACTTTAGATATATCATTCATTCTTAGCTCTTTATCTTCAGCATTGCGTTCTAGAGTATTAATGTCTATTTTATATACGACTTCTTTAATCATAGCCTTTTGATCGTTTGAAGTATGTTTTATAGTATATTTTGTTCTTGGGTTCGCTGGTAGATTATTAAGCCAACATAACATTATTTCTACATCTTGAGTTGCATTAGGCTTATTGTTAGATCTTACAATCATATCCCCTCTACTAACGTCAATATCATCTTCTAAAGTTAGTGCAATAGACATCGGAGCAAATGCTTCATTAATTTCGCCCTCATAAGTATCTATAGTCTTTATTACACTCATAAACCCAGATGGCATTACAGTAACCTTATCTCCAGTCCTAAAAACTCCACTAGCCACTCTTCCTGCATATCCCCTGTAATCTCTATTTTCATTTTCGCTTTGTGGTCTTAGAACTGTTTGAACCGGAAAACGGGCATCCACTTTATTTATATCACTGCTAATATGCATAGTTTCTAATGTATGCAATAACGGTGCTCCCTGGTACCAAGGCATATTATTTGATCTATTGACAACATTATCACCAAATAGAGCAGAAATTGGTATAAATCTAACGTCTTTAACAAGCATTTTTGAAGAAAAATCTTCAAATTGATTTATTATTTTGTTGTATGTTTCTTCTTCAAAATCAACTAAATCCATCTTGTTGATACAAACTATAATATGTGGTATTTGAAGTAATGATGCAATGAATGCGTGCCTTCTTGTTTGTTCAATAACACCATGTCTGGCATCTACTAAAATAATAGCAGCATTGGCTGTTGATGCTCCCGTGACCATGTTCCTAGTGTATTGAATATGACCTGGTGTATCGGCAATTATAAATTTACGCTTGGGGGTAGTGAAGTATCTGTAAGCTACATCTATAGTTATTCCTTGCTCCCTTTCATCTTTTAATCCATCTGTAAATAAAGCTAAATCGACACCTTTATGTCCTTTTTTCTTACTTGTGCTTTCTACTGCCTCTAATTGATCTTCAAAAATTGACTTTGAATCATATAATAAGCGCCCAATTAAGGTGCTCTTTCCATCATCTACACTTCCTGCTGTAGTAAATCTTAATAATTGATTATTATCTAACATTAATTCATCTTTTTTGAAATTCTATATTATTTAGTCTTATATTATTTCCTAAAACCCCTTCATACTTTTCCTTGCCTTGTAAAAATATTTTCAAATATTTGAAGCTTTCTATATTACAAGATCTCTTTAGCTTAAAAAGCCAATAGGTTTTGTTATTAATTTCTATAAAATTTGGTTGAGCTTTGAATGTT
Source organism: Winogradskyella sp. (assembly GCA_965230605.1). GTDB lineage: Bacteria > Bacteroidota > Bacteroidia > Flavobacteriales > Flavobacteriaceae > CBDDLD01. The sequence goes on along the minus strand of CBDDLD010000004.1, from coordinate 67,417 downwards.
AGGATATCTGATTTTTTATCTTTCAGCCATTGAGGTCTTTTATGATAATCTGATTTAGCAACTTTAGTATGAACTCCTAAACTCTTATTAGAGAAATCATCCATAGATAACACTCCACTTACTTCCATTAAAACAACCCATTCTCTTTTATTAGAATTTAAGTATACGGAGTTGACTTTAACATTCTGGTTCAAAAACATATCAACTCTATATTCATTTGAGTTTTCGATGATATCACTAATTTCGATATTATTTGTTTTTAAAAGTTTTTTGTTTATAATATCTTCTTTCCAATCACTTTTTGATTCTCTTCTTTCTCTCATTTTACTATCAATAAAGAGCTGTTTGTTTCTTTTACTAATTAACTCTTGCGAGTTAATTAAATCATCAAAAAATAATGAAAACATCTCTGCACCTTTATAGTTCAAATGTTCTAAGTCACCATAACATTCATTAGTTAGGTAGAAATTTTTAAAATCTAAAAACTCTGTTTTATAAAACCTTGAATTTAATAATTCCTGAAATACTTTTTCGTTTTTTAAGCCTTGATATTTTTCATGGAGAGGGCTTCGAATAAGAAGAGCTTTTATTGATTGTGAATCACAAAGCTCTAGTATCTTTTCTAGGTAATTCAAATTCTCTTCTGACCTTTTATGTTCTTCTATGGTAATGTAATTATTTATCTTATTTAATCTTCCCGAGAGAGAATCTGCTTTCTGAAATTTTATATGATTATAACCTCCATATTTTATATTATCTGAAAAAATAAAATTATTTTGAATTATTCTATCTATGGCATTTTTTTGGGATGTTAATGAAGTGCTTATATATCTAAAAGGAGCTTTTTTTAATAACAAAGCCTGATCATTAAAGTCAATAAAAGGCTCCATTCTTAAGAATCTGGATTCCATATATTTTTCTCCCCATATCCAATCATCTCTTTCTTGATTAATTTGATTATTAGTAAATTCTATAAAAACCACCTCTAATTTGCTATTGCTTTCAATTATTTTTTTTATCCTATGATATGTATAATAATATGATTCTCCTGATTTTGAAAAATTTTGAAAATTATCGATTATACTATCATTAAGTGAAGTTTCGGAATGGGAATGCCCGAAGACTCCATATTTTATTGAAGGTGCAATCTCAAAGCTAACGTTTTTATTTAAAATATGTTTGACAATGTTCAAAGTAAAAAAACATGTCAGGAAACCTAATAATATTAATAGTAAGGATTTAGTAATTAACTTTAACATATTTTAAAACTGAAAATAAATAAAATCGCTGGGGGCCTGAGAGCCGTATACTCCTAATATAATAATACTATTTAGTATTAAAACATAAACTACCCACCTAAATACAATTCTTTGATTATTTAACCATGATAACAAGCTATTCTTTTTGTTATACCATTCTATCAAAATAAGACATATGATAAGGATTAATGATAGAATAAATTCGTTTTTTACCAAACCCAAATTAAAAATGTTTAATTCTTGAAAATTAATGTTTGCTACTTTATTTATAATTAATAAAGAATCCTCTAAGCTATTGGCCCTAAAGAAAATCCAGGCAAAACAAACTATACTAAAAATGAGTGGTATAAATATAACTTTCCTAATCATACTTCTTTTAGAAATTTTCAATTTTTCATATATCGCCCTTCTTTGTTCACTAAAAACTTTTTCTAATACTATAACAGTGCCGTGTATTGCTCCCCAAACTACAAAAGTCATTGCTGCTCCATGCCATAAACCACTAACAAGAAATACAATGAATAAATTAAGGTAAGTTTTATACTTACCATTACGGCTTCCCCCTAAAGGAATATAAACATAATCACGAAACCAAGTAGATAATGAAATGTGCCACCGTCTCCAGAATTCTGTAATTGATTTAGATAGATAGGGGCTGTCAAAATTTTTCATCAAATCAAATCCCATTGCTCTAGACGCTCCAATTGCTATATCTGAGTACCCAGAGAAATCACAATAAATCTGAAATGCAAAAAATATTGTTGCGATTATCATATCTATGCCTTGATAAGCTTCGGGGTTGTTGTATACCTGATTTACCAAAACTGCTAATCGATCAGCTATGACCATTTTTTTAAATAGTCCAAAAGCCATTAAAAGTAAGCCTGATTTTACTTGGCTATAATTAAATTTATGCTTTTTATAAAATTGAGGCAAAAGATGTCTTGCTCTTTCAATTGGTCCAGCTACTAACTGTGGAAAAAAGGCAACAAAAGCAAAGAAAGGCAGCCAGCTTTTGGTTGGCTCTAATTGTTTTCTATAAATATCGATAGTGTAGCTTAATGTTTGGAAAGTATAAAAGCTTATTCCTACTGGAAGTATTATATTTAATGTTGATACTTCAAGATTTTTGCCAAATAGTTTGAATGAATCTACAAATGTCTCAATAAAAAAATTAGTGTACTTAAAATACACTAGAAAACCCAAATTAACTAACAAGCTTACTAAAAGATAATATTTTCGTTTTCTTACATTTGAAGTATTAGAAATTTTCTGTCCTGTATGAAAGTCCACAAAAGAACTTATTATTATCAAAAATAGAAAACGCCAATCCCACCATCCATAGAACAGATAGCTTGATACTAATAACAACACATTTCTGGCTACAAGATGCTTTGATAAGGTCCAATATAGTATAAAAACTGTTGGGAAAAATATGGCAAAATCAATAGAATTAAAGAGCATTGTTTTAACCTGTTAAAAATATCCTTGCCTCTTACGATCTTCCATTGCTGTTTCTGAACGTTTGTCATCGCTTCTATTTCCACGTTCGGTCTGGCGCATAGCAGATACTTCTATAGCAACCTTTTCAATAGTATCTGCTTCAGATTCTATACCTCCAGTTATTGTAATGTCACCTAATGTTCTAAATCGAATTTTTTTAGTAACTATCTTTTCACCTTCATCCAGTTTTAAAAATTCAGAGTTCGGTATCCAAGAGTTATTTCTCCATACAACTTGTCTATTATGGGCAAAATATAGCGATGGAATTTTAATTCCTTCTCTTAGGATATAATTCCATATATCCATCTCAGTCCAGTTGCTAATAGGAAAAACCCTAAAATGCTCTCCTTCAAAATATCTTCCATTAAATATATTCCACAACTCAGGACGCTGATTTTTAGGATCCCATTGTCCAAAATCGTCTCTGTGCGAAAAAAATCTCTCCTTGGCTCTGGCTTTCTCTTCATCTCGCCTTCCCCCACCTATTGCACAATCTACTTTGTTATCTCCAATGGCATCTAAAAGAGTTGTGATTTGTAATGCATTTCTTGTTGCATTTTTACCTTTTTCTTCTGCCACTCTACCTTGGTCAATAGAATCTTGGACTGAGCCAACTATAAGATTTACGCCCAGATCCTTTATAAGGTCATCTCTAAATTTGATAGTTTCTGGGAAGTTATGTCCCGTATCAACATGCATCAATGAGAATGGAATTTTACATGGGTGAAAAGCCTTTCTTGCAAGATGCGTAACAACGATAGAGTCTTTTCCTCCGGAAAACAAGATAATTGGGTTTTGAAACTGAGCCCATACTTCTCTCAAAACAAAGATGGCCTCACTTTCTAACTCGGATAAGTAATTTAAGTAATATTTACTCATTTCTTTTCTTTTTCAAATAGAACATCTATAATTTTAAAGCTACCTATTCTTCCTGAAGCTTTCCAATTATTTCTAGCATAAATATAAACATCTAGGCTGTCAAAATATTCTATTTTTTTCAAATTGCGTTTCATGATCAGAAAGTTTGATTCATCATGAATTTCAATTTCAGGAGAGAATGTTGCATTTATTGGCGATTCTGCTCCTTCATGGTAAGATTTAAAGCCAATACTATACTTTTTAACTGTTTCTGCGTTAACGTTATCTTTTAACTTTAGCACATACGCATATATACTATCATTAAATCGTTTCATCCCAAAACCATTCACCTGAAAACTTGGAGTAAAGCTCTCATCTATATCTCTATAATCTAATAGTGTATTTTTAAATAATTGAGATTTAATTATACTTGCGTCATTCTCCTTTTTATTAATTTCATTATCAGCATTATTGTTTGTCTCATTTTTACATGATACGAATAATAAAACTATAAGACCTGTAATAAATAATCTACCTTTCATTTTATTTTTAATTTTGATTCAATATGTTTAATAATCTTTATTGATGCATCTTCTGCTGTGATTTCTTTAGTGTTGATTTCTATATCGGGGTTTGTAGGAAATTCATAAGGAGCATCTATACCTGTAAAGCCTTTTATTTTTCCTGCTTTAGCTTTTTTATAGAGTCCCTTAACGTCCCTTCGTTCACATTCTTCTACACTAGTATTCACATATACTTCTATATAATTTTCCTTGCTTACTATATTCTTTATTCTCTCTCGATCTTTTGTATATGGAGAGATAAAGGCTGCCAAAACTACTATCCCTGCATCTAGCATTAAATTAGCGACTTCTGCAATTCTGCGTATATTTTCTGACCTGTCTTCAGGTGAAAACGTCAGGTCACCATTAATTCTTTTTCGAATATTGTCGCCATCTAAAACATAGGTACGAATGCCTTTTTTATATAATTTTTTTTCAACTAAATTGGCAATTGTCGATTTACCAGAACCAGATAAGCCTGTAAACCATAATAAAAAAGAGTTATGCTTGTTTAATTTTAGTCTATCATTCTTATTAACTTGATAGTTTTGGGGGACAATGTTTGGATTCATGTTTATTGTTTTCCTTTTCTATATATCATTTTCCTTATCTTTCCTAGGGGCAATCTAAGCCATAATTTCTCATGTAAATAGTAGAGGACAAATTTCGTAAATAATTCTGTAAGTGCAATATATAATGCTATTTCATCAAAATTATTTAACACCATTCCTGATATCACAAAAGTTGTTGTTGTAGCAATAAGCCTCCAAGAAATAGATTTATAAACTAATTCTTTATTCGTGATAGCTTGTTTCCCTAAAATTTGAAGCCAAATTCTTTCATGTAAATAAAATATTAATAGCTTAATTAGAAATTCAGAGATTCCAATTTTAATAGCGTTATCTAGACTACATTGATCAAAAAAGCAAGTGATTAAAAGCACTATAGCTATGGTATCTAATGTGGCAATAATTCGCCAAGAAATTCCTTTTAAAATGCTTCTAATATGTGAGGTTTTTTTATAGATAATACTGTTTTTAAGAAACTATAAACCAAGGGTTAGTAAGGTTCTCTTTATTATATAATAGCTCTGCTTTTGTATCGTATGAAATTACAGATAACCCAGCAGCTTTACATATGGCTTGGCCCGCTGCCGTGTCCCATTCCATTGTAGGGGCAAATCTAGGGTAAATGTCCGCATTACCTTCAGCCACTATACAAAACTTAAGAGAACTCCCTTTTGAGACTACTTCTACATTTATACCTTTTTTTTCTATAGATTGTATAAAATCTATAGTTTCTTGGCTCATATGGGAACGACTCCCAATTACTTTAATTATGTTTTTTTGATATCCTTTCTGATTAAGCAATACACTATTTTTTTTAATAGCTTCCAATGAAAATTCATGAGACGACAAAGTTGCCTTGTATGCTTCCCCACGGTTAGCATATCCGAAATACATTGTTTTTGAAACTGGCATATATATGACTCCTATTTGAGGAACTCCATTTAAAACATAGGCTATATTTACAGTAAATTCTCCATTCCTTTTAATGAACTCTTTGGTGCCATCTACCGGATCAACGATCCAACAAGTGTTCCAGTTTCTTCTGATTGAATAAGGGGTTTGTTTATTTTCTTCTGAAATAATTGGTATCCCTGTAGGTAATAAAAATGAATTAATAATAATATTGGCATTTTTATCAGCAGTTGTCAATGGTGATTCATCTTCTTTATACTCTATTTCAAAATCAGAGTTGTAAACCTTCATTATAGCTTTTCCTGCTTTTAATGATGCTTTAATTGCTATTTCAAGATTTTTATCAATTTCCATTCTTAAAAATACTTAGATTTGCAAATCTAAGTTATTTCTAAAATTGAACTAATCAATACTGATTTTATTCTTAGATATTAATTTAAACCTGATTTTTTGAACAGAAAAAAAGTTTTATACCTACTTGGCTCTGGACGAAGTGGAACTACACTTATTGCTACGATTCTAAATAGCCATCCTGAAATTATTACATTAGGAGAAATTCATCAGTTTTATAAACATATATACTATAACCTTAATTGTTCTTGTGGAAGTGATTTAGAAAATTGTGAGTTTTGGGGGTCAGTTTTTAAAAATATGAACTTAAGCGACTCCGAAAAGTTATTATTTTATAAAACTGTAGATAACGAAGAAAAGCACAAGTTTATTCCATTACTAATAGCTGGAAAAAAAGCTTCATCTAACTACTTGCTGTCTCAGAATAGGTTTTTTGAATCGCTTGAACACAATTCTGACATATGGTTGTTGGATTCGTCGAAATACATTGGTCGTTATTTGTTACTTAATCAAAACAGCTCTTTAAAAATTAAAGGGGTTTATGTAGTTCGGGATGTCCGAGGCGTTATATTCTCATTCAGCAAACAGGTTCAAACTCCGAAAAATGCTATAAATACCATTTTATATTATATACTTACAAATATTTTTGGCCAATTAATCTGTTGGATTAAATCTGATGTTATTAAAATAAGGTATGAAGATTTTGTAGAGAATACCCCCAATGAAATCACTAGACTGTTAGAGCATATAAACCTAAAAGAAGCTGTAGTAGAAAACATGACTGATAAATCATACGACATGCCTCATATTATTGGTGGAAATCGTATAAAATCTAATAAATCTATTAAAATAAAAAGAGATTATGAATGGAAAAACAATATCTCAAGAACCAAACAAATAATATACTATATTGCCTGTTTTCCAATAATGCTTTTAAATAAATATAAGATATAAATGAATATATATATTACTCTGGATTATGAGTTGTTTTTCGGAGAAAAATCGGGGGACATAGAAAATTGTATCATTAAACCAACAAATAAATTATTAGAAATAGTAGATAGGTATAATATTAAACTTGTAGTTTTTGTAGATGTTGGTTATTTAATTAAGTTGAATCAATATAAGGAGGAATATCCTGATTTGGCAGAAGACTTTGAGGCAATTTCTTCTCAAATAAAACATTTGTCAAAAAATGGGCATAGTGTTGAACTTCATATTCATCCTCATTGGGAGGATACAACTTACAATGGAAAAGAATGGGTTTTTGATCTGAGCAGATATAAACTTTCTGATTTCTCAAAAAAAGACGTCTACGATATTATAACTGAATATGCTCGCTTTTTAGCAAATATCTCAGGGATAAGCCCTGTTGCTTATAGAGCTGGCGGTTGGAGCGCTCAGCCCTTTTCTCATATTAAAAAAGGGTTGTTAGATTCTAATATATATATAGATAGCACAACTTACCCTGGAGGTTTTCATAGCTCTAAATATCAAAATTATGACTTTAGATCTGTTAAACAATATCGTACAATTTATAATTTTGAAAATAATTTAACTATACCCGAAGAAGGTTTATTTACTGAATACCCTATAAGCTCTTATAAATTATCTCCTTTATTTTTTTGGAAATTTGCTTATTATAAAATAACTAAATCTAAAAAACACAATAGTTACGGAAATGGTTCAGCTATTAAAAAGCCGAGAAAAGAAACTTTAAGACTATTAACACAGTTCTCTAACAGTGTAGTTTCAATTGATGGTTATAAAGCCTCTTTTATTGATAAAGCTTTTAAAAAATATATTAAGAATACTAGAAATGAAGGTCATTTTGTCTTAATTGGTCATCCAAAAGCATTTACGCTTTATTCATTAACAAAAACTGAGGATTTTATCAAAAAGCACTTTAAAAATCATACCTTCTCAGTGTTTAACTAGAAAAGGGAAATCTCTCTTTTATCACTAAAAAAATAAACTTAGAATTTCCTATTAAGTAACGTCTCCACATTCTTTTTGGTTCTTGTATAAGTCTATAAAACCATTCTAATCCATTTAGCTGCATCCAAATAGGAGCTCTTTTAACCAATCCTGATACAACATCAAAGCTGCCTCCAACACCCATTGTAAAATCGATACTACTTAATATATCTCTATGATTATATAAAAACTTTTCTTTTGTAGGAGAACTAATTGCAACAAATAGAATGTTTGCTCCACTATCAGCAATATTTTTAGCGATATCTTCTTCTTCTTCCTCACAAAAATAACCATTTCTGTATCCTGCAATTATTGATTCGTTATATTGCTTGGTATACTTGTCTACAACCTTTTTTACAACTTCTTCTTTAGCCCCTAAAAAGAAAATCTTATAGTTCTCTTTACTAGCGAGCGCTACTAATCTTTGCATTATATCTATTCCTGCTACTCGCTCTTTTATAGGTTTGCCTAATATTTTTGACGCCCATACAATTGCCTGACCATCAGCATTTATGAGGTCACAATTATTAACACTTTTTCTCAGTTCTAAATCTTTTTGAAGCGCAACAACTTTTGCAGCATTAATTACAACATGGTTTATTTTTTCTTTTTCTTTTATCGCCTTGTTGATAATGTCTATGGTCTCATCCATAGAATAATTATCTACATATGTATTTAAAAAAGCTAATCTTCGATTACCCATTAACAACTCTGATTTGCGTTACAAAAGTCTAGTACAACTTTACTACAATCAATATTAAGTGACTTAAATTCTTTGTGCGCTACTAAAAACACTATAATATCAGCTTTTTCAGCAGCTTCAGCATAATTGGTGAGCTTAAATACTTTGTGCGAGTCTATATTGGGCTCTACAATGAAATATTCTTCATTATTAGCATTTTGAAGTACTTTTTGCACTATATACTTTGCAGGCGATTCTCTTAAATCGTCTATATTCGGTTTAAAAGCCAGTCCCATAAGAGCAATTTTTGGCTTGTATCCGTTTTCTAACTCAAATTGCAGTTTAGCAGATTGAACTTTCTCTGCGCACCAAAAAGACTTATAGTTGTTAATTTCTCTGGCTTTCCCAATTATTTGAGACTCCATCGGGTAATCAGCAACTATAAAGTAAGGATCAACGGCTATACAGTGTCCACCAACACCGCATCCGGGTTGTAGAATGTTTACTCTTGGGTGTTTATTTGCTAGCTCTATAAGCTCCCATACATTAATATCTGCTTTATCACAAATCAACGACAATTCATTCGCAAAAGCTATTTGAACATCCCTAGATGAGTTTTCTACTAATTTACACATCTCAGCAGTACGCGCATTAGTTCTATGTAAATCTCCTTTTATAAATTCCTTATAGAAGTTGACGGCTTTTTCTGTAGATGCTTCATCTATGCCTCCAATCACCCTGTCGTTATTCACTAGTTCGTACATAACATTCCCAGGTAAAACACGCTCGGGGCAATATGCAAAATATATATCCTCTTCTAACTCTGGCCTTTCAGAATAAATTAAGCTCATCATAGCTTCAGTAGTACCAATAGGTGAGGTAGATTCAATAATGTATAAGTCTCCTTTTTTCAATAAAGGTATGATAGCCTTCGTAGCTGCTTCAACAAAAGAAGTGTCTGGTTCATTTTTGTCTTTAAAAGGTGTGGGAACTACTATCAAATAGACTTCTCCTGAAACAGGTGTTGTAGCGGCTTTTAAATACCCTTCTCTTACGGCATCTGCAACAGCACTATCTAGATCTGGTTCAATTATATGAATCTTACCATCATTTATAGTTTCTACCACCTTAGGATTTATATCCACACCATGAACATAGGTTTTATTTTGAGCAATAAGGGCTGCTGTTGGCAATCCTATATAGCCCAAACCCATCATTACAACACTTGGATTATTACTCATTTTTATTTTTTAAAATAAATTCAACAATTCTTTCACAGGCATTACCATCTCCGTATGGATTGTGCAACTTACTCATCTTATTATAAAACTCTGAATTATTAAGTAAATTATTAGTTTCATTTATTATTCTTTCCGCATCAGTCCCTACCAATATTACTGTTCCTGCATCTACGGCTTCAGGCCTTTCAGTTGTACTTCTCATCACTAAAACTGGTTTACCTAAACTTGGCGCTTCTTCTTGCACTCCGCCACTATCTGTTATAATAAGATAAGACTTATCCATTAACCACACAAAGGCAGGATACGATAAAGGAGGTATCAGCATTATATTAGGAACTCCTTCAAGTATATCATATACGGGTTTTTGGACATTTGGGTTCAGATGTACAGGGTAAACAATAAGGTCATTTTCGTTTTGTTTCGCTATACTTTTTAATGCATTGCATATATTTATAAAGCCTTGTCCGTGATTTTCCCTTCTATGACCTGTAACTAATATTAAACGACCACTATGAGTTAGTTTATTTTTTAACCCTTCTATTTCTGAATCTTTATACGACTCCGAGTTTACAATGCCAATGCTATATTTTAAGGCATCAATAACCGTGTTCCCTGTAACTAGTACATTCTCTTCAGAAATATTTTCGTTGATGAGATTAAATCTAGATATACTTGTGGGAGAAAAATGATAGTCAGAGACACTGCCAGCTATAGTTCTGTTGACTTCTTCTGGAAAAGGAGATCTCTTATTGAAGGTTCTGAGTCCAGCTTCAACATGACATACTTTTGCTCCTGAGTAAAATGAAGCTATACTAGCAGCCATTGTTGTCGTTGTATCTCCATGCACATACACATAATCTGGGTTATAACTTTCTAGCACCTCTTTTAAATTAGTAATTATATCAGCTGTAAGCGTATAAAGATTTTGATTAGGCCTCATTAAGTTAAGATCATAGTCTGGAGTAATGTCAAAAAAGCTAAGCACTTGGTCTAACATTTCTCTATGTTGTGCTGTAACGCATACTCTAGTCTCAAAATGATCTGGATGTTTTAAAAAAGTCTTGACTAACGGAGCCATTTTTATGGCTTCAGGACGGGTACCAAAAATGATAAGGTTTTTCTTTTTCATCAATAATCTTGACTTATAGTAAATTATTTAAAGTCAACAGTGCTAATAACTTGTGCAAAAATACTATTATATATCATTAAACCAATTGATTGTATGTTTATATTCATAAACTTTTAAACTAATATATAGCCCTTCCTATATACAAGAAAATCAGGGTTTAGGAGACTAGTCCTCTTTGTATTCAATAGTGAAGTTTGTTTCATAGATTTTCATAATTTCTTTTCCGGCATCTAAACATGCTGAAATAGCAATTTTTAATTAATCATCTATTTGAAAGGTACCATACATATAGCTTTTTAATGCCTTCTTTTAATTCTACTTTATGATTCCATCCTAAACTATGTAATTTAGATATGTCTGTAAGTTTTCTCATAGTGCCGTCTGGCTTAGAGCTATCATAAATCAGTTGCCCATCATAGTCTATTATTTCTTTAACTATTTCGGCTAACTCCTTTATAGACAATTCATCACCAGTGCCAATATTAATGTGGGTATTTCTAATTTCCTTTTTGTTTGAAAGGTTTACTACATCATTAAAATCTACTTGCTTCATTATGTGTACACAAGCATTAGCCATATCTTCTACCCATAAAAACTCTCTAAGAGGTTGCCCTGTTCCCCATATTTCAACTGAGCTTTCTTTAACGCCATGAGCAGATAAATACGCTTTTGCTTCATCAATACTTGAGAGGTTTAAATCCTCTAATACAGCATCAAATACTTTCCTTTTTAAAAGCTTTGCTAGATGTGTTTTTCTGATTAGAGCCGGAATTACATGAGAGGTCTCTAAATTAAAATTGTCATTCGGACCGTACAAATTGGTAGGCATCACTGACATGAAGTTAGTCCCATACTGAATATTATAGCTTTCGCACATTTTAATTCCTGCTATTTTAGCAATGGCGTAAGGTTCATTTGTATATTCTAAAGCTCCAGTTAATAGATACTCTTCCTTTATAGGTTGATTACTTTCTTTAGGGTATATACATGTACTCCCAATAAAAAGTAACTTCTTAACTCCGCTTAAATAACTCTGGTGTATGACATTGCTTTGAATCATTATATTTTCATATATGAACTCAGCTCTGCATATATTGTTAGCATATATTCCTCCTACTTTTGCCGCGGCTAAAAATACATACTCTGGTTTTTCAGCCTCAAAAAACATTTCTACGCTCTTCTGATTTGTAAGGTCTAAATCTTTATGGCTTCTTACTATAATGTTAGTAAAGCCATCGTCTTGTAGTCTATTTAAAATAGCACTCCCTACCATTCCGTTATGGCCAGCTACAAAAATTTTTGAGTCAAAATGCATTATCTATTCAAAGTAGTTTTTAATCTTATATCCTCCATCTTGAAGGTATTGCTGTTTTTTAATGTATTCTAAATCACTCGACATCATATCGTCTATCAAATCTTTTAAACTAAACTCTGGTGACCATCCGAGCTTTTCTTTAGCTTTAGTTGCATCTCCTACCAAAGTATCAACTTCTGTTGGCCTGTAATACGTTTTATCAATTGCTATTACCTCTTTTCCTTCCTCTATCTGATATGCTAGGTCGTTGCAAGATTTAACATAACCTACTTCATCATCTCCGGTACCCTTAAATTCAATCTCAATTCCTAAATATTCAAAAGCTAGTGTTACAAACGTTCTGATAGATGTGGATGTCCCAGTCGCAATAACCCAATCTTCAGGTTCTTTGGCTTGTAATATAAGCCACATCATTTTTACATAATCTTTTGCATGCCCCCAATCTCTGGATGCATCTAGATTGCCCAAATAGAGTTTGTCTTGCAAGCCTAAAGCTATTCTTGATGCGGCTCTAGTAATTTTTCTGGTGACAAAGGTTTCTCCTCTAACCGGTGATTCATGATTAAATAAAATGCCGTTACAAGCAAAAATGTCATAAGCTTCTCGATAGTTAATTGTTATCCAATGCGCATATAGTTTAGCAACACCATAAGGGCTTCTAGGGTAAAATGGCGTTTTTTCAGACTGGGGTATCTCTTGGGCTTTACCATACAGTTCTGAAGTAGAGGCATTGTAAAATTTTGTGGTTTTATCTAAGCCAGCTATTCTAAGAGCCTCCAGTAATCTCAAAGTTCCCAGAGCATCTACATTTGCAGTATATTCTGGGGTTTCAAAAGACACTTTTACATGGCTCATAGCTCCTAAATTATAAACCTCATCCGGTTGGATATCCTTTATTAATCTTACCAAATTTGTTGCATCAGTTAGATCGCCATAATGAAGAAAAAAATTACGTTCTTTTTCGTGTGGATCTTCGTATATATGATCTATTCTATCGGTATTAAAAAGAGAAGTCCTTCTCTTTATACCGTGTACTACATACCCCTTTCTCAACAGGAATTCACTTAGATAAGCACCATCTTGGCCCGTAACACCTGTAATTAATGCAACTTTTTTCTTCATCAAATTAATAATTTATTAAAGCCATCATGGTAAAAATAATGCTTTTATACTATACAAAATAGTCAATGTATTAAAGCTGCTTATCATTATAATAAGCGTTTTACGGTCTTATCTACAGAATCTCTCCAATGCTCTAGGTTCTTATATTTAGATTGTGTCTTTTCTATAGATAATACACTATAGGTAGGTCGTTCAGCTAATGTTTTAAATGACTCTACGGGTTGTATTTTGTTAATGTCATACCCAGAAACGTTTTGACCTATTTGGAGCGCGTAATCATACCATGTGCAATTGCCCGAAGCAGAAAAATGGTATATTCCATAGGGTATGTTTTCATTTTCAATTAAATAAAGTAGGAAATAAGACAATTCTTCACAACTGGTTGGGGTTCCTTTTTGTGAGTTTATAATTTTTAAATCTTGGTTATCTATAATCTTATTTAAAATTGTTTTTAAAAAATTTTTATTGTACTCTGAATATAACCAAGATGCCCTTATGATGTAGTATTTATTAAGAATTGAAGTGATATATTTTTCTCCTTGTAGCTTTGATTTCCCATAGATGTTTATGGGGTTGGTGGGGTCATCTTCTAAGTAAGGGCTTTTACTTGTGCCATCAAACACATAATCTGTTGAGATATGAATCAGAATTGTTCCGCTACGTTTACAGGCTTCGGCTAAGTACTTTGACCCTTCAGCATTTACTAAAAAAGCCTCTTCTTTTTGAGATTCGGCAAGTTCAACATTTGTATATGCGGCACAATTAATACAATAATCATATGTTTCACTTTTAAATAAAGTGTCTATGCTGTTCTGAGATGTGATATCTAAAACTTCCCTACCAGCAAAAACCATTTCTATAAGGTTTTTGTCTTTCTCGTATACCTCTCTAATTGTCTGAGCCAACTGTCCATTGGCCCCAGTCACAAGGATTCTAGCTTTCATTCAGAAAAACGTCTAACGTTGGTAAAATTTTATCCTTTTCAGATAACAAAATATTTGTCCCTTCAGATATATGCCAATCAATATTTAGTTGTGGGTCATTATAGATTATACCTCTTTCAGACGCTTTGTTATAATAATTATCACACTTATAACTAAATATGGTCTCATCTTCTAGTACATGAAACCCATGAGCAAAACCTCTAGGAACAAATAATTGTTCATGCTTTTTATCGTCTAAGATAATTGAAAATGCTTTTCTAAATGTTTCAGACTTAGGTCGTAGATCTACACATACATCTAAAACACTTCCTTTTATAACTCTTACTAATTTTGCCTGTTCGTAATCACCAATTTGAAAATGCAATCCTCTTAAAACACCTTTTGAAGACTTGGATTGATTGTCTTGTACAAAATCTACATCTATACCTGTATTTTCAATAAAAGCTTTTAGGTTAAAGCTTTCATAAAAATATCCCCTGTCATCATTATAGACAAGAGGTTTAATCACAAAACAATCTTTAAGCGGTGTCTCTTGGACAGTTATCATAGTAATTGTTGTAAATATTTTCCATAACCACTCTTAAGCAGTGGTTCAGCAAGTTGTTGAAGCTGGGCTTTATTTATATAATTCATTTTATATGCAACTTCTTCTATACAGCCAATTTTTAGACCTTGACGCTCTTCTATGACTTGCACAAATTGTGAGGCTTGCATAAGGGAGCTAAATGTACCTGTATCTAGCCAAGCCGTGCCTTTGTCGAGTATTTGTACATTTAATTTCCCTTGCTTTAAGTACTGGGCATTGACATCAGTAATTTCTAATTCTCCTCTGTTGCTAGGTAAAATATTTTCAGCAATTTGGACAACATCATTATCATAAAAATAAATCCCCGGAACTGCATAATTTGACTTTGGTTCTTGAGGCTTTTCTTCAATGGATATAGCTTTATTATTCTCATCAAACTCTACCACTCCATATCGTTGTGGGTCAGTAACATGATAAGCAAATATTATTCCTCCTTCAGGATTATTACTTTCTTGAAGTGTTTTCGTAAGCCCCGATCCGTAAAATATGTTATCTCCTAATATTAGGGCCACTTTATCATTGCCTATGAAATCTTTGCCAATTATAAATGCTTCTGCTAAACCTTTTGGCTCTTGTTGTACAGCATAAGAAAATTTGCACCCATATTGAGTTCCATTACCCAAAAGGTGTTTGAAGTTTGGTGTATCTTTTGGTGTAGAAATAATTAATATTTCATTTATTCCGGCCAGCATTAATGTACTCAGTGGATAATATATCATTGGTTTATCATAAACAGGCATTAATTGCTTGCTTACAGATTTAGTAAGCGGATATAATCGTGTCCCAGATCCTCCGGCTAAAATTATTCCTTTCATTATCTATAGTTCTTTAGATACCAATCTATAGTTTTTCTAATACCCGATTCAAAGTTCTCATCTGCTTTCCAATCTAATTCATTTTCGATTTTTGAAGCGTCAATAGCATATCTGAAATCATGACCAGGTCTATCACTTACATATGTTATTTGGTCTTTATATGACTTTTCTTTTGGAGCTATTTCATCTAGTATATCACATATGGTATTAGCAATATATATATTTGTTCTCTCATTTTTACCTCCAATATTATACGTCTCTCCTGATTTTCCATTATGAAAGACTAAGTCTATGCCCTTACAATGATCTAGTACATAAAGCCAATCTCTTATATTTTTTCCATCTCCATAAATTGGAATAGGATTACCCTGAATCGCATTTCTTATGATAGTAGGTATAAGCTTCTCGTCGTGTTGCTTTGGTCCGTAATTATTACTACAATTGGTAGTTACAACATTCATTCCATATGTGTGGTGATAACTTCTAACAATAAAATCTGAAGACGCTTTAGAAGCGCTGTACGGACTATTTGGCGCATAAGACGTAGTTTCTGAAAACAAGCCAGTTTCCCCTAAAGTTCCATAAACCTCATCGGTAGATATGTGATGAAACCTATTGCCCTCGCAACCCTTCTTGAATTTAAATGGAGCTTCCATCCAAAAATGCTTGGCCGTATTAATTAAATTAAATGTACCGTGGATATTTGTGTTTATGAAAGCATCTGGGTTTTCTATAGAATTATCGACATGTGATTCTGCTGCAAAATGGATAACTTGATTTATATTGTAATCAGAAAAAAGGCTTATCACTAAATCTTTATCACAAATATCACCTTTAACATACTTGTAATTTTTATGATCTTGTATTTCTTCTAAATTTGAAAGCTTACCTGCATAGGTAAGCTTATCTAAATTGATTATGTTATAATCTTTATATTTATTAAGTATGTGAATAATAAAATTAGACCCAATAAACCCTAAGCCTCCAGTAATGAGTATATTATTCATAGTCTTTAATAAAACTAAATGCTTTATAGAAAATAAAACTTAAAATCATCACAATTAAAACTGCCAGTGGCAGCATTAAGGAGTATCTTTTCCAAATAGAAACTTCTTCGCTACCCACCTCCGCAAACTCAGCAAGTATATCATAATAACTGTTCTTTTCTACTAATTCTTTATTCAGGCTTCTTATGGCATTTCTAATTTCCACTTCTTGTTGAAAAAGTTCATACTCTCTTGTCAGCACCCTATCTTGTTTTAAAGGTAGCATTCCATCAATTCCAATCGACACCCTGTTTTCCTTCACCTCTTCTTTAAGTATTCCTATGTACATGCTTTGTAAGCTATCGACCCTAACTAACTGCTCTTGTAATGACCTCTTTTCTATATCAACTACTGAGTCTCGAATTTTTTTCATTTTTGTTGAGTACTCATTTTCAAATATTTTTTCAAATCCCTTGCTTAATTTTTGAAAGATAGTTTGACTAGATGATTTTGCTTGAATAGAGAATACATCACTTCTAAGTATTTCTCTATTCTCTATAAATTCAGTATATGAAACTTCTTCTGCTAATGTACTGTCAATAGATTTTATATATTGATCGTATTGTTGTAAAACCTGATTGGGGTCTTCTGGCCCAACTTCGATAGAAAATTCTAATAGCTCACTTGCTTCTGTAGTGTCAATTTCAAAAATTCTTGACAATTGCTCTAAATCTCTCCTTACAATTAATGAATTATAGTAGTTTATGTTTTTTACTAAGTTGTACTTAGATTCAAAATATGGCTTAACAAGCATATTAGAGGAAAAAACTGGTGTTGAAAACTTCTCCAAACCATAGCCTATTATTGCAGCAATCATAATGGAAATAGATATAACCTTAAAATTTTCAACGATAGGTTTCAATGAGTAAACAGAAACCTTGAAAATTAGTTTAAAAATGTTACCTATAAACTTAAAAAATCTTTCAAATGATTTTCCAATCAAGTTAAAAAGCTGGATTAAATCTACTTCTTCATTCTCTTTTTGTGGTGATTTTTCACTCATAATCTATTTAAAATTAAATATCTGTTCTAAAATTTTGTTAGTTATTACATACGTTGGTCTCACGCCAGAAGTTCCCAAACCTCCCGATGCTAATGTACTACCTGTCTCTAGTGGATTATCACTAGCATAATAAGCATATCGTACTTTTACATCTTTATTGATATTCCCTCTAACTCTAGATGCCGCTTGAATCGCTTTTTGATAATGCGCACCTTCCATTTCTAACCCAATGACATTCCATGTTGAGTTTTTAAAGAATTTTAATATCTCTTTGTTTTGTAAAGACGTTCCCAATACTGTTACCATTGCCCCTTCGTATACATCTACTCCGCAATCTAATAAATCTGCTTTACATAGCTCATTCTTAAACGGATAATTATCTGCTGTTCCCTCAAATACATGAGCAGATGGTATCATTACATCACCTTTTCCTCCTTGTAAAATTCCTGCTTTCCCCATTATAGAAATAGATTCTACATTAAGATGCACTTTTTCTCCGTTTACATTTACGGGTTTTAAAAATTCATCTAATGTTTCATAGGCCTGCTCACCAAAAGCATAATCCATAACAAAAATTACAGCCTTGTTAGACGCTTCTTTTTGGTTATAATCAAAATTAGTTTCCTTGAAATCTATTTTATCTGTATCAAAAATCTGGACATCTATGTTGGTTCCTGAGGTATCCTTAATGTAAATCATTCCATTTTGCAACGCTTTTTTCTCTACTTTATTACGCAATGTAGAGCTGCCAGACTTACTTAATTCTTCATAGACCGCATAATCGTCTCCAGATATTTTTTGGGCCTTTAGTGCTGTCTTTGCAAACAAAGAATTCATAACACTATGCATATTGGCGCTAATAATGTGTATAGGTCTGTTTAAAAGGTTGTTTTTATATAAAACAGACTTTATGGTATCTGCCCACATTTCTCCATGGATATGGTGCCCTAACCGCTCTCTCAGAACCGGACTAAAGGTTACTGTCCTTTTATTATTATTTATCGTCTCTTGGATAGCGTGTTTACCTAGCCAATATATGATGTGTAATAACCTGTCTGGTTGTTCTTTAGTAGAAAAGCTATCATATACTTCTGACAACTCATTAAAAGTTCGTCCAAGGATATGGGCCGTGTGAGTAATGGCTATTTCGCGTTCATTTTGCCCCAACTTTTTTGTGGCTTTTACTGCTTTTTCTAACTTGAGCCAATCTCTAATAGTATTCCCTTCTTCATCTATTAAAACCCTTCTACTGATTTTATGAGATTCAATAAATAAGAATGTAAGATGGGTTAATATATCATAGATTTCTGAACGTCCTCGGGTAATTTCAATATTCATTTGCTCATCATCAATACGATAGCAATTGCGTCTTCGTTTTGGAGGTATTATAACCTTAAAGTGTGAATTTCCATAACCTTCATCGCTTGTTAGGTTTATAAAAGTACATTCTTCTATTCCTTGTGGTAAACGATCAATTACATATAGTAAACCCTCAAGTTCTGCTTTCTCTTCAGCTATGGAACCATAAATTTCCGGTCTAAGTAGCAATAACGACTGCCTTAGTGTTTCCCCGGAAATACCCATAGGTTTATAAAACCCACGATTAAACAAATGCCTCATGGTAATGTACATCCGCTCAATCGCATTAGAGCTTTCTTGCGCTCTGGTTCTTTCGTGTCTTTTGTTTTTACCCATGTTTTTAGGGCTTAAAGATAATGTTATTTGATTAAATTTTGCTTATAAATAGCATCTGCTATTTTTCTGTCATTAGACAATCTAGGAATTTTATTTTGCCCTCCCAGCTTACCAATAGACTTCATGTATTCTATAAAACCATCTTGTTTTACTTTAGTCACTTTCAAAGGCCTTAATACTTTACCTTCTACTAGGTCAAAATAATACGAGTTTTGGTTTTGAAGTGAGTCATCTAGCATATTTTCTAGAGCAGACATGTCTTCTGGTTCTTTTTCAAATTCAATAAACCACTCATGATATGGTAACCCTTCTTTGGGGTTTATCTGTGGCGCTACCGTAAACTCATTTACTCTGATGTCGGTATTTAATGTTGCTTCTTTTAATGCTTGTTCCACTTCTTTCCCTATAACATGTTCTCCGAAAGCTGAAATAAAATGTTTTATTCTACCAGTTACAATAACCCTAAATGGGGAAAGTGATGTAAACTCAATGGTATCTCCTAAATTATAGGCCCATAACCCTGCCGATGTTGAAATTATCATCACATAATTCACACCTACCTCTACATCTTTTAATGTTACTCTTTCTGGGTTCTCATCAAAAAATTTATCAGCTTCAACAAACTCATAAAATATCCCTGAGTTTAATTGAAGTAACATACCTTTTTCTCCCTGTTGGTCTTGAAATGCAAAAAAACCTTCACTTGCCGGGTATAATTCAATACTATCTACTTTCCTTCCTATTAAGTTTTCGAATTTAGCCCGATATGGTTCGTAATTAACACCACCAAAAATGAAAAGATTAAAGTTTTTAAATATATCACCAACCTTTTGTTCTTTCTTAGCTATAAGTCTCTCAAAATACATTTGTACCCATGAAGGTATTCCAGATATAATAGTCATATTCTCCAGAAGGGTTTCCTCAACAATTGCATCTACTTTGGTCTCCCAATCTTCGATGCAATTCGTTTCATAACTAGGTAGCCTGTTCCTTTGGAGATATCTGGGAACATAATGCGCTACTATGCCTGATAAACGCCCTAGTTGTATTCCATTCTTTTCCTCCAAAATTGGACTGCCCTGAAGAAATATCATTTTTCCATCAACAAACTTAGACTTCCCAGTTTCATTGATATACATGAGTATAGCATTTCTTGCTGCCTCAACATGTGTGGGCATACTTTCCTTTGTAATAGGGATGTACTTTGCTCCTGAAGTAGTGCCTGAAGTTTTAGCAAAATATATTGGTTTGCCTCTCCACAACACATTTTCCTCACCTTCGACAACTCTATCTACATAATGTTTTATGCCCTCATAATCTCTAATAGGTACCCGTCTTACAAAATCTTCATGGCTATTAATACTAATAAAGTCATGATCTTTTCCAAAACTTGTTTCTGCCCCCTTACTAATTAATTCCTGAAAGACCTTCTCTTGAGTTACAATGGGGTTAGAGGCCCATTTACGAATAGACTTTGAAACGCGTTTAGCAAATGGTTTTGCAAGGGCTGCTTTAAGTGATAGCATTACTGAAAATCAATAAAATTAATGGGGTTAACCGGATAACCTCTACTCCAAAGTTCAAAGTGTAAGTGAGGGCCGGTACTAAATTGGCCTGTATTACCAGAAAGTGCAATTACTTCTCCAGATTTTACCAAATCACCTTGAGATTTAGTTATAGATGCATTGTGCTTATAGACAGAGATCAGTTCTTGTTTGTGTTCAATAATGACAACATAACCTGTTTCTACCGTCCATTCAGCAAAGATTACTGTACCGTCTGCTGTAGCTTTAATAGGTGTGTTCGTCGGTACTACAATATCTACGGCAAAATGCTTGTCTTCTATGCTATATCCTTCTGAAATGGTACCATTAACAGGAGGAAACAACACAAAATTGGAGGTGTTAGATTCGGTTTCAAATAAATTGTATTTATCCTCTTTATTGACTTTTTCTCTTAATAACGAGTCTTCTCTGTTGGTTTTAATTTTTAAAAGTGCAATATCTTGCTTAGCAGCTTCAATAATTGAGTCTCTATTAAGATCTTCTGTTTTTACGTCTCCTGTAAGCACATTTTTTATGGACGCATAATACCTTTCATTAATGTAAATTTCTCTTTCTAGAGAGTCTGTTTTATACGTAAGTTCCGTAGCTTTTTTCTTTAATGCCGTGGACGAATATCCCGGAATGTACTCTCTTAACGGCGTAAAGGCAATAAGCATAATAGTAAGGAAAACGATTAGTATCGAGGATAAAGATGTAATTACAAACACATTAAGGCGTGTTAACTTGATTGCAAAACGCTCCTCAAATGTGTCTTCATTTAAAATTACTAGCCGATATTTGTGCAGTAATTTCTTTGCAAACTTCTTCTCTTTCTTGTTACTGTTAGCCATATCTGACAAAATTAAATAAAATACTCATAAAGCATTTATATCTTGCCTAAAGTTGACTTTACAACGTATTAATTAAACTTTAATTATTAACTTTGAAGCCTAAATTTAATATTATGAGTGTAAGCATAATTCCATTAGCAATTGGATGGCCTCAAGTAATACTAATCGCTGTTGTAGTTTTATTACTTTTTGGTGGCAGAAAAATACCTGAATTGATGAGAGGTCTAGGTAGCGGTTTAAAAGAGTTTAAAGATGCTAGCAAGGATAAAGAATCTGATAATAAAGAATAACTATTAGTTATCATACAAAAAAAGCCAACTCATTGAGTTGGCTTTTTTTAGTTTATTGTAATTGATTTAATTATTGCTTCTAGCTCAAACACCAATCTACGTTTATCTAACCTAGGTGCATAAACATATCCTTCTGCAACTAAATATCTATTGTTTACTTTATCCTCTATAGCGTAGTTTACAAAAGGGCCTGCCATGTACATCCCTTTTACTTCCCAAACTCCTTTGGTCTCAAAAGTGGGTTTGTTGTTCACAATAGTTTTAAAAAGAGAGGGTACATAAGCATCTTCAGTAGCCATGTATTTTCCTTCTTCCGGTCCGGGAATATACTTCTTAGCAATACTATCTCTCACCCTAATGATATCTATAATTGTGCTATCGCCTTGCTTTATTTCATCTATTGGTAAACTATAGAACATAAGATCCATAGTCTCATTATTGTTGCTTATTGTTTTTCTTATCCAATAAAAATTTTCTTCTGCTTTTGCTATTCGGTATACTGATGGAATATCAACTTTGAAGCCCAGAGCTTGTTCCATAGTCTCATCTTTGAGTAATGATTTATTTATTCTTCTTAGTTTTTCTCGGACTTCTTCTTTATTAAACGCATCTATGATCTTTGGGGCATTAGATTGCAGTTGACCAATAATATCCTGATTTGTCTTGCCTTTAACTAAAACAACAGTTTGTGGTTTAGCATAAACGTTTCTGTGAATTGAAACTTTATTTTCATCTGATTTTTCAATTTTTAGGATAATTCTGTTTCTGGTTGCAAAATCACTAAAAACCTGAGTTGGAATTTGAGTTAAAGAAAAAATAGGTTCGTCTTGAGGTAAACCTTCTAGAGGAGCTGCAAAAATTGAACGTATACTTTCTCCTACATCGCCATCCCATATAACATTGTCAGAAACTACAGATATGCTGTTGATGTTTCCTGAGGAACTTGAAAGATAAACCTGATTACCATCCTTACCTTCATTACAGCTAAAAAACAGGGCAAAACATAGTATTGTAATTATAGATCTCATAAGTTTTTTTTATAGTGTTATTTTGAAACGACAAGAATCATTCCAATCTTAAGTTTATTGTTACTGATGTTATTCCAATCTTTAATGTTTTGAACTGAAACTCCGGAAAACTTTTGCGCTATACTCCATAAAGAATCCCCTTTTTGAACGGTATACGTTTTTTTTCCTTTAGTGTCTATCGGTTTTTTCTTTGATGCTACAGTCTTACTAGAACTTGGCTTTATGCTTGCAGGGTTCCTTGGATAGATGGTTAATCTTTGACCAACTCTAATATTATTATTTCTTAAGCCGTTCCAACGTTTAATTTGGCTTACCCTTACTCCGTATTTTCTAGCTATTCTTCCTAAATAATCTCCATTTCTTACACGATACCTAATCTTTGTATCGTTTTCGAAAAATTGAGGTAATGGCTTTTCTCTTTTATTAAACTCTTCTTGTGCATAAGCATAAATCTTGTCTTCATTATTGACAAATACACCAATAGCGTGTCTTGGTAATCTAAGGGTATAATTTTCATCCTCAATATATGGAATGATGTCTAACTTATAGGACGGGTTCAGGTATTGTAGTTCTTCAATTTTAACCCCTGTGACCTCTGCAACTTGATCTAGTGTGATCATTTGCTTCACTCTTACAGTATCTGTTTCAACATAATTAAATGCTGGTCGCTGTGGTTTAAAACCATGTTCTTCTGCAAATTCAAAAATGTACATTGTTGCTAAAAAAGCAGGGACATAGCCTGCTGTTTCACGAGGTAGATGGTGTCTAATATTCCAATAATTTTGATAGCCTCCCGATCTTCTAATAGCTTTACTTACATTACCTGGGCCAGAATTATACGCAGCTAAGGCAAGGTCCCAATCACCGAAAATGGTATATAATTTAGCTAAATATTTTGAAGCTGCTTCAGTAGCCATAACCGGATCTCTCCTTTCATCCACATAGCTACTAACGTCTAAGCCATATATCTTTCCGGTTGTAAACATGAACTGCCATAAGCCCGTTGCTCCAACACGAGATCTTGCCTTAGGTTTTAATGCCGATTCTACAATAGCTAAGTATTTTATCTCTAGTGGAATATCGTGTTTGTCTAGCTGTTCTTCAAACATAGGAAAGTAATAATGGCTTAAACCCATTAATTTTTCCATAGACTTTCTTCTGTGCTTAAGGTAATTTTTGATCACATTCTCTAAAGAAGGATTATACTCTACATTAAATGGTGTCCTTGCATTAAGTCGCTTCAATCTTGCCTTAAGGGTATCAGTAGAAAGCTCTGGATAATCTACCGGCTCATAGTTAAGTTCTGTTACCGATTTATAAATGGTGTCAAATAATGAATTGCTATACAATTCTTCGAGCCATTTTTCATCAATTTTTGCCGCCAAGTCTAAGTCCTCTAAAGATTTAATATCTGTAGTGTCAGCTATGGCAGGGATTTTTTTAGCATCAACAATAGTTTTACCATCAATAATTGTATCGGTAATAGCTTCATTGGTTTTTTCAGTCTTCACCTTAGTACTATCTTGACTTTGTGAAAACCCAAAAAGGCTAAAAACTAAAATGATATAAGTTACGGTTAGGCGCATCTTTTTATCTTTAAATCACTATCTAAAAACGATAGCTATTACTATTTCGTATATGTGTAATGTGTCTCAAGTTTATCACTTACTTCATTATAGCTGCAATTCCAGGGAGTGTTTTTCCTTCTAGGCTCTCTAACATAGCGCCTCCTCCTGTGCTTACATAGCTCACCTTATTTTCGAAACCAAATTGCTTTACAGCAGCAACAGAATCGCCTCCTCCAACTAAAGAAAAAGCGCCATTTTTTGTGGCTTCTGTTATTGAGTCTCCTAAGGCTATAGTTCCTTTTGAAAAGGTATCCATTTCAAAAACGCCTAAAGGGCCATTCCATAATATCGTTTTGCATTGGTTTACAATAGTATTGAAGTGTTCAATTGATTTTGGCCCCACGTCAAGTCCTTGCCATCCATCAGGAATACTCCTCACATCTGTTAGTTGTGTTTCGGCATCATTACTAAAGGCGTTAGCAGCAACAACATCTTCAGGCAAGTGCACCTTAACATTTTTATTTGCAGCTTGTTTTAAAATATCGAGTGCTAAATCCATTTTATCATCTTCACAAATGGATCCTCCTATATTGCCACCTTGTGCTTTTATAAATGTAAAGGTCATTCCTCCTCCTATTATAAGGTGATCAATCTTATCTAAAATGTTTTCGATCACAGTAATTTTAGAAGATACTTTTGCCCCTCCTAATATTGCTAAAACAGGTTTGTTATCAGATTCTAAAACCCTTTTAATGCTTTCAATCTCTCTTGCCAATAAGCTGCCAAAGCATTTTTCGTTTTTGAAAAATTGAGCAATGATCGTTGTAGATGCGTGTGCTCTGTGTGCTGTACCAAAAGCATCATTTACATATATGTCTCCTAAGGCAGATAGTTGTTTTGCAAAGTCAACATCTCCTTTCTTTTCTTCGTCATGAAACCTAAGGTTCTCTAATAAAAGTATTTCTCCCGGCTGTAAGTTTTTAGCCATCTGTTTGGCTTCATTGCCAACACAATCATTTGCAAACTTAACCTCTACTCCAAAAATGTCTTCTACCTTGCTTACAATATGCTTTAGTGAAAATGAGGTGTCTATACCTTTTGGCCTACCCAAATGCGACATTAAAATACAACTACCGCCATCTTCTAATATCTTTATTATTGTAGGCTTAGCAGAAATAATTCTAGTAGCATCTGTTACTTCAAAATTATCATTCAAAGGCACGTTAAAATCTACTCTTATGAGTGCTTTTTTATCTTGAAAATTAAAGTCATTTATGGTTTTCATTCCTATGAAATTGGGTTTTTTAATGTGAATCCGGAATCGACGAGCAATATAAGTTCTTTTATATTTTCTGTAATGTTTTTACTTAAATTTTTTCTTATTAGAGGCTTCATTAAAACACCAAATGGTTTGAAATCTGCAAAAACCTCTATGGTGAGTTCTGTTTCTTCTTTGTCTAGCTCCTTAAGAACATAATAAATATTGAATTTTTTCATGAATGGCACCCCTCCTGTAGATTCGCCATAGACCAATTCATTGTTCTTAGAAGGCCTAGAGGTTGTAATTGGGTGTATGTCTTGAGAATCAGAAATTAAACAACGATGTTTTTCACCAGATCTATTTACTCTATTTTTTTCATATTCTACTTTATCAATACCCTTAGCCCACAATAGTCTATAATCAAAATTACTGATCACTTCATATAAATCGAGAATAGGAAGTTTTACATGAGTAGATTTACTAATTATTTTATGTTTTGGGACGTCTTCTGGTATAGGTTCAATTTCTGGGATTTCAGATAGATAGTGAGCTAGTGATTTAAAGCTATACTTAATTTTTCCAAAATCATATTCTCCCTCGATTATTTCATGATTACTCTCTTCTTCTAATATAGTATCTGTATATAGTGCATACTCTTTTATATCTATTTTGTTTTTAAGCAACCTGTGTATTTTGATGACTTCTTCTCCAAAAGGTTTGGTGATATTTTTAACAGTAATAAAATCCACTTCACCATAATGAATCACAAATTTCAAACTTAAGTTATAGGCCGATGAACAGGCTCCACAACGACAAATGCGCTCGTACTCGTAGCGTTTTAAGTGCTTGTGAAAAGCAATATACATTGCTTTCACTTGAGCTTCAATATCATTAAAAATAGGGCGTTCTGTCGTTTTATACATAAAAAGCGCATCCCCTTCTATTTCTGCCAATTCTAAGCCCGTAATATTATTGTCTATTAGCAATTCTAAAAGCTCGCTAATAATATGCTTGCTATGCGTAATTGCTGTATGACTCACAAATTCTGTAAACCCGGAAATGTCTGGAATAAATAATAATGCTTTATTGGACACGTGCGATTTTTATACTCGGTTATAGTAGCTCTAAAATAGTGCGATTTTATATCAGGAAACTAAAATAATTTGTTAAAACAAAGGTTATATTTGCTTTATGCTTTTTTCCGACATTCTTGGACAATCACATATAAAGAATCACTTAACAGTTAGTGCTGATCAAGGGCGAATACCTCATGCTCAATTATTTGTTGGTCCGGAAGGCTCAGGGACATTACCCATGGCTATTGCTTATGCCCAATATATCTTGTGCAATAATGCAGGTTCGGAAAACAATACAGGAAACGATGCATGTAATTTGAAATTTAATAGTTTTTCGCACCCGGATCTTCATTTTGCTTTCCCTGTAACATCTAATGATAGAGTAAAATCGCATCCTGTTTCTAAGCACTTTATGGAAGAGTGGCGTCAACTTTTGTCGCAGCAACCCTATGGTAACTTATTTGATTGGTATAGGTTGTTAGGGGTTGATAATAAGCAAGGGCAGATAGGGGTAGATGAGGCTCAAGATATTGTGAAATCTTTAGCTCTAAAGTCCTATGAAGGTGGTTATAAGGTTATGCTTATATGGATGGCTGAAAAAATGAACACTGCTTGTGCGAACAAGTTACTCAAGCTTATAGAAGAGCCACCAGAAAAAACCATATTCATTCTTATTGCCGAGGATGAAGAAAAGATTATAAACACCATTAAATCTAGGTGTCAAGTGCTTCATTTTCCTCCTCTAGCAGAAGTAGATATCAAAAACGCACTGGTTAAGAATTATGACCTTGAAGCTTCTGTAGCCACAAAAATTGCGCATCAATCCAATGGTAATTACAACAAAGCATCTGATCTTGTATATCAAGATAGTGAAGACATTCAATTTGAAGAGTGGTTTGTCTATTGGGTAAGATCTGCATTTAAAGCTAAAGGCAATAAAAGTGCTATTCACGATCTCATATCATGGAGTGAAACCGTGGCAAAAACCGGACGAGAAACTCAAAAGCAATTTCTTCATTTTTGTATAGACTTGTTTAGACAGGCCATGTTGTACAATTACAGTGTTACTAATCTCGTTTATATAGAAACTAAAAGTGAAGGTTTTAAACTAGAGAAGTTTGCTCCATTTGTGCATGATGGTAACATTATAGACATAACATCTGAATTAGAAACGGCTATATACCATATAGAACGAAATGGAAATTCTAAAATAATTCTAACAGATTTATCTATTAAACTCACACGTTTATTGCATAAAAAAAGTCAGGCAAAAACCTGACTTTCAATTAATTATGCGTTTTGGTTTAGTTTATTTTTCTTTCTTGTCGTAAGCAGCATTTAACCCCTCTAATATTTCTTTAGATATGTCTTTCTGCTCTGGGCCATACATTACGGTATTGGTAGCTTCGCTTGTTCCTAATATAAATGTATACCCGTTTTCTTTACCATACTTTTGAACAAAGCGTTTCACTTTAGCAATTGTAGAATCTAACTCAGTATCAAACTCTTTCTGAAGCACTTGCTGTTCATATTGTAATTGTTGTCCTAAAAGCGCCTCTCTTTGTTGGTACTCTTGTGCTAGTTTTTGTATCTCGGCCTGGTTCATGCGTTGGGCTTTTATGCTCGCTTCTTTTCTTTCAAATTCATAATTCTTAATAAGGCTATCACGTCTTTTAATAAAAGCCTCGTTTTTAATATTGAATCGTTCTTCGATATCTAATTTGGCTTTGTAATTATTTATAACTTCTGCTCTATCCACATAAGCGATTTTCTGTTCTTGCTGACATGAGGTGAATAGAAATAAAACTGTCAGAAGTTTTAATACTGATTTCATAATCTATAATTTTTTTAGATGCTGCAAATTTATAAAAGTTGTTCCCAGTAAGGCTCTTTTTTTTCCTATAAATTAAAATTATGTGTAAAACCCCTTTCTATAGGCATTATCTATGGAGGATTAATTATTGTAAGCGGTTTTAAATGCGTTTTAAAAACTTCATATGTGATTATCAAGGCACACTAGAGAACCTTATTTAAAAACGCTTATTTTAAGTATTTATTGATTTTTGAGTATATATATGATGGATGAATACTCTTTTGTACGATTTGCTTTTAGGTTTGATTTAAGACCAATCCAAAATGCTTTGAAGGGGTTCATAAAACCGGACTTATATTTTTCAGATAGAAGCGACACGTAATAAGAGTCAAATTTCATAGGAAGCTCTTTTTCGACATTTAACTGAACTGTACCGAAAAGTGTTTGAATTGCTTTTCTGGAAAAATGCCAAAGATGTCTAGGAACATCATAAGCAGCCCAAAATTGTTTGTAATGATTTGCATCAAAGCTATTGTAATTTGGGACAGCTACAATTAATGTTCCGTTTTCTTTCAACAGTGATTTAATTAATTGTATATGTTCTTCAAGTTTAGGTAAATGCTCAAGAACATGCCAAAGTGTAATGATGTCAAATGTATCTGACGGTAAAGACATTAAATGATCTGTATCATATATGTCCTTGCCTACTTTTGAAATTGCAATTTGACGTGCCGATTCATTAGGCTCTATTCCGACAACATTCCAATCTTCTTTTTTTACTGCATGTAAAAAATCGCCTGTCCCGCATCCAATGTCTAATATTTTTTTGTCTTCAGTAAATTGAGAGTTAATAAGGTTGACTTTTTTTGAAATAGAAACCTTCCTTACCATATGATAAACAGCTTCAAAAATATTTCGTTTGCTATTGGTATGCGAAATATAATCTTCACTCTTATAATAATTTGGAAGTTGCTCTAAGGAAGGCTGAGGTGATGTAATAAGATAATCGTAAATAGAGTCTCTTTTAAGTGTAAACACCTCTCCAGAAACTGAGTGGTCTTTTACTTTTATATGAATATCGTTTTCAGAAATCATAAATTATTGTTACCTACAAAAAGATGTTCCACGTGAAACATTTTCACATTTACCTTCCTAAATAAACTAATAAAACCGAAATATCACTTGGTGAAACACCACTAATTCTAGAGGCTTGTGATACAGTTACAGGTTGGATTTTTTTTAGCTTTTCTCTAGCTTCTAAACTCATAGATTTTAATACAGAGTAATCAAAATTAGCAGGGATTTTTAAGTTTTCTAGTCGGCTTAATTTATCGGCATTGTTCTTTTCTTTCTCTATATAACCCGAGTATTTTACTTGAATTTCTGTTTGCTCTATGACTTCTCTGTCTAAATTATTTTCACTTATATAGGCTTCTACAGCTTTAAACTTTCTGACATCTTTTATAGAAATATTAGGCCTAGAAAAGATTTTAAACATCTTGTCTGACTGCTTAACTGGTGAAGAATTTTTAGATTCTAACACCGGATTAGCCTCCTCTGGTTTTACACTAGTTTCTCTAAAGAATTGAACAAACGCATCTGATTCTGATTGCTTTTGCTCCATTCGTCTTAGTCGTTTTTCACTTGCTAATCCAAGTTCATATCCTTTAGGTGTTAATCTAAAATCGGCATTATCTTGTCTAAGCAGAGTTCTGTATTCTGCCCTAGATGTAAACATTCGATAAGGTTCTTCTGTGCCTTTAGTAATTAGATCATCTATTAAAACGCCTATATAAGCTTCATCTCTTTTTAATGTAAAGGGATCTTTTTCTTGCACTTTTAAGCTGGCGTTTATACCCGCCATTAGTCCTTGAGAGGCAGCTTCTTCATATCCTGTTGTACCATTAATCTGTCCGGCAAAAAACAATCCATCAATTAATTTTGTTTCTAAAGTGTGCTTTAATTGAGTGGGTGGGAAATAATCGTATTCAATAGCATATCCAGGTCTAAAGAATTTTACTTTTTCAAAGCCTTCTACAGAACGTAGCGCCTTAAACTGAACATCTTCAGGAAGCGATGTAGAAAATCCATTGACGTAAACCTCAACCGTATTCCAGCCCTCAGGCTCAACAAAGAGCTGGTGCCTATCTTTATCAGCAAATCGATGAATCTTATCTTCAATGGATGGGCAGTAACGGGGTCCTATACTTTTGATTCGGCCATTAAACATAGGGGAACGATCAAACCCTTCTCTAAGTAAATCATGCACCTCCGGACTTGTATATGTCATATGACAAGACCGTTGTTCTTTTAACGGCTTTGTAGCATCTAAATAGGAAAACTTTTCAGGGTTTTCATCACCTGGCTGCTCAATCATTTTAGAATAATCTAAAGACCTTCCATCTACTCTTGGTGGTGTTCCCGTTTTCATTCTCCCGGAGTCAAAACCAAAATCAATCAGTTGTTCTGTAATACCAGTAGCAGCTCTTTCACCTGCTCTTCCTCCTCCAAAGTTTTTATCTCCTATATGAATAAGACCATTTAAGAAAGTACCATTAGTAAGGACAACCGTTTTAGCTTTCACCTCTATACCTAAAGATGTTTTTACTCCTTTTACTTGTCCTTGTTCTACAATTAACCCCGACACCATTTCCTGGTAAAAATCAAGATTAGGTGTTCTTTCTAAAAGCAGTCTCCAGTCTTCAGCAAAACGCATTCTGTCACTTTGAACCCTAGGGCTCCACATAGCAGGACCCTTAGACTTATTAAGCATTTTAAACTGAATCGCAGAAGTATCAGAAACAATACCACTATAGCCGCCAAGCGCATCAATTTCTCTTACAATTTGGCCTTTAGCTATTCCTCCCATTGCCGGGTTACATGACATCTGCGCGATGTTCTGAAGGTTCATCGTAATTAACAAAGTCTTACTTCCCATATTGGCAGCAGCGGCGGCGGCTTCACTACCAGCGTGCCCAGCACCAACAACAATTACATCATATACTTCGTTAAACATTTTTTTTAGTTCTATTATATATATGTTCCACGTGGAACACAATCTTATTAAAAGTTTGCAAATATACGTTGAAAATCACAATATTAACGCAGCCTCAAATAATGATCTTCTTTAGACCTCATCTTTGTTTTTTCTGATTCAGTCTTGTCCTTATAACCACAATAATGCAAAACGCCATGAACCATCACTCTGGACAATTCGTCATTAAAAGATTGGTTAAAAGTTAGCGCATTTTCCCTCACTCTATCCACAGAAATATAAATATCGCCGTGTAGTTCTTTTCCTACTGAATAATCGAAGCTTATAATGTCTGTATACGTGTCGTGATTCAAATATTCAACATTGAGTTTATGTAAATAGTTATCACTACAAAAGATATAGTTGATATCACCTTCTGCGCAGTCTTCTGCCCTTATGATTTCAGACAACCATCTAGAGGTTGCCGCTTCATCATTAAGAGAAAAATCTAATTCATAATTAAAACTAATCATTGGTTTTCTTGAAATAGTCTTGAATCTTTTTCTTGTAACTATCTCGCAAAGGTAAGGCTTGTCTATTTAATATTTCTATGGTATTAAAATAGGATTTCGCTTTAGGGATTTGACTACCAGAATTGGAGTTGAATGCCCTTTTATTTGTTTCAGACTCTCGTTTATTATCTTGTCCCTGCAAAAACGTAGCGTTTTCTAATTTTAGTAATTGATGCTGAAGGTCCATCATTTTTTGAAGCGTTTGATTTGTGAATCCTTTGTTGATTAGATCCAGTTCTATTTCTTCCATTTGCTTTATAAGTTCTCCTGCTGAACCTTTAGTACCTTCTCTTCCTATCTTGTCTTGTAAGGCCTGTCTTAATTGTTGTTGTTGCTTGTATATTTTGTATAGCTCACCATTAAGCTCTTCTTCACTTCCTTCTCCATAACCATTCTTCTTTCCATCTTTTCCCTCTTGATTACCTTCGCCGTTTTGGTTGCCTTCACCATTCTGTTCACTACCGTCTCCTTGTTGACCTTGTTGTCCACCTTGACTTTGCTGCTCGCCTTGTTGACCTTGATTACCTTTTTGCTGTTGGCCCTGTTCACCCTTCTCGCCTTCTTTACCTTCCTGGCCCTCCTTTTGCTGGCCTTCTTCGCTTTTTTTAACACCCTCTTCCATTTTTTTATTCAGCTCTTCCTGACTCATAATAATATCCGGCAACTGCATATCTTGGCCTCCACTTCCTTGTCCAGGGTTCATTTGCATTTCCATATTATCTAACACATCACTTAAAAAATTAGCCAGCACGTTGGTTGCTGTAATTGTGTATTGTTGGGAGGAAATGCCTTGATATAATCTATTCTCAGACAATTGTCCAAGTGCTTTGTCTATATTAAAATAAACGTCAGTGATTTGCTTATTTACCTCTTCAGATAGCGTAGGCTGTCTTAACGACAAAGCAAATAAACTATCATCTATATGTTCAAAGTGTTCTCTTAAGTTACTTTGCTTTATAATGAATTTACCATACTGATTGTGGTTAATATCAATACTCTTAAACTGATCCATTAATTTTTCCTCATCGAATGAAAATAAGACAAGATTGTCTAAAATTTGACGAAGCATTTCTGCATCTTCTGCAAGTTGCTCACCGCCTCCGCCTCCGCCACCACTAGGCATCATTTTAGCAAGCTTTTTACTCATTTGCTTCATCTTCTGGGCTGCACTTTTTTGTTTCTTTTCTGCGTTTTGTTGTTGCTCTTGGGCTTCTTGAGGCTGCTGTTCTTTCTCTTTTTGTTCTTTTTGTTCTAGAGCTTCTTTTGCTGCTTCTTGATCTTTCTTTATTCGCTCTTCGTCTCTTTTATCAGTAGGTATAGGCATTGGTTTTCTCAACGCGTTATTCTCCTTCTTAAGATCATCTAAATCTTTCTGAATATCCTCAAACTTCTTGTTTATTTCCTCTTGAGCTTCTTTTGTATTCTCATTCTTATCCTTATTAGATAGATCCTCTTGTTCTTTCGCTAGTTTTTCTAATTCGTTTTTTATTTTTTCAGCTTTCTTAGTTACATAAAAGCGTTTTGTTAACTCTAAGAGCTGTTGCATACTACGCTTCTTGTTTTTATTCTGTTTAGCGAGTTCTTCAAGCTTTTGAGTAAACTCTTCTTTATTTATTTTGTCTTTAAGTTTTTCTAGCTCCTCAAGAAGTTTCTCGTCTTTTTGGAGTTGTTCTTCATTGTCCTTAAGACGCTCTTTTAAATCTTCTTTAAACTGGTCTTTTTCCTCTTTCTCGTCTTGAAATTCTTCTAAGTTCTCTTGCAGTTTTTTATTGAAGTTTTTCATTAACTGCTCTTGCTCTTTTTGTCTCTTAAGGAAATTTTCAAACTTCTTCTTGTCGTTGAAGTTTAATGCTTCTTTTTCTTTTTGAGTTTTAGAAAATTCTTCCAACTCCTTATCTTGTTCTTGGAGCTTATCGAAAGTCTCTCCGATATTTTTTATCGTTTCATTTTGCTGTTGCAATTGCTTGGCCTCTTCCTCGTCTTTTGTTAACTTTCTATAATTAAAGACAGTGCTTTTAGTGCGCTTATAATTATGCATTGCATCATTATCATAAACTTCAAAATACAACTCATAACTAATACCATCTTCTAAATTGAGTTGGTCAGGGAAAGCACTTACAAACTCAGCAAAATTTGAACTGGATATGGTTATATTTTCTATCTGCTTTTCATCTTCCTTTCCTTGTGGGTAATACACCAGGTTTAATTTGCTTAAGCCATAATCGTCACTTGCCTGACCATAGAAATACAAGCTTTGCTGGTCAATAGAATCTTTTTCAACCTTAAGCGTAAGTTCTGGGTATGTGTCTTTTATCACATTTAATGAAAACGCCAGATTCTCATAATCTTCTAGGTTTTCATTACTAGTCGCTATATTATAATTATAGTTCTTAAATACACGCTTGCTAGCGTCAAACACATTAGGTTCATTATTAGAAAACACCAGTGTGTCTTCAGCATAAATTTTAACCTCATCCGTTGATTTTGCCTTTACATTCCACATGACTTTAGTGCCCTCGGGAATGGTAGCACTACCTGTGCTTTTTAGCACTTCATCTTGTTTTTTAGTGTAAGATGGGTAGTCTAAGGTCATTTCAAAATTAACTAAAGTAGGCACCTTAACTACATTAAGATTATAATCTTTTGAGTTAATATCGTTTGCAGATAAATTAAAACTTACAGCTTCCTTTGGTTGTTGAAACACATACTGGAATTCTCCTGGGGCTATGTTTTGAAGAAAATATGTTTGATCATTATAATGAATCTGAGCATTTTCTGGAATAACATCACCAACAGCTGACACTAACAGCTTAAAGTCTTTGTTTTCAATAGCATTTAAATCGTCATTAATAACAAAGAATTGAAAAGGCGCTGGCGGCTCATACGCTGTTTGATAATTAACAACACGTTTATAACTATCACTAAACCAATCTATTTTACCGGTTATATAGGACATCAACATTATTAATACCGGTATAGCCGCATATTTTAGATATTTAATGTTTGCTTTGAAATTAATAGCGGTCTGAAAAGGTATTGGTCTAAGCTCTGCTGATTTCTGTTCTATACTTGCTATTAATAACTCTGATTGATGAGGACTTTGGTTAAGCTGAAGCACGTTAAGTAGTTTGTCATTAACTTCCGGGAAATGGTCTCCAATAATCTTAGAAGCTACTTCATAATCAATTCCTTTTCTTAGTTTAAAGAGCTGGGCAAGAGGAATCACAATAAACTTCGAAAAAAGGATAAGCTCAACACCTATAAACGTCCAAAATAAAACAGTTCTTGCGGTGGGGTTTAACCAAAACACATATTCAATAAATAAAGTGATCAAAAAATAAAGTAGGCCTATTGCAAAAAACAATATGGTACCCTTGAGTAGTTCATTTACATAAAATCGTTTGATGAACTGCTCTAACTTAGCTTGTATAGTTTCAAAATTGCTCATTATACCTTAAGTAACAGACTAATCTACAATTTTATTTTAATTCGTATTCTTATATATTTGGTAAGATTCTGTTAATTTCGAGGATCAACCGCTATTTTTAGTTAAAATCTTAGTGATTGTTATGAAAGATCTGAAATATATAGCCGCATACACGATTCCTACTGTTGCTTTTTTGGGATTGTTTCTAAAGGGTGTCTGGGTGTTTTTAACTCCTGTATATGCCTTTGTGTTGATTCCTATTCTAGAGCTTATATTTCCAATTGATAATACAAACACAAATGAAAAACTAGTTGATAGCAGGCTTAAGCGAAAGCTTTTTGATTGGCTTCTTTATTTTAATCTCCCTATTGTTTTTGCAATTCTCTTATACAGTCTTATTGAAATAAGTTCAAATACATTCATGGAGACTTATGAATTTGTGGGCATGATTTTTACCGTGGGTATTGTACTTGGTGTTAATGGTATTAATGTTGCCCATGAGCTTGGTCATAGACAAACTACAGACGAACGCTTTATAGGTAAGCTTTTGCTTTTACCATCATTGTATATGCATTTCTTTATAGAGCATAATTATGGGCATCACCTGCATGCTGCAACGAAAGAAGATCCAGCAACTGCACGTTACAACCAAAGCGTCTATTCTTTTTGGTTGAGTTCTACAGTTAGACAATATATAAGTGCTTGGCAAATTCAGCTAAGGCTTCTTAAAACTAATGGCTTGTCTTTTTTATCACTAAAAAACGATATGTTCTGGTACCTCATTTTACAATGCTCGTATCTTCTATTGGTGTATTATTTCTTTGGTAAAGACGGGTTGCTTTTTGCCTTGTTTGCCGCGATCGTGGGGTTCTTACTGTTAGAGACCGTTAATTATATTGAGCACTATGGATTGCTACGTTTAAAAACAAAATCTGGTCGCTATGAACGTGTTAAAGAGATACACTCATGGAATTCTAATCATGTTATAGGGCGTATTGTGTTGTATGAATTAACCAGACATAGTGATCATCATTACAAATCCTCTAAAAAATACCAAATCTTAGATTGTCATGAAGATAGCCCACAGATGCCTTATGGTTATCCAACATCTATGGTCTTATCTATGATCCCTCCGCTTTGGTTTAAGCTTATGAATAAGCGTATTCCTAAGGAAATGATCTCGGGCTAGAGCACTGCAAACTTTAGTGCTACATTCTTTGTTCTATTTACATATCAAACTATCTTTGTCCTTTAATTAACACTTATGTCAAACAATGTTCGTGTGCGCTTTGCACCTAGTCCAACAGGACCTTTACATATAGGTGGTGTAAGAACTGCTTTATTCAATTATCTTTTTGCAAAACAGCATCAAGGCACTTTTATTTTAAGAGTAGAAGATACTGATCAAGCCCGTTTTGTTGAAGGTGCAGAAGATTACATTGTTAGCGCTATGGAATGGCTTAATATTCCCTTTGATGAAAGCCCTAGCAAGCCTGGTGCTTATGGCCCATATAGACAAAGCGAACGTAAACATTTGTACAAGCAGTATGCTGATCAACTTATTGCCGAAGGAAAAGCTTACTATGCCTTTGATTCTGCGGAACAACTAGATGCGCATAGAAAAGACCATGAGGCTAAAGGCAAAACCTTCATTTACAATTGGCATAATAGAGAAAAAGGGAGATTGGTCAACTCTTTAGTCTTATCGGAAGAAGAAACTCAAATTAAAATAAATGCGGGAGAAGATTATGTGATTCGTTTTAAGTCACCAAAAGATCAGACATTATTACTTAATGATATCATTAGAGGCGAGATTAAAATAGACACTAATATTCTTGATGATAAAGTATTGTTTAAGAGTGACGGTATGCCTACTTACCATCTAGCAAATATTGTGGATGATCATTTAATGGAAATCACTCATGTTATAAGGGGTGAAGAATGGCTACCCTCTTTAGCTTTACATTATCAACTATATGATGCTTTTGGTTGGCAAACCCCAGAATTTGCGCACCTGCCTTTAATCCTAAAGCCAACCGGAAAAGGTAAATTAAGTAAGCGTGATGGAGACAAGTTAGGCTTTCCTGTGTTTCCTTTAGAGTGGAAAGATCCTAAAACTGGAGATATTTCTAGAGGATACAAAGAAGATGGATATTTCCCGGAAGCTGTGGTGAACTTCTTAGCCTTTTTAGGCTGGAATCCAGGAACTGAGCAAGAGTTGTTTAGCCTTGATGAACTCACTTCTGCTTTCTCATTGGAAAAGGTAAATAAATCTGGGGCACGTTTCGATCCTGATAAAACAAAGTGGTTCAACCATCACTATATGCAAGAGCAATTAGACTTGAATATTGCTTCTGTTTTTCAATCTACAAGAGAAGAGCTTTCAGAAATTGATGTGAATTATATTGCACTTATTATTGGACTTGTTAAAGAGCGTGCTACATTTATAAGTGACTTTTGGTCGCTGACAAACTTCTTCTTTGAGGCACCAAATAGTTATGATGATAAAGCTTATAAAAAGGCTATGAAAGAAGACACCCCTGACTTGTTACAGGAGGTGATCAATATTATCACCCGAACTAAAGAATTTACGGTTCAAAACCTTCAATCAAAGGTAAAAGGGTGGATTACAGATAGTGGTATTGGGTTCGGAAGAGTGATGATGCCATTACGCCTGGCTTTGGTCGGCGAACTTAAGGGGCCAGATGTTTTTGACATCATGTTTATGGTGGGGAAAAACGAATCCATAGCGCGTATTGAGCGCCTAATTAAAACGTAAACATCGCTGTAAACGTCCACATCGATTGGTTCCCTTTAAAGTTTTCTGACTCAGGAGCATTTAGATTTTCATCATTAAGCTTATTAAGCATGTTGGTGAATCCATAAATGTAATGTGCTCTCAATTTAAAACGTCCAAATCCTGCAGATGCACCAACAGTCCCATTAACGTTGAATTTAGTGATGGATGCAATATCTTTTGCTAGTAAATTATCGAATCCCGTGAGTGTATAGTTTTCCTGAGCATCGTCTTTAAGTTCCAATTCACCATTATATTGAAGCATTGGTCCTAAGTCTAAAGTGACATTACTTCCTACAAGCTTCACTTGCATTAAAAAAGACAACTGTGCCATAAGCACTTTGTATTCTATAAATTCAGCAGATGTGGGTGTTGTAGAAAATCCACTAATATCTACATTATTTTCAGACAGTTGAATATTGTAGCTTATGTTATACCATTTATTTGGAAGGTCAGCTACTGCTGATAGTCCAAATATCCAACCCGTATTGCTTTGGGTCTCAAAATTATCTGTATTAATATTAAACTGTGTGATTCCGCCTTGAATACCTATTCCGTTTCTAATGGTATATCGTCCACGTTGTGCTTCACAAAATGTAACAAACGCTAGGCTTAAGACTACTAATAAGATGTAGGTTTTTCGAGTCATATTTGTGGCATTTGGAGACAAACCTAATTATAAAAATTAAGTTTTTCTGTTTTATTAATAAAAAATACTAACAAGCAGTTAAAATATAACTTAATTTAGAGTCACTTATTTTCTAACTATTAAAAAACTATTATGGGTCAGTACATTTTAATTCCAATTATTTTTATATCATTATTAATATTAGCATCAGCAATATTTACTGTAAAACAACAATCTGCAGCCATTGTTGAACAATTTGGAAAATTTGCTAGAATAGGTCATGCTGGGCTTCGTTTTAAAATCCCATTAATTGAGCGTGTTGCCGGCAGATTGAGTTTAAAAATTCAACAGCTCGATGTTATTGTAGAAACCAAAACCCTAGATGATGTGTTTGTGCGCTTAAAAGTGTCTGTTCAATACAAGGTGATTAGAGACAAGGTTTATGAAGCATTTTATAAGCTTGATTACCCACACGATCAAATTACATCCTACGTGTTTGATGTGGTACGTGCCGAAGTACCAAAAATGAAACTAGATGATGTCTTTGTCAAAAAAGATGATATTGCCATTGCTGTAAAGTCGGAACTTAATGATGCTATGGTCGAATACGGATATGATATTATAAAAACGCTTGTTACAGATATAGATCCTGATTCTCAGGTAAAAGCTGCTATGAACCGTATTAATGCTGCAGAGCGCGAGAAGATTGCTGCGCAGTATGAAGGTGATGCTCAGCGTATCCTAATTGTTGAAAAAGCTAAAGCTGAAGCAGAAAGTAAGCGTTTACAAGGTCAGGGTATTGCAGATCAGCGTCGTGAAATTGCCAGAGGTTTAGAGGAATCCGTAGAAGTTCTCAACAAGGTTGGTATCAATTCTCAAGAGGCTTCTGCCCTTATTGTTGTAACTCAACATTACGATACTTTACAATCTATAGGTGAAGAAACAAATAGTAATCTTATATTGCTGCCTAATTCGCCTCAAGCCGGCAGTGATATGCTTAATAATATGGTGGCTAGCTTTACAGCGAGTAACCAAATTGGCGAGGCTATGAAAGAAGCTAAAAACAAGAAAAAAAATGAAAACCGGGATGAAATTTAATCTATTATGGAGCCTGCTATTAGTGAGTGTGCTCTCATTCTCTCAGACTAAAGAGGATGCAAAAAAGGACGCGCAAGCAACTGCCACTGCGACTTTAGAAATGAACTTTGATGTTGTGCTGAAGCACACTTATCCAAAAGTGGTAGAACTTATGGGTGGTAAAGATGCGGCAAAAACATTGTTAACTAGCACTTTCGATGCTATGAAAGAGCAAGGGTTTGTTTTTGAAAAAGCAGACATTATTAGTGTTTCTGATGTCATTAAAGAGCAAGATCAGCACCGTTGTGTTGTAGAGGGCTATAACCAAATGACTATGAGTGGTCAGCGTATAAAATCAAAAAGCTACTTGTTAGGTATCTATGACGATACTGAAAAGTT
This sequence comes from Winogradskyella sp., assembly GCA_965230605.1. Classification (GTDB taxonomy): domain Bacteria; phylum Bacteroidota; class Bacteroidia; order Flavobacteriales; family Flavobacteriaceae; genus CBDDLD01. The sequence goes on along the minus strand of CBDDLD010000004.1, from coordinate 26,542 downwards.
CTGGTATTTTTTAGAAGCTAAGCAATTAAAAAACTCAGCTTTAGTAGAACAAATATTACCTGGATTTGAAACCAAGCTAGATATCCCTGATGATGATGTTCAGGTTGAAGAAATCAAAGAATAAATTAAAAAACCTCAAGCTAAAACTTGAGGTTTTCTTTTATATACTATTTGCTTCATCTGATAAGAGCAGATGGCTATCATTTTGAGCTTTTGCAATAAACTCATCAATCACCGCATTTCGTTCTAAACCATTTTTCAACAACACTTTTAAAGTGAGAAGTGTAGCTATTCTTGTACCCACTTTCTTTGCAGCTGTACTAAATAAAGGCTCTAAATCTTCATAGGGCACTTGTTCTGCTAGCGTTTCAATGTCTTGTTTTGCCTTTAATTGCTTTTCCTCTGGAAGATTCGTGTATTTCTTACCAAGTTGTTTAATCACATCAATAGGCTTCCGTTGTGATTGCTGTTGTGGCTTTTGCTGCTGGGGTTTAGCCTCTTGTTGTGGTTTCACTTTTGCCCAACTATCTCTGAGACCAACAGTTTTATTAAAAACTAAAGCCCCTGGGGTTGAATCATCATCAACGTTAAAATAACCCAAGCGTTGAAATTGAAACTGTTCGCCATGTGTTACATTGGCTAAACTAGGCTCCAAGTAGCCTTTGTTTATTTTTAAAGAATCTGGATTTAAAAACTCCATAAAATCTTTATCCTTGTCACCATCTGGAGCTTCATGCATAAATAGACGGTCATAAGATCTTACCTCAGCAGTTATCGCATGCTTAACAGAAACCCAATGGAGCGTTCCTTTAACTTTTCTTAAGCTTGCTTCAGAACCACTTCCGCTCAAGCTATCCGTATCATAGGTACAATGAATTTCTGTGATCTCACCATTAGTATTTTTAACTATGCTATTTCCTTTTATGATATAAGCATTTTTTAATCGCACCTCTTTACCAAGAGTCAATCTAAAAAACTTACTACCGGCATCTTCTTTAAAATCTTCACGCTCTATGTATAACTCTTTTGAAAAAGGAACTTCTCTTGTTCCTGAATTTTCGTCTTCCGGATTGTTTTCAGCAATCAACCATTCCTCTTGATCTTCTGGATAATTAGTAATCACCAGCTTTACAGGGTTAAGCACTGCCATCACTCTATTAGCTGTTTTATTAAGATCTTCTCTAACACAAAACTCAAGCAAGGACACATCTATGACATTTTCGCGCTTAGCTACACCTACTTTTTCTATGAACTTACGAATCGATCTTGGAGTATATCCTCTGCGTCTTAAACCAGAAATCGTAGGCATACGAGGATCGTCCCATCCTGAAACAACACCTCTATCAACCAAACGTAATAACTTACGTTTACTCATTATTGTATAACTGAGGTTTAAACGAGCAAATTCTCGTTGTTTTGGAGGAAGTGGGTAATCATCCTTACTGTATTCATAAACATGGTCTCTGAACCAGTTATAAAGCTTTCTGTGGGGTTTAAATTCTAAAGAACAAAGTGAGTGCGATATCTGTTCTATGTAATCACTTTCTCCATGTGTCCAATCATACATGGGGTATATACACCAATCATCACCTGTTCTGTGATGTGTGGCGTAAAGAATACGATACATTATTGGGTCTCGCATAAGCATGTTAGGGTCTTCCATGTCAATTTTTGCCCTCAACACATGTGCTCCTGCTTCAAATTCTCCTGCCTTCATGCGCTGAAATAGGTCTAAATTCTCTTCAATACTTCTATCTCTATAAGGGCTATTTGTACCCGGCTGTGTTGGTGTTCCTTTTTGTTCTGCAATAGCCTCAGAGGCTTGGCTATCTACATAGGCTTTTCCGTCTTTTATGAAAATGATAGCCCACTCATAAAGTTTATCAAAATAGTCAGACGAGTATAATTCATTAGCCCAGTGGTACCCTAACCATTTTATATCTCTTTTAATGGCATCTACATATTCTTGCTCTTCTTTTGCCGGATTAGTATCATCAAACCTTAAGTTCACTGGAGCATTGTACTTCTCCCCCAACCCAAAGCTTATACCTATTGCTTTGGTATGTCCTATATGTAAGTATCCATTAGGTTCTGGCGGGAAACGAAAACGAAGCTTGTCCTTAGACAAACCATTGGACAGGTCCTCTTCTATGATGTGCTCAATAAAGTTGAGCGGTTTTTTCTCTTCTGACATATGATCGTTGAGTCATTATAATATGGCGCAAAATTAGATAAATTTTAATTCATATTTTTACTGAAACTAACTTCATTATGAATATCAACATCCCTACGCTTTTTAGCAGACTTTTACTCGGCCTTATTTTGTTTTGGCAGGGCTTTGGTAAAGTTTTTACTTGGGGCGTTAATAACGTCTACGAAAACGGTTTTAAATCTTTTGAAGAGACATTTTTACCAACCTTTATTTTAAAATTCACAGCTTTTTTTACAGCTTATGGTGAATTACTTTTCGGTTTGTTACTGATTTTAGGGCTTTTTAGGAAGTATGCCTACTTTGGTATTGCTTTAATTTTATTAATTGTTTCTTTTGGACATGGTCTACAATCTCCTATATGGGATCTACATCATGTGTTTGTTCGAAGTGCTTTTTTAATTTTTCTAATGATGATTCCCCTAGATAAGGATACATATGCTTTAGATCACTTGGTAAAAAAGCGTTAATGCTGTATTCTTTGTAACAAAAGGTGAACCTTTTATACTTACAAGTAAACACCTAATTCATGGAAAACAGAAACTATAAATGTCCAAAATGTAACAACAGAACGTATAAGCTTGGCCAGATGAGAGCTACAGGAGGAACCTGGTCTAAAATCTTTGATGTGCAAACCCAAAAATTTACTTCTGTAACTTGCGAACGCTGTTCTTATACTGAATTTTTTAAGGCAAAAACCAGTGCAATGAGTAACATTTTTGATCTATTTACTAATTAATGGGAATAATAAAAGTTGAAAACATAAGAGTTTACGCCTACCACGGCTGTTTAAAAGAAGAAACGACGATTGGTAGTGATTACCGTGTTGACCTTGAAGTAGGGGCTGACTTAGAAACTTCTGCTCAAAGTGATGATTTAAATGACACTGTAGATTATGTCTTTTTAAACAAGGTGGTAGTTGAAGAAATGGCTATACCTTCAAAACTATTAGAAACTGTTGCTAAGCGTATTTTAAACCGTATCTTTAATGAAGATAAGATGGTTAAAAAAGCTAGTATTTCTGTAAGTAAGATTAATCCGCCCATAGGTGGAGATGTGGAGATGGTCACTATAAAACTAACAGAAAAGCGAAAAAAGCAAATGTAAATAGTGAGGATAGTATATTTTTTTTACATTTGCTGTCCTTAAATAAGGCGTCTTGGCCGAGTGGCTAGGCAGAGGTCTGCAAAACCTTGTACAGCGGTTCGAATCCGCTAGACGCCTCAAAAAAACCCTTAAGAATTTAACTTAAGGGTTTTTATTTTAGTGTATATCTGTTTTTATAGGATTAATTTTCTCTATACGATCTTTATTCTTCTGGTAGGCTTCAGGAAATAAGCCTTGGACCAGCAGTAAAACTCCAAACCCTAGTATTGCTAAAGCAACTATCTTCTTTGTTTTAAAAATTCGTTTTGGTGTTAGTTTACTTTTAAGGCGTTTTGCTGCTGCTATTTTAAAAAGGTCTACTATAAAATAGGTTGTTAACATAGTGATAATGAAAATAGTAACCCCGTTCTCTGATGTTGTAATAGAATTCCCTACTACTATAAAACCTAACCAACCTAATAACACACCTATGTTTATGAAGTTGAGTAGAAAGCCCTTAACAAATAGCTTTCCGTAATCTTTTTGAATTTCTACTTTTTGATGTTCTCTAACAATTGCCCTGAAAGATTTTGAAGTTTTTATGAATGCTATGACACCGTATACAATTAACAATACGCCGCCAAATACCAAGAAATTTGGATCGTCCTTAATTTTATCTAAAACTTTATTAGTACTATAAAATGCTAAGAGAATAAAAACAATATCGGCTAATATAACACCAAGGTCGAAAATAATAGCACATTTAAAACCTTTGGTAGCACTCGTTTCTAGAAGCACAAAAAATACAGGTCCTATAGTAAAGGACAGGATAATACCAAAGGGTATGGCTGCTAGAATATCGTCAAACATGTAAGGTTCTGATCTTTATAGCAAATGTAATGAAACTTGTGGGTATTTACATGCGTTTTATTCGACCACCAAAAACTCTACTTTCATCTACACGTTTTGGATCTCCAAAAATGTAAACATCTCCCCCTGCTCTTATTCTTATGTCTACACCCTCTGTGGCATTTACATAGACTTCTCCAGCGGCATTAATTGATACCTCAGAGTTTTCTGAAGCACATTTAGCACCTTTATACACACCGCCTGTGTAAATAGATATGTCTTGGTTTTTAGCCTTTCCGGTAGCTTTAATTACCCCACCGGTTACGGAACGAATGTTAGCGTAGGTTACATCGAGCTCTGCTGTAATGGTTGCGCCTTCTTGAGTTTTTAAATCGATTTCAAACTGCTCAACGGTATTCTCTACCGTAATATTAGCACCCTCATTAGCATCTATTGTTTCTACCGATGTATAATAAAGTTTTATAACGGTATCATCACCATCATATATTTCTTCAATATTCATTCTGATCTTAAGCTTTCCATTTTTATTAATAACTTCAACATCATTTTTGTTATCGCCATTAATTACAACTTTATTCTGATCAGATTTAATCATCTTGAGATTAATGCGATCATATACTTTAAGTATTTTAAACTCACCAACTGTTTTTTCAACTTGATTTTGAGCTGTTATGCTTAAGCTCATCATAAATAACAGTGCTACTAATAACTTTTTCATATGTGCTTTGATTTAGGATTAATCTATTGTTATAACTCGTTTACTAAATATCCATTTTAATTGGTACTTTTTACCTGATTGGGTTTCAATTTCATTCATGTTTGGCGCTAATATTCTTGTTATAACAGCTACTATTGCACCTAACAACCCTGTGTTTAAATCTCTAAACACCATCTTCACTATGTAATGAATTATGATAAACATAACGAAGAAAATTAGCATTGAATATAATATTGATAAAGTCTTTTTTTTCATGATAAATAATAAGACTGTATTATCAATCAATTGTTACGCTTCAACCTTTCCAATAAGATAAAAATCTAAATGTTTTTTTACTAAATCTGTATGTTTAACTTTTACCACAACCTCATCGCCTAACTGATACATATTCTTAGTATGTCTTCCTATTATTGCAAATTCCTTTTCTTCAAACTCATAATGGTCGTCGGTAATATCTTTTATCCGCACCATGCCTTCGCATTTATTCTTTAGAATTTCAACATAAATTCCCCAGTCTGTAACTCCAGATATCACACCTTTAAATTCCTCATCCTCATGATCTTGCATAAAACGGATCTGCATATATTTAATAGAATCACGTTCCGCTTTTGTCGCTAAGTATTCCATGTTACTAGAATGCTTACACTTTTCTTCAAACACATCTTCGTTTACCGTTTTTCCATTATCTAGATAATGTTGCAACAAACGGTGTGCCATAACATCCGGGTAACGGCGAATTGGTGAGGTAAAATGACTGTAATAATCGAAAGCTAATCCGTAATGTCCAATATTTTGAGTAGTGTATTCCGCTTTACTCATAGATCTTACCGCAAGGGTATCTACCATGTTTTGTTCCTTTTTCCCTTGAACATCTACCAATAACTTATTTAGCGATGCTGTAGTCGTTTTTCTATCTCTAAAATCTAATTTATAACCAAAGCGTTTTACAATGTTTTGAAGCGCTGCTAACTTACTTTCGTCCGGTTCATCATGTACCCTATACACGAATGTTTTCTTTGGACTTTGTTTACCAATGAATTCTGCTACTTTTTTATTAGCAAGTAGCATAAATTCTTCAATAAGTTTATTAGCGTCTTTACTTGTTTTAAAGAACACGCCTGTTGGGTTGTTTTCTTCATCTAAATGAAACTTCACCTCAACTTTATCAAAAGAAATAGCACCAGAACTCATACGTTTTGAGCGCATCTTTTTAGCAAGTTCATCTAATTTTAAAATAGCATCTGCTATATTCTGATCAGCTTTATACGATTTACCGGTTAAGGATACCTCTTTTGGTATAACATTACTCTTAGACTCAATTACAGCTTGAGCTTCTTCGTAAGCAAAACGTGCATCACTGTAAGTTACTGTTCTTCCAAACCATTGGTCTTTAATTTCAGCTTTATCATTCATTTTAAAGACTGCAGAAAAGGTATACTTTTCTTCATGTGGTCTTAATGAGCAAGCATTATTAGACAGAATTTCCGGAAGCATAGGTACTACCCTATCGACCAGATATACTGAAGTAGCACGCTCATAAGCCTCATCATCTAAAATGGTTTGTGGTTTCACATAATGCGAAACATCAGCGATATGTATGCCTATTTCATATAACCCATTATCTAATACTTTAAACGATAAAGCATCATCAAAATCTTTAGCGTCTTTTGGATCTATAGTAAATGTAAGATCACCACGCATGTCGCGGCGCTTTTTAATTTCTTCTTGGGTTATAGAAGTGTCTAACTTATTTGCATACTCTTCCACATTATGAGGAAACTCATAAGGAAGTCCATATTCAGATAAAATAGAGTGAATTTCTGTATTATGTTCCCCTGGTTTACCTAGTACTTTTAAAACTTTTCCATAAGGCGAATCTGCATTATCTGGCCAATCTTCTAATCGTACTAAAACTTTATCTCCTTCTTCAGCTTTATTTATTTTATTGTTTGGAATAAAAATGTCTTTATACATTTTTACACTATCTGTTACTACAAAAGCATAATTCTTATGTACTTGGATAACACCAACAAATTCATTCTTTTCACGTTTTATAACTTGAGTTATTTCCCCTTCAAGCTTTCCGCGTTTACGTCTTTTGTATAAGTAGAATTCTACTTCGTCACCATCTAGAGCTCTATTAATATTATTAGATGCTACAAAAATATCTTCTGGAAATTCTTCTGCGATTATGTAGCCAGATCCTTTAGAGGACATATCTAAAATACCTGTATAATATTGGGTAGAGATAATTGCTTTAAACTTACCACGTTCTACTTCTTCTATTTCTTGTTTTGCCTTTAATTGCTGTAGTTTTTTTATAATTTGATTACGGCTACTAGCATCATTAACACCTAGCTTAGCTGCAATTTGTTTATAATTAAAGGTTTTGTTTCGTTCTTTCTTAAGTATACTTAGGATTGTATTTGTAAGGTTAGAGATCTTAGTATTTGACCTCCTTTTTTTCTTTCTTGCCATTAGTTATTTCATCATATTCATTCTTGCGGATTGCAAGTCATTCAATTTTTAAAACTTAACCTTCTAAAGTGAAGTATTTTACGATTAAGTTTTTACAAAACTACGGTTTAAATATTAAACCATATTGATTTAAGGTTAAGATATAAAAAAAGCACCTGTTAGGTGCTTTCATTTTATTCTATAATTAGTTTTTTTGAAGCTTTCCCTTTATCGGTTTGTATCTCTACTATATACATCCCGGATTGTAATTTTGTTGTATCTACTTCTAATGCTCTACTAGTTTGTACTAATTGACCTATTTTATTATATATCGTTACAGATTTTAATTGGTTTGTGCTTCCTAATTCTATTATAAAGCTTGTTTTAGCTGGATTAGGATATAAACTAAAATCAATTTTAGATACGTCATCTAAACTTAAAGTACTATTTACTTGGTCTATTATGGCTTGTATCTCTATTGCGGTTGGGTTATCCTCATCTGCAAAAGTACCATTATCTAAAGCCGTTGTATAATTTACACCATCAATAGCTCCGGATACTCCAGTGATACTATTTAATTGAGAAGCTGTTACATTAATACCATTCGTATTACCTGCTATATCTTCAACAACTTCTAGTAATGCTATTTCTTCCTCAATATCATATACGCGTACATGCCCATTACCATTTCCACCTACAGCATCATTAAGTATTGCTCCTATCGCAATAGTTCCTCCATCAGACGATAAAGCTACACTAGAACCAGATCTGTCAAAATTAGCTTCTCCAACTATTCTATTACCGACTTGTATCCAATTATTTGAATTATTCTTAAACATTCTAACACTACCTTTTTCTGCTTCAAATATTGTAGGTGTATGAAATATCTCACCTACTGCTATTATATCTCCATTAGAAGATAAAGCTACATCCGATCCAGTAAAGTCACCATCATTAACACCTAATATATCTTGTCCTATTTGTATCCAATTACCACTGTTATTTTGATAAACCCTAGCATAGCCTTTATTTGTGCCTCCTGTAGTATTATTTGGTGCTCCTACAGCTACAATTGACCCATCTGATGAAAGGCTTATACTTCTACCAAAACCATCGTTCATACCATCTCCTACAAGATTAGAACCTATTTGTGTCCATACATTATTTACATTTTCATAAATACTTGCAAAACCAGAATTAGAGCCATTACTCTGAGTTGTTGTTAAACCTATGATATTACCATTATCTGATATACTAAGTTTATATCCTAAATTATCAAATTGCTCAGTGCCCGGAATATCTTGTCCCACTTGATTCCTAGTGTTATTAATAAGCTCAAAAACCCTTACTCTTCCTATTTCAACACCTAAAATGTTATCATCATATTTAGGCGCACTAACTACTATAATATTACCATCAGAAGAAAGAGCTATAGAATTTCCAAATTCACTTTCTTCATTTAAATCCCCTGTTAAATCTTGTCCTACTTGTGTCCAAACTCCATTAATTAACTCAAAAACTCTAACTAAACCTTCTGAAAAATTCGTTCTAGGAGAACCAATAGCTAATATAGTTCCAGAAGATGATAAACTAACATTATCATCAAATGTAGCATTATAAAAATCACCCTGTATATCTTGTCCTATTTGAGACCAAGAATTATTAGTGTTTTGAAAAACTCTAACACGACCATCAGAAAATGTACTGTTAGACTCATAGCTTGCTACAGCTACAATAGACCCATCTGATGAAAGGCTTACACTTTTACCAAATACATCAAAATTATTAAGACCATCTATATCTTGACCGATTTGTGTTTGACTATAAGTTAATAATGGGAACAATAAAAAAAGTAGTAGTTTTCTCATAAAATTAATTTTAATCAAATATAGATATCTACAGCACTTCTAATTATAACTAAACGTTAATTATTAACATTTATATAATATCTATTATTCTTTTTTAAAATTTTAAAAATTAAAATGATGGTTATTATAGTCTGTTAATTAATAGAATAACTTTTTCTTGTTTTATTTTGAAAATATTCAATTTACATTCTATTAATGTTTAGTTAACATATAAAAAGTTTTGAAAGGCTTTATTTTCAGGGCTTTTGTATTTTTAATTAACAGCTGTTTATAACTGATGTTAATAGTTATTTATTAATAATAATAATGGTTACACCTGTTGATTTCATTGCATTTATAGCAGCATAACTCTAAATAAAAAAATAAAGAAAACATTTGCTTTATTAGAATGTATTTCTCATTTGAAAATTTATTCGATATTCAAAATTTTAATTTTAATTAATTGTAAACACTTATTAACAAGTTCTCAATACCTTAATAAACACCATTCGTTTTTCGTAACTTTACAGTTCTAAAATCTACTCTTTTTTATTCTTAAAAAAGGAGTCTTTAAAACTTTAAATTTCATGACAATCTCAATAGGAAATGACCATGCCGGGCCAGAATATAAATTAGCTATTGTAAAGCACCTCGAAGCTAAAGGATATACAATTAATAACTACGGTACGGATACCTTAGATAGTGTAGATTATCCGGACTTTGTACATCCTGTTGCTAAAGATGTAGATGATAAGAAAGTTGATTTTGGTATTTTAATTTGTGGTAGTGCTAATGGCGTAGCTATGACAGCTAATAAATATCAAGGTGTAAGAGCTGGTGTATGTTGGACCGGAGAGATCACAGAATTAACTCGCCAACATAATAATGCGAATATTATTTGTATTCCCGCTCGTTTTACATCAATTCCTCAAGCTATCAAAATGGTCGATACATTTTTAAATACAGATTTTGAAGGCGGACGTCATGAACGACGTGTTAATAAAATAGCTGTGCCATGTTAAATGGGACACTCGCATTCACATAATCACAACCACCAGCATCACCATAATTTAAACGGTAGAAACCTTCTTATTTCTATTGCATTAAATGTTCTTATTACTGCTGCACAAATTATCGGCGGTCTAATTTCTGGGAGTTTATCTTTATTAAGTGATGCGCTTCATAATTTTAGCGATGTCGTCTCTTTGGTCATAAGTTATATTGCTAATGTATTAGCTAAACGAAAAGCATCATTACAAAAAACATTTGGAAATAAACGTGCAGAGATCTTAGCGGCTTTTATTAATGCTGCAACTTTAATAGTAGTTGCAATTTTATTAATTATAGAAGCTGTAGAACGGTTTAAAAATCCTGAAGATATTGAGTCTAATTTAGTGATATGGCTTTCAGTATTAGCTATAGTTGGAAATGGTTTTAGTGTATTGTTGCTACAATCTAATGCTAAAACAAATATGAATATGAAAAGTGCCTATCTTCATCTTTTTACAGACATGTTAGCTAGTGTTGCTGTTTTAATTGGTGGATTATTAATGAAGTATTTTCAAATATTTTGGGTAGATAGTGTATTAACATTAGCGATTGCCTTATATTTAATAGTGGTTGGTTATCAGCTTTTAAAGGAATCTTTTAAAGTATTAATGTTGTTTACTCCAGAAAACATACACGTAAAGGATATTGTAAATGATATTCAACAAATTAATACTGTAAAAAATGTACACCATGTACATGTTTGGCAACTTAACGAAGAAGAAATTCACTTTGAGGCACATATAGATTTTACTGAAGATATAAATCTATCTGAGTTTGATTTAGTACTTAAATCTATAGAAGAATTAGCATATCATAAATATGGAATAAACCATGTTAACATTCAACCAGAATTTAACAAGCAAGACGCTAAAGATGTTATTGTTCAAGATTAATAGAGTATGATCACAATAGAAACGAAATCATTTTCTGAATTATCTACTGAAGAACTTTATAAAATTCTTCGTTTACGAAGCGAAGTTTTTGTAGTAGAGCAAGATTGTGTGTATCAAGACATAGATAATAAAGATCAAAAAGCGTTGCATGTTATAGGTTATAAAGACGGTGAAGTAGTTGCTTATACAAGAATTTTTAAAGCTGGTGACTATTTTGAAGAAGCAAGCATTGGTAGAGTAGTTGTTAAAGAATCAGAACGAGAGCACAAGTATGGTTATGATATTATGAAAGCATCTGTAGAAGCAATTGCTATTTATTTCAATGATAAACATGTAAAAATATCAGCACAAACATACCTGAAACGCTTTTACAATAATCTTAAGTTTTTTGAAGTAGGAGAGGAGTATCTAGAAGATGGCATTCCACATATACAAATGATTTATAAAAAATGAAATCGATAGCACCTCAACTTATAGTTAATAATATTTCCGAATCAGTAGAGTTTTACACTCAAAAACTAGGTTTTACCATTGAATGGATACATGAAAAGAATCCAATGTTCGCGATTATAAGCAGAGGAGGGGTAACACTAATGTTACGTCAATTAAATAAAAAAGGGTTAAGCAGACCTAATAGAGAGCCATTTATTGCTTCTGGGTGGCATCATACTGATGGAAAGGAAGCTTGGGATGCTTATATATGGACAGATGATGTTAAGAGTTTATATAATGAGTGTTTAAAAAATGATATTTCTATGATAAAGCCCTTAAGAGAAACTGAATATGGAAATATAGATTTTGAAATAGAAGATATAGATGGCTATATCTTATGTTTCGGAGAAGTAAAATCTTAATTTGCTGTTTTAATACCAGTCACAACTATTTCTACACGACGATCAAATTCAGGCTCACCACCAAGAGGGAATTTTCGTTTCATACCAACATATTTCATACGGCGTTTATCTACCCCTTTTTTAGCGAGGTAATCATAGACTAGTTTAGCCCTAGCCACGGATAAGTTACGTTTTTTCGTTTTTCGGTCTATTGCATCGCGTTCACCATGGGTGCAACAGACATGGCCCTCTATAGTGAAGTAAATATCTTTTCGTTCTACAAGAACATCAGCTATTTTATCTAATACCTTTCTTGAGTCGGGAACTAGATAAGCATAACCTGTTCTGAATAACAAATTGTCAATCAATATCTTATCACCTTCCTTTAAATCACCTCTAAGGAGATCTTCAGCAGTTTCTTTTTTGGGTTTAACCTCTTTTTCCCTCGGAGGAAAATAGGGTTTTACTATGATCTCCACTTTTCTATTTAATCCACGTATCTTGTGGAGGTCGTCTTCCTTAACAATTTTTAGAAGCACTTCACCTTTACCATCAACATTTGTGATGAGATTTTCATCAAACTCATTATTAGAAAAGACCGTTTTTATAGCATCGGCACGTTGCTGCGATAGTACCATGTTGTATGAATCACTACCCCTATCGTCACAGAAACCGTAAATGGATACTTTTTCAATATCCATAGTCTCTATTTCAGACATAAACAACAACAATCGGTAATGCTCAGTAGAAGGAATATTATATTTATCGGTGTCAAAATACACCACATGTTTTAACTCCTTCTGAGCTGCCAATGGCTGTAATAAGCATAAAAATATGATTACTAAATATCGCATTAGTTCAAAGTTCGACCTTGTTAAATATAGTTAATTTTAAAAATTTAGTTTAATATATTTCCATATTCTGTAGGATTATTCAGTATTTCTAATCCTTTTTTTATCTCAGAATTATTAGCGGTATAATAGTCATAAAGCCCTTCACTATAAAAGTATCGCTTAATGATTTCGTCTGTCAATAATGCTTGTAAGCGCTCTTTGTTAGCATCTATTGTTTGTGCTTTATAAGCCTCAATAGTTTTAATTAAATTGCGATATTCAGAACTAATAGTATTGTTAAGTTCTTCTTCTTTAGCAACAGTTATAGCGTCTTCAAATGCTTTTTCAGTTTTTGTTTCGAAACTAAACCCTTTAGATTTTAGAAACTGTTTAAAATCTTTAAAATCATTAGTAGTTAAAGCAAATGATTTTAAATCACTTACAGAGTTATTGTAATGGTATTGCGTAGCAAAATCGAATATAAAGTGACCATCTACAATCGCTTTTGTAATTGGTGTTACAGAAGAGTTTTCAATCGTAATATCTGGTTGTACCCCACCACCATCAAACACTGGGCGACCATTTCTAGTCTTAAACGCCTTGTAGTTTTCTTCCTTAACTCTAGTGGCTTTACCATTTTCATCTCTATTCCAATAATCAAGGGCTTGAATACATCGTCCTGAAGGTGTATAGTACCTAGAAATCGTAATTTTCATTTGCGTGCCATAAGTAAGTGGTTTCGGACGTTGCACTAGGCCTTTTCCAAAGCTTCTAGCGCCCACAACCACTGCTCTATCCATATCTTGTAACGCACCGGAAACAATTTCACTTGCTGAAGCGCTTTTTCCATCTATTAATACTACTAAAGGCATTTCAGTATCTAGAGGCGCTCTCTTTGTGTAGTAAGTTCTGTTATACTTTTTAACCTTAGATTTTGTAGTTACAACCAATTGATTAGCCGGAACAAAAATATTAGTAACATTGACCGCTTCATTAAGTAAACCACCAGGATTACCCCTTAGATCTAATATAAGTTGAGTGGCTCCTTCAGCTTTTAAACTCTGAATAGCTTCTATGGTTTCTGAGGAGGCTTTATTATTAAAACGTCTCAAAACAACATACCCCGTTTTTTCATCAACCATAGAATAATGAGGCACGGCATGTATCTCTAATGATTCCCTAGTGATTTTAACAGTGTTTTGTTTGCCTTGCCTATTATAGGTAACCTCAACTTCAGATCCAGCTGCACCTTGTAGAAGATTTCCAGCATCATCTTTAAAGTCTGCTACAGTTACATTATCTACTTTTATAATCTCGTCACCCGCTTTAAGCCCTGCCTTATCGGCTGCATAACCTTTAAAAGGTTCAACAATAACAAGCTTATCTTTTAATGTTAGGACATTAGCGCCTATACCAGTATAATCCCCAGCATTATTAATTCGTGATGCCTGCACATCTTGCTCATTGTAAAATTGTGTGTAAGGATCTAGATCTTCTAACATGCTTTTAATGGCTTTATCCATTAAATCACCAGGATTGGTGTCATCAACATAGTTCATGTTTAGTTCTTTAAACATAGTGGTAAAAATCTCTATCTGCTTGGCAATCTCAAAAAAGTCATTATTAAAAGCCGTGGTACTCAAGAATATCACTACTGTTAATAACGGAAGAATTATTTTTTTTCTAAAGAAGGATTTCATAGGTCTAAGATTCAGATGTTGTTTTTATAAATTTCTCAAACAACGTTTTCATAGCAGTGTCTACAGCGTCAAAAGTTGTTCCATCTTTACTAAGGTACAAAATCATAAACGCATAAGATGTTGTACTATTGTTAAAGTATTCACCTTTATTAAGGCGATAAGCTTCTCTTAGCAAACGTTTGATTTTATTTCGATCAACAGCATTTTTATGAAGCCGTTTACTCACAGAAACTCCGGTTTTTATTTTGACATCGTCATCAAATATCGTTTCTAAATAGATCAGCCTTAAAGGAAAAGCAGTTACAGATCGACCTTTATTAAATAATGCTTCGATCTGTTTTTTACTCTTTAAACGCTCTTTTTTAGAATATGTATTTCGTTGAATCATCTACAAAGCTTAGTTTAGAGCTTTACGTTGAAGCGCGCCTTCTAGGTCTATGATCTTGCTTTCAAGATCGTGAAGTCTATCGTAGATATCCACAGGTTCTGGCATTTGTTTAGAAGCATACATAGTTACATACCACACCTCCATAATATCTTCTCTATTTATAGTATATGTAGGATAGTTGCCGTCCTTGTTATCACTTTTTAAAATTAATTTACCACGTTCATCAATTCTATTAATAACACGCTTCAATACGACGCCTTCATTTTTACTAACAACAACATAAACCCTACCATCTTTAATGTCTCTTAGGTCCTCTACATACTTTCCAAAAACTAAATCTCCATCAAAAAATGTACGCACCATAGAATTACCTTTAACTTCAAAACAACGATAAGTTCCATTAGTTAAATGGGGCATATTAAAAGAAGGAAGTGTCTCTATATATTCCGGATCACCGTAGCCGCCTAAATAACCAGCTCTTGCCTTCACAGGTACATACACCACATTTTCCTCACCGGTTTGATTTACCGCCACAACTTGTGGTATTCCAGAATATGTTGGAGTATTGGTTACCTCAGATTTGAGCATAACACTGCTTTTGCCAAACAAGTAATCTGGGTTAATATTAAAGGTGTCTATAATCGAATTTAAAACATCATAACCAGGTTTGGTTTTCTTTCTAGATCCGTCATTTTGAGGCCTACCATTAACAATACTGTCTATTGTAGTCCCTGTGACACCAATCCGCTTAGAGAATGAAAAATTATTAAGGTTAAAGTGATTAATAATTGCTGTGATTTTTTCGTCGATACCCTCCATGATCTAAGTTTTATAAACGTATTACAAAAAAATTAAAATTTTGTTGGTTTTCTTTTGTAAAATGTTATATATTTGTAATCAAATTAGAGGCTAATATACAAAAAATGCTTTAAAATTAAACATTTGTGTGATTTTAAAGCGTTTTTATTCTAATTTGAACGCATTTTACGAGGGTAATTTTGTAAAGAAAAGCGGTGGTGTTTTATAGATTCATAGAACACCTTTAAAGTTTATGCCTTAGTTATTAAGGCTTTGTGCTAAGGGTAGCTGTTAGAAAAGCGAAACAGAACAGTTCCACACAAGGAGCTTGAAAAACAAGTATAAACTTTAAAAATTTTAAAATGAGTAAAACAATTAATCAAAACCTATTCAGGTTTGTGACTTTGCGTAACCCGCAATTAATTGATAAAAAAGAAGAAAAACCAGGTTTCGTATTTCATCCAGATGAAAAGAGTGGGGCCTATTTTAAAGCAATCTCCGGACTTAAAGAAAAAGACATTCCCGGTAAGCTTCAAGAAACAAGCGATACATTTTCAGCGGCAAAAACCAGATCAGATGTTAGACTTATCGACGAAGGTTTGTATATCTTTTCTAGTTGGTTAATGAAAAATAAGAATGCACTAACCTTCGCAGAGATTAAAACAAAGCTAGGAAGTGTAGAGCCTTTAAGTCTAGAAAAAGAATTAAATGTTTGGGATAACCTTATTTATCAGACTGTTGCCAAAACTTCGGTTTATGTAAGAGAGGCATTAATACAATTATTAGTTGCTAATAAATTTGCTTTGGCCTTCCAAAAATTTTCTAGCGGGCTAGGTGGAGATGTCATTTTTACAGAAGATCAAGAAAAAGAATTTATCAGACGTGCAAATGCATCCGTAGTATTGTCAAAAGCTTTGCGATTACAGAAACCTGCTAGCAAGAAATCGACACCTTTAGCCGATAATAAGCTAGAGCAACGATTAAATGATCTAATCGCATCTAAATACGAGCTTTGCGTTATAGGAAAGCTTGAAGAGGAATTAAGAGCATTAAAAAAGTCCTATGATGTCGCAGAATCTACAAAGTATGAATCAGCATTAAAGAGCCATCAAGAAAGTGTAGATCTTATTATGGCTAAAGCAACGATAGGGCTTGTAGACCAATGGAATGCCGACAAACAAGTTTATGAGCAAGTAGAACAATTAAAACACGACAAGCTTCCAGAGTTCACTTATGAAAAATCAACTGAAATAGATAGCTTGTCCATTCAAGCTAAGGTATCTGCATTAAGCTTTCAATACTTAACAGATCAGAACTTATTACAAAATGATACGTTTCAAAAGGTTTTAGATGAGCTTAAAACAAAGGCAAGTAATAAAGAAAGTGAAGTTCAGGCCCTACAACAAAAATCATCAAAAACGGTTTTAAAAGGCGGCTCTAAAGTTGTTGTTAAGGACCCTATACAACGGTTCATTTCAAAGTTTGACGACCTTGACAAGGAAGTTGAATTTTATGTAGATAACGAGATTTCATTAGACCATGTTCCGGCAATAGTAAACGCTAAAATTAACGCTCAAGACACGTCGTCTAATTGCTACACTGTAGTTTTAAAAGCTTCAGCAACACGTGTCGATAGTGATGATGATAGAGACTGGTACTTTACTATGGACCTTTCTTATGAAAGCGACCCTGTAACTGTAACAGGCATGAATTACAACTTAGTGTATACAAATGATGATATCACAATAAACAGTACAGATTATCAATTTTCATCTACAGGGCCAAAAACATTAACAACAAAGTTGTTTGATGACAGAACGAGAATAGAGCGAGAATCTAACGCTGGCGCACCAAGGTTATCAGGAACTATAACCTTGAGTAATGGTGAAACCTTAAACTTTGATGAGGTTATCGGTATGTCGTCTACAGGTTTAGGAGGGTTAATTGGTCAAAAGCAAGTGGATTTTAGCTGCGAGGACGACACAACTGATCCGCCTACTACAGACTCTACAATTTATGGTGTTACTAATTTAGGTATAGCAGATTTCAGACGCGTAGAGCAGGAAGTGTGTTGTTATGTGCCAGGAGAAGTATCTCATATAGAAAATATCCTAGCAAGAGAATATAAAGAGCGTTCGACAAGAAGTCTGTTAAGCTCAGAAACAACTACTGAACGAACTGATACTACAGAGCGTGAGAACTTAACAGACACCACAACTACAGAGCGTAACGAAATGCAAAGTGAAGTGGCTCAAGTATTAAACGAAGATCAAGCGCAGTCTTATGGAGGTAATGCATCTGTTCATGGAGGTGGTAAAAATTGGGGCTTCAATGCAGGAGCGTACTTTGACAGTTCATCATCAAGCTCAACATCTAACTCAAATAGTCAGGCACAAACCTATGCTCAGGAGGTGACTGAACGTGCTATGGAACGTATTGTAACCAAAGTAGAGAGTAAGCGAACATCAAGAATTCTAAAAGAGTTTGAAGAAAATAATAAGCATGGTTTTGATAATACAGAAGGGACAGAGCATGTTACTGGAGTATATAGATGGGTAGATAAGATCTACAAGAATAAGCTCATTAATTACGGGAAGCGCCTTATGTATGAGTTTGCTATTCCGGAGCCTGCACGTTTTCTAAAAGATGCCATCTGGAAGCAAATTGAGAATAATGAAATAGAGTCTGATGTTATTATACCAGAACCGCCTATTCACCCTAAGAATAACGGAATACTATCAGCTCAAAGCTTAACAAGAAGCAACTATAAATCAAAGGCAGCCTTATATGGCGCTGAAGTATCAGAACCTCAACCTATTCAGATATTCACTGGTAAATCTATGTCTTATATAGGGTCTCCAGGAGGTGGAGAGTATAATGAGAACACTTCAGAAGCAACTGATTTAGAAATACCAGAAGGATATTACACTGTTTCTGCTAAAGCAAGTTGGTTTGATAGTCTTGATAACCACATCAACAATTCAGTTGTTTTTGTAGGAAATAGACAGATGCCTAATAATTCTATAATTGAAACGCCTATTAATAAGTTTGTTAATACGATTCCTGTATCATGCTCACAATTAGGTAATTTATCAGGAAGTATTAACGTTAGTGTGAAGTTAAACCTATTACCTGAAGCCTTTGAAAAATGGCAAAACGAGACCTATACTAACATTATGGATGCTTATTATGAGCGTTTAAGAGAGTATAATGATGCTATTGTAGCTAATGAAGGCAACCTAATACAGGGAGAAGACGCTGAAAGATTAAGTTTTAACCCTTTGCTAAACAGAAGCTTAGAGAAGAAGGAGTTGAAGCGTATAGCCATACAGTTATTAGCAGAGCCGTATTCAGTAGAAACCGCTAGGAACAATTACAGCAATGGTGAGTTGAAATCAGTTAACCGAAATGAAGCGTTCCAAAGACACGCTTCAGCCGTGAAGTTTTTTGAGCAAGCTTTTGATTGGGATATTATGGCGTATATCTTTTACCCATACATGTATGCTTCTGAATCGGATTGGAAAACTCTTTTCCAAGAGCAGGAAGCTGCTGATCCAATTTTCCAAGCCTTTTTGCAATCGGGAATGGCACGCACTACAGTTCCTGTACGACCAGGTTTTGAAGATGCAGTTAACTGGTACATGGAGACTGGTGAAATCTGGAATGGTCAAGGCTTAGTAGCCGATCAGGATAATGATCTTTATGTCTCAATTGCAGAAGAAATGCAAACTGTTGAAGGCGAAGTTGAAGGTACTTGGGAGACACGTCTACCGACATCATTAACTATTGTACAGGCAAAGTCTGCTTTATTGGAAGAAGATGGTTTGCCTTGTTTTTGCGAGGAGGAACAATCCGATAATACCATAAAGCCTAGTACTACAATACTAATTGGTGACTCCGGAGCTCCAGCCTAAACACCTTACACACCCATTACATTATAACTTAAAAACCCGGCTGATACTATAGCCGGGTTAGGGTGTGATGGTTTAGATAATGAATAATAATATTTAAAAACACATATTATGAGTAATACATTTGAATTTGCTGAGAATAGCCTCGCAAATAACATTAGAGCTTTTAGAAACAGTCCTTTTGGAGAGTTTTGGGAAACTGCAATACATAAAAAAGATGTAGTTTTTAGTGACAATGAGTCACTAAAGGCGCAGTTTAGAATTCATGTGAGCGACAACTTTGCTAAAGTTAAGGAAGCCTTCGATAGCCAAATAGTTGATGATAATGTTATCAAACTATATTTAGTGGTTTTAGATAAGAAACCGATAGATTATTCTCACACCTCCGACCTAAGAACTGCAGGGATTCGATATTCTAACATTGCAGATTTTGTAGGAGTAGTTTTAGGGGATGAGGTGTACAATGCTATAAAAAAAGATAGAGGAAAGCAAAGCCAATATGTGAATAAATTGGCTGACGATTTTATCGAAGATGATTCTATGCTAGAAGTCCTTAGAGCAATTCTAAATGAGCTTTTCTCTTATTATATGAGTCATAAGAGAAGCAGAACTATACAGCTAGGCCTAGTGGCCAAACTTTTACAACAAGAACTAAAAAAGAGCCTTCAAGAATTTTGGAAACCCGTATTAAGTAGCTTAGCTAGTGAAATAAGGAAGCTAAAGTTAGAGGACGAAAAGTATTGGCAACCATACACGCCTGAGGGTAAATTAAAACCTGATAATGACTACACACCTATTGTTGGAGAGTTTGTGAGTGATGCCCAAAGCTACATAGTGAACTTTTTAAATAGCTTCAATACTGTGGACTTAGTTATCCAGGATTATTTAAGTTTAGACAAAATAGAGGATGCTAAGAACCTCACAACGGGCACAAAGTCTTTGTTGAAAAGTGCTTTAAGCCAGGTATATCAGTTCTTTAAGGACATTTTCAACTTCTTCAAGGATAGCGTTATTGAAACCATTAAAGCCTTTGCGGATATAGCCTATACGATAAATGCTTTTCTTGTTGGATTATATACCAGTATTGTAGAGTTTGTTGCAAGTTTAATAGACTTAATAGGCTTAATGGCTGGTTTATTGAGCGGTGATGCGGAACAGCTATGGAATGTTGTTATGACAGAGTTTGATAAAATCAAGGAAGAAGGCTTTTTTACCTACATGTATCAACAAATAAAAGGGTTCTTTGATAAAGTTGGAAAACGCTATGATAGTAATCAAACAAAATACATTATTTTAAAAAACTTTGGAGAGGACCTTATCAATATAGTCTTAACAATTTTAGGTGCTGCAGCAAGCTATAAAGCGGGTAAGGCACTTTTAAATTCTGCAAAAAACGCAAGAAAGAAGTTTGACGAGCTACTAGAAAAAGCAAATAAAAAGTTTAATGAATTAACATCTGTTGATCCTAAAGGCATATTGATTAGTAGGATTATAAAAAGCATTGATGAATTAAAAGATGCAATAGCTAAGGCTAACATAAAAAACAAATATTCAAACAATTCTTTAGAAAAGATATTAGACCACGCCAAAGTACTTGACTTATCTGATCAGGATTTATTAGGCTTCATAAAAGTAGGTAATATTAAAGACCTTTCATTTTCTCAACTAAAAAGACAGATGAATAATTATGTAAACATTGTTTTGAAACGAGGTTACCCATTTAAATTCAAAGGGCTAGGTGAGTTTAAAAGGTTTAGTAATGACTTGCTCAAAGAATTGAAAAAAATCAATATACCTATAGACGATGTACGTATTCAAGGATCTGCTTTAAGAAAGCGGAATGCAAAAGATTTGGATCTAGGGGTTTTTGTTGATAATGACCTTTTTAATAATTACCTTAAAAGCGCATTTAAAGATAAGGTTAAATTAGATGGCAAGATAATTGATATAGAATCCATGTCTAACGATGATTTATTAAAGCTAGCGGATGATATTTTTCAAAACACAAACACTAATGCAAGCTCTAGAACTTTTGCAAACGCCATAAAGTCTGGAAAAATTAGTGCGCGAACTAATAAACCAAGAATAATGGGAAGAGCATATAGAGATATAATAGACACCTTAAATAAGAAATATCCAAACTTAAACATTGAAGATATTTCAGTCCAAAAAACAGGAGGTAAATTAGAATTAAAACCAGATTTAAAAATAGAATAATCATGACAAAAAGATATGTATATTCAGGTTATATAGAAATAGAGTATAAAACACTTATTTCTATAATGAAAAACGTATTAAAAGCTTCAAATGTAAGAGACAGATACGCGGGAGATGTAGAAAAAACAATCCATTATAAAGATGATAATTTAGACGTATATGCTTATGAAGATGATCTTAAAGGGTTTTTATGGCAAGCTGAGTATGAAGGCACATTTGAAGGCGCTCAAGCGTCTATAGACACGTTGACAAGTAAATTGAGAGAAGAAAATATCTCGCATCAGTTTGAATGGAACGAGGTCAATGAAAATGATGAGCAGATTGGAGAAGAATATGAGATAAAATTCCCCGATTAGCCAAATTTAGTATACAATTAAAAACCGAGCACATTAATTTGTGTTCGGTTTTTTATTACACACTTTTAAACAAATTACAAAATTTAACACATATAATGTGTAATATGTTTGTATATTCTTTGTGATATGTGTATATTTGTATTCGCTTTTCTAACAAACATTACCTGTTAGCATTTAAATAATTCGTGTTAAGTAGAAATCAAAACTTAGGTTAATCCCTATTCTGGTTAAGAAATTTTACAACTAAAGTAACCTTTAGTTAAGGTTTGGTCTGCTTAAAAATTAAAATCAAACATATGTATGAATATAATTAATAAAGCGCTATCTGAGTATGGCGTTAAGGAGATCGTTGGCTCTAAAGACAACCAAAGAATTATTAAATACTTTAATGAAATAGGCTTCGATGGCGAAAAGCTAAAAGACGAAACCGCATGGTGTAGTGCCTTTGCAAACTGGGTAGCCAAGACTACCGGTTACGAATATTCCGGTAAGCTTACAGCACGCAGTTGGTTAAGAGTCGGTGAATCGCAAAGTACACCGCGCCTAGGCGATGTTGTGGTACTATGGCGCGAATCTCCGGATAGCTGGAAAGGTCATGTGGGCTTTTTCGTTAAAGCGACTCGACATTACGTCTATGTTCTTGGTGGTAACCAACGAAATATGGTATGTATTAAAGCATACCCAAAACATAGAGTGTTAGATTATAAAACCTTAAGACCATGGAAAAGTTAATGAAATTTGTGTTTTGGTTGTTAACGCTCTTGTCGCCCATTAATGGTGTTATGGTAACTATGGTGTTTTTGATCATAGTCGATTTTATCACAGGGTATTATGCGTCATTTAAAAAACGCATTCCAATCAGTAGCTCAAGAATTGGACATACCGTTTCTAAATTCTTTATATACAACCTAGTGATATTGGCAGCATTTTTTTTAGAAAAACACATTGTAAACGAAGTGCCGTTTCTAAAGATTATTGCGGGCTTTATAGCCATTACAGAGATCAAATCTATTTTAGAAAACTTCAATAGTATCTATGGGGTAAACCCTTTTAAGGCCTTAATCAACCTTATAAAGCAAACACCTTTAAAAGATACGCTAGAACAATTGACAGAGGACGACAAGGCTTCAGAAAAGAAGTCATAAGCTTAACCCCAAATACCTTCAAAATATTTGAAACCTATGACATCACTAACTCACTTTTAGTAAGCAAAAGGAGTTAGTGATGGAGGTTTCCTTTTAAACATAAAATGTAATGATAAACTTAAAAATAAATACCGAAAAATTACTGCTGCTTATAGCTGCATTACTCCTATTGTGTAACTTATTCTTGAGACGATGTTCAAAATCAAATACCGCTAACAGTGGTGAATCAAAGGTGACTATAATAAGGGATACAGTATGGCAAACGAAGACAGATACCTTTAAGTTACAAACCACAGCGTATAAGACGGTTTATGTAGACAAAGAGAACCCTAAAACAATCGTTGAAGATACAATACTAAGAAATGCTCCATCGGAAGATTATGTAAAGGCTAAAGTGTATCGAGATACTTTAATAAATGATGATATAGAGATCTTCAGTTATAATCTGGTAGAAGGAAAACTTTTAGATAGTGAATTGTTATATAGACTAAAAGTGCCTAGAGAAATTACAACTACCAAAACCATTGAATATCCTAAAACTTACAGAAGTGGATTGTATGTATTTGGAGAAGTCGGAGGCAATATCAACGCCTTTAATAATACCAGCCTTGGCCTGCAGTACAATAGAAAAGGGAAATGGTTTGTGAGTTACCGCATGAACCTTAATCTGTTAGAGCAGCCATCTCACCATATCGGTGTGGGTGTACGATTATTTAAATAAAAAACCTCATCTTTTTGATGAGGTTTTTTACTATATATGAATTCGGATCTACTTACTCTGCAGCTTTTTTATTGTTATCACGCTTTACATCAGCCATCATTTGAGATGAGTCAATCTCTACAGAAGCCACGGCTTTAGAAGCTTCAAAACTATAGGTTGGATAAGCCCAAGCCCAATCGTTTATAATCTTAGCTGCGGTTGGTTTTTCACCACGCATAATCTGTAAAGGAATATAAAAATCTTCTGTACTGCCATCAGTATAGGTTACAGTAATATCTATAGGCATTGGCATTAGGCCGATACGCTCTAAGGTTACGGTCTGCCCTTCTATACTTTTTACACCATAATCAATAGTGTTTATTGTTTGCCCAAAGTCCATTAAATACCAATCTAATTCTAAACCAGAAACTTTCTCCGCGGTACGAATAATATCTAGTGGTGTTGGATGTTTAAAAGCAAAATCATTAAAATACTTTTTAATTGTAGCCTTAAGATTGTCATCACCAATAACATAGCCTAATTGTGCTAAAAATACAGCACCTTTACTATAAGCAGCAATTCCATAGGCTTGATTGTATTTGTAACGATCTGCATGAGTTGTTAACGGTTGCTCATTATCTGAATTTGCTAAGTACACATAAGCCCCGTAAGAATTAAGTGAAGGATTGTCTTTATTTTGCTCCATCACTTCATTCATAGCTAGGTTTGAAATATAAGTTGTAAAGCCTTCATCCATCCATTCGTGTTTAGCCTCATTTGTTGCTAGCAAAAATTGAAACCAAGTATGGGCTAACTCGTGTGCTGTTACACCAACTAAACTTCCAAAGCTACGTTGTCCGGTAATTAAAGTACACATAGCATATTCCATACCGCCATCTCCACCTTGGATGACAGAGTATTGATCATATGGATATTTCCCAACATGCTCACTAAAATATTGCATAAGCTTTACAGTTTTTGGCTGTAAGTTTTCCCAGTTCTCTTTTTGCTCATCATTTAATGTATTCTTATAAAGAAAATGCAGTGTTGGGCCATTAGGAACCTTGGTAATATCGTGAATGTATTCAGGGTCAGCAGCCCAGGTAAAATCATGAACGTTAGGTGCCACAAAATGCCAGGTTAACTTATCACCTTTTGGGCGTTTTACAGTTCCGGTTTCATATCCATAACCTATTTCGTTAGGATTTTGTAAATAACCAGATCCACCAACAATATATTTTTTATCTATGGTTAACTTTACATCAAAATTCCCCCATACCCCATGAAACTCACGACCTATATAAGGGTCAGCGTGCCAACCTTCAAAATCATACTCAGCCATTTTAGGGTACCATTGCGTCATAGATAAAGCAACACCTTCTTTGTTATTACGTCCAGAACGACGAATCTGCTTAGGTACCTGACCTTCAAAAACCATATCAAAAGTTACCTTTTGACCAGGTTGTATAGGCGTGCTTAGATCTACTTCTAAAACTGTGCCTACGATTTCATAGTTGAGGTTTGTACCATTCTGTTTTAGAGATTTCACCTTGATGTACCCAATCTCATTAGGTTGCAACTTACTAATTCGGTCACCAACTCTTGGGTCTGGATCAGCAATAGTTCTCGAGCGCACATCCATTTCACTCCCCGGTTGAAATGCATTAAAATACAAGTGATAGTATACTCTATTTAATACGTCTGGGGAGTTATTGGTATATACTAGCTTTTGAACACCTTGATATTGATAGGTATTTACATCCATATCAATTTCCATACTGTAATCTGCATGCTGTTGCCAATAACCAGGGTTACCGGGCTTTGGGTTAAGTTCAGTCGCATGAGCTATAACTACAAATGCTAAACTGAGAACAGCGATTAAAAACTTTTTCATATTCTATATTTTAAAGTTTAGAAGCTATAATTAATGCATTGTAAGCATTAACTATTCTTCCTGATTTTGATAATTGTTCAAAGGGTCTTACATCTGCTGCATCCCCACCAACTACGACCTTTGTAGTTAAAGGTAAACCAGAATCTAAGATCACTTGCTTTACTTGAGCAGCTGTTAGTTTAGGATATTGAGAACGAATTAATGCTGCAATCCCTGCTACTCCCGGAGCAGCCATTGATGTTCCTCCTTTAGTATCGTATTCGTTTTCAGGAGTTGTTGAATATACTTGAGCTCCTGGAGCAAAAACATCAACATTATTTTTTCCGTAATTAGAAAAACCAGCAACCATAGAGCTGCCATATTTTGGCGCCAATGCTCCAACAGAAATATAGGAATTTGAAACCTCATTACCATTAACATTGTCTGACGGATAATTTGGTTCTACATCAATATCTTTACTGTCGTTACCGGCAGCATGTACAAATACAACGTCATTATCGGCAGCATACTTAATAGCATCTCTTACCCAAGCACTATGAGGAGAAAATGATTTACCGAAGCTACCATTAATAACTTTTGCTCCGTTATCTACAGCATAACGTATAGCTAAAGCAACATCTTTGTCATATTCATCACC
>CBDDLD010000003.1:0-56733 GCA_965230605.1 Winogradskyella sp. | reverse complement strand
ACTTGCTGTTTCTATACCTTCCTGTAGATACTGCAACACATGTTGTCTATTATAGCCTTGTTTTGATAACGCATCAGCACAAGCGACTTCATTAATTTCTGCCAAAGGAACTGGTTCAAAAAACAGAGCCGAATTGGTCTCTATCTTACAGCTAGCTTCTCCTGTATGGCTTTCATTATAATCTACAACAATATCATTTCCACCATTCCAATGAGCATTACACCCTTTTGGATAATTTTCAAAACCATCATATAATAATTCATTGTATCGTGCATTTTGGGCGACAGCAATAGGCAAATTGTTATTGTATCCATATAAGGCAGCACTATAATTTCCTAATGCATCCACAGTCTCCAATTCATACCCATCAGCACTGTACTTTGTAGCCAAACCGCTTCTTTGCCAAGCTCTTCCATTAGTGCCCGTCCAATTAAACAATGCAAAATCTTTGAATGTTCCTTTGTCTCTTATACTAGCACTACTTTGATCTCTTTCTGTCACATATGTAAAGGAAGTCCAAGGTCTCCAGTTTCCTTTTGTTCCATTTCGGTAATAATTCGTACTAGCACTAGGGATATACGACATGTTATCACCATCACAAATAGGAACTTCTGTAGCAATTACATCTGAAGCCGTACAATCTAGAGTTACGGTCTGTTTTGGAGTGGAGTTTCCTGTTTCAAAAATTTCGACAACATGACTTCCCACACCTCTTAACGGTATATTTACCGCAATCGCATTTCCTGTTGTATTAAATGCCTCTGTTGCAAGTAATTTCCCTGTGCAAGATTCATATAACTGAATGAATCCTATTTCATTCGTTGGCAGGGTTATGGATAATTGATCTACATCAAAATCTTTAACTTTACCTACATTTACTTGTTGGTTATTGATGATATGTACCCCATGAGGAATATTTTGCAACGTTACCTCATTTTGAGAAATGACATCATATTTAAAGTCATACCAAATTTGGCTGTGATCATTATTTATATAGTTAGGATAAAAAGGATGACAACCGCCCAAATTAGTGGATGATACTATCCCTAAAGGAGGCGGAGCAAACACATTGTGCCTTAATCCTAATTTTGCTGTACCATCCATAGCTTGCGCTTCTTGTAGGGTCATATAAGAGCACAATTCGCCCGTTATTGCATTTATCTGCCAAAATGTTCCTGTATGGTTGGTTAACCTACTAGCTATATCAGAAAAATTATTAAATGGATAATTAGGTGGCTGCCACCCTGAATTTGATGTAAGTCCTGCGGGAGCATTGCTCCATAAGAAATTATACGTTATCAACGACGGTAAGAGGGGTGACCAATTTTCATTACCAAATATATCAATAATAGGAAAACTTTGTAATCCGCCCTTTGGCATGCATTCGTATTGTTTATGTGGGCGTTCAGGAGCATAATTTGAGAAATTCGCCTCAAAGTAACCTTTTATGAATTCACAAGATGCTCCTTGAGTAGTTAAATTAGTAGGCCAATCACACCCGTCCACTTTTAAGTTACGAGTTAGACTACAAGGAATCAATATATCATCCCCTTTATAGCTACAGACACCACTTACGGTATAATTGGTATAATCTACAGGAAGAGGATTTCCTGTGCTAGGGAGAATTATTTTCACTTCATAATCTCTTGGCGTTGGTACGCACATATCTATAGTACTAGGACACAAACCACTGGTAGTTACAGCACTAGCGGGTACAGGCTCACCATCTACTTGTATTTCTATATTTCCAAACTTCAAATGTTTGGTAAATGCCGTTTCATGATTTTCTTCTCCATTTAAGCTTTCATATAGACTAGGATCCACACAATATGTTGAAGAGCATATATCTGCTTCTTGACAATTTTTAGCATTGGGCCAAAAGTCTCTATATTTAATGGCAGTAGCATTTAAAATATCGCTTTCCTCTGTAAAAGCTAATGTTGACTCATCTCCAATATTGATATTAGGAGAATAATTCAATTTTTTAGCAGCAATAGCTCCTGCTGGAGCACCAAGCATGTTCTTTCTTCCTGAACGTATAATGGTTATTTTATCTATAGATGGTAAAGCAACAATACTTCCATCCATCATAGCTAATCCAATATAACCAGTCGTAGCATTAGGAGTAGCTTTAGAGACTGTGTATACAGTAGCTTTTAACCTTGTCCAATTTCCCCACGTGTCCTTAGATTCTATATACACTTCATCCCCTTCTATAAAAGGAAAACTAGTTTCATTAATCGCATATAACCCATCTTGAGCTCCAGTTGTAACCTTGGGCATATTGGCTTCTACAATCGTCCCCACATTTTTAAATGCAGCAGCCATTCCATCATATTTCCAATGTGCCTTTTGTGTATAAGAATAAATAGGATCGTTAAACTCATTCATTGTTTGAGTCAACAAAGGTTCACTGGTCAAAGCATCAAAAACTAAGTTTTCTGTTTTTATAGTAGAGTTTTGAGTCGTTATCGTCGTTGATTTTAAAATCCCTTTTTTATGAATAAACTTCTGAACTACTGCTGTTTTTAAACTAGAACTAGTACTTGATACTCCTCCTGAAGCCAACATAGGGAAAGGGAGACAATAAGGCGCATTAACTGTAATAAGACCGCTCACCAAGTTAACATCTAATGTAAAGTTATCTGAAGACTCTTTATTCTCATTAGTCTCTACTTGAATATCTACTTCTACCCCCAATCTTGCTTTTTTATAAGTTCCATCCTCTGTAAATACGTCTACTTCACTACTAATATTACCATCCTCATCCGTAAAGTATTCATACTCTTGCTTGGATATTATTGTTCCTTTGTAGCCTTTTTCAGTGTTCGGGTAAGTTTTTTGTACGATTGATTTAGGTTTCCCTGGCATATCATTAAATGTCAAACTATACCCTTGACTAACACCTTCATATCTCCTAAATTCTGTATAAATACCAGGAATTGGTATCATTTTATATTCAGGTCCTACTTTGTCTAACTCTGTCTTATCAAATACAATAGGAAACTCTTTAGGGCTATAAAACTCATACTCTGTAATAGGCGTCGTCATGCGTTTTTGCTGTGGATCTTTAGCTGTTAAACTCTTAACAGTTACCTTTCTATATCCCACAGATGCAGCTGGATAATGTGCCATCATAACAGGCAACTCCATAAAGAGATTATTCGGCTGTTGTAAGGAGTTTGCTTGTTGGTAAGGGTTTGCAGTAACCATAGGGTTCTGTTCTTTTCCAACAAAAGGTTCATAAGCAACCCCACTACTAATTAGCTCTCCATCTTCTTCTATAGTATAATCATATGTTTGACCATATTCTGCATCTTTATAATCAGAATTAGAACCACCTGTCATAGCTTTCCAGTTATCTTGAATCCTAATTTCTTTTACACGTACTCCTCCTCCCTTTTTCTTGCCATCGGGTACTTGTAAACGAATTTGAGAAAAACCATCTAAGTATATTTGATTACACCAATCTTGAAGCTTATAATAATACTTATACCCAGACATCATAGATATTATCTCTGGCAAAGCAGAAAATAACGCCCCTGTTCCACTTGCAGATTTAGTTCCATGAACTAAATCTGAACGATTAAATCTTAGGTGTTGAAAAGCAGCATCACGTATAGGATGTAGATGATCTTTGGCAACTCCAAAAGCCTGAAAAGGAACCGCATATAATGTAACATAGCCTACATCAAAAGCACCACTCCCTGCATTTGTACTTCCATCGCTACTACGAGCTACCCCATAATCAGCTACAGGTGTATTAGCTCTCAAGTTACCATATCCCGATACAAAGTCAACTTCTTCGTTATTTCTATTGGTTTCACTATTATTTAAGAGATTAGTAGCTGCCTTAAAATACAACTGCTTTGTTTCTCCTATATAATGATCTTTAAACCATTCTGCAACCCCCTCCATATCATTTGTGTAAGCACTATATAGAGGATCTGTAGCATCTGGAATAGCATTTTTTAGTGGAAAATAAATTCGATAACTAAAATCAGGACTAATTAAGTCTCCACCGTAATACTGATCGGTATTTTTCAAGCTTCCTTTATTAGGATTAGTAGGAGACGTTCTACTTCTAATATCACCGCCAGGAAATCCAGTTCCTAAGTGCATAATTTCATACAACTGCATGCTCTTTTTATCCTCTACATAAGCATAATCTTTTTGTTCATACTCTATATACATACTACTCCCTGTCGGTAAATCTATTCGGTTCAAATTCCATGGTGCATTATAATTGACATCATAAGCTATATTAGGAATAGCATATTTATTCGTAATAGGTTGAGCCGTATAAGGAAATTGATGATAGGGATAGTTTGCTCCATTCTTCTTATAGTTCCCCCAACAATCATTATCCTTTAAAGAATAGTTTTCATTGACACCATAATGAAAAACATAAGGACTCGAACTACCTTTGGTAGAATTTTGATACGTAAACCAAAGTTTTCGTAAAGTTAATTTTCCTCCGTTTCCTTCTCTATTAGGGATTCCTCGACACAACTCTTTGTTAGAATCTGTTTCATATCCAAAATGTGTTACTTTTAGAGGAACTGGCGTAGTTTTCTCATACTCTTCTATCGTATACAGTTTGATTTTACTTAACTTGTGCATTCTATCTGAAGACATTACATTAGATGGCTTCCCTCCATTTTCAGTCAACGATGCCCCTAGTGCGTCTTTTCTCTCTTCTAATTCAAAAACAGCTACGTGTGTTTTTGTTCTAATTTCTTTTAAATAATAAAGTTCTTTTGTTCCTTTAGAATAACTTCCTTTATCATCATAATCTTGTCCTGTTCCAGGCATATAAATTGCTCCCTCATATGGAGCTCTCCAGTGATAGTTATTAGATTTTTTCTGATATTTAAAGTCAACCCAATAACCTAAATCATCGGGACTTAAACCATCTCCTTTTACATCAACATAATCAGCAGATACAACAGAAGTGAGCATCCAAGAATGGGCATAAGAAGGTAATTTTTTCTTATCTAAAAACTCAGGTTTTTTACTCCAAACGCCATCTGCCTTATCATAACCTCCTGTTGGTACATCTGTTGTGCTTGCTGGAATTTCATCTCCCGTTTTAGGAACCGAAAAGTTGGCATCTTCCTGCTCTATATTGTACGCTGGCAACCCATATGTATATCGCATCCCATCAGGTTCTAAAATGGATATTTCGGATAGATGATCTTCTTTTTCAGGCGTATAATCTGCATTCTTAGATACTTCTTCCCCTGTAGGGCTATAATACTTGTACGTATTTGTTGTTCCATACTCAAGCGTTTGTTTCTGAGTTAAAGCTTGAATAACCCTTGTTCTTGGTGTATTAGACAATTTTTCTGTAAAATTGGCAGCATTTTGATCAACAGGCAACTTATCTGAAGTACTAAAAGCTTGCATTTTTACCCCCCCTCCTGCTATTTTATCAAGATCTATTCGTACCGCTTTATCATCCTTCCAAGCATCATACATAGAATTTGTTTCTAGTATAGCGGGGCGATCTCCCATATCTTTAAAAAAGGTCGATTGGAATTTTACATTATTGCTTTGATTTGATTGAAAATCAAAATTGCTTAATAATCCATCTCCATCTGCCCATTCTCCAGTAGTAGACGTTGCTGTTCCTATATTAGAGGGAATCCCTCCCAATCCCAATTGATAATTAATGTTACAAGATGCGCTATTTAAGGGAGGTGGTCCTGTGATTCCTAGATCCACACTTGTTCTATCTTGTATGGTTCTACTGACTACTTTGGCTGGAGAAAAAGCTCCTAATTTTGAATGATAGGCTTTAAATACACTACTTACTCCTTGTCCTGTAACGGCAAAAACGTCGTTTGTTATATTAGAGGGAGGAATAAATGGTATCTCCCGACTATAATTAAATGGGGTATGACTAAAATCTGTTAAAGCCGCTTCATGAGCAACACCTTCGTTATTATATAGATACCCATAACTATTGATCTCTCGCTCGATTCCGTTTTTTTCTACACTTGATACAGAGCTATTAAATGTATAATTAAAAGGAAATTTTGATTGAAAACTGCCCAATTCAGGAAAAGAGCTCTCATCGCCACTTCCTGGAATAAATCCCATCTTATAGTTTGAACTAGTCATGAAATTATTCATTTCCATGGTAGTAGCAGGAACTCCTTGATTAAAATTAAAAGTTATTCCTCCTGTATTTCTTGTTGGCGTATAGCTCTTCTCTACTTCGTATTTCTCACCTGTTTTAGGATCTTTCAGTTCAAAAACTCTGTTATAAATACTACTAACAGAACCTGTTAATGAAATATTTTGTAACCCCTGTCTAGAATTATATTGACCAGATACCCCCAAAGAGGCATTGAGCCCCTTTTTAAAACTTGTTCCAACATTAAGAGAAGCTCCAATTCCAATTCCTTCATGTGGGTCATAAGATAAATTAAGACCGAGTTGAACAGCAGGTGAAGTCAACTGTGGATTATAATTTACTCTATATCCTAACCCTTTATAATTATTGAAGTAAATTTGGAACGTATAGCTTGAACTAGCTTGAAAATCAGGCTTAGGCTCTTCCATCCCTATTCTTTCTTTTGTTTGTAAAAACAAAGAAACTCCATCTGTTACGTTATCGCGCATATGTCGCTCATACTTAACTTTATCTCCATTAAAATCGTCCGGTAGTCCCCTAAGGTTTCGATTAACTGCTCCTACATTAACATTCCACCCTAGTCCAACCCAACTCGCTTCTTGATCTGTTCCTATACCTGAATGATAAGCCAAGTTAATGGGGTATCCTCCATTTGGTCCAGGTACCGACAATAATGGAATATTGTAGGTAAAATCGCCCGTATATAGATTGACCATATCTGTAGTACCCACTGGTTCAAAACTTGCATATTCTTCCTGAGCAGGACCAGACGTTAGTGCATATACTTCAGCAGAATATGTCTGCAAAAATAGAAATAATAAAAAAGCAACTATAGTTCGACTTTTTCTTCTAATGATTAGCATCATGGTTATTATAAGGTTTTTATTTTCAACGTATTTTGGAAAACATGTTTTTTAAAGAGTAATTTAATAGTTCCCATTCCGAGTACTCTATCTTCAAAAACAAAGGTTATATCTTGATTAATCGTACTGTTTTCTTTTTTCTTAAATCCTATAGCAAATTCTACATAGGGTGTGACGTCATAATTTCGTACAAATTGGAACATGACACAAGGAAAAGTATCTTGCCCTGATAATAGGTATAAATCATCTTGCATATCAAATGTAAAATAGCCTAATCTCTTCTGGTATTCTTGATTAGAAGGAGCATCAGCCCCAACTGGCGATAAGCTTCCTTCTTTATTTTTTATCCTAAAATTATAATGCAAATAGCTCTCTCCTAGTTCTTTCTTTCTAGTCTCAAGTATTTTTTTTGATAAACTAAGACTCCGTTCCTCTTGGGCTACTATAAAATCTAATGGTTTATATTGAGCTGTAAATTCAAATTTGTTTACAGTTTTAGACTGTATAAAACCATTCTTGGGATTTTTTATCCATTGAACATACTCTATAGGTGGCAGTGTTTGTTCATTTGCGCAACTCATAATACACAATAGACAACACATCACAAATATTAGTATCTTATATCTATACTCCATTATTTAGCCTCCCCTCTATAACGTTTATTAATATACTCTAAAGCTTTATTTGTAACATCATACTCTTCTTTTGCTCCCATTAGAGAACCATTTCCCGTTGCTCCAAAAATATAATCATAACCACTCTCTTCCGTAAAATCTTTTAAATACTGATTTAGTTGACTAGATATTTGCTGTTGGTATTGTTGAGTTAAAATGTTGTTATCTTCTACAAATTGTTGTTGTTTGACAATGTATTCATTTTTAACTCTTTCAAAAAGTCTTATATCATTATCTGTAGCTTTTTGATTATTAACCATTTGTTCTAATCGATTGAGCTCTAAACTTAAACTATCCATAATAGCTTTTCTCGCCAATTGCACTTCTTTCATTCTCCGATCTAACTCTTTAGACATCTCAAATTCAGAATATAGTTTTGCATTGGTTACATAAGCTGTTTTTAGATCAGTTTTAGTATTCATCATTTGGAAAATTAATCCAAAACCTAGTAACAAGGATAAGAGTATCCATGGTATTGACTGTTTCATCTAGTTTATATTCTCTTAAATCTCAAAAATTGTTTCTCTCCTTTATCATTAGCAATCTCTAACAAATAAAACTTCGTCAAATCTAAGTTATTGGGTAGTGTTAGTTTATACCGATTGGTTCCAATTCTTTTTTCAGCCAAGCTCGGCAAATCTACATTCTCTAAACTAACCCCACTAACAGGATCTCGCTTATCGTCATACACAACAAAATTCAATGTTCCAGCTCTATACTCTTCCTTATAATTAAAATAAACAACATTCTCTACATCTGTAATTGGATAATAACTTGAATTTAGAATATCTTTCAATTCAGCATATACAACTGGTGTTTTGCTATTTATATTAGTCCTCATATTATAAGCTATACGACGTTGACGAGTAGCATCATCACTAAAACCTACCATCAAATTGTATTTATCAATAGGCTCTGCTAAAGTTCTTGTTGCTACCCATATATCATTCATATAAATTTCAACAACCTTATTTCCTGTAAAGCGCAACTCTATGTCAAAGCCTCCTTTGGGATAATGAAAATTTGGTATATATCGATAGTTTTGCCAATTCCATGTAGATTCTCTTCCAACTGTGTGTACCCTTCCGTCTGGACCAAAGACGATTTGAAAAGGATAGTCTAAGAAAAAACTAGGTACTGGCAATGGATTTGTTGCTGCTTGAAGTCTTATCGCAAATCCTGCATTATAATTATCTGTATTACTATGTTGATTTGGAAAAGCAGGATGTTCGGCAGCTACTCTAAGCTTTACACTACCTCCACCTTGAACGACATCTATAATCACAGTAGGATCATACGAATGTGTCCTATAATCTGATATCGACTGCATAGGGGTATCAGGTGTACAAGTAACATGATTATCAACAATCTTTAATATAGAATTGACTGGATCTGCTTTTTCTAACGTCAACTTGTCTAATATCTCATACGTTTCAACTTTACTTGCTCCACTTCCATTGGTTATTGTCACCATATAATCTCCTTTAGACAAATTGCTAATATTATTAGAGGTAGCTCCTGTTGACCATTGGTACGTATAACTATTATTTACATAGCTCAAATCTAGGGGAGATAAAGTTATATTGCCAGTTGCGCCATATTTGTTATTATGATTGATAACCGTCTTAACAACTGGCATGGTAGAACAAAAAGATGATTTTAAATCATAAGCTATACGACGATCTAAATTAGGACGTTCATTAAATCCAACAGCAACAACATATTCATTGGTTGTTTTTTGAGGTAATGTTGTCGAATAAATCAAGGAAGATTCTAAGTATACCTCTATTTGGCGATTCCCCAAAAAACGAACCTCAAATTCACTACCTTCTGTATACTCAAATCCAGAATAAGTACTAACGCCAATATCATTTACCCCTTTATCAGTAAATATTTTCTCTGGCAACCTCCCTCCTGTAACGACTCTTAAGTTAGCATCATAGATAAAAAGAGGATTTAACACAGGATTGGATAATTCTTTGGTTTCAAATAGTGCTATATAAAAAACAGGTGGAGCTGTTGAACTTGAGTTAGCTATTTGATTTGGGAAATTAGGATGTGTTTTCGCAAACTTGGCGAAAATACTTCCTGTTTGGTTTTGAATATCTATTGGCGTTTTATCATAACAATGTGTCTGTTGATTTGCTATGGTATCACCATAAGGCAAATTGGGATTCACGGTCACACTATTACCTACAATGGATAAAGTGGGATCTCCTGGTATCAATTTTGCTAAATCCCACTTTCTATAAATCGAAACGTCTATAATCTCTGTGCTTCCATCTTTAGTTACAGTACAAACATAGTCCCCCATAGCCAAATTACTTAGAGCATTAGTTGTATTACCATTATTCCATAAATAAGAATAAGTACCTGTTAGAATTGGTGTCAGAGTAATGGAACCTGTACTCGTTCCACATTCTGTATCTGTTGTATTTATAGATACAAAAGTTGGACTTTGGGCGTATATGCTAATAGTAATTACATTATATAAGCATACATAAAATATCTTATTAAAAATTATAGACTGGAATTTCATGTGTTTTTGATAAAAGGTTATTGGCTATTAGGCTGTTTATAAAAAAAATATCAATGTCACCTTCCAATTATGAAAGGAGACAATGTATTAGATTATGAAAAAATAATCTAATATTTCTTTTAATAATACCTTAATAAGAAGAGTTTGTTTGTGAAGATTTTTTATGGGTTATATATAAAAGTGAGTTGCTTTTGAAAAATGGGTAGTTGTTTTCATATATGAGTTATTGTTTAGTATCCAAACACAAAAATAATTCATCAATTTTTCATGAACTATTTTGTCATTAAACTAAAACATCCATTCTTTAAATGAATGTATAATAAAGATGCGGCAAAGGTAAATCAAATATACAGACAAAGCAAGTGCATTGGTTTTATTTATTTTTAAAATATATAATATAGTTAACTTATTATCAACCTATAAATTGCTATTCTCCTATCCCCTTAAAGCATATGTTATGCTCCTTTCAAGACTAAATGCTAGTTTAAGAAACTCCAAATCAGAGTGATAGTATTCCCGTCACCTAGGTTTATTAGGTGACAATCCTTGCATGGACGTTACTAGTTTGTAACTTGAATTAATTTAAGACTATATACCTTTAATTTATTGGTTTGATAGGGAGTATAAATGATGGATTAAATTCTAATTTTTAACATGCAAAATGAAAATTAATCACTTTAAATAATTCAAGTTAATGAATATGTGATAAACCGTCAACGCACTTTCGTGGTTAGCTATTGCAACTTTTACCGAATTATTTCCAAATTCATTGGTTATATCTTTTACATTTCCTTTTAGATTAAAATCTTTAGGGTAGCGGATAGAAGGTAGAACCTCATTTAAAAAACTGCTCCAATCCTTATTAAAATTGTCATTTTGATAGTAGATAAGGTCATAAAACATATCTCTACTTGTTGAGTAATTAAAAGTCTTTTCTATATGTTCTACTATTCCTTTTGCATTTGTATTCCATGATTGATAACTATAAGCCCTAACAGCTTCCAATACAATATCTTTGACATTAAATTGTAGCCCCAAATCAATTTCCCCTATACTTTTCCCTGTACCTGATGCACCTTTCCTTGTCTGGCTATCCAACTTGTAGCAAAATGATTTGAACTGTGCATTCAAGCCTAACTCGATTAAATCCGTAAAGTAGTCCTCTTTTACTGATTTCAAATCTATACTTCCAAATACAGCTTCAATTGCCTTTAGCTTATTGAGTAACTGGTTAACGGCAAAACAAATCTCATAGAGAATAAACTCGTCAAGGTTCTTTGAATAAGGGTTAACTCTCAAAGGGATAGCTTTTATCATCTTATCCAAGGGCAACGTTATTATTTCCCTATAGCTATTTCTTAGAGAAGCATAGTATTCTGGAATGTCCTCTGCAAAAATTATTTGTTCTAATTCTAAAATAAATTTTGATTTCCTACTCCTTTTAGCGTGATACTCCCTTGCTTCATCCAATAAAGCCATAGCCTCTTGTCTTCTTCCTATTTGAATAAAAAATGGAATTGATATTCCTAAATAATCAGGATGAATACGTTGAAACTTATCTAGCCTTGAATAATATATGTTATAGAACTCTGCTTCTAAATCAAGTTCCTTGCAACAATTTAATAATATTTGCAACACCCAATTAACCTCGTATGCAGTCTTTTCTTTTATACATTGCTCCTCTACACTTTCTGTTGTTGAATATATTTCCTGGATAGATTTCAGTATTTCATCTTCATTAGATATAGTTCGTTCTTTTAATTGGAGAGCCTTTAAACTTGTATATAGCTTTATTAGCAAATAATTAGGGTTCTCTATATTTGATAAAGCCAAGGCGGAAAATATACCAAATGCTTTCTCCATCTCATCATTGTTCAAGTACATTACCCCCTCCACAAACTTCTTCCTCTCTCCAAAATTATATGGCTTACTCCCATATGACCTATGTTTAGACTTAGGAATTGGCACAGCATCCAACAAATCTTTATTTTTCTCATGTAAAGCAATAATCAATTTAATTTCAAAGATAAGTTGTTGCTTCTCATCTGTAAGCTTTTTCTTTGTGACTACATCTTCATAAAAAGATAATATTTTCTTAGCTTGTTCTATAAACAACCCTGAATTAACAGCCTCAATTAAAGCCGTTTCAAGTTCAGGCAACCAAAAACTACTCTTTATAAATCCATCTATATCTACTTTCTCTACTTCCTTAATCAAAGCTTCTTTATCTTCTTCTGAATGTATAGCATTATACATAATGATATATTGAGAAAGATTTATCCCCACAGACACTACACTCTTAATTAAATTCAATCTATTGCTCATATCAAAGAAGTTGCTCAACTCAAATACATAAGCAAATAAATTAATAGAACGATTTATCCTTATACCTATATCAGGTTTAAAAATCAAAGTTCCATGCTTCCTAACTAACATAACGATATTAAGTCTTATAGTTTCTTCCAATGAAGAAATTTCAAGGCTCTTTACCTTAGTTTGAACAACCGAATGATAGCTTTCAAGTAAAATTGACAAGTGGAAACGCAATCTAAAACATTGAGTTTTTTCATTGCCCTCTGAGTCCATATCAACATAAAGCCCCAAAGCAAGATTAAAGAACTCATCAATTCTATTCAATTGGTTCAACTCTAACAAGAACACATCCCAATTTATTTGATTTACGCTTATTACATCCTTCATCCAAACAACAGAGCCAACCTCCACCTCTCGCAATAAACCACTATGAAACTTAATCTCTTCCTCCTGTATATCCTTCTTATAAATATCAAAAATGGAATTTATCAATCCCCCCGTAATATCATCATCTTTAACCACATGCTTTTTCATCCCTTTCACTAAGTCTATCAACAGCTTATACTTCCATAATGAGACTGACTTGTATTTTGAATGAGGCAGTATCTTATCACCAGAATTTATGTGCCCAATAATACTTTCTAATAATTCGTCCTTATTCCTAAATTGAATAAAAGCTCTAGAATTATGGTATGACAAACCTTCTCCCTCATTTTCACCAAAAAAACAATTTAAAGTTTTTTGATACCTTTCTACATAAACAGAACGAATTTCAGGAGATATTCTCTCTCTAAAAACTTTCCTAATCAAAGGTTTAGTGATATTAACTAATAACACTCCTATCTCATAGTTAGAACAATCTCGAAGCGAATAAGAAGCTACATGTAGGCATTTACTCCATATTTGAGACAAACTCTCTTCTCTCTCTACTTCTAATTCATCCCTCTCTATACTTGAAAGAACAATAGTATTTATTTGCAATTGAGATAGCAAGTCCATCCCAATTCCTATTAAATCTTTATTTCGCAATAAATACGGTATTATTTCAGGATACCTATCCTTGATTATGTAAGTTGTATCCCACAAAATATATGGTGATGTTCTTGACTCTTCAAATAATTTATGCACATATCTATAATTTTGATAATGGCTATCATTCTCAATAATAATTGAAATCAATAGACCAAAATCTCTTCTTACATCTTGCTTCCAAAATAAGTCACTTTGGTCTATCCTACTTAATTCATACATCCCATAGTACAAATTGAACAAGGAAGAATTATTGAGTTCATATGGAATATCAG
This sequence comes from Winogradskyella sp., assembly GCA_965230605.1. Taxonomy (GTDB): domain Bacteria; phylum Bacteroidota; class Bacteroidia; order Flavobacteriales; family Flavobacteriaceae; genus CBDDLD01. Next base: position 42,898 of record CBDDLD010000003.1, on the reverse strand, counting down.
AAGAGTTAGGAAACACTCCCCCGTATTGCTGTCGTACAAATTCATTGTCCCACCAGCATTTATCAATTTCAAACTTCGTAAGTCGCAAGTCGGGTTCGTTTGATAACAATTTCCAAGCTTTTTCAAAAAAGGCTTCTTTCCCCTCTTTTGATACATATTGAATCAAGTCTCCCCCATAAATCCTATGTGCAAGCACTCTCCTTATCCAGTCAAGAATCCCCCCCTTATTGACAAATACTTTTTCCCACACTAAGCTAAAAACATAACTCATGTTACTTTTGAACAACTCCATTTTAGGTGCATCTTCAAATCGTCCTCTTAACAACCTTAAAATTAGACAGTCAGTATCTTTCTCCCTCTCCAAAAAACCTCCTTCTATAAACGCTTCAAAGTCTGGACAATTCTGATAGGTTGATTGATGTTCTTCAATAATATTCCTAGCTTTAGACTCATCTATAACTAAATTCATCTCCTGCCAAAATCCTGTTATTAGATACACCTCATTAAGAAAAGTAAGTTCTTCAACATGCTTTTTAAAAAATTCAGGATGAGAAGGCTCTATTCTCTCAGGAAAATCCCACAACAACTTTTGTAAAAAGCTAGGCAATCTCACTTCATTACCATGCACAATTCTCACCCATTGCCACTCAATTAGTCTATCCAAATCAATTGAGATTCCTTTCTTCTTCTCAAATTCGTCTCGCAAGTTCACTAAGTTCTCAAATGTAAAATAAGGCTCAGGGTTAGCCTCATAAACCAACTCTGCAAACAAAAGAGAAGCATTCCAAGAATTACTCATCTTTATTCCATCGCTTGTTTGGTTTACAAATCTATTTTTAGGTTCTTTTATAAAAGCAATCCTTTGTGAGAGTTTCTTTATGTATTCATTCATGCACTAAGTCGTCTTTATTAGTCAATTATTTTCAATATTATCTAAAACTATTCACAATCAATCAGAGCTTGTATTCCATCCCTCCTCAAGTGATAAATAGTTGTAAATGGTAGGGCTAATTCATTCTTTTTAGTAAATGATGAAGATAAAGCCTCAGAGGTCATAAAAAGAGATTTTACAGTAAAGCCAGATAAATCTAAGTTGTATCTCGACTCTACCAAGTCAATATTGTCTTTCAACCATTCATCTCTCTTCACATGCTTTGAAATCCAACCATCATTGCCTTTACCTATCAACTTATCTGCTTCTTCCACCATCTCTTTAGGGTTCTTTCCTGCTAACATTTTCTTACACTCTATACTAAAAATCATCTTATTGTGAGTATCTATAACTAGCACATCAATATCTCCTAAGTCCTTATCTGCATGGAATTGCTTATTAGGTTTTATGTCCACTTCTTCATCTACAACTATAGACTCTGAACCAATACTACTCAAAGTCTGCAAGACCTCCTGAACAAACTCCTCACCTCTTTTGTTCGCCCTTTTCCCTAAAGCTTTATCTAGTCTAGAACCATCTGGAACACGCAGCCTAGCCTCAAATATCATATGCCTGACATACATTGCAGCAACCATTACTTGCCTAAATCCATAGTAGATGCTTGGTTCTTCGCCCTCAACATTAGATTCTGCAACAATAAATGGTCTTCTCAATAACGAAAGCCTCCTATTGTACCTCCAAGGGCTTATATCAAACATATCAAAATCTCCGTTAGGAAGCTTCTCTACCTTTCCTCTGTCAAACAATGAAAAATTGCCAATAAAACTATCAAAAACTCCTTCATCTATAGTTTCACCAGAAACGTTCTCTATCTCTCTTTTTAATTCACTTTTCTTTATCACTATACAGGGGACATTCGTGTTATGAGCCACATTTAGCCCTACTATAGCAGCCCAGTACATGAAACTATTATAGTCCGTTAGAGTAAGCCCATACACTTCCTTAAAACCATTTTCAATCCCCTCTGGGATAGAGCTACCTGACTCTTTCTCTACCCTATTATCGAACTCAAAAACACTTTGAGTATAGGACTCTGCATCAGTTACATCTTCTTCTACTTTTGAAAGCTTATATGCTTCAAGCAAAGGCTGTGCAACCTTATGAAAATTTGTTCCTAGCCTACCTGATAACAAAACTGATATATTAATATCAATCAACCCTAAATGGATAAAATCACCTATCATACCCCAAGTAATGATTTTTGACATAATAGCTATTAATAAATCAATTGTTTCATCACTTATAATCTCAGTACCTACATACCTTTCTGCCCCCAAATGCTCAATCAAACATCTTAATGATGTGGAAGTAATATCTAAGTCTATTAACTCATTGTGCATCGCTTTCATTTGTTCCTCCTCTGAGACAAAACAAGCAATCTTTAAAGGTGTTAATAGCCTTTGATGCTCCCTTCTATTAATAGCACTTTCATTCAAGGCTAATAACCTTTTAAGTAGTTCTTTTGAATCATACTTAGATAGCTCTTCCTTTAACCACGGCAGAAGAGCTTTTGTTACTATCTTGACAATAAACTGTGACCTGTCTTTTTTACTACTTTCTGATGAAAGCTCAGGCAGGTTGTCTAGTTTTGATAATACTTCATCTAAAACCACATTTACATCATGGTGTTGGACATTTCTATGGGGAATCAATCCAGAGGGGTCTAACCTCAAATCGGCTGATGTATCCAACATAAAGACTTTTTTCTTTAAACCTAGCGGTGCTGCATTTTCTACCACTTCCTCAATCTTCTCTTGAGAAAACAACTCAGCTATGCCCTTATTTCTCGCAAATAAATTAAATGCTCCCAACAAAACTCTTAATAAACTTCTTTCACCTGCATTATCTACTCCATGCAAGTGTGGTGCTAACTCAAATGGAATTTTGATAATAATGTTTCTATTATGAATATCTATATTAAAAAGTCCCTCAACATTTGACTCTCTCTCTCCTCTAAACTCTGATAAATCTGTCCATTTCTCTTTCTCCAACAACTCATATTGTATTGTAATTGGTATTTCGCCTAACTTTTGTATTTCACTCTCAATAAAAGGCTGCATTTGCCACAGCCAATAACATATAGCTTCATTCAACTCAGGATAAAACATCTTTAAAGCTCCCTCCTCTTCATTAATATCACACAAAGGCTCTACCCAAATCGGCATTGAAAACCCCTCAACCACTTGTTCTAATTTAATCCCCAAACTAGCTGGGGGATAATAAGTCTTACTTGAATCTCTTCTTGAAACACAAGGCACACATGCTATTCCTCCTTCTCTTATTTGAGTTATACAATGTAAATCTCGCTTCTTTATCACATCCTTCTGAAAAGCACCACTATCCCCAACACTAACAACCATAAAATCAGGTCGCCTATCGTCACTTACATAAAAAGATTGGTCATTACTTTTATACATAAAGTAACTATCAATCGTGTTAATAGTAAATAGCACTTCTCCTAGTTCGTTTCTTGCTTGAGCAAATTTCCAAAGAGTTAGGTTATTATGCTCTGAAGATTGGCTAATAATTTCTAACTCAGGAGATAAAATTATAGCAGTCAAACATCCATCTATATTCCCTGCTAACAGAAACCTATTCTCCCCCGTAACAGCAAATACATTTAAGTTAAAAAACTGAAATCCATTAGCTTTCGTGTTTAACCATGAAATAACCTCTTTCTGTCTTTCATCAACATCCACATTTGTATTTTGCCTGTCATTATATCTAAATGTTAGGTAAGCTATTTTGTCATCATCAAACTTTAGGAATCGCTCCTTTATTGGCAAGTTGCTCGTTGCTGTTGGCAATCCATTCATGGATATTGGTGTCCACCCCATTACTATTAAGTCCATCATATTATTTTGCAATAATATCTCATGATAAGCCTCATTATAAGCTACCAAGCAGCCATGTACGTCTGCTGCTCTCCATATAAAGCGACTTATTGCATAAATAATAGAACAAGGCGAAACAACCACCAACTCATCACCACACCAATAAAATGGTTTATCTAACAAAATAGACTCCCCTGAGAACGAATTTCGATGGGCAGAAGGGTTATCGGGACAAACAAATAAATCAAGCAAATCCAAACTAATACCAAAAGGAGTAGCCATTGAATCTAATTCACTCTTAGTAAATACAACTGCATTAAAATGTTTAAGAGCTTCTTCTCCTCTTGGCACATGAATACGCATAGATTCAACTGTAGCATCAAAATATCTCTCATAACTACTCCTCTTTACAATAGTATCAGATATTTTTAACAACAATAATGTTACATGGGCACAAGCCATTCTAAACTTATCTGGTACAGCTAAAGAAGGGTAATGGAAAGCATTGAGCATATTTTGCAAAATATACCTTCCCCACTCAATATCTCCAGAAAAGACTAAATAATCTCCACCATGATAAGTAATCAATTCAGTAAATAGATTTACAGGAGGGTCTTCCATTTCGTAAGAAGAGTAATTCTTTGATAGAAAGGCATTAATTTGAGTATAATCTAATGGCTCTGTTCCTTCGAGTTGAGATTCAACGCTCTCCTCCACAAGCTCCTCTAGTCTCAAGAATTTACCATGATTCTGAGAATGAGTTTGCAGTCCTGCAAATAGCTTTATTCTATCACTTTTTTTGAACCGAGCTAAAAAGGGTTTCTCTTCTACCTTCGTCTCTTTTCCTTCTCTTTTTTCTTTTTTCTTTCGCTTCCTAATCACATTTTCAATGTGACAACAGTTTTTATGTCTGTTCCCACTACGACAAGGACAAGCTGCATTCCTCCTTTTCTTGTACTTTCCCATTATTTTTTTTTTGATTTAGTTTTGTGTCCCCAAAATTGTTGGATTCTGTTATTGATTAATGTTGAAATGAAGTTCCTTTGCCAAAAAAGAATTATCATGCTACTTCCCCCTAGAAGCGTAAATATAATCCCATGTTTTCTAAGAAAAGTCTGAACCAATGGAACCAAAAAATAAGCTAATCCTATACCCAAATAGAATACTATGATTACTGACCATTGGATAATATTACTGACTTGTTTAGCTTTTCTTAAAAACACGTCCTCAAAGCCCAATAATCGAATAAAATCCCCTTCCTCTAATACATCATGTCTTTCAATAATCACATCATATGCAGCCACTTCCATGAGATTTAAGAAGGGAGCATCATGGCATAACTTATTGTTACAAACATCCTTGTAAACCTTCTTCTGGGATTCAGCATTTAGAAGCTCTATCCCTAACAAGCTTTGAAACACAATGACCGTTGCATGGTGATTCTTATTATCAAGGTAGTTACCATCCAATATCCCTCTTAATGTTGTTGAAATCAGCTTAATTTCATCGTTTGAATCGCTTTGAGACCGCAGAGTTAAAATACTCTTTATCCAGTCCTGTTCAAGTCCATATTTTACAACACCACATATTATTGAGAATAATAGAGGATTATCATAAACTAAGGGCGTTCGCATGGATGGCTTTCTAGTAGAAAGAGTCTCATAAGACTCTGTAAAAAGCTTTTTATCATCCATTTTTAGGGACATTAAAACTTGCTTGAACGTCAAGTCTGCCTCTGGCACTTCAATACTATCAATCGAATTACCTTGTAAGAACATATGAAATAACTTAACCTTTGGACTATTCTCTAAATCCAATTCTATCCTAACTTTATCTACTAAAGAAACCATTTCTTGTGCTTTAAACTTAAATTAACAGAATCAGGCTTCCAGCCTGCAATTAACCTCAAATTCCCTAACATCTTTGAAATCAGATAGGAATATTGCATTGTTACTGGCTCATTCTCCGCTAAGAATGTTCTCCACGATAAATGAGTAAAGGAATAAATTTGTTGCACTATGTAGTGCAAATCTGTAAACAGCAATGGTTCAAGTTCAGAGACATCAAAATCCCCTTTAGGTAAGTCTATTTCTATAAGCATGGGATTACTAACTCCATGCTTTGGAGTTTTCACCTCATGCCTTCCTAATAACTGTATCAAGCAAGAACTAGGAGATAAAACTAAATTTGTCCCTCTTTTGGGGATATACTCTCCTTTGGACGTTTCTCTGCCTTTATAAAAAACCTTCGAGGTATCATATAGCTTAAATGGATGCGTCTTCTTTATTCTTACAAAGGCAAACTGGATTGTATAGTCACTAAATGATTTGACAAGTTCGCTAACAACCCTAAACTCTTCGTTCTTAATGGGCTTGAAAATATGAAATATCAATCGAACTATATCTCCTTTCTTCCAACCATCCTCTTTGGCTCGTTGCTCAAATTCTCCTCTCAAGTTCTTTAACAACTCTCCAAAATAATTTTCATAGGTAACATCTTTGGTTTTGTTTCCAGATAAATATTGTCCATCACTTGAGAAAAAAGTTGCAATCCCAACCACACGCTCTTCATCGCTCCCTTGGTAGGAATTACTCCTAATCTTACTATGGCTAATACCTACTATGATTTCTCTATCCACAGATTTGTTTGCTGGTAACACCCATGGGACTCCACCTAACTTGGCATAAATTTGCAAACAAAGGGCATTTTGAATAAACTCTGTACATTTTTTGACCTTCCATGAGGTAATAAACTGTACAGGGATTTCTTTTGTTAATAGCCTTGCTTTTAGCAAATAATAAGGGTTTGAGGTAGTAGGCAACTGCCTAAATTTAGAATCAATTTCAATCAGAGCTATGTCAGGTTGCTCATCTAACTGAGAAATAACCTCATCATATTCCTCAAAAGTTAGAGCATCTACCTCTCTCTGAATTAAATCAATTCGATGCAAATTATACTTGTCTCTCAAGCCTTTCTTAAAATAGTTGGAACTAGGTATTCCTTCTATCATTTCATCCAGAAAGGTTGAGAAAAAGCCTCTATTACTCTTGAGAGAGATGGTAAGAACCTTTATAGTCTTAGGTGTAAAATAAATATTGTCATAAGGGCTATAATCTGTCAAGCCCTTATCTGGATACCCCACACAAGTTTGTGTTCCAGACGGATTAAAGATAAATTCTTGCTTCTTCTCAATTTCGAATTGAGTATGGTGTATTCGACTAGATGCTTTAACCCTAAAAACGAATCCATTTTTATTCTTATATACCAATATTTGTTTCCTATCGCTAAAGTCTTTTGCGATAGATTCAGCTATCTTATCAACCTCATTAAATTCGCTTTTAGCACTATATATTTTGGCTTTCTGTCTATCAATTGCAGCAAACACGTTATCACAAGTGTGTTGACTTGTCTTGAATATAAGGTAATCAGAGATATTCCTCTTAGACTTCTTTAAATAAAGCTCTTCTAATAAATATTCTACCTGCCCTTCATTGGTTTCAACAATAGCTTTGTCACCACTAATACTCTTAACAGAACCAACCAAAGAGCTATCAGGAGCCATAATTTTATCTAGTCCTGGCAGCACCACAGAATGGCTTACATCTCTCCCTATAATATCAAACTTATCCCTATTTAACTGGAAACAGTTTATATTAAAAATCCATCGCCAATCTATGTTAATGACAAAACCCCATACAGGCTTATCCTTTATATAAATCATTCTTAGAGACACTTCGATTTGCTTCTTATAAGCTATTTTACCCTTTAGTGTTGCTGGAACAACCTTTCCTATTAAATCATCAGTCTCCCTTTGGGATTCAATTCTAAAAGGGTAAAAGCTATATGGAATAAGTCTGTATTTTTCACGAAATACTCTAAAAAAGATATGCTTTATAAGAGAAGCTGCTATTTCCTTGTCTTCAAACAAATCAAATTCCACCTTTTTGCCTCCAAGGTCTGGATGGTTTATATCAAGCATATTAGAAGCGTAAACATAATCACCATGCTTAAAAAAAGAATGAGTATGGTTATAGTCTTCCCTTAACTGTGTCAATAGCCCATCCTTATTGGGAATTTGAATTACCTTGAATTTATTGTCAATTAATTCAAAATTAATTGGATAAAAGTTGGTAAGTATATTAGAATTACGATTCTCTCTTATTTTCATCATCTTAGTTTAGGTTTATTAGTAGTTTTTTTTCCTCAAAAAGTAACTCTCTGAGATTTTATCTTCAATAACCAAATAGGCTCTTTAGTTATTAACCAATTGATTGTTCGTTGAAGGTTTTCTTTATCCCTATCTTTTGTCAAATTGTCTCCCATATGCTTCAAATCATTACGTAAATGTTCTAATTGTTCCTTAAAACGAGTTTCAATCTCACTAAGATTTGCATTGAAAATCTGTGGTGCATTTTGTTGATTTTTGGATAGTTGTAGCTGAACTGTAGTTGAAAGAGTTAAAGATTCACTAATTTTATTCTTAATCTTAGTTATGAATCGTTCCCACTTATTTTTAGGTTTTGGAGGTGGTGGTTTAGTTTGCGTTTTCTGATAAAAAAGATGTGGAGCAAAAATCTTTAATCCTTGATAACCTTGCATATAGGTATCTTTATTCTCGTGAATTTCATAGTAAGCAAAATTTATACTTGCTATTGCAAATTTAGGTATATTAAGAATATTTTGTACTAAAAATGACCACCACCAATTCTTAATAGAAATAAGTTGCCTATAAAGTTCTTGAATTTCATGTAGTTGAGCTACATTGTTTCCTTCTTTATCAATCAACCATTTACCTTGGAAATGATATTTATGACTTGAAGCATTTCTTATCTTCCTAATTTTATCCACATCAAGTTCAATTCCTAATATTTTAAAACTCTTAAAAATAGCTTTTGGGTTATTTAAACCTGCTTCTGGTATTCGTCCTTTTGATAATAGATATGCTGCCAATTTAAAAACTCCAGAAATTTCATAAAACAGAGCAATAGTTTTAATATGTTCTAAATATGTTTTAGGAGCTTCATTCAATAACTTAAAATTGGTTAAATAAGTGGTTATATGTTTTAAATTAATAGTAGAGTCTAACACAAGGTTGACTATAATTTGAGGATTACTATCAATGTCTATTATTAGTTGATTAAAACAACTTTCATTAGCTTTCAATTGAGTAGGAAATGAGTGGTTTAAAATAGCTAATGCTTTTTCTCTCTTTGGTGAAAGTAAATCTGCTTGTCTCAAATAAAACAAAAAATACTCTTCAAGATTACCTAAACTAATTGTCATGGGTTCAAACTTATAATTATACAATACTTATTATCCCTTTGCTATCTAAATAAAGATTGCAAATTTTATTTCTTTCTTGACTTCATTATCAAATCAAAAGCACTATTAACAGTTGCCACATATTTTGTATTCTCATCTGATGTTTTATCAGGGTGAAATTCCAACATAATTTTATTCCTAGCTTTTTTAATCTCTTTAATAGTAGCGTTCTGATTTACACCTAGTATAAGGTAAGCATTCTCTAATTCTGTTTTGACTACGTTTTGTTGCTTTTTCTTTTGTTGTTGGTTATATCCTGCCCTTGAGTTTGATTTTCCAATTATTCTTTCTTTAAAAAACTCAAAAATTTTCACAGCTTCTGGAAATTCAGCAATACCAAAAAATGTATTAAATCCAGCTTCCAAATCTTTAGCAAAAAGACTATGAAGCAAACCAAAGAATGCACCTGTTAAAACAAATTTGCCTTCTACAGCATCATAATCAATGTTATGCAAAACATTTAAATCTAGAGAAACAGGATGATACCCTTTTATCACATTATCAACAAATAAGTAATAACCAGAAAAGAGAGTTTTATATTTTTTCAAGCCAAGGGTTTTTAACCAATCTTGTATTACATCAGATACTGATGATGCGTCTCTCTCTAAATTCTCATCATCAATTGTTGCGCACTTTACTTGACTTTGGTAACTACCTATAAGGCTCGTTTTAAGAAATGAGTTAAAGTTTGAAGATGTTTCAGATTTAACTTTAACAACAACAATAGAACTAGATTTTACTAAGTTTAGAAATTCATTAAAATTTTTCAACTCTTGCACAGCATTCACCATAAAACAATAATTTAATTAATAATACTTAATGTTTTGTTAATTAATCATGTATCATTCCTTTTTTTTTAAGAAGCCATTTTGTCAAATTTTGAGACTTTTTGGCATTAAGCTCATTATATTTTGCCCTTACTTAACTCCTACCCTATCCACAAGTAAACAAAGTGGTTATATCAATCAAAATCTCATTTAGAAATTGGCGTACCCTTTTACTTTATTAAAGTTCAAAAAAACGACCGTTTTAATAAACTCAGCCCAAAGATCAGAGAAGCTCAAAATTGCCTCATAGCGATGTTCAAAAAACTGGTCTATCTAATCTAAGTTTAATTTGATTCTTTTACATAAGTTTTGTAAACTTATAGCATGAAAATAGGATATGCAAGAGTAAGTACGAAAGATCAATCTTTAGATTTACAGATTGATGCTTTAAAAAAGGCAGGCTGTGAACAAATTTTCCACGAAGTAGTCAGTGGAGCAAAAACTGAACGAATAAAACTAAATCGACTTCTTTCTCAATTACGGAAAGGAGATATTTTAGTTATATGGAAACTGGACAGACTGGGAAGATCTCTCAAACATCTGGTTGAGCTCGTTCATGAATTAAATGAAAAAGGCATTGGACTCCAAAGCATCAATGACCCAATTGACACGACCACCTCCCAAGGAAGGTTAATCTTCAATATTTTTGCTTGTTTGGCAGAATTTGAAAGAGATGTTATTCGTGAACGTACCCAAGCTGGTCTCAAAGCTGCTAGAGCAAGAGGCCGAATAGGTGGAAGACCGAAAGGTCTATCCGAAAAAGCAAAATACAAAGCTATTGCTGCCGAAGCACTTTATAAAAATCAAAAATTGAGTATAGTAGAGATTTGCAAAAACCTTTCTATTAGCAAAGCAACACTCTATAAATACCTTAGGCATCAAGGTGTAGATATTAAAGGATTTACCAAACGTAAAAAGTAAATATTAAATGGTCTTTATCTCAAGCTAACATGATTCTAAACAGAGTAATGTTCAGAATACCAATAATTAACCAATCTCTATATTAAAGGTCTAAGAAGCTTTTTCGCCTATTATCATTTTAACTAAAAAATAGCAATTCACTCAAATAAGGGTATACTACTCCCATAGAGTGCATTAAATACACGACTTGATTAAATTCGCTCTTATTCTAGCGATTTTCATAGCAGTAACTAGAAACGTCCTAAGCCGTTAGATAAAAATGTCTGCCACTTTAGACTTTCTTTGAGTTTTTTGGAGTAAATATTTCAATAAAAAAGCAGCTAACAGATTAACTATTAATCTGCTTTTTTACTTTAGAACTCCCTAATTAACGGGCAAATAAAAAATATAAACTTTCCTTTCTTTGTTATAATTATAATTTTAAAAGTTAGACTTAGTTATTTGAAGCTACCTCAAACTCAAATTGTGAATAATGAGTTAATAAAGTGTCATCTAAATTCAGTTGATTAATATAGTAATTGGGTATATAAGTTAATATTTCCTGCTTCATCTCTGAGTTATTAACTTGATTCTTAATCAATGGGACAATCGCTTCCAATAGATAAAACTGTAGCAAATTATTCTGACGACTCATGTTAGGAAGTAAGTCCTCGAATTCTTTTTGCAAAGCATCGGTATTATTTTCAACCCAATATTTTAACACAAAAATGGCATTTTTATACCCTCCTAAGGGGCAATTAGACCAATTGATTGTTGCACAAAGTGGCTGGAATACCTCTTGTACAATCTTTTTTATTGTTACCCCCTCTAGCTTTATTAAACGATATAAAATGTCCCCTGTAGCATAACTAATGTAATCTATTTCACCTTTTTTTAGCAACCTTGGAGATACATTTTCTACAACACCTTTTGTCGGTTGTGCATGTACTAGTGCCAATAAAATACTTTTCGCGTATGAAACCGCGGCTGCTTCGTCTTTGTTAGCACAATGAACTCTAAATATATTGATGTATTGCTCCATTTGCCCCCAAATCATATATTCTATTTCATCTTCTTCTACTAAACTACCAGCAGCCTTAATGGAACGAACTAGAAGGTCAATAGCTTTTTTATAGTTACCTTCACGATATACATGATAAGCAACAGCAGGAAATTTATTGACTTCGACTACTTTCTGAAGTGTATCTTTTTCAAAAAAAGGAAGTTGCCCAGCCTTGTTTAACCACATTTGTGAGGCATCAAGATTTCCAGTTAGTGCACTTGTAAATGCTTTATTGTAACAAATGTGATAATCCGTCAATATCATTTTCTCATCAAATGTTAAAATGGGAGCTAGATGTTCCATACAAGCTTCAAAGACATGCTTATTACCACCTTCTACAAGCTTATTTTTAGGTCTATTTTGCTGCTCAAAATAATTATCTAGCTGTTCTAAAAACGAAACTTTTTCCATAATTATGATATCTATATTATAAGTTTAAATAGAAAACAAACTCCAAATTAGGGACTTACTTTCTTGTTGAATTTTTCCAATTGAGATGTATTGTGTATTTAAAAATGAACGATCAGAAGCTGCAATAAATACCCCTTCCAACTCTAATTGTAACTGATCAGCTAACGAGTGTATTTCTTTTATATTAAATTTAGCAGCATGACCATTTTCCAAAACGAGGGTTACTTCTTGATGTTTTTCCAATACAATATCCGAAGCAAGTATTGTTGCTTTGAAATGGTTGTTAGATGCCATTGGATGTAATTCTACATATACAAAAGAAGGGATTTGAATGGTATATAAACTAGTTAGCAAGAATAATATAAGTGCAATAATAAACAGACTACTATAACGCAAAACCCAATGTGGTTTAGGTAATTTGTAATCCATATTACTTGACAATCGTTCATTTTGTTCTGACATAACTTAGTTTCCTAGTTCTAATTGATTTTTAACTAAATGTAAATAATGCCCCCCCAGTTTCACCAAATCCTGATGTGTTCCTTGTTCCACAATTTTTCCTTTGTTCAATACAATAATCTGCTGAGCATTTTTGACAGTACTTAACCTATGCGCAATAACAAAAACCGTCTTATTTTGAAAAAATTTATTTAAGTTATTCATTATAACATTTTCATTATCTGCATCTAATGCACTAGTTGCTTCATCAAAAAAGAGATACTTAGGGTTTTTATAAATAGCTCTTGCAATTAGAATACGCTGCTTTTCTCCACCACTTAGCCCACTAGCGTTAGCACCAATTTTGGTCAAAACACCTAAAGGAAGTTTTTCTATATAGCTGCCTAGGTTTGCCATTTTAATAGCATTCTCTAACTTCAAATCATCAATTTCTAATTCGTTTGTCGCAATATTTCTAGCAATGGTATCAGAAAATATAAATCCATCCTGCAAAACAGCACCACAATTCTGACGCCACCACTTGGGAGATAACTCTTTTAATGAACAATCATTAATTTCAATTGTCCCTTCATTTGTTGTGTAAAATTTTAGCAGTAGCTTTAACAAAGTTGTTTTACCACTGCCACTGGCACCAACAATTGCTGTAACATTTCCTTCAGGTATAAATAAGTTTAAGTTTTGCAATACTGGTGGTGATTGAGGTCCTTCATAACGAAAAGACAAATCAGTAATTTTAATGCCTTGTTGACTAGGGTTTTTAGGTAAATTCGCTACCTGATGGGGTTGCTCTTCGTTCTGTTTTTGATGAATTTCATCCAATCGCTCAAGGCTTAGTTGTGTATCTTGTAATGATCTAAAAAAGGTAATCAGTTGTTCAATTGGGCTATTCATCTGACCAATAATATAAGTGATACTTAACATAGCTCCTAGAGAAATATTCCCTAATATAACTTGCTGTGCAGCAATGAAAGTAACTACGATATTTTTGAATTGATTAATAAAATTATACCCTACTAATTGATATTGGTCAATTCGCAGAATAGCCATATTATTAATAAATAATTTCACCTGTATATCTTCCCACTGATTCTGCTTATAATCTGCAAAGTTATTGAGCTTTATTTCTTGCATTCCATTGAGAAACTCAAAAATAGAGCTTTGATTTTCAGATCGGTAAGCAAAACTAGAAAAATCTAACAACCGCCGTTGTTTATGAAAAAGGAATATCCAAAATATGGCTACTAAAGTCAATGATAAGTAGATTAGAATAATCCATACATTGTAATAAGCTAAAACAGCTAAAAAGACAATAAAATTGATCAAAGAAAAGAATGTAAATAAGCTTTGGGAAGTTAGAAACTCCTCAATTCTATTATGATCTTCTATTCGTTGCATAAAATCACCGATTTGCTTACTGTCAAAAAAGCTTAAAGGCAATCTAGTTAACTTGTTTAAAAAATTGGCTAAGATCGTGATGTTAGTTCTTGTGCCAATATGCAATAAAATCCAATTACGAATCACTTCAATTAAAGAAGCACCTAGAAACAAAAAGAGTTGCCCCAACAATATTAAGAATATAATATTCAGGCTTTTAAAAGCAACACCTTTATCAATAAGCAACTGTGTTAAAAAAGGAAAAACAAGTGTCAATAGACTTCCTCCTAGTAAACCTATAAACAGTTGTATAATATCTACCTTATAACGTTTAAAATAGGTATACAATGTCTGGATTGATTGTTTTCTAGGTCTCAACTTTTCATCTTCCTTATCATAAAAACTATCTGTAGGACTTAAAATCAAAGCAATAGCTTTTTCTTTTTCTCCCATCCAATTTTCCTCAAAAATGGACTGCTTTAATGTAATAAGTCCATATCTTGGATCAGCAATTTTGAAAATATATTGACCTTTCCATGTTTTTTTTATTTGATATAATACCACAAAGTGATTATCATTCCAATGTAATATAGTAGGTACAAAGTTTTGTTTTATCAATGTACTAGTACTTAACTTAACAGAAAGAGTCTCTATTCCGATCGTTTCAGCAGCTTGAGAGATTCCCAACAAGCTTACTCCATCTTTTGTTATATAACATTCTTCTCTTAAAAATCCCAAAGAGTACTCTTTGCCCCAAAAACTAGCAATCATCTTAAGGCAAGTTGGACCGCAGTCCATATTGTCAAATTGAGGATAAAAAGGGAATGATTTAAACATAGAAATATATAATTTATACTCACCTAAGCAGTCTCTGTCAATAATTGAGCAACATTGTTGGTACGATTAGTTAAGTACTCTAGTACTAAACGATCTTCTATGTTAAATTTAAAAGAAGGACATGCCGGTGTTTTCTCCAACCATTTTTTTGGACAACCACCTCCACAAACAGGTAGGAACTTACAACTTTTGCACCATGAATCATTGGTTGGTATACTGCTATTCCAATCTCGCATAGGATCCTTTCTAAATTCAGAAGCATCTTTATCTAAATGACCATATTGGAAATCACTGCCCTCGTAAACAGGGGTATAAGGAACTTCCCAGCAAGAATAAATATTTCCATAGGCATCAAATACTTCGGATTTTTCATCAACAACCATACAAACGCTGTGATTCCGTGATGGGATAAAGTTATTGTATGTAAAACCTAATTGAATTACCTCAATCATCCGCTCAATTTCATAAGCTCCAAACTCTTCTTTAGACATTGAATTCTCAGCTGCCGCATTATCTCCCCAGTCAGTAACTGGCTGAAAGTCAAATGTTATTTTATCCTTCAAACCAAGAGAGGCCAAATACCAAACTAAATTTCTGATATCTTCTTTATTCCCATTGTTGATATTACATCGAATAACAATAGAACAGCCTTTTTCTTGATAAATAGGATGATCTGTAACTCTTACTATGTTCTTTACGATTGTATCAAAAGTATTACCACCTTTTTTAGTGATACGTCTCTGATCATGTTGCGTAGCCGTACCATCTAATGTAATTTGGAAATGACTTACATCTAATTCTCCTGCCAATTCTTCAAACACACGAGTTTTTAAACCCAATCCATTAGTAATCATATCAGAAAAATAAGTCAAACCATGTTTTTGAGCTATTGCTTTCAAACGAGGTGTTAACGTACGTATTTGTTTAAGCGCTAAGATTGGTTCTCCTCCATACCAAGTAATAGAAAGGCGTTTGTGCCTTGGTTCTATCATAGATTCAATGCGACGTAGCATTTTTTCCTGATGTTCTTCGGACATCGTTTTCTCAGTATGTTCTTGTCCACAATAATCACAACCCAATTGACAATTTGCTCCAGGTTGAATAGTGTACCCCAAACTATCATCATTGTCAATTTCAATTTCATTTTCTTCCAAGATAGAAGTTAGCTCGTCTTCACTGCTACGAACAATCACATGATTAGCTAATAGAGAAGCCATCATTTCCATAGGAACTTTATCAAAATCTCCAGCTACCAATAATTGATAAATATTGTCTTTTATAATTAATGCCTTTCCGCTACGGGTTGCATACACCATCCGATTAGGTGTATCAGAAGTCTCATCTAGCAAATCTGTCACTACCAGATAATAAGATAATTTATAAGCTTTCATGAAAAATGTTTTAAATGTGAGTAGATTTAATTTTTAAGTAAGCGATCTATTGTATTATCGTCAACGGTATTAATGGGTTCTACCTCTTTTTTTCTTCCCTTACTAAAATTGTATATCAGTGACAATGTAACAGTACGTACATCTCTATTGTGTACTACGGTTCTTTGTTGAGCATTGAAGTCAACACAATTTTGCTGAAGTCTTGTTCCAAAAAGATCACTGAGGTAAACAGACACTGTTAGTTGGTCTTTCAGAAAGGTTTTACTCAAATTTAAATCCAAGAAAAACAAATGACCTGCACTATAAATTCCAACAGCATAAGGAGAAGTATAACTAGCTATCGCATCTATCTTCATCCAATTCCATAGGTTAAAACTTTGATAGAGTCCTAGATAAACATAAACTGTCTTCGTATTGAACGGTTGATTTTGAGCTTCACCACGCGTATAAGCTCCTGCCCCTGCCAAACTAAACGATATGTTCCACCAATTAAGTGGTCTAAATTGACCGCTAATATTTAAACCATAATTAGAATTTTGAAAATTAATCCTTCTGAACGTTTCTAAACTTCCATTAAGTTCTGATACTTGATTGATATAATCGATTACTTCATTATAATAAAGCTGGAAGCTAAAACGTTGCATCAAAAAATACTCTAATGCTACACTGTGCCTAATTTGAGGTCTTAAGCTAGGGTTTCCTTCAAATTTGGTATATAGACCTGTGTAGTATACATAAGGGCTTCTATCGAAAAACGAAACTCGTTCTATGGACTTATTATAAGCTAGTTTAAAAATGTGATCTTGAGAAAGTGTAAATAAGAGTGCTGCCGAAGGAAAATAGTCGAATTGTTCTATATTGGTTTGTAAGTCTTGTCTATCAACACCTTTAGTAGTAGCATATTCTCCTCTGAATCCCAATCTCCATTGAAACTTACCAACACTACTTTTCCATTGCAAATAAGCAGCATAAATTCCCTCGTTATATCTAAACCAATTGCTATTTCCTGTAAATTGAATATTATTGTTCTCAAATGCAATGCTGTAATAAGTATTAATATTCGTGTATTTAGTACCAAAATCAACCGTGTTCGATTTATTATTCCAAGTCCAATCTAATTGACCAATCAGTAATCCAGCTTGTGTAGAGTCATTCATTTGGTAATTGAAAACTGAATTTTGAGCAGGATTATTGGTATTGGATAATTGAAAGCTAAAATCTGAATTATTGCTTGGCGTTATATAAAGATAACTTACCGCACTAGCTATGGTCCAATATTTTCCAAATTGACCGTTGTAAGATAATTGTGCTTGGAAATTATTACCTATTGATTTAAATGTTGTTGTGTTATTCAATGTAGAATCAATGTCTACAGCTTCTACGGTAGAAGAGAATACATCTTCTTGATTGGTACTATTCTTAGGAGCGTTGAAATGCGAATACTCTCCAGAAAGTGTGATGTTGTGTTTGGGATTAAAACTCCATCCTAGATTTAAGTTTGTACTTATATTATGTTCTTCTGATTCTTGTTTAAGTTCTGATATTGAGTAATAAAAAGGTTGAGTTGCTTCAAACCTCCTATCTGCAATAGATACAGAGCGGATTTTATTATAACTATAGTCTACACTTAACTGTGCTGTAAACTTCTTTTTATTAAAGTTAATTAAACTACCCACATCAAAACGTGGGTAAATACCCTGAGTATATTTTGTGTAAACATTTCCTTGAATACCTTCCATACTTCCTTTTTTCAAAATAATGTTTAGTACTGCACCTACATTAGCATCATACTCGGCAGAAGGGTTAGATATGATTTCTATGGATTCTATAATGTTAGGGGGAATATTTTCTAGTTTTAAATTTGTCCTTTTTCCATTAATTAAAATTAACACGTTACTTTTTCCCGCTATTGAGAGAGCGTCTCCTACTTGTGATACATTAGGTGCTAATTCTAGAAGAGTAGATAAAGAAGGAAGGGTTCCTAAGGATGTTCCTTCTATATTCATTATCGTTTTGTCTATATCATATTCCAACAAGGGTTTTATACTATCTGCAGTTACAATAGCAATATCTGTTTCATATACCGTATAC
Organism: Winogradskyella sp.; assembly: GCA_965230605.1. Classification (GTDB taxonomy): domain Bacteria; phylum Bacteroidota; class Bacteroidia; order Flavobacteriales; family Flavobacteriaceae; genus CBDDLD01. Next base: position 24,437 of record CBDDLD010000003.1, on the reverse strand, counting down.
GTTAATACAATATCTCCTAGATTATATGTTTGTGTATCACCATTTTTGATAACTAGGCTATCCGATTGGTACATATCAAAACCTAACCCTCCTTCTACTCGAATCTGATAACTACCTGCTTCAATAGCCTCAAACGTAAAAATGCCTTCATCGGAAGGAAAAACTTGTGCTTTCAAATTTTCATTAGAAAGATTGTATAAAGAGACTAAGGCAAAATTTATCGGTTCGACCTCTTCTGTCACCAGTCTTCCCTTGATAGTTTGCCCCAAACAACAATAAGACAAAAAAAGGACTATAGTAGAAGTAAAAAACCTGAGCATTGCTTAATTATTATTTTGTGTGATCAAATAAATTGGGTTGGTGAATTAGTAACTGATGTATTGCTATTAATTTATTTTGATTTTGTATAAAAAGTTATACCTCTGATTCTAAAAGGGAATAAGTTTGCTGTTGAACTTCGATTTTGAAATTAAATGTTTTTAGCGTTTGTTTTATTGGGGCTTAAGCAATTCAAATTTATAGAACACTATCATCAATTCAAAAATCTGGTTTGACTGAATAGCCTTAAGGTTTACCGCCCCTATTATCTTATTATTTTTCAGATACTTATAAAGAATATTACTATCCAATTGAAGCATCTTTATTCACAAAGCCTTGTTTAGTTTTAGAATATTTTGGTATAATTATTTCAAAACATGAAAAAAAATGCAACATAAAATCTCAAAACCTGTATATCATATTATAATTTATTACATTTTACATAATTTATAATTTTCTTGTATTAACTATAAAGTATTTAAAAGCAAGTGTAATGCTTCTAGTAATAAGCATGCACACTTGCCCCTTAGTTAGTTTTTTACCAAAAACTATAGATCTAAATTACTTTATAGGAGTGAATTTAGGTGGTTCTGAATAAGTACCACATTTAAAGCTATTGCAATATCCTTTAACACCACCTTTTACAGTTTCTGGATTGATAATTTCTAAATCATTGCTTATTGACAATGTTGCCAATGCTTTTTTTAAATTAGAGTTTTTCATGATTTCAAAAATTTTATTTTTAAATAATTATTAACATAATGTATAATTACCTTGTTAAATACAGGCTATTTATATTTCTTATTACCATAAACGAAAACTTGTTTTGTAACAAAAAATAAAGTCCTTCAACAGTAAGAACTATACACTTAATATCAACGATTTGAGAATAAGCGCAATCCTTTTAGCAGCAAGTATTGCACTTATTCATCAGATAGTTTTATCAAAAACTATACTTTAGGACTCAATCCAGCTTTTAGAGTAGGTGGCTTAGAGTAAGTACGACATCTGAAGCTATTACAGCCTACTCCGCCTTTTACTGTTTCTGGGTTAATAACCTCGATTTCTTCGTTGATTGACAAAGATGCCAATGCTTTTTTCAAATTAGAGTTTTTCATGATAATAAATTTGTTAAAAAAAAATAAAAATTAAATGCATGCATATTTTTACACATAGTTATTCTTATACAGTTTAAAAAACTGTTCTTTCTGATCCGATTTAGTAGATAAATAAACCCTTTTCGATTTGTGTAGAGAGACCTGTTAAAAAATGTTAGGCTATACGCTATGTAATTAAGAAGAGAATAAGGCTCTCTAACAATTCTGTAAAGGCATACTATTTGAACTTTTTTGCAGAATTGCTGTTTGAATAGCAAATTGTTAATTTATAAATTAACAATACCCCATAGCTGGCGATTAAAAATTTATATAGAATTAGTAAACTCAAAATTTTCTTGTCAAAGTGACAAGAATTGTCAATCAACCAATAATAATTTTATGAGGATTACTTACTTAGAAAGGTTTTTCGAATAAAATTAGATATTCGATGTTGCTGTAGAAGTTTGTTTCATGTAAATTGGGTAATTTTTTTGTTTGGGAATATTTTTTTGTAGGTGTTTGCAAAACAAATATGAATATTTTTTTTATAAAAAACAATACAAAACAATTATTTGTAATAAGTCTAATTCTAATTTATAAATCACTGTAAACATAGCTCAATACACATTTAGTATTATACAAAAAATTCACCCACAAAACACCAACACCCCCAACTGTCACATAATCAAATATTAACACATAAAATAAAAGCACTTAAAAAGTATTAGAGCAAATATATTATATATAATGCTATTCTTTCACGGATGCTAATATGGTCGAAATAGGTATAAAAATGGCTCGACTTTAAAAAAATATTATATAAACTTTAACTCTTTTAAATCAAGAACTTAGATCTATCACCTAAACCAAGTACACCTAATTCAAACCGCTAAATAAACTTAGCAATGTAAGGATTGATTAAGGCGTTTTTAAAATTTGAGAGCTTGTGCCATAACTACATTTACAATTATACTGATATACTAGTTTGGGCTTAGTCAACGACTAGACACACTCCTCTCTAGAAAAGATAAAAGAGTCTGTCTATATTGCCTTTGTAGCATTCAAAAGCAATTATTAGAGTAGAGATAGACTTCAATCATTTTCTTTTCGCCCTCCCTCTTACCTACGCTATTATCCGATTACAACTCTTTTTTCGAGGGCTATTTTGCTATTTCACATTCCCACCATATTTTTAATCAAAACAACGATGATATGCAAAAAAATAAAAAGCATACTTTGGATACAGATATGTATCAAGAAATAACGGATAAACTTATTTTATTGCACAAATGAAGAAGGAAAAGCTTTCTGTTACAGAGATACGAACGGCTGAAGAAAACGAAACTCCAATTGCAAAAACGTCTTTATTTAAAACGATATACTGCTTTTAATATCAGATGTATAAAAGGCATTAAATGGAGACGACACCCCTTGAAAAACAATAGGTTGGCCAATTGAGCACTATGAATCGCAATGGAAGAAGCTCCTAAAACTCAATTTTCAGGCTAAAATAGAGCTTATTAGGCACCACTTCTAAATTATATCAATATGCCTAAGCTCCAACAATTTGTAGCGTATGGTACAGAGGCTTATTACAGAGTTCTTTTTCATGAACTAATTTATTGGACGGGGCATCGTTCTCGGTTGGCACGAAAAGGAATTATCCAGATGAAGCAAAAAGATAACCTTTTGCACAACTCCGCAGCTTACTTTATAATCTTGGTTAACTTGTATGAAAAGGGATAAACGATTTATTTTTTGAAGGACTCCACAAGCTAAACATGCTGTCAAATATATTCTTGGCACCCCAAATGCAACCCTATTTATCCTAATCTTGGTGGAATGGAAATAGGTTCGAGATCATTGTTCGCAATGGTCTCTTTTTTAGACTCAAAGAGCTCGCATCTCACATTTCACAAGGGGGGGGGCAATTTGCCCCCCCCCTTGTGAAATGAAAGAAATAGTTGTATCTTTGGTCTATACAATAAACTGTAATTATGGATAAACTTACTCCCAAAAATCAACAAATCATCTCATTTGAAGATAAGGAAATTCGCTCTATAGAACATGACGGAGAGCTTTGGTATGTAGTCGTTGATGTTATTAACGTTGTTACTGAAAGTAAAAACCCTAAAGGTTATCTTAGAGATATGAGAAGAAGAGACGAAGGTTTAGCAGAAGTTTGGGATAATATCACCCTTCCTCTTCCTATAAAAACCAAAGGAGGAACACAAAAATTAACTTGCTCTAATCGAGAGGGTATTTTTAGAGTTCTTCAGTCTGTTACTTCTAAAAAATTAGAGCCATTTAAGCTCTGGTTAGCAAAAGTTGGAAGTGAGCGTATTGATGAGATTAATAATCCTGCATTAGCAGCTGAGAGGGCACGACAATATTATCAAGCCCTTGGATATAGTGATGAGTGGATCGCTACTCGCCTAGAGTCTATAAAGGTTCGAGGGCAGCTTACTGATGAATGGAAAGATCGAGGTGTAAAGGAGGGAGTTGAATACTCTATCTTAACCGCAGAAATATCTAAAGCAACATTTGGGCTCCTCCCCTCTCAACATAAAAGCTTGAAAAATTTAAAGAAAGAAAATCTTCGCGACCACATGACCAACCTTGAACTCATCTTTACTATGCTTGGGGAAGAAGTTACACGGCAAACAGCCCAAGATGATGATGCACAAGGATTTGAAGAGAATAAAGAAGCCGCTCAAAAAGGTGGTAAAGCTGCTGGAGATGCTCGAAAAGTGGTAGAAAAAAATACTGGTCAAAAAGTTATTTCTTCTTCTAATTTTAAAAAACAAATCGAAGAAGCTAAGACCAAAAAGCAAATTGATACTTCTTCAGAAGAAGAGTCTTAGGTTTAGAGTCCTTTATTTATAATAGCCACGGTATAGTCTGGTAGTTTTTACTAAAAATCATTACCTCATTAAATCAGGATGATATTTTTTTAGGTATAAATCAAAGTTTGCCTCTTCCTCGGTTAAATACTTTTCTGCTAAAAAATCATTAACCCAAGCATCTAGCATTTTACTATTCTCGTTGTTTTGGATGCTTGTTTGTACCATTTGATAAAAAGGAGTGCTTTTCTTTTCATCTAAAATTTTCTCTAATAAAGATTCGTCTAAATACTTTACTTTTAGTTCTCCTAATTTAACAGTATAGGCTTTATAAAAACCAGTTTTAATTGTATTGTATTGGTTTTCCCTTTCTAATCTTAAACGCTCTCTCTCTTTCCTCTTTTTTTCTTGTTCAATTTTTCTATCGTCTTCTACAATTTCACTGTTGTAATATCCTTTATTGATTGCATTTAAAAGATAACCTGCTTTATTATTCACACTTCCTTTGTTCTTATTAAAATGCTTTTGACACTTCTCGAATGTTGCTTGAATATGTTTCAAAGCATGTGCCTTAAATAAAGCGTCTAAGACTTTGTCATCCTTTATGCCTTCTTCTCTTAATTTATTCTTCCAATCGTCTTCCTCATCTATAACAGATGACACCTCAGCTAAACTTGTTTCCTGTTTCGTTGAGCTACTTTCTTTATCTATATTTTTGTGAATAAAAAATTTGATCTTCTCTACTGAACGGACTTTTTTTATTTCTTCATAAGTAAAGCTAATGTCAGTATATTTCTCTAAATCTTTTTGAGCTTTCTTAATAATCCGTTGTTTAAAATTAGCATATAACGGATATTTTTCTGATACCTGTAAAATATCTTTTAGTTCTTCTACTAAAAAGGTTCTGAACCCAATTTTCTCATACTGCTTCAATAACTCATAAATACGAACAGAATGTACACTCGAAATCTTGAGAATATTTCGAATATCATACATCAAAAACTGGGACTTAAGTTGTAACAAAAAAGGCTTCATATTAGGATGAAAAGAAACATCAATAAAGCTCTTGCCAGCGACTAACGTCTCTAAACCAATGATAACAGGCGTTTCTAGCACTTTCTCTCCTTCATCTGTATTGTAAGTGATTTTCACAATACGACGCATCAAACGACGTGCTCCATCTTTGAGACGTTTATAAGCATCTTTATTTTTACTTAGTTGAAAATCGTCTTGAATTTCTTTGATATAAATCCGATAGGTTTTAAAATCCTCATCATCTTTGTTGATTAAAGTAATCATCTTGGCAAATACACGAGTTTCCCAAATGTCAAATTTGTATCTACTCTCAACTAACTCATTTGCCTTTTTTATTAGTTTGTTGGAATCTTTAGAAGCCATATATTCATTTTCATCTATAACAAACTCAAATATACTGTTATAGTTAGTAATGTTATACTTTTATTACCAAAAATTTTAGATAAATAAATATACCCTCAATTTGTTATACTAACCCTCAATTTGTTATACTTAACCCTCTAATTGTTATACTTAACCCTCTAATTGTTATACTTAACCCTCAATTTGTTATACTTAACCCTCTAATTGTTATACTTAAACTTGTAACAAGTTGATAATCAGAAGCTTGCAAGCACAGAAAAAGATAAAAAAGAAAGAAAAAGATAAAAAAGAAAACAACATAGCAAGATGTTGTTCTTTTTATCTTTTTTTTTGACCCCTCAATTTGTTATACTTAAAAACCCACTAGAAACTTCTTATAAAAAGAATTAAAAGTTCTCAACCCTCAATTTGTTATACTTAGCAAGTTAGATCCCTAAGTCTTTCTGTACGAGTTGAATGATGTAATCTTTTATTTTTAACCCATCTTGTGCTACCTTAACTTTTATTTGTTTGTGTAGTGTTTTGGGAACTTCAATAGTCATTTTTTGAAGTATTACTTTTTCTTTTTCAACTTCTTTTTTTTCGATAGGAGTATCAGTGTGAATTTTTTCAGACACTTTCTCAACTTTATCTAAGTTTAAATCTTTCTTTTTTAGCTCGACTTTTTTTCCCAGATTTGTATTTAAGGTATTCGCTAATCCTGTTCTTTTCTTTGCCATAGGATATTAGTTTAAGCTTTTTATAATTTCTTTTAATTCATTGAAAACATTCAAGATTTCAGATTTTGCTTTTCGATCTTTATATTCATAAACGCCTAACCCCTGTATCACTGCCTCTCGATAAGCTACTCGACTTTTGAGAGTACTTTTTAGAGGTTTAATCGACCAGTCTTGTAAAATGTCATTCACTTCTCTATCGAGAATTTGATTTTTATCGTATTGATTGAGCACAAAGAAGGCCGGAATCTCCTCTCCTTTCAAGGTTTGGGCATCATCATAACGATTAATAAATTTCTCTGTAGCCCAAACATCCAAACCTCCTGGTAAAATTGGAGTTAAAACAATATCGCCCAACAAAATAATTTTACTAGTTAATTGGGATAGAGATGGTGTTCCATCAATAATGACTACTTCATAATCCCGATGCAATGGTTGAATATTTTTTGTTAGAGTTTTACCGTCAGGTAAACCAAAGACAGGAACTTCTGGGTAGTCTTCTGATCTTAAGCCAGACCATTGTAGAGAACTTTGGTTTTCATCAGTATCAACTAAACATACTTTGTAGTTGTTATGAGCAAAGCAAACAGCGAGATTTTGAGCAATCGTAGATTTTCCAACGCCTCCTTTCAAACTTGTTACAGATATAATCATTTTATGGTTTTATTTTAATATGGTATTAAGTTTTTCTGTAAAACTGTAAATACAGTTTTATTCATTTATGGTTTTATTTTTTTATTGTTTTCCAGTTTTCCTGCTAACTGGGTTTTGATCAGTAATCCTATTTGATGAATAGCAGTATCATTTAGCATTTTTAGACGTTCCTCGCGATCTATATCTAACCGAATAAATTCAGCGTTTAGGCTTTCTATATTGGCCAAAACGAGTAATTGTTCTGAGCTTGCATGGTCACGAATGTTGCCTTTCAAATCAGGATTCTCTAATTTCCATTGTTTGGCAGTCATTCCAAATAAAGCTAAGTTGAGTAGATCAGCCTCAGTAGCATAGACTCTTCCACTTTCTTTGGAGGTTCCTAATTTAGGAGGAATTAAGTAGTCTTTGATAGCTTCAGTATGGATTTTATAATTTACTTTGGACAATACTCTTTTTATATTCCAATCTAAAGATTGTCGTTCATTTTCTTCGGATTTTAAACGTTGGAACTCCTTAACCAAATATAATTTGAAAACAGGACTAGCCCAAGAACAAAATTCCAAAGCGATATCCTTATGTGCATAGGTGCCGCCACCATAACGCCCTGCTTTGGATATAATTCCAATTGCATTTGTAGCCGTTGTCCATTTTTTAGGGGACATCGTAAAGGTATTTAAACCTGTGTCCATTCGAAATTTATCAAATGCCTCAACATTAAAATTTGGATTATATAATTGTTCCCAAGTTCCTATGTATTCAATGGTGTTTCGATTGCGCATCCAATTGTAAATGATTGTATCATCTCCAAATTTTTTCACAATATCCGTTAGAGAAATATAATCTTCTTCTTGATGTGTGAAAAAATGAATTTTTGAATCTTGGACCAAAAAGGTTTTCATTTTTTGTTTTGCCATTGATTGAGGTTTGTGAGATGTATTGTACAGATAACCGAAGATAAAGCATTTAAAATTATTTACTGTAAAAATGTAAAAGTATTTTTACAAATTAAATGTTTTATTTTAAACTGTATTTGCAGTTTTACAGTTTACTGTTTTTTGAGCTTACTTAGCAGTATTAGCATTCATTGAGAGCTTTTATTTTAAACCTATCGAATTCGATAGGTTTAAAATTTTTGATAAGAAAAGAAGTAAATTGGATAGGATGAGCCGAAGCCTAAAAGATGAATTTACTCATGAGAAATAGCAAGTTTGGTAAATAAGCATTTTTTGTAATAAAGAAAGGTGGAGCTATTGATTTTTATAGTGAGGCGAGATACTACCTTAATTCCTAATAAAATCCTCTTTTAAAATTAATAACTTAAAGAGTATTACTGTAAAAGTGTAAAAATGCTTTTACAGTAAACTGTATTTTTTGTAAAACCATAAAACTGTAAAAATTTATTTACAGTTTTATAGTTTTTTAAACCTATCGAATTCGATAGGTTTAAAATTTGGTTTATATCCTTTTAGATGTGAATAGGGCAGAGGAGAAAGGTTGTACTGTAAAACTGTATTTACAGTTTTACATGAAGTTTAATTCTTTGGATGGAGATTAGGTGAAAATGTTAAAAAGTATTCCTGTAAAACTGTATTTAAGGTTAAGTGTTTTAATAATTTATATTCTATACATGATTCTAACTCATGAATCTAAATTGTTTTATACGATTGATGAATGTATTTTTTGCTTATTTGTGCTTGTTGCCGAGAACTTGGAAAAGTCAAGGATTGTCTTTTTTCTCTTTTCTAAACGTACTACGTATTGATCTAACACAGGAAAACTATAAAGGACAGAGAGCGAAGTTGGAAAATTGGGAATGTTCATATTTCCAAACTCGTCTAAGAAAAAACGAATGGACAAATATGGATTTTGTTTTATTGGCATTGCCAAATAAAATCGAAACAATTTACTGTATATCAAGATTTGTAGAAAGTTAAAATAGGCCAATTCTTGCTCTGAAATGATAATAAAAAGAACGGAGTGCTGTGTCCATAACATTTCAAAATAAAGAGTTTCTCTTGCTGTAATATTTCTGATAAATAGATCAGAAAGAGGATGAAGTACTGTTTTATAGGTAGAGAGAATACCAGCTATCGTTTTTCCATTTTAAGCATGGAAGGCTTTATAATGTTCAAGTTGTTCCTAGTTGAGTATTTGGCTGAATCTCTTGCGTGATTGTTTTGATTGAAGCACATCTGTTGTAAGGTGATAAAGCTTTAGTAGGGGAGGAGTGCTTTTTTTGCTGAGGAAGGTACTCAATTAAGAAGCCTAAGAATACTTTGACAGAGTTGACTGAAAAGATATTGCTTTCTTGAGTTGGACAGGCAGCATGGATGATAATATGAGCCGTTTTTTTATTTTGCTCTTTACCTTAGGAACAAAAAGAAGCAGCTCGTTTGCGAGCATTAGAACAGCAGTGGGAACAGAAAAAAAACAAAGAAAAGAGCAAGGAACACAAAATCAAAATTTAGGAGTAAATATTACTTTCAACATAGGATCATATTTTTTAATATTAAAATAATTATTTTTAGTATTGATACCTTATAAAATTAATTTACTTGTGAAGCTTATGAAAAATATCATTTCTAAAAATGCTATAATTGTAGATTTAGCTCTAAAATATCTTGATAATCAAGGTGCAAATTATAATCAGAAAAAGCTTTTAACTTTAATTGAAAATAAATACAATGAAAAAATTCATCAAAGTGAACTCTCTAATTTAAAAAAGAAGAATCTTAATCATATAAGAGGCCGTTATATAAGAACATTAATAGAGCAACTTCTTTATGAGTGTTTTTCTGTTGCATACTCTCAAAGCCATGAAAACTTTATTTCTGTTAAAGAACTAGACAAGGCTGAACTGCAAGATTTGGAGAAGAGATTTTATCAAAATGAAGAAACACCTACTTGTGAGAATGCAAATAATGATGCTCTTATTTACTCTGGTGATCAACTTGATAATAGCCCTTTGGAGCAACCAATAGGTATATTGGGATTTGTTAAAAGAAGGGTTTATTTTAATGAATACCTCAATCAAGGTGTTTTTAAGTCTATAAATTCCTTAGATGAATTGGATGATTTTAAATATTATGTATCTCCTCACGGCTATAAGGATAAATCATCAGATAAGAAACTTATGGACCTAACAGAGGCAATGAATGAAATTTTTTATAAAAAACGAAAAAGGAACAAATTCTATGCTCTCTTAGGAGACTCAGGTATGGGGAAAACAACGTTTTTTGTTAACCTAATAGAAAAGTGCTTAAAAGATTTTAGAATAAGGAATAAAGAAATATACCTATTCTATCTGTCTAATCAGCGGCTTGATTTTTTCGAAGCTATAAAACGTATAAAAAATAAAAGTAGATCAATATTACTTATAGATGCTTTTGATGAAGATTTACTAGCAAGAAAAAATTATAAGAAAAGATTAAAAGAAATTACTTATGCCACTGAATCTTTTGACACGGTTGTTATCAGTAGTCGTCCCCAAATATTCCCCAAGGTTAACCTAGAACCTAGTATAACAAATTTGCCGAATAGTGGAACTGGACCTAAATTTCATGAATACACTAGATTTTATATGACTCCTTTTTCTGATGATTTGATACGAGAAATTTTACAGAAAAAGTATAAAGGAAAGCTTGAAGATTTTAATACTTCTTGGGAATTTTTACAAAAATTTAAAGATCTTAAACGGCGACCTTTATTAATCCGATATATAGATGATTTAGAGAAATATAACCCTACTTGCCTATATGAATCTTATGAAATTATTGTAGATAGATGGGCAGAGCGAGAACAAGGAAAAACAAGAGCACCTTGGTTAGTTGATGCATCAAAGAAGATTGCAAACTACATGCATCAGAAAAAAGAGTATTTCTTAACCATAGAAGAGTTAGATGGATTTGATGTTCGTTTAGATAAAGGAAGTATCAGACATCGTTCTTTGTTAACACGTAATTCTAATGATCAATATGTATTCGTTCATAATTCTTTTATGGAATATTTGCTCGCTTGTTATTATTTTGAAAATGGTAAAGTTATTAGTAATGCATTAGAGGAATTTTCAGGTTTATCAGATGCCGTTCTATTTTATAACGAACTAGTTTTTAGGCGTGAATTTTATCCCTTAATCAAAACTGTTTCAGGATATTATTGTACTGATATATCTAAAAATAAGTTGGAAGATTTGGATAACATGACATTTAATGAGGTATCTAGAATAAAAAAAATAAAACTTCAAGAGACTGATTTATCTTTTAATACTATAATATTAGAACAGTTAAGTTTATTTGAATGCTTAGAAGAGTTAGAAGTTCATAATTGTTCCATTAAACACCTAAATAATTTAGGTGATATTCCAAATCTTTCCAAATGCAATATTAGTTATAATCAATTAGATAAAATGGCGTTAAGTTCACTCAAAAAATATCAAAATCTTGAAGAATTAATATTGTGTAATAATCAAATTACCGATATCATGTCTTTAAAATCAAATAGTTTATGGTTTTTAGATATTAGTTTCAATCCAGTAGAGCAATTAGATATAGTTGTAAATATTCCAAATTTAAAATGTCTCCATTTTTCTGCTGACTCTATTCATGACTGGTCATCTTTGGATTTCTTGACAGGTTTAAGTTCTATTAAAATTTATGGAGCTGAATATGTGCCACAAAACCTGCTAAATAAATTAAAGGCTAGTGAGTGTATATTAGAGCTGGAATATACTAGATTCAATTAATATCATTTTTAGATTTTTGGACATTTCGTATAAGTTTGTTTATTTTTTTCTTCCATATATAGCCTTCTATTATTGTAGAAGTATCTTTCAGTATTTTATATTGTTCTGAATTGAGAAGAGGTTTTACGCCTAATTTTTCATTACACTTAACTATATTGGATAATGCCTTAATAATATTGAGATTATTTTGAGATTTAAGAGCGTTTTTATAAACTTCAATAGCTATTTTTTTTGCCCTTAGATGATTACCAACTAATTGGTTATTGTAACTTTGATTGAGATTAATTTGCTCTTGTCCTATTTGATCTGTCATAAAGTTGAAAAGATGTTGTCCTTCTTCTTTTTGTGTTAGGGATTTATCACCTTGCAAACTAACTTGGTATTTTTGAACATTTCCAATGCCTCCTAAGTAGCCTTTTTCTCTACTGATAGCTTCGATTTCATTCCAACGTTTTTCTAGAAGTTTTTTTAGGTATTTATTTTTCCGTCTTAGTTTTCTTATATAAATATGTTGAATCATACCATAGAAGCGAATATCATGTTCAATAAAGGATCGAAGAACAATAGTTTCTACGATAGAAAGTTTAGAAGTGTTATTTAATTGTTTCTGATACTTTTTGATAATTAGGCTAGTATAACGAAAGTGTAGTATTGTGAATATCGCACCTATTAGTATACTTACCATTTTATAATTTCCATCTAAGGTACCAGGGTTTACATATAGCATTCTAGAGCTTTCTGCAAGGGATGTTTTTGCTTTTAAGGCAAACCAATATAAGTCAGGATGTGCTTTATAAAGTTTAATTATTTGCTTTATATTTTTTCTGAAAGTTATAAAGGTTCCCCTATTATGAAGATAAGCAGCACGCATATTATAAAAAATAGCTTGTTTTTTAGGAGATAGTAGATGTATATCTTTTAGTAATTGGTTCGAGAGTTCATACCCTGATGGATATGCTGATATTCTTTTGGATACCAATAATAGTAGCAATAGAGATTCATAATGGGTAACATTATTTTTTTGATAGAATTTATCTAGGATATCTATCTTAATTTTACCTAGGTCCTTCCTTATAGTGGTAGGAATAGTAAAGGATTTTTCTTTTGTATGGATAGTAGGTTTTAAAATTTTAGATGCATGTTCTGGAATTTTTTGTGCGCCAGCATATAACCAATTTATAATCGTAGTCTTTTCAGAGCTAATGAAATCTTGTCTTAATGGAGAATGAGTTTCTATAACAGGATCTAACCAAAAGTACCTATTTGCATCTTTGGTCTCATCTAATAGGGAATGATGTTTTTCAAAAATATCATTTAAATGAGGAAAATTATCAATCTCCATACCTTGATAACCTATAAACACGCTTTGTAAATTTTCCAAAGAATTGGATAGAAGCTCTGCTACACGGTGGTTGTTTTTGTATAATTCATTAAAAGTTAGATTGAGTGAATTAAGGTCTACAGTATTGTTTGATTTAATATTTATTGAGCCATTCAATTTAACGATGATTACTTGTTTTTCTTTGTATTGGCTAATGTCAAGTTTTTTAGGGAATTGTTCATTAAGGATTATGACTTTGTAGTTGTAGTTTAATTCTATGCAAGCATCTTCTAGTAAAGTATCTACATTGGTCGTAAATATAGGAATGCCGGCATTAAAAGCATATTCTATTAAAAACAAATGAGTTTTGTTATATAGAATAGGAATATTGAGTTTTTTTAAAAATGAAGTTGAGTACAATTTAAAAATATCAAATTGCTTAGCATTTGTGTCTAAATAAAGTAATTCTTCATAGAAAATTTCAGCTTGTATTCGAGAGCTTACTTTCTTAACAATGTCTTCATACTGTTTTTTTTGGGGCAAAAAGCACTCAGCCATATTACGCAACATCTCTCTAGGATGTACCAAACCTTGTTCTGTTGATAGTCTAGGACCTACCCAGAACATGACTTTTTCTTCCCGAATCAATTTTAATAATAGCTGTTTTCTTTTTTCAATTTTAGACATCTAAATTAATTAATTTTAATTAAAGTTAAATAGTATTAATCCATAGTAATTATTGTTATGCCTCTATAATTAAACCACCTTTGAAGTAGCGCTAATTGTCACCCAAAGATGGTGAGGATTTAATTTTTAAACTTTTTGAGAGGACGTCCTCCATAGTATTAATTTTTTCACTATGGAGTTATTATTTGTAACGGCTTTATGCCTAGGATTACTAAATCCTTCTAAAACTATTACACCTAGAGGGGGAAATCAGATTTTGATAAATATTTTTTCTGAAAAATCTCAAGGAAATGTAATTAGTATGGAGAATATGATTCTTCATGTAATATTGAATGATCCTACAGATCAAATAGAAAGTGTAGAACTTTATTCTAGTTTAGAACTTGAGTACCAGAGCGCTGGTTGTGGTACTTCAAATTGTAGTTTCGATTGCAGTAGTCTGCTTAAACGAACTTATAAGATATTTGTCTATACTGCTAGTGGTGATGTGATCACAGAAACAGTTGATCTGTAGGCTTAAATAAAAAAACAAATACTGGAGTAATAATGCGCTCTAGTATTTGTTATATAATGGAGAGTAACCATAGTTTGTCAGATAAAGCAAGTGCTGTTGTTTCTATTTTTTCTGTGGTAAGGTTCTGGTAAAATACTTGACGTCTAAGTAGTTTGCCAAAATTTTGGCAAAGTTGTAAAACAGAAGTGCCACGGAATTCATCTTGTTTGCCAACAAATTCTTTAAATAGGTTTATTTCTCTTTCTATAGCAATTCTTTGTGTATGTATTTGGGGAGGAATAATTTTAGGTTGAAGGAAAGAGCTTGAATAAGAACTCGCCAACTTCAAATACATAATTTGTATTTCCATTTTTCGATGTTGTAATTTATGGAAAGCATCTTCAACGTACTTCCAATGATTCTCTTTTATATCATCTAATATTTTCTTAGTTTCATTGAATTTTTGCTCTAATATTAGTATATATGACTCGTATAAGTTTTTTATTACTGATGGGTTAAGTGCATCAAGGTATTTGTAGTATTTTTTGATAAAGAGTCTTATTCGTGCAGTATTAGTAGGCGCATTAAAAGCATATATCATGATGGTATTTCTAAATCGAGCATAATCTAAACGATTGTTTTCCAAATAAAGATCATCTTCCATCATGTGTTGGATAAGAGCATAAGATTCGCCTGCATAGGTATACATTCCAGCATTAATCTTATGAATAGAAAAATTTATCAGGTGAATATAAATCATCTTTTTTATATTTGTACCTGAAAGTTCTGCTTCTTCAAAAAGATGTTTTTTGAGTCGGAGGTAACTTTGTTTTTTATCCTCGTTTTTTGTATTGTGTTCTAGAAGCTTTTGTAAGTGCGATAATAATTCTAGAATAATACCCTTATCATAGTCTATAGTATATGATGCATTGATGCCTTGTTTTTGACTCTCTATTTCACAAAAAATTCTATGTTTCTGCTCCTGATAAAATTGTTCCAAAGATGATTTCATTTTTGGCAATTCTGGCATAAACTTATGTCTTTTTCTAGAACGAGAAGCTTGAATTTCATAGAATCTAAACTTTTGTAGTGATGAGTCCAAGTCTTGTGGATATTCTTCTATTTTTCTTTGAAGTAATTTAGAAGCATCTTGGTAGGTTTTATCTAGCCCCCTATCATTGTAATAATGTAATAATTGTATGTCTCTATTTATGGAATTATCACGACTTAGTAAAAGAACAATATAATCCTCAAGGAACTTTCTAAGCGTATTTTTAGTTTTTCGAAAGTTTTTTGGATTTCTCTTCTCTTCTTCCCTGTAAGCCTTTTCTCTTTTTTTTATTGAATTACTAGTTAACTTAATCATTAGGGTCTTCTGATGAGGTAGCATTCCCCAATAAGAAGATTCAGCTAATCTTTTGATTTGTTGTAATTCTTTCTTAGTAAAACCTTGCAATAAATCTAATAATGGAGTTTTTCTTTTCATTATTGTTTAATGTAAAAATACTTTTTAGTAATAATCTTGTTTTTTAATTAATTGGTTTTTAGTGACTTGTATTTTGTTTTTTCTTTTTTTAATGCATTGTTCCTCTAAAATAGAGCTTTTTATTGTTTTAGGGAGCTTGTATTATTGAGAATAATTCAGAATATAAATATTTAGATCATATTCAAGTAATTTATATTTTTTACTTGGCTTTTATCAGCAAATAATATTATTATTTAATCACTATTAAACCAAAGTTTTATGAAAAATTTATTAGTTATTTTATCTATAGCTCTATTGTTTATGGGGCTCTATGGATGTCAGAAAAATGATTTGACAGATACAGTACGTACTGCTCTAGTAGAAGAAATTGTTGAAGCTCCAATGAGCTACTTTTTTGTAGATCCTAAATATCAAGAAAAATTTGAAGCACTTTCTGAAGAAGAATTGAATTATTTCTTTGATCAAATGGCTCAAAAAGTTACTGAAATCAAGTTTAGCGAGGACAAGAATTTGTATGATGAATACCAATTAACCAAAGATGAATTGTATCAGATTCACAAAGCATTTATGAAAGAATGGAAAGATAAGAGTTTAGAGTTATATGACTGTAATTTAAATGTACTTACAACTAAACAGGTTGATGAAGTTTTTGAATCTGTGGAAACTATACGTGTCATTGAATTATTGGATAAATCTATTCAAGAAAAAGCAATTGAATTCTTTATTTATAGAAATGAAATGGAAGTAACATCAAATTATAGTTCTGCGCGCTCTTCATGTCCAGGGTATAACTATGTTATACCAACTACTATTGCCTCTTCAGGTAACCATCAGTGTAATAATTATTATAATGCGACTTATGTTGGAGACTCTGATTGTGATTATGAGTTCTCATTTAATTGGAATTTTCCTTATTCGCCTGCATCTGCACAACTTTACTCTAGTACATGGGGGGGGTATGCAGTCTTATCGAGAGGAGGAATTAATGGAAGAATTAAATTGGGATCACAAGATACCATTCGATTTCTTATAGGAAAAGGAAGAATAAATTGGCTAACCTCAGGGGTAGTATCATTTAAAAATAGTCTTTACGGAAATTGGTAGACACAATATTAGAGGCTAATGATAGATCTATTTCTAAGGAGGTTGTAACGGTATTTTTTATCTAAAAAGTGTTGCCAAAGCTGCTGTATTTCAGTTGAAGATAAAAGCCGTTTTGGAACTTGATTATTCCTTCTTTTCGTATCTTTTAAGTGAATAAACTGTGCTGGATTATCTTCTCTTAATTCATGATCTACTAAGTAGTTATAATACTTCTTAATGCTCTGTAAAATACGATTAATAGAACTTGGATTTTGTGTTTTTCTTTGAGTATTGATATAGTTAATAATGTCTTGATAAGTAGCACTTTGAGCATTCGGACAAGCTTGTAAATAAATCTTGATTTCTCGCTCATAACTCTTCACAGTTGAAGGGGTATACTTGCCTGTTAAATAGTTGTTTAGTGTCATAATGGATATAATTTTGGGTGCTTTCCAAGTGCGCATGCCCTAAGTAATCTCGAACTTGTTCAATCGGCATGCCTTGTTGGATTAAGTGGGTTGTAATACTGTGACGCAAACAATGCAAGTCTATTTTTTTATCAATGTTCGCTTTCTCAAGTAACTTCTTAACGAGTTTCAGCGCAGAAGCGCCACGATAACGCCTGTTGAGGGTATTTAAAAACAAAGCCGTTTCCTGGACTCTTGGGCGATGGTTTAAAACATAGTCTTTTAGATCGCTTTGGATGGCTGCTGTTAGAGGGATATTTCTAGACTTTCCGCCCTTCCCTTTTCTGACAAGCAACCATCCATTTTTATAATCAATATCCTTCAAGTTCAAAGCTTGACCTTCACTTCTTCTAAGTCCTAGACCGTAGTAAATGTGTAAGATACAACGCTCTTTCAAACTGCTACAAGCTGCATATAATTGACTGATTTCCAAAGGCGTTAAAATAGCTCGTTTTTCACTCTCAACCTTTGGCAACACATAACCACTCATGGGATTTTTAGTCAAGCGTCCTTGTTGCTCTTGAAGCTTTAAAAGTAGGCTTACATTCCACAAATAATCTCGTATCATTTTGCTACTCAATCCGCCTGTTTTATGGTGGTTCGGACGATTCTCTAAATACGCTTGATAATCCTTTATCGTCTTTCTTCTAATCTCTTGAAGCTGATAAATTTTCTTCGATTCTAACCAACAAAGAAAGGCTTTGATGCCTCCCTCTATGTTTCGTTGACCTTTGGTACTATAGCCAACTGCTTGTACATAAAGGGCTATTTCTTTCAGTACTTCTTGATAAACTTTGCTTAAATTCTTCATCCCCCTTGAGCAAATTCTCGGAACGAGGAACGCCAAGCACTTTTTCTAGGTTTTATCGCTATTCTAGCGTTCCATTGGTGTTCCTAAACCGTTCCAAACTTAGTTAGATAATGCCTTTAATTGGCTATTCATATAGCTTTGTATCTCCTTTCTAAGGGCTTTATTATCATCCCAATAAATAATTTGATATTTAAAACCTCGATTGACAGCTCCCCCGACTTGCTTAATATATTCTAAGTCTAAAAGCTGTTGCATATATCGATGTTGTTGAGTTTTACTAAGGTTCATTACCTGCCGTATTTCTCGACGACCAAAGCAATATTTTGCTTGCTCTTCTTGACCTTCAATATATGCTTTCAACTGCTCAAAAAACTGGCGCAAGCTCCCATCCAATTCATCTACTTTCAAAATAATCGTTTCAAACAACAGATTAATAGCCAACTGTATATCTTCCTTAGTCGTAATAATTCGACCATTATTATCTACCTCCCGTTGCAACTGATGCAGCCAAGTTATTTGCTTCACAAAGCATTGGAACAAGTGATTCAAACGCCTAATTTTATGCACTCGTTTTGGTAGCTGTATTTTACCCGCAAAAGGATTAACCACTAATTTAGGTTCTAATACATAAACCATATTTTGAAGCTGTATAATTGCCTCCTGCTCTTGTTTGCTGTTGATTTCTCCTCTATCTTTTTGATATTGATAATCTAGTATGCGCTCGGTTTGTTCCTCGCTTTCATCGACTGCAACCAGTAAACAACGGCTCATATTATCCTCATAAACAGCGCCTCTTGTGGTACACATCAAGGTTGATATTGGACCTTCTGCCAAGATTTCCACATTCTCCATCTTTCCATTCGCTTGCTTTTGCGTTATCGTAGAACTTAAACGCTTGCCCGACTGCATTTCTCGAACCACATATTGAACCTCTTCGTTCAGTCCATCCCAATCTTCCACCGCAATACTGGAGTGTTTAAATTTTGTCCCTGCATGATACAAACTCTTATCACTGATTCTTGTCCAGATGTGGCGATCTTGCTCGGGTATCATATCCATTATTTTGCGTAATAACAACGTCTTACCCGTGCCTGAACTACCTTGTATCAAAGCGTGCAAGGGGTCTTTGCATTTATAAGAACTCGCCACGATTAACAATAACAATCTTGTATTTTCTTCTCCCACAATGCCTGTTTTACCAATCAAGGTATTGAGCCTTTTAAACAAGTTTTTAGTACTCAAAAATGCCTTGGCTTTCTTCCTCGCCTCCGCAGTTATTTGAAAGTTCTTAATCACATTAGAACTACCATTTTCAGTACTTTCAAAAGCTGCTCGATAGGCTTCCAATTCATCCGTTAACAAACTTATATCCAAGTCCAATAAATCTTCATTGATCCCTAGCTTTTGGCTCGCTGCTCGGCAATACTTTTGTACCGCACTATCTTCGTACAACTCTACTTTACCACGGGATTTCTTATGCTCTAACTCCGTTACCAAGGTCACTTTCAAGCTATCCAAGTTTTTCAACGAACTAAAGCCTTTTACATAATAAACAGCGTGCATCCCTTGATAGATTAAGTTGTTGGGATTCGCTGTATTTAGTTGGCTTTTAAGGCTCTTTGGTGCTTCTATTTGTAATAATTCTATAAACATTGCTTCACTTAAATGATTTGCCCAAAGCTCGTTGACATCTGTATTCTGTGGCAGCTCTACGATTCTTGTCCTTACCTTTGGTAATAATTGTTCAAGCTCTGTTTGATACTTCTTACTCGCCTTTTGCCCTGCTGCATCGCCATCTAATAACAAGATGATTTCTTCCAACTCTCCGCAGCTCTCCAAAGCCTTTTTATGCTCACCAGTAAAGCCGTTTGTTCCATACAAAGCCAAAACCTCAAAGTCTTTTAAAGCATTGATTTCTAACAAACTTGCTGCATCAATAATACTTTCTGTTAGTATAATTCGTTTTGCCCTTTTGCTTGGATAACAAGGATATAAACCACATCTACCCAACTGGTAAAAATGACCATTGGTCAAACTTCTGCCATAAAAACTGACGACTTGACCAAGCCTATTTTTAAGGGGATAAATTAAGCTATTGCTCGCCCAAGATTTATTCTCTTTTGTAATTAAGCCGACTAATTTGGCTTGCTCTGCTAACTTACTTTTAGAAAGTTTTCCGCTATGATAGCCCACATTTCCTGTACTTAAACCTCTTGATTTCAAATAACTTTTTGATTTAGCGTGCTTGCTCAAGCTCAATTTTAAGGCTTTCCAAATTTGATCTATTGGGCGAAGCTCTTTTTTGATCGGCTCCTGATACCCTAACATAGATTTACATTTTAAAATTGCTTGGCGTTTGGTGCAGCCTTCTTTTTCCATTACAAATTCAATCACATCTAAGCTCTTACCATGTGTTTTACAGTTACCACTAAAGCAATACACCGTGTTGGTTTCTGTGTACACTTTCATACTTGGTGTTTTGTCCTCGTGGAACGGGCAGTTGATGTGTTGATTCTTGTTGATTACGATTCCGTAATTGGCCAAAACATCTTTTATGTTTAAGCCTTTCTTAATTTGGTCTATTGTCATTTCGATAGGTTTTGACGAGCCTATCAGCGCTGATATTTTCTTTTGAAAAAAAATATTGTAGAACGAATACGTTTCAAAGATAACGAATACTATTTAATTTTCAAAAGGTTTTTGATTTTGAAAGAACATTAATGTTTCGTATTTTTACATAAATCATTGATTATAAGTTTCAACTAAAACGTATGAGTTTCGGAAAAAGATTATTACAAGCACGCAAAAAGAAAGGTCTTTCACAAAGTGATGTCGCTAAAGCACTCAATACTAAAGGTCCTGCTATTGGTCGTTATGAGCGTGATGAAATGAAGCCTTCTATTGATGTAGCTACAAAATTAGCTAATCTATTAGAAGTCTCGCTTGATTATTTAGTTGGTAAAACGGAACTAGAATTAGATCCAAGTGTTTTAAATAAAGTAGTCGAATTGCAAAAATTACCTAAAGAGATTCAAGACAAATTGTTTTTCTTTATTGATATGTCAATTAGAGACTTCAAAGCTAAACAAGCTTATTCCTAGTATTAATTATTTTAAATTATGGCAAACACAAATATTCAGTTACAAAGCCTAATATCTAAACTTGAAAGTTTAGAAAACGACACTTTATTACAACGTGTTTCAGATTTTCTAGATGGCATCTTAGCTGCTTCTGACAGCAAAAAAATAGAAGAACTTCCTACTTTAACACAAGATGAAATTGAAGGGGTCAAAGAAGCTTTAGAGCAAGCAAAAAACGGAGAAGTTTATTCAGAGGAAGAGATAAAAAATAAATTTTTCAAATGAAAAAAGTTACGATAAAGTATACTAAAAAAGCGAAAGAAGATTTAGAGGAGATGAGCGAATACTACTCTCCAAGAAGTAAACAAAGAAAAATTATTGCTGACCGAATTGACAGCCTCAAAAAACAACCCCTACGAGGACGACCAGTTCCAGAGTTAGAAGATGAGAACATTCGTCAAGTAGGCGCTGATAATTATCGTATCATTTATCATGCCGTGGCAGAGTATTTATTAATGATTTTAAGAATTTGTAGTTTTAAAAAACCTATTAATCCTGATAAAGATTTAGACTTCGATAATTAAATATTCTTTACAACTTTAAGGCACAAGCCGATTCATCAAAAATGGTTGTTTGGGTAACGTCCCAAACAACCATTTTTGATGTTCAGATTTTGGGAGTGATAACGAACAAATCTGACTATTCCTATTCCATCACGTAGCAACAAGCATGAGAGAGCTTGTGCTACTCAAGCACAAAGGCATAGCAAAAAAAACGTGAACGAAAGCCTTACAGGCTGTATGTACCGTAAGTGTAGGGAGTGACAGGTGTGGCTGTGATCACAGCGATAGAGCACTACATAATGAACGAACGTACCCCAAAGGGGCAAATAGCCAGTGGCTATTTGGTGGAGTGAACTTGAAAAGATGCCCCTTCAGCTAGCAGCCGAAGGGGATTTTTTATGCAAGTATTTACCACATTTTATTTTCAATTGACTCCGAAGGAGCAGCGAAGCTAAAACAAAAATACGCAGCCTGACAGCTCCTACAAGGTACACATACTAGGGCGGTGGAGTGCTTATAACATGAACGAACGTACCCGAAGGGCATATAGCCAGTGGCTATATGGTGGAGTGAACCTGACAAGGATGCTACGCCGAGGCTATAAGGACGAGAACCCGCCATGACACCGAATAGTAAAGCCTAGTACTGTGACAGAAAGAACAGCTAGTGACTGGTAGCTTTTTCAGCTACTGGCGCAATACTAGATCGCTACTCTCTTGGTGGAATACCTTATTTCTCTATCTCTCTCTTGGAAAATCATAACTAACTGTTATGCTATTTTTAACAAAATCTAGATAACACTTGAAAATATGCCTTGTATAAAGATTTCGAACATACAAGTAACTATACTTACTTTCCTCATTACTTTCTGTTAAAAGTAATATACTGTTTTCTTCAAAAAAGGTGAATAATCCCTCTTTAGATTTAAATGGAAATTGCCAAGATACACTAAGTAAAAGGTTATTCTGAAATTCATAAC
Organism: Winogradskyella sp.; assembly: GCA_965230605.1. Classification (GTDB taxonomy): domain Bacteria; phylum Bacteroidota; class Bacteroidia; order Flavobacteriales; family Flavobacteriaceae; genus CBDDLD01. The sequence goes on along the minus strand of CBDDLD010000003.1, from coordinate 1,700 downwards.
TAATAATAGTATCTGAAACAGTATATTGATAAATATTATTGTCAATCTCTTGTAAACGTTTCAGTCCTAATCGTAAAAAATCAGATTCTCTATGTAAGGTGGGGTAGAATACATCAGTATCCAAATCTATATTTTCTCTTTCGCAAGAATACAATACAATTAATAGAATGAAAAAAACGATATTATTCATATTTATTTCTTTTTTCCCGTTGTTTTCTTTAATTCGTTAAGTCTTTGCTTTTCAGCAGGAATTCTTAACATAGGGTTCTGATTGTTTCCTGCACCATGGTTATTGCCTGTTTTAGACTTGTAATATGATCTAGATATATTAGGTCCAGTAGTACCATTCTTAGCCATTTGATCTTCTTCTTTTAAACCCAAGGGATGAACATGATAAATACCTTCATGGATAAACACCATACCTAAAGACCATTTATCTAAAAACTGCCCCATAGTTCCTTCTTTAGAACCATAGTTGTATAAATGAGTTGAAAGGCGAATTTTATATGGGCTATCTGTAAAACCACCACCATAACCGTTCATTAAATCTAAATTAATATCTGAATCAATAAGAGTATATATGTCAGAATCAACAGAAATGAGGTCAAACATAGCAGAGGTATATCTATCCTGTGTCCAGTCAAAGTTTGGATTTGCACTTAAAGCATAATATCGATAAGTAACTTCTTTCTTATAGTGACCTAAAAGCCCCCAAAGATTAAAAAAAACGTCTTGTTCAGGATCATCAACTGTTCTTGTTCTAGTTATGGGAATAACTGAAATAGCATTAGAAAATTTGTATTTTTCTCTAAACACTCTATTGACATCATCAGCTATCCTTACTAAATCTCCTTTATTTCCATTTATAATTGTATCTCCCTTAGGATCAGAGTTCCTAATAGGATTGCCTTGAAAAACATTATAAGGGCTAATGGAAGTCACAGGACGAGGGTCTGTATTCCATCTTCGAGCTATACGAGATTCATATTCCCAAAACTGAGCAGTAGTATGTCCATTGGAAATCTCAGGCGATTTCTCTTGCCCATTAAAGCCGTAACGGTCATCATCTGCACAACTTTTTTTATACCCTCTGCACACCCTTGCGGCACGCTCTATACAGCTTTAAAGATAGAGCTTTTTCTTTCAATAGATACTATTTTCATTTGAAAATAATAAGCTATTTACATTGTTTTACATTTGGTTACATTTTATAAAAAAGGGAAAGTGGTATGCTTCCTCGGAAGCTGCTGTCTAGTACTTTGCCAGTATTTTAACAAAACACCATTCTTTAGCCGTTCATTCTGTCATAGTTCTAGGCTTGCATGCTCGTCAGCATGGCCGTTCTCATCCTTATATTTTCATCTGATAAAATCAATTGAAAAACATAAGCATTACACAGCCCTAGTTTGCGTACCGCTTGGGGAGCCGCCTAGCTGCGCTAACGCTTGCATAAAAAATGTGGCTATCCATCGTATTAACATACTTTCCTGTCTAGCACTAGTCGCTCCTTACGCTATCGGTACGCCAGAACTAAAGTCATTTTGTACACTCTTTTATTAGGGCTTTGTCAGCCCTAAGTTTTAATTTCTGTCAGTCGTGGCATTCGCTCTTTTCCCTCCCTACGCCTGCCCAAAATTAAAAGATCATTTCAAGGGATGATGCTTTAAAATACCTTGTTGCAAGGCTTGTAAATGATTGGA
>CBDDLD010000002.1:0-9371 GCA_965230605.1 Winogradskyella sp. | reverse complement strand
CGGCTGTATTAGATGATAATAACTATGCTACCTTCTATATTTATGATGAACGAGGTCAATTAGAAAAAACTAAAAAGGAAACGACCGAAGGAATTAAAACTATTAACGAAGGGCGTCAGTACATAAGTGGAACAAATTAAATCAAGAACAATGAAAATAATAGGCATTTTACTCTGTTGTCTTGGCGTGAGTTGTGCTAGTGCGCAAAACTTTAGAAAGGACTTTATAGAGGTTTATAATAATTATAAAAATAGATCTTATTATACACAGGAGGTTACGGTAGCTTCTTATGAAAATAAGGGAGAGAAGAAGCCAATACACCTAGAAAAAGGTAAAATAGTTAAAGGTAAAGAAAAATACTACTCTAAATTTGCTGGTCAAGAAACGATACTAGATGGAAAGCAATTTTTGTTTATTAACCATACAGAGAAGAGAATGACTTATTATGATGAGGTTAATTTAGATTTGAATGAATTAACTCAAGTTTATCAGCAAGGTTTGGATTCTGTAGGACAGGATAGGATTACTTATTTAGGAAGTACTGGTATTTATAAAACATATCAGATAGAGAGCCCTAAAGAAATGATTAAAATAACGGAGATAAAACTTAATATGAAAAACCAAATGGTTGAACAAGTAGTTTACTATTACCAACCAATAGGTCAGTATAAAAGTACTATTTATAAAACAGTTATAGATTATCATTTACTAAGTGAAAAAGAACCACCTATTGACAGCTTTAATTGGCAAAAATACATTACTGTAAAGAATAATGTAGCCGTTTTAAATAAACAATACAAGCAATTTAATTTGACACAACGAGAAGAAAGAGAGTTTAAGTGGGGACAGTTGTCCAAGCAGTAATAAGATATTATTTTGTTGTTTTATCTCAATATACGTGTTGATTAATAGAATACTAAAACCTAATAAATTACACTCATAATATGAAATATATTAATTGCTTTTTGATATTTTTTCTTTTATTACTTCAAAGCCAAGCTGTCTTTGCAGAAGAAGAAGAATACCTTGCTAGTTTAAAAGGAAGCAATATTACTCCCAATGCTAACTTAGTTGGAGAAGATGCATGGTATAATTATATGCAATCATTTACAGATTGGGAGGATCGTTTGATTTCATCTTCGAAGGAAGCGCCTTATGACTTATCTAAGAAATTTACTAATATATCTATGGATAGTTATCTTAGTTTTAGATGGGAAGGCTCTGAAAATATTGTTTTTACAGATAATTGGAGTTATCGAGTAGAGGTAATGATTCAACCATGGAATACTAAGGGAGAACCTATGCCTGTAGTAACAAGGTGGTTGTCGATTGATTACAAAGTAGACCGGCAAGAAAATTTCAAAGATTGGGATGTATTTCATATCCCTAATGCTGCACGTTTGGTGGTAAAGGTATTAAATATTGAATATACAGATTTAAACGGAACTATAGCTACTCCTAGCCATGTTCCACTAATGAAAGAGGATTTGTATCTTGAGGCGAAGGTTAAAGTAAAGCGTGTTTTTTCTTTGGATTTAGAAGAAAGTCTAAATATTATACAGGAGAACCTAAATTTAACAGAGAGAACAGTAACTTATACATGGAACCATGCAGAAGGGGCAGAAGAATATGATTTTGAATGGTTGTATCTTTCAGAAGATGTTAATGCTCCAGTTAATCTTTCGGATCCTCAGATAGCTAACTCAATTTGGAAAAGAGCTACTCGCGTAAGTTTAAATCATAATTACTACAAAATAGAGTTGCCATATGACGAAGGTAAAGTTTATTTTAGAGTCCGTGCCGTTGGTTATGGAAATGAATTGAATCATCGCTTAATTGGTGTTTGGGATTACAGTGCTTCTCCTGTTTCTATTTTGGATAGTGGAGGTGATCTACTTCCCTTAGAGAAAAATAAAAACTGGACTTACCAAGCTTCTTATGCAGAGCAAGGAAAGCGAGTGGAAGTATTAAATTTTGCAGATGGTACGGGGCGTGCTAGACAGAGTGTGACAAAAGATAATTCTTACCAGCGTTCTATCGTTTCTGAAACAGTGTTCGACCGAGAAGGTCGGCAGGCAATACAGATTATTCCTAGTGTGGCAAAAGCTATAGATAACCAACTTAAATTTTTTGAGAGGTATAATATAGTAGAAGGGATAGACCAAAATGGATTGCCAACTGTGGGGAATCCAATACATTGGACAGATTTTGATACAGATGAACATTATACGTTTGATGCCCTTCAGGAAACAATGGAACTGAGTACCTTTGCTGGTAGTAGTAGATATTTTTCAGGTGCAAATAATGATAAAAATAATGAAGGAGCAGCTTTTATAGCTGATGCAAAAAAATACCCTTATACTCAAACAGTTTTTGATAATCAAGGAAGAGTAAAACTTCAATCTGGAGTAGGGGAGACACATAGGTTTGGTACAAAACATGCAACAGAGTATCATTATGCAACGGCTTTTCAAGAGGATTTAGACGAACTGTTTGGTTCTGAGATTGGCTATTCACAACATTATAGCATGCAAATGACCAAGGATCCCAATGGTCAATTATCTATTTCTTATACCAACTTATCAGGACAAACAATCGCTACGGCACTACTAGGAAATGTTCCTAAGGATGCTAATCAAAATGGGTTAGTAGATCCTTTAGATGGTAGTTTGTATCGTTATCCTACAGAACGAATTAAAACAAGAGACTTGATTCCTTCTAGTGAGTTGAAAAAGAATAGGCTTAGTAATGCACGAGTTATTAGAAAAGAATTTATGGTTACTTCTCCTGGTGATTATGACTTCCATTATCAGGTGAATGTTAGTTCTTTTACAGGATGTGATGGGGTTGCTGTTCCTTGTGATTTTGAGTTAATGTTTAATATGTATGACTCTGAAGGGAATGTTTTGAATGGTCAATTAATTCCTAATTCTACAATGGTTTTTGGGGAATTCTTTGATGTTGAAAACGGGGATGTTTTTGATTTTAAGTTTGTGGCAGGGATCAATAATTTAAAATCTTATACCATAGAAAAAATACTACGTCTTAAGAATATTGCAGATAAAGTAGAAGCTCACAAAGCTATTCTTACAGCAGCTAATCAGACGTATATGCAAGGTTTGGCAGCTTATTATGAAGATCCTGAGAACCTAAGTCCACCTACTTATACGGAATCCAATTGTATAGACGTTGCTCCATGGTTAAGTGATTATCCTAACAATTGCGAAAATTACGATAGTGACCCTACTAGTCTAGGATGTGAAGGAATCAAGAGTCTACTTAAAGCAGATATGCTTCCAGGTGGACAGTATTATGATGCCTCTAATTGGCTAGAAGATCATATTACTTCTCCATTTCCAATTAATTATCAAAATGTTAGCTATCCTGATTGGGCAAGTATTCGCAATTTGACGTATATAGAAGTAGAGGAGATTATGACACAGAACAACCTTTTTGAGTATCATCCAGAGTGGTGCTTATATGCTTATCAATGTGTTGATAATCCTATCAATGGCCAGACTTGGTATCAAGCACTTCGTCAACAAGATGCAGATTGGTTGGCAATGGATGCTGCAACAGCAAACAACTTGGGCTATTTGACCATCCCTACCAATGGAATGTGTGTGCAAGGTACAAATGGAAATACTGGATATTGGGGGAATATAAATTACCCTATGCTTGCTGCCGTGCGAGGTGTTACTAGTACCTATTTTGCGAATCCAGCAGTTTTAGAAGATCATATTAAGTATGACATGTGTCAGTTTGTCTCTGATGGGACAAATAATTTTGATATTGGTCAATTGGCAAGATTGGCAGATGCAAATGTTCCTATAGAAGAAAAATGGGATGCGATTAGAAGCATGATGATTGAATCTAAACGTAGGGGAATGAACGAGCATATTATTAAAGAAGCTATCTGTGGTAGTTTTTTAGGGGATGCTGATCCTAATGATGGAATGTATGTCGACGATAAAGGCTTTTCGATTAGAATACCTGATTATTATGATGTAATTACGCAAACGGAGACTCAAACGGGATTGAATATTACTACAGCAGGGAGTAATAGTATTGGGGATATAATAGACTTTACAAATCAAAGTCTATCTAATAATAGAAATGGTCAATTACAGCAGACTATTTGTGAGGATCTTAGTGATTATTTATGGAAAAGTAATTGGTGGAATTGTGGGCAATTTGGAAGACTAGGTACTCAAACGAAGTATATTTTAGATTTTTCAAATGTTGCACAACCTGCAGGAGTAACAGGACAGATAACGTTGGCTTTTATTGGAAGTCCTGATTATTCGACAACACTTCTTGATTATAGTGGAGGAAAAGGAGGTTTATGGAATCCTTGTGATTTACAGTCTGTGCAGCAAGAAATTAACTTACAAATAGCTCAAAATTTGCCTAGCCCTTTACGAGAAGATATTAAAGTCGTAGTTGAGGATCTAGGGTGGCTAAAATTTAGGCTTAAAGTAACTTTGCCCAATAAGCCTGAATATAATGGTGTTAAATTAGTAAACGAACGAAAGGTGGCAGTTCCTCTTTTTAATTACTGGCTTAATCTAGATCCTGTACCTGTTGAAGCACAACAATTTGGTGGAGATTGTAGAGTAGTAGGGGATTTTAATATACTGTGTGATTTTTATAGAATTGTAGAAAAGATACCTTGTGGAAGCTCAAATGATGTGGCATTGACTTTGAAATTGAATAGTACTACTCTCATTCCTTTAGGAACTATTCCGTCAACTATGTTGAATAGTTGCGAATTAAACATAAGTCAAATTCAGAACATTTTAGATGATGTTGTTAGTAGTATATCTGATCAGACGTTACAAGACGATATTCGTTTATTTGCTCGTTTAAGCCCTAATGATAGTATAGAGGTCATATTAAAATTAAGAGGTTGGGTGGTTGATGCAGCAGGGGTGTATGCACAAGATCAGGCTACTTATGCAGGAGCTTCTTTAATTATTGATAATGGAGTAGGGAACCAAGAAGTAAAGGCAATTGAATACTTCTCTTGCAACGATCAAAATTATACTACTTGTATCTGTGAAGAAATCAGCGCTTTAAAAGAGCAATACAACCAAGCATTACCTAGTGGGTATACAACAGTTTATCAAGCGATTGCTGCTAGGTATTCTAGTGATTTAGGATTTCCTGTCAGTGTAACCGATGTACAATTTATTGAAAATAACTATTGTTCTTCTAGTTCTGTTCTCAGTTATCCTTTGGGGAGTTTTCAAGATTTACAAGATTGGAAAGCTGCCTTTAAAATAGAGACAGGCATCAATTCAAACTTCAGAAATGAATTGGCTAAATGTTTGGAAATTTCAAGTCCTCTATCATGTGAAGAAGAAGCCATCGCATTGGCACTGTTTCATGCAGAAGAATATTTGAACAAAAAAACAACAGAAGCAGTAGCAAGGTACAGAGAAAGCCTTAAAACAGACTGTGTTGATAATTTAGTAGAAGAGTTTACACTTACTTATACAGATAGAGCACTCCATTATACGTTGTATTATTACGATGCTAGTGGCAACTTAGTGCAAACAGTACCTCCTACAGGAGTAGATATGTTGGAGAGTAGTGCTGAGTTACTCGCAGCCAATGGAAGGAGAAAGGGGCATAAATTAAACCCATCTGCACCAGCTGAGGAACCTGCTCATGAGATGAAAACAACTTATAAATACAATACGTTAAATGAAGTTCTAGAATCTACAGCACCAGATAGAGGTACGGTTCGTACTTATTATGATAAACTAGGGCGACCTGTTTTAAGTCAAAATGCTCAGCAAGTTGTTGATAAAACAGCCAATTATATTACGTATGATGGATTAGGTCGCGTAACGGAAACGGGTGTAATTGCAGAAAATGCAAATCCACCAGCAGGAAAGTTCCTTTTAACATTTAGTGGCTTGCTAGACCCTAATAATCTAATCTCATTCCAAAGTATGTTGGATGATAATATTGCTCGAAGCTTACATGGTTGGGCTGGTTGGACAAAATCAGAAGTCAGATCAACTTTTTATAACGAAGGAATACCTAGCTTAGATAGTAAGTTTGAAAATGAAGTAGGTTTAAGAAGAAATAGAGTAGGAGGTCAGTCTTATTCTATGGATGGGCAGACGATAGATTATCAAATTGCTTATAATTATGATGTCTTTGGAAATGCGAAAGAAGTATGGCAGTTTTATCCTCAATTGTTGGGTAATTCTTACAAAAAGCTACTGTATGATTATGATTTAATTTCAGGCGTAGTTCATCAAGTAGATTATCAGAAAGGAGAAAAAGACCAGTTGAGTTTTAAATATTCGTATGATGCTAATAATCGTTTGATTAAGGCTAAGTCAAGCTTAAATGGCTTCATTTGGAACACAGAAGCTAAGTATGAATATTATTATCATGGTCCTTTAAAAAGAGTCGAATTAGGAGAGGATAAAGTACAAGGCTTGGATTATTTATATACGATGCACGGTTGGATAAAAGGGGTGAATTCAAATAAATTGAATGAAAATTATGATCCAGGACGAGATGGCAATAAAAATAGTACTCTACATGCCAATATAGGAGCGGATGTACATGGAAGAATAGCAAAGGATGTTTTTGGATATACTGTTCATTATTATGATAATGATTTTGTTGCCATTAATACAAATGTGCAGGATTTTTCAGAGGTTCCTACATTGAATCAAACAGGGAATTTATACAATGGGAATATTAGTTCTGTTACACAAGCACAGACGAAACCTCAAATTGATGGGGTGAATGTCCAAGAAGCATTGCCTTCTATTTGGAAAAAATACCGCTACGACCAACTACATCGTTTAGTAAAAGCACAAACTTTAGAAAGATCATTAGGCGCAGCATGGGGACCGTTTCCTCCTAGTGGTAAATTTGATCCACCTACAGGTTTGCAAACGGAATATCAATATGGACCTAATGGCAATATTCTTAATCTGAAACGTTATGTAAACAGTGCACCTAATACATTTCCAATTCTTTTGGATGATTTGACGTACCATTACAATGCAGGACAAGCAACGCTTGCAACAGATCCAAAGAATTTTGTCAACAATAAACTAAGTACAGTACGAGAAGCTTCTACTCAATCTACTCGTACAGATGATTTAAAAGATATGGTTAATAATGATAACTATGTCTATGATAAAAATGGTTCGCTCATTGAAGATAAGGGAGAATATATAGAATCCATAGAATGGACTTCTGAACAAAAAGTTCGTTATGTTAAACGACCCAATACGAATCCAGAAAACAGACCTGATTTGGAGTATGTATACGATTTTCAAGGAAATAGGATTTCAAAAACACAAATTCCAAATGTTAGTGGAGCTCCCGAAAAGCATACTATTTATGTTAGGGATCCCCAAGGAAACGTTTTAGGTGTTTATGAGTATGAAAAAGAGGTAGGGCAAGTAGCATCAACTATCTACAACACACCTACAGTCTATTTAAAAGAGCAGATGCTGTATGGATCAGATCGACTAGGTATTATTAAACGCAATGTGCAAACAGGTGGACCTGCTAAAATATTAGGCGATGGTACTCAGATTCTTAGTACTGTAACTCCTAAAAACATGATTAGCAGTTATTGGGAAAATATAGAAAGCGACAATACCTTTAGTTATTCAGATTTTAATCAAGTTAGAGACGAAGGCTTTGATATTAGTAAGGTACTTGATTTGAAAAACTTAAGTATTACCGCAAAAGATCAATTATATTTTAAAAGTTTTCCTATATTTACGAAAGATGAGGCTGTATTGCAACGTATGGAACGAATCCGTGGAAATCATCGTTATGAATTAAAGAATTTCCGAGGAGATGTTCGTCAAATAATTACAGATGTTAAGCTAGGAGAAGATACGAATGCAGATGCTATAGCAGATGTTTATACTGCGAATGTTGTTCAAGTAACAGATGGCTATTCGTTTGGTTGGGATATTGTAGAACGTACGTTTACAGTGGATGATCACCGTTACGGCTTTAATGGCAAAGAAAATGATAAGGAATGGGGGAACCAATTGATACAGGATTATGGCTTTAGATTGTATAATCCGGCTATTGCTAAGTTCTTGTCTGTTGACCCGCTTGCGCCTGAGTATCCCTATTATACTCCTTACCAGTTCGCAGGGAATACCCCAATAATGGCAATTGATTTAGATGGTTTAGAAGAAAATATTGTTGTTGACAAAGAATTAAGCAGGGAGGCACTAATGACAAATCCGAATTATCAAGGATTAACTACAGAATTACTTAGGCAACAAGTACGAGCTGTTGCCCCTGATTTACCTCGATGGAAAATAAATGTTGCAGCTGGAGATGTTTTAGAAAGTGCTTATGGCGATTTTACAGGTATGCAACAGGGAAGAAAGGTTCATTCTTATAGAGGGGATGGGACATGGGATCAAATGACAAAAATGAGAAATGTAATACCCGATTTTATGCATCCTACTCAATCAGCAGGCAAAAAAGGAACTTATACTTTTTTGTATGGAGGTACTGTTGAAGTAAAAGCACCTCAAAATGCATTAACTCTTAAGACTAATAATGGACAAATTGATGCAGAGATGAACCAAGCTAGGCATGCAAGAACTTTTCAACTTATTGGTGGTATAGAAGCAGGTCAATTAAAAGCTGCCTCTCTTACTTTAGTTGTAACTGAAGGAACTCATATTAGTCGCGATATCATTGAAGAAGCTGAAAATAGAGGAGTTAATTTGTATGTTCAATATGCTTATCAAAATATTAAAGATGGAACAGTTGTATTTTCGAATGCTCAAAAATTAAATGATGGTGGAAGAGAAGACCCTAACGTCGGCCCTCAAAATGGGTTTATTTATGATGGGAGTGATATCACTCCTCATTTACAAAAACATACAGATAAATGGCGAAAAAGAGGTGAAAACACACCCTACAATGATTCTCCAGATGAATAAAGAAATAATAGTATATACACCACTAGGTGATTTTGTTAACCTTTCTTTTATAGAAAGAAAAGTTGCTAATGAATTAATTGAGAAAAAGAATGGACGAAAAAGAGGTACATTTAACTTTGCATTTAAAAATCGATGTATCTATGAGTTAAATGATAAGAAAGTGCTATTGGATTATACAAATAGTGATTATTTAATTCAAATAGATAACTTGGAGCAAGCCAAGAAAATTTTGAACAATGATACGCATGGTACAATTATAATACATCAAGAAAAAGGAAATGTTTATTATAATTTTCCAGTATATGCAAGCTTTTTTAATAATGATTTACTAGAAAATAGTGAAAAAGTTCAATTAGAAATCGAAAATTTTTTTTATTACAAAAATGAAAAAAGAAAATATTTGGCAGT
>CBDDLD010000001.1:0-47153 GCA_965230605.1 Winogradskyella sp. | reverse complement strand
ATAAGGCTTCCTCTTTGCTTATAGCTTTTGAATATAGGTGCATGAAAGCTTTTTCAATAGCTTTTTCAGGTGTTTTGTCTTCTACAACTATGATAATGGCTTTGTTAGGTGTGGCGTCATTGGATAGATAGTCGTCATTGAACTGTAATGTGTTTACAACTTCAAAATTTAATCTCATATCAGGTTCACTATAATCATAACTGTTTAGTAATGTCCCTAATAGTTCATGCTCATTTCTAACTATGCTTGATATTCCACTTACAATGTGATATTGATTTTTGTTGTTACTAAAGATTGCACATCCAAAATAAGCATTGTGTTGGTATTTCTTTATTTCTTTATTTCGATTAAATAGTGAAAACATAATTTTATTCTGACTTATGTTTTTGATTACGTTTTAATTTTTAACATTTATGATCTCCCAAATGTCATTTTAACCCCTTATATCCCCAGAATTCAGGAGTGCTGGATGAATGTTAGTTTTGGTGCTTTCTATTCTTCAGGATCAATGGCGCTATACTTCTTACGTTTCTTTTCAGCAAAAGCTAAACGCACATCTTTTGGTGCTCTATTTCGGTATAATTCATTCCATTCTATTATTTCATTCGTTGTCATGTGCGACTCGATCGTTCGTATAATATTTAAAGCTTTCAGTTCAGATAATATTTTATCGTTAGACTGTCCATGATCAATGATCGTATATTCAATTTTGATATCATTCATGTTCCTATTTTTTGGTGCTTTGGTTTGTGTTTTTAATAATTACAAATGGCACATCCTCTGGTTTTAAGTATCCAGTATTTAGCCCATTTACAATTCGTAAATAATATGCTTCTTCTCTTAGGGTATAGTCAAACAAAACATTCGAAGATTGGCTAACCCAACAATCATTTATTTTTTCAACACAGCACGGTAATTCATCTTTATTTTCTTTAAGATAAACTAAAGCTTGATCTATCAATTCTGGCTTCATTTGTTTAACTTTTGTCATAGGTTACGTTTTAGGTGTTTGAATACCTTGTTTGCATGTAATCTCGGGTTTCTTTTTCGAGATTTTTAAACATTTCATATATACGTTTTTCTATAGCTGAATTATTACCTTCGTGCAAACTACTTGATGGTTCTACATTATATTCTTCGAACTTCTCCATAAAGAAGTCTAACAATTCATAATTTCGTATAGTTGCTAAAATCTCATAATCCCTTTTCGCTGTATCTGATTCATCAGTATTACCTTATTTATGTTAAGGTTATGTGTGACATATAGTTCTTGATAATGGGCTTCTGAGCTATCAATTTGCAATGTTCCATTATCACCTACATCAACAGCTTTTGTGTGGTGACTTTTATAAAATTCTAGCGCGTTCTGAATATATTTTTGATCCATTTCACTTGTATTTAGGTACTTGGCCAGAATATGTTAACTAGCTCTTTAGGCGTGACCTTCATATTCAGAGCTATTATTTTGTGGGCTTGTTTTATGGGATAATCTGTCGAAATGTCAACGCCATATTTTCTATGCTTGGTTGCAAGTTCTATACTATTTTGTTCTGAGACGTTTTGTAACATGAAGTAGGCTTTATCGCCTTGGGACCTTTCGGTATAAGAACAATTAAATTCCTCACAAATTACCTCTAGTTTTTTTCTTGTTCCTAGAGTTATTTCACCATACCAGTCATATTTGTTTCCTTCCATTTTACTCGTTTTTTAGGTGTTTAGATTTTCATAGTGTATTCCTACGTTTTAGGTACTAATTATTAATTAATGCTGTCTTCATTTTGAGTCCCGAAATTTTCAATAAAGCTGGTTCTTTCATTTTGCTTTTTGGTTACTCGTTTCACATCTGGTTTTTTTATGAAGTAATGAAGTGCTGAAATAATCAGGGTCGTCACTGAAATAATTACAATTATTTCTAATATGCTTTCTCTTTCAATATATTGATTGAGTATTTTGATGCTATGTGGTAGCAATAAGTCATATTTAGCTATTAATATTGCTATTCCGGTTGTTATTAGAGACAATGGGAATATGTGTACAAATTTTGATTCAATATAAAGTCTTATTGTCAAAATAGATCCCAATAATATCATTGTTATTATTGATACCAATGTTATAAATTCATACAAGGTTTCTGTATTGTTATCCATAGTTTACACTAAATTTAATTTGCTCCTATTTAGGTACTTTTTATTTCACTAGTGTTTCTAACTAAATTATGCTCTTCAACTATTGAACATTCTATTTCTTGTGTTATCATTCCTTCTTCGATCTTGAACAATGCCACGTATTCATTTATTGTACTGAAAACAAACCATTCATCCAATATGTGGTAATTCCATAACCATTGAGATTCATTCAATTCCTCTGGGTGTTGTTGACCACTAATTTGTATATGGAATTTAAATTCATTTGATGGCTTATGGTATATATAGTAAGTGGAATTACAGAAGTCATAATTCACATCTGCGGTTGCTGATTCCAAGTATTTTGGGATTTCGTTCAGTTTTGTTCTTTTGAACGTTAATGGCGGGTTATCTAGATCAAGTTCATTGTTTTGGTTTAAGTGTTTTTCCAGTTCTTCCATAGGAAGAATGGTGATTTCTTCTACTTCTACTAAAACTTCCATGTTTGGACCTGGATAAAAATCTTTTGCTTTATACATGGAACCAATATCCTTTTTTACTAATTCATCAATGGTCAATAAATCCAATTCACCAACCCTGATGTTTTCTCCTTTCAATTCGTAGATTTTATTTCCATGATCCTGAATACTGGCAGAGTATAATGCTTCCGTTTTTGTGTCTATCAGTTTCATATTCCTTGTTATTTGTGACTTTTTAACCCCTCCCGTCCCCAGTATTGGGGAGCGCTGGATGAAAGGTGTTTAGATTTATTATAATGTTTCCCTAGTTATCGTATAGTCGATTGAGCCAGATTCCTTAATTTTTTTTAAATTGAAATCACCTTTATGAATATATTCAACACTATCCAAAGCATAATATAATATTCCGTCTTTGATGATAAATTCAGTTTCTAATATTGTATAAGTACTATCGTTAATCGATAATTCATAAACATCTGCAACATCAAAACTCCTAACGCTTTTTGAAATCTTACCCCTTTCTTTTACTACGTTTTGAGATTTTGTTATTTGTGGCTCATTATCTAATTTCTTCGTGGTTATTTCTTCCGTGCTACTTCCTGCACACGAGAATAGAATTGAACCTATCGTTGCTAGTATAATAAACTGGTTTCTCATAGTGTATTCTTTACTTTTAGCCTGTCAATATTTTGTTTCTTTTCCATGGCGGCTTAATTGTTTTTCAATAGGCCCAGTGTTATTGATGCATTTAATATTGGACATTGGTACTCTCTAGTTTAGTAACTCTCGGATTTACATTTTTGTCCACTTTTTCGATCTCTTTTAATTTAGAGAATGCTGATAAATGCTCATCAATACATAGCTCTATATACAATGCCTGTTGATTTTCATCACCAAATCTTTGATCGAATTCGAATGTGTATTCAACCACCAATACTTTATCATTCAAACCCTTATCTCCTCGTTTTGCTATATAAGAACTCACAACTTCGAACTTCTTACTTTCTTTGCTAAAGCTCAGAATCTCTTTATTAATAAGTCCAGAAAATATTAACATTCCATTTCGGAATTCGGTATTGGCTTCAACAATATATTCACTAACTACTTTCATAGCTCTGGTTACTTTGATTAAATGTTTTTTTTGAATCCAGGAGTTTGTTTATGACCCTCTCCACCACATTGTCGTTAACTATACCTCTTAGCATGATAACTCTATCACCTTCTCTTTTAAATGAGAAGAACATCATTTTGTAAGCACTAATTCCTATTTCAAGTAACTTACCTTTGGGGACATTTTTGATCACTCTAAAACCTTTCACCTCAACTTCAATCAGAGGCTTCAAAGTTTCGTACTCCACCTTGGCAACAAACTCATCCTTAAACATTTGTTGCATATACTCAAAAGACTCATCTACTATGTTTTTCTTTCCTTCGTTCTTCATAGCACTCCTATTTAGGTACTTGGCCAGAATATGTTAACTAGCTCTTTTGGCGTGACCTTCATATTCAGAGCTATTATTTTGTGGGCTTGTTTTATGGGATAATCTGTCGAAATGTCAACGCCTAATTTTCTATGCTTGGTTGCAAGTTCTATACTATTTTGTTCTGAGACGTTTTGTAACATGAAGTAGGCTTTATCGCCTTGGGACCTTTCGGTATAAGAACAATTAAATTCCTCACAAATTACCTCTAGTTTTTTTCTTGTTCCTGGGGTTATTTCACCATACCAGTCATATTGGTTTCCTTTCATTTTACTCCTATTTAGGTACTTTTTAATTTAAAACTTATCCTTAATTTGAATATATGTTGAACTTACATAATGTTCTACAAACTCCTTAGGATACATGGGCAGCAATGGCATATGTTGTTTGTCAAATTCTTTTGCTTTACCATTCTCTAATAGCTTGTCAACCACCTGTTTTGATGACTTCCACGTGTCATACAAGGTACATAAATCTTTAGATAGAAGGTAGCCAACTACATTATCATTATATTCTTTGAAAAATAACCTCATTGCTGTCTTTTTGTTGTATATCCAAATATATATAAAATTCGCGTATTGTCCTAATACACGAACTTTAAAATTGTTATTAGTCCGCCTTTTTTTTCGCCTGTTCTTCTAGGTAGTATTTTTTGGCTTTTTTGTAGTCATAACCGCAGATACTAAAATATTTATATAGTGTTGAACGGCTGGCAATAGTCGCATCTTTGAGAATTTCATCTATAGACATTTTGCCCTGTAGGTGGTAGTTTTTATGCAAGTCAATAGCGCGTAATGCCTTGAGTCGGTTTTCTTCACTTAGAATACCTGGTTTAGGACCTGGTTTGGTATCGGAGTCGGCCAATACGCCTTTGGCTCTTTGGCTTCGGGTGCGTCGATCAAGCTGGTAGAAGGTATTGACGGTTAGCATATCAATTTGTTCGCTCAATGAACGCAGTTCTATTTCTTTGTTGTTCAATACAGTGATTAGCTCCAAACATTGCAGAGCGGTAAGGGGTAGGTATTTTAAACTGACCACTTTTACTACATCCCCTTTGCGTAAACCTTCCACCATCTTATCAAGTGCTATACGGTTGATACGTCCGTCCACTTGTTCGGATACTGTTTTTTCTACTCCGTTATTTTCCAGTTGTTCCAATTGCTCTTTTAAGCTCTCCAGATCGAGCCCGTTTGCATAGCCTATCGTCATGTGTATGTTTTCTTGTGTATTAGTTCGCAGGATTGGATTAGTTTGTAATTTACGAACAATGTAGAAAAGAACCGAATTTGCGAACTACTATATTCTTACTCCATTGGGCTGTTTTGTAGTTCGTAGGTTGGTGAACCGCGAACTGTTCGGAAAAGTGGTGTAATAATTGGTATTATGTTAAGTAGGGAGAAAAACAACCAATAACTTAACATTTTTCGCTCCATTTTAAAACTTTCATGGTTATTTGTTCTATAACAGTTCATGTAAGGCTGTTTTAATCAACATCTGGCCCATATGTTGATAATGGATTCATAGATCGCTTGGAAAGTGTTTAAATTTGCCTTAATTAGTATTTATGCCAAGGTGGTATAAAAAAAGCTGTTGTACCCAGCCAGAGTCTCAACAGCTTAAATGTTTCATTCGGACGAATCCGTATCGTTGTCCCTAAGATAATGTTATAGTAACTATAACACAAGTTTCCTTTTGGAAACATTATCATATCTTTCTTCATCAAACGGGTTTGTCCATAATACTTTACTATCTAAAATGGATGCATATTCATTTCTTGGACTAGTGGTTGTTATGGTCATTGTATTGGCTGTGCGTAACCGCTAGGGCAAGTACACTGACCGCAACCAAGGACGTTGCCGCAGTGGTAATCTCGATATTAACCAAGGGTGGCCAGTTGGCC
Organism: Winogradskyella sp.; assembly: GCA_965230605.1. Lineage (GTDB taxonomy): Bacteria > Bacteroidota > Bacteroidia > Flavobacteriales > Flavobacteriaceae > CBDDLD01. The sequence goes on along the minus strand of CBDDLD010000001.1, from coordinate 41,170 downwards.
ACCCTTTTATATTTTACAGCAATTTGTCTACCTGATTTAACAAGGTGATCACTAGTTGAAGGATTTCTTTTAATCTTCCCAGGACCTTGAGCCAAAATGCCATTTTTTTGTCTTTCATATCAATGATTATTTAATTACCATCGAAAGATATGAAAGACAATATATTTTCAGGGGACACACCATTAATGTTCAAGTATACAGTTGATTATGTGTGTTTTATGAATCCTTACAAGGAATAAATACGGGGAGCTGCGCACACTGTTATTATTAACTATTTTTAATATGATTCGTAATTGTTCTTTTAAAACAACTAAGTTATTATGCGATCTACAGCTATTTACATATTTGCTATTCTATTATTATGCTCATTTAGAAGTGATGACGGAATCAGTCAAGATCAATTTAAATCTATTAAGAAACATCTTGGTAAAACAACTAAGGTTAAATATGACCGATTCGAACAACGTCTACTACTTACTTCACCTAAACCGATGACCTCTACTTTAGCGGGAACTACAACAATAGATAGTTATTTCTTTCTATTTAAAGATGGTCATTTAGGGCCAAGACGTTTTAGACTAAAATGGGTTGGTTCTTCTTGGTTGTTTATCGATGAGGTTACTTTTTTAGTTGGGTACGGTAAATCAGAACAACGTCCTTATAAGATTACTTTTGATCATAATGATGTTCAAAGGGATGTTTTAAGCGGGGGTTCCGTATCCGAAAAAATTGATATACCTTTCAATCATGATATCATCTCACTTTTAGATGATGTGATGAACACAGAAAAGAATGAACCAGTTGCTATTAAAATCTCTGGTAAAAATGAATATATCACCACTGCTACCTGGACTGGTAAATTCAAAAAGATGCTTAACCCAATAGATGATGCTTATGATTATTTAGCTAATAAAAAATATAAGTGATTATTTACTAGTCTCTTTTCATTCATATAGTGCTTGATATCCCGCCTTTGTTGTTACCTGGAAAGGGAGCTGCGCACGCTGTTATTATTAAGAACCGTTCCCGTTCTTAAAATCTCCCCCAATGGTGTGCCCTCTGGTCGTGGCCGCCAGGCACAAGGGGAATCACAATTTCTATGCAAACTAAGGTTAGCGTGTCAGCTCCACTAAGTTCCGCAATCACTCAGCCGCAAGCCAGCAAAAGGCACTGAAAAACTGAACCTCGTACCTCAGTTAACTTTTTCATCTCTGCTTTTGCAAGTATGCGGCTGCAACCTTTTTACGGCAGATAAATTATTATTCACTTTAAATTTTATCTGTTATGAAATATTCAACTTTTAAATGTTATCGTTTCAATTATTATGATGATGGAGCTCATGGATGGCTTCGAGTAGAGCATTCATTTATTTTAGCTCTGTCAATTGAAAATGATGTTTCTGATTATAGTTATATGGATACATCTTATGTTTATCTTGAAGAAGATCAAGATGCTTCAACCTTTATTAAGGCAGCTCTTAATATTAATGATTTTTCTTCTTTAGGTTATAACGAACAACTGAAATTAAATTACTGGAGAGAACAGGTAAATCACATTCAACAAAATTCACGTTCATTCATCCGTGATTTACCTCGATATGATTCTTCACAATTAAATCCAATAAAATCTCCTTGTAAGTTAAATGACACACCTTTAGACTCTGATATTACTAATCAGTTATCATTATTCTAGTACAGGCCTTCGGGCCTTTTTTTATGTTCTTCATGGGTACCTAGAATTCTCGCCTATGTTGTTACCAGGAAAGGGAGCTGCGCCCGCTATATAGTTAAGAACTATTCCCGTTCTTAAAATCTCCCCCAACGGTGTGTCCTTTGGTCGTGGCCACGGACACTTGGTGAATCACAATGTTTCTGCAAGGTACTCCCCCTCACGCAAAATCAAGGGAGTTCAAAAAAGTAAGGCTTTCATTGCTCGTGCCTCACAACAAACCTTCCTGACTTTTTCAAACCTTACCCTTGATTTTCCTGCCATCCCACCCCCAGAGTGAATAATCAGAAAAATTATTATTCACTTTAACTTTATAACAATGAAAAACCCATTAATAAAAGATCAAAAATATACCTGGTCTTACCTTCGTGAAGCTTGTGAAGGCGTTTCCAACGAATTAGGAATAATACCTAATTTGACGATATCTGAAGATATACTGAATTCTCTTAGTGATTTTTCCAATTTAGAAATTAATTCAGGGTCCATCTCTATTTCAAACTATACGATTAGTGCTGAGCAATTTGCTGATAAAATATCTTGGACAACTTGGTCTAAATCGAAGACAAACAAATATTACAAAAGACAAGATTTTACTTCTTTATATCAAGCCATCTTATCGCTACCTGTTGTTGATGTTGCTAGATTATTATGGAAAGAGTTGGCTGATGTTCCTTTAAATCAATTCGAGGAGATAGATGCAAAGTTTATTGTATCAAATGTCTTAACGTTCGAAAAAGGCACAGATATAAATGATATATGGTCTTGGTTTGAAGAAACCTATAATATCTCTATAGCAGAAGACCTAATTTGTCTAAAATAATCTAAGGCCTTCGGGCCTTTTTTTATGTTCTTCACTAGATAACAAATATCCCGCCTTTGTTGTGACCAGGAAAGGGAGCTGCGCACGCTCTTATAGTTAAGAACTATTCCCGTTCTTAATATCTCCCCCAATCGTGTGTCCTTTGGTCGTGGCCACGGACACCTGGTGAATCACAATTTCTATGCAAACTAAGGTTAGCGTGTCAGCTCCACTATGTTCCGCAATCACTCAGTCGCAAACCAGCAAAAGACACTGAAAAACTGAACCTCGTGCCTCAGTTAACTTTTTCAGCTCTGCTTTTGCAAGTATGCGGCTGCAACCTTTTCACGGCAGAAAAATTATTATTCACTTTAATTTTAAAACTATGATTCAGTTCTTAAATCCCAATGTTCAATTATTACAGAATTTAGGTGTTCAATTCCTTCAACAGGAGGATGAAATTGTCCGTTATGAAAGTGAGGGTCTTATCTATAAAGTACATCAAGATTTAATAGAAAGACATTCAGAATTGCTAGGTCTAGCCTTAGATTCAGAATTGTGTAATGATAATTTTCAATACAATGAGCATGGTGTTTGCCTTAATCCAGAGGTAGTATACCATCACATGGAAAAGAATGATTTAGCATGGTGCTATGTCCAAATTGTGGTTTCTGAATATGAAGGGATGTGGGCATGGGGGCAGCATCATATAGGTGGATGTGGTGGTGCTTCAATATGTAATGCGAAATACACGAAAGAAGAAGCAATACAAAAAGGAATTGATTTCATGAAGATTAGGTTTCAACAAATGAGTTCTTCTTTGATCAGTGACACACAATACAATAAATACAAAAGACATTTTCAACAATGGGTAATATCTAGAAATCAATTATCACTTTTTTAGGCCTTCGGGCCTTTTTTATGTTCTTCACTAGTCCTGGAAAGGGAACTAGCATACGCTATATATTTTAGAATTGTTTCTGTTCTTGACATGTTTACATCTCTAACCTAAAGGATATTCAAAATAATGCAAACAAATCAAATTAACTCTGTGAAATGTTCTCTTTCATGTTTTTCAGAGCATAGTTTTTTTTCCATATTTTTGTGCACTCTTCAATTTCTGATATGATTTTCAACTTAACCTCATTAGGTGCATCTTCGTTAGCGAAACCTCTACATTGTGCAAGGATAAAGTCATTTTTGCCTTTTTTTACTTCTATTGTGTAATGTTTACTTTCTACTTCAGTCCAATAGATTGCGCATGAACCACTGTTGATGTAATTGTCATATGAACTTACACAATGCCTCTGGAGATTTGCCTCTTGTACTAGTTCAAACTTGTCATCAATTAATTGAAAAGGTAAATTCAAATCATAATAATCTTTATGGACTGTTAGTTCTTCAGTATACAGTAATCTAGACAGTTTTATATGATCTGCTTCCATTCTCGATTGACTGCTAATTCTTAAGTTGACTACACTATTTAGTCGTTCACAAATATTGATGTAATCATTAATTAAATTAATGTCTATTCCTTTTTCTGAATAAATTGTTTTTAGTGGCGTAGTTTCAAAATATGGTTTGTCATTCGTATGTCTATCAAATACCCACGTAATGTATGTGTGATAGTCTGTTGGTGAAATAAATGGTAAATCCTCTCCTACCATTATAGCTAACTGAATAGGTAGTTTTGCCACTTTTTTTGAAACTTTATTCTTAGTAATCAGTTCAATTAACTCTCCTTTATTCTTTGCTTTTGCCATTTTCGTAAATGTCAAAGGAATATTGGTGTTTGAGGCTGATGAATCATATTTTAAGAAGTCATTTTCCGATCTCAAATAATACTCAAACAAGGTTTTCGTTATTGTAGAGCCAATCTTTTTATTAAATAAACTTATTATTTTGGGTGACATGTAAATAGGTCTTTTGCTATTTGGTTCGTAATATCTAGCCACTTTTTCGTTTACATATAAATTTCCGCCAATATCATAATCTTCTCTCAGTTCTTTACTATCTGATCTATTGCTAAAATATAATGACACCGAGTCTTGTCTATAGTTAATGGTCTCTTTTTGACAATTGTAAGATAGATTGTGTATGGTTGCAACATCATTAAATCTCATGATGTTATTTACAGAATACGTCATTTCATTAGATATTTTGCACAATTCATCCATGTTCTGTCGTTCTTGTTCGCTAATTCCTTGCTCTATAAATCTATATTTAATGTTCGACCCGCTGCCATACATTTCATCTTCGTAATCATTACTTACCATTTTTAAATTAGAATCTTCTTTCAAAGCTTCTAACATTACCCTGAACAAATTGAAAACCGAATCTTTTTTTTGATAGTGCGTAAATATTCTTTGCTGCCATCTTAATCGTGTGCGCAATTCCCATGTTTCACAGTTATCATAGTCTTGTTCATTCCATGCTAGTTTTGATTGGCTATCTGGTAATATTCGCTCTAGAAATTCATCATAGAATTTCATTTTATCAACAATGTGGGGGCTTACTATGTCATGAGCGAATAAATAAACTGTTCTGCTCGTCAAAACAATATGAATGCCTTCTGACAAGTATTCATGCTTTTTGAACTTACTTATAGATTTTTCAATCGCCTTAACTAATCTTTCACCTTTTATTTTATATATCTCACGTCTTTTGACTTCCTGAATTAATCTATTCTTTTGTATTTCAATAAATTTAACCTCACCATATTTTGTTCTTTGTAAGCTTAGTTCATATATAACTTCGATTAATTGACATTCCCTTTTTGTGAATTCTTGCCTGTAAGCACTATAGTATTCACATTCTTTATCCTTGTAAATGTCAAATATTAACTGGTCAATATCATATTTTAAAATTGTTATCATTATTAGTGCTGGTAATTTCAGGTGTTTTTTCTTTCACGAGCATGTTTTCTAATTCATGCTTCATGAAGCGCTTCATAGTTTATTTTAATAGGTGCAGGTAGTGCTTTTCCCGGATTGTCATAAAATACTATCAAATCATATTTCTTTACTGTTGAAACCAATTTCATGCTTTGTTCCGTTGTAAGTCCATCTAAAATATATAAGGTTTTTCCACCTCTTTCTCTTTCTGAATAGCGACAATTCAAATCATAGCACATCGCCTTTAAATTCATTATTGGCGAGTCCTCCAAATATCCATACCAATCAAATCTTTGTACCATTCCTTTAGTAAATTAATTCAATTGACTCTGGTACAAAGTATGCTTCAATTCTAATTAATCCATGTTTCTCTGTATTATAAAGAAGCTCTCCTTTGTATTTGTATTTTTCTGGTATTTTAGATCCAGTTGGTTTGTAAGCATTGATATCATTAATTAATACAGTGTCACCTAATTCTATGTCTGCATATTCGTTCGATGTATTTACGGGTCTAGCTTTGCCGTTAAATACACCCAAGTAATTACCGTAATCTAAATCCGTACTGATGATTCCCTTTTCATCTAACTCTGTCAATATGATGTTCTCAATGTCTATTCTAAAGGTGTCCTCTTCTATTTTGACCAATACATCACCCATTATTGAGTCTGAACTCACCCGAGAGTACTTTTCTTTTAGTTCTTGCCCTATTATTAATGCTTTGGACTTGTGGTAAACCCTCTTGCTTTCATCTTCACCATAATTGTTTGGGCCTATCTCTTTTTTTGGATGAAAATACCAAGGTGTTGAAGGAATTACACTACCGATTACTCTTTTTGATCCGTGGTAATAAGTAGCATATTTTTCTATTACAACAATACCCTTTATCCCTGTAAGATTAGGTATTTTTCTTGCTTTTGGTGTCTCAATATTTTGTTCTGTTGGTTCTTTTTTATCTGTACTTTCATAATTACTCCCACATCCATAAAATATGATGGAGACCAACATTGTTGCAAATATCTTATTCATTGTTCTAACCTGGTTTTATAAAAATTTATCTTCATAATTTTATATAGCTGAAGAATTGCTATTTCTTTCGACTAAGCTTACTGATGGGGTCGCCCATTTTTAAACGTTCTTAATTAATTCACTTATCATTGCTTCCTTAATTTCATCAAAACTGAATTTATCCTTAACCCCCTCCTTAAACTTGCATATTTCACCATCAATATCCAATATTCTATTTTGTTTATTCAGCAATTCAATTAAATTGACAAGGTCATTACTAGCATTCTTATAAGCGTAACCCTCGTTCAGTCCAGCTATTGTCATACGTACAACTTCGTTGTCAATATCTACTATCTTATTATTTTTGGTCATTTTATAATATTTGTTTTCTTTTTACTTAGATACTTTCTTCCTGTTGCAATTAATATTACAACTGCAATTGTGAGTAGTATAAAGCTTGATAATTCTGTGAGATCTTGATCATACTTTGTGCTGCTTCCTATTCCTTCGATTGCGTCCAATAGAATAAACGCTGATATTCCATATCCGATCAATGCAACAGGGTATCGTGATATTTTCTTTTTGCGATAATCTTTCATCACTACAAGTATCCCTATTACTGTACAGATGAATATTGATGTCCATATAAGTGTGTTGTACATGATTTTTTTTTATTGTAATATGATGTCACCATCAATTTTCATGTGTTGATGCAGTTTTTTAGCAACATCAAATGTAATTTCTCTCTTACCATTTAAGTACTCACTAATCCTTGGGTGAGGGACACCAAGTATTTCAGCTAGTTTATTCTGATTAAGACCCATTTCATACATTTTCAACTTAATTACATTTATTAATGAAGGCTTTTCAATGTTGTAATATTTATCCTCATAATCTGCTACTAATTCAGACAATCGATCCATCATTACAAAATCTGGATTTTCATAATTTAGATCTTTTCCAACCTTAATCATTAACTCATCTATCTTTAGTAGAGCTAATTCATAGTCTTTCTTTGAGTTTATTGATTTCATAACTAAATATTTTTCAAGTCAATCTTGTCGTATTCCGCATGTGTTCCTATCCATCTAACGTAAACTTTATGCGATACATGGATAATTATAGCTACAAGTCTGTAGTCATTACCTTTTATGTTAAATACAATCCTGTTATTACCTACATAATCTGCTGATGGAAACGATTCTTTCAATTCGTTTAAATTATCCCAATTAACTTTAGATACTTTATAATACCACTCCTCTAAAGCTGTTTTACTTCCAGCATTTTTGGTGTAATAATCAACTATTTTCTTCTTGCTAACAACTCTCACTGTATAAATGTACACATATTGTACAATTTATACATTATAAATGTGTTTTTTTTATTTCAGCAGTCATGAGTGATGTCACAAGGGCAACCTCAATTTCTGCTCCCTCCCTGTCGGTCCAACTTGTTTTCGGTCTTTATTTATATTCCATATTGTGGGTAGTTATTAATTTCTTTATGTTTGTTCATTCTTTTAAATGACTTAATATTCAAACTTTTAGTACATGAAAAAATTTACTCTTACTATTTTATTCTCGCTTTTTATCTCTTTTGGCTTCGCCCAGAAAGTTGATGACAAGTACGTTCATAAATATGATGTGCCTCGCAAAGATGTGTTCTTTACTTTCGATGCGGGTAAGTGTGGCGATAAAGGTTACGCAGCAGGTGAATATGCTTCTTTTAAAATTGTCTCTGTCATTGATGACAATACTTATGAGGTCGTATTAACTAATAATAATGTCGATGATCCTGACGATTATCCTGGTTTTGAATTCGCTAAAATGCGTAATCACTATTATTGTATTTCTAAAGACGTAATTGAGACTTATTTCCGTAAAGCTGGTGTTCGAGTTGACTTTGGTACGTTGGTAGTGCCTTTTAAACTTCGTTTTGATCCTGTTTCCATTACCGCTGGTGGTGAGCTTGGTGGTTTTTTGGGATTCTATTTAGGTAAATCTAATTTTATGCCTCTTGTTCACGCTGGTTTTACTTTCGTTTCTCTTAATGATGCCAATGCCGAAGTGCCTGAAACTAAACTTGGGTTTACTGGTGGTGTTGGTTTTGTAAGCCAATTTGGGCCTAGATTTGAAGCTGGTTTAATATCTGGTATTGATCTTTTTGAAGGTGTTGAAGATTGGCAATATAAATATAGTCCTTGGCTGTCTTTGCAAATTGGATATTCTTTTACTAAACGTAGGCAAGTACCGAATACGCCAACTAATAATTAGGGGCGTTTTTAGTTTTTGATAAATTGGAATATTCTTTTTTGTAAATCTTATTCAAGTTCTTGGGGGGGTGATTTTTGCTCTCCCATTTTTTTACTTCTTATTTGGGGGCATCTTGCAGAACGGGCTTTACGCACTCGCTATCAAAGATGAGCTCAAACAAAGCTGCAATCCCTTGCCCTATTACCTGAAGCTGTTTCCCCTTTAGTTACTGATGGGTGATTTGTTTTTGTGGAGCTTAAAAGAAATAGGCAGTCGGGGGTAGTGACTGCCTATCTAAATGAGCTGTTATATATGAAAATCTTACTTGCTCATTCGAGATCACCCGTCTGGTGTTCTCTTTTTACGCATCAACCAGGTATGAAGTGATTGATACTAGTTACATATTAAGTATATGTATGAAGTTATTAATTGTTACATTGGTATGAAGTTTTTTTTAAAACAATTAAAAAAGGCGTGCTTCGCACAGTATTTTATTTAGTTCTTAATTTCTTATGCACCTCCTCTGCGTCGAAGTTCGAATCTTAGTCTGCATACAGTCAACCAAAAACTAAATTCTAGCCCCTTTCAGGAGCGACAATTGACCAGGTGCAAGCACCTTGTTTTTAGTTGACTTTAATGCTTCCTAGATCCGATTACTTGACTGAAGCAGGGGCATAAGGAATGCAACGATTAAGAACTAAAGGTTTCGCCTCCAGCGGGGGAAGGCAGGGAGCAACGGAATGTTAATTTTGATCGGTACTTATAATGTGTTCCACGTGGAACATAAAGTGTATTTATAATGGTAAATTAAATGTATTTATTATGGTATTTAATTTGTATTTTCCAGCCTTTATTCGTATATTTACTATGTAATCAAACAATAACAAAACACTTTAAATCAAATAATTATGAAAGTTACAAATTTAAGAAACAGTTACAACGCAATCGGTAGAGTCTCTAATGATCCTGAATTCAAAACAGTTAGTGAAAAAAGTACAGTAGTTAAATTTTCAATCGCTGTCAGTGACCCTTTTAAGAATGATAAAGGGGAATGGGAAGATGATACAGATTTCTTTTACTGTGAGCTATGGAATCCTTCAGAACATACTAGATCGTTTCTTCTAAAAGGCAATGAAATTATGATCGGTGGTAGAATGAAAACCTCTACTTATGAAAAAGATGGGAACAAAATTACTAGAAACTTTTTACGAGTTAATGAGATCTTTTTAACTAAAAAGAAGTCCGAAGCTCAAAATGAGGCTATCCAACAAGTAGAAGAACAACAAGCTTAAGTTTAATTATGGAGAGATGGCGGTCTCTCCTTTTTTTCACTTTTAATCATGCATATTATGTTTAGTAACTTAAAAAATATTGTCAATAATTATTTGCCATTAGGTCGTGTAATTATTCATAAACCTTCAGGGCGAGAAATTAAATTGTCCAGATCTGTAGTGTCTCTTTTAGCTGATAGTGATGCTTTTTCTTTAATAGATAATATAATTTCACTTCAAAATGATTGGCTGGCCAGTGAGCAGATTCAATATTGGACTTTTAAGAAAAACCAAGTTAAACGAGATGCTTTATTGACCTGTCACAACTCTAATGGTGAGCTTATGAAGATGGATTATATGCAGAAAACAGCTATTAATGCATCTTGTTTAAGACTCTGTTTTGATGGAACTAATTTTTTGCTCACTTCAGAAGATCCCCCCATGTTGATTAATAATTGCAGTGACTAATGTAAGTCGAGCCAGTCAATGTAAGGCCTTGGATTTATATTCAAGGTCATAATTTTTGGAAAAGGCGTGCTTCGCACCGTATTAGATTAAGACCCCATAGTTCTTAAAAACTCCTTCTGTTTCCCCACTTCGAAAAAGTATGTACATCACGCTTTATCAAGCACTTAATGTCCATACTCATTCTACGTTCCGCACACAACCCATCTCCTACCTCGATAGGTTGTTTTTTCCAGCCCTCATGGCGTGCTTCGCACAGTATTTTATTTAGTTCTTAATTTCTTATGCACCTCCTCTGCGTCGAAGTTCGAATCTTAGTCTGCATACAGTCAACCAAAAACTAAATTCTAGCCCCTTTCAGGAGCGACAATTGACCAGGTGCAAGCACCTTGTTTTTAGTTGACTTTAATGCTTCCTAGATCCGATTACTTGACTGAAGCAGGGGCATAAGGAATGCAACGATTAAGAACTAAAGGTTTCGCCTCCAGCGGGGGAAGGCAGGGAGCAACGGAATGTTAATTTTGATCGGTACTTATAATGTGTTCCACGTGGAACATAAAGTGTATTTATAATGGTAAATTAAATGTATTTATTATGGTATTTAATTTGTATTTTCCAGCCTTTATTCGTATATTTACTATGTAATCAAACAATAACAAAACGCTTTAAATCAAACAATTATGAAAGTTACAAATTTAAGAAACAGTTACAACGCAATCGGTAGAGTCTCTAATGATCCTGAATTCAAAACAGTTAGTGAAAAAAGTACAGTAGTTAAATTTTCAATCGCTGTCAGTGACCCTTTTAAGAATGATAAAGGGGAATGGGAAGATGATACAGATTTCTTTTACTGTGAGTTATGGAATCCTTCAGAACATACTAGATCGTTTCTTCTAAAAGGCAATGAAATTATGATCGGTGGTAGAATGAAAACCTCTACTTATGAAAAGGATGGGAACAAAATTACTAGAAATTTTTTACGTGTTAATGAGATCTTTTTAACTAAAAAGAAGTCTGAAGCTCAAAATGAGGCTATCCAACAAGTAGAAGAACAACAAGCTTAAGATCTGTAAGTGGGGGATGGCGGTCCCCCTCCTACTTAAACATGCATATTCTGAAATCAATAGTAAAATAATTATCAAAATATTATGGAAGATAGAACTTTAAAAGATTTGAATCAATTTACAGGTTCTGAAATATTTGTCCCATATACCTATGGAGGTTTGGAGTTTAAATTTTCTGAAGGCGCACATCATATCGCTGATGTTGGAAAGTCTTACTGGATGATAGATAAGATATTAAAACAACATCTTGATTTTGTGTCCAGGAATAAACAACAAGTAATTAATATTTGGGAATTGATTGTGAAGACGGATAAAACAGGTTGTTTGAAATGTACTGATCAAAATGGTAATCTTATGTATTATGAACCTATCAAGGATGTTAGTTTTCCTTTTTGTGTTTCCTTATGGCTAGTGGGTAGTTTTTTAATACTACCAACCGAATACGAGCACACCAAATCACTTATGGAAATTAAACAATTCAAAACTAAATGTTAATGTCATGCTTCAAATAAATAATAATATATCCAGAATTAATTTTTCTTCTGCTTGTTATGTTCAGCAAAAAGGTGTTTTTAGGTTGTCATATGCCATTTATCAAATGCTTGACGAGAAATTGAGAAGGCAAGACGATTTAAAAATAAGAGCAATCAAGCATAAAGACACCTATTTAGTTACAATAAGTGTCAATGGATCGATTCTTAAAGGTGCGTCTGTAGTTAAATGTAATCTTCCGTATAAAGAAGTGAACTTTCATTTAGAGCATGGTACATTGTACCCTGATTTGTTTAATTGATAGTGTGTTTGTTTTATAAAGCTGGTCGAGAGGCCAGTTTTTTGTTAAATTTGATATATGAATAAAGCTGAAGAAATGTATAACAAGTTATTGGCTGCCGAGCAAGTCATTGATGATATCAAATCTGAAATGAAGGATCTTATTAAGGGAGGTTTTGCTAATGAAGCAAAAGTTCCAGACCTTTTAGGGCATAAAGATACTAGAGGTTTGCGTAATCGTTATCATAAACCTGAACTTTGGAAAGTAGATGAATTAAAAATGGTTTTAGAATTGGTTATGGATGCAAATAATTCAGCCTATAATATCAAAAAGAAAAACCAAAAAAGAACAACTGATTAATGTTTTTGCTGCTACTAGCTTGACAGAGAATACATTGAAGTACTCTGTCAAGCCTTAAAATCCCTCAAAAGGCGTGCTTCGCACCGTATTAGATTAAGACCCCATAGTTCTTAAAAACTCCTTCTGTTTCCCCACTTCGAAAAAGTATGTACATCACGCTTTATCAAGCACTTAATGTCCATACTCATTCTACGTTCCGCACACAACCCATCTCCTACCTCGATAGGTTGTTTTTTCCAGCCCTCATGGCGTGCTTCGCACAGTATTTTATTTAGTTCTTAATTTCTTATGCACCTCCTCTGCGTCGAAGTTCGAATCTTAGTCTGCATACAGTCAACCAAAAACTAAATTCTAGCCCCTTTCAGGAGCGACAATTGACCAGGTGCAAGCACCTTGTTTTTAGTTGACTTTAATGCTTCCTAGATCCGATTACTTGACTGAAGCAGGGGCATAAGGAATGCAACGATTAAGAACTAAAGGTTTCGCCTCCAGCGGGGGAAGGCAGGGAGCAACGGAATGTTAATTTTTATACAAATGTCCTACACCTTAAGGTCCTCAATTCTCCTACACCCTAGTATTATTCATGACCTCTATTCATTATCTTAACAACCGAATAACGGTCCTATTAGCTGGTTTGGCTGTTTTTATCACTCAAAACTACTACACCTTACGGTTACTCAAAACACCTACACTTATCACTCAAATCTACTACACCTTAAGGTCCTCAATTCTCCTACACCCTAGTATTATTCATGACCTCTATTCATTATCTTAACAACCGAATAACGGTCCTATTAGCTGGTTTGGCTGTTTTTATCACTCAAAACTACTACACCTTACGGTTACTCAAAACACCTACACTTATCACTCAAATCTACTACACCTTAAGGTCCTCAATTCTCCTACACCCTAGTATTATTCATGACCTCTATTCATTATCTTAACAACCAAATAACGGTCCTATTAGCTGGTTTGACTGTTTTTATCACTCAAAACTACTACACCTTACGGTTACTCAAAACACCTACACTTATCACTCAAATCTACTACACCTTAACTACTCAAATTTCCTACACCCTAGTATTTTCATGACCTCTATTCATTATCTTAACAACCAAATAACGGTCCTATTAGCTGGTTTGGCTGTTTTTATCACTCAAAACTACTACACCTTACGGTTACTCAAAACACCTACACTTATCACTCAAATCTACTACACCTTAATCAGTTGTACTTTCTAAGTATTCCGCCCATGTATCTCTCATCGGTTGTATTTACAGTTACTAATCCATCTTCTATTAACCTATGAGCTTCAAGTACTTCGTCTAATAATTGGTCATTAGCTAGAATCTTATTGTATGTGTCTTCACTCCATCCGTACTTTTCCATTAACTCAAAAATAAGATCTCTTATTTGTTGAGGACTCATTTTACTCAATTCATCAAAGTATTTATTTAATACTTCAGTAATTTCTCTACTTTCCTTAGTTTGTTGTTTTTTGATAGTAAAATCAAACCCTATTATTGGTCTCTTTTTACCCATCATTGGGGTGTAATCTATGTATAGATCTGTTTTTTCATTAATTTCTTTGATAGGCTTATAGACTACATTTCGGAAAAACTCTTTGTTCTGTTCATATGAATCTTCAGATACGTTATGAAGTTCTCTTATTTTCTCATTACTGACATTGTTCCATTTTTTAAGATCTTGTCTTTCACAAAACAGTTCATACCACCTTTGAGAATAACTACTTTTCAAGCTTAGCGCTGCTTTTAACATATACCAGCTATATCCCTCTTTAAGTTCTGCAAGAAACTGGAGAGCTTCTTTCTCTACTTTTACTCGATAATGCCCCCACCCTTTCCTATAATTAACCACAGGAAATGGTGTGATTTTACTTAGGTGTTCTTTCTCTTTGTCTATAAATTTGAATTTTACATTTTGTAATTCATCACTGGCATTGTCTAAATCTTCAAAACTATGTCTACCTAATAGTTCTGTTGGAACAGTTACCCATGTTTCACCTGTTATATCAAATTGAACATTCATGCCTTTTTTAATTTGAGCTTCAATAATATAAAATGCTCTTTTGGTTATAACAGATTCAAATAAATGAATTGCGTTATTTAAAATCCTTGTTCGTTGTACTCTTTCTGGTATCATGTATAAAAATTTTGTGCCAATATATATGGTGTAATTGTGATTTGCAACTTTTACACCTTATAAAGTGTAATTATTGTTTTTAGGTCCTACACCTAAACTCAAAAAGACTACACTTATCACTCAAATCTACTACACCTTTGTAATCATATATCCTACACCTAAACTCAAAAAATCTACACCTATCACTCAAATCTACTACACCTAAACTCAAAACACCTACACCCAACACTCAAATCTACTACACCTAACGAAAATATTTATTGTTGTATTCATTTGATTTATAGTTTGTTAAGGTCTTTCTATTTAATCCTCTATATTCAATACTTCAATAGTTCTATTTTTCAAGAAAAAGAAACAATCTATAATTGATTGATAAATATAGTATATAATTACATTTACTACCTATGTGTCCATATAGACCTAAATTGCTAATGAAAAAGAGAGAGAATTTTTTCACTGATCCTTACCGCTATGTCAAATAGCGTTTTACACCCTTTATTTCGTTTCTGATCGACTTTCGTAGTGTTTGCTATGTTTCCCCTTACCCTTATTTTTTTGAACGCTTAAATGCCTTATTTTTGATTTTTTAAGTTTTTGTTGTTATTATACGTCGTACGGTGTATTTTTGGTTTATGAATGCACAGCAGCTTAAAGCATCAATTACTGTTGAGAATTATTTGTTACGCATAGGGTTTGATATAATGAAGCCTAAAAACGGTGATGGGCCAAATTTGTATTTTTTATCACCTAATGGTGAGAAAACAGCCAGTCTTCATGTATCTAGACCTAAAAATGTTTGGTTTGATCATTCATGTGGACGAGGAGGTAATTTAATTGATATGGCCTGTTATGTTTTAGAATGTGATGGTAAACCTCATTCAATTAAGGATGCGATATACCATCTTAACCAACTTTATTCAGGTGTTTCATTTCCTAAAGTTGAAATCAAACGTCACTATCGTGAACCTGATAAACCTATCAACGAGTTTCGAAAGATTGAAGGGTTTTTTATGTCTGGTCAACTAGAATTACTTCAAGAAAGAAAAATTACGATGGAGATAGCCAATAAATACCTTGAAAATGTCTCTTTCTATTCTAATAAATACCAAAAGGTTTTTTATGGTTTAGGGTTTAAAAATATTGCAGGAGGTTGGGAAGTAAGAAACAAGTTTAAAACCTCCATTGGTAAAAAGGATATCAGCATTGTACCTGGTGTTGATACTTCAGTTGTTGAAGTTTGGGAATCGTGGAGGGATTTTTTACCCTACCTAAGTGCCTTATATCCCAGTGATTCTAAAGCACCAAATACTGCCATAATACTCAATTCTCTTTCTTTCACTAGCAAAGCCCATGACCTGATTGCACGTAGACTCTCATTGTTCAACAACAATATCAAAGAAGTACGTACATTTCTTCATAATGATGAAAGAAAGAGTATAGATAAATTGACTGCCAGTGAACGATCGACCAATTATATGTTGACCTTAGATTGCCCCGTATTCCCCATGAATTTTTACTATAGAGATTTTAATGATCCTGGTGATTATTTTAAGGTTTTCAATCCCTGATTGTTCTAGCTTTCATTATAGATTCCGAGTCAACTTGCATTACTACGTTACGATCGCCCCCCTTTTCCCATAATTCAATATCTAAATGCTTACTTTTATCAATGTTGAATCGTGGGAAGGAATATATTTTATATATTTCTTGATGTGGTTTAATTTTATTGACTTCATCATTCAATGTACATGGTAGTGGTTCTTTTGGTTTCTGTTGTACTGTTGCTCTTTTCGTAATCCCCTTATTGTTGGTTACAACAAATCGAATCATATCAATATCATAATCCATATTTGAGTTGTTAAGAATGTTCACTTTAAAATAAATGTAATCATCCTTTGCGTATAGTGCTGATAGGTAAAATTTGATCTTTTTTTGAATGATACCTACACTACTCTTATCATTAATGTCTTTTAATACATCAATATGTTTTACTACATTTTCTGGACATTGAGGAATTGTATCTTTTTCCTCTGATTTATCCAAAGACGGAATATCAGATTTTAATTGTTTGGCTTCTTTTACATCAACTATTTTAAGTGCTTCGGAAGGATTACTATTATAGATTAACATATAAGAGTAATAGCCTTTTTCTGTTTCAACAAATAAATTTGTCTCTGTAAAGTTTGCCACTTTGGCCTTAATTTTTAGTGTGTTCTTTTCTCCACTAAAACCTACTTGTTTAGATCCAATATCAGCATGAATAATTTCACTTTGAAAAACAACTATTGTTGTCTTTCCTGTAGATACTTCTATTTTTTGACCAAATGTAGAAGAGCAAATAACTATTAATAACCAGAATATATTTTTCATTATTTATTTGGTGATTGTTTTAATAAAATGTCATAACCATTCCTGATGGTAACAACTGCATCATTTATTTTTTTATTGATTCCTCCAGTGTTTATAGAGCCAATTGGTGTAGTTACTGATAAACCTCTATTCATTCCTTGGTTAATAGCATCCTGCGCTATTTCCTGATTAATTCCACCTGGAATGTATAGCCCCTCTAACCCATCCTCCTCATAAGCTGTTATATCCGTTTGATATATTTTACCATTTACCTTCATTGATTTTATGGAGATCATTACGCGTTCATTGGTAAATCTTGCAATACCAGATAAAAACGAGTTTTTAGGTAACTTCACACCTGATACTACACCTTCCTCCTTTGTTCTAATGTGTACTGTAGCACCTGATTTAATCTTGTGTTCATTGTGAATAATCGCCTTTATATAATCTGAGTTAACAATATTATTTACCTGTTTGGTATCATCATATTTACTATATGAATTGAATAAATCATCATTTGAATAATTTACAGGTTGTTGTTGAACATTCGCTGGTTTGGAATTATTATTAACCTTTCTTGGCTTTGTGTTTTTGGGTTGCCTTCTTGACACATACACAATTTTGGTTTCGGGCTCTTTCATTTCTTCCTTTTCTTCAGTAGCATTTAATATTGAGTCTGTGTTGAATATTGAACGATGTTCATGTTGCTTCAAATCATTATCAGTAAACTTTGTCTTATCTTCTGATAATTTCATTCGCTGGAATCGTTCTTCAGCCGATAAAGCTTTATTTATTGTTCCCTGAGAATCTTCAATGTTTTTGATACTCTTTTCGTTCTGTATTTCAGTATCCGATTTCTTAGCAACTTGGGGTCCTTCTTCATCATCACTAATTATGATAAATGTCACAATTATAAGTAGAATTGGGGTGGCTATTATTGCCATTTTTTGTTCGTTTTTTAACTTTCCCCACGTAGATTTTAATTTATCTAATCCTTTCATAATTCTTCAGTTGTGTTTCATCCATTATTATCCAATCATCGACAACGGCAGCGTATAGATTTTTTTTAGTACTTTTTAGTGTTTCATTGATTTGATATTTGATCACTAATTTTGTCCAAATAGCGTTTTTACCCTTCAATATTTTCTTTTTACCATAGAACATTCCTACGTGACTTTCCATGTTATAATGGATTGAATCTTCATATACTACCCATCTCAGATTTGTTCCTTGCATATACTCACCTAAATTCCAATCACCTTGGTATCTTTCATATTTATCAAACATCTTGTTAGCCAATTTAGGAGAACTAAGATCTAATCCTTTTTCAATTTGATGTTTGAATATATCTCCGTTGAGCGTAAACCAGCATCCAACGGTCGTTCTTATCAATCCTTCTAGTTGATTTTTACGATCTTGGTAATCCATTATTCTTCTTTCAGCACCCATCATTATGCCTGACGTTGGGTCAAGCACCCATCCTTTTTTATCAATGTCATCCATACGTTCAACTAAACTCTCTGTCTTTGATGTATAAACGTAAAGAGATCCTAACGTCCCAAGTATCAATACTACGGAGGTTATTATCATTGAAAATTTAGCTAAACCAAATATTCGACTGTGTGATGCTAAGTCTTTAAATTGTGTCATTTTATCGGTCTAAGTTATTTGTTGCTTCCTGTCCTTTAGTGTTGTGCGCAATATTCATTGCTGGATCTAGTTTATTTCCGTATTGGTCTAATCCATTTGTTGCAGATTTTCCCAGTAATTTAGATGCTACCGCTTTACCTGCTATCATAGTAGCTATTGCCCCCATATTACTCAATGTTTTACCTGCTGATTCACTGCCAATCCAACTAGATGTAATTGTAAATGAGAATATGTAACATACAATAGCCATTAATGATATGACTGTTCCAAATAAAGGATTGACCATATCATGGCCATAGTTAGATATTAATATGTCATTATTTTGAATCATCGCCACAATACCATCAATAATTAGAAACGTTATTAAAGTACATTTCACTGTTAACCACCTGGTCAAATTAGTAGCCCATTTGTCTCTAAACAATGGTATTTGTGAGCTTATAATTGATAAAACCCCTGTACACAAAAATATTTTATCTAAGGCAAATAAAAGCAATAATATTACTCCTTTGATGATTGATCCTAGGAACATAATTAACGATTCATGTAAACTCATCCTTAAGGCCTGAATACTGTTCCATATTTTCTGTAGGTAATATTCAGCTTTATCCCATAATCCAAGATCATCTTCTTTCTTTTGCACTTTTTCTTTGTAATGTGAAAACGTTGCGATGTTATAATAAGGATCATCATTAGTGTTGTTTTCTCGAACATACTTCATTAATAATGCTTGCTCTGTTCTTGACAAATCAAATTCCGAATCCTTGATCATCATTGAAAATTGAACATATATGTTATCCTTTTTTGCATCTCCTATTGCTTCTTGGACATGAAAAGCAACACCATTTATTAAAGTGCTAAACCAATACATAATTAATGGATACGAGAAGTAAAACCCCATTAATGAAGCTCGATGTACTAAGTCTTTAACATCAAACAACCTTCCTTTCTCTATGAATGCATTCAACATATTTCTAAGCATTCCAAGTACGAATAAAACACTTAGTACTTTTATCAAATAAGTGTTATGTACTAATGCCCATAAAAATGTTTGTATTGATTCGTTCACCGAGTCAGAATCCAAGTATAGCCATTTGATCATCCACAGAGTAGCACCAGATCCAATAAGATCGTCAAAATCTGAAGCACTGTTTACTAGTGATCCGCCTAATAGTTCGTTGCTAATTTGTTCTTCAAATACACCAGATTTTAAATCCTTTGTTTTCGCTAATATATCATTGTCGTCAACATCTTTATCTAATTTATAAATGGCATCTAATTCATCAACCAAGTCTTTGTAAGATACATTATTTGTGTTTTGGTTAGTTTGTTGATTATTAGTTTGTTGTTGTCCATTAACCGATGAGCTAATGATTAACAGGGATAGACCTATAACAACAAACCTAGAAAGAACTGTATTTTTGTAACATATAGTATGTTTCATAGTCTATTTGTCTTTTGCGTTGTACGTGTTGAGAAGTGGTTTTTTTATATACTAATATTAAGCTGTTCATTTCTTTTGAAAGATCATTCATAGACTTCATTGTCTGTTGAAATCGTTCTGATTTTTCACCGCTGTTTTCATTTGTGAAATTAGTTAACAATGAAAGCAACACTATTGTCTGAGAACTAATGTTGACTGCTTTTATTTCTAAGTTTAAATTCAACCAACAACTATGTTTAATAGGTAGTGTTCTCATGTAGTCAGACCATAACACTAACTCATCATATCCACAGTATATTTTTTCAACTAATCGAATTGCTTGTTCAATGTGTGGGGCATTTTTTATCCACCAACTATTTTCCTGCATCCATTTTTTAGCTTCCTTAATTTTTTCAGTCGTTCTTTCTATTTGTTGTTGTAATAAATGCTGGTTGACGCCTGGATCTACTACTGCCATCTGGCAATATGATTCCAATGATGTGATAATAAATAATGCTAAAAGTAATGCTTTAATTGTTTTCATAATTACAGTATTTTTAAATTTCCTGTCTTCTTGTCTGTCAAGAATTGTTCTACACCTACTATCACATCATCATATTGTTTGGTATAACTTTGGATAATACCCCATTCTTTAGGATCTGTTGTATAAGTGGCTAATGTCTTTTCTGAAAGAGTGTTATTTATAATTATGTTATAATTTTCTCCGATTTTCATAAAGGCCTGTCTTTTAGGAATAATCTTTTTGGCCTGTTTTATTTCTTCATCATTAAACCCAAGCAATACACGTGCTGCTTTCTCGCTCTCTTCAGTCTTTAATCCTAAAACAATGTTGTAATCGGAATTGGTGGTGATGGAGGTTCTTACATCTGGTTCACAACCTTCTAAGAATTTAATGTCTTGCATAGCAATCATCATTTCACCGCCTGATTTCCTGATTTTTCTATACATTTCAGCACAAAATTCTCCCATATCCTCGCCCTTCAAAAAGTCCAATGCCTCATCAATAAAAAAGAGTTTTCGAATGTCCAGGTCAAGAGAAAACAGTTTCGTTTCTACTGTCTCAATGATTACCAGACATAGCACATAAAATATCTCTTCTACTGCTTTTGCTGCTCTAGCGTCAAATACAACCAATCTATCTTTTTGAATATCAAATCTTTTCTTTCCATTGAGCAAAAATGAATACGGACCCTCATTGATGTAATCTGACATAATGGCTTTAAAGGCAGCAAAATTGTAAAATACTTGCTTGTCATCCTCATCAATTTCCTCCTTATAAAAAACCAAAAATTTATTATAATAATCGGTTAGACTCATGTGGTAGTCTTTATCGCCATTTTCAATACTTTGATTTACTTGATCATAGTAATAGCGAATACTTTTCTTAAATAATGCTTTTTGAGGATTGGTTAAAACATCCTTTGTTTTACCAACTAATATTTTTTGAATGATGTTAAAAACAAAATCAACTTTGTTTATCTCTCTTTTGATGTCCTCATAAATGTATTTCCCCTCATAATTACGGACCGAATCAAATATATTAAAGGAAATATTTTCTCTTTCCGAACAATCAACATAACGGCCACCATTTATTTCTGTATTAAGCTTATACGATCCTCCAATATCTAATACTATCACATGATATCCCATGTTATAGGCTTGTGATATGTACTCATTTCCAAACACCGATTTACCTGATCCACTAGCCCCAACAATACTTTTGTTTGGGTTATTAACCACATGATTATTGCGTTTAAAATCGTTCATGTCCAGCACAATGTCGTTATTGAACTGGTCTTTCCATGTGAAGCCAGTTTTGTCTGAACTTATGTGCGTTTCTAAAGGAAGAAATGGAACGCATCTGAGAGAATCAGAAAACATATATTCATGATTCTCTCTAATTACTCCAGGTGCAGAACTAAAAAAGAGATTGGCAGTTTGTTTGTTCTCAATGAAGGATTGAACCCCCTCACCTACTGCCATTTTATTATATGCTTCTTTGGCTTTATTTAGATACTTAGAAAGAAGTTCTTTACTTTCAGCATATACTTGTATTTGTTGTTTGAATAGAACTCCTTTTCGCTTAGCCAAATTTCCTTGATAGGTAATGAACTCATTTTGTTTTTCAACTGCATCATGGTAGCCCAAACCTTTTAAAAAGGTTAAACCTTGATTTACTTTCCTCATATGTGAAAGTAACGAGTCATTATTTTTTCTTTCAATAGCAGTATTTACCACGTGTTTTATGGGTAACCCTAAACCTATGCAATATGCAATACCCGTTTCTTTGTTAAATTTTGTGGGGAAATCAATTTTTTCATCGATGTCTTTTGGTGGTGCTACTTCCATGATATTGGTGTTTTTATATGATGCTGGTTCACCTATCATACTGACAATACCACAATAATTTTTTCCTAATGTTATGTATTCTTCATTTACCCCAATAGGGTCAATTATATCGCTTTCTTTAATGTCTGTCTTCCAATCGTCAAATGACCCTGAATAGTAGTTATAAATAACTTCAGCAATGCCATTACTATTTAGTTGATTTACTTGCCAGTCATCAATTGACTTTAAGGAATTAAAGAATGCATCTTTTACTTTCTTAACGTTTTCTTCCTCCGAAATTATTTTCTTAAAACTATCCTTTTTGAAAATGTTATTTGTTTTGATGTAACTCGTACTTACAGGATTAGGGTAATAATCTATGGTAGTTGTTGGTATAGTTACAGCTAAAAAACTTCGATGCCTTAGTTGTGGCCTGATCAAAGATTCTAGATCATTGTTGTACTGATGATATGATTGTCTTATGCTCTCAACCTCTTTTTTTGCTAAATAGTAGAAATCTAACTGTTGCCATATACAATCTTGCTCCAATGATGATATTAGTGAAAATAGATTCTTGTTTAAATCATTATATGAACCTATGTTGCCACTAAATATCTCTCTGTGAGTTATTTCAAATAAATAACTCACATCACCATTTCCTGTGATAACAAAATCGTCACCAAATTTCATATAAGGTGATATTTGCTCAAGTTGTATAGATTGCATTTTTATTACTATTTGGAATTATTTATTAGTTTACTCATCAATCCTTTATCCCTTATTTCTTTCGGTGCTTTCTTATAAAGAGCGGAGGCCATGAAATGATTATGACCTCCTTTTTTGCTTTTATTACGAATATTAATAATTACACTACTTAGTGTGCCAAATCCACCAAAGGCGAATAATAAACTTAGAGCTGGATGAATGAATAATAGTGCTAGTGATATGATTATTATTACTATTATCAACATAAAGGCTGGCATTGCTGGTAGTGCTCCTAAAAACAAAACCTTTCGATTTAATAAATCAAAACCATTAAAATCTAGCGCCTCTCTTTCTTTCGTACTCATGTCAATGCGAACATGCTCATTCCAGCAATTAAAATCACAACAAAGATTATGAACATAGTAATCCATTGCCATGTTTGATTACCACTCCATACTTTTACTGCTGTAACACATGTTCCTAATCCACCAATTAGAATTGCTGCTGATTTAGTCCATTTATTCATGAGACTAAAACCTCTATCTCCTTGCGTTTCTAGCTCTCCCAGGTCAGGCATGTTTTGCGCCTGAGTTAATAATGGCATTATTATAACCAAGCATATTACGGCTATACTAATAATAGATTCTCTTTTTAGGTTTTTCATTTGAGTTAATAATTAATTATAAATCTTTAAAGGAAAGTACTTCTTGATCTGTTAAAGGTTCATTATCACTTTTGGATTTTGGTTTACTTGTTTGATCATCCTTTGTTTGAGGTGTTTTCTCAAACTTTTTTGTTTTGATGATAATATCACCAATTATGCTACCTAGCTCTTTTCTTTGATCTTCACTTAATCCTCTTTCGTCTTTCACTTCTACTTTTATAGTCCTTCCCTTAATAACTATGCCAGTTGTACGTGTTTCATTACTTTTATCATCAATATTTTTTAGAGGTTGTTCTTGATCATTGCTATTATCCTGTTCTTTATTCTTATTTTTAGATCTGAAAGCTCGATAATTAATGTAAATAATTATCAGCACTGAAAGTGCAATTAGTAGTATTTTACTGGTTAAGCTCATATATTTACAAAACTAATTATTGTTAGCAAACTAACAAAACATTTGCTACTTAAGTACCAACATTGATTTGAAAGACTATAAATCATATAAACCATTGTCAGAGTATCTAGATGACAAGGCTTCATATACTGAGGGAGAATTCATATCTGTCATTCAACATTTTTTAAGTGAAATATATCCCTTGTCTAATTATAGCAAAAATACAGGTTTGCCCTATACTAATTTAGTTAAGTATCGAAATAATAATTTGGCTACGGGATACATCTCTTTGACTGAACGTATTTGTGAGTATGAAAAGGTCTCTTTTGTAATGGAATATCATTTCAAAGTTAACTTGTAGTCCCCTTTCAAATTCCATATATTTGTTGATAGTAAAGTAACAAATATCACTATGGAAACAACTAACAATATGTTCGAGAAATCAACCATTGTTGATTTTCTAGATAAACTTGAGATTAATTACGATGATACTATGGTTGAGCGATTGTGCTCAGGATATCAAAGTAACCTGTTAAAAAACGTAAAACTAGATAATACAGACTATAGAGATGGCAAGCTTTCATTTTTTAAAGATGCTAAAGGGAATATAAAATTTGACTTCAACCCTGTTGTTGAAGAACTTACCATACCTAAAAAACTCACAGGTCTAGATTATACTTTTAGCGAAGATGAAATTAATCGATTAAAAGAGCGTGAATTAGTATTAATCGAAACTAAAAATAATGGTTTGTTGGGCCTACAAATAGATGAAGAACTCAACAAGATTGTTGTTCAAAGTCCTAAAGAAATCGGTTTAGATGAACATTTTGAGTTTGGTGGCTATAAACCTACTGTCAACGAATTAAACGATTTGGTGAATGGTAGAAAAGTAGGTCCTAAAGTACTATATGATGATGTTTCTAATTCATATATATTGTCCTCTTTCTCTATAGAAAAAGGTGATGATAATAAAACTAATATCAATTTTTACAATGCTAAAGTACTTACTGATGAAAAAGAAATTAATGCTCTCAAAGACAAATTCAATACCCCTAGTTCACTTGATGTCGAAGCGGTTACAAACATTGGTAAAAGTGCTGTAGAAAAGGATAAAGTGCTTGATACAGATAATGTTGCTGAAAAACCAGCAGTAGTAGATCAAGTTACCAACTTATCGACATCCGTTGACAACGTTCAACAATCTAAGGGAATTATTGATACAAATGAGCTAAAGGACACCGATTCAAATAGTAAAGAAAGGCCAGCAGGATCATTAGATAACTTGAAACAAAATGTATTTAATAAATCTAAGGAAGAGAATCATACGTTGCTATTTGACACTTATAGTAAAGGTAACTTTGACCTAGTAGAAAGTTTAATGAATGAAAACAAGGGACACCTTAAAGAGTTTTTTGGTGATTCTAGTGAGAAAACTAGGTTTGTACAAAGTGATTCTTATCAGGGTTTGACAATTGCTGAACAAGCAGCTTTTGATAAAATTATGACGATTGATAATTCAAAAGAATTGGCAATTAGTGTTAATCAGAATGAATTTGACCTTGCAATGGGTGCTTTACCTAAATTGGATAAGTTAAAATCTTTAGATAAGCTGAATAAGCCCTTCACCAAAGATCAATTAAACTCATTGAATAAATACACGAATTCTACTAATTTATCAAATGAAGTTCATAAAGATTATAAGAATTTCGTGGATGAGATAAACAAGAAGAATGAATCTCGTAATATGAATAATATTGTTGATAATAAACTACATAATTCTACTTCTATTAAGCCTGTGGAGACTAAAATGAAGTTATAAGCTATGTATAGACCCCTTGTTATACTAAGGGGTCTTTATTACTTCCTTAATGGATTAATAGGCTTAGATACCTTCATCTTCTTAACCATCTCCATAAATTTTTCGTCTTTCAAATTATTGTTTAGAATATTGTTTATCAATTTTCCAATATCCGTTCTTGTATCTTTACTAATTTCTTTATAAAGTTCATGTACTTCAAAATAAAGGGCTACGTTTACTTTTCCCCCTGATAATCCAGCTTCTTGCTTAAGATCATAAGTAAAAGGGTTCTTATTGTCAGTGACGGCTTCAGGATCTATTTTCTTTTGAAGATTTCCAGCTGTTTCCTTCAATTTATCCTCATTTATTTTCCTCGCTGTTTGCCTTCTGCTTCTACCAGATCCAGCATTATATTCATTACTCATACTTTATGCAATATTTAGTTTTTCGGCTAATTCATCGTATACATCTTGGTACACTCTCACCTTTTTATTTGACGCTAATTTATAAACTTCTTCTCTAGTATTTTTGTATTGTCCATATACTGCTTTGGCCTCGCCAATGAATTTTCTACAGAATTCAAATCCAAATTCATCAAGCAATCCGTTTTTTTCCCATTCTTCCTTTCTTTGCGTATAACATAACATATTTGTAGATACCCTATAGGCTAGTCCAACCATTGGAGGAGGTGTTAAGTTGTTTTCTTCAAACTGTGGTGTCACCACTTCATCAAATTTCTTTAAAAATTCAAATGTACCATCTACATCGTCTTCTGTTATTCCAGTTGGCACAACAATATAATCTAAGAGAAATAATGATTCGATAATACCTACCTGTGTTTGTGTTCCTGGATAGTCCACTATTACCACATCATATTTATCAGCTTCTTCCCACTCCTCTAATTTTTCACCTAAATTTATCGCATCCACCAATTCAAGTTTATAGAGTGTAGAAATGTCCCCTTTTTCTTTTTCAATATCATTAAGGTCTTTCACTCTTAAATTCGTCCAACGCTTCATAGGATCTAAGTCAATACCTGCTACTCTTAAGTTGTACTTATCTGAATAATGTAGTCTGTTAGTGAATCCTATTGAATTGCTCGATTTTCCCGAGCCTCCTTTTTCGTTTACAAATCCAATTACTATCATATGAAATTTTTTCTTAAATGTAGTATGTATTTTGTTAACATACCAACAAAATGTATACAAATTGTATACATGTATAATGTAAACATGTTTTATGTTTATATGTATCATGTTTGAATGTATGATGTAAGATACATCATGTTGTGTACATGTTGTTGGTTGTATAACACATTATACATAATGTAAACAACATGTTGTATTAATACATTATGTATATTACATTTTTATTCTTACTATCCTCATTCCTGTCTAGTATTTAATTTGACTCTCATATATGTGAGTAATTTATTTGTTTTTTACCCCTACGGTTCTTACCTTTCTAAGGTCTTGGTGTGTTACACAGCAAGATGGGTTTAGGTATATACCTAAACCACTTTAAGAATTACAGGAGTAATTAATTTTGCTCCCTACGTTCGCAAATTATAGAGTTATGGATAAAGAGAATAATCAGAATAAAAAGGGTGGTAGGAAGCCTTTACCTGAAGAAAAAAAAAGAAGAAACCATCCCAAATTGTTAAACTTCAATGACGATGAATGGAATAAAGTCAACCAAAATGCTAACAATTCAGGATTAAATTTGAGTGAGTTTATTCGTCTTTCGGCTCTACAAGATTCTAGTTTATTAAATACGTCCCCCAAATTAAGACCTGTTTTGGAAAAAAGATTAATCATTATTCTGAATGGTTTAGCCAATAACACCAATCAAATTGCGAGACAATTGAACGCTGGTCAAGCAATATCAAGTAACGAAATCCTAGATAATCAACATAAATTGCTTTCGCTTTTAAACAAAATATTGGATCAATTGCTATGATTGGTATACACCACAAGGGAGCTCAAATACAACCAGTACTTAGTTATAATTATAAAAAGGTGAGTGAAGGTAATGCTGTTGTTTTGGACACTAATATTTTTTCTAACCAAGAGGACAAACAACTTAAGTATTATTTAAATAATTTTTCACTCAATACAAATTCAAGAACTAAGCACTTTTATGTTCATGCTTCATTAAACTTTCATCCTTCTGAAAACCTGTCTGACGAACAATTAATTTCAATATCTAAGGATTACATTTCGGGTATGGGCTATGAAGATGTTCCTTACACTATTTTTAAACACAATGATGCAGATCATCAACATGTTCATATTGTTCATAGCAGGATAGGAAATGATGGATGTATAGGTCATAAGGATAAGTTCGATCTTAAAAGAAATAAGGAGGTATGTAAAGAATTGGAAATAAAATATTCTTTGCATGTTGCAGAGCAAACAACCAAAGAGCAACGTCAACAGATATATTTAAGTGAATTAAATATGCAACGTTATGCTGTTTCAAATGCATTGCAAAGATTTATTAATAGCGGTAGATCTATCCCTGATGATGTGCTTCATCCGAAACAATTTGAAAAGATTGTATCCTTATATGCTAACGGCAAACAACCTAAAGACTCAGAGTTGAAAGCAACTCTCAAAAGATCTTATAGCAATGTGGAGTTATTTCTTAAAGAACAAGGATTAGTTATTTATTCTAATAAACATTTGCTAACTGAGAAATTGACTATGTGTTATGCGCGAACAAATACATTAGAATCCTTCGAAGCTAAATTAGCTCAAGAAGGATTGTATAGTAGATTAAGGTTAGATAGTAATAAAATACCTTATATGTTATATGGTGATAAATCCAAAGATTATTATATCACGGAGAAATACTTAAGTCCAGATTTTCATCATGCCAATTTGGTCAATATGGGTGAATATAAGATCACAAAGGCAGAACAACTTAATATAAGTAGTCAGAAGCGCTTCTTGTCCAAAGAACTTAACACAATTCTTCCTCATGTTAAAAGTATTCAGGAGCTTGAGTTAAACTTAAAAAATAAAGGGATTGATTGGCAGTACGATTATACGTCTAACGGTGCGGTTATTCAAGGAATCAAATTTTCATCTTCTTCTGTAAATAATCCTGTTTGGTTTAAAGGTAGTGAAATTAAGCGTTCTTTCTCCTGGTCAAATATATCATCGAAGTTTTTACCAATTACTAATACAGTTGAAAACAATGATGTTAAAGAGACAAAAGGGGAAAATAATCCTAATGTTGTTAGTAAACTACCAATAAATAAACCTAAATTGGGTAAGAATAAATCGGAGGATGAAGATGAAATGGAAAAGAAGAGAAAGGGTTACCGAGATTATTAATTAAACAACCAATATATTAATGGCATCTGAAATAGAAAGATCACGGCAATCTGTATCTTACAGTGCGCTAGCATTTATATTTTTATTAATTATACCATTTGTAGTTTTAGACTATTCAATCAATACAGGTATAGAGTCTATTTTTACCCAGATTCCAGATTTCATACGTATTCCACTAAAGACAAACAAATATATATTCATTGCTTTCAGGATTTTGTTTTCAATATGTTGGCTTTTAGCCTTTATACTAATGGCTAAAAGAAAACTTAATGATGATATTAGGTCTTATAGAATATTTGGATACCCTTTCTTCTTGCTTTCTCTATTGTTCTGGTATGGCTATATTAAGAATCATTACTATAATGTAGTTGCCATTCCATTAATCATTATATTTCAGTTATACTTTGCGCAACGATTTTCAAAAGCTTTTCTTAAGGAATTTATTTCGTCTGAATATCCTTTGAGTAGAGTCTCTAATATTCAAAAGAATGAGGCTATGTCCTTTTCTTTTTCTGTTAGGATAAACCTCAATCCACAAGCTCTTACTGACAACGAACGAGAGTGGATATTTTCTGATATGAATATTCATTCGCCTCAACAAAGTATGTTTATTCAAGGTGGAAATGGGGCTGGTAAATCTGCATCGTTAGTAGAACCAATTCATTTTCAGGCTGTCATGAAAGGGTATTCAATGATTGTTTATGACTATAAAGGAGAGGATTCACCATTATCCAGGGGAATCTATAATGCAATCAAGCATAAAGATGAAAACCCTCATTTATATGGTAAATACAAAACTCCTAATTTTGTCTATCTCAATCCAATTGATCCATTAAAGAGTATGGGTAAGCTTAACCCATTCAATCCTAAATACATTACTAATAAACCATTGGCTGATCAATCTGCATTAACCTTTCTAATGAATATTGATCCTTCCTTGAGGGAAAAGACTGATTTTTGGGGTAATAATCAAATAATGTATACCAGTGCAGTTATATGGTTCATGAAACGTCTATCTCATTCCAATCCCAAATATGCAAGATGCTGTACATTTGCACATATAAATGCCATGCTAATGTCTCCAATTATGGATGTGGTAAATGCGTTAATGTCTGATGACGATGTAGTTCCTTATGTTCGTTCTATTATTGGAGCTAAAATGAATGATGCAGGTGAACAGTTGTCAGGTATTGAAGCAACTATTCATGTAGGTTGTGGTAGAGTCCGAAATAAGGAATTGTACTGGATGTTCAACCCTCTTAATGATGAGGAAGAAATTGATATTAAGATTAATGACCCTAACAATCCTACCATAATTTGTATATGCTCTAGTGAACAAGCACCAGAAGCTATGACTGCCCCAGTAGGTGTTACAATAAATTCAGTACTAAAATCAATGATGAAAAAAGGGGAGGGGGGGTATCATAAAACCCTTGTTTCAATTGATGAATTACCTACTATATTTTTATATAAAATTGATCATGTTATGGCCACTATGCGATCTAAAAATATTCCTGTTCTATTATCGATTCAAGAATGGTATCAGTTAATACGTGATTATGGTAAAGAAAATGCTAATGTTATTCTAGGTACTTGTGGAACACAATTTTTTGGTATGATGAATGAAGGTTCGTCTGCAAAATCTATATGTGAAATGTTTCCTGAATATTTAGTTCCTAACGAAAATATAAGTACTAATTCAAATGATGAAACGGTGGGTGTGTCCCACAGAAAAGAAAAATCAATGACTGTATCACGCTTGCAAACTCAGCCATTAGGCCACTTTTCAGGTAAAATTGCGGGTGGTGATCCAGCTGTTTTTTCATGTCAATTCCCTAATGGCGAAACACATGAACTATTGGGTATGAATAGTAAAGATGAATTGTTGGATATACCAATTAATCCTATTATCGATTCATCGAATGAAGATTTGATGCGTGACACCTTGTCAAAACTAATGGAGGACAATATGTTGGAAGTAGAACGAGAAGTAAATGAAATACTTTCTACATATGCAACTGATTCTGTATCCTAAAAATATTATTATAGCTATGAACGAAAATAAATTAAATACAAAACATTTGTTGCTTTCGCATCATTACGTATTATGTAATGAAACCGATTTTTATCATCTATATCGACGTGATAATCATAATTTATACATTTATAGAACTCATGAAATTCGTTTTGCAACTGATGATTTATCAACTGGTAATATCGTTCAACTATCTCGTTATTTAGAATATAAGTGGGGATCACCTTTATCCATTGATAATGTCGAGGATATTGATGTAAGTAAATCATTAACTGATGATCAGTTACTATCTAAATTAATAGCACTACAAAGTCTACCTGAAGGTGTAATTACCAACCCTTTTATTTCGGGTCATTATAAGGTTGATGCTATAACTAAAGAAATAAAGCTCCCCCTATATTCTAATAAAACACCTGTCAACGCTGTAACTAAAACTAAATCTGGTGATATATATCTCAATGATCAACCTGGTCATAGTAAATTGCATAATTCCTCCGACTTTAAATCATTACATGTATTTAGTTCCCTAGACGATTTGTTTAATTACTTTTCATTGCCTGAACTCAAAGATCCCTATTTGTATCTATATGTTCAAGACGGTTCATTGCTACCCATAAAAAAACATCTTGCCAAATTTGAAATGATAGAACTTCATTGTTTTAACAATCCATTACAATCCTTAATCAGTTACGCTCACGTTTTAAACCATTTACAAAATAACTTTACGCTATTAGTAAAGAGCAGTTTTTCATTTACTGATCTTCAGTTCTTTAGATGTAATGATGATTTTTACAGTAAAATAGATAATGTAGTTAAAACGTTTGCTACAACAACATTATCAAATATGCAGGTTTCTCAGGATATACCCCTGCCTTTTGGTCGTGAATATCCTAATTATTACAATTTAAAAATTGATAATCACACAAATGTCTTATTTGCATTTTTAGATCTTCTTAGCGAATCACTTAATCTACCAATTAAAACATTTCAATACGAATAATTTTAAAGCTTATGTTTTTTAAAAAAGGAAATCTTACTAAGAATAAAAAAATACTTATTGCCTTAATAACTATTCATGTGTTAGTTCTACTATTTCTGATTTTATCTAAAACCTCTGTATTAACCAAAATTGCGAAAATAGGATTAAGTGATGAAAAACTAAAACTTGAATATATGGTTGAATTAAAGGATGGTGTTCATACTTTTTATCCCTTGGATACAACTAATATTGCTGATAGTATACCACATGGCTTGGCTTTGAGTTACAGAGATTCTGTGTTGGTTTATTCCAGTGAGTACATACAGGGTGTTAGACATGGTTATACCACTTTTTATAATGAATATGGTGAAAAGTCTGCTGTATTCAAGTATTTCAATGGGCATCTTCAAGATACTTCCTATTTCTTCGATATAAATCAGAGAATAACTTCTAAAAAGGTTTTTGATGAAAATAACTTAACTACTTCTATTCACTTAAATGATTACAAACAGCCTTTTTTAACGTTTTATCATGATTCAATACACAATATTCCTACTAACATACCTGGCACATATTCTTTGAATAGTAAAACTACATTAGTTCTTACTGATTCGACATATAAAGTACTTAAAGGTGATGAAATGGTATCTGGTGATCTTAATTTTAAAAGTCCTTATTATTTAGTTTTTGACACTATACCTTCAATGATTACATTTTCAGATAGCTCTAAAATAAAGATTTATAAACCATTTATTCCTAATTATAAAATACATGAGCTTTTACCTGAAGAGATGTTATTGATTCATTAATAATTTAAATTTTATCACCAAAGCCAAGCCTGGCCACGCATAGCTTATCTCGCTGCGCGCAGATCCCCCACTTCGTCTATAAGGTTCAGTAAACCTCAAGGTTTTGAATAGCTCAAGCCCTGTCTTCATTCCACTTCGTTACAGAAGACTTCGGGTTTTAGGGAGCTATCCAAAATCAACCTTATAGACACCTTTTTCTGACTAATTATTAACCTTTTCATTATTCTTTCCTGTTGCGTCTTCACTTTTTGCGTTGATATGATGTATTAAAAAAGGCAGCTTAATATTATTAAGCTGCCCTATAGGTTTGCGGGAATTATATAGCTGGTTAATTTATACTAACCGTACTACCTGTGTAATAATCTGACCATTCACCATCACTGTCCTTCACTCTTACTCGCACTTCTTTATTTCCTGAACTTCCAAATATCCAATCTAACTTATCTGGTTCTGAGGTTTCACTACCTTGAGATATTACAATACCTTCGATAGTATATTCATATTCAACAAGGCCTCCACCTAAGCTGGCATCTTGGTCATATGATTCTGAAGCGTCAATAACATAATGTCTAGGGTCGTCTAATTGTACCCTGTTTGCTTCATAGTGTGCTATAGGTAGGTCATTGATGAATGCCTCTAAATTAAGATTAACAGATGATGCTTCACCAAAACTATCTTCTAGAACAAAGTTTAGTACATGATTGCCAGATGACTGAGGGTAAATTTCTATATCAACATATCCGTTGTTGCCAGCAATGTCTATAATGCTACTAGTTTCGTTACCATCTTTTTTGACAATAACATCGCCATCTACTGTAAATGATAAATTACTAATGTTACCATTTTCATCATTCATTGTTAAACGAATTGATAAATATGGGATTCCTGATTTAAGGCTGATTTTAACTCTCGCGCTTAAACTTTCTAATTCTTCACCATTATGGTTAATTGTCAATGATGGGGCGTTGTTAATGTCATTAAACTCCCTATTGTCACATGATGTAAATAGTACTATCAATGACAATACAGTTATAATTGAATATATTCTTTTAGATTTCATGTCATTAATTTTTTATGATTCTTTCGATGTCTATTCCTAATTCGCTTTTCATCTCTAAGAAATACAAACCTTTTACTAATGTGTGCAGATTAATTTTATCGTCTTTAATAACTTCTTCTAATCGTTTTATTCCGTAACTATCGTACACAGTAACATTTACTGAAGGTGGTTTTTCTTCTAAGTACTTGAAATTTACTATACCTTCAGTAATAGTGGGATAACCTGATATAAATTCATTGTATTCTTTATTGATGTTTGTGCCAGGTAATGAGGTAGGTACAGATGTAGATCCTCCAACATTAATTGCGCTATCAATGCTTAATGTATCTTTACATCCAATGTTACTTGTAATAATTACTGACAGATCATGAATCCCAGGAATGTGGTAGTAATGATTAGCTATAGCAGAAGTAGAGGTAAATCCATCACCAAACATCCAGTAATATTCATTAATATCATCATTGCTGTTTACGCTGTGTGAAACCATAGATCCTTTCGTAACATCGTTATTTGATATTACAATTGTTCCTGTCGGCGAATTACTACTGATTTCTATTGTTGCACGTTGTTCTGAAGGACAACCAATAACATTAATGATTTCCAAATCTACAGTATTTACTTGTCCAACAACAATGTTAATATTTTGATCGCTTGAAAATACTGCCGTATCTTGATCTAAATACCAATTGTAGGTCATGTTGGATATGTTTTCTGTAGAGAATTCTAATATATCACCAATACAACCAATATTGTCACCTATTATTTCTGGATTGTCAGGGCTTGATAAAAAGGTGACTGTAATATCATCTTCAAAAAGACAACCATCTTCTTCTAATTCGTAATGTATTGGAAGTATAGTTGATGTTGCATTTGTAGGGGTTAATACACCTCCTTCAACTGCCAATCCACCTGTGTACGTTCCTCCAGGTTTAACAGTCCAAAGATCTAACCAAATCGGTGGATTAGATTCACAAATTGATGTGTCGTCTGCTATAAATAGATTATCTGAGATACTACCTGTTATCGTTAGTTGAAAACTTGTTTCGTTGGTACATCCAAATACATTTGTTTGTTCGTAGATGTAAGCTGAAACACCCTCACCAATAAGGTTAGGGAATACATTACTTGCAATAAGATCCCTAGTAATGAAATCTCTAAATATGCCACCTGGAGGAGATACCGAATTATTTAAATCATATACTTGTGTGTTTAAGCATAGTATTGTATTAGCCGTTGAGCTTACTTGAGGTAGTGGGTTTAATATAGCGTTTACCTCTATAAATTTACTGGTACAATTATTTGTAGTTTTAGCCTGTACATAATACGAAGTGTCTTGTGTCAAGTATGGTGTTGGAAAATCACGACCTGTGTATATTTCTGGTATGTCCGTTCTTGGGGCTGAATACCAACGATATACTTGGCCATTATCTTGGTTTAGAACTTCAAACACAACCGAACCATTACCACATCTTGTTTTATTGTCCACTACAGGGTCCTCAGGATCAGGATATATTCTAAGAATTGCCACATCTGATGAAACACAACCTAACGAATCTGTAACACTATATTCTAGCTCATACCCTGGTGATGAATTTGGTTGTAATTCAAATATATCAACAGTGTCTTCGTGTAATGCGTAATTTAGTGAATTGTCTAAAAAAGACCACGTACCATTCGTTGGTACTACTGATGCATCTTGATTCATTGCATAAATAGAATCGCCAAAACAACTGTTTCGAGGAAAGCCAGCGCTAACTGTACTAGCTTCATGAATAATTACGTTTTTGTTACCTGATCCTTCACATCCATTGACAGTTGCAAACAACGTAATATTGTAAGAGCCACTAGGTAAACCACTAGGGTCAAATATACCTGCGTCTGAATCAACACCTGTTCCTTGCCATCTCTTATTGGTATATGCATCACCACCTGATATGATGACTACATCACCTTCTAAACATGTGTATTGGGTTTTGTCATCATTATTAAATGTAATGATGGGGCTAGGTCTTACATCTGCTGTAACCATGTTACGTGCGCTTTCACAACCAAATTCATTTATCGCACTTATCCAATAATTTTTATCCTCTGTTAAATATGGTGTGTCATAAGATGTTCCATTAAATATTTCGTTTGGTGAGCTCTCACTCTCATACCACTTGTACAAAACACCTGCTTGTGGTGCAAAAATTTGGAGTCGGATACCTCCTTCATTACAGACAAAATTATTGTCATCAACATTAGGGGCTGAAAGTGTACTGTTTATTAGTATCTCTCTACTATCGAAATTGTAGCACCCTTTTTCGTCCGTATATTCATATATCAAATTGTAACTTACACCAGGTGCTAATTTTGAAATATCAACTGTAGCGTTTTGAGTGTTTAAAGCACTGCTGACATTAGGGATTATTTGTGACCATGTACCGTCTAACGGTGCAACAAGTTGTGTGTTAAGGTCTTGAATGTTATCAGTGTTGTTGCAATATTCAAGATCTGCACCAGCGTTAACCGCAGGTAGGGCATAAATAACTATGTCTGAAGTTATGTTTTTACTACAATAACCTTGAGTTACTTCATATTCAAATTGATGGTTACCTGCTCCCAATATTGGTGGATACACTTCATTATCATCATGTCCATTAGGATTACTTGTGTATTTCCATTCGCCGCCTGATGGTGAGGCGCTTAAATAGAACGTTTCATCATCTAAACATTTTTCAATCAGTGGATCAGTAGTAATTGCAAAAGCGTCTGTAACATTTGCTACAATAACATGTTCGCTGACACAGTTATAACTGTTTGTGTATGTATATGTTATTGGATGTGATCCTTCACCAATTATTGGTGAAAAAATATTGCCGCTTCCTCCACTCCAAACGAAACCGTTCTGTTGTCCATTAGGTTGGTGTCTAACAAGATCTCTTAAATCACGCTCATCATCATCACTACAAAATTCTAAAGATGTACTCAGCCACATATTTCCTGATATTGGTTCTTGTTCAGTATATGATGGATTTACAACTATAGAAAAGTTTATAGTTTTCGGTCCGTTGTCGAAGGTTTTCGTTGCTGATAAATGCGTTGTTCCAACACCAGCAACCGAAGGATCAAATGTGAAACCTGATACCGCAGCAGAACCGCTAATAGTCACTCCGTCAGTGTATGTTAAATAATTAGCTAAGTTTATACTGTTTCCATTAACGCACAACTCAGGGATGTTTAACGATTTGAAATCAACAACAATAACACTTAAATCGCCTGATGTATTTTGGTCTCTGGCGTTAACAAGTGTATTTAAAAAATCGTTAATCACAAAATCCTGTAATGAATTTGGACACGTGCAGACAGTTGACTTTGGAACATGATTGTCATAGCGTTTATCGAAGTAATAATTACCAGCAGTACTAGTAGAGATAGTGTAACTATCGTATTCGTCCCTAATAACAGAATTATTTAAAGATATTCTATAAAAGTTATCTCTTATATTAACTACTTTTCTTTGTCCTGAGTTGTTACAGGTTCTTGCTGCTGCTGTTGTTGTTGTACAACTAATATCCTCGCCTGGATCATCAATTACCATCGATGTACCGCCTTTATATAAAATATAATCCTGTGCGTAAATACAGAATGATATTAATATGCAGGTTATTGTTAGTATTTGTTTCATAATATTTTTGTTATTACTGTTAATATTTTCTAGCAGCAGTAAATGCGCTAAGATTTAATTTTATGCCTGCACCTGTGAAAAACACAAGTGTGCCTACATCGTCTGTGGGAAACCAGAATTGTCTTACATTAACAACTAATGAAATCTGGTCAATTATAAACCATTCTGCTTCGGGGGAAAAGTATAAGCCATAATCACTATGGTTTCTGATTTCATTTTCCACGTTTCCTGTTACACTGTTCAATTTTTCTCCTTTCACTTGCGTGAAATTTGCCGTTACACCAACGCCAATATTAAAGTATATTTTTTCCTTAATATTGAGAGGGGTGTAATAGTATGCTAATGATGGATAGATCGCAGTAAATTTCGCTTGACTATGACTTCTCTCTCTGTCAAATTCCATTACAAAATCCAACATTACTGAAGACTTAGGAGAAATTAAAAACCCAATATTAGCCCCTCCATAATAACCGTGTTTCGTTATTCCTGCATCCAATCCTGCAAACTTTGATCCTTTAAGGTGTCTTTGGGCGTTTGCTTGCGTTATTGCCGTTATTAGCAATATTACCCCAATTATCTGTTTCATATATTTGTGATTAAATTGAAATTATTAATGTCATTGTATTTCTACAAAGACAGCTACAGTTGTTTCTTTTGAATAATCTGACATTGTGTATGTGAATGATGTCATTCCATAGAAATCCTCGTCAGGAATGTAGTGAACCGTACCATCATCGTTTAAAGTAGTGGTACAATTAAATTCACCGTGATTTAAATAGATATACCAATCATCACCATCTGGTTCAACATCATTTGCACTTACATCAATGTCTAATCGTATATTGACATGACTAACTAAAGTGTCATTCATAGGTTTTGGTGCGTTATTAAGTAAGCTATCTTTTCGCCTAGTTTGTAAAATGATGTTTCCTACGGCAATATTTCCATCGTCGTCTGAAATATTTGAATAGGCTAAAAATTGACTCATTGGTGCTGATGTATATGGGGTGTAGCACACCTCACCATCTTCTTCATAAGTTAATTCACCAAATATTTGTGCGCTGAATGCTTGAGCATTATGAAATTGTAATGTGTCGCCATCTAAATCATAATCATTGTCCAATACATTAATGCATACCGTTTCACCAGCAAAGGCAATTATCGAGTCTACTACAGCTACAGGTTCAGTATCCGTATATATCGTGTCTGTGCTTGTGGTGTCAGCGGTGTCGTCGTTTATTGTGATTGGATTAACACCATCATCTTTTTTACAATTTGTACTAAAAGCAGCACTGGCAATTATTATTCCAAAAATCAGTATTTTTTTCATCTTTGTGTTCTTGTAGTTGATGTTAATTAAAATATCTAAAGGTATTATCCCTCTATTAATATGCTTGAGGACCGTTGTTTGTTACTGTTGTAATTATTTTCATTTCGTTAAATGTATGGATTTTGTGATTTACTTTTCTAATCATGTGTTCTTGCTTATAAGGTTGATTAATTTTTCTCCACTTATTAATGTGATGTTGCCCGATCCTATGGCCTGGTATACACCTTTGCCTGTTCTACCAGTATGTATAAAATATCCATGATTTGCCCACTTATCAGTAGTAATCAAATTGCTGAATTCTTTTACATGTTTAAGGTTGATATGATTACTATATCGTTTTGCCTGGATTAATGATTTCCCTTTCTCATCAATAACTTTTCCATCTATTCCTCCATCATTTGTATAACGCTTATTTCGGATGATTTTAGCCCCATTTTGCTTAAAGGAATATAGCAGCAATTCTTCAAAAACAAAGGGGTCTATTTTTCTTAAATAATTTAATTTTCGTGCATTCAATCCTTCGCCTTTGAATTCATCGAGCTTTCTCTTAATGTTAATAGCCTTTTTCCAATTGTACTTATGACGATTGAATTTTTGCTGTCTCAGGAAATAGACTATTACAATAAATACAATAGACAATATTCCGAAAAAATATATTTTCATAATTATCTTCTTATCACTTAAAGTTGTTTAACACTTAAACAATGGTATTATGAAATAATTGATGCATTCTTAAAATGTGCACCAAAAATATATAACTGATTAATTTTATAACAATGTAAAGGTAGTAAAAATATTACACCGTACGATGTATTTCTAATATTATTTACTTTATTCATTTAATAAATAAGTAATTATTAAATTTGAACATGATTAAGCCTACCAATGAACAGTTTGAAGCTTTTAAGAAGTTGTTTGATCATTTGAATAAGAATCTTTTTGAGGGTTCTTTACCTATTGTAAACCTTAATTTTTATAGGAAAAGAAAGGTTGGGTCATATGAAATATCTATTACTCCACATATTTTTTCATTAGGTAAAAGAGCTGTTATTCAATCTATGGTTCACGAAATGTGTCATTTGTGGCAAGAAGAATATGGAGATGTTGGGTCGCTAAAAAGTAGGGGGTATCATAATAAACAATGGTCAAATAAAATGGAAAGCGTTGGTCTTGTTCCCTCTCACACTGGAGAACCAGGAGGGAGAAAAACAGGAACTAAGATGTCCGAATATATTGAACCTGGTGGTGTGCTAGATGAATTAATTGATAAGGTTGATGATTCTATTTGGTTGCCGTTCAAGAATTATCAAATACTTGGTGTGGATCAATTAGATGAATTCCTACTGAAAGAAACTAATCCTGAAAAAAGAATTCAGCTGCTAAAACAAATTGACGAATATGAGGTGACTCTTGCAAGAGCGAAAAAAAAGCAAAAGGTTAAATATTCATGCCCAAGTTGTAGTGCGAAGGTGTGGGGTAAATCTGGCCTAAAACTTATGTGTGGTGATTGCAATGTTAACTTTGTTGAAGTATAATTATTGAATGTCTAAGCTAGGTATAGCCACACTAAGCCTATCTCGCTGTGCGCAGATCCAACCCATCGCTTATAAGGTTTAGTAAACCTCAAGGTTTTGAATATCTCAAATCCTGTCTTCATTCCACTTCGTTGCAGAAGCCTTCTGATTTTAAGGAGCTATCCAAAATTAACCTTATAGAGCCCTTTTTTTGACTAATTATTATTACTACTAAATAGGTTGATGTTTTTAAGGTTGTCATCCTTGAATTCAATAATTTGATGTCTCACTAATTTCCAATGGACATTTGATTCTTTTCTTACTGATGTA